>NZ_JBSWSY010000001.1:0-5735 GCF_056158265.1 Halobacillus sp. AWM4_238
GAGTGGACTCGAACCACCGACCTCACGCTTATCAGGCGTGCGCTCTAACCAGCTGAGCTACAGGCCCCGATGACATTCATTAAAATGGAGCGGGTGATGGGAATCGAACCCTCATCATCAGCTTGGAAGGCTGAGGTTTTACCACTAAACTACACCCGCAAGTGTATCAAATTGTTATTTAGGATTTCGATGGTCGGGAAGACAGGATTCGAACCTGCGACCCCTTGGTCCCAAACCAAGTGCTCTACCAAGCTGAGCTACTTCCCGTTAATGGCGCGCCCGAGAGGAGTCGAACCCCTAACCTTCTGATCCGTAGTCAGACGCTCTATCCAATTGAGCTACGGGCGCATTAAAAAAGCGACATTTATTATCTTAACATCTTTTGTGTGTTGACGCAAGTACTTTTTTTAAAAAAGTTGGTGCGGCCGAAGAGGACTTGAACCTCCACGGGATTACCTCCCACTAGGCCCTCAACCTAGCGCGTCTGCCGATTCCGCCACGACCGCAAAATTGCTGTAGTAAACAATGGGATGCTGATCATGATAATTGGATAATGCGGGTGGAGGGACTTGAACCCCCACGCCGTGAAGCACTAGATCCTAAATATCTGGCGTGTACTGCCAATTCCACCACACCCGCATAATAAATGGTGAGCCATGAAGGATTCGAACCTTCGACCCTCTGATTAAAAGTCAGATGCTCTACCATCCTACTCTCACGGGGGTAAACCCGACTACCATCGGCGCTGAAGAGCTTAACTGCTGTGTTCGGCATGGGAACAGGTGTGACCTCTTCGCCTTCACCACCACATCAATATAAAGTTTGAGGTAAACCCTCAAAACTGGATAAGGAAACATCTTTTTGAAAAAGAAATGCTTTTCACGACTGATTGAAATCAGATAGATAAGTCATCGATCCATTAGTATCCGTCAGCTCCACGTGTCACCACGCTTCCACCTCGGACCTATCAACCTCATCGTCTCTGAGGGATCTTATTACCTTATAGGTAAGGGAAATCTCATCTCAAGGGGGGCTTCATGCTTAGATGCTTTCAGCACTTATCCCGACCACACGTAGCTACCCAGCGATGCTCCTGGCGGAACAACTGGTACACCAGCGGTGTGTCCATCCCGGTCCTCTCGTACTAAGGACAGCTCCTTTCAAATTTCCAACGCCCACGACGGATAGGGACCGAACTGTCTCACGACGTTCTGAACCCAGCTCGCGTACCGCTTTAATGGGCGAACAGCCCAACCCTTGGGACCGACTACAGCCCCAGGATGCGATGAGCCGACATCGAGGTGCCAAACCTCCCCGTCGATGTGGACTCTTGGGGGAGATAAGCCTGTTATCCCCGGGGTAGCTTTTATCCGTTGAGCGACGGCCCTTCCATGCGGAACCGCCGGATCACTAAGCCCGACTTTCGTCCCTGCTCGACTTGTAGGTCTCGCAGTCAAGCTCCCTTGTGCCTTTACACTCTGCGAATGATTTCCAACCATTCTGAGGGAACCTTTGGGCGCCTCCGTTACCTTTTGGGAGGCGACCGCCCCAGTCAAACTGCCCACCTGACACTGTCTCCGGACCGGATCACGGTCCTGGGTTAGAATGTCCGTACAGCCAGGGTAGTATCCCACCAGCGCCTCCACCGAAGCTAGCGCTCCGGCTTCCAAGGCTCCTACCTATCCTGTACAAGCTGTACCAACATTCAATATCAGGCTACAGTAAAGCTCCACGGGGTCTTTCCGTCCTGTCGCGGGTAATGTGCATCTTCACACATAGTATAATTTCACCGGGTCTCTCGTTGAGACAGTGCCCAAGTCGTTGCACCTTTCGTGCGGGTCGGAACTTACCCGACAAGGAATTTCGCTACCTTAGGACCGTTATAGTTACGGCCGCCGTTTACTGGGGCTTCGGTTCAACGCTTCGCATAAGCTAACGCATCCCCTTAACCTTCCAGCACCGGGCAGGTGTCAGCCCCTATACTTCGCCTTACGGCTTCGCAGAGACCTGTGTTTTTGGTAAACAGTCGCTTGGGCCTTTTCACTGCGGCTCCTCGGCAGAGGAGCACCCCTTCTCCCGAAGTTACGGGGTCATTTTGCCGAGTTCCTTAACGAGAGTTCTCCCGCTCACCTTAGGATCCTCTCCTCGCCTACCTGTGTCGGTTTGCGGTACGGGCACCTCTTTCCTCACTAGAGGATTTTCTTGGCAGTGTGAACTCAGGAGCTTCGGTACTATATTTCCCTCCCCATCACAGCTTGACGTTGCCGGACGGATTTGCCTATCCGACCGTCTCACTGCTTGGACGCGCACATCCAGTGGCGCGCTCTCCTTATCCTCCTGCGTCCCCCCGTCGTTCAAACGGAAAGGAGGTGGTACAGGAATATCAACCTGTTGTCCATCGCCTACGCCTTTCGGCCTCGGCTTAGGTCCCGACTAACCCTGAGAGGACGAGCCTTCCTCAGGAAACCTTAGGCATTCGGTGAAAGAGATTCTCACTCTTTTTTCGCTACTCATACCGGCATTCTCACTTCTAAGCGCTCCACCAGTCCTTACGGTCTGACTTCACGGCCCTTAGAACGCTCTCCTACCACTGATCATAAGATCAATCCGCAGCTTCGGTGGTGTGTTTAGCCCCGGTACATTTTCGGCGCAGAGTCACTCGACCAGTGAGCTATTACGCACTCTTTGAATGATGGCTGCTTCTAAGCCAACATCCTGGTTGTCTAAGCAACTCCACATCCTTTTCCACTTAACACACACTTTGGGACCTTAGCTGGCGGTCTGGGCTGTTTCCCTCTCGACCATGAACCTTATCACCCACGGTCTGACTCCCAGAACAAAGTCTATGGCATTCGGAGTTTGACTGAATTCGGTAACCCGATAGGGGCCCCTCGTCCAATCAGTGCTCTACCTCCATGACTTTCTATTCTGAGGCTAGCCCTAAAGCTATTTCGGAGAGAACCAGCTATCTCCGTGTTCGATTGGCATTTCACCCCTACCCACACCTCATCCCCGTAATTTTCAACTTACGTGGGTTCGGGCCTCCAGTCAGTGTTACCTGACCTTCACCCTGGACATGGGTAGATCACACGGTTTCGGGTCTACGACCGCATACTCACTCGCCCTATTCAGACTCGCTTTCGCTGCGGCTCCGCTTCTACTGCTTAACCTCGCATACGGTCGTAACTCGCCGGTTCATTCTACAAAAGGCACGCCGTCACCCATTAACGGGCTCCGACTACTTGTAGGCACACGGTTTCAGGTTCTCTTTCACTCCCCTTCCGGGGTGCTTTTCACCTTTCCCTCACGGTACTGGTTCACTATCGGTCACTAGGGAGTATTTAGCCTTGGGAGATGGTCCTCCCGGATTCCGACGGAATTCCTCGTGTTCCGCCGTACTCAGGATCCACTCCGGAGGGAGAAAGATTTCGACTACAGGGCTGTTACCTGCTCTGGCTGACCTTTCCAGGTCGATTCGTCTATCTTCCTCCTTGGTAACTCCAATGGAGTGTCCTACAACCCCAGAAAGCAAGCTTTCTGGTTTGGGCTGATTCCGTTTCGCTCGCCGCTACTCAGGAAATCGCGTTTGCTTTCTCTTCCTCCGGGTACTTAGATGTTTCAGTTCCCCGGGTGTGCCTGCCTATACCTATGTATTCAGTATAGGATACTGTTCCATTACGAACAGTGGGTTTCCCCATTCGGAAATCTCCGGGTCAAAGCCTACTTACGGCTCGCCGGAGCATATCGGTGTTAGTCCCGTCCTTCATCGGCTCCTAGTACCAAGGCATCCACCGTGCGCCCTTATTCACTTAACTATCGTCGTGAAAAGACGTTTACAATTTCAATTAGATGTCTTGTCATCAAATGTCTCATCGTTAGATGAAGACAATGATTCCTTATCCAGTTTTCAAGGTTCACAAGTTGAAAGATCGTTTGATCTCTCAAAACTGAACAACCAACACAGTACGTTTCCGTTATATCCTTAGAAAGGAGGTGATCCAGCCGCACCTTCCGATACGGCTACCTTGTTACGACTTCACCCCAATCATTGGCCCCACCTTCGGCGGCTGGCTCCAAAAAGGTTACCTCACCGACTTCGGGTGTTGCCAACTCTCGTGGTGTGACGGGCGGTGTGTACAAGGCCCGGGAACGTATTCACCGCGGCATGCTGATCCGCGATTACTAGCGATTCCGGCTTCATGCAGGCGAGTTGCAGCCTGCAATCCGAACTGAGAATGGTTTTATGGGATTTGCTACACCTCGCGGCTTCGCTGCCCTTTGTACCATCCATTGTAGCACGTGTGTAGCCCAGGTCATAAGGGGCATGATGATTTGACGTCATCCCCGCCTTCCTCCGGTTTGTCACCGGCAGTCACCTTAGAGTGCCCAACTAAATGCTGGCAACTAAGATTAGGGGTTGCGCTCGTTGCGGGACTTAACCCAACATCTCACGACACGAGCTGACGACAACCATGCACCACCTGTCACTTGGTCCCCGAAGGGAAAGCCCTATCTCTAGGGTTGTCCAAGGATGTCAAGACCTGGTAAGGTTCTTCGCGTTGCTTCGAATTAAACCACATGCTCCACCGCTTGTGCGGGCCCCCGTCAATTCCTTTGAGTTTCAGCCTTGCGGCCGTACTCCCCAGGCGGAGTGCTTAATGCGTTAACTTCAGCACTAAGGGGTGGAAGCCCCCTAACACCTAGCACTCATCGTTTACGGCGTGGACTACCAGGGTATCTAATCCTGTTTGCTACCCACGCTTTCGCACCTCAGCGTCAGAAACAGACCAGAGAGTCGCCTTCGCCACTGGTGTTCCTCCACATATCTACGCATTTCACCGCTACACGTGGAATTCCACTCTCCTCTTCTGTCCTCAAGTTCCCCAGTTTCCAATGACCCTCCACGGTTGAGCCGTGGGCTTTCACATCAGACTTAAGGAACCGCCTGCGCGCGCTTTACGCCCAATAATTCCGGACAACGCTTGCCCCCTACGTATTACCGCGGCTGCTGGCACGTAGTTAGCCGGGGCTTCCTCGTTAGGTACCGTCAAGGTACCGTTCTATTCGCACGGTACTTGTTCTTCCCTAACAACAGAACTTTACGATCCGAAGACCTTCATCGTTCACGCGGCGTTGCTCCGTCAGACTTTCGTCCATTGCGGAAGATTCCCTACTGCTGCCTCCCGTAGGAGTCTGGGCCGTGTCTCAGTCCCAGTGTGGCCGATCACCCTCTCAGGTCGGCTACGCATCGTCGCCTTGGTGAGCCGTTACCTCACCAACTAGCTAATGCGCCGCGGGCCCATCTGTAAGTGATAGCAAGAAGCCATCTTTCAACTTTCCTTCATGCGAAAGAAAGTATTACCCGGCATTAGCCCCGGTTTCCCGGGGTTATTCCGATCTTACAGGCAGGTTGCCCACGTGTTACTCACCCGTCCGCCGCTCGTTCCACGAGCTTCACCCCGAAGGGATCCACTCGCTTCCCGCGCTCGACTTGCATGTATTAGGCACGCCGCCAGCGTTCGTCCTGAGCCAGGATCAAACTCTCCATAAAAGTTAAGTTTGACTTGCTCATTTGCACACCGAATGTGCTTGTTTCAAATTTCTTCAATAAAGAAGAAATGTTTTGACGTACTGGTTGGTTCGTTCAGTTTTCAAAGATCAAATGTTTTGTCCGCCGTTTAAAAACAGCGACTTAATTAATATATCATGTGCAGTTGTTTTCGTCAACAACTTTT
>NZ_JBSWSY010000002.1:0-2500 GCF_056158265.1 Halobacillus sp. AWM4_238
AAAGTTGTTGACGAAAACAACTGCACATGATATATTAATTAAGTCGCTGTTTTTAAACGGCGGACAAAACATTTGATCTTTGAAAACTGAACGAACCAACCAGTACGTCAAAACATTTCTTCTTTATTGAAGAAATTTGAAACAAGCACATTTGGTGTGCAAATGAGCAAGTCAAACTTAACTTTTATGGAGAGTTTGATCCTGGCTCAGGACGAACGCTGGCGGCGTGCCTAATACATGCAAGTCGAGCGCGGGAAGCGAGTGGATCCCTTCGGGGTGAAGCTCGTGGAACGAGCGGCGGACGGGTGAGTAACACGTGGGCAACCTGCCTGTAAGATCGGAATAACCCCGGGAAACCGGGGCTAATGCCGGGTAATACTTTCTTTCGCATGAAGGAAAGTTGAAAGATGGCTTCTTGCTATCACTTACAGATGGGCCCGCGGCGCATTAGCTAGTTGGTGAGGTAACGGCTCACCAAGGCGACGATGCGTAGCCGACCTGAGAGGGTGATCGGCCACACTGGGACTGAGACACGGCCCAGACTCCTACGGGAGGCAGCAGTAGGGAATCTTCCGCAATGGACGAAAGTCTGACGGAGCAACGCCGCGTGAACGATGAAGGTCTTCGGATCGTAAAGTTCTGTTGTTAGGGAAGAACAAGTACCGTGCGAATAGAACGGTACCTTGACGGTACCTAACGAGGAAGCCCCGGCTAACTACGTGCCAGCAGCCGCGGTAATACGTAGGGGGCAAGCGTTGTCCGGAATTATTGGGCGTAAAGCGCGCGCAGGCGGTTCCTTAAGTCTGATGTGAAAGCCCACGGCTCAACCGTGGAGGGTCATTGGAAACTGGGGAACTTGAGGACAGAAGAGGAGAGTGGAATTCCACGTGTAGCGGTGAAATGCGTAGATATGTGGAGGAACACCAGTGGCGAAGGCGACTCTCTGGTCTGTTTCTGACGCTGAGGTGCGAAAGCGTGGGTAGCAAACAGGATTAGATACCCTGGTAGTCCACGCCGTAAACGATGAGTGCTAGGTGTTAGGGGGCTTCCACCCCTTAGTGCTGAAGTTAACGCATTAAGCACTCCGCCTGGGGAGTACGGCCGCAAGGCTGAAACTCAAAGGAATTGACGGGGGCCCGCACAAGCGGTGGAGCATGTGGTTTAATTCGAAGCAACGCGAAGAACCTTACCAGGTCTTGACATCCTTGGACAACCCTAGAGATAGGGCTTTCCCTTCGGGGACCAAGTGACAGGTGGTGCATGGTTGTCGTCAGCTCGTGTCGTGAGATGTTGGGTTAAGTCCCGCAACGAGCGCAACCCCTAATCTTAGTTGCCAGCATTTAGTTGGGCACTCTAAGGTGACTGCCGGTGACAAACCGGAGGAAGGCGGGGATGACGTCAAATCATCATGCCCCTTATGACCTGGGCTACACACGTGCTACAATGGATGGTACAAAGGGCAGCGAAGCCGCGAGGTGTAGCAAATCCCATAAAACCATTCTCAGTTCGGATTGCAGGCTGCAACTCGCCTGCATGAAGCCGGAATCGCTAGTAATCGCGGATCAGCATGCCGCGGTGAATACGTTCCCGGGCCTTGTACACACCGCCCGTCACACCACGAGAGTTGGCAACACCCGAAGTCGGTGAGGTAACCTTTTTGGAGCCAGCCGCCGAAGGTGGGGCCAATGATTGGGGTGAAGTCGTAACAAGGTAGCCGTATCGGAAGGTGCGGCTGGATCACCTCCTTTCTAAGGATATAACGGAAACGTACTGTGTTGGTTGTTCAGTTTTGAGAGATCAAACGATCTTTCAACTTGTGAACCTTGAAAACTGGATAAGGAATCATTGTCTTCATCTAACGATGAGACATTTGATGACAAGACATCTAATTGAAATTGTAAACGTCTTTTCACGACGATAGTTAAGTGAATAAGGGCGCACGGTGGATGCCTTGGTACTAGGAGCCGATGAAGGACGGGACTAACACCGATATGCTCCGGCGAGCCGTAAGTAGGCTTTGACCCGGAGATTTCCGAATGGGGAAACCCACTGTTCGTAATGGAACAGTATCCTATACTGAATACATAGGTATAGGCAGGCACACCCGGGGAACTGAAACATCTAAGTACCCGGAGGAAGAGAAAGCAAACGCGATTTCCTGAGTAGCGGCGAGCGAAACGGAATCAGCCCAAACCAGAAAGCTTGCTTTCTGGGGTTGTAGGACACTCCATTGGAGTTACCAAGGAGGAAGATAGACGAATCGATCTGGAAAGGTCAGCCAGAGCAGGTAACAGCCCTGTAGTCGAAATCTTTCTCCCTCCGGAGTGGATCCTGAGTACGGCGGAACACGAGGAATTCCGTCGGAATCCGGGAGGACCATCTCCCAAGGCTAAATACTCCCTAGTGACCGATAGTGAACCAGTACCGTGAGGGAAAGGTGAAAAGCACCCCGGAAGGGGAGTGAAAGAGAACCTGAAACCGTGTGCCTACAAGTAGTCGG
>NZ_JBSWSY010000002.1:7500-3442500 GCF_056158265.1 Halobacillus sp. AWM4_238
GGTTGAAGTCATTGGCAAAGCCAAGGGTGGACAGATCTTTGTGAACGTCTACCAAACGTCGAGCAACTTCTTCGTACTTTTGATCCGACATCAATCCGGCTATTGGAAGAGGAAGTGATGAGAGGGAGACTCCTTCATGGAATAATGTCATTCCCCCGCCAATTTCATACAAATGCGAGATAGCTTTTACGAGATCTTCATCGTTTGTGCCTACGGCTACGATATTGTGAGAATCATGAGCAATGGTTGTAGCTATAGCTCCTTTTTGAAGCCCCATCCCTTTTACAATCCCGAGTCCAATATTCCCTGTATAATGATGTCTCTCTACAACCACTAATTTTAATTGGTCTTTCCTCACAGATGGTAGAAAGTATCCTGATTCTGTTTCCACCTCTTCAACCAGGTGGTCCGTTTTAATTTGGTTTTTATTTATTTTAATGATGTTTCCTTTTTGTGAGGTGTTCATCGGTATACGCAAATTTTCCTTTGATAGTTCGGGAAAGCGCATGCTGTTCTTGATTTTATGATTTTTTGGGATTTGGGGAGGGCCTTCATTCAAAAAGCTTCCTTGAGAAGCCACCTTTTTCCCTGCTTTGAACACTTGTGTGACTTCTAGTGCCTGTAAGTCCTCAAAAAATACGAAGTCGGCCATATAACCTGGCGCAATCGCTCCCTTATGATGTAGACCATAGCATTCGGCTGCATTTAATGTAGCCATTTGGATAGCGGTGATGGGATCGAGCCCTTGAGTTGTAGCCAAACGGATGTGATGGTCGATGCTTCCTTCCGTTAAAAGATCATCGATGTGTTTGTCATCTGTACAAAATAGGCAACGTCTGGCGTTCTTTTCGTTCACTACGGACAATAGGGCTTTCAGGTCTTTGGCGGCAGATCCTTCACGGATACTGACATACATGCCTCGCTGGAGCCGTGCAAGGGCTTCTTCTGTTGTATTACATTCATGATCGGTCTGAACCTCTGCACTTGAGTATAGATTGACAGCATGATCATCTAGTCCTGCGAGGTGACCGTCGATGTAACCACCTGATTTTAGAGTTTGTGTTATTTTTTTCAATAACTCAGGATCGGCGTTTCTGAGTGATGCATAGTCCATCACTTCCCCGAGTCCAAGAACCTGTGGGTCACTTAGAAAAGGGTGAAGGTCAGATGCCTGTAATTCAGCACCAGATGTTTCAAAAGGGGTGGCTGGCACACTGGAAGGAAGCATAAAATGAAAGTCCATGGGAATGTCTTTCGTATCGTCGAGCATGAACTGGAGGCCTTCTACCCCAAGGACGTTTCCAATTTCATGAGGGTCTGTAATCACTGTGGTCACACCATGAGGAATAACGACTTTAGCGAACTCGGAGGGCGGGACCATGGAGGATTCAATGTGTACATGAGAATCTATGAATGAAGGAGCCATGTACTGTCCTTGAGCATCAATGACTTCTCTTCCTTCATAATCACCCATCCCTGCGAAGTATCCATCGACAATCGCTACATCTTTATGAATGATGATTTCTCCATTAAATACATCGACGATTTGCACATTCTTAATAACTTGATCCGCGGGCTGTTTTTTGTTTGCTACCTTTATTCTTTTTGTTAGTGTTTCAATGTTCATCTTCCTGTTCCTCCTCCTTAAGAAGTATATCGTGTATAAAAATCAAGAGAAGGATGAGATGATCCCTCTCGTAGTCAAACCATTTACGGTGGTTCGGTAGAGACATTTGGACCTTATTTCCAAATTTATACGCAAGGTTTAATGTGTTCTATGATTAAAGGAGATTTTATCCTTCCTACAAGTGCTTGTCAATGACATGTTTTTAGGCGAAAGGATTCTCATTTGAGCTCATCTAGTTTAATATGAGGAGAGAGAGAAAATAAACGGGAAGCAAAAAAGGAAGGTTCAGATGTCTGCATTGGAAGAAAACATTACAAGAATTCACATAGATAATAAGGAATATGTGCTTGTTGGCACGGCTCACGTTTCAAAGGCAAGTGCTGAACAAGTAAAAGCTGTTATTGAGAAAGAGCAGCCGGATTCGGTTTGTGTTGAGCTGGATGAACAAAGATTTCAATCCATCCAAGATGGAGACCGTTGGAAAAACACAGATATCTTTGAAGTCATCAAGAATAAAAAAGCGACTTTGCTGCTCGTCAATTTGGCGATTTCATCTTTTCAAAGACGTATGGCAAAGCAGTTTGGAATTCAAGCAGGACAGGAAATGATCCAGGGAATTGAATCAGCGGAAAAAGTCGGAGCAGAACTTGTTTTAGCTGACCGCAATATTCAAATCACTTTCTCAAGGATATGGGGCAACATTGGATTCGGTGGCAAAATGAAACTTTTATTGTCTATCTTTTATGGCATCTTCAGTAATGAAAAAATTTCTGAAGAAGAGTTGGAAAAGATGAAATCCCAAGATATGCTTGACGGTATGCTCCAGGACTTGACGGATAACTTTCCGAAATTGAAGAAACCTCTCATTGATGAACGGGACCAATACCTCGCACAGAAAATTAAGGACGCACCAGGAGAAAAAATAGTTGCTATACTCGGAGCGGCTCATGTGCCTGGAATTAAGGAAGAAATTCACAAAGAACAAGACTTGAAAAAGCTAAAACAAAGACCGCCAAAGTCGAAGGTGCCGAAAATCATCGGATGGAGTATTCCGGTGTTGATTGTGTCCATTATTCTTTACACTTTCTTTTCGAATCCGGCAGCGGGTACACAGCAAACGATCAGCTGGGTGCTTTGGAATGGTTCTTTCTCAGCGTTGGGAGCAGCAGCAGCTCTTGCTCATCCTTTAGCGGTTGTATCAGCATTTATTATGGCTCCGATTACATCGTTAAACCCATTGATTGCGGCAGGATGGTTTGCTGGGATTGTACAAGCCTACTTCCGTCGTCCAAATGTAGCGGACTTTGAAACGTTGTCAGATGATGTAACAAGTATAAAAGGGTTCTGGAACAATAAAGTGACGCGGATCCTTCTTGTTGTCGTTCTTGCGAATATCGGGAGTTCGTTAGGAACGTTTATAGGCGGTGCCGATGTCATTCGATTATTCTTGGAAAACTTATAGGAACCCCGAAAAAGGAGAAGCTTATCTAGCTTCTCCTTTTTATTTACAGTTATTTCTTGTAATGTTACAATCTTGTTACAAATATATTGACCGATAATTGATAAGAAAGGGATGCATAATGAGTAAGTTCATAAAAGGGACGTCTATTCTAGGTGTACTGGCGCTCGGATTTGGAGTGTGGCAGCTCACCAAAATAGATCAGCAGGAGAGTGTCGATGTTCAAGCCTCGTCAAACGAAGGTCAACAATCCTATGCAACAGTAATTATTGATCAAACAGAGCCTGAAGAGATGGAAGTGTCCACTATAGAGGAATTCGTTGATGACACGACCCTTCAATCCATTCAGGAGAATGAAGAAATGAAGCAACTGATTTACGGACTCGGGCGAAGCGTAGAGGAAGACTTGAAAAAAGATCAGATAGATACAGAGGAAGAGTGGAAAACTTTAGAGAAAGATACAAAAGAAAAGCAGCTGATGATTAAAGAGTTACTGGAAATTACAAATCATGATGATTTAAAGCGATTAGCCTCTAAAGCCTTCAACAATTTAGAACAAACGATTCAAAATCGACAGTTGGCTTATTATAAAGAAGCCGTGGCCTCTTTCAAAGCCCTTTCTGATCAGCTATAGATCCTATGTGGTATTCATTTCATAGTCAACCCCGTAACCATTGAGAACCTTCTTTAAGTTTGGCTCTGTTAAAGTTCAGTGTTGATATTACTACAAAAAAGGAACTTCCATAAAATTGGAAGTTCCTCGTTCTTATATTTGCCTTATTCAACTAAAGCCCCCAATACAGAAAGACTCGAATTTGAGATATATCTTAGCTTTTCTTTTACTTTAGTCTCCATTTGTATCGTCTATGCTCCATACTACTTCGTTAATTTATTTAATTCTTCCCATTCACTTAGATACATTTTCTCTGTCAAATTGTTAGGATTACCAATTTTACAAATGAACTCTAAACTATTTCCATCCGGGTCATTAAAATGTATCTTTGCATGACCAAACTCTTCATTAGGATTTGGCATCACAAATGGTTCAGTAGGCTCAAAACCAAAAGCTTTTCTCGGTTTATAACCTTTAGTTGTTAGCCAGTTAATCGAGTTTTTCAGACCATCTAAAGATACTTCAAAAGCTATATGTCTAATTGAAGGATGATACTCTACCTCAACTTTATCGGTTTTCCATAAGCCAATCCAACTTTGGTCTTTCACAATCCATAAGAAAGCTAATCTATCTTCCACTTTATGGTCAAACTTCAACCCTAGCCCTTCATAGAATTCAATCGACTTATTCAAGTCACTTACCGGCAAATGTGCTTCGTATAGACCCTTAATCAATGAAAACACCTCCTATATTTTTTATCTTCAATTGCTTCAAAGCATGTTATTAAAGAAAAGCCCCCGTTACCTGAAGACTCGATATCAAGATATTAAAGCACTTCTAAACAACTTATGTAATCACATATGCATCATGATAGATTATAAGTAGACAGCTAATACTTTTATCACTGGAAAAATAAAAAGGATAGCTGCAACAATATATAGATACCCTCTTCTCTTTCGCTTGGTCTTAACCTGTTCAACTCCTATTAGAAAAAAGAAGATGAACAAAAAAGGGAGAAATATAACTGATAGTATTCGAACATTATTAACAAATAGATGAGAGAGCCCCAGTACCATAGCAATGATAGCTAAGATGAAATTCACTATTTTAAGTCCTTTCAATGTTTCCTCCCTCCTTAAAAGAATTTCTTCCATCCTCCTATAATTCCGCACAAAGACCTTATGTAACATGGTTGAATTAATTTTATACTTTGCCCCCATAAGACTAAGTGTTGAGGAAATCGTTATGACCCATAAAGAATTCCATATGGGTACGGCAATAATAGCCGTATGACAATCCAAATAATCGAAGCCAAGAATATAAAAAATACCGCGATACTTAAAGTTTGCTTATACCGTTTTTGTACTCTTGACTTTGGATTAACCAGGTCCCACACAATTCTTATTAGAAGAAGTAGCGTTACAAGAATTATCCCGTATCCAAAATGTTTGTTAAGTATTTTGGAACCAATCAAAACTGAAAAAATCCCGATGAAAGTTAGAATGTTGTCAATTCTTTTATCTACCTCTTCGTCTATGGCTATAAAATATTTTTTCAAGTTTTCAACTAACTCCCATCAATAAAGATTCTCCTTGTTTTAAGTATCATGGTTAGACTATTTCAATTACTAAATCAATCCACTTTCACGACAGGGTCCTTACTACTTAGAATTTCAAATAAATATTGCTCTTCGGTAAAACCAAAACACGTTAGCTCACTAGGGTCCCCAATAGCTGCATTAAGATCGAGTTGCCATTGCATGAATTGTGAATTTCCCACTTTGAAGTAAGGCCAAACACGGCCTTGGGCAACAGAAAACTCATCAACAAAATCTGCATGAATTAAGTCTTCCCGATCTGCCTCCTCTGAGTACCGCACGGCAACGGGGGATTCGAACGTAAAAGTGATCTTTTTTCCTGAATCACAAAGCCCACCGTTATCATTGCTGAAAAGAAGCGTAAACTTCAATTCTATCCAGTAAGGCAGCAGTATGCATTTATCTAACGAAATGTAATGGGTACATGCTTCATGCGGAACCCATGCGTGTACAATCTGCTTCATTCCATCACCTCCACTAAACACTTTTTAAATAGGCGGTCAAACCATCCAGAAATGCAATAGTGATAATGAAGAAAAAAATCAACCAGCTATTTCAGATGCTACAGTCTTCTAGTTCTTGCTCTAGATCAAAGACACTTCCAATTCCAATTATTTCAAAAAGAAAACAAGAACTCAATTCTTTTTACAAACAAAAAGGACTTACCTTTGTTAAAGATAAGCCCCCTTTACATGAAGATTTGAAATCAAGATAAATACCGAAACGTTCTACTTTATACCGAGCTTCACAGATACGTTTAATGTTTCTTTAAACTCATTAGTGTCAGAAGAACCCCTCAATTCTTCTTTGACCTCCTTTTCAAACTCCTCAATTTTACTGCCCAAAAACCGTTTTGCCCCGTAGGAAGTGGAGTATAAGTTTCCTAGAATTGACTCAATCGTCCAATTGATCTCATATGTAGGTAAAGTGTGTACTTCAACTTCAAATTTTGAATTTGATAGGATTTCTTCGTGACTAATAACTGGATGGGTATAGATGGATTTACCAGCTCTCCGTTCTTTTCCATACCATTTTTCTATGAGTTCATTCAGTTTTACTTGCCAAGGTTTTAGCGGTTTATTTGGATCATAATTATCGATGATAGCCACTCCGCCGCCGTCAGGAATCAAGTCGTATAACTCATCTAAAACCTTGGATCTATTCATCCAATGAAATGCTTTTGCTATTGTTACGAGATTGAATTGTTCAGTATGTTCTACTTTATATTGCTCTAGTGTTCCATTAAACCATTGGATTTGACCAAACCTTATATCTTGATGAAGACGTTTAGCTTCTTCAATCATTTCTGGCTCCGTATCTATTCCAACTATTTTATTACACCAATCCGAGAACCTTAGTGTAAGTTGACCAGGTCCACACCCTAAATCCAGGAGGTTTTGCTCTCCATTCAGAGAAAACTTTTCCACTAAAAACCTTATAAGTGATGACGGATACAGTGGTCTATATTTTGAATAATAACTTGCTGAACCCTTAAATAAATATGTCCCATACTTGTTCAAATCAGTTCCCTCCCCAATAAATCACATCATACTCTACTCTAATAACAGAAGATTCAGCTCCAAGATAAGTAGTTATTGATACTGTGAATAGTTTCCCTTAATACTGCAATGGATTCTAAAGTGTTAAATGGTTCCAACTCCAATGAATGGTTAACTCCTTGCAATTTCTTTACCGTAATGTTCTCTCTCCTATTCAATGCTTCTACCTTGTCCACAAAAAAATGATGGTCCTTTTCCCCTACAATGATCAGAAGATTACAGTGGGTTTCAAGTAGTGGTTCCATAAAAACATCATATTTTAGCAACGGGGTCAGCAAAACGAACTTTGATTCTCGGTATTCAGTAAGTAATTGATCTATTATTGGTATAGTGCCTAGAGACTTACCCAAAAATATTTTCTCTTCATAATCGTTATTTTTTAGCACATCTTTAATTATTTGTTTCACGTCACAGGTTATGAGTTGGGATAATTTTGAGATAGGAAGGTCTAATTCATCTTTACTGTAGTTGTAATGGAGATGGATTATGTCGGTATTTTCTTCTAATAATTTCATAGTTGAATAATAAAATAACGGTTTGTCATATGTATAACCTGCTCCAGAGAGCATAAAGCAAACTTTTTTAGAATTATTTTGTATATGAGTATATCTCAATTCTTTGCCGCCGTTTAACTTTACTTTTTCATCTACTCTCATAATAAAATCCACCCCTTTATGGCTAACCCTTAAGTAAAGAAATAAAACTAATCGAATATTAAGCCTAGATAGTCTCCGTGCCCTCTTATTAGATTGATTTCATCTATAGAAGATATCCAAAAGAAATTGAACTTAAGACCTTCTTCTTCTCCACCCCCAGTTGGTTTGTAAAACCACTGATCCCTGTCTTCTGTGGTTATTATTTTGTAAAAAATTCGATTATGTATTACCCCGTCGTCATTTCTCCATAGATCATTAGCTATTAATTCTTCAACAATAAAGTTTTTTAAACCAGTCTCCTCTTTAGTTTCTCGAATAACCGCATCATAAGTATCTTCTCCGACCTTTACTGTACCTTTAGGAATTTGAATTCCTGCTTCCTTAATAGGATGTTGAAATACTAATACTTGAGGATTTCCATCCCTATAACGTATTACATATCCATACGCTTTTTTAACAGGAGCCATAGACATCTTCTCCTCCCATAGTTTCGGGAAATAACCGTATTCTTAATTTTACATTTATTGTATTAATATGTCACTACAAGGTGAATATCTCGAAACTGAGTCTTCAACTAACCTGCCCTTTACTGGAAGACTCGATTTCAAGATAAATATCCGATTCGGGAAACAATATTCAATTGTCAAATCGTGAAAGTAGATAATCTAAGGGTATCATAGGTTTCGACACTTGGAAATAAATTCCCTTTTACAATCATATCATTCATCGTCACTTCATTCCGCTGATGATGGATACTCTCTAATACCTGGAACCAAGTTAGGTAATGATTGAGATACTTCGTTGCCACGCCGTTAAAGCGCTGTATCCACGCTTTCAGCCTTCGGTGGTAGTTATTGACGTTCTGAATGTGATAAAGCCCCTTGGTGCGGATTTTACCGTCTGATTTGAACTGAAAGATGTCCATCCCGTTATCAAACGCATAGGTTTTGAAGGCACGCCAAGCATCGGTGCATAACACATTCTCACTCGTAAGTTTATGACCGATGGCTTTATCTAACTGTTCTTTCGTCAAACGCCCCATCCCTAATGTCTGAGAGAAGGTCACCTTGTCACGGTCTCTTGCGACCAAGACACATACCTGTTCGTTGCTGATGCCGCGTTTCTTTGCGGAACCACCACGTTTGCGTGCTTTTCTACCGTCAATCTTTCTTTGCCCCTTTTCAGAGTACAGGAAATAGGTCTCGTCCATTTCGACGATACCTTGGAACGTTGAACTTTCCATTTGTTTTAATGCCGATAGGAGCTTGTGCCTCCAATAAAACAAGGTCACGTGTGTCACGTTTCCAATCAACTTTGCTGATTTTCTGAGCGAATACCCTTCTATCATACATTCGATAAACTTCATCCACCGATGAAGATGCCGCGTGCGGTATAAAGCGGTATTGGTGAGGTCGGTGAACGTCTTACGACAAGCTTTGCAGCGATAACGCTGTTTCTTCACTTCTTCACCGTCTACGATGGTGGAGTATTTCCCGAATCGAACAATATGTTCCGACTCGCAATCAGGACAATGATAGCCGTCCTTGTGCTTGCGTTCTGAAATCTCTTCCAGAGCCGTTCCTGTCGAGGATGACGCAGTGAGAGCGTCAATTAAGTATTCACGTAAGCGATGTTTTTCCGCCGGGTTCAATGTTTGAATGGCTTTAAGGATATCGGTTGCTCTCACAGTCGTCACCCGCTTGTATTTGATAACTTCATTATAGAACATTTGTTCGAATTGTTCAAATATCAACAACAAGCTTTAACAGAGCCTTAAGTTTAAAAAGTGACTATCCATAACCTATACATATGAAAAAAGGGAGGTTTGTCGAATGTATCAGACATTCGAAACCCCACCTCCTTTCCTGTATGGTAAAAATTGTTTATTTTCCTTTTTTTACGTTTTTTCTTTCGGAAAAAGGGGGATGTGTACAATGAATAAAATCTTAAGGAGGTTCCATTAGCATGTCCATTCATTTAAAAGAAAGATTGGGTATGGAAGAGTTAAGTCATTTGAAGACAGCCGCAATTCTTGAATTTACGGAAGAGTTGTTTGAATCAGATCAATACCGTTTATTAGAAGTTATCGATTCAGATCAACAACAATTGTTCATTGTCAATCGTAACGACCGGACGTTAACTGTGCTCAGCCTCTCCCAGGACATGGCTTTGAAAAAAGAAACCTTGTTAACAGATCGAATCATTTCCATGAAGGAATACTTTGAAGATTACAGTTTGTCAGAAAATACCCCTCCGCGTAAGATTGAAATTACCTTTATGGAGGGACGTACCTTATTGATTGAACCAGAAAGTTCCAAAGAACAAAACAAAGATTACCAACGGGATGATGTTGTAAGGCAAGTCGAAGAAGACTTTGAAAATTTGATCGCTGCATTGAAGAGTACAGTTATCTTATAAAAGAAATGAAGATTGAAAACATTGGAGAAACCGAGGCAGCTTGCCCCTCGGTTTCTTTTTGTTGTTAAAAAGAGGGGGATTAGCACTTGAAGGGTTTCCATAGTATTTTATACCGCAGTATGGACTGTATAAAATTGAGAATAAGAGGGATTATAAGGGAAAGCATCTTCTTACTATCTCTTAAAACTAGTACACTCACTCAAGCTTTTGTATTGTTTACAGCCATATGTGTTCAGATCCACAGCTAAATTGCTTGTTGGGGGTGATGGTTATGGATTCCTCTATGCTTGTCGAACTCTTCAAACTATTCATTGATTCCTTACACTTTATTGCGTTTCTTGTATTCTCCTTAATCTTTGTTTATCAGTCTAAGAAAAGTTGAAGGATGTAAATTTTAGTACATCGTAGCGAAGAAGGGAGTGGGTGGAAAAATAATATCCATTTAAGGGGTCGAGTCCCTGTATGGATCCTCCCTGATTTCCACCCACCATACCAAATAAAACTGCTCGTAAAATAGTGACTGCTCAGACCAGAACGTACGGATAACAACAGGGAGATTCAATCCATTGCATGGACGTAATTTAATGCATAAAGGATGTGCCAATTCACATATAAATTCTCACAAAAGGAATCTTTTGTTTAGGTGCTTGAGGTTATGGGGATACTATGTGAAAACGAAATTATGAAACTACAAGAGTAAAGTGAAAGTAAATTTTTCGACAAAAAAACGTAAATTTCTTGTTGCGTCGCTAGATTTCGAATGTTATGATTACAAATGTAAACGATAAGAGTTGTCCGAACAACTCGGATGAGTAATGAACCTCAACAAAATAGGAATAATATAACAATGATTCAAATGATGCGGGTGTAGTTTAATGGTAAAACCTCAGCCACGAGCTGAGCTTCCACCGAATATGCTACGAGTTGCCCCGACGGATCTAACTTCCTCGAATAACCGGGAAGAGGAAGGGGCATGATTTGGACCTGAACAAGACAAGAACAATGAACTTTAATTATGCGGGTGTAGTTTAATGGTAAAACCTCAGCCTTCCAAGCTGATGACGAGGGTTCGATTCCCTTCACCCGCTCCAATGCTATTATTTTTTATACTTATGTGAACCAACGCAGTGTTTCGTTAAATGGGTAACGAAGCATTGCGTTTTTTATTGATGAAATTTGGATAAACCCTATAATAGATCTATTCGTTTAAGGGAGGACTCCGTGATGAGAAAATTAGAGCAGCATTTGAAACAAATCGATGGAAAAAGCTACAAGGCTTATAAGCAAGTTCAAGGAACGTATTCTTTCGAGAGATATGATTTGATGATTGATTATGTTCAAGGAGACCCCTTTGCGGCTCCATCTAAAATCCGCATCCGAATTCCGGATTCCGAACGAAGAATGTCCCCTGAATGGAAGAAGGATGTTCGCCGGAAGTATTATGCTGAAGATAAGATCACAAGAGCAGTCGCGAAGACTATAAATAAAACTCAAACAAGTGTTAAAGGTTCTGGGAAGAGTGGAATGATTGCCATAGACCAACCAGGACAGGAAATATTGGAACGGACGTCGGTCACTTTGAACCCTGAGGATACGACGGTTTGCCTTACAGTAGGGCTTCCCGCTAATGGCAGAAGGATCAATGGGAAACAGGCAGAAAAGCTTTTCTTTTCCATTTTACCTGAGATCATGAACCAATCCATTTTTGCAATAAAAGATAAAGAAATTGAATCGGTGTGCCAACTCGCAGATCAGCACCAAACGATTCTCGATGAAATGAAGAATAATGACTGGATTTCTTTTGTTGCTGATGGGGCGATTCTTCCAAGGGAGAGTGGCATCAGTCAGAAACCAATGCGAGACGCTGTACCTTTTGAAAGTCCTGAATCGAACCGTGTGACGATTGACCTTCCGCATAAGGAAGAGCCGATTACAGGAATGGCTTTGAAGCGTGGAATTGTTTTAATTGTCGGTGGCGGTTATCATGGTAAAAGTACCCTGTTGAATGCCATGGAGCGCGGGGTGTATCCTCATGTGGAAGGCGATGGTCGGGAGTATGTACTGACGGATCCTTCTGCTGTAAAAGTGAGAGCGGAAGACGGCCGTCAAGTATCGACCGTAGACATTTCTCCGTTCATTAAAAACCTTCCTCATGGGACAGATACGACGAGATTTTCAACAGAGAACGCCAGTGGCAGTACTTCACAAGCGGCAAATGTTGTTGAATCCTTAGAAGCGGGCGCCTCGACATTGCTGATTGATGAAGATACGAGTGCGACAAACTTCATGATCAGGGATGAACGCATGCAGGAACTTGTTGTAAAAGAGAAGGAACCGATCACCCCGTTCATCGATAAAATTAGACAGATGCGTGAGGATCGAAATGTTTCTACCATTCTTGTTATGGGTGGGTCTGGGGATTACTTTCATGTCGCTGATGATGTGATTATGATGGATCAGTATATTCCTCATAATGTCACGGAAAAAGCGAAGCACATTGCGAGTAAGTATCCCAATAACCGCATGGAATCCGATGATGATTCTTTCGGAGAAGTACCTAAACGTTCTTTCTTACCTCAAAGCTTGCAAACACGGAAAGGGAAGAAAGAGAAAGTTCAGGCCAAAGGTATGCACAAGATTCTAATGGGCAGTCATGATGTTGCGTTAGATCATGTCGAACAGCTCGTCGATTCATCCCAAACAAGACTGATCGCTGATTTACTTCTGCATTTAGATAAAAAAGGAGTACTGAAGCGTGGCGATTCTTTACATGAACTGCTCGATAACATTGAGCGGCAATTGGACGAAGAAGGACTCGCTTCCTTTGCTCCATTTAAAGACCAGCACCCTGGTGAACTGGCTAGACCGAGACGTTTTGAAATAGCAGCAACGCTGAACCGAATACGGACAGCGAAAGTGAAAGATATAAGGTAGAAAGGAGGTGCGTCAGGGTGGATTTTCATCAGTTCAAAGAGGAAGTCATTGCTCATAGTAAAGAAATCGGGATTGATAAAATTGGGTTCGCTTCCGCAGATGTCTTCGGTGAATTAAAAGCGCGATTGAAACGGCAACAGGAGCTTGGATATCAGTCCGGCTTTGAAAAAGGCTCTGTACAAGAGCGGACAGAGCCTGGTCGGCTGCTTCCCGGAGCTCAATCCATTATTTCCATCGCCCTGGCTTATCCTTCCAAAATGCATGATGCGCCTAAAAGTAAAAAAGGGGACCGGCGTGGAATTTTCTGCCGGGCTTCCTGGGGGCAGGATTATCATGATGTGGTTCGTGATCGCCTCAACCGTTTAGGGGCTTTTTTACAGGAAAAATTCCCGGATGTGGAATTGAAATCAATGGTGGACACCGGCGAGTTGTCTGATCGGGCGGTAGCAGAGCGAGCAGGTATTGGTTTTAGTGGGAAAAATTGTGCCGTGATCACACCCGAATTTGGTTCATATGTATATCTTGGGGAGCTGGTTACGAACATCCCATTTGCCCCGGATGAACCGGTCGACGACAGTTGCGGAGACTGCAACATCTGTGTCGATGCGTGCCCGACGGATGCACTCGTTCAGGGCGGTCAGTTGAATGCCAATCGATGCATCGCATTTTTAACACAAACGAAGGATTTCCTTCCGGATGAGTTCCGGACAAAGATCGGAAACCGTTTGTATGGCTGTGATACATGCCAGACCGTTTGCCCGAAAAACCGCAAGAAGGACTTTCATAATCATGAAGAGTTCGAACCGGATCCGGAAATCGTCAAACCGAAGCTGACGCCATTGCTTTCGATATCCAACCGTCAATTCAAGGAGAAATTCGGGTTCATCTCAGGTTCATGGCGTGGGAAAAAACCCATCCAACGAAACGCGATTCTTGCTCTTGCTCATTACCGTGATGAGACAGCGATTGATGAGTTGATTCGTTTGATGAAGAAGGATCCGCGTCCCGTCATTCGTGGAACGGCTGCATGGGGACTTGGGAAGATTGGAACACCCGAATGCTTTGAAGCCATTGAAGAAGCCAAGGGTAAAGAAGAGGATGAACAAGTGCTTTATGAAATGAAAAAGGGCGTCCAATTTCAAGAACAGTAACCAAATGTACCTTTTCAACATTAGAAAGCTCTTGTATAATAGAAAAAACTGTTAAAGAAGAAGGGGTTGAATATGAACCATCAATCGTTCTTATACTATGACACATTCGAAACTCCTTTGGGGCCAATGACTGTACTAACAAATGATGAAGGCGTCTGCCGAATCGACTTTGGTCATTATGATGACCGGCTCTCGGTCTATCAATCTTGGAAAAAGAAACATTTTCTCAAAGGTGAACTGGTGTATGACCCCGAACACAAATATGTGGCACAAACGAAGCAAGAACTGTCCGACTACTTTGAAGGACATCGCCACGAATTTCATGTGCCATTGAATTGCTACGGCACTGATTTTCAACGGCAAGTTTGGAGGACGCTCCTCCACCACGTCCCTTACGGGGAGACTAGGTCCTACAAGGATGTCGCCTCTTCCATGCACGCTCCAAAAGCCATCAGAGCTGTAGGAGGAGCAGTGAACCAAAACCCCTTTTCCATCATCGTCCCTTGCCACCGGATCATCGGGAGTAACGGCAAGCTGGTCGGTTATGCCGGCGGTTTGGATAAAAAGCAGAAATTACTTGAATTTGAAAAAGAACATCAAACGATAAAACAAAATCAATAAAGCAGGCTCCAGCAAATGGAGGCTGCTTTTTTTGATGTTCATGTCCTTCTCTACTTTTCATAAGATGTAGAAAGGAGGGGAGAGGCATGAGCTGTACATATCAATTGCAAGTGTACTGGGAAAGAATCATGGATCGTCTGTTCGAGCAGGAGGACCATTCTTGGTTGAAGAAAAAAGTGAATGGGATCGAAGAGCGAGGACAACGCCTGCAGCGGCTGACTTTAACTATACATCCTTATCACCGCGTCGCTTATGAAGATCAAACGCATCTCCAATATATATTGACCTTATCCCTGCTCATTAAATCTGGGAGGTATGACTTCTTAGAGGAAGGTATCTACCATGGGGACGCACGGTTTATGGGTGAAGAATTGGTCCGTAACCATGTAGTGACAGAGAGGCGGGGAGGGGAACAAACTTCCAAGTCTTTACCATTAGAGTTTTCAAGTGACCAAGACCGTGAACAATCCAGGTTCACTTACAACCGAAGAGAAGCTGTCCGCTATGCAGATCGTTGGTGGAACAGCTACAACCCTGCTTATAAGAGCTTTGATGTCGATTGTACGAACTATGTATCCCAATGCATACGGGCAGGCGGGGCGCCAACATGGGGGGCGCCGAATCGTACGAGAGGCTGGTGGATGGGAAGCGGGAGCTGGAGTTACAGCTGGACAGTGGCTCACGCGCTCCGGTGGTATTTGGGTGGAGCAAGGAAAGGGTTGACGGCAACAGAAGTTTCTTCTGCCGATCAACTTTCACCTGGTGACATCATATGCTACGACTTTCAGGGGGATGGGAGATTTGATCACAACACATTCGTCGTAAAAAAAGACGCCAATGGCATGCCTCTTGTGAATGCTCATACCTCCAACAGTCGTCATCGCTACTGGGCGTATGAAGACTCAACGGCTTACACCCCTGACATCCAATACAAATTTTATAAAATCGGCGGCTGAAGAGTATGGTATAATAGCCTAGTTGACTAAGATTAGACTGAGGTGAAACGTATGCCTAACCATATTGTACTCTTTCAGCCGGAAATCCCAGCGAATACCGGGAATATCGCTCGTACATGTCTTGCTACCAATTCTGTACTTCATCTAATTCGTCCCCTCGGCTTTTCCACAGACGATAAGATGGTGCGCCGTGCAGGGCTGGATTATTGGCATAAAGTTCAAATCAATTACTATGACTCGATTCAGGAACTTTATGAGGCATTTCCAGAAGGCGATTTTTACTATATCGAGAATTTCGGCACGAAATCCTATGTAGATTTTGATTTTAGCGATGTAGAACAGGATTTGTTGTTCGTTTTCGGACGTGAAAGCGACGGGATTCCTAAAGACTTATTAGAAGGATTAGAGGATCGTTGTTTGAGAATCCCAATGACAGACCAAGTGAGGTCGCTGAACTTATCCAATACAGCCTCTATCATTCTTTTTGAAGCATTAAGACAGCAGGGACATCCGAATTTAATCAAATGAAGCGAAGGGCGGCCTTACAGGTCGTCTTTTTTTGGTTTCATCTTTTCGGTGTCAGGCACTACTGTATCTGGTTCCAGGCACAGGCCTTTGTATCTGGTTCCAGGTACAGGCCTTCATTTATCTGGTACCAGGTACAGGCCTTCATTTATCTGGTACCAGGTACAGGCCTTCATTGGTATGGTACCAGGTACGGGAATTTCCAATCTGGTACCTGGTACCGGATTGGAACGAGAGTGTACCGGGTTTAGAATTTTAGTTTCATGGATGGTATTAGAACTATGAAAAGAGGATTTTGTAAGTTTTTATCGAATAGTAACAAAAAGCAAATGGAAGGAGGAAATGACGTTCGAAAAAAACGGTATTGGTTCCCCGGAGCAATTTTCCACATTACTGCGAGGGGAAACAGAAGACAAAATATATTCTTAAATGATTCAGACCGATCAACGTATTTAGATATGTTAAAGAGAACAAAAGTCACGTCACCATTTAATCTCCACGCTTATTGTTTAATGAATAACCACGTACACTTACTTATCGAGACGATCGATCACCCTCCAAGTAAAATCCTTCATAGACTTCACCTTATGTACTCCAAGTATTTCAATAGGAAATACGAACTTCAAGGTCATCTTTTTCAGGGCAGATACCATGCCGAAATCATACTAAACCATCATTATTTTGTTGCAGCATGCAATTATGTTCATAGGAATCCAGAGCGTGCGAATTTAAGTCGGTTCACGGAACACCCGTTATGGACTTCTTATTGCTTTCACCTTCGTCAAGAAGGCGAAGAGGGTTTCATAACGACTGAACTTTTAGAGCTTTTGCAACTTAGATATATGAAAAGCCAATAAAGGTCTAAAAAGCTGAATGACTCTATTCGGCTTTTTATTTACCATGGTAATGTGAAATAGTGAACAGCAAACCTGGCACTATCCTTACTTTTTTTGTACCTGGAACCATAAGGTAGTTCTCCGTACCAGGAACCAAAAAAATGGAACCGAAAATAGAAGCCCCAACAATCAAAACACACAAAAAAACGCATCCCTGTCGGATGCGTTTTTGCTGCTTATTTTTTTGGCGTACCTGGTTTTGTGTCATATCCGGCACTGAAGATAGCGGTAAGAAATGCGACACAGACAAGAATAATCAATGTAAGATTCATGAGTGGTCCTCCTTTATGTAGCCAGACAAGCATGATTAATTCATATTATACCCTAATTATGGGTAGATGTGAATTGTTTGTCCAGTTAAAATTATCCTTTGCTAGGTGACACATGCCTATACGTCAGGGCGGGCGTTTACATAGAGTGAAGGGTAGGTGAATAACCAAGGATGGATTGGAGGAGCATGAATGAACCATTACCCATATTATTATGATCCTTACCAAGTAGAAGATGATCTCCGATTTGAAGATGAACGTTTCTTCTTTTTAGGTCCTTTTGCTGGTGGATTGCTCGGTGGTTTTATAGGTGGAGCACTTGCGCCAGGTTTTTATGGAGGATTTGGTGGTCCACCGCCTCCACCCCCACCTTATTATGGTGGCTATGGAGGTTATGGTGGTTACGGAGGTTATGGCGGACCTGGAGGCCCAGGAGGTCCAGGAGGCCCAGGAGGCCCAGGTGGACCAGGACCCTATGGATATAACCGACCTCCGTATTAAGGAGAATATTGGTGAAATAAAAGCCCCTCATGAACCATGTCACGAGGGGCAGTTTTTTTAGAAGTTTGTCGTATCTAGTTCTTTTCCTTGAGATTCGTATCCCTGCATATACTTGATACGACGCTGAGCAGATGTGGCATTTACTTGCTCATCAGCGTGATAAGAAGAACGCACCATAGGACCTGCTTCACAGTGTTTGAATCCTTTTTCAAGAGCGATTTCCTTAAGCTCTTCAAATTCATCTGGGTGGTAATAACGTTCAACGTTCAAGTGCTTTTTCGTCGGTTGTAAATATTGACCGATTGTCATGATGTCCACATTGTGTGCGAGTAGGTCATCCATAGCTTCGACGATTTCTTCTTTCGTTTCTCCTAGTCCGACCATGATGCTGGATTTGGTTGGTGTATTTGGACGGATTTCCTTTACGCGTTTTAACAACTCAAGTGAGCGATCATACATTGCGCGGGCACGCACTTTTTTAGTCAGGCGACGTACGGTTTCAATGTTATGGTTAAATATGTCCGGTTCCCCATCCATAAGTGTATGAAGACTTTCGTAGTCTCCTTTCATATCAGAAGGAAGGATTTCAACGGTACACCCTGGGACGCGGCGGCGGATGGCTTTTACTGTTTCAGCAAAAACAGCTGCACCTCCATCATTTAAGTCGTCACGTGCTACAGCGGTCACGACCACGTGCTTAAGCCCCATGATCTCTACAGAATCAGCAACACGTTCTGGCTCGCCCCAATCCAGTTCATTAGGAAGACCTGTTTTAACCGCACAGAAACGGCACCCTCGTGTACAAGTATCTCCAAGAATCATGAATGTTGCCGTTTTTCGTTCACTCCAGCACTCATGAATGTTTGGACAACGAGCTTCTTCACAAACGGTGTTGAGTTTTTTATCACGCATCAGTTTTTTCAAGCCAGTGTAAGATTTGTTCGTGTTGATTTTAATCTTCAGCCATTCTGGTTTTCTTATGTACTCTTGGTTTTTGGCCAATTTTTTCACTCCTCTTCGTTATCTAGCGTAATTCCACTCGTCTGTTTCATAACGTTCTTCGGCAATCTTTCTGACTTCCTTCCACTGTGCTTCTGTAAGCTGAAAAGGCTCTAGCTTAATACCTAGTCCTTTTTCAAATCCATTTTTGAATGCATCTTTAGTCTCTTCGAATGTTACAGGTTGATCAACGATTTGGTTGATGGCTACAGCTTTGTCGCCGAACGCCTTTCGAGCGCGTTCTTTTATTCGTTCATTCTTATAGATAAACATATCAAATAGTTTAACGTCATCAACATCGATGGGGATGGATCCATGTTGGAGGATAATCCCTTTCTTTCTCGTCTGTGCACTACCGGCTGCTTTTTTACCTTCGACAATCAATTCATACCAGGACGGTTCTTCAAAACAAACCGCGGATCCTGCGACATCTAATTTCCCTTCAGGAACAGCAAACTCTGCCTGGATTCCGAGATTTGTGAATCCTTCAAGCAAACCTTTGGAAATAACAAGGTAGGCTTCTTTAACAGAGTCGGGCATGTCGGGGTGATGTTCTGAAACAATAACACTATATGTGAGTTCATTGTCATGTAGGACAGCTCGTCCTCCCGTTTGACGACGAACAAGTTCGTATCCATGGTTTTGAACACCATCTAAATCGATCTTTCCTTTGACTTTCTGAAAATACCCTACAGATAATCCCGCAGGCTCCCATCCATAAAAACGCAGCACGGGAGGAATGTCTCCATTGCGGTGCCAATTCATCAAGGCTTCATCCAATGCCATATTCATAGCAGGGGTGCAATGACCTGAATCGACAAAGTACCATGTTTCCATTTGCAATCCTTCTTTCTGTTGAGTAGCACTTTATCCTATTAAAATATTCTTAATAATTCTAACAAGGGTATATGTACGTGTCAAAATTTACTAAAGGATTTTTTTCCACTCTTTAGGACTACTTGCTTATTGCAAAAAAATGGACATACATTTTGGTTGAGTTGATTTATAATAAGGGAAGGAGGGATGATCGTGAACCAAACGTTGATTTCTAGCATCCTTTTCTTAATCAGTGCGGCCATTTGGGCATTATTAGCTATTTTTTATGATGACTTTCGGTGGCTCAATTTGTTTCTGTTTATTGCTTTTCTTGTCATGGGATTGTCGAAAAGACGCAGGTATATTCAAGAGAAGGACTACGAAGAGGACTGACATTTATGTTGGTCCTCTTTTTTATGTCATGAAAGCCTATAAGAGGCCATAGGGTGGATAAGAGGGCTTTTCCCTCCGCTATTTGACTGTTTTTTTATGGAAGTGGGTGTAAGGTTTCTTTTTCTAGAGTAGGGTCTGCCATCAACAGGCAGCCTTCTCTTCCAGTAATGTTGAATTTATTGACGTCATAGCCAGTTATAAGCGCCGGACACTCGAGACATAAGGCAACCGCTTCCGTGGTGAAAGAACGCACCACTGCACCGTTTGTCTTATGCTAGTCGCGTCTATCAGGATGCCTCCGCATTTCGAAGTCATTTACACATGTTTTACAGTAGCCAGGCATAGGATGTATTAAAATTCGTCTCTTACGACGGGGGAGGTCGCGAAGTGGACATTTTAAAGAAAATACAAGATCACCGGGAACATGAAGAGGAACTGAAATGGGAAGGTACATTCGCAGAATATTTGGAACTATTGAAAGAGCGTCCGTATCTTGCTCAATCCGCCCATTCCCGCGTTTACAATATGATTAAAAGTGCGGGCGTTGCCGAGGAGCACGATCATAAGCGTTACAAGTTTTTTGATGAGGATATTTATGGGCTGGATGAAGCGATGGAGAAACTTGTTGAAGAATATTTCCATCCTGCTGCCAGAAGGCTGGATGTTCGAAAGCGTATTCTTTTACTAAT
Organism: Halobacillus sp. AWM4_238; assembly: GCF_056158265.1. NCBI lineage: Bacteria > Bacillati > Bacillota > Bacilli > Caryophanales > Bacillaceae > Halobacillus > Halobacillus sp. AWM4_238. The sequence goes on from NZ_JBSWSY010000002.1 coordinate 28,180, forward strand.
GGGGCCTGTCAGCGGAGGTAAATCAACCCTCGTTAACCTTTTGAAGCGAGGGATGGAGAAGTACACGCATACGGATGAAGGGGCTGTCTTTGCTATTAAGGGTTGTCCGATGCATGAGGACCCTTTACATCTTGTTCCGATGCATCTCCGTAAAGATTTCCAGGAAGAGTACGGGATTCGGATTGAAGGCAGTCTATCTCCATTGAACACGATGAGAGTGGAAACGGAGTATGGAGGTAGGATTGAAGATGTTTTAGTGGAACGTATCTTTTTCTCAGAGGATAAGCGTACAGGCATTGGTACGTTCAGCCCTTCAGATCCGAAGTCGCAGGATATCGCAGACTTGACCGGTTCTATAGACTTCTCTACGATTGCTCAATATGGTTCGGAATCAGATCCCAGGGCCTATCGTTTTGACGGCGAGTTGAATAAAGCGAACAGGGGAGTTATGGAGTTCCAGGAGATGCTGAAGTGTGATGAGAAGTTTTTATGGCACTTGCTCAGCTTGACTCAGGAAGGGAACTTCAAGGCTGGACGGTTTGCCCTCATTTCTGCAGATGAGTTGATTATTGCCCATACGAACGAAGCGGAATATCGTTCTTTCATTGCCAACAAGAAGAATGAGGCTTTGCATTCCCGTATGATTGTCATGCCGGTCCCTTACAACTTGAAGGTCAGCCAGGAAGAAAGAATCTATGAAAAAATGATTCGTGAGAGTGACATCAGGGATGTCCACATCGCTCCGCATACACTGAGGGTTGCTGCGATGTTTACAATTTTGACTCGTCTGAAAGAGTCAAAGAAAGCGTCGATCGATGTACTTAAGAAAATGCGTTTGTATGATGGAGAAATTCTGGAAGGGTTCAGTGATGTAGATGTGGAGGAATTGAAAAAAGAGCATGCGGATGAAGGAATGAGTGGGATTGACCCTCGTTATGTGATTAACCGTATCTCCTCTACCATCATTAAGAAAGAGCTGACCTCAATCAATGCGCTGGATGTACTGCGTTCATTAAAAGATGGCCTCGGAAGTCATGCTTCCATTTCCAGTGAAGATAAAGAACGTTATCTTGACTTCATATCCCTTGCTAGAAAAGAGTACGATGAGATTGCGAAGAAAGAAGTTCAAAAAGCTTTTGTCTATTCATATGAAGAGTCAGCTGTCACATTAATGGATAACTACTTGGATAACGTAGAGGCTTATTGTAACAAAGCGAAGCTAAGAGATCCGTTGACAGGAGAAGAACTGAACCCGGATGAGCGCCTTATGCGTTCGATTGAAGAACAGATCGGTGTATCGGAAAACGCGAAGAAGGCGTTCCGTGAAGAGATCTTAATCCGTATTTCCGCTTATGCACGTAAAGGCAAGAAGTTCGATTATCAGTCTCATGAGCGGTTACGCGAAGCGATTCAGAAGAAGCTGTTCGCAGACTTGAAAGATGTTGTTAAGATTACAACGTCTACGAAAACGCCGGATGAACAGCAACTCAAGAAAATCAATGAAGTTGTCGCAACACTCATTGATGAGCATGGGTACAATTCGAGTTCCGCGAATGAATTATTGAAGTACGTCGGCAGCTTATTGAATAGATAATCAAACAACCAGCCGCTCTCTTATTCATATTAAGAGAGCGGCTTCTTATGGTATAATGGGCAAAAATGAAGTGTGGTGAGACGATGTCCAAAAAATATTATGCCATTATTGATGTCGGATCGAATACAATGCGTCTGGTCATTTATTTGAGGGAAAAGGGTGGACGTCTTCGTGAAGTGGAGAATGTGAAAGCTGTTGCCAGACTGAGGAATCACCTCATGGACGATGGCTTATTGTCGACAGAAGGGATTCAAATTCTTCTGACCACATTAAAAAGCTTCAAGCAAGTAGCGGAGTCCTATCCATTGGAAGAAATGGTTTGTGTAGCCACCGCTACGATCAGACAAGCACAAAACCAAGCTGAGATTATTCACCAAGTATCGGAACATACAGGATTCGATATGCGCATTCTTTCCGATCATGAAGAGGCTTACTATGGTTATCTGGCCGTTGTGAATTCAACGCCTGTCACAGAAGGAATTACGGTAGATATTGGTGGAGGAAGTACAGAAGTTACATATTTCAAGAACAGGGAATTGATTGAGTCACATAGCTTCCCTTTCGGAGCGCTAACGCTTAAGCAAGATTTCTTTAAAAAAGATCTTCCAACTGAGGAGGAAATGTCAGAACTTCGGCATTATTTGATTGAACAATTTCAATCCCTCCCTTGGTTGAAGAAAAAGAACATTCCATTGATCGGAATTGGAGGAGGGGCGCGTAACCTCGTTCAAATTGATCAGAACTTGAAAGAATACCCACTCGCTGGACTGCACCAATACAAAATGAAAGATAGTGATTTTGCTTTTATCAAGAACTATCTTTTCACCCTGAATATGAAGAAGCTCCAGAAGGTTGAGGGGTTATCGAAGGATCGGGCGGATATCATCCTTCCAGCGACAGAAGTCTTTCATTCCTTGTATGATACAGTTCATGCTTCAGGGTTTATTTTAAGCAGAAAAGGATTGCGTGATGGCGTTTTTTATGAACAGCTGACGAGTGATATGGGGACAGCCCTGTTTCCAAATGTTTTAGAGGAGAGTATCCAGGAGTTGATTAGTGATTATGAGTTGAATGTAAAGCATATTCAACATGTTCAGCACCTGGCTCATGATTTGTTCCACCAGCTTCACGATCGTGGAATCGGCTCTTTGAGGAAAAAGGATTGGCAGGAAGTGAAAAGGGCAAGCTATGTGTTCAATCTCGGTGAATATATTGATAATGAATCAAGCTCCCAGCATACCTTTTACCTCCTGGCGAACCGGACGATTGACGGGCTGATGCACATGGAAAGACTTCGAATGGCTTTAATGGCCTCTTTCAAAAACAAGACGATCTTTAAGCAATTCCTCGATCCTTACAAACAGTGGTTCTTGAAAGATGAACGGAAAAAGATCCGCCTTCTCGGGTCGATGTTGAAATTCTGCTATAGTCTGGACAGTACTCGGAGGCAGACGGTCGAAAAGATTGAACTTTCCAATGAAGGGGAAGAACTCCGCGTCACCCTCTATTGTAAAGGTGCTTATATGCCGGAAGAATATCAGGCAGAGAAACAGAAAAAACACTTAGAAAAATCCTTAAAGAAGACTATTGAGCTCTCTTTTGTGGAAAATAAAAAGTAGTCCGTTCCGGGCTGCTTTTTTTGTCATATCGGAAATAATAAAATTCTACACGTTGGACAGCCTGCCCTGGAGGATGTGTTTCACGATGTTCGGACACGCGCTAATCAGTAAATTACATCTTGGCTGCTGTCTACATTTTCGACAATTTTAATCATTTTTTTACAAAAAGTTAATTCATCATTAATATGTGGAATATATTGATGTACTAACCTAAATGTGAATACATGTGTAAAGGGTGTGCGTTTATGTCAACTGAACAAAAAACGAAAGAATTAGACAACCCGCTTTTTTATAATAATCGAGAGCTCAGCTGGCTTGGCTTCAACGAACGGGTGTTGGATGAAGCTCTTGATATGGACAACCCTTTGCTCGAACGGTTGAAGTTTTTAGCTATCGTCTCTTCCAATCTCGATGAATTTTTCATGGTGCGTGTCGCGGGATTGAAAGATCAAGTCAAAGCTGGTTTCAATAAACCGGAGAACAAAGCGGGCTTAACCCCGAAACAACAACTGAATAAAATCGCCGAGATCAACCATAAAAATGTTGAAAAACAATATGCGGCGTATCAGTCAATGAAACCAGAGTTGGAAAAAGAGGGAATTTCCATCTTGTCGATTGATGATTTGACGAAAGAAGAGATTGAACGGTTTGAAACTTATTTTGATGAAGAGATCTTTCCTGTATTGACTCCGATGGCGGTGGATGCTTATCGCCCATTTCCTATGCTATTAAATAAATCCATCAACCTTGCTGTTGTCATCCGGGATGAACTTGACAGGGAAGGTGCCACCAAAACAGCGATTGTCCAGGTCCCTTCTGTATTGGATCGTTTCGTAACTGTGGGTCATGAAGGTAAATACCAATATGTTCTTTTGGAAGAAATCATTGGCCATTTCATTAGCAAATTGTTCAAAGGGTATGAAGTTGAATCGATCACGGAGTTCAGAATTACAAGAAACGCCGATATGACCATTCATGAAGAGGGTGCCCGTGATTTATTGAAAGAGATTGAGAAAGAATTAAAAAAACGGAAGTGGGGAGCAGCTGTCCGTTTAGAAGTCCGTGATGGGAAATATGATGAGAAATTGGTCCACTTTTTATTGAAAGTCCTCGAAATCCATCAAGATGATTTGTACATCACCAATGGACCGCTGGACCTAACTTTCTTATTTAAGTTCCACAAAACGTTTGAAGACATCAAAGATCATCTTTATTACGAAACGTTGATGCCTCAACCTCCTCGAGATCTAAGTAGTGATGAAAATATCTTCGAACAGGTGATGGATCAGGATGTTTTTCTACACCATCCGTTTGAATCGTTTGAACCTGTCGTTGATTTCGTAGCAGAAGCGGCTGATGATCCACATGTGTTAGCCATTAAACAGACCTTATACCGCGTTAGTGGAGATTCACCGATCATTGAGGCACTCAAGCGTGCAGCGGAGAAAGGGAAGCAGGTGACCGTACTTGTAGAACTGAAAGCCCGATTTGATGAGGAAAACAATGTACAATGGGCAAAAGAACTCGAAAAAGCGGGCTGTCACGTCATCTATGGCATGACCTATTTAAAAACCCACAGCAAAATCACCCTCGTAGTCAGGAAGAAGAATGAGAAAATTGAACGTTTTGTCCACCTCGGAACAGGGAATTATAATGACCAGACAGCATCGCTTTATACAGATATGGGAATCATCACAGCCAAACGAAAATTCGGGATTGATGCCACAGACTTTTTCAATTATCTAAGCGGATTTACCGAGAAGCCGCAATTCCATCACTTATCGATGGCACCGTTTGATATTCGAAATGACTTCATTCGTTATATTAACAATGAAATTCGGTTTCAAAAACAACATGGCAACGGGCGCATTATAGCAAAGATGAATTCCCTAACGGATAAAAATTTAATTATGAAGCTTTACGAAGCCTCTCAGGCAGGCGTACAGATTGATTTGATCGTGCGTGGAATTTGTTGCTTACGTCCGGGGATCCAAGGATTCAGTGATAATATCCGTGTGATAAGTATTGTCGGACGTTTCTTAGAGCACAGCCGGATTTATTATTTCCACCATAACGGTGACGATCGCGTCTTTTTATCCTCTGCTGACATGATGACAAGAAACATGGTGAAGCGTGTCGAGCTTTTATTCCCCATCTATGAACCGATGATTAAAAGCCGATTACAAAAGATTTTATCCGTCATGTTGAGTGACAATGTGAAAGCTAGGGAGCAAAAGAACGATGGATCCTATCAGCACGTCAAACGTGAGCCGAACGCGCAACCGATCAACAGCCAAATGAAACTTTATGACATGGCCTACCGTGTTTTGGAAGATGAAGAATAACAACGACATATCACTTTAGTGGCAAAAAGTGAAAAAGGCGTACCCATCGGTGCGTCTTTCTTGTTATAATGGAATGGATTTGGTGACTAATTAAAAAATTAAGCGAAATTTGTTGAATACGGAAGCGTTTCAATTCTATAATAGTACATGGACTTGGAAACGTTTTCGAGGAAACATTAGCCAACAACTACTTGGGGGTATTCTACGTGTCTAAACAAGGCTCCACTCAAAACTTTTGGGAAAATTTCCATGGCCCCAACATGGGGTACATCGAAGAACAATTCGAACAATATGAAAACGATCCTGGTGCTGTCGATCCTTCCTTGAAGGAAATCTTTGATGAGCACGGGGCTCCTGAATGGATGGGAAGCGAGGCGGTTACTGCAACCAATGGATCTGCTTCACCTTCTGAAAGGGACATAGCTAAGATCACCTCAGCGCTGAAACTTGTTGAGGCTATTCGTCGTCACGGTCACCTACAAGCGAATATATACGCTGTAGGCAGTGATGAGCGACCTAAAACAAATTTGCTTGAATTAGAAACATACGGACTGAAAGAAAAGGATTTAAAAGAAATTCCTGCCGATTGGGTGTGGCCTGATGCCCCAATGAAACTGGATAACGCACTGCAAGTTGTCAATATATTAAAAGAACGTTATGCAGGGACCATTTCGTTTGAATTCGGTCATGTGAATAACGAAGATGAAAGAAAGTGGCTCCAAGATAAAGTCGACACAGGATCGTATACGGTTTCACTGACAGATGAAGAGAAAAAACAATTGCTCTATCGCCTGGCTGAAGTCGAAGGCTTTGAAAACTTTCTAGCCAAGACCTTTGTTGCACAGAAGAGATTTTCTATTGAAGGCCTGGATATTATGGTGCCGATGCTTGATCATATCATTCAATCAGCTTCGGGAGACAAAATTAAACACATCATGATGGGCATGGCCCACCGTGGACGATTGAATGTACTGGCTCATATCCTTGGCAAACCTTATGATCGCATCTTTTCTGAATTCCACCTTTCTCCAGATAAGGAGCTCGTTCCATCCGAAGGTTCCATGGGAATCAATTACGGCTGGACAGGTGATGTGAAATATCACTTTGGTGCGAGAAGAGAGATTGAGAACGGCGAGCAGTCCGCTACTCGTGTGACCCTTAGCCATAACCCTTCACACCTGGAATACGTCAACCCTGTAGTTGAAGGATTCACTCGTGCTGCTCAGGATGATCGTTCAGAACCAGGCTACGCTAAGATGGATGAAGATGAGGCATTCGGCCTTTTGATTCACGGTGATGCTGCATTTATCGGTGAAGGTGTTGTAGCAGAAACCTTAAATATGAGTGACCTTCCAGGCTATCGAACAGGTGGGACGGTTCACATCATTGCAAACAACCTTGTCGGGTTTACAACGAACCGCAAAGATGGACGCTCCACACGTTATGCGAGTGACCTTGCTAAAGGTTTTGAAATTCCTGTCGTTCACGTGAATGCCGATGATCCGCTTGCTTGTTTATCAGCGATGGCGCTTGCTTATGAATACCGCCAAAAATTCCATAAAGATTTCTTGATCGATCTCGTAGGTTATCGCCGTTTTGGTCACAATGAAATGGATGAACCTCGCTCTACACAACCGAAACTCTATAAAGAGATCGATGAACATCCGACAGCTGCTGCTGTGTTTGAAAAGCAGCTGCAGGAAGAATCTGTCGTAGGTGATGGTGCTCTTAAAGATATGAAAGCGGAAGTGGAACAGAAACTCCGTGATATCTATAACAACATGAACGAGCATGAAACATCCTCTCCAGATGTGAAAGATCGTCCGAGTGGTGTCGAACGAAACCTTGATGAAATTGATACAGCCATCGACATAGATCGTCTTAAAGGTTTAAATGAGGGGATGCTGAAACGTCCAGAAGGGTTTAATGGTTTCAAAAAACTTGAAAAAATTCTTCAAAGACGCAGTAAAATGCTTGATGATGGACAGAAGGTTGACTGGGCGACAGCTGAAGCTCTGGCCTTTGCGTCTATCCTTGAAGATGGGCGTCCAATTCGAATTACAGGTCAAGATACGGAGCGCGGGACGTTTGCCCATCGTCACCTTGTGCTTCACGATGTAGAAACAGGAGAAACGTATTGTCCTCTTCACGGATTAGAACAGGCGAACGCCTCCTTTGATATTTATAACAGTCCCCTGTCTGAAGCGGGGGTCATTGGATTTGAGTATGGATACAGTGTGCAGGCACCTGAATCCCTCGTGCTCTGGGAAGCACAATTCGGTGATTTCGCTAATGCTGGACAAGTCATCTTTGACCAGTTTATTTCGGCAGGTCGGGCCAAGTGGGGAGAGATGTCCAATATGGTCTTCTTACTTCCTCACGGATATGAAGGTCAAGGGCCGGAGCACTCCAGCGCACGCCTTGAGCGTTTCTTACAGCTTGCTGCAGAAAACAACTGGACGGTTGCGAATGTCACTTCATCCGCTCAATATTTCCACTTGTTGAGAAGACAGGCGGCAATTAGTAATCAAGAAGAAGCCCGTCCTCTTGTTTTAATGACTCCGAAGAGCTTGTTGAGAAATCAGCGCGTAGCGGTGTCCGGAGAACAGTTCAGCACAGGGCGATTCCAACCGATTATGAAACAACCGATTTTATCTGAGAACAAGGATAAAGAAAAGGTAAAAACACTCCTGCTCGGAAGCGGTAAGATTATGGTTGATATCGAGGATACGGTAGATGGTACCGATCAAACCTTTGAAACGATTGACGCTGTAAGAGTCGAACAAATTTATCCGTTCCCTGAACAGCGATTAGCAAAGATGTTGGAATCCTATCCGAATTTAGAAGAGTTAGTATGGGTCCAAGAAGAACCGCAGAACATGGGTAGCTGGTATTTCGTTGAAGGGATTTTGCACAAGCTCTTGAAAGAAGGGCAGATTCACCGCTTTGTCGGTCGACCTCATCGTGCTTCACCTTCCGTCGGCGAACCAAACATCCATAAAACGGAGCAGAATCGAATCATTCATGAAGCGCTACAGATGTCTAAAGGAGGAGAAACAAATGAAGGAAATTAAGGTTCCTGAATTAGCTGAATCCATAACAGAAGGTACAATATCAGAATGGCTCGTTAAAAAAGGGGATCAAGTGGAAAAAGGCGATCCAATCCTCGAGCTTGAGACAGATAAAGTAAACGTTGAAGTGAATGCTGATGCTAGCGGAGTTATTGCTGAGTTGTTAAGAGAAGCAGGAGACGACGTAGAAGTCGGCGATGTCATTGCTAAAGTCGATGAAAACGGAAAAGGGGGAGGTTCAGAAGAAGACACATCCTCTGATGAGGAAGAATCTGAACCACAACCAGAAGCAAAACAAGAGGAAGCATCTAAACAAGAAGCAGAACAACAACAGTCTTCAGAAGAGAATAAAGAAACTTCCAATAAGGATACAAAAGATGTGATTGCGACTCCTGCCGCTCGCAAACGCGCCCGTGAACTTGGAATTGATTTAAGCGAGATTTCTGCTCGTGACCCACTTGGCCGCATCCGACCGGAAGATGTTGATGCAGCTGCTAAAGGAGAGAGCAAGCAAGAATCACAAGGTTCTTCTAAGGCTTCTTCTGACGACAAACCTAAGAAACAAGAGAAGAAGAAAGAAGAAACGAAGAAAACAGAATTCGATAAACCGGTTGAACGAGTGAAAATGTCCCGCAGACGCCAGACGATTGCGAAGAGACTTGTTGAGGCCCAACAGGAATCCGCGATGCTCACAACGTTCAACGAAGTGGATATGACGAATGTGATGAAGCTTAGAAGTGAACGTAAGGAATCATTCATGAAAAAGCATGACATCAAACTAGGATTCATGTCCTTCTTCACAAAAGCGGCGGTTGCTGCGTTGAAAGAATTCCCATTAATCAATGCGGAAATTCAAGGGAACGAAATCATCAAGAAGCAGTTCTATGATATCGGAATGGCTGTGTCTACAGATGAAGGTCTTGTCGTTCCAGTGGTCCGTGATGCCGACCGTCTGGACTTTGCTGGAATTGAAAAAGGCATAGCTGACCTTGCTACAAAAGCCAGAAACAAAGAGTTGGGACTTGAGGACTTGCAGGGCGGTTCATTCACGATTACAAACGGTGGCATATTTGGATCTATGCTTTCTACACCGATTCTAAATGCACCCCAAGTAGGAATCCTGGGCTTGCACAACATTGAAAAACGCGCGAAAGTCATGCCGGACGACACGATTGAAGCTCGTCCAATGATGTACATTGCTCTTTCATACGATCACCGTATTGTAGATGGAAAAGAAGCGGTACAGTTCTTGCGTAGAATTAAAGAAATGATCGAAGATCCATTCGATTTATTGCTTGAAGGCTAAAACCAATCCCCTTCCACGATCTCCGTGGAAGGGGATTTTCTTTGCTCCAAATCCACAAACGCTCCCTTTTCTTGAAGACTCAGTTTCGAGATGTTCTCGGGGTTCGTTGCCAGGTTGAGCGTCAGGGGTGGCTGGGAAGCAACTCGCTTTCCTGTGGGGGAGTGGCGAGCTTCCTCGGGCTAATGCCCTGCGGGATCTCGCCGATCTCCTTTCTCCCACGGGAGTTTCGCAGCTTCCCAACCACCCCTTTCATAGTAAGGAGAAACGAACCCCTACCTAGGGGAAGTGTCTCCCATTTCCCCTACTAAGATTGGCATAAAGCGCTCTGTATCAAGCTTATAAATTCTGAATGCCTGCTGTGGAGAGGTTATATGATCCACTTTCCTCAGTCATTCAGGCTGATTGTTCGAGAAGTGATTTCGAGAATCTTCCATGGCAAAGGGGCGGAGGGGAATGGCGAGACTCCTGCGGGAAAAGAGTGCTTGGTGAGACCCCACAGGACGCAGTCCGAGGAGGCTCACCGCGCTCCCGCGGAAAGCGAGCTATTCCCCGCAGCCCCATCCACTCAACACAAGCCTCGAAATCGAGTCTTCAACAATCCTGCCATATTGTACAATAACTCTTTAAAACAACTTGTACCATCATGAACTATCATTTTGATTGTGAAAAGGTAGACAATGGTAGGCGAATGCAACAAATAATCCATGTATATCTCAATATCTTTCATCCCTTACCGTGGACCTGCATACGATAGAGTAATACTCGATTAGGAGGGAATTACATGGATGAAGAGATGAGTTTCGTAATCGCCGAAGACGACTGGTCCCTCCATCGGAAAGGCTACGACGATCAGCGGCGACATCAAGAAAAAGTAAAGGATGCGATGAGCAAGCAGTTACCTGATCTCATTACTGAAGAAAATATTGTGATGTCGAATGGAAAGCGTGTCGTTAAGATTCCAATACGTTCACTTGATGAATATAAGATTCGTTATAATCACGAGAAGAATAAACATGCAGGACAAGGTGAAGGAGATAGTGAAGTAGGAGATGTCGTTGCTCAAGCGCCGCAACAATCGAAAGGTAAGCCGGGCGATGGAGATGGAGCTGGTGATCAAGCCGGCGAAGATTATTATGAGGCAGAGATCTCATTAGCAGAGTTAGAGGAAGCCTTGTTTAAGGAATTGACCTTGCCGAATTTGGATGAAAAGGAAAAAGACAATATCATTCATACAGATATCGAGTTCAGCGATATCCGCAAGACAGGATTGACTGGGAACATTGACAAGAAGAGGACGATGCTTGAAGCATACAAACGAAACGCCCTGGGCGGTGAAGCTTCATTTGCACCTATTTATCCTGAGGATATTCGTTTCAAAACATGGAATGAAAAAACCAAACCAGAGTCAAAAGCTGTTGTTATTGCTATGATGGATACCAGTGGTTCCATGGGACAATGGGAAAAATATATGGCCAGAAGTTTCTTTTTCTGGATGACCAGGTTCCTGAACCGGAATTATGAAACCGTGGAAATTGAATTTGTCGCCCACCACACACAGGCAAAAGTCGTAAGTGAGGATGACTTCTTTTCCAAAGGTGAGAGTGGAGGAACCATTTGCTCGTCAGCTTATCGTAAGGCATTAGAATTGATTGAAACGAAGTACTCGCCGGAGCGTTATAACATTTATCCGTTCCACTTCTCAGATGGGGACAATTTAACATCTGATAATAAACGTTGCTTGGCCTTGATCGAACAACTCATTGAAGTATCACAAATGTTCGGTTATGGAGAAGTGAATCAGTACAATCGTTCTTCCAGTTTGATGCAGGCCTATAAATCGATCGATCATCCGAAGTTTCGCTATTACATTCTAAGAAGAAAAGCAGATGTGTTTCATGCAATGAAACAATTCTTCAGTGAACAAGTAGAAGAGATGCTAAGCTGATGTTGCAGAGAAGTCAAGTAACATCTTGTTGCTTGGCTTTTTTTGTGTTTTAAAAGAATGGACGAGTATTTTTATTTGCACCTGATCTTTCCTTGTTATAATGTCCTTATATAAAAGATAAAAGGAGTATCTATTTATGATTCAGGAAATTTTAGAGTCCAATCAATTCATCATGCTCATGGCTCTATTACTTATTGTAAGTATTATCGTTACAAAATTCTCCTCGAGACTCGGGGTTCCTTCCCTTGTTCTATTTATTGCGGTGGGAATGCTTGTAGGGAATGATGGGCTTGGGTTCATTTACTTCGACAATCCGGAAATTGCTCAATTGATTGGTGTCATTGCGTTGATCGTCATTTTGTTCGAAGGTGGTATGCTGACGAAGTGGAAAGATATCAGACCGGTGTTAGCCCCTTCGATTGTTTTAGCTACTTTAGGGGTTGTATTGACTTCATCCATCGTAGCTCTAGCTGCTAAGTTCATTTTACATATTGGATGGTTTGAAGCTTTTCTTGTCGGTTCCATTGTGGGGTCTACCGATGCGGCTGCCGTATTTGCCGTTCTTAAAGGCAAGAACGTTCGTCCTAAGCTTGAGGCTACGCTTGAAGCAGAGTCCGGTACGAACGATCCGATGGCTGTGTTTTTAACCATTTCATTCATTCAATTGCTCACAATTGATCAAGTCAACCTATTCAGCATGATAGGATCTTTCTTTTGGCAGATGGGTGCAGGACTCGCTGTGGGGGCAGGCATTGGTTACTTGGCAAGTTTATCGCTCAATCGGATTAATCTCGACTCCAGTGGACTCTATCCTTTGTTCGCCTTAGGTTTCGCCTTTTTATCCTACAGTTCAAGTTCTTTGCTTCAGGCAAGTGGTCTTTTAGCCGTGTATGTGACAGCGGTTGTCATTGGAAATGCTGAACTGGCATACAGGTATTCCATTTTGCGTTTTCATGAGGGGTTTGGTTGGATGGCCCAAATTCTTATGTTCATCATCCTCGGACTATTCGTTTCTCCTACTGAGGTCTTCACATGGCCTGTTATGGTGGATGGTCTGCTGATCGCCCTCGTACTCATTTTCATAGCGAGGCCTATAGCTACACTGTTAAGTTTGGCTGGTTTTTCTTTTACGATGAAGGAAAAGTCCTTTTTATCCTGGGCTGGATTGCGTGGAGCTGTCCCAATCGTTCTGGCGATTTTCCCAATGCTTGCTGGAATCCAGAATAGTCAGCTTATCTTTAATGTCGTTTTCTTTATCGTTCTTACTTCAGCACTCGTACAAGGTTCTTCCATTACGTGGATCGCTGAACGTTTCAAGCTGGTATCAGAAAAGCTTGGTAATCCGATTCATTCCCTGGAGTTGATTTCCATTGGGAAAGCGAACGTTGAAATGATTGAGTTTGATGTAACGGATCGAAATGTCGTCGTTGGTCAGACATTGGAAAATATGGAGTTGCCGGATCGAGCACTTATTAATGCAATCATTCGTGACGGTGATGTGATTACCCCATATGGTCAAACAGAAATCAAGGCTGGGGATACGTTGTATATCCTTGTAGCGAGAAAAAATAAAAAAGAAGTGAAGAAGCTGCTGGAAGCTGTTAAAGAGGAGGAAGCTGAACACGAAAAAAGCCGAGCTTAAGGCAGCTCGGCTTTTTTCGTAGCAGCTATGATATTTTGGGCGTTTCACTATGATATGAAGAATACAGTTATTATTATAGGTAAGACATGCGGGTTTGTAAACCTTTTCTACAAAAAACATGTAATTTTTACTAGAGAATCAAGGGAACTCCATTATGGAATTGTACGTTCGACAATCTTCCTATACAATAAGAATCACCAAGGAGGGATGTACGGTGAATAAACGTATAGGTTTTATCGGCTGTGGTCAAATGGGGCAGGCGATGATTCAGGGCATGATTGATTCAGGCCTTGTAAAGGCACGAGACATCGCTGCAACAGCATTATCCGATGAAACAATTGATTTTGTGACGGATGAATACGGAATTAATATTTCCAATGAAAATAAACGAGTGGCAAGAGAGAGCGACCTGCTTTTCTTAGCGGTCAAACCTTATGTGTACCAGGGAGTCGTTCAAGAAATCAAAGATGAAGTATCCGAGAATACAGTGGTTGTCACGATTGCTGCTGGGATTACACTTGACGCAATGAAAGAAGCCTTTGGTCGCAATGTGAAAGTGATTCGTTCCATGCCAAACACTCCTTCTCTTGTGGGAGCGGGCATGAGCGTTTTATGCCCCAACGATTTCGTGACCAAAGAGGAGTTAGCTGAAGTGATGGAAGTGTTTGAAAGCTTCGGTGAAGCGGAAATTGTAGAAGAGAAATTGATGGATGCTGTTCCTGCTGTCAGCGGGTCTTCTCCAGCTTTTATTTACATGCTTATTGAGGCGATGGCAGATACAGCTGTGCAACAAGGCTTTCCTAGAGACAAAGCCTACAAAATGGTATCTCAGTCTGTCCAGGGAGCGGCTCAAATGGTCAAAGAGACCGGGCGTCATCCTGGTGAATTAAAGGATGCCGTCTGCACCCCAGGGGGTACGACCATTGCAGGAGTAACGAAGCTTGAAGAAGCTGGTTTCAGAAGTGCGATCATTCAAGGCATGACGGCTTGTACAGAGAAGTCCAAAGCTTTATCAGAAGGAAAAAAATAAAAAGGTGGCCGGGCTGTCATGTCCGGCTTCTTTTATAAATAATGAAACGGATCGACCATTCAATCGTAAACATACATAGGGGGTGGAAGGATGGAAAAGCAACCGACACAAAGAATATCACAGCGAGCACTGACATTATGGCGTATCTATGGTTGGATCCAAGTTGGAATCATTCTTTTAGTAACAATCGGACTCTCCGTAGCGGTTTACTTTTGGGAATGGCCGTGGTGGATTGTGTTCATTGGTATCGGCCTTGCTTTGTTAGAAGCACTTACATTTGTCTGGGTCGTACCAAATTTGAGATGGAAACGGTGGCGGTATGAAGTCACCGAACAGGAAATCGATTTACAGTACGGACTTTTTATTGTCACACGTACACTGGTACCGATGGTCAGAGTTCAACATGTGGATACAGAACAGGGGCCATTATTAAGAAAATTCCGCTTATCAACCATTAGCATTTCTACCGCTGCAACGGTACATAAAATACCTGCACTAGATGAGCAGGAAGCTGAGCGTTTACGTCAGTCCATCTCTTCCTTAGCAAGGGTGGCGGAAGATGATGTTTGAACCGAAAAGATTACACCCGATCTCAGCGATCATCAATTTTATTAAAACTTTAAAAGATGCTGCTTTGCCATTAATTATTGTCATTTTTTTAAATGGAAACATATTCAGTGGAGAAATAGAATGGATTCCTTTACTCATTTGGCTGGGGGTCCTGCTCCTTGTGCTGGGGTCAGGAATCATTCGTTGGCTGCGCTTTACCTACCGTATGGAAGAGGGAGAGCTGAGAATTGAATACGGACTGATCTTTCGTAAAAAGAGATATATTCCTATCGATCGTATTCAAAGCCTCGATTTTTCAGAGGGGATCTTTCACAGGCCCCTGAATCTTGTTAAAGTTTCGGTGGAAACAGCAGGTTCAACGGGCAACGAAAAAGCAGAAGCTGAACTGACAGCCATTCGCCGAGAAGAAGCAGACACCTTGGAAAAGGCCATTTTCCAAGAGAAGCAGCGAAAAACCGACAGAAATGGCGAAGACTGGGAAACGGAAGAACTCCATCTAGAGATGGCGGAATCAAAACGTGAAAAAGTTTATGGTATGTCTATGAAGGAAATTGTCATCATGGCCTTAACTTCTGGAGGGGCAGGGGTAGTTATCTCCGGGGTAGCTGTTTTCTTCTCACAATTCATGGATCTTCTCCCTGTAGGTACGATCTACAAAGAAATTTTGGATTGGATTCAAATTGGTGTGCTCGTTGTCGCTTTTACGGCTCTTCTCATCTTACTCGTTGCATATGGTATTTCAATTGTCATGACGATGCTAAGGTATGCAAATTTTTCGGTATATCTTGACGCGGATGATTTAATTATTACCCGCGGGTGGCTTGAGAAAAAGCAGATGACCATCCCTTTGAACCGAATTCAAGGTGTGAGGATGGAAGAAAACTTGATTCGACAGCCTTTAGGATATGCTTCTGTCACGCTAATCAGTGCAGGAGGATCGGTGTTAAAAAATGATGAGCATCAGCTGCGACTCTTGCCAATGATTAAAAAAGCTGATGTTAGTGAAATTGTGAAAAGGGTGCTGCCTGATTACGATGTGGTGGATAATTTTGATCAACCACCTAAACGGTCACTATTCCGATATATCCTGCGTCATTCATGGTTTGGTTTTCTAGTATCGATTCCTGTTAGCATCTTCTTTTTTCCGTACGGGCTTTTTTCCATTCTTGCGGGGGTCTTTTTAGCTGTGCTCGGCTGGCTTGCCTATCATGACGCAGGTTGGAATATCCTTGAGGATCAGTTGACTTTACGTTCGAGAGGGATTATCAAGCAGACGTACTTTATGAAAAAGTATCGCATCCAAGCGTCTTATGCGAAACAGACCTATTTTCAAAAAAGGGCGAATCTTTCAAGCGTAGAGGTCATGTTGACATCGGGAGGAGGCAGATCGCTTGCTTCCTGCTACTACTTGGAGAAACAGGATACAGAAGAAATCATGGAATGGTATAGAGTCAAGCGAGTAGGTGAAAAACCGTCTGAGGAGTGATTTCTCAGGCGGTTTTTTATGTAAGTACAACAAAAACGAACATTTTTATTGTTTCTATTGATTTTTGTTCGTGAAAATAATATTATAAAACACGTTGTAATTCTTATTGAAAGTTTGGTGTCTCCAAATGTTAAACAAATGGTTCCGATTAAATGAAAATCATACGGATGTTAAAACAGAGTTGCTTGCAGGAGTGACGACATTTTTGACAATGGTCTATATCGTCGTCGTTAATCCAGCAATCTTATCAAGCGCAGGCGTGCCTTTTGAACAAGTATTTATGGCAACAATTATCGCAGCAGTAGCGGGTACCTTGATCATGGCATTTGCTGCGAATTATCCCATCGCTATTGCTCCTGGGATGGGGCTCAACGCGTACTTCGTAACAGAAGTTGTCCAACAGGATGTCAGCTATCCTGTTATTCTTGGAACAGTCTTTATTTCAGGTATCTTATTTGTACTTCTTAGTTTGACAAGTTTGCGTAAAACGTTAATCACAGCCATTCCGCCATCATTGAAATATGGAATCACTTCAGGAATCGGTTTATTTATAGCTTTTCTTGGTTTAAGAATGTCAGGAATCATTGTACCTAGTGAAGAAACGCTCGTGACGCTTGGCGACTTGACTGCCAAAGGTCCATTGTTGACTGTATTTGGACTTTTCTTCACATTAGTTCTTATCGCGAGAAACGTGACCGGCGGTTTATTTATCGGCATGTTCGTGACGGGAGTTATCGGTTTCTTTACAGGACAACTTCAACTTAACGGTCTTATGGATACACCACCAGCTCCTGTTTTCTGGGACATGGATCTTGGAGCTGTGTTTAGTAACGGTCTCTATACCGTCATCTTCGCTTTCCTTCTTGTCACGATTTTTGACACGACAGGGACGATGATCGGTGTGGCAGAACAAGCAGGATTCATCCGTAAAGACGGAAGTCTTCCGAGAGCACGTGCTGCCCTGATGGCTGATGCATCGGCAACTACTATTGGTGCCATGTTCGGAACAAGCCCTTCTTCAGCCTATATTGAATCGTCTTCAGGGGTAGCGGCTGGAGGGAGAACGGGGTTAACGACGTTGGTCGTTGCGCTACTGTTCATTCTATCCATGTTCTTTGCCCCCGTGGTAGGAGCGGTTTCCGGTTTACCAGCCATTACAGCTCCTGTGTTAATAATTGTAGGATGCTTCATGATGGGTGGACTTGCGAAAGTGAATTGGGGGTCATTTGACGATGCCTTCCCAGCTTTCATCATCATTCTTTCCATGCCATTAACATCCAGTATCGCAACAGGAATCTCTTTCGGCTTTATTACGTATCCGCTATTAAAGCTTGTAACTGGAAAAGGAAAAGAAGTGCACTGGATCTTGTATATGTTCGCCATTATTTTCATATTACAAATGGTCTTCTTCCCAGGCCACTAACCCCACCCAGTCCTATGGCTACCCAGCCATAGGACTTTTTTTTGTTCTTTAACAAACTGGCAGGTTTCTATAAGACTTGATTTCGAGACTTTTGTGCTGTGGATAGGGGCTGCGGGGAATAGCTCGCTTTCCGCGGGAGCGCGGTGAGCCTCCTCGGACTTCGTCCTGTGGGGTCTCACCATGCACTTTTTTCCCGCAGGAGTCTCACCATTCCCCTCCGCCCCTTTACCATATAAGTGTCTCGAAACCACTTCCAGAATTAGGCGCTTCCTATACGTATTGGGAGCTATAACACATATCTCCATCGTATGAATAGTGATCATAACCGCTTGTTATAGAGCGTTTTCTTACTATAGGTAGTGGTGGTGGAAGAATCTCCTTCCTGGCATAGGGGTTCGTTTCTCCTTACTATGAAAGGGTTGGTTGGGAAGCTGCGAGACTCCCGTGGGAGAAGGAGATAGGCGAGATCCCGCAGGACGCAGTCCGAGGAAGCTCGGCGCTCCCCCACAGTAAAGCGAGTTGCTTCCCAACCAACCCTGACGCCCAATACGGCAAACGAACCCCGGGAACATCTCGAAGCTGAGTCTTCCACTATAGGGAGCGTTAGTGGAAGTGGGATTTTGGGAGGAGAAGAATTGGTTGGTATATTCCTTTTTATCCGTGGCAAATTAAGGTTAGGTGATGCGAAAATGGGAATCTTTACGCGATTATTCAAGAATAACCGCCATAAGCTTCATGACAGGCATATGTCGGAACCTTCAAACGAGAAAGAAATGCCAAGCTCAAAGAGGCTGACAGAGAATGTTAAGTATCTCTTGGATGCTTTTCACCAAACGAATGATTTAAAAATCCGCGTCTTGAAAAAAGGAGACGCGGCCCTTTTATATTTTGAATCTTTAGCTGAGCACGAAAAAATTCAAGAAAA
This sequence comes from Halobacillus sp. AWM4_238, assembly GCF_056158265.1. Taxonomy (NCBI): domain Bacteria; kingdom Bacillati; phylum Bacillota; class Bacilli; order Caryophanales; family Bacillaceae; genus Halobacillus; species Halobacillus sp. AWM4_238. The sequence goes on from NZ_JBSWSY010000002.1 coordinate 47,136, forward strand.
AATCTTTGCACCAATCGAAATCGGGCATATAGACGACGTTTTTGATCTCCCTAATGCAAAACAAACAAATGACCTGGAAGAAGCTGTACGTACCCTGCTGCGTGGACATGCGCTTTATATGGAAGAAGGGAAAAGGGAGATTGCCCAGTTCAGCGTGACCTCTTCATTTGGACGATCACCTGAAGAACCCCAGAACGAAAGAGTGGTCCGCGGATCACACGACGGTTTTATTGAAAACATGATGACAAACATCAACTTAGTTCGTAAAAGGGTGGAACACAGGGATTTAACCATCAAGTATTTTAAGCTTGGGAAAAAGACGAACACGAATGTGTCTGTCATCTATATGGATGGGATCGCGGATCCTACGCTTGTTCAGGAGGTTGAGACGCGACTACATTCTGTTGATTCGGATATGATCCATAGTCCTGGACATGTAGAAGAGTTTATTGAGGATCAGTCAAATTCTCCGTTCCCTCAAATGTTAAATACAGAACGGCCAGATCGAGTCGCTGCCAATTTAGTCGAGGGAAGAGTTGCCATCATGTCGGAAGGGAGCCCTACCACTCTCATTGTACCCGCAACGTTTTTTATGTTTTATCAGGCTCCGGATGATTATAATATGCGTTGGTTCACGAGCACTTTTGTCCGTTTAATACGTCTTTTCAGTTTTATCATAGCCGTAGGGTTGCCGGCCTTTTATATCGCAGTGGTCAGCTTTCATTTTGAGGTCATTCCTGATGAGCTGGTTATACCGGTGAAGGCCTCCATCAATGAGATCGCCTACCCTCCCTTATTAGAAGCACTCGTTATGGTTGTCATTATTGAACTGATCAGAGAATCCGGGGTACGGCTGCCTGCTCCAATCGGGCAGACGATTGGCATTGTCGGAGGTCTCGTTATTGGTGACGCTGTCGTTCGTGCAGGGCTGGTTTCAAATTTGATGGTCATTGTGGTTGCATTGACCGCCATTGCGTCTTTTGTCGTCCCTTCTAACGAATTAAGTACGACGCTTAGACTGTTGACTTTTCCATTGATCATCCTCGCTGGTACGATTGGTTTTATCGGAATCGTATTCGGGATGCTATTTATTCTCGTTCACTTAACACGTCTTCATTCTTTTGGTGTTCCTTACTTTGCACCGCTTGCACCGTTAAGTTTGGTTGATTTAAAAGACACCTTTGTCCGTTTGCCCATGTTCATGCTGAAGCTCAGACCTAAAGATGCCCATGCAGTTAAACCCGTAACTTTGGACCCTACAAGGGAGTGGAAAACTCGTGATGAACAGAACCAACCAAAGCAGCAAGGGTCCGACAGTCAGCCCTCCTCAACAGACGACACAGGAAAATAAACAAAAGTTGTCCCTCAGGCAATTTTTTTTCATCATCATCCAAACTCAGATCGGTGTTGGCGTGCTTTCTATTCCATATGAACTACATCGTGCAGCTAAACAGGATGGGTGGATGTCCCTTTTGTTAGGGGCTGTGGCTCTTCAATTACTCCTTGTTGGAATATGGGTGATCGCAAGGAACTTTCCGCAGGATACATTGTTTTCAATCAATGATCGATTGTTTACAAAATGGATTGGGAGACCCCTAACCTTTCTATACACCTTGTATTTTATCGGAATCGGTTCGCTTATCATTTTACTGTTTACACGGATGATCAGTATCTGGGTGTTACCGAACACCCCGTTATGGGTTCTCTCCTTTTTGATGATTACGATTTGTATGTACATGGTCGGTGGTGGTTGGATTGTTTTAGGCAGGTTGTACACGGTCCTCTCGCTTCTTTTGGGGTTTCTGTTGGTCCTTATGGTATCCGGAGCAAAACAAATGGAGATTATGTATCTATTCCCGGTCTTAGAAGCGGGTTGGGGGAAAGTGTTTGCCGGCATCGACAAAGCTATTCTGTCTTATTTTGGCTTTATTGTGACGTTGGTCATTTTCCCAAAGGTGGAAGGAACGAATAAGCAAAAGTTAAAGACAATGGTGTTTGCGCACTGGTTTGTGACTTCCTTCTACTTATTGACCGTTTTTTCTACCTTCACGTTTTTCAGTACCAGTGAAATGCCATTAGTGCCAGAACCTGTTTTATATATGTTGAAATCCTTTACATTACCTGTCATCGAGCGAATCGATTTGTTTTTCATTTCCATATGGGTGGTTAATGTGGCAACCTCATTTGCGACGTATCTTTACATGTCCAGCATAGGTTTGTCTGATTTGTTTAATAAACAGTCCAATAATGCATTCATCGTTATTATTGGAGTTATCGTTTTTTCCATTTGCATGTACATCGGTTTGGATATTTCACAAATGGAAGCTTTCAATAAAGTGGTGACCTATAGTGGCTATATCTTTTCTGTGGCTCTTCCGTTAATTATGGTTCCTTTAAGCTTTTTGAGGCGGCACAAAGGTAAGGGGGCGGGCAGGACATGAAGAATTTTTTTGTGGTTATTCTTGTGAGTCTCTTCTTCCTTACAGGTTGCTGGGACGAAAAACAATTTAAAAATGTCAAACTTGTCCTTTCCCTTGGCTATGATCAGGGGGAAGATGGAGAGGTATTACAAACGGTCTCCATTCCTTCTGTAAGCAGAGGATCGGAGGGGCCGGGGATTGAGATGCTCCAAATATTGTCCACTACTGGACACACAGCTTTGGAAGCTAGAGATAAGATTGACCAGATGATATCCGACACGTACGATCCTTCAAAGGTGAAAGTGATCGTATTAGGGGAAGAACTAGCAAAATCAAACATCTATCCTATCCTCGATGATATGTATAGAAATCCACGCAGCAATTTAAATGCTTATCTAGCGGTTGTAGAGGAAGGGACTGCAAAAGATGTCATCAGTATGAAGCATAGCGGAGCGACAAGGATCAGTAACTATATCGGAGGCTTACTGGAAGCAACCGTTGCTTCCACTCATTCGAATGGAGAAGATTTTCAGATGCTTTTCGCTCAGTTGCTAGAATCTGGAGTTGACTTCTCTGTCCCTTTATTGAAAATCGAAGATGAGGGGAAAATTCTTAACTTCAACGGGATGGGGTTGTTCCATGGGAAATCTTACACAGGGGAAAAAATTAAAGCGGACCAAACAACCATGTTTATGTTGCTGCAAGGTGTAAAAGGGAGAGTAGCCCGCTTAACCGAAAAGATTAATGTTAATGGGGAAGACGAAATTATGAACTATGTCACGGTTAGTGTGGCAAAAAATAAAAGGGAAATGAAAATCAACAATAAGGACGGAGTCATTTCAGTTGACATCAAACTTGATATAAAGGCAAAGATCGTGGAATATCCATCTGATCATTTATACGTAAAAGGGAAGTTAGATGAAATCGGTAAAAAGCTTTCTGAGAAACTTACCGAAGAGTCTGTGGATATTATCGCTCAAATTCAAGAAGCGAACAGTGATGTGTTTGGTATTGGAAGAAGAGTGAAAGCGTATCATCCGGAAGTTTGGAAAGAGTTAGACTGGAATGAAGCCTATCCGGAAATATCAATAGAACCAAAGGTGAAAGTAGAAATCATTCAACACGGCATCATTAATTAAATTTTTTTCCTCTCAGGTGAAACCTTTTTTGAAGTCACCTCGTCTCTATAGTAGAAACATAGAAATGATGGAGGAAAGAAGCGTGTGGAAAAGGTTTGGAGTCTTATTTTTCTGTTTGTTAATCATCAGTGCTTGTAGTAGTAAAACCCATGCGGTCCCAAATGGATACCATTCTTACAATGTAGAAAAGGTTTCCTCGGCTGTTGAACAATTGGACTTTCAACCTGATCTGCCTGAGTATATTCCTGTACCGATGATAAGTGTCGTTTCAGACATTTACCAGGATGAAGGAACAGAGTTGATGGATTTGAGTTTTTACACGCCTACAAATGATCTGTTAACTATCCAATTCTCCCAAGAGGATATCGATACTCCGTGGATTGATCCTGAAAAGCTGTCCATCAATGAGCACATCAATGGAGTCTATGAAGATAACCGTTTTTCACAGAAGTTGACTTGGGAAAAAGATGGTGTGACGTATCTAATGACCTACCGCGCCAGTGTTGCGCCTGAAGAAGGTAATGAACGAAGTGTGACACGTCAACAATTGGTTGAAGTGGCCCGCTCGTTTCATTCATAAAATGTTTATACCTCCCCTATGGTATAGCACCCACCGACTGACCACCGGTGGGTGCATTTTAATTTCTAAACTTTTCCTCTACATACATAATTTTATTATTTAAAGCCACACTACATCTGACACTAAAAAAAGGAGTGAAAGCACTTGAAAGTATGGATGTGGTTAGGCGCCATTATTTTTGCTGCTGTCTTGTTTGTGCAGACCCCTCAAATGACTCAAGCAGCAACAGATACTTACACAGTCAAGAGCGGGGATACGCTATGGAAGATCTCAAAAAAATACAAAATTGGTTTGAGTGAAATCATCAATGCGAACCCTCAGTTCAACAACCCTGATTTGATTTATCCAGGAGACAGGGTGACAATTCCTCTTAAAACGGACATTAAATCAGTGGAAAGCCAAGTCATCGACTTGACGAACCAGGAAAGAGCGAAAAAAGGTTTACCTGCCTTAAAAGCGAACTGGCAGTTATCAAGGGTAGCCAGGTACAAGTCTCGAGACATGGCGAATAAAAACTACTTCTCCCATACGTCACCGACTTACGGTTCACCATTTGATATGATGAGAGATTTCAATATCTCTTACAATCGTGCGGCAGAAAACATTGCGGCTGGTCAACGAACACCACAGGAAGTGGTGAATGGATGGATGAACAGCCCAGGACATAGAAAGAACATTCTTGACCCGAACCTGAGACAAATCGGTGTAGGGTATGCCAAAGGTGGAAGCTACGGCCACTATTGGACGCAAATGTTTATTACTCAATAAATGGGTGGAAGGACTGTCGTCTGTTCAGGGCGGCAGTTCTTTTATGTCCATCATGATCAAGAAAGACGAAGGCGTTAATTAATAAAGAGAAGAACGTTCGTTCTAACTGTATCGAATTACCTTTTCCTTGTATTACATGTGTATACCCATATGACAATTTTTTTATTAATAATATTTAATAGGGATAAACCCTTACAAATAGAGCCATATTAGACCTTAGGGTGACTAGCATGTCATGATTTGTTATTTATTACATACAAATAAACCTTGCATGACGTCTGACAACCTGATAAAATCCATATTGTAATTACTTCATGAAAGCATTTTCATAAATACTTTATTTAACAATTAGGGGAGGACTTATTGTGGGTATTCTATTAGGTATTCTTGCTGTTGCGATCATTCTTGGAATCGCTTTTCTAATGTCCAATGATCGTAAAAATATTAACTACAAAGGTATAGCGGTTATGATTGTCGTTCAGTTGCTGATTACGGCATTCATGTTCAACACGACCATCGGAAAACTCATCATTGACGGGATTTCTGCCGGGTTCAATAAATTAATTGAATTTGGTACGGTCGGTGTTAACTTTGTACTAGGTGGCGTAGAAGTAGGAGAGAACGGCGTGTTCTTCTTCAACGTTCTATTGATCATCATTTTCTTTGCAACCATTCTTTCTGTTTTGACATATCTGAAGATCTTGCCATTCATTATTAAATATCTCGGATGGGGACTTTCTAAGATCACCGGTTTGCCGAAGGTTGAATCTTTCAACGCAGTGAACAGTATTTTCTTCGGTCAGTCTGAAGCTTTGATTGCTATCAAATCACAGTTCCATAACTTAAATGATAACCGTTTGTACATTGTCAGTGCTTCCGCTATGGGATCTGTATCTGCATCCATCGTAGGTGCGTATCTTGGTATGCTCCCAAGTCAATATATCCTTGTTGCACTTCCATTAAACATGTTCAGTGCTTTGATCGTATCTTCCATCATCGCACCGGTTAAAGTGTCTAAAGAAGAGGACAAAGTTGATATTCAAGACGTTTCTAATGCGAAAAGTTTCTTTGAAGCCATGGGGAATGGTGCCCTTGATGGTGGTAAAATTGCTCTGATCGTTGCATCCATGCTTATTGCTTTCATCGCTTCACTTGAACTTGTGAACTGGTTGTTCGGTGCAGTGTTCAACGGCTTTACGCTTCAACAGCTACTTGGTTACATCATTGCACCAATCGGCTTACTGATGGGTATTCCGGCTGCTGAGGTCGTCGATGCTGGTGCCATTATGGGTACGAAAATCGTAACGAACGAATTCGTAGCGATGCTTGAATTCTCTAACATGCTTGACAGCGTTTCTGAGAAAACGGTTGGTATTGTAACGGTCTTCCTTACAAGTTTCGCCAACTTCTCTTCCATTGGAATCATTGCTGGTACTGTACAAGGTATTGATGCTGAAAAAGGTGGACGAGTATCTGGTTTCGGTATGAAGCTTCTTATTGGTGCAACATTAGGTTCTATGCTTTCTGCAACGATTGCAGGATTATTCCTATAAAGTACCGAAAAGTCTGAATGGAGGGTTTCCTCCATTCAGACTTTTTTTGTTTTTAAAAACGTTCGAGTCGATCTCTCGGCGAAGAAGGAAATAGGAAAAGTCGTAAAATTCTATTTCAAAGGAGAGAGGTTCATGGATCGTCATAAGCTTTACATTAATGGAGAATGGATAGACACCAATGACCAACTGGACGTAAAGAACAAATACACACAGGAAACTTTTGCCCAAGTAGCTAAAGCCTCTGAGAAAGAAGTAGATGCAGCCATTGAAGCTGCGACAAATGCTTATCAAAATCATGCCATGTCACCATATGAACGCTTTGAAATATTAAAAAGGGTCAGTGACCTATTAAAAGAAAAACAAGAGAACATGGCCAAGATCATTACAATGGAAGCCGGAAAGCCCATTAAACAAGCATTAACTGAATTAGATAGAGCGGCACAGACTTTTGAATTAGCAGCAGAAGAAGCAAAGCGGATCCATGGGGAAGGGGTACCGGTAGAAGCGGCACCCGGTTCTGAAAATCGTATGGCTTTTACGATCAAAGTGCCAGTAGGGGTAGTCGGAGCCATCAGCCCGTTTAATTTCCCGGTAAACCTTGTCGCACATAAAATCGCCCCAGCTATTGCTGCAGGGAACGCGGTGGTCTTGAAGCCTGCAAGTAAGACCCCGATATCCGCACTGAAACTAGCCGAATTGTTTGAAGAAGCAGGGCTTCCGAAAGGTTTTCTTAACGTGGTGGTTGGTTCTGGCTCTACAGTAGGAAGCCAAATGATGAAGGATGAGCGAATCAACCTGTACACGTTTACCGGAAGTGCAGAAGTCGGTTTGAAATTGAAACAAAATACTGGCTTGAACAAGCTGGTCCTGGAGCTCGGAAACAATTCTCCAGTCATTATTGATAAAGAAGCAGACCTGGATGCAGCAGCAGAAAATGTAGCCGCTAAAAGCTATGCCTTTGCCGGACAAGTGTGTATTTCTGTCCAACGATTATACGTACACCAAGATGTTCGGGAAGAATTTCAAAACAAGTTCATTCGAGCGATTGAAAAGCTGAATGTAGGGGACCCGAATGATCCCAACACCGATGTAGGTCCTATGATTAGTGAAGAAGAAGCCAAGCGTGCTGAACAATGGGTGGAGGAAGCCAAATCAGCCGGGGCTGAAGTCATCCACGGAGGAAATAGGGAGGCGGCATTATTTCACCCTACTGTATTAACTAATGTAAAACCAGAAATGAAAGTTGTCTGCGAAGAAATATTTGCCCCTGTCGTGAGCATCATTCCGTTCTCGGATCTTTCTTCTTGTATAAAGGAAGTGAATGATTCTCCTTATGGCCTCCAAGGGGGGATATTTACTCAAAATATCAATACCGCATTTTATGCGGCAAAACATGTGAGAGTTGGGGGCTTAATGGTCAATGATTCATCCCAATACCGTGTCGATCTCATGCCGTATGGTGGTGTGAAAGATAGTGGGTGGGGCAAAGAAGGTCCAAAATACACAATCGAAGACATGACAGAGGAACGCTTAATCGTCCTTAACTTAAACCAGTAACCACATAAAATGAACAAAAAAGAAGCGTCCATCACCAAGGACGCTTCTTTTCATATTCAAAGATAAGCTCCCTTTTATGGAAGACTCAGTTTCGAGACGTTTGTTGGGTGGATGGGGGCTGCGGGGAATAGCTCGCTTTCCGCGGGAGCGCGGTGAGCCTCCTCGGACTGAGTCCTGTGGGGTCTCACCAAGCACTTTTTTCCCGCAGGAGTCTCGCCATTCCCCTCCGCCCTTGACCATATGAGTATCTCGAAACCACTTACAGTACTAGGCGCTATTACACAAAGCTTCCATTATAAATGGAACTCCTACCGCTTGTTATTGAGCGCTTTTTTACTATTGTAGTGATGGTGGAAGATGGTCCTTTCTTGGTATAGGGGTTCGTTTCTCACATTATTGTATGGGGTTGATGGGAAGCTCCGAGACTCCCGTGGAAGAAAGGAGATCGGCGAGATCCCTTAGTGCGGCAGACCGCCCGAGGAAGCTCACCACTCCCCCACAGGACAGCGAGTTGCTTACCAGCCATCCCTTACTCCTCACGTAGCAATCGAACCCCGAAAAGTCTCGAACCTGAGTCTTCAAGAATACTGTCATATTGTTTAATATTAGTTTTTAGGAAGTGCTGCTGAGTTGGGTGTTTCTTTTTTGGATGTACAGCATACGGATGAGGAGGGTGATGGCTCCGGCGGTCAGGCCGATCGTCAAGCTTAACCAATATCCGTATGGTCCGAGAGACGTATAATTTGCAAGCCAATACCCACTTGGCAAGCCTATGCCCCAATAAGAAATGAACGCCATGACTAGCGTAATGTTCACATCTTTATATCCACGAAGAATCCCTTGCAAAGGCGCGCCGAAACCATCTGACAGCTGAAAGAAAATAGCATAGATAATGAAATTCTTCGTCAATTCAATAACTCTTTCATCGGCACTATAAAGTCTTGCAATTGTATCATCGAACAAAAATAAAATCAGCCCTGCGAAGACGCTCATAGAAACCGCTGAGGCAATGCCTAAATAAGAATACGTTTTCGCTTCTTTGTGTCTTTCTGCACCAACTTCGAATCCAACGGCAATGGTAAGGGCGAAGGCGATACTCAAAGGGACCATATAGAGCAGAGACGCAAAATTGATAGCGGCCTGGTGAGCAGCAATCGTTTTTGTATCGTAAGCGGTCATAAAAAATGTGACGGCAGCGAAAATACTCGTTTCAAAAAAGATGGCAAAACCGATCGGAATGCCAATTTTCAGTTGGGCCCACCATTCTTTCCATTCAGGGGAAATCCATGTTTGGAAAATCTTATAGGTTCGTAGTGGGCGTAGTTTGTGAATGATGGTAACGATCATGACTAATGATACCCAGTAGGTAAGGGCAGAGGCTACTCCTGCTCCGATCCCTCCTAGTTCCGGAGCACCAAGGCGACCAAAGATGAACATATAATTGAACAGAACATTGATCGGCAGTGTCATAAGGATGACAGCCATGGACACTTTCGTTTGTCCGAGGGCATCCACAAATGAACGAAGGATATTGAAGACAAACAGGGGGACAATCCCAATCCCAAGTGTCACTAAGTAATATTTTGATACATGCCTGACTTCTGGAGTGATGTCTAATAAAGCCAGAATGGGATCCAATAAAAAGAATCCAATCGTTCCTATACCCGCAGCTAAAACGATGGATAAATAAATTCCTTGTTTGACGGAAAAAGAAATTTCATTTTCTTTCCTTGCCCCTTTTAATTGGGCAACGATTGGGGAAATAGCCATGAGGATCCCATTCAAACCTGTAAATACAGGCATCCATATACTTGACCCTATCGCTACCCCTGCCAGTTGATCGGGACCGGATTGACCAGCCATGATTGTATCGAAAAAGTTCATAAGGTACATTCCAATTTGTGTAATCAAGATCGGAATGAGGATGATGCCGAACAATTTGATTTTTTCCTTTAATGTCTTTGTTTCATACATAGGCCACACTCTTTTCTGGTACAATTCTCTTTAGAGGAATACGAGGATTATAGCATAGTAACACATCCAGACCTACTTAAGAAGCCCTCTGAAAGGACGTTGAATAACATATGAGTGACAAACGAATTTTATTTACAGGCGGAGGTACAGCGGGACACGTAATCGTAAACCTTGCGCTTATTCCAGAATTTCAAAAACAAGGATATACCGTCGATTACATCGGATCCTATCAAGGAATTGAAAGAAATTTAATTGAACCTTTAGATGGAGTCACCTACCATGGCATTTCAACAGGAAAGCTGAGAAGATACATGTCAAAGGAAAACTTCAAGGATCCTTTTAAGGTGTTGAAAGGATTAGCCCAATCTCTTCGCATCATTCAAAAACGGAAACCGCAAGTTATTTTCTCAAAAGGGGGATTTGTCTCCGTACCTGTGGTTATGGCGGCGCGACTGAAGAACGTTCCAACCGTCATTCATGAGTCGGACTATACGCCAGGTTTAGCCAATAAACTCTCCTTTCCATTTGCGAAAAAAATTCTGGCCACTTTTCCAGAGACCATGAAACACTTGCCTGAAGGAAAGGGAGAATATATCGGAGCAGTGGTACGTGAGGAACTGTTTGAAGGTGATCGCTCCAAAGGTTTAGCCTTGTGTGAATTCCACAAACAGAAACCTGTCGTTATGGTCATGGGGGGAAGTACAGGCTCCAAAAAAATCAATGACGCGATTCGCGACAATTTGGATGAATTGCTTCAAGAAGTACAAATCGTTCACATTTGTGGGCACGGGCACAAGGATTCGACAATAGACAAGCGGGGATATGCGCAGTTCGAATATGTTCAGGATGAGTTGAAGGATTTGTTTGCAGCTACAGACTATATTGTCTCAAGAGCAGGATCAAACGCAATCTTTGAATTCTTAGCTTTAAAGAAGCCGATGCTTCTTATTCCTTTATCAAGAAAAGCGAGCCGCGGTGACCAGATTTTGAACGCAGACTCTTTTGTTAAACAGGGGTATGCGCTTAAGAGAGAGGAAGAAGAACTGACGAATGAAACATTAGTCAATGATCTTCGTCAACTCATTGACCAACGTGACCAGATCCTTACATCTATGCAAAGTTATCAAAGTGAACGAACGAAAGAAAAAGTGATGGACATCATCCAGAGTCATGAAAGAAACAAGTGAAAATCGCTCTTTCCACTCAAAGAGGATAGGCGAATCGATTCTCATCAGGAATATTCAATGCTCTCATCCTAACTTTGCGGCAAGGGTTTCCCATTTTTATGTAAAAAGTTATCACTTCCCCTTTTAAGTGATTTGCATAAAGGGAATAAGTAAGCAACAAATCCATTTACTGAGCGCGATGATCGTACATCATCGACTTAGAAGAGGAGAGGCTGAATGATGAAGGCATCTATTGAAGCCAATATCAGACATCCGAGAGAACTGAGAGATGTCCGAAGAAAATATTCCCCCTACCTGGCCAAATATTTCGGGAACGACCAACTTCTCGTGGATGCATCCATTACAGAAGCGGTATGGAATGCTTGGGTTCATGGGCATCGGGAAAGAAAGGCTTATCCCGTCATGTTGAAGATCCACTTTCTTCATAAACGGTTGATCGTTAGAATCTATGACCATGGAGACGGTTTCGACTGGAAGCCTTATCAGGTAACAAGCGATGTGAAGCACTGGTTTCCGAGTTTGGAAGACTTGGAAGAGGGTGGGCGTGGAATCACATTAATGCTTAGAGTTATGGATGTGATACGATATAATGAGAAGGGCAACGAATGTTTGCTGATGAAAAAATATCTTGATCAGGAGTAGATGTCGTGAACACAAACATCTGTCGGTATTGTTACAAAAAAATTCAGGACCGTGACGAGCTTGTTACAGCATCCAACTGGTTTAGAATACGCCCTTATCACTACCGTTGCTTTGAACTGTTGGAGCAGGATACGAAGACAATCGCAGGAACTTGGACGCCTATTAATGGAAGGGTAGGACTTGTTACCGTTTTTCTAATGCTTGCTTTGTCAGTCGTCCTTCTGTTCACCGATCTTCTTGGGGGGATCGGGGATTTGGTAGGATTCCTGGCCTTATATCCTGTTCTATTACGTATTCTTTCCTTCTTCATATTTGAAATGCATCTGCCTAAATATGTGGAAAACAAAAACAGACCCTAAGGATCTATATGACAGCCGTTTAGTGGAGGTGGAAGCGTAAGAACAAGCGCACACCTAAACTAAACGGTTTTTCATGTGAACGGTGATGATGATTGGGTAGAATGGTAGAGTCCTTGAAACTTAGTCTTGAATTATCGTGAGCTTCATTGGAAATTTCATTAAATGTTTGCGCTTCCAACGAGGTTGTGGTATTTTAATGATTCGTTGCTTTGAAGAACTGCATGAAGGCCCAGCGCTCACACGTCATTCCAGTAGGAAGTTCTGTTAACAGTTCAGAACGAAAAGAAGGAGGAATGGCTCCATTGACAGAACGGCATCCGGAATTTGAAAAAGAATTAGATCGTCTATCATTTACGAAAACTTACATGGACAGACTCATCGCTTCACAGGAAACAGGTCAGGAAGCACTGAAAAAACGGCAGGAAGACACGCTTGAAAACCTGAGTTTCAAAGACAGTAGCTTGAGATATCAGGAAATGCTTTCTCACGCTAATTTCATGAAGATGTCAAAAGAACAGTTAGAGAACCTCAAACATCTACGAAACAAACCATACTTTGCCCGCATTGACTTTCATCAAAAAGAAAAACCCGACCGTGAAATTTTTTATATTGGTAAAACGTCCTTATTTGATCGTGAAACCCAGTTTCCTATCATTTTGGATTGGCGGTCCCCGCTTGCGAACGTTTATTATGAAGGACGCCTCGGGGAAGTGAGTTATGAAGCCCTTGGAGAAAGATACGAAGGGGATGTTTCCTTAAAGAGACAGTACCAGATTGAAGAAGGAGAACTGGTTGAATACCGGGATATTGACCTTACGACAAAGGATGAACTGCTTCAGGATTCACTAGCTCAAAATTCAGAGAAGCGGTTGACTGAAATTGTGTCGACGATTCAAGAAGAACAGAACAGAATCATTCGTGCAGACTTGCGAAAACCGATTATTGTGCAAGGGGCCGCAGGTAGTGGAAAAACAACGATTGCTCTTCATCGCATTTCTTATTTTCTTTACACAATGAAAGATATCTTTCGTCCGGAAGAGATGCTCATACTCGCCCCCAACCGCCTGTTCATTCAGTACATATCTGAAGTCTTACCAGAACTCGGGGTGGACCGAGCAACACAAACGACATTCCTTGATTTTGTTCAAAAAGCTACAGGTGTTCATCTCCCTGTCATCTCTCAGCATGAGGTGCTCACCCATGTAGTTGAAAATCCAAAGGATCACCTTGCCATTCATAGCGCACGAAGAAAAGGATCAAAATCATTTAAAGAAATCCTCGATCGTTACCTGCAAAAATGGAAGAAAGCCTACCAAGTAGAGGATGACTTTACGCTCGCAGGCTTCAAGATCAAAAGTGCAAGAGCGATCAATCGTTTGTTTTATGAGGAATACAGTTATTTTCCATATGAAGTACGTGTCGTAAAAATTAAAGCCGTATTGCAAGGTGAATTAAGAAGAAAAAAGAAGCAAATCCTGGACAAAATGGCTGCTAAGTATGATGAAGCCTTGGATGACGCGCTTTATGGGATGAAGGATGCGGAGAAGCGGAAAATCCGCGTCAGCTTTTTGATTACGAGAAAAGAAGAAAGATTGGATGAAATAAAAAAAGCTGCCCGAACAGCCGTTCATCGTTATATGAAGAAATACCCGAAAGTAGATGTATGGACCATCTATCAACAGCTTTATGATGAAAATACTTTTTCAAAGGTTCTTACTGAAAAAACTCTAGATTGGGAACAAGTAAGAGTGAGTACCAAAAAGGTGCACGAGAGTGGGAAGCTTTGTGCGGAGGATCTGGCTCCTCTCTTGTATTTGAAGACTTTTATCACGGGCTTGGATCCTGACGATCGTGCGAAAAAAGTGGTTATTGACGAAGCACAGGATTATAGTTTTATGGAAATTTTCAGTTTGAGGAAGGCTTTTCAAACAGATTTGTTCACTATAGTAGGAGACTTAGCTCAGGGGATCTATCATTATAGAGGCTTGGAGAATTGGGAGACGCTGCAAAGTGAAATCTTCCCAACAGCGAACTACCTCACCTTACAAAAGACATATCGAACAACGATCGAGATTATGAATTTAGCTAATGGTCTTCTGGACGAAATGCCTGAGGCACTGCCGAAAGCGGAACCTGTTGTACGTCATGGGGAGAAGCCCCGATTCCTTTGTCGGGATGAGCATTGGAAAGTGACCATTGAACTCCTCATTGATGATTTAGTGACAGAGGGAATGAACAATTTTGCTTTTGTTACAAAGACAAAGCAAGAGGCCGAGCAGCTGGCTCAAGAACTATCTTCGTTCGAAATGATGGAAGAGAACGGGGACGAGTTAGGGGATCGGGTCATTCTCCCTGCATACCTTGCCAAGGGACTGGAGTTTGATGTCGTTTTTCTTTATTGTAATGACCAATCCTATAATAAGAACGAACTGGATGTAAAGATGCTTTATGTGGCTATGACGAGACCTCTTCATCGTTTGTACATGATTGGAAAGCACCCGGATGATTTCTTATTAACGGACAAGAAGAAACATTGGACACACGGAAACAAAGATTCAGAAGAAATTTCAAAATGAAAATTGAAATTTTGATGATCCACACTAACCCCTTGTGTTGAAGAGATGCTCCTTTCTACACAAGGGGGGGTATTTTTTATTCTGTAATGCCGTACCGGAGGAGGGTGAACTGCACATCAAAATCGACTTGAAGATTGGGAATCTGTGCACGCCAATTTTCTTTTGTTACCCGGTTGGTCCTGTTTTGGGTGTTATATTTGGCGCCAAAGCCGACTGGATCGACTTGATGTTCGATGAGTATTTTCATAGTCTCCTGCAGGTGTTTTTTCATTTCTTTCTCGATCTGTTTTTCCAGAGCTTTTACTGCATCCTTCTGTTTCAAATCGATATCCTGGGTAATTTCCAGCAGGCGTCCTTCCATCTTCAAAGTTAGTGATTGTTTCGTTGGATCTCCTTTAGAAGGTTGGATCTTTCGATTGGTTTTTAGCTCGTGAATCGAAACATGTAAAGGCCCTTCCCCAGGTGGATCAATGCTTTCCTTTTTGTGATATTTCTTCATGGCGTTATCATCCAGCTGAATCTGGAACTGGCCGTGTTTGAATTCTTGTTTCATTAGCATGATATAGAATGTATGTTCATGGGGGGTAGTAAGGATGAAACGGTCATCCTGGAATAAGCTGATCCCATTGATCACGGCTTTCCCTTCCTCAAGGGTAAGAGAGGGAAGGATAGGGTCTTTTCCATCATCGTAATAGTCATGAAGGAAACTGGTAAGAATGGCATCGGGAATGGTTTCTTCGTTGATACTCTTTTTTAACAGTTCTTGAATGTAATTTCCCGTGTTAGGGCGGTCCTCGTCATTTTCGGATGTCAACAATTCTTCTGTAGGGACTGCACTGGTAGCCAAATATCCCATATCCGATACTGCGGCATCCCTTTGAAGAGTGTCCATGTACTTCATCATTCCCCGCTCGGCCAATTGATCCTCAAAGATTTCCAGGCGTACTTGTCCGGATACAAGTTGATGGCTTGTGAGTCTGCTTGTAGCAAAGCGAACACCTTTTGATGTATCAGCCTCCCCTGTGACGACCTGGGAAGTACTCGTTTCAGCAGGATCGAATTGGTACATGACGAGGGTGCCCCGTATCTTTTCACTCTCTGTCAAATCATATCCGACGGCTGTAATGATTCCTAAGGTTTCAATATAAGACTTTGGCAGACACCCTGCAAGTAAGCATAAAGCAAGCAATAGTGATGTCCATTTCATGAGGCATTCCTCTTTTTCAACTGTTTTTTCAAGAGAACCAGGATGTAGATCAATAAAGGATAGACAAAAACGATCCAAAACCCAATTTGTGCACTCAAATCGGTTAATTCGTTAAGATTGACCCTTTTCTCAGCGGTGATCGAGGCGATGAATAAAAGAATCGCCAAACCATAGAGTGTCGGCTTCTTTGGAAGGTTGAACAGTCTATTTGAGGAATGAACAATCATCCATCCAAATAGAACGATGTTTGGAATAACCACCATCATCCATAACGCAACAGCAATAAAATCAAATCGTTCTAAAACAGAGAAACTAATGATCTTGAACAAGGACAACGTGGCCCATACGGTCGACTTTAACTGATCAGGGCTGAAATATCCGATAGAGACAACAGTGACTAAAAGAATAAGGAACGTGGTAAAAAAGACAGCCGCATGAGCAGGTAGGGCTGCTCTTTTTTTGTTTTGGATAAATGGGTAGACAAAAAAGAGAATCTCTAGTCCAAGCACAGAATAGTTAACTTGCTGAACGCCCTTCAATAAACCAGGAATCGGTGTCTGTAACACCGGTAAGAAATGTCCCCAGTCCATATGGGTAATGGGTTTATAAATGTTAAAGGCAAGCCAGATGGTAAGGAAGAAAAAAACAACGCTTGTACCTACGACTACTCTGAACCCGCCTAATATGCTATATACCATGAGTGAGAGTAAGAAGAGAGCCATGAGCCAGATCGGCATTTCTGGAAAGACAAACACTTGAACCACTTCAATGTAATTTTTTATGATCGTTAATAGGATCATGAAAAAATAGAGGACATAGACGGTTCCTAGCGTTTTCCCAATCCAAACGCCGAACAAGTCTTGATGTATCCCCAGAATGTCCGCATTTTCATAGCAATTTAATATTTTAAGCATGATGAAAATGATGAAATGAAGGTAGAGGCCTGCGATTAAAACTGAAATCCAGGCATCCACACCCGCTTCAAGGACAAGAATTCGAGGCACTCCCATTAATCCAACACCGACTTGAGATGTGTGAATGATAAAGAAAAGGTAAAAAGCTTGAACAGCGCGGTCCGGGTGAAAAGGGATATTCGTTTTCATAAACGGTCCACGTCATTCCGCTTGGTCGCTTTTTCTTCACTATACCTAGATTTGTCTTTGGACATGATGCTTTTAGACCGATCTGCATTTTTTTGAAAAGGGACTCTGAACAATGATTCATTGAAATCGCTCCATTGCAATGGGTAGATGGGGGACAAGTAAGGACGACCCAGCGATTTTTGTTTTAATAAATGAATGACAAGGAAAGACAGGGCAAAGACGATTCCGATGATCCCCCATGCACCTGCCAGAAGGATCATTGGGAAGCGGATGATCCGGATAGCTGTCCCCATCAAATAACTAGGGGCTGTAAATGAAGCCAGGGCACTGAGTGCAATGATGATGATGAGGATGTTACTCGTGAATCCAGCTTCTACAGCAGCCTGGCCGAGGACGATTCCTCCAACGATGCCCATTGTTTGTCCGACCTTCGTAGGCAAACGGGCTCCTGCTTCGCGCAGCAATTCAATTAATATTTCCAACAAAAGTGCTTCCAGCACGGGTGGAAAGGGTACGGTCGATCTGGATTGTCCTAAGGATACAAGCAGAGTGCTTGGGATAATCTCATAATGAAACGTGAGCGCAGCCACATACATCGGTGTCAAAATAATGGACAAAGCCATGGAAATAAAACGAAGCAGCCTAATAAAACTACCCATATTCCAACGCATATACATATCTTCCGTCGACTCAAAAAAACTGAAGAGATTCATGGGTCCGATCAACATCGTAGGACTTTTATCTACCATAACCCCTACACGTCCCCGAGCAATCGCATTACAAAATCGGTCCGGCAGTTCTGTGAAAATCAACTGTGGGAAAACCGTACTAGAAGAGTCCTCGATCAGTTGTCCAAGAACACTCGTGTCTTCAACTTCTGCCACCTCCAAATCGCTGATCCTCTGTCGCATTGTATCCACATTTTCAGTATTAGCGAGAGATTTCAAATACACGATGCGAACTTCCGACTGGATCCGCTCGCCGACAATTAATTTTTCCATCACGAGATCCGGGGTATTCAAACGCCAGCGGATGACATTTAGGTTCGTAACAAGAGATTCAGTGAACGAAACCTGAGGTCCGAATACAAGTGATTCAGTTTCTGCTTGATTTAATGAACGGTGTTCCTGATTAGGTAGAGCAAAAAGGGCTGCTTCCTTTTCACCTTCAATATAAATGCATACACTTCCATGGATCATCTGCTCGATGATCGCATCCATTTTGCTTTCTTGTTTCGTGGAAGCGATGGGGATCTTATTCAGCAAGTCTTCATTGGACCAGGGACGAGTGGATTTAGTGATCGCTTCTAGTATTTCATCTTCTAGTTGGTCCCTGTTTACTTGATAATGAATGAATTGGACAATAATCAATTGCCCTTCATGATTAAACACTTTTTGGACAAGGTCCGGACTTTGGTTGAGCAATTCTTTGGTTGAAGACATGTATTCTTCTTTTTTCATTGGCAGTAGGAGAGACATAACGGAACCCCCTTTCTTCTCTTATCTAGGTAGAATTAGTATGTGGAAAATAGGAGACATTATGAAGGAGTGTTCCATTCTTCCGCATTTGGAAGGAACAGCAAAAGATCATTGAACCATTGTCACATCAAGTGTATGGTTGGCCGAAAAGAGGTGAATCCCATGAACTTACAACTGATTGAAGTGTACATTCCAGACCAACACTTCGATTCCATTGATGAGAAATTAAAAAAGTATGATCATCGTTCGTATTGGGTGTCCAGTGAATCAGAGGAACGAATGCTTGTCCGAATCCTCGTCCAAAAAAATGAAGTAGAAGAGATTTTGAACTATTTAGAGGAAGTTTCCAATGTGGTTGAAGGCTTTGAGACCTTGTTGATTCCGGTGCAAACCTATCTCTCTAAAGACACCATTCATGAAGAATCCAAAGAAAAAGAGGCCGAGAAAGAGAACGAAGAGGAGAAGTCACGTCTACTTCGAGCGAGTCGGCATGAGTTGATGAATGCCGCTGAAAAAAACGGTCATATTACTATGAATTATTCGTTACTTATTCTATTATCAGCTATTGTAGCTACTGTCGGGATCATTAAAGATAGTGAAGCGGTTGTCATTGGAGCTATGGTTATAGCGCCTATGATTGGTCCGGTTATCTCTGTTGCTTTTTTTGCAATTCTTGGGGATTATAAAGGACTTGGGCAATCAGCTGTAAGTTCGTTATATGGGATAGCGATTGTTTTGTTCATTTCCATAGCTTTCGGTTTTTTTACTGATGTCGGCATGGAAAACGCTCAATATTTGGATCGAACGAAAGTTACATTGATTGATATTCCACTGGGAGTAGCTTCCGGAGCAGCTGGTGCCCTTGCTTTTCTAAACCGGTTATCCGGCAACTTGGTGGGGGTCATGGTGGCTGTAGCCTTGCTCCCGCCATCTGTCGCTATGGGGATGTCAATCGGAGATGGATCAATGTCAGAAGCTTATGGAGCGTTTTTATTAGTGACGGTAAACATCATGTCCATCCTTTTAGCTGCCGTATCGATCTTTTCCATCAGCGGAATTCGTCCGGTCCGATGGGAGGAAGTCCAAAGAGCGAACGTTTCCCGACCACTCTCTATCGTTTTCGTCATCATCATCGTCCTCATCCTAGCCCTCGTCATCCTAGAAGGCCAGAACCTTATTTAACTATAGCTCCCTTTTCTTGAAGACTCAGTTTCGAGACGTTTGTGTGATTCTAGGGGCTCCGGGAAAAGGTTCGCTTTCCATGGGGCGGGCGGTGAGCCTCCTCAGGCTACGCCTTCCGGGGTCTCACCTGTCCCACACGTCCCATAGGAGTCTCACCGTTTCCCTCCGCCCCTTGACCATAAGAGGATCTCGAAACTCCTTCCAGGATAAGCTGCTTTACCTACAAGGAGAGGAGGGGGTTAATCATTATACCTAACACCAATGTAGTAGAGGACACTCTTCCCTCCTACGCAGGCATGACGCGCTATGTATCGAGCTTTTAGGTCCTGAATATCCGACGTCGGGAGGTTAATATTCTCGTCTTTATTCAATCATACAAGCTGATTCTTCCAGGAGTGATTTCGAGAGTCTCCCATGGTAAAGGGGCGGAGGGGAATGGCGAGACTCCTATCTTAAGTGTGCAGGCGCCTCGATCAGCGGCGTATGGACTGGACTGAGCTGGCGGAGATAAAGGAAACACGAAGAACGAAGTGATTCGATGTTGACTTATCGTACAGAAGCGAGGGAAGTCTCACTAGCCGCTTGGCGCCGGAACCGGATATCTACGAGGAAAAAAGTGCAGGGTGAGACCCCACAGGACGCAGTCCGAGGAGGCTCACCGCGCTCCCGCGGAAAGCGAGTCATTCCCCGCAGCCCCTATCCACTCAACAAAAGTCTCGAAATCGAGTCTCCAACAATCCTGCCATATGGTTAAATAACGACGGTTTGAAAAAAATGGTTGATTTAAAATTCAGAAAAATATATAATATATAATCATTGATACAAAGGGAGGTCACGATGATGAAAAAGCAACGTCTTCTATATAAAGACAACTTCATATCGATCGTGACTGAGAGCCGTTTGCTTATCTAACTTTGTTGACTACCGTTATAAAAGGAACAAGGTCACGTTGGTGCGTGCCTTTTTTATGTGAAAGCATACGTCAAAGGACGTATGCTTTTTTGTGTCTGGTTATAAATCGGTTACAAAACCGATTTTATATAATTCAATAAAAATTTTTAGAGGAGGAATGAAAATGGTTCACTACATGGAAAAGAAAGAATGGAACGAAGATTGGAAAGAGAGTGGTTAGCGGCTTTTTTTTAGAGAGGGTGGTAAGTAATGTTTAGTGTATTATTCAAGCTGCGATGGTTTTTTAAGCTTTATTGGAAGCGTTACACATTGGCGATCATAGCATTAATCGTTGTAAGTATGATTGATTTGATCCCTCCGAAACTTGTAGGAATGGCCATTGATGAAATTCAGTTCAACTCCTTAACCCGTGAACGTTTATTAGAATTGTTACTTATTTACGGTGGGATTATCATCGCGAGTTATACGATCTCCTATTTATGGGATTATACGCTTTTCAGTGGTGCGATGATGATGGAGAAAACGATGAGGTCCCGCTTGATGAATCATTTCCTGCGGATGACTCCTACTTTTTTTGGAAAGAACCGCACCGGGGATCTTATGGCTAGAGCGACAAATGACCTTAAAGCTCTGACGATGACGGCGGGCTTCGGTATTCTGACCCTGGTTGATTCGACGTTGTTTATGATGATGATCATTGCTGTCATGGGTTTTACGATCAGCTGGCCGTTGACGTTTGCGGCGTTGATTCCTCTGCCGATTATGGCCCTTGTCATGAATCGGTATGGAAAGGTCATTCATCAACGATTTACAGAAGCACAGGAATCTTTTGGAGAAATGAACAACCAGGTTCTTGAGTCCATTCGGGGAGTTCGAGTTATTCGAGCTTTTGTACAAGAAAAGAATGATGAACTGTCATTTAATAAAATGACGACCGAGGTTTATGACAAAAACATAGAAGTAGCGAAGATCGATGCATTATTTGAACCCACAATAAAAATCTTAGTTGGTCTTTCTTATACGATTGGACTAGGGTATGGAGCGAATCTTGTGTTTCAAAATCAAATCACTTTAGGAGAAATGGTTTCATTTAATGTTTATTTAGGGATGTTGATTTGGCCGATGTTCGCCGTGGGAGAATTAATCAATGTTTTACAGCGGGGCAATGCCTCCTTAGATCGTGTGCAGACGACGCTGGATTATGAATCGGATGTAAAGGATCCTTTATCACCCGTTTTTGTAGAAAAACCGGAGGAAATTGCGTTCAAGGGTGTTTCCTTCCGTTATCCAGGAGCAGACAAAGAGAGTCTTAGAGACGTTCATTTAACTATCAATCAAGGAGAGACCATTGGAATTGTAGGGAAAACGGGAGCAGGGAAGACAACGTTGTTTCGACAGCTCCTCCGTGAATATCCAGGTGTTTCTGGAAGCCTTGAGGTGAATGGTGTTTCTTTTGATGATCTTAGTTTAGATCAGACAAGAGCCTGGATTGGTTACGTTCCCCAAGATCAGGTGTTGTTCTCTAAAACAATAAGAGAGAATATTCAATTCGGTAAACCTCATGCATCTGACCATGAGATCAACAGGGTACTGGAACTCGCTCATTTTTTGAATGATATTCAGCATCTTCCTAAGGGGCTGGACACAAAAGTCGGCGAAAGTGGAGTGACGCTTTCAGGAGGACAAAAACAAAGGGTTTCGATCGCTAGAGCATTTATCATGGATCCTGAAATTCTTTTGCTGGATGATGCCATGTCAGCCGTGGACGGGAAAACCGAAGCTGAAATTCTTCACCACTTGAGACGGGAGCGACAAGGAAAGACAACGTTTATCGCTGCTCATCGACTATCAGCTGTAACCCATGCGGATCAAATCCTAGTGCTCGATGATGGAGCTGTCATTGAACAGGGAACCCACGATGAATTGGTTCAAAATGGCGGGTGGTATCAACAACAATATGAACATCAACAGTTGGAGAACGGGGAGGTGGGCTCATGAAGAAATCTACCGAGAGACAACTCTTCCAGTATGCGTGGTTGTTTCGTAAACGCATTTTCATCGGTCTTGTATGTTTGATCATCGCCGTCGCTTTGGAACTTACAGGGCCATTCATTGCCAAAAGACTGATCGATCAACATATCATGGGCATTGAAAATCAATGGCACCAGGTAGAAGAAAAGGATGAGCATTCGGTAACGTACAGAGGTGACCTGTATAAACGTTCGGATCGGAGTGATGCCTCAGAGGACCCACTCCAAATTCGCACCATTTTACAAGTTGGTCGTGATTATTATTTCACGGAAGAACAAGTACCTGTCACGGGAAACCGCCAATGGGAGGACGGGGTTTTGACGATTGAAACGTCTACCCGTACCTACACAGTAGATGCTGAGAAATTGGAGCTTCAGGAATTGTATCGCTTTTTTCTTCCTGAAATGAAGTCCATCTATTGGTTGCTAGGAATCTATGTATTGTTACTGCTCATTGCATCTGTGTTTCAGTTTTCACATACGTTTTTGTTGCAAAAGTCCTCAAATAGGATTATTAAAAAAATGAGAGATGATCTGTTTTCCCACATACAGACGCTTCCGGTTCAATTCTTTGTTAATCAGCCCGCAGGAAAAGTGGTCGCAAGGGTTACGAATGATACTGAGTCGATCCGTGAGCTCTATGTAAAAGTATTAGCAACTTTCGTGACGAGTTTCTTTTATATGGGTGGAATATACATTGCCCTGCTGCTGTTGGATTGGAAGTTAGCTTTGTTGAGTTTATTATTAATTCCTATTTTGCTGATATGGATGAAATTGTTCAAAGGGTATGCCGGAAGATATAACCAAGTGGTGCGTACCACGGTCAGTGATATGAACGGCAATATAAATGAAGCGATCCAGGGAATGTCAATCATTCAATCCTTTCGCCAGGAAAAACAGACATCTGTCGATTTTGAAAACTTAAATGAGCGTCATTTCACCTACCAGAGGAAATTGATCAGACTAAATGCTTTGACATCCTTTAACCTGGTGAATGTATTGAGGAATCTCGCTTTTGTAGCGTTTATCTGGTACTTCGGGGCAGGTTCTATTGGTCCTGAGGGGATTGTTACGGCTGGTGTTCTCTATGCATTTGTTGATTATCTTAATCGACTCTTCCAGCCGGTTACAGACCTCGTCAATCAATTGCCACAGCTGGAAGAAGCCCGTGTAGCTGCAGGTCGTGTCTTTGAAATCCTAAATGAACATGGAGAACTGGTCGAAGACACACCGATTGAACGGTATAAAGGAGAGATTCACTTCGATCAAGTGACGTTTGCATACGAAAAAGGAAATAATGTGCTTAAGGATCTCTCATTCAAAGTGAATCCTGGAGAGACCGCGGCCTTCGTTGGGCATACGGGTTCTGGTAAGAGTTCCATAATGAATCTGTTATTCCGTTTCTACGATCCACAGCAGGGAACTATACAAATCAATGGAAAATCGACGAAGGAGTGGTCGAGGCAGCAAGTTCGGAGTCACATGGGGATTGTCCTTCAGGATCCATTTATCTTTAGTGGTACGATCTTGTCGAATGTAACGATGAATGATGAGCGTATTTCCCGGGAAATGGCAATACAAGCATTGAAAGCTGTCGGCGCTGATCACTTTGTGGAAAAATTACCCGGAAAATATGATGAACCTGTCAATGAAAAAGGAGATACCTTGTCTATGGGAGAAAGGCAGTTGATTTCTTTTGCTCGAGCTTTAGCTTATGATCCTTCCATATTGATTTTGGATGAAGCGACGGCGAATATTGATACAGAAACAGAGCAGCTGATTCAAGAGGCTTTAGAGGTATTGAAGGAAGGGAGAACCACTCTAGTTATTGCTCATCGGTTGTCTACCATACAGCAAGCGGATCAAATTTTTGTCCTCAATCATGGTACAATAATGGAACAAGGGACCCATCACCAATTGATCCACAGCCAGGGAGAGTACTATCGAATGTACCAGATGCAGCAAGGTACTGTCGGGATCGAAGCGGTCTAGGTCCAAAACTGCTGACATGGAGGCAGGTTCTATGCATGAACAAGAATACGATAAAAAAGACATCATTGATGAAGATTTATATGAAGAAATAGACGATGAAGAATTATATGAACTCGTTCAGGAGGAAAAGAAAAAAGCATACGAAAGGGAGAGAATCGCTAAAGAAGATCAAAAAGAAAAGCGCCCTTTCCCTAAATGGATTTTCTGGTTGATTGCTTTCATGATGGTGCTGAATATCGTCGCTGTCCTTCCAAATACTTTTTCGATTCCAGCGATTGACTTCCTTATGACGTCTGCAAAGCTTTCAACAGACCAAGAAGTGCAAACCTATAAGGAATCCGTCGTCGTTGTTGAGGCGGGACAAAGCAAAGGAACGGGATTTGCATTCACTGAAGATGGATATATCCTTACCAATCATCACGTCATAGAAGATGAAAAGAGAATTTCAGTTGGCTTTCCAGAGGATGGCCTCTTCGATGCAGAAATGGTAGCCTCCTATCCTGAAATTGACCTCGCAGTCCTTGATGTAGAAGGAGAAAATCTACCTCATTTAGAGCTTGCTGATGAAGCGGTTTTTGATAGGCATGAACATGTGTACTTCATCGGGAATCCTCTTAAATTTACGGGGATTGCCAACGAGGGAAGTGTCATCGGTTATAAGCAGTTGTCGGATTGGAATCAACAAGTTCTTATGCTTGATGCGCCGATTTATCGAGGAAATTCAGGAAGCCCAGTCATCAACGATCAAGGAGAAGTGATTGGTGTGGTTTTCGCTACTCTCCATGATGACGAAGAGGGACCTGTAGGCCTTGCGGTTCCAATTGAATATTATTATGAACAGACAGAAAAAGGAAACCTACCTTAGGTTTCCTTTTTGTTATTCACGAGTTTAGATAAGCATTCTTCCTTTTTTGCATCGTGAGTATATTTACCTATAAAACACTCATTGAAATATATCATCTTTTCATGCATTGAAAGGAAGAGTCTTAAGCCTTATTTTTTGAAATGGTTATTTAATAAAATGTAACCCCTATGAAGTAGACCGTTCTGGCGTAGTTCAGTAAAATGGTCATGGTCAAGGACAATACCTTTTTACCTGACCCAATTAGAACAAACTTCAGAGATATTGGTTGATACGATTTTGTAATACAATTGAAATAATCTTTAAAAAAGACGCCCAAAAAATAAGAGCCATAATCGAAAACATTAATAGGCTGGAGGTGATAAAGGTTGATCAAACGTCTTTTTCAAAAAGCAAATCCCTCCCTGGATGAACAAGTAGCTTCAGCCAAACAGGGAGATGATGATGCACGTAATGAAATGCTTAAACAGTATCAACCTTTCATCGCCAAAAGTGTTTCTGAAGTTTGTAAAAGATATATTGACCCTAAAAAAGATGATGAGTTCAGTATCGGTTTGCTTGCATTCAATGAAGCCATCCAATCTTATTCTTGTGATAAGGGAAGTTCATTTCTTTCTTTTGCAAGGCTTGTGATTAAGCGTAAAGTGATTGATTACATCCGTAATGAGAAAAAACGTGTGCAAGTCACATCGCTTGATGAAGATTTCCATGACGAAGAGCAAATGGAAAATCCTATAGAAATTACGGCTGCCAAGGAGAAGTTTCAATTAGAAACAGAAGCTTGGCATCGTAAAGAGGAAATTATGGAATTTCAGGCCCAGTTGCAAAAGTATAAGCTGTCATTTGAAGAGCTGATTGACGCATCTCCGAAACATAGAGATGCTAGGGAATCTGCTGTTCAGGTGGCAAGGCTTGTTTATGAAGATGAATTTTTACGTACACAAGTCATCGACAAAGGACGGTTACCGATCAAAGACTTGGTCGATCGTGTTGATGTTAGTAAGAAAACCTTAGAGCGAAACCGTAAATTCATTATCGCATTAGTTCTCATCCTGAACGGGAATTACGTATATCTTAAGGATTATCTGAAAGGGGTGGGTATGTGAAAAAAGGTATTGTCATGGAACAGCAAAATGAATATATGATTGTCATGACCAGAGATGGCAAGTTTCATAAAGCTGAGAAGATTGACCATGCAGATATTGGGATGGAAGTTCAATTTAAAACGGCAAATGAGCGTAAAGTCCTGTATCGATGGACCCAGGTAATAAGAAATCATCATACGCGAGCAGCTGTCATAGCCATTATTTTTCTATTGATGGTCTTTCCAGTTTTTTTATGGTATGGGAGCAACCAGGCGTTTGCTTATATGAACATTGATATTAATCCCAGTGTTGAACTTGAATTGAATGAAAAAATGCAAGTCATAGATATGACACCACAGAATGAGGAAGCTGAAGCAATCGTTTCCTCTATGAAGAATTGGAAAAAGAAAGATGCCTCGGAAGTTACCTTTGAGTTGATCGAATGGAGTCAAGAGAAAGGGTACGTCAATGATGCGAACCAAGTCTTAATTGGTATCAGCTATTTAAAAGAAGAAGTGGATCGAAATTATACCGAAGAAATTGAAACGTTTCTTATGGAAAAAGCTACAAGTATAAGTATTGCTACCTTCTTGGTTCCAAAAGATCTACGAAAAGAAGCCATTGATCAAAAGGCATCGGTCAATGAAATGATTGCAGACAAGATAAAGAAAGAAGAAAGAAACCAAACAGGAGAATCAGACATCCCTGTTCATGTTGAAGATGATGACCGAGAAATTATTCAATCCTTTTATAAAGACGAAACATCTGAAGAAGAACAACAGGACAAGATTGAATCTGGTGCGAAATCAGTGGTTCCTCCCGTTGAGGTGAATCCTGAAAAACAG
This sequence comes from Halobacillus sp. AWM4_238, assembly GCF_056158265.1. Lineage (NCBI taxonomy): Bacteria > Bacillati > Bacillota > Bacilli > Caryophanales > Bacillaceae > Halobacillus > Halobacillus sp. AWM4_238. Next base: position 74,587 of record NZ_JBSWSY010000002.1, read on the forward strand.
GCGGCTAAAGGTCAAGGAGTCGAACAAGCAGACCAAAAAGGAAGAAAGCAAGCTCCTGGTCAGCAGAAAAAAGACAAAGTACAGCCTGATCAAGGGAAAAGTTATATCGATAAGAAAGACAAAAAGAAAAAGCACATAGAAAAAAAGAACAGCAAGAAAAAACACATAGAAAATAAAAACGATCGAAAAGAACAAGAAAAGGGAAAAACTGATCCTCGAGAAAAAACTAAACCACTTCCCCCTCAATCAAAAGAGATAGAGAAGAGTATGCAAAAGGGGAAAAATTTAGGTTCGAAACATAATCATGAGCAGGATGACCAAAGCAGGGGGAAAAGCACCAACAAAAAAGAGAAATCTCCTCAATCTAATGGTCATTCTAATAATGGAAAGCACTCCTAGACAGTTAGGAGTGCTTTTTTGTTGAACAAGTGGTGAGGATAAGGGTATCGTGTAGAAAAAGGAGGAGTAATGATGAGCAAAGTGTATAGAGGCGTTAAGAACGGGAGACTCTCTGAGTGCCCGAAGTCTCCAAACTGTGTCAGTACTCAAGCAGAGCAGAAAGATAAGAAAATGGATGCCCTTGTTTTTTCCAAGGATTTAGAGACTACGAAGTCCTTGATTAAAGAGATATTAAGTGAGAGACCACGAACAACCGTTGAAACAGAGAATGAAAATTACATCCATGCCGTGGTGGAATCGAAGTGGATGAAATTTAAAGACGATGTCGAGTTTTACCTTGACCGGGAGGAAGAAGTCGTACACTTTAGGTCCGCCTCAAGAGTGGGGCATTCGGACTTTGGAGTCAATCGAAAACGAATGGAAGCCTTCTCCGAACAATATGAGTCGATGAGGAGGAAATCCCATGACGTTTGATTATCAAATCGCTGTCATCGGTGGAGGTTCAGGTGGTTTAACAGTAGCAGCAGGAGCAGCAAGTTTCGGAGCGAAAGTAGCTCTTATTGAACGAAAGAACGAACTTGGTGGGGACTGTCTTCACTATGGGTGCATGCCTTCGAAAGCTTTGATTCAGGCAGCTAAAGAGGTGAAAGAGGCCAGCAAGTACACACCATTTACCCAAGGTGATTATGAAGGGTTTTTCAAATCAGCGATGGAACGGGTGCGTGATGCTTTACAAGATGTCCAGGAACACGACTCAAAGGACCGGTTTACCAAACTTGGAATTGAGATTTATGAAGCAGAAGGAACATTTTTGGATGAACATACATTACAAGTAGGGGATAAGACGATTACAGCCAAACGTTTTGTCATTGCCACTGGATCTTCCCCCTCAACCCCTCCGATCGATGGTTTGGACGAAGTGGATTACTTAACGAATGAAACCATTTTCTCTCTCAAAAAGAAACCTTCTTCTATGGTAGTCATTGGTGGAGGAGTCATTGGAGTCGAACTGTCTCAGGCGATGAGTCGTTTAGGTGTAGATGTGACAGTAGTGGAGGGAAGTGAACAGATTCTATCTAAAGAGGATAAGGAAATTGCGAACTTGTCCCAACGTCTGTTATCTGAAGAGCTAACTATTTTAACGAATACAAAAGCTGAACATGTGGAGAAGGTTGGAGACCGTGTTCGTGTCCATTATACGAAAGATGGTGTTCAAAACAGGATCACTGCAGATACGATTCTTGTGGCTGCTGGAAGAAAAGCCAACATCGATAATCTTGGGTTGAAAAAGGCCGGCATTGCGACTGCAAAAGGTTCCATCCAAGTGGATGCGACTTTAAGAACCAATAAGAAACATATTTATGCTGTGGGGGACTGTAATGGATCGATGCCTTTCACGCATGTTGCAGGTATGGAAGGGAAAATCGTCGTATCTAATGCTGTTCTGGGCCTTTCCAGAAAAGCTACTTATGAAAAAATACCATGGGTGGTCTACACAAATCCCGAGATCTATCATCTCGGATTGACCGAAGAAGAAGCCAGAGATCAATATGGAGAGGACTTGTTAACCTTCAAAACAAAATTAGCGGACAACGACCGGTTTATGGCGGAACGGAAAAAGGAAGGGCTTGTAAAAGTCCTGACCACAAACCGAGGGAAAATCGTCGGAGCTCATGCTGTAGGTGAAGGAGCTGGAGAATGGATGCAGGAAATAGGAACTGTGCAGGCACTAAATAAGAAGTTTCAGAGCATCTCGAATGTTGTACACCCTTATCCGGCTAAAAACAATGTTGTCTCTCAAACCGCAGATCTTTATTGGAGAGAGAAACTGTTTGGAAGTAAATGGAATGACCTTATTCGTTGGTACGTGAAAAAATGGAGGTAAGTAAAGCATGAAAAATGCGTAAAGAGATAATCTTTACGCATTTTCTTTTCAATTTTCATGCAAGTGCTCGTCCTGGTTCCCCATCAATCCATAAAAAAACATATGGGTGATCTCTTCAGTTAATTCGGGTAATGAGTGATCAAACAAGTCTTCTTTCGAGCGCATCGCTTGGTTGTACATTTCGATATAAAACATGATGGAACGGAAAGAAATATCAGGATGGACGTACCCTTGCGCTTTTCCCTGATCTACGAGTTCCATTAGTAAAGGAACGGCATCTTTTTCTGTAAAGGTTTGGATGAGTTCCTGTAATTCAGGCTGATCCCTCATCACTGCTTGAAGAAATCCTGGATCCATATGAAGAATGTTTTCTTTTTTGTCTTGAATCACAAATCTAATCTTCTTTTTGAAATCCATATCGTCATCGCGGACCACGTCACGGAAGCGTTCCAATCGTTCGTATATGAATTTTTTTACCGTCTCGAATAGGAGTTCATCTTTGCCGCCAAAATAATTATAAATGGTGACTTGGGAAACTTGTGCTTTTTTAGCAATTTCCTGGATGCTGACTTTTTGTACCCCGTATTCTGAGAACAACTGTAGGGAGGCGTTCAAGATATTTTGTTTTTTACGTTCTTTCCGTCTTTCAAATCCGTTCATTGTCTACACCTCTTCTTAGACCATCATACACGAAGTTATGAACCGATTCAATTCATACATTTCATTTCTGAACACCTTCATCTTCATAAGCAGAACTTCACAATAGCTCCCGATTGTGGAAGACTCAGTTTTAAGATGTTCCTGGGTTTCGTTTGCCGTGTTGGGCGCCAGGGGTGGTTGGGAAGCAACTCGCTTTCGTGTGGGGGAGTGGCGATCCCGCGGAAAGCGAGTCATTCCCCGCAGCCCCTACCCACAACACAAATGTCTCGAAATCAAGTCTTCAACAATTCTGCCATAAAGTGGAGTAACTTCCTTTTAAACTAGACAAGACGGTTTGAGGTTGAGTACGATGAGAATGATTGATGATCATTATGAGGAGAGGAAGATAAGATGTCGAAGCTTGATCTGACTCAGTATGAGAAGAAAATGATTGTTAGAAACATGCAGGATAAAGATATCGAACAGATTTTTAAGTTACAACAAGCGTGTTTCCCTGACATGGATCCATGGAAGAGGGAACACCTCGAGAGTCATTTGAAACACTTTCCAGAAGGACAATTTGTCGTTGAGTTTGATGGGCAAATCATCGGCAGCTGTTCAAGTTTGGTTGTTAACTTTGATGAATATGATGATAAACATACGTGGGATGATATTACGGATGAAGGCTATATAACGAATCATGATCCAGACGGGTATAACTTGTATGGCATAGAAGTAATGGTTCACCCTGAATACAGAGGCATGAAAATTGGGCGGCGCTTGTATGAAGCAAGGAAAGAATTAGCCCGGGAGTTGAATTTGAAAAGCATCATTATCGGGGGACGTATTCCAAATTATCACAAGTATGAAGATGAGATGTCCCCGCGTGAGTATGTGGAAGAAGTTCGAAACCAAAACATATATGACCCCGTCCTCACTTTCCAAATCATGAATGGCTTTTCTGTTATGCGGATCAACCCGGATTATCTGCCGGATGATGAGCTGTCTTTGAAGTATGCAACGCTGATGGAATGGAATAATATTGATTATCGTGCCCGTACCAAGCGTTACTTTAAAACAAGCCATCCAGTGAGAATTATGGTGATACAATACATGATGAAGAACATCGACTCCTTTGAAGAATTTGCGAAGCAATGTGAATATTACGTGGATGTCGCTGCTGATTATGGCTCTGATTTTGCAGTCTTTCCCGAGATTTTCACTACGCAGCTCATGTCTTTCTTAGAAGAAAAAGTTCCGTCCCAAGCCGTTCGGAAATTGAGTTCTTATACCGAAGAATATATTGAAATGTTCACGCACCTTGCAGTGAAGTACAATGTGAACATCATTGGTGGGTCTCACTTCGTGGAGGAAGAGGAGCAAATCTATAACATATCTTATTTATTCAGGCGCGATGGTACGATTGAAAAGCAATACAAAATCCATGTCACACCGAATGAACGCACTTGGTGGGGGATACAGCCTGGAGATGCAGTAAAAGTTTTTGACACAGATTGTGGGAAAATTGCCATACAGATTTGTTATGACATTCAATTCCCTGAATTGGCTCGCTATGCGGTTGATCAAGGAGCGAACATCATTTTTGTGCCATTTTGTACAGATGACAGGCAAGGGTACTTACGGGTACGTTATTGTGCACAAGCTCGTGCCGTGGAAAATCAAGTGTACACGGTCATCGCAGGGACGGTAGGAAATTTGACACAAGTGGAGAATATGGATATTCAGTATGCACAATCAGGCATCTTTACACCATCTGACTTCGAATTTGCCCGGGACGGAATTATTGGAGAATGCAACCCGAATGTGGAAACGGTTGTTGTCGGAGATGTTGACTTGGAAATACTGAGAAGGCAGCGGAAGTCAGGAACCGTCCGACAGCTTCGGGACAGAAGACGTGATTTATTTGATTTCCGATTTAAAATAGACACAGAAGAAAAGCCAGAACGAACATAAGGGAGGAATTCTTGTGTTGGACAAACAAGTAGCGATTGTTACAGGAGCTTCAAGAGGAATTGGAAAAGAGATTGCGTTTCAACTCGCTGAAAAAGGGGCCTATTTAACCATCATCGGCAGCTCTGAAGAGATTCATCATACAAAAGAAGAGCTAGAGAACCAAGGGTATGGAAATGTCTTGGCTTATATGGCCGATGTGAGTGAGGAAAACGAAATTGACCAGGTTGTGGAAGGGACGAAGAAGGCGTACGGCAAAGTAGACATTCTTGTTAACAATGCCGGAATTGGAGATTTCAAACCCATTGAAGAAGTGACGGTAGAAGAATGGCGACGTACCTATGATATCAACGTACAGGGCGTATTTCTCGCCACCAAAGCCGTTCTTCCGATCATGAAGTCGCAGAAGTTTGGTACGATAATCACGGTCGCATCCGACGTCTCCCGTTATACGATTCCAGAAGGAGGGGCTCTGTATACATCCACCAAATACGCTGTTCAAGGATTTATGGGATCACTCGCTCAGGAAGTGAGAAAAGATGGCATCCGAGCAGGAACCATCAATCCTGGAATGGTGGATACTTATTTTGCGAATGGGACTCAAGGAGATCCTGAAAAATCTGAATGGCTCAAGGTCCATGATATTGCGGAAGCAGTTGTCTATATGGCTCTTGCTCCCAAACATATGGTCATTGATGAAATGCATCTTCACCCGCTCATACAAGATTACCCGCGTGTATAAATGGAAAATAAATAAAGACCAGGTCATCCAAAATTTGGATGACCTGGTCTTTCTATTTATGTGAAAAAGCTTGGTTGTAGTGTTGTCGCCTGGGCATGATCGATATAGCTTAACAAGGCTTCGTGAGATTCCAGCATTTCGCTTTGTTTGCTCGGGTAGTAAGCCGAGTGAAGGAACGTTTCAATCTTTTTAGAGAGAAACTCATCCCTTGTGCGTACCATAAGAACGAGCAAGTCGTCCCATTGACCCCAGATCATGAAGTGCAGAGCTTTATCGTAATCATAGTGACTCATTGTATGACACTTCCTTTATGAAAGGAGTGGTCTTATTATCCCCGTGAGCGTTGTTGCTCAATCAGAGAGTTCGTCACAGTTCTGGGAATCCCGACACATTTTTGTTTTTTTCTTCCGCAGATGAATGGAAATTTTGTTATGATAGTATGGTAAAGTTTTGCTTTTGGCGGAAGGAGTCTTCGTGATGTCAGAAAAAAATCTTCTTTATGCAAATGTGGGAAGTGTCATCTTATTGGTGTTGTTTTTATTTTTGAGCTTAGTCACAGCTGAAGCTGACTCAACCCAACAGGTGATGATTGTCTTTTCGGAAGTCATCGGAGGAATAACTCTTGTTGTTTCCATTCTTTCTCTTTTTTACATAAAAAGTGATCAACGGTATTTACCTTTATCCACTCTCTGTTTTTTAGTTCCCTGGTTGCTGTATGGGATTGGTTACGAAGTAGGATTTGACGCCTCCACCCCTTACACGTGGATATGGTTTATCGGTTTGTACATTCTTCTGATTGCTGGCTTTATTTTTATTCGGATCGGGTATAAAAAAGTGGAAGGTCATTATAAACTCGTTACTGCTTTCCTTTTATTTATTAATGCTATTTTTTTCGTTTATTTAATTTTCATTCAAATATGGTGGAGCATCCCGTTTCTGAATCGTTAATCCTCAGTTTTTTACTGAGGATTTTCTTTATGTTCAAGCCTTCTTCCTGTTTTTAGCAATCGCATATTTGCCTTTCAACCACACATACTAACCGTAAATATGGATGGAAGGAGGGTGAACATCATGAAGATTAAAGTATTAGCCATCGGTCTATTAGCAGCTGGATCTCTTGTGGCCTGTCAGGCAGAACAAGAAGCTGGGGACAATGGCAACTATAATGGAGTCGAAAATACAAGCTTCGAGCGTACAGCTGATGACATGGAAGAAAATGGTCAAAAAGCTAACCAGTATGACAATGATCGCGGTATGGTGCATAACACGAACTATCACGTGGCGAAAGATGCAGCGAACCGTATTGAGAAGAATGTTGATGGGGTAGATCGTGTTTACGTATTAAAAACACGCGATAATGCTTATGTCGCGGCAGAACTTGATAATCCACAAGGAGACAAGAACGAAGTCTCTGATGAAATGGAAGAGCAAATCAAAAAAGCAGTGAAAGCATCGGATCAGGATATCAATAATGTCTACATTTCTACAAACCCCGATTTTGTAGACTTGACGAACAATTATGTTGACGATGCTCGAAATGGTGAACCTGTTACAGGATTTTTCCGTGAATTCGGAGAAATGGTGGACCGGATTTTCCCTGACCAACGCTCATAAAACGAAGAGCCAAGACCTTTATTTTAGGTTCTTGGCTTTTCAGCTTTTAGGATGATGAAATTTGGTTTTGTTGAAACTTTTTCAAATCCTTCGGGGTGTACTTTCTTAAAGTCTAAAGTCGGCTTTGGCTCGGAGAGTTTGATCAGGTGGAAATGATCCGTCACAGCCGAAATAACCTCCTCAAGAGGACGTCTGTAAAAGGTCATGGCAATTTTTTCTCCACCTACGGTCCAAGCGTCCTGGATTTGCTGGCAGGCATAGTAAGAATCCACCTCATGGTTCATATAGTCCATAAACGGATGATGGGTAGAGAAAAGAAGAGTGCCTCCTGGTTCTAATATACGATGGAACTCCTTAAAAATGGGAGCCCAATCTTTTATGTAATGCAGGGTGAGTGAACTGATAATGAAATCAAACGATTCGTCCTTCATTGGTAAGGGATCCATCAAGTCGTGAACGAAAGCATGAACCTTGGCATTTCCTGCTCTCCGCTTAGTTGCGGCAATCATTGAAGGACTGAGATCGATCGCTGTGACATCTGACCCTCGATCAGCCATGTAGCGCGCATACCATCCTGCTGCACAGCCAGCATCCAAAACCTTTTTTCCTTGAAGGTCATGAGGAAGTAGGTCCACCATGGCGGGACGTTCAAGGTAGGCATTGTAAGGCTTTCGATCAACTTCGAATTCATAGTGCGAAGCTAATTGCTCATACGAGTGAAGGACATTCTTGTTCATTTGCGAACTCCTTTCGGTGCTTGTATTCCAGTATATCTTAGAAAAAGGTTGAAACTCTAATCAAAAAGCGTATAATCTATCCTGTATTATAAATGACTAAATTGTTCAGATGGTCAGGTGATAAGAATGAGTTTGGATAGAAAAGAAGTAATCCGTGAAGCCGCCCGTCAATCTTTTTCCATTTTTGGCTATAAAGCTACTACGATGGATCATGTTGCCAAAGCCGCTAACGTAGGAAAAGGGACCATTTATAACTTCTTCCAAAACAAAGAAGAACTGTTTCAGGACATTATCTCAGAGCTGTTATTGGAAATGAAGGGAAAAGCGGAATCCGTTATGGATGACGAACGGTCTCTTAAAGAAAATGTACACGTAGCACTAATTGAGTTGCTTCAATATCGTAAAAGCCACCAATTGACAGTGAAACTCGTGTACGAAGCCCGTGAAATAGGAACGGCAGCTGTGAAGGAAGCCCTTCAAAATATAGAGGCTTTAATTTTGGATTACCTTAAGGAAAAAGTGATAGCCGCGGTGGCTGAGGGAGATATTCGAGAATGTGATCCTGAAATCACGTCATTTATGATGTTAAAATTATACATGGCACTGATTATTGATTGGGAGGAAGGACATGCACCTTTGTCAAAGGAAAAAATCCTGCATTTATTTGACGATTATGTGTTTAAAGGATTATCACCTCAATGATGGTCCTCTTTTTTTGAGTCTTGTTGACCAAATGAACAATTTAGTCATATGTTATTAGGAGGATGGAAAATGAATGGTTGGAAGCTTTGGGTCTCAGAGTTGAAACATATCGGAAAGAACAAGAAAGTACTTGTACCGTTTTTAGCAGTGCTTCTTATACCACTGATTTATAGTGCGATGTTTTTGTGGGCATTTTGGAATCCTTATGGCAGTATGGATCATCTGCCTGTAGCCATTGTTAACCTTGATGAAGGGGCTGAGTTCAGTGGAGAGCCTCTTCGCGTAGGGGAAGAGTTTGTGAGCCAGTTGAAAGATAGTGGAGATTTCGAATACCACCTTGTTTCAAGAGAAGAAGGTTATGAAGGCCTCGAGAAGCAGGAGTACTATATGCTTGTGGAAATCCCAACAAATTTTTCAAGGGATGCTACAACAGTGATGGATGATGCACCAAAGGCTTTACAATTAAAATACGTGCCGAATGAAGGATTCAACTTCCTATCTGCCCAAATCGGTGAATCGGCAACAGAAAAGATGAAAGCAAGGTTATCTGCAGAAATGACAGAAACCTATGCGACTGCCATGTTTGAGCAGTTCAATGAACTTCAACAAGGTTTAGCAGAAGCAAGTGAAAAAGCTGGAAGTCTGGATCAAGGTGCTGCTGACTTGGACCAGGGAGCAAGGAAATTGGAAGATCGACTAAAAACCTTCACAGAAAAACAACTGGAGCTCGCAAGTGGGACACAAACGCTAAGGAACGGGGCCTCTGAGTTGGCTGCCGGGTCCTCTGGCTTGAGGAATGGACTAAAGAAATTGCAAGAAGGGTTTTCACAGCTTGAAAGAGGGACAGTTGAGTCCAAAGGTGGAGCCGAAAGCTTGCAAGAGGGCATAGCTCAATCGAGAGAAGGGGCTGAATCATTAAGTGAGGGAATGTCTTTAATGATTAAGCAAACTTCTCCGTTAAAAAGTGGTTCAGAAAAGCTCAATGAAAGTATGACCGGGCTGAATCAAGGCTCAGATCAGGTGTCTACTTCTGCACAACAGGTAGTTGAAGGAATCACTAGCCTGAAAAAAGAATTGGTGCCTCTAGTTGAAAACATGCCTGAAGAACAGCAGAAAGAGTTTCTCCAGAAGATTGAGGGACTGGAGGCTGGAGCTGACAAACTCGCAAACGGAGCAAGCTCTCTCGACTCAGCAACAGCAAGTGTTAGCGAGGCTATTGGTCCGTTGAATGGAAAGGTTGAAGAACTTCTTAAGGCTCAAACTCAACTGCAAAAAGGTGCCGATACACTAGCCGTAGGGCAGGCGAATCTGTATGAGGGAGCCGTCAAGCTTTCCGAAGGACAAGAGAAGCTGAGCAACTCTATGGTGAACTTTTCCCAAAAACTGGATTCAGTCCAGAAGGGTGCTGTGAAAGTAGCGTCCGGTGCGTCTGAACTCAATCAAGGAGCGAGTCAGGTCTTTGATGGATCTAATCAGCTGGCAGACGGTTCAAGGCAGCTTCAAGCAGGAGCAGGGGAATTATCAGAGGGAACAGCTGCATTAACATCCGGAACGAAAGAGTTCGAATCAAACCTAACTACCGCTTCATCAGAAGCGAATGAGGTGAAAGCGGATGATCAGACAGGGAAGATGATGGGATCTCCTGTAGGTGTAGAAAAAGAATCCCTTCATCATGTGCCGAATTACGGGACAGGATTCACCCCTTATTTCTTGTCCTTAGGTTTGTTCGTAGGTGCATTGTTAATTACCATTGTTTACCCAGTCCGTGATCCTTTCGAAAGTCCAAAAACCGGATTCGGATGGTTTTCGGCAAAGTTTGGAGTATTGTTTGTGGCTGGCACGATTCAAGCTGTCATTGCAGCAAGTGTCATATTGTATGGGTTGAACCTGGAAGTTACTCATGTAGAGTATTTTTACCTGTTCAGTATCATCACAAGTCTTACTTTTATGACGCTTGTACAAATGCTTGTGACCTGGCTTGGGGACCCTGGAAGATTCATGGCTATCTTGATATTAATTCTTCAATTGACGACGAGTGCAGGGACGTTCCCTCTAGAATTGATCCCTGAACCGTTACAGTGGTTTAACCCACTCTTACCCATGACCTACTCCGTAGCAGGATTCAAATCAATCATATCTGATGGCAACTTTTCCTTCATGTGGGAAAATGCTTCTATCTTGGCGAGTTTCATTCTAGGAGCTTCTGTATTAACGATGATCTATTTTATATTAAAAAATCGAAAACTAAACGCTTCCCTTCAGGAGGAGGCAGCATAAGAAGAGAGCCATTTGCTCTCTTTTTTTTATGGTTACTGGGATCTTGCAGTTTCTGAAATCCTTCTGCTTCCTTGTTTGAAAGCAGAGCTAAATAAACTATTTTATATCAACGGAAGGTATGGAAGAGGGTGACGTTTGTCAGCCTTTATTTTGATAAAATATGAAAAGAGGGGGGATTGAACAATGATTAGAATGGCAGAGGTCTTTGATGCAGCATCCTATCGAAATCTTATCGAGCAGCTGGAGGGAGAATCTGAATTTTTACTATATGGGAAAGGCGAAAGAAAATCCACGATAGAACAAGTGGAAAGGTTGATACAAAAGGTGGAAAAGGAAGAAAACTCTATGATCTTACTCTCCGTAATAAACGGAGAGGCCAGAGGGCATGTGACCGTTTTTGGTGGCGGTGCGCCAAGGAATTTACATACAGCAAGTGTGATTACGGGAGTTTTGAAAGAATTTCACGGTAAAGGGGTCGCTAAGGAGCTATTCCTTCATCTATTCGTTTGGGCAAGAGAAAATGGTGTGACGAGGCTTGAACTTACGGTTATGGTCCATAATGAAAGAGCTGTCCAGTTTTATGAACGGATGGGTTTCCAAAGAGAAGGAGTGAAGAAACAATCCCTCATCATCAATGAGAGGCCGGTTGATGAGTATCTTATGGCTAAAATTCTAGTATAGAGGACAAGAAGATGGCCCGAACCTTCATGTTCGCTGCTTTACCCTCATATAGTAAAATAAGCAAAATCGAAGGAGGGGGCATCTTTGAGACCAGATGACCAAAAGAAGCTCGAATATGCGATTAGAGAAATAACGGAAATCGCTAAAGGTTTCGGGCTTGATTTCTACCCAATGCGTTACGAAGTCTGTCCTGATGATATTATTTATACATTCGGAGCGTACGGAATGCCTACACGCTTTTCCCACTGGAGCTTTGGAAAACAATACTACAAGATGAAGCTGCAATATGATCTCGGATTAAGCAAGATTTATGAACTCGTTATCAACTCGAACCCTTGTTATGCTTTTCTGCTGAATTCTAACAGCCTGATCCAAAATAAGCTGATCGTAGCACACGTCCTGGCTCACTGTGATTTCTTTAAAAATAATGCCCGGTTTCAGAATACGAAAAGGGACATGGTGGAAAGCATGGCGGCGACGGCGGAACGTATCGCTACGTACGATAAAGTTTATGGGAAACATGAGGTTGAATCCTTCCTCGATGCTGTCCTTGCTATTCAGGAACATATCGATCCATCTCTGGTCCGACCAAAACTTGCCTGGTCCTTGGATGAAGAAGAAAGTGAAGAAAAACCGCTTCAAACAGAGTATGATGATATCTGGAAGATTGATGAATCATCTTCCGAAGAGCAACCAAGGTTTAGAAAGAAAAAGAAATTCCCACCAAAGCCTGAGAAAGATTTGCTGCTTTTTATTGAACAGTACAGCCGTGAACTAGAGGACTGGCAGCGGGATATCTTAACGATGATGCGGGAAGAGATGTTGTATTTCTGGCCGCAGTTGGAAACGAAAATCATGAATGAAGGGTGGGCTTCCTACTGGCACGCGCGAATCTTAAGGGAGATGGATTTGACGAGTGATGAGTCCATTGAATTCGCTAAACTTAATGCGAGCGTTGTGCAGCCAAGTAAGACCCAGCTGAACCCGTATTATCTAGGTTTGAAGATTTTTGAGGATATTGAGGACCGGTATGACAATCCGACCGATGAAATGATCAAACATGGGGTCGAACCCGGTTCAGGAAGAGAAAAAATGTTCGAGGTTCGGGAGATCGAATCAGATCAAAGTTTTATCCGCAATTATTTAACGAAAGAGCTGGCTCGCAGAGAGGATTTATACCTTTTCCAAAAACAAGGGCAGAAGTATAAAATTACGGATAAAGATCATGAAGCTGTCCGCGATCAGCTTGTCACCATGAGGGTAAATGGAGGCTTCCCTTATATCACTGTCCAGGACGGTGATTATGTGAAGGGTGGGGAGCTATATCTGAAACATCATTTCGAAGACGTTGAACTCGATGTCGGGTATTTGGAAAAAACACTGCCTTATGTCTATCAGCTGTGGGGGCGGAATGTCCACATAGAAACGAAAGTCGAGGGACGTGATGTAGTTTTCAGTTATGGCGGTAAAAAAGTACAGAAGAAATATTTATAGAAGGGAAACTGCTCTTTTAATAAAAGGGCAGTTTTTTTGTATTTTTAGAATGTCAGATACTGAATAAGTAAGAAATCGACAAAACCTCTCCCTTCATTTGACACCCTGGTGAAAAGGAATTTGTTATAATGACGGTAAGATTTACCTTCTAATGACAAAAGAGGTGAGATGGATGAAAAAGGTGCGCATGGCGATCTTCAGTTTGATTGCTGTATTGATTGCTGCTGTCTTTTTTTATGTAGACAATAAAGAAGTCAATGCACTGAAAAACAACCAGGCGTATCCAATGGTGGAAGATCCCAGGCAACACCCGGAACCGATGACAGTTTCTTCTCAGGAAATTGGTGATACGAAAGTCTTTTTGACCAAACTTTACAGTCGGAACGATGCCAAAGGATTGTATCTTGGAATGTGGTACAGAGACGGAAATGCTGTAATGAAAAACAAGGAAGAGACTTGGATGAAAGATGAAGGAGGACATATTGAGTTTTTAGTTAAAGCTGTAGACTCCAACGGCACCACACACAATGGACATACGATCGGCACCAAGGAAGGGACGTTCACGACTTTTCGCTATATTCAATTCGATGACTTCCGGTACGATAAGGAGCTGGAGGAGCTTGATTTGGCTTTTTATCCTATGATGGATGATGGCAATGAAGGTGTCCCATACGAGCACCCTTGGTTGGAAACCACAGTGGAAGTGGAATGAATGAAGCTTCCCATAGCATAAGATAGCATAGAAGAATGGGGAGAGATAAGATTCGCTTTGCATGGAGCTTAGACACAGGTCTAAGCTCTTTTTTTCTAATCTACCACGGTCATGAAAAGGGGACTTATGATGAGATATTCACGTGTTTTACTTAAGATCAGTGGGGGTGCCTTGAAAGGGGACAGTACGGATAGTTTCGACAATCAACGTTTGGAACACATAGCGAAAGAAATCCTCTCGCTGCTTGAGAGTGGGCTGGAGGTGGCAGTGGTTGTTGGGGGAGGAAACATTTTCAGGGGGAGAACGGCTGAGAAGTGGGGAATCGAGAGGGTAGAGGCCGATAATATAGGAACAATAGGGACAATTATTAACAGTCTGATGTTAAGAGGCGTGTTGAAGAATAAATCGAAAAAAGAAATCCGGGTCCTGACGTCTATTCCGATTACAAGTGTAGCCGAGCCATATATACGTCTGAAAGCAATGCATCACCTAACGAAAGGGATGGTTGTCATTTTGGCAGGAGGGAATGGTCAGCCGTTTGTGACGACTGATTATCCTGCTGTACAAAGAGCGATTGAGTTGGAATGTGATGCCATACTTGTTGCGAAGCAAGGCGTGGATGGTGTGTACACATCGGATCCTGTCAAACATAAAGGTGCCAAAATGTATGGAAGGCTGCATTATGATGATATTCTTCTTCAAAACATCCAGGTCATGGATCAGTCTGCTCTTATTCTTGCAAGAGATTTCAAGCTGCCTGTTCACATCTTCAATTTTGATCATCCAGGGCTTATGAAAAGGGTTTGTATGGGGACAGATGAGGGTACTCTCATTTCACATCGACCTTCCAAGCTTCATACGTTGGAATAGGTCCAAACGTGACATTTAAAAAGTTTTTCAACTAAGGGTCCATCCCTGCCCTTTTTTCTGATAAACTATTCGTTAAACCTAGAGATGACTTGAGGAGGCAATGAGATGACGATTCATGACCACATTTTGACAGAAAATGATTTTGTAAACCAGGACACTTTGAAGTACCCGTTTGAGGAACGAGGACTTCAATTCGGTGACGGAATTTACGAAGTGATCCGTGTCTATAGCGGAAACTATTACTTAATGGATGAACATATAGATCGACTGTACCGCTCAGCGGCGGCTGTTAAAATCGAAGTTCCTTATCAAAAAGAAGAAATGTATGAAAAGCTGGATGAACTACTTAAGAAAAATGGTGTCAATGGAGATGCTAAAGTTTACTTGCAAATTACGAGAGGCTCCGCACCGAGAGACCACGCTTTCCCTGATCACACACAAGCCAACTTATATGCGTACGTAAAAGATCTTCCTCGTCCAAACTCCTTCTTACGTGACGGGGTAAGTGTCATTACTACAGACGATGTCCGTTGGGACTGGTGTTATATTAAGAGTTTAAATTTGCTTCCGAATGTCCTTGCCAAACAGACAGCCAAAGAAAAAGGCTGTTATGAAGCAATCCTCCATAAAAATGGAGAAGTGACTGAATGCAGTTCTTCCAACGTTTATTTTGTGCGTCAGGGAAAAGTTTACACCCACCCTGCAAAAAAGAATATTCTGCATGGTTGTGTAAGGATGAGAGTGGAAGCATTCTGTGATAAAGAAAATATTGATTTTATAGAGGAAGCCTTCCAATTGGAGGACCTTGCTTATGCAGATGAGTTGTTTCTATCCAGCAGCACCTCTGAAATCATGCCGATTTTAAAAGTTGACGGACAAACGATTGGTGAAGGTCGTCCCGGCCCAGTCACCCGGAAATTGCAAAAATGTTATGAGGCAGATGCGCATATCAATGAAGAAGATTCCATATTCACAAGCCAGACGGCAGTGGAATAATAGGAAGACCGGTAGCTTACAGCTACCGGTTTTTTTCGCTCCTTCTTTTTGTGAAGGAATGAACACTAGATCTGGCACCCGTAAACCTGCTGGCCGTACCCGGTACCAAAGTCATTGCTCCTCTCCCCATGCCGTACCTGGAACCAATTAGGACGAAGGTTGTACCTGGTACGCTATAGGGGGGGTCCTCCACGGTGGAACCCATGTGGAAAAGGAGTAAGCGTGATAATAATTTGAGACCTTGCGGATATGCTATAATGCTAAGGAAAAGAGGAAAGGAGCGGTATATTATGAGTCATGTAAAACTTGAAATGACGAAAGAACAATATGAAACCCTGGTGGAGATGGTCTTCCTTGGAACGTGGATGGTGAATTCAACGAAGTTGGAGCTGGATGAACAGTTTGAAGATGTCCGGGAGCTTGTGTTGTCAAAATATAAAGAAGCGAATCTTGAGGACAAGGTGTCCTATCAGGAACAAATTGGCGTCCATGATCTTGACGTGGATTATGAATCGAAACTTTTAGATACGCACGTGGAAGAATACGATGAGTTCAGCTTCTGGGATAAGCTGGTTGAGAAACTCTCAGAAAAAGAGATGACAGAAATTTATGGTCCCATGGAAGGGAAGCTGACAGAAGAACAAATGGAGAAGCGTTTAGCCATTGAGGAAGAAATCGGTCGAAAGCTTGAAGAAACAGGCGTGACGAAGCTCTCCTTTGAGGAATGAAGAAAAGCGTGATGTCAGCATCACGCTTTTTGAGTCATTTTTCTCTTTGGTTCTGTCCATAAGGTAGCAATCGGCCGAGCCCAACGGAACGACCACTGAATGAGCGGACCTAACAGCAAGGCAACAATCAATGTTCCAAAACCGACGGGAGCTCCTAATAAAAAGCCAATGAGAGCCATGCCGGATTCAGAGAAAATGCGTACGGTACTCTTCGATTGGTTCGTTTTTTCATTCATGATCATCATAAAATGATCCAGAGGAATGCGGGGGAATGGAGTCCGTAAATATACTGAAATTCCAACCGCAGTAGCTAAAAGACCAAGTGAGAAAATGCCCCATTGGGCCCACCAGGCTTCATACTCCATATTTTCAAGCATTCCGTAAAGGAAGATATCCAACGTTCTTCCGCGGATGATAATGGGAATCAATGATTCGAATTGGGGACGCTTATGCTCCAACTTAGCATTGACTAGTAATAGAATGACAAAAGCGACGATCATGACGCTTCCGACAGTAACAGGGAAATGCATAGAGAGACCGACAGCGATGCTGTCTCCCGGACCGACTCCCAAACCTGATTTTATGATTAGCGCAAGGCCGAGACTTGAAACGACAAGTCCTGCAACGTAGATGATAAACAGAAATAAATACTTCATAGGTAGACTCCTTTATGTGTCCACTTGTGCTCCGTTTATCATATCGTTTGGATTCTGGGATGTAAAGTTTCTGAACAGAGCGTTTGCCGATTGTTCAGAAGGGAAAGGAAAAAAGAGAATGGAAGAAAGGATGATACGTATGCAATATGCTGTTGTTACAGGTGCCTCCCGTGGATTGGGTGAGGCCATTGCCCGTCAATACATTTTAAAGAATGTGAATGTGGTGGCCGTATCCCGCTCAGGAAATGAAGAGCTGAAAGCCTTGGCAGATGAAAAAGGAGTGGACTTTCATCATATTAGCTGTGACCTGAGTGACATGGATGATTTAAATCGAGGTCTTAATCAGATGACAGAGCTGGTTTTCCACAAGGACACGCATTATGTGTATCTCGTCAATAATGCAGGGGTGATCGAACCCATTGAAACGGTTGGGCAATTGGAAGCTGATGCCGTGCAAAAACATATGCAAGTCAATGTTACGGCACCCATTCTTACCGTGAACCGCTTCGTAAAAGAAGCGAACGAAAGAGATCTTTCTCTTGGAATTATCAACATTACTTCTGGTGCTGCAGAGAAGACAATCCATGGCTGGAGTACATACAGCAGCTCCAAAGCAGCCATCAACCGTTTTACACAGACACTTGCTCTTGAGCAGGAAGGAAAGGGACACACCATTCTTGCCTACAGTCCTGGAGTCATCGACACAGACATGCAAGGAGAAATCCGTGCCTCTTCCGAAGATGCTTTTGCCGATGTGGAGAAATTTCGGAAATTGAAAGAAGAAGGGGAATTGCGCTCTCCTGATGAAGTGGCCAGTGTGTTGATGAGTCTTTTAGAAAAACCGGATAAAATTGAAAATGGTCAAGTCTATAAGCTTTATGACTTAGTAGGGAAATAATTGAAGGAGCCCGGTGATGAACCGGACTCCTTTTAATATTCCAGAAGTTCAATGGTTGAGGATTGCTTAGATGCTTCAATCTTCACACGGCCTCCGATCGGAAATGTAAAGATCGGGGTGGTGTGGCCAAAGCTGGCATGATAGATGATCGGTATTCGTTCGAGCTCTTTTTTGGATTTGAGAATTTGTCTAAGTGTTTCGTCATTCATGTTTGACTCTTTTTGGAAGCGGCCAATAACGATCCCACGAACGTCACAGAATCCAGGCTGATGAATCAATGATTGCAAGTCACGGTCGAAGGTAGGGGGATCTGACATTAAATCATCTTCAAGGAACAAAACGGTACCCTCAAGCGATGGCATAAAAGACGTTCCCTGAAGCAAGTTCAGCGTACAAAGATTCCCACCTATAGAAATCCCTTCCGCCACTCCTTCATGCAGGACTTCATAGCCGGGATTGGGATGAAAATGTCGTTCCTGTTGATTCAAGTACCAGCGATCGTCACTCCAGTCAACAGCTGGGTGTATGGTCTGTGGTCCTGTTTCCGTGAATGTTTTTATGAAATGATCAAACGTATAGTGTATTCCTTTTTCCATACCAAAAGAGGAGAAGTGCGGGCCGCTGTAGGTGACAAGTCCGTTTTTTTTATAAATGGAGTTAGACAGAACTGTTATGTCAGAGTAGCCACAAAAAATCTTCGGATTCTCTTGGATGAGGTCAAAATCTAGATGGCTCAACAGTTGATTGCTGTCGTACCCGCCAAGAGTTGTCAGGATAGCTTTGACGTTTGGGTCAGAAAAAGCGTCGTGGATATCATCCACTCTATGATGGACAGGATTCGAGATGCAAGGGCCGCTTTCTTTGGCGTATGTACTGAAGGTAACATGGAATCCTGCATCATTTAATCGTTTTATAGAAAGGTCCTGTTGTTCGGGGGCTACAATTGCTAAACTTTTAGCTGGAGAGATGACTCGAATTTCATCTCCCTTTTTTAATTTCTCAGGGATCATTGACTTTCCTCCTTCATCCATTGGTAAATGATATGACTATACCAAATACGTGCGGGATCGTCTATCAACTTTAAGAAATTTCCGAAACAATTCCCACGTTCCCTCGTATGTATTAAAAAAGGAGGAATGATATGTTCGCAACCATTTTTGGACTGATCCTTGTCGTTGTGCTTTTAGCTCTTATCTTCAGGTTTATAGGACAATCAACGAGTAGTCGCAGCCTCTCCTCTAAGAATGATGACACATCATGGCAGCCTGGATCTCATCAGTTCGATCACTCAGATGATGGGGGAGGGGAGTAAATTCTGACTCACTTTCTTAGAATGAACCCTTGAAAATGTGTGGGACCACCTTCACTTACATCCAGCGGAATTTTATGAAAGGCTTCCAGCTTGAACTCTTTGGTTAGAATAGATTCAAGAAGGTCGTCTTCATAAAAGGAGAAAAAGCGCTTAGGCTCATGAAAATCACCTGGCCAAATGCCTTCGTGGTTTATTCCACCATACACACCAAAATAAAAAAGCCCGTCTTTGGTTAGAACTCTACGAATCCCTCTTAGAACTTCAGGCAAATTCTTTTTAGGTACATGTAGAAGACAATTCAACGCCCAGACGGAATCAAAATATTCTCTTGGAAAAGGTAAGTCATCAAAACTTGTGACGTCTGCTTTCAATCCTTTTTCACGACAGCGCAGGACCATTTCTTCAGACAGATCTGTCGCATGGACGTCCAATCCTTTCTGTGAGAAGAAAAGACTGTCCTTGCCTGGCCCGGATCCAATTTCGAGCATGGAATGTTTCTTCTCATATCTTATCCTTTGTAGAAAATCCATCCGCTCATGAATCTTCCAATCTTGGATACGAGTTTGGTTGCGTTGCTCTGATTGCCGGTCATACGCTTCAGAGAGATTCTCCTTTAAATCACGGGGGATCATTTCTTTTCCTCCTTTCTTTCGTAAGTAACCGCCAGCATACCGTCTTGGTAAGCTTTTGACTCTTTTAGATGAAGTTCTTCTTCATGGTCATGTCTTTGAAATAGTGGAATGCCCCTCCCAATCAATGTGGGTTGAATGAAGATTTGGTATTCGTCAATTAAGCCAGCAGAAATGAAATAGTGAATTAAATTTGCTCCCCCGACAACCCAAATGGTTTTATTTTGTTCATTCTTCAGCATGTTCACGAGAGGCAGGACTTGTTCTGGTTGAAGGTACGTCGCATAATGATCATGGCCTTCGCGCGTGTTACTCACCACATAGACGTCTTTCATCTTGTACGGGAACTCTTCAGCTAATTCAAAGATGTGATCATATGTCTTTCTTCCTAAAAAGACGGTATCGACCGTATGAAAAAATTCTTCAAACCCATAGTCTTCTTCAACATCATCCCGGAGCCAGTCGATGCTGCCATCCTCTCTTGCGATATAGCCATCGGCACTTTGAGCAATGAATAAAATGACTTTACCCATAAGAATTCCTCCGTTCTTTTAGTCTTGTATTTCTAAACCACTTCATCATATAATAAACATAACAAAAAAAGAAGGGACTGACGTATAAAGCAATGAAGTACTAATCCTGTTGCTAAACGAGTATGAGAATAAGAAACAACACTCGTTCCAGATACAGGATTGGTCTGTCCTTTTTTAGAAAAGGATTCTATTGCTTTATAATCACCCTTCACATATGTCGTGGTGTACCCAAAAGCAGTGGTAGACTTTAACCTCTCTGGAACGTTTCAGGGAGGTTTATTTATGTTAAAAATGCGCGCAATCAATATACAGTACCAGATCGGAAACCGGGATCTTTTGAATATGAAGGAGCTTAGGATTCATAAAGGGGAGCGGATTGGTTTAGTAGGAAGAAACGGCGAAGGGAAAAGTCTCTTACTGCAATACTTGTTAGGGAAGCTTGATGTGGATCCCAAAGTGGAATGGTACACCTCTTATGGTTGGTTGGAACAGATGAATGAGAAAGCATGGAAGACATCAACTTTGAGTGGCGGGGAAAAAACACTTGCCCGATTGGAGCGGGTGTTTGAACAGGGTCATTCCCTGCTCTTTCTTGATGAACCAACCAACAACTTGGATTGGGAGCACATCGAAGCCTTAGAAGAAAACTTGTTCAAGCATGAAGGGGCTTATGTCATTGTTTCCCATGATCGAAAGCTGCTCAATCGCTGCTGTGATAAAATTTGGGAACTTGAGCAAGGGGAGATTACGGAATACCATGGAGACTATGATTTTTACGAATCACAAAAGGAATTGGAGCGAAAACAAAAATACGAAAAGCATGAACAATATGTGAAAGAAAAGAACAGAATCCAAGACCGAATCCGCCAAAAGCAGTCGCAATCCAAAGGAATGAGAAAACCTCCAAAGAGAATGGGGAATTCCGAGTGGCAACTGGGAAAAAACAAAGCGGCTGCCCACCAAAAGAAGGTGGAGCGCGTGAGTAAGACATTGGAAAGAAGACTGGACCGTCTGGAGAAGGCAGAAAAACCGATGGAATGGGACCGGGTAAAAATGGAGTTCAACCAATTAAATCCTTCAAGTAAAAAGGTAGTGGGAAGAGTAGGAGAGACCAAGGTCAACGCAGGCTCGAGGTATCTTTTTTCCACTCCTAAGTTATCAATAAAAAATGGATCGAAGACAGCTTTCATAGGAGGTAATGGAACAGGGAAATCCACCTTTATCCACCACTTATTAGAGTCAACCGAGTGGCTTTCTCATGGAGTGAAAGTCGGGTATTTTCATCAGACTTTGGAAGACCTGCCTTTAGACAAGAGAGTGTACGACTATGCAAGTGAAGGGAGTTCATTATCTGAAACCACGATCCGTATCATCCTTGCACGCCTAAGGTTCTTTGCCGATGACATGAACAAAAACATCGGACACTTGAGTGGAGGAGAACGAGTGAAACTGTCGTTAGCTAAGCTGATGGCTAGCGGATCTACTTTCCTCCTTCTGGATGAACCCACGAACCATTTGGACCTTGAAGCTATTCAAGCTTTAGAACGATTGATTTGTGATTTTCCTGGTACGATTCTTTTTGTTACCCACGATCGCACTTTCATCGAGAGGACAGCGGATCAATTATGGTTAATTGAAGACTCAAGGTTGAAGACTTTTGATGGCACATGGAAACAATGGAAAGAGTATGTGGAGAATCCACCTGTCGCAGATGAGGAAGTTTACGATCAGATGGCATTAGAAACAAGGTTGACCGAACTTGTCAGCCGCTTGAGTATGCCTGGTCCGAATGATGATGTCCAAGAATTGGAGTCTGAGTATCATCAAACGTTAGCTCAGTTAAAGAAATTGAAAAAAGATTAAAAAAAAGCGACCGGTTGTGGTCGCTTTTTTTTATCTTTTTGCGTACTTGTACCTCATGTATAGCTTTTCAAGACTACGAGTCCGTATCCGCTTTTTTTGCCTCTTTGTTATTCTTCAGGAACATGTACAGGGATGCCCCAAAAATTGTGAAGTAACCGAGAATGCTTAAGACATCAGGGACTTGACCAAATAAAAGAATACTGATGAGAGCTGAGTAAACGACGGTGGAATAGAAAAAGATTGAAATCTCCCGGGCCGGCGCAAATTTATAAGCAATCGTCAAGCCGAATTGTCCTAACGTTGCGAATCCACCAGCGGATAGTAGGTAGACCCATTGTTTCAGGCTCATCGGTTCATAAAAAGCAATGGTGAAAGGGAGCAGGGTGACCGTTGTGAAAAATGAGAAATAGAACACAATGGTGTAAAACTTTTCTTTATCTCCCAAAACTCGAAGCAAAGTATAAGCACCCGCTGCAAAAACAGCGGAGAATATACCGGCGAGGTAAGGAATGAACTCCACTGAAAACGCCGGTTTAATGATGAACAGTGTACCGATAAAAGCAATGATAATAGCAATGATTTGATAGAATCGTGCTTTCTCCTTTAAGAAGATGGCTGAAAAGATGATTAATAAAAAGGGACTGAGTTTGTTGAGCATATCAGCGTCGGAAAGCACAAGGTTATCAATGGCATAGAAAAACAACACCATCCCGATCGTACCAAGAGCAGAACGTGAGAGTAGCAGCTTCTGGTTCTCTTTTTTACCAAATAACCGTTCTTTGTTATACATGACAAAACCAAAGGCGATAATGGCTGAAACAAGGTTACGGAATAAAGTCTTTTGTACAGTCGGAACGTCTCCAGACAGCTTGACTAACGCTGCCATCATAGAGAATCCGAAGGCGGATATAAGTAGAAGTATGATTCCTTTGTTACGATTACTCATGATGGTTCCTCCAGTTGTTCATAGGTTGTGCAAAAAAAACACCTTTACCATCCTAATACAAAAAATCATGGAAAGAAAGCCAGAAGACCTTCCTCCAAATAAGCTCCCTTTTCTTGAAGACTCAGTTTCGAGACTTTTGTTGAGTGGGGGGCTGCGGGGAATGACTCGCTTTCCGCGGGAGCGCGGTGAGCCTCCTCGGACTTCGTCCTGCGTGGTCTCACCCTGCACTTTTGTCCTCTTAGTTATCCGGTTCCGGCGCCTAGCGGCTAGTGAGACTTCCCTCGCTTCTGTACGATAAGTCAACATCGAATCACTCCGTTCTTCGTGTTTCCTTTATCTCCGCCAGCTCAGTCCAGTCCATACGCCGCTGACCAAGGCGCCTGCACACTTAAAATAGGAGTCTCGCCATTTCCCTTCGCCCCTTTGCCATATAAGTATTTCGAAACTACTTCCAGAATTAGAAGCTTTATATGTATTAGGAGCAATAACACAAAACCTCCATCGTATGGATAGAGCTCATAACCACTTGTTATAGAGTGCTTTCTTAGAATAGGTAGTGTTGGTGGAAGTTGTTCCTTCTTGGTACAGGGGTTCGTTTCTCACATTATTGAATGGGGTGGTTGGGAAGCTGCGAGACTCCCGCGGGAATGGATTGACTGGCGAGACCCCGCACGAGGAGGCTTGCCGTCATCCCGCAGGAAAGCGAGTAGCTTCCCAACCACCCCTGACGCTCAACTCAGCAACGAACCCCGAAACATCTCGAAACTGAGTCTTCCACAATCCTGCCAGTTAGTTGGAAAGAGACGTTCTATACATGTTCTTGAAAAATGCGCTATACTTAGAAGAGTTAAAAAGAAGGAAAGGGCGATCGATGTTGATTAGTTCTCAACCAATATTTGAGAGAAACCGTGTCATCGAAAATAATCAGCAGTTTTATCTAGAGCAGGAACACAAGTTGAAGCTGTTTGAATCGAGCGTAGTCTCACCTAAGGAAACATTTCCTCTTCATTCAATCCATGATGTTTCTTATAGAAAATCTTCCCCCTTGTACGGAATGCTGTATTTGCATACACACAAAGGGGTACGTGCTTACATGGTGAAAGAAGACCCTAGTCCTTGGATGAAAAAGTTAAAAGCGTGTCTTGCAAAAGACTGATCTATATTAAAGGATATAGGACGTGATGATTTGGAAGTGATTGAAGAGAATGACCGTATTTATCTTCGGGAAGTTTTACTTGAAGACTGGTCAGCTTTTCACCCTTATTCATCGAACGAAGAGACGGTAAAACACCAGCCTTGGGGGCCGAACACAGAGGAAGACAGTCTCTTTTTCGTCCGTCAAGTTATTATTGACAGGAAACAAAGGCATAGATGTCGCTATGTTTTTACCATTGTAGAAAAAGAAATGGATCAAGTGGTAGGTAACATTGAGATGAATATTAGGGACTGGGATGGCGTCGGTGAAATCGGTTTTATCATTCATCAGGATTATTGGGGAAGAGGTCTGGCGACAGAAGCGGTCCAATTGATGGTCCGCTTCTGTTTTGAGCATTGTGAACTTCAGCGAGTGGTGGCTACATCAAACCCGGAGAATATTGGATCGATCAAGGTACTAGAAAAGGTCGGGATGATCAAAGAAGGAACACTTCGAAAGGACTTGTATGTCAAAGGAAAGTGGCACGATTCTTGTGTGTATAGTATGTTAAGAGAAGAATGGATAGAAAAAAGCGCAAAGCCTTAAGGCTTTGCGCTTTTCTTATGAAGCATTTATTTTATCATTGACGGTAAGACGTCGTACAAGTTGTGAACTGTCTTTATTCAATCCAACAATCTCGACCTCTACATCACGCGCTTCATACTTCGTTACAAGTTTATCAATCGCAGCAACAGCTGAATCATCCCAAACGTGAGCATGGGTGAAATTAATGACTACATGAGAGGCTTGTACATCATAGTCGAAATGCTTAATCAAGCTGTCTGTGGAAGCGAAGAAAACTTGACCACTAACATGGTACACCATTTTTTCTGCACTCTGATGGAATTCTTCCTCAACTTTCACTTTAGAAATCTTAGCAACAAAGAAGATCGCACTTAAGATTACACCTGCAATGACACCTTTAGAAAGGTCATGCGTTTGTACTACTGTACCAACGGTTACTAGCATGACAATACTGTCTGTAATCGGGGTCTTCTTAAAGCGTGTCAAGGAGCTCCAATCGAATGTTCCAATAGATACCATAATCATAACTCCAACAAGCACTGCCATAGGAATTTGTACGAGTAGATCGTTAAATGCAATAATTAGCAACATCATAAATAATCCTGCTACGAGTGTCGATAATCGTCCACGTCCACCAGATGATACGTTAATGACCGACTGACCGATCATAGCACAACCAGCCATACCACCAAAGAACCCGGATACCACATTGGCCATTCCCTGTCCTCTAGCTTCTTTGTTTTTGTCACTCACTGTATCCGTCATATCGTCTACGATTTGTGCGGTTAATAATGATTCAAGTAACCCTACAAAAGCAAGAGCTAGTGAGATAGGGAAAATGATCTGTAGTGTTTCAAATGTCAATGGGATATCTGGGAGTAGGAAAATAGGTAATGTACTTGATAATTCACCCATATCCCCAACCGTTTTCAATCCAGCTCCTGTCGTGATAGCGATGATTGTCATTACGACAATAGCCACTAGTGGGGATGGAACGGATTTCGTAAACCTAGGCAAAATGTAAATAATGGCTAAAGAACCTACTACCATAGCATACATAGCTAACCCTGCCCCTTCAAAATGGACAAGTTGTGAGGAAAAAATAAGAATGGCTAAGGCATTCACAAATCCAATCATGACGGACCTAGGAATAAATTTCATAAGCTGACCAATTTTCAATGCACCTAGAGTAAATTGTAAGATACCCGTTAAAATTGTAGCAGCTAATAAATATTCCAAACCATGGTCCTTGACTAACGTAACCATGAGGACAGCCATAGCTCCGGTCGCAGCAGAAATCATACCTGGACGACCACCCATAAATGCAATAACGACAGCGATACAGAAGGAAGCGTACAAACCTACCATGGGGTCGACTCCAGCGATGATAGAGAAAGCGATCGCTTCAGGGATGAGCGCCATTGCGACAACCATGCCTGAGAGCGCATCGTTTTTTACGTTTCCAAACCATTGTTGTTTAATTGTTTCTGTGTTCAATTGCGCACCTCTTTCTATTTGTATTGTTTTGTATTGTCCGTGACAATACAGAAATCCGGCAAGAACGATCAGATTATATCACCTATAGGGGATAATACATAACCCCATGTAAGCGCATAAATAAATATTTTTCTCTTTTTTACTCTATTATTCGGGTAAATAGACCCTAACTTCACAAATTTATATTTCTTCCTTGTCATTTCATGGATGTTTTTTATCGCTTCTATTAAGGAACATGGTAAAATAGAGAAAATAGAAGAGTATCGATGGGGGAATTCTTATGTATAAAAAAATACTAGTAGCAGCGGACGGATCTGAACACTCCATTCGGACAGCTGAACGTGCGGCAGAGCTTGCGAACTTACAAAAAGACGGGGAGATTACAATCGTTTACGTTGTTGACGGGGAGCAGTCCAAGTCAGATGTCCTATCTGAGGGTGATCAAGGCATGGTTGAACGCCGTCGTCAACAGAGATTGAAACCGATTGAGGAAATTCTCCAAGATAAGAATGCCTCTTATCAAATTAGCATTCAACACGGGGAACCAGGTCCGACAATTGTTAAATTTGCGAATGAGAATAACTTCGATCTTGTAGTGATTGGAAGTAGAGGTTTGAATACTCTGCAAGAGATGGTACTGGGCAGTGTAAGTCATAAAGTGGCGAAAAGAGCGAAATGTCCAGTCATGATTGTGAAATGATCTTCATTACTATCATGAAGGAGGATGTTTAATAGATGAGCGATCAAGGATGTATCAAATGTGGAAGTACAGATGCTGGAAAAAAGGATGTATCTATGACTGGGACAGGTCTTTCGAAAATGATGGATGTACAAAACAATAAATTCACCGTCGTTTATTGTGAAAACTGTGGATACTCGGAGTTTTATAATCAGAATGCTTCCAAAGCTGGGAACATTTTCGACTTTTTCTTTGGGGGATAAATCACTCCATGACTTCTCCGGCCAAGAATAGAATATAAAAAAGCTCTGAGCTTTTACTCAGAGCTTTTTTATATTTAAAAGATCTTATAGAATTTTCGTTGGACCAACCGATTCAAGAAATATTGTGTAACAGCTGTGATCATGATCAAGATGAGAAGCAATACACTGCTCACCATCCAAATGCCTTGCAAGCCACTATGCCACAAAATAAGAATGATAACCCCGAAAACTGCTGCTTCCAGTGCTAGGGGGACAATTCCTATGAACCTTCCTTTAAACACTTCTCTCTCATCCGTCCAATTTAGCTTAGGACTGTACAAGTCAATCATTAGCCCTGCAATACTAGCGATCCAGCCTGTCAAAAGAGAAACTACAAACCAGAGTATCCAAATGATTGGAGGTACTTTAAGAACAAATAATGCGGCTAAGCTTAAAAGCAGTATAGATAGGAAATTCATGAAGAAAGAAACGAGCAGCTTACTTAGAATCACCGTTGAAGCCGGAATAGGCAAGTACAAATGGTTGAACCAGCTTTTTCCATCTCTTGAAACAGAAGAGAAAGAGGCTGGGTTGATTCCTAAAGCGACTACAGTGAGACCGAACATTCCCAGAATGACTTTCTTTCCTTCGATCAAGTGGAGTTGTGTGCCCCATCCTGTAAGAGGTCCATTGGGGTCAAGCAAAAGGATGATTATTAAAAATACAGGAAAGAAAAGACTCTGCACGACAATTTGTGTGAAGAACGTCGGTGTCCGAAGAATGATGCGCATTTCCTTTTTCCATAAGCTCATAAGTATAGACTGCTGTTTCACATGTTTTTGAACTTTCTCTTCGTCAAATTCGCTCCGCTTTCCTCCAGATAACCCTAACACACCTTTAAAGTAGAACCTTTGTCCGATTGAAAGGAATAATAGTATTGCTCCAACGGATAAAGCGATCAACAACAGGAAGTAAAAGGCTCCTGTCCAAGACCCTATTTCAGTCAGTGCAAGACTACTGATGTAAGCGGTTGGGAAAAATCTCGTTACGAGTTCAAGTAGAGCGTTTTGCTGTGTTAACATCTCCGCGACATTACCTGTTCCAGAATCCAAGCGAAGCAGGATATTGATTCCGATGGCGAAAGCAAATCCGAGGAGACCGACAAGAACTTTCGTACGGTCTTTATTTTTGGATATATTAGCAAATCGCATAATGAACATAAGGACGATCGCAGTCAAAACGAAAGGGATAATTGGCGTCAAGGCCCAAACAATCATTGCTAAAAGGTAATAGAGCGCTCCGGCTCCGCTATGTATGCCATAAAATACGAGGGAGGGAAGCAGCAAAATCGTATTCAAGCCGTACAACGATAGAAATGGAACCGCAGACTTACCGAATAAGATTTGATAAGGTTGAAAAGGTAAAGATATAAAAGACTCCACATCTTCTGCAAAGTAAAAAGAACTGAGTACGGTCCCTATACTTGTGATACAGAAAATAAAAGTCATCATTACGAACAATAATCCGAGAATGACTCCTTCATTCCCTAATGGTTCAAGTGCGGCATACATGTTTCCTATTAGCCCTTGAATGAA
Source organism: Halobacillus sp. AWM4_238 (assembly GCF_056158265.1). Lineage (NCBI taxonomy): Bacteria > Bacillati > Bacillota > Bacilli > Caryophanales > Bacillaceae > Halobacillus > Halobacillus sp. AWM4_238. The sequence goes on from NZ_JBSWSY010000002.1 coordinate 103,604, forward strand.
AAACAGGATGAGCAGACCGAACGGGACCATCATGAGACCAATGATAATGTACCCGAATTTTTCCGTGCTGCTTTTATTAGCCATGGACAGCTGCATTTTCACCATGATTCGCATCAATTTCCATGCTTTACTCATTTTGCGTCAGCTCCAGGAACAATTGCTCCAGGTTATCATCATCTTTGAACTGTTGCCTCATCTCAGCCATATTTCCTTTGAATTGCACATGCCCATTGTTAATAATGGCGACTTCATCACACAATTGTTCCACTACTTCCAGGACATGGGTGGAAAAAAAGACAGTTTTCCCTCTTCGTGCATGATCGCGCATCATTTCTTTTAACGTGTAGGAGGACTTTGGATCCAGACCTGTTAGCGGCTCATCTAAAATCCACACGTCTGGGTCATGAAGCAGTACACCACTGACTACAATTTTTTGTCTCATCCCATGGGAGTAGGTCTGTATATGATCATTCAAGGCTTCATAAATGCCGAAGCTCTTCGTCAAATGTTCGATTTTTTCTTTTCTTATATCTTTTGGGACTTCAAAAACATCAGCAATGAAATTTAAATATTCGATTCCTTTTAACCTTAGAAAAATGTCTGAACGGTCAGGCACATACCCGAATTGATGCTTTGCCTTCATCGGTTCTTTCGCTACATCAATGCCATTCAACGTTATAGACCCTTTATCAATGGGCAGAATCCCTGTCATCATTTTAATTGTGGTTGATTTTCCAGCTCCGTTTGGACCGAGAAAGCCGAAGATTTTCCCACCTGGAACAGAGAGGTCAAGATCTTTCACTGCTTGCTTTCCTGCGAAACTCTTGGAGATGCTATTGATTTCTATCATATTTTCACCCTTTTAATTATGTTGCGTTCTTCTTTCCTTTACGAAAGACAAGGGAGGAATGTTTCAAATTTCCAACTCTCATTCGTATATTCATTCCCTCTGGTTATTGAAGTATATGGCAGGATTCTGGAAGACTCGATTTCGAGACTTTTGTTGAGTGGATGGGGCTGCGGGGAATGACTCGCTTTCCGCGGGAGCGCGGTGAGCCTCCTCGGACTGCGTCCTGTGGGGTCTCACCCTGCACTTTTGTCCCGCAGGAGTCTTGCCATTCCCCTCCGCCCCTTTGCCATGGAAGATTCTCGAAATCACTTCTGAACAATCAACTTGAATGACTGAGGGATGTGGATCATATAACTTCTCCTCAAGCAGGCATTCAGAATCTATAAGCTTGATACAGAGCGCTTTATGCTTGCCATAGGAGGGGAAATGGGAGACACTTCCTCTAGGTATAGGGGTTCGTTTCTCCTTACTATGAAAGGGGTGGTTGGGAAGCTGCGAGACTCCCGCGGGAATGGATTGGCTGGCGAGACCCCACAGGACGAAGTCCGAGGAGGCTTGCCGTCATCCCCGCAGGAAAGCGAGTTGCTTCCCAACCACCCCTGGCGCCCAACACGGCAAACGAAACCCGGGAACATCTCGAAACTGAGTATTCCGCTAAAGGGAGCTTTAGTGGAATTTATAAGAAGAGCACCATATGATCTTCGTCTAAATAGCGGTTGGGTAATTTAATGGCTTTTTCCTCTGTACCGTATGTGTGGAAGCCAAGCTTCTTATAAAACCCTTTCGCTGGATGATTATCAGTAACGACGCTCAAGTGAAGCACTTCCAGCTCGATGGCACGTGCAAATTGAATCAGCTGCTCAACTAAAAGCTCCGCACCGCCTTGGCGTCTATGTTCTTTCGTTATGTACATGGCTACAATAGAAGCTTTATGGGAAAACTTTGGGTGAGTTTCTCTAACTAAAGTGACGACACCGGCGAGTTTTTCTTCAACAAAAAGCCCGAATGTGCGGGAAGTTTCTCTCTCAAGCCTCTCTGCTGTCGTATCGATCGGGTTTGGTCGCTGTTTTTCTTGTTCATATGTAGTGATAAACGCATCTGGATTGGAGAGTAGCGCTTCAAGTCTTAAATTGTAATATTCTTCAGCATCGGTTTGCTTCAATTCGCGTACTTGCATTATCAATGACCTCCTTCGGTTGTTCCTAGACTAGCGAAAAACTATGGTAAAGTAAAGAGAGAACGTATTTAAAAACTGAGGTGATCTCATGAGTGAAAAGGAAAAAATGTTGGCGGGGGAATTGTATAAATCGTGGGACGAAGAGTTGATGGTGGAACGATCTCGCGCTAAACAACTGATGAATCAACTCAACCAGACGAAAGATACAGAAGACCATTATCGTAAACAGTTGATTCATGACCTCTTTGGTACGATCGAAGGGGAGATGGGACTGGAGCCTCCATTTTATTGTGATTATGGTTACAATATTCATGTAGGTGACGGATTTTTTGCTAATTATAACTGCGTGTTTCTGGATGTCTGTGAAATTCGTATCGGAAAAAGAGTTCTGATTGGTCCGAATGTCCAATTGTACACCGCCACGCATCCAATGGATCGTGAGACAAGAGCAAGTGGGTTAGAATCAGGAAGACCGATAACTATTGGTGATGATGTTTGGATCGGAGGAAGTGCTGTCATCAATCCAGGAGTAACCATTGGAGATAATGTCGTAGTTGGCTCAGGAGCAGTGGTGACGAAGGATGTTCCATCAAATGTGTTTGTTGCTGGAAACCCTGCGAAGGAAATTCGAAGAGTAGACTGAATTCGTAAGGGTAGTCGTTCCTCCAAATTTTCGTTATCATACTAGAGGATACATGCATACGTAATAGAAAAAGAGAGGATTGAGCATATGATCAAACGTAAGAGTCAAAGAGAAATTGAAAAAATGCATGAAGCGGGAAAGCTTCTTGCGAGTGTTCATAAACAATTGCGCACGTTTATTAAACCAGGTGTAACAACAATGGAAATTGAAAACTTCGTTGAAAAATACTTAGCTGAACGAGGGGCTACTGGGGAGCAAAAAGGTTACCAGGGGTATGAGTTCACGACATGTGCTTCCATCAATGATGAAATTTGTCACGGCTTTCCACGTGCTGAAAAACTGGAAGAAGGCGATATCGTGACTATTGATATGGTGGTCAATTTGAATGGTTTCCTGGCTGATTCAGCTTGGACACATGCCGTAGGAGAAATAAGCGAAGAAGCTCAAAAATTAATGGATGTTACGAAAACTTCTCTTTATAAAGGGATTGAGCAAGCGGTTCCTGGTAATCGTATTGGAGATATCGGCCATGCTATCCAGGCCTATGCAGAAGGGGAAGGGTACTCCGTCGTCCGTGATTTCACAGGACACGGAATTGGTGATTCGATTCATGAAGATCCTTATATTCCCCACTTTGGTGCAGCTGGAAAAGGTGCCCGTTTGAAAGAGGGAATGGTCATAACGATTGAACCGATGATCAACATTGGTGCATGGGGCAGCCAAATGGATGAAAACAATTGGACTGCACGCACTGTTGACGGTTCGCTTTCCGCTCAATACGAGCACACCGTTGCGATCACAAATGAAGGTCCGGTCATTCTAACTGAACAGGACGAAGAATAAGCAAAAAAGAAGGCTCTTCATAGAGCCTTCTTTTTTTATTGAATAATAGGGCGGGATTGTTGAAGACTTGATTTCGAGATGTTTGTGTGAGTGGAAGGGGGCTGCGGGGAATAGCTCGCTTTCCGCTGGATCGCGTTGAGCCTCCTCGGACTGCGTCCTGTGGGGTCTCCCCAAGCACTCTCTTCCCGCAGGAGTCTCCCCATTCCCCTCCGCCCCTTTGCTATGGGAGACTCTCGAAATCACTTCTGCAATAATCAACTTGTATGATTGAATAAGAGGAGAATATTAACATCTCCACGCTGGGTATTCAGGACGGAAAAGCTCGATCCATAGCGCTTCATGCCTGCGTAGGAGGGATGAGTGTTCTCTCCTATATTGGTGTTGCAGGCATAATGAGCTCTATACATACTTCGTATATGGAAGTTAACATCCTCTACTCCTTGTGGGAAAAGCAGCTTACCGGGAAGTAGTTTCGAGATCCTCTTATGGTCAAGGGGCGTAGGGAAACGGTGAGACTCCTATGGGACGTGTGGGACAGGTGAGACCCCGGAAGGCGTAGCCTGAGGAGGCTCACCGCCCGCCCCATGGAAAGCGAACGGTTTCCCGGAGCCCCTAAACTCACACAAACATCTCGAAGCTGAGTCTTCCACTTTAGGGAGCGTTAGTGGAAGAGGGGGATTTGGGTAATAAAAAAAACTCCCCTTTAAAAGGGGAGTTTTTTATACGTTCTTATTTTTGAACGTTAGCTGCTTGTGGTCCACGCTGACCTTCTTCAATTTCGAAAGTTACAACTTGTCCTTCTTCAAGAGACTTGAAACCTTCTTCTTGAATAGCAGAGAAGTGTACGAAGACGTCGTCTTGACCTTCTACTTCGATAAATCCAAAACCTTTTTCTGCGTTAAACCATTTTACTGTACCTTCAACCATGTACGTTACCTCCTGCGTGGAAAAATTCCACATTGTATTACTATTCTTGCTCTTTTCAAGTTCCATCAAGACGACATCTTTCGAAACATCTTCTCTTGCATGAATCTGATCGAACAACGAATAATTAACCATAGTATAACAGATGGCCAAAAGGAATGAAAGCCCTTTGAAGAAAAAGTTTTCCCAACTACTGGGAATATTCAGTCTTGCGGCTGAGTGAGGTAGGCTTGATTCATTAATGAGAATAGAGACTTCTCTACAATGGCATCCACCTCAGTTTTTTGAATACCAGCAAGGTCATAGAGAGGGCGGCCTTGTTCTAATAAATGCTCAACAATGAGGTAGCCGGTGTAATTGGCTTCTTTCTCAAAACCAGAGGCGCCTGTCCCTTTGGTAAACGAATAAAGAGCTTCATAATCGGTCCGGTGGAGGTGCGGTTGGATGTTCATCATGACTCGATTGGGTTCCCGGCTGCACTTTTCTTGTTCCCAGCATAGTGGGAAGTCGATCATGCCGCTCTCTTCAAGAACTTCTTCGGTTGTGTGGGCCGCCATCCCTTCTTGGAAAATCAATTGCCCTAAAGTTCGTGTGTGGCTTGGTGCGAGGCCGGACTGGCTGCAGTGGACGACACGTGTCAATTCTTGTATCAAGCGGGTTCGGCTGGATGTTAGTTCTACAGGAAAGCAGAGGGTATAATGCTGGTCCTTTTCCATAATGAATGGATCGGTTTCAAATGTTCCGACAAAAAACATGACGGTCATCCTTACTGGTGTTGTACAGTGAAGAATTTGTTTAATGGATTCTACATACCCATTAACTTCTAAGGGTCCAATATCAAAATACTGAATTTTGTCATAGACTTGCTCGTATCTATTCCATGCGTAATCAATCATTTCTTTGGCTAACTGTCCTTGTTGATAGCCGGGTGGGGTGTAAGGGAATGCGTATTGATCGGCCCATAATTCATAACGTTTGTGCAACGGTGTTTGGGAGGCTTGGTCATAAAACGTAAGGAAACGATCCAACATTTGTTTGCATTTGACATCATCCATGATGATCCCTCCGAATGTTTAAGTATTAGTCAAAAATTCCAGGCGTTTCTTCCAAACGGTGTGAGCGTCTTTACCTATCCAGATCAAATGACTATCGGAGTCGACTTCGAAAATTTCACAATCAGGTACGGAAGATTTCAACAAAAGAGCATTCGTATACGGCACACTGCGATCTTTTTGTGAATACATACCGAGAACAGGCACTTGAATTCCGCTTATATCCGGGGTCTCGTGGTCAAGATCTGTGATGAAGCCTTTTCCAGACTGGGAAGTTGCCAGCATATCAACAATGAAGCGACGGTCGTTAGGAGTAAGATTGTCCAGGTAATCTTCCACATTATCTGTTGTTAAATCAGCAAGTAGTTGCTTCATAACTAGATCAGGAAAAAATTTAAGCATAGTTCGTAGACTGCTCCAAACCAGTTTTTCTGCTGGTCCGAAGAGGAGCGCAGCTCGTTTTTTAACTTCAGCTTCCCATGATGTGAGAAGAGCAGCTTCAAGTAGCAGTCGGTCTACTCTATCTGGATGATGAATGGCTAAAGCGATCCCTGTCGGACCAGCTGCTGATATAGAAATGACCTGTACCTTTTCTAATTGGAGGTGGTCAAGTACTTCGACAATGGTATCGGCAAAATCCTCAGGAGTGCGACCTGTGGAGAGTTCTGTATAATCATAGCCCGGGCGAGAAATCGTGAGTAACGAAAACCCTTCATAAATGAGACTGCTGTGAGATAAATCTGTATTTCTTGTGGAGTGTCCACCTTTCAATAACAAAACAGGAGGGCCGGACCCTTTATATGTAAACTCTACTATTCCTTTGGATGTATCGAGGAGTGTGGTCGTCAATGGGTTCATCCCTTTCGTTCTTTCATTTTTCCATACATTCAATATAAGCTATAATGAAAGAAAATGAAACATCAGACGATTCTGAAAAAGGGGGTTGAAAAATGAGAATTGTGTCGATTTGTCCTAGCAATACTGAAATTGTCGCTAATCTTGGGCAAACCCATCTGTTGGTTGGTGTCGATAATTATTCTGATTTTCCCGAAGAAGTGGAGAACCTTCCGAAGCTTGGGCCGGATTTATCTATTGATATTGAAAAGGTCGCTTCCTTGAAGCCGGACCTAGTTTTAGCATCTTTGTCGGTTCCTGGGATGGAAAAAAACATTGAAGGGTTGGACGAATACGACTTGCCCTATATCATATTGAACCCGAACACGTTATATGAGATTTCTGAAGATATTCGTCGTGTAGGAAAGGCGATTGGAGTAGAAGAAAAAGGTCACGAGCATGCGGATGCTTTTTTGAGGGAAATCGATGAATACAAGGAAAAGGCCAAACAGATGGAAGAAGAGCCTTCTTTGTATTGGGAATGGTGGCCGAAGCCGGTATTCACACCAGGAAAGTTGAACTGGCTGAATGAGATCAGTGAACTTTCTGGTGGGGTCAACGTCTTCCGTGATCAGGAGGTAGCTAGTTTCCAAACGAATTGGGAAGAAGTGAAAAAGCGTGATCCTGATCATATATGTATGGTGTGGGTAGGGGTAAAGGAAGAAAAAATGAATCCTGCTCTGATTAGAAAGCGACCGGGATGGTCCGAGCTTAAAGCTGTGAAACACGATCAAATCCATGTCCTCGAAGAGTCCCTTTTTTGCCGCCCAAGTCCTCGTTTATTGGAAGGGCTTAGAAAAATCGCTTCCATAGTTAAACATGAAAACAGCAAGTGATGGACTCACTTGCTGTTTAGTGAAGCTTCCCTTTATGTTTAGGAACAGCCAATTCTTTAAAATTTGCAGCGAGGTCATTCAGTTGTTTGGAAAGAAGTTCTCCTTGCATGGGTAGACCGTGTCCTGTAATAGCAATGGCTGGCTTTAGAGATGCGAGTTCTTGTACTGAACTTTCCGCTTCCTCCCAGTTATGAGTGAAGTATGCTGGTGGACCGTGGACGTGCTGGTGTTGAGTAAACACAGCCATACTTGATTCCTGCTTGACAGTTATAAATGCATCTCCAGCAATAAGGGTTTTGTCCTTATCCCGGAACAGAGCGATATGCCCCGGTGTATGTCCAGGCGTGTGGATGCTGCGCCAATCTTCAAGAAAAGGGATGGTCCCATCGTTCGGGAGCGGATGGATGTATTTACTCAAATCAGCCTGGTGCGTCGGAAAGAAGGGCGATAGTATTGAAAATAACCCACCTCCAACAGTTGCATCACCGACCGGATAATCTCTTTTCCCTGTTACATAATCCATCTCCATTGGATGAATGTATATAGGGACCTTCCATTCTTCTGCCAGTTGTTTCGCTGAGCCGACATGATCGAAATGACCATGTGTCAAAATGATTGCTTTTGGTTTTGTTCGTCCATATCTTTTTTCGGCAGCTTCCATAATCCTTTTACGATAATGTCCGATTCCACAATCAACAAGGACCCAATCTTCAGCCCCCTCTTTACCAATAAAGATAACATTGACAATTAACGTCCGGTAAAAGGCGACATCATCCAAAACTTGTTCAGCTTCTGCATGATCCATATGATATTCTTGGTTCGACTGATCCTCGTGTTCCCTTTGGTCCATGCCATCACCTCGATCTTCCCTGTTTTTATTTAGTGTAAGTCAGAGGAAGGGAATTATTCACAGCCCTTTTTATGATGGAGGTTTCGACTGTCCCAGGCACCAAAAGATGTTGAACTGGTGGCGGACTTCACGTGAAGAGGGAAACACAAAAGACCGCCTCTTTTCTGTAAAGAGGCGGTCTTTTTATTAATTTGCTTTTTCAAGTGGTTGCACCTTTGCTTGCTTTGGGGTCAGGGTCTTTCCTGATATTCCAAACAGAATAGTAAGCAACGGACTTAATAAACAAAAGAAAGCAAATGGCAAGTAATCAAGAACAGGGACTCCAAGAACTCCTGATAAGAAGACACCGCACACACTCCAAGGGACAAGTGGATTAATGACGGTCCCCGCATCTTCTAAAGTTCGGGATAAGTTTTTCCTGGCAAGTCCAGCTTTTTCATAAATGTCCTGGTACGCTTCTCCTGTCAGCAAGATGGATAGATACTGCTCCCCGATGGCAATGTTGATTCCAATCGCTGTGAATGCAGTAGATAGCGTAGCGGATCTGGCCGATTTTAGCGAGTCCTGAACACGTGTCAAGATAGAAGGAATGATCCCGGTAACGAAGAATAGTCCTCCTAATGCAAGGGCGAGAATGACTAGGGATACGGTGAAGAGCATGCCGTTCATCCCCCCACGGGTCAGTAAATCGTTGACAATATCATTTCCGGAATCTCCTTGGAAACCATCAAACCATGTTCCGAAAAGAGCGCCCCATTCCATGACACCGCGGAACCCAGCGATAAGTGTGGCTGCAATACTACTGATTGCGAGTGATAGGAAAGCCGGGCGTTTGGTCACGGTCATAGCTACAAGGATAGCTAATGGGATCCAGGACGTCCAGTGCATTAAACCTGTTTCATTTAAACCGTTTTGGAACGTGTTCAACTGTTCAACATTCGGGCTCCCGTTCGGAGATAGAATTACGAACAAAATAAATGTGATGATAAAAGCAGGGATGGTTGTCCATGCCATGTTTTTGATGTGGTCGAACAAATCGACTTTAACAACCGTCGATGCCAGGTTGGTTGTATCAGATAAAGGAGACATTTTGTCACCGAAGAAGGCCCCGGATACAATCGCCCCAGCCGTCATGGCTAAGGAGATATCCATCGATTGTGCAACCCCGATCAGCGCTACCCCGACCGTCGCTGCTGTGGTGAATGAACTGCCTAAAGCAATACCGACAATGGCTGTTACTGCGAAAACAATAGCTAAGAACCAAGGGCCTCCTGCTAGGAGAAAGCCTGCATTCATTAAAGCAGGAATTGTCCCGCTCGCCATCCAGCTTGCAATTAGAACACCAATGACAAAGAATAAAAGGACGGCTCCCATTCCTGTCTGTGCTCCTTGAGTCATGCCATATTGCAGGTCTTTAAAACTCATTTTTTTCAAGGATCCATAGGCAATCATAATGAGGATTCCAATCAGGATCGGAATATGTGGAACGGTTTGAACATCAATAATGAAATAACTGATGATTCCGATGGTTACAAGTAATAGTAATATGGATTCAATGACGCTTGGTAGTTTTTTTGGCTGCAGGTGAAGCATATGAATTCCCCCTCAAATTTTTCTTTTTTACTTCTTATGCTGTTTAAAACAAAAGAAAAGCTCCGTCCCTGAACAAACAGGGACGAAGCTTTCACTCCGCGGTACCACCCTTGTTGGTGAACATTATTCACCCACTCTGTTGGTGTATCATTTGCCTTGGAATTCTGTAATTCGATGGAAGGATGCCCAAGTTCACACCACCCACTTGGTCTCTGTTCGTCTGCTCTCGAACCATCTACTTCGGAATTCATGATACGATCTATTCTTCTTTACTTAAACGCTTTTAAGCAGTGAAGTAATGTGAGTTTATGATAGAACATTTTTTAGAGGATGTCAACGGATTTTTTCGAAAGGCGGTGCTTCAAATCTATTCGCTCGTTGTGTATAATAGTGGAAATTTGGATGGACAGGGGGAGGAAGGATGGAATCACAAGCCATTTGTACAACGGCTTCTTCTACACGCTTACATATGATAAGAAGAGGGATGATTGCGGGTTTTCCGATCATGCTTGGGTATTTGCCTGTCGCTTTGACATACGGTGTCTTAGCCAGCCGCACAGGCATGACGAATCTTGAACTTACATTGATGAGTGTGCTTGTGTTTGCAGGCGCTGCTCAATTTTTAGCCGTGGGGATGGTCGCAACAGGCACAGGAATGATTGAAATCATTATTGCTACCTTTGTACTTAACTTTAGGCATTTTGTCATGAGTTTATCTTTCGTCAACCGTTTAAAAGGGGTGGCTTTACGAGCGAAACTTCCACTTTCCTTAGGGTTGACGGACGAAACATTTACGATGTCCGCTCTATATAAGGAAGAAGCTAAAGAGAAACATGGAAGCTTGTTTTATGCTTCGTTGATCTTGACCGCTTATTTATCGTGGGTGGGAGGATCCTATTTAGGTGGTGTTTTAGGGGATATCATGCCGACGAGGTTAAGTGACAGCATGGGAGTTGCCCTTTATGCCATGTTCATAGGGCTCTTGATTCCATCCGTGAAAAAGGATGTCAAAATTGCTGCCATCGCTGTACTCGCGATGTTGATCAATTTTATTGGTCAGTCTTGGGGGTTGAGTCAAGGCTGGGCGATCGTTGTGGGTACAGTACTCGCAGGTTTTAGTGGGATATGGATCCTTGAGGATGAGGAGGGGATGGAATGATTGTTTGGATGATTATCGGAATGGCGGTCGTTACAGCTGTTCCAAGATTTTTACCGGCACTGATTGTAGGCTTTATCACATTCCCTAAATGGGTGGATCGGTGGCTCAATGCCATTCCCTATGCTGCTCTAGGTGCATTGATTTTTCCAGGGATCATGTCAGTAAAACCTGACGCACCCCAAATCGGGATCATCGCAGGCTTGGTTGGGGTGTTTCTTGCATGGTTGAATATCCACATCATATTCGTCGTACTTGGGGTGATTGCATCTGTGTTCTTGATGACATTATAATCACACCTGCCTAGAAGGTGCATATCGTATAGGGATACTTCCGAGAAAGGAATTGATCGTTATGCACCGACAATTTGGATTTCCTTTCGGGCAGATTTTTGGTTTTCCTACGCCCAATCAGGGTGGACAATTTGGCCCGGGCCAACCTCCTGGACCTCCTCCAGGTGGACCACCATTCGGGGGAGGGCCGGGTGGTCCAGTGGGGCCCGGTGGACCCGGTGGACCCGGTGGACCTGGAGGACCTGGGGGGCCAGGTGGACCCGGCGGACCTGGTATCCAGCTCCCTCCACCACCAGATCAGCCACCTAGTTCGCAAGGAGCTTCTCTGTATGCTGTCGATCCGGGATCACTTTATGGCTGTCTCTATCGATACACATGGATCCGTCTTGTAAATGGCCGATCTTTCTGGTTCTACCCGACATACATCGGACGGACCTCTGTGGCTGGATACCGTTGGCAGCGCCGGCGTCGTCAGTGGGTTTACACAGGTTTTGATACTCGACAAATTTCTAGTTTCCAATGTTGATCAACAGCAAATCAAAGGTGATGTCACTCTTGGCATCATCTTTTTGTTACAATAAGAGTTAATTAGAGGAAGAAGGGACGATCTCCATATGCCTGAAGTAAGAGCTGCCCGCTTTGAGGATGCTGAAACGATTGCAGAAATTCATGTGAAGAGTTGGAAATCAACTTATAAGGATTTGATCGATGAAAGGGATTTAAGCAATACGACAGTTGAGCACCGGATTGCCCTTTGGGAAACGGTTCTCAGAACTCCTGTGAATGGTCAGATTGCCTATGTGATTGAAAATGAAGAGGGTGTAGTTGTCGGTTTTGTTTCTGGTGGGAAAGAACGGACGAAGAACTATGGATATGATGGAGAAATCTATGCCATATACTTACTGGATGAGTATCAGGGTAAAGGGTATGGGAAAGAAATGCTCCGTGTATTTTCAAATGGGATGCTTGAAGCGGGATACCGATCCCTTCTTGTATGGGTACTGACCAATAACCCTTCCAGCCAATTTTACATAAAATATGGAGCAGACCCAGTAGAGGCTGAAAGAGTAACGATTGGCCAAGGAACCTACGAAGAGACAGCTTATGGGTGGAGTGAATTAAAGAAATTAACCAATCGTCTTGCATAAACAGACTCATAATTGCTAAAAAAAGCCTGCCATCATCGGCAGGCTTTTTATGTTTCTTCTTCCTCATAAGGTTCGATATGAATGTGGGCATATCCGATGTTTTTCTCTTTTTCTAAACGCTCCTCCACTTCATCCGTAATGTCGTGACCTTCTTGCACGGTAATATCAGGGTTAACATGAATGGTAGCTTCGACAAGCGTTTTATTTCCCTGCATCCGTGCTTTTACATCTTTCACGGCCCAAACGTCGGGATGGTCGGATATGCTCGCACGAATGTGTTCAATTCCATCTTCATCATATCCATCTGTAAGACTATGTGTAGCATCGACAAAAATGTCCCAGGCGGTTTTGCAAATGATGAGGCCAACAACCAGACCAGCAAGAGGATCCAGCCAGAAAATGCCGAACTGAGAACCGAAGATACCGATGCTTGCTCCGACACTCACCAAAGCATCTGATCGATTATCTTGGGCGGCCGCATACAAGGCATTGCTTTCCACTTTTTTCGATAAGTTCAAGTTGTAACGATAAACCCCATACATAACAAAGGCAGCTACTAAAGCGGTCCAAGCCGTAATCATGGAAGGTTCACTTGCTTTTTGCTGAATAATATCCTGAACCGTACCAATGATCACCTCTATGCCCACGGTCATCATGATGAAAGCTGCGATGAGAGAAGCGATTGTTTCCGCGCGGAAATGTCCATAATGGTGATCTTCGTCCGGGGGTTTCCTTGATATTTTAAGCCCGACTAAGACAGCCACAGACGCAATGACATCCGTTGTATTGTTTAATCCATCTGCACGTAGTGCTTCAGAGTTTCCTATGGAGGCTATGATCAATTTTGTAGTAGCAAGGACAAGATAGGCAACAATACTTACCCAGGCTCCACGTTCCCCTTTTTTTAATTGTGCATATTCGTTCATAAACTTTTCCTCCAGATCGATCAATAAGAGCTTGATATAGCTTACCAAATTGAAGTTCTGTGGGTCTAGAGAAAAAAAGCTTTCCATGTTCATGTTAATTGCCTTCGCGCAAAACAGCTTGGATTGAGCAGGTTTAGTTAAATTGTAAAGATTATATAAAATATCTCGAAATTAAGATTCTTGAGTTTGAGTTTAATTTTAAGTGGGTATATAGTATTTGTGAATCCTGATCGAAACAAAGGAAACAATAAACAGGTATTCTTGGATTCCAATAGTATTCTAAAGGAGAGATCGTAGTGGCAAACGTAAAATTAGCGGTCATTTATTACAGTTCTACAGGTACGAACTACAAAATGGCGCAATGGGCGGAAGATGCAGCTAAACAAGAAGGGGCAGACGTGAAGCTTGTACGTGTACCGGAGTTAGCTCCTATGGAGGCCATTGAACAGAATCCAGCATGGAAAGAGCATTACTTAGCTACCAAAGACGTTGTTCCAGAAGCAGATATCAACGACCTTGATTGGGCTGATGCGGTTATTTTCAGTGTGCCTACCCGTTTCGGTAACGTTCCAGGACAAGTGAAGCAATTTATGGATCAGGCGGGCGGACTATGGTTCCAAGGAAAACTTGTGAACAAGGTTGTCAGTGCGATGACATCTGCTCAAAACACGCATGGTGGACAAGAAGCAACGTTGTTGAACATGTATACCACTATGTTCCACTGGGGAGCGATCATCGCAGCACCAGGTTACACAGATGATGCCGTATTTGCTTCTGGAGGAAACCCTTACGGTACGAGTGTGAGTGTAGATGGAGAAGGAAACATGAAAGAAGATGTTGAAAGCGGTGTACGCCATCAGGTGAAACGTACAATTGATGTGGCAAGCAGATTTATCAACTAAACCACAGAATAAAAAAAGAGCATGGACCCCTATGGGTTTCATGCTCTTTTTTTATTCTGTGGAAAACGAATGTTTATGTATTCTTTCGGTGAGGGGATACAAAGTACTTTCTAGTAAAAAGTATGGGGAATGAGCACCCTTTTGAGAGATTGATCGAGTTCGGTTTTACCATTGCTTTTCTTTCTTCTAAATGTGACAGGGAGAGGTGACCCAATCCTATTTTTTTCGAGATGTTCGAGATATTTACAAAGGTCTATTAGGGATTTAGTAACTATTTTGAAACAGTAAACCATGGAGAATCCCTCTAGCAATAGGGTTGAGAGGTTTAAATCTTTTGAAAATGGGAATCATAATACTAAATATTCAGAAAACTTGTTGCGTTATCCTATTAAATCCTGCATAATGAAAAAAAGCATGAAGGGGGTAGTCTCATGAGAAAGCAAAAGATTGATTATGTTATTCGTCGCGACCCCGAGTACAAAGGGAAAGAGATTACGGCAAAGAGAGAGTTGTCCTTTGGAATACAGTTAGCCTCACGTCTGCTTTTAGATCAACTAAGTTATCAGTTTAATAAAGAACGTCTGGACAAAGAAATCAACCAGGCCATTGATAACGATGATCGAGATGAATTTCAACGACTAAGCATACAATATCAACCCTTTACATGGGAATAAGATAAAACCGTTGCTGATGCAGCGGTTTTTTTTGTGAAAGAATTTCTTACTCCACTTGATAAACAAAAAGAAATTTAAGGTTAAGTTGTCGATTTTAATATTTGGTTGATCATCGATCAGATATACAACATCTTCCTGTGAATGTTATAGTAAGGGTAACATCATGGACTAGGAAGGGAATACAATTGAAAAAAATATGGGTTATCACACTATTGACTATCGGGTTGACGGCTTGTTCTCTCGCCTCATCTGGGAATGAACAAGAGTCAAATAAAGACGTTCCAGCCTCTTCAAACCAAGAAGAACAAGCGGTTGATGACAATAAGGATCCATCCTCTTCCTCTGAAGAAGATGCTGACAAACCAAAGGACACGGCGTCTGAGAGAACAGAAAATGATAAAGTTTTGGATGACGGAACAGTCGAAGTAGGAGAACCTGAGAGTTTGCAGGTGATCGTCAACAAAGACAGGAAACTGCCGGATGATTATGTGCCCGAGGATTTAACTGTCCCGGATGTACCGTTCTATTTTACAGAAGATCACCCGAAGAAACAGATGAGAGAAGAAGCTGCACGTGCCTTAGAAGAGCTTTTTGAGGGTGCTGAGCAGAATGGAATTGATTTGGTAGCTGCTTCCGGCTATCGTTCCTATGATCGTCAAAAGAGGATTTATGAAAGAAATGTAGAAGTTTATGGGAAGGAAGAAACAGATACATTCTCAGCACAGCCTGGTACGAGTGAGCACCAGACGGGACTTGCTATGGATGTGACGTCTGCTCAGGTGGCTTTCAAGTTGGAACAGTCGTTTGGTGAAACGACAGAAGGCGAGTGGCTTTCTGACCATGCGCATGAATATGGGTTTATCATCCGTTACAGAGAAGGTGCCCAAGATATCACCGGTTATATGTACGAACCTTGGCATTTAAGATATGTAGGAAAAGACATTTCTACAGATGTTCATGAACAGGCCGTAACATTAGAGGAGTTTTTTGGCCTCTATCCGTCGAGTGAATAAAAGAAAGCCATTTCTCATTCAAGAGAAATGGCTTTTTTAATAACAGATTCCTACCCGGTGGTAGAGGTATGCGTTCTCGTGGAATTCCTGATAAGCAAAAAATGCCGTGTCTTTCACGGTAATCTTTTTTCCGTCTTCCGGGAGCAGATCACGCTCTGATCGGATATTGCCGTATCTTTCTCCGTCAGGCAAATAAGTCGGACAGATGATGGTCCAATCCAGTTGACTTCCCCGTAACGTCTCATATACTTTAACATGTTCTTCAGCGGCAAACGTCTTTTTACGTTTGGATTCATTGGTCTGAAAGCGATACTTACCTTCTTCATACCTGCTGTTTAAAATGCCTGCCGTCCCGATCGTAATGATACGCAGAATTCCTTCATCCCTCATCGCCTTGATGATCATAGGAACACTCTTAGAGAGAGTATCCGTTTTATCTGTATTCAAGGCACTGATGACCGCATCACAATTGGCGATTGTCTCTCTGACATCCTCTTCATTTTTCACATCGCCAACAACAAACTCAGCGCCTGGAATGACGTCCATCGCTCGTTGTTCGTCACGAACGAGTACTTTGACATCTACCTCATCTTCTAGAGCTAATCGTACAATTTCTGATCCTACTCTTCCTGTTCCACCAAATACTGCTAGTTTCATTAAATCACCTCAAAGATTTGTAAAATTTGATCTCACTGCGTAAATCTGTGAAAATCCTTTGCTATGCTTGTCTAAAAAAAGTAGATGGGGGATATGACCGTGAAAAAGAAACCCGTTAGGAGCTGGATGCTTTATGACTTTGCTAATTCAGCTTTTGCTACAACCATCATGGCTGCTGTTTTACCTGTATTCTATTATGATGTAGCAGCCAAAGGTGTTCAAGAATCTTTAGCTGCAAGCTATTGGGGATATTCCCAATCCATTGCTGTCCTAATCGTGGCGATCCTTGCTCCTATACTGGGTGCGATCAGTGATTATTCGGCAGCCAAGAAAAAGTTTTTGATGTTCTTTGCATTTATGGGGATGATCGCAAGCGTCCTGCTCGCCTTTGTGGGAGAAGGGGATTACATCTTTGCCTCCCTATTGTTGATTGTCGGTACGATTGGCTTCTCAGGTGCGAATGTATTTTATGATGCCTTTTTACCTGAAGTAGCCAAAGAGGATGATATCGACAGGGTTTCTGCAGCTGGATTTACCTTAGGGTATGTCGGTGGTGGGGTCCTGCTGGCGATCAACTTGCTAATGATCATGAAGTATGAATGGTTTGGCCTGTCTAGTGCCTTAATGGGTACGAAGCTTGCTTTTGTATCTGTTGGTGTTTGGTGGTTCGTTTTTTCCATTCCTCTTTTCAAAAACGTCATCGAAGAAAAGAAGATTCAACAAAAAAGAAATCACTCTTATGTAGTCATCGGCTTTCAACGCCTTGGTCGCACATGGAAAGAATTGAGACAGTTCAAGCAGCTCCTCATCTTCTTATTGGCATTTTGGCTCTATAATGATGGGATCTCTACAATAATAAAAATGGCCACAATTTATGGGCGGGATATTGGTATTGATAGCACTTCACTGATTACAGCATTGCTCATCACTCAATTCGTTGGAATTCCGTGTACTTTCTTCTTTGGTTGGCTGGCAAGTAAAATAACTCCCAAACGTGCGCTCCTGATATCATTATGTATCTATCTGGTCATCGTAGCTCTCGGGTATTTCATGACAACGGCGCTTCATTTCTATATCTTAGCCGTATGTGTAGGTTTCGTACAAGGAGGAGCTCAAGCCTTAAGCCGTTCCATTTTTGGACGGATGGTTCCGGGAGATCGTCATGCTGAGTTTTTCGGTTTTTACGGAATCTCTTCAAAATTTGCTGCCATTTTTGGACCGTTTGCCTTCGCACTCGTTGGGCAGTTAACAGGATCCAGCCGCCTTGGAATTCTGTCCCTCGTGTTCTTTTTCATCGTTGGCATCATTCTGTTATATTTGCTTGATGTAGATAAAGGGGTGGAGCAGGCGCAAGCCTACACCCGCTCTGAAGAAGAACCCATCATTCGTTCATAGTTTACACAATTGGTTGACTATACTGGTTCACTAGCATTTTCTCAAGAGGTTCGCCTGTATCATACGAAATGTTTCCGACGATTTCCTGAATGTGAGCGAAAACTTCTGGAGAACCTGTTTTCCAATAATTAAAGATATGCTGAAACAAATGTATACCTTCGTTTCTTGCCTGAGCATATAAATCCAAAAAAGATTCAGTTCGTTTTTCATTTGTTGCTGGATGGTACCACTCTTCACGCCCCTCATTCAAAAAATCTCTATCTTCATTGATTGGCTGATGGGAGAAGGAAGATACGAGCGTGCCGAACCATTGATTCTTCCATTTCCATGGGTCATACAATACCCTCTGAGCCGCTTGAATGTGGAAAAAAGATTCTTGGATCACTCTCTTCCTGTGTTTTGTCGTGGGTTCAGGATAATGAGCGGAAAGCAGAGAATGCATAAAGAGAGAAAGCGGACGGATGTGCTTTCCAATTTTTATTTTCTTATGAACAGGGTTTTTCCATGTTTCCATATTCTTCTCACGTGCAAGCATGAGTGTATCTAGGAGTACTTCTAGTTCTTGATGTTTATTTTCTTCATAGCCCGCGTGGTAGTGAATGTAAGGATGAGTATGGCGGTCAAGAATATGATGGCTCACAAAGCCCAAGATAAAAGCTTGTAGTGCGTTTTTCTCTGATTTTCCCCGTTTAATCATATCCAGTAAAAAGGGCCCGCACTTTTCTGTATGCAGCTGCATCCCGATTTCTGCTACCTCTTTGTCTGGTTGAAAAGGGAGGAAATTATGATAAAAAAACGGGTCCGGTCCCTGAGCTCCCATATGCAAAGAGGCTGAGGAAGTTTCTAAAAGGTCTTTTCTGTCGAGCTCCTCACACAACTGATCGACAAATAGGATATGTGTCCATATATTAGGCATCATCATTCTCCATTCATGATAAGAAATTATTCCACTAACTAGCAGTTTTCTTGAAGACTTGATTTCGAGACTTTTGTTGAGTGGGTAGGGGCTGCGGGGAATAGCTCGCTTTCCGCGGGAGCGCGGTGAGCCTCCTCGGACTTCGTCCTGTGGGGTCTCACCCTGCACTTTTGTCCTCGTAGATATCCGGTTCCGGCGCCAAGCGGCTAGTGAGACTTCCCTCGCTTCTGTACGATAAGTCAACATCGAATCACTCCGTTCTTCGTGTTTCCTTTATCTCCGCCAGCTCAGTCCAGTCCATACGCCGCTGACCAAGGCGCCTGCACACTTAAAATAGGAGTCTCGCCATTCCCCTCCGCCCCTTTGCCATGGAAGATTCTCGAAATCACTTCTGAACAATCAGCTTGAATGACTGAGGAGATTGAGGAAAGTGGATCATATAACCTCTCCACAATCAGGCATTCAGAATCTATAAGCTTGATACAGAGCGCTTTATGCCTGCCTTAGGAAGGGAAGTGGGAGACACTCCCTCTAGGTAAAGGGGTTCGTTTCTCCTTACTATGAAAGGGGTGGTTGGGAAGCTGCGAGACTCCCGCGGGAATGGATTGGCTGGCGAGACCCCACAGGACGAAGTCCGAGGAGGCTTGCCGTCATCCCCGCTGGAAAGCGAGTTGCTTCCCAATCACCCCTGGCGCCCAACACGGCAAACGAAACCCGGGAACATCTCGAAACTGAGTCTTCCACAATCGGGAGCTTTAATGGGAGAGGGAATTCAAAAAAAAGGAGCCTTTGTTCAAAGGCTCCTTTCACCACTTATTACCCACTTGAGAGATCAAGCAAGGATGGAAGATATGTACCTTGACTTGATGGATTCATTATACATAAATATTTGAAAAATGTAAATAATCTGACTTTTAAATTGAAGAAAATTGTCAAAAAGAGCGGGCTTCTGGTGATTGTTCAAATGATTCTTGATACAATGTAAGGGCATGCAATGATTTGAGCAAAGGGAGGATATTCATGGATTATCGCATTGAAAAAGATACCATAGGAGAAATCAAAGTACCGAGCGAAAAGTTTTGGGGAGCTCAAACACAAAGAAGTAAACAAAATTTCCCGATCGGTGATGAAAAAATGCCGAAAGAAGTCGTAGAGGGCTTTGCGATCCTTAAAAAAAGTGCAGCAAAAGCAAATGCGTCACTAGGTTTGCTTGAAGAAGAAAAAGCAGATGCTATTGCTTATGCGGCGGATCTTATAATTGCTGGAGAACTGGAAGACCACTTCCCTCTAGTCGTCTGGCAGACGGGAAGCGGAACGCAATCCAATATGAATGTAAATGAAGTCATCGCCTATGTTGGCTCGCAATGGCTGCAGGAAAAAGGCAGTGACGCACGCCTTCATCCGAATGATGATGTAAATAAATCTCAAAGTTCAAATGATACTTATCCGACAGCGATGCATATTGCATCTGTTCGAAAGATCGAGGATATTGTTCTTCCAGCCTTGATCCAATTCAAACATACGTTAAAAGAAAAAATGGAAGCGTTTAACGACATCGTCAAAATTGGACGGACCCATTTACAGGACGCCACGCCACTAACACTTGGTCAGGAAATCAGTGGTTGGCACCGCATGCTCGAAAAAACTGAAAAAATGCTTATTGAAAGCACAGAATATGTCAAGGAGCTTGCGATTGGAGGTACTGCTGTAGGTACAGGATTGAATGCTCATGCGGATTTCTCCGAGCAGGTCGTTGCTCAAATTAACGAGGCAACAGGAAAAGGGTTTATATCTGCACCGAATAAATTCCATGCGCTTACTTCACATGACGAACTGGTCCACACGCATGGAGCTTTGAAAGCTTTAGCAGCGGATCTCATGAAAATAGCCAATGATGTAAGGTGGCTTGCGAGTGGACCACGTTGTGGCATCGGTGAAATAACGATTCCCGCGAATGAACCGGGCAGTTCCATTATGCCTGGAAAGGTAAATCCAACACAGAGCGAAGCCGTAACCATGGTTGCAGCTCAGGTCATGGGAAATGATGCTACGATCGGTTTTGCTGCTAGTCAGGGGAACTTTGAGCTCAATGTATTTAAACCAGTGATCGCTTATAATTTCTTACAGTCAGCACAACTGCTTGCAGACAGCATCGTTTCTTTCGACGAGCGTTGCGTGAGCGGTTTGGAGCCGAACCATGAACAAATTGAGAAGTATTTACGCGATTCCTTAATGCTAGTCACTGCTCTCAACCCTCATATTGGATATGAAAATGCAGCGAACATCGCGAAAACAGCCTTTGAAAAAGATCAGACCTTAAAAGAAACAGCTGTTGAACTAGGGGTTCTTACCGAAGAGCAGTTTGACGAATATGTGGATCCTAAAGCGATGACAAAACCGAACGCGAATTAATTTTCTGTTGTTAGCCATGTGTAGGAGCCTGGGGTATATCTCCAGTAATTACCACCTGTTTTTTTGACATAAAAACAATCAGACCGACCCATACTACGATTACACAAGACAGGAGGTGAGACACATGGCTAACAACAACAGTTCAAACGAGTTGGTTGTACCTGGTGTACAACAAGCTCTAGACCAAATGAAATACGAAATCGCACAAGAATTTGGCGTACAACTTGGACCTGACTCTACATCCCGTGCTAACGGTTCTGTAGGTGGTGAAATCACTAAGCGTCTTGTCCAAATGGCTGAGCAACAGTTCGGCGGACAACAATACAAATAAATACTTGTGACGAAGGAGGAAGGGTGCGCCCTTCCTCTTTATTTTTTGGATATCCTGGTGCATTCATGCAATGTACGAATGATGTTATTCTCCAGTTTGTTTTGAAAGAAGTGGCGAGCGATGCAAGAATGTGGTGTATGCAATGGATGGGCAGCATCAGAGAGGCCCTGTCCAAAATGTGAAGGAACGATGCATGATCAAGGACGTGTCACAGATTTCTTAGATGATTACAGTCCTTATCTTGATCAGAAATACACAGACCTCGTTGATGGAGATTTGAATTCATCAATCACTGAGGAATGTGTCCATTTATTCGTATGTGAAGATTGTGGTTTGAATGATATTCAAGCCACATAAAAAAACGCAGCCGATATGGCTGCGTTTTTCGTTTATTAGTGGATACGTAATTCAGAGTCTTTATCAAAGAAGTGAACTTTGTTCATATCAATCGCCAACGTAATCTGATCTCCACCATGAATGTCAGAGCGGGAGTCTACACGAGCGATAAAGTCCTGGTCATTCAGTTTGGAATACAAGTAAGACTCAGATCCCATCAATTCTGCTACTTCGATATCTGCTGTGATTTTCTTGTCCTGGTTTGCATCAATAAATACAGGCTCATCGTGCATGTCTTCTGGTCTTACACCAAGGATGACTTCTTTACCGATGTAATTTTGCTCACGAAGAGGCTTCATTTTTCCTTCTGGAACAGCGATTTTAATATCACCAAGTTCGATGTGTCCATCGGCAAGTGTACCATTAAGGAAGTTCATGGCTGGTGATCCGATAAAGCCGCCGACAAAGACATTTTCAGGTTTGTCATAAACATCTTTTGGTGCACCCACTTGTTGGATGATTCCATCTTTCATAACAACAAGTCGTGTAGCCATCGTCATCGCTTCTGTTTGGTCGTGTGTAACGTAGATTGTCGTTGTTTGTAGACGTTGGTGCAACTTCTGGATTTCAGCACGCATTTGAACACGAAGCTTTGCATCAAGGTTGGAAAGTGGCTCGTCCATCAAGAATACTTTTGCATCTCGAACAATCGCACGCCCAAGGGCAACACGCTGTCTTTGACCACCTGACAGCGCTTTCGGCTTACGGTCTAGTAAAGCTTCCAGACCAAGGATTTGCGCTGCATTGTTTACACGCTTCTCAATTTCATTTTTATCCATTTTACGAAGTTTGAGGCCGAATGCCATGTTATCATACACATTCATGTGCGGGTACAACGCGTAGTTCTGGAAGACCATCGCGATATCGCGGTCTTTAGGCGCTACATCATTCATACGTTTTTCATCAATCAAGAAATCACCGTTTGTAATCTCTTCAAGACCTGCAATCATACGAAGTGTTGTGGATTTTCCGCAACCGGATGGACCAACGAATACGATAAATTCTTTATCCTTAATGTGTAAGTTGAAGTCATCTACTGCTTTTACACTCTTATCATACACTTTATCAATATTGCTTAGTTTAATTTCTGCCATTGTAAATCCCCCTAGTAAAGTTGAAATCGCTTACTTGATTGATTAAAGTGTATCGAAGTTTCTGAAAACGGTAAATGGACAAAGTGCACAAACCTGTCCAAGGGTTGTTTGTGCACTTTGTCGATAATTAGAATTCCATGTGTAATAATGCAAGGTACGTAATGACCGCCCCTTCAAATTGTTTAATATCCAGGCCTGTTTTCTCAATAAATTTGTCTATACGGTATTGCAAGCTGTTTCTGTGCATGTACAGCTTTTTAGAAGCGAGAGATGTATTAGATCCAGATTCCAGGAAGATCCGGATGGTCTGCAATAATTCCTTGTCCTTCTCAATCTCTTTGAAGACGGACCTACGGATGTGTTCCCATTCTTCTATAGGAAGTGCATCTATATATAAATAGGGGATAATATCTTTATATGAGATCAGAGAGCCAAGTTTATGCTCTTTAGCTATGTTCGCTCCGTGCTGTGACCATTTCAGAATTTTTGGGGCATCTTCTAGTGTTGAAGTGAATTCACTAATGAAGAATTGGATATTCGTGTAAAAGTCACTGCTTAATACATCAGCCATGCCTTCGAATTCCATGATTTCCTGATCTTTAGACAACATCTCCTCTATAATGAATCCCTCGCGTTCTGATGTCCATAAGAGGGGCATAACTTGAGGAAATAAGGATTGAAGTGCTTCCTTTACGATATCTTGCTCTACTTCAGGATCTTCGATGGAAAAAAGGACAAAACGATAGGACACCGGCCGCACCATTTCTTGAAAACCTTCTCTTTTATAAAGATATGAGGACCACTGCTTCTCTCTTTCTGTCATGGTGGATTCTTCTGAAGTCAATGAGGTGAGAAATAAAGAGAGCAATTCGGATGATTGCTCATTCAATTCATCTTTGTTAATTCCTACAATTTCACCATCTTCGGTTTGGAACCATTTGTATGAGGAATGATTATCCATACTTAGTTTATTTATAATAATTGAAGGGTATAAACGTTTAAGTTGTTCTACAACTGACATGAATCTCTTCCTTTTTGATAGGATATTTACTATTATAGTAATACAATGGACAAAATCCGGAAAGCGTTGAAGGTATAAAACTTTCTACCTGTTGAGAGGAGGAGAAGGATTGGATCATGTGAAGGATAAAAGTATTTACGGTCCTGAGACAAAAAATCGTCTGAAAAGAATTGAAGGTCAAGTTCGTGGTGTCCTCAAAATGATGGATGAAGATAAGGATTGTAAAGATGTCATTACCCAATTGTCTGCCGCACGTTCAGCTATGGACCGTGCGATTGGATATATCGTTGCAAAAAATTTAGAAGGTTGCATTCGTGATGCTCATGAGGAAGGCGAATCAGCAGAAGAATTAATTAACGAAGCTGTACAGATGATTGTTAAAAGCCGGTAAGGAAGGAAGCTGTCTCCTGTTTCGTCTTGTGAAAGGCGAACAGGAGACAGCTTTTTCTTTTCATTTTTCATCTTTCTCTTTCGGGATTTCGTGAGCTTCTCCAATTTGTTCATGACCGTAAACAGGTTTAACCGTACCACCTGCCATCCCTTCATTAATCATGCGATCCACGTCTAATTCAAATTTTCCTTTGCCTTCTGGAGCATCATGCCGTTTATGCTTTTCCATCTTATCACCTCCCTTTTTCATTTTGCCCTGAATATCAGATTCAATGACCTAGCGCGCGGCATAAACTTGTCCTATCCATTCATATCCTTGTGATAAGGGAGGAGATCGCATGACAAGGCATCAGGAGTCCTTTGTCCAAATGCTGCAAAGGTCAATTAAAGAAGAGTGGAAGGATTACAATTTTTACAGCCGATTAAAAGAGGATACAAGGAATCAATTGTTCAGGGACTATATCCAGCATGCCGAAGATGATGAATGGAAACACTATCAACTGTTTCAACACCTTCACTTCCAGTTGACTGGCACCTATTATAATAATTTCAAACCCGAAACAATCAGCTATCGATCTTTTGAGAATGGAGTAATCAGGGCTCAACAAGATGAATTTAAAGCAGCAGAAATGTATCGGCATATGCTGTTTATGATACCTACGCCCGTCGCTTTTTATCCGTTATTTACAGCTATGACGGATGAGATGGAGCATGCCGCACGGTTTGGCACCATTTATGGAAGGCTGAAATAACATCCGTTCAAAGGCCATGTCTGCACAAGGCCTTTTTTTGTTGGTTTAGGAAAACACCTGTTTTATATCAGGGGGTGACTGCGCCGTGGACAGCTTTCAGATGAAAACAACAATAGATCTTTGTCTTTAGAAAACGAAGGTCATCATCTGGACTGTGCAGTTCATCTGGATTCCGTATCTATGTGCGCAACTAAAGCTATTGTTCCTAAACTCTTACCGTTGGCACTTGGGTATTATTTGAATTATACTTGGAACACCATGTGTAGAAAGAGGTTGAATCATGAATCCTGTTTTATTAATTATGATGATGATTGGTATTGGTGCTCTGATCGGAGGCCTTACCAACTCTTTAGCTATAAAAATGTTGTTTCGACCATACCGGGCGATTTACATTGGTAAGTACCGTCTTCCTTTCACCCCGGGGCTCATCCCTAAACGGCAAAAGGAATTAGCTCAGCAGTTAGGGAAGATGGTTGTCAATCACCTCTTAACTCCGGAAGGCATCCGTCGAAAGCTCACCCATTCAAGTTTTAAAGCACAAATGACGACTTGGGCGAGAAAAGAAGTTCAATCGATGCTAAAAAAAGAAGCAACGTTAAAAGAAGTGCTGCAAAACTTTCATGTCGAGGTTACATCCGAATCCATTCACAATCATGTATCTCACTGGGTGGAAAACCGTTATGAGACGGTCATGAGCGAATATCGTGAAAAGACGATTGAAGAGCTCTTGACACCTGCGTTACGAGAAAAGACAGAACGAGGGGTGGATCAAGCAGCAGATCATATCCAAGCCAGTATAGAGGCTTATTTCCGGAGTTCCGAAGGGAAAGAAAAAGTTGCCGCATTAATTGATAACTATCTGGATAATCAAGGTTTTCTCGGTAACATGATTTCATCGTTTATGGGACCGGATGGACTTACCGAGCGTATTTATCCACTGATTCTTAGATATGTATCCGATCGAGAAATGAAAGATTGGCTGGAAACGATGTTGCGCGGTGAGAAAGATAAACTTTTATCTAAACGAGTGGCGTGGTTTGAGGATCAGATCGGTCGTGAAACAGTAGCTACAAAGCTTGGGGAAGCGGTAGCTGGTGCATTGCCTGTAGATCAATGGATGGCAAAAACCGTGGCGGACTGGACAAGTCCTTATGAGGATAAAATTTTGGATACCTTCATTCCAGCAGCTGTAGATCAAATCAGTGAGCTTTTATCATCCAAGGTAGAAAGCATGATGACAAACTTGCGTTTATCTGAAATTGTTCAGGAGGAAGTTGAAGCTTTTCAAGTCGAGCGTCTTGAAGAAATGGTCCTTGGCATTTCAAGGAGGGAATTCAAAATGATTACCTACCTGGGTGCTTTACTTGGAGGGATCATCGGCTTGCTGCAAGCCACTATTGTGCTATTTTTCGGATAATGGTGTATTCCTATACAGACGAATAGGAGTTTGTTATAGTGGGGGAGGAGTAACAGAACGAAAACTTAGGAGGTTCTTATTTTTATGGCAAATCTATATGATTACGCGTATGATCTGGAAAAAGCAATCCGTAACAGCGAAGAGTTCACCGGATTGAAAGAAGCATATGAAGCAGTAATGGAAGACGAAGCTGCTAAAAAAATGTTCGACGATTTCCGTCAAACACAAATCACTCTTCAACAAAAGCAGATGCAAGGAGAAGAAATTTCTGAGGAAGAAGTAGAACAAGCTCGTAAAGTCGTTGAACTTGTACAACAACACCCTCAAATCTCCAAGCTTATGGAAGAAGAGCAACGCTTGAATACAGTCATTAATGATATTAGCCGTATCATTACGAAGCCTCTTGAAGAGCTTTATGGCAACCCTGAAGAACCACAACAATAAATAGGTATAAAAAAAGAGGAGCTGGTTGATCCAGCTCCTCTTTTTGTTGGCTGAAAATCTGAACGTTGTGTTTATGTTTCATGCATACTAGGCACCTTTAATTGATTGGATTTTCTGTCGTCTCATGCAGGAATGTGGAGAGGATATAACGAAAAAAGAACCCAAGAAGAATTTTTCCATTTATAGGAGGATAATCATGAAGCATTTCGTTGTAGAGGAAAAGGGAAATGTCGTTCATTTGAAAATTGCCAGAGGAGAAAAATACAATGCCTTGAATGCCGAGCTTTTAGAAGAATTTGCTGAAGCCGCTCGAGCAGTGAGGCGGTCCGAGGCCCAAGTTGTTCTTTTATACGGAGAAGGAGAAGGTTTCTGCGCAGGTGGAGATCTTGGCATGATGAAAGAAGTTTCTGACAGAAATACCTATGATGCAGTGATGGACAACATTGAAACGATTGTGAAGACCTTTTATTCCATGCAGAAAATTGTCATATCCGCTTTACATGGGTCTGTCGTAGGTCTGGGGTTAAGTATCGCGTTATCTGCTGATTATGTCATAGCAGAACCTGATGCTCATCTATCTATGAACTTTATAGGTATTGGATTGGCTCCAGATGGTGGAGGTCATTTTTGGCTGCAGGAACGCTTAGGTACGCACCAGGCGAAACATTTCACTTGGGAAGGCCAGCAAATGAGAGCAAAAGAGGCTTACGACCATAAACTTGTGGATATTGTCGTCAATGGACCTGTTCAGGAAGAGGCCGCACGTTTGGCGGAAAAATGGAGCAGAAGTCCATTAAAATCAATGATTGCTACAAAAGAAATCTATCATCAGCATGGTTTGGAGCGGTTAACTCAATACTTGAAGAAAGAGCGAGAAACCCAATGGATGTTGCTTCAAACCGAAGACCATAAAGAAGGGGTAGAAGCCTTTTTAAAAAAGCGAAAGCCAGAGTTCCAAGGTAAATGAAAAAAGTCGCGCTGAGAAGCGCGACTTTTTTAGGTTTAATTTCTTCCGTGTTTATCTGTGAAACAAGACCAAATGCCCTTCAGGTGCAGCGCAGCGATGGGTTTGATGGCTATACCCTTTTTCCTCCAATTTCTCTGATCCTATTTTTTTTGCTTGATCATCATTTTCTGCTTGAAACGTTTCATCGAGGACATTGGTACCGTCTTTTTCGAATACAGTTAAGTAGTATGTCTTCATCGTTGTTCCTCCTTGAATGAATAGGTATTCAATAATTACTTTTGTCATACACCGTCGATATTCCTGCCTGAACAGCAAAATTTATATGAAAAGCTGAGTCTTCAACAATAACTCCCTTTTCTTGAAGCCTCAGTTTCGAGACGTTTGTTGAGTGGATGGGGGCTGCGGGGAATAGCTCGCTTTCCGCGGGAGCGCGGTGAGCCTCCTCGGACTGCGTCCTATGAGGTCTCACCAAGCACTTTTTTCCCGCATGAGTCTCGCCATTCCCCTCCGCCCCTCTGCCATATAAGTATCTCGAAATTACTTCCAGAATTAGGCGCTTTATACGTATTAGGAGCAATAACACCAAGCCTCCATCGTGTGGGTAGAGGCCATTACCGCTTGTTATAGAGCGCTTTCTTACAATAGGTAGTGATGGTGGAAGATGCTCCTTCCTGGTAGAGGGGTTCGTTTCTTACAATATCGAATGGGGTGGTTGGGAAGCTGCGAGACTCCCGTGGGAGATAGGAGATCGGCGAGATCCCACAGGGCGATAGCTCGAGGAAGCCACTCCCCCACAGGAAGGCGAGTGGCTTCCTAACCACCCCTAACGCTCAATTCAGCAAAGAACCCCGAAACATCTCTAACCTGAGTCTTCCACAATCCTGCCATATTCTTTAGTAGAATTATTTTTTATTGGGAAAGGAATTTTTGAAACCATTAAGTTTGAAGTTACGTATAGAAGTTGAAAAGGGGGAGAAACGATGACTTTACGATTGGAGAACGTGACGAAGAAATTTGGCTCGTTTACAGCTGTTGATGATCTGTCATTAGAAATTCCGGAAAAGCAGATTTTTGGATTTCTTGGTGCGAACGGTGCAGGTAAAACTACAACTTTCCGTATGGTTCTTGGTTTGCTGGATCAAACAAAAGGTGAAATATCTTGGAACGGTGGTGATATTGGGTACGATCAGAGCCATTTAATAGGGTACTTACCCGAGGAAAGAGGGCTTTATCCTAAGCTGAAGGTGCAGGAGCAGTTGGTGTACCTGGCCAAATTAAGAGGGATGAAGAAATCTGAGGCTGTTCAGCAGATTGAAAGTTGGCTTGAACGTTTCAAAGTGCCGGAATATAAAAATAAAAAAGTTGAAGAATTATCGAAAGGGAATCAGCAAAAAATTCAATTCATCTCAGCTGTATTACATAAACCGAAATTATTGATATTGGATGAACCATTTTCAGGGTTGGACCCTGTTAATGTTGAAATGCTGAAAAAAGCCGTCATTGATTTGAAAGAAGCGGGAACATCGATTGTATTTTCATCTCACCGTATGGAGCATGTAGAGGAATTATGTGAAAATCTGTGTATCCTCCACCACGGTTCACCGGTAGTGCATGGGAAATTAAAAGAGATCAAAAAATCATTCGGGAAAAAGAATGTGAAAGTCAATGCAGACTTCAACCTTACATTCCTCGAGGATATTCCTGGGGTAACAAAATATAAGCCATTAGGTGATGGCTGCGAAATTCAGATTGAACGTGAAGAAATCGCTCAACATATTTTTGAAGAGCTACAAGGGAAAGGGTTCGTACGTAAATTCGATCTTGAAGAGCCGACGTTGAATGACATTTTCATTGAGAAGGTGGGTGCTTCTTATGAATAAATTCTTTATCATGGTTGCTCAGACCTATAAAAACCGTGTCAAATCTAAATCATTTTTAATTACAACACTGATTACAGTTGCACTCATTTTTGGTTTATCGAATTTGCAATCCATCATCGAAACCTTCAGTGATGGGGATGAAGAAAAGAAAGTGGCTGTTGTAACGGATAATGAGGAATGGTATCAGTCATTAAGTCAGGTCGTGTCCATGAATGACAACCTTAGCCTTGAGAAATATGATGGAAGTCTTGAGGAAGCTCAAGAAGCGGTAGAAGAAGGGGATTATCAATCTGTCGTTGAACTAAACCAAGGAGAAGAGGGGATTCCTGCAGCGACTTACTATGCTAATAAGATCGCCAACACAGGAGAAAGTGATCAAGTCAGACAGGCGCTTCAACAGTTGAAAGTTCAATATGTGACTGAGCAGGCCAACGTGGATCCTGCTATCATTCAACGAATGAATGCACCCGTTACCTTTGAACTCGTTGCGCTTGAAGAAAGTGCAAAAACAGCAGAAGAACTAAATCAGACGCGCGGGCTTGTTTATGTAATGCTCTTTTTCTTATACTTCTCTGTCATCATGTATGGACAAATGATTTCCACAGAAGTAGCCACAGAAAAATCAAGCCGTGTTATGGAAATACTCGTTTCCAGCGTATCTCCGGTATCACAAATGTTTGCGAAAATTTTCGGCATTGCTTTGTTAGGATTGACCCAATTCGCTATCCTTATTTTGGCTGGGTACTTAGGAATCCAACAAAGCAAAACCCTTGGTGATGGTTCAATGCTGGAGCTTTTCGGTTTCAACGACATTAATCCTGGGACCATTGTATATGCGGTTGTTTTCTTCATTCTCGGCTATTTACTTTATGCTACTCTAGCAGCGACTTTGGGATCGCTCGTCAGTCGTTTGGAAGATGCGCAGCAATTATTGGCCCCTATGATAATGCTTATTGTAGCTGGTTTCCTCATTGCGATGTTTGGTCTTGGTATGCCTGATTCATCCTTCATCACGATCAGTTCATACTTCCCGTTCTTTACGCCACTGATTATGTTTTTACGGGTGGGAATGTTGGAAATCCCTATTTGGGAAGTTGCCTTATCGATCGGTATTCTCTTAGGATCTATTCTTTTGCTTGCGTTGATCGGAGCACGAGTCTATCGCGGCGGTGTACTGATGTATGGGAAGTCCACTTCTTTAAAAGATTTAAAAACAGCTTTGCAACTATCTAAGAAAGAGAAATAGAGATACCCCCCCTTTTCTTAAAGGGGGGTTTTTGTTTGAGAAGATGGAAATCTCATGAAAGCATTAGAGTAAAAGTTACGTTTTTCCGGACAGGTTGTTGCTCCTCGTATCTACAAGTGTGATCCTTGGATGAGAACGTGCATTCGGTTTTGGGCTCTGTTAAAATGAAGGAAATAATAATAGAAAAGGAGGCTGGTCCTGGTGAAATCGTCCATTCGGTTCATACACAGCGCAGATTTACATATCGACAGCCTTTTTAAAACAAAGGGACATTTCCCTGCGGAATTGTTAGAAAGAATGCGGAAAAGCACGTTCGAAGCGTTTGACCGTTTAATCGACACCTGTGTAGATCATAAGGTAGATTTCCTTTTGATTAGTGGTGACTTATACAATGAAGAAATTCGTAGTATTAAAGCTCAAGTGCACCTGAGGCGTGGGTTTGAGCGACTTCAGGAGAAAGATATTCCTGTTTATATCAGCTATGGGAACCACGATTATATAGAGGGAACCCAATCTCCTATTGAGATGCCCGACAATGTACATATTTTCCAGAGTCAGAACGTGGACAGCTTTCCTTTTGAAAAGAATGGGGAGGTAGTGGCTCATATTTACGGGTTCAGCTATGAGACTAGGGTAGTACGAGAGCGGAAAGCGTCGTTTTTTAACAAAGAGGAGGGGGCTGACTATCACATCGGAATGCTTCACGGCAGTCTGGAAACAAATACAGACCATGATGTTTATGCCCCCTTTTCACTCCAAGAGTTAAAAAGCCAGGGTATGGACTATTGGGCATTAGGTCACATACACAAACGTTCGGTCCTTTCAACAGATCCCCCCATTCTGTATCCCGGAAATATCCAGGGAAGATCACGGAAGGAAGCAGGGGAAAAAGGGTGTTACCTTGTCGAACACAATTCCGGTAACTGGAATTATCATTTTGTACCGTTACAGAGTATTACATACGTCTCCACCGTTGTGGATGACCTTGAGATTACATCGTCTGAAGAGTTGGAAAGAGTTTTGGAACAGGCGAAAGACAACGTAGCAACCGGTTCTCCTGTAATGTTGACGATTACGTTGGCAGGACATGCAGGATCCATGGAAGACATTCTGGAGTGGGTGGAAGTCATAAATGAGAATGAAGATTTGTCTTCCGATCATTGGATCTGGATTGAGGAGATTAAGGTTGAAAAACGTACAACTTGGGATGAAGAGGAATTAAGGAAAGGGACTCATTTTACAGGTGAACTTTTGCGGACCATTGCGGATTTAAATGAAGAAGAAGTAGAAAAATGGCTCTCTCCTTTGTTTTCTCATCGTAAAGTATCAAGGTATATAAAACCAATGAAAAACGAAGAAACGACCGAAGTTATCGAGCATGCAAAGTCACTGTTATTGGAACGGATGATCAACCATGAGGGGAGTGGAACAGAATGAAAGTCATCCATTTAACCATCTATGGATTCGGGAAATGGAAGGAATACTCCTTAGATCTAAGCCAGGCATCTCCTCATTTAATCATAGGGGAAAATGAGGCAGGTAAATCAACGCTCTATGAGTTCATCTTGTTCATGTTATTTGGACTACCCCCAAAGCAAAGAGCGTCTTTTATACCTAAAACCGGAGGGGGTATGGGAGGACGCCTCGTCCTTTTAACAGAAGATTACGGGCGAGTGACGATTGAGAGAAAACACGAATATGAGAATGGAAAAGCGGTCTGCCGTTTGGAGACGGGGGAAATAAAGGAAGAATCCTGGCTTCGGACTTTATTAAATGGCATGGAGCGGAGGGCTTTCGAATCCACCTACAGCTTCAATGCAGATGACTTGATGGAACTGAAGAATTTATCCGGACACGAGCTTGGAGAGGTCCTTTTGAATATCGGGTTAACTGGATCTGATCAAATCTATCAAACAGAAAAATGGTTGCAAAAGCAAATGGAGGAACGTTTCAAGCCGAATGGAAAAAAACCACTCATCAATGAACAACTTCAAGTGGTTGAAGAGTTGCAGCAGAAGAAAAGAACATTGGATGAAGAAGAGGAATCCTATTTACAACTTCAAAGTACAAAAGAAACACTGAATAAACGATTACGCACATTAGAAGAGAAATGGGAGGAAACGATCAATCACATTTACATAACGGAACAAGTGTTAAAAGTGAGAGCATTTATCGTTGATTACCATTTATTGAAGGCTGAGTTAGAAAAACAGCACCCATTATCCTTTCCAGAATCTGGTGTGGAGCGTTATCAGCAAGTGAAGGAGTTGCTTTTGCCTCTTCAATCCGAACAAAAACTTTTGAACACACGCTTGGATGAACTGGAAGGTTCTATACAACGTTGGAAGAATGGATACGATCCATCTCGGGAGGGGGAAGCAAGGAAGCTCCTAGAAACCCAGGCGCCCTTGTATGAACAAGCAACCTATGAGCTCGAACGTCTGTTGCAACAGATCAGCCGACTTGATGATCAGCTCGAGGAAGATGCTAATCACATTGATGTTCCTTTGGAGATAGATGAAATTGAGGAGTATCCTTTGCCTTTTTACACAGAAGAAACATGGCGAGCATTGAAAAAGGAAAAAGAAGAAGTGGAACGTGAGGAAACGTTTATAAAGGAACAATCAGATGACATTAGCCGGGAGTTTCAAAAGCTAGAGGAAAGTAAACAAACGTTAGAAGACGAAAGGATCAGTGAAGAAACAGCCAGAGAGTACGAAGACAAGTTGCAGCGTAGCCATCAAATAGCGGCAACGTCTGAGCAAAACAATGCAGGCTTAAGGAATAGGCGGTTGTTTGGGGCTGTCTTGGCTGTCGTTGTTTTGACAGCTGGTGGGCTGCTTGATGGAATCACCTTCTTCACCCTAAGCTTGTCCATAGCCGCTTGTCTTGGCTTATACAGTTACAGGTGTCACAAAAAAATAGTGAAAGCGTCAGAGCAAAATATGAACTCAGCCATTCCTGTGGAAGACTTGGAACAAGCAAGAAGACAGCTGCAAAAATATGATGCACAAAAAAATGAATATCATCATCTTCGTGACCAGTGGAAGCAATTAAACCAGGAAGAGCTTCGGCTACAAGAGAAAGAATATCACCTTCAACAACGAAAACGAAGATTGGAAACCACCATGGATGAACAGCGTAATCTTTACCCTTTCCTTGTCTACTTACACGTGGAGCACTGGGAAAAGCTCTATCACCTTTTGACACAATTGAAAGAAAAAAAACGCACACAAAAACGCCTGCTTCGGGAGAAAGAAAAACAGCTCTCCACAATAAAGAACATCAAAAAAAGCATGGAAGCGTTTTGTAACAGAAACAATTGGGAATTCTACGAAGAGAAAATGGAACAAGAATGGAGCCGTTTAAAAGATTGGACACAGGAACAGGATCGCAAAAGACAGGGAATTACCCAATCCGAGGAGCAACTGCAATCGTTAGAGAAGCTTTCAAAAGAAAATAAAGTGAAACTTTCTACATGTTTGAAGCAACAACAAGAGCTTTTCAATGAAGCCAGCGTGCATACAGAAGAAGAATTTTACGCAAAGGCGAAACAAAAGGAAAAACAAGAGGAACAGCAAGCGCGGCTTCAAGAATTAGAACATCAGCTGAACCGTATGCTGTCAGAAAAAGAGCAGAAGGATTATCTCGTATGGACAGAAGTACCCGAAGAGGCTAAACTTTCAGCACGATTAGAACGATTGAAAAGTGAAAAGCAGAAGATAGAAGGAGAACAAAAAAAGCATCAGCAAGCCTTGGCAGATAATCAGAGTGCCATTCGTCAGTTGGAGCATTCAGATGAACGCTCAACCCTTACACATAAACTTCACCAAGAAAAAGCTAAACTCCAAAAACAGTCGGAAGAGTGGGCGGCTTATCAGCTGGCTTGGAAGGCATTGGAGAAGACGAAACATGCGTATAAAGAAAAATATTTGCCACGGATTTTAAGGACATCTGCAGTGTATTTCCATAAGCTCACGGATGGAAACTATGTCGATGTGCGAATCTCCCAGGATGATGATCAAATTAAAGTTATTAGTGAGGACGGATTTACTTTTGTTCCAATGGAGCTTTCGCGGGGTACGAAGGATCAACTCTATGTTTCTCTTCGTTTGGCTCTTGGAGAAACGATGGCGGATGAGTTGTCGCTGCCATTCTTAGTAGATGATGCTTTTGTTCATTTTGACCAGAATAGGTTAAACTTGATGGTTGAACTTTTTGAGCAGTTATCTAAGAAGCACCAAGTTGTTCTTTTCACATGGCGAGAAGATTTAGAAGAAGGGTTTCAATCTCCTCAAGTCCTGCAATTGAGTTAAAATCTATATTAAGTTCGCAATGTAAGGATTTTAATGATAAAATGTTTTAAGATTACTGAGGAATAAGCAAATGGAGGGTTTCCATTGCCAGAAACAAACAATAAAGATTGGAACAAATACGAAGAAACGATTGAACAATTTATCCAAGTCATAGCAAAAAATATGAGCCTTTACGGAGTTACCCCTTCGATCGGTCGTTTGTATGGAGTCCTGTACTTTTCACAGGAACCCATGACATTGGATGACATGCGGGAAGCTTTGGAGATGAGTAAGACGAGTATGTCGACAGGGGTCCGTGCTTTATCAGATATGAAGATGGTCGAGCCTTCCTTTAAGAAAGGAGTTCGTAAAGATCTATACAAGTCAGAAGAAGACTGGTATAAATCTTTTACTTCCTTGTTCGGAAGTCGTTGGAGACATCATACAGAGACGAATATTGAAGAAGCGGATGAAGCCATTCAAGAACTTCAAGAGCTTCAGGAGAACACGACGGATGAAGAGCTTCAAGCAAAAATAACCGAAGATATCGATCGCTTGGAATATGCTCAAAATTACTATCGCTGGCTGATGAGATTCATTCACGTCGTAGAGTCCGGAGAAATTTTCCAATACGTACCGAAAATTGATCAACGAAATAAAAAGTAAAAAGAACCGGTGTGGATAGCTAGTGAGCTGTCCGCATCGGTTTTTTTGTGCCCTTTATACCAAAAGTAGGGAAAGGAGCTTGTATCATAAATGCTCACACTCGCTCATAAACTAGAAACAAAAGGAGCAGGGAGGATGAATTCATGTTATTCGGTCTTCCGATTTGGGTTTTTTTGTGCATTGTCTTTATATTCATTAGCGGGTATATGGCCCTCCGCGCCATGAGAGCGGAGCACAATTTGGAACAGGAGTATATTGAACGGGAAGGTCAAGTGTATTTGAAACGGATGGAAAAGGAAAAAGAGCGTAGAGGGAAAAGGGACGCCATGATGTCAGAATAAAAGCCAGGTGATCCATTCACCTGGCTTTTATTCTTTATTCTTCTGTTGTCTCTTCTTCGGAAGAACCTTCTTCAGAGTTGTTACCCTCTGGATTTGTGCTTTCTTCTGCTGGAGCTTCTTCTTTATCAAAGAGACCTTCAAATTCTTCAAGCTTCACATCAATTTCAGAGTTCTGCATAAGCTCATCCATCTTCTTCTGAAGTTCAGCTTGATCGACGTTCTGACTCGTCAATGTACGTTTGATTTCTTCTTTCATTTCTTCAAACGGCTCGATATCTTCTTTATCGCGCTTGTCCGTAACTTTAATGATATGGTAACCAAATTGAGATTGAACCGGTTCACTTACTTCACCTGGCTCCAATTCATACGCTTTATCTTCAAATTCAGCGACCATTTCTCCAGGGCCGAACCAACCAAGCTTGCCGCCTTGTTGAGCTGAACCATCAGAAGAGTATTCAGCAGCTAGTGTACCGAAATCTTCTCCGTTATCGATCTTTTCTTTCACTTCTTTTGCTGTTTCTTCATCGGAGACTAGAATATGACTCGCTTGAACTTCTGTCTTCATACGGTCATAATAATCTTTCATTTCTTCTTCTGAGATTTCGATTCCTTCAGAAGCCGCTTTTTCTTGCAATAAGCTCATACGGATCGTTTCTTTGAAAGCTTGTTCATCAGCAAAGCCATTTTGTTGAAGAATGGTTTCAAAATTATCGCCATACTGTTCTTGGATTGTTTCAAGTTCCTTGTTTACTTCTTCATCGGAAACCTCGTAATTATTTGCGAGAACTTCTTTCATGACAAGAGTCTGAAGCACTTGCTCACCATACTGAGATTTTAATTCCTGATAAAATTCTTCTTTCGTGACTTCTCCACCATTGGTTTCAACAACAGCTTCTGATTCATCTGCATTTGATGAACAAGCTGACAAGGTGAATACGCTCGCTGCTAATGCAGCAGTGATGGCTATTTTTTTCATAATCCTGACACTCCTAAAACTTATTGTGAATTTCGTGACGTAGAGATTGCTCACAGCCTATCAGTAAATATAACACATTACATAGGCAATGTTCTATACTGTGTTGTGAAAATATAGCAATTGTAAAAAGACATAGAAAAAACAGGCCAGCCGAGGCCTGTTTTTAAAGTGTATTAAGCACTTCCACATAAGAAGAGATCAGTAATATTGTAATCAGTACATTGATCGTGCGGAAAACACGCGTTTGTTTTTCGTTCGACATTTTCGTCTTTGTGCATAAGGAATGTGTGAGTGAGTTAAACACGAATAAAATGACGAGCGCGTACAAGCTAAATCCAAATGCCATGTTGGTACCTCCTTTATTCCCTATGAAACTACTCTATCAAAGTTTGGGTGGATTGAACAGAAAAAAGCAGGTCGAATTTCCCGGTCAGCACAAAAAAGTCCAGCCCCTCAAGCGTTAAAGACAAAATCCGACGCGTATACCCAAAAATAACCCCTTCCCAATCTCTTCCCCAAACGCTCCCGTTTGTGGAAGACTCAGTTTCGAGACGTTTGTTGAGTGGATGGGGGCTGCGGGGAATAGCTCGCTTTCCTGTGGGGGAGTGGCGAGTTTCCTAACCACCCCTTTCATAGTAAGGAGAAACAACCCCCTATACCTAGAGGGAGTGTCTCCCATTCCTCCACCTCCTAAGCAGGCATAAAACGCTCTGTATCAAGCTTATAAATCCTGAATACCTCGCGGTAGAGAGGTTATATCATCCACTTTCCTTAGGCTCCTCAGTCATTCAAGCTGACTATTCCAGAAGTTATTTCGAGAATCTTCCATAGCAAAGGGGCGGAGGGAAACGGTGAGACTCCTGTGGGAAGTGCGTGGTAGATGAGACCCCGCAGAGCTTTAGCTCGAGGAGGCTCATCACTCGCCCACGGAAAGCGAACCTTTTCCCGGAGCCCCTAACTCCCACAAAAGTCTCGAAATCAGGTCTTATAAAAACCTGCCATATACTGAAAGAGAGCATAAAAAAACAACGTTCATCTGAGTGAACGTTGTTTTTTATGCTTTTGGCTGATGAATTAAGATATCGTATCCTTCTTTCGCATTTTCGATCAAGCACTTTTTCGGTGCTTTTGCGAAATAATTTAAATAAAGAAAATCTGAAAATGACAATCCAATATTCACAGATGCAAAGAGTACGAGATATGCGAAGTAGTTAGGGAAGACATATCCCATGATGAGTGCAGGAACTGTAATCAAGAAAGTCGGTGCAAGAGCCATCATGATGGATGTATTCTTTGACAACCGAGTTTTGCACTGGTAGGTGAAAGTTGGAACATATCGTTTCCTGAATTTGAACTTCACACGCAACCGCTTATAGCTGAGCATTAAAGGAAGCATGTGCATAAGACGATGCATGGACGGCAAGAAAAACAAAATAACCAACAACGGTAGAAAACCGTGATCATTCATCTCATGTGTACCGTGAATCATGGAATACGGCAGGTATAAAATTAAGAATGATAGTAGTCCTGTAAGAAAAGACATCAGGTAAACACGGTTCAGACCGAATTCTTTATTGATGTTTACTGATTTCCAGCAGTTCATCATAAGAATCCCTCCCTTACAACAAAAAATACTGTGAATTTATTATGAATATCGATATGATAGTAGTACGTTTTATGTTTCGTTTGTTTGGCACAAGACGAATAATAGTATGTTTGAAGAGAAAAAGCAATAGGTTTTTTGTAAAAAAAACATTTGCTTTGTACTCTTTTGTTGTAAGATCTTATAAACCTTGACGTGACAAGGGTGACAGCAGGTTGTGGAGGGAGTATTTTGGAGAAAGAAAATCGATGCGACACCTTTGCATTCCACTTGAATTTATTGCTTGAAGTCGAAGAGATGAAGAAATATCCATTTACGAAATTAGTCATTGAAAAAAGGCTAACGAAAAAAGAATATAAGGAAACGTTGCAGTTGCTGGAAATATTAAATGAGCGTTATGAAGAGGATGTAGCAAACGGTTTGATCGATCATTCCAATTTGATGCTTCACTTTGCAGGCATGCTTTGTTATAAGCTGCCTTTAGGAGAAGCTTTGGAAGCACTTGAAGAGGAAGGTCTGTTCCTGAAATTGACGAGCCAACTTATCCGTCTTCATCACAAATAGCCCCCTTTCCATTACACAAGTTTGGAAAGGGGGCTATTTTTGTTCCTATTCGTTAGGAGGACCTTGATTTCTTCTTATAATCTTCAATATCCGTTGGCTGTTGGACCATAGGTTCCTCTTCAATGTTCTCTAAGGAACGCTCCAGGATTTCGATATATTCGTCTCCATAGATCTCTTTGATCAGAGCAGATAGATCCAAAAACTCAGGAAGCTTACCATACATCTCTGTCATTGGCATAACGCCTCTCAGTACAGAATTATCTTCTGGATTATACTCATGCAGCGTTGCTTCTAGCAGTTCAATTCCTGCATCTGTTAATTCTACGTACGTGTTTCTTTTGTCATTTTCACGTTTAGAAAATTGAAGAAGACCGCGCTCTTCCATTTTCTTAGAGAAATTGAAGGCTGTTGATACATGCATGACACCGTATTTGGAGATTTCAGAAATGCTTGCCCCTTTTAAATGGTAGGCAATCCACAAAATGTGGTGCTCATTGATGTTCAATTGGAATGGCTTGATCCATTCCTGCCAGTCCTTTTCAATTGCTTTCCAAAGTGCTTTAGAAAGTTGGGCCATTTTATGGCTGTAGAATATGGCTTCTCTTTTGGAGATTTTGTCCTTCATTTACCTCACCCTCTTAAGGTATTTTTTAAATCAAATCTATCCTCAATAGGCTATTAGCTTCTAAGAGTTTCACACTTATTATAATATAAAATTTCAGTAAATTATCAAGATATAATGTGCAAAAATATAAATTACATGCAGAGCTTGTAAAAAAATAGCTCTGCATGGTTGAGATGAGGGGTTAATCAGAAGGGTATTCGTTTGGGTCCAACTCCTTGAAAGCTTCAGCAATCCATTCGTGAAAACGGACCATATCTTCCATTCGTCTGTAAAGCTGATCCGCCTGTTGCATCTCCTCTTGACTGGCATATTCCTGTGTTCTGTCTTTCAATTCGTCTTCCATACTTTCCAGCGTGTCTTTTTGTCCATTTGCGGCTGACTGCCACTTCTTTATATAGGAAGACATGAAATTTTGATAAAGGTTTTCATTGGCTTGATAGAGATCTTTACGGAAGCCTTTTTTCCAAACTCGTTCGACCAGACCTTGGTCGAGTAAGCCTCTTACGCCTGTACTCATAGAAGTTTTACTTTTCCCCAAAGCCTCACTCATTTCATCTAATGTCATTGGCCCCTGATATAAATAAAGAGTAACAAACAACCGAGCATCAGCAGGGGTGAGTCCAAACATTTCCAATGTTTTAGAAAATTCATGTGTGACTTTTGTATGCATGTCTTCAAGGAAATGGTGGTCTTTTACTACCATAAGATCCTCCTTCGAAAAAAATCTAACCCTACGTTACTATAATTTCCATTTTTAATAAAATTCCTGAAAGGGCTTAAAAATGAAGAATTCAAAAGAAAAAAGGCGTAAATCCCTCTTTAAACTTTGTACAGTTTCAACTGTACGTAATTTTTGTACTTGATTAAAAGAATTTATCGTTTGAACTTTCTATTACAAATGGGTTACATTATGTAAGGTGCTTGATTGCGTACGGAAATAAAAACGATGAAACGTACCATAATAAACAAAAACAGAAGAGGTGAGAGACGTGCCGATTATTCAAGTAGAAAACTTATCGAAAATTTTCGGTAAGAATGCCAAAAGGGCTACCAAATACTTAGATGAGGGATTATCAAAAGAAGATATCCTTGAAAAAACAGGCAATACTGTTGGTGTTAACCGCGCGTCCTTTGATGTAGAAGAAGGAGAAATCTTCGTAATCATGGGACTGTCCGGAAGTGGTAAGTCGACACTCGTCCGGTTGATCAACCGATTGATCGAACCGACAGAAGGTAGTGTATACATTGATGGCCAGGATTTGGCTAAGATGGACAGCAAAGATCTTAGGGAAGTCCGTCGACAGAAGTTAAGTATGGTCTTCCAGCGATTTGGTCTTTTCCCACATCGTACTGTACTTGAAAATGCGGAATTTGGCCTTGAAGTACAAGGGATTGATAAAAACGAGCGAAAAGAAAAAGCGAAGAAGTCTCTAGAGATGGTCGGACTTGGCGGTTATATTCACCAATTCCCTGGTCAACTATCTGGAGGAATGCAACAGCGTGTTGGTCTAGCGCGAGCGCTTGCGAACGACCCAGAAGTTCTATTAATGGATGAAGCTTTTTCTGCTTTGGATCCATTGATTCGTAAAGAAATGCAAGACGAATTATTAGAGTTGCAGGAATCCATGAAAAAAACCATTTTATTCATTACCCATGACCTCGATGAGGCATTAAGAATCGGTGACCGCATCGCACTAATGAAGGATGGTCGCATTGTACAAATTGGCACACCGGAAGAAATTCTGGTGAATCCGGCGAACGATTACGTTGAGAAGTTTGTCGAGGATGTCGATCGTTCCAAAGTGTTGACAGCTGAGAATATTATGAAACGCCCAGAAACCGTAGATATTCAGAAGCATGGTCCGCGTACAGCACTGGAACGGATGCGAAAAGAAGGACTTTCAAGCATCTATGTAACAGATGCAAAGAGAAACCTGCATGGTTACGTAACCGCTGATGATGTGTCGAATGCGGTGAAACAGGATTCAGATAACTTGAATGGAATTCTCCGCACAGATGTGCCTAAGGTCGAGCTTCAAACACCAATGCAGGAAATATTTGATATTATCCATGATTCTCCAGTCCCTGTAGCTGTCATAGAAGAAGGGAAATTAAAAGGAGTTATTGTGAGAGGAGCCGTACTCGCGGCGTTAGCTGGAAGTGAGGTGAATTTAAATGGGAATGATTCCTAAACTGCCTGTAGCTGAGTGGATTGATACAGCGACGGAATGGACAACTGATACATTTGAATTCTTATTTGATTTTATAAAAGAAGACTTTGGTGACTTTATTGAGATCGTAGCAGAAGATTGGTTAATGGCTATTCCCACTTGGTTATTCATTATTGTTGTGGGTGTTTTAGCCTTTATGGCTTCCGGGAAAAAGTTTGGGTTAACTGCTTTTTCAGTCATTGGCTTATGGTTTATTGCTAACCAGGAGTTATGGGAAGAGTTGATGAATACATTTACTCTCGTTATTTTTGCCAGTCTGATATCAGTTATTATTGGCGTACCTTTTGGAATTTGGATGGCCAAGAGCAAATTGGCAGAGAAGATTCTTACTCCTGTCCTTGACTTCATGCAGACGATGCCTGCTTTCGTCTATTTGATTCCGGCGGTAGCATTCTTCAGTATCGGTATGGTTCCGGGGGTATTTGCCTCTGTGATTTTTGCAACACCACCAACGGTTCGTTTTACGAACCTGGGAATTCGACAGGTGTCTCATGAATTGATTGAAGCATCCGATGCTTTCGGTACGACCGGAACCCAGAAATTATTTAAAGTTCAATTGCCTATGGCTAAAAAGACGATCATGGCAGGAATTAACCAAACCGTTATGCTAGCGCTATCCATGGTGGTTATTGCATCCATGATCGGGGCAAAGGGACTTGGACAAACCGTTATTACAGGGCTTCAGCGTGCTGAAGTTGGAACTGGTT
This sequence comes from Halobacillus sp. AWM4_238, assembly GCF_056158265.1. Lineage (NCBI taxonomy): Bacteria > Bacillati > Bacillota > Bacilli > Caryophanales > Bacillaceae > Halobacillus > Halobacillus sp. AWM4_238. Next base: position 146,704 of record NZ_JBSWSY010000002.1, read on the forward strand.
TCGTTGCAGGTCTTGGTATTGTTATTCTCGCCATTATCATTGATCGCTTCACGCAAAATTTGAACACCCAGCGTGGTGACTAACAAAAATCAGTTAGAAAAGTGTCGTTTGACATTACTCTATATAAAAATCTTTAAAAGGGGAGAGATTTACATGTTTAATTGGAAACGTTTCGGCATGGTAGCTGGACTATCTTTAACACTTGTAGCCGCAGGTTGTGGATCTTCAGATGAAGAAGGTACAGAAACAACGGGAGATTCTAATGGTGATGAAGCCGCTTCTGAAATGAATTACGGAGAAGAAATGGACTATGAAATCACCGGAATTGAAGCAGGTGCAGGTGTGGTAAGTTCTGCAGAAGATGCTGTTAAAGGATATGAAAACCTAAATGATTGGGAAGTTTCTACTTCTTCTTCCGGTGCGATGGCAACTGCTTTAGGGGAAGCTATTGAGAACGAAGAACCGATTGTTGTTACTGGCTGGACGCCACACTGGAAATTTGCGAAATATGATCTGAAATATCTTGAAGATCCAAAAGAAGTTTTCGGTGGGGAAGAACAAATCAAAACAATGGCTCGTCAAGGGTTGAAAGATGATAAGCCGAACGCTTATAAAATCCTAGACCAATTCAACTGGAAAGCAGCTGATATGGAAGAGGTCATGCTTGAGATTTCTGATGGTGCAAGCCCTGAAGAAGCAGCTCAAAACTGGATTTCTAATAACCAGGATAAAGTAGAGGCTTGGACAGAGGGTACCGAAGAAGTAGATGGTACAGAAGTTGAGCTTGTTCTTGTTAACTGGGATTCTGAGATTGCTTCAACGAACGTTGTTGCAGAAGTAATGAAAGAGCAAGGCTTTGAAGTAACAATCACCCCACTTGATAATGGCCCGATGTGGGAATCTGTTGCTGCTGGTGAAGCAGATGGAATGGTAGCTGCATGGTTGCCAGGAACGCATGGGGATCAGTATGAGCAAAACAAAGACAAGCTAGAAGATCTTGGAGCAAACCTCGAAGGTGCCAAGATTGGCCTTGTTGTTCCAGAATATATGGATGTTCAATCAATCGAAGATTTAGAAGCAGCTGAATAATGATCTTAAAAAAAGCGTGGAGAGGCTAGCCTCTCCACGCTTTTTATTTTTGGCTCAGTGTGTTGTGACTCTTACTATGAAACGAATTCCAAGCAGCAAGAGGGCATCTGTTTTGTGGATCCTTTAGGAATATACATGAATGTGTGTCTACCGGTGTTTTTGGCATAGGGAGTGAGGACAATGAATAGAGTAGGGGAGAAGGACAAACTAAAAAATCCCGCCAGAGGCGGGAGGAGTGGGTTACTGGTGTTTGATCACTTCATGGCTGGGTTGCGTTGTATGATCCGCTTGCTCAGCCTTTGCTTTTTCTTCTAGTTCTTTTAAGCTTGCTTCGATTTGTTCTAAATACTTTTGGATGTTCTTCTGGTGTGGTTCAACGGTGCGCTTCCAGCTCTCAATGGATGTTTTTACATCTTCTGAGAGGTCTTTGATCAGCTCTGCCCCTTCTTTGGATGTTTGGGTAATCTGATCTTTTAATTGCATTCCTTCTTCTTTTAAACTAAGAACCGTATTTTTTAGGTTTTCGCTTTTCAGTTTGGCATTTTCTCTAAAGTCACGACCTGAAGAAGGGGTATTCAGTAAAGTATAAGCTGCTCCTACGACTCCCCCGACTAAGAATCCCAGTGCTAATGATTTTCCATTTGGCATAATATCTGTTCGTCTCCTTTCCATCACTCTCTATTTTATATTTTCTCTTAATATGTATGAATGAAACCTTAAAAACATAAAAAAATATTCTTTGGACGAGAAGGTAAACCAAAGGCACTACATCTGATGTAGTGCCTTTGGTGTTAAGTCAAGGTTGAATTGTATAACCTCTTAAGAGGCTGGCTGAGCTGCATTAGCAAGGTTTGTTCGTCTCATGATCTTTTGTGCAATCGGGTACATGATGGCTACGAACAATACGTTAAACGCGGCTGCAGGTAGAACGACTGTAGCAAACATGAGTCCGAAGCTCGCTTCCATGAGTCCAATGATATAAAGGACAACCCCTAGGAAGATGGAACCGCTGATCATCGTTCCGATTGCTGCTAAAGCAGGCTGTAGAAATTTTTGATGTGATATTTTTTTAGTCAATAGAACAAGCCCGAAGAAAGCAAATGCTGTGACCGGCTTATCAATGATATTGGCGAGTTGGCCGCCTGGAACGGTCGTTGTCATCGCTGAAATGAAACCTGTAGCTAAAGATAACAATAGGACATACGATGGTTTAGGGAATAATAAGATCCCGAGGAACATCATAGCGAGCATCATATCCGGACGCATTCCGAAAAAGAATGGAGGTGCGACGGCATGAAGGACAGCACCAATCCCAACTAATAAAGATAACATGACTAAAATACGAATATTCATTTAAACATCTCTCCTCAACTATTCTAATCTCATCTGAATTTGCACTCCAAACGTGTCCTTATGACCGTTTGCGATTGCATGCTAGTATTATAGCAGTTTTATCTTGGGAAAATCAATTCATTTCATCTGCGATGTGTTGGTTGATCTCTCCAGCAATGTTCTGTAAATCTTCAGGAGAGTAATCGTCGGAGTGGACTTCCCATTTGGCTCCGAATCCGTCTCCTTCACCATATCTCGGAATAAGGTGGATATGTAGATGGAAAACAGACTGGCCTGCAGCTTCTTCATTGTTGTTTAATACATTCAACCCTACAGGAGCATAGGTCTGTTTAATTGCATTCGCGATTTTAGGAACTCTTGAGAATAGTTTCTCTGCGGTTTCCGGGTTGGTGTGATAAATATCTTGGGAATGATTCTTCGGTATGACAAGCGTGTGCCCTTTCGTTACTTGACTGATATCAAGGAAAGCGTACACCTCGTCGTCCTCATACACTTTTGCTGAAGGAATTTCTCCATCAATGATTTTGCAGAAAATGCATTCATCTGCCATATGCAAACACTCCTTTCTGTTTGTTAGCATTGTACCACAAGAAAGAGTGAAAACTCGATGAAGACAGCGAGTGAAAAGTGTAACGGATGGGAAAGTATGATAAAATTTGTGCAGGAAAATTAATGAAGTGAGGGATAAGATGGAACCGTTATTACATATTAAAGACCTCCACGGAGGGTACACACATAAAAATGTACTGCATGGGATCTCTTTTGATGTTCACCCGAATGAAATTGTCGGACTCATCGGATTGAATGGTGCAGGGAAAAGTACGACCATCAAACATATCATCGGAATGATGCAGGCGAAAAAAGGGGAAGTTTCCATCAAAGGAACCTCTTTCGAAGAGAACCCTGAAGAGTACCGCCAACAGCTCGGTTATATCCCTGAAATGCCCATCTTATATGATGAACTGACATTATATGAACACCTGCACTTGACCGCAATGGCTTATAATGTGCCGGAAGAAGTATTCAAGAAAAGGTTGCAGCCGCTTCTTAAAGAATTTCGAATGGAGAAGAAGCTGAAATGGTTCCCTGTGCACTTTTCTAAAGGAATGCGCCAGAAGGTAATGATCATGTGCGCCTTTTTAATTGAACCGGATCTCTATATCGTTGACGAACCATTTGTAGGATTGGATCCCCTCGGCATTCAGTCCTACCTGCAGTTAATGGAGGATATGAAAGAAAAAGGTGCAGGGATTTTGATGTCGACACATATTCTTGCTACAGCGGAGAGGTATTGTGATCGTTTTGTTATCCTCCATGAAGGAGAAATCAGAGCGCAGGGGACGCTTGAAGAGCTGCGGACGTCATTTAATCGCCCGGGCGCTTCTCTTGATGATATCTACGTGCAGCTGACAAAGGAAGAGCAATATGATTAATGCAAAGGAATTTTGGACGAAGCGCTTCTCTGAACATACGAAAGAGACAAGCCGATACTTAAAGTATATCTTTAATGGTCACATTGCCGTTGCTATGTTGTTTTTTATCTCGGCGCTTGCATATTACTATCAGCAATGGCTTAAGGAATTGCCAGAAGATTTTCCGACTGCTTGGATCATAGCGCTCGCTTTTGGTTTCATTGCGGGCTACAGTCCAGTTCGGACACTTCTCAAAGAACCGGACTTGGTTTTTTTGCTTCCCGCAGAATATCAGCTGGATGATTACTTCCGGCGGTGCGTATACTACAGCTATGTTGTTCAACTGTATGTGATTTTTCTTATATCAGCAGCACTCGGTCCTTTGTACTTTGCATCATATCCAGAGCTTGGCACCCAATATTACCTCATGATGATTGGGGTTGTTTTAGTCATTAAAATTTGGAACATGATGTCCAACTGGTGGATGTTGAAAGAGAGAAACCCGAGAACACGACTTGTAGATCAGATCATCAAAGCGGTATTGAACATCACGATCTTTTATTTTCTCGCTCAAGGAGAGTGGGTTTATGCCAGCATCGTGACGATTTTGCTGGTAGGGGTCGTTCTTTATACGTATTCTCTCTCCAGACAAAAAGCCGGACTTGCTTGGGATCTGCTTGTTGAAAAAGACCAACAGCGAATGAGGACCTTTTATAGAATCGCCAACATGTTTACAGATGTTCCTCATCTGAAGAATACAGTTAAAAAACGCCACACGCTCGTACGAGCGATTGTTGATCGAGTTCCTTACCGGCAAGACCAGACCTTTTCTTACTTGTACAAAATTACTTTTATCCGGAGCAGCGATTATCTAGGAATGTACGTCCGCCTCATGGTAATTGGCGCATTGGCGATTTGGTTTGTAACGAATGTATGGGTGAAAGTCGCATTTGCGATATTGTTCCTCTATTTGAGTGCATTTCAAATGATGACATTGTGGAACCATCACCGCACTGTCGCATGGCTCGATCTTTATCCAGTGAAGAAAAAGTGGAAAGAAAGAGCCATTCTGCAGTGGTTACAGCAAATCATGTTGTTTCAAACTTTCTTGTTTGGCCTATTGTTTGTATTTCAATGGAACCTTTTAGGACTTGTTCTCGTATGGATAGGCGGAAGTATTTTCAGTTATCTATTTATACAAACCTATGTAAAGAAGAAATTGACGTAACAGGGAAGACTACTCTAGTAGTCTTCCCTGTTTCATATCTCGAAATAGGTACGCATGTCCACATACGCTTGAGTTTTTTCATGAGTCTTCAGAGGATTTTAAGAATCATGAAAAGTTAATTGTTCTAGTAAAAAATTCGGAGGTGTTTAATATGAGCTATGAAGAAAAGGCGAAACAGGAAGCTTTACGTTGGAGTAAATCACTTGAAAAGCGATCGTCCGTCATCCAGAGGAGTTCAAAACAGGTGCAGTCTAAGATTAATGAAAAGATCCCTGATCGTGTTCATGGAGTTGTGACCGATAGCGTTCGCTCTATGATTGAGCTTGCTTTAACAACTTCAGAGTATATTCGCCCAGTAAGAGTACATCCAGACTGGAGTTTCGAGGAACGGGAAAGACAAGTCCGTGAATTAGTTAAAAAATACAAGAAAACTGCATCCGTGGAAGGTGCAGGGACGGGGCTTGGAGGTTTTTGGCTTGGAGTAGCTGATTTTCCATTGTTATTAAGCATAAAAATGAAGTTTTTGTTTGATGCTGCACAAATGTATGGCTGGAATGTTCATTCATATGAGGAGCGGGTGTATTTGCTGCATGTATTCATGCTCGCTTTTTCAAGCGACGAGGTTCGTACGGATGTAAAAGGCAAGGTGGTAGGATGGAATGATTTAGAAATGAAGGAGAAGAACGTGGATTGGAAGACGTTACAAATCGAGTATAGAGATACCCTGGATCTTGTGAAACTTCTTCAAATGGGGCCGGGATTCGGAGCCGTCGTGGGGTATTGGGTGAATGGGAGACTTCTTGAACATTTAGGGGAGACGACCATACAAAGCAGTCGCCTCCGCTTACTTTAACTTTCTTGGTAACTAATGAAGGATTGGAATAACGTTTTAGCTGCGTGTGGCAATGCTTTTTCATCGAAATCAAATTTAGGGTGGTGGTGAGGATAATAATGATCAGGAATTTGTGCGCCAGTAAAATAAAAAGCTCCCGGCTTATCCAATAAGTAGTAGGCAAAATCCTCTCCAGCCATGACTGGTTCAATTTCTTCTGTACGTAAAGAACCATCAGCCTTGTGCGCATGCTGCAAAACTAAGTCCGCTTCTTCTGGATGATTGACAACAGGAGGGTATCCTTTTTCATAAGTGAACTCGTATTCTGCGTCGTTTGCTTCGCATGTTCCTTTGATGATTTTTTCCATCTCTTCGATAATCAAGTTTTGTACTTCAGGGTCGAATGTTCTTACGGTACCGGTTAAGGTTGCAGAATCGGCAATGACATTGAACGTGGTTCCGGATTCAAAAGTACCCACGGTAAGGACAGCTGTTTTTAACGGGTCTATCCGACGGCTGACAATTTGCTGCAAGGAAGAAACCAACTGAGAAGCAATGACGATAGCATCTTTTGTTTGATGAGGCTGGGCGCCGTGGCCACCTTTCCCCTGAACTTTAATTTCAAATCGATCGGCACCGGCCATAAAAGGACCTCTAGAGGTTTGGATGACTCCGGTTGGTGCATTTACCCATAAATGAGTGCCAAACACAGCATCGACATCATTAAGTGCTCCTGATTCAACAATGGGTTTTGCTCCTCCAGGTGCGTACTCTTCGGCATGCTGATGTAAGAAAACGATGGTACCCGGAAGTTCTTCTTTAAAAGGAACAAGTGATTCCGCAAGTCCTAAAAGGGCTGATGTATGACCGTCATGCCCACACGCATGCATGGCTCCGTCGTTTTTCGATTTATAAGGAACATCATTTTCCTCCTGAATCGGCAGGGCATCAAAGTCTGCTCTCAGGGCGACTTTTTTTCCGGGCTTTCCACCTTCCAATGTTGCAATTACTCCATTTCCTCCGATGTTATTTTCGTAAGGAATCCCCAGTTTCTCATATGTATCCGCAATGAACTGAGCCGTCTTTTCTTCTTTGAATGAAACTTCTGGATATTGATGCAAATGGCGGCGAGTCTTAACCATTTTCTCATATTGTTCATCAATCGCTTGAAAAACGTTTTCCCACATAATTTCTCCTCCTCGTGGTTCGATAACTTTCGTTAAATTGTAATATACATTCAGAATATTCTCAAACGGATCTCCTTGCCAGGTAAAAATAAAAAACCCCTGTCTAAGACAGGGGGAGAAATGATTAATCTTGTAGACGGGAATCCTGAAGTAAACGACCGATTTCTTCCATATGACCCGTTTCATCAGCAATCATATCATCCAGCTTTACAGATAATTCAGTTAGGCCAAGTTCTTCTGCTTGTGTTTTGCGTTCCTCGTATCTTTTGATTGTTTGGCGCTCAGCTTCACGTGCCTCTTCTAACATCGGTCTCACTTCAGTCATTTGCTTCACTTCAGCAGGTGTTGTCGTCGGGGTTCCGCCCAAGGTACTGATTTTTTCAGCTAGATAGAGAGCATGTCCTTGTTCATCGGTTACTTCACTCTCGAAAAATGGCTTGAGGACAGAACGGTAAAGCCCCGTAACGACAGCGGCATTATAGGTGTACATAATAGAAGCTGCGTACTCGTGAGCTAGGTCTTCGTTAAGTCCATCGATTAAACTTTGCATTTTTTGATCCATACAACAACATCCTTTCTTTTGTACTCTTCTATAAATATTCCCATGACTCTTTGGTTTAAACATGACCTCCGTCCAGAGGCGGAGGTAACTCCATTCTCAAGGTCCTTTCACCAATACCTATTTCTCGGTACGATGAGACTAGATCATAAAAAGGAGACCTAAACATTTCCTTGGAACATTCATCAATGAAAAGGAAATGTAGGAATTTTGTCGAATGTAATTACGGAAGGTTAAAAGGGTGATCACTATGTATAATAAAATTTCACAAGTCGTTATAGCATTTTTATTAGTCGCAATTGGATCTGTTCTTCTTTTGTCGAATTTGAACATTATTTCCCTGGAAATGAGGTGGACATGGGGGAATATTTATCCGATTATACTATTGGTAATCGGTTTGAAGATTTGGATGGATGCGTTGTTAAAAAGGGGTGGGAGCTGGATCGTTGGGTCATTTCTTACGATTTTCAGCACCCTTTTACTGACGGATCGATTGGGTGTTATTGAGTTCTCCTTTGGTGATATGTGGAAACTGTGGCCGCTTCTATTCGTATACTTTGGGTTTAGCATCTTTTTAAGAAGAAGCAGCTCTATCTTGAATGTTGAATATGATTTTGAAGGGTCTTCTTCTAAAAAAAAGAAGTCTAAGCACATGATGATTGGAGACCATTCCTACAGTGAGGAGAACTGGAAGGTGGAACCAGTGGATTTATGGAACGGAGTTGGGGACTACCGCTTTGATTTCACTCGTGCCTTTATACCTGATGGGGATACGCCGATTATCGTGCGCGGGTGGGTTGGAGATGTCAAAATGTTGATTCCAAAACATATCCCTTATCGTGTAGATGCCAAAGTGAAGACCGGTGATATCCGTGTGGGTGGACAAAAAGCTGAGGGGATGCACAGAAGTGTGGAATATGAAACCGATGATTATTCCATGGCCACTCGAAGATTGACTATTGGGGTCGATTTAAAAGTGGGTTCCATTCGAATTGAACAGGTGTGAAAGGTGGGAGAACATGTTAAAGCAATTGAATAGTATTCGTTACATGTATATCCGCTCACACCTTTATGGACTCATACTAAATACGTTTATTCTGCTGAGTATCCTCTTATCCGTTTACGTTTGGTTTCAGCCTGTTTGGTTAAGTGCAGGGGCCATTTTATTGTTCGTCCTGCTTTATATCCTCCTTGGGTTTATGATTTCACTATATGCGGGCTTTCGATCGAGTGGAGATGTCAAACACCGGTTGGACTACATATCGATGATGATAACCCAGCTTTCGCGCGGAAACTTCAGTAAACGGATCTACTTTAATGAACGTGATGAAATTGCTGCTGTAGGGGATGAATTGAATGTTCTTGGAGAGAAGCTTGAGCAGCAGAAGGATTCGCTTGTGAAGCTCGCTGACGAAAAAAGCGAACTGGCACGGACGGCTCACAAAGCAGCGACGATCGAAGAGCGCCAACGTCTTGCGCGTGACTTGCATGATGCTGTCAGTCAGCAGTTATTCGCCTTAACGATGATGGCTCAAGCAACTGAAAAGATCTTTGATCGTCGTCCGGAAAAAGCAAAAGAACAACTTCAGGAAATCACCCAGATGGCCCTTCAGGCTCAGACGGAAATGAGAGCGCTACTCCTGCATTTGCGGCCTGTTCATTTATCGGGAGAGCCATTGACAGAAGGGATCAAAACTCTGATAGAAGAACTGCGTCAAAAGTGTCAAATTGAGTTTGATGTAAATATGGAAGATTTAGGGGAGTTGCCGACGTCTGTAGAAGAGCAATTGTTCCGAGTCGTCCAAGAGGCGCTTTCGAATATATTGAGACATGCCAATGCTTCTGAGGTAAAGGTTGAAGCCACTCATGACCAAACGGAAATTTTCTTACATATTGCTGATAATGGTGTAGGCTTTGATACAGACGACAAGAAAAGTAAAAAGGCATCCTACGGGTTGAAAACGATGCGTGAACGGTGTGAAGAAATCGGCGGCACCTATGCTTTACGCTCGAGGAAAGGGGAAGGAACTCATATTGATGTCCGTGTTCCTGTAAAAGCAAAGGAGAAGGGGGAAGAGGTATGATTCGGGTAGTAGTCGTTGATGACCACGATGTCGTCCGTAAAGGGGTAATCGCTTATTTAAGTACAGAAGAAGACTTGGACATCGTAGGAGAAGCAAGCAGTGGGTATGAAGGTGCAGCGCTTGTTAAAGAGAAGAAGCCGGACGTCGTTCTTATGGATTTGATGATGGAGAATGGAACGGGGATTGATGCGACAGAGGAAATCATGAAAACCGAATCTTGTAAGATTATCATTTTGACGAGTTATTATGATGATGAAAAAGTCTTTCCGGCTCTTGAAGCAGGTGCCTTTAGTTATATGCTCAAGACATCCTCAGCAGATGAAATTGCAGATGCCATACGTAAAGCCGCTCATGGTCAGAATGTGATCGAACCGAAAGTAGCAACGAAAATGATGTCCCGGTTCCGGCAAGAGCGAAAACCACATGAGGAGCTTACGAAACGAGAGCTCGAAGTATTAAAATGCATCGGTGAGGGGAAGACGAATCAGGAAATCAGTGATGTCCTTTATATCGGGATCAAAACGGTGAAGACTCATGTGAGTAACATATTAAGCAAATTAGAGGTGCAGGACCGCACCCAGGCAGCCGTCTATGCCCACCGGAATGGATTGTTTAAAGAGTAACAGAAATAGAAGAAGGCCGCTTATAGCCGGTCTTTTTCTATTTTTTTGTTGGTAATGAAGCATCATTTACCGCAAGGGTGTCAAAAGGTGTGGGGACTATGAAACTACTTTGTTTTCGAGAGGATACCTAGTATAATGGCATGAGAGAGAGGGAGAAAGGATACAAAACATGAAGAAAAGTATGGAAGCAGCGCTGTTCCTTTTATGGGCTACATCACTCGTTGCGACTGTCGGGAGTTTATTTTTTTCAGAGATTCTCGGCTATGCCCCTTGTGAGTTGTGCTGGTATCAGAGAATACTGATGTACCCGCTTGTGCTTATTTATGGGACAGCATTATGGAAAAAGAAATGGGATGTGGCTTTTCCTGGTATTGTGATGAGTGGAATAGGGATGTTCGTTTCTATTTATCACTATATGTTGCAGAAGATCCCGTCCCTTTCAGCAGCAGACACATGTGGTCTCGTGCCTTGTAATGGTCAATATATCAACGTTTTCGGATTCGTGACTATTCCATTTTTAGCAGGCACTGCCTTCATTATCATTTTTATTGTTCATTTATTTGTTGTTGTAAAAGAAAGGAAGGAATAATCTATGAAAAAAGGAATGATCATTTTCGCAAGTGCCCTTGTGGTGCTTGTTGTCGTTCTCGTATTTGTCGTGAACTATCAAAACTCACAAAAATCAGCGGATAACCCATATGGGAAAGAAAACTTGGATCAGGCGACCATTGATCAATTAGATGACCCGCACTATCAAAACCAGATTCAACCAGAGGCTCTGGAAGAAGAAATTCAATCAGGTGAGCCTACAACGGTTTACTTTTATAGTCCTACTTGTGTGTATTGTCAACGTACAACACCGAGGATGATGCCGATTGTGAATGAGTATGACCTCGATGTAAAAAAAATGAACCTTGAGGAATTCGAAACTCAATGGGATAAGTACGGAATTGAAGGAACACCAACACTCATCCATTTTGAAAATGGAGAAGAGCAGGCAAGAATTACAGGTGAACAATCTGTTCGTGGATTGGATGACTTCTTCCAACAGGAAGTCATGAACAGTGAAGCAGAACAAGAAGAGGAATAAAAAAAGTGAGCGGTTTTCCGCTCACTTTTCCTATGTTACTCATCGAGTTCAATCATTTGATATTTTGTGATATACGCATCGCCATCGATGAATGACGGCTTCTTCTGGTGCTGAGGTCCTGATTTTTTATGGGCCTCATCAAAAGACTTGGAGTTTTTCCAGTCTTCGAAGTCTTGTTCACTGCGCCATTGAGTAAGGACGACATACGTATTGCCTTTTAAAGGTCGAAGGATTCGAATCGCTTGAAAGCCTTCACGATTTTCTACATTCCCTGCTCGTTTTTTGAAGCGGTCCTCAAAAACAGGACGACCTTCATCACTGACGGGGATGTTGTTCATTACAACATAACCCTTGGATTGCATCGTACCGACATGGTCGACGGTTTCGTAGTTGCGTCCTTCTTCAAAGATGGACGTGTCATCACCTTCGTAATAGGCAACCGTTTTGTCTTGGTCCTGCATAAAAAACAAAGAGGCTTCAGGGTGTTGTTGACTCAGTTTGGATAAGTAATTCAATGTACCATTGGTCATCGATACTTTCATTGCCGATGTCTCCTTTCCTGCGGTATCTTCAGTTTAGCAAGCGGGGTTCCATGGTGGCAAGTTTGAAGGATAGAATAGAAAGGATGCACGTAATTTGAACATCAAAGATGTAAAGAAACGCCTACCTTCTTGGTCCGGACGATTGAAATGGCCGGCCTTTATTGCTCTGGCCCTTATCATGATCGTCGGAATCGGTTTCCTCATCATATTGTTTGGCGGCCGGTTTGTTGTAAATGAAGAAGACCTGATTCTAGATGAAATGACGACGGTGGAGACAACCGAAGGAGAAGTCATTGAACGGATCTATACGAAAAACAGAAAGAATGTATCTATTCAGGATGTTCCTGAGCACGTCAAGGATGCGTTCATTAGTATAGAGGACAGCCGGTTCAGAGAGCATTCCGGTGTGGATTTTAAAGGGATTATGAGAGCGGTATATAAAGATATCATCGCCATGAAAAAGGTGGAAGGTGCAAGTACGATTACTCAGCAGCTTGCTAAAAACATTTTCCTCTCGAATGAAAAGACGTGGATGAGAAAAACGAAAGAAGTCATGGCGTCTCTTTACTTGGAGCGCAACTATTCAAAAGATGAAATACTAGAGTTGTATTTGAATCGGATTTACTTCGGGGAAGGTACGTATGGCATTGAAGCTGCTTCCCAACACTATTTTCAAAAAACGGTATCTGAATTGACGGTTGCTCAAGGAGCTTTGCTTGCGGGGTTACCGAAAGCACCCAATACTTATTCTCCATTCGACAATCCGGACAATGCCAAGCAGAGAAGAAATGTCGTTTTATCCCGGATGTACGACACAGGAAAGATTGATGCAGCCTTAATGAAGCAAATGCAAGGTTCGACGCTTGCTGTTGAGCGGGCGGGAGATACGGATGAAACATGGTCTAATAGTTATGTTGACCTCGTCATCCACGAAGCAGCGGAAAAATATCATATATCTCGTGATGAGTTAAAACGTGGAGGGTACCGGTTGGTTGTGGAAATGGACCCCTCCATTCAGAAAATCGCTGCAGAAGGAATGAAAAACGGCGAGTTTGTCCCTGGTTCTTCGGATTCAATTGAAGGAGCTTTCACTCTTATGGACCACTCATCAGGTGCGCTTGTGGCAGTCGTTGGAGGACGTGATTTTAAACATGGGGATTTCAACCGCGTCCGGGCAAAACAGGCACCTGCCTCTATCATTAAGCCATTTGCCGTTTATGGTCCAGCTATGATGACAGGAGATTATGATCCATACAGCTTGTTATCTGATGAAAAGCAGACGTTTGGCGCAAATGATTATTCTCCCAATAACTATGATGATCAATATGAAGGCGAAGTCTCGTTGTACCAGGCTTTGATCGAGTCTAAGAATGTGTCAGCCGTTTGGCTCCTTGATCAAATCGGCATTTCATATGCCAAAGGATATTTAGAGAAGGCCGGGTTAACGACAAAGGATAGCGGTTTATCTATTGCACTTGGAGGTTTGTCTGATGGATATACCCCTCTTCAAATGACGGAAGCTTATGGATCGCTCGCTCAAAACGGAAAGAGAAAAGAAAGCTATACCATTGCAAAAATTCTTGACCGGAACGACAAGGTCATCCATGAACAGACTTCTGAAGAAACAGAAGTATTCAACGCGCAGACGGCTTGGTATTTAACAGAAATCCTCCAAACGGCTGTACGGGAAGGAACAGCTCAGCCTGGTGATTATCCTAAAGCCTTAGCAGGAAAAACAGGGACTCACCAGGACCAGCATGTATGGTTTGCCGGATACACGCCTGAGTATTCCGGGGCGCTATGGATGGGCTACGATCAATCAGGAGAGATTCAAGGAAGCAGTGCTTATCCGACTCGCCTTATGAAGAAAATATTAACAAGGATCGATCAGGAGAAAAACCTGGCCGCTACTTTCCAACAACCAGAAGGGGTAGAAAGCTTACCTGAACCTGTGGACCTTCCTATATTAACGGACGTAACAGGGAGACTCAATTTAACCGGGCTTGCTTCATTAAGAGGCACCATTCGTTGGTCCGCCTCTGACGATGAACGAATCGTGTACCGTATTTTCAGAGTAGAAAACGGAGAAGATGTTAAGGTTGGCGAAGTGACGGGAAAGAATGAGTTTAAGGTCAGTGCTTTTGGGATATTCGATCAGACGAGCTATTACGTCGTGCCCGTGGACCCTTTAACAGGGAAGAAAGGGCAGGCTTCCAATACTGTTAGCTTAAGTTGGGACCTGTGAAAAATAGCACAAAATGATGACAAATGTTTCATATTTCTATACAGAAGACCAATAAATCGTTATAGTTGTAAGCGGATAAATGTTGAACGGGAAAAGGAGTTCTGAAGATGAACAAAATTGAAAATGACACGATTTTAAAAGCTTTCCGTGGAGAAGAAACAGACCATACCCCTGTATGGTTCATGCGTCAGGCAGGGCGCTCTCAGCCGGAATATCGAAAATTGAAAGAAAAGTACTCATTATTTGAAATCACCCACGACCCTGAACTATGTGCTTATGTGACACGTCTTCCAGTGGAGCAATATGGTGTCGACGCAGCGATCTTATACAAAGACATCATGTCACCACTGCCGGCTATCGGTGTAGACGTGGAAATTAAAAAAGGGATCGGACCGGTCATCCACAATCCAACCAGAACAAAAGCGGATATTGAAAAGCTTGGGACTATCGATCCTGAAGAAGACGTACCTTACGTCATGGACACGATTCGTCTATTAACGAAAGAACAACTCACAGTGCCATTGATTGGTTTCAGTGGTGCACCGTTCACCCTTGCGAGCTATATGATTGAAGGTGGACCATCAAAAAATTACAATAAAACCAAGTCACTCATGTACAGCGAGCCGATGACGTGGTTCGCACTCATGGACAAACTGGCAGACATGGTTATTGCTTATGTAAAAGCACAAGTCTCAGCCGGAGCGAGTGCCATTCAGATCTTCGATTCATGGGTTGGATCTCTAAATGTCGAAGATTATCGTACGTTCATTAAGCCGGTTATGCAGCGGATCTTTTCTGAACTGAAAGAGGAAGGCGTGCCGTTAATTACTTTCGGGGTAGGAGCGAGACACCTGATTCATGAATGGGATGATCTTCCTGTTGATGTACTTGGATTGGATTGGCGCATGTCAATTACTGAAGCAAGAAATGAAGGAATCACTAAACCGCTTCAAGGAAACCTGGATCCATCCATGCTTTTGGCGGATTGGGATACCATTGAGGAAAGAGCAAAGAAAATCATTGATGAAGGAAGACAGCATCCTGCTCATATTTTTAACCTTGGCCACGGAGTAACCCCGGATATTAAACCGGAAACATTGAAGAGACTGACTCAACTGATTCATGATTATTCTAAGAAATCTTAAGCGCGGTTAAAAAAAGATGAAGAGGTGAAGGAACATGGCAAAAAAACAAATGGGATTATTAGTAATGGCCTATGGGACGCCTTACAAAGAAGAAGATCTAGAGAGGTACTACACTCATATCCGTCGCGGACGCAAGCCTTCAGACGAGATGCTGCAGGACTTACGTGATCGGTATGATGCCATCGGCGGAATTTCTCCGCTTGCGCGAATTACAGATGATCAGGCGGAAGCTTTGAAAGATGCTTTGAATGAAAAACAAGACGATATTGAATTTAAAGTCTATCTTGGGCTGAAGCATATTGAACCATTTGTCGAGGATGCGGTTGCCCAAATGGCTGAAGATGGACTGGATGAAGCTGTTTCCATCGTGCTTGCCCCTCATTACTCCACATATAGCGTGAAATCTTACAACGGCCGCGCCCAAGAGGAAGCAGAAAAGCACGGAATTTCTATTCGTTCCGTAGAAAGCTGGTATGACGCTCCTGGTTTTATCGACTATTGGAAAGATGTCATCAACACCGAATATTCCAAGATGACGGAAGAAGAAAAGGAAAAAGCTTGCCTGGTTGTCTCTGCTCATAGTTTGCCATTGAAGATTTTGGAAGGGGGAGACCCTTATCCAGATCAATTGCGAAGAACAGCCGAACTAATTTCAGATGCTACCGGAATTACACAATATGAAATTGGCTGGCAAAGTGAAGGCAACACTCCAGATCCATGGATCGGGCCTGACGTCCAGGATCTAACAGAAGATCTTTATCATGAAAAAGGATACCGAAGTTTTGTGTACGCTCCCGTTGGATTCGTATCCGATCACTTGGAAGTCCTTTATGATAATGACTACGAATGTAAAGTCGTTTGTGATAAAGTCGGAGCGAACTACTATCGCCCAGAAATGCCAAATACTCATCCAAAGTTTATCCAGACCCTTGCTGATGTCGTCCTGGATAAAGTGAAAGCGTAGTTTTTATGGAAGAGAAAAAGCGCGTCGTTGTGGTAGGTGGAGGGATTTCAGGTTTAACCTCCGCCTATTATCTACAAAAAGAAGCAAGAGAGAAAGGTTTACACTTGGATGTTCAGTTATTGGAATCAAGCGAACACCTTGGCGGAAAAATTGATACAATTCAAAAAGATGGCTTCACGATTGAACGCGGTCCCGACTCTTTTCTAGCACGTAAAGAAAGTGCCGGCCGTCTTGCAGAAGAGGTCGGGCTAGGAGACGAACTGGTCCCAAACGGCACGGGGCAGTCCTACATTTTAGTAGATGGCAAACTTCATAAAATGCCAAGTGGATCTTTTATGGGTATTCCGACAAGAATACGTCCGTTCTTATTCTCTGGTTTATTCAGCCCTGTAGGAAAAGCAAGAGCTGCTTTGGATTTGGTCAAGTCGAAAAAAACGGTAGATGGCGATCAGTCCCTCGGCTTGTTCTTCCGCAGAAGGCTTGGTAACCAAGTTGTTGAAAACTTAATTGAACCGCTCTTGTCTGGTATTTATGCAGGAGACATTGATCGTTTGAGTCTGCAATCGACATTCCCGAACTTCTATCAACTTGAGCAGGAGCACGGAAGTCTCATTAAAGGACTGCGAGCAACATATCCGATGAAGAACCCTAAAAAAGGGGAAAAGAAACCGAGCATGTTTCGCACCTTAAGAAACGGAATCGGTTCACTTGTAGAAGCGATTGAAGATCAATTGGATTCCGGTACTGTCCATAAAGGTGTAAAGGTGGACCATATCGAGAAGAAAGTCAATGGCTATCACCTTCTGTTGAGTGATGGTACAGTAAAAGAAGCCGATGCAGTTATTTTAGCGGCTCCCCATTTTGCTGTACAGCGCATGCTGTCTCAGTATGACTTTCTGGAACCGTTCAAAGAAACCAACGCTACATCTGTAGCTAATGTCGCCATGGCCTTCGATGCGTCAGCTATTAAAAAAGATATTGACGGTACTGGTTTTGTCGTTTCAAGAAACAGCGATTTCCGTATTACAGCTTGTACGTGGACCCATAAAAAATGGCCGCATTCGACACCAGAAGGGAAAGTTCTTCTAAGGTGCTATGTCGGAAAACCTTCCGACCAAGAAGTGGTTCGTAAATCGGACGAAGAGATTGAAGAAATCGTATTAAATGATTTGAACAAAACGATGGATATTACAGCCAAACCGGAATTCTCTGTTGTGACTCGCTGGTATGATGCGATGCCTCAATATACGGTTGGGCATAAGCAGAGGGTAAATGCTATTGCAGAACAAATGGAGAAGGACCTGCCAGGTGTTTATCTTGCAGGTGGTTCTTACCGAGGAATCGGTTTGCCTGATTGCATAGATCAGGGAGAAGCAGCTGTAAGAAACGTCATCGACTTTCTCTATCACTAAAAAGGAAGCATTCGTGGGAATGCTTCCTTTTTTCTATTACTCTTTCTCCAACTAATTTGCAGGATTGTAGAAGACTTGATTTCGAGATGTTTTTTGAGTGTCTGGGCGATGGAGCTAGACGAGTAGCTTCCCAACCACCCCTGAATCACAATACGGTAAACGAACCACGGTTATCTCGAAACTGAGTCTTCCACAATCGGAAGCTATAGTTGTAGATTAGTTTTTGCCTGTCATGATTTTGAAAAAGTCATTGATGAAGGCTTCTCTGTTGAAATCAATGATGATGTTGTGCATAGGATAGCCCTCGATGTATTCAGGTGTAGGACGGAAGTCAGCGTAAGTTAGACCTTGAGAAGGTCCGGTTGCATTTATACTTACTTGTCTTTCTACAACATTATATTCATGAGGATTCATTAAATAGGATAATAACGTGACGTCATGAAGAGGAGCTCCATCAATTCCGGGAATGATCGACTCGTATTGTGTACTGTAGTAATCCATGATAGGAAAAATGATTTGGGAAAAGGGGGTGTCATTTTCCTCCGCTACTTTTTTTATTCTATCTAGAGGAACTACCGCCCGATTGCTGATATTCAAAGGGACAAAGGTAACATTTTCTCCATGAGAGGCTACGATTTTGGCAGCTTGAGGGTCGCCGTGTATATTTGCTTCTGCAACGGCTGTGCGATTGCCAGGTACGAAGAAGGCTCCTCCCATAACATAGACATTTCCCGTTCTATCAATGTTACTTTCTGATTGAATGTACGTAAGAGCGAGAGAAGTTAATCGGGAAAGATTTATGATCGTCAAATCTTCACCATATGTATGAATCAATTCATATACTTTTTTAAATTGGTAATAGTCAGATGTTTGAATAGACGGGATGATTTCACCAAGCCCGTGGGCACCATGGATATCAAAGAAAAATTCTGCTTGGTTGCCTGTCAGTGGCTTGTCTGCTCCTTTTATTATTGGTATATCCGTTTCTTCAGCCAACTTTAGGAGATAGGCTGTGTTTCTTAAGGCAATCTCTTGAGGGACGTTTCCATACTCGGCAACGATTCCAACGACTTCAATTTCAGGATGGAGAAGAGCGTACATAATGGCAAATGCATCATCTACACCAGGATCTGCGATGATCAGAACTTTTCTCAAATGAACCATCTCCCTAATTTTTCCTGTTTATATCTTATTAAAGGTGTAAGATGAATATGTAATTTAAGGTTATTGCAGGTATTAAGATGATAAATAAAATATATCGCAATATATGAAAGGGCTTGCAAGAAAACCGAATGATTAGTATGATTAAAATTGGAAACGTTTTCAAGAATGCATCAAGGGGGAGTAAGTATGGCTACGATTGAAGATGTAGCGAAACTGGCTGGTTTATCGAGGACAACGGTCTCCCGAGTCATCAATGATCAGCCCTACGTGACAGATGAAAAAAGACAGCGTATCATGCAAGCCATGAACGACCTTGGATATGTCCCCAATTCTTCCGCCCGTCGTCTTCGAAGTCAAAAAACGGAGACCATTGCCGTTCTCTTGCCACGCCTGACGAACCCTTTTTTCGGTAATTTGATAGAGGCGATGGAGGAAAAAGCTTCTGAGTGGGGATATCAAGTAATCGTCTGTCAAACACATGATTCAAAGAAAAAAGAAATGGATTATTTACAATTATTAAAGACGAAGCAAGTGGACGGAGTGATCATGGCCTCCCTTGTTAATGATTGGGAAGATGTTAAAGCATTCTTAGAATGTGGCCCCATTGTCTTCTGCAACGAATATATGGACGAGTCCAGCATTCCAATGGTTCATATGGATCATAAGCAAGCCGCGTACGAGGCCACCATCCACCTGTTAGAACAGGGTTGTACCCATATCTCTTATGTGAGTGGGGGGCCGGAGAGTCACTTGTCAAAAAAACGGCAAGAAGGTTTTACTACAGCTCTATCTGAATATGGGCTTTCTTTTCAAGAAGACTTGGCAATAGACTGGGCCATAGATGTCAGTGATGGCCAAAAGGTCTTTCATATCATTAAAGATGAGTTTCCCCATGTAGATGGAGTGTTTACTGGCTCCGATGAGGTTGCCGCCGGTTTAATTTATGAAGCGACATCCTCTTCAGATTGGGTGATTCCTGATGATTTAGCCGTCGTAGGTTTTGATAACCAAATGATCTCTCTACTCATGGTTCCTTCTGTTACAACGGTTGAACAACCTGTAAAGCAGATGGCGGATAAAACAGTTGAAGTGTTGATCCAACAACTCTTGCATCCTGGTGCTCTTGCACCGAACAGATATGTTTATCCTCATCAGCTGCTGGTGAGAAATTCCACAAAACGAAAAAAACTATCCATCCAGTAGCACGGTCTACCGGATGGATAGTTTTTTTGTTGGATTATTTCGCTATATGGCAGGATTGTGGAAGACTCGATTTCGAGACTTTTGTTGAGTGGATGGGGGCTGCGGGGAATGACTCGCTTTCCGCGGGAGCGCGGTGAGCCTCCTCGGACTGCGTTCTGTGGGGTCTCACCCTGCACTTTTTTCTTCGTGATATCCGGTTTCGGTGCCTAGCGGCTAGTGAGACTTCCCTCGCTTCTGTACGATAAGTCAACATCGAATCACTCCGTTCTTCGTGTTTCCTTTATCTCCGCCAGCTCAGTCCAGTCCATACGCCGCTGATCGAGGCACCTCCACACTTAAGATAGGAGTCTCGCCATTCCCCTCCGCCCCTTTGCCATGGAAGATTCTCGAAATCACTTCTGGAAGAATCAGCTTGAATGACTGAGAGACTGAAGAAAGTGGATCATATAACCTCTATCCACAAGCAGACATTCAGAATCTATAAGCTTGATATAGAGCGCTTTATGCCTGCCTTAGGAGGGGAAATGGGAGACACTCCCTCTAGGTATAGGGGTTCGTTTCTCCTTAATATGAAAGGGGGGGGGAAGCTGCGAGACCCCACAGGAAAGTGTTCAAATGCGGAATCGCCCTGGTAGACACGAGTGTCTGGGCGATGGAGCTAGACAAGTTGCTTCCCAACCACCCCTGGCGCCCAACACGGCAAACGAAACCCGGGAACATCTCGAATCTGAGTCTTCCACAATCGGGAGCTATAATTAAAGAGGGAAAAAAGGTCAAAAAAATAGCAGCTTTTTACAGCTGCTCCAAATCTTATGTTCATTGTTATGTTTTTTGTGGAATACTAGACTTAGCGGGCTGGGTGGTCACATTCGTCGCAAATGTTGCCGTAGCAGTCAGCTTTTTCCTGAATCACGTTTCCACAGTTGGAGCAGTGCTTTTTCGGAAGGTTACGGAAGAACTCAAGAATACTCATCATCTGTAAATCGCCTCCAATTAATTTTAATGTAAAACCATTGTATTATAACAATATTCAGAAATCAACATTCTGTTATAAAACAATGTGCAAATAGGCAAAAAGTTTTAGGAGTGATGAAATGAAAGTGACAATTATCGGGTATTGGGGAGCCTATCCAGCAGCAGGTAGCGCAACTTCCGGGTATTTATTTGAAAAAGATGGTTTTTCGATGCTAGTGGATTGTGGCAGTGGGGTGTTATCACGATTGCAACAATTTAAGAAGGTAGATGAATTGGATGCCGTGGTTCTTTCTCATTACCACCATGACCACATCGCTGATATCGGGCCTCTTCAATATGCCTGCCTCGTTCAAAACTCTCTGGCCGGTTCAAATGATTCGCTACCCATATATGGACATAAAAAGGAGAAGGGGAAGTTTGAAACGTTAACACATCAATATACACAGGGAATAGCTTATGATCCTGGTAAGACGCTTGAGGTGGGACCTTTCTCCATACAATTCCAAGAGACGAAGCACCCGGTACCTTGTTATGGTATGCGGATCTCTGATGGGACGGACACGGCGGTTTACACAGCCGATACAAGCTATTTTAAAGAGTGGGCGACTTTTGCAAAAAATGCGGATCTACTTATCACAGATACAAACTTTTATAAAGATATGGATGGGAAAAAAGCGGGGCATATGACAAGTACAGAAGCAGCAACCATCGCTGAAGAGGCGAATGTGCAGACCTTGTGGCTCAGTCACTTGCCGCACTTTGGGCAGTTGACACGGTTGCGTCAGGAAGCAGAGGATATTTTCGGCGGAACCATTCAACTGGCAGACGAAGGGCTGACCTGGAGTAAATGAATTGTTTCAAAGTGATTAAACGATTACAATGGTACATGGACAATAAGGACTGAAAGGATGAGAAGCATGCTTTTTATTGACCATGAGGGGATAAATGATCCTCGTATCAACTTGGCCATTGAAGAATACGCATTGAAAAATCTTGATATCAACAACACATACTTACTGTTCTATATCAACGAACCTTCCATCATCATTGGTAAAAACCAAAACACGGTGGAAGAAATTAATACGAGCTATGTAGATGAGAACGGAATCCACGTGGTTCGTCGTCTTTCTGGCGGTGGGGCGGTTTATCATGATCTCGGAAACTTGAACTTTAGTTTCATTACGAAGGATGATGGAGACAGTTTCCATGATTTCGCTAAATTCACAAAACCGGTAACAGAAGCCTTGAAGAAATTGGGTGTCAACTCAGAGTTGTCTGGGCGTAATGATATTGTTGCTGAAGACGGCCGGAAAATATCAGGGAACGCTCAATTTTCAACACGGGGGCGCATGTTTAGCCACGGGACTCTGATGCTTGATTCAGAAATTGAAAACGTTGTATCTGCCCTGAATGTGAAAACAGAGAAAATTAAATCGAAAGGGATTAAATCCATCCGTAGTCGTGTAGCAAACGTTTCTGAATTTCTTGATGAAAAGATTTCTATGGAAGAGTTCAAAAACTTAATTCTTCGCTACATTTTCGATGTTGAAGATGTGAAGGATGTTCCTCAATATAAGTTGACGAAAGAAGATTGGGATAACATTTACGAATTGGCAGAAGAACGCTATAAAAATTGGGATTGGAATTACGGCAAGTCTCCTAAATTCAACATCCAGCATACGAAACGAATTGAAGGTGCCGGAAGCTATGATATTCGTCTCGATGTAGCCAAAGGACATATTCAAAACGCAAAGATCTTTGGCGACTTCTTTGGAGTTGGGGACATTAATGAGATTGAAGAAATATTAATTGGCACCAAATATGAACGCCAGGCAATATCAGAAGCTCTCGGTGAGGTGGAGGTTTCCCATTACCTTGGTAAAATCAGTAAAGAAGACTTCCTCGATATGGTGTACTAACAAAAAGAACGGTCCTTTTCCAAGGGTCGTTCTTTTTTGTATATATGCTTCTCCAAGTTCCTCAGGACGACAAATGTTGCTAAAAAGTTTTCAGTATTTTATAATTATAATGAAAATTATTAAAATGAGTGATTATTCATTCATTGCCAAGGGGGAGCATACATGAATCTAAGCGAACAACTGTCGCTTACGGCTCAGAGTTATCCCGCTAAAGATGCCTACATATTTCAAGGCCAGCGGGTAAGTTATCAAGAGTTTGATGCAACAGTCACTAAATTCGCTTCTCAGTTGTCTGAACTCGGTTATGGAAAAGGAGATCATTTAGCGCTTGTTAGTGGAAACAGTCCTTTGTTCATGATTGGACTTTACGGAGCACTACGTACAGGGGCAACCGTCATCCCAATCAACCCTACGTACACCGTGGATGAAATGAGTTACATCTTGAAAAATGGAGACGTCAAGGCTGTGATGACGATGGATGTATTGATTGAGAAATTTGAAGTAATGGATCATGATCTTGATATCGCGCACTATTTTGTAGCAGATACCAATACAGGTGTGGATTTGGAGGCTTCTTCACTAAACAGAAAAATGAAATCGTTTACAAAAACGGTAGCTGAAGGAAGTTTAAATTATCAAGCACCTCCACTTGATGATCAGGATGTGGGAGTTATTTTGTACACATCTGGAACAACAGGTAAGCCAAAAGGCGCTATGCTCACACACCAAAACTTATACTCGAACGCAACGGATGTGGCCGAATACCTGGAAATCACCTCAGACGATCGTGTGATTGCTACCTTACCTATGTTTCATGTGTTCTGCTTGACAGTCTGCTTAAACGCTCCAGTTATGAATGGTGGCACCGTTCTCATTGTACCTAAATTCTCTCCTCAAGAAGTATTTGCAACCGCAGAAGAATACCAGGCGACGGTGTTCGCTGGTGTCCCGACTATGTATAACTATTTGTTACAAACAGGAAAAGAACAAGCACCAACGTTCCGCCACATGCGCCTTTGCATTTCGGGAGGTTCCTCTTTGCCAGTCGCCTTACTCGAATCATTCGAAAAACAGTTCAACGTACGCGTTTCAGAAGGTTACGGACTCTCCGAAGCCTCACCTGTTACAGCTTTCAATCCTCTAGATCGACCAAGAAAAGCAGGGTCTATCGGTCAAAATATAAAAAATGTCAAAAATAAAGTGGTGGATGAACTAGGGGAAGAGCTGCCTGCCGGTGAGGTAGGGGAATTGGTGGTCAAAGGTCCGAATGTCATGAAGGGATACTATAAACTCCCTGAAGAGACAGCCGTTACAATTAGGGATGGTTGGTTATACACAGGTGATATGGCTCGTCAGGATGAAGACGGATATTTTTACATCGTGGACCGTAAAAAAGATATGATCCTCGTTGGAGGATATAACGTCTATCCTAGAGAAGTCGAAGAAGTATTCTACCAGCATGAAGACGTGACTGAAGTCGCGGTCGTAGGATCACCCGATCCTGAGTTGGGTGAGACGGTCATTAGTTTTGTCGTATCCAAAAATCCAACTTTGACAGAGTCTCAACTCATGGAATATTGTCGGGATCATTTAGCAAAGTATAAGGTCCCTACGCGTATTGAATTTATGTCTGAGCTTCCTAAGAACACGACAGGGAAGATTCTTCGCAAAAACTTACGAGAACAACTTACGAATTCTAAATAAGGTACCATAAAAGCTCAAAGTCTCTAAGACTTTGAGCCTTTTAAAATCTTCCCCTTCCATTAAAGCTCCCTTTTCTTGAAGACTCAGTTTCAAGACGTGTGGGCGTTTAGGGGCTCCTGGAAACCGTTCGCTTTCCATGGGGCGGGCGGTGAGCCTCCTCAGGCTACGCCTTCCGGGGTCTCACCTGTCCCACACGTCCCATAGGAGTCACACCGCGCTCCCGCGGAAAGCGAGCTATTCCCCGCAGCCCCATCCACTCAACAAAAGTCTCGAAATCGAGTCTTCAAGAATCCTGCCAAATAGTTGAACAGGTTTTCAAGGGAGGGTTGGAACTTTTTCTATTGTTAAACGTAAGAGATAGAAAGGGGGAAGAATGATGGAAGATTTACATGAATCCTTAATGGAAGCAAAAAGAAGATACCTTGAGAAAGAACGCCTACATAGAGAGAAAGAACAATTGAAACAAAAACATAAAGAATTACGTGCTAAAGAACAGCACTACTTAAAAAGGCTCAAGGAAGAACAAGAAGATGTTGAAAAACTGGAACGGATGAGCCTTACAAATCTATTCGTAACAATTACAGGTAATAAACTTGAGAAAGTGGAACAAGAAAAGCAGGAGGCTTTGGAGGCGCGATTGAAATGGAGAGAAGCACATCATTCCGCTCTTGAAGTTGAGAAAGAAATAAAAGATCTTTCTGAAAGAATTGCTGCTTATGGAAATTCTAAAGAGGAGTATGAAAGGCTGTATCAAAAAAAGAAGCAATTCCTGATTTCTAAAGGCGATAAGAAAGGCGAGCACCTTCTTGAGCTTAGTGAAAAGCGGTCCATGCTTCAGGCGGAGTTGGTTGAAATAACTGAGGCGATCGATGCAGGCCAATCCGCAATAAATGCTTTAGAAGAGGCATCGACTTCGTTGACTTCTGCTGAAAATTGGGGAGCATTGGATATGCTTGGTGGTGGACTGCTGACTACAGCCGTCAAACATTCACGAGTGGATGACGCAGATACCGCCATCCATACCGCACAAAGATATTTGCGGAAGTTCGCAAATGAAATTGAGGATTTAGGCAATCATTATAATATTAATATCCATATTTCTGGCGGTTTGACGATTGCCGACCATTTTTTTGATGGCTTACTTGTGGATTGGTTTGTCCAAAATAAAATCCAATCTTCTCATGAGGAAGTGAGAGAAATCAGAAAAAAGACGCATGAGATTCTTCTTGATCTTGAATCCTTACACCGTCAATTTGAAAAAGAAGAAGGCGTACTGATAGAGAAGGTGGATCGGATTGTGCGACAGATATAACTGGAATTTTAAGTTGTCGTATGTCATTTACTAGAAACTTCGCACCAGTTTGCGGACCTCCGCAATTTTTTTTCGGTGAAGCCGGACCAAGGATGTATTACAATAGAAACAGATAAGCGGTGATGCTTATTTATCTCATTACTATTTATGATTTGGTTGTCATAAATAGGTCAGTAATGTTGTTTACTGATGAGTGTCACGGAAAAGTCTTTCCTCTCAAAAGAACTTTTCCAACAATTTATTCCCTCACTCAAAAGTTAACCAGTCGTCTCTTTTGGCCCATGCTCACGCAGAGCATGGGCACTTTTTTTGTACCTAGCCCCTTAAACATAAGCTCCCGATTGTGGAAGACTCAGTTTCGAGATGTTCCCGGGGTTCGTTTGCCGTGTTGGGTGTTAGGGGTGGCTGGGAAGCAACTCGTCTAGCTCCATCGCCCAGACACTCGCGTCATAAGCAGAACAGCAAAGGAATGAAAAGCACATTCCGTTGCTGTTCTGCTTATGCCAGTCGTGTCTACCAGGGCGATTCCGCATTTGAACACTTTCCTGTGGGGGAGTGGCGAGCCGGGCTACCCGCCCTGCGGGATCTCGCCGATCTCCTTTCTCCCACGGGAGTCTCGCAGCTTCCCAACCCCCCCTTTCATAGTAAGGAGAAACGAACCCCTTTACCATGAAGGAGCATCTTCCACCCCCTACTACCTACAGTAAGAAAGGGCTCTATAACAAACGTTTATGAGCTCTATCCATACAATGGAAGCTTTGTGTTACAGTTCCTAATACGTATGGAACGCACCTAATTCCAGAAGTGGTTTCGAGATACTTTTAAGGCAAAGGGGCGGAGGGGAATGGCGAGACTCCTGCGGGAATAGAGTGCAGGGTGAGACCCCACAGGACGCAGTCCGAGGAGGCTCACCGCGCTCCCGCGGAAAGCGAGTCATTCCCCGCAGCCCCCATCCACTCACACAAACATCTCGAAATCAAGTCTTCCACAATCCTGCTATATCCTGTAATAGTTGATGTGTGGTATAGGCCTGTATTTAAAAGTATGAGCTTTGCTGATCGTGTTAAAATAACGGAATGGAAAGGAGTGTGTAGATGATGAAAAATTTAGAGGGTCAGGTTGTACTGGTTACAGGAGCCAATCGTGGTCAGGGAAAGGTCATTGCAGAATATTTGTTGTCTCTTGGCGCATCGGTTGCGTTCGGGGCCCGAAATGTCGAACTTGCTGAAGAGGTAGTGGCAGCTGCCGGATCTTCAGAAGCAATCGCTGTACAACTGGACGTTACAAAGAATGAAGAATGGATCGCTGCAACGGATGAGGTAGTCAAGAGATTTGGTCGTTTGGACGTGCTTGTAAATAATGCTGGACTTTTGATCCGCAAGCCTTTTGTAGAAATGAAAACAGAGGAGTATGAGCAATTGATCCAAGTGAATCAACTAGGAGTCTTTTTCGGAATGCAGGCTGCCATTCCCTATATGATGGAAAAAGGGAAGGGTTCTATCGTAAATAACTTATCCATTTCCTCTTTTGCTCCAATTAGCCAGTCGTCCGCTTATGCAGCAACAAAAGCGTCGGTAGTGGCTATGTCCAAGGCGGCAGCTATTGAACTTGGGCCATCAGGGATACGTGTGAATATGGTGCATCCAGGTGGGGTGGAGACCGAAATGGCGACAGAGGGGAAAGGGGTACCGGAATTTTATGATACGATCCCGCTCGGGAGGATCGGCCAGCCCCTGGAAATCGCTAAAGCCATTGCATTCCTTGCTTCTGATGATAGTTCCTATTGTACGGGAACAGAAATCGTTGTGGATGGCGGGATGACATTAGGGACGGCTGATCGTTAATTATTCAGGTTTTTTATAGGTAATCATAAATTCTTCCTTTGTGAGGTAAAAGTCACGTTCTGGTCTTCGTTGTAACAAACGGTGATTCTCGAGCTTATAATAACTTATCCGCTTGTATGGGTCATGATCTATGATAGGGAGCTCTTGTGTCTGTCTCATATATTGGTCGACGGCATGTTGAACGAGATCGATATCCAGCGCAAGATCCCGGTCATGTTCCTCAAATAATTCATAGGTTTCCCGGGACATGTAGAAGTTTTGAATAGGTACAGCTTTTAAGTAGGGGGCTAAAAGTTCATAATCCAAGGAAAGATCCTCTTTGATGATTACGCTTAGAGGAACATCGCTTGGCTTGGCATCCGCATAGGCATGGACGGCTTTCCGGACATCGTGTATGGATAAATCCTTTTTCTCCAGTTTCGGCTTCTTGTTTTTTCTACGCCACATGTATCTTCCTCCTAAAAGAAATTTTGCTTGAGAGGTGTTTTCAATGAAAGATCAACCGGTTCAGCCTGAACTCGATTTCTTCACATTACTTAATCCTGACTTTGGTCGTGGTGAAGAGCAGAGAGGTAATAAAGGCCAGAAAGAAGAAAAGGTTTAATTGTAGTATAGCAGAATTGTCGAAATGAAACATTTTTTAAGAATGTTTAGACTTTTGTTGGGTGATTTGGTAAATTAAAGAAGATGAGCGGTAGGTTCGACCTGAGTGTAGAGCTGCCGCCACTTGAAATGAAAGAGGTGTTGAAGTGGATGACATATGTTCATGGAAAAGAATACGAGATTAATCCTCAAACCATCGCGCTTATAGCCAGAAACTGTGAGGATGGACAAGCTTTTACGGAAGTGATAGAGACGGATGAGCGGTTTGTCATTTCAAAATGTCCAAGTGATCTAATCGATCGTTCCTGTCGTTACTTTGCAAGCAGTCTCGATGGCCGTATTGCAGGTACAAAGCAATTGACTGGTTATACACACAAACCACCGATTGTCATATCAGAAGCGATGGGCATTTATTTCTTCCCGATTATCTCCCCTAAACGAAAAGACTGCTCCTGGATTGCCCACAAATATATTCGGTCTTACCGTGGAGAACCTAATAAAACGACGACCGTACAATTCTCCAACGGCATGTCTGTCAATCTCCCAGTATCTGACGGCATGTTCGCCAATCAAGTCCAACGAACCGCTCACTTGCGCGTCATTCTGGAGGACCGCTTCCATTCGACACCTGTGGCTGCTGATCATCGTGCCGAACGGATCGCTGAGACCTTCTCATAAGCTCGAACAAAATATTTTCCACTTTTTTTCGGATGGCTGGATTGAAATAGTTACGCTTCTCCTCATATCCATGAGCTAAAAAAAGGAAAGAGGTAAATGAATCGTTTCTTCCAGATTCAACCACCTGCAATTTCATCTGATCCATTTGCTTTCTGAGTTCTCTTCGTTCTTTTCGCGCTTCCAGTTCCATTTTTCCGAGCATCTCCATGTATGGCTCCTTGATTTTGAATTTCCCTTGTTCCATGTGTTTCCGATCCTGCCTGATTACAGTAATGGCCATAGATAAAAACAAATAGCGGGAAGCGAGCTCCAATTCGTTTTGTTTTAGATACCTCATGTCATTCTCCTCCGAATACGAACAGATGTTCTTGTTTTGTATTATACCACGGAACGGTCCAATGTATGCAAGATAGTTTTACAAAAAGGTTGAAAGTGGTAAGAAGGGGAAATGATAGATAAAGACGCACATACTGGTAGGCATGGAGCTGGATTTTCGATAAAATAAAGAAAAGCATACACTGGTCGCTAGTGTACATAAGGAGTAGCATCATGGATTCAGTGTTTGAAAAAATCAACCAATGGCGCAGATTAGCGGAGAATGACCAATTATTTGATTACATCATCAGGCAACTCGAAGGATTGGAGCGCTTTGGACCAATTCCGGGCATCTTATTTCCTCTTATTGAAGCCTTTTTGCCGATCTTGCCACTTGTCGCCTTTGTTTTGGCCAATGCTGTTGTGTATGGGTTGTTCAAAGGATTTCTTTATTCATGGCTTGGAGCTGTTTTTGGATCATTATGCGTGTTTTTTATTATTCGTCGTTTAGGGGACAAGCGTTTGTTCCAGGCGATTACAAGGCAAAAGCAAGTGAAGAAAGTGACGAAGTGGGTGGAAGAGCATGGGTTTGGACCATTGTTCTTGCTCATGTGCTTCCCGTTTTCTCCCTCGTCGATTATTAATGTGGTTTCTGGGTTATCCAATGTTAGTCGACAGCAATTCATCCTGGCTGTTCTCTTGGGGAAGGCCGTCATGATCTTTACGATTGCCTACGTCGGTTCAAGCATTGCGTCGTTTGCTCAGAATCCGGTGAAGTCGATCGTCGTCGGCGTTTGCATTCTGCTTTTCTGGGTGCTCGGGAAGTATATCGAGAAAAGAATACAGCTAAAGGCGGAACAGAAAGAGCACAGCATGGATTAAGTTTGTTGCAGCAAGGGTAAAATGTTTGTAGCACAACACCTGGAGGCGCAAACTATGAAAAAATATCGAAGAGCGATCAGAACGATATTACTCGCCCTATTATTGGCTTTCGTATTCCGCTCTTACTTGTTCGCAAGCTATATTGTTGATGGCGAATCAATGGAACCGACGCTCTATGATGGAAATTTACTGATGGTAAATAAAGCAGTCTATGATTGGCAGGATGTTGAAAGACAACAGGTCATCGTTTTTCATGCAAATGAACAAGAGGATTATGTAAAACGAGTCATCGGGGTAGGCGGGGATGAAATTGCCGTTCGAAATGATCAGTTATACATTAACGGTGAGCGTGTCGATGAACGTTACCTCGACCCCCTCCGTCCAAATGATGGTCTGCCTTTTACGAGAGATTTCACGTTAGAAGAGGTAACGGGGCATCAAAAGGTCCCTGAAGGCCACTTGTTCGTTATGGGTGATAACAGACGGGACAGTCTGGATAGTAGATATTTCGGGTTTGTCCCCGCTGATACCGTCGTCGGTAAAGTCGATGTACGCTACTGGCCCATGAACCAACTCGGCGTGCAATTTTAAAGCCAACCGTCCTAAAAGGGCGGTTTTTTTTGTGCCCAACGTTATTCAACGATATGGCAGGATTGTTGAAGACTCGATTTCGAGATGTTCCTGGGTTCGTTTGCTGCGTTAAGCGTCAGGGGTGGTTGGGAAGCTACTCGCTTTCCTGCGGGGATGACGGCAAGCCTCCTCGAGCTAAAGCTCTGCGGGGTCTCGCCAGCCAATCCATTCCCGCGGAAAGCGAGCTATTCCCCGCAGCCCCCATCCACTCAACAAACATCTCGAAACTGAGTGTTCAAGAAAAGGGAGCGATTGTGTAAGTGCGGGAGGGCATCATAAAGTGTGTAAAAATGATAAAATATAAACAGAATGAGAAAGAAAGGAGCGGTCGTTATGGGGCTGCGTTTTTTGCTCGGTCGTTCAGGAGCAGGAAAAAGCACACGTTGCTTAAATGAAATAGAAGCAAAACTAAAAGATGACCCACGAGGGCCGTCAATTATCTACATCGTTCCGGACCAGATGACTTTCCAACAGGAATATGGCCTTCTCAAACGAGAGGGAGTGGAGGGCTCAATCCGTGCCCAAGTCTTCAGTTTTTCACGCCTGGCTTGGAGAGTGCTTCAGGAAACGGGCGGTGGTACGAAGAAGTTCATCACATCAACAGGTGTTCAGATGATGCTGCGCAAAATTGTTGAGGAGCGGACGTCCGACTGGCGTGTTTTTCAAAAAGCGGTGGAAAAGCAGGGGTTCATTGAACAACTGGAGGGAATGATTACCGAATTCAAGCGTTACCGGATTACACCGGAGGATCTTCAAGCACAAATGGACGCGCTTGATCAGTTCGTTCATTCCACGAGTCAGGAACAAGGTTTGAGAGACAAGTTGGATGATATGACCTACATTTATGACCGACTAGTGGATGCGCTGAAAGACCAATACATAGATAGTGAAGATCAGCTCCAACTCCTTGCCAGCAAAATTCCGGAGGCTTCCTTTTTGGAAGGAGCAGAAGTTTACATTGACGGATTCCACAGTTTCACGCCACAGGAGTATCAGGTCATTGAAACCTTGTTGAGGAAGGTGAAGAGGGTTCATGTCACGTTGACGACAGAGGAACCGGTAGGAGAAGAGAATCCTGAGCTTGATTTGTTTCATGAAACGAAACAAACGTATCTTGACTTGAAAAAGGTGGCAGAGGAAGCAGGTGTTTCTCTGGAAGATATCGTCGAGCTTGACCATACATCAGGACGAATGAAAGACAAGCCAGCCTTTCTTCATTTAGAAAAATACTATGATGTACGACCGGCGGATCCGTTTGAAGGAGAAGTGCCGATCCAAATTGCAGAAGCGGTTCATCCTCGTGCAGAAGTCGAAGGGGTTGCGCAGGAGATCCTCCATCTCGTTCGTGATCAAGGCTACCGTTATAAAGATATGGCCATTTTAATGCGTGAACCGGACGTTTACCATAGTCTAATAGAAACTCTCTTTGATGACTATGATATTCCGGTATTCATCGATGAAAAAAGGACGATGCTTAACCATCCGATGATTGAACTCGTCCGCTCAGGTCTTGATGTCGTAGAAGGGAACTTCCGTTATGATGCTGTTTTTCGACTGTTGAAAACCGGTTTTATCCCAGCGACAAACCGCAAGCATCCCTTGAACGAAGATGCGATCGATGAACTGGAAAATTACGTGCTTGAGTATGGGATACGTGCGCGTAGTCAATGGTTTTCAGAAGAACCCTGGGTTTACCAGCGTTTTCGTGGGTTTGAACAGTCTGCACAGACGGATGAAGAAAAAGCAAAACAAACGCGGATCAATGCGTACCGTGAACAAGTGCGCCAAGCGCTCCAGCCGTTTGATGAAGACCTAAGAACAGCTAAAACAATTGAAGAGCGTGCACGAGTGATTTATTTATGGTTGGAAGGATTGCGTGTTCCGGATCAGCTCGAGGCCTGGCGGACATTTTACGATGAAAAGGGGGACATCGAGCGCGGACGTGAACAGGCGCAAGTGTGGGATGATTTCCTTCAATTGCTCGATGAAATGGTGGAAATGGCCGGCGATGAAAAGATGTCCCTTCAAGTGTTTCGCAGTACCATAGACAGTGGCTTGGAATCTCTGACATTTGCCCACGTTCCGCCAAGTATGGACCACGTCATCGTAGGGAGTGTGGACCGTTCAAGGATGACAGGCATCAAAGCGTCATTTCTTCTCGGAGTTACCGATGGGATGTGGCCGATGAAGCCGCCGAGCGATGGCATGATTTCTGAACAGGAACGTTCATTGCTTGCGGAGCACGGGATTCGACTTGCCGATGGCAGCAATCGCCAGCTTCTCGATGATCGGTTTTATGTGTACTTGGCTCTGACGATGGCGGCAGATAAACTGTGGATCAGCTATCCGCTCAGTAACGAGGAAGGGAAGTCTAAGGTTCCTGCGACCCTCATTCAAAGGATCGAGGAATTGTTCCCTTCAACGCAGGACCATGTACTATTGCAGGATCCTGATGATTTGTACGATGCGGAGCGGTTCATTACGAACCCGCAAAAGACAAGGTCAGCACTCACGTCTCAATTTGCAAGGTATCTGAAGGGTTACTTGATGCAACCGGTCTGGTGGGAATTGCTGAACTGGTACATCGACCACGAGCCGTCTCATGGTTTGACGAACCGGGTATTGCAGAGTCTTTTTTACAAAAACAAGCCGGTCTCCCTTTCAAAAGAAACGACAGGCCAGTTGTTTGATCAACAGGTGAAGACGAGCGTTTCACGACTGGAAACGTATCACCGCTGTTCGTATCAATATTTCGCCCAGCATAGTCTAGGGCTTGAAGAACGCAGGACTTATAAATTGGATGCCCCTGACATCGGGCAGCTCTTCCACGAAGCACTCAAGCAAATCACGGAATGGGTGCAAGCGGAAGGTCGTGATTTTTCTCAACTGGGCCGTCAGGAAACGAATCTTTACGCAGAAAAAGCGACCAATGAACTAGCACCGATTTTACAAAATCAAATCTTGAAAAGTTCGAACCGCTATCAATATATTCAGAAGAAACTGCAGCAAGTCATTGCGAGAGCGACTTTCGTACTGAGTGAGCAGGCTAGGAAGAGCCAATTTTCTCCTGTCGGGCTGGAACTTGGCTTCGGTACGGGGGGCGATGCGAAACTTCCACCGTTGTCTTTCGACTTGCCGAATGGGTATGAACTTATGCTTCGCGGGCGTATTGACCGAGTAGATAAAGCTCTTTCAGAGGAAGACCTGTTTTTAAGGATCATCGATTACAAATCGAGCAGTAAAGGTTTGAGTCTCGTTGATGTCTTTTATGGTTTGTCGCTACAGATGCTCGCTTATTTAGATGTTGTACTGACGAACGCTGAGCATTGGCTCGGAAAAAATGCATTCCCTGGAGGTGTGCTTTATTTCCATGTGCACAACCCGATGATCACAGGGAAACAGCTGCTTCAGGACGAGCAGATTGAAGAAGAGATTTTCAAGAAGTTTAAAATGCAAGGCCTGCTCTTGGAAAATGAACGCGTGGTTCAGATGATGGATACCGGTCTTGATAAAGGATACAGTCAGATTGTGCCGGCTGCTCTGAAAGCGAAGGGCGGATTTTATAAAAGTTCAAAAACAGCGGATGAGGAGCGATTTGATCAATTAAAACACTACATCCGCGGGTTGATGACAGAAGCAGGAACGAAGATTACGGATGGAGCGGTCGATCTCGACCCGTTTCAGAAAAATCAGCAGGTCGCCTGCGAATATTGTTCGTACCGTTCCGTCTGTCAGTTTGACCCGACACTTGAAGAACACAACTACCGGAAACTACAGGACATGAAAGATGAAGATGTGCTGGAGAGACTGACGAAAGGGAAGGAGGATGCCTAATGGTAAGCTGGACAAAAGAACAGGAAAGGGCGATCTATTCTCATGGATCGAACATCCTCGTGGCCGCGGCTGCCGGTTCAGGAAAAACCGCGGTTCTCGTAGAGCGTATTATTCAAAAACTCCTTCACAAAGATGACCCTGTCGATATCGACTCCTTGCTTGTCGTGACGTTTACGAATGCCGCTGCACAAGAAATGAGGAATCGTGTAGGACACGCGTTAGCGAAAGCTCTGGAAGAAAACCCAGGGTCTCATCATTTGAAGAAACAGCTATCACTACTGCAAAACGCTTCCATCTCTACGCTTCACTCGTTCTGTATGGAAGTGGTACGGCGGTATGCCTATCTGCTTGATTTGGATCCTGGTTTTCGAATTGCCGACACAGTGGAGTCGGATTTGATCCAGCAAGAAGTGCTTGAAGAGCTGTTTGAAGACTGGTACGGAAAAGAAGGAGAAGAACAGCAGCGCTTTTTCGATGTCGTTGAACGGTTTTCAAGCGATCGGAGTGACTTGGATGTAGAGAAACTGGTGCTTGATCTGTACACGTTTGCTACACAAAACCCGTGGCCGGACGCCTGGATCGATCAAATGGTAGAAATGTACAACGTAGGTCATGTCGAAAGTGAGGCGGACCTTCCGTGGCTCAACCTGTTAAAACAAGAGGTGAAGAGCCAACTCAAGGCGATGGAGACAGAAGCGCAGCAAGTATTGGATCTTACTAGAGAACCGGATGGACCCTATGCGTATGCGGAAACCGCTGAGTCGGACCTTGAGTTGATTCAGCAGGCCAAAGGGGCACTTGCGCATTCCTGGTCAGAGATGCAGAGCTTTATGGCAGGGCAGAAATTCGCTACGTTGTCCCGGAAGAAGATGGATTGCAACGCGGACAAAAAGGAACAGGCAAAAAAGATTCGGGACCGTTATAAAAAACGTTGGAATGAGGTCCGTGATGAATGGTTTTCTCGTTCACTTGAAAGCTATTTAAAAGATATGCAGGACCTGCATCCCGTCATGGAGCAGCTCGCAGTCATCGTGAAAGATTTTAAAGGTCGGTACGAACAGCTAAAAAAGGAAAAAGCAATTGTTGATTTTTCCGATTTGGAGCACTACTGCCTGCATATTCTACTTGATGAAACTGCGACACCTGTCGATCTTGTACCTTCATCGGTTGCAGAAAGCTTCCAAAAGCAGTTCTCTGAGGTGTTGATTGATGAATATCAAGATACGAACCTCGTACAAGAAACGCTCCTGCGGCTGTTGACGGAAGGGAAAGACGCGGGTCACTTATTTATGGTCGGAGATGTGAAGCAGAGCATCTACCGCTTCCGCCATGCAGAACCTTCTTTATTTTTAAACAAATACAAGCTTTATGGAAATGAAGAAAATCATGGAGAACGGATTGACCTGGCCCGCAACTTCAGAAGCCGTAAACAAGTGCTGGATGCGACGAATTATATCTTCCGCCAAGTGCTTGATGAGGAAGTTGGAGAGATGGAGTATGAAAAGGAAGCCGAGCTCATTTACAGCAACAAAATTTATGATGAGTTAACCGCTGATGATGCTGATGCCGAACTGTTCCTTATTGACCGGGAATCCCAGGAAAGCGACGGGGAAGAGGATGAGGGGTATAAAGATCTGGAAAAAGCCCAGCTCGAAGCTCGCGCCTACGGGAAAATGATTCGAAAATGGCTCGGATATGAAGATGGGGAACCGCTTCAAGTGGTGGATAAGGAAACCGGAACGAAACGTCCATTGCAGTACAGGGATATTGTCATCCTCATGCGCTCAATGACATGGGCTCCGACCATCGTGGATGAACTGAAGCAGCAAGGGATTCCGATTTATGCAGAGCTCTCGACAGGGTACTTCGAAGCGATTGAAATTAAAGTGATGCTCAGTTTACTCAAAGTCATTGATAACCCCATGCAGGATATCCCGCTTGCTTCTGTTCTGAAATCACCAATTGTAGGGCTCAATGAGGATGAACTGGCAAGAGTGCGTCTTACGAAGAAGCGGGCAACCTATTACGAAGCGATGCAGGCTTATGTGGCCAAAGATGACCTTGGGCGCAAAGTGGATGAGTTCCTAGGATTGTTGAGAAGCTTCCGGGAACGGGCGCGTCAAGGGGCCTTGTCCGAACTTATTTGGGATATTTTCCGTGAAACGGGCTATTACGACTTTGTCGGTGGAATGCCGGGAGGGCGTCAGCGTCAGGCGAATTTAAGAGCTTTATATGATCGCGCCCGCTCCTATGAGTCCACTTCCTTCCGTGGGTTATTCCGCTTCCTGCGTTTTATAGAGCGGATGGAAGAACGTGGGGATGACCTCGGAGCGGCTCGTGCACTTGGTGAGCAGGAAGATGTCGTCCGGATCATGACGATTCACAAGAGTAAAGGTTTGGAATTTCCAGTCGTCATTCTTGGGGCCATGGACAAGCAGTTCAATATGATGGACTTGAAAAACCGGTACTTGCTGCATAAAGATTATGGGTTCGGTTCCCGCTACATCAATCCGGAAAAAAGGCTGATGTATCCGACCCTTGCCTATCACGCCCTGAAAGAAGCCAAACGTAGAGAGCTTTTAGCGGAGGAAATGAGAGTCCTGTACGTAGCCTTGACTAGAGCAAAGGAAAAACTCGTCATGGTCGGCAATGTCGCCTCTTTCGAAAAAAAACAGGAGAAGTGGCAGACCTTTGTGGACGCACGTAACTGGGTGCTTCCACCACACGACCGGTTGGAGGCAAAGTCTTACCTCGACTGGGTCGGCCCCGCGTTGATCCGTCACCAGTACACGGCAGATCTTCGTGGAGATGTGGAAGTGATGACAGCTGAAGAGATCCATTATGACGAATCTCAGTGGCGGATCCACATTGCTCACGGAAGTGAATTTAGTGTTCTTGATGAAGTGAAAGAAAAACGGGATGAACAGTTGCAGCAGGCCGTGGAGGAATGGAAACCGGTCGCAGTCCCTGAAACAGTGGATGAAGCTTATGTGAAGCGCCTCGACTTTGTGTATCCGCATGAGAAGGCGGCCCGTACTCGCGCTAAGCAGACGGTCACTGAAATCAAACGTCAGCGCGAGACCAAGGACGAGTACTCTAGTGACCAGCTCCTTGTCCCTTACCGTGCTCCCATTGTGAAACGCCCTCGGTTTATGCAGGAGGAAAAACAGCTGACAGCAGCGGAACGTGGGACAGCGATGCACACCGTGATGCAACACTTACCTTTTACAAAAAAGTGGGCGCGAGAGGAAGTGGAGGAGTACGTAGAACACTTGGTTCAGAAAGAAGTGCTCCGGCGTGAAGAGACAGATGTGATTGACTTTCAAGCCATTGCAGACTTTTTTGAAACCGATATAGGGACTTATGTTTTGAAAACGGAACAGATCGAACGCGAAGTCCCGTTCAGCCTGACCTTGCCTGCCGATGAAGTTTATGCAGACTGGGAAGAATCGACAGAAGAGCAAGTCTTCATCCAGGGTGTCATTGACGCTATGATTCCATATGAAGACGGGTGGATGATTTTAGATTATAAATCTGATGCCATTCCGGGCGAAGCGGAAGATGCAGCATCGAAATTGGCAGACAGATACCGCACACAATTAAGCTTGTACCAAACGGCTCTCGAAAAGATATGGAAACAGCCTGTTCGCAGGAGTTGTTTGTACTTCTTTGAAGGATCGTTCATGGTGGAGGTCGATACAAATGGGAGAAACGTGTGATCTATGTTTTCGTTCACCGGTGAAAACGACAGAACATCACTTGATTCCGAAACAATACGGTGGCGTGGAAGGGCCTACGGCTATGCTGTGCAGTGCCTGTCACCGTCAAATCCATGCGTTATTTACAAATGAAGAATTGGCTGCTTTTTATCATAGTGTCGAACGCTTGAAAGACCACCCGGATATGCAAAAATATTTACGCTGGGTGAAAAAGCAGGACCCGGAGAAGAAAATTACGACAAAAAAACCGAATCGAAGGAAAAGAAAGTGAGGAAACTGGACGACATGTCCAGTTTCTTTTTTTAGGTAGAGGGTGAGTGAGGTGGATAGCGCCCCGGCTCTAGTAAATAGTCCCTAACGACTTCAAGCGGGTGGACGACTTCCTAACGCAAGGTGACAACTGGCTCCATCCCGAATGCCCTGCTAAATAACAGAAAAGCACCCTCAAAGAGAAGGGCGCTTCCAGTACCGCTATGCATTTGCTGTAATATTTTGGTCGGCAAAGTCTGGATCAAAGGGGTTTGTGGAGCTTAGTCCGTTGTTTGTAATGATCCAGTTTCCAGTGTTCAAAGCTCCGGATCCGGCATTCGTTTTAGATGTAGCTTTAGGTGACAGGTAGAAAGAGTCTCCGAAGTTAACGACACCACCACCGACGCTGTTAATACTGACAGGACCGACAATAGCCGGCATCGCAATCGCCTCCTTTTTGGCGCGATTCAAGCCTTATCCCTACAACGTATGCACGACGGTTCATTATTGTTCTTCATCCTCGAGCACACGGAAGTGTTTCGTGTAGTTGGTGGCATCAATGTGATCGATTCCACCTACTTGAAAAATACCTGCTGTTGATACCCCAATGACACGTATTTGGTCAACTTGAATAGGGCGGTTGTTGTAATTGAACGATTCGATTTGGACAGGGGAGAGGGGAGGTGAGCTTTTTAATGAGAAAATGGAGTAGTCATCAAAATCATAAACGTCAGAGAAGATGCCCCCTTCTTTTTGCACGGCTAAGACTTTGGAGTAGGGGGCGGCACGATGAACATCTCCGATATCCATGATAGAGCCGATAGCCAAAGACTGGGTTTCAATCTCATCAACATAAACCATCCGTTTAATCATCTTGGTCGTTTTCGTTTCCTTCTTGACCTTCAACATTCGCATTGGCTTCTGCTACAACTGTCCCCTCAGGCCTGACAATCAATGATTCTGGTGGGGTATCAAAAAAAGACTGTAAGCGAACCGTTTTATTGTCGCCGATCAAAAACAAAGAAGAACCCGCAACACCTGTCACACGGATACTTCCGACGTGCAGGCCATAATTATGAACAATATGGTTCATTCTTATCCCTCTCCTTCAAAAGTTTCGAAATACTGGGCAATGGAGTGTTGAATTTCCGTTTGAATTTGATGCAACAGGTTTTCTGGCGGTGCCTCAGGGTTTTCATTTCGATAAAATTCAAGTCGCTGAGGCAGTTGTTTTCGTATATCTGCAATCATTCGCTCTTTATGTTGGTCACTGACCTCAATATCGTGGTCCCGTACATATTGATTCATCCATCCAGGAACATCTGATGTCATATACTCCTGGAGGAAATGCAGGGCCTGATCATCGGTTTGGGGGATTTGTTTGTTTTGATTGCTGTATAAGTCTCCAATTTCAGAAAGATCAGATCCGTTCGGAGTAAGGCCGATCTGCAGGGTTCCTTCGAGCGTCTCGATTTTTAGTTGATCAAATTTATATTCGATTTTTTCGATTACTGTCCTAGGTGGGTGTTCGACAGATTGAAGTTCTTCAATTTTCTTTTGCAATTGATTGATCATTTGCTGTTGCTGTTCCATTTGATTCATCATCTGCTGGATCCATGATTGCCAAGAATGGTATTGGTTCAAGTCCGCTCACCCCCTATCCTATCTTTATGAAAAAAGGGGGACATCTATGTTATGGAAAGGGGAACAAGCGTGGCGCCACCTGCCTCCGGTACGACAACTTCACCATCTATTGGCTGAGCTTGGGCAGCAGGTTGGGTGTATCCGCCTGTGTTATAAAGGTCCGCTTTTGCTTGAATGACTCCTGAGCTTCCAATTTGCACAATGGAAGAATTCGCAACCGAACCGATACGCAGGACATGGATATAGATGGATTGGTGGACGGTGAGATTCATTGAAAACCCTCCTAAGCGTTATTGACGATAGGCTGATCAATTACCTCTGAATCGTTGACAAACGTATCTGCCCGATTCAGTCGAATTCGAATGCCGTCACCGGTATTAAAAGATCCGCCCCCAGCAAAGGTCTTCGCAGAAGCAAAAGGAGCCATGTTGTATACATCACCAATATTGAAAATACTCGAAGAAGAGAGCGAGATGACTTTAACGGCTCCGACTTTTGCTGGCATAACGAAAAACTCCTTTCTACAGTTTATGAAACTTCATTGTCTAAATGACGTAAGAAAAGTAAAATAACTATCATAGGGGGAATACATATGAAAATGAAAGGTTCACCTCTCCGCGAATCGGACCGTCTCGACTGGGTCGATGCAGCCAGAGGGCTTGCGATTCTCGGAATCTTTATGGTCAATGTACCTGCGTTTAACGCTCCGTATTTTTTATACGGGGGAGCAGCAGAATTTTGGCCATCGTCGCTTAGTCATACGGTGCAAAATTTTATTGATATTTTTTTTCAAGCTAGTTTTTATACACTGTTTTCTTTCATGTTCGGCTTTGGGATCCAAATGATGAAGGATCGTCTTGTTGAAAAGCAGATTTCATATCAACGTGTCATTTTCAGGCGTCTCCTTGTACTCACTGGGTTTGGACTCATCCATGCTTTTTTGATCTGGCATGGGGACATTTTGCTTTCCTATGGAGTACTCGGACTTATATTATTGGCCTTTTTTAATGTGAAAGAAAAAACGTTAGTGAATTGGGCATTTGGAATGCTTGCCATCCTCGTGCTACCTCTTACCTTTGCCCTGTTTCTTATCAGGGACCAATTACAGGGCATTGTTAATCGCCCAGCCATTCAGGAAGCATTGTCGAACTATGGAAGCGGATCGCTTACTGATATTTGGGGGCAAAACTTAGCTGATTGGCTGTATGCCAACCAATGGGGGAACCTTCCGTTTCTAGCTCTGAGTTTAATTCCAATGTTTTTATTCGGCATGTATTTCTGTCGAAAACGCTGGCTTCATGATCCAGAAGGTCATTCCGGTTCAATCAATAAAATATGGGTGCTGACAGGTGGTCTGTTTCTTATATTCAAAGCCGGCCCCCATTTCTTTGGAAACCCGGAATGGTTTCAGCTCGCTCAGGACAGCATTGGTGGTTCAGCTTCAGCCATTTTTTATGTCTTATCTATTACTCTATTGTTCCGGACGTCAATTGGTGCCCGTATCGTTTATCCTTTAACATGGGTCGGCCGGATGTCTTTATCTAATTACATCTTGCAGTCCTTGATCAGTTTTATCCTTTTTTATTCCGTCGGTTTTGGGTTATATGGTAACGTTCCACCAATGGGAAGCTTGATCATCGTTATCGTCATATTTACTGGCCAGGTCTTTGTAAGCAAGGCTTGGTTGAAGAAGTTCCGATATGGTCCGCTTGAATGGTTATGGCGGACGTTGACATACGGGAAGAAGCAGCCATTGAAAAGGAAAAGAGAGGCGGCTTCATAAGAGAAGGGGGCAGATGTCTTGAATCGTGATCACCTTATTAAAGAAAGCAGGAAATGGGTAGAAGATGCGATTATTAGTGAAGGCCAACGGGAACAATTGCTGGAACGCTACCCTAAAAAACAGAACAAACCCGTGCTACTGACGTTTGCAGCTCTTTTTATAGGTCTTGCGTTTTTAACTTTCGTCGCATCCAACTGGTCTTATTTGACGGATTTCGGTAGAATGGCGATTCTTCTTGCTTCACTGACGTCTTTTTATTTGTGCGGGGACTGGGTGTACAGGAAAAAATCCAAACGTGTCGGGGTTAATCTCATCCTGATAGCCCTTCTCATATTTGGTTCCAGTATCTTTCTTGTCGGTCAAATGTATCACTATACATCCTATAGTGCCTTTCCATTTTTCTTATGGTCCATCGTGGCTTTTGGTTTGTTTATGATATTCAAAGACAACTCTTTCTTTTACGCGACACTAGTCATTATGACGGTGGGACAGATGTACAGCGGTTTGGTCTACCAAGATTTTCATATATGGCTGGGTCTTTTGTTCATCCTCGGGATCGGATGGTTCGTATTGAAGTCACGTAAGGTGACTCAACTAGCCGCATTCGGGGTGAGTTACACGCTGCACGCTGTTATTCTTGTGTTCAGTGAAGGAATGCCCTACTATTGGTTGATTGCGTTTTTCTTACTGCTGTATGTAGTGGAAGACTTCATACTTGAAAAAGGGAACGTTCGGGTGTTCAAAACGCTGAGCATCCTGTCTGTATT
This sequence comes from Halobacillus sp. AWM4_238, assembly GCF_056158265.1. Taxonomy (NCBI): domain Bacteria; kingdom Bacillati; phylum Bacillota; class Bacilli; order Caryophanales; family Bacillaceae; genus Halobacillus; species Halobacillus sp. AWM4_238. Next base: position 189,694 of record NZ_JBSWSY010000002.1, read on the forward strand.
CACGATGCTGACCCTGCAAGTGTTTTTCCTCGGAAATGAGTATGTGGGAGAATTAACGGAAACCTCTCTCTATTTCTTCCTAGTCTGGGCGATCTTGTTCGTTTTCGCTGTAGTAAGGTCTGCCATGAGTTCGACGAACTACTACTGGATTGATTTGCTTTTGTTTGTTCCTGTCTTCCGTTTTGAATTTGGAGATATGCTCTCCCTCCTCATCCTGTTTCTTTATGCCCTTCTGTGGTTGGTTTCAGGTTATCAGCAGGAAGTGTCAAGGTGGGTGAACAAAGGGACGGTGGCTTTTCTTCTAACTACTTTCATTGCTTACTTTCAGCTTGCCTGGGATTTCATGGATCGTTCTTTGTTCTTCTTTATCGGCGGGGTTTCACTGTTTGCTCTTAGTTACTTCCTCGAGAAAAAACGACGGACGATTCATAAAGGAGGGGAAGAGAAATGAAACAGCGCTGGTGGTTTTATGGACTAATCACTCTCCAAGTCGTATTTCTGCTTCTAATGTCTGCCTCTTATTATGCGATGGATATCTGGGGGGAGAAGATCACACTGAAAACGGCACCCGTGGACCCGCGTGATCCATTTTACGGGGATTATGTCATTCTCGATTATGCCATTGAACAAATTCCTGAAGACAAATGGAAGGTTGAAGAACCTTTGAGTAGGGGAGAACAAGTATTTTTGTTGCTTGAGAAAAGTGATGAAGAAATCTACGAACTTGTAGAAGCTTCTACTCTATGGCCGGATACGGGGGTCGATCAAGTGGTTCTTTCTTCAAAATTCCAGTGGTCTGACTCGTCACTCCAACAATATCAAGTAGATATTGGTCTTGGACGGTATTACATTGAAGAAAACACAGGAACGTTCTGGGAGCAGAGGGAGGAGCGGGAGGTAGAGATTGTTCTCGCCCCTTGGAAACAAAAGAAAATCGCATCTCTTAAATAATGAAGACGGCAGCCCAGAAGGACTGCCGTCTTTTTTTTCATATTTAGCTTAAAACAGCTTTGATTTGACTGATGGCCCAGTCCAGATCGTCCTGCTCAATGATGAGAGGAGGAGCGAAGCGAATGACATTTTCATGTGTTTCTTTACAGAGGAGTCCTTTTTCTTTTAACTCTTCACAATACTTGCGTGCAGGTTCAGCCATTTCTACACCAATAAAGAGACCTTTTCCGCGGACCTCTTTAATTTTCGGATTGTCGATGGATTTGAGTTCTTCCATCATATAGTTTCCTAGCTTAAGTGAACGCTCTGCCAGTTTTTCTTCTTCAATCACTTCAAGTGAGGCGACTGAAACCGCACAAGCGAGTGGGTTACCACCGAAAGTGGAACCGTGGGAGCCTGGATTAAAGACACCGAGGACTTCCCTGTTTGCAACCACACAGGAGATTGGGAAGACACCGCCGCCTAGAGCTTTACCAAGGATGAGCATGTCAGGACTGACATTTTCCCAGTCACAAGCGAACATTTTACCACTGCGACCAAGGCCTGCCTGTATTTCATCAGCAATGAACAATACATTTTTCTCTTTACAAACCTCATAGGCTTCTTCAAGGAAGCCTTCCGGTGGCATAACAATGCCGGCTTCTCCCTGGATGGGTTCTAGAATGAATCCAGCCGTATTTTCCGTAATGGCTTCTTTCAGAGCATCAAGATCTCCGTAAGGAACAAGTTTAATGCCAGGAAGCATCGGTCCGAAACCGCGTTTGTATTCTTTCTCGGAAGAAAGGGAAACAGCTGACATGGTCCGCCCGTGGAAGTTACCTGTACAGGCGATGATTTCCGCTTTGTCCTCTTCCACTTTTTTCACATCATAAGCCCAGCGTCGTGCCGATTTGATTGCCGTTTCGACAGCCTCAGCTCCCGTGTTCATCGGAAGAGCCATCTCTTTATTTGTCAGCTTACAAATCTTCTCATACCAAGGACCGAGCTGGTCATTGTGAAAGGCACGGGAAGTCAAGGTTACACGGTTCGCCTGGTCTGTCAGCGCTTGAATGATTTTTGGATGACGGTGTCCCTGATTCACAGCAGAGTAAGCGCTTAACATATCCATATAACGATTTCCTTCAGGATCCTCAACCCATACGCCTTCCGCTTTAGCAATGACGATTGGAAGTGGGTGGTAATTCTTCGCACCGTATTCCTGGGTTTGATCAATAATGTTCTGACTACTAATTACAGACATGCAATCCCTCCATTTTCATTTCATTCTTTCATCATTATAACAGGTTTGCACAATGTTTTCTCATAATTTAGAAAATGAGTCCATCATCAAAATGATAGGAATATAAGGAAGACTCGTGGTATCATAACCGTAGATTCATATGAAAAGGAGGATTACAAAATATGGCGCACTTACATATTACTTCATGGGTTATCGCATTTGTACTTGTTGGTCTTGTTACCATGTTCACCCGCAAAGGCAGTGAAAAAGCGGCAAAAATTTCTCACATGATTTTGAGGCTTTTTTATTTGCTTATTCTTTATTCCGGTGGTTCGTTGTTTGCAAGCTATGCCGAATACGGCGCGCTTATCATCATTAAACTGCTCGTCGGTCTATGGACCATTGCTTCGATGGAAATGGTAACGGTCAAATACAAAAAGAAGAAACCTACAGGCATCTGGTGGGCTCAGCTTGTCATCGCTGGGATCATCGCGATCATTCTCGGGTTTGGCTTCTTACCAGCTGGAATTCTGCCAGCATAAAAATAAAGCTGCATGCGACGATCGCATGCAGCTTTTTATTATCGAAAAAAGGGGGCTGTGTTTCTGTGTCTGATGTTCGTCCGTTATTTTGGGGGGATAACGGTGATAACTATTATCAACTATAATGATAATCATTCTCATTTCATATGTCAACACATTTTGTATACTTTTTTCTCTTTCATAAAAGCTCCCGTTTGTGGAAGACTCAGTTTCGAGATGTTTGGCTGAGTTTAGGGGCTCCGGGAAACCGTTCGCTTTCCATGGGGCGGGCGGTGAGCCTCCTCAGGCTTCGCCTTCCGGGGTCTCACCTGTCCCACACGTCCCATAGGAGTCTCACCGTTTCCCTCCGCCCCTTGACCGTAAGAGGACCTCGAAACTACTTCCGAGATAAGCTGCTTTACCCACAAGGAGTGGATGATGTTAACTTCCATGGATACTATTCTGAATACGAAGCGTGGTATAGAACTCATTATGCCTGCCACACCAATGCAGGAGAGGAAACTCTTCCCTCCTACGCATGGATGAAGCGCTATGTATCGATCTTTTACGTCCTGAATACCAGACGTGGAGTGGTTAATACTCTCCTCTTCATTCAATCATACAAGAAGATTCTTCCAGAAGTGATTTCGAGAGTCTTCCATGGCAAAGGGGCGGAGGGGAATGGCGAGACTCCTATTTTAAGTGTGCAGGCGCCTTGGTCAGCGGCGTATGGACTGGACTGAGCTGGCGGAGATAAAGGAAACACGAAGAACGGAGTGATTCGATGTTGACTTATCGTACAGAAGCGAGGGAAGTCTCACTAGCCGCTTGGCGCCGGAACCGGATATCTACGAGGAAAAAAGTGCTTGGTGAGACCCCACAGGACGAAGTCCGAGGAGGCTCACCGCGCTCCCGCGGAAAGCGAGCTATTCCCCGCAGCTCCTACCCACTCAACAAAAGTCTCGAAATCAAGTCTTATAGAAACCTGCCATTTTCTTTAATAGTGCTGGGAATGTGGGGGAGAGCTTCATAAGAAAAACAGTGCCGTCATATAGTGAGTCATGATGGTTTTTTTATGTGAAACTCCAGCGGGGAAGCATGACTTGCGCATTTCGCATTGAAAAAGGATGGTGAGGTTAGATGTGTGGAATTGTCGGATGGATCGATGCAGCACATAAAACAGAGGAAAAAGCTTCGATATTGGATCGCATGGCCAACACGTTGCAGCACCGCGGACCTGATGATTACCAGAAATGGATTGAAGGAGCGGCTGCGTTCGGTCACCAACGTTTGATCGTTGTAGACCCTGCCGGAGGTAAACAACCTATGGTCCGAAAGGCAAGGGAAGAAGAATACATTTTATGCTATAACGGTGAGCTTTACAATACAGATGAAGTGAGAGACCAGTTGAAGGCAAAAGGGTGGACGTTCCAATCCCATTCTGATACTGAAGTGGTTCTCGTCAGTTACATGGAGTGGGGAGCATCTTGTGTAGACTATTTGAATGGAATCTTCGCATTCAGTGTCTGGGAAAAAAAACGAGAACGACTTTTTCTAGCTCGTGATCGGCTGGGAGTTAAGCCGCTTTTTTACAGTGACAGAGGCCAAGGGGTCATGTTTGCCTCCGAAATGAAAGCCCTGTTAGCCCACCCTGAAGTTTCATCAGATGTAGACAGTGATGGTCTGCATGAACTCCTATCCTTAGGCCCGTCTCGAACCCCAGGAGAAGGAATTTTCCAGGAGATCAATGAAATTCGCCCTGGTCATCGAGCGGTTTTTGAAAAAGGAAAATTAAAAATCGACCGGTATTGGAACGTAACGAGTGCACCACACGAAGATTCTTTCGATGAAACGGTCTCGCGTGTTCGCGAGTTATTTATGGATGCTTCTCAGCGTCAGCTTGTTTCTGATGTGAAACTGGGAACGTTTTTATCGGGAGGCGTTGATTCAAGTGCTATCACAGCTGTTGCCGCTGAAAAATATAAACAGGATCAGTTAGGTGCGCTTCAGACGTTTTCCATCGATTACAAAGATCAAGAGAAATTTTTCAAAAAGAATGCATTTCAACCGGATCGCGACGAAGCGTTTATCAATCTTGTCAGTGCCCAGAATCAAACGAAGCACTCTGTCATGGAAGCAAAGACGGAGGACCTTGTGTCGCGTTTGAAACGGGCGGTGGAACTACGTGATCTGCCCGGGATGGCAGATGTCGATTCTTCGTTATTGTGGTTTTGTGAGGAAATAAAAAACCATGTGACCGTTGCCCTTTCCGGAGAATGTGCGGATGAAATCTTCGGTGGGTATCCATGGTTTTACCGCAAAGAAGATAAAGAGAGAAAAGGATTTCCATGGATTCGATCTCTCAATGAGCGGGTGAGTCTTGTCCGTCAAGATTTAAAAGGAGATATTGATATTGAATGGTATATGTTGAAGCGATACCAGGAGACTGTGGCAGAAACACCGCTTCTTGCAGGTGAGGATGAAGATAGCAAGAAACACAGGCAAATGTCGTACTTGAATATGAACTGGTTTATGCAGACTTTACTGGAGCGGAAAGACCGAATGAGCATGGGGGCAAGTCTTGAGGTGCGCGTACCATTCAGCGACCATCGTCTCGTTGAGTATGTGTGGAATGTGCCGTGGCACATGAAGTTTCATAATGATCAGGAGAAAGGGCTTCTGCGCCAAGCACTACGTGGAATATTACCAGATAAGGTTCTTTTCAGGAAAAAGAACCCCTACCCGAAAACATTCCACCCTGACTATACAAAGGCGGTTTGTACATGGATGGAGGAAACGCTTGCGGATCCAAATGCGCCGCTTTTTGATATTTTCAATCGTGAACAGGTGAGGAAGCTGAATGATTCAGAAGGAAAATCGATTGATACACCTTGGTTTGGTCAGCTCATGACAGGGCCGCAGCTCATTGCTCATCTATGCCAAATTGACCACTGGCTCAGAACCTACAAAGTCACCTTCTAACGAAACCGTCCTCACTCGGGCGGTTTTTTCATTTTTCTTAATCCCACATAAGCTCCCGATTGTGGAAGACTCAGATTCGAGATGTTCCCGGGTTTCGTTTGCCGTGTTGGGCGCCAGGGGTGGTTGGGAAGCGAGTCATTCCCCGCAGCCCCCATCCACTCAACAAAAGTCTCGAAATCGAGTCTTCCACAATCCTGCTATAAAGCTTAAAGGGGGGATTCAGGGAGATGTGTTAAAAAGTGTAGAAAAGAGATTGGATCTGCACATAATTATATATACTGGTATAGACAACTATAAAACACGGTGGTAAGATGACTTTAGGAAGCGTTTTCTCTAAGTCTTGACACCGATCATTTTCACAGATGATGAAGGATCAAAGGTAGAACTTTTGAAAGAAAGATCTATGGAACAAGGTCGAAAACGGGTAATGAAAGTAGAGGAAGGAGGCAAAGGGTATGAGTGATTTAATCATTACTGATGTAACGGTTGTAACGGAAGATGGGATCATTCCCTCAGGTTCTGTCACAGTGAAGGGCGGAAAAATCGCAGAAATTCATGAAGGTTATATGGTCAAGGAGGGGAGCTCTATCGTTGATGGAAAAGGTAGAAACCTTACACTCCTGCCAGGTTTCATTGATGTACACATTCATGGAGCGAACGGTCATGATGTGATGGACTCAACTCCGGAAGCTTTACAAGGTGTGGCCGTTCAGCTCCCTCACGAAGGAACGACGAGTTTTCTGGCGACAACAATGACGCAATCCAAGGAGAAGATTTCCAAGGCAGTCACAAACACTGGTGTGTATATGAAAATGCAGAAGAGAAATGGACAGGCAGAAGTACTGGGAATCCACCTTGAAGGGCCTTTTATATCACCTGGTAAAGCAGGCGCTCAGCCAGTGGAGCATGTGATGGAACCATCTCTTGCTTTATTTGAACAATGGCAAAACGAAAGTCAACAGCAGATCAAACTGGTCACGTTGGCTCCTGAATTGGAAGGAGCGCTACCATTTATTGAAGAGGTCAGAAGGAAGGGCGTCATCTGTTCTTTGGGACATAGCGAAGCCACCTTGAAGCAGGCCAATGATGCGGTCGAAAAAGGAGCGAGCCATGTCACACACTTATACAATCAAATGAGTGGACTGCATCACAGAGAACCAGGCTTAGTTGGAGCTGCTTTTACAAATCCTGACCTCCTCGTTGAGATGATTGTCGATCACATCCATATCCATCCGGAAGCGGTCCGATTAGCTTATCAGATCCTTGGAAGTGAACGGACGATCTTAATTACAGATGCAATGAGGGCCAAGTGCCTGCCTGCAGGAACCTATGATCTTGCCGGACAAAATGTAACGGTGAATCATGGGGAAGCCCGCCTCTCAGACGGTACACTTGCGGGAAGTATACTAACCCTAGAAGAAGCCGCTCGGAAAATGCGCACACATGCACAAATTGATTTCAATGATTTGGTTAAAATAACGTCTGCCAATGCAGCACGTGAACTAGGAGTCTATGACCGGAAAGGGAGCATTGCGAAAGGGAAAGATGCAGATCTCGTCCTTTTGGATGAAGAGGGGCGTGTAGTTACAACGATTTGCGGTGGAATCATTAGTTATAATAGGAACGAGGAAGCATCATGAACGTCATCGTTGCAAAAGATTATCAACAATTGAGTCAGGCCGCTTCCCAAATGATTGAAGAACATATCACAAACAAGCCGGATGCTGTGCTAGGTTTAGCTACAGGTGGCACGCCTCTTGGTACCTATAAAGAATTAATCCAAGGTTTCAAAGAGGGGCGTGCAGATTATCGCTTACTATCTTCCATTAATTTAGATGAATACGTAGGTCTAGACCCTGAGCATCATCAGAGTTACCGCTACTTTATGGACCAAAACCTTTTCCAATACCTGAATATTGATCAAGGGAACACCTACATTCCCTTTGGAAAAGCAAGGAAATTAGAAGAAGAATGTAGACGCTATGAAGGAATCATTGATCAGGTCGGCCCCCCTGATTTACAGCTCCTTGGAATTGGAGAAAATGGTCATATCGGTTTTAATGAACCAGGCACTTCATTTAAAAGTGAGACACATATTGTGCACCTGACAGATTCAACGAGAGAAGCCAATGCCCGTTTCTTTGAATCTATGGAACAAGTACCGACGAAGGCGATTACGATGGGGATCCAATCGATATTGAAAAGTAAAAGAATCTTACTTTTGGCATCTGGTGAACGAAAAGCGGATGCCATTCACGAACTCATTCATGGGGAGAAGGATGAACAGTTTCCTGCCTCTTCATTGAAAGAACATGAGGACCTTACTTTAATTGTTGATGAGGATGCGTATAAAAAAGTCCAATGGAAAGGATGAATCCCTTGTTAAAGAAAAATGTCCCATTACCCTTGTATTATCAGATTGAAGAGTATTTGAAGCGGAAAATAGAAGAAGAAGAATTCGAAGTCGGTAACATGATTCCGTCTGAGCGGGAGCTTTCCGAGAGTTTTGAAGTTAGTCGAATGACTGTAAGACAAGCAGTGACAAATTTAGTGAACGCAGGGGTCTTATATCGTGAAAAAGGCAAAGGGACGTATGTGGCCGAAAAGAAAATCGAACAGCCACTTAAGGGGTTGACGAGTTTTTCAGAAGATATGAAGCAGAGAGGAATGACATCAAGTAGCCGACTGTTAGCATTTGATGTCATGGAAGCACCTAGGGAAATTCGTGAAAAGCTGGATTTGGATCAAAAGGAAAAAGTGTACAGTATCCAGCGTATAAGGATTGCGGATGAGAAACCGATGGCAATAGAAACTACTTTTATGCCTCAGACATTGCTGCCTAAGTTAACCGAAGACATTGTGCAAGGGTCGATTTATCAATATGTAGAGCAAGATTTGGGCATGTCCATTCGTCAAGCCCGCCAAGTCATCGAGGCACGGGCGGCGAATGAGGAAGAAGCTGCTCTGTTGAACATTTTGCCCCATTCCCCCGTGCTTCATATTGAACGGAAAAGTTTTCTTTCTCAAAGTGTTCCTTTTGAGGTCGTTACCTCCACTTACCGTGCAGATCGGTATAAATTCATCACGGATATAGATCGTTAAGGAGATGGACATGAGCTATATATCAAAAATTACTCAGAAATTGATGGACGTTCAATCTTCTCAGTCCGATCCCTTCGATAAGATTAGTGAAAGCCTCTTCCAGGTTATTCAAAAAGGAGGAATCCTCCATACGTTTGGTTGTGGTCATTCTAGCTTGCTCGCTCAGGATGTTTTTTACCGTGCAGGAGGACTTGTCCCCGTTCAACCTATATGGATCGAAGAGCTGATGCTCCATCGAGGCGCAATGAAGTCCAGTGAAAACGAACGCAAATCAGGGATTGTGCATAAATATTTGGAAAAGGAACACTTGAGTGAACAAGATGCTGTTCTCATTATTTCTACTTCTGGTCGAAATCCTGCTCCTATAGAAACAGCTGCCTACTGCAAAGAAAAAGGTTTGTACACCGTGGGGTTGACCTCACTCAATTATGCACAAAGCGAGCCCTCACGTCATAGTAGCAACCAAAGACTTGAGGATGTCGTAGATGATGTGCTCGACATGCAAGTCCCCGTAGGAGATACACTCATGCAGAAGGGAAATCTAACTTATTCACCTGTTTCCTCTATATTAGGAACTGCTATGTTACACGAATTAATGACGAGAATAATCGAAAAAATCGCAGCAACTGGCGAAATGCCTGCAGTCTTTAAAAGTGGAAATGTCGACGGCTCCGACGAACATAATTATCAAATGATGCAAGCTTATAAACGGATTTCTTTCTAAAACTATTTGTTGCCAACTTCAACAATGGGGCAAGAGTGTTGTAGACTTCACTTCGGGGTAGTTGGAAAAATAAGGGGGCGACTTGCCTAACCTCTTTTCCTGCGGGATTTCAGCCGTATGATCAGGAAATGAATGAGATTAAAAACAGACCTTTTATTGGTCTGTTTTTTTAGATTAGAGGATGGTCTGTGTCAATTTGATGGAGAATCGAGAGGGAGATTGACGGAGGAAGGTTAGAAGGGCTACTCTAGAATGAGGCAGGATATCGGTAAGGGGGACACAGAGGATGAAAAGAATAATTATGTTATTGGCATGCCTCCTGTTTTTGACAGGGTTACCTATGGTGGTAGAAGCTGAACAAAACGGAGAGAGGCAATGGCAGGATGAAAGCGTTTATTATATTGTTGTCGATCGATTTATGAACGGAGATATGAACAAAAATGAGAGTGTAAATCTGGAGGATCCAAAAGCATATCATGGTGGTGACTTATCAGGGATTGTCGATCAATTGGATTACATAAAAGAATTGGGTTTTACCACGATCCAACTGTCACCGATCATGCAAAATGATGAAGGTAGCTTCCACGGTTTCCATGTTTCGGACTTTCGTAACGTTGAAGAACACTTCGGGACAATGGAAGAAGCGAGAACCGTTGTGGAAGAAGCCCATGCTCGTGATTTGAAGGTGATTTTTGATCTTCCAATCGGGTTTGTATCTGACAACCATCCGTGGTTGAAGGATAATACTAGGTCCGAGTGGTTGACTGGTGAAGAGATAACGAGCGAGCATCCTTGGTTCAATCAATTGCCTCAAGTTCATGTGAATAATGAAAGTGTTGGCACTTACTTCAAAGAGACAATGGATTTTTGGAAAGAAAAAACTGGGGTGGATGGCTTCAGAATCATTACGAATGGGGCGGATTTAAGTGGATCGACATTACAAAATGATCCGCTAATCGTGCACACTTCCTCTATAAAAGAAGATCACACGTTCACTAGAGTAACGAGGAATGCTTTTAGTCAATCAGGAAACTCATTGAACGATCTTTTAACAGAAGAGAATCTTACACAGCCGCTCCAGCTGGATTTTTATGATGTGCCCCGTTTCACACACGAAGCTGTCATAGAAGGACAAAACCCTATCACAAGGTGGCAGCTTGCTCTAACGTATATGTTTACGGCTCCAGGCGTTCCAGTCGTGTATTACGGAACAGAAACACCTATTGATGATGGAGGAGATCCTCAAAACCTGCCGATGATGAACTTCAAGGCCGGGGATGAAAAGTTGAAAAAACGGATAGAAAAATTGAATTCGATGAGGAAACAATTCCCGGCTCTAACCAGAGGGGATTATCATGAAATGTATAATGAGGACGGGCTTGCTGTTTTCAAACGCACGGTTGATGGAAACGAAATGATTGTTGCTATCAATAATGCCGAAGAGACTCGCACAATGAACCTTGTTGGCATGGAGGATGATCACCAATTAAGAGGCCTTTTACACGATGGTCTTGTTCGCCAGCAAAGCGATGGCTCGTACCGTCTTGGAATGGAACGTGAAACGGCGGATGTCTTCATTGTTGAACCCAATAGCGGATACAACTGGTTGTTCATCGGATTTGTTGGTGGAGTCCTCTCTTTGTTTGTCATAGCGGTTACAGCAATCAGCTTAAAAAATCGTAGAGCAGATAAAGGATAAACAAAAAACAGGCCAAGTCTGGCCTGTTTTTTCTATTGAGACTAATCCATCTCATTAACTACACTTAGATAACTACTGATCATTATCCTTGTTCTTTGTTTTCTTTCGGCGCCAGTACCATAGGGCGATAATAATGAGCACGGGAACAAGTACGGGTGAATAACCTACGGCCGCTACGAACAACCAGGAAGCAACATTTGCTATCCCATTGATGCTGTTAAAGAAGGCTTGCTTTGTTCGTTCCCATGTGTTCAAGTCTTGTTGATCGACTCCGCCGACCACGACTTTGGTTTCAGTAAAGGAGATGGTTATGGTGGAAAAGTCACTTTGATTTTCTAGATAGTTCATTTCCCCTTTTAGGGATTCGATGTCCGATTGCACTCGTTCAAGGTCCTGAGATATTTTCACTAAGTCTTCCGTGGCGCTTGCCTCCTCTAAAAAACTGAGAAGCCTTGCTTCAATTTCTTCCTTTGCCTTTAACCTGGATTCAAGGTCCACGTAATTTTTCGTCACGTCTCTACTGTTGATATTTCTGGATTTAATTTGGTCAGATATGGTCTCGAAACCACTTAATAAACCTTCAAAATTCGATTGAGGGACGCGAATTCGAATATGTCCTTGTCTGTTTCCGCGTTCACTCCTTTGAACATTCGTTTCCACCATGTAAGCCCCGTGCTCATTCATTTGTTTTTGTAGGTTTTTTTGAAACTTGTCAAAATCTTTCGTTTCAAGATCGATATGGGCTTCATAGATCATCATTCTTTCTTCCTGGACGTTCTCCGCTTGCTCCGTTTCATTTTCAACTGCTTCAGGTGCATCCGTTATTCCGTTTTTTAAGGCTTCCTCTGTGTTCGCCGAGTCATTGGTACTGTCTAAACTGCCTTCACTTGTGGATTCTCCGCTGCTGTCTTCTCCGCTACATGCGGCAAGCAACATGATGAAGGTAAACATAAGTAAGAGTGTTTTTCTTTTTCTGTACATAAAAAGACCCCCTTAATTAGACATAGTAAGGTGAGTGGAGGGGGGCAATGAACATCCACCCTCCCTGCGCCTTTAGGTCCATCCGACTTCAGTGTCCAGACACTCGAGACATAAGTCATTCCACTCTGTGGCAAAAACCGCCACGGCGTGGTCTGACTTATGCTTGTCGTGTCTACCCGGACACTTCCGCACTTAATGGATATCCAGCTCCGGGAGGTAGACCTTCGCGACATAAGCAATCCATCTGCGTGAAGGAAATGAACTTCACTCCGATGTCTTGCTTATGCGAGTCAGGTCTCCCAACCTCCCTGCGCCTTTAGATCCATCCGGCTTCAGTGTCCAGACACTCGAGACATAAGTCATTCCACTCTGTGGCAAAAACCGCCACGACGTGGTCTGACTTATGCTTGTCGTGTCTACCCGGACACTTCCGCACTTAATTTATTAGTCGTAATTAAGGGAGTAGGGTTACATTTATTTGGGAATGTTTATTTATAAGTGTCATTTAGGAAGAATAGGGCGATGGTTCCTGGGCCTGCGTGGGCTCCAATCGTTGCTCCCACATAATCAATGTGGATTTCTTTCGTTCCATAGGTTTCTTTTATCATTTCTGCCAGTTGTTCTGCTCGTTCCAGGTCGTCACCATGGCTGATGGCCATTCGTTGGTTTTGCAGGTCAGCTCCACGCTCATCCATAACTTCGAGCATGCGCTTCAGAACTTTTTTTGAGCCGCGAATTTTCTCAAGTGGAATCAGTTTTCCTTCCTCCATATGCAAGAGAGGCTTGATCTTCAGCAACCCTCCTACAAATGCGGCCGTTCGACTTACACGGCCACCGCGCTGAAGGTATTCCAAGTCATCGACCGTGAAGATGTGTTCCATATGATTGGCATGGTATTGGCCAAGTTCAAGCACTTCTTTATAAGAACCGCCATCCTTTGCGATTTCTGCAGCTCTTAGAACAACAAGTCCATAACCGAGGGAAGCGGCTTTCGTATCTATGACATCAAATTGGGCGTTTTCATATTCTTCTTTAACTTCTTGTTCGATCATTTTTGCAGTTTGGTATGTACCTGAAAGTTCGGAAGAGAAAGCGAAATAAATGAAAGGTTGGCCTTTTTCAGCTAACGTCGTGAACGTTTCTCGAAAAGCATGAGGGGAAACTTGAGCCGTTTTAGGTGCTTCTCCATTCCGCATCCGTTCGTAAACTTCTTTTGGAGTGATGTCAATTCCGTCTTCATATTCTTCTTCATTAATGATGACTTTTAATGGAAGGGAGTGGACGGACAGTTGCTGGAACGTTTCTTGGTTCAAATCACTTGCAGAATCACACAATACTTGTACATGCATAATCGTCACCTTCTATTTTTAGGATGTACTTTTAGTTTAGGCACAAACCGTAAGATAGTCAAAATATACTGTTTGCAAACTATTCGACAAAACTTTACATGGTTCTACCAAAATTATCTTGATTTTACTCTACACCGGTGATAAAAATGAATAGATGAATTTAGGCAAGGAGGTCGGCTTGTGTTTACAGTTGAAATTAAACGGATCTTGATTGTTCTGTTCGGTGCCGTTTTAAATGCGGTTTCACTGAATTTATTCTTAATCGAAGCCAATGTTTATGCGAGTGGGTTTACAGGGGTTGCCCAGTTGCTCACAAGTATTTTGAACGATTTTGCTGGTATACCAGTCAGTACAGGTATTCTACTATTCTTACTTAACATTCCGGTAGCCATTCTTGGGTGGCTGAAGGTAGGAAGAGGTTTTACCGTCTATAGTGCCATATCAGTCGCTTTTACCACACTATTTCTTGAATTGATTCCTGTCCAACAGTTGTCAGAAGATATTATCTTGAATGCTGTGTTTGGTGGAGTCATCGGCGGAATGGGCGTTGGGATTACTTTGAAATGGGGGGCTTCCACGGGCGGTCTCGATATCGTTGCGATGGTTCTGTCCAGGATGAAAGATCGGCCGATTGGTATTTATTTTCTTATACTTAACAGTGCCATTATCGCTATTGCGGGTTTATTGTATAAGCCGGAAAATGCGCTCTACACATTACTGACGTTGTATGTGACGACGAGGGTCATTGATGCTGTCCATACACGCCACGAGAAACTGACAGCGATGATCATCACGTCGAAGGCAGCGGATTTGGAAAAAGCCATCCATGGTCACATGGTACGTGGAATTACAACCTTACCGGCAAGGGGTGCATTCACGCAGCAGGACAAAAATATGCTCGTCATGGTCATCACACGATATGAGCTTTATGACCTGCAGCATATTATTCAGGAAGTGGATCCTCAAGCGTTCACGAATATCGTTCAAACGACCGGTATTTTCGGGTTCTTTAGAAAAGATGACCAATAGTGTAACCTTTTTCATGAAAAAACGACTCATGTAATAAATAGAAAAAATAGAGGAGTGGCGTGATGAAAAAGTTTTTAGTCATCTTATTAGGGACCATGATGCTTTTCTTGGCAGCATGTGGAAATGAACCTGAGAATGAAGCGAGTGGAGAAGAAAAGGTGGATCAGATGACAGAAGAACCATCTGAACAGGAACCGGAGGTCGATATGGAAGGACTTATTGAACAAATAGCCATGGATGCCACGGTGGATGCGACAACAGATACTGCAACCTTTAACTTTTCTTTAGAAAATGTAGGAGAAGAGCCGGTCACGCTTGGCTTTACTTCCAGTCAGAAATATGAAGTACAGGTGAAGGATGAAGCAGGAGAGAGCGTGTACACTTTCTCTGCTGATAAAATGTTCACACAGGAACTGACGACAGAAGAGTTGGAGCAAGGGGATGTCTTTGATGCGAAAGAAACCTGGACTGGGATTGAGAAACCTGGAAACTATGAAGTAACGATGACGTTTCTTGTGAATACAATCAATGACCAGCCTCTGGAAGCAAACCCGTTCCAAGTGACTCAAAGCTTTACAGTTGAAGAGAAGGAAGAGGAGACAAAGGAGGAAAGTTCAGGTCAGGAAACAGCAACGTCTCACCATGATGGAGATGGCCAGGCTTTCCGAGATATTACGGTCACTGGAGAAAAAGGTTCATACGTCGTGAAAGGTGAAGCACGTGTCTTTGAAGGCAGCTTTATGTACAGTGTCGAAGACGGACATCACGTGCAAGTGGAACCAACCCCAGTTCAGGTCGATGAAGGGGCGCCGTCATGGTCAACTTTTGATATTAACGTTGATATTCCTGAAGATAAACTACCTGACTTTGGGACCCTGACCCTCACGTTGTTTGAAGAAAGTGCCAAAGATGGAAGTCCAACGAACGTCAACTACATTCCATTAGAAAACTTCCAATCACAGCAATAAAAAAATCCGCCGTATTGGCGGATTTTTTTAATAGCCGTATTCTTCTAATGTACTCATCACTTTAGGAGTCAACTCGTCCCATTCTGCTTGAGGAAGCTTATTAACTGTGATGAAGTTTTGGAAACCGAAAACGTTATCGACGCCGTCAAGTTCCATCAAGTCATTCATGATTTTGTGCTCACTTGTTTGGCCAGGCATGACAGACACGCTGCCGTCCCCTTGAAAAATCATAGACTCCGTCGTGAATTTGCGTGCATTCGGGTTCGGTGTTTCTTGTACTTGAATTGCCATAATAGTATCCTCCTCTGTTACGTCTCTTTTTATTTTATCAAAAAATAATAACCTTCAAAACTCTGAACCTCATGATACATGATTTACCAATAACTGTGGTACAATGAGAGCAATGTTTAGGAGGTGTATGCGATGGAATCAAGATTGATCGAAGTGTTGCAGCCGATTAAAGACAATGATTACACGCTACCTGAAGGTCAAAACTTACAAGAGCTCACCACTATGATGCTACAAAAAATAGGATCTGTCCATCCTGTATTGAGAGATGATTTGATCCATTCCATATTTACGACCTTTATTGAACGAGGTCACTATACAAATGAACAGTTGAAAAACATTCTGCAATCCGTGTTAAACAAGAATTATTTATTCTACCGCATCGGAACTTCAAAAAAAGAAGAGGATGCTGTGTTTAAACGTAGTTTCTCTGTATTGTTGATTCCTCCCATTATGGAAAAACACAGACATGCTCCATTTTTGAAAGAGGAAGAAGTCCATCGTGTGTGGGATCACTTGAAAAAATACATGCAGCAGGAAAAAGATCACCGGGGATATGTAAAAGATAAAGGTTGGGCGCATGCGATGGCGCATGCAGCAGACGCTATTTACAGTGTAGCTTCCTGTGATGAAATTACAAAAGAAGAAATTCTGGAAATGCTGCCTGTTATCAGAGAGCAATTCCTTATTGACCATCCTTATCTTTTTGATGAAGAGGAGCGGATGGTAACAGCGGTTATGAAAATGTTCGGTAAAATCAGCCATGCAGAGCGGGTCGAATGGTTGGAAACATTGCTTTATATCCGTGACAGCTGGCAGGATCCGAATGAAGATATCATCATCAATAACAGTAAGCATTTCATGAGAGCTCTTTATTTCCGTATGCTCGAAGGGGATTATCGAGAGCTCCGACAGGTTTTAGAGATGTTGTTAAGGGAACTTAGGAAACAGGAAGCCTACTAAAATCTTGGAGGATGTTTATGTTTCGATGGGGAATCTTTATAGGGACAACATCAGGAATTGTACTTGGTTTATATATGTGGTTTGTAGAGAAAATAACGGGGAAGAAAGTGTACACATTGCTTATGAATGTAGACTTTATCCCCGTCATTGGAGATATTGACTGGCCTGTCTTAATGGAGTGGTTTTTCCATATGATCATATCCTGGATCATTGGGATTCTTTATAGTTATGCTTTTATGCGAAAGTTGAGAGAAACCAACCGCAACCGATGGTGGCTTGCCATCATCCTTACAGCCTTTGCTGCTACCACCTACGTACCTCTTACCATTTTAGCCATTAAAGAGACCCCTGCTTTGACAGATGGGACGTCTATTTTGTTTTGGCTGATCGGTCACGCCCTTTACGCATTCACATTGAAAAAGTCTTATTATCGATTTGAGTAGAAGGTCGGGGTTTCTCCCGGCCTTTATGTATTTATGCTTTACTCCGTTCCTGTTTAGTGATGCTAAGGGCTACAATAATGGCTCCGATGGCTTGTACCCAGCTTCCAAGAGCAGAAAAATGACCAGCATCGATCCCATCCAACTCCTGTCCTGCTGCGATAGCTTGAATAGAATTCCCAACGACTTCTAATAATTCCCCATTCAATTTGTACACGTTCGTCAAAGAAGGATCCGATTCGTATGTTTCAGAAAATCCAATAAGTCCGCCTAATGCTTGTAACAAATTTCCTTTTATAATTAGGTTGAGGTCTTCTCTCTTATCTATGTCAGCTAATATGCTGTAAATGATGGTTGAGTTTCCTGATGCCTGTATGATATTACCTGAAGCAGAGAAGATGGACGCTGCATCGTTCGCAACAACTCCATTGCCAGTTGCCTGCAGTGTATTCCCGATAAGGTTTAGACCTTCATCATCGTTACCTGTATTGGCATTAATTGAAGCATTTACAGCTGAAGCAACGGTCCCTGCTGCAACAATCCAGGAACCTATTAGAGATTGGTTGTTCTTTTCGCCCATGGTCATTCCTCCTCTCTTTATGGTACTCGAGAAAGCTCGAAAGGTGATAAGGATTAGAAATAAGAGAGGTTCCATTTTGAGCCACTCTTTGAATGGCTGATTTGGGGAAGTCGTCGAGAAAAGGTCGAAAACCACTGATAAAAGAGGATTCTCACGGATAGAAGCCGGAGGGTCATTGATATAAATAAGCTTTTCTTTCAAAAAAACTACCCTCCATTCAAGGAAGGTAGCGGATTTAAACGATTCTTTTTCTAATAAAGGCACTGAAATAGTCAATGATGGTAACAATGATTATGATGGATAGTACAATCAAACCGACTTCGCCCCAATTACGATTGGCGGCCGAAATGACAATTAAAGTTCCAATTCCTCCTGCACCAATCACTCCTAAAATGGTGGACGCACGAACATCAATTTCAAACCGGTAGATCGCATAGCTTAGAAATTCCGGCACGACTTGAGGAAGGATGCCTTTAAAAAGGGTTTGGATTTTGTTGGCGCCATTAGCCTCCATGGCTTCGACGATACTCATATCAATGGTTTCGATGGTTTCACCGTAAAGCTTCCCGAGCATTCCTGTAGACCCGATTGCAATGGCCAAAACACCTGCAAAAGCTGATGGACCGATGGACGCTACGAAGATAAGGGCCAATAGGATTTCGGGAAAAGTTCGTGTTGCATTTAGCCAAAGTTTGAAAAAGGCGTGGACCACCTTTCCTATCCAAGTATGTCCCATCATGTTCTTAGCTGTTAGAAAACCAAGAGGGACAGCAAGGATGGTGGCCATAAGACAGCCTGCAAAAGCAATAGCTAATGTTTCTAGTATCAGGATCAAGATTCGACCGAACTGATCGTAGTTCAGTTGAAATAGTTGAGGGATAACCGTTTGAGTCCGTTCAATGGTGCGCTCGCTGAATACTCTGTCCAAATTCATTTGATCATGGACTCCCCACACTGACCAGGCAAGCAGACTGAAAAACAGGAGTGCTCCTAAGATAGGGAAAACTCTTTGTGTCCATGTTTTTTCCTGCTTCGGCGGAAGAGTTAGGTCTGTTTTACTCATAGAAAGGCCTCCCTTAAACGATTACTTAAAAAGTCGATGATGAGGACAACAATGAAAACAATCATGACCACAGCCATGGCAGCTGGGTAATTTAGAAAATTGATTTGTTGTTGAATGAGGAGTCCGATCCCGCCAGCTCCTACGAACCCTAGAATAATGGAGGCCCTCACATTAATTTCAAAAACATATAATGAAAAAGAAGCAAATTGAGGCAGGATTTGTGGAATCACAGCATACCAGATCACTTGGAGACGGTTGCCACCGCTAGCTTCCACTGCTTCTAATTGGTGAGCATCAATTCCTTCTATGGTTTCGCTCATTAATTTTGCCAGGATCCCTAACGAAAAAATGAACAAAGCAAGGATGCCTGAAAATATGCCAATTCCGAACAAACCCACAAATAAAACAGCAAGAATCAGTTCAGGAATGGTTCTTAAAATATTGAGGAACGTTTTTACACTATTATAAAGCCAGCGATTTTTAACGATATTTTGAGCTGAAAGCAGACACAAAGGGATACAGAGGAGCGATGCCAAAGTTGTTGCTAAGACGGCCATCTGAATGGTTTCCACAAGTTTTGGCCATACCACAGGAGCATAGGCTAGCTGAGGCGGCCACATCTGACTAATCATTCTTCCTACATTGGAGAAGAAATCCCCGTTGAATCGAAACAGAGAAGAGTTGGTATGTATGGAACTCCATAAATATAGAACAAGGACAATGAGGCCTATGATCAAATTTGTCCACTTTTTTCTTTGAGAAACTAATCCAGGAACGGCAGTGTTGTTTAATTCAGGAGAGGATAGCTTCTTTTGACTCATCATGATTCACCCCGCCTCCGCGTAAGTCATCATCTTTGATCTTTCTACCATAGATATCTTCGAATGTTCTTTCACTAACTTCAGATGCAGGGCCGTCGAAAACCACTTCCCCAGAACGCATACCAATGATTCGATCCGCATATTCCATGGCCATATCAATGAAGTGCAAATTAACAAGTGTTGTAATGCCATCCTCTCGGTTGATTTGTTTCAAATAGGTCATTACCTGATGGGATGTTGGTGGATCGAGGCTAGCAACCGGTTCATCCGCTAAGATGACCTGCGGTTGTTGAGTAAGGACACGAGCGATGGAAACACGTTGCTGCTGCCCTCCACTAAGTTGGTCTGCACGCGTATGTACTTTCTCTTCAATAGATACACGTTTCATATTTTCAAAAGCAAGAGCTCTGTCTTCTTTTGAGTAGGCATTGAGCAAAGTACGTAGGGTTGATGTATGCCCAAGTCTCCCGGATATCACGTTTTTCATAACCGTATGCCTTTTGACGAGGTTATGGTGTTGAAAGATCATCCCGACTTTTGTGCGTAGGCGGCGAAGATTACGGGAGTGGTGGGTGAGGATGTTTTCTCCATCCATATACAAACCGCCACTTGTTGGTTCCACCAGACGATTCATGCTCCGGATCAGCGTGGATTTTCCAGCTCCAGACAGACCGACGATGACTACAAATTCTCCAGGGTTGATCGTCAGGTTTACATTTTTCAATCCTTCTGTACCATCAGGATATACAAGGGATAAATCTCTACATTCAATCATGGATATTCACTCCTTAAGCAATAGAAAAAGGGAGAAAATGAATTCTCCCTTTCTTTTTTCTTATATGATTATTAGGGGATAATCATTTGTTATTCATGAAATATCTTGCTTTTCATTCGATAATCTTACATGTCATCTACATTGATGGAATCTTTGAACTTATCATAAGTGTCGCGTACGATTTCATAGTCTTCACTCTCAGCTTTTACAATCGCGTCCCAGCTGTAAACTTCGTTCATTACTTTGATCATTTCTTCATCATCATTGAAAGAAAGGAAAGTTTCCTGGATATCCTTTTTCAACTCATCGCTCAGTGAAGGAATGACGGAAATGGTATCGTTTGGAATCCACTCGGTATAACCTAAGATTTTGGTATCTTCCATAACATTTGGATATTCTTCTTCAAGGTTACCGCGAGCATCTTCGAATGTAGTAGCCACATCTGCGTTACCGTCAAGGAGTGCAACGATGGCGTTATCGTGACCACCTGCTGAAATGGTTTGAGAGAAGAATTCCTGTTGTACATCTTTCACATCGAATTTCTCCATGATTTCGTTCGCTGGGAAAAGGAATCCTGAAGTTGATGTAACATCAGGAACTGCCCATACTTTCCCTTCCAAGTCTGCAAGGGACTCAATTCCTGAATCTTTTTTCACTACATATTGTGCACGATATTGATCACTGCCATATCTTTCAGATTTCATTTGGACTTCAATGTCATATTTCTCTTCAGCAAGAACATAAGCGAATGCTGGAAGAAAACCGATATGTATTTGACCACTACCCATACCTTCGATGACAGCGGAATAGTTGTTCATCACTTTTCCTTCTACAGGAATACCGATTTCTTCTGATAACTTGTCAGCAAGAGGTTGAACCGTGTCTGCGATTTTGTCAGAGTCCTGGGAAGGTACGAAACCCATGACCAATTTCTCTGGTGTATCTTTAGTCTCTTCTTTCGATTCTTCTGTTGTTTCGTCACTTTTTTCGCCACTTGTCTCTGCAGCGTCTCCTTCTTCAGATCCACAAGCTGCTAAAATAAAAAGCATGCTCATAAGAAAAAGAACAGATAGGAATTTCTTCATACGTTCTCGACCCCTTTTCAATGAATAGTATTTTTGTAGGACATGTTCATTATTAAAAATCTTTGAATGGAAAACAATACGATTAACCAGACCATTACAATTGTTAACAATATTCGCAAACTTGATTTACATGGATTTACAATAATGACAAGTAAGTGAAAGGGGCGAGGCACGTGATTGAAAAAGCGGAGTGTTTAATTTTTGACCTTGATGGAACATTATATGAGGATGTCGAACATTTTCAATATTATGCGGACCTGTTAAGAGAACGGGTGGGTCATGATTATAAACAAAATTTTGATGAAGAATATAAGGCTATATTAAATGGGAAACATGTACTATCCATCGGGAAAGTTTATGATCTGGACCGCGATACCATAGTGTCTGTAAATCCATTCACGAATCTTGTGGAAAAAGTCACCTCATGGAATGGGGACTTATGGGGAAGAGAAGAGGTGAAAAAGGAGTACCCAGATCCGCTACAATACGATTTTGAAAAGCTCATAGCTATCGGGGATGGATGGTGGTTACCTTTTGCTGTTGCTATGCACTATGGAGTTACAAGGGACGAAGCCCATACATGCTATGTGAAGACGAAGGATTTCATGGCAACAGAGGAGTTTCTCATGAGTAAAACAAGAGGGTTGAAGACAGCACTTGAAAGTTGGAAAGAGGAGAAGCTTCTTGTTCTCCTAACGAACAGTGAGGATTATGATGTAGAGAATATATTGAATAGAATCGAACTATTGGATTTATTCCATGATCATATTCCTGCAGCATCCAAACCCCAAAAAACAGAAGAACACTTCCAGTCTATATTGGATCGTTACAATTTAGCCCCTGAAGGTGTGGTCTCGATAGGTGATAATTTTCTAAATGAAATCGCTCCTGCGTTGAATATGGGGATGAAAGCTGTTTATGTTCAGCCGACGGATGTAGAGTTTGAGGATCCAAATCTTCAAGTAGTCAAAAGTCTAGAAGAAATTTGTCCATAAATACACCGAAGCGCCCGATTGAGCACTCAATCGGGCGCTTCGATGTATTTAGAAAATCATTAGGGGGTACTCATTATATACCCGAAAAGACCAGTTTATAACTTCCAAAACCACACTCGAATGAAAACACTTCATATTACTTATAGTTTTTCAACAAAATGGCAGGTTTCTATAAGACTTGATTTAGAGACTTTTGTGCTGTGGATCGGGGGTGCGGGGAATAGCTCGCTTTCCGCGGGAGCGCGGTGAGCCTCCTCGGACTGCGTCCTGTGGGGTCTCACCCTGCGCTTTTTTCCCGCAGGAGTCTCGCCATTCCCCTCCGCCCCTTTGCCATGGAAGATTCTCGAAATCACTTCTGGAACAATCAGCTTGAATGACTGAGGAAAGTGAATTATATAACCTCTCCACAGCAGGCATTAAGAATTTATTAGCCTGATACAGAACGCTTTATGCCTGCCTTAGGAGGGGGGAATGGGAGACACTTCCTCTAGGTATAGGGGTTCGTTTCTCCTTACTATGAAAGGGGTGGTTGGGAAGCTGCGAGACTCCCGCGGGAATGGATTGGCTGGCGAGACCCCACAGGACGAAGTCCGAGGAGGCTTGCCGTCATCCCCGCAGGAAAGCGAGTTGCTTCCCAACCACCCCTAACACCTAACACGGCAAACGAAGCCCGGGAACATCTCGAAACTGAGTCTTCCGCTAAAGGGAGCTGTAATTGAAAAAGGATCAGGCCGTTTGGTGACGGCCTGATCCTCTACGATGTTTATCGTAAGTTGTTGTGGTGAGCTTCCACTTCTTGTTCAAACTGCTGTAGCTGTTGTTTCTCCTCTTGAGAACATTGGCTATAGGCAGACTGAATGGCTTGTTTCGCGGCTTCCATATCATGTTGGCTAGTCGCGTCGTGTTTGCCCCCACGCTTTTGAGTGAAACGGTTTACCGCTTCGCGCGCGTTTTGAAAAAGGTTTTTCTCCATGGTTAAAACCCTCCTACCGTATGCTGGTCGGATTCAATTTCTTTACGATTCGCTTCTGAAAGCCTTTTGGGCTCCATCTCGCTCTCGTCGAATTTTCGAACCTCTGTCCAGCGATCCTGTTTACGATTGGTTTTCTTTTGCTGCTCCATGACAAGACCCTCCTGTCATAAAAAAGCCTGAACGCTTTCACGTTCAAGCTTAGTATGGCAGGAGGGCCGTTTTTTACCCGAGGAAAAATGTACCTTAGATCGCCCGCTTGTTTATTTTTAAATAGTCATCAAGGAATGCGCCGATTCCATCTTCTTCATTCGTATGGGTGACGTGGTTGGCAAGGTCCTTCAATTCATTGATGGCATTTCCCATCGCTACGCCCACACCGGCATAATCAATCATCTCAAAATCATTGTCTTCGTCTCCAAAGGCAATGATCCTTTCGTTCGGGATGTGGAAGTATCGGGCAATCTTATCTAAACCGACGGCTTTGTTCATGCCAGCACGTACGATTTCAATAACATGCCACGGCGCGCCCCATTTACGATGGTCAATAAGCGATGCGTGATCGTCCAGTTCATCCCGGAGCCTCTGGATCTTTTCTTCTTCAGGATGGATGAGGATGGATGTCGGGTCTTCCTTCAAGTTCGATTGAAGGCGGCCGACAGTGATGGGATCGTTTTTCGTTTGGAAAATACTCATGATTTCTTCATCGTATTGATCCAAATACACTTTATCTTTTACTTCTGCCAGAATGTTTTTGACACCCAGTTCCTGACAGGTGTGAATGATTTTATGAGCTGTACGGATACCTAAAGGAGAGTGAATGGCATCCCAACGATGGTCTTTCGGGTGGTGAATCAATGCCCCATTGAAATTGACCATGGGTGTTTCCAGGCCGAGCTCATGATAATAATCGATACTTGCCCTGTGAGGTCTGCCTGTGGCTATAACTACGATGTGACCTTGCTTCATAGCTTTAAGGACAGTGTCTTTTGTTTTTTCACTGATGACTTTATCATCAGTTAATAATGTTCCATCTAAATCTAGAGCAATCAAATGTTGTTCCATAATCTTCACCTCATTTGTATGTATAGTTTAGCGGGAAGGAAGGTGGATTGTAAAGAATTTCCCATGTGTTAACCTAACACTTTCCAATTAAAGATGGCAGTGTTACGATACATATTATATAAACCATTTATAAACTCACCTTAAATGAAACGTAAAGTTTTTGCAGAAAGGAAATAGGAACAATGATTGGGATTTACCGTAATACTTACAAAAATGTACCTGTTTTAACTGTAGTAGATTCAACGAAACAAGACCAGCCCTTACCCGTGTTCATCTACTTTCATGGGTTTACTTCCGCAAAAGAGCATAATTTACCTCAAGCTTTCCTGCTTGCTCAAAAGGGATATCGCGTCATCCTTCCTGATAGTGCTTATCATGGAGAACGAGATGAGGAACTGCAGAAACAGGAACTCAACTTCAAGTTTTGGGACATCGTGTATCAAAATCTGAAAGAGCTTCAAGATATAAAAGACGAACTCGATCGACAGGACTTAATCAAAGATCGTCGCGTCGGTGTCGGCGGAACATCTATGGGTGGAATTACAACAAGTGCTGCTTTGACGATGTATCCTTGGATTCAAGCATCTACTGTTATGATGGGTTCACCCAAACCGGTAGAGTTTGCTAAAAAGCTCATACAAGACGCAGAAAAAACCGGCATGTCGCTACCTCTAAATGAAGAGGATCTTGATGAGCTTTACAGGTCTCTTGAAGGTATAGACCTTTCTAAGCAAATGGATAAGCTTTATGGTCGTCCGCTGTTTTTCTGGCACGGCGATGCGGATCCGGTTGTTCCATTCGAACATTCCTATGATTTTTATAACGATGCCATCGAGCAATATAAAAACCCTGAAAATATTCGTTTTCTGCGAGAGGTCGGCCGGGACCATAAAGTCAGTCGATTTGCCGTTCTCGAAATGATTAATTGGTTGGAGTTAGTATTGTAACCAGAGGGAATATTTTATTCTCTTTGGAATTTTGTTTATAATAGAGTTTGAAGAAATGTGAAGGGGGAACTAATGTGAGTACAACTGCACTTGAAGAAAATGCAATGGGTGCCCTTGAGAATGTCATTGACCCTGAGCTCGGCATTGATATCGTCAACTTAGGTTTAGTCTATGGCGTCGATATAGATGACAATGGCGATACAACGGTAACGATGACATTGACGGCGATGGGTTGCCCGCTTGCGGGTCATATCGAACAGGATGTCAAACGATCCCTTGCTGACTTGCCTGAATTGAATGAAATAAAAGTCAACATCGTTTGGAATCCACCATGGACTAAAGATCGTATGAGCCGTTATGCGAAGATAGCTCTTGGAATTCCAGATTAATTTATGGAAGCTATGCCCCTGCCGTGTGAACGACGGTAGGGGTTTTTACATAACAAAAGGAGATTGATCCGGCGAAGAGCGTTGTCTTTTCTGTTCCGTTCGCGGTCCAGTACACATCATCCAAGCCCCATTGTTATTGAACGTGTGCGAATGATTACCAAGGAGGGAAGACGAATGACCGAAACGCCGGTTTTTCAGATTGTCGGGTATAAAAATAGTGGAAAAACATCATTGCTTTCAGATTTGATCGCCTACGGAACGGACCGTGGAGAAAAGGTGGCTGCGATTAAGCACCACGGTCATGAGGAACCTCTGAAAGTTATGCACCTTGATACAGATAGTTATCGCCTGCATGAATCGGGAGCTTTTTTGACAGGAGTGGATAGTCCTAGAAGATTTCAGCTTGAATTGTCTCATGAAGATGGCTTTCCGCTCACGCAACTTGTGAACATATACCGGAATTTTTCTCCAGATTTAATTGCTGTGGAAGGATACAAGCAGGAGCACTTTCCTAAGGCTGTGATCATCAAAAGGGAAGGAGATCTGCCGTTGCTTGACCAGCTTACGAATATTGTATTGGTTATTTGCTGGGAGGAGCATATGATTGATCGAATATCTTTCCCTGCCATATCACTTAGAGAGTGGAGAAAGCGCTTACCTGAAGTCTACCGTTTAGCGAAGGAGGGGGCATGATGAACCAACGGTGTTGGATTACGACAGAACCTCTTGAGATTGAAGAAGTTACAAAGCGGGTAATCAGAAGAGGGGCAGGTGCTGTAAATACGTTCATCGGCACAGTGAGAGAATTCACCAAAGGTAAACGGACGCTATATTTACAGTATGAGACATATAAAGAGATGGCAGAAAAGAAATTGGAACAAATCGCCGTAGAAATCGATCAGCGATGGCCGGAAGCAGAAGTAGTCATTGTTCACCGTATTGGACGTCTTGAAATTTCAGATATTGCTGTAATCATCGCTGTCTCCACTCCACACCGGAACGACTCGTATGAAGCAAGTCGTTATGCAATCGAAAGAATTAAGGAGATTGTCCCCATTTGGAAGAAAGAGCATTGGGAGGATGGGGAAGCGTGGCTTGGAGACCAAAGGGAGGTTCGACCAGGAATTCCAAGGAAGGAGGAAATCAATTGAATACACTCTTATTTTTTGCAGGTTTGAAGGAAGCGATAGGAACGGATGAAGTAAAACTAGCAGCAGCAGGGATGACTCTGGGGGAAGTGAAAGAAAAAGTCCGTAGTGAATATTCCCTCGACCAATTGAACAGCTGTATGATGGCTGTTAATGAAGAATTTGCTCCTGAGAATACAACAATTGCAGAGGGAGACACGATTGCATTTATTCCTCCAGTCAGTGGTGGATAATTTAATTCGGTATTTCCTTTACAAAAAAGCCAGTACAACCATTAATGGTTGTACTGGCTTTTTACATTTATAAGAATAGAACGACCAGTCCGCCGACGATAAAACAATAAAACGCGAAGTATTTCAAATTCCCGCGAGCCATAATTCCCATGAACCATCTTAAGGAGTAATAGGAAGCTACAACAGATCCTGCAAAGGCCATAATATAAGCAAACCATGCGTTTTCTTCACTTGCATGGTAAATGACTTCTTCTACCGATAGAAGCATGGTACCAAGGCTAACAGGAATAAAAAGTAAAAAGGAAAAACGAAGAGCTGTTTCTTGTTTCATCCCTAAAAACATGGCGGCAACAATGGTTGCACCAGAACGGCTAATTCCTGGAATGAGAGCGACTGCTTGTCCAATTCCAACGATTAAGGCATCTTTCCACGTTAATTGACCATCACCTTTACGTCCTCTCAGGTTACGAATCAGCCAAAGGGCGATACCTGTAATGATCAGAGTTATGCCTACCGTTTGAACGGTAGATAAGCTTTCGATAGCATCTCCTAAAAGAACGCCCAACACCCCGGCGGGTATGGTTCCTATTATGAGATAGATAATAAAATCAAAATCATCTTTCTGGCGTTGATTGCGTTGGCTGCGATTAAATAAGTATCCAAAACCATTCTGAATGAGTCGAAGGAGGTCTTCCCGATAGATGATTAGAACCGCTACAAGCGAACCAAAGTTCACAAGCACCTCAAACGTCAGTCCTTCAAGTTTAATCCCTAATAATTCCTGTGCAATGACCAAGTGACCACTGGATGAAATCGGTATCGGTTCAGTAAACCCTTGAAATATCCCCAAAAATAAGTATTTTAGAATCAACCATAGTTGTTCCATATTATGTATTCCTCCTGCCTGTATTCCTTTTTATAACTATATTTTATGTTTGTGTTGATAGAACAATTGTGACAGTGTTCACGCACCCTACGATTATAAAGGAACCTCGTCCTTGTGACTAGAGGAGGATTTCATCATTTTCCAAATAAAAAACGTTGCCTCCCGAAGGATAGCAACGCTTGAGTGTGGCTTATGCTTCTTCTTCTTTGATAATTCCTTCCCCAAGAACAACTGCAGCTAGAGTGAAAAGAATTGTCATAATGATGACTTGAGAGATAGCGAAGCTGCTCCCAGCCATATTGCTGACCACATAAGCGGACATGAAGCTCAATAGTAAAGCCCAAATGATTGTCCAAATCATCCGCATCATTATTCACCTCATTTTTTACACAATCTATTCTTATCTTATCAGAGAGTACAGAAAAAGGAAATATGAAATCGCTTCATGAATAATGTTTCCATTGAATAATATGTAGGAAGACAAGGAAGAGGAGGATAGCCTATGATGGTGACCGTTAACCCTTGCTTTCATTGGATAGGGTATCATTTGACCTCATGTCTTCTTCAAGAAGGTATTGAAGTCATTGGTATAGACCCCATTGTGGATTCGAAGAGCGATCTCTTATATATGTATGTCGGGAGGAACAGCAATTTTCAGCATTTTTTTCAAAGGAAGGATAAAGAGAACCACATCCAGCAATCCGAAGATGAATGGGAAGTGGACTTGGTTGATGACGGAATCCTGGTCAGTCAGGTGGATAAGGAAAAGAAATGGATTAAACTCCCGCTGCTTTATGGGGAATGGATGGATATCCGGGGGACAGGAGTGCAAGAGAAAGGTGAGCTTGTTCAATGGATCATTGAGCACCGAGCCGTCTATATAGGAGATTTTATGGAGGCATTTCTAGGGAGTTTACTTGATCCACAACCGTTTAGCTTTGAACCACGTGAACAAAAGGAGACGATCATCCAGGAAAGAGTGGATGCTTTGTGGAGGTGTGAACAGCTGCTTCGCAAAAAGTAGAGCTTTCCATGTTGGTCATTTACTTTTGTTATAAAAAAAATGTAGAATAGGGAGAGGATATAAGTAGGTACTTAGGAGTGCTTGAATGTGAAATTACAGTCCATCATGATCCTCTTTCTTTTATTTTTCCTTGTCTCATGTCAAGGTCTTCCGGAGTATAAAGAAGATATAAAGGTCGGAATGCTTGTAGAAACGACCATCCATGACAAAGCATGGGGGCAGCAGGGATACAAAGGGTTGCAGGCAATCCAAGAGGAATATGGAGTAGATATTTACTTTAAAGAAGGTATACGCACATATAAACATACAGCCAAGGCTATTGATGAGTTTGCAGCAAAAGGTATTGACATCATCTTCGGTCATAGTAGCTTATACGGCAATCATTTCAGAGAGTTACATGAGGTTTATCCTGAGATGAATTTCGTTTATTTCAACGGACAATTCTCTGCAGATAATGTGACGAGTCTCAATTTTGATGCGCAGGCCATGGGGTTTTTTGCAGGCATGGTAGCAGGAGAAATGACCAAAACGGACCGCGTGGGGATCATTGGAGTTTTTGAATGGCAGCCAGAAGTGGAAGGGTTCTATGAAGGTGTCATATATCAAAACCCGGAGGCTGAGGTGGACATTTCACTTACCAACAGCTGGGAAAATACTGAGATGGCCCTCATGTATTATAAATCGATGAGAGATGAGGGTGTGGATGTATTTTATCCAGCAGGGGATGTTTTTAATGTCGCGGTCATTGAACAGGCACAAAACGATGGGAATTATGCGATCGGTTATGTACAGGATCAATCTTCAGTCGCTGAAAATACGGTGCTTACGAGTACCGTTCAAAAGGTAGATGAAGTATACAAACTAGCAATGGAGCGTTATATGAATGATGACTTACCTGGAGAAATGCTGACGTTCGATTTTCAGGAAGGTGCCATTGAAATGGGTGACTACAGCCCGAGTATTTCAGAAGAATTCCGTACCAAAATGGAAGAAGTCGTGAAAGATTATAAAGAAACAGGAGAGCTCCCATAAAAGACCTCTGAAGCAGACAAACAGCTTCAGAGGTCTTTTATGCATTCATATCAGAAAATCGTTCATCCTAAAAATGCCCCCCATTTTTCATGGCTGAACCTCTAATAATAAGTCTTCAGAGTGTTACTATACAATCGAATATCACGATTTTCTAGTTATCCCCATCCATATAATGAAGAAGATTCTATTTTTTAAACTTATCAATCATGGGTTTGATCATCGGTGAAACGGACTTCCATGTCTTCGTAGCTTCCTGGAAAATGTCATTAAGTTTCGGTTGCGATCCTTTCTCCTCTTCGTTTTCTTCTTGCTGACTGAATCCCCAAAAATTATCAAATGGGGAAGACTTTCTTTTGCCCATTACAAGCACACCCCCTCTGATACAATTTATGAAGGTTCCCTATATATTTTGTAGGCAGCTGCAACAAAGTTAAAAAGAAGTACAAGTTGAGGGGGCATTTGCAATACTTGCAGATTCCACCCAGATGAATTAAAATTAGTACCAAGTCATAAGAATTGATATTAGATATTACCTTTAAGGGGATGAATATATGAACGCAGGATTCTTAGGCGTTGGACACTATGCGCCGGAAAAAGTGCTGACGAATAAAGATTTAGAGAAAATAGTGGATACGAGTGACGAATGGATTCGCACTCGTACGGGGATTGAAGAAAGAAGAATCGCTTCAGACGAAATGGATACTTCTGATTTAGCTTTCCGTGCAGCAGAAGAAGCTTTAAAAGATGCGGATATGAAAGCAGAAGATCTGGATATGATTCTCGTCGCTACCGTAACGCCAGATACGCCTTTTCCATCGGTTGCAGCGATGCTTCAACATCGATTGGGCGCGAATAAAGTGGCTGCAATGGATGTAAGTGCAGCTTGTGCCGGGTTCATGTATGGAGTCATCACAGCCAAACAGTTCATTGAAACGAATGCGTATAAGAATGTTCTTGTCGTAGGAGTTGAGAAACTTTCTAAAATCACTGACTGGACAGATCGTAATACTTGTGTCCTTTTTGGTGATGGAGCAGGTGCTGCAGTCATCGGCCCCGTTGGTGAGGATAAGGGAATCCTCTCCTTTGAATTAGGTTCGGATGGGCAAGGTGGCCCACATTTGTATCAGACTCCGGAAGACACGTTGTTCATGAATGGTCGTGAAGTGTTCAAATTCGCCGTGAGACAAATGCCGGAATCTTCGGTTAATGTGGTTAAAAAAATCGGCTTGAGTGAACAGGATGTTGATTATTTAGTGCCACACCAGGCGAACATAAGAATCATGGAAGCAGCCAGACAACGCTTAGGAATTCCTGAAGAAAAAATGTCTACGCAGGTGAGGCGTTATGGAAATACTTCTTCAGCGTCTATTCCGATTGCTTTGTCAGAGGACGTGAAGGCAGGTAAAATTAAAGATAATGATTTAGTCGTTCTTGTCGGATTCGGTGGCGGACTCACTTGGGGAGCCGTTGCACTTCGATGGGGGAAGTAATCAAGGAGGTATGGAATGATGGATAAACATCGTGTAGTTATTACTGGAATGGGAGCAGTTACTCCTGTTGGAAATACAGTAGAAGAAATGTGGGAAAGTATTAAAAATGGTGTCTCCGGAGTCGGGGAGATCACGAAAGTCAATAAGGAAGACTATCCGGTCCACGTGGCAGCAGAAGTAAAAGATTTTGATCCTTCTGATTATGTGGATCGTAAAGATGCGCGTCGCATGGACCCATTTGTCCAATACGCTATGGTCGCTTCTCATATGGCTGTAGAGGATGCAAACCTTGAAATCACAGACGATATTGCTCATCGAACAGGTGTATGGATAGGCTCTGGAATTGGTGGTATGGGAACATATGAGTCTCAATTTGAGACGTTCCAGAAAAAAGGCTACCGCCGTGTCAGCCCGTTTTTCATTCCTATGATGATTCCAGACATGGCGGCTGGTCAGGTTTCCATTGCTCTCGGTGCTAAGGGAATCAACTCCTGTACTGTTACCGCTTGTTCTTCTGGTGCAAATTCAATTGGTGATGCTTTCAAAGTCATTCAACGCGGAGATGCCGATATTATGATTGCCGGCGGTACAGAAGCCCCGATGAATAAAATGTCATTCGCAGGGTTTGCTTCTGCACGTGCCCTATCCCTGAATGAAGATCCACAAACAGCGAGCCGTCCATTTGATAAAAACCGCGATGGTTTCGTCATGGGTGAAGGAGCAGGTATTCTCATTATGGAAACGCTGGAATCCGCGAAAAAACGTGGAGCGAAAATCTATGGTGAGTTGAAAGGATATGGTTCTACAGGAGATGCTTACCATATCACTTCTCCAGCCCCTGAAGGAGATGGTGCGGCGCGAGCGATGCAACAAGCGATTGATGATGCAGGGTTGAAGCCGGAAGATATCGATTACTTGAACGCTCACGGAACATCGACAGAGCTGAATGATAAATTTGAAACACACGCAGCCAAGACGGTTTTCCAGGACCATGCGCATAAATTTGCGATTTCATCAACGAAATCCATGACAGGTCACCTTCTAGGTGCTGCCGGTGCGGTTGAAGCAGTTATTTCTCTGAAAGCTATCAATGAAGGAATTCTGCCTCCAACAATCAATTATGAAACACCTGATCCGGAATGTGATCTTGATTATGTTCCGAATGAGGCGCGTAAACAAGACGTCACTACCGTAATGAGTAACTCACTCGGGTTCGGTGGTCATAACGCTAGTCTTATTTTCCAAAAGTACGAAGAGTAAAAAAAAGCCCGGTGTCTGGGACTCCAGACCACCGGGCTTTCTTATTCTTGCTCGAAAAATTGCTGCAATGTTTGTCTCGTAGTTTCCTCATCATGGTTAAGCACAAGGCCGATCGGATAAGGCTTTCGTTCATCCCATACGTTCTCTGTTGTAGGGATGCTGATCATGTCGATGGATTCAACAGGATGAAGCAAAAGATCTTTTCCAGTCTGGATCATCTTACTTCCGCCAATGTTTGTATCGATATAGGGCTGAATGTTCCCAATCAAACGTGGAGCTTTAAGAACTCCTTGAAAAGAGAGGAGTTCATCCTTCATTAATTGAATCACCTTTTGTTGCCTCTCTACTCTAGCAAAATCCCCTCTGGCATCACTTCGATATCTTACATAACCAAGAAGCTCTTTCCCGTCTAAGGTTTGTGCCCCTTTTTGCAACTGGATATCTGTCGTGCCATCTCCAGAGCGATATTGCATGTTCTTCTCTATATTTACTTGCATCCCATCTGGTGATAAAGTATCTACGATTCGCGTAAATCCTTGAAAGTCAACGATGGAGTAATATTCTGTTTCTATACCTAAATTCAACACAATAGTTTCACGAAGAAGCTCTGGTCCACCTAAAGCGAAGGCAGCATTGAGCTTATTGTAGCCGTGTCCGGGGATATCAACGTAAAGATCTCTCATTAAAGAAGCAACTTTCGCTTTTTTCGATGTGGGATCATATTCTGCAATCATGATCGTGTCGGTCCTTGATACCTCTTTCCCTCGCTGGTCAACCCCTAATAGCAGGACGGTCATCTTTCCGTCCCCGTTATCTCTTCCCTTGAAATCTTCTTTATACACACTTTCCACTGTTTCTACCTTTTGAGTGATACTCTCAGCGGCAGAAGCCTGTTGGTTCAGGGCTTGATGTTTGCCAGCTAAGTATTCGTACCCGGAGTAACCAAACAATAGGATAAAGATAAGAGCGTACATTCCAATAAATAGCTTGCGTTTTCGCCTTTTCCTGTTGCGTTTCCGCAAGGACCTTGACTGCGACAACGTCATCATCCTTTCAAACTTATCTCACTTGATATTGCTTCCTTATTACATTCTGTATGTTATTAAATGTACCTGTTCTTTCCAGGGAAGTAAAGACTAGGATTTAAAGGCAATTCACCGCATGACACGGCATTTGCTTTCATAAGATAGCAGTAGGAGGACGAGCAGGAGGAGATGATGTTATGTGGTACTGGATGCTGCTTTTGACAGGTTTCGGTTTTGCTGTCGCAGGAGGAACGGTAACAATCACGTATTTGAATCTCGTTCCTGCCGGGTTGAGTTGGATCGAATTTTTTATCCTGATTCGCACTCGGGTTGAGTGCTATCTTTTTCCTATCGGTTTGATTTTGATCACAACAGCCTTATTTTTAATGGAAGATTAATTTTCTAAAAAATGGATTGAAAGAATAAAAAAGCCAGCATTGGTCATAATGTAACCAAAAGAGATCACCGAGTGAAAGTGAGGGTGCGAAATGTTATACATGCATGATCTGTGGGTGAACTGGTTTGAAGGTGAAGAGAATGGGTATAACGTCTGTCGTTTTCATGAATGGCGCAAAGAGGATGGAATTGAGCTGATTGATCAAATTCCTTTAGTGTTAGTTAGTGATGAATTATTCAATTTTATTGAAAATGATCTGCAAGACCTGCCGGCATCGCTGCTTCAGGATGTACACCGGAAAACGTACATGAAGAAAAATCAAGAACGTCATACGGTCGAATATGCAGCGGTTGTAACAAACGGGAAAGATGTCATTGTATTTGATACGATTGGATACACGCTTCCTGTTAAAAAGAGCCGTTTGATTCCCAGGCAAGAGCGTCTCGTATTTGAAATGGTACAAGGAAAAGAACCTGAACATTATTTAATAGAAGAAAGAATCCTGAAAGAACATCATATTTTATCATTGAATCCAACGAAAATGTCTGGATTGACGCGGAGAGAACGGCAATTAAAGCAGTTATTGATGATGGCTCTTGATCAGTTGAAACAATCCGACCACCCAGAAGAAATCCGCTATTGGTTGACGGAGTGGAATCCTGCACAATACCCAACGATCAAACAATTCTCAAACGACGAAGCTTGGGAGTGTTTATATGAAGGGACTTGTAATGGATGGTCAAAGGCTCATGAAGAACTTTGCAAAAAGATGGTGAAAGGACAGCCTTTCTTTGAGACCATATGGCAAGGAGAGAACGAAGGGGTCTCTCAACATATGAAAAGCCAGAATTGAGGAAAATCACTCAATTCTGGCTTTTTGTTATTTCTTCTTTTTTACTCGGCCGAGGCCCATTGCTTTTTTTGCTTTGCGGATCATTTTGTTCGCCTCAAAAGAAGCTTTGTCAGCGCCGGCATCTAATATATCGTCCAGTTCATCTGAATGAATCAATGTTTCGTAGCGTTCTTGAATTGGTTTCAGAACAGCAATGACTGCCTCTGCCACGCCTAATTTGAAGTCTCCGTATCCTTTACCTTCATACTTTTGCTCTAACTCTTCAATACTAACACCCGAACATGCTGATTCAATGGTTAGCAGATTGGAGACACCCGGTTTGTTTTCTTTATCATATTTTACAACGCCTTCCGAATCGGTGACGGCACTTTTAATTTTCTTCATGATTTTCTTTTCATCATCCAGCATGGAGATGAATGATTTTTGATTTTCATCTGACTTGCTCATCTTTTTGGTAGGCTCTTGAAGGGACATAATGCGTGCACCTTCTTTAGGAATCCTTACTTCAGGAACGGTGAAGATGTCGTTGAATTTATTGTTGAATCTCTGAGCTAAGTTCCTTGTCAGTTCCAGGTGCTGTTTTTGATCATCTCCAACAGGTACAATATCCGTTTTATAAAGGAGAATATCGGCTGCCATTAATGGGGGGTAGGTAAGAAGACCGGAAGATACACCTTCTTTACCGCCCGCAGATTTGTCTTTAAACTGTGTCATTCGTTCTAGTTCACCGATGTAGCTGACACATTGTAGCATCCAGCCTAACTGGGTGTGTGCAGAGACTTCGGATTGAATGAAAAGAGTGGCTTTATCAGGGTCAATTCCTGAAGCTAAATAGATAGCTGCCAGGGAACGGATATTTTCCCTCAGTTTTAAGCGCTCCTGCGGAACGGTAATCGCGTGCTCATCGACTATACAAAAGTAGCAGTTATGATCATCTTGCAAGTCTGTAAAGTGTTTCATAGCTCCAATGTAGTTTCCAAGCGTTAATGTACCACTTGGTTGAATGCCGGAAAAAATTGTCTTCGTCATCATTATCACCTCAACGTTTATTATTGAACAAAAAAAGATCATTCATCTCTTCCTTTATGGAAGGGACGAATGATCCGCGGTGCCACCCTTATTACTTCTAATAAAATAGAAGTCGTCTTGAACCGTTAACGCCGATATACGTCATTTGAAGCTCGGAAGGCCCAATTCCGTATGATGTCCTCAGCTGTTTTCACCGTCCACAGCCTCTCTGTAAAGGGTCCATCTTACGTACTCATCCTTCTTCATTGCTTTTCGCACTATATTAGTAATTCAGTATTATAACGGATTCCTTTATCGTATGCAAGATTTTATGCTGAATAGTAAAGGAAAAGTAAAGCGAGTAAACTTATACTTAACAATGTCCCTTGGATTAAGAAGAACTTCGGCAAGGATTGGTGGACCGTTTGAGAGGGGAGGGGTTTCTCCTTCCAATCATCCAAATAATCTTTTTGTCTGGACATCCGGTTCGAGAACCGTCTGAATCCGTAAGTAATTCCATCGAAGAATCCACCACGCACGACCCACATGATTATACCAATGAAGACATAGAAGTAAGCGATATAGAAGAGCTGGTTGATATAATGAAACAAATCGTAAGCAGGGGCGAGAGAGATAAACAGGATCGTTACGATTGCGATGTTCATCCCAAACATCAACCACTTATTTTTAATAATGGACACGTCATTTCCACCTTTCCAACAAACTCGAACTATATTATATCATGTTTATCAAGTATGAAGGTATTGTTAACAACATAAATAAACTGAAAATTCAGCTTTGGTGAAATATTGAATAGCCTATTCAAACGCTTTAACGTATGACCGTGATAAATAACAATGTTTGAAAATCCCATATCTTTTTTTATGCATATGAGCTTATAAATAATAAGTTAGAACCTAAATTAATGTAAAATAAACTAGGTATTAAGTCTTATTTTGTGTTACTGAAACGTAATAATGGTGGGAATCACAAGCGTTTGCGGAAAAAAAGGTAATGCAAAATAGTTAGAAAACTTGTATAATTCGATATGTGGACAACAAGCCACAACAAATTTTTAGAAAATTTTTAGGGGAGGTCATTTTCTATCATGAAAAAGACAAATTGGTTAATGCTAGTACTTGTATTGGTACTTAGCATGTTCCTCGCAGCTTGTTCTGGTGGATCAGACGATACGTCTAATTCCGGTGACGGTGCTGACTCCGAGGAAACAACAGATACTGGAGATTCTTCAGGTGAGGATGGAGAAGCTACAGGAGACAGTGAACAAGTACTTAACATTACAGACAGTGCAGAGATCCCTACAATGGATGCATCTCTAGCAACTGACGCAGTAGCATTCCAATGGTTGGGTTCTACAACAGACGGTCTTTATCGTCTTGGTGAGAACGCTCAGCCAGAACCAGGAATTGCTAAAGACCACGAAGTAAGTGAAGACGGCCTTACTTGGACGTTCAACCTTCGTGAAGACGCTGTTTGGTCAAACGGCGACTCTGTCACAGCGAACGATTTCGTTTACGCTTGGCAACGTGCGGTAAACCCGGATACAGGTTCTGAGTACGGCCCTTACATGATGGGTGGCGTAATCAAGAATGCACAAGCTGTCGTTGACGGTGATGCTCCTGTAGAAGAGCTAGGTGTTACTGCTGATGGCGACTACACACTAGTTGTAGAGCTTGAAAAACCAGTTCCTTACTTCGAATCCTTGACAACTTTCGGTACTTTCCTACCGTTGAACCAGGCATTCGTTGAAGAGCAGGGTGATCAGTACGCTCTTGAAGCGGACACGCTTCTTTCCAACGGTCCTTTCGTTCTAACTGAGTGGAACCACGGCGAAGGCTGGACGCTTGAAAAGAACCAGGATTACTGGGATGCAGAAAATGTAAAACTTGAAACAATCAACGTTAACGTTGTTAAAGAAACATCTACAGCTGTTAACCTTTATGACACTGGTGAAATTGATCGTGCTGGTCTTTCAGCAGAGTTCGTAGACCAATACCGTACTTCTGATGATTTCGTAGTCGAAGAAGAGCCTGTATTGTTCTACTTGAAGATGAACCAAGAAAACGAAGTATTGGGTAACGTGAACGCACGTAAAGCAATCCAAATGGTCATCGATCGTCAATCTATGGTTGATGTTATCTTGAACAACGGATCGATCGCATCTGTTGGTCACGTACCACAGAACTTTGCGAAACACCCTGAAACAGAAGAAGATTTCCGTGAGCTTAACGGTGATCTAATTGAAACAAATGTTGAACAAGCTCAAGAGCTTTGGGCTACAGCTAAAGAAGAGCTTGGCATGGACACAGTTGAACTTGGTTACCTTGGTGGCGACAGTGAAGTAGCTATGAACATGGATGCTTACCTTAAGGACCAGCTTGAGCAACTTGAAGGTTTGTCTATCAAAGTTCAATCCGTACCTTTCAAAGAGCGCCTTCAGCGTGATGAAAACATGGAATATGACATCCAAAACTCTGGTTGGGGTCCTGACTACATCGATCCGAACACGTTCTTGAACATGTTCGTGACAGATGGTGGAAACAACAAGACTGGTTACGCTTCTGAAGCTTACGATGGTCTAATTGAAAAAGCGAATACTGAGCTTGCTCAAGAGCCGGTTCAGCGTTTTGAGACTTTCCTAGAAGCTGAAAAACTTCTAATCCAAGAAGATGCTGTTCTTGCTCCACTTTATCAGCGTGCAACAGCTAGACTTTGGAAGCCTTATGTTAAAGGTGTAATCACTCAACCAATGGGTCCTGATTTCACTTACAAGTATGCTTATATCGAAGGTAAATAATTGAAATAACAATTCCAACCACATATAGGCTTGCTTTACAGGGGAGAGAGTATATGTCCAACGTGTTGGCGTATGCTCTCTTTTTCCCTGCCATCAAATTATTCAGATTTTAGGCAAATTTCTGTCAATTACAACAAGAGAAGATAGTTTGTAGGTTTACACATTCGGAGGTGTTAAAATGACTCGTTATATTATCCAACGCTTAATATACATGGTTATAACGATGTTTTTGATTGCTACCTTAACGTTCTTTCTGATGAAGTTTTTACCAGGTACTCCCCTAAGTGCTGCAGATAAATTATCAGATGAACAACAAGCGGTAGTTCTAGAAAAGTATGGATTGAATGATCCAGTTCCCGTGCAGTATTTTAACTATATGGTCAACCTGGCTCAGGGTGACTTGGGTATTTCCTTCCAGTTCGATAACCGTGAAGTGACAACGATTATCATGGAGCGTATCGGTCCGTCGATGCAGTTAGGCTTTCAAGCGATGATTATCGGAACAATACTGGGGATGTTATTAGGTTTAGTATCAGCTATCTATCATAATGGTGTGTTGGACTATACTTCTACATTTTTGGCTGTATTAGGACAGTCGATCCCATCGTTTGTATTTGCAGGTTTATTACAGTTTTATATCGGAGCTAAATTTGGCTGGTTACCAGTTGCCTTGTGGGAAGGCTGGGAATATACCATACTACCAACCATCTCGTTGGCCATCTTCCCAATTGCAATTGCTGCCCGTTTCATGAGAACTGAAATGCTAGAAGTTATGGGCTCTGATTATATCGTGACCGCTCGTGCAAAAGGTGTAAATAAAGTCGGTGTTGTATTTAAGCACGGTTTAAGAAACGCTTTAATTCCTTTGATTACAGTGTTAGGACCGCTGGCTGTAGGATTGATGACAGGTACACTAGTTATTGAAAACATTTTTGCTGTACCTGGTATTGGTGAACAGTTCGTAAAAGCGATCAATATGAATGATTTCCCAATCATAATGGGTACAACCCTTTTAATCGCTTTCCTGTTCATTTTCATCATCCTGGTCATCGACTTGCTTTATGGAGTCATTGACCCTAGAATACGTCTGGCGGAAGGAGAGTAATCAATTATGGACAACCAGAAACCATCGAAAGATTTATTTGTGCCCGTTGAAACGAAAGAAACTGAAATAGAAAAGATTTC
Organism: Halobacillus sp. AWM4_238; assembly: GCF_056158265.1. Lineage (NCBI taxonomy): Bacteria > Bacillati > Bacillota > Bacilli > Caryophanales > Bacillaceae > Halobacillus > Halobacillus sp. AWM4_238. The sequence continues at coordinate 229,959 of NZ_JBSWSY010000002.1, forward strand.
ACGGCCAAGCTTGTCATTCTGGCAGGATTCCTTTATCCGTCTGCGAAAAAACGTAGGAGCGATGATTGGACTAGCCGTTTTAATTGTATTAGCTTTAATGGCCGCATTCGGCCCTTATATGAACGATTATGGACAGTACGAACAAGACCTATCACGTGCTAAAATGCCTCCTAAGGTTGAAGGATTAGGATGGTTAGGTATGGATGGTACACTGAGTGATGTTCAGTCTGCAGATACACTTGAGCAAGCTCAAACAAAAGCTTTAATGCGCTTTAACAACCAGGAAGAGTTTATTACAACTGAAGTATTAAATGATGGTAAAAATGGCGAACCAGCTGAAGTAAGAGCTACATTTGACGTGTATGGTGCCAAGGACATGGATGAAAATTTTTGGTTTGGTACAGACGGTCTTGGGCGTGATCAGTGGTCCCGGACGTGGATGGGGACCAGAGTTTCTCTATATATCGCATTGCTAGCTGCAGCTATTGATATGGTCATTGGTGTCGCTTATGGTGGTATCTCTGCTTATTATGGCGGACGTGTAGACAACTACATGCAGCGTTTTATAGAAATTCTCGTTGGTATCCCGAACTTGGTTTTGATTATTTTGATGATCTTGATCTTAGAACCAGGAATCATATCCATCACAATCGCACTCGCTTTAACAGGGTGGATAGCCATGGCTCGGATTGTCCGCGGACAAATACTGAAGTTGAAAAACCAGGAATTCGTACTAGCATCCAGGACATTAGGTTCGAAAGATGCACGAATTTTACAGAAACACTTAATTCCCAACACATTAGGGTTAATAATTATCAACACGATGTTTTCGATTCCGTCTGCAATCTTCTTTGAAGCATTCCTTAGTTTCATCGGATTGGGTCTTCCTACTCCAATGGCCTCTCTAGGTACGCTCATCGATGCAGGTTTCGATTCATTGCAAATTTATCCACATATTTTATTGTTCCCGGCGATTATTATATCCTTAATTATGATTGCCTTTAATGTCTTAGCAGATGGTCTTCGTGATGCATTCGATCCGAAGATGCGTGAATAGGAGGTAGGTGTACAATATGGAAAAGCTACTAGATGTTAAGAACTTACACGTGTCCTTTGACACCTACGGCGGTGAAGTCAAAGCTGTACGTGGCGTTAATTTTGATGTAAAAAAAGGAGAGACCCTTGCAATTGTAGGAGAATCTGGGTCTGGTAAATCTGTAACAACCAAGGCGCTTATGCATTTAATTCCTAAGCCGCCAGGTCGTATTAAAGAAGGGGAAATCCTTTTTGAAGGTCGTGACCTTGCGAAGATGACGGATAAACAGATGCAAAAGATTCGTGGTAAAGAAATCTCTATGATCTTCCAGGATCCGATGACGTCTCTAAACCCGACGATGAAAGTCGGAAATCAGATTATGGAAGGTCTCGTTAAACACCAAAAAATGTCGAAGCCTCAAGCACGAAAACGTGTGATTGAATTGTTGGAGCTTGTAGGTATTCCTGATGCTGAAAACCGTATTAAACAGTATCCTCACCAATTCTCAGGCGGTATGAGACAGCGTGTCGTTGTTGCAATTGCCTTGGCATGTAATCCTAAGCTTTTAATTGCTGATGAACCAACGACTGCTTTGGATGTAACGATTCAAGCACAAATTTTGGAACTCATGAAGGATATTCAAAAGAAAACTGACTCAGCGACGATTTTTATCACGCACGACCTTGGTGTTGTTGCAAACGTAGCTGATCGAGTAGCGGTTATGTATGCGGGTAAAATTGTTGAAGTTGGTACGGTCGATGATATTTTCTACAACCCACAACATCCGTACACATGGGGATTATTAGGTTCCATGCCTTCACTGGATAGTGCAGATGAAGAGCTGTTCGCCATTCCTGGTACACCACCAGATTTGTTGGACCCACCAAAAGGAGACGCTTTTGCTGCACGTAACCAATACGCAATGAAGATCGACTTTGAGCAGGAGCCACCAATGTTTAAGGTTAGTGATACGCATTACGCAGCCACATGGTTGCTTCATGAAAATGCACCAAAGGTTGAACCACCAGCAGCGGTGAAAAAGCGTATGGAAGGCATGGCGAATTCATCCAGCAGTTCGGAAGGTGAACGAGTATGAGTCAAGAAAAACTAGTCGAAATTAAAAACTTAAAACAGCATTTCAAAACAGGACGTCATAGTGTAGTTAAAGCCGTTGACGGTTTGAATTTCAACATCTACAAAGGGGAAACGTTCGGACTTGTTGGCGAATCTGGTTGTGGGAAATCTACAACCGGTCGTACCATCATCCGTTTGTACGATGCGACAGATGGAGAGGTCATTTTTGACGGAGAAAACGTTCATGGGAAAAAATCTCGTGAAGATTTAAAAAAGTTCAACCGTGAAATGCAAATGATCTTCCAGGATCCTTATGCATCTTTGAACCCTCGTATGAAGGTTGAAGATATTATTGCAGAAGGAATGGATATCCACGGACTTGCGAAAGATGACAAAGCGCGTAAAGCCAAAGTTCACGAGCTTTTAGAAACGGTGGGTTTGAACAAAGAGCATGCCAACCGGTATCCGCATGAATTCAGTGGTGGACAGCGTCAGCGTATTGGGATTGCTCGTGCGCTTGCCGTAGATCCAAGTTTCATCATCGCGGATGAGCCGATTTCTGCTCTAGATGTTTCCATTCAGGCACAAGTCGTTAACCTATTGAAAAAGCTTCAAGAGGAAAAAGGATTAACTTATTTGTTCATCGCCCACGATTTGTCGATGGTCAAATACATCAGTGATCGAATCGGAGTCATGTACTTCGGTAAAATGGTTGAACTTGCAGATGCAGATGAATTGTACAAGCACCCTATTCATCCGTATACACAGTCGCTATTATCTGCTATACCATTACCCGATCCGGATTATGAGCGTTCTCGTGAGAGGTTCACTTATGACCCTTCAAAACATGACACTAGTGAAGAACCAGAGTTTCGGGAGGTACGTCCCGGTCACTTTGTTCTTTGTACGACAAAAGAGTTCGAGCAGTACCAACGTGAGCACGGTACAGCTGAATAATGTAGAAAAGGCTCTGTCTAGATGACAGAGCCTTTTTTTATGTGTGTAGGAAAAAGGTTGTGTTGTAGGGAAAATTTATGAAAAAGTAGCATACAGACCTGTTATTAACAGCTTTCCTCTTTTATAATTAAGATTAGAAGAATTAGGATAGGAGTAGGATGCAAATGGGGAAAAGACAACTATGGATGATGGTCTTCGCAGGATTTCTCCTTTTCGGGATGATGGGTTCATTACATAACGTAAAGGCTGAAGATGGAGGAGAAACAAAAGAGGTCGCGATGCTTACAAAAAAGCGAATGGGTTTAAAGGAATTAGCTGTACCTAGTCCAGCCGCAAGATTTACATATAACTCCGGACTAACTTTTGAATACCCGGATGCTGTTCGAGGTATTTTTGTAACAGGTCCTTCCGCCGGTGGAGCTAAAATGGCGGAACTTACGAAGCTTGTTGAAGATACAGAACTGAATGCTATGGTCATTGATATCAAGGAAGACAAAGGAAACATTACGTTTGAACCCGAAGAGGGTTCCCCTTATGCTGACGTTGCCGAAGGGTTCATCGATGATCCGCGCGCTATGTTAGAAGAGCTTGAGGAAAAAGGAATCTACCCAATTGCTCGAGTCGTTGTGTTCAAGGACAGTTTGTTAGCCGAAAAACGTCCAGACTTATCGTTCACGAAGAACGGTCAAGTTTGGAAAAATGGAAAAGGTGAAGCGTTTGTTAACCCATTTATGGAAGAAGTTTGGGAATATAACGTAGAGCTTGCAAAGATAGCAGCAGAGATGGGTTTTGAAGAAATTCAGTACGATTATGTCCGCTTCCCTGAAGGCTTCGGAAGCCGTGATGATGTGTTGGAATATGGTCAAGGGAAATATGGCGATATGGATATGGATAACGTCCAAAAACGCGTGCAAGCCGTCACAGACTTTGTTGAATACGCAAGTAAAGAATTAGAGTACTATGGGGTAGATGTCTCCGTCGATATTTTTGGTTATGCCGCGACCATTACAGAAGCGCCGAATATCGGACAAAACTTTTCGAAAATATCATCTAACGTAGACGTCATCTCTTCTATGATTTATCCAAGTCACTGGGGGCCGTATTTTGGTATTTCCAAACCGGATACCGAACCTTACCGTCTGGTCAGTGAATATGCTAAAGTGGAGAATGAAGTATTGGGCGCGTTGGAAAATCAGCCAACCTCCCGTCCATGGCTGCAGGATTTTGAAGCGCCATGGCTATACTCTGGCCCTACGAAACAGTATGGAAAAGCAGAGGTCGAAGCTCAAATCCGCGCCTTAAATGAAAATGGTATTAATGAATTTCTCCTATGGAATGCAGGTAATAATTATACGAAGAACGTAGATTATACCCCCTTAAATTAGTAAATAGGTGTGAGGTCATATAGATCTCACACCTTCTTTTGTCTATGTGATCAAGGGAAAATGCTATCCTAATATCACATAGTTGAAATACTTGTAGGGGGGAAGAATGTTTTTTAAATGAAAAATTAGGAAATGTATGAATAAGGCATACCTTAGAGTAATCTTCCGCACTCTATAAACAACGGACTTTAGAAACGTGAAAGAAAGTGTGTAGAATAGCATTTAACAACGGAATGATTATTCGATATAATAAAAGGTGACTAATGATAAGGGAGTAGATCAATGAATTGGTATGAGAAATTGAACGAGTATTTTCCAGTAGAGGAAATGAAATCGAGAGAACACATGGAAGCTTTATTGAAAGAAAAAGGGAACGTATATTACAAAGATGAGGGAGAGAATCACGTCCTGATGTACGCTGAATTTGATTCTTTTCTTTTTATCGACTATGTATACGTTTCCACTGCTTCGCGTGGACAAGGACTTGGTCATAAACTCATCGAAAAAATGAAAGCGAAAGGGAAGCCGATTATTCTTGAAGTCGAACCTGTCGACTATGAGGACTCGGATACCGAAGCAAGACTCCGCTTTTATCAGCGTGAAGGATTCAAACATGCAAAATCCATCGGTTACACGAGACGTTCGGTTATTACAGACGAACTCAATCAGATGGAAATCCTTTACTGGTCTCCTGAGGATGCATCTGAAGAAAAGATCTATGAGCAAATGAAAGAAATGTATACTGAAATTCATACGTATAAGGATAAAGAATTCTACGGAAAGTCCTATCAGCCTGTAGATGAAGTGCTGACTCATGATGAAGATCGGGATACGGAAAACATTTTAAAAGAACTGGATAAAACCAAAAATTGATCACAAATACCCGCCTCTTCTTTAGGTGGGTATTTTCAATGGTTGTCGATTAGTTGAAAATAGAATGTTTTCGTATCTTCTTTAAAAAAGATGTTTAACCCTTTAGATAACGTGGTAATAGTAGATGGAAACGATTTATAATTGCTTTCTGTAACATATGTTCGTGTTTTTATAGAAAATACTTGACAGGTGTGTTATAGTAGAATCATAGTTAGATTATATTGATTACAAATAAAAAAAGCAATTAAAGCTCTACCATAAAATATTGAGGAGTGAAGTTTCTGTATGGTAACACTTTATACCTCACCAAGTTGTACATCATGTCGAAAAGCTAAAGCATGGCTTGAAGAACACAATATCCCTTATACGGAACGCAACATTTTTTCTGAACCATTAACATTGGATGAGATTAAGGAAATCCTCCGTATGACTGAAGATGGAACGGAAGAAATCATCTCCACACGCTCAAAAGTGTTCCAGAAATTAAAAGTGGACTTTGATCAGTTGCCAATGCAAGATCTTTTTGACTTGATTCAGGAAAACCCTGGTTTGTTACGCCGTCCAATTATCTTGGATGACAAACGGTTGCAGGTCGGTTACAACGAAGACGAGATTCGACGTTTCTTGCCTCGAAGTGTACGTACATTCCAACTGAAAGAAGCGCAACGCTTAGTCAATTAATAAATGAAAAAGCTGTGATGGAACTAAACCATCTCAGCTTTTTTTATTCCCTTATTCATTGAAAATGGGTGTTTTTTTCATTAGACTGCCGTGCCTTTTCTTTTGTTTGAAAAATAACCTAAAGTAACGACTGCGATAACCATAACCACTGCAAACCACTGATGGATGAATGGGTAATCCTCCATATATTGGAGGATGTAGCGGTCTTCCATGACCATTTCGGCAGCTGTGTATGTCAAGATCCCAGCTCCGAAATAAATGAGGAGTGGAAACTTGTCCATGAGCACGAGGATTATGCGACTTCCCCAAACAATGATTGGGACAGACACGAGGAGACCAATGATGACGAGAATGATGTTATTGTGAGAAGCTCCAGCTATAGCCAGAACATTGTCAAAACCCATGACAATATCTGCAAAGACAATTGTTTTTACAGCTGCTGCCAAACTGTCCCCTGCTTTGATATGCTCGGTCTCTTCTGTATCAGTTAGCAATTTCATGGCAATATAAAAGAGAAGCAATCCTCCGATTAATTGTAAGAAGGGGATTTGGAGAAGATAAAGAGCAACCATAGTCAAAAGGACCCTGGCAGCGATGGCTAAGCCTGTCCCGAGGAAAATCGCTTTGTTTCTTTGCTCGGGTGGCAAATTTCGGCTGGCTAGTGCGATGACTACGGCATTATCACCGCCAAGAATAATATCAATACTAATAATGATAAGTAATGGTTCTAGCAAGTCCCAGTTCATTAAAAAATCCTCCTGCTATGTAGTGACAATCTAAAGGGAATAAGCTAAAATATAAAGTCAATCAACCAAATGAGGGCCTATTTCCATGTTTATTCATGACACAAATGGTTATATGCTGAAATCGAGCATTTTGTTTTCCAAACAGCCTTTGCTGTCATACAATAGAAGTACATCAACCCTTATACACATCATGACGGTTGAAGCTTTGGCCTAACGGGTAAGGTTTTATAAGCGACGCAAGGGTGAGTGTTCCCTTCCCCCTTAAAACATGACAAGAAGGGAGAGAAACGTATGGAAATCGAACGCATTAATGAAAATACCGTTAAATTTTACGTAACATATCAAGATGTGGAACAAAGAGGTTTTGACAGAGAAGAAATCTGGTATAACCGCGAACGTAGTGAACAGCTTTTCTGGGAAATGATGGATGAAGTGAACGATCAGGAAAACTTCCAGGCTGACGGTCCATTGTGGATCCAGGTCCAGGCAATGGACAAAGGACTTGAAGTGATCGTGACGAAAGCACAAGTGTCCCAGGATGGCCAAAAGCTTGAACTTCCGAATGAGGATGGTAAGGCAATTGATGTTCCAGTGGATGAAAAACTTGAGTCACTGCTTGATGATAAATTTCAGTCTTCGGAAGACTATGATCAAAGAAATGAGTATGAAGAGGATCAGGAGGATTCTGATGAACCTCTGACATTCACACTCAAGTTCAATGATTTTGAAGATGTGATCCAACTGAGTCATTACGTATTACCAACTGAATCCATGGAACAGCGCTTATTCCATTTTGAAGACCGTTACTATTTATATATTCAATTCAATGATGAGAATATGAGTGATGATGAGCAAGAAAATGTGTTAAGTCAACTTATGGAATATGGCTATGAGTCATCCCTTACGATTCATCGTTTGGAGGAATACGGAAAAACGATATTCGACGAGGATGCATTAAATTCGGTTAAAAAATATTTCCCTGTGGATTAATTCGACAAGCACACATATGTGTGCTTATTTTTTTTGTCTTAAAATAAATCCATCTCACTGTAACTAAAGCTCCCTTTTCTTGAAGACTCAGTTTCGAGACGTTTGGTGAGTGGATGGGGGCTGCGGGGAATGACTCGCTTTCCGCGGGAGCGCGGTGAGCCTCCTCGGACTGCGTCCTGTGGGGTCTCACCCTGCACTTTTTTCTCGTAGATATCCGGTTCCGGCGCCAAGCGGCTAGTGAGACTTCCCTCGCTTCTGTACGATAAGTCAACATCGAATCACTCCGTTCTTCGTGTTTCCTTTATCTCCGCCAGCTCAGTCCAGTCCATACGCCGCTGATCAAGGCGCCTGCACACTTAAGGTAGGAGCCTCGCCATTCCCCTCCGCCCCTCTGCCATATAAGTATCTCGAAACTACTTCCAGAATTAGGTGCTTTATTCGGATTAGGAGCAATAGCACAAAATCTCTATCGTATGGATAGAGATCATAACCGCTTGTTATAGAGCGCTTTCTTACATAAGGTAGTTTATCGTGGAAGATGCTCCTTCCTGGTATAGGGGTTCGTTTCTCACAATATCGAATGGGGGGGGGTTGGGAAGCTGCGAGACTCCCGCTGGAGAAAGGAGATCGGCGAGATTCCATTAGTGCGGCAGACCGCCCGAGGAAGCTCGCCCCCCCACAGGAAAGTGTTCAAATGCGGAATCGCCCTGGTAGACACGACTGGCATAAGCAGAACAGCATAGGAATGTGCTCTTTCATTCCTATGCTGTTCTGCTTATGACGCGAGTGTCTGGGCGATGGAGCTAGAGGAGTAGCTTCCCAGCCACCCCTGACGCCCCCCATAGCAAACGAACCCCGAAACATCTCGAAACTGAGTCTTCCACAATCCTGCCATATCTTTAGGAATTTTATTATCATAAATATTGTTTAATAAGTCCTGCTTTATGGAGGATGAGGATATGCAAGCAGGATTTTTGGGGGTATATGTCGAATATTGGGGGCAGGAGGTGATGAAGCAGGTGTTGTATGCTTTGGATAAGTATGGTGAATTACAATCGTTGTATCAGCTGAACAAATCAGAAATAGATCTGGCAAGGAAAACTCCTTACTTTTGTCCTGTCTGTCATGAAACATTGCAAATACGTTCTGGAACACGGACCGTTCCGCATTTTTCTCATTTTCCTAAAAGCGATTGTACGGTGTCGAGAGGAGGGGAGAGTGTCGAACATGATCGAGGAAAGTGGAGGTTGTTTACATGGTTAAGAAATCAAGGATATGATGTACATTTGGAACGATATCTTCCAGAGATTAGACAACGGCCGGATTTATATTTATTGGTCAACGAAAAAAGAATAGCAATGGAGTATCAGTGTGCTTCTGTCCCCAAAGAGGAAATCAAAAAACGAACCCACGCCTACCGGGATGCAGGAATTTTCCCTCTCTGGATCCTTGGTGCCAAGCATCTTCCTTCTATTAACTCCAACCAGTATTCTCTCAGTGATTTCACTCGTTCTTTTCTTTATTACTTCAACGATGTTTACCACATATTTTTCTATCATGCTTTAAGAGATACTATTTGTATAGTTTCCAATGTGAAATCCGCAGGTGGACGCAAAATCTTTGCGAATACTTTATCCTCACAAATAACCAACCTTCGTTTCCCGCAGTTATTCTCACCTCAATTTTATAATCACGGAGAAGATGCCTTCTTAAGAGAAGTGGGAAGGTTATGGTATAAAAATCGAACCGTTTATCAGAGTCAAGTAAGTTCTGAGGAACGACAATATCGTCAGTTTCTTTACTTGAAGGGGTTTCATTTTTCAATGATCCCGAGTATTTGTTATTTGCCTGTTCCTGGCCAAGTCCAAGCTGGAACGAGGCCGTATATTTGGCAAACCAGGCTGTTTCTCAATCATTTTTTTCATCTTCCTGTTGGTTCCATCATTGAATTCCCATTTATCAAGATCCCTTCGACTCCGAACGGCTATGTCCCCCACTTAAGTCAACAATATATAGAGTTACTTACTCATTTAAATATCATAGAAAAAACAGGGAAGAATATTTATATCAAGATGAAACAGGTCCCTTTTCATAAACGAGTGGAAGATGCACTGGAAGATGACCGGAGAACGTTGGAACAGTTGAAAAATTTACAAAGAATTAAGATTTAGGAAGGGATTTGCCCCTTTATCGAGAAATTTTTAGGGTGACGAATTATTTTGAAGGAGGATGTTGGATGTCGTCTGCGAAAGAGCTACCAAAAAGAGAAGAAATTCCTGTTGAGAAAACGTGGGACCTTGAGGCCATGTTCGCAACAGATGAAGAATGGTATAAAGAATTAGAAGAAGCGAAGGAGTTGCTGCCTGAATTAGAAAAATTCCAAGGTAAGCTTGGGGAGTCGGCAGAGCAGTTGTACGAACTTCTTTCTTTTCAAGATAAGATCTCTAATAAAATCGGCTTGTTGTACACCTATGCCCATATGAGAAATGACCAAGATACAACGAATGCTCATTATCAGGAGATGAATGCAAAGGCTGAGAATTTGTACACAAAAATTGCATCGGCTATGAGCTTTATTGTTCCTGAAATTCTTGCCCTTCCTGAAGGGAAAGTGAAAAGTTTTATTGAATCTTATGAGCCCTTAGAACTTTATGAACATACCCTTGATGAAATCACTCGACAACGGGCTCATGTGTTGAGTGAAAAAGAAGAAAAATTGTTGGCAGGTTTCTCTGAGATCGGTGCAAATCCTTCCCAAACGTTCGGCGCTTTAAATAATGCGGATCTCACTTTTCCAACCATTAAAAATGAAAAGGGAGAAGAAGTAGATTTAACCCACGGACGTTACATCAACTTTTTGAAGTCCGATGACAGGGATGTTAGAAAGTCTGCTTTTGATGCGATGTATGATACGTTTGGTTCTTTTAAGAATACATTTGCCTCTACACTGGGTGGGCATGTGAAGAAGAACAATTTCAACGCGTCTGTAAGGAAGTATGACCGGGCTCGGCAGGCAAAACTGGATAGCAACAATATTCCAGAGTCGGTTTATGATAACCTGCTGGAAGCAGTAAACGAGAGACTGCCTCTTCTGCATCGCTATGCTGAGCTCCGTAAAGAAGTACTAGACCTAGATGAGGTTCATATGTATGACTTGTACACTCCGCTTGTGAAGGAAGCTGAAATGGAGGTTTCATACGAAGAAGCTCAGGACCTGGTCACTAAAGGTCTGGAGCCGCTAGGTGAAGAGTACGTCAACATCGTCAAAGAAGGCTTTAAAAATCGCTGGATTGACGTAGAGGAGAATAAAGGGAAACGAAGCGGGGCCTATTCATCCGGCCACTATGGAACGAATCCATATATTCTTATGAACTGGCAAGACAATGTGAACAATCTATTTACGTTAGCTCATGAACTTGGACACTCTCTCCATAGCTATTATACGCACAAAAACCAGCCTTACCGTTATGGGAATTATTCCATTTTTGTGGCAGAAGTAGCTTCTACATGTAATGAGGCTCTTCTGAATGACTATATGATTAAGAAAACGACCAGTGAAAAAGAGAAGCTTTATTTATTGAATAACTTCTTGGAAGGATTCCGTGGGACGGTGTTCCGTCAGACAATGTTTGCAGAATTTGAACATGAGATCCACATGCAAGCACAAAACGGCGAAGCTTTAACTGCGGAAAAACTGACAGAGATCTATTATGATCTCAACAAGAAGTACTTTGGAGATAACATTGTCATTGATGAGAAAATAGGTCTTGAGTGGGCACGTATCCCACACTTTTATATGGGATATTATGTGTACCAGTATTCCACGGGCTATGCAGCAGCACAAGCATTGGCGGGGCAAATTCTTGAAGAAGGCGAACCTGCTGTAGAACGTTACAAAAACTTCTTGAAAGCGGGCAGCAGTGACTACCCAATTGAAGTTCTAAAGCAGGCCGGAGTCGATATGACTTCTAAAGATCCGATCTTATCTGCTTTGGATGTGTTTGAAGAAAAACTAAATGAGATGGAACAACTTTTGAAGAAATAACAAAAATACCCTCACAGAGACCTCCGGTTCTGTGGGGGTATTATAATTTTTTAATTCTATATGGACGGTCGACATGGGAGTCAGGGAGGAGCCTTGCTTTGTAATTTATTTGAAACCGCGAAATGTTTTCTTGTGGGATGGTAAGGATACGATCAGGTAAATGGCAATGAACAATAAGGGTGAACTAATGTATATAGGATATAATTTCATGAGTGCAAACAGATGAAATCCTGCCAGAAATACAAGGCTGATCGCAAAGAGAAGGATGACCCAAATTTTCATGTCCACACACCTCCATGAATCATTTTATGGAGAAAAAAGGATGAACATGACTACTCCTTGCAAAGAAAAAACTCCCGGGGACGGGAGTTTGATCAATTTTCAATATATTGCCAGAAGGCCCCGTGTTTAACAGGAATTTCTCGCACCTTCTGCTTGAGTACAAGTTTTTTCATTTCTCTTTTGGCTTCTTGTTCAGTCCAGTCATATACGACCGCAATCTCTTTATTGGCGACGAAGCGATAGTGGTGCAAGAAATCCTCCAAAACTGGTTTTATGCCTGGCTTTGGATCTTTTTGTAGCATTTCTTTCAACACTTTCACATAAACGTCGTACGTATACAATCCAGTAATTTTCAAGCCTGCATCTTCTTCTGATTCGTTGAAGACAACGATGGTAGGTGTCGAATCCACATCCATCTCATGAGCTAATTTCAAATCACACTGCAAAGCTCTTCTTGCAGCTTCTCCATGAAGATCTTTTTTAAATTCAGAAACATCAAGACGGGATTTTTCGGCACACTCAATTAATACCGCTTCATCTGAAATGTTTTGTTTTTCCAAGAATACGTATTCTTGGACTTTTCTCAAGAAGCGCATGCCAGCCTTTTTCCCTTGTAATTCAGCCGCTTTCACAGCAAGAGCTGTAGCCAACGGGGAGGATACAGGGTTTTCTAGCCATACATCCCCGTCACAACACATGCCTGTACGTGAACCGGTCTTGTCCCATGCCGCTTTCAAGTTTTCGGGTTTCTTTATTTTATTCTGGTGTAAAGAAGCAAGCTTCCCGCTGATGATCGGTCGGAGAGTGAAAAAACGTCCGTATTCGATCGTGAGCTTTTTGAGGAAGGGTTCCAGTGACCAGCATTCAGGGCATAGGGGATCAATGAAAACATAGATCTCAATGGGTCTTTTCAGTAGATCGAAAAAACCGCTTGCTGTTCCTGTGGTTTCGCTGTCACTGTTTAAACTTTTCCAACTCACATCGATTCTCCTTTCTCATCTTCTGGTGAATTCATCATATGATTTGCTGTCATTGTAAGCCTCTCAAACATAAACGTACGATGAGGCTCTTGGATATCTACCTCATTCATAGCCCCGGACATGCAGGATAACCATGCATCCCTTCTTGTAGGGGTGATTTTGAAAGGCAGGTGTCTTGCCCGTAACATCGGATGGCCGTGTTCCTCAACATAAAGGGGCGGCCCACCGAAAAACTGGGTAAGAAATTGTTTTTGTTTTCGTATCGTTTCTGTAAGGTCGTTTGGAAAAATCGGTATGAGATCCGGGTGCTCACTCACACGTTTATAGAAAGCTTCGACAAGCTCATCGATTTTTTCTTTCCCAATTTCCTCGAAAAACGTTTCTCGTTGTTGCATAACATCCCTTCCTGTCTGTTCATCATTTTAGCAATGAGGGTAAGAGAACGGCAACTATTCTGATTGCAGCCGTTTTCTGTCGTAGAAACGTTTGATTTTATTATCTGTTTCGCGTTCAGGAATATTGCATGCATTCAAGATTTCTTTGATTACATCTTTGCCGGTCTCTTTGGAACGTGCTTCTACTTCGAGCTCATAATCTTCCTTGTCATAATACAGACTGTGATCAAGGACAATGAGTGCCTCTTTATATTCAAGTTCTTTTCGTCTTGTTGTAAGGGAACCAAGGTAATGCAGGTCTTCCATAGAAACCCCAAGACCATCCAGCTGTTTGGATACATGAGGCTTTTTTGTCATTTTGTTCTGTATCCAAAGGTTGGCTTCTTCTTCTGTCAGTGAATCATGGGTTTCTAACAGGCCTTCGGTGTGTGGCTGCTTCATTGTCAATGTCCATTGATCATTTTTATGACGGATTCTTAAAGCAGCTCCCTGTTTCTTAAGGTTTAGGTCTTCTGTTTCAAAATAATAATTGGTTTGCTCCATGAGTTCAACTGATTTGAATGGTAAAAAATGATAAACTTTTTCATATTCTTTTTCTGTTAATAAGTTTTTAAACTCGATTTCAATTTCCTGTGCCATAGTTAAGACCTCCTGATCGTAGTATAATGTCAGGCGCTCTGCTTATTCAGCAGCCTAACTTTATGATACAATGAATGATGAACAAAACGCACATATTTACTATGGATACCGGATACATAAAGGTGGTTGCTTGATGAATTGGGATATATTTATAGCACCCTATGCGCAAGTAGTAGAAGAATTAAAAATAAAATTAAAAGGCATGCGCCGGCAATTTGAATATGAAGAGGAACAATCTCCTATTGAATTTGTAACCGGACGTGTGAAACCGAAATCAAGCATAATTGAAAAGGCTAGACGAAAAGCCATTAACCCTGAAAACATTGAAGAAGAACTACAAGATATTGCTGGAGTAAGAGTCGTCTGTCAATTCGTTGATGACATCTATGCTGTTGTGACTATGCTTAGGAACCGACATGATTTTGAAATTATTGAAGAAAAAGATTATGTTTCGAGGAAAAAGGATAGTGGGTATAGGTCTTTTCATGTCATTATTCGTTACCCTGTAGAAACGATTCACGGTGAGAAAAAAGTGCTGGCCGAAATTCAAATTCGTACCCTTGCGATGAATTTTTGGGCAACGAATGAACACTCATTAAATTATAAGTATTCGGGGAAAATACCAACAGAGATCAAATCCCGGCTAAAGCGAGCAGGAGAAGCTGCTTTTCAGCTAGATGAAGAAATGTCAAAAATAAAAAGTGAAATTCAAGAAGCACAACGAGCATTCAGAAGAAAAGAAGAGCAAAAAAAGAATCCTAGAAAAACATAGAGGAGTGGGTGGACCGATGAAGTTCTCGATCCTTTCAAAAGGTGATCAAAAATCGAACGAAATCCGTTCGAAAATTAAGAACTACTTAACGGAGTTCAAGTTGGAGTATGATGAAGATGAGCCGGATCTTGCCATATCTGTGGGTGGGGATGGTACATTGCTGGAAGCATTCCACACCTATGTCCACCGCTTGGATAAAACCGCTTTTATTGGGATACATACCGGCCACCTCGGTTTTTATGCGGATTGGATGCCTGAAGAACTGGAAAAGTTAATTATTGAAATTGCGAAGACCCCGTTTCAGGTGGTTGAGTATCCGCTCCTTGAAGTTACGATACGCCCGAAAAATGGAGGGGAAGAAGACCGCTACCTTGCCTTGAATGAATGTACGATCAAAACATCAGAAGGTTCAGTGGTTATGGATATCGAAATTAAAGGCGACCATTTTGAGACGTTTCGTGGAGACGGACTTTGTGTATCTACACCATCGGGAAGTACAGCCTATAATAAAGCGTTGGGGGGAGCGATTTTACACCCATCTCTTGAAGCTTTCCAAATTGCTGAAATGGCTTCAATCAATAATCGAGTGTTCCGTACGATCGGTTCTCCATTGATTTTGCCTAGTCACCACACGTGCATGTTCAAACCGAAGCATGACCGTAGTTTTCTTTTTACCATCGACCACATTACCCGTACGTATAAAGACGTGAAATCAATCCAATGCCGCGTGGCTGAGGAAAAAGTGCGGTTTGCAAGGTTCCGCCCATTTCCTTTCTGGAAACGCGTCCACGATTCTTTCGTAGCTGATGACTATTCAGACTGATGTAATGAAAAAGTGGCGGGTGACGGAAGCTTACGTAGGTCATTCCGTCCGTGATTTTTTATTGCAGGCGGGGGATTTTTCCCGCCAATTGTTAAAGAAGGTTCGTATGGACGGTACTGTATTCATCAATGGTTCTCAAGAGGAAATGTGGCGACCTTTGGACAAGGACGATGAGGTCACCATCATTTTTCCTAAAGAAGAAAGAGGTGCGATTCTCCCTCAGCAGGGGGCTCTATCTATTGTGTTCGAGGATGATGACGTCATCGTTCTTGATAAACCGGCAGGCATTCCAGTGGTTCCTCCGTTTGATCAAAAAGAGCCTTCGATCGCAAGCCATTTGCTGTTCGAATATGAAAGAAGAGGATACCCTTGTACGGCCCATATTGTCACAAGGCTGGACAGAGATACTTCTGGATTAATGCTCGTTGCTAAGCACGCCTACAGCCATAGTCTCCTTACCAAAAACGTGGACTTGATTTCCCGGCAGTATGTAGCCATTGTCGAAGGAGAGTTTGACGAGAAGGAAGGTCTCATTCAGGAGCCAATCGGCCGTGCCGAAGACTCCATCATTCGAAGGGTAGTATCTCCGGAAGGAAAGCCTTCAAAAACCCAGTTCTTTCTGATAAACACGGAAGAAAATTTCTCTCGAGTCCGCTTTAAATTACTCACCGGGCGAACGCACCAAATTCGTGTCCATATGGCTCACATGGGGTACCCTTTAGCCGGAGACACGTTATATGGCGGAAGCAATATAGAAGGACTGAATGGACAGGCCTTGCATTGTGAGCGGCTTTTCTTCATCCATCCATGGACGAAGAAAAAAATGACCTTCACATCAGAACCGCCAAAGGCCTGGAAGGAATTTGCTTGAATAAGCAGAACCTTGTGTTTTGAAAAACCGACTGAAAAAAAGCAGGAGCTAGAGTGCTCCTGCTTTTTAATATCTAAATTTTTCTTCTACAAAAGGCATGCTTGATGGTACACTGACGATTTCTTTTTCTGGCAGGCGAAAAGCGGTAAGCTTCCCTCCAAATACACATCCCGTATCTATATTCACCGTTTTGTTTACGAAACGGGGTTCACGAACGGGCGTATGTCCATAGACAATCCATCGCTCCCCCGTGTAATGCTGTGCCCAGTCGCGTCTGACAGGACGACCGTCCGGAAGCTTTTCGCCCGTAATGTCCCCGTAGAGAACGAAGGTTTCGATACTTTTGCTTTTATGTCCGATATCTTCTTCGCGGATCCCAGCGTGAGCAACTACTGCATTGACATCCTTCAATATCTTGTGTAGTGGTGCTTCCTCATACAAGTGTTTGAATTGCTGTTTCACATGCTTCTGTTCTTCTTTAGACAGGGCACGAAATTCCGCAGCGGTTGTCTCCAATCCATGTTTTTCTTGGACGGGATTGCCTAAGAAAAAGCGATACAATTTATTGCAATGATTTCCCGGGACATAATGAGCCCCTTTTTCCGTAACTAAACGATAAACGAAAGTGATGCATTCAATGGAAGAGGGGCCTCGGTCTGTAATATCTCCGACGAATACAGGGGTGCGTCCATCTGGGTGTTGAGGGAGGCCATCCCTCCATTCATAACCGAGTTCATCAAATAAAAGTTTTAATTCATCGAAGCAGCCGTGGACGTCTCCGATTATGTCATAGTTCATGGTCATTCTCCTTTTTGTCTTGCAATGATGGGCTTAATTTGAAGGAATTTGAGGCTCTCCTATATATGGAAGATATTTTTCCCAAGCCTTCGAAATACTAAACATAAGGAGAGCATATTCCCTAAGGTTGATTTCTTCTGTTAAACTACATTTATGTGATGAATTTGGCTGTTAGAAATTGAGGGACTTTCGTTGACAAACACGTATTTCGCCATTAAGATTAAACGGTCAAAAACGAAATAGACACTGGGGAGGGTTGCTTATGGAACACTTAGATGACCAGGAGCGCCAAGAAGTTTGGACGAATATTAAAGATGCCTTGTTCAACGATCATATCGACCAGTTCCGAGCGGAATTTCTTGAATTGCACCCTTATGACCAGGCCAGGATATTTGAAGGTTTGGACGAAGATATTCGGATGCGAATCTATACTTACCTCTCACCAGAAGAGGTTGCAGATTTCATGGAACACATCGATTATGATGAGATTGAACCCTTCTTTACTGAAATGACCCCGGCTTTCGCTGCGCAAGTCTTCGCTGAAATGTCGACGGATGATGCCGTTGATATTTTAAACGAATTAGATAAAGATAAAGTGGCGAGTTTCTTGACGATCATGGATGATGATGCAGCTGACGAAATTAAAGACCTGCTTCATTATGAAGAGAAAACTGCCGGTTCCATTATGACGACAGAATTTGTTGTCGTTAAGGCCGGTATGACGATCAAGGAAGCGATGGTTCATCTGAGAACAGAAGCCCCGGACGCTGAGACGATTTATTACACGTATGTCATTAATGAAGATAAACGGCTCGTCGGTGTTATTTCGTTGAGGGATTTGATTATTTCAGAAGAAGAATGGTTGATTTCCGACGTAATGAATGAACGAGTGGTATCGGTCTCAGTCGGAGAAGATCAGGAAGAAGTGGCACGCATGGTGCGTGACTATGACTTTCTTGCCTTGCCGGTTGTTGATTTCCAGGAACATCTCCTTGGAATCATCACCGTCGATGACATTATGGACGTCATGGAAGAAGAAGCAAGTGATGATTATTCTAAACTTGCTGCTGTGTCTGATGTCGACAGCCCTGATGATAATGCTTTTGCATCAGCTAAAAAGCGATTGCCTTGGCTTGTCATTCTTCTCTTTTTAGGGAGTCTGACTGCAAGTCTTATCGGGCGTTTTGAGGACACCTTGGATCAAGTAGCTATTCTCGCTATTTTTATTCCTTTGATTGCAGGAATGGCGGGAAATACAGGAACGCAGGCACTAGCCGTTGCTGTCCGCGGTATCGCTACCGGGGAGATCGATAAGCAAGGAAAATGGAAAATGATGATGAGAGAAGCAGGAACGGGTATCATTACAGGACTATCTTGCGGTGTATTGATCACTCTCATTGTATATATATGGCATGAAAACTTCTTTTTAGGCATATTAGTCGGATTGTCCATCTTTATGACCTTGGTTGTAGCAACATTGGCTGGCTCTCTCGTTCCCCTTCTTATGCATCGTTTAAAGATCGACCCTGCTGTTGCTTCAGGTCCGTTCATTACAACAGTGAATGACTTGATCTCCATTTTAATTTACTTTGGGCTCGCGACAGCGTTCATGAATTTATTGATTTAAGGAAGGAGGGCGAGTATGGAACATGGTGCTTCAGTAACTTCTCTAGTTATTGTAATTATTGCAGCATTCATTACTCC
This sequence comes from Halobacillus sp. AWM4_238, assembly GCF_056158265.1. Taxonomy (NCBI): domain Bacteria; kingdom Bacillati; phylum Bacillota; class Bacilli; order Caryophanales; family Bacillaceae; genus Halobacillus; species Halobacillus sp. AWM4_238. The sequence continues at coordinate 249,010 of NZ_JBSWSY010000002.1, forward strand.
CATCTTACTACACCGTTTTAAATTGAATATTATCCCGGTTGTAGTAGCAGAAATCATCGTAGGATTAATCATCGGTCAAAGTGGATTTGATATTGTAGAGCAAGGAAGCTGGTTAGAGATCCTGTCTACATTAGGATTCATTTTCTTGATGTTCCTCAGTGGTTTAGAAATTGATTTCTCTATCTTTGCAAGTCGAAAGAAGAAAGCTAAGCCGGAAAACCAGGGGACCGGTGCTCCAAACCCGGTTTGGGTGGCGACGACCGTGTTCATCGGTATCTTCGTTATATCCCTGGCTCTTTCTTATCTATTCGTATTGGCAGGTTTCATCGACAATGCCTTCTTGATGACGCTGATCATTTCCACCATTTCACTTGGTGTGGTTGTACCGACGTTGAAGGACGCACAAATGATGAAGACAACGATTGGTCAGACGATTTTGCTTATTGCCGTCATAGCTGACCTCGTAACCATGATCTTGCTCGCTGTTTTCGTATCCATTTATGGAGAGAGCGGTGGAAACACATGGTTCCTGCTTCTTCTATTTGTAGCGGGTGTCCTTTTTTATTACATCGGCAAAAAGTTCCGTCATCAATCATTCGTTGAGACAATGGCCAAGGGGACAATCCAGATCGATACCCGTGCTGTTTTCACGCTTATCCTCCTGCTCGTCGCCTTGTCTGAAACAGTTGGAGCGGAGAATATTCTTGGTGCCTTCTTAGCAGGTACACTCGTATCTTTATTGTCTCCAAACCCGGAGATGGTGAAGCGACTGGACAGTTTTGGATATGGATTTTTAATTCCCATCTTCTTCGTCATGGTTGGGGTGGAAATTGACATTTGGAGTCTATTTACAGACTCACGTGTGCTCATCTTGATTCCACTGTTATTTATCGCTTTACTCGTCTCGAAGATTGTACCAGCCTTAATTTTGAGTAAGTGGTATGATAAGAAAACAGTTTTTGGGTCAGGTTTCATTCTGACTTCCACCCTCTCTCTTGTCATCGCGGCAGCCGCCATTGGTAAGCGGGAAGGGATGATTGATGATCAAATGGAAGGGGCCCTTATCTTAGTGGCCGTCCTGACATGTTTAGTGGCACCAATCACGTTTAAAAAGATTTATGGACGATTTGAAGACGAAGACCATAAGACGGTCGTATCTTTCATCGGTTCCAATCGAATGACCTTACCTGTTGTGCGAGAGTTGGACATTCATGCATATGAAACCCACCTCTACCATACAAAAATGGATAAAATTGATGAACGCATCAGTCGTAATTGCTTTGATATTAAAGAGCTGGATGGCTATGATGTTGAAAAGATGCGGGACCTTGGAGTCTTTGAAGTCGACTTGATTGTTGCTTCTACCGGTGACGAAGAACGAAATGCAGAGATTGCCCGTTATGCGAAAGAACAAGGGGTAGAACGTGTCATTGTCCGAGTAGAGTCCCCGGACTTATCGCAGGAAATGAAAGATCTCAATATTAATGTATTTTCCGTGTTCTTGTCTTCAAAAGCGCTTCTTAAAGCTATGATTGAAGCACCAAATGTTGTAGATATCTTAACGAAACAAGATAGCGCGCTCTATCAAATCAACATGAACAACTCCGTCTATAATGGCATCCACCTCCGTGAATTTCCTTTCACTGGAGATGTCATCATGGTTCGTATCTTCCGTGGAAAAGATTCCATCGTTCCTCACGGGGATACAGAGTTGAAAATGGGTGACCGCCTGATCGTAACCGGTTCTCATGAGTATGTAGATGAACTGAAAATGGAACTAGAATATTGTGAATGGTGTTAACCCTCAACCGCTCCTTCTCATCACGAGAAGGAGCGGTTTTTTATATTCCTGTTCTTCCACAAACGCTCCCGATTGTGGAAGACTCAGTTTCGAGATGTTCCCGGGGTTCGTTGCCTGGTTGAGCGTTAGGGGTGGCTGGGAAGCAACTCGTCTAGCTCCATCGCCCAGACACTCGCGTCATAAGCAGAACAGCAAAGGAATGAAAGGGCACATTCCGTTGCTGTTCTGCTTATGCCAGTCGTGTCTACCAGGGCGATTCCGCATTTGAACACTTTCCTGTGGGGGAGTGGCGAGCTTTCTCGGGCGGTCTGCCGCACTAAGGGATCTCGCCGATCTCCTTTCTCCCACGGGAGTCTCGCAGCTTCCCAACCACCCCTTTCATAGTAAAGAGAAACGAACCCCTATACCTAGAGGAAGTGTCTCCAATTTCACCTCCAAAGGCAGGCATAAAGCGCTCTGTATCAAGCTTATAAATACTGAGTGCCTGCTTGTGGAGAGGTTATATGATCCACTTCCCTCAGTCTCCTCAGTCATTCAAGGTGATTGTTCCAGAAGTGATTTCGAGAATCTTCCGCCCCTACCCACTCAACAAAAGTTTCGAAATCAAGTCTTGCACAATCCTGCCATTATATTGAATAACATCGTTCGATATCCTGATTTTGGATAGAGAAGGGGCTTATGTGAGTGGAAATAGGGAAAGGATAAAGGGAAGTTTGTTTTTCAAAAGCGTATGGTTTAAAATAGGAGCAGGTACTAATAACAAATACTAATTCAGATCCTACTACCTCAAGGAGGGTACTTAATATGAACTTTTCATTAGAAGGACGTACGTATGTCGTCATGGGAGTGGCGAACAAACGAAGCATTGCCTGGGGAATTGCCCGCTCGCTACATTCCGCTGGAGCGCGCTTGATTTTTACCGTTGCATCTGAGCGCTTCAAAAAGTCGGTTCAGGACCTTGCCGATACTTTAGAAGGTGGCGAGGAGTCACTCGTATATGAATGTGACGTGACGGATGATGAAGCGATTATCCAGACATTTGAACAAATCAGCAAAGACGTAGGAACGATCCATGGACTTGCGCACTGTATCGCTTTCGCCAATCGGGAAGAATTGAAAGATGAGTTCCTAAACACAAGTCGCGATGGTTTTCTTACCGCACACAACATCAGCTCTTATTCTCTGACAGCTGTCGCTCGTGCAGCTCAACCGTTGATGACAGATGGAGGAAGTATTGTAACACTTACTTATCTTGGTGGAGAGCAAGTCGTGAAAAATTATAACGTCATGGGTGTAGCGAAAGCGAGCCTGGACGCAAGCGTCAAATACTTAGCGAATGACCTTGGTAAACATAACATTCGGGTTAATGCCATCTCTGCTGGCCCGATCCGTACACTTTCTGCTAAAGGTGTTGGTGATTTCAATCAAATTCTTAAAGTAATTGAAGAACGTGCGCCACTGGGCCGTCCTGTTACTCAAGAAGAAGTCGGCGACACGGGTTATTATCTAATGAGTGATTTATCACGCGGAGTGACTGGGGAAGTCATTCACGTGGACTCTGGATTCAGCATCGTAGCCTATTAATTTAATCAAAACCCCGTTACTACATGTGTAGTAGCGGGGTTTGTCATTTCATCCAGAATTGTAGATATGTCCAAACGGATTCTTCTTTTTTTGTACTATAGGATGCAGCAAACCTTACCACTTCTGTTAATGGTAGTACGGCTTTTCCGTTAGGGCCACATAACAGTGCGTAATGATCATCATAGCTGCCTTGATAACCTGCGATCCATGTTATCAGTTCAGAAAATGTGGTCTGCTCCCCAATTTTTAACGGGAACATTTTACTGCTTCTTTGCTGCTTTAGTTGTTTGGAAATGGATGTTGGTAGCGGTGGTGGGGGATAGCCTGGTTTTGCAAAGTAATATCCCTGCATGAGAGAGATCCCCATCTGAGTCAACTGAAGGCACTCACCTTCAGTTTCTACCCCTTCGGCTATAATCCCTGCCCCTAACTTCTTTCCGATATGTTGTAACGCTTCTACCATGTATTGTTTTTCACGGAATTGATGGATATCAGTAATCAAGGATCGATCTATTTTCATATAGTCGGGTTTTAATTCAGAAATCATCTGCAGCGAGGAATAACCTGCACCGACGTCATCAATCGCTACTTTAAATCCTTGCGACCTGTAATGTTCCAGAAGTTTTCGGAAGCTTTGAAAATCAGAAATGGCAGAGTGCTCAGTGATTTCAAAGACAATCTGGTCCGGGTTCAACCTTGTGTTTTTTAAAACGGTATGAGTGAAGCCTGGAGTGAATGAATGGTCATGAATAACATTAGGCGTCAAATTCACCCACAACTGCTGTTTTTCTTGTAAATGGTCAGCGATCGAATCAATAGCAAGTTCACGTGTATGCTTTTCCAGTTGAAATAAACGGTTCGTCTGATCGGCAAACTCGAAAAGTTCAACAGGGTTTTCAAAATACGCACTTGGAGGAAATCTTGTCAGTGCTTCAAAACCGATGACGCTTTCTTTATGAATGTCGATAATCGGTTGGTAATGGATAAAAAGTTTGTCCTCATTCATATATGAAGCTAGTACATCCTCAGATGACTTGCGCTCTCGTTGTTGAGCAAGGCTCATGAAAACACTCCTAATCAATGGTCTATCTTTATCATAACAATCGTAAAATAAATGAATCGCCAGGTTCTGTAAAATTTGTGTAAAATCATGAGAGGTTTTGTCAAATGAGGACAAAAGTGAACATGGTTTGTGACTCATACATATATATACAATGATGACCGAATGGAAAAGGAGAGATCTTGATGGCAGATGAAAAGCGACTTGCTAAGCAGCCGATGCTTTATATTGTCCAACCTAAAGGTTTGAAACCAGCAGAAGTTCCCATGCAAACAAGCTTTCGAAGTCAGCGTACTTCTACACCAGAAGAGAAGACAGAAAAGCCACCGACCGAAGCTCCATCGAATGAGCGTGAAATACGGATGCGAAGACAAAACTCCCCACACCGTCAAGAGCTAGCCAAGTTGAATACACCTGATGAGGTGGAAGGAGAAGAGGGTACCGAAGATGCTTCTGCTATAAATTCAGAAGATCAGGTAGAAAAGGATGCGCCTCGAGATCGAAGACAACGATTTCATGACATGACGCTCGAGGAAAAAGTTCTATATTTCTTCAATCTCTCCCCGCACGTTCCAAAAATGAAGTGTGAAGTATCGACAGAAGAAGAAAACTACAGGGGGTACATTACGGATTATGTAGATGGTATTGTCCATATGAAAGTTTTTCAGCGCCCATTTCAGAGGGAAGTAGCTTTTGAATCCATTAAGGATATTCGACTCCTAGGGTTTTAGGATAGTGATGAAAAAACCGCGCATCTGTGCGCGGTTTTTATAAACCTTATAGAGTTGCTGCTGCAGGAAGACATGTGACGTGGCAGAAGCAGTTCAAATCTACTGTGATGCAAATTCCTGAAGCGCGAAGGTTTCTGCAGCTTTGATCAGCCGGTGATTTTGGATCGAATCTTCTGTGATGATGTGAGCCTTCAACCTCATCCTCGTCGTCACCGTCATGACGGCGTTCAGCAAAAAGAAGTTCAAGGATAGCACAACCATCGTCGTCTACAGATTTAACTCTGAAGAAGAAGCTTCCTTTCACTCTGCAATCTTCGCCGCTTCGTTTTGAACCGAAACCTTTAAAAGGTGTGCATCCATCTTTACAGTAAAGGATGACTGGTACAGTGTCGAAGCCGGAACCTCCACCAGTATCACCTAAAAGGTCTGCGATTGAACGCTCACAGCTTGTTGTGCAATCGTGCAGAACATCATTTTGAGCATCGACGATATCTTTTAGAATATCAATCACACATGAACCTGAATCGAATCTTTTTCCACAGCTCATTTTCTAATTTCCCCTTTCCATACGTATTGACGTATTGTCTTTACTAGAATATGAATTGTGTTCTTGTCGGTGTGGGCATTTGTCTCTTTTCTCTCAAACCATACTTTTTTTGTCCATACTGGGCAGGAGACTATACCCAACTGGGGCAAACACCATAGATTAGAAGTGAATTCGAATAAGGAGTGAATGGAATGTCTGATAAAAAAAGGGTCATCCACGTGAAGGACCTTGTCATCAAAGCGGATAACGTCATTATCGAGCCCCAGCGTTATGATCGCCATGACCGAGATGACCGAGTCGATCCATTTTTCGGCGGACCGAGAAGGCGTAGAGAAGATGAGTCAAGAGATGAAAGCAGTTCAAGAAGCCGCCATCATGATGAATCTTCCGATCGCCGCGGAGAATTTCGTTGGTTTTAAGAAAATAAAGAGTGAGCCACTACAAGGTACGTAGTGGCTTTTTCTTCATGGGAGATAGGTTGAATGATGCTAAGTGTGATGGAAATAATCTTGCTGGCGCTTGCCACCTTCCGATTGACGCGTCTCATTGTTAGAGATTACATCATGGAATGGTTGCGGAGACCTTTTATAGATGTGAAGGTGATTCAAAACGAAAACGGGATTGAAGAGGAATGGGTGGAGCCGAAGGGTTTTATCGGTGAAGGGTTAAGTTGTCAGTGGTGTGTCGGTGTATGGTCTGCTTTAATCATGCTTTTCTTTTATATCATCGTTCCATATGGGGAGTGGTTGGTGTTATTGCTCGCTCTTGCCGGGCTGCAGTCCATCATTTACACGTGGGTCGATCGAAGATGACAGATAAGAAGGAAAAATCTTTATTTGACGTATTAAAGGAAATTGAGGTAGAAACGTCGAAAATGAATGGAATCATTAAACAGCCTGAAAAGAAATTCAACGAGTGGGAAAAAGATTTTCAGGCGTGGGACCGTCGTTTCTCAAAACGGATGACGGATATGGAAAAGTTTTTGACCAAACAGATGGGAAAGATGGAACGTTTCTTTGAATAGGAAAAAAGGGTATAGATCAGAGAAGGAGGAGTCACTATGGGATATATTCTGCCTGTAAATCATTATCAGTATCAGGATTATCAAACCCGGATTACTCAGAAGGATCGATCACCTTTTGCCCTTGAAAAAGTGTTCAAAGCTACGCTTGATAATAAAATGAAGCACAATCACTCTTCTGATCAGGAACGTGTGGAAGACCAACGTGTTAGATCCATCCATATACCTAGGAGTGCCCATGCGCTGAATAACCTCCATCCTGTATCACAGATTGGTACAGAGAAGATTCTTTCTAACATGACAGGAAAAGGGCGTCACTTTAGCGAAACTGTATGAAAAAGCTAAAGGAGTCGTGGATATGTCTTTTCGACAGCTAAGTGAATGTTGTTATTACTTTCATAGTTCCGTCAATATCGGATACGTTCATCAAGGGGAGGATGGGGTGCTCATCGATGCAGGAATTGATGCTTCATCCGTGAAAAAGGTGCTCAAAGAGCTTGAGAAACGGGAGCTCCCTTTGACGCACCTTTTTATTACCCATGCCCACGCTGATCATTACGGAGGGGCTGGTTTTGTTCAGAAGAACTATGATCTACATACTGTCGCACCAAAGTTTGAAGAAGCCATATTAAGGAATCCTGGTCTGGAACCTCTTTATTTATTCGGGGGCAATGAACCTCTGCCGGAGTTGCATAATAAATTTTTAGAGGGGCCTGCTTTACGGATTGATGAAATCGTGGAAGAAGGGGAGGTCCATTTTGGCTCTATACAAGCAGAAGCGTATCATCTTCCTGGTCACAGTTATCATCAGTTGGCCTTGAAAATCAAGGATATCCTTTATGCTGCTGACAGTTATTTTAGTATGGAGACACTAAGGAAACACAAGATTCCTTTTATGACAGATGTCAGTTTAGCATTAGATAGTTTGGGTCATCTCTCTCAAATTTCTTGCAAAGGGTCCGTTCCTGGTCATGGGAAATTTGAGACATCTCCTTCTTTGACCATTCAAAACAATATGGATTATCATGAGCAGCTGTCCGCATGGCTGCATCAATACCTTACGGAAGAGGGACCGGTGGCGCATGAAGTCATCGTGTCAGCCATGTGTGAACATTATAAAGTGGAGGCCCTAGGTTTATCCCAATGGCTTTTATTTAGAACAGCGGTGACCGCTTATTTGATTGGATTAAAAAAAGCGGGCCTCGTGGAGGACCGCATCATGAACAACACATGGAGTTTTTATGTTACAGACCAATAACAAATAACCCCGGATCGCCTTCCTTGTGCTCAGCGTACATGACTTCCGAAGGATTATTGAAGTGTTGAGCTTTCAACTGGTCATTCAGCCACTTCTCATCAAAACCTGCTTCCCTGAGATTATCCCAAATAACCTCGCCATCACTGATGATGGTTCGTGGGAGAGGGACATGATGGGGGGATAACTTCATATCCTCACGTGTAACATTTTGGTATTGGGAAGATTTGAGGACAGAAATGGTTCCGTCTGTTTCTAGGACGGCGTATTGAACTTCCTGAATTGAAAAAACATCTTTCGAACGTAATAAATGCTGAAGTTGATTAAGATCTAACTTGTTTTTCTTAAGCTGTTCGCGATCAATTTTCCCTTTATAAATGACGAGAGAAGGACTGCCTTCCAACATTTTCCTTGTACCTTTAAACTTTTGTGTAATCATTTCAGTCGTATAAATGAGGATACTCCACAACATAATGGCAAAGCCGATATCAAGAATTCCCACATCTTCATCATAGAGTGCATTACCGACTAACTCACCAAGGACGAGAGCAGCGATGAAATCGAAAGCGGTAATTTGAGTGATCTGGGATTTTCCAAGCACTTTCGTCATAACAAAAAGTGCAACAAATCCAAAAAGTGTTTCCACAGTAATTTGTAAGTACTCCATTGCGTTTCACGATCCTTACCTGTAGCCTATACGTTTCATTCTAGACAAAAGGACGGCAAGATAAACGAAGAAACTCCGGGAGCCCGGAGTTTCTTTTTGTCTATCGCATTATAATTTTTTTACCATTGTAACATGTGGAATGCCGGCATCCATGAACGGATCTGAAATCGTTACATACCCAAGAGATTCATAGAAGGCCTCCGCATGGGTTTGGGCATTCAATTTGGCTTTATCAAAGGCGTAGTCACGGATGACTTGTTCCATGGAATCGATGATTTTTTTACCGTGTGAACGACCACGGGATTCCTTAACAACACAAATCCGTTCAAGCTTCCCATACCCTTGAACAAAGCGTAGGCGGGAAGCAGCGACTGGATGCTCGTCCTCATATCCAACAAAATGGATGGAGGTATCATCGTATTCATCCAATTCTATTTCCAAGGGAACTTGCTGTTCCTCTACAAAGACGACGCGTCTTACGTAGAACGCGTCGTCTTTTTGCTGATTATTTTTAACCTTTACGATGTCCACAGAACATCACCCTTTGCCAAGGCGGAATGTTTCATAAACACTCCAAGCCCCATTTTCAAGCTGGTAAAGCAATTGAAAACGATCGACTTTGTCATTTAAGTCGAATTTCAACATACGCAGGCTGCCATATACATCAGAGAATTCTTCATCCGAGAGCTTTTGGGCAATCGTGATATGAGGAACAAAAGAAAAATCTTTTTCCTCGGGGAGTTCTCCAGCATGCAGCTTGTCATTTAATTCGAAGATTTCATCAGACGGTTCGATTTTCAAGTAAATCGTATTAGTAACGGGAGAGAAAGAGCTAACCTTATAAACGCCATAAGAAAAAGGGTCTGTATTTTTAGCGATTTCGCTCAACTCAGGAATGATTTTGTTTTCAATTTCATCTTCCTCTGCTTCAAACGCTTCTTTCATCGTAATATGCGGGGGAATCAACGCATAATGGGGATCGTAACGCTTGCGGTATGAATTCGCCACATCCTGTACTTTTTTCGATGGAAAAACTGCTATTCCGTATCTCATTGGACTAACCCTCCTGTTTCCTTCTATATCGCTATTCCTTATCAAACATCTTCAATAAAGCATGTTCAAAATCCTTCTGCCATGTGCCCCATGTATGATCACCATCTAGTTCATGGTACGTGTACGCGAGAGGTTGGCGATTCAAGAAGTCACGCAGCTCTCGGTTAGGCTCAAGAAAATTCTTTCTAGCCCCTTCAGTCGTTTCAACATCAGTTTCTTCTAATCCAATAGTATGATAAATGGTCAAGGAAGAAAAGTCTTTGGTCGATTGCACGACCTCTTTGACATGCTCATCTACATAAGGACTCTGCATGATGACATTCCCGAAGATGTTTGGAAACTTCACTGCTGTCATTAGAGCAAGCGTTCCCGCTAGAGAATCACCGACAAGTGTACGTCCGCGCCCCATGCAGTACCCAGGCAACTCTTCGTCCAGGAAAGGTACAACTTCGCGAATGAGGAAATTGACGTAGTCCCCTTGTTTTTTGCCATCTGGATGATATTTGTCCTGGCGATCATATTTGTCGTTGTAGTGAATGCCAATAAAAATCGTGTTCTCAATTTTTTCCTCTTTATGGAGTTTATCACTTAATGTGGCCGCTCGCCCCATTGAGTAATAATCGTTTCCATCCTGCATGATACAGAAATGGTATTTGTATAATGGAGAGAAGTTCTTTGGGGTGTATACCCTCAGTGTCATTGTCTCCTGTAAGTATTGACTATCTATCGTATATTCTGTCATGGATCCGTCTCTACCCATTTTCCGACCACCTCCTCACAGCATGGAAAGTTCATTTAGGCTTTCCCATTAATTTTTTCATGTAAACGTTCCATTATATATTTTATCATATAATTGTCGAAAAAGTTGAAAAGATGATAGGTGGGATTTTAAGGCAATAAGTTCTACGCTATTTTTACGGATGTTTCACTAACTGGCAGGTTTCTATAAGACTTGATTTCGAGATTTTCGAGGGAGTTAGGGGCTCCGGGAAAAGGTTCGCTTTCCGTGGGCGAGTGATGAGCCTCCTCGAGCTAACGCTCTGCGGGGTCTCATCTACCACGCACTTCCCACAGGAGTCTCACCGTTTCCCTCCGCCCCTTTGCTATAATAATGTTCTCGAAAATTCCCTTTTACAGCAACCTGACGAGTTCTGTCATGAAGATCTGCTCACCCAAGCCGTTATAGAGTTGTTTAAACCAAGAGTTCTGCACGAATAAGAGCGAGGAAACAGGGTCTGGGAAACGTCCGCATGAAAACCGAATGGAGACACGAACGTGTGTGTCTTTCTACTGACTGTTCCAAAACACTGCAAATCGTCGTTTCCCTGACCCCGTATCCATGGCCAGGAATTGTGAATCTTTATTTCAACCAGACAAGGCTGCCTTTAAGCATGCGTGGTGTGTGCTACCCGCGCTCCCGTGGAAAGCGAGTTGCTTCCCAACCACCCCTGGCGCCCACCACGGCAAACGAAACCCGGGAACATCTCGAAACTGAGTCTTCCACAATCGGGAGCTTTAGTGTGAATGGGGAGGGAGATAAGTTAGGGAAAACTTGTTGACATTGTATATATTTCGTAGTATAGTATTCTTTGTCAGTAAGTTAATATTCTTACATACGATTCCGTAGCTCAGCTGGGAGAGCGCCACCTTGACAGGGTGGAGGTCGTTGGTTCGAGCCCAATCGGAATCACTAAATAAAAAAGTGAGCATTCATTATGAATGCTCACTTTTTTTATGGTCTTAGATATGGGCAAAGGGTAATCTTAGGACAAGTGATCTTTGGAGCAAAGTGCTTGCCCCAAAGGAACTCTGAACATAGGGCACTCTACAAAGGTATTTATCCCTTTCGTGCCCACAGTACGCTCATGCTTTATTCCTTCTGTAAGGTGAAGTCTTTGTTACATGCATTAGCTAATTTACGAACCTCATTATTGAACCTTTTGAAATCGAGTTCATCCAAATCATCCGTTTTTACTGCATTGATGATGGTTTTACCAAATGTCCATACATCCTCCTGAACCGGTTGGTCATTTATTGCTGCGATTTTATACAAGGATTCAAGCACACTATTCATGACGGAGATGTCATGATACCCATAGATCTTTATTTGATAAAAGCTTTTATACAGATACTCTTCAAATGATTTTGGCTGTGCAATCAAGCGAAGCTCTTCATCTTTATCAATGTAATACCGGATCGGCTCGTACACAGAGGCCAGTTCTATAAGCAGGGATCCAATCCGGTTTATGCAATTCGTTGCGGTATGGGGATCGTTCAGGCTTGGTGAGATGGCTCTGACGGCAATCTCTACAAGCTTTTGTATAGAGAATTCGACATCCTGGGTATCAATCCGTTCATTTCCTATTAAAACATAAGCGGTGCATTCTTCTGGGTTCTGAAGTTCACCTTCAGCATCTTTCCAATAATAAAAGAGAGGCATTCCTTTTTGAATGTAGTCTCCCATTAAGAAACTGGTTTCAAGAACGAGTGTATGGTTTTTTGCCCACTTAATAAGAGAGCCGTACTGAACATTTTGAACATAACCAGATTTCTCAGCAAGGATCACGTGAGCCGTTGATTGGTCTAATTTCTTTAGCTTATTGTCGTCCCATTCAGTAGCCGTTTGATAATCTTTTTCGTTAAATGTTTTTGCGATGAGCGTTGAGGTGCTTTTTCTAATGGCGCCAATTAGATTATTCACTTTTAGGAAACGCGATGAATGGTGAATGAATAATATGAAAAAGGCTAAACAAATAATAGAAACAATGACTGTAAAGAGGGGGCTTACTAGTCCTAAACCGGGCTCTTTTCCTAATAGGAATAGATTGATAAGAGAAAATATAAAGCCAAAGGAAAATACGCCCAAGACATGTTGAGTCACACGACTCTTCATAAAATCCTGAAGGGTGCGTGGTGAAAATTGTGTAGTGTACGTTGTCAGGACAACCATGATGGTTGAAAAGCTAATCGTTGTCATTGTTAAAATGGATGTCACCATTGAACCATATAGCGTTTGAGCAACAGACGACTTCGTCAAAAAGAGCGCAGGGATGTTGCTTTTATATTCTGATATGATCCATGAATCGATGAGTGCGGTTATTGCCACAGCAACAATTGATAGGACACTGTATATCGTAGGGAGAAACCAAAAGCTGTCCCTGACGTTGATCCAAATCTTTCCTTTGTTCATTGAAATACCTACTTTCTTGTAAGGGGTATGATTCTTAGTATGACCGATATGAGTAGGGATAAAAAGATGCTTTTACAAGAACTTAAAAAACTCTTAAAATTTCATTGACACTTTTTTTGTTCCGTAGTATATTATTATTTGTCAGCAAAAAGTCGACAAAATTCTACATATGATTCCGTAGCTCAGCTGGGAGAGCGCCACCTTGACAGGGTGGAGGTCGTTGGTTCGAGCCCAATCGGAATCATCCATACTAAGTGCCGAAATGGCGTAGTTTCTCATCCAGGGAGAGGCTGCGTCATTTCTTTTTTTTTTTTTGAGATTACAGAAAAATGGACAACTGATCTAGTTGCCCTCATAAGAAAAGAGACAGAAAAGTTCTGTCTCAAAAAATAGAATAAGCGCTAGGATACTTCTTTGACGTTGATGGAAATGATTCGGTCTGTCGTAGGATTGTAGATGACCGCTCCTTCAATGCTGATCTTTTCCTGGGGAGATTCCATGACAAACTTGTAAACTTCCTTCACGTTCCCATTTTGCTGGGTTTGGCTTACTTTACTATAATCGGTAGCATTGTAATTCGGGTATGCTGATTGCGCGATCTCTAAGAGGTATTTGCCCCATTTTTCTTCTTCTAATTGAGGGTTTGGGGTGATCTCTACATTGATGACACCAAGATCCATACTGGCTCCTAACGTTTCGAATGCGTTTCGGTGAAGATTGATTTTGTTTTCCGGGAAATTAGGGACTTGGTCAACGACTGTGACTAAGACGACACGTTGATTGGACACGTTCTTAACTTTTATTGTTTGCCCGCATTGGTAAGGTGAATTCTGACCAACAGCAGCCGTCATATATCTGTTGTTCGACCATGGAATCCCGCACTTGGTCACTTCTCCACCTTCTGTCCATGTGGCCTGGCCGCGCACCGGTTGTCTCAGGTTATACCCATAGTAGTTTGCATGGGTTCCATAGGTTTGAGGGTAGGCATAACGAGAATAAGGTTGGTAGGAATTTGCCCCATATGGATAGGGATAACCATAAGGCCCGTGGTTAATATTGGAGTACATTCATTTTCCCCCTGTCTTTACTTTATATCCTCAATAGCCTATGTCAGCACAGGTTGGCCTGTGAAAGCTTCCACCTTTTTCAGGTTGGTTCTGCAAGCATTAAAAAAAAGCGAAGGAGTAGTCAATCTACTAGGACTAACCAATGGTTATCTTGTGTTGCTCTCGGGGCTTCTTTGAAAATGTTGGCATAGACAGCTTTCATTTCCTCGTAAAGGTCTTTGGAATGAATGGTCCTTAAGTATGCGTCATGGTTGTCATTGAAAGAGCGTAACTTATGTAGGTGAAGCGCAATTTTGTAGGAGTAGAAACGTTCTGGACTCCTCAAGAAAGGTTTTTCTGCAGGGGCTTCACTGTTAGGAGCGAGCGGTTCTTTACTGTGAATCCTTATTTTTTTTGAGGTTTGGTTATCTTCTTCGCATTCTTGTTTGACGTTGTAGAATGTAGCAAAAGGAGCGTCTGATTCGTGATCGATATAGCCTGTCCTAAAACTGAATTCTACTGCTCCTTGATCTCCGGAGACAATACAGAAAGCGTGGTACGATTTTTCTGAGGTAATTCCCGCCATGATTTCTTCTTGATTGCTGAAGCAGTGACAAAAACTTTTGACCATGATGACACCAACCTTTTTCTTCTAGTGTTGGCTCATTATATCATGGTTTGGGGTAGCTCATCTTGTAAAAAGAGAAGGGCTCCTAAAGCCGCTTCTCTCTATCCGTTCACAGGGACACCACCATTGACATGAATCATCTGACCGGTCACATAAGTGGAGTCATGGCTAGCAAGGTAAACATATGCAGGGGCGAGTTCATACGGTTGGCCTGGACGTGCCATCGGATTTGTCGATCCGAACTCCGCCACTTTTTGTTTATCAAAGCTCGCAGGGATCAAAGGTGTCCAAATCGGTCCAGGTGCCACGCCGTTGACGCGTATGCCTTTTTTCACCAAAGACTTTGCCAAAGAACGGGTGAATGTTGTGATGGCCCCTTTGGTTGATGAGTAGTCAATCAATTGTTCATTTCCCTCATATGCGGTGACAGATGAGGTGTTGATGATTGTGCTTCCTTTTTGTAAGTGAGGGAGGACGGCCTTCGCCATATATACATAGGAGAAGAAATTCACGCGAAACGTCTTTTCTAACTGCTGATTCGTAATGTCGAGAAGGTCTTTCTGTGGAAACTGCACCGCTGCATTGTTTACGAGTATATCAATCTTTCCGAAGTCTTTCTTGATTCGCTCTACGGTTCCTACACAAAATTCTGCACTACCGATATCGCCATTATAAAGATGGCACGTGCGACCTTCTGTTTCGATTAACTGCTTTGTCTTCTCCGCATCTTCCTGTTCGTTTAAGTATAAAACAGCAATGTCCGCACCTTCCTTGGCGAAATAGAGGCTGACTGCACGTCCTATCCCGCTGTCTCCCCCTGTAATTACGGCCACTTTTCCTTTTAATTTATCGCTCCCTTTATAGTTCGGATCCACGTATTCTGGCAGTGGTTTCATCTCATATTCAAATCCCGGCTGTCGTTCCTGGTGCTGCTTCGGTTGAATTTCCTTCTTCTGACCGCTCATCTGAACCCTCCTATATGTAAAATACTGGATGACCTGGTCATCCAACTTTAGGATGTCCAGGTCATCCAGTAATATCCAAAAAGAATATTCCTCAACAACATAAGGTCATTTTGTCAAAAACGCAGGGCGTTGATTTGACACTTCGTCCATTGATGTAGGAATTTTCTGAATTTATACTATATTTGAAGGGTGTAAAGGAACAGAATCTACGAGTAGAGGTGAAAAAATGGAGACAACTTTCTCAAAGAAGAATCAGGTAACCATTCAGAACTTCATTGGAGGCGAATGGGTATCGTCGGTAAGCGGGCAAGTGGAGGATGTACCTAATCCTGCGACAGGAGAGATCATTGCACAAGTTCCCATTTCATCGAAAGAGGATGTAGATAAAGCAGTCCAATCTGCTAGAGAAGCTTTCAAAACGTGGAAAAAGGTCCCGGTACCGAAACGGGCAAGAGTGATGTTCAAGTATCATCAGCTGCTCGTAGAAAATCGGGAGGAGTTGGCAAAGGCACTCACACAGGAAAACGGAAAGACAATGAAAGATGCAACCGGTGAAGTGCAGCGAGGCATAGAGTGCGTGGAATTCGCAGCAGGTGCACCAAGCCTTATGATGGGCGACGTTCTTCCGGATATTGCTGAAGGAATCGATTCTGGCATGTACCGTTATCCCGTTGGTGTCGTTGGAGGAATCACCCCATTCAACTTCCCGATGATGGTCCCATTATGGATGTTCCCACTTGCGATCGTGTGTGGAAATACATTTGTATTGAAACCTTCTGAACGCACACCGATTCTTGCGAAGATGTTAGTTGAGCTCATTCATGAAGCGGGGCTACCAGAAGGTGTGCTCAATGTTGTCAATGGTGCCCATGACGTCGTAAACGGATTGCTCGAGCATGACGACGTTGACGCCATTTCATTTGTCGGTTCTCAACCCGTTGCGGAATACGTGTACAAAACTGCGGCCAACCACGGCAAGCGTGTCCAGGCGTTAGCAGGAGCGAAGAACCACTCCATCGTGCTCCCGGACTGTAACTTAGACAAATCAGTGGAAGGAATCATCAACGCTGCTTTCGGAAGTGCGGGTGAGCGCTGTATGGCCTGTTCTGTTGTTGTAGCTGTCGGAGATGTGGCGGATGATCTCGTTGCCAAATTAAAAGAAGCGGCTGACCAATTAAATGTAGGAAATGGTTTAGATGCGGAAACGAATCTTGGACCACTGATCCGTGACTCTCACCGGGAGCGTGTTCTCGGTTATATCGAAGCAGGGGAGCAGGATAATGCGAAACTTGTCCGTGATGGGCGAGTGGAGCTCCGTGAGAACGAGTCCGGTTATTTCCTTGGTGCGACGATTTTCGATTATGTTACTGACGAAATGAAGATTTGGAAAGATGAGATTTTTGCTCCCGTACTTAGTATTGTTCGTGCAGATACACTTGATGAAGCTATTGAAACGGCTAACAAATCTGAATTCGCTAATGGTGCTGTCCTGTATACATCAAGTGGAAAAGCGGTTCAACAGTTCAGAGAAGAGATGGATGCCGGGATGCTTGGTGTCAACGTCAACGTTCCCGCCCCGATGGCATTCTTCCCGTTCTCTGGAAATAAGAAGTCTTTCTATGGCGATCTCCACGCCAACGGCAAAGATGGACTCAACTTTTATACGAAGCGCAAAATGCTTACACAACGCTGGTACTGATTTTTACAGGTGCGCGGAATCCTAGATGTTTCGTGCACCTCCCACTATAAATCCCACAAATTCCCTGCCAATCTTACAAAAAATCTAAAAGAGAAGTGCAACATTTAACATTATGTATAATGGAATTTTTCAATTTATGATGTAAAGTATAGGTAGTTATTTAAAAATTCAGTAAATAAAGAAAATTCAATCAAAGGGGGCGGATTCAAGAAATCATAATTCTTGGGGGATTTGATTTCAGAGGGGATTTACAACCAAAAAAGCATTACATAAGGAGGAATTTGAGTGTCTGATAAAGTCCAAATCGGTTTGATCCAAGCTTCTCATGATGTGGATGGGAGTGAACCTGTTGAGGTTCATAAACAACACTCCATTGAAAAACATATCAAACTAGTGAAAGAAGCAGCGGAAAAAGGGGCGCAGATCATCTGTCTTCAGGAAATTTTCTATGGCCCATACTTTTGTTCAGAACAAAATCCAAAATGGTACGACTCAGCGGAAGAAATTCCAAATGGTCCTACAACGAAACGTTTCCAGGAACTGGCTAAAGAACTGGGTGTCGTTATCGTCCTACCTATCTATGAAAGAGAAGGCATATCGACTTACTATAACACAGCAGCCGTCATAGATGCGGATGGTTCTTACTTAGGTAAATACCGCAAACATCACATCCCTCAAGTCGCAGTAGGGGATAAGGGCCATGGTTTCTGGGAGAAGTATTATTTTAAGCCGGGAAACCTAGGCTATCCTGTATTTGATACAGCCTTTGCTAAAGTGGGCGTTTATATCTGCTATGACCGCCATTTCCCTGAAGGTGCTCGATTACTCGGTTTGAATGGGGCGGAAGTGGTCTTCAACCCATCAGCAACTGTAGCTGGACTTTCGGAATATCTATGGAAACTCGAGCAGCCCGCTCATGCGGTAGCAAATGGGTATTATCTTGGTGCCATCAACCGTGTAGGATATGAAGGACCGTGGAACATGGGTGAGTTTTATGGACAATCCTATCTTGTTGATCCACGCGGCAATTTCGTAAAAACCGCCAGCCGTGATCAAGACGAAGTTGTTATTGCAGAGATGGACAAGAAGTTTATCCGAGAAGTACGTGATACGTGGCAGTTCTACCGTGACCGCCGTCCTGAAACTTACGAAAACATGGTTGAGCTTCTCCCTTAAACATGAACAATCAGACACAAACTAGAAGTTCTGCATAGAGCAAAAGAAAATGAACCATTTTCTCTATGTGGAACTTTTTTATTAGGAGGCTAATGATGCAGCCTCTCTTTAATTAAAGGAGGGAAACACCTTGACCCAGTTAAAGAGCAAAGGGATCTCATTGGAAAATTTGAAGGTGAACTTCGACGAAGTCCATGATGGGCTGAATGCTCAGGAAGCGATGGAAGAGTCGAACCGCTGTTTGTATTGTTACGATGCCCCGTGTATTCAGGCTTGTCCGACAGGCATCGATATTCCGAAATTTATTAAGAAGATCGCTTCAGGTAATCTGAAAGGTTCGGCGACAACGATCATGTCGTCCAATCCTGTTGGTGCGACTTGCGCCAGGGTCTGTCCAACCGAAGAGTTGTGTGAAGGCGCTTGTGTTTTGAATCATTCGACAGATCCTATTCTAATCGGTGATTTGCAGCGTTTCGCTACAGACTGGGCAATAAAAAATGAACAGCTTTTGTTCAAACCTGGTAAGAAGAACGGGAAAAAAGTTGCGGTTGTTGGTGGAGGACCTGCAGGGTTGTCCGCAGCCAGAGAACTGGCAAGGTTCGGGTATGACGTGACGATCTTTGAGGCAGAGGCAGAAGCAGGCGGCCTTGATACTTATGGAATTGTCTCCTTCCGTCTTCCGCAGGATATATCGCGCTGGGAAGTCGATCAAGTCGAGAAGTTGGATGTTGAAATTCGGACCAACACACGCGTAGGCACAGACGTATCTTTTGAGGAGTTGACAAGCAATTATGATTCGATTGTGTTGACGATCGGAATGGGAAATGTTCCTATGCTTGGCATTGATGGTGAAGATCTGGTAGGTGTGCATGACGCGATTGAGTTTGTAAAAAGCACGAAGTCTGGACCGATTACTGATGAACTCCTTGGAAAGAATGTCGTCGTTGTCGGAGCCGGAAACACAGCCATTGATGCAGCTACCTGTGCTGCTAGAAAAGGCGCGGGTGATGTGAAAATCGTCTATCGAAGAACAAGAAATGAAATGACGGCGTATGAGTTCGAATATGACTTTGCCAAGCAGGATGATGTCGAATTCAACTGGCTCACACAGCCTATTGAAATTATTGGAGACGAAAGCGGAAGGGTCACACACCTTAAATGTGTGAAGATGGCCCTAGGTGAACCTGATGCGGACGGGCGCCGCCGACCTTCCCCTTTAGAAAGCTCTGAATTCGTCATGGAAGTGGATGCTGTCATTAAAGCCATCGGGCAGAGCCGTTATACGGATCTAATCGAAGGATTTGGACTGGATCATGAGGGTGGCGTTGTTACCGTCGATCCAGAAACCTTGCAAACATCGAACCCGAAAGTTTTTTCAGCAGGAGATGTCATCTTTGCCAAAGGACAGGGAGAAGCAATGGTCGTAACAGCTGCTCAGCAAGGAAAAGAGGCAGCGATGGCGATCCATAAACAACTGGCACCTGAACCGACGAATGCCTATAAACCTTTCAACAAGGAGGAACATACATGGCTGACTTAAGTTTGAATTTAGCAGGAATAAAATCGCCGAATCCATACTGGCTCGCGTCTGCACCTCCGACAAACTCGGGTTATCAGGTCCAACGTGCCTTTGAAGCAGGATGGGGCGGAGCCGTTTGGAAAACACTGGGTGAACCGATCTTGAACGTATCTTCACGCTTTGCTGCTGTAGGGTTTAATGGAAAACAAGTGGCGGGCTTTAATAATATTGAGCTTATTACAGACCGGCCATTAGAAGTGAACTTAAGAGAAATTTATGAAACGAAGAAACGGTTTCCGGATCACGCCATCATTGCTTCATTGATGGTTGAACCGACACAGGAAAAATGGCATGAAATCGTCAAACGTGTCGAAGATGTCGGGGTGGACGGACTTGAATTGAACTTCGGCTGTCCGCACGGAATGGCGGAACGAGGCATGGGTGCAGCCTCCGGGCAGGTTCCAGAGCTTGTTGAGAAGCAGACGACGTGGGCGAAAGAAGTCGCGCAAACGCCTGTCATCGTAAAACTGACACCGAACATTACCGACATTACTTTCACAGCAGAAGCGGCCGTTAATGGAGGTGCGGATGCGGTGAGTATGATCAACACGATCAACAGTCTTGCTGGTGTTGACATCGATTCTTGGGATACGATTCCGAACGTTGCTGGTAAAGGTGCACACGGTGGTTATTGCGGGCCTGCCGTTAAACCCATTGCATTAAACATGGTGGCTGAATGTGCGCGTCATCCAAAAATCAATGTTCCGATCTCTGGAATGGGGGGAGTATCGAGCTGGAGAGAGGCTGTCGAGTTTATGCTCATGGGAGCAACTGGGGTTCAAGTCTGTACAGCTGCGATGCACCATGGATTCAGCATAATTGAAGATATGGTCGAAGGTCTTGACAATTATCTCGATGAAAAAGGCATCGATTCTGTGATGGACCTTGTTGGGAAGTCTGTAGAGAAGTACAGCGACTGGGGCAATTTAGATCTCAATCACCAGGTCGTTGCGCAAATCAATAACGATGTGTGTATCAATTGTAATAAGTGCCATATCGCCTGTGAGGATACCTCCCACCAGTGTATTGATATGTTGAAAGATGCTGATGGCAACGACATTTTAAAAGTGCGTGAAGAAGATTGTGTCGGGTGTAACCTTTGTAGCATCGTCTGCCCGGTAGATGGTGCCATTGACATGGTCGAATATGCCAATGGCAAGCCACCGATGACATGGAACGAAAGACAAGCAGCGATTGGTGCCGCTTCTTCTTGTGATGTCAATTTAATCAAATAATTGTAACGGAGGGATAAGATGAAGAAAATCATCAAAAACGGAACGATCGTGACGGCCGCTGATACGTACAATGCAGACATTCTTATCGAAAATGGAAAAATTGCTCTGATCGGTCAAGATTTGACCGATTCTGCAGCAGAAGTTGTGGATGCGGAAGGGCATTACATTTTCCCTGGAGGGATTGACCCGCATACGCACCTCGAAATGCCATTTGGAGGAACGGTCAGTAAAGATGATTTTGAAACAGGTACCATCGCAGCTGCTCACGGGGGAACGACTACAGTCATCGACTTCTGTTTGACAGACAAAGGTAAGCCACTACAGAACTCTATTGATCAGTGGCACACAAAATCAAAAGACAAATCTGTCATCGATTACAGCTTCCATTTAATGATCGGTGAAATGAACGATGATGTCCTTGAGCAGCTGCCAAGTGTTATCGAAGACGAAGGCATTACGTCATTCAAAGTTTTTATGGCCTATAAAAATGTCTTCCAAGCGGATGATGGCACTCTTTTCCGTACATTAGAACAAGCGAAAAAACTTGGTGCCTTGGTCATGGTACACGCAGAAAACGGAGATGTAATCGATCATTTAGTCAACAAAGCTTTGGAAGCTGGACAAACCGATCCAATTTATCACGCGCTGACACGTCCACCTGAAGTAGAAGGAGAAGCGACAGGCCGTGCAGCAGAATTAACAGGGCTTGCGGACTCCCAGCTTTATGTGGTTCACGTAACTTGTGAGGAAGCAGTAGAAGCCATCGCGAAAGCACGTAAAAAAGGCTATAACGTCACGGGAGAAACATGTCCGCAATATTTGGTTCTCGATCAAAGTTACTTAGAAAAACCGGATTTTGAAGGAGCGAAATATGTGTGGTCTCCACCACTTCGAGAAAAGCACCATCAGGAAGTGCTGTGGAAGGCACTTAAGACAGGGGATCTACAAACACTTGGTTCAGATCAATGTTCCTTTGATTTCAAAGGGCAAAAAGACTTAGGAAAAGGAGACTTTACAAAAATTCCGAACGGCGGCCCGATCATCGAAGATCGTGTGAGTATTCTCTTCTCTGAAGGCGTGAAAAAAGGAAGAATTTCATTAAATGAGTTCGTAGACATTACATCAACGAAAATCGCGAAGACATTTGGTTTGTTCCCGCAAAAAGGAACGATATCGGTCGGCGCAGATGCGGATATCGTCATCTTCGACCCGAATGTAGAACGTACGATTTCCGTTGAAACGAGTCACATGGCTGCCGACTACAATCCTTTCGAAGGAATGAAGGTGACAGGACAGCCAGTCAGCGTCTTATCCCGTGGTGACTTTGTCATTAAGAATAAAGAGTTTGTCGGTATACTTGGCAAAGGAAACTACTTGAAACGCTCCCGTTACGGGGAACTCACATCCTCCAGAGAAGAACTTTATCAAAAGTAACCTGTTCGTATGCCATGGAATGTAGGCTGCCTCGCTTTGCTGAAAGCCAGGCAGCCTTTTAAAAAACAGGTATAGGTAGGAGGAGTCCAAACATGGACAAAAAGACAAATCATTTAATGTCCCCTGATTTAATGCCCATCCCCCACAATGAGAAAAAAATCAGTACCCTCGGTTTTTCCTTCATGTGGGTCGGAATGGCTGTCGTATTGGCCGCTTTCGCTATTGGTGGAGCGGGTGTGCAGGAAATTTCTTTGATCTGGGTTGTACTTGGAACATTATTGGGAACGATTCTAATCGGTCTTGCGATTACGCTCACGGCGGATATTGGAATTGAACATGGCATATCATTCCCGGTCTATATGAGGGCCCCTTTTGGTACAGTGGGTACCCATTTTCCATCGATTGTCCGTGGTGTCGCTGCATCGATGTGGTTCGGGATTAATACGTTTTTTGGATCGACAGCAATCAACGGTATTCTAAACATCTTATTTGGTTTTGATAATTGGTTTGTTTGTTACATCCTTTTTGCTTTATTCCAATTATTCAACACGGCATTAGGGATCAAAGCGGTGGAGAAGTTCGCTGACCTGGCTGCACCGATCATTATTTTGATTGGTGTGTGGATGTATTTCACTTTGGCTGGAACAGCAACGGAGCAGGGCAGAGACATCTGGGCATGGGTGGAAAGTCCTGTCACAGGTGGAGCAGCTTTTACTGCATTCGTTGTCGTCGTAGTTGGAAACATGGGGTATTGGTCAACACTCGCAGCTGATATATCTTCCATCTCTCGTTTTATAAAAGCGCCGAAGCTGGAACGGAATTGGGTGAAGAGGAACAAAGGGGCTCTCGTAGGAAGCCTTGTGGCCCTGCCTTTAACACAGACATTCATCGTAGTTCTCGGTGCCGTCTCTTATATTGCCGTATCCAACTTCGACCCTGTCGTTGCATTGCAGGAGTCGGCGAGCGGCCTTGTCTTAGGTATCCTTTTGCTGATGATCGTTCTTGCCCAGTGGTCAACCAACGTGTCAGCGAACATTGTACCTGCAGCCACCATCTTTTCAAATGTCGGTGGGCCGAAACTTCCTTTTTGGGCAGGTGTTTTCATTGCAGGTCTCGTAGGAACAGTCATCCAGCCATGGAACATTTTTAACTTATTGATTCCGGTATTATTGATTGCTGCAGCCATTCTCTCTGTCATCGTCGGAATCATTTTCGCAGACTATTACTTATTAAGAAAGCGGAGAATGAACGTTTACGATTTGTACAAACAAGGAGGCCAATTCCGATATGACGGAGGTGTCAACTGGGCCGGTATCATTTCCTGGGTGATCGGAAGTGCTTTCGCTTACACGTTTTCAACCTATTCTTTCTTTGTCGGATTTGGAGTAGGTGCATTGTGCTATTACTTATTAGCCAAACATTGGTATTTTAAAAAGCATCCACAAGCAGAAATCGATGACCCAAGTGACGATGAATACCTTGGCATCACTGTCGGCCGTGATTGGGTAATTGGTGAGAAATACGTAGAAGAAAAGCTGGGACAGAAAACTGGTACAGAAGGGTCACCACAGAAAATAGATGCGTAACAAGGAGGAAACGAAATGTCAGACCATCGCGAGTTTGAAGCAGAACGTGAAAAAATTGATTTTCTATTGGAGCAGGGGTATGTCATCAGTGGAGTCACTGAAAATTTAAGTGGGGCTTTCGTGGAGTTCGAATACAAGGGGAATGATTCGGATAAAAATGGTAAAGAACGTCTCCATATCCTCCACCCGGATACGAGAAAATATTTCTCTACGATTCTCGTTCAGCAACAGAAAAAACAGAGTGTTAAATAGAAGAAAGAGGATCGGGCGGGCCATGCCGATCCTCTTTTTTTTTATTTCATCTACATCTTCCGAATAAGCTCTTTTGTTAAGATTGGGGGAATTGTTAGATATGAGTAGGACTATAAAACTCTTTTGTAAGAAAATCTCACAATCTATTAGATTTTTCTGAAATATTGTTGTACTTTAAAAGAGGGGTCATTCAATGAACGAACACTTGTCGATTGAAAACATCCTGAAAAGGGACCATTTCGCTTCTGCAGAAGTCATTGCTGGTCATAAGGGGATCGACCGGCTGGTCAAATGGGTTCACGTTTATGAAATGATCGAAGTGAGAAAGAATTTGAAGGGTGGAGAGCTTGTCCTTTCAACAGGATTTGGCTGGAAGGATGATGATGAACTCTTTCTTCATCTATTAAAACAATTGGTTGAGAAAGAAGTAGCTGGAATTTGCATAGAAATTGGAAGTTTCGTAGATTACATAAGCCCGGAAGCGATCGACTATGCAGAAACAAACAACTTTCCGATCATAATATTCCAAAAAGAAGTGTCGTTTGTGGAAATCACTCAAGATATTCATGCCGATCTCATTAACCAGCAATATGAATTCATAACAAATTTAGAAGACTATTCTCAAAGGTTGAATAAGCGGCTATTATCCATTGACAACTACTTCGATATTTTAAAGAACTTGCAACAATACGTCAATTGCCAACTCGTTTATATTGCCAAGGATCATACGGTCGTCACGATCCCGGCATTGAGAGAGAAAGAACGGGAAGAAGTATTAATTGAACTTAGCAAACCTGAGGGTGGATCAAGAAGGGTATTAAAACAACCGGTACAAGTATTTGAGAGAGAGTTTGCGAACATTTACTTATTGTCCAATCGACGAGAGTTCGGAGAATTTGAATCTTTATTGTTGGACAGAACTGGGACTGCCCTTGCGCAATACTTATTAAGGGAACTGTACACTGAGGAAAAAAGGAAAGCAAAAGAAACAGAGTGGCTGACAGAGTGGTTGCAGGGAGAGCACGAAGAAGAGGAAATTCGTGATCGGCTGGCCATTTACAAACTAGATAAAACAGTCGAAGGGGCGATTGTTCTCACCATTAAGCTGAATATGGTAGACAGACAGAAATCAAACCCTGACGTCACGTATATGAATATGCTGATCCACAATATCTTTGACCAGAATGGCTATTATGTTTTTCCAGTAGAGAAGCGGCATCAGCTGACTTTCATTCTATTGAACAGAAAAGGAACAGAAGATTGGAAGAAGCGGGTGAAACGAGGAGTCGAGCGTTTGCAGAAAATCAGTCTCTTGAATGATTCATGTATATCATCGTTTCAAATCGCGGTTGGTAAATACGTGAGAGACCTCTTCAAATTGCATGAAAGTTTTCAAACGGCACAGGAGACCTTAACATTACAAGAAAAACTTCCTGATAATCAGTCGAAATTTTTTTACGATGACCTTCACATGTATCGATTGATCTCACTCGTCCATCAGCATAGCAACCTTGATGGGTTAGTGGAAGAATACTTAGAGCCGATAATCAAGTATGATGAAAAGAATAACACCAACCTCCTTGAGACGCTAAGGGTCTATTTGGCATGCAATGGATCTAAGAAAGAAACCGCTTCCAAAGTATTTGTTGTCCGACAGACGTTATATCATCGCTTAGAGAAGTTAGAAAAACTGTTGGGACCTGATTTTATGGAATGTGAAAAAAGGCAGGTCATCGAGTTTGCACTTCTCGCATACGAATATCAAAGAGCTGTTACTTAATCGTCATTTTAACACTTATTCTTTTACCGAATAAGTGTTTTTTTCTACCCTTCTCCCACTATAGCTCCCGATTGTGGAAGACTCAGTTTCGAGATGTTTGGGTGAGTTTAGGGGCTCCGGGAAACCGTTCGCTTTCCATGGGGCGGGCGGTGAGCCTCCTCAGGCTACGCCTTCCGGGGTCTCACCTGTCCCACACGTCCCATAGGAGTCTCACCGTTTCCCTCCGCCCCTTGACCATAAGAGGATCTCGAAACTACTGCCAAGATAAGCTGCTTTACCTACATGGAGAGGAGGGTGTTAATCATTATTCCTAACACCAATGTAGTAGAGGACACTCTTCCCTCCTACGCAGGCATGACGCGCTATGTATCGAGCTTTTAGGTCCTGAATACCCGGCGCGGAGAGGTTAATATTCTCCTCTTTATTCAATCATACAAGCTGATTCTTCCAGAAGTGATTTCGAGAGTCTCCGATGGTAAAGGGGCGGAGGGGAATGGCGAGACTCCTGCGGGAAAAAAGTGCAGGGTGAGACCCCACAGGCTCCGAGGAGGCTCACCGCGCTCCCGCGGAAAGCGAGTCATTCCCCGCAGCCCCGATCCACACTCACAAAAGTCTCGAAATCAAGTCTTACACAATCCTGCCAGATTGTTGAAGAGGGTGTCTTGTCATTATGTGAAAGTGGAAAGGTGACTGTTTGACACAATGTCTAATGAAAGGGCGTCTAAAATGTTAGATAATTAAGATAATTCTAACTAATAATCAATGAGGAGGAATCTCCGTTGACTAAAGCTGATGTAAAAAGCGAAATGCTTTCAAAAGACGAGAAGTATGTTTGGCACTCGATGAAACCTTATAACCCTGATGCGACCATGGTGGCAAAAAGTGCGAAAGGATCCTGGATCACTGATATTGACGGAAACCGTTTCTTGGACGCGATGTCTGGTTTATGGTGTGTGAACATTGGTTATGGACGGGAAGAACTTGCGGAAGCCGCTTATGAACAGATCAAGAATCTTTCTTATATGCCGCTTACACAAAGTCATGAAGCAGCCATTCAATTAGGAGAAAAAATTAATCAGCTGCTGGGCGATGATTATGTCGTTTTTTTCTCAAACAGTGGATCGGAAGCAAATGAAGCAGCATTTAAGATGGTCGGTCAATATCATCAGCAAAAAGGGGATCACTACCGAACAAAATTTATATCAAGGTATAGAGCTTATCATGGAAATTCCACGAGTGCGTTAGCGGCGACGGGTCAGGCGCAGCGGAAATACAAATATGAACCTCTCGGCCCCGGATTTTTGCATGTGGCACCGCCTGATGACTATCGAAATGAGCACAGTGAAAAAGACCGGTGGGGAGCAAAGGAAATCGATGATGTGATGACGTGGGAATATAGTGAATCTATTGCCGGCGTAATCATGGAGCCGATCATTACAGGTGGTGGTGTGATTGTCCCGCCGGAAGAATATATGAAAGAGGTTCAAGCCATTTGTGAAAAACACGGGGCCCTCATGATTGTAGATGAAGTGATTTGTGGGTTCGGACGCACTGGTAAGCCATTCGGTTTTATGAATTATGGGGTGAAGCCGGATATCATTACTATGGCGAAAGGGATAACAAGTGCGTATCTTCCTCTTTCGGCAACGGCTGTTAAACGGGAAGTGTATGAAGCGTTTTGCGGAGACGACACGTACGACTTTTTCCGTCATATTAATACATTCGGGGGACATCCGGCTGCTTGTGCCGTAGCGCTCAAGAATATTGAAATTATGGAAAGAGAGAATTTATTTGAGCGTTCACATGAACTGGGAGAAACAGTGAAGAATGATTTGAACACTCGTCTTCAAAACCATTCCCATGTGGGCAACGTGAGAGGGAAGGGCTTGCTTATCGGTATTGAAATGGTTGAAAGCAAAGAAACGAAGGAACCACTGGCTGTGGAGAAAGTCAACCAAATCATTGCCTATTGCAAAAACAAAGGAGTACTCATTGGGAAAAATGGAATGACAGTGGCAGGGTTCAACAATGTCATTACACTATCTCCCCCATTATCTATTGAAGAAGAAGATTTATCTTTCTTACTAGATACTGTTGTAGAAGCGATTCAGTCGATATGACCTTAATGGGAGGTTCCTAGAATGCGGATCGGGATACCAAAAGAAATCAAAAATAATGAAAACCGCGTGGCCATCACTCCAGCTGGCGCGGTTAATCTAATCAATGAAGGACACGAAGTCGTGATCGAGTCAAAAGCTGGGGATCGATCTGGTTTTTCAGATGAACAATACGAAGAGGTGGGAGTGAAGATTGTATCTACACCTTCGGAGGCTTGGGCTCAACAGATGGTTTTGAAAGTGAAAGAACCGCTTGCTGAGGAGTACGGTTACTTTTATGAAGGATTGATTTTATTTACGTATTTGCATCTTGCTGCAGATGAAGAATTGACAAAAGCATTGGCAAAGAAAAAAGTGGCCGCCATTGCTTATGAAACGGTCCAGGCTGAGAATGGGTCTCTGCCTCTGCTAACACCGATGAGTGAAGTGGCTGGGAGAATGGCCACACAAAAAGGGGCGCAATATTTAGAGCGTACCCATGGTGGCAAAGGCATTCTCCTTGGAGGTGTGCCTGGTGTGAAACGCGGGAAGGTTACAATCATTGGTGGCGGTGTCGTAGGCACGAACGCTGCGAAAATTGCTATTGGTCTGGGCGCGGACGTGACGATGATCGACCTGAATCCGGACCGGCTCAGGCAGCTTGATGATATATTCGGCTCTTCCATCAACACACTCATGTCAAATCCGTTGAATTTAAGCGAAGCTGTGAAGGAATCCGATTTGGTTATCGGAGCGGTTTTAATTCCAGGAGCCAAAGCACCTAAACTCGTAACAGAAAAAATGGTAGAGTCGATGAGTCGAGGAAGTGTAATTGTTGATGTTGCTGTTGATCAAGGGGGCATTGTCGAAACGGTAGACCATGTTACAACACATGATGATCCCACTTATGTAAAACACGAAGTGGTTCATTATGCGGTCGGCAATATGCCAGGAGCTGTCCCGCAAACGTCCACACTTGCACTGACGAATGTTACAGTTCCTTATGCTATTCAAATTGCAAACAAAGGTATTCAGAAAGCATGTATGGAAAATAGCGCCTTGTTAAAAGGGGTAAACGTAGTAAATGGCAGTGTGACTTACCGTGAGGTCGCAGAAGCTCATGGACTAAATTATTTGGAAGTGGAGAAAGCTCTCGGGCCGAAGTCCTATGTTTCATAAATTAGAATAGAGCGTCTCGTCCCCTGGAAGGGCGAGGCGCTATTTTTTTTGAAAGTACTTCATCTCTGGCGTTATGAATACTATGGTATAAGGTCTTAATTCATTATAAAGGAGATCGACCTATGGATTTCATGACGGTCATGGCAGATTTCACCCCCTATGCTGGACTCGCCGTATTGTTGTATGCCATGAGGCGGACAAAGCGTGTCCCAAACAGATACATCCCGATCATCGCTGTCGTTCTAGGAGTCGCCTTTTCCTATTGGCAGCAAGGGATCTCACCTTCAGCAACGGTGGAAGGGTTGAAGTATGCTTTGCTTGGTATTGGTACAGTTGCAGGGGTTAAGTATTTTTTAGAGAAAAAAGAAGAGGGAGAAAAGGACTGAGCTCTCACAGCTTAGTCCTTTTTCGCATTAAAAATATAAGAAACAGATAACCACAATTAAGATGAAACGGTAAATTGCGAATGGAATTAATTTTACATGATTGATCAGCTTCAGAAAGAAACGGATGGACAGGAGAGCGAAAAGAAAAGCACTTAGGAAACCGACGGCAAAATAAGGAACAGCCGTCCATTGGAAATAGGCCAGGTTATTTATAATGGACAGGACACTGGCTCCCAGCATAATCGGGACAGCCATGATGAATGTGAAATCTGCGGCAGCTCTGTGACTCAATCCCAGTAAAACCCCTGCTGATATCGTAGCACCAGACCGGGAAAAACCAGGCCAAAGGGATAAACATTGAAAAATCCCAATCGTAAAAGCCTGGGTATGATTGATTTGATCAACAGTTTCCTTCCAGTCTTTTGGTTGATGCAAATCAGCTGCAATCATAAATACAGATCCTGCTCCTAATCCAACCAAAACGGTTTCGAGAGTAAATAAATGCTCATCAATGAGATCTTCGAAGAGGAAACCTGAAAGAGCGCCGGGAAGGAGACCTATGATGATATGTGACCATTTTAAACGGACACCTTTGCGTTTTCCAGATGAGTGTAATAGTTCCCTGAAGCGATCGCGGAAGATGACAACCACTGCAAGAATAGATCCCAGCTGAATAAACACTTTAAACGTATTCGCTACATAGTCCCCTAGAAACCTGTCCGTCTTTAGCCACATCTCATCAACGAGAATCATATGACCAGTAGATGAGACAGGAGCGAACTCTGTCAAACCTTCAAACATTCCAAGGATGACAACTTTGATGAACTCCATCATCGCCATAAGCGTGCACCTTTTCCTTTATGGATCCACAATAGTGTAAGAAAAGCGACAGCGATGATGATGGCATATGTCCAAGTAGAGTACACCTTCATATGGTGCACGATTTCGCGCCAGGAGTCGCCTAGGATGGCCCCTGTATAAATCAAAGCTGTATTCCAAATGAAGCTTCCCATAACGGTAAGCATTAGAAAAGGGACAATGGGGAACCGTGCCATCCCTGCAGGCAGGGAAATGAAACTTCTGACGAGCGGAAGCATGCGGCAAAAAAAAATGGTCCAAGATCCATAAGATTCAAACCAGTGAAACGCTTTGTCTACATCCGACTTCGTGAGGCGCAAGTATTTTCCATGACGATCCACCCACTCCTCGAGTTTGTCTCTGCTGATGACCATTCCTATTCCATACAACAGAAGGGAACCGGTCAAAGAACCGAATGTCGCATAAAAGATAACCCCCATTATTGTGATGTCCGTCCTTCCAGTCATAAACCCACTGAGTGGCAATATAACTTCTGAGGGAATAGGAGGGAAGAGGTTTTCAATCGTCATCAATGTATAGATGCCAAGATACCCAAACTGTTCCATCATCCAAATGATCCATTCTTCCATGAACTTCTCCTCCAAAAGATGATCGATGTATTGTATCGTACAAGCACCCATATTAGAACCTGAAATCAGTTTGTGAAAATATCTTTCAGCGTTTCGGTATTCAACATGCTCCAACTGAATTTAATGGCATAGGAACTCCAGTCCGTACCTGTTAACCAACCGGCTAAAAAAATGCCTCCAAAAAAGAAAGGAACGTTATACCTGAAATGAAGAAACAGAGGTATGGGTGATCATCATAGCTTTTCATCTTTTTACTCCTTTCACCTATCGAACAGACATTCCCTTTGCAGATTGAGAATATTATAGCAGTTGAATAGCAGGATGGATATCTAATCATAAATAATGATTGAACAGAATAAACGGTTTCTATAGTTGGGGAAATTGTGATATCTCTATTTACATGTTCATCAACCCATGTATAATAAAAGTGAGTAATCACTCACATTGGAGGGGTTAAGTTGAATGCAATCGTTGAATTGAAGAACGTGATACACCGATACGGTAAGGCTACCATCATTGACCGTGTGGACCTTGCCATACAGAAAGGTGAAATTTTTGGCTTGCTAGGACCTTCTGGAGCAGGGAAGACCACACTGGTGAAATTAATGGCAGGAATCCTACAGCCTACAGAAGGTAGCATTTCACTTGATGGTTCAGCTTTAAGTCATCTCAAGCAGATGAAAAGTTTTGGTTTCATGGCACAATCGGATGCTTTGTATCAAGAGTTGACAGCATGGGAGAACCTTGATTTTTTTGCCTCCATTTACAAATTGCCAAGGAAAAAGAGAAGGGAAAGAATCAGAGAAGTTCTCGAAATGGTGGATTTGTCCTCTTCAGAAAATCAGACTGTCGAAACATTTTCTGGAGGGATGAAAAGGCGGTTATCGTTAGCGGCAGCTCTCATTCATCAACCAAGCCTTATCATTCTTGATGAACCTACTGTTGGCATTGATCCTGTTCTGCGTCAGTCCATATGGGATGAATTAAATCATTTAAAGAAGAAGGGTGTTACCATTATCGTTACGACCCATGTCATGGACGAGGCAGAAAAATGCGATCGTCTGGCTCTGCTCAGAGAAGGGAAAATGATTGCCATGGATACACCGGAAGGGTTGAAAGAAAAGGTGAATGTTACGTCTATTGAAGAAGTATTTTTACACTACGGAGGTGGAACAGCATGAATACCTTCCATGTTATGAAAAGAATCCTTCGTCAATTCAGGCGGGATAAAAGAAGCGTAGCTCTTATGGTGGTGGCACCTCTCCTTGTATTATCCCTTATGTGGATGGTGCTGGATCATGATGAAAGTAACTTGGAACTGGGCGCCGTCAACGTTCCATCATCGGTGCTTGAGAAATTGTCTTCTGAGACGCTTGCTATTGAAACACTCTCTCCTTCAAAAGCAGAAGAACAGATCGAAGAGGGAATACTGGATGCTGTTTTATACTTTGAAGATCAGGAACTGTCACTGCTTCTTGAAGGGAGTGATCCAAACACGGCTGGGGCCATTCAAAAAGAATTGCAATCGTTGAAGGGAAATCAACAAAATTCTATTGACGTTCAGTACCACCATGGATCAGAGGACCTTGGGTTATTCGACTACGTAGGACCCGTCCTCATCGGCTTTTTCGTCTTTTTCTTCGTCTTTATTGTGGGTGGTGTTTCATTTCTGAGAGAACGTACGCAAGGAACATTGGAGAGATTGTTGGCTACTCCAATCAGACGATCTGAAATCGTGTTCGGCTATCTAGCGGGGTTTGGTTTGTTTACAATCCTTCAGTCCCTCATCATTGCGTCTTTTTCCATTAATATTTTGGATGTGTTCATGAAAGGAAATTTCTTTTATGTATTGATCGTCACTATCCTTCTTGCTCTGACGGCTTTAAGCCTCGGTACATTGGTATCAGCCTTTGCGAAAAATGAATTTCAGATGATTCAATTCATCCCTTTGATCATTGTTCCTCAGGTGTTTTTCTCCGGCTTATTTCCGACAGAGGGGCTTGGAACATGGGTGCAGGTCATAGGAGACATCATGCCTTTAACCTATGGAGCAGAAGCGATGAGAGGGATTATGCTGCGTGATGCGTCCTTAGCAGATATACAAGTGGAAGTTTATATTTTACTCGGGTTCACAGCACTGTTCACTACATTGAACATATTGGCATTGAAGAAGCACCGGCGTTTATAATGGTACAATGAACGTCGAGGAGGAAACAGAGATGAACGAATTCGAGGATTTGTTGGGTGCGTTGGAGGAATCAACGGCTCGTGATAAAAAGCTAACACCGAAACAAGCACAGATTCTGCAGGCTGCTGTGGAAATTTTTGCGGAAAAGGGGTATGCTTCTTCATCCACGAGTGAAATTGCTGCAAAAGCAAACGTGGCTGAAGGGACCATTTTCCGTCATTATAAGACAAAGAAAGAATTGTTAATATCGATCGTGACCCCTTTTATGACTAAGTTCACCCTTCCTTTCTTTGCCTCACATTTTGCCAAAAAGGTTTTTGAGGAGCCTCCGGAGGGATTGGAAGGGTTATTGAGAACCCTTTTGAAGAATCGATTCGAATTTGCCAAGGAGAACGCTCCACTGTTGAGGATCGTGATCCAGGAAATGGCTTTTCATCCTGAGCTTCAAGAAAAATTTCAGGAAGTGTTTTTGGAAGAAATCTTCCCGAAATTTGAAGAGGCCCTGGATCATTTAAAGGAAAAAGGAAAACTTGTGGAAATTCCCAATGCATCCATGATCCGTATGATTATCTCTTCCGTTGTCGGGTTTTTGGTCACTCGTTTTATTATTGCTCCTGATTTACATTGGGATGATGATAAGGAAATTGACTATACGATTGACTTCATCATGCACGGTTTAGCACAGAAATCATAACAGGTCTACCCTGAAATGGGTAGACCTGTTTTTTTTATGGACAACAACGTTAAAAAAAGCGAGCTGTAACAGCTCGCTGATGTGGTGGTGATGAGGGAAGGTCATTTAATTTTCCCGACGTACAAACAACAGTCCACCGCTCAAGAGAAACAGCCCCATCCCGAGTAACGCATATGTAGCATACGGCGTTGCGGTTTCTGGAAGCTCCCCGCCTTCTTCGTCAGAGGATTCCTCTTCAGTTCCGTTCTCTTCAGAATCTTCCATTGCTTCGTCTTCAGATGCTTCTGAATCACCAGAGCTATTATCAGAAGAACTATTACCTAGGCTTTCACATGGAACACCATCTTTGTCCCTGTCTAAACCATCCGGATCGTTGTTTTCATCGTACCCATTTTCTTCCCAGTATTGCTCAGCTTCTGCTGTAGAATCAAAGTCGCTGCAGTTTTTGTCTCCGTCATGGTTATCCGCACTTACAAAACCTGTACTGCCAAAAGTGAAGGTCAAAACGAACAAGAAAGCTAAGAATTTTTTCATTTTGGAAAAGCTCCTTTTTGATAGATTTCCCATCACCTCTTGGTTATTTTTGTATATTCTTCTATAACCTATATTTTTACAATTAAAACCAATTTTTTTGTTTTATATCAATCAATGATTCAAATTTACAATAGTAGGAAGTGTAAAATGTTATAACGACTGTGATTTGTTGTATAAACTTTTGGGTCGTTTTGACGTTGTAAAAGGGTAGGTTTAATCGCTCAAGACTTGATTTGGAGTATAGAAGTTCTTTGAATGGTTAAAAGCAAAAAAAAAGCGTGAGGCTTGAGCCTCACGCTTTTTCGTTCATTGGCATTTTTTTCTTTTTGCGTGCCTTTTCTTTTTCGATTTGCTTACTGCGCAACTGTCCGCAGGCGGCATCAATATCCGTTCCGTGTTCTGTACGGACGCCACATTTGATCCCGCGGTCCATCAACGTTTGATAGAAGGTTAGGATCGCTTCTTTTTCACTTCGCTCATAAGGGTTGTCGGCGACCGGGTTATACGGAATCAAGTTGACGTAGGATAAATGGCGTTTATCCTTCAATAAGTCAGCAAGCTCTTCCGCTTCCTTTTTATGGTCGTTGACGTCCTTGAGTAAAATATACTCGAAGGTAATCCGGCGGTTCGTTTTTTCTAAATAGTAGTCAATGGCCGGCATCAATTTTTCTAGTGGATAAGCACGGTTGATTTTCATAATTTGGGTACGCAGTTCATTGTTTGGTGCGTGAATGGAAAGGGCCAGATTAATCTGGATGCCTTCATCTGCGAACTCATACATTTTCGGTGCAATACCACTTGTAGATACGGTAATATGGCGGGCTCCGATGGACAGCCCTTTTTGATCGTTCACGACCTTCAAGAAATCGATGAGGTTCTCATAGTTGTCGAACGGTTCGCCGATCCCCATAACCACGATGTGGCTGACGCGTTCATCGTTCCCTTGTTTATCCAAGTGTTGTTGGACCTGCATGATTTGTTCAACAATTTCGCCACTGGAAAGGTCTCGGTTTTTGCGGAGAATTCCACTCGCACAGAAGGAACAGCCGATGTTACAGCCCACTTGTGTGGTTACACATACGGACAACCCATAGTTGAATCGCATTAGTACGGTCTCAATAACGTTTCCATCCTCCAATTTAAATAGAAACTTAACGGTACCGTCCTGTGATTCTTGTTTAATTTCTTCAGAAAGTGTCTCAATCGTAAAGTGTTCATGAAGAAGGTCAATACAGGATTGGTTCACGTTCTTCATTTGTGAAAAGTCTGTTACACGTTTTTGGTAGAGCCAGTCCCATACTTGCTTGGAGCGGAACTTTTTCTCACCATGATCTATAAGCCAAGCTGTCAGTTGGTCAAACGTCAATCCGTAAATGGATCGTTTCATAAATACGCTCCTCTTTAAAAAAAATCGCTATTTCTATCATACTCGATATGGAGAGTAGAAACAACAGAATAAGGAATGTTGAAATTTTACGAACATTTAAATGGTTTTCCATACATCTTAAATAGAGTAGTTTAATTCTTCGGCTTTTGAGGTATCCATTTATATACCAAAAAAGGAGGAATGAAAATGAATATGATCCGCTCGTTAATCCATACAATCGTAGATATTCTCTTATTCATTCCGCGTACGTTAGGAAAATTGATTAAGAGAATTGTATAATTCAAAAACATAGGAAGGGGCGCTCTTTTGTAGAGGGCCCCTTTTCGTATGGATGAGAATGTTAGAATAATGAGAGTGGAATGAAGGGTGGAAATGTGGGGAGGGGAACGCATGAAGGGAAAAGGGATAACGCTTGTATTGATTGGGGCGGCGAGTTTTGGGTTCACGCCCATTTTCGTGAAAACAGGCTTTTCTTTTGGCTACACGCTTGGGGAATTGAACATTATCCAAATGTTGATTGCCTTTGTTTTTTTATGGGGGATCAGTCTCTTCAAAAGGATTTCTCTAAGAGGGACAAGAAGGAGAGATCTGTTTAAAATCATGTTGACGGGCACGTCCGTTGGATTGACCAGTATCTTTTATTATGGGGCGATGCAATTTTTGCCAGCCTCGATTGCCATTATTCTTCTCTTCCAATTCGTATGGATTGGTATGATTTACGAATGGATCTTTGAGAAAGTTATTCCTACAAAAATCAATGCTCTTTCTTTAGTTGTGACCCTCTTAGGGGTTGTGTGCGCTTCGGGTGTGATCGGGGGTGGGTTTTTTGATCTTCCACTCGCAGGTCTTTTGCTT
The DNA here is from genome assembly GCF_056158265.1 of Halobacillus sp. AWM4_238. Taxonomy (NCBI): domain Bacteria; kingdom Bacillati; phylum Bacillota; class Bacilli; order Caryophanales; family Bacillaceae; genus Halobacillus; species Halobacillus sp. AWM4_238. The sequence goes on from NZ_JBSWSY010000002.1 coordinate 286,066, forward strand.
GGACTGCTTTCAGGATTTTCTTATGCAGGTTTTGTTTTTTTTAGCGGACAGGTCGCAACAAAAACCGATCCGATTGCAAGAAGTGCGCTAATGGTGACCGGTTCATTCATCCTTGTGTTGCTGGTATTTGTTCAAGATCTTCCAACACTCCCACTATTCGATATCCAGCTGTGGAGTATTGGGGCAGGAGTCGCTTTAGTCGGGGCAGTCATCCCACCTTTATTTTTTGCACAAGGGGCCCCTTTGATTTCTGGAAGGCTTGCAAATGTCCTGAGTTCTATTGAATTACCAGTGGCGATCGTTTCAGCGATGATCATTCTTTCTGAATCTGTTACCTTGATTCAGTGGCTAGGGGTGATTTTGATCGTTGCAGCTATTTTTATCAATGAGTGGGGAAGTTTATTTTTAAAAGGAAGATCGGCAAGAAAAAGCCAGACCTTGAAATGAAAGGCCTGGCTCCGGATCATACGACAGCTTGTTGTTTCGAGGAATCCTCTTTTTTGTTTTTTACATATTGGAAGGCAGCAATAGCTCCAAACACTCCTAACCCGATGAGGGATATGATCAGGTTTGGATAAACGAGCATAAGTCCACAAATGACGAGGGCAATTCGTTCGATCCAGGTGACTTTTGTGGCGAAATATCCGATCAGCGCGGAGCTGATGGCCGCCATCCCTAGTAATGCTGTGATGACACTTATGGACAAGTTGATTGCATTGACGTCTCCCTGCAGCAGTAATAACGGGTTGGTCACGAACACATATGGAATGATGAACGCAGCAATGGCAAGTTTTACTGCGGTTACTCCAGCTTTCATCGGATTAGCTCCAGCGATTCCTGCACCGGCATAAGCAGCGAGACAAACCGGTGGGGTGATGTCTGCAACAATCCCGAAATAAAAGACAAACATGTGAACAGCAATGACCGGAACATCAAAAGCTAACAAGGCAGGTGCCGCCATTGTAGCGGTTACGACATAGTTCGCTGTCGTAGGAAGTCCCATACCTAAAATAATACAGGCAATCATGGTGAAGAACATAACAAGGAAAAATTGACCCTGGGCAAGATCGATGATTCCTCCGGCAATTTTAGGTCCTAGTCCTGTAGTCGTTACTGTACCTGCAATGATTCCTGCAGTCGCACAGGCAGCAATGACAGGGAGGGCGACGCGCGCTCCTTCTTCGAGCAGTTTGATGATCCCTTTCCAGGACATTCGTGTTTCTTTACGGAAGAAACTGATGACAAAAGCGGTTACGATTGCAAATAATGCCGCATATGTCGGTGTACGTCCCGCAAGTAAAAATCCGATAATAATGACGAGCGGAAGGAACAAGTCCAGCCTTTTGACCAGCTTATTTGTCTGAGGAAGTTCTTCTTTAGAAAGACCACGGATGTTTTGTTTCCTTGCTTCAAAGTGAGTCCCTAAAAAGACGCCTGAAAAATATAAGAGGGCAGGGATAATCGCGATGACGATAATTTCGTTATAAGGAATCCCCGTATAAGATGCCATGATGAATGCTGCGGCACCCATGATCGGCGGCATGAGCTGTCCTCCAGTTGAGGCAGAGGCTTCTGAGGCGGCAGCGAAGTGCGGTTTAAACCCTGCATTTTTCATCATTGGGATCGTAAATGATCCAGATCCTACAGTATTGGCAACAGAGCTTCCGCTTACCATGCCTTGAAGACCACTCGCTGCAACTGCAGCTTTTGCCGTTCCCCCCGTATATTTTCCTGTTAAACGGAGGGCGAGATCGTTGAAAAACTGACCAATATTCGTTTTGACGAGAATGACTCCGAAAAATAGGAATAGGAAAATATAGGTCGAAGATATTTGAATTGGAATACCGAAAATAGCGCTGGAACTGAAAAACATCTTCGTTGCGAGCGTTGGCCAGTCATTCCCGGCGTGACCGATCACAGGGATGAAGTTTCCGAACATCCCATAAAGCAGCGCGAGAATAGCTATGATGACAATAGGGAGGCCGACGACTCGCCTTGTCGCTTCAAGTAGCAAAAGAATGCCGGCTGTCGCGACAATTTGGTCCATATAGGTGAATCCGAAGATAATCGCTTCATTGATGAGGCGGTCATAATTTTGAATGATGTAAAAGTTTGAATAAAGGGCGACCGCAGCAAAGATAAGATCATACCATGGAATGCCACGTTTGCTTGTCAAAGAAGATTTGATCGGATAGAGAAGATAGACTAAGCATAGCGCCGCGCCCAGGTGAATCGCCCCCTGGATGAGAGAAACGTAAGCTCCGCGGTAAGCTGTATATAGCTGAAAAATGGTTAGTGCGCTACCAAGAATCAATGTCAGCCAGCCCCACGTCCCGAGGTTTGTACGGAATGTGCTCTCTTTATCGTATTTTTTCATCATTTCCTGCTTGTCGATTTCTTTGTTATCTTTTTTCGTCACGCTTCTTACCTCCATTCTGATCTTTATTGAGCGCTTTAAAGAACCGGACAAAAACAATGTCCGGTTCCGTTTTATCCTTTATTCTAATATGCCTGCTTCCTTGAAGTACTTCTCTGCTCCAGGGTGAAGCGGAAGGTCTTGAGCACCAGTTAAGGCACTGTCTTTCGTGATCAGCTTAGCTTGAGCGATTGACATATCGCCAGCATTTTCATAAAGAGTTTTCGTCATTTCGTACGCTAGGTCTTCACTGACCTGGCTTGTGGAACCAAGAAGAAGCGCCATTGCCGTAATGGTTTCGACAGGTTCTTCCTGCCACTCATACGTACCTGGTTCCACCGTGTACGCTTCGTATTGGCTGTTGGCGACGACTTCATCAAGAGCGTCTCCTTCAATGTTAAGGAATTTCACTTCTCCAGTAGCCGCTTCTAATTCATCTGTTGTTGATGATGGAACCCCCACAACTGCAAAGGAAGCATCAATGGTGTTATTTTGAAGTTTGCTTTTCGCGTCGCCGAATCCTTCTTCAAACGCTTCATAGTCCCCTTCTTCAATGCCATAAGCGGAGAGGACCATCTCAGCAGCCTCGCGTGTCGCTCCACCTGGAGGTCCAACAGCTACTTTTTTGCCTTTAAGATCTTCAATGGACTCAATTCCTGTCGAATCCAGGGTGACGACTTGAAGTGCCTCTGGATAAAGGGAACCGATCACCCCGACATTTCCGACATCTTTTCCTTCAAAATCACCCACTCCTTCAACCGCATTGATCATGGTCGTATTCTGGGCAATCCCCAACTGGAAATCTCCGGATTGAATTTTGGCGATGTTTTCAACAGAAGCTCCAGATTCCACGGAACTCATGTCAAAACCCTCAACATCAATATTGTCAGCGAAAAGGTTTGCCATTTCTCCACCTAAAGGATAGTAGACACCGCCGACACTACCTGTGCCCATGGTCAGGTTTGTCATTTCTTCTCCACCATCACTTCCACCGTCTTCTCCTGCTGAACCGCTTGTCCCACTTTCGCCACAAGCACTTAAGAATAGGCTTACAGTGAAGAGGAGAATGAACATCAACCATGAATACTTTTTCATTTGAAGACCCCCTATTATAAAATTGGATGGATTAGTGAATATTTATCCAATTAATCCAAAAAACCCCTTATAGTTACATAATTTTACCCTGTTTATGGAATAATTACAATAATATTGCAAAAATTGAAACGATTACAGGTGGGAATGACAAAACAAAAGAGGGTCCCTTCTAGGAAACCCTCTTTAACAAACCAAGTATGACTCATGGAGTATATGGGATGTTTCAATTTTATTCTAAACTCTCACAAACGAGCCCATCCTGATCGTGACCATCTAAGCGATGGGGGTCTCGGTCAGGTCCCCCTGCAGCTTCAAAAAAAGCTTGGGCTACTTCTTGGGATGAAAAATCACCACAGTCTCTATCGGGTCCTTGAGGATCAAATGGAAGACGCCCCTCATAAGAAGAGACAGGTGTTTCCTCGTCAGTCAGTGATTCATCTATACGAAATCCCTCGTCCGTAACGTAACCGTCCAAGCTCCAAATCCCTTTTCCTTGTTGTTTAGCACGGGTTTGAGCATTTTTCATGGTCGCTTCATGAGTGTAGGGGGGATCATACTCATAAGCATAGCGGGCGAAACCTTCCTCTAGTAGTTGCTGATTGAAATTCTCTCCGTCAATCCAAACATAGCCAAGAAGACGATCATAATGGTCCCGCTTAGGTCCGTCATATTCGAATCGTATCTTTTCACCCGACAATCGATCTTTTGCAAAATCGCTTGCTTCTGGTCCAAAAGGCTGGACAGGTTTGTTAGGGTGGACAGTCTCCGGTGTGTCGACGAGTAACAAACGGACGCGTTCTTGTTTACCGTTCATCTCAATGTCAATGGTGTCTCCGTCTACAACATTTGTAACGGTGGCATCAACATCTCCAGGCTGTTGTTCTTCTTTAGCGTCCTTTTCTAAAGGTGTTTCCTCTTCTTTTTCTGCAATAGCACTTGTTTCAGAATCTTGTGGTTGTTCTGTTTCGTTTTGGACATGTTCTTCTCTAGGCTGGGTTTCGGTACAACCCGTCATGAAAAATATCGAAAAAACAAGCAAAACGATGAAACCCCGAAAAGGCCGTATCCATGAAGTCATGGAAACCCCTCCTTCCTTTTCTAGCAAAAAGACAGATCAATTACTGGAAAAAAAAACGCAAGAAATCCAGATGATCTAATCAGATTTCATGCGTTCCCGAGATTTTAAAACTTTATATCTGTTAGTAGCTATTCTACTTGTCACTATTGCCTTTGACAATCGGACGAAGGGTTCATGCTTTCCAACTACACAAATTTCCATACGACCAACTGATCACAGTTCATGGTCTGCTGCCTCTTCTTTCTTTGCAGGGACTTATATGAGTTAAATCCAAGTAAACTCTTTAAACATTGACAAGACCCCTTACTATTCGAGACACTAGTTTTATCAAGGAAATAGGGAGAGATCCATATGGCTTTTGTCATTACACAACCATGCGAGGGCGAACAGGCGGGGGAATGCGTTGATGTTTGTCCTGTTGATTGCATTGAAAAAGGGGAAGACCAATATTACATCAACCCTGATATCTGTATAGACTGCGGGGCGTGTGTATCGGTATGTCCGGTAGATGCAATTGTGGAGGAGTATGAATTGATGCCTGAAGAAGAGCCGTATTTAGAAAAAGCGGAGAAGTTCTTTGGCAACATATAAATAAGAGCTAAAACGTCCATGTTATGGGCGTTTTTTTTTACTGGATAAACAGGGGTGGCATCTGTAGTGCAAGGGGCTGGTAAATTCCTGATGGAAAGGTGAAGTGTTTTTGAACTAATTTCTAAGGAGTCTTTCCAGCACATCTTCTTGGTCTCCCCAATGCTATTAGTTTTTTTAGTAGCATAATAAGGTCAGAAATTCGTTTTATGTCGTATTTACTTGAATATATCATCGATTTATTTGTTGAAATCAGACAATTGAGATAATTTTATAGGATTTAAAAGAGGAATAAAGGGTATGGGAGTAGAAAGGACATTAGTATAATAATCTTTGTGCAGGAGTTGATTGGATGCTCATGTCAGTTTATCCACCAGTAGGTTCGCATCAGGACAGGTATTTTTTGATTGATCAATTAAGGGAATTAGGTTACACAGAGGATGCCTTTGGAAAAAGGACGATTGAGATGACCTTGCCTGAGTTGCAGCAAATTTTTATCAACTTGGAGTATCAAAGAGAGTGCGCATTAGAAAATGAATACGAAGAAATTCCGACTTGAAACTCTTCCCAGTGAAAAAAGAAGCGAATTGGCTATTTTACATAGACGATTCGCTTCTTTGATGTGTTTATTAGATTTTTATCAAACAGATCATGTTTTTGAAATTACTTTCGTTTAGGCAGGCCGGCGTGCAGTGAAGAAATACATGATGAAACCAGCCCACAAAAAAGAGTATACTCATTATATATGTATAATAAATATTTATGTAAAAAAAGCCAGAGCAAATACGCTCTGGTCTTGAAAGAGGGAGACATACTACAGGTAGAGGTTGTAGAAAATATGTCTCGCTGGTTTATTATAACCAAACCTATATTGAGAAAACAATTGTTCTCTCGAATTCTTTCAATTGCAAAGATAACGAACAATGAACCAGAAGGTGGTGAGGACCTCTGGTTCTTTTTTATGCACACCTGAAAAGCGGAGGTCATCGTTGACGAACCGCTTTTGTGTGAACCACTTATTACGGGTAATGGTGGTTCACACGAAAAGGTTTTAGTTGTAGAAAGAAGCTCCTACAATAATCAAAAGGATGAACAATACAACGATCAAAACGAAAGTGCTTCCGTATCCACCGCCGTATCCGCCGTATCCACCGCAGCCACCATACCAGCCCATATCTTTCACCACCTTTATTTTTCCTATACGACACTGTATGAAGGGACGGGCTTTTGAGGCAGGGCGAACGTCCACTATTAATGATTTGAGACAATCATCAAAAGAGAAGAACTGTTCATAAAAAAGCTCGAATGATCTCCTAGTTCTAAAGCTGGTGGTTTCCTGAATCAACGCTCATTTGAGATAAAAAAGAAAAAAAGAAAAGAGAAAAAGAAACGGGATCTCAAGCCTCCCAACGATGTAAGCGCTTAACTTGTTTATCGAATCTTTTGAGTGTTCAGAAAATTTGCTTAAAACCTGTTGACCTTCCCTTGAAATGGGTTTAAAGTAGTCCTCAATCAACTACATCGATGACTTTCATCGTCTGGTTGGTTCATGCGAAAGACCTGAGATTGGGGCCCTGAAAATGTAAGATCACTCCTTACCAGAGGGGGCCATATTTTCTTAATCATTGTTTAACCATTTTAAACATTAACTTATAAAAGAAAGGAGTGCTGAAAATGAGCAGCCAATGGATTTACATGAGCGGCGAATACGTAAAGAAAGAAGAGGCCGTTGTTTCAGTATATGATCACGGTTTCTTATATGGAGATGGGGTGTTCGAAGGTATTCGTGTTTACGAAGGCAATATTTTTAAGCTGGATGAACACTTGAACCGTCTTTTTGATTCAGCGAAGTCGATCATGCTCGAGATCCCGCAAAGTAAGGAGGAACTCGAAGAGATTATTGCTGAAACCGTTCGCCGTAACCAGTTGGAGACCGCTTATATTCGCGTCGTTGTTTCCAGAGGCGCCGGCAATTTGGGTCTGGACCCTGCCAGCTGTGCAAATCCACGCTTGGTTGTCATTGCTGAGGCACTCGCTTTGTTCCCTAAAGAACTATATGAGCGCGGGGTGCGGCTTGCCTCTGTTTCGAGCAGAAGAAACCGGCCGGACGTGTTACCGCCCCAAGTGAAATCGTTGAATTACTTGAATAACATTCTTGTGAAAATGGAAGCCAATCAGGCCGGAGTTGATGAGGCTCTAATGCTAAACGATCAAGGCTATGTGACCGAGGGTTCTGCTGATAACATCTTTATCGTGAAAAATGGAACAATTTTAACCCCTCCGACATACTTGGGGGCATTAGAAGGAATCACTCGTAACGCCATCATTGATATAGCTGAAGAAAAAGGCTACAAAGTCAAGGAGCAGCCGTTTACAAGACACGATGTTTATGTCGCTGATGAAGTATTTTTAACAGGAACAGCGGCCGAAGTAATCGCCGTTGTGGAAGTTGACCAGCGGAAAGTAGGAAATGGTAGTCCAGGTGTCGTCACAAACCACTTGCTTTCAGAATTCAGAAAAGTAACAACAACAGACGGATACAAAGTGTACAGCAAAAATCAAGCACACGTAAGTTAGTAGAGAAAAGCCGAGCGGAGTACGAGGCATTTGATAATTAAAATATACGAACACGATGAAAGGAATAAAGGAATAAGTTCATGTATTCCCAGAGAGCCGGGGTTGCTGGAAGCCCGGAAATACATCTTATTCTGACATCATCCTTGAGTGTCCACGCTGAACGTTTCTACCAGTAGGCGGGACCAGGTGTTTCACCGCACCTGTTATCAAAAGGGGTTCAGGATTTGAATCCCATGAGGTGGAGCTTGTTAAAAGAGCTTCACGAATGAGGGTGGTACCGTGGAAGTAAAGAGAGACCTTTTCACCCCTCACGTTCTTACGACACTGTTGTTGTGTTGCAGGAATTTGAGGAGGAAGAAGGTCTCTTTTTTGTTCGAAAGGCGAAAGGTTCAAAGCGGAGAGACTTCATTGTGAATGGCCGCTTCCCATAAAAGATAGGTTCAACACAGGAGGGATGAAAAAAATGAAGGCACAAGCAAGTGCGGAGCAGCAAACCGCAACGAAAACAGGCGCTGATTTGCTCGTGGAAGCTTTGATCGGTCAAGGTGTTGAAACGTTATTCGGATATCCAGGTGGTGCTGTTTTACCGATTTATGATGCCATCTACCGGGCGGAAGGAAGTTTTGACCATATTCTTCCTAGACATGAACAAGGAGCCATCCACGCGGCGGAAGGATACGCGAGGGTTTCTGGTAAAGCAGGAGTTGTCATCGGCACGTCCGGCCCTGGCGCGACAAATCTAGTTACAGGAATTGCGGATGCCATGATGGATTCCCTTCCACTCGTTATCTTTACAGGGCAGGTAGCAAAAGGCGTGATTGGAACGGATGCATTCCAAGAATCAGACATCATGGGGATCACGACGCCAATCACGAAACATAATTATCAAGTTCAGGAAATCGAGGACCTGCCGAGAATTGTGAATGAAGCCTTTCACATTGCGACCACTGGAAGACCAGGACCGGTGGTTGTGGATATACCTAAAGATATCAGTTCAACGGTGTACACAAAGGAAGTGAAGAGTGATTTTCATCTTCCGGGCTATCAGCCGACCGTGAAGCCGAACCCACTTCAAATCAGTAAACTGCATGATGCCCTTGTAGAAGCGAAAAAACCAGTAGTACTCACAGGGTCCGGTGTCATTCATGCAGGTGCATCAGAGGAGTTAAAAACATTCGTCCAAAATTATCAACTGCCAGTTACTTCAACGCTCCTCGGACTTGGAAGTTACCCAGGCACTTGTGATTTGTCACTTGGAATGGCAGGCATGCATGGCACTTATTCCGCCAATACCGCTCTTTATGAATGTGACCTGCTAATCAACATTGGTTCCCGCTTTGACGACAGGCTGACAGGGAACCTGAAGCACTTTGCACCACATGCAACCGTTGCTCATATTGATATCGACCCTGCTGAAATCGGAAAAAACATCCCGACTCACATTCCAATCGTATCCGACGCCAAAGCAGCCCTAAACGCATTGAATCAAAAGCCTGTAAAAGGCCTGCACCACCAAGGGTGGATGGATGCCATCAGCCAAAACAAAAAAGATTATCCACTTTGGCATGATCAGCCGGAAGAACTCATTGTCCCACAATGGCTCATGCAGAAAGTTTATGAATATACCGGTGGAGAAGCGGTGGTTACAACAGATGTCGGGCAGCATCAAATGTGGGCAGCTCAATACTACCTTTTTGATCGGCCGAATCGCTGGGTCACCTCAGGAGGACTTGGAACCATGGGATACGGGTTCCCTGCAGCCATCGGAGCACAGCTGGCCGACATGGATTCCACCTGCGTCGCTGTTGTTGGTGACGGCGGTTTTCAAATGACCCTGCAGGAGCTGTCGGTTCTTCAAGAAAGGCGATTGCCTGTCAAAGTGTTGATTGTCAACAATCAGGCACTGGGCATGGTAAGGCAGTGGCAGGAGAAGTTTTACAGTGAAAGATATTCAGAATCGATCATCGATGTCCAGCCGGACTTTGTAAAACTTGCGGAAAGCTATCAAGTTCCAGGCTACAAGATCGAGACCCAAGAAGAGCTTTTGGAAATACTTCCGAAAGTTTTGGGTGATGATCAGCCAGCAGTCATCGATTGCCGCGTCCTTCAGAAAGAGAATGTCTATCCAATGATTGCTCCAGGTAAAGGACTACACGAAATGATTGGGGTGAAACGATGAAGCGAATCGTCACAGCAACCGTTCATAATCGGAGCGGTGTGCTGAACCGAGTGACAGGATTACTTGCCAAAAGGCAATTCAACATTGAAAGCATTTCCGTTGGCAGGACAGAAACGGAGGGCGTTTCAAAAATGACGTTTGTCGTGGAAGTCGAAGATGACCGCAAGCTCGAGCAGCTGACCAAACAACTGAACAAACAAATCGATGTTCTGAAAGTGTCAGACATCACAGACAAAGCCATTGTCGCCCGGGAGCTCGCGATGGTGAAGGTCATCAGCAACCCACAGATCCGAAGCGAAATCCAGGGCATCATCGAACCGTTCCGTGCATCAATCATTGATGTCAGTAAAGAAAGCGTTACGGTTCAGGTGACGGGTAAATCAGATAAAGTCGATGCGCTCATCGATCTGCTAAGGCCTTATGGCATTAAAGAACTGGCCAGAACGGGCTTGACCGCCTTCACTCGTGGTCATCAGCCACAGGTGGCAGAATTCAAATCTTACTCTCTATTAAAATAATTTCCCGAAAGGATGGATGTAAAAATGGCACACGTATACTATCACAACGATATTAAAGATGAGGTACTAAAAAACAAAAAAGTAGCTGTAGTAGGGTACGGATCTCAAGGTCATGCTCATGCTCAAAACTTGAAGGAGAGCGGACATAACGTTGTGGTCGGACTTCGTAAAGGTAAGTCATGGGATAAAGCTGAACAAGACGGGTTGGAAGTGAAAACCGTTGCTGACGCTGTCGCAGAGGCCGATGTCGTAATGGTTCTTCTGCCAGATGAACATCAACCAAGCGTTTACGAAGAACACATCAAACCGAACTTGAAGTCCGGCGCAGCTCTTGCCTTCGCTCACGGATTCAATGTCCACTTCAACCAGGTCGTTCCGCCATCAGATGTTGATGTGTTCCTTGTCGCACCAAAAGGACCAGGGCACCTTGTCCGCCGCACGTTTGAAGAAGGTGCTGGTGTACCTGCACTGATCGGTGTTGAACAGGACGTCACTGGGGAAGCAAAAGAAATCGCCCTCGCTTATGCAAAAGGAATCGGTGGCGGTCGTGCTGGGGTTCTTGAAACATCCTTCCAGGAAGAAACGGAAACCGATCTTTTCGGTGAGCAGGCCGTTCTTTGTGGGGGACTTACAAGCCTTGTCAAAGCTGGTTTTGAAACGTTAACAGAAGCAGGTTATCAGCCGGAAGTGGCGTATTTCGAATGTATGCACGAGCTTAAATTGATCGTTGACTTGATGTACGAAGGTGGTCTTGAGGGCATGCGTTACTCCATCTCCGATACCGCTCAGTGGGGTGATTTCGTATCAGGTCCACGCGTCGTTGATGAAAGTACCAAAGCTCGCATGAAAGATGTGTTGACAGATATCCAGACAGGGAAGTTTGCCAAAGGATGGATCCTTGAGAATCAGGTAAACCGTCCAGAATTCAATGCAATCAATGCTCGTGAAAATAATCATCAAATCGAAAAGGTGGGTAGAGAGCTCCGTGAACTGATGCCGTTCGTCAAGAAATCCCAATCCAAAGCAAAGGATGTGGTCACACATGGCTCACGTTAATGTTTTCGACACAACCTTGAGAGACGGAGAACAATCCGCTGGCGTCAATTTGAATCGTTTGGAAAAAGTGGAAATTGCTAAACAGCTGGAACGTTTAGGTGTGGACATTATGGAGGCGGGTTTTCCCGCTTCCTCTCAAGCTGACTTTGAAGCGGTCAAAGAAATTGCAGATACCGTCCGCGGTTGTTCGGTAACAGGATTAGCGCGAGCGAACAAACGTGACATTGATATTGCATGGGAAGCATTGAAAGGCGGAGCGGAGCCAAGGTTGCATGTTTTCATCGCAACCTCTCCGATCCACATGACCCACAAACTGAAGAAAACACCAGATGAGGTCGTACAAAAAGCGGTGGAGATGGTCACCTATGCGAAAGAGAAGTTTCCACACGTCCAGTTTTCAGCAGAAGATGCATTGCGATCAGATCAAGACTTTCTCGTCCATATCATCGAAAAAGTAATTGACGCTGGTGCGAGTGTCATCAACCTTCCGGATACGGTCGGATTTACAACTCCTGATGAAATCGGCCGGCTTTTCCGATATGTAAGAGAAAACGTGCCAAACATCGACAAAGCGGTTTTGTCTACGCACAATCACGATGATCTTGGAATGGCTGTAAGTAATTCCCTTGCAGCGATTGAAAACGGAGCGAGACAAATCGAAGGTACGATCAATGGCATCGGCGAACGTGCCGGAAACGCAGCACTTGAAGAGATTGCTGTCGCTTTGAAAATCCGTCAAGACCGTTACGATTTCGAAACAGGACTGGTGTTAAAAGAGATCAAACGGACCAGTGATCTCGTCAGCCGCCTGACAGGAATGCAAGTGCCAGGCAACAAAGCTGTCGTTGGACGTAACGCTTTCGCTCATGAATCTGGCATTCACCAGGACGGCGTGCTGAAAGAGTCGACGACTTACGAAATTATTACCCCAGCGATGGTTGGCATCGATTCCAATCGAATGGTGTTAGGAAAGCACTCCGGACGTCATGCTTTTAAACAAAAAGCCGAAGAGCTTGGATTTACTCTTAATGAAAACAAGCTGAAGGAAGCTTTTGAATCCTTTAAAACTCTGACAGGCAAAAAGAAAGAAGTGACGGACGACGATCTGTTTGCCATTTTGACAGATACTCAAACAGAGAACGAAGATCAGCCTAAATACGAGTTGAAAGCTTTCCAGGTTCAATATGGCAGCATCAACCGTCCGACAGCGACTGTTCTTTTGACAAGACCGGATGGGGAAGAAGTAGAGAAAGCTAATACAGGTGAAGGAAGCGTCGAAGCGATTTATAACACGCTCGATGACTTAATTGATGCGGATGTTCATTTGCAAGACTATCAATTGAGTTCGATTGGAAAAGGGCGCGATGCTCTAGCTGAAGTTCACGTACAACTGACTGTCGACGGAATCAAAGCGTCCGGTCGGGGATCCGCACAGGATGTTCTGGAAGCTTCGGCCCACGCCTTCTTAAATGCAGTGAATCGTACACTATATAGAAGCAAACAGGAGAATTTTCAGCAAGTGCAAATATAACTAAAGGGGGATGCACATGGAAAAACATATTGTACTTTTGCCAGGAGACGGAATCGGTCCAGAAGTAACGAAAGCCGCTAAAAACGTGCTGCAGGCGGTCGCGGACCGATTTCAGCACACCTTCACTTTTGAGAGTCACGACATCGGAGGAGTAGCGATTGATAATCATGAAACGCCTCTTCCGGAGGATACGGTGGAAGCAGCGAGAAAAGCCGATGCTATTTTCCTCGGAGCTGTCGGTGGACCGAAGTGGGATCAGCTTCCCGGTCACATGAGGCCGGAAAAAGGGCTGCTTGGAATTCGCAAACAACTCGGCTTGTTTGCGAATCTCCGTCCTGTCAAAGCGTTTCAGCAGTTGCTCCATGCATCACCTTTGAAGCAGGAAGTCGTCGCAGCGAGTGATCTATTGATTGTTCGTGAGTTGACCGGTGGATTGTACTTTGGAGAACCAAGTGAACGGCGCGACAATGGAAAGGCTGTCGTCGATACACTAGCTTACGAACGGTGGGAGATTGAAAGAATCGTAGAGCAGGCTTTCCAAAGTGCGAAGGTTCGGAGGAAACAACTCACTTCAGTAGATAAAGCGAATGTTCTCGAGTCGAGTCGTATGTGGCGTGAAGTCGTAGAGGAGAAAAAATCGCAGTATCCTGATGTAAAGGTTGAACATATGCTTGTGGATGCAGCTGCGATGAAGCTTGTGACCAATCCCGCTTACTTCGATGTCATTGTGACAGAAAATATGTTTGGAGACATTTTAAGTGACGAAGCTTCGGTACTGACAGGGTCTCTAGGCATGCTCCCATCTGCCAGTTTGAACGAAACAGGCGTTGGGCTTTACGAACCGGTTCACGGATCTGCTCCTGATATCGCAGGGATGAATAAGGCGAATCCTCTCGCTAGTATTCTATCTGTCGCTATGATGTTGAAACATTCTTTCGGGATGGAAGAGGAAGCAGAACAAGTGGAAGCGGCTGTACAGGAAGTGTTGGACGAAGGATACCACACGGCAGACATCGACCTCATCGGAGGTACTGTCGTCAGTGGAAGTGAATTGGCACGAAGAGTGGTCGATCAAATCAGCACAAGTGATACGACAGAAAATATCATGCGTTGTTACGTATAAACACGAAGGGAGCGGAACGGAATGAGTCATCCAAAAACCATTGTAGAAAAAATTTGGGATCAGCATGTCGTCCATGAAGAAGAAGGGAAGCCGAATCTCCTCTACATCGACCTGCATCTGATTCATGAGGTGACCTCTCCCCAGGCGTTTGAAGGATTGCGAATGGCCGGAAGGAAAGTGAGAAGACCCGATCGAACGTTTGCGACGATGGACCATAACGTCCCGACCATTCATCGGAATGTCATCAAAGATGAAGTTTCCAAGAAGCAGATGGAAACTTTGAAAGCGAACTGTGAGGAATTTGGTGTCCGCCTTGCGGACATCAATCACCCAGATCAGGGGATCGTTCACGTCATTGGTCCAGAACTTGGTTTGACACAACCAGGCAAAACGATCGTCTGTGGAGATAGCCATACTTCCACGCATGGAGCTTTTGGAGCCCTGGCATTTGGAATCGGGACGAGTGAGGTGGAGCACGTGCTCGCCACTCAATCTTTATGGCAGGCGCCTCCGAAAACACTACAAGTCAACGTCGATGGGATGCTAGGAACAGGCGTTACAGCGAAGGATTTAATCCTTGCCATCATTGGTAAGTATGGTGTCCGTTTCGGTACGGGCCATGTGATCGAGTACACAGGCGAAGCTGTCCGCAACCTTTCCATGGAGGAGCGCATGACGGTGTGCAACATGTCTATAGAAGCAGGAGCAAGAGCCGGATTGATCAGTCCTGATGCAACGACAATCGATTACATGCGAGGAAAACGTTATGTGCCGGAAGGGGAGGCTTTCGATGAAGCAGCCGAACAGTGGCTCGCTTTAGCTTCTGATGAAGGAGCTGAATATAACCAAACCCTTACGATTCATGCGGATGAAATTGAACCGCAGGTAACATGGGGAACGAACCCTTCTCAGTGTGTTCCTGTCGGTGGTCGTGTCCCTGATCCAGAATTGGCCGAAGAAGACAAGGACGGCATCGAGCGGGCTATTGAATATATGGGCCTTGAGCCGAACCAGAGCATCGAATCAATTCCTGTCGAGCACGTGTTCATCGGTTCGTGTACCAATTCCAGATTGAGCGATTTGCGTAAAGCTGCAGAAATCGTTCGTGGAGGTCGTGTCCATGAAGGGGTAAGAGCCCTTGTTGTCCCTGGTTCTAAGTCGGTGAAAGATGCTGCAGAAGCAGAAGGTCTGGATACGATCTTCCTGACAGCAGGGTTCGAATGGCGCGATGCGGGATGCAGCATGTGTTTGGCGATGAACGATGATATCGTTCCGCCTGGCGAACGCTGTGCTTCCACTTCCAACCGGAATTTCGAAGGACGTCAGGGAAATGGCGCCAGAACTCATCTCGTCAGTCCGGAAATGGCAGCAGCAGCTGCATTGGAAGGTCGTTTTGTTGACGTCAGAAAATACGCCAGTGCGGTAGGAGGTTGAGTAGATGGAGCCGATCAAACAACATAAAGGTCTGGTTTACCCATTGGATCGATCGAATGTCGATACCGACCAGATCATTCCGAAGCAATTTTTGAAAAGAATTGAACGTCAGGGATTCGGCCAGTTTCTCTTCTACAACTGGCGATTCAATGAGGATGGAACACCCCGGGAAGATTTCTCCTTGAATGACCCGATGTATGATGGTGCTTCTGTCCTTGTCGGCGGTGAAAACTTCGGGTGCGGTTCCTCCAGAGAACACGCGCCATGGGCGATCCAGGACTACGGATTCAAAGTGGTCATCGCCCCGAGTTTCGCCGACATTTTCTACAACAACTGCTTCAAAAACGGGATCCTGCCGATTCAGTTACCGAAGTCAGTTGTTGATCAGCTGATGGAAAAGGCTACGAAAGAGAAGTATGAAGTGAAGGTCGATTTGGAAAAGCAGATCATTGATGACGGGGTCTTAGATGTGTCGTTCGACATCCAGTCCTACCACAAAGAAATGCTTTTAAATGGCTGGGACGAAATTGCCGTCACCTTGACGTATGAAGACAAAATCGACCAGTACGAAAAACAAAACAAAGGAGTGAAGACGTTGGGGATTTCTTAACGCTAGCTAAAGTGATGGATGCACAGGAACAGTTGCAGGAGGTGGTGCACCGCACCCCGCTGCAAACATCAACAACCTTCAATGAGAAAACCGGACAGCACGTCTATTTGAAGATGGAGAATCAGCAAAAAACAGGAGCTTTCAAAGTGCGGGGCGCCTCCTATAAAGTCGCTTGCCTGACGGAAGAAGAAGCGTTCCGTGGTGTAATCGCGGCTTCTGCCGGTAACCATGCCCAAGGTGTTGCGCTCGCTGCTGCGAAACGTGGCATTCATGCACAAATCTTCATGCCTGAAGGGACACCAAGAGCAAAAGTGGAAGCAACACAAGGGTACGGAGCGAAAGTCGTCCTTACCGGAGAGTCCTTCCAGGAAGCTTATCAAGCGGCTTTGCTTGAGCAGGAAAGAACGGGGGCTACTTTTCTTCACCCGTTCGACGACTATGACGTGATGGCAGGACAAGCGACGGTCGCCGTTGAAATGCTGCAACAGCAGCCGGATTTGAACCGCCTGTTCGTACCAATCGGTGGAGGCGGGCTGATCTCAGGTATTGCCTTTGCAGCCAAGCAGCTGAAGCCGGACATCAAAGTCATCGGTGTCCAATCCACAAAAGCGCCGTCCACTTACAATGCGCTGTACAAAAAAGGACCTGAAAAATTGACATCTGTCTCGACGATTGCTGACGGAATCGCCGTGAAGGAAAGAGGAAGACTTACCTACACGTGTATCCAAAAGTACGTGGATCAAGTGATCACGGTGGAAGAACATGAAATCGCGAAAGCCATGCTCATGCTTCTCGAACGTGAAAAAACACTCGTCGAAGGGGCAGGAGCAACGGCACTTGCCGGCCTTCTCAGTACGTGTGACACGTTTGAACAACAGCAATGCGGCGTTGTTTTGAGTGGTGGAAACATGGATCTATCCCGGTTGCCACTGATCCAGAAGCTAGCCAACCCGAAGAAAGTGGTCATCGCTTAAGGTGACAGCCAGGAAGAGTGTTCGATCTCTTCCTGGCTTTTTTGTCGTTGATTACAAAATGTCAGGAGGGTTTATCCGTCGGTTTTTAACTTTTATCAGTAGCTTTTGAGTATTTATCGGTAACTTTTAAGCATATATCAGTAGCTTTCCGCCATTTATCAGCGACTTTGAAGCTATTATCGGTATCATCAGAATATAAGGGTTAAAAAAAGGAGAACCGGCACTCATAGCCGGTTCTCCTTTTTTCTTAATTCAGTAGATCAAGTAGAATTTTATTAAATTTTTCTTTTTCATCATATACCAGTCCGTGGCTGCTTTTCTCAAAAGGAATCAACGTGCTGTTTGGGATTTTTTCATGCAACAATTCTGAAAAGGCAAAGTCACAAATTTCATCATATTTTCCGTGAAGCAGCAGGGTGGGGACGTCGATGAGACTGATTTCTTCCCGCAGATCTTCATCTCTTAATGACTCGGCGCATGCAATGGTGGCATGGGCCGAGGCTTCAAGGCCAAGGCTGTGGAACCACTCCCCGTATGGTTCTGAGAGATCGGAATGGTAGAATCCTTCTCCGAAGTCTTTTAAAGCAGCTGGGCGATCGTTTTGGAGCCTATCGATTAGTCTCTCGAATTCTTCCTGTTTCATGCCATAAGGATAATCTTCTTTTTGAGTGAAGCTCGGAGCTGCTGGTCCTGCTAAAATCAGCCTAGCAAATTCTTTGTTTGCAAATTTCGTTGCATAGCGGATCGCAATTGGGCCGCCCATGGAAAATCCGATTAAATAGAAGTTTTCAAGTTGGAGGTATTCGACGATGGTTTTTACATCATGGGCAAGCGTGTCGTAATCATAACCGTAAACGGGCTTGTCTGATTTTCCAAAACCGCGCATATCGATACCGATGAAGCGGTACCCATTTTGAGGCAGTTCGTTCATTTGATGTTCAAACATCTTATGATTCAATGGCCATCCATGGAGGAATACAATGGGCTGTCCCTCACCAATATCCTGTACGAATAAATCAATATGCCGGTCATGGTCTACCTCGATAAAAAGTGGCATTCAGGTGAAAACTCCTTTTTGTATAAGTTAAAAAGACTATTCCCTTATGGCTCCATTTAAAAACTGGTCACCAAGGGATTTGCTTACCATTTTCATCGTTCTCTATGTATAAGGAGAATAGTCTTTGCTATATACGAACGATTGATTAGGAAACCATACAATTGAGCCGTCTATGATTCATCAGGAACATTCAAGCGAAGGATACAAACAAGCGTAGAAGAATGGACAGCGAAAGCGAACAATGATGCTTACACTGTATGTAACTCCAGGGTTGAGCGAACAGGAAAAATCATGCAGCAAACGGTTATCTTGAACGTTTGAGTGGAAAGATCAAAATTCTTGATAGGGGTTATCGGTATTCATCGTTAGCTGTTTGTATTCTCTGAATGATACAATGGACTGGTTATAAAAAATGTGAGGTGGAACGAATGAACAACTTTCTACAATATAACCCTACGAAGCTTTATTTTGGCGAGGGTCAAATCAACCAAATACCAAATGAAATAAAAAAAGGTGCAAAGGTGCTTGTCGTGTATGGCGGGGGGAGCATTAAACGGAATGGTGTGTACGATGACGTCATGAACCAACTAGAGGCGATCGAAGCCGCTGTTTACGAATTGTCCGGCGTAGAACCCAACCCCCGACTGACGACGGTTCGAAAAGGTGTGGAGATTTGTAAAAGCGAAGGCATCGACTTTCTGCTTGCTGTAGGAGGCGGAAGTGTCATCGATTGTACAAAAGCAATTGCTGCAGGAGCAGTCAGTGAAGCTGATGCATGGGAGTTGATTAAACAAGAAGTCCCAATCGAAGATGCATTGCCGATCGGCACCGTGCTGACACTTGCTGCAACAGGGTCCGAGATGAATGCCGTTTCCGTTATTACGAACTGGGAGACGAAGGACAAACTTGGATGGGGTTCCCCTCATGTGTATCCAACGTTTTCTATCTTAGATCCAACGAACACATTTTCTGTACCCGAAAACCAAACCGTTTATGGAATTGTAGACAGCATGTCCCATGCATTGGAACACTATTTCCATCGCACTGAAAACACACCGATGATTGATGGGTTCATCGAATCTCTCCTACGTACGGCTATTCAAACGGGACCGAAATTGATGGCTGATCTAAAGTCCTACGAACATAGGGAAACGATGATGTACTTGAGTACAACCGCATTCAATGGAACGTTGATGAATGGAACAGATGGAGGCGACTGGGCAACTCACAGGATTGAACACGCCGTATCTGCCATTTATGATATCCCTCACGGAGGAGGGCTTGCTATTCTGTTCCCGAACTGGCTGGAGCATGTATTGGAAGATGACCCTACTCGAGGAAAACAGCTGGCAACGAATGTTTTCGGCATTGATCCTGAAGGCAAGACTGACGTAGAAGTTGCCCGAGAGGGAGCTGAAGCATTGCGTCATTTCTGGAGTTCTCTTGGTGCACCTAGCACTCTTAAAGATTATGATATCGGAGATGAAGCGTTTGATGACATTGTCGAAAAAACGTTCATCAAACCAGGCGTTGGGACTTACAAAGAAATGAACCGTGAAACAGTACTAGATATTTTGCAACGCTCTCTATAATTACAAAAGGAGGGGCTCCATGGGGCCCCTCCTTTTGTATGTTTTGAGTAGTCGACTTCAAAAAAGGTTCCTTACTGTCTTGACGGATGTTTGAGGAAACAACCGTTGGAAAAAATTCAGGAAATATCCAAGTAGTTTACAAAGGGATTACATTTCATTTAAAAATTCGTTGGTTTTCTTCAAATTACGACAATTATGTATATACTGGTACGTGGTGAAAAAAGAGCGAATGGATAAAATTAATCACTGTGTACAGGGAGTCGTCATGAACATGAAGAAACTTATGCTAATCATCGTAGTTTTATATACCACATTCATTATAAATCCAAACCTAACAATGGCAAAGTCAGAACCTGATCACCCATCCATTAATAGTGAAGCAGCTATTGTGCTTGAGGCGAATACAGGAAAAGTATTATATGAAAAGAACGCGGAGACAAAATTGTATCCGGCGAGTTTAACTAAGATTGCAACAGCCATCTATGCCATTGAAAATGGGGACCTCAATGATACGGTGACCGTCAGTGAAAAGGCTTATGAAACAGGAGGATCCAGTGTTTTCCTTGAACAGGGAGACAAGGCTTCATTAGAACAGCTTGTTCAAGGGCTGCTCCTGAATTCTGGGAATGATGCTGGGGTTGCGATTGCCGAGCATATGAGTGGAAGTGTCGAGCAGTTCTCTGAAGATCTGAATGCTTACCTTGAACAAAAAGCTGGAGCGGAGCAGACGGATTTCAAGAATCCTCATGGTTTGTTCGACTCGGAGCATAAAACAACAGCGAAAGACTTGGCGGCCATCACAAAATATGCCCAAGAGAATGAAACGTTCAGAGAGATCTATGGATTAGAAGTTCTGGATTGGGATGGGGAGAAGTGGGATGCCACGCTCTACACCCATCATCGTCTTATGAGGGAAGATCCATATGAAGGTGTAACAGGTGGAAAGACAGGATATGTACCACAATCTGGTTTCACGTTGGCTACAAGTGCAAGCCGGGAGAATATGGATTTGATTGTGATTACTATGAAAAGCCGCACAAAAGATTTGTCTTATGAAGATACAAAGAAACTGCTGGATTTTGGGTTTGAACACTATCAAACATCTATTTTTAAACCCGAGGAAAGAGTGAAAGATGTTAAAGAAGATTATCAACTGCCCGAAGAGGTTTCCTACACTCACTTAAAAGGAGAATCTGTCAAGGCGGAAGTGGATGAGTTCGGAATGCTTTCTTTGACCTATTCCGATGGGACAGAAATTTATAAAGACAAGCTTGAGAAAGTGAAGGAAAAAGAAACGCCACCAGAGAAAGTAGAAAAGGTGGAAAAGCCAGGCTGGCTGGATTACTGGCCTCTCTTTATTTTTCCTCGGCACTTTTGGGTGACGGAAATCTATGAACAAATGAAACAATGATTAGCCTCCTGTTGACGGAGGTTTATTTTTTTAGATTAGGATTTTTGTTCATACGTAGAAGGATCTTCGCACACCATAGGAGTAGATCACAAGGAAGAAACACTGTTAGAAGAATCAGCTGATAGAAAAAGGAGGTTCCAGTAGGGCCTCCTTTTTTATTCGTGTTTTGAAAGGAAATGGTGGGGAGGAAGTGGAACTAATAAAGAAAGACAGTGGAAAGGAGAGAGAGCATTGGCTTATGAACAAAAAACCAAGCAGAATGATCGAAGTGTGATTGAATTTATTGAAGAAGTGGACCACCCGAAAAAAAGGGAAGATGCGTACCGGTTGTTGGATATTTTCACTGAAACAACGGGTTATGAAGCCAAGATGTGGGGGACGTCCATTATTGGCTTTGGTTCTTACCACTACAAATATAAAACAGGCCATGAAGGCGATGCCCCACTTGTAGGCTTTTCCCCGCGTAAAGCGAAAATCAGCCTTTATTTTGCAACAGGAGATACAGAACGGGAGGAGCTTCTTGAAAAGTTCGGGAAACATAAGAGCGGGAAAGCGTGTGTGTATATTAACAAGGTAGATGACATCAACGAAGAGGTTTTAAAAGAACTCATCCTTCAATCGGTTGCATTCCTGCAACAGACGTATCCGGAGAAGTAGGGCATGTATCAATATTTCCACGGCTTGACGATCCGTGAAGGGACGAGTCATGTGCCTGCCAATCGAGTGAAAAAGCTGTTTGAAGAGGCCGGATGGTCAAAAGGTGGACCAGAGTGGCAAGAGGAAAAATACACCCTCATCTTTGAAAACTCGACATGGGCCTTTACCGCCTGGGACCGAGAAGAAATGATAGGAATGGTCCGGGTCGTTTCTGATCAAATCATGATGGCGACAATGATGGACTTGGTCGTGTCTGAACCTTATCGTGGAAAGGGCCTCGCTCACAAGCTGATTTCTTTGTGTATGGAAAAACTGCCGCATGGGGATTGGTTTGCACATACCTCAGAAGAGAATTTTTCTTTCTATGAATCTTGTGGGTTTAACATAGAGGAAAACTGTTCCTTTTATGGCTATCGTAAAGCGAAAGAAGAGGGGCATCGACTATGATCAAAGCCGTCATTTTTGACTTGGACCGTACGCTTTTGGACCGGGATGCTAGTGTCATGCGATTTGTTAGCAATCAATACGATCGATACCGGAAATTTCTCGGGATTGTTTCAAGAGAAGACTTCATTTCAACTTTCATAAAATTGGATCAGCAGGGCTATGTTCCTAAGGATGTCGTGTATCGACAACTGATGGAAGAACTAGACTTGGATAAGGAAATAGTGGGAGAGCTTTATCACGATTACAACGATTCTTTCAAGCATCATTGTCAACCTTTCCCAGGCCTTCATGAAGTGTTACTCCAGTTAAGGGCAAGCAAATTTCGTTTAGGAATGATCACCAATGGAAGAGGACGTTTCCAAATGGATAATATTCAGACTCTTAGGATACACTCCTTTTTCGAAACGATTCTAATCTCAGAGGTGGAAGGTGTGAAAAAGCCGGACCCGGTCATTTTTCAACGCGCGATGAACAGAATGAATCTGCCTCCTGAAGCTTGTGTGTATGTCGGAGATCATCTGGAAAAAGACGTCCAGGCAGCTGAAAATATAGGGATGACAGCCGTTTGGAAGAAGGGTCGAACAGAAGATAAACCACAAGCACGTCATTCCATCTCTCAATTGAGTGAACTTTTACCACTTATACAAAAGTTAAATCATAAGGAGGAACGACAATGTTATTTGAAGTGACCAATCAAATCCGTGTCCCCGATCTTGTGGAAGGGCAGCAATGGTATGAAACCCTGCTCGGGAAGAAGCCTGATTTTATCCCTCATGAAGGGTTTGTCGAGTGGGAGATCATCCCCGGTTTCTGTCTGCAGTTGGCAGAAGGAACACCATCAAAAAATAGTGGTCCGTTACGCATCGGGGTCACAGACCTTGAAGCCACAAGGGAAATCCTTGTAGAAACATTACGCATTGACCCATTTGAAATTCATGCGCGTGAAGAGGTCCCTGTCAAGTGGGGGACGTTTGAAGACCCTTGGGGCAATGGAGTAGGTTTTTATGAGTATCATGATAAAAAGGAAGAGGAAGAACGATTGAATCTGCTATACAAATAATGAACGGGGCCGCCTTGTTGGGCCCCTTCTTTCGTGTGGGGAGGATTGGGGAGATCATGGACATCATCCAAATGAATAAGGAAGATCTGGATGACCGCATGCTGGATTCTTTTGATCGCTATCAAAAGACGGATCACGTATGGAAATTTCACTCAGGAGCTTTTCAAAAAGAGAGTGACCATTTTGAAGAGGATTGGACACAAGAAAATAAACAAGTGATTATCCAACACTTTCGATTTGTACTGGATCACGGAGGGGCTGTAGTCGTGTGCAGAAAGGAAAAGGAAGTTCACGGGTTTGCTGTCGTTGAAGGCACGACCTTCGGTGAGAAATTCATGTATCGAGAATTATCATATATACATGTGACCCGTAACCTTCGGGGGAGTGGACTGGGTAGAATGCTTTTTCGGGAAGCTGGTGCAGTTGCTAGAGCATTGGGAGCTGAAAAGCTGTACATAGGAGCCCACCCTTCGGTTGAAACGCAGAAATTCTATCAAAAGATGGGATGTGTACCTGCACGGGAAGTGAATCCAACGATTTTTTCACGTGAACCCAGGGACATTCAACTGGAATTTGTTTTATAAGAGAACCCATACGCTGCAGTGGTGTATGGGTTTGATTTTTTACTGAAAGCATGATCCTTGATGAGATCAATGAAACGTTGTATTCTATCTATTTGATCACGCAATCATAAACCTACTAACTTCCCATGAAGCTTAATGATGAAGAGAGGTTCATTGGGGGAGGGTTAGAATTACAGGGAAAGGATTCTTATCAATTCCCCCGGTTGTTTATTTGTAAGGGGGCCTTTTATAGAAAAGGATGGTACCTTGTTATGTAAAAAAAGGTTGCAGACAGACGAGCGATTTTTAGATAAGCTTGGATGAGGAGAAAACTAGCGAACGAAAATACTAAATACAGAAAAAGTAGAGATACGGTTGGTCAAGGGGGAATACAAATGAATCGACAGGAGAAGCGGATGGATGATCCGCGTTATAAAATCGCCAACAAAGAGGCGTTGATCGGAGTCGCGCTGGTCATGGTGAACTTCATTCTTTGGTATGGTTTCGCTTATGGCCTGGGGTCAGGCCCGGTTGAGGATTATCATTACATCCTCGGTTTTCCAGCTTGGTTTTTCTATAGCTGTATCGCCGTGACGGTCTTTATCATTGTACTCGTCATTCTTGCGGTCAAGTTTTTATTCCAGGAAGTACCGTTGGATGAGGAGGAAGACAAATGAATTGGGGCGTTGTCATACCGCTGTTATTCTTTTTAGTCATCATATTTTTTATTGGATTTTATGCTTCAAAACATATAAAGTCGAGTGCGGATTTTTTACAGGAATACTTTTTGGGAAGCCGTCAACTTGGGGGCTTCATTTTGGCGATGACAATGGTCGCCACCTATGGAAGTGCGAGTAGCTTTGTCGGCGGACCGGGGGTCGCTTATACGGTCGGACTCGGCTGGGTTCTGCTTTCCATGACCCAGCTGGCCACGGGCTATTTTGTGCTCTCGGTACTTGGGAAAAAGTTTGCCATCATGGCAAGGAAGATTCGAGCTGTCACGCTTATCGATTTTTTAAGGGAACGTTATCAAAGCAAATGGGTGGTCATCCTTTCAGCTTCGAGTATCATCATTTTCTTATTTTCTGCGATGGCCGCTCAGTGGGTCGGAGGCGCGCGCCTGATTGAATCCTTTACAGGGCTTTCCTACACATCAGCTCTGTTCATCTTTGCGGTTTCGGTGCTTGTGTATGTCATCATCGGTGGATTCCGTGCCGTAGCGATCACGGATACGGTTCAGGGTACCATTATGTTTTTCGGTACCATGATTATCCTGATCGGAACCATCATTGCCGGGGGAGGTGTTGGGAACATCATCTCCGATCTCGCTTCTGAAAATCCGAATTTGATTTCCCCATACGGAGCAGATCGTTCTCTTACACCGGTGTATGTATCGTCCTTCTGGATCCTCGTCGGTGTCGGGGTCGTTGGTCTTCCGCAAGTCGCTGTTCGGGCCATGAGCTATAAAAGTTCACGTGGCATGCACCGTGCTTTAATGATTGGTACGGTCGTCGTTGGAGTAATTATGCTCGGTATGCACTTGACGGGTGTATTCGCAAGGCCGGTCCTGCCTGGAATTGAAGTCGGAGATACAGTGATGCCAAGAATCGCGATGGAAGTTCTGCCAGCTTGGCTTGCTGGCATTGTCCTTGCAGCCCCGATGGCTGCGATCATGTCGACCGTGGATTCCTTATTACTGCTTGTTAGTTCAGCAGTGGTGAAAGATGTGTATATGAACTATGTGAATCCAAAAGCTAGTGCGCAGAAGGTCAAACGATTAAGTATTGTTGTCACCGCTATAATCGGACTCTTAGTATTTGCTATGGCGATTCAGCCCCCGGATTTGCTGATTTGGTTGAATCTATTTGCATTCGGTGGCCTCGAAGCAGCTTTTATATGGCCTGTGATTATGGGGTTATATTGGAAAAAAGGCAATGCCAGCGGAGCCATTGCTTCTATTTTGACCGGGGTAGGGAGCTATATTCTGTTTCATAGCTTTATGCCGCAGGCTCTCGGGATGCATACAGTGGTATTGCCTGTGCTTTTGAGTTTACTTGCATACATTTTGTTTAGCTTGTTGACGGTGAAACGACACGCAGAGATTCAGGAGCATGTTTACCATAAACTGTGGAGTGCTTAAATAAGAAAAAGGGTGGAGGATGCTCCATCCTTTTTTTGTTAGGAATGGCCTAAGGGTAGTGTTACGATATGGATAAAATATTGCTTGGGAAATAACAATCCGGTTTGAACTATAGATGAAGGAGGAGAAAGATGGAGCTTGTATTTATACGTCACGGGGAAGGAAAACATACAGCCACTCCCCATGGATTACATACCCCTCACCCAACTTTGACAACGCTTGGAGAACGTCAGGCAGACAAATTACAAGAAACGTGGCCCTTGTCTTCAGACGACCTACTCCTTGTCAGCCCGACAGTAAGAACTTTACAAACGGCTGAACGTTGGAGCAAAGGTGTCGCGTGCAAGAAGGTGGCATCTCCTTCAGTTGGTCCACGCATGTTTCCACAAAAGACGGAGTGGAGAACTTTGCCGTGCGACAGGATATTGAGTGAGGACCGGGTGTCTGCTGACTTTCCGAACTTCCAATTATTTGGTGAGCGATGGACTGGGGAGGGAATTAATCAGATTCCCAATGATAGATTCGAGGGCGTTGCTTCTGAAATGATTTACTGGTGTAAGCAGCAAGGGAAAGACCGGGTTTTTGTAGTCACACATGATGGTACAATGACGGCGTACAGGCAATGGATCGAAGGGAAATCCTTGACTCGTGAAGACTTTCCGAAAGAGACGGGATGGGTAAGGGTGAAAGTAAAATGAATCAGCCATTTAATGTGGGTATGAAACATAAGCATGAGGTGGAGGGGGATCGTTATGGTGCGGAAGGAAAGATTCCTTTCTAATGGGATACACCCTCTTAGTGACTTTCTTTCTCTTATTATTGTTTGCTTTCATCGTCACCTTGTTTCAATAAAAAAGCTCAGAGTTTTATACTCTGAGCTTTTTTTATTTACGAGCCAACTTTTCTATATTCTTCAGCCATGGGCATCTCTTTTCCTTGTGTAAAGGCACTAATGAGAACGACAAGTCCTACGTTCACAATCAAGCCAAGGATACCCGGGTTGATATCCATAGGAGGAGAGTCTGCTACAAGCTGGAAATAGTAGTTGACGACAGTTCCCGAAATTAACCCTGTAATGACAGCGGGAGCGGTAATAGTTCTCGAATACAGTGCACCATAGACGCCTGGGGCGAATTGTACAATTGACCCGTAAGCTCCTAAGAGAAGGGCGATTAATCCCTGACCACCAAAGACGGTAATGAAGTAAGCAAGACCGCCGATTACAAAGACGCCGATTCTCATAATTAATAGTGTCGCTTTGGAAGAAAGGTCTCTTTTAACATTACGGATTAAGCCGTCTGTGAACTCAAGAGAGGCACTGTGAGTGATGGCATCTGCGGTACTCATGGCTGCAGCAAGGGCACCTGCTCCGACAAGTCCATACACCCAGCCCGGCAACGTGAGCACGGTCGTAATAAGATAAGGCAATATTTCATCTGGTGAGCCAATCTGATCGGATTGGATGACGTTGACTGCAGAGAAGCCGACAAACAGGAGTGGAATTAGGAATAGGGCGAACATTGGATAGACGAGCACGGTTTTTTTGATGGTACGCGCTTTCGTAGCGTACGATTTTGAAAACAAGTGCGGCCACATGAGAAACCCGATGGTTGATACAAGGATCGTCGTGGTGTAGGCCATCGTGGACATTGTCGAACCTTCCGCACCGATTTGTAAAAAGCCTGGGTTGTCCTGCGTTAAATTACGGAACATGTTCGGGACGCTGTCATGGAGTTGATTGACAATCGTGAGTCCTACGGTCCAGGAAATAACAATCATCAATATTCCTTGGAAAACATCAGACCAGGCAGCTGCACGGAGTCCGCCCGTAGCAACGTAAACGACGACAATTCCATAAGAGAGCAAAGCACCAAGCCAAAAAGGAATTCTGCCTTCGGTCATGATGTTGAAAATATAAGCCATCCCTTTCATTTGTGTGGCCAAGTATTGAATGGAAGCCAATAAAGCAACGATTCCGATGATCATGGCGATTACACGGCTGGAGTAGCGCAGTTGTAAAAATCCTGCGACCGTGTAGATGTTGTGCTTGCGACCGATGGCACCGATCTTCGGGCCAATGATATACCAAGGTAATATAGCGAAGGCCGTGTAGGTAATGATGTACAAGGCGGGTGCTCCTCGAGAAAAGGCCCATCCTGGTGCTCCAAGGAAGGAGAAGGCACTGAAAACAGCTCCCCCCATGAGAAACCACATGACGAACAGACCGAGGTTCCCTTTCGCTGTCGTGAATTCCTCTAGTGAACTTTTGTCCTGGTTACGGCCGGCTAAAACCCCGATAAATAAAGCGACGACGAGGTAGCCGATCATCATGATCATTGCAATTTGCCATTGTGCCATTTAGTGGACCTCCTTTTCGTCTTTGTCCGGATCAATTTTGTACAGGAATAATACGATGATGAATGTGACGATGATCCAAAAAATAACCCAGAATACGGAGAAAGGTAAACCGATAATGAATGGAGTCTCCCTATTGGCGAAAGAAAATAACGGGAAGACGAGGAGTGAAAAAGGGATGATTAAAGATAGGCAGTAAATTTTAATGAACGTTTGCTTGGTCAATGAGCATTCTCCTTTTGTTTTTCATAAACGATGTCTCCATGGAGTATCGTCATTTCTACTTTTATTTCCTTCAATTGATGGGAAGGACAACTTGTAATCGGTTGATCGAGTATGACCAAATCTGCGTACATACCTGGGGCTAGGGTTCCTTTCAAATGTTCCTCCCCACTAGCATAAGCGCCTGCCCATGTATAAGCTCGAATCGCTTCTTGAACCGAGATGGTTTGATGAGTACCGACGGGTTGGCCGTTTTTACTCATTCGATTGACGGCTGCGTGTATTCCAAGAAGAGGGTTGACCGATGTAATCGGACTATCTGAACCGATAGCAAAAGGAATGTCCTGGTCCAGGTAGCTTCTCAATGGGAAAAAGTGGTCGACTCTTTCACCGTAATCTTTGATATAACCGTCTCCAAATTCGTAAAGAAAAGCGGGGTTCGGTATAGGGACAGATTGAGTTGCTTTGATCCTTTCCACAAGGTCAGGGGGAGTGATGCCGGCATGCTCAAGTCTGTGACGGTGGTCGATACTTGTTCTGTGATTGAGCGCTCGCTCAATTGTGGTCAACAGCATATGTACGGCTTCATCCCCCATAGCATGAGCGGTGATCTGCCACCCTTGGTTATGGGCTGAGAGGAGATGTTGGTTCAGCTCGTTTTGATCCATATATAAAATGCCTGAGTCCTGGTGATTACTCGTATATGGATCACGGGTTTTGCATGTAGGACCACTGCTGCTTCCATCAATGAATACTTTCGCAGGACCGACTTTAAATGAATCATCTCCCAGTCCAGTCATAATACCGCTCTCCACTCCTGCCTTGACGACGGAAGGAGAATCATAGAGGGAACCATACATAACATAAAGACGCTGTCTGATCTTTCCTTCTTGAACGGCTTTTTGTAGATAACGGATGTGTTTGGTTCCGTATCCCCCAGCATCATGGACACTTGTGATTCCGTTTTGCAAAAAGTGGTCGGATGCCACATGAAGTCCCAGCATCACTTCTGCTTCTGAATAATCGGCCAGCAGGAACATCTCCATATGTGCAGCTTCCAATAATAAACCGGTAAGCTCTTCTCCTTCTCTCTGATAAGTTCCTCCAGGAGGGTTGGGTGTTTCGGGTGTCAAGTCTGCTATTTCCATCGCTTTGCTATTGACACATGAATTATGTCCACATGTACGAACGACAATAATCGGATGGGAGGTGGACACTTTGTCCAAATCCCATTTGGTCAGATGCCGATCCTCTATCAGATTGTTCTGATTATACCCCCAGCCGCGGATCCATTGTTCAGGAGGTGTTTCTTCTGCACGCGTATGAAGTTTTTCTATGATGGCATCTATGGAATCTTCATGCTTAAGGTTCACTCCGAGCTGGTTCGTCCCGTACAACTCGAGGTGAGCATGGGCATCATTGAACCCGGGAAGCAAACTTCTTCCATGTAAATCTCTGATTACTGTTTGAGAATCGCACTGTTCCATGATTTCGGATGTCGATCCAACTTGAAGGATGCGATTCCCTTTTACCGCAAGGGCTTCAAAAACAGTACCTGACTGATCGGCGGTTATGACTTCTCCGTTGATGAAAACTTTGGTTGCTTTCATTTTTTCTCCTTTCATTTAGGACTTGGCGATTTTTAGAGCTGTATGGTAAAGAAGCTCCACACCTTTCTGCATGTCCTCCATTTCTGCAAATTCCAACGGGTTGTGGCTGATTCCTTTTTCACACCGAACGAAGATCATGCCGTAATCACTGATATAGGACATGAATAAAGCATCGTGAAAAGGGCCGCTCATCAGCGTTGGCGAATCATAACCAAGTTGATCGTCTTCTTCCTTCATGATGTTTTTAATCCATTCAGCGCAATAACGTGGATCACTGCGAGTGTCTTCACTGATGGAGAATTCGAGATTGAGAGTATGGCTTGTACGCTCTATGATTTCATAGAGTTTCTTCTCAAGTTTCGTGCGGGCATCCAAGTCTATATCACGCAGGTCAATCGTGAACTCGACTTTTTCAGGGATGATGTTACGGGAGTTCGGAAAAGTCAGGACGCTGCCGACTGTACCAACCGTGTTCGGCGTGCCTTCATTGCGGACGAGTTCATTAAACTCTTTGGTAATGATCGAGGCTCCTAGGAACGCATCCTGTCTCAAATTCATCGGAACGGAACCTGCGTGACCAGCGAATCCTTCAAGCGTGACCGTCAGCCAGATCGGACCTGAGATGGCAGAAACGATTCCGACAGGTTTGTTTTGCGATTCGAGCACAGGGCCTTGCTCGATATGAAGCTCAAGAAAAGCTTCAATGTCGCCAGGTTGGTAGACAGGGCTTTGACTCAAATCCGGTTCAACGCCGAATTCCCGTAGTGCTTCCAGGCGGGTAATCCCGTTTTTGTCTTTCCGTTCCAATTCACCTTCTTCTAGTTGGCCGATGATTCCACGAACGCCGAAGACGCCTTTATTGAATCTGGAACCTTCTTCATCGGCAAAGCAAACGACTTCAATGGTGCGGTTCGGGGTGACGCCTTCATCTTTCATGGTATGTACAACTTCAATGGCGCCAAGAGCACCCAATGTTCCATCAAACCGTCCGCCATAGGGCTGAGAGTCGATATGGGAACCTAACATGAGAATTGGCTTGTCTTTTTCTTTACCTTCGATACGACCAACCAAATTCCCGAATCCATCGATATGTGTATTCAGACCTGATTCTTCCATCCAAATACGAACGACATCAACAGCTTCTCTGTCTTCCTTTGAATGAGCGAGTCGACAAACACCGGTTTCTCCGATCTTGCCGATCTTTGCTAAAGTTTCGATGTGTTCTTGAAATCTTTTTTGATTGATCTTCAAGTTGGATCTCCTCCTTGTTTTCACTAACTATACCAAGTTCATAATTGTCTGACAATTGACAAAGTGTTAAATGATTTTGGTGAAGAAAGGGAAATGAGGGGAGATTTTGTACACGTTGTCGGAGGTAAGGATACTTTCTTTCGTTTATAGTGTGTACCAGAAGGAAGGGGGAAGAGCAATAAAGAAAGACTAAATAAGGAGGAAGGGTTATGAATGATAAAAGAGCTGAGAGTCGTTTACTAGAATGGGCACAAAAAACAGATCTTGAATTGGAATTAGAAAATATAAATATTCAATACATATGGAATCCTGGTGGTTTTGTTAATCAGTCCTATCAAATTACTGATGGGAAAAAACGCATGCATGTAAAGTTCGCCAAGCAGGACCATCAACCTGGATTACAGCAATGGGCGCGCGTTCACGAATATTTGACGAAAAATTATCATGCACCAGTGTTGCTTATGGAAATTCATGAAGAGGTCATTCCAGACCACCCGTATGGACTTGTGTTTGAGTTTTTTGAAGGGGAAACATGGGAGCAGCAGGCTTGGTCTGAGGAAATCCTATCAAAGGTTAATCAGCTCCATGGAGATTCGAATCTTAAATGTGTGCTCGGGATGGGAGAAAAGAGTTGTGCAGATGCATTTATTGAAACCTATATCCATCGATTTCGGGAAGATATGAAAATCATCGAAGGCGACAGAGAGCGACTTCCTTTTGTACAAAAAGCAACTTTTGAATGGTTTCACGAAGTAACCGATCAATTGGAGAGAGAAGTTCAACATTCCATGTCTTTTCAATGTCCAGCAGAAGATATTGTTCATCATGACCTAAATCAACAAAATATTTTAGTGAATAAGGAAACGTTTTGTATTATTGATTGGGATGATCTCGCCATCGGAGATGCTGCAGCAGATTATTCGTCGATCTTGTGGCTTGTAGTTAATACGAATGAATGGCCGGTGTGGGAAAAGAGAGTGAGATCTCTTGCAGGAAATGAAGTGGTTGAGAGGATGGAACTCTATTTTAAGGCGAAATTATTAGATGATGTGATTGATGTTCTTGCTGATTATGTAGAAGCTGAAGAATTCCCAGACGTGAAAGAACGAACCCAAAGAAGAGCGAAAGCCACTCATCTTAGGGCGCTGAATTTATATCGATCATGGTATTAAGTGTCTCTTCATGGAAGGTGGGTCTATTTTAGGGATCGTAGAATAGAAATAACGGGCATGTTTGTCTCTCTTTTTACATATCCTACTAGTAATAGAGGATCATTTAGGGAGTGACAAAATGGGTTTCACATATGGAAAAGATGAACTGATTGGTGATTTGCAGCAAGTGTTTGCCAGACACAATGTCCAATCCATCCGAGTCAAAGAGCCCGGCACGTTGTTCCGTGTGGAGTCAGATGGTTCACTTACAATCGGGATCGGAGCGACAATAACTTCGTTTGAACGTCAGCCTGATGAAAAACAAGCGCCGACATTAAAGGTGATTAATGGTAAGAAAAAATGACGAAAAGTCCTGGGCAGGGGGATGTCCAGGACTTTTCTATGTGTTGAGTGCTTATGCTTTTTTCCAGTAAGCTGCTTCTTTACTGGAACGTAGAGGTGGGAACGTATCGCCATTGCTCAATTCAATATGTTTCTCATCCTCAGTCACATCGTCGTTTTTACGACCATCCACTAAACCATCAAATTCGTAAGTACCTGCTTCTGGTGCTTGTTCACCTGTCTTGTAACGATCAGCCATTTAGAAATACATCCTCTCGAATTTGTTTTAGTTGTGCGCACATAAGCTATATATCCTCATCATCCAAAGTGGAAACCTCTTTTTGTAAAAATGTTACATTTGAACGATCTTCTCTCTTTCTTAAAACATGTGGTTTGACAACTAGAAAATAAGTGAATAACATATACATTGTTCAATAGTTTGTGTAGCAACATCTTTAATTAGAGATATAAAGAAACTCAAGATCTCGAACATCTAGGGGGAGTCATGGTATTTATGTTGCTATAACAACTAATTAATGTAAATATGGAGGTTCGCACGATGACAAAAGTACTTTTCGTAAAAGCAAATTCCAGACCGATGGAGCAATCTGTGAGTGTAAAACTCTACCATACGTTTTTGGATAACTATAAAAAGGTCCATCCGGATCATGAAATCGAAGAACTTGACTTGTTTGAGGAGAACCTGGATTACTACGACAATGACAAAATCAATGGTATGTTCAAACTTTCCAGAGGGATAGAGCTTACTCAAGGGGAAAGGGAAGCAACTCATACGGTAACGGCCTACTTAGATCAATTTCTGGCAGCAGACAAAGTCGTGTTTGCCTTCCCGCTGTGGAACTTCACGATACCAGCTGTTCTTCACACGTACTTTGACTACTTGGCTCAGGCCGGGCAGACGTTCCGCTATACAGAGGAAGGACCTGTCGGGTTGCTTCCTGATAAAAAGGTAGCGATCTTGAATGCCCGCGGAGGCGTGTACTCTGAAGGACCAGCAAAATCTGCAGAAATGGCCGTTAATTACGTGGAAAATATTCTGCAATTCTGGGGAGTCGAAGATATTACCACACTCGTCGTTGAAGGCCATAACCAGTTCCCTGATCGAGCGGAAAAAATCATCGAGAACGGATTAGAAAAAGCAGCATCAGCTGCCGTCTCATTCTAACCAACTATAAAGCAGGATTTCAGGCATCCCAAAAAGGGGTGCCTTTTTTGTGTTGTATTAATTGGAAGATAATGTATGACCTGGTACGGAAGAATATGTAAGACCTGGTCAGACATTTTATGGAATGAATTTCGCCCTTTTTTGGGAAACTATGGGGAGAGGCTGGGGCGGAAAGGGGTCTGGGATGAGAGAGTTACTCGTTTTGTTGAAGAAAGGAAACAAGCCGGCGTTGTGGGCGAGCATCATCAACGCCACAATTGCACTGATCAAAGGCGTGGCTTACTTCATTACTGGAAATGTGGCGATGTTTGCTGAAATGATGCACAGCATCGGTGACATGGCGAACCAATTCTTCGTGTTTATCGGTTCGGCACTTAGCAAGAAAGCACCCACCGATAAATTTCCGAATGGATTTGCCCGGCTTGTGAACCTCGTATTGCTTGGTGCTGTTATTATCGTTGGCATATTAGCTTATGAAACGATCAAAGAAGGGATCCATCACATTCTTCATCCACCAGAAGCAGGTTCCTGGCTTTGGCTGAACTTAACGGTCCTTGGTATTGCTGCCATTCTTGAAACCTTTGTCTTGTATAAAGCCATGAAACAAGTTGTCAAAGATATAGGGCAGGAGAATATCAAAGGCATGGAGGTTGTTAAAGTAAGTCTCGCTAATCTTGGTGGAGCAAAACCGGCGACAAAGCTGGTCTTCCTCGAGGACATGGTAGCGACCGCTGGTGCACTTATTGCGATGATCTCCATTTTAATTGCGACCTATACCCCTTTTCACACAGCAGAAGGATATGCTTCTGTCATCATCGGAGTGATGCTGTTTTATGTTGTCGGCCGTATTTTCTTAGATAATGCCGCAGGAGTCCTAGGGGTAGCGGATGAAGAAATGGAAAAGAAAATTGGAGAATTTGTTTTTGAGCACCCTGAAGTTCGTGACATTAAAAAACTCATGGTGATGAAAGAAGGAGAAGAGCTGCACGTGGAGTTGAAGCTTGAGTTTGATCCCGAAATGTCTATTGAGGACATCGACCACGTGCTACATGAAATTGAGAAAAAGATCTTTAATGAGCGTGGCGTCACAGAAGTCATCATTGAGGCAGACAAAGATGATGATCAACTTTCCTGGAATCCAGGTAAGAATGATGTGTGATTAATTGGGAATTATTGTATGACCTGGTCTGGAAGAAAGTGTATGACCTGGTGCAGGAAAGGTGTAGAAAATTTTGGAGATGAATGAGGTGGGAGTATGGGTAAGGAAAAGTACGACAAAGTAGAGTCGGATATTATGACGCATGGCCATAATCCTTATGAGATTGTGAAAGGGTTGTTGAAGGAATCGATAGAAACGCTAGGACTTCATGAGAACATCTATCACCTCTTGAAGAAACCAATGCGCGTGTTTGAAGTTTCCATTCCTGTAAGGATGGATGATGGACGGATTGAAAACTTCACAGGGTACCGGTCTCAGCATATGGACATCTTGGGTCCAACCAAAGGTGGGATTCGCTTTCATCCGGATGTCAATTTAGATGAGGTCAAAGCCCTTTCCATTTGGATGTCTTTGAAGTCTGCGATTATTGACCTTCCTTTGGGTGGAGGAAAAGGTGGGGTCATCGTTGATCCCGATCAATTATCTGAGAGTGAATTGGAGAGCTTGAGCCGGAACTACATCAAGAAAATCACTCCAATCATCGGTCCTCAGAAAGATATTCCGGCTCCTGACGTTAATACGAATCCGAAAGTTATGGGCTGGATGGTTGATGAGTTTGATCAGCTTCGTGGCTACAACATCCCTGGAATGCTGACAGGAAAACCAGTTGTATTAGGCGGCTCGCTAGGGCGTCTTCAAGCGACAGGGCGTGGGGTCGTATTTACGATCCGGGAAGCTTGTAAAGTACTCGGAATTGAGATGACAGAAGCGACCGCGGCTATTCAAGGGTTTGGGAACGTAGGGAGCATGACAGCAAAATTCCTGCATGAATTAGGTGTGAAAATCGTGGCGGTCACAGACGCTAAAGGTGGCATTTATAAAGAAGGCGGCTTAGATATTCCGGATTTGCTCGCTTTCACAAACAAGGGAGAGAATTATGCTTCTTCCTATGAAAAAGCAGAACCGATCACGAACGAGAAGATGTTCAGCCTTCCTGTTGATATTCTCATTCCGGCTGCTGTTGAAAATCAGGTGACCGAAGAAACCGCACCGACAATCCAAGCGAAAATCCTTGCTGAAGCAGCCAATGGACCGACCACTCCTGCAGGCGATCAAATTCTTGAGGAAAAAGGAATCTTCGTCATCCCTGACATTCTCTGCAATGCAGGTGGAGTGACGGTTTCATACTTCGAATGGGTCCAGAACAATATGAATTACTATTGGAAGGTCGATGAGATCAATAAACAGTTAGAAGAGAAAATGCTTTCTGGCTTTGAGAAGGTCATCCAAATGAAAGAAGAAAAAGGTTGTCGGATGCGTGATGCGGCGTATATGGTGGGTATCAATCATTTAGTGAAAGCGATGGATGCTCGTGGTTGGATTGGAGAAACCGAACGCGGATCATAAAAGAAAAGCTGCTGCCCTTATTGTGGACAGCAGCTTTTTTTAGCCGTTCAGCCTTATACCATAAAACTTCAATTCGGTCATATCTTCAAGCGCATACTGAACACCTTCACGGCCAATGCCGCTCTTTTTCACACCCCCATACGGATGGTTGTCTTGACGATAGGTTGACATTTCATTGATCCAAACACCACCCATTTCCAGTTGGTCAGCGACACGAAAGGCACGGTCGATGTCTCTTGTAAAAATACCAGCCTGCAGTCCATAAATGGAGTCATTCGAATGATGGACGACCTGATTTTCTGATGAAAAAGGAATGACAGAAACAATAGGAGCAAATACTTCTTCTGCAATGATTTTCATGTCACTTTTGACATTGGTCATGATTGTCGGCTTTAATAGCGTCCCATCCCTTTCACCACCGGTTTCGATCTTGGCGCCGTTTTCCACAGCATCATCGATCCACATTTTTGCTCGCTTTGCCTCATCTTCATTTATCATCGGTCCAAACTCCGTATCCTCACTCATCGGATCACCGATTTTCAATGTTTCTGTTTCTTGGATAAAGGCTTTTAAAAAGCGGTCGTAAATATTTTGGTGGACATAGATTCGCTGGGCTGAGATACAGACTTGGCCTGAAAAAGCAAAGGCTCCTTTAACTAAACTGGATACCGCGTAGTCCAAGTCGGCATCTTCAAACAGAATATTTGGACTGTTGGAACCAAGTTCTAGTGTCACTTTTTTAAATCCAGCATTCTCACGGATTGTCCGTCCGACAGGGAGGCTTCCTGTAAACGTGACTTTGTGAATTTTATCGTGTTTCACTAGAGGGTCCCCGATTTCTTTCCCTGTTCCGAGCAGGAAGTTAAGGGCGCCTTTCGGGAGTCCGGACTCAAGAAGAAGCTGAACCAGCTTGTAGGCGGAGACTGGTGTTTTCTCCGCAGGTTTCAATACAATCGTGTTGCCAGCTGCGATGGCAGGTGCCACTTTATGCAAGGTTAGGTTTAACGGAAAATTGAACGGTGTAATGGCTGCTACTACACCGAGCGGGACGCGTTTCGTGAACCCAATCCGGTTTTCTCCGCCGATCGCTGCATCCATCGGAATGACTTTTCCTTCAATATGTTTGGCTTCTTCTGCCGAGAAACGTAGAACTTGAACGGATCGCTCCACTTCCCCCCGGCTGAACTGTAAAGGTTTGCCTGCTTCTTTCGTAATGGCTTCAGCGAATTCATCTTTCCGTTCCTCTAAAAGTTTGGATGCTTTTAACAGAACGTCTGCCCGGTCATGGGCCGGCATTTTCTTCATTTCTTGATGAAACGTATCGTAACTAATATCGATGGCTCGGTTCAAATCCTCTTCCTTAGCTAAGGCCAGCTCAACAACGATTTCCTCGTTGTACGGATTGTTAACCGTCATCGTTTCCCGGCTGTCTTCACGGTATTCTTCGCCGTTGATAATAGAGCCGATTCTCATGTGTTCACCTCATTCGCATGTGATATCTTTAAGTTTTTCCGTGAGCTTCATGTTCTCGCTGTAATCCACAGGGCAGTCGATCAACACAGGCTTATTCATGGAAATTGCCTGGTCCAGCGCTTTTTGGAGGTCTGCCACCTGGTCAATACGTAAAGCTTCAAGGCCAAAAGATTGGGCTAGCTTAATAAAGTCCGGATTGCCAAATTCAATGTAGGAGGGGCGATCAAACTTTTTCATCTGATGCCATTCAATTAAACCGTATCCATCATCTCTCCAAAGTAAAATGATGATCGGTACATTCAGTCTTACCGCCGTTTCGAGCTCTGCTCCTGTCATAAGGAAAGAGCCGTCCCCACAAACAGCAACAACGTTTCGATCTGGTGCGGCCATTTTCGCTGCAATCGCACCCGGAACGGCCACACCCATGGATGCGAGTCCATTGGAGATGAGACAGGTGTTTGGCTGGGAAGTATGATACATGCGTGCCATCCACATTTTGTGAGCCCCGACATCTGAAATCACGATATCCTCATCGCCCATCGCTTTCCTTAAGTCTGCGATGATCTTTTGCGGTTTTAGTGGAAAGCCTTCATCTTGTTGGTATTGTTCAAATTCATCCAGCACATTTTGCCGTATCGTTGTGGCCCAGTCCAGATCTCTTTCTGTTGATGAAACCGCGTCTGTTAATTGCTTTAAATTTTCTTTAATATTCCCGACGACATTTAGGGCTACTGGGTAATAGGCGTCAATCTCGGCCTCTTCTGTATCGATATGCAGAATGGGTGTTTTACCAGTCGGGTTCCAATTTTGAGGTGGGGTTTCAGCCATGTCGAATCCGATGGGGATGATCAGGTCGGATTGTTGGAAGCCACAGGTAATATGATCTTTCCCACTTAATCCTGCTGTGAGAAGGCTAAGTTCGTGCTTCCAGGATAACGCCCCTTTTCCCATAAATGAGTGAACGACAGGGATCTTCGCTTTTTCTGCTAAAGTTTGAAGTTCTTCGGTTGCCTGTTCTCGAGTAATTCCGTTTCCAGCTAAAATAAGCGGTTTTTCCGCCTTTGAAATGAGATGAACGGCTTCCCGAATAACTTTTTCATCCG
This sequence comes from Halobacillus sp. AWM4_238, assembly GCF_056158265.1. Taxonomy (NCBI): domain Bacteria; kingdom Bacillati; phylum Bacillota; class Bacilli; order Caryophanales; family Bacillaceae; genus Halobacillus; species Halobacillus sp. AWM4_238. The sequence continues at coordinate 325,431 of NZ_JBSWSY010000002.1, forward strand.
CTTGTGGAAGCGAATGGCCTGTGATTGGAAGGGGAGCAGCCGATACTTCCATGCTCGCTACATCTTCAGGCAGGTCAATATGTGTCGCACCCGGTTTTTCCTGCATCGCCAGCTGGTATGCTTTTCTAACGACTTCAGGGACGATCTCACCTGTTTTGATTTGCGCATTCCATTTCGTTACCGGTGCAAAAATGTCTACGAGATCATAGTATTGGTGGGAGATTTTGTGCTGGCGGTTCAATCCCGCCTGACCTGTAATCGCAATCAAGGGGCAATGGTCCATGTTCGCATTCGCCACACCCGTCAACAGGTTGGTCGCGCCAGGTCCAAGCGTAGCCAGACAGACACCAGGCTTCCCAGTAAGCCTTCCATAGGTTCCGGCCATAAAAGCAGCACTCGTTTCGTGGCGGGTCGTAATGAATTCGATGGGGGAGTCCAGCAAAGCATCCATAAGGTCAATGTTCTCTTCACCAGGCACTCCGAAAATGTATTCGACGCCTTCATTTTCTAAGCATTGGATCAATAGTTGAGCAACGTTCATTTCTTTTCCTCCTTGTCTTTCTTATTTTGCGTTATCACCAGAGAAGTTATGAGAAAAAGATTGGAGAATGATTCCATTGGTCTCTCTGTTGGTCCAGCGATAAAATGAGAGGAGAGATTTTCACAAGGGGGAAAAGTGTGAAGAAATGGATCCATCACTTAAGACAAAACGAAAAACACCTACTCGTGATGGTGTTTTTATCTATATCGATGGTGGTTTTTGGAGCCGTTCTTACAGGGGTTGATGTTGAAGTTGGTAAAGCGGTGATCATTATCTCCATTGGTTTGATGGTTTATCTGCTCTGGTTTTTAGGAGTGGATCCCATATGGAAGGGATTCGGTATGTTGGGACTTGCATTTGGAATGACCTTTGTATTTTCCAAAGGCATGGCTATCATTCCAACCACCATATACGCAGAGTTGCTGTCGGCAGACACAGTCAAAGGTGTCACCATAGAAGGTGTCTTCTTTTTTGTAATGATCAAGCTGATTGGCAAATGGGCAGGCATTGAACCTTACTATGAAAAGCTTGGAAAAAAGAAAAAAGAGAAAGAATACGGGGCGCAATGAAAAAGACTCTTTCTGCACGTGCTCTATTATTCATTTTTTCAATCATCTTAATTATGTTTGCTTTAATCAATCATCAATGGGGATGGGATCAGAGGATCGGATATTTTTGTTTATTTACTGGTTTCACATTGGTCACCTACCTGGAATACTTTTCATACGAATCCATCGTACCCGGGGTCATATATGCAATATGGACTGTCTTGATGACGTGGGGAGTGTATGAACTTCTCATGAACGTTTTCCTTACTGAATTCGGAAGTTATATCCGTATCGGCTTTGCGCTATTCGTTCATCATTGGTTAGCAAAAGGAATAAAAGTAGTCATAAATAAAAAAAGAGGTTGAAAGAAGACGTCGAACACAGTCATAGTGGTCGACGTCTTTCATTATTTCTATCCCTTTTTAGATTTGTCACGTCTCGTTTGACAAAGCTGCATTTAGATTGTCTTGTGAATGTGGTTGTAACCGCTTTATCATAAAAGTACAGAAAAAGAGAGCAAACATAACGAGGAGGAAAACTCATGAGTGAGAAACAACAAACAGGTGCAAGGGCTCGTGTTCAGCGGTTCGGGAGCTTTTTAAGTGGAATGATCATGCCGAACATCGGCGCCTTTATTGCTTGGGGTATTATTACGGCTTTATTTATTCCTGATGGATATTTTCCAAATGAAGACTTAGCAGAAATGGTCGGTCCAATGATCACCTTCCTGCTTCCATTACTGATCGGTTTCACAGGTGGACGACTGGTTCACGGACTTCGCGGAGGTGTCGTTGGGGCGACAGCTACGATGGGTGTCATCGTAGGTGCAGAGATTCCGATGTTCCTTGGCGCGATGCTGATTGGTCCTCTTGGCGGTCTAGCGATCAAATGGGTGGACAAACTTTTTGAAGGTAGAATCAAATCTGGATTTGAAATGTTGATCAATAACTTTTCTGCTGGTATAGCAGGTGCTATTCTTGCCATTATTGGCTATTATGTCATCGGTCCAATTATGTCAGGATTGACGAATATCTTAGGCTCTGCTGTTGAAGCTCTAGTGAATGCAGGCTTACTGCCACTCGTCAATATTTTCATTGAACCTGCGAAAATTTTATTCTTAAACAATGCCATTAACCACGGAATATTAAGTCCAATTGCTGTTGATCAGACCCAGGAACTAGGGAAATCGATCTTGTTCTTACTTGAAACAAACCCGGGTCCTGGATTGGGCATTCTATTGGCCTTTAGTATCTTTGGAAAAGGGATTTCCCGTCAGACGGCGCCAGGGGCTGCCATTATTCACTTCTTTGGTGGAATTCACGAAATTTACTTCCCATATATCTTGTCTAAGCCGGCATTGATTTTAGCAGCCATTGCCGGTGGTGTAACCGGAACGACAACGTTTGTGGCATTTGGTGTTGGTTTGACGGCCACTCCATCTCCAGGAAGTATCGTGGCGCTAATGCCATTGACTGCGAGAGGGGATCACCTTGGAGTGATTGCAGGTGTTCTTGTTGCGACACTAGCCTCATTCCTTGTCGCTTCCTTGATTCTTAAATTCAGTAAGAACAATGAGGAAGATCAATTGAACGAAGCTACGGCAAAAATGGAAGAAATGAAAGGGAAGAAGAGTTCTGTTTCCGGCCAGTTGAATTCTCAACAAGATGAGCAGAAAGAAGACGCGCAACAAGAAGCTCAAGAAAGAAATACAAGCGTCGTACCTTCTGTAGATCGCAGCGATGTCGATAAAATCATCTTCGCTTGTGATGCAGGAATGGGATCCAGTGCGATGGGAGCATCGCTCTTGAAGAACAAGTTCAAGAAATCCGGGATCGATATAGATGTGACGAACATGGCGATCAATGATCTGCCAAGCGATGTGGACATTGTCATCACCCACAAGGACTTGACTGAACGCGCCGTACAAAGAGTACCGAACGCTCATCACATCTCTGTAGACAATTTCCTGAACAGTCCAAAGTATGATGAACTTGTGAATGAACTCAAATCCGAATAACTGCTAAAGGCCTGATCTCCTTTGATCAGGCCTTTGTTTATTCGTTCGTACGCTAATAAAAATGAGGGAGATACTGATAAAAGTCTAAAAGTCACTGATAAATCACTCAAAGTCACTGATAAAATACTCAAAACCACTGATAAATGGGCAAAAGTCACCGATAAATGCTCTCATGACACTGACAAAGTTATTAAATTTTGTCACAAGGGGTGTGACGAAGATGACTTTTCTATTTATTGAAAACCCTTTCTCTACAACATATCATGGAACTATAGAAACAATAGTTATTAAAACTTGTCCTTGAAGGAGGTGGGTCGGGGATGTATGTGACAGGGCGTGAAAGGAAGATTCTAGATCGTTTGCTTGGTCAAGAAGATCAAGTGACCGTAAAGCAATTGGCAAACGAGCTCGATATAAGCACGAGAACGGTTCATCGTGACTTGAAAGGAATTGCAGATATTTTGGCTGAAAGAGACTTATCGCTTGAGAAAGCTTCAGGGGGCGTCCTTTTGTTAAAAGGGCCTGTAGATGAAAAGAAGTCGCTGAGACTGGAGTTAATTCAACAAGTTTCTGTGGATTACACTCAGGAAGAACGGCATGTGTTGATTTTATCGAAACTTTTGGAAACTCGTGAACCTGTGAAACTTGTGTCGATTGCCAACGATCTTGGTGTCACTGTAGCAACCATCAGCCATGACCTCGATAAAATTGAAGATCACCTCAAGGATTTTCAGTTGAAGCTTGTTAGAAAACGAGGCTATGGCGTTGAAGTGGTCGGAGCAGAATCCGGCATACGGAAAGCCATCAGTCAATTGATTATGTCTCACATGAACGAGTTGGATTTTTTCTCTATGGTAAGGCAAAACATCCAGGAAGGGAATCAAGGGACTGAAGAATCTTTGTCTGGACATTTGCTGGACATCGTGAATAAAGAAACCCTTGCACTTATTGAATATCACGTCGGGGATTTGAAAAAGGATTTGTCGTATCCTCTAGCAGATAGTGCCTACATTGCATTGGTCGTACACCTTGCTTTAGCGATTGAACGCATACAGCAAGGGGAAAAAATCCATATCGATGAAACACAGTTGGAAAAGCTTCGGTCTACGAAAGAGTATTCGTTCGCAGAAGACCTGATCGATCAATTGGCGCGTGCCTTTCACCTCACAATCCCAGAAGCCGAAACAGGGTATATTACGATGCATTTGATGGGGGCGAAGGCAAGGTACAATCGTGATTCGCTGTTAGAAGAATCCAGTATGAGCATTGCTTTTAAAGCGAAGCAGCTGATTGCAAAAGTTTCTAGTCGTGTCGGAATGAATTTTAACGAATACGACCGATTACTGAATGATCTTGTTGTCCACTTGAAACCCAGTGTTTACCGTCTGCAGCACAACATGGATATCGAAAACTCATTCACCGATCAAATGGAAAAAGATTACCCTGTTTTGTTCGAAGAAGTAGAGATGTCGCTGCTAGAGGTCTTTCCTGAATTGCCTTTCCCTCGAGAAGAAACCGCTTTTATCGTGATGCATTTTGCATCGGCACTTCTGAATATGGAAGGTGTAGCTGGAATTAATGTGCTTGTCGTCTGTTCAAGCGGAATCGGTACCGCCAAAATACTGGCAGCCAAGTTACAAAAGAGATTCAATGAAATTGAACAGATTGAGCATCATTCATTGTTTGACCTTAAAGGGATGGACATCTCCCAGTACGACTTGATTGTATCGACCATCGCTCTCGTTGATGTAGAAGGCTATGTGCAGGTGAGTCCTGTCTTACCTCAGAAGGATATTCACAAAATTGAGCATACGATCCGAAGGGTACGTGTGACGAAACAAATGAAAAAACCGGTGATGGCACCGAAGGGCGACGGTGAGAAGTCGTTTCAGGCCATACAAGAGAAGATCAAGGCATATGAACGCTATGCTGAAAACATCAGAAAGATTCTTGATCATCTTTCTGTAACGAATATAGAAGCTTCCCAAATTGGAAGTGCATTGGGACAGGCGATTCATCATTTGCAAGAATGTGGGGCCGTTTCGGAAGTGGATCGTATCGTAAATCACTTGTTGGACCGGGAAGCCATCGGTGGACTAGGGATCCCTGACACAAGCCTCGCTCTTTATCATGCGCGGAGTTCTGCTATCGACCAACCCTCTTTTTCTGTCCATATTTTGAATGAACCTTTAAGAGTCGAAGGCATGGACGGGGAGGAGATGTCTTTAAAGACGATGTTACTCATGCTCGCACCTGAAGCCCCGGATCAAGAGGGGTTGGAGACGTTAAGCTTCATTAGTTCTCTCATTATAGAAGACGATGAGTGTACGTCCATTTTACAATCAGATAATGAAGAGAAAATCCTTCAATATATAGCAAACAAGCTTTATACATTTATTAAATCTAAAGAATAAGGGAGTTTTTACTATGTCTACAAACATTTTGAAAAAAGAAAACATTGAACTGAACAAGAGCTTGGCAACGAAAGAAGACGCGATCCGTTATGTTGGTGGAATCTTGAATGAACAAGGGTATGTGGATGAAGCCTATATCCAAGAGATGCTGAAGCGTGAGGAAATCACATCTACGTTCATGGGGAACTTTGTAGCAATTCCTCACGGGACAGAGGATGCCAAAAAGTCCGTTAATGAAACAGGGATTTCGGTTGTCACAGTACCAGAAGGCGTTGATTTCGGAGATGGAAATATCGTCAAACTTCTTATTGGGATCGCTGGAAAAGGGAACGAGCATTTGGAAATCTTGTCTCAAATCGCCATTGTCTGTTCAGAAGAAGAGAACGTTGAAAAATTGATTGCGGCAGAAACGAAGGAAGAAGTTCTACAAACGTTCAGCGAGGTGGAGTAAGATGAAGGCTGTTCATTTCGGAGCAGGGAATATAGGACGCGGGTTCATTGGTGCGCTTCTCGATCAGTCGGGTTATGAGACGGTTTTTGTGGACGTCAATGAAGCATTGATTGATCAGCTGAATGAACGCAATCAGTATAAAGTTGAATTGGCTGGTGGAGATACGGGGATTACCGTTAAACATGTTAGTGGATTGAATAGTATGAAACAGCCGCAAGCAGTTGTAGAAGCGATCGCTACAGCGGACCTTGTTACTACGGCTGTTGGACCTACCATTCTTTCTGTTATTTCAAAGCTATTGGCAGAAGGCCTGGAAAAGCGGATGGAGAGTCAAGCTGGTCCATTGAACGTCATTGCTTGTGAAAACATGATCGGCGGATCGGAAGCGTTGAAGCAGCATGTGCTTGAAAACATGGATGAATCTAAGCATGACCAATTGGTTGGTTTGATCGGATTTCCGAATGCGGCCGTGGACAGAATTGTCCCGGATCAAAGTAATGATGATCCTTTAATGGTCAAGGTTGAACCTTATTATGAATGGGTGGTAGAAACGCCTTCTATTAAAGGAGTACAGCCGGAAGTGGAAGGGATCACCTACGTGGAAGACCTGACGCCGTATATTGAACGGAAATTATTCACAGTGAATACAGGGCACGCAGCTACTGCCTATCTTGGAAGCTACTATGGGCATTCCACAATCAAAGACGCGATGGATGATCGAAGAGTGAAGGAAAAAGTAGAGGGAACGTTAGGTGAAACGGGTGCTGTACTTATAGACAAGTATGGTTTTGGTAAAGAACAGCACGAAGCTTATATCGATCAGATCATTAATCGTTTCTTGAATCCGGATTTGTCTGATGAAGTGACACGTGTCGGTCGAGGTCCCATTCGTAAGCTTGGACCGAAAGATCGACTTGTGCGTCCGGCTGTAGAATATTTAGAAAGATTAAAAGCAGATCCGCATGAGTTGGTAGATGTCATTGCAGCTGCTCTGAGTTACAAGAATGAAGTTGATCCTGAAGCTAGTGAGTTGCATGAGAGAGTCTTAGACCACGGCGCTTCAGCTACCTTTAAGGCAATCTCCGGTTTGAGTGGTGATCACCGCTTAGTACAATTGGTAGAAAAAAAGTATAAAGAGATGAACGTATAAATGAAGATCCCCCAGGTGTTCCTGTGGGGATCTTTATTTTATTCATGAGTTTTGGAAAACATTGGTGTACCAGGTCATACATTTTTTTCCACAAATAAAGCCCTGAGCTTTTTGGTAAGCTTGGGCTTTATTTGATGCGGTCGTCGCGTTCTTCATCTGGGATGAGCGGGCAGGTCGGACAGCACTTGGCTTTGTCTGAGTCATGGAGCATATATTTCATGCAGCAGTGACGTCGGACATAGGTTTCTTTTCCGTTTTCCGCCTGGTAGAAGCGGAATTTAAAATGGAGAGGATTGCGACGGTTTTCTTTGAACAACTCATGGGTGGTGAACCAGTTAAAGACGGTCTCTGTCCATTCGTCTGCCTGATCTTTTACAAGCACACACTTTCGTTGGTGAAGGTTGTGGGAGACGATGGAGCGCATGTGCGTGGTTTTACATTTAGACACTTGCGCCGCCGTTTGGAATAATGGTTGGAGGTGCTGGGTAATGAAAGTGTGAACATACTCTTTTACCTTATCCACCGGTAAGTCCGCGATTTTGTGGAACGCCGACTCATCGACGATATAATTCATTGCATTTTTCTCTTTCAGTTCAATGCTAATGTTTTCAGGGCCTGCATCAATGACGAATCCATGTTTGATCATCGTCTCAAACAACCCCATCGTGAATACAGAATACATTTTTCCGAACAGCAGACCAGTAATCGCCATGTTCGGGGCATCCAATTGTTTTTTTTGGATCTGAAGCAATTCTTTCATTGTTTTTTTATTGTGTATGAGATCATCGACTTTGTAATGAGAACGGTCCTTGGATTCAGAACCAACAAAGATGCGATGATCGTTCTGAAGTTGTTCGTATACTCGTTTCATATCGATGTCTCCTATTTAGAAAGCTTTATTTTTGCTGATAACTGTTATCAATTATAAAATAAAATCAATGATCCAACAACTTAAGGAGCATAATGGACATGGACTTAGGAGTAAGCTAAGGCTATGAGTCGAAGAAGTTCGGATTATTGTTCGTTGATTTAGGGAATAGGCAGGTTTACAAAGCAACAGTATTCCTCCGAGGAGGTGAACAACATGGAAGATGTAAAATTGATACAAAAAGAATTACCGGGTTATGAATCCACCTTTTTAGAGAATCTGGGAAAAGCGGATACCCTTACCATGCATCAGCTGATTCAAGCGATCTTCCGTGAGCGTGTGGTTCCAAACGAATGGAGAAACGATGGTTCCGTTTTGGTTCTTTTCGTAAGCAGCGGAGAACTTCACGTCCCTGTGTCCCACTTATACATATTTCAACACATCGATATAGATGGAGACATTTTTTATATTGACCGTGACAAGAGTCGAACGTTAGTGGATCAAACCGAAACTTGTTTGAAACTGCTTTTCCCGGGAAATAATCCTTCTGATTTTCATGAAGAAGTCATGAACAGTGTAAGGAACCTTGCACTGGCTCTTACTGTGGCAGAGTATAGAAGAAGACAAATGGAAAACTCCCCGGCAGAAAATACGCTGACATATGCTGCTCTTCAAAAAAGTCCACTGACATTTTTGGAGCAGTGGGTGATCCAAGGGCATACCATTCATCCATGTAGCCGAACACGAATAGGGTTGACCCCTGAGGATATCGCCCGTTATGCGCCTGAATGGGAAGGAACGCCGGCCGTTATTCCTCTACTTGTTCACAAAGATCGATGTCATATGACTTCAAGGAATGGAGAAACCACAAAGTCCATTCTATTTGGAGAATACTCTCAGCTGGAAAAAGAATTCGAACGGGTTTGCATTACCCAAGGGGTAGCTGCTGAAGAATATGAGATCATTCCGGTTCATCCATGGCAATGGGAGCGAACCATCAAAAAGTATTATAAGGACGCTCTGAATCAAAAATGGCTATTGCCAATGAGTGAAACCATTTCAACAGCCGCGCTGATTTCATTACGAACCCTTGCCCCTTTATCGGATCGGTGCAGGCACCATATTAAAACGGCGGTCAATGTGCAGATGACAAGTGCGGTACGAACGGTGTCAGCAGCATCGACAAAGAACGGTCCTACATTATCCCGGCTTTTCCAGACGATTTTAAGTCATGATGAGAGGCTTTCTCGCTCTCTTTCCGTCATGGGTGAAGAGGTCGGTATTCATTACGTGCCTGCTCAAAAGGAGAATGTCAGGTTTCTGAAAAAAAATGTGGCTGCAATCCTGCGAGATAATCCAGAGTGTAATCTAAAAGGAGACGAAATAGCTGTACCGGCCGCATCTATGCTAGCGCCTTCCCCATTGTCAGGGAAATTGATCGTAGAAGAAATGGCTGAGGTCTATCCTTCAGCTCAAGCGTTCATCTATGACTATGCAAAGACGGTGCTGCCCGGGATGCTTACATTAATTACGAAATACGGTATCAGCATGGAAGCCCACCTTCAGAATTGTGTCGTCCTTTTTGAAAAGGGGAAACCTAAAAAAGCGGTACTCCGTGATTACGGTGGCATCCGAATCATGAACGAGCGATTGGAACAATTTTTCGACCAACAGCCGATCGACCCAAGTACGAATCTACTTACAAAAGACCGCTCTGAGCTTTTGGATGTGTTCTCTCACGCGCTTTTCCACAATCATTTAGGGGAAATCATTGTCGCTCTCGCAAGAAAAACGGATGCCAGCGAAAAAGAAATGTGGAGCACAGTCGAAAAGGTGATTCTAGAAACATATGACGAGCTGAAAAAGGACAAACAAATTCCAGCCTCATCCCTTTTAGATCAAGAGGAAATCCTAACTAAACCGACGAAGATGAAGGCCTTAGTTCATATGCGTTTGTCTGATCAATATACTGAGAATCTTTATGTAGAGATCCCTCATCCTTTTGCCAAGAAAAGCGAGGTGAACCAAGATGATCCTGCCCTTAGCTGAACGCTTGCAGTCACGAAATCCCAACTTGTATAAAGAAGAAGAGCAAGTCCTGCAGTACTTGAAAAATAGTCACCCTGGTCATGCATCCCGATTTTGGAAATGTAGGGACGAAGCTAGAAAAGGCATCCTGTTAAAGCTTGCGAATTCCATCATTCGCGAAGATATTGATGGTTTTTATTCTGGCGCAACGATTCTTGATGGAGGATCTTCTGACCTATGTAAAACAATAGGGGAAGAAGTAGATCCACCTTTAGAAAAAGACCGAACCTATTTGCTTGTTCAAAAACAGAAAAATAACGTTTTATTTCCAATTGTTCATACATCCGCATTCCGTTTCGTCGAAGTGGATGTACCTTTGGTCATAGAGGGACAACGCGTCCGCCCGGTTTCTTCAGCATCCGAGCTTGTTTTTCTTTTGTTTAGAAAAGCAGATCACCCAAACAGGGACATATTTATGAAGGAATTGAATAATGGTACGGCAAACCTTGCGCTCGCTCTGACTTTCCATGAGGAATGGAAACAGGGGGTGCGGACAGAAGCGGCTGATCTTGGAGTGGAAACATCGGTGGATTATGCCTTGCATAAAGGGGAAGGCGCCCATTTATTTTTCGAACAGCTCGTTGTCGACGGGCATCACCTTCATCCTGGTGCCAAAACGAAAATCGGTTTGAATTACGAAGATACCTTTCGTTACTCACCGGAATTTCATCAGACATTTTCAATCCGGCTGGCTGCTGTGAAGAAGTCAGGGGTGATGAGTACTGGGACTTCGTTTGATTCTAGTTTTCCTGATTCCGCCGAGGTAGGGAAAAAAGAGTTAAGAGAACGTGGATATGACGAGGATTTGTACACAATCTTACCTGTTCATCCGTGGCAGTTTGAACATGCGATACCTGAGATTTACCATAAGGAAATCACAGATAAAAAAGTGATCCTTTTAACTTCAGCGCCGTTAAATGTAGAAGCGACTTCCTCATTTCGGACAGTGGCTCCTAAAAGGAAAGATGCTCCTGTATTGAAGCTCGCGGTGAACAGCCAGATGACGTCGACGGTCCGCTCCATATCAACACAGACGGCAATGAATTCGACCGTCTTTTCCACTATGATTCAGGAAATCAAGGAAAGAGAAGCTCAGTTGTGTTCCTTTGTCCCCTTGAATGAATGGGGAGGAGCTGCTTTCAGGTCTGAGGAGCGCTTAAAAAGCCGCAATTTGACGATGTTGATTCGTGAATCTCTTCACCCACATTTGAAAGAAGGGGAGGTTGCAGTTGCAGGAATGAGCTTGTATGCTCAGTCTCCCATCAGTGAATTGACCATTCTTCAGGAGCTTGTACAGGAATTTCAGATGAAACATCACCTCCATCGCAAAGAAGCCGTCCCGGCATTTTTCTGTGAATATTTACAAAAGGTGCTGCCAGGCTATATAACCTTAATGGTCAAATATGGAGTCGCACTGGAAGGGCACCTTCAAAATAGCCTGCCTGTGTTCAAAGATGGACGGTTAACACGCTTCTTTTTCCGTGACTGGGGAGGAGCGAGAGTGTTCACGGATCGTCTTCATAAACAAGGCATTGCTCCGGATTTCGCCGCTGGTTCGGCTAGTGTGACGAATGATCGTTCATCGATGCATAACAAGTTGTATTACACTGTATTTCAAAACCACCTGGGAGAAATCATTCGTCAGCTCGTCCAATATAGTGGGTTACGAGAAGACACATTTTGGATAGAAGTAAAAAGAGTGGTAAAGGAAGAATTGGATCGGTTGTCACAGGAGGATGGTTTGTCCACCCAAGTGGCTGAAGATCGAAAGTTTTTATTCCAGTCCACGGTCATGCATAAGTCATTGACCCAGATGAGGCTGAGCAATAGTAAAGGGGATGCCTACACGGAAGTTCCGAACCCCTTAGCTTGAAGAAAATGTGAGGATGTAACTATGAGAATCGAACAATATATTGAAAATAAAAAACGACAAGATGATCATCCGCTTTGCGCCTATGTTTATGATCTGGGTCGGTTACGGAAGCATGCAGGTTCCATAAAAAATAGCCTCCCGGCTTTCTGCCGGCTTTATTATGCGGTGAAAGCGAATCCAGATCCGCGCATAATCGGAGCTTTGGCCCCGATTGTCGATGGGTTTGAAGTCGCTTCCGGTGGAGAACTGAAAAAGGTGTTCCATCAAAGCCCCGTGCTGTTTGGGGCTCCTGCAAAAAAACAGACGGAAATAGAGCAGGCGATCGATGGAAGAGTGGAAGCTATGAACGTAGAAAGTTTTCATGATTTGAACCAAATTGAACACTTATCCCAGCAAAAAGACAGGGTCACACCGGTACTGATTCGCGTCAATCTAAGTCGTGATGTTCCGGAAAGTCATCATATGATGTCGGGCGTTCCGACTCAATTTGGTGTTGATGAACGTGATGTGCCACTGATCATTAAAAAAGCCCTGGAGATGAAGCATGTGCGTGTAGAAGGGTTCCATTTTCATGCCATGTCGAACAATTTAAGTGCTGAAGCTCATGTGCAATTTGTGTCCATGTGTTTAGAGAAGTCGAAAAGCTGGCGGGACCATTTCGGGTTAACCATCCGTGCGGTGGATGTCGGCGGAGGTATTGGGATCAATTACTGGAATCCGGAAGACGGGTTCGATTGGGACACATTCACAACTGGACTTCACGAACTTGAGAATGCAATGGACGGACTTACGTTAGTGCTTGAACTTGGGAGATACATGACGGCCGCTTCCGGGGCGTATGTAACCGAAGTGTTAGATGTAAAAGCCAATCATGATCATCATTTCGCCCTCGTTCGTGGAGGATCACACCACCTCCGACTGCCTGCTGCCTGGAAGATGAGTCATCCTTTTCGTATTCACCCAGTTGCCAAATGGGAGAGACCATACGAAAGGCCTGGGGTCAATGATGAGGAAGTCACGATTGCTGGAGAGTTGTGTACCCCCAATGACCTTCTCGTGAAAAGTCAATACGTGAAAGAACTAAGAGTTGGGGATGTTGTTATTTTCGACTATGCAGGTGCTTATGCATGGACGATTTCGCACCATGAATTTTTGAGCCATCCCGAACCTGACTTCATCTATCTGGATGAAAAGCACTAGCCGTCACAAATCGTGGCGGCTTTTTCTTGTGAAAAATTAGATGTGGGAAAGAAATCCAATCTACAATGCGAGACTCTCCTAATCGGCTCTTTTTAGTGCGTATTCTCAGTCATTTGGATCAGAAAATGGTAAGCTATTCATAGAATGACGTCGAAGGGAGGGGGCGGAGGGGTGAAAAAAGAGAATCATAGAAATAAAGGCTGGTCATGGGGAGCCATACTCCTTCCGGTCTTTTTACTCGGCCTCGTGTTTTTCACAATGGCAAGTCAGCTTAGCGATGGGGTGATGAGCAGCTGGACCGCTGAAGAAAAAGAGCCGGACCTTCCTAATCAGGTATTGCAGTATGAAGATGAAGTGGAGACATATGCCGAACAGGAAGGCATTCCCAAGTACAAGGATATTCTTCTGGCTTTGATGATGCAGGAGTCTGGTGGCCGCGGAGACGATCCTATGCAGGCATCAGAATCCCATTGTGGAGAGGTTGGCTGTATTGAAAATCCAGAACAGTCCATCAAGCAAGGGGTTGCTTATTTCGCAAAGACTTTGGAACGCTCTGACGGAGATGTGAAGCTTGCATTGCAGTCCTATAACTTTGGGGCAGGATTCATTGATTTTGTGATGGACAATGGTGGGCAATATACACAAGAACTGGCGATTGAATTTTCTTCAAAGAAATATGAAGAATTAAAACATACAGGGAAATACAGCTGTATTCGTGAAGAAGCTGAAAAGTTTGATGCGTGTTACGGAGATATTTATTATGTAGACGCTGTTCTCGATCACTACGAAGAAGATGGAGACCTTATCGCTTCCTCTTCCTGATGAAGGAAAAGAGTCGACTTGAACCTAAGGATGGTTCGAGTCGACTTTTTTTATTGAAGATGATTCAATTCTTCATTTAATTTCCTGGATTCTGACCTGAAATAAAGATAGAAGCCAATCCAAATGATGATATATATGAGCAGGAACGCAAGGATGGAGAGGAGGATTGTCGTAAGTTGAAAAGGGATCCACCCGATGAAGAAGCTGATAATGAAATATAGCAGGGAGACCGTGATGAAATGTAAGAGCGTTTGCTGCCACAGTCTGAGCGATGTCATTTCAAAATACAAAGGTGTCACGGAGAAAAACCAGCCGCAAAACATGCTGCCGAGGGAATTTCTGATGAATCCATCTCCAGGTAGAGCTTCCACATCCCCGAACCATAATACAGCGTATGTCATTAGAACTGCGAGAAAGGCTCCAAAGAAGATACCGATGATACTTCTGATAGTAAAAGTCTTCATTTTTCTTTCCTCCTATTCATTTTTAAAATGGTTTTGATTTCTTTTACATAATGCCTCGATGCATACTCTTTGCTGCCTGACTGAAAATGGACGACCAGCGTGCCGTGAAACGAAGGCTCAAAGTGACTGATTTTATATAGGTTAGCCATGGTAGATTTCGAGATGCGGATAAACGGATCAGGTGATAGCGTTTCCTCCAGCTCATACAATTTTTCTTTTAATTTGTATTTTCCTTCGATATGAGCAGCATAGACCATCTCCTTTTCGGTGTAGAAATACTCGATGTCCCGAGGTTTAAGAAGGTGTTGGCGATCCTCCTTGTACCCAATCACCAAATCATGGTTTTCCTCCTCCAAAGCATCGAGAATTTTTCTTATGGATGGATCGACTTCTTTGCACTCAACGGTCACCTTTGTTTCTTCGTGTGTTTCCTTGATATCTATGATCAGTTTCATTTCCCCTTTGCCCTCCCCTCTGTCTTTCTATTGTCAGTATAGACTTGTGGGAGATTTCTGTCATGAAGAGGCAGGTATGTGGCAAGTTGGTGTAGGTGAGTGGTGACATGGCATCGGTCACTTGCATTGAAAAAATTGTAAAAGGATGAGAGACTCCCTAAAATGAAAAGTATGAGATCAATAGGTTAGGAAGGGAGTTTTTAATGTTGAAGAAAGTTGTGCTTGCTGGGGGAACCGGGTTTATCGGGGATTACTTCCAAAAACGGTTCAAGGACCTCGGCTATGACGTGTCTATCATCTCCAGAAGGAAAGGGTACATCCAGTGGGAAGATCGAACAGGGATTGTAGAGGCACTCGAAGGGGCTGAACTCCTGATTAATCTGGCAGGGAAATCCGTCAACTGCCGCTATAACGTCAAAAATAAAAATGAAATTATGATTTCGAGAGTGATCACGACCAACCTCTTAGGGGAAGCGATTCAAAAATGCAATCGTCCACCGGAAGTTTGGCTGAACTCAAGTACGGCGACGATATATCGTCATGCAGAAGACCAGCCGATGACGGAAAACGAGGGGGAGGTGGGACGCGGCTTTTCTGTGGATGTAGCGACGACCTGGGAAGACAATTTCTTCGCTCTTGCAACACCTGGTACGAGAAAAGCAGCTCTCCGGACAGCGATCGTTTTAGGTGAGCATGGAGGAGTGATGGCTCCATATAAAAACCTGGTGAAATTTGGACTTGGCGGCCCTCAAGGTTCTGGAAAGCAAATGTTCAGCTGGATTCATGTCGAAGACCTCTTCCGAATCTGTCTGTTTTTAAAAGAACATAAGGAGTTGGAGGGTCCTTTCAATTGTTCTGCTCCGAATCCTGTTACCAACAAAGAACTCATGCTTCTCCTACGTGAAAAGTCACACCGGTCTTTTGGACTTTCTGCCCCGAGGTGGATGCTTGAAATCGGCTCGGCTTTTATTCGTACGGAAACGGAACTTGTATTAAAGAGCCGTTGGGTCGTTCCAAAAAGAATAGAGGAAGCAGGATTCACTTTTTATTTTCCCACGCTTGAACAAACGCTCGAGGATATCATAAGTAAATAGATGAACAGAAAAAACTGGATGAATATTCCAAGTGTGTTACGATGTAATTACAAAAATTTAAGTAACAGGCTGGAACAATAATCAGGGTCTCTTATCATGACCTGGACTATTAAAATGATCTTGTTGAAAAATTGCGGGTTGCTCCTGGTGTGGGCAACCTTCTTTTTGATCGAGATGAGGACTTCATCGTATTGTTTTTCTGGATAATATTGAAAATATAACAATTTAAGTGTAAAATTACACTATAATTAAAATGGGGAGGGAAAGAAGTGGCCGCATTATCCAAGGAAGAAAAACAGAGGGTATTCCGGGAACAATTGAATCACCTGAAAAACAACGGATACATAACAGATGAGGAATACAGGAGACTTATGCAGGCGCAGGGGGCATATCTGGCAGACTATGAATCTGTAGATAGAAAGCAAGAGGTCTATAAAAAAGAAACACAACCAGAGCCAGCCCAGAATCCGAAGCCCCAAGCAAGACCGAAGCCTGTGAAGAAGAAAAAAGAACGCACGCCAGAACAAATCCGCGAACGGAACATTACGTGGACGCTCATCTTGGGCGTCTCGATCCTGTTGATTACAGGTTTGATCGTTGCGACAAGTCAGTGGGATCAGATGGGACCAGCGACAAAGGTCGTTTCTATTTCTTTTGTTTCCCTGTTTTTCTTTGCTTTGAGCTATGGCACCGGCCGATTTTTGAAAATCAAACAGACGGCTTTTGCTTTTTTGACATTGGGAAGTCTGCTCATCCCGATCATCATCGTTGCTATCGGTTACTTTGAGCTTTTCGGATCTTATTTTTCCCTATATGGGGAAGGAAGACATGTGCTCGGTTTAATGGGAACGGCCTTGCCGCTTCCTTTATACGTGAGGCATGCGTTTGTCCATCGTTCCCGCCTTTATGTTTGGATAGCGCTGGTGTTTCTATCGCTTTCGGCAGGGTTCACACTTGGAGCGCTCCCATTATCTATCGATGCCTTTTATCTTGGATTAATGTTGTACAATGCTGGATTGCTTTTCGGTTATCTTCGTTTGAAAGATCGGAAATCCCTTCAGTTATTTATGAAAGAAGTACCTTTGTTCGCCCAATTGAATCTTGTTCTATCAACCTTGTTGATGCTTTTCTTCTTCGAAAACGAAGTATTCTACAGCTTCAACCTGCTTCTGACGGCAAGTATCTACATGGCGATGGTGTTTGTTTACAAAACAAAGGAATATCAGTTTGTTTTTTCAGTGATGCTTGTGTATGGATTGTACCAACTCGTCGAGCATACCCCGCTTTATGCTGTGGATTCACTCTTGTATGCGCTTGTCGGCCTGCTTTACATTGGGTTCGCGTATGCGTTTCGGAACCACACGTTCATTGAAAAGGTCTTCCGTTTGACGAGTGGAGTCATCTCTTTTCTCGCTTTCATCTATATCACATATGAAAGCATTTTGATTAAAGAGGAGAGCAGCTCATGGTTGTTGCTTGTTGCGTATGTTGTCATCATGGCCAATTATCTCGTTCTAGCAAATGTGACAACCTATGTGATTTTTTCGTATTTAGCTTCCGTTTTCTTTTTTGTTTCCATGGCTCAGCTGTGGGATCTAATTCAAACGGGGCCATGGTTTTTCTTCCTATTTACTGCTGCCTCTTTCCTTTTTCTGTATGGGGGCATCTGGACAAGAATCAAATGGCTGCAGACCGTGAAGGAGAGCCATTTCTATACATCTTTATTCGTTTTGACAGGTTGTTTATCCTTCGCTCTTTATGACCTGCAGTATGGGTACAGTGCGATCATGCTGCTTATCGTAAGTTTGCTCGCTTATTTTGTGAAGAAAAGTCCTGCCCATGGAGACATGAAGTTTACGGCCGTCTGGGTATTTCCATCAGGATTGGTTGCTGCTTCTGCGATCTTTTATCAAAAGCTTCTCGAGTGGGTGCCCGCCTATAGTGAAGGGTATTCCATCCCCTTCCACTTGGCTTGTACAAGTGTGTTGCTGCTCGCTTCCTACAAGGGTTGGCACAAGTTGAAAGAGAACGATTTGGCTCACGCCAGTTTTTATATCGCGCAAGGGACCTACGTGGTCGCTATGGTCCTTTTACTTGTCGATGATGGAGTCGATCCGGTGGTTGTCCGGCCGCTCCTGTTACTTGCAGGGATCGGAATGATGTACGGACTCGTCCGTTTTTCCAACAAGAGGTTTTGTTGGAGCTTTGTTTCGGTCGTAATGCTTGCTTTTTATATTTCGTTGATCGAACCTTTAGGGATTGATTCGTTTTCACAATTGATCACGTATATGGCCTTTGCACCTGTAGGGCTGCTTGCGATCGGGGAAATTGGAGAAAAGAAATGGCGGGGGATGCGTCCCTATTTTTACATGTTAGCTCACATCGTTCAGCCATTGATCGTCGTTCTCTTCCTTTTAGATCAGGTGGGGAGCGAAAGTGTTCACGCTCTACTTTTATTGATACCATTAGCGGTGTACACGTATAGTTCACTGAAAGCAAGAAAAGAATCGGGAACAAAAACGATGCTCTATGCTGCATTGACGATCGTTTACTTGCTCGTCGTCACACTACCAGGGGAACTTGGACTTTGGGAAGCAATCTCCGTTGAATATGCGTTTTTAGCCAGCAGTCTCCTGTATGCCGCACTCTGGTTCTTTATACCAGCGGTTTGGAAGAAACGCGTGGAATGGTATATCATTCCTTTTTCCATTTTAGGACTGTTTGTCATAGTAAGCGATGCTCCACTGGAGGCAGATGGGGAATGGCTGCTGGTGGTCGGATATACGGTTTTCAATCTTTTTTTCCTGCACCGACGGTCTTGGTCGCTCGTCCGGTTTGTTCCAATCATTCTCTTGTTCGGTTTGTGGGAAAAACTAAGAGTCTTTTGGACTGATCTTAATCTGATTTTTGTGCTCGTCTCAGTCATCCTCGTACTTCTTGGAGCAGGGAAACTTTTGCATAAAAAACTGATCGGTCCTGGGGTTCATGCCGATGCGTATACATGGACAGCACTTTTGAACATCGCTTATTTGAATCTTTATACTTCTTGGGAGGACAGTGTCTGGATCCGTATTCTCCCTGTGGTACTGCTCAGTTTGTGGTTCTATCTAAGTGGTGGAAAATGGTCGGAAAAAGTCCTTCGAAAAGTTTCTTATACAAGTATGGCTGCCAGTATGTATGGAGCATACTTGATGATTATTGCCGCTTATAGTGACACGGTGCCTGACTTGATAATCGCAGAGGTTCAAGCGCTGCCGGTTTTGATTGTACTGGCAGTTGTAAGGAAAAGAATCTGGTCGGCATCTGTTGAAGCGATGGGGTACGTTCAGTTCGCTGCCTTGTTGTTGATTGCTGGCTACCTTGTGCTTGATGCGATCCAGAGTCATACGATATGGGATGCCTGGATCATCGGAGGCTTGTCGCTGGTATCAATGGTTGCGGGCATGCAGCTCCGCATTAAATCCTACTTCCTAGTCGGGATGGGTGTCCTTATATTCAACATTATTTACCAGACACGTCCATATTGGGGCAACGTCCCGTGGTGGGTCTATCTACTGATAGCAGGCCTTGTCCTCATCGGCATTGCCAGCTACAATGAATGGCAAAAACAACGCTCTGAATCAGATAAGCCAGTGGAACAGAAGTGGAAAAAGCTTTGGAGCGCATTTAAGAAATGGCGATAGAGAAGGAGTTGCAGCATGCGTTTTATTCTGGGTACATTAAAAAATATGGTTCTTGATCTCATCGCCATGATCAAAGGGTTCACTTATGGATTTATTATGGTCGGATTATTTATCGGTCTACTGGGTGGAATCTTTTATGGGATTCTGTACATGAGAAACCTTTTTCTATAAGGAGATTGAGGTGGTCAGTGGAGTCCTGTGGTTCCTTGGTAAAATGACTTTTTTATCACCTTCCTGGGCGCTTTGCATAGAATGTGAGGAGTCGAAGGAGGGTGATGTGGTGAACAGACCAAGTCATCAACAAATGCAGGAAAGTGGAAGCCAGCCTCAAACTATCCATGACTTCTGTAAACAAAACCTATATCAAATGGTACAGATTGAGCTGGATGATGGGCAAACACATACAGGGCTTCTGCACAGCTATGATCATAATCAAATGAATTTGATCATGCCATCCGGACAGCAGGAACAGGCCCAAGGCGGTAGCGAGAGTGACAGTCGATTGTTCTTTCCGTTCTTTGCACCGTTTTGGCTGTTCGGTTTTCCATTTTGGAGAATCCGCAGGTGGTGGCCGTACTATTATCCGTATTATCCATACTGGTGGTGAACACCAAAAAGTCACTGAAAAGATTCAGTGGCTTTTTTAGTTCTGTTTAGGATGATTTATGATACGATGTACAAAAGGAATCTTTTACCATGAGAGAGTGGGGATGGGATGAAAGAAAACTTGACGTTTGCCTGGATCGCTTCATGGTTTGCCCTTGCAGGACAGCTGGGTTTGTTTATTGTCGTCGCTTTATGGACAGGGGATGCGCGTTACGTCATGTGGAGCTTGTTGGTCAGTGCAAGCGTAGGTGTTCCTAATATAATTCGGACGTGGAAAGCACAGCAGAAAGCGCGTGAGAGAAAAATACACGGGCAGGGAGAAGGTTCGGTATGATTGAGAAGTGTGAGGTCGTGGATCCCTAATAACGGACTTTCCCGATCGTTTAAACAAGGGACTTGGAAGAGACCTATAATCAATTGAAAGCAATGAACGTGAACATAGGGAACAAGCAGAAAGACGCGGTAAATCATTATTTCGACTTTTATAATTTAGATGGAAATCGTCTTCAACTTTGTTGTTATAATTGAAGTTACACGTGTTACTTCCACTACTTTATTGCAGGGGACATGCCATTATTTTCTTAATATCATCAACTTTACTTAGCCACCTTCATAGTACAATGTGGGTGGCTTTTTTAATGGTCATGTTGAAACAAGTTCTAGGTCTATCCACCATGGGTTTTTAGGTTTAACTGTATGTTTTACTTCAACTCCAACCAACTCTTCCTAATTCAAAACCCCCCTCAGAAAAGACGCCCATACCTTTCTGCGTCCCTTCCTTTTAGACAGGATGAATTCTTTAAGTAGGAGTGTAAACCAATGGATGATCTCACCTGAAAAGGTCGAGATATGTCATAATAGAAGAACACCGATTAATCAGAGACTCCCATATAGAGAGGGAACATTCCGAAAACTATAGTATGGGGAATTTGGCGGAGAAAAACGTGAGGGACGCAACGGAAAGGGGAATTCGTCATGGGCATTACATTTGAAAAATTGATCGAGCCGACGACACAAATCGCAGAAGCCTACCATCGGTGGGAAAATGATCGCGAGCTTATTCCGCTGATTCGTCCGAATCCGGATCAGAACGCATTAGATAAGAGGTATGATGTGACTCCGGAGAATTTGAAACAGCGGTTGAAAAACCATGAGATTTTCCTCATCTATAGGGATGGTGAACTCGTCGGAGAAATGAACTACATGGTCAATCCAGGACATCTGCATAGCAAAGAAAAGGACACAGCATGGATTGGGATTACCATTGGTGAGTCTGGCGGACGTGGGAAAGGAATTGGATTTGAAGCGGTTCGTTACTTGGAAGACAGAATTAAAGAAGAAGGATTAGCGCGGGTTGAGCTTGGTGTGTTCGAATTCAATGAGCAGGCACAAAAGCTTTACAAGAAACTCGGGTATCAGGAGATTGCGAGAATCCCTGATTTTACATATTGGAATGGCAGCAAGTGGGCAGATATACGCATGGAAAAATTTTTGTGAAACAGTCCTTTCATAGAGTTGAAAAAATAAAACGGAATGTGGATGGGCAGAAGACGTAAAAACTTTTATAATAGAAACAGAGACATTTGCAAATCGTTTTCTTAATTTTCATATTGGTAGAAAAGGAGGCCCGATATGCGACACGATATACAACCGAACGAACGCGCTTTCTCTACGAAGGAAGTAGCTGAAGAAGTCGGGATCGCCACAACGACGGTTAGACGGTATGGGCAGCTTTTGGAACAGAGCGGGTATGAGTTTTTCAAAGACGGCGACCGGCGGATCTTTGTGAGGTCAGATGTCGAGGCTCTCATGAAAATCCGCGATGCGGAATTGCCGAAAGAAGATAAAATTAAAGAAATTGTAGAGGAACAGCAGGAGTTGCTTGCAGGCTATGAGTCTCGTGACCTTGCTCTTTCAGATACATATGATGGCACCGAAATGCAAGATTCCGATCAGATGAAAGAGATGTTTCGTTTTCTTGCTAATGAGCTCGCGGCCTCAAGAGAAATGAACATCCAGTTAAAGAATGATATGGCTGAACTAAAGACAACGGTTTCCCGTCTCAAGCAGGATCACCATGTCATCAGCTCGGGAGTCGGAAACTTTTCTCAAAAGACGCACACAAAAATGGATAAAATGATGCAGCAGCAGAAAGAACAATATGAGGAATTGCTGCGTGAAGAGCAGGAGAAATCGGAGTATCTGCAAAAAGAAATCAGGGAGATGCGTGAGGAACAGAAGAAAGAATGGCGCTCTCAAAGTGAGTTCAATGAACGTCTGGAACATTCGGTCAAACATTCCCGTGGCACGCTTGGTAAGATCATGTCCTTTTTCAAAAAATAGCAGCGAGAGACGCTTGAATCCATGAAGGTTCAAGTGTTTTTTGTATGAAGAACATATGTTTTCGGTCGAAAGGTGTAGATGACATTCCTTCCATCCACGGATTCCGGAATCTGCTTTTTCCCATAACCTATAAGGTAAGGAGGTTATGGAAATGAATCTTGTTATTTTTAGTGGAACGCCGAGAAAGAATGGTCGAACGAGGATTGTCGCACAGACGTTGGAACATAAACTGAAGGGTACGTTGGTAGACTTGAGCAAGCTGGATCTTCCTATGTTCAATGGAGAAGAATCACAAGGAAATCATCCCTCCGTCCAGTGGCTGCGCAGGGTCGTTGCTGAAGCGGACGGTTTTATTTGGGTATCGCCGGAATATCATAATGGTATGAGCGCCGCGTTAAAAAATGCACTGGAGTTTTTAAGCGGGTCACATTTTAAAGGGAAGCCGGCGTTGCTGCTTGCGGTTTCCGGAGGAGGAAAAGGTGGCATCAACGCGCTTAATCAAATGCGCACCGTAGGACGCGGACTTTATGCTGCTGTTGCTCCTCAACAACTGATTTTTGACCCGGAGCACTTTGATGGGAACCGTTTGAAGTCGGAAATGGAAGAGAAACTTGATTTATTGCTGACAGAATCCATGGCGGATCTTTTTCTGAATGTGAAAAGCTCTTAATGATGGGTGTTATTTGAGAATTCGACAAAGTTATTTAAGAATCCGACATCGTTATTTAAGAATCCATCCTGGATAGTAAGGAATTCGACAAACTTATTTGAGTATTCGACACGACGAATCGGCAGAGGTGGCAGACATGAGTGGATATGAACGGGTGGAAGAATTGAATATTATGAAAGTGATCGCTGAGACACTTAACCGCTGTAATGATATGACGATGATGCTACAGACGGTGCTGGAGAAGATGCTCGAACTGACAAAACTTGATGCAGGGTGGATTTTTCTCATCGACCATCCTGAAGAGTATGTTCTCGCTGCTCATCATGGGCTTCCTCCCGCTCTATCGTGGGGAGAGTACAAACCGATGTGCAGTGGGGATTGTTATTGTTTGAATCGGTATCGAAATGGAAAGTTGGATGAGCCGGTCAACATCATAGAGTGTAAGCGGCTGAACGAAGCAATTCAGAACGCTTGGGGAGACACGAATGGCATCACTCATCATGCTACGATCCCGCTCGGGGATGGAGCGGATTCTTTTGGTTTGTTGAATGTCGCCTCGCCTCGGAAAGAAAAATTCTCCCAGGAAGAATTGACACTGCTCCAATCGCTCGGTTTCCAAATCGGGACCGCTATACGCCGGACACGTTTGTATCAAAACGAGCGAAGGCGTGCGGAGAGCTTCGAAAAGTTAAACGTATTAGCCGGGTCTCTATGGTCTGCGGAAAATTTTCATGATCTACAAGAGGTTTTGGAGAAGAAAGGCAGGAAGATTTTTGAGTGGTCTTCCGTTGGTTGTTACATAGAAAATCATCTGGGTACGAAACCAGCTCTTCCATTGAAAGATGAAGTGAGCGTGGAAGAATCTGTTGCGGTGGTTCCAATCATCAGACAACAAGTAGTATTCGGGTGTGTCTGGATTGAACCACCGGCGGGTACCTCGTTCCAACCCAGTGATCGAGAGTTTCTTATGGCACTGGGACGGCATTTGACACTTGTTTATGAAAGCATCGCCTTAAAGGAAAGAAGGCAGGAATTGCTTCTTCATGAGGAACGAAAGCGACTGGCCCGCGATCTGCATGATTCTGTAAACCAAAAACTGTTCTCTTTGTCTTTGACGGCTAAAGGCGCGAAGGAAATCGTGGCGCAGTATGATCCATCTCTTGGGGAGCTCATGGACGATATGCTGTCGATGTCCCGGCAGTCTTTAAAAGAAATGCGTTCTTTGATATGGCAGCTTCGACCAGTTGGGCTGGAAGAAGGTTTGATTTCTGCTATGAAAAAATATGGAGAGCACTTGGGACTGCATGTTCAATTTGATATGGAACGCCTTCCTGACTGGTCGCGGCAAGCAGAAGAAACGCTGTGGCGTATTAGTCAGGAAGCGATGAATAATGTCGGCAAACATGCCAATACGAAAGAAGTCACAGTCCGGCTTTTTGATACCAAAGAGGGAGCAGGCATGACTGTTGCGGATGATGGAGATGGGTTTCAGATAGAAGCAGATGATAATAGAAAGACGCTTGGACTGACCAGTATGAAAGAACGGGCAGAACTTTTAGGTGGGACACTTACTGTAAAAAGTGAACGTGGAGCTGGCACGGTCATTGAGGTCTTTTTGCCTTACCGAAGAGAGGGGGAGGAGCATGAAAATTAGAGTGATGCTCGTGGATGATCATCTGGTCGTCCTGCGCGGGTTGAAATTTTTTCTGAACACTCAGGAAGATATGGATGTCATCGGTGAAGTGGAAAATGGAGAGAAAGCCCTTCAGGCATATAAAGAGTGGAAGCCGGATGTGGTGCTGATGGATTTGATGATGCCTGTCATGGATGGTGTGGAAGCGACGAAGAAATTACGTGAAGCACATCCAGAAGCAAAAGTGGTCGTCCTGACTAGCTATTCCGATCAGGACCATGTCATTCCTGCTCTGCAGGCAGGTGCTGTCGGCTATCAACTGAAAGATGTCGACCCGGATGAACTTGTGAAAACAATCAGAGCTGCGTCCAATGGGGAGAAACTGCTTCATCCAAAAGCGACGAACCTCCTCTTGGAACAAATGAGTGGAACTGAGAAGAAAGAACCTGGCGTCCATTTCAAACTGACGAACAGGGAGAAAGACGTCCTTTATCAAATAACACTTGGAAAAAGCAACAAAGAAATTGCGAGTGACTTGTACATAACAGAAAAAACGGTCAAAACGCATGTAAGCAATCTTTTGAGTAAACTTCAGGTGCATGACCGTACACAAGCGGCCATCTACGCCATGAAAGAAGATCTTTTTGCTGATCGGAAAGATGACCACGGGTAAGGGTATCTCCTATAAACGGGAGATCCTTTTTTTTATTGAAGAAGAATGATGAAACTTATAAGAGGAATGACCCGTATAAGTTAATAAATGGATGTTATTGGGTTTTGTTACACATTAGAAACGGTTTCAGCTCCCCAAGATCATGCAAAGAAGTTGTAACCTATTAGAATTATTAGAGAGGAGGTGCAACGAATGAACAAGTGGGCCTGGATCTCATTCGGCACAGTCATCCTTCATGTTCTCATATTCTTATTGTTGCGGGGACCGGACGTTCATTTGGGGCTGGTCGTGACCATCGGAAGTTCCTTATCTCTTATAGGAATGTTTTGTGCCCTGCTATCTAAGAGAGTGTTTGCAGGTACAGCCGGGTTTGTATTAAATGGTGGAGGACTGTTGGTTATGTTTTTTCTCCTTCTTGCGATGGGGATTCGTGCACCTTAGATAAAGGGAGGCGAAATCATTCGACAAGCGATTCATATGACGAATCTAATTTTATTCGTCCTTTTACTAGCGTGGGGATTTCTCTTATATTTTGGAACCCATTTCGTAGAACAAGAAGATCCCTATATAGGGGAGAACCTTACCATTCTATTGGTCTATGTGATCTGGGGGATCGGTTATTATTTTCAATTGCAGCAGCCTACCATAAAACGGGCGGTAAGTGTTTTGATTTTATTTTTAGGGCTGCAGGTGCTGCACTTTTACAGCTTCTATTATGTCATCACATTTTTTGAATGGGTTTTAGAATCGTGATAAAGGAGGCGAAGAGCTTTGAAGAAACTTTACCGTTCTACGGATGAAAGCCAGTTGTCTGGTGTCCTTGGTGGTCTTAGTGAAATTTATAATATCGATGTGAGCCTATTGAGGGTCATCGTAGTCGTATCCGGCTTTTTCACTGGGGGAATGACCTGGCTTATTTACACTATTGCCGCCGTGGTCATGCCAAGTGATCGGCAGCTAAGGAAATAAAGGAGGGGCGAACTATTGGCATTCCTCATGCACAATACAAGTCTGTTCTTTCATAGGAATAAGCCACTAGTGCTCCTAATGATACGTTTGTCTAATAGGGGGATGATCAATGGATTTAGCTTTATTGTTTGGCGTTCTTTTGACATTGTTTCCGCTCGTGACCATTAAAAAAGTGAAAGAAGAAACATTCGCTCAGAAAGTGATCCATATTGGTTGCCTCATCGTGGGGATTCTGCTGCTTGTCGGATTTTTCATTCAGTTTACAGCTTATATTGATCATTTCTAAAAGTGGGAGAGGATTCGAATGATAAAAATAATTCTTTCAGGTTTGTTGCTTCTAGCATTACTAGGATCGATTTTTGTAGCGCATCAAAAACGAAAAAAATTGGGAGTGAAGGGGTGGAAAGCAGCGCTGACATCCATCTGCATGTACTCCATTGCAATCCTTAACCTTATCGCCTATTGGACGGAGGGGCTTGGCGTGATCAGTTGGACGGCCACGATTGTTCTCCTTTTATCAGGAGCTTATTTTACTAAATATCTGCCAGGTAGACCTCAACCATCATAAGTTAGAGGGGGCAACCTGCTCTAAGCATGCTAGTTGAAGGAGTGTGATGCTTTGAAAATGAATGGTCATGTGGAAAAGGAAGGGAAACGACATTCAGTTATAAACCCTATTCTTTTATCCTTGTTTCTATGTACCTTGCTATTATACATAATCACAGACCTAGTAGATGTGGTCGAGCTCTTGTCTATGGGAACCTTTTTGTCTTTATTTTCATCAGGTTTGCTCTATATGAAGAAAAAAAGTAGGAAACTAGGGGTGCCCACGGTATCGTTAAGTGTGGGAGGTTTTCTTCTTACTGTTTTTTCTATATTGTTCGGAACCTAATTTAGATGGATCAAAGGGCCATGACTTCGTGGGTCATGATGATTACACTTAGCCCTATTGAAACAAGGAGGGATCTTATCAAAGACATCTTTAAATCCTGGATGTTCTGGATGTTTGGTGTTTTTGTAACCTTATTTTTATTAAGTTTATGGAATGATGGCGAGATGGACTGGAGCCTTCTTATAGCCTTGAGTATCGGCAGCCTCTTGGGTACGTCCGTAGGTGTTGGATTTAAGAGAACGTTAAAAAAAGAGGAAAAATAATGCGGCACTCGAATACACATAGAGAGTTGCAAATGATGCAATCTCAGAACGCTAGGAAAAAATGAAACTTTCCAGCCACCAAAGCGTACATCCATATATCACTTATCAGAAGGAGGAGGTCATCATCGAACACGTCATCCAAGTCGAAAACTTATCGAAGTCGTTTGGAGCTACACAAGCGGTTAAAAACCTTTCATTTAAAGTAAGAAAGGGAGAAATCTTCGGGATCATCGGCCCGAATGGTGCCGGAAAGACGACTACACTTGAAATTTTGGAAGGGATTCAGAAGCCAACGTCAGGAGAAGTGGAGGTACTCGGGCTGCACCCGGATAAACAGCTGCGCGAACTGAATCATAGGATCGGTGTCCAGTTTCAGGCAACTTCTATTCAGAAGAAGATGAAGGTGAAAGAAGCCTTGGACTTGTTTTCAAGCTTTTACAAAGGTACAAAGCAGAAGGATCATTTGATTGAAATGCTTGGTTTGGAAGAAAAGCTGAATGTCCATTTTGAAGATCTTTCTGGAGGTTGGAAGCAGCGGGTGACGCTTGCATTAGCCACATTACATCAGCCGGAACTTTTATTTTTGGATGAACCGAGCATGGGGCTTGATCCTCATGCACGTCGTGAAATGTGGGGAATGATCCGCAGCTTAAGAGATCATGGCAGCACAATTGTTGTGACGACTCATTATATGGAGGAAGCGGAAAAGCTGTGTGATACTGTCGCCATGATTTACAGTGGAGAACTTAAGGCCATGAATAAACCGGACGCTCTTCTGGATGACGTCGCAACCCATTACATCGGGTTTGAGAGTGAACAGATGTCTTATGAGTACCTGTTGACGTTGGGTGAAGTGGTTCGTGTGGAAAAAGAACAAGATGAATTCAAAGTGTTCAGCGAAGACCTCCAACATACGGCATATCAAATTTTCACTTATTGTCATGAAGAAAACATAGAATTGAAGAACTTTAAGTTTGATCGTGGGTCACTTGATGACTTGTTTGTACAATACTTAAATAAGGAGAAAACGGGATGAATACGGTCATAAAGCTAGCAAACTTGGAAACGAAGATGTTTTTCCGCGATCGTCTCAGTGTTTTCTGGACGTTCCTTTTTCCTGTCGTCATGATCTGGCTATTTGGTTCGATGTTCAGTGGGGGCATGGCCGGTCCTTTTACCTTTGCTGAAGTCTTCATACCGTCATGGATCGGTGTCAATATTGTGACGACGTCGTTTTTTACTTTAGGTACCGTACTCGCCAGCTATAGAGAAACAGGGGTGCTTCGAAGGTACCAGTCGACACCGCTTCAGCCTTGGAAAATCCTTGCTGCTCATACTGTGCAGGGAACGGTGATTTTCATTATATCTGCCTTGCTTCTGATGGTGTTCGGTATGGTCATGTACGACCTGCAGCTCCCTGCGTATATCGGAAGTACGTTATTGGCTCTATTCATCAGCATTCTTGCTTTCTTTCCTTTTGCACTGTTTATCACATCTCTCGCTAAAAACACCCAATCTGCAGCAGCAATCAGCTCCCTTTTTCTAAACTTGATGCTCTTTCTTTCTGGTGCCACGTTCCCGTTAGACATGATGCCGACGGTTCTTCAATACGTGGCTAAGATTCTACCGTTGTACTATGTCATTCAATTGCTGCGCGGTACTTGGAACGAAGCTCCCATCTCACATTTCGGTCTCGAAGTTGGTATCTTGCTTGGAATCGCAGTCGTTTCGATTGTGCTTGCTTCCCGCTATTTTAGATGGAGTGGTAAGTAGGACCAAATGTGTGTGTTCTTTCTTTGTTATGGAGTGGTGCTCCGATAAATCAACCATTTATTATCCTTTGAAAAAAGCAGGAGCTTCTATTCAGCTGCTGCTTTTATATATTCTGTTCGGCAGACAATGTAATTGGATGTAATTTACAGAAAATGAAGGGGATGGGACAATGGATCAAGAAGTCCCAAAGTGCAGCGGAGGATGCTTGTGAAGGGACCAACAAAAATCCAGGGTCTTGAGCAGTAGCCAGGACGTTTAAATCCGAGGGCGTATAACAAGAAGGGATTTGTCATAGCGCATCCAGCGTCCTCTATCATCCTTAAGGAAAGAAGGTGTAGCGTGAAGAAAATCTTTGTAGTTGTGCTCTTGTGCATCCTCTCTGGTTGTGCAATGGCTGGAGGAACAGAGCCGGTCATCAAGGCGAATCCTGAGTCCGATTATGAGAAGACGTACCAGGATTTAGCGATTGGTCAGCTTCATGATTTTGAGTTTACCTTGCCAAAAGCAGATGAACGGTGGGTCCGAGTCTGGTTGGAAGGTTATCAAGATGGCGAAAAGATTCCTGAGCCATTAGCGGAATTATCCTACGGGAAAAGTCCGAATGAAATTGAGAAAGGGCATTTAGGAACCGGAATGATTAGAGGTGGGGGTGAGGGAGCGATGCTGCACCTGTATGCACCAGGCGTATCGATACACCCAAGGGAGAGCTCCCTTCCTCTAAATGAAAACGGAATCAGTACATGGGAATACGCCATCGGGGAAGAAGAAATCACGCTCGAATTAGACGAAGAAGTTTTGTTGGGAGTTTATCGACAGCCCTCTTCAGGGTCGATTCAAACGTTTGATTTGCAAAATAATGCTGAAGTAGAGCGAATGATCAAAGGTGATGCAAGAGTACTTTTACTGAAAATGAAAGTAGAAAAATTTGAAGAGCGGGAAAAGAAGGATGATTAATTTATGAGGAGGAATGGTCATGTTTCAAGTTGGAAGTGTATTCGTCCCCGTTACAAACCTTGAAAAATCGAAAAGATGGTATGAAGAACACCTTGGTGTTCTGGAGATTGATTCTTGGGAAGGTGGAGCCGGTTATTTCTTTCCTCATGGTTCTGCGCAGTTCGGACTTGTTGAAGTCACTCATCCCCAGCATACGGAATTTGAGATAAACAAAAGCGAAAAGAATAGTTATTTTAATTTTGTCGTCCACGATATCCACGCTGCTTTTAAGAAATTAGATGAAGCAGGGATTGAGACGACAGATATCCAAGAATTCGGCGGCATGAAGCATTTCGATTTCTTCGATCCGGACCGAAATGTATTCAGTGTGGTGGATGAGGATCTGCGTTCTCCATTTCATAAGGAGAACGTTAAGAAGCAGCAGGAAAAAAAAGGACAGCGGAATAAGTGAAATCATGAATCTCGGACAGAAGGTACTTGAGAAGCGTCTAGAGGTCTACACTCTAGACGTTTGATTTGGACTGAACGATACGGGGGGGAGTGTGAACCAATGGCTGTATTTATAAGTATTGTCATCATCCTTTCCTTATGGTCGATTACGAAGACGCTGGAAAAAATGACGAAACGTGTGACCGACAAACAGGATGAACAAATCCAGGTCCTGAAAGAGATCAAGGATCTGCTCGTTGAAGGCAAAAGGTAAAGGAGGACCAAAGTGAGAAATAAGTGGTTGCGATTTTCTCCTTTTTTCGTCATGCCTCTGATTTGGGGGCTCTACATGTATCTTTCTATAGGAGACTATCACGTTCCTTTTGGCACCCTCCTTAAAGAGGAAGAGAAAATCGTAGAGAGTTATGACTGGAAGGGGAGTGTTATTGAAACGTATCCTATTGGGGATGTTTCTTCAAAAAAAGAGGTAGAACTATTGATCTTGGAAAGTGAGTTGAAGCAGTCGTTTGCTGTTGTAGTCTTGTTATTTTTCGTAGTTCTGTACTCGATCCTGTTGGAATGGCTATCAAGGAAATGGAAGGTTTCCTTGCAAGGGGTTATCAAAATTCCTGAAAAATGGAAACCGGTAGTGGTGGGAGTTTTTATCTCTCTTTATGCGTTTCTAGGTTTTATGATTGGTGATCAATACCTCGAATTAGTCCAACAAAGTGAAACTATTTTAAGTCAATTAAGGTCTTGATATTGTCGTTTTGCAGCTTTATGTGGAAGCAATCTGGCTATTTTTGTGCGGATAAGGAATAGGTCTCATGAACGGGGGAAACAAAGAGGCATGTGAAGGAGGGATAGTTATGAAAAGATACAATACGATGGCCAAGCTATTAAGCTATTGTGCTATAGGAGCGATTGGCCTTGGTGTTCTTTCGTTCTTCGTCATGATCTTTGAAGGGACATGGGTTTTGGGGAGTGGTGTTTTAATCAGCAGTCTCGTCACAGGAATTCTGTTCTTAGGTTTTGCGGAAAACATCCATTTGCTGCAAGGCATTTATGATCAAAACAGGGAACCTGAATCTGCAGAGAGTGATTTTACATATGAAAAGGAAGAGGAAACAACTAGAAATATAGACGCTGAGGACGAAGGTCAGATCAGGTCCTTTTTTAAAGAAAGAAATCAAAAAGTGTCCGAGATCCTTCCAACGGATGAGCCATTTATTTATATCGTTAATGTAGAGGGGAAGAGGAAAAAAGTAGAGGCGGGTGGGTTCACACTGAAAATATTTGAATAAAAAGAGGGCCTCCAAAGAAAAGAGGCCTTACATTTTTTTCACTTTGAAATTGCGTTGGAGAATCGGCCAATTTTGAGGGAAGGGACTTCCTAAAACCCAGTAGCTTGCGCCTTTCAGTTCGTAATTTTCGATGGTATCGTATTTGGCCTGCACACTTCTGGCGTCTTCAAACCAGACTTCATGCTGCTGCCCATTTTCGTCGGTATATCGGAAAAAAGGGGACTGGTATTCTTCATTGTATTGGATGGGGACTCCATACCTTGCTGCGAGTTGAATGGCTTCCTGTGGATTGACGGTCTGAGCGTACGTGCCTTGCACCCAAGGAATTTCCCACTCACGTCCATATAAAGGCATACCCATCAAGATTTTCTCCCGAGGAATGACGGTGACCGCGTAATCGAGCACCTCTCGGACCTTATTGATGGGGGCGATGGCCCATGGTCTTCCCCCTGACCAGCCCCACTCATAGGTCATAAGAACAATAAAATCCACGATTTGACCTTGCGCTGCATAATCGTGCGCCTCGTAAAGCAGTCCCTGCTGATCTGCTCTTACCTTCGGGGCAAGGGCGGTGGAGACGCTGAATCCTTCAGGGCGCAGGCGGCTGACGGCTTTCCTGAGAAAAGCGTTGTAATTCTCCTTGTCTTCCGGATAGACATATTCGAAGTCAAAATTGACTCCTGCATAGCCTTTCGATCGCATTTGCTGTAGCAGGTTATTGATGAACGTGTCCTGAATGTCTGTGTTTCTTAAAAAGGTTGCGGCAAGATCCGAATCGAAGCTTCCCCCGGTAAAATTGGTGATCACAAGCAATGGGGCAATGTTTTGAGAAGCAGCTACTTGTAAAACGGCTGCATCATCCAAATCTGTAAGACCTCCATCCGCCTGTATGGTGCGTGTGAAAGGGGAGAGGTAAGTGAAATGACTACCAAGAGTGTTTACTTCACTCGCTCCCTCTCCTGTAGTTTTCGTAATGTACGCATTCACTTCCTTCACGGGCCGAAGAGGAGAAGGGATTGCGAGCGGCATACCGATTGAAATAACAGAGGGGTCTTCAATGCCATTTGCCTCAGCGATCTCAGAAACCGACACGCCAAACTTTTTGGCAATCTGCCATAGGCTGTCTCCACTTTGAACAATGTAGTTGGTAAACGGGAGAAGGAGCATCTGTCCGACAAAAATGAGTGCAGGGTTTGCGATGTTGTTTTTCTCGGCAAGATCATCAACCCGTACGCCATACCGGTTCGCGATGTTCCAAAGATTATCTCCAGGCTGGATGACATATTCTTTATTCGGCTCAGGGATGACGAGGGCCTGCCCGATCACGACCACATCGGGGTTGTTCAGCTGATTCAATAAGATGATCTGATTGATATCCGCCCCGTACCGCTGGGAAATTTTCCAAAGCGAATCCCCGCTTTCTACGACATGAATAATCATTTCGTCCCTCCTTTTGTGCTTTTTAAGAAGGTATGCATGATTTACTTGTCTATATGTATAAGCATTCATGTTGAGCCATTTCTTTAGTTGGAACTTACGTATGGGCAGAGGTACTTTTCCAGCTTGATAGATTAGAAAGGAGGAAGAACGAATATGGTTCTGATGCTCGTAATGTTTGTGCTCTGGCCGACATTCGTTACTAGTCTTATCGGATACTACTTATACACGTATAGTAGAGTCATAAGTGTAATCGCGATGTTACTCATACCTTTTCTAATCATGTACTCGCTTGCCATTGATGAAGTTTTATACAGCATCCCTTTATCTATAATCATTGTTTTTATCGTTCATAGGAATAAAAAGCTAAAGAGACCTTGAGCACCCGTCTTCAATGACAAGGTGTCTGACCGATGTGGCAAATGTAACAGATTCAACCGCCTTCTTCACAAGAATGATTTTCTCCACTCCCTAATGTTTAGTGATAAAAACCCCCCAAAGAGACTGGGGGGAGATTCAGAGGTGTTTCTGTATATTTGTATATATTAGGTCTTTAGGGTGTGTGTGGGAATATATGCAAGGTGATTATTCCTATTTTTGTATTTTAATACATACAATGCAGCATTTGTTCCTTACTTTTTCAGATGAAATCCGAGCCAAGGCAGGAAATGCGGAGTATATAAATAAAGGAAACAGATTTAGATGAACGGTTTGTGGATCTACCTAAAGGTGTTTTAATCATATCTTCAGCAAACATGGCAGAAGAGGGGAGTACAATGATGGGCAGCTATAAGAAGAAGAGCATAAATGAGATTACAAAGTATAGAGTGATTATGAACAAAGATGGCATGAGATACTGCCATAGACGGTCTACTTTCTTCGGTCTTATGAGTGTGTAAATAAGGAACAAGGTCATGATGATCCCAAGTAAAGCAAGGTACAAATGGGTTCCTTGGATGGATTTTAATATTGCCCCTTTCTGGTACAAAACATCCGTGAAAACAAGTAACTTAAGGTTGTACAAATTGCTTCCGATAATGGATCCAATCGCCATGTTATAGTTCGCTAATTTAAATGCGGCAAGGACGCTTACGAACTCCGGTAATGAAGTGGAAGCTGCTATTAAAAAGCTGCCTATAAAACTAGCGTCCATTCCCGTGACTTCTGCCATCTTGTCCCCTGCAATGGAAAGAATGCTGCCGGAAATAAAAACGACAACAACGGCTACGAGGAAACCAGTTATGGCTGACGACAGGGGCAGGTCTTTCGTGAGCGGAGAGTGGTGATCATCATCGTAATCACTGGTCATGAACTTTATAGAAAAAAGATAGAGGATGACAATGATATACATTTCAATTCCTATATTGAAAAGTTGCATGGATTCAGGAACGAGAAGGGAAAGAGAAATGATGATTAAAAAAGTAAGGCTGATCCATGCAGAAGGAAGATTCGCATGCTGGTTAATTCTTTGAAAGAACCGTTGCTTCCGGTAAAACAAATCAACAGAAGCGAGTATTAATAAATTGAAGACGTTACTGCCGAGCATATTCCCTACGGCGATGTCGGGGTTATCGATATACACGGCAGTCAGACTGGTCGTTAATTCGGGTAATGAAGTAGCGCCGGCAATTAAGAAAGTACCCACAGCAGCACCGCTTAAAGAAGTCTTTTTACTAATAACGTCACCGCATTGATTTAGATGAATAGCGGCTGTCACTACAAGAATGGCTGCAATAAAAAAAATAATGAAAATCATAGGTTTTCCCTCCTTTGCTGTGTTTCGTGAGCTTATGAAAGTAATCCTATTGCTTATCTGTGATTGGCGTATACTCTCTTAAGCATCCTTCACCAATCTCCCCTCGATTTTGCTTATCCACTCTAATGTATGCTTGTTTCATAGACTTATCCATTGTTATTAGATACATAAAGATTTCTTCAGATGTGATAGCTGTACGATTCTAATTGGTAGATGATGGTATAATGGCCGTAAAGCGGAGGTGCTACAATGAGTGAAGAGAAGAAGGTAACATTTATGCTGCCAGATCAACATAAGGAAGCATCAATCGCAGGTACTTCAAGCGAAAAGTATCTAGAATTCTTACCGGAAGAACTGACAAATTTGGTCGATCGTTTTGATGGGTTTGAGCTCGATACGATTGAATTACACGTGACTGGAGCTCTTGATTCGGGCGGTGCGACAAAACTGTTTGTGGATTTTTCTGGAGAAGCCGGCATGAAATTTACGTTGAAGAAAAAGGATTTGGAAAAAGAATAAAGGAAAAAATTTGCTAGGAACGGTCTCGGGGTTATGGAGGATGAAGGGAGTTCAATCACTTGAGGAAATTGAAGGAACTCGAATATTCTGACTGGAGATTAAGTGTGATGGCTCTTGCGGCAATGCTTGGGACTTTCATTGCGATCTTACTCGTTCAACGAGAACTGAACGCGCTGTTTGTGAAGGTATACTTGTCCGTTTGGCTGTTGATCGTGGCTTTCAATGCCATGTACGTGTTCTTTAAGTGGAAGAAACGCATCAGGGAGGAAAAGCAGAAGCAGAATCACGGTTAGGTTTACATTGGATAGCAAGAAGGTTCCAAAAAACCAATCTACTTAAAATAAACATTTTATACAAGGGTTGATCCAATGGCTCAGTCCATTCTGTTCTTACAAAAAGTTATCGAGTATAGTCAAGCTGGTCAGGCATATAGTGTTAAAAAAGGTGTGAAATCATTGACCTTTATGTTCGATAAAGATCAGTACGTGGATGAGCGGTCTTTGAGTGTGAGCGTTAAAAATAAAGGTCTGAATTATGGTTTGGGCTGCATCGATGGGATTCGGGCTTTTTGGAACCATGACCAAAAACAATTGTTTATCTTTCGATTAGAAGATCATTTGAGAAGATTTCACCAGTCGGGAAAAAGCTTGTTCATTACGATGCCCTATTCTGTTGAGCAATTATCCTATATAACCAAACAACTGCTTTTCATGAATCGGGTTACTCAAGACGTTTACATACGTCTTATTTGTTTTAAGGGAGAAGATACACTACGTCCCAGTCTGAGTAATTCGTTTAATCATATGGCTATCTACACGGACATCACCGATTATGAGCCTAAGCCTTTTTTAAAAGTAGGGACTTCCTCTTGGTCGCGAATCGGTAGTAATATGATACCTCCTCAAACGAAGTCTACGGCCGGTTATATGAACTCAGCATTGGCGATCCATGAAGCAGCTTTAAATGGGTATGATGAAGCAATTTTTCTAACTGAAGAAGGAAACGTAAGTGAAGGGGCTGCTGAAAATATTTTCTTGGTTCGAGGAAACAAGGTTTTTACACCGCCGGTATCTGATGATATTCTCCCAGGCATCACTCGTGATACGGTAACTGAAATCTTAGGTGAAGAGCTGCAGTTAGCCGTCGAAGAAAAAAGTATAGCAAGGGTTCAGCTATACGAGGCAGATGAAATATTCTTAACCGGAACAGCCATTGGGATTAAGCCAGTAGTAGAAGTGGATCGAAGATTGATAGGCAATGGAGAACCAGGTCCTGTGACTTTGCAATTACAGAAAAGTTACAATCAGATCGTCCGTGGGGCAATGTCTTCCTTTATTCATTATTGTACTTCTTTGTATTAGCTGTAGGAATGGTTGATGATCTCTTACTTTTTAGCGGAAAAAGCAAGTGGAAAGACAATGAACATGCCTCCTTTTGGTGTGAATTGACACGAAGAGGAGGTTTTTTATATGGAAACCGTTAACCCTTGGGTATTGGTGTTCGTTGCAACACACTTCACCTATCGTACTATCCACTCCTACGCCTTTCGTAGTAGAAGAGATAGACCATAAAAATGATTGAGATAGGCGCAATCTAGTAAATCCTTTCATCAAGATAGGAATCGGCATGAGGATGGCGAAAGTTTTCCTAACGCTAGGTGTAGGAGGCTAGGCCAACCATGAAAAAAAGCAAATTACTATCTGTATTAGGGGCTGGTATTTTAGCAACCCAGCTGCTTGGACCTTCAAGCGGAGTGGATGCTGCCATCCCAGGACCAATCCTGGAGGGGAACGCCCATCAGGAACATTTACAAATCCCTATGGATACGAGGAGGGGGACAGGGAAAGTGATGCCGACGGATGCGCAGCTGCTGGCTGCCGACCAGTTGATCAGTGACTCTGGAGCGGGTGTGAAAGTCAAGTGGAATCGGATATTCGGGACTCCTTCTTCGATTATGAAAAAGCAGGGATATTTAACGGAAGCATCTGAAGAATCTGCAGAAACGATTGCTCGGAACTGGTTGAAAGCACATGCTGCGGTTTTCGGTTTGCAAGCAGAAGATATCGATGAACTGAAAGTAATCCGAAACTATGAGATGAAAGGGACTGGGATGCAGCCGGTCACGTTTCAACAGACGTTCGATGGTGTAGAATCCGTTTATGGTGGACGTGTCATCGTAGCTGTTAATGAAGAAGGAAAGATCCTTTCAGTGACCGGAAACATGACGAGAGCTCAGGAAATAACGGATTCGTTCCAATTAAGCCCGGCGGATGCTTTGCAAAAAGCGATTGCGCATGAAGGCAGCTCCATCTCCTATACCCCTCAAACGCTGGGGGTGGAAAACGGTTGGGAAGTCTTTGATGGTGCAGATGTCCTTCCGACGAAACAGCGTGTGAAAAAAGCGACGTTCGTAACGAAAGAAGGGGTGCGTCCAGCGTATCGTGTCCTGTATATTGAAGAATTGGACAAAGGGTATGAAGTCGTCATTGATGCCGCCACAGGGAAATCGTTGTATAAACGTAATTTAGTGAAACACCTGTCTGATCCGGAAGGACTGATTTTTGAAAATTATCCAGGTTCTCCAAAAGGGGGCACACAGACACTGAAGTCTTTCAACGGCGATCCAGATGCTTCCCCTGATGGGTGGCTGACCCCTGGGTCCCCGCTTGGCGTGACGACTTTCGGTAACAATGCAAACTCCTATGGAAACTGGAGCAACTTCCTCGTCCCTGCTGATCAAGCGGCTCGGCCGGTAGCTCCACTGGGAGAATTCAGCTATACGTTCAAGAATTCCTGGCAGGAAACGAAAGGACAGACGACTCCACCTTCATACGCAGAGGATTTGAACAGTGCGTCGACCAACCTGTTCTACCATCACAACCTGTTTCATGATTATTTTTACAACCTGGGCTGGACGGAGCCTGCGGGCAACCTGCAGTACAACAACTTCGGCAAAGGGGGGCTCGGCGGTGATGCAATTCTCGGTCTTGTCCAGGCGGGGGCAGCCTCTGGTGGCGCGCCAACGTATACAGGCAGGGATAATGCGTACATGCTGACCCTGCCGGACGGCATTCCTTCCTGGAGCGGCATGTTCTTGTGGGAGCCGATCCCTGGGGCCTTTGAAGGCGAATATGCCGACGGGGATTTTGATGCCGGCATCATCTATCACGAATACTCTCATGCGCTGTCTACTCGTCTCGTCGCAGGTGGGGAAGCTCTAGGGAGCCATCAGTCCGGTTCAATGGGCGAAGGCTGGGGCGACTGGTATGGCATGCATTATTTAGTGAAAGAAGGATTGCAGGAGAAGCCGGTCGTCGGTGCTTACGTCACAGGAAACGAAGCAGCCGGCATCCGCAGTTATTCGTTGGACGAAGCTCCCTATAACTACGGAGATATCGGGTATGACGTCGGCGGACCGGAAGTTCACTCTGACGGCGATATCTGGGCGGCCATTCTCTGGCATGTGAGAGAAGGAATGATTGACGCCTTTGGAAAAGCCGAAGGGGAAACGGTTATGGAACATCTCATCATGGATGCGATGCCGATTTCCGTTCCGGATCCTTCGATGGAAGATATGCGGACCGCGATCATCGCTGCAGACTTCGAGCGGTACGATGGGAAGCACTATAATGAACTTTGGAAAGCGTTCGCCCAACGAGGTCTTGGGTCAGACGCCTACACAGAAGACGGAAATGATACCGATCCGATACCTGCGTTCAACCACCCGGACGGGGTCAATAATGGTCAGATTGTAGGCCAGGTTGTTCACCATGCTACGGGTGAACCAGTGGCAGATGCCCGCATTATGATCGGTGAATTTGAAGCTCGTACAAGTCCCTTATCCGTGACTGGAGAAGAAGGGAAATTCTCGAATTATGTGGTTGAAGGAACGTACGATCTTACGATTCAAGCGAGAGGATTTGGTTCGCGCACAATTCGAGATGTGGAAATCAAACCGGGAAAGACGAACAAGTTATCGTTTGATCTAGCACCGAACGTGGCGTCCTCATTCAATGGGGCGACTGTTGATGAAGTATCCGGCGAGGCGGACAGCAATCCTGTCAAATTCGCCATCGATGATACGGAAGCGAGTGTCTATGCTTCCGATACTCAAGAAAACGGTTTTAAAGGTTCAGAGTTTGTCGTGAATCTGGCAGGCGATGAAGCGGTCAAAGTGTCCCGCATCCAAGTGAGTGCGATGAAAGATCTGTCCAAATCGCGTTTTGCGACACTGAAGAATTTCACGGTCCAAACTTCAATGGATGGGGAAAACTGGACGACCGTTGTCAGAGATCGATTCACAGCGCAAAAGCCGAGACCGACAGTGGCGGATTTACACTACCAAGGTTTTGACTTAGACAAACCCGTCAAAGCGAAATACTTGAAGCTGATCGCCCATGATACGCAGGACAACAGCAAAGGCTTTGTCCAAATCGCGGACGTTCAAGCGTTCTCTGAGAAGACAGCTATAGAACCGATTGAACTGGAACCAGAAGAGCCATTTGTGTCTGAAGGAACCGTTCAGGCTGGGAATGCCGGGACGGGCATCGGAAGTCTTGCTGGTGAGGATGCCTCATTGGCCGTAACGGAAAATGAATTCGCCACGACCCAAAATCCTGAACCCGCGTCTCAAGGAGCAGATGGGTACGTGATCTCTCTTCCAGAGCCGTATGGAGATGGCATCCACAATTTCACCCTAGAAGGGGAAGAAGGCAGTGTGGACTACGACTATGATGTTTATTTTTACGATCGTCATTTTCAAAAGATCGGTGGCGTCGCTACAGCAGGAGCGAATGAAGCAGGAGTCATTCCAGGTGGAACAAAATATGTGTATGTAGGTCTTTATTCAGGCGCTGATGTACCATTCACCTTTACTTCCACCAGACCTTTCTGATTCAAGAAAAAAAAGATATAGATAAAGCCGGACAATGGATCGTCATTGTCCGGCTTTTCTTTTGTTCTCTAATCAGTGATGGCTCACGTTCTAATCATTTTATGTAGATACGGTGGTTTCAAGCAATGGGCGGGCTTCCTCTGCAAGAAAGGGAATGAGACCGGCTTTTTGGTCGATCTGTATTTATCTCCATTACCCGCACTTAAGCTCAGAGAAGATCTTTGATGGTGAGATGAAAGGGAGAAGCACTAAGGGGTGTGGAGTGAAGAAGGGGGGTAGCCATAAGAAAAGGACTTCCTTTGTGGAAGTCCTTTACGATTTCATTCTGTTATGGAGCCAAGTAGGTGGCGTAGTAGCGGGAAATGGCGACGGCATAATCGCCGCGGGTGACCTCAACCCCGGGTGCGAAAGAAGCGGTGACGGTCGGTTCCTGATCATATGGTCCCTGATTGACGTCAAAATAGGCGTTTAGGATGTTCAAATCAAGCGCTAATTGGATGTAACCTTTGTATTCAGCTGGTACTTGATCGCCGTCCGTCAATGGAAGGCGTTCGTCCTTGTATTGAACGGTAAGCGGTCCGTCATGGTTCAAAGCTTCTTTTTGCAAGCCTAGACTCTGGACAAGTGAATAAGCCAAATCGGTGCGGCTTACGGTTCCTTTCGGATTGAAACTTCCGTTTTGCAGCTGCATGACGCCCTGATCGTCTTGTTCGATATCTTTAAGGGCAGCTCCTTTCGCTAGTACCGCTTCTGCGAAGGCTCGTTTCTCTGCTTTCACATCGTTGAAGGAGGGACTGCCCAGTGATTGGACCACAGCTGCGCCCATCGTCAAATAGTGAGCCAGTTCCTCGCGTTTCAACTTTTGATCAGGACTGAAAGACCCGTTCTTTTTTCCATCCAACAGACGTTCAGCGATGCCGGCTTGGATTGCGGCTTCCGCTGGGTGACCGGCGATATCTTCCAAGCCTGAAAATCCATCGGTCCGTTTGGTCGTCCATTCACCATCGACAGATTCTGGAAGCGCGGCTCCAGATAAACCTCTCAGTTCAACGGTCCATGTACCGGCCATCGGGCTTGTTACCTGCACGGTGCGATCGGTATAAAGGCTGAACAGGACAGAGATTCCTGATGTATATTCCGTGCCATCCGGAGCAATCAGCACAAGGTTGATTGGATTGCCGGTTTCACCCAATAATCCTTTGGCATTCACTTGAGCGACGATTTCTGTCAGTCCTTCTTCTACTTGAAACGTCTTCGTAGAATCATTTGCGGTAGAGTAATCGATCGTGAACGGTTCACGTTCGATATCCATTTGGGCTTCTGCGTAGAAGGTTTGGTTAGCTTTTACAGTATCGCCATAGGCTTTGGAAGGGTTCAGTGCCTGATCGAC
The DNA here is from genome assembly GCF_056158265.1 of Halobacillus sp. AWM4_238. Taxonomy (NCBI): domain Bacteria; kingdom Bacillati; phylum Bacillota; class Bacilli; order Caryophanales; family Bacillaceae; genus Halobacillus; species Halobacillus sp. AWM4_238. The sequence goes on from NZ_JBSWSY010000002.1 coordinate 367,604, forward strand.
CGCTGCGTAGGCATTGGCATAACCGGCTCCGACTTCCCATGCTTCATAGCCTGGCATGTTGGTGGCTGTCTGCTGCACGATATCTTTGACTTCCATCGGAGATAGCGCCGGATTCGCATCCAGGATCAAAGCGACAATGCCGGCCATATGAGGCGCAGCCATAGATGTACCGCTCATTGTCGTATAATACGGCAAGTAGGCAGGTTCTATCATTTCGGCATCCTTTTCAGCAGATAGTCCTGTGGTCGGGGAAACGACACGTGTTGAAATGATGTCTTTTCCTGGTGTTGTAATTGTCGGTGCGTCTACCCAGTCGAATGTTTCGCCATCAACGGTTACTGTTCCACCTTTCCCTTTCACACCTCGAGAGGAGAAATCGGTAAGTTTGCCTTGCTTATCTCCAGCAGCTACAGTAATGACCCATGGCGCTTTTTTGTAGTTGCCTGAAATCGTTGATTCGGCGGGTCCGGAGTTTCCGGCAGAAAAGACGGTCACAATACCACGATCATACAATTTCTTCGTTGCAATGTTGATCGGGTCTTCAGGGTCAAAAGCGGTGCCGGAATCACTTGTCGCTCCCCATGAGTTTGTGATCACACGGATGTTATACTCACTCTGGTGGGTGAGGGCATAATCAAACCCGCCGATCGTATCGAGGATGGCCAAGCCGGCGCCTGATCCATATCCAATCAAATTCGCACCTGGTGCGACACCTTCGTGTTTACCTGCGGACTTAGCACCGTTCCCACCGACGGTTCCAGCTACGTGGGTGCCGTGTCCAGAGTTGTTATCTGTGTTCGGGACGTCTTCCACATATGTAACGGGAAGCAGATCACTGAGGGCATGCAAGTTGGTCGAACCTAAAACGTTCTGGACAAGATGGTCGCCGAATTTAATATCGCTATGTGTTCCATCCACACCGCTGTCGTTCACAACGACGCCGATGTCTTTTCCTGACACGGGAAGCCCTTCATTCGCTTTTTGCATGCTGCTATCCGCTCTGACTTGATCGACTCCGGTCAAGGCCGTCGCATCTGCATTTTCATACTCAAGTTTTTGGTTGAAATAAATGGAACGCACGTCCGGATCCTGGGCAAGCTGTCGGATTTGATCGCCGGTCGCTACTACTCCTGCTATCGGAAGGCTTTCAAAAGATATGCCTTTCGTAATACCCGTCTCTTCAAGAAGATTGAGCTGTTCTGGGGTTGGAGCTCCATCGCTGTGGAAGGCGATCACCACTTCTAAAGGTTCTGTCGATTGCTGCATAAGCGTTTCAAGCTTCGGGCCGATGGTGGCAGTTGAGCTCGAAGTTTGGGCGAAAGCACTCGCGGGGATCATCGCTGCAACGAGTGTGAGAATCAATGCTAATACTTTGACTTTCATATGTTATCCTCCTATATTCAGAATTTTCTAACCTTGTCTTCATTATCCTTAATTTCAAGGCAGTCTACCATTCCTCAAAAGGAGTAATCGGACGACCGGATGGACTAGTTCCTGTAGTACGAAAGATGTACATGAAAAAACTTCCCCTGCAAAACAGAGGAAGTTTCTTCATGGTAAAGGTACCAGTTGATTTTGAACGGCGTGGATGATTGCTTGGGAACGGCTCTTCACGTTCAGTTTTTTGTAAATTTTGCTCACATGGATTTTGACGGTCTTATCACTGATGAATAATTCCTCGCCGATTTCTTTGTTGCTCATTCCGCTCACAAGACAGGCGAGAACTTCCTTCTCCCGTTCGGTCAGTTCCGATGGATTTGGTTCCTCGTCTTTTTGGTTATAGTAACCGAGCAGTTTCTTTGTCAGCGAGGGATCGATGACCGACTCTCCTTTGGCGACGGTACGAATGGCTTCTACTACCTGATAGGATGGCAGATCCTTCAGGAGATAACCATCAGCCCCTTCGCGAATAGCGGCCATGAAATATTCGTCGTGGCTGTGCATCGTCAGGACGAGGACTTTGATATCCGGGTGGTTCTTCTTAAGCAGTCCCGTAAGTTCAATGCCATTCTGACCGGGAATGTTAATATCCATCAGCACGACATCAGGGCTACACGCAGGCAGCAGCTCTAACAGCTGCTCACCATTAAGCGCTTCGCCCACCACTTGTATATCTTCTTCTGTTTCGATGATGTTCTTGAGCCCATCTCGTAAGACGGCATGGTCATCCACTAACATGACGTTGATCATCTTCCATTCCCCCTTCAAGTCCGAGTTTTGGAATCGTCAGGACGATTTCCGTCCCTCCATTTTCTTCACTGTTGATTTGTAAGGACGCTTCCATTTTCTCTGCTTGTTCATTCATGCTCAGGATGCCGAAATGTGGCTCGTTCTTCGCTTTGATCATCGCTTCAAGCAGGGAGAAACCGATGCCGTCGTCGCTGATTTTCAATAAGACGTGTTCGGTCTGATAGCTGAGAAGCACGTGGACGGTGGAGGCGTCTGCATGTTTGACCGTATTCTGGATACTCTCCTGGAAAATGTCGAACATCACCTTTTCCACCATCGGACTTAAAGGAATCGGTTTGCCTCGTTCTTCGAAGGTGATGTTCAAATTGGTTTCCGTCTGAATGACATCCATTCGCTTTTGTATCGCCTGTTTCAAGCCGACGCGCTCGGTTTCATATGGACGTAGGGCGTAGATCGAGGCGCGGATATCCTTAAGACTGCATCGCAGCTTCCCAAGACTGTCGAGCAGGATGCTGTGAGCTTCCTTTGGTTTAGAAGGGAACTTGCGATCGGCCGTTTCCAATTTCAGCACCGTCCCGGCAAGCGATTGTGCAACGCCATCATGAATGGCCCGTGCGATCCGGTTGCGCTCTTCAAGAACGATACGCTTCTCCTGTTCTGTAATCAGCATCCGGGTCTTGATGGCGATGGCGATTTGGTTGGCAAGCGTTGCGACCGTCTGCACATCATCTTCGCGGAAGCTGTGCGTCCGGCTTCTGGCCACAGCCAACATGCCGAGCGTTTGGCCTTCATAGCTGATCGGAGCGAAGATGAAGGCCTTCAACGCTTTGTGAAAACCTCCAGGTACGGCGTCTGCAATATTCCTGCGATTTTGAAAACGAACGACTTTGTCCATATTTTCAAAACGGTTCATTTCTTCTTCCGAGAGCGGCTCGTGGGATTGAACTTGTCCGTGTTGCAGCTGCGTCACCCATGTATGGTTCTCCTTCAGCCATAAAATCGTGGCGTCCACGTCGACGATGGCGTCCATATTCTCTTCGATCGATTGCGTCCAATCTTCTGAAGGTAAACGGCGGTTCAATTCAGTGGAAATGGAAAACAAAGCCCTCATTCGGTTGCGTTCGTTCTGCAGACGGACGATGATGAAGCTTAATAGCGCCAATCCGACCAGAGGGGAGAAAAAGAAGAAATAGCTGAACACGTCGATGATGCCGCGGTTTTGGGTGCCCATATACATCATGGTGCCGATGTAAATGAGAGACAAAAGGGCACTGGTTGTTTCTGTAACAATTTTGGTCCGCCAAATATGAAAAGTATAACGCTGCGGGCGAAGCAGGAGAACGAGATCGACGATCAAGTTATTGAAAAAGAAGTACAGCCCTGTCAATGTGATCAAAAACGTAGCAGAACCTGTATTAGTGGCTAACCATGAAGACGAAGCCCAAAGGGTAAGCGACACGGCTAAGATGAAACTGAGTGTCAGCTGCGCTGGGTTGAACAACACAATACGGAGAGGCCTTCGTTGAATAAGATTGACGAGCATCACAGCGAAAGCGTAGGCAAGGACGGCTAAAGGAAGCCCGTCGACGAGGTACAGGGTATACAGAAGGGGAAAACTGAGTGATGTATATCCTTTCCATACGGCAATCGGAAAATATTCGGTAATCATCATGAACAAGAGGAGCAGAAGAAAAATGGTGATATTGTCAGGACGTTGACTATGAAGAGCCATCCAGGCGAGCGCGATCCACCCCAGAACGGTAATGAAGGATAAGAACCATTTGGCTTGTTTCTCTTTCACTTGCATAGCGGTCGTTGTTTTTTTCATGAGGACCTCCGTTGATGTCTGAATATTCTATATACATCAGTTTACATGACAAATGACGGGAAGGAAAGCACCGATCATAGAGGAGGAGATGTACCTAATAACGAAAAAACCCCGCGACTAGTCGAATGGAAAGCCACTAACCAATCGTGGGGCAAAACCGGAAAGAGGTTTGTCCTTTTCATTATGTCAAATGTTGCCTTAGATACCCATTCACCAAAAGATATAAATCATCTACTACTAAAGGCGTACGATAACAAGATCCGTTTTGTTCAAGTATTCCTCTTGATAATCGATGAGTACACCGGGTAGTAGAATGGTATAATTTTAATAGATCATGAGAGGAGATGTTGCATGATGACATTGAGCTTAAACCCTTATTTGTTTTTTGACGGGAACACGAGAGAAGCGGTCCACTTTTACGAAAATGCACTTGGTGGAACCGTGGTGAGTATCAGAACGTATGGGGATCTTCCAGCTGATCCGGATTACCCGTTGACAGATGAGATGAAACAGCGAGTGATGCATGCCCATTTGAAAGTGGGGGACGCAGATCTCATGTTTTCTGATACGTATGAAGGCATGCCTTATCAGCCAGGCGAAACGATTCAGATTGCCATCCATCTTGAAGAAGAGGCAAGAGCGAGGGACATTTTCGCCGCTTTAGAAGAAGGTGGACAAGTTGTTATCCCGCTCCATAAGACAGATTTCAGCCCCTTGTACGGGATGGTAAAAGACAAGTTTGGAATTAGTTTCAATGTGAACGTCTCAGGAGATCAACCTCAGGAATAGAAATAGCATCCGTTTTGCATGTAATCCAGGCCATTGGTTCGTTTATGCACAGAATGCTAGACGAATCGTTTAATGGCAGAAAGGAACCCTCAAATTGAAGGGTTCTTTTTAATTTTTGAAAGTTTTTGATCGGTGGAGTATTCGAAGGATCATGTTTGAGGATGGGACCTGACACAGAAGGAAATGGGAAGACTAAGAAAAAAAGAGATGCTCCCGTTTTTTCTGCAACTGGTAACGGCAACCGTTCCTCTATAAAATAGAGATAAAAGCATCATAGTAAAGGGGTCACAACCATGAGCGATAAACAGAAAAAAATACCATTATATATACAAATTAAGAATAAGTTGGTTACGAATATCAAGGATGGACGCTGGGAACCAGGCGATTCGATACCTTCTGAGAGTCAACTTATCGAACAATACAATGTCAGTCGTACAACGATCAGACAAGCGATTCGAGAACTTGTTCAGAACGGCACCTTGGAAACAAGTCGTGGTGCCCCGACCAAAGTGAAAGAAATTCCAGGAGAGCAGCTAGGAAATCCGGGGATTATTCATCATGAGATTGGAAAGGACATGGATGTTTCTGTGTTACGGATGGGCACCAGCCACAGTCATTTTCATGCAAAACACCAACTTTCTTTAGCGAAAGAGGAAGAAATATTCTTTGCAGATCGGCTGCGGGTAGCGGATGGAAAGCCGATTGGCTATCAGCAGATGTACGTTCCGGTGACTATTGCAAATGTGGTGAAAGACATCGCAGACAAGGAATTTGATATCTTTTCATCACTAGGGAAACAGGGCATCCATCATACCAATATCAAGGAACATGTCTCTGCCAGCAACGCGACCCAATACGAGGCGGATTTGCTAGGGATTGTGCCGGGAGAAGCACTCATTGATATTGAACGGACCACTCTAGGGATCGATGCCAATCCTATAGAGTACAGCCGGACAAAATATACGACAGAATTTTTTAAATACAGCATAGAGATTGATTAATATCATATAACATATTGATATAAGTATAATCTTGTTATAACATGTTTGTAACGAAGAAATACAAGCTCTAAACTAAATGGAGGATTATACTGTGAGTAAATTAACGAGTATTCGTCATGAGAAAACGCAAATCGATCTTGTGAAGATGAGACAATATAGACTTGGCAGGGTAAGGGAGCAGTTAAAAAGACTTGGCTACGGCGGAATCGTCATTTTTGACCCTGTCAATTTGCGCTATGCGACCGGAAGCCGTAACATGCAAGTATTCATGCTAAGAAATCCAGCGCGTTATGCCTTTATCCCGACAGAAGGCCCTGTTACGTTATTCGATTTCCCAAATTGTGAACACTTATCAGAAGGAATCGAAACGATTGATGAAGTGAGACCAGCGACGACGCTTTCGTATGTTGCTTCTGGTGAAAACCTGTATGATAACGCTCGTGCATGGGCGAAAGAAATCGCTGATCTATTCCGCTCGCATGCGGGTGGGAACGATAAACTTGCTATCGACTATGTGCCTTCTGTTGGAGCGATCGAGCTTGCGAAAGAAGGCATTGACATCGTAGACGGACAAGAGCCGATCGAACATGCCCGCAGTATCAAGAACGAACAAGAAATCCAAGCACAGAAAATTTCCGTTAAGACTGCAGAAGAAGGCATGATCCGTATGCAGCAAGCCTTAGAACCAGGAATCACAGAAAATGAATTATGGGCAAACTTGCACAACGTGAACATCTCGCAAGGCGGGGATTATGTAGAAACGAGACTTCTCAGCTCTGGTTCCCGTACCAATCCGTGGTTCCAGGAATGCAGCGATAAAGTCATCAACGATGGAGAATTAGTGGCCTTTGATACCGACATGAACGGACCATTCGGGTATTTCACGGACATCAGCCGAACGTTTTTGTGCGGTGACGGTGAACCGACCGATGAACAAAAACGGTTGTATCAAACAGCATACGAACAAATTCAGTATAATATTAACCTGTTGAAGCCAGGGATGACCTTCCGTGAATATGCAGAGAAAAGCTGGAGAATTCCGGATGAGTTCTTCCCGAATCGCTATTTCACGGTTGCTCACGGAACAGGGTTAAGTGGAGAGTACCCTTACATCGTGTACCCGCAGGATTTCGAAGAGAAAGGGTACGATGGAGTGATACAGCCGAACATGGTTCTATCTGTTGAAAGTTATATCGGATCGCCAGGCGGCAAAGAAGGCGTCAAGTTAGAAGAACAACTGCTCGTTACAGAGGACGGCGTAGAGAATTTCTCTGATTTCCCATTTGAACACCGATTATTAAAATAACCACAAAACAGGCTGGATCTTCCAGTCTGTTTTTTTATTGCATTCAGCCATCGCCTGATTTTCCATATGGATTAAAGGAGATTGAAACGGCGTTGTTGAAATGAAAGAATGGATAAAAAACAAGAATAGGTGGAGAGAACCATGGATGTAATGAAACAGATCGAAGAGCTTGAATTTGCCCTTTTGCAATCCTTTTCAAATAAGCAGGATCAAGCGTGGGGGGTATTGTTTTGGAACCGGAACCAGCCAGACTATTATGATGCCAACCACGCCCACGTGAGTAAACAACCGGATCATCCTAAAAAAGTAATCGAAGAGGTCATTTCCTTTTATGAGGATTTGAACATTATTCCTAGATTTTATCTGTACAACCTAGAGTCATTGTCGAGTTTTATTGCTCTATTAAAAGATAAGGGCTTCCGGTATGAAGATTTTTCGCAGCCTATTCAGTTGTGGAATCAAGAAGTGACACAGCTTCCGGAGCATCAAGAGATTACGCTTGAGAAAGTAGCGACTGAGAATTACCAAGACGCTCTTGAGGTTGAGTGTCAGATTAAAGAATTTGGAGGCAAATCCGTACGGGAAAAGGCATTTGAATCGGAATTTAATGACGAACGCTATACTCATTATCTATTGAAATATAATGGAAAACCTTGTTCGACCGCCTGTTTGTTTGTTCATGGCCATCAAGGAAGAATTGAGAGTGTCGCTACAATCGAAGCATACAGAGGCAAAGGACTGATTGGATATGTGTTGCAACAGATCCAACGAGAAGCTCAACGCCTGAAACTGGAAAAATTATGGGTGCACCCCATTAATCAACGGGTTGAAAAGGTGTACAGCCGTTATGGGTTCACAACGATCCTTACTTTCCAGACCGGTCACGCTTTTATGGGTGGGAAAGGGATCAAAGAGGTGCAAGAGTAAGAATCCATTACATGATTACAAAGCTGGTTTTTAAGGATAGGAGGTGTTCAAATGAAGATGGAACAGCATGGCGAAGTGACTTCCGTCTTAGGCAAGGGGAGTGATGGAGACTTTTCCATGGCCGTATATGTATTTCATGTGGATGGAATGTTGGTGGACACGGGAGCTTCACGTATGCTGGAAGATTTCAAACCATTCTATCAAGAAACCCCGATAGAGTTTGTGAGCCTCACTCATTCTCATGAGGATCATACGGGAACAGCTGCATGGCTGCAGAGCGAAAGGGATCTTCCTGTCTACATAAGAAAAGAAGCGGTTGCGGAATGTGAGAGGGAACCCGAGCTCCCTTTGTACAGGGAAAGGTTGTGGGGACCACGAAAACCTTTTTCGCCTTTACCCTATGGGGAAACCATTGAGTCCAATCACCACACGTACCACCTTATCCATACACCAGGCCATGAGAAGAATCACACGGCGTTATTCGACGAGGAACGTGGAAGGTTGTTTTCAGGGGATCTGTTCATCCATCCAAAACCGAAAGTCATCATGGGTGACGAGTCCATCCCTGTTATGATGCAGTCCATAAGAAAAGTCCTTGCACTCGATTTTCAAGATATGTTCTGCCAGCATGCAGGTCATATCCAACACGGGAAAAAGGCGATGAGAAAAAAGCTTGACCATCTGGAGGAGCTTAGCGGACAAGTCCATGAATTGTATAAAAAAGGTCATACCATTGATGAGATCAATAGGGAATTGTTCTCCAGAGTACCGCCCATTGTATACACATCCAATCGTGAGTATGATTCAAGACATATTATCCGGTCGATCGTGGAAGAAAAATGATCTTGTCTTGCATGGAAAGGGGGACGATTATGGTGAAAATTTTAAAAGCAGAATCAGATCACGTGGAAGGAATCGTACGCGTCTGTTCCAAAGGAAACCGAACCACCTATGCGGACCTTTATCCTTCCTCATACATCGAACAAATCATCCAGCAGTTTTATACAAAGGAAAGGATTATGAACGAGGTCACCGATACAGGGAAAGAATGGGGCGGATATATCGTTGCCGTCGATGGAGAAGAGGTTGTGGGCGCTTGCGGTGGCGGCATGATCGATGATCACGCATGCGAACTTTACGTCCTGTACATGGATCCAGCCAGAAAAAAGGAAGGGATCGGGACGAAACTGCTGGAAGCTTTTACGACACAGCAGAAAGAAGAATACGGTGCGGAAAAGATATGGGTATCCGTTCAGGAAGGCAACGAACAGGGCATTCCTTTTTATGAAGCGAGGGGGTTCGCTTTCTCGCACAAACAGAAAGGTTATGGCAGTAAGGAAGCAGAAAAATATCGGTCACTAAGATACTGGAAGGAGATCGAATAGGGGAAAGGAGTGGGAGGAAATGCAAATAGGAGCCAAACACATCCCATGGAGAGATGCGGGACTAGGTCTCGCTTTTATCCTCGTACTTTATTTCACACTGCCATATATCGGTGTGAACACATTTGGATTAGTGATGATCCTGATCATGGGTGTCGAATGGGTCACCAAGTTCATCCTGCCATGGGTTGTTTTATACTGGGTTGTCCGTGTTATTAAACGTTGGGAATCCAAATAAAAAAAGAAAGCGCATGGCCTGAGGCCCGCGCTTTTTTAGTGGTTGGAGTGCATGACTTCCTCTGTGATGTTTGCCATATCTGCTTCACCATTGGATTGGATGAAGGAAATGGCCAGTTTGTTGAAAGGCTCGGTCTTGTCCAGGTTCACGACATGCCCGCTCCCTGATAAAAGCAGAAACGATGTGTTCGGCATGTGCTGCGTGTCTTTGATCACATCATCTCTGAACATATGGTCCCCTTCACCTGTGATATACAACTTTGGGACGGACGACGCGTTTGTATGGACGTGTGTGAACGTATCCGGAACCGAATAAACGATGTTATACCAACCGAGGAAATCTTCCCTTTTCATCTGGGAAGCCTCATGGATGAAGGCATTTCTTGACTCTTTATGGTTCTTTCTAGGCATCAGAATCCGCGCGCACAAGGAATACAAGTACAGGTGCGGAGTGATATTTTTGAGCATAGTCCCTAGCATAAGAAGGAATTTTGCCAATAGGTTAATTCGAGTAATTGCTCCACCTAACACGGCGGTCTGTACGCGGTGAGGCGCAGTGGACAGGATGTGTTGAATGACGACGGAACCGAGAGAAATCCCTACGAAATGGGCTTTTTTCACTCCAATATCATCTAGAACACCGAGCACTTCCTCGGTCACCGTTTCAAAGGAAAATTTCTTGTTATAGCTGGACAAGCTCGGTGAGTTCTTGTGGCCGGGTAAATTGACGACGATTATATTGAAAGACTTTCGGAAAGCTTTCATCTGTGGAAAGAAGATGTTGACGCTTCCACCGATGCCATGGAGAAAGATTACATACTCCTTGGAAGGGTCGGAGCCTAACACTTTATATTCTAACAATGGATCACCTGCTTTAATAAAACTATAAAACGACACTACTCGTCATTATAAGTCAAAAAGCAGGGAGTGGCAAAGAAGAATCGGCTCGGTTTTGTTACGATTTTATGACCTGCCGCATCGTATCGGCCATAAGTTTCCAGGCTTCTTCAGCTTTATCCTGAGGTCCCTGATGCGTGAAAGCATGGCTGCATCCTTCAAACACATGGACATCGACATCAACGCCCGCTTGTTTTAACTTTTGTGCGTAGGCTTTTCCTTCCATAGAAAAAGCATCATATTCCGGGATGACAAATAGCGCACGAGCGAGCCCCTCCACCTTTTCTGCTTTCACAGGAGAAGCGAGCGGGTGAGCGGCCTGGTTTTTCCCAGGGACGTAGCAATAGTTGAGAAAGTGAGCAGCCTCCGGGTACTTGGCCCGCCACTTGTCTGGCTCTGGTTTATCACCGTGCGGGGTGACAAAGTCGAGCATCGGATAGGAGAGCACTTGAAGAAGGGGTTGTCGCTGGGCCCGCTCTTTCAGGAGGAGGCAGAGGGCGGCGGCCATGTTCCCCCCTGAACTCTGACCGCCGACCGCCATTTGATTGTGGTCGAGATGTAGGACACCTGCATGGGTCTTCAGCCATTGATAGATCCCGTAGCACTGTTCGACAGGTTGAGGAAAAGGATATTCCGGGGCTTTTGCATAGTCGACATTCACGACGACGCACCCCGTTTTATTGGCGAGATAACGACAATAAGGGTCGTCCATTTTCTTTTCATTCATAATGAACGCACCGCCGTGCATGTTCATATAAACAGGGAATCGTTTTCCATCAGGTGCTGACGGGTAGTACAGGCTGATGTTCGTTGGTTTTACACCGGTATCCACAATCACATCTATTTTTTTATGTACATATTGAAACGGAACCATCAGGTTTCTTTCCGCCTGATTGGGGAAAAGTCGCAGTAATCGTGCCATCCAAAATTTAAGCATCATTGAACCCTCTTTTTTAATAACCATTGTACCCGCTCTTCTCTTTGTATAATCAATACTTTCTGAGGTGACAATGGAAGTACAGTGGAGGTGATGGGAATGTGGGGGATGATCGCAGTGGTTTTATCAACCCTTTTCCTTTTTTGGCATAAATTATCGTTTCCTAAAGAAAAACGTAAGAATACAACGATGTATACATTGATTATTCCCGCTCGGAATGAAGCGGAAAATTTGAAGCGTCTGCTACCGACGTTAGGAACGGAGCACCCCCTGCGGGAAGTGATTGTCGTTGACGATGATTCAGAAGATGAGACGAGGCAGACCGCTGAGAGTTTCGGCGTGAAGGTGGTGGATAACCCTTCCTTACCCTCTGGATGGATGGGGAAGTCGTGGGCCTGTTACAACGGTGCGAAAATAGCGAGCGGAAAGACGCTCGTGTTTCTGGATGCCGACACATGGTTTTCTGATGGGGGAGTAGATCGTCTGGTGAATGCTATGGATGAGAGAAATACAGTCATGACCGTTCACCCATACCATGCGATGGGTTCATTTTGGGAAAAGTTTTCCGGTGTTTTTCACCTTGTCGTCCTGGCATCCTCCGGGTTGACAATGGCAGGGAAGGATAAATTCGGAACGCAGGGAGGCTTCGGTCCGTGTCTTGTGCTCGCATCAGATACGTATTGGAAGCTTGGAGGTCACGAGGCCATCCGGGGAGAAATTGTAGAACATCTAGCATTTACGAGAAAGGCAGCTTCCCAGGGGATGAAAACGAAAGCTTACAGCGGGCGCGGTGTATTGAACATGCGAATGTACGGAGCGGATGTAAACCAAGTGATCCAAGGCTGGGCCAAAAGTTTTTCCACAGGAGCAAGGACCGCTTCTCCGTTGATGACAGCAGCGAATGTTGTCTGGCTTACCGCTGTGATGTCTTTCTTAGTAAACCTTTCTAGCCTTGGTTGGTGGGGGCTTACAGGCTATGCAGCCTTCGTCGTTCTCTTGTACCGTACGTGGATCGACATCGGCAGCTTTCGATGGTATGATGCGCTGATCTTTCCGCTGCATTTCTGCTTTTTCGTTTTCGTCTTTGTCTACTCCTTGTGGAAGACTTTTTTCGTGCGGCAGACGACGTGGAAAGGGCGCACGATTGTTGAAAAGAAAAGGAGTTCACCTTAATGGTGGCAAATGTCGTCGCCTGGTTGTGCATCCACCTTGGGGTGAGCACTCTTGTCTCCGTTGCTCCGGAGGCTTTTGTCCAAGCCTTTTCAGGACTATATCGAGTGAGGGGATGGGAGACGAGGACAAAGGTATATGAACAGTTGAGGGTAAAGAAGTGGAAAGACCGCCTTCCTGAAGCAAGGAAATGGTTTCGGAAGGAGAAAACGGCCGCACACTTACGGAACTCGGTTCAATGGAATCGTTTTGAAAAGCAGACGAATCGTTCGGAGTTGTCTCATTGGCTGCAGATGTTCGCTGCCCCTTTCTTCTTTTTGTTCAACCCGCCGTGGGCCGGCTGGATCATGGTGGGATATGCGATCTTGTTCAATCTTCCTTTTATTCTGGTCCAAAGGTACAATCGCCTTCGGTTGATAAGGATGAAAAGCCGTTTGATTATACGTTAAAGGACAAGAAGAAGGAGAACGGGGACATGGAGCATAAGTTAGCGGGCATTAAAGAGGGGGAATTTGAACTGTGGTTGGTGAACAGAATCATAGAATAATTGGTCCCTGGTCTTCTGAACCAGGGATTTTTACTTTATTTGGGAGGTTATTGGGAGTCTTTGTCGAATTTCCTTTAGGAGGAAGTTTCGAGTGGATGGAGTAAAGGGGTGAAGTTTCATGGAAATTATACTTATTGCAATCATTGCCATGGTTGGGTTGGTGCTTCTCTACCCGCGTTCAATTGGGAGGAAGACCTGCCAGCTACATAAACAGGAACGGTTTACTGAAGAAATCCGTAATCTTCATGTGGAATCATCATCCGTGGATGTGGAAGTGAGAAAAGCGGAGCGGGAGGATTGGAACATCGTTTTATCTGGTACGGTTTATGACAAAGACAAAGACCATTTTACTCTTATCAGTAATCATCAGGGGGAGAACTTTACTGTAAAGGTGACGGAGGAAAATACCCGTTTCGGCATCCAAATGCAGAGGGATATGAAACTATTAGTAGAAGTACCGGAAGAGGCTATAGGGGCGCTCGTGGTAGGTACGTCTTCCGGGGATATCGATGCCAAAGAGCTAAACACCACCCATACGACGCTTACCGCAAGTTCCGGTGATGTGACGATGAACGATGTGGTGCAGGAAAATCTACAGATTGAAACATCCAGTGGGGATGTATTACTAAGAAAGGTACAAAGCAGGAACACAGAGATCCATACAAGCAGTGGGGAACTATTTGGGGAAGCGTTCACCTATGGGACAGGTGTTTTCCGTACGTCATCAGGTGAGATTCGTCTTCAATCACAAAAAATGCTCGGGGATGTCAGTGCTTCTACTTCCAGCGGGGATATCCGCCTTTTCTTTGAGGAAGAGCCGGCCTCTTGTACACTCATTTACCAATCAAATTCAGGAGAGGCCATGATCAACTGGACGGGCCTTGATTATGAAGTGAAAAAGAAAAATGAAGTGCGGGCCTCAAAAACAGATGGTGCGTTTCGTGTCATGGCTGAGACGAGTTCGGGCGATTTGAAAGTAGGATAGAGAGGCTGGGTATCATGAACATTCTTCTTAAAATGATGGAAAACGGAAATGAAAAGCAGCGCAGAGCCTATCACGCGATTAAACGTTTGGATATTCTAAACAACTATCCATCCTTTCAACCTGTCCTTTGTGGCACGATTCCTATAGGGATCGATGTGGAGAATTCGGATTTGGATATCATTATGGAAGCTTACGATCTTCTCTTCTTAGAGCAGTGTATGATTCAGGATTACGGACATTTGGAAGAGTTTCGCATAAAAAGAAAAATCGTTCGGGAGCGGGATGTTCTGAAAGCGAACTTCTTCTTTGAAGGATTCATGTTTGAAGTCTTTGCTCAACCACAGCCGGTGCATGAACAACATGCTTACTTACATATGAAGATAGAAGCTGAGTTAATGAGAACCATTCCAGGGCTGAGAGAGAAAGTAATCGTTTTGAAGAAAAAGGGCATGAAAACAGAAGCAGCTTTTTGTAAACAGTTAGGGATTGAAGGAGATCCTTATCTAGGTTTGCTGGAATATGGGAAGAGGTTGAAACTTATAGAATAAACGTGACGGGTTGGAGTGATTTGAAAATAAGTCTGCTCCGTTAAAAGGGAACAAAGGTGGGGATTCAGCTTGAAAAAAATCATGGATCATTTGGCGGGATTGACTGTCATCTGTGGGTTTCTCCTTGCAGGGTGTTCCATTGAAGAAAAAGTGGACGTAGTGGAAGACCTGAAATCATTCTCTTATCAAGGGCAGGCCTTCGAAATCGTTACCTATGAAAAAGAGTATCAGAATTACATAGAAGAAATGGATACCGAAGACTTGAATGATGTGTATCATGCAAATGTGCTGGAACCCTTTCGCATTCAGGCATTTGGAAAAGAGGAAGGCTATGCGCTCGTCAGTGCCGGGGATTGGCATTTCATCCCCCCATCAAATAAACGATCTCTAAAGGAGACCGTGGATTATTTAGAAGAGGAAGAACAGATGATTTTGGAGACGATTCAAGCCGCCATAAGAGAATCTGTGGACCTTCTTCCTGGCGGGGATAAGGATATCCATGTCTTCCCTACGAATCCTGACAACACGTTCGGTATGGGACGGGTGGATGACCTATCCGGAGTGACTTGGAATGAGGAGTTTTTACTGATTACAATCGGTCGTAACATTTCTAAAGTAGACTTGAAGCGGCTGATTGCTCATGAATATCATCATACCGTCTATAATGAAAAGAACGAACCTCGTTATACATTACAGGAAAGCGCTGTCGTCGAAGGGAAAGCAGAGTATTTTGCGAATCTCGTGTTTCCTGAGGGTGAAAGTTCGTTTACCGAGCCTCTGCGAGGTCGGTATCAGGCAGAAACCGTAGAACTTTTCCTCGAGTATGCCGATTCCACCGACCCTGTCGTTCATGGAGACTTTTTTTATGGATACCCGGAAAAGGATATTCCGCCTTTAGCTCTCTACCGGATTGGATATCAAATCATGGAAGGGTTCATAGAAAAGCACCCTGAGTTGTCAGTAGAAGAATGGACCAATCTATCATCTGAAAAGGTGTTGGACGGGAGCGGATTAGGCGGTTGAATAGGAATCGATGCAGAGAAATAAGGCTCTATATGTTCCTTGTGGGTAGATGAAACTTCTGGGCAATCTCATCTTGTTGCAAGACATACTTATGAGTCTAATCGGGAGGGGAGCGGGAATGCACTATTTTATTGGTCTTGTACCACCGGAAGATTTTAAAGAAAAAGTGATTCACTTTCAAAACATGTGGACGGGGAATACAATTACAGACGTTGTTGAGCCCCATATTACATTGAAGGCTCAGGGAGGTTTGACACAAGACCGAAAATGGTTGGATCAAGTGAGGAGCGCATGCAGGAATGTACAACCCTTCCATGTCCGTTTAGGAGAACCGGCTTTTTTTGGGGAAGATGTCCTTTACTTGAGTGTTCAATCGGAAATGCTCTATTCCGTGCATGAAAAAATGGTACAAATTGCAGCTCCAACTGTGGAGCAAGTGCAGACATATTTTGAGCTGGGTCACTTCATCCCTCATTTGACGCTTGCTAAAACGTCATACGGCTTGTCTAAACAGGAGCTCGTGGATATGGCGAAGGTAGCTGATAAGGAATTGCGGCCTTTTCCAATGTTTGAGGTGTATAAAGTAAGAGTTTATCAGGAAACGGGTCGGAATGAATATACCAAGCTTGAGGATATATCTTTAGGGATTATGTAATGAGTGGTACGGTGCCTTTATTTCTCCTGAAAAGAATGAAGAACTATTGCTAATAGCGAGATTGTCTTTTTTACGAGTAAATCTCCTCCACCTTAAGTCGTAGATAGAATCATGCCACTACCTGAGGTGTTTTTTGTAGTTCATCGTTATCCTTAATCTATAGAAAAGGATGGTGAGCGATTTGGAGATTGCCTCCGTTGCATTGCATGCAGGAGTCAGGATTTTACTGAACATGAACAAATAGAAAACAATTTTTCATTCAAGGTTGGTCATAAACATCAGTAAGGCTAATACAACAGTAGAGTATGCAGTCGATGCAGACAAAACTTTGCAGTAGCCGACTTAACTTCCAGAGATAATCAGCCGATAAACAGGGCATATTTGAACTTCACAGGAGATGATGGAAGCGAGAATTACCTCCTTCTGGTTGAACCAGATAGACAATGGATCTTTTGTGATCCGGTTGCTGTGATCCATTCTCTTGAAGTGGTTGTAAAAAACAAGGGCCATTAACTGTTCCTGCAAAAATAAATAAGGGGGTTGGAGAGATGCATGGTTTATTAGCATTGTGGCTCGATGAAGATGGCATACTTGGGGTCATTGAAAAGAAGGATGAGCGTTTTGGATCCTCTTTCCATCCCATTAAGATGGATGAGGAAACGAAAGAGTGGTTCATCATTAAAAATCTTTGGTACACCACCTATACGGGTGCCCGTCATTATTTCCGCTTAAACACGAATATTTATCGCGTATCTGGGCGAATGAACAAGGTTGATGTGAGAAAAATGGATGTAAAAGAATCGGTTTGAAAAGGAGAAGGATATGGATTATATTCACCATTTGCGTTCCATGGTCGGTCATGAAAAGGTGCTGATGGTCGTGGCAGGAGCGCTTGTTTTTAACGAAGAAAACCAATTATTGCTGCAACTGCGTAAGGACACAAACACATGGGGAGTACCTGGCGGTTTCATGGAGCTCGATGAATCGGTTCAGGATACTGCACGGCGGGAAGTTTATGAAGAAACGGGTTTGCAATTAAATGAAATGGGTTTGTTCGGAATCTATTCAGGTCTTCATAAACATAAAGAATTTCCGAATGGAGACCAGGCCGCCATCGTTGAAATTTGTTTCAGCTGCAGGTCCTACACAGGGGCATTGGTTAAGGAGAATGAAGAGTCTCTGAGTAACCGTTTTTTCGATTTGGATGATCTTCCTGATTACATATTTAAAGAGCATAAACAAATCATTGACGATGTGAAGAACAAACGTGAAACTCCGGTATTAGGGTGAACGAACATCATCTATTCATGAGAACTTCCTATGTAAAATAGGGAGTTCTTTTGGATTTAAAAAAGATTAAGGTCATATTCCTTCTAGCAAGGTCAGCGGTTTTTCTGCATTTCTGTTTCCATTCTCCCGTTATCTCCCATTAAATGATTTGAAAAAAATCATCTTTCATTCCTTTGTATTCGAACAGAAATCAGTCTCATCTGAGCAGAAGCGAATTGTAAAGTTTTAAAAAAATGTTTGAAAAAGAGGAGGACAGCTATACAATAAGTATCATCCTATAGAAGAAATGGCGGTTACATTATGAAACGTAATTCATGGACTCCACCTCAAATATTAATTGTAACGTTTGTCGCCTTAATCCTTGTTGGGGCTGGATTGCTTATGCTTCCGATGGCAACAACAGAGGGGATAAGCTTTATTGATGCCCTTTTTACTTCGACTTCTGCTATGACAGTAACGGGATTGATTGTTCTTGATACAGCGACAGCTTTTACACTGTTTGGACAAGTCATCATTATGGTCCTTATTCAACTCGGAGGACTTGGGATTATGACTTTTGCGGTCTTTATTTATATTGCGATCGGTAAGAAAATTGGAATAAAACACCGCCTGATCATCAAACAGGCTCTGAATCAGTCGGCCATCGGCGGAGTGGTGAAGCTCGCCAAACGCTTACTCATTTTTTCTTTGATTGTCGAAAGTATTGCCGTCATCTTCTTATCGGTAAGATGGGTCCCTGAGTATGGTTGGTTTCAAGGGATTTATGCAAGTGTCTTTCATTCGATTTCAGCCTTCAACAATGCCGGTTTTTCCATTTGGTCAGACAGCTTATCGGGATATGTCATCGACCCTGTAGTTAACATAGTGATCACCTTCTTGTTTATCATCGGTGGTATTGGGTTTACAGTGGTCTTTGATATGTGGAAGACGAAGGCTTTTAGCCGTCTCGCCTTACAAACCAAGTTAATGATTATAGGTACTCTTGTCTTGAACACCGCCAGTTTCTTAGTGATCCTCTTGTTAGAGTTCAATAATCCAGCAACGATTGCGGATTATTCTACATTAGGAAAGATCCAAGCCTCTTATTTCCAGGCGGTGACGCCGCGAACGGCTGGGTTTAACACGTTGGATATCGGACAGATGGAAGAGTCTACTTTGTTCTTTATGATCACATTGATGTTCATTGGGGGAGGAAGTGCATCAACCGCCGGGGGTATTAAATTAACCACGGCTTTAGCCATTTTACTAGCTACGTTTTCTTTTTTTCAAAACCGTCAGCATACGTCGATTTACCATCGAAGTCTTTCCAATCATATCATTCACAAAGCTTTGGCTCTGACCATTGCTGGGATGTGTGTCGTCATTTTTACGACATTCATCTTGAATTTAACGGAAGACGCACCTTTTTTGATGATCCTGTTTGAGGGTGTTTCAGCCTTTGGGACCGTCGGGCTTTCTATGGGGCTGACAGGGGATCTGAGTTTAGTAGGTAAGGTGATGATCATAGGCACGATGCTGATTGGTAAATTGGGACCGTTGACCTTCGCATTCGCTTTTGCCAATCAGTCTCCGGACCTTATCAAACATCCGGAAGAAGATATCTTGACGGGTTGATCAGAAGAAGGGGGAGCCTTTTACAAAGGCATTCCCTTCTTTTTTGGGGGACGGCCTCCATGATGTTAAATAAAGAAGTGGAAGTTAAAATAAAACGTTATGAAAAGCTTCGTTTACTTGTTCGATGTAATGAAGCCATACAAACACTGCTATGATCATGACAACTCCGTTAGCGGACAATGCCAACGAGAGGTACTTCTTTTTCTTTGGGTGTGTTCCCATCCATTTTTCACTGAACAGCAGGTAATAAGAAGCGATGAAAAACGGGGCAATCAGGATTCCTGCAAGAAACCAACGGTTGAATTGGCTCATATAAGAACTTAAAACGGATAGACTTTGCTGTTCTTCACTTACATCAGAGTTGATAATCGGGTTCGGACCATTCAGGCCTTCGTACATGACCAATTGATTTTTATCATTCACTTCATATTTCAAAAACTCGAAGTCCATCGCCAACCCGTAGATGGCAAGCATGGATAAGAGACTGATACAGAATGCAACTCCCCAAACCTTTCTTTTGGACATTTGTCTCCCCCTCGCCCTTTCTTTTATATCCTTATTATTCCAAATAAAGGAAGCGTGTTCAACACTAAATCGTACTTCTGACGAAGAAAAAGCTGAAGGATTGGACCTTCAGCTGTGTACCAAGAATTCTTCTATTGGAAAGAGTAGGTGACACCGGTGAGTTTTTCTGATACTTTCCATAATTGATCGGCGTCCAGGACGTCGTACGCTTTCGTAATGGGAGAAACGGCGACAGGACTTCCTTTCATCTCCCATCTGCCCCCTGGTCCGAAATATTCTCCTCCCTGGACAGCCGCGTCTGTCGCTGCTCTTAAACCAGGCAACGCGCCCTCTGAAGCGTTTTGTGTCAATGGTGCCAGCAGTCGGCCCAGGATTTTGAAAAGGACTTTATCTTCAATGTGCCTCACAAGATTGGTGCTTGCGATTCCGGGATGAGCGGCGGTGACGGTTAGATCTAAACCGCTCTTTTCCACTTTCCTTTGCAGTTCTTGGGTGAACAACAAATTGGCGAGCTTGGACTGCGCATAGGCCTTCATCGGAGTGTATCCTTTACCCTCTTCAAACATGAGGTTATCAAAATTCATGACACCGGACTTGTGTGCGTTGCTTGATATATTGACAACTCTAGCCTTTGGAGTCTGCTTCAACGTGTCGAATAAGTGGCCGGTCAGGGCGAAATGCCCGAGGTGATTGATGCCAAGCTGCTGTTCAAAGCCATCATTCGTCTTCCCATAAGGGGTCGTCATGACGCCAGCATTATTCAGCAAAAGATCAAGACGGTCATATTTCTCCTTAAAGGCCTCCGCGAATTCCTTGACTGACTGCAAATCCCCTAAGTCGAGACTCATGACATCAATATCTGCATTCGGGTTTTCCTTTTGAATGGATAAATAGGCTTCCTGCCCCCGCTCCATCGATCTTGAGCCAAGAATGACAGTGGCTCCTCGTTTGGAAAGAACTTTGACTGATTCGTACCCTAATCCGCTGTTCCCGCCTGTAACGATCACCGTTTTCCCCTTTAACGAAGGGATCTCTTCTCTTGACCACGCTTGTTCTTTCATCCTTATCACTCCTTATGACATTTATCGTAAGAAATTTCCTCATCATTGTAAAAAGAACAGCCTTCGGACAAGCACATTAAAATTTTATGGAACCTAAAAAAGGATGATTTCGTCAAAGAGAATGAAAAGGGGGGAGAACGTATATGAATGATGAACAAATGAAACAGAAGACACAGAAAGAAATTTTAGCCGACTTGATGGACACTTATGGAGATATGGTTGTCAGGATCGCTTTTACCTATGTAAAGGACCAACAATTAGCAGAGGATCTGGCTCAGGAGGTCTTCATCCGCTGTTATCAACATTTACATACATTTGAACATCGCTCGAGCTACAAAACATGGGTGTATCGCATAACAGTCAATCACTGCAAAGACCACGTGAGAAGCTGGTCGTTTCGTAACTTGATTCCATTTGAACCGTTGAAGATGGAAAAAGGAAAGGAAACACCTAGTGTCAGTGAACAAATAGTAAAAGACGAAGAGAATGACGTTCTTTTTCGAAAAGTGCTGAAGCTTTCCGTGAAGTTGAGAGAAGTCATCATCTTTTTTTATTACGAGGAATTAAGGGTTGAGGAAATCGCTGAACTGTTAGGTGTAAACGAGAATACCGTTAAAACGAGGCTTCATAGGGCAAGGAACAGTTTGAAGAGAATGTTGAAAGGAGGAGAGGTATTTGAGTAACCGTTGGAATTATCCAGAAAAAGTCAAAGGGATGAAGTTCAAAGAGAAGCATCAGAATCAAGTATTCGATCGCTTGCAAAGACCGAACAAGCCGGAAAAAACATTTGGTCGTCTCTGGATGGCAGCAGCTGTCGTGGTTCTTTTGTTTGTTGGGTTATTGTTTACCCCAGCCATGGAGCCTGTGGTTGCTAAAATTCCATATATCAGCCAGTTTATCGAGAAGGAAGAAGACAGGATGGAACGAATGGAAGTGTTTTTTGATGAAGCGTATCGATCCATTCAAGACGAAGGATATCAGATCGGAAATATGCAGGTGAGTCATGAAGACAAAGAAGTCATCGTTGAGTTGATTGACATGGATAACGGAAAAGATGAGGTCCGTATTATTGTTGAAGAGCTTTTGAAAGAAAAAAACTTTCATGAGTATGCTGTCTCTGTAGAGCCATTTGAAGAAAGAGTCCACCAGTCGGATGTGACCGAAGAGGAAATGCAACAGCTCCAACAAGATTCGAAAGACCTTGAAGAAAAGGTAACGGATCGATTGAAAGAGGAGAATTTTGAACTGATGTTCCCTGTTCAAGTCCAGATGAACCCGACACAAGGAGTATATATCCATGTCATCGTCTCAGAAACGGAAACACGATTGAGCCTCCTCGAAAACATTTTGTTGGAAGAAGGTCAAGAATACAACGAAAATCCAGAGCTTGATATCAGACAAGTAGAAAATAAAGCAAGAGCACAGGAAATTCGTTGGGGAGAAACAGGAGCTATTCATCATATTGCCCAGGCAATGATGGAGTCGGACCAATACCCGGTTACAGGATTTTCATATTCCTTCCATCCATATCCGCTGCAAATCAAAATTAAAACTTCGCTGGATCGTTCTGATGGCAGTTCAAAGCAAATCGCGGAAGCAATCAGAGATGAAATCGATTTGTTTATTCAAACGGGAGAAAAGACAGCTCCCATTAGGAATGACGAGTACGAGGTCCATGTCTTTAGTGAAGATAAGAAAAACATCCAATGACTCAACCGTCACCTTCAAGGTGGCGGCTTTTCATTGAAGGGGTGGATGGGATTTGAAATAATTAATACAAGGAAAGGAGAGGGACGATGCTTGCAAATTTTTTATGGGGAGTATTCCTTGTTCTATTCATTGGTTTTATCATTTACATGGACAGGAGAAAGAGTGAAAAACGTAAAGGGCAGCCGCCCATTCGAAAGACTGAGCAGGAAAAAGAGGTAGAGCGTGCCGTTGCCCGTGAAAAAGGCTTTCGCGGAGGGCCAGGGGGAGGAGAAGGCATGTGATCGGTTCATCGATCTACATTAGAGCATTAGAAAATCGAGATGCAGCGGAAGTGCTTTCTTTGAACACTATTCCATGGGGCGAGCGGATGATTTTTATACGGTGAAAGGACAAAAAAAGGGCGCGCTTGCAGTCCTCAATCCGAAAGATACATAGGTTGAAGCCTTTTGGAAGGATCGATAATCCACAGGAAAAAAACATATATGATTGTCTTATTCTTGAAGAAAAGGAATGTTTTGAAACGTTTCTGGATGTTCTTACGTACATGTAATAAGACGAAAAGGAGGCATTTGCATATGTGGGTTTTCCTCGGTCTTGTCGGATTATTGGTTTTCCCGTTGCTGTTCGGATGGTTACGTGATGCTTTCGGATGGAACAGGAACAAATTTTACGGAGATGAAATGAATAAACAAAAACGAAATTCTGTGGAAAAACGTTATGATAAAGCGGAGATCCAAAAGTCGAGAGTGCATCAACACTCCAGGAATCAAGGCAACCATGGAGGATTCGGAGGGTTTAACTAATCGTAAACGAAACCTAAATAAAGCCAGCACTATTGCTGGCTTATTTTTATACTCTTTTTTAGTATGGTGAACGTTGCATCCATTCCGTTTATCCTCCAGCCCATTTTCCTACACAGAATACATAGGTTTTCTAACCCTTTTCGAAAAGGGTTGGGGATAGATAGTCGTCTATCCATTAAGGTGAATCAGGAGGTGGATCTTTGAAAGTTTTGTGCTTTATATTTACCCTGACTCTTTTTTTCTACGCCGTCATCGGACAAATGATATGGGATTATCCTGTACCCGTTTTTTCTCATATTGGGTTGCTGGCCCTATCGATTTTATCTTTTATTATTTTTTTGAAATTTCTAATGGGAACAGATAAAAAGGGGTGGGAAGAGGTTAGGAAAGACCGGGACTTATTTGAAAGCCCCGGTCATTATTATGTCAGGATTGATCCAACAGCCACTCATGGATTGTACGTACGATGATTTCTTGCTGTTCTTTAGCTGGAATATCAGCCAGGCGATCCCCTTTTTGCGGACCATACATACCGAACTGGGCATGATTGCCTCCTTCAATATTATGAAGCGTCGTTTCCGTTGAAAGCAATGGCTCCGTTTCCTTGATTTTAGATTCTGTTGTTAATCCATCTTTCTCCGCATAAATCGATAAGATCGGGGTATCGGTATTTGCAAAACTGCTACCTTCACTCGGATAGGAAGCGAAAAGAATCAATCCCTCTGTTTCATCCGGGTGCTTATGAACAAAAGAGGCAGCAGCCACCCCACCGAGGGAATGTCCTCCCACATACCATTGTTCAACTTCTGGGTATCGGTCGATCATTTCCTGCGCTTTGTTCCTGTTCAATAAGGGTAAGTTCAATGTCATAGTAGGAACCCCTGTGAAGTATCCGCGGCTCGCCAGTTGTTGAGCCAGATAGCTGTAGGCTTCTGCTTCGACT
The DNA here is from genome assembly GCF_056158265.1 of Halobacillus sp. AWM4_238. Taxonomy (NCBI): domain Bacteria; kingdom Bacillati; phylum Bacillota; class Bacilli; order Caryophanales; family Bacillaceae; genus Halobacillus; species Halobacillus sp. AWM4_238. Next base: position 391,972 of record NZ_JBSWSY010000002.1, read on the forward strand.
TTTGCTCCGGGGTAGAGAATGATTCCTGTTTTTGCGGTACTTTCAGGTTCATGCACGATCCATCCGTCTTGTTGCTGGATTTCTTCCACAAGACGTTTCATCTCTGTTGATGGTTCATAGGTTTGTTGTGTCCAAATGTAAAAAATGAGGATACTGACACTGATCACAGCGAGGAAACCAATCACTAAAATTTTGATCCACTTTCTCATTCTCCGGTCTCCTTCCACTAGTTATAAGACATCACTTTTTTGAATGTGGGTTGTTCAAGGTAATATCTGAATAGATTGTCGCCATTTCTTCAGGGGTTTCTACGGCTCCATGACGAATCCACTTTTCGAGCATATGCCAAATGCCGGCAGAGTTGAACGCTGTATAGTAGGTAAGGAAGGTTTCATCGTAACCCTTCATCAGGTCGGCTTTGTATCTTGCATTCAAAGATGGTAAATAATCATCCAGCTGTTTGAGCAGGATGACAAACAGGTCATTCTTTTGAATGAGTTTCAAAAAATCAATATGCTCCTGCCAAAATTCAAAATACAGCTTAGCCATTGCATAAGGAGTGAGAGCATCAAGCGCTTCGAATTCTTTTTCAACTTCTTTCATCAGTCCTGTGATGTATTCTTGGAGGACTTCCTCCTTGCTCTGGAAATTACGGTAGAACGTCTTGCGGACAAGATCTGCGGACTCTGTTATTTCTTTAATGGATATTTTGTGGTAGGGCTTTTCTTCCATCAATTGCAATAAAGCATCAATGATCCATTTTCTTGACCTCATCGAAATCGGGTTCGTGCTTTTATCATTCATCCTTTTCCTTCTCCTTTCACATGTCGTTTCACAAATGTCCCACTTTCCTGCATCTGTATCACTTGGTCAGAAACTATTGACCCTCTCATGCTCTTCTCATTATAATTTGCTTACAGAAGTGACACAAGTGTGTATCTAGTTACAAGTGTAACTTTGTATAGATGGGGAGGAATGCAAGATGACGAAGACAAGCAAGGGTGTCGTGTTGATTACAGGGGCATCTTCAGGAATGGGGAAGGAAACGGCAAAACTATTATTGAAAGAGGGTTATATCGTATATGGAGCGGCCAGACGGCTGGAGAAGATGAAAGAGATCGAGTCCCTCGGAGCCCATATTCTTTCCATGGATGTAACCGACGAAACGTCCATGGTGGATGGGGTGAACCGGATCATTCAGGAACAGGGAAGGATAGATGTGCTCTTCAACAATGCGGGCTATGGCTCTTACGGAGCAGTGGAAGACGTGCCGATCGAAGAAGCCAGGCGTCAATTCGACGTCAATTTGTTTGGGTTGAGCCGGTTGACTCAACTCGTGCTGCCACACATGAGAAAACAGCAATCAGGGAAAATCATTAACAACTCGTCCATGGGGGGAAGAATTTTCACTCCGATGGGAGCTTGGTATCATGCGACAAAGCACGCGCTTGAAGGGTATTCGGACTGTCTGCGCTTGGAAGTAGCCCCGTTCGGGATTGATGTCGTTGTCATCCAACCGGGCAGCATTGAAAGTGAGTGGACGGGCATCATGTTGGATCATCTTCAGAAAACGTCTGGTACATCGGCATACAAAGACATGACAAGGTCTTTTGTGAATATGACGAAGAAAATGACGGGATCCGCCTCTTCACCAGCTGTAATTGCAGAAACAGTGAAAAAAGCGATCGAAGCGAAAAAGCCAAAAACAAGGTATGCGGCCGGAAAATATGCGAAGCCTTATATGTTCTTAAGAAAAGTTGTCCCTGACCGGATGTTCGACCGCATTTTCCATTCCATGATGAAAAACTAATCAGGATAAAAATGGAACTTCATAGATGAATCCGCAAGACGATAAAAAAGGATGAGACGTGTTCGTGTCATCCTTTTTTATTTTTAAGTGAAGAAGAAGGGAAATTGTGAAAAAAAAGCGAAAGGGTAAAGAAGATCGGATGGAAAATCGGTTCACGGACTACGATGCGACACAACCGGATGGGGGCGCATATTTTGAAGAGAAGTTTGGAAAAGAGCGTGACCGTTAGACATACATAAAGCATCTTTGAACATAGCTGGAATATTCGCTTTTCCTAAGTGAAAACTATAAAAAAAGGAGGTGGAAACATGGAAAACACACCCTTTCATTACGATGGGCGCTCTCCTTTTAACAAAGAGGAAGTACCGAACGAGGCGTTTATGCTGACAGATGAAGCAAGAATGAACATAGCGGCAAATCCTTACCTCTCTGATGGTAAGGCGGAGCAGGAATAATCGCCATACTTATGCATCCACCCAGATTTGGGTGGATCTTTTTTTTAGTAAGAATGACCGTTTTAATCCAAACTAAACTATCTTTAATCGAAAGGTAGGATACGTATGGCAAAGGTTTTATACATTACAGCACATCCCCACGACGAGACGGCGTCCTATAGCATGAGTGTGGGAAAAGCATTTATCGACACGTACAAAAAAGTAAATGCAGGAGATGAAATCATTCACGTTGACTTGTACCGGGAAGAGATTCCGCACATCGATGCCGATATCTTCAACGGGTGGGGAAAACTGCAGTCGGGGGAGGAACTTTCGGAGGTGGAAAAAAGGAAAGTCGAGCGCCTGGGAGAGCTGTGCGATCAATTTGTCTCGGCTGATAAATATGTTTTCATCACCCCGATGTGGAACTTCTTGTTTCCTCCTGTGATGAAAGCCTATATCGATTCGGTGGCAGTCGCGGGCAAAGCTTTTAACTATACCGAGCAAGGCCCAGTCGGTTTATTGACAGATAAAAAAGCGTTCCACATCCAGGCTTGCGGGGGGATTTATTCAGAGGGACCTGCGGCAGGTATGGAAATGGGGCATCGGTATTTGAACATCGTGATGCAGTTCTTCGGCGTTCCTTCCTTCGAAGGCATTTTTGTCGAAGGACATGCGGCAAATCCGGATCAGGCGGATGAAATCAGAGAACATGCGATTGCAAGAGCGAAAGACGCGGCCCAAACGTTTTAAGTATTTCTAATAAGCCCTAAAAGAAAAGATTCAGAAAAAAACGTTGACATCTTTTGCCTTTCCGCGTAACATAATCCTAACTTTAATACCTACGGCAATGACAGAAACCCAGTAGTGAAGAGATCCCTGTCGTCAGAGAGTCGACGGTTGCTGCGAGTCGATACACATCTTTTCATGAATTACCTTCTGGAGCTTCTTTTACGAAAACTCAGGTGAGTAGTGGAAGACGGTAAATCCGTTATCTTTTTGAGTGGAGGATGAGTTGATTCATCTTTAACTTGGGTGGTAACGCGTGAAGAAGACACGTCCCATGAAGGGGCGTGTCTTTTTTGTATTCTAAAAATGGGAGGTCTATAAGATGAACGATGCACAAAAAAGAGAACTGGAAAAGCAGTGGGAGGTTCTATCTTATGGTGTCTCCTCCATCATTCCAGAAATAGAGTTCAAAGATAAAATTGCCCAGTCGATTAAAAATGATCAGCCTTTAAAGGTGAAATTGGGGCTCGATCCAACGGCGCCAGATGTCCATCTTGGTCATACGGTTGTGTTGAATAAGTTAAAACAGTTCCAGGAATTCGGACACACGATTCAGCTGATCATCGGTGATTTTACCGGGAAGATCGGGGATCCGACAGGGAAGGCGACCGCGAGAACCGCTTTGACAGATGAAGAAGTGGAGCGGAACGCGAAGACCTACTTTGAGCAGTTTGGCAAAGTGATCGACATGGAGAAAGTAGAGCTGCATTACAACTCAAAGTGGCTTTCAAAGCTGGAGTTTTCGGAAGTATTGAAACTCGCGAGTACCGTGACGGTTGCGAGAATGCTGGAGCGCAATGACTTTCATAACCGGTACAAAGCGAATAAGCCGATCCACCTTCATGAGTTTTTCTACCCGGTCATGCAAGGCTACGATTCGTACGCTTTGGATACAGACATTGAACTCGGGGGGACCGATCAGGAATTCAATGTGTTGTTCGGCCGAAAGATTCAGGAGCACTACGGCAAGGAAAAGCAAGTCGTTTTGCTCATGCCGCTGATAGAAGGGCTTGATGGTGTGGAAAAGATGTCGAAGTCAAAAAGCAATTACATTGGCGTGGACGAACGGCCGCAGGACATTTTTGGGAAAACAATGTCCATTCCTGATGCGTTGATACCAAAGTACTTTGAACTCGTGTCCCCTTTGTCCATTGGAGAAGTGGAAAAAATAAAACGGGGACTTGAAGAAGGCGCGCTTCATCCGCGGGATGCCAAAATGGACCTCGCCGCTTTACTCGTTGACATGCTTCATGGTAAAGATGCGGCACGCGAAAGCCGAGAGCATTTCACTACTGTTTTTCAGAAAAAAGCGATTCCTGATGAGATACCCGAAGTGATGTGGGAAGGGGAAGATGACGTACGCGTCGTCGATCTCGTTAAGGATCTCGGCCTGCTGCCTTCCAAGGGCGAAGTGAGAAGGATGATCAACAATGGAGGCGTACGGATCAATCAGGGAAAACTTACGGATCCCAACCAGATGGTCAAAGTGACGGATGGCATGGTGGTTCAAGTTGGAAAAAGAACGTTTGTACGATTGAGAATTTCATAATGAATAGAGAGAAAAAGGGGAAATGAACGATGGATCGTGAGTTGTTTTTAGAGAAAGTAACGAAACATATGAGGGAAACGTATCAATGTCACACCGTATTTTTGTACGGTTCCTACCAATCCCGTGATTTCACGGATGAGAGTGATGTCGATCTGATCGGTTTTTCGGATGTGATGGAAACACAGAACAAAGTGGAAACGTTCAGTGGCAAGCTTCTGGATGTGTGGGTTCATAAAACGGATGATATGAGGGATCCGTCCCATTTCTTGAAAGTTCACCGTGCGGATGTGCTGGTAGATGATCAAGACCGGGCGCAGCCGTGGATGACTGAAATTGATTCCATCTTCCAAGAAGGACCTTCGTTATTGAAGCCGAAAGAGAAGCAGTTTTTGAAAGATTGGCTGACAAAAATGAAAATCAGGTCGAGAAAAACAGATATGGAAGGACGCTACCGCTTCCATTGGCTCGTGAAAGAAAGTCTAGAAATTTATTTCGAAATGATCGGACGCTGGTACCTAGGTCCGAAAAAGTCACTGAGCTGGCTGAAAGACCACGATGTCGAAGCGTACCGGATCTACGACAAGCTGCTCGAAGGTCCAGGAGACCGGAGGCGATTGGATGCCTGGATTGATCACTTGCAGAAATTGTGAAAAAGAGTGTCATCCACAACGATAGGTCCATTATTTTCCTGTTGGGAAAGGTGGGGAGAAAAACCCCCACTAACACCCCACTAATTAACTGAATATTCCCAATGCAAAAAGCGAATGATGACCGATATACTTGAATAGAGACGAATGATTGAAGGAGGGAACGCGATGCGATACTTCTTAAGTGTAATCGTTGTATTGTTCGTAATGGTGACATCAGGGTCTGTTTCAGCCCAGGAAAATGGAGTGAAGGTGGATGACCTGCTCAGAAATACGTTGAGTAAGGTCAAAGACACGGTATTATTAGAAGCGGTCGTGACTTATGAAGAAGAGCCGGACGCTCAAGAATTGGAATTGTTGAATAATCTCGGACTGACGACAAAGGAATATAGTGAGCTGCCTATTGTCGGCGTAAGAGGGACGGCGCTTCAATTGGAGAATCTTTTGAGTAGTCCGACAGAAGCTCTCTCGATCTATGAAAATAAGAATCTGGAATACAAAATGAAGGATAGCCGCAAACTGATCGGTGCAGAATCGGTTTGGAAAGATCTTGGTTACACAGGTAAAGGGACGACGGTTGCAGTCATCGACAGTGGGATTGACGCAACTCACCCGGACCTGCCATATGGATCAAAAGTGATTCAGAACGTAAAGATGCTTGTAGGTGGGGGTCTTTTCGGTGATGAAGGTCTGTACTTGGAAAACGTATTGAATACAGACACTTCTTCTGGACACGGGACTCATGTAGCCGGAACGATTGCCGGACTTGGTGAAGCGAGTGACGGATTGTACACGGGTGTAGCTCCGGACGCTAAACTTGTCGGCATCGGTACAGGAGAAGGCATCAATATCCTTTGGGCTTTGGAAGGATTGAACTACGTCATTGAACATCAGGAAGAATACGGCATTGATGTGATCAGCAATAGCTGGGGAACGACCGGCGAATATTCAGCAGATGATCCAATTAACGTCGCGACAAAAGTGGCTCACGACAACGGGATGATCGTGACGTTTGCTGCAGGGAATGAAGGACCGGACGATAATACGTTGAACCCGTACTCTGCCGCCCCATGGGTCATTGCAGTAGCTGCGGGCACAAAAGACTATCAATTGGCTGATTTTTCATCGAGAGGCGTAGCCGGTGATGATCTTCTTCACCCTGACATAACAGCACCAGGTGTAGATATTGTAGCAACGAAATCTTCTACAGGGTTGATTTTGAATACGCTTGGTTTTACGACAGACATTCAGTACATCGAACCTGAAAATCTATTATTTTACACCACTTCTAGTGGGACAAGTATGGCAACCCCTCATGTATCAGGTGTACTCGCTCTGATGAGAGAAGCTTCACCAGATCTCTCTCCTAGAGAGGCACTTGCAGCATTAGAGGATACGGCGGATGAGATGCCTAGTTATGCTTATCATGAAGTCGGTGCAGGGTATATGGATGCCTATCAAGCGGTAAAAGCTGTTGCACAACCTTCAACGGCTACAATGAATCCTTAATGATCGTTTTATTGAAGCAGGTCCTTTGGGGCCTTCTTCTTTTTTTTATATTTATACTGTCAATAAGGAGTACAAGGGAAAGCATAATCTATGAAACGCTTGTGATAAAATGGAAACGATGGTTGAAAGAGAGTGATCTCAGGTGGGGAGGAGTGAAAAGGTGAGAACCGAAAAAGAAATGATGGACTTGATTTTGTCCGTGGCTGAAAAGGATGAAAGGATCCGGGCTGTATACATGAACGGTTCAAGAACGAACCCTACATTGGAAAAAGACCTTTTCCAGGACTACGACATCGTCTACGTAGTGACGGAAGCGGCTTCCTTTTTGAAAGAGGAGACGTGGGTCGATGTGTTCGGTGAGAGGCTGATGATGCAGGAACCGGACAAAAATGATCAAGGGAATGATGGGTTATTTGCTGATTTATATGGCTATTTGATGCTTTTCACTGACGGCAACCGGATTGATTTACATATTGAAACCATCCCCCATATGCAGGAACACTATGGAGAGGATAAGCTGACGGTTCCTTTATTGGATAAGGATGGCTGTCTCCCTGACATTCCTGACGCGACAGATGAGGATTACCATGTTCAAAAACCGACGGAAGAGGCCTACCTGGCTCGCTGCAATAACTTCTGGTGGTGCCAGCAGAACGTGGCGAAGAGTTTGTGGCGGGATGAAATGCCCTATGCGCAGTTTATGTTGGAATGTATCATCCGCAGGGATTTGGATCAGATGGTGTCCTGGTGGATTGGTACGCAGACAGGTTTTCAAGTGTCAACGGGGAAAGTGGGGAATTATTTTAAAATGCTACTGCCGGAAGATATTTGGACCCTGTATGAAGCAACATATGCGAATGGATGCGCTGAACAGATCTGGGACTCCTTGTTTGTGGCCGGTGATTTGTTCCGTACGCTGTCTTGCCATGTAGCGGATGAATTCTCTTTTACGTATAAAAAGGAAGAGGATGAGAACATGACGGCTTATTTGAAGCAGGTGCGAAAACTACCTTCATCGGCTGATCGGATCTTCTAGCCTGGCTTGAACTTCATTTGTAAGTAGGGCAAGGTCTACGAGTGACCACCTCTGTATTTAAAAACATATCATTGCGAAAAAGGAGAGAGGCTTCCAAATACCTGCGCTCTCTCCTTATTGAAGAATCACTACCCCCAGGATAATAAAGGAGATAAAGACAAATTTCCTTCTGCTCGCTCTTTCTTCGAAGAGGAGGATGCCGAATAAGGTCGTGGCCGCAATTGAGACCCCTGACCAGATGGCATAAGCGATGCCGACTTCGATCGTTTGAACACTGAGTGTAAGAAAATACAAACACGCGCCAATGAAAACAAACGAAGCTATACTCGGAAGCAGTCGCTGAAATCCGGATGATAATTTGACGCAAATGTTCCCGAAGGTTGCGAGAACTAAGGATAAGATTAAATAACCCATGGTTATGCACGCCTTTCTTTTGTTGGTAACGTCAATCCAATCATTCCTGTAATCATGATGGTTAATCCGATCCCTTTTGAAATGGTGACCGATTCATTAAAGAGAAAGACACCTAAAAGGGTAACGAGCAATGTCCCTCCGCCCGACCATAAAGCATTAATCAACCCAATCTCATTTTCTCTTGTAATGATGATATATAAGGTGACAGCCAAGGCATAGCAGCCCATGACCATTAGACTTGCCATGGTGTTCGAAAAGCCATCGGAATATTTCATGAATGTCGCCCCGACGACTTCGAACGACACGGAAACTCCTAATAATAGATACGTTCTCACGTTCAACCTCCTCGTTTTTTCCTTCTGATTTATAGGATAAAGCCTCGTAGAGGAACAAAGGAATGATTGATTTGTCATACCCTCATAACCTCAGGTTATAATGGGAACAGGAACGAAAGGACGAAGGAGAGGGGGAGGCAGATTGCTCCAAAAACTAAACGCCTTCATGGAGGTAGCCAAACAGCGCAGTTTTACGAAAGCAGCGGAAGCCCTTTATATATCACAGCCAGCACTCAGTAAACAGATGAGAAGGTTGGAAGAGGAACTGGGTTTCTCTCTTTTCAACAGGTCGTCGTATGGGGTGGAATTGACGGCGGAAGGAAAAGGGATGTATGAGGAGCTGTCGCCATTATTTGAACGAATCCAGCAAACGGTGACACATTACCAATCCCAAGAAGAGAAAATCCGTTTCGGCTCCACGCCTTTTCTTACTTCTTATTACCTGCCCAACTATTTCGCTGCACTCACTAGAGCAAACCTTCACGTGACCGTCATCAAAGACGATAGTAAAGACTTGCTCCCGTTTCTTGAGGAAGGGAGGATTGACGCTGCCATCATTCAGGACACGCCTTTGTATGAAAGTCTATGTTCCAGCTATCTTTTTACAGACAGATTTGTAGCTGCACTGCCTGTTTCCTCTCCCCTCACAGAAAAAAATGAGGTGACGCTTGAGGAATGCCTGCAGGAAGCGCAGATCATCCCGTCAGAGGGGCCTCTTTCTGAAAAAGTGCGTACCGCTATGCGTGATCACGCCTTCGAGGGTGAAGTTATTGAGACTCAGCACCACTCGATGGCTGGCTTAGTATCGCTTGGTATGGGAATCGCATATCTTCCAGAGATGATGGTGCGGCAAGTGGAATACCGGGGTGTCGTGTTTTTACCGATTCAAAACCATCCCTTCTCCCGGGACATGTACCTCTACACGAGAACGCAGGACCATCTTGAATACTTGAAAGGTTTATTTACAAACATTCAACCCTAAAAAATCAGCTCCTAGGTGGGAAGCTGATTTTTCGTTTCTTATAGGCTTTCTTTTTGTAATTCAGGTAGGACCGTATGTAAGGCAAGGAAATCATCGATGACGCCATCTGCTTGGGCGAGCTCTTCTTCCTGGGCAAAATAGAAGCGGCACCCTACAGAACCCCATCCATTCTTCTTAGCGGCACGAATATCAGATAAGCGGTCGCCGACCACAGTTCCTTGATTGATTTGGTACTTTTCTCGAATGGATGCCACTAAATCGGCTTTATCCAGTGAATCGATCTGCTCGATACTGAATGTTTCCGTCACCCATCGGTCCAGACGATAGTGTTCGACGATGGCCTTCAGGTAATCCATCAAGCCGTTGCTGGCAATGAACAAAGAATGTCCTTGTTCATTCAAAGAGGCGAGAACTTCTTCCACATGAGGGTAAAGGGCCCCATTTCCCTTTCGGATGTTTTGGATGAGCTTCTCTAAAAAGTACCTGTCCGCTTGTTGTCTGGTCGCTTCCGAGTGATGGGGGAGCAGGGTTTTCCATACGGTTGGAAGAGGAACGCCCATAATTTCTTTGTACTTCTGAAGTGGTGTTTCCCCATTCCATGCATCCAATTCTCTCAGATAATCAAACGTTTCTTTCAGTGCGATATCAAGTATCTTTTCTGTTTGGAATAAGGTTCCGTCCATGTCAAAAATGATGGCCTGTGGCATGTATCCACGCTCCTTTTTCATAGTCTTTGAGTTTCATCCTATCACTTTTGGAACTTTTATGTAGGGCGACGGAGGGACGAGACCTGTTAAACTAAAAGCGGATAGATAATAGAATCGATCTACAAACAGAAGCAAACAAGAAAGGAAGGTAGTCTTATGACCAAACCGAAAATTGCTGTAATTGGTAGTTCTTCCATGGATTTAGTTGTTACATCCAAGAAGCGTCCCCAAGCTGGAGAGACCGTACTTGGCGAATCTTTTGAAACGGTCCCAGGCGGAAAAGGTGCGAATCAAGCTGTCGCAGCTGCCAGACTGGGTGCAGAAGTGTACATGGTCGGGTGCGTGGGAGCGGATGATTATGGGAGTGAGATCATCGATAACTTCAAAGCGAACGGCGTCCATACCGACTTTGTACAAGAAATTCCTAACGAGCGAAGCGGAACGGCCCATATCGTTTTGGCGGAAGGAGATAACAGTATCGTCGTTGTTAAAGGAGCGAACGATTTCGTAACCCCGTCGTTTGTAGAGAAAGCCCGCGCTTTAATCAAATCCTGCGATCTTGTTATGATCCAACAGGAAGTGCCGGAGGAAACGGTGGTTGCAACAGCGGAGATGTGTCATACGGTCGGGGTACCGCTTTTGCTGAATCCGGCCCCAGCCAGACCCATTTCTCACACTGTCTTGGATATGGTCTCTTATCTAACACCAAATGAACATGAGGCAGCTGTCCTGTTTAAAGGGGAAAAACTTTCGGAAGTTTTAAAGAAGTATCCGAACAAATTGTTGGTCACAGAAGGGGCGGCGGGTGTCCGCTATTTTGAGGGAAAAGAAGAAAGGCTTGTCCCTTCCTTCCCTGTAAAACCAGTAGATACAACAGGAGCGGGTGATACGTTCAATGCCGCCTTCGGAACAGCGATGGCAGAAGGGAAGAAACTTGAAGATAGCCTTCGATTTGCCAATCGTGCCGCTTCCCTTTCTGTCACGGGATTTGGAGCACAGGGCGGTATGCCAATGAGAGATGTTGTGGAAAGGGAACTTTGATGAAAAATAACGACTGCTGTGGAGACTCATATGAAAGGACGAACGTGTACACCATGAGAGTTCGATCATTCATGAAAGCCTGGAAAGAGGCATCAGAATGTTGAATGAATTTGTCATGTGCAATTGTGGCCATAAAAGAGGAAGGAGGAATGCTCATGAATATTCAAGGCCTTAATCATCTTTTGTTTTCGGTCTCTGACTTAGATAAATCCGTCGCGTTTTATCAGAAAGTTTTTGGTGCCGATTTGTTAGTTAAAGGAAAGACGACGGCCTACTTTGATCTTCAGGGGATGTGGCTTGCATTAAATGAAGAAAAAGATATTCCAAGAAATGAGATTTCAGCATCCTATACGCATACCGCCTTCACGATAAACGAAAGTGACTTTGAAGACGCTTATGAAGAATTGGTCGCCTTGGGGGTGAACATCCTTCCTGGGCGGGAGCGTGACGAGAGAGATCAACGTTCTGTTTATTTCACAGATCCAGATGGCCATAAGTTTGAATTTCATACAGGGACAAGGAAAGATCGAATCGACTATTACAAAGAAGCGAAACCTCATATGACTTTTTATTATTAAATCTTTCACCTGGATCGTTGTACTGGAGATGCTTTGTCATTGTGTACTCCCGTACAAATGATGGGGTGAATGTCTTTAAAAATGAAACATTGCTTCCTTTCCTGCGTAAAGTGGGGGAGGGGGTTTTTTATATGAAACGATTGTTCTGGCAGACTGTTGGATCTGCACTAGTCATTGCTTTAGTCGTAGGGGTCGCTAGTCTTCTTGTGCCTTTTTCTTATTTTGAATGGAGTTTCTTTATTGGTGTTGGTTTATCCGTTATCCTTTTCATCTTTAATAGCACGGGAGGAGTTTTTTCAAAAGGAGTTAATTTTGCCGCCGCTTTATCCAGCTATCAACGGCAGGAAGAAGAAAAACTGAAAACCAATCTAGGCGGCGTTTTTTTCGGGGCTGTTGTTTATACGCTCGTAAGTTTCATCCTCATGATTGTCGCTTATGCTTAACCGATCTGTATTTCTTACTCTATGAAACTTCCCGGCATCTCACCATTCGAAAAGGATCCGTTATCTTCTTAACAAGGAAAAAGAAGCGTCTAAGGTTTCCCTTAGACGCTTGGCTGTGAGTACTCTCTTCTTTTTTTAATAGACTCCTACATTATCCCACGCTTGAGATACGGCGTTCGCAGCGGACGTCCCATAAAGGTCCTGTGCGGATTGTTCCAATGCTTGTCTAGCATTCGTAAAGTTGCTGTTTGGTGTCAAATAAACCGTCAACGCACGATAGTAAATCTGCTCAGATTGTGAGATGCCTAAGCTGTTGATGATATAATAAGCGGCTTTGTTCGGGATGCCACTGTTGATGTGCACCCCGCCCCAGTCGCCAGCTTCTGTATTCGGCAGGTTCTGGTATTCGTTCATATGATCAGGTTGATTGTATGCGTTCGGGTTGGACAGAGACCGCAGGGCATCTCCTGGTTGAGCTGGTGTGTACACATCTTCACCCATCAGCCAATCCTCTGAATCTACGAAATATCCAAAGACGTCAGAGAAGGACTCGTTCAACGCACCGGACTGGTTTTCATAAACAAGCTCTGCCGTTGTATCTGTCACGGCATGGGTCAATTCGTGAGCCACGATATCATCGGCTCCTGACAAGTAAGTGAACGTGGAACCATCGCCGTCCCCATAAATCATCTGATTTCCTGTCCAAGCCGCATTGTTGTAGTTGTTGCCGTAGTGAACGGTCGACCGAACATCAGCACCCTGGTTGTCATAGCTCACACGGCCAAACTTGTCGTAGTAGTAATCAAAAACCTCTCCAGCATAATAGTGAGCATCAACGGCTGCCTTTTGGCGTTCGCTGTAGAAAGTATTCCCGGAGTCTGTGACATAATAGCCTGGCAGGCTGCTGAACTGGCCGCCATAGTTATCGAAAGTTTCAATGACCCCGTTCATCGGTTTCGTCGTATCAAATAGATAGTAGGTATTGTTATAGAAATAGGTGTTGAGAGATTTCGTATCCCCTGACACGCCCGTTCCTGTACCTGTCGCTTCATGAACTTGGTTCATAGATTTTAAGACTTCTCCATTTTCAGCGTTGATATAAATCTGCCAATTGGCAGGGTAGGGTTTGGAAAACTGGAGTTCTACGTGATAAGCGAGTGTATACGTATCGTCTTCATAGAGAACGACGAGATTTGAATGCTCTGTCAAGGTTTGAAAGTCTTCTCCTTTCAAACTCTTTTGGATATGATCCGCTTCGGCACGGTCAACGTCAATTTCATTCCATGCTAGATTCAAAGCATCTTTCTTTTTGATCTCTTTGGTTTGTTTAATTTTCTTTGGTGCGTCTTCATGGAATTCCCCATTCACGGCCGTGACTTTGCCATCTTTGTCTGTATGTACGACAACCTTGGCATTCGCTACAGGAACCTGACCAATCACTCGTTGATATGTATAGTGTTTCATACCAAGGTCATCTGTTTCTGTTTTCAATAGTTTCAAATCGCTGTTTGGTTTCAGTTGGAAGAGTTTCTCGTTTTCCTTGAAGAACTCTTTGACTGCCTTTTCGGACTTGACCTTTTTTCCTTGTACATGCTCTTTCTTAAAAACAGGATTTTCCACTTTCTCCAAACCGTTATTGCCGACTTCTGCATGAGCGATGGTTCCGCCAGTCACCATGCTCGTACCTAAAACAAATGTAGCCATTGCGTGCTTCCACTTCATCGAACCCCTCCTGTATTTTCACTGCAAATTCAATGTAACACAATATTCTGAATTCGTGTTTGGGATATACAGGGGTGAAATGGAAGCTTAAACGAACAGAAAAACAGGGAACTTGGGAATTGTTTGGATTTGGTTGAAATTGACTGCAGAAGCGTGTATGGAAGAAGATTTCAGGGAGCCTTTTGTGATCGTTGTCATACGATGTCTTTTGTGACTGCTGTTGATAGATCCAACCTATGGGAGGTTCCAGACATTTACTAGAAAACAAGCAAAGATCAATCAAGAAAAGAGGGATAGGGAATTCCTGAGCCATTCATTCTTTTTATCATTCTTCAACGATCCTCTTATTTAAAACTTCTACTTCCTAGTATTCAACAGAACCTGATGAGGACAACCAATTGGGAGGGTCTGTTTATATGTTCTCTGTATCGATAATAGGAGAGGGCGATGCCTCTTTGGGCTGCAATGGTTTCCAGTAAGTCTACTTCATTAAACATGACATCGGATAGAGTACCATTAAAAATTTCCGTTAGAAACTTGTAGTACATGCCTACAAGTTTTTCATCATTTAAACGGTCGTAAATGGTTTTGATTTTCATCATTTGCCTCCTTACCAACAAGTGTCCATGTAGCCCGGTTAAGTTCCATTCTACTCTGCACTTCTTTATTCGTTAAGAGAATGGCAGATAATTTACAATCTTTTAACTCTATTAATAAATCATTCATCATTTCAAAGGACCATGTCCTTGCTGGTGGTAAACAGAGAACATGAAAAAAGCTTTAATATCAAGAGAAAACAAGGTGTAGGTCAAAAGATCCGTTGACCTTTGTCCGATTTTTTTCCTATAATCGTTAACAGATGATAATGAAAATCGTTATCATTGGTCAATGAGGAGGAGATCAAATGGAGGATAGACAAGGATTTACAAAACTAAAGATAAAGGATCAATCGAAGGAAACGCACGTTTCTTTTCGCCCATTGCAAGAATCAGATGTTGAATTGCTTCACGATTGGATGCACCAGAAGCATATTTCACCATTTTGGAAATTGAATGTACCTAAGGATGAACTGGGCGCATGGGTAAGGAAATCCATCGAAGCGGATCATAAGGATGGGTACATCGGTACATACAACGGCGAGCCTGTTTGTTATTTGATCGCGTATAAAATAAAAGAAGATCACATCAAAGATTTTTATGATTATCAAGATGGTGATTTAGGCATGCATCTGCTGATCGGTCCTCGTCCTTTGTTGAATAAGGAAGATGGTCTGTTCATCGTACGTGCGATGGTCCGGTTCTTATATGATCGTTACCAAGCCCAGAGAATCATCGGGGAACCCGACCGTCGGAACCGGATTGTGCTTCCGATTTTGAGAGAAGTCGGCGGAGAAAATCTTGGTCGCATGAACCTTCATGGTAAACAAGCGTCGTTAATTGTTGGAGCGAAAGAAGCCTTCGAAAAATCTCTACGTGACAAGAACGTTGAAATCGAGACGTTGACAAGAATGACTACCAAAAGTGAGGGGTTGGTATGAAAGTAGATGCACAAGTCCTCCACTTACTCCAAACCATCGGAGAACGGATGGTCGAACTTGAACATCCGCCCTTGAACCAATTAACCCCTGCGCAGTCAAGATCCTACTACGAAGTGGCCAGGGAATATTTTAAAGATCTGCCTGTGGAGGGTGTGTCTGTGGAAGAGGCTTCTTTCCAGGGGCGAGAGGGGAATGAGGTCCCGATTAAAATCTACACACCAGAAAAGAATGGGCCATTTCCTGTGCTCGTCTATTTTCACGGGGGCGGCTGGGTTTTTGGGGATGTGGAGAGTTCAGACAATATCTGTCGTTATTTTTCCTGTCACGCACAAGCCGTTGTCGTGTCTGTCGATTACCGTTTAGCGCCTGAGCATAAATATCCAGCGGCTTTTCATGATGCTGTCGATGCAGTGAAATGGACCTTCAAAGAAGCTGCCAAATGGAACGTGGATCTCAAGCGGCTTGCTGTAGGAGGAGAAAGCTCAGGAGGGAACCTTGCTGCTGCATTAGGGATTTATTTCATGGATGATGAGGAGATCGAGATTTTCCATCAATTCCTGGTTACCCCTGTGTTGGATTATCATTTCGACACAGCCTCGTACCGAGCGAATTATACATACAACCTGACCAACGAAAAAATGAAATGGTTCTTTCAGCATTATTTGAGGGAGGAAGAAGACGGGAAGCGTGTGTTTGTTTCGCCGCTTCGGCTCCAAAACATGGACAAACTCCCTCCGACATTGATGGTGACCGCTGAGTACGATCCCCTCCGGGAAGAAGCTTTCTCATATGTGAAAAGACTTCAAGCATCAGGAGTGTCTGTAGAACATCTCCATTATGAAGATCTGGTCCACAGTTTTATCAATATGGCCGGTGTCGTCGACCGTTCCGCGGAAGCTTTGGAAAATATAACGTTGTCTTTGAAAGAGATCTTTTATAGCTGATTTGTTCCACCTTCTCGAATGAAGGTGGACTTTTTTTATCCAAAATCACGCAGGGGAAGAAAATACTAGAAAAGAAAGCGGTGTAGTCCAATGCGCCTGGTCTTGATCCGTGACGAATGCCTTAATTATTAGAAAAATAAAACACTTATTTATGGATGAAAAACCGCTTCATACCAATAGGTAAAGCTGTCATTGAGAATGATAATAGTTTTCAATTAGTATTGACATTGATAATCATTATCAAATAGTATAGCGATATGAAAACGAACAACACAAAGGAGTGGAAATACATGAGTGTAGAAATCAAAAAATCCAATCAGGAATTATTACATAAACAAAATCAACGGGAGTCGAATGCAAGGTCCTATCCGCGCCGTTTCCCTTTGGCCATCCAGGAGGCGGAAGGAATTTACGTAACGGATGTTGAGGGGAAACGGTACATCGACTGCCTGGCTGGTGCGGGTACTTTGGCACTGGGCCACAATCATCCCGTCGTCATCCAGGCGATGGAGAAAGTTCTTCACGATAAACTGCCTTTACATACGCTTGATTTGACAACCGAAGTCAAAGAGCAATTTGTGGATGAGCTCTTTTCGAGTCTTCCGGAAGGGTTCAGAGATCGTGCGAAGGTTCAATTTTGCGGACCGACCGGAGGTGATGCAATTGAAGCTGCGTTAAAGCTTGCGAAAACGGCGACAGGCAGACAGAGCATCCTCACTTTCCAGGGAGGCTATCACGGAGCGACGCACGGGACGATGGCGATCAGCGGCAACCTAGGACCGAAAAAACGTGTCCAGGGATTGATTCCGGATACGCACTTTCTCCCTTATCCTTACGATTACCGCTGTCCTTTCGGGAAGGGTGGAAAAGAAGGGGCGGAACTGAGTGCCGCCTACATCGAGCAATTGCTGGATGACCCAGAAAGCGGCATTCTTCCTCCAGCGGCAATGATTTTTGAAACCGTCCAGGGTGAAGGAGGATCAATTCCTGCTCCGATTGAATGGCTGAAGGAAATGCGAAGGATCACTAAGGAGCGTGGCATTCCATTGATCATTGATGAGGTGCAGACGGGAATCGGTCGAACAGGAGAACTCTTCTCCTTCCAACATGCCGGCATCGTCCCGGATGCCTTCGTCCTTTCAAAAGCGATTGGTGGAAGCCTGCCCCTCTCGGTTGTCGTTTACGACCGCGAGCTGGATGCATGGGAACCTGGAGCTCACATTGGAACGTTCCGCGGCAATCAAATGGCGATGGCAGCCGGCCGGGCAACACTTCGTTACGTTAAAGAGCAGCGTCTTTCCGAGCATGCGAAGGAGATGGGATCGAAACTGACTGATGCGTTGGAAGATATTCAAAAAGACTATCCACAGCTCGGTGATGTCCGGGGCCGAGGGCTGATGATTGGTGTAGAAATTGTCGATCCAAATGGAAAATTGGGCCGAGGCGGAAGTTTGCCTGCTGACCCTGACTTGACCAACCGCATTCAAAAAGCTTGCTTCGACCGTGGGCTGATCCTTGAATGTGGCGGTCGTCACGGAGCAGTTGTCCGGTTCCTGCCTCCGCTGATCATCACAGAAGATGAGATCGAAACAGTCGTGTCCATTTTCCATGAAGCCGTTGCCACGGCCGTAGCGGAGTAACGCGATGGTGACAACCAAGAATGAAACAGGAATTTTTGATTCGTTTTTTCTTCAACAAGGAGAAGAAGGAGCAGGACATTTTCAGCATCAAGTGGAGCTTGTAGCTGAAACACTTGCTGGTGTGTATAAAGACTTGGAACACCCCTATGGAGGAAAGACAGTGCAGGAGATCAAGCAGCAGCTCCGTCCGGTCATGGACGTCCCGGAAGAGGCTCAGTCGCTGCACGAAGTGCTCGGGGAAATCGAGGGCCCGATCATCAAAGACAGCCTTCATATTTCCCACGAGAGGAGCATGGCTCATCTGCACTGCCCTCCTGTACTGCCGGGGGTGCTTGCAGAACTTGTCATCGCTTCGTTGAACCAGTCGATGGATTCCTGGGATCAAAGCCCTGCGGCTACTTATGTGGAAGAAGCGTTGACCCGGTACTTGTCCGGAATGATCGGATACTCCGATCAGGGAGATGGGGTGTTCACAAGTGGAGGGACACAGTCCAACTATATGGGCATGCTGCTCGCCCGTGACTCGTTTTGTTTGTCGAAATGGAACCATGTGGTCCAACAAGACGGGCTGCCGTCACCGTTTCAAAAGATGAGGGTGGTTTGTTCAGAAGAAGCTCACTTTTCGGTGAAAAAATCTCTTGTGCAGCTCGGTCTTGGTGAACAGGCGGTCGTTTCTGTTCCCGTCAACAACGATCACCGGATGGATCCGGAGAAAGTCAAACAGACGATTGAAAAGTTAGAGCAAGAAGGGTTGTTTCCTTATGCGGTCGTTACGACTTCCGGCACAACGGACTTCGGAAGTATCGATCCCCTGGAAGAGCTTGCCGATGTTTGTGAAGAGAGAGGGGTATGGCTGCATGTGGATGCTGCTTATGGGGCAGGGCTTCTGCTCAGTGAGACACATGGGGAGAAGCTTGCCGGAATCAGCCGTGCGGATTCTGTCACCCTGGATTTCCACAAATGGCTGTTTCAGCCGATCAGCTGCGGGATGTTTTTGGTGAAAGACAAAAAGCACCTGCCTCTATTATCGCTTCATGCCGATTACTTGAACCCGGTTGAGGATGAGGAGGAAGGGATTTTGAATCTTGTCAATAAAAGCATCCAGACGACGCGCCGATTCGATGCTTTGAAAGTTCTCCTCACCTTGAAAGTCCTTGGCACCAAGTTGTTAGGAAGGATGGTGGACAGGACGATGGAGGTCGCTCGCTTTGCTGCAGGCGAACTTTCCAAACGCCCTGCTTTCCATGTCGAGAATCCGACTCCTGAATTATCAACGGTCGTCTTTCAATTCCGGGCGGAGGGTGACAGAAGTGATGTGAACCGAAAAATTCAGCAAAAACTTTTTCACGAAGGGACAGCCGTCCTTGCAAAAACATCGGTCCGCGGAGAGACGTATTTGAAGTTTACGATTTTGAATCCGCGGACCACGGAGGAAGATGTCAGCTTCGTAATCCATCAAATAGAAGAAACAGCGAAACAGATCTTAGGGGGGACACCTCATTGAAAAAAGCAAAAGAAATCGCGGAAATGGCAACGATGCAAAGCTTTCTCAATTGTTATATAAGAGAAACCGGAAATTACGAACGGGTAAATCGAGAGGGGAGCAGCCATAAGTTACGCATCCCTTTGACTAGACAGAATTTAATCATTCATGCCCCTGTGAACTACTGGTCTTTAACAGGAAGGCACGTGTTTGAATTTCCGATGACCTATCAGGCACAAGGCGCCGGAGAAACCCATACCCTTGACTATGTCACGATGGCGACCCTGCTCGTAAAAGAATGGTTGATTGGAAACGGACAGGAGTTTTCAGAAGATGAACTTGTCCTGCGTGTGCTGCTTAGCTGTAAGAGTATGAAAGAATATGTAGCTGCACGATTTGAAGATCGTCACAAGCTTTCAGAAGCTGATTTCACATTTATCGAAGCGGAACAATCGCTGCTGTTCGGACATTTGCTTCATCCGACACCGAAAAGCAAACAAGGACTGACCGATCGGGAGGACAGAGCCTATTCTCCTGAATATGGCGGCAAGTTCCAACTCCATTATTTCAGTGTAACTCCTGAGCTTGTTGAAGAAGATTCGAGCCTGAATCGTCCTGCGTCGCTCTCGATCTTTGAAGACATCCAAAACATGGACGGAGCGGAAGCACTCATAAGCGAATGGAACAAAGGACGGCGGTTGATTCCGATGCACCCGTTACAAGTTCCTATTCTGTTAAAAGATCCGGAAGTACGGACACACCTCGCTTCTGGGGATGTCACTGATCTTGGCCCGGCAGGCGGGTTGTTCACGGCGACTTCTTCTTTTAGAACCTTGTATAGTGAATCTTCCCGGTTCATGTACAAATTCTCTGTTCCAGTAAAAATCACGAACTCTTTGAGGGCGAATCTGCCGAAAGAGCTGGCCAGAGGTGTGGAAGTGTCACGTTTGCTTGATACAGAGCTTGGGAAACAATTGAGTCAGCATCACCCGGATTTCCACATCATGAAAGACCCTGCGTCGATCAACCTTTCTTTAATGAAAGAAACGTCAGGATTTGAAGTTTCATTACGGGAGAATCCTTTTTATGAGGATGACCAGCAGGTGAGTCTCATCGCAGGTCTCGTCCAGGATCATGCGTATGGAGGTCAAAATAGACTTTCAAGCATCATCCAGGGCCTTGCAGAAAGGGAAGGGAGGACAGTAGAAGAGGTCAGTCTCGATTGGTTCGACAAGTATATGTCCATCAGCCTGGATCCTGTCCTTTGGCTGCATCACACGTACGGAATTGCTCTTGAAGCGCATCAGCAGAATTCTGTCGTCCGCTTGGATCAAGGCTACCCGTCTCAGTTTTACTATAGAGATAACCAGGGCTATTACTTCAGCCGGAGTAAAGCGGCCCATCTCAAAGAACTGCTTCCTTCGTTGAACAGCAAGAGCGATACCATCTGTGAGGATGATGTAGCCGACGAACGTCTCCGTTATTACTTCTTTTTCAATCATTTATATGGATTGATCAACGGGTTTGGGGTGAGTGGATTGATTCAGGAAGAGAAATTGATCGGCCTTCTCCGCACACGTCTCATGAGTCATCCAGCTTCCTCGTTGATTCAAAGTTTATTAGAGGAAAGCAAGCTGCCTTGTAAAGCCAATTTGCTGACCCGTTTGTATGATATGGATGAACTGGTCGGTCCGATGGAAGCGCAGTCGGTTTATACCGCCGTTGATAATCCACTCGCTGTAAAGGTGGGAGTGACCAATGAGCGTTGATTTTGAAGTGTATGATGAAACGATCCAACGAACACTTTCGTTTCGCAAAGCCAGGATCGAAGATGTGGAGTTGGTTCATAAGTGGATGAATGAAGCACATGTGCACCCTTTTTGGCAGCTGAATCTTCCATTCGAACGCTTTGAAAAACATTTTCAAAAGGCGCTCATGGATACCCATCAAACCCTTTACCTCGGCATGATCGACGGGGGCGTGATGAGCTATTGGGAAGCCTACTGGGTCAAAGGGGATGTCATGGAAGATGCGTACCCATCCAAACCTTACGACCAGGGCATTCATCTGTTGATTGGGGAAAAGGAGTTTCTCGGTTCAGGCTTTGCTCTGCCACTTTTGAGAGCGATGGTTCGTTTTCAGCTGGAGCATGAAGCGACCACGAAAGTCGTGGCGGAACCGGACATACGGAATGCCAAGATGATCCATATTTTCGAAAAATGCGGGTTCACTCCGATTGCTCCCATTCAGCTGCCGGATAAAAAAGCCCAGCTCATGTATTGCGAACGAAAAGAATTTGAATCGAGGTGGAACGATGAATACAGAAAAGCAGATATTTGATGTGATCGGCATTGGGCTCGGACCGTTCAATTTAGGAATGGCCGCCCTCCTGGATTCTGTGGATGAGGTGTCAGCCCTATTCTTAGAAAAAGAAGAGGAGTTCGAGTGGCACCCCAACCTCTTGATGGAAGGAACGACGCTTCAGGTTCCATTTTTCGCAGATCTTGTGAGTATGGCTGATGTGACCAATAAGCACAGCTTCTTGAATTACCTGCAGGAACATAACCGTCTGTATCACTTTTATTTTTTAGAGAAGTTTCATATTCCGAGGAAGGAATACAATCATTATTGCCGCTGGGTCTGTGACCGGTTGGACAGCCTGCGTTTTGGTCAGGAAGTCATCCGTGTAACGACCGTGGATCTTGGTGAGAAAACAGGCTATCACGTCCAAGTTTACGATTCCACCACAGGCGCGGAGCACACATACACCGCTGAAAACATCGTCATGGGCATTGGAACAGAACCCCGGGTACCGGATACTCTTCAAGATGCGCTTGGAGAAACGGTTTTTCATACATCGGACTATTTAGCGAGAAAAACCACCTGCGATTTATCCAAAAACGTGGCCGTCATCGGTTCTGGGCAGAGCGCGGCGGAAGTGTTCCTTGATGTAGCCAAACACCAGGAGGAAACTGGAGGATCGCTTCAGTGGTACACAAGGTCGCAAGGGTTCTTTCCGATGGAGTATTCCAAGCTAGGGCTTGAATATTTTTCACCGGATTATATCGATTTCTTTTATGAGCTGCCTCAATGGAAGAAAGACCAGCTGTTACATAAGCAGGACCTTCTGTACAAAGGAATCAGTGCAGATACGATTGCTGCCATTTATGATCATCTTTATGAGCGGACGGTTGGTGGTACGGATCCTTCGATCCATCTGCAGGCGATGACGGAAGTGACAGCCATCGAGGAGAAAGGGACCCGTTTGAGCCTGAGGGGATACCAAAAGGTTACCGAAGAGCCGATGGAGATGGAAGCAGATGTGATCATTTTAGGGACAGGGTATCAACCTCGTGTGCCTGCCTTTTTCTCAAGAATCAAGGACAGCATCATTTGGGATGATCACGGAAGGCTTTCTGTGAACAAAGGCTATGATTTGGCGACCGATTTAAACACGGAGGGGCATATTTTCATTCAAAATGGTGAACTTCACACCCACGGCGTGGGAGCACCTGACCTTGGACTTGGTGCCCACCGCAATGCCGTGATCATCAACCGGCTGGCAGGGAAAGAGGTCTTTCCAATCCAGGATAAGCATGTCTTTCAAACGTTCGGAACGAAAAAGGCTTTGGCCACGAACTATTCATCATAAGAAAGAGGGGATCCACGTGTTATTTCAAGATATTCATGAACCATTGAACGCAGAGAATTGGAAAGCAGTCAATCAACAATTGATGGCGAAAATGTTTGCCGAATATATGTACGAAGATATGATTCAGCCAAACGTACTGCGAGAAGATGGAAAAACAAGAGCGTTTGAACTGCCGGTTTCTAACGAAAAATCCTACCGGTTTGTAGCGGAAAAGCGTTTGTTCGACAGTTTTGATGTTTCTTCGGATGAGATCCGAAAAAAAGAGCAGGGGGTCGAAAAGGATGCAGACGATGCGATTGAACTGCTGATCGATTTGCAGGAAATCATCGGCATGTCTGCAGAGACGCTCGGTCATTTGATCAAAGAAATGAACGCCACGTTAATTGCCGACGTGCATTTGATGGAAAAGACAGCAGGGACATCAGAGGACCTGACGTCTGTCGATTATGCCGAGCTTGAAGGGTATATGCAAGGGCATCCGTGGATCACCTACAACAAGGGAAGGATCGGCTTCGGTTATGATGACTACTTACGATTTGCTCCAGAAAAGCAGCAGGAAGTGAACCTTTCCTGGATCGCGGTGCATAAAAACCGGGCAACCTTCCAGTCTGTACAAGGTCTGAGCTATGAAAAGCTGCTGGAGGAAGAGTTGAGTGAACAGGAAAGAAAGCGTTTCTTCAAAGAGGTGGAAAAACACGGACGTCAGCCCGAAGATTATTACTTTTTCCCTGTCCATGAATGGCAGTGGAAGAATCAGCTGATTCAAAACTTCCCGGAAGAAATCGCGAAAAAGGAGATCATCGCTGTCGGAGACGGGGACGATGTGTACCTTCCTCAACAATCGATTCGTACGTTTGTAAACAGAAGTTCGAAAGAGAAACATCATGTGAAGCTGCCGATGAGTATATTGAACACCCTCGTCTATCGCGGGCTGCCTTCCGAACGGACGGTGATTGCACCGAAAGTGACCGAATGGATCAAAGGCCTCTATGAACAAGATGAGTTTCTAAAAAAAGAGTGCCGTGTCATTTTGCCTGGGGAAAACGCAAGTATCAACGTCGATCAGAAACATTTTGCTTCTGTCAAAGATGTTCCGTATCAATACCTTGAGATGCTTGGAACGATTTGGCGCGAGAGCATTTATACGTACTTGGAAGAAGGGGAGCAGGCGATTACACTCGCAGCCCTTCACCATGAAGATGAAAAGGGGGCGCCATTTATTGGATCGCTCATCGAAGCTTCATCCCTGAATGCTGAAGAATGGATGAAGAAGTTTTATCAAGTCGTCATGGACCCGCTGCTTCACTACATGTACAAATATGGCACCGTCTTTTCCCCACACGGACAAAATACGATTCTCGTCCTGAAGGATCATGAACCGCATCGTCTCGCCGTCAAGGATTTTGTCGATGACGTAAATGTGACCGATCAGCCGTTTCCTGAGCTCCAGCACGTCACAGAAGAAATGAAAGCGGTGCTCCGCACAGAGCCACCAGAAGGATTGACACAGTTTATCTTCACGGGTTTGTTCATCTGCCATCTTCGTTATTTGAGTCATCTTTTAGAAAAACACGAGCTGTTGTCAGAAGAAACTTTCTGGAACCTGCTTGCGGATTCGATTCACGATTATCAGGACAGATTCCCGGAACTGAAAGAAAGATTTGAGCTGTTCGACTTCTTCAAACCGGAAATGACGAAGCTATGTCTGAACCGTAACCGGATGGTCGATTATGGGTATGGGGATGGAGATGATCGTCCTCATGCATCGGAATTTGGAAAAGTAACGAACGCTCTCGCTCTCTTTAAAGAGCAGCCTGTCACATAACTGAACGAGAAGAGGGATGAAGGATGGCCATTATTGTACAAAAATTCGGTGGAAGTTCTGTGAAATCACCAGAACGTATGAAGAAAGTGGCAGAACGCGCCATCTCAGAAAAGGCAGAAGGGAACCAAGTCGTTGTCGTGGTATCCGCTATGGGCGACCAGACCAACCAGCTGATCGACCTCTACCAAGAAGTTTCCTCCAGCTCCTGTGGGAGAGAAAAAGACTTGTTATTATCTACCGGCGAACAAGTGTCGTGTGCGCTCATGGCCCTCGCTCTTCAAAGCAAAGGCGCGGAGGCGATCGCCATGACCGGACAGCAGGCAGGAATAGAAACCGAATGCGTTTACGGCAATGCAAAAATAGCAGCCGTTCACACGGATAACATAAAGGATGCGCTGGAGAAAGGCAGCATCGTCGTTGTTGCCGGATTTCAAGGATGTGCAGCGAATGGTGACATTTGTACACTTGGACGGGGCGGATCCGATACGACAGCTGCAGCCCTTGCTGCCGCACTGAAAGCCGAACGGTGCGATATTTTCACAGATGTTGATGGCGTGTATAATGCCGATCCCCGTATCATCCGTGGGGCAATAAAGTTTCGGTCGATGGATTATGAATGGGTGCGGACGATGGCCGAGATGGGAGCAGGTGTCATCCACCCTCGCGCCGTGGCTCATGCCCAGCAATACAACGTCCCGCTCGTCGTCCGCTCCAGTTTTTCTAAAGAGGAAGGGACGGTGATTCATCGTCGTTCAGAGGATGGAACCTTTTCATCCATCGCAGGGATGACGGTTCAGAACAACCTTTCCAGCATTCGTTTGAGCATGGATGGAACCAAAGAGGAGTTCTCCCCTCGAATTGATGACTCGGTCTTGGTTGGGCTGGCATATGCACAGGAGCGAAAAGAAAAGCTCGTGGTTATGAAAGAAGAAGATTTGGAGATGAATGTATCTTTGCTGAACGATTCAGACGTGTCACTTGAGATTGAGGAAGCGGATACGATGTCTGGATTGGCCGCTGTGCACGTGGTGTTTGCGAGCAGGGAAGAAAAAAGAAAGCGTCTTTCCTACATGGAATATGGAATACCTACAGGTCTGGAAGAAGCCTTGATCATGGACAGCCATCCGTCTGTATGGAGTTTTTTACTTCCTGAAGAAAAATGTGTGGAAGGCTCCCGTGTCCTTTATGAGTGGATGATCGGAGGTGGAGAACTTGCCATGGCCTACGGGTCATAAGAAAGAGCCTATGGCCGAGTGGTCCATGATGAGACGCTTTAGGCTCTAATACCAAATCCAATGTTTATAAAGACGCAAAAAATTCCTGAGCGATGAGTTCAGGAATTTTTTACTGGGCATCCGTTTTTTCTTCTTTTCACATGCGGATCTAAGAGAGATTCTATATTGGAACCGATCGATGAATGGGTCTACCGTTTAATTTTTTGAGAGGTGGTTCATCCCCCGTCACCTAGTAAACGACGGAAGGGTAGTTCAATGTTTAATACTGATGCGACCGTTAGTAGCTGGATGAAAGAAAGGGTGTTTACGGGAGATAGTTTTTTTATATCAAACGAGGCCTTGACTACAGTGTAATTACAAAAGGGGTGAGCCATCCAACTGAAATTAAGGTGTTCCATTGATACAACAATAATAGAGATGCAAGAATGCCATTCGCACGGGTTCCTTTTTATACGAGTGATCATTTCTAAGAAGTCAGGAGAAGACAACCTTAAACCCACCAGAAAATCCATGGAACTTTTGTCAGGATAAAGAGGGTACAAACAGAGGATTTGAGAAACGGAACAAGAAGAACGGCTTCTCCTTTTTATTGTATTTTGTACACCTCTTTTAAAGCTCCTTGTAAATTTGTGTAAAATTTCACTTTGAGCGTCGGAAGGTTTGAAGTCACCCATCTTTGGGATAGGGAGGGCTTCATCCCCGAAAGCGTCACCATGATACCCATAAGGGAAAGGGATTGAATGAGCTTGGATAATTTCTCGAAGAACACGATGTCTACCGTGCTGAGCGTTGAGCAGTCGATGATCACCCGACAGGCTTTCATGTGGGTAATGTTATGTAACGCTTGATCAAGGATGTATTGGAATTCAATCTGATCCATAATAGGATGCAGAGAAAGAAGAGCAACCCCATCAGATAACGGGATCACGTTCACCGACATGTCTTCCATCCATTTCTTCATTTGCTGTTCTTTCTCATAATAACTGGTCACATCATTGTATTCGACCATTGCACCGTAAAGGTTCCCATTCTCTTCTAGTACGCGTGTGCGAATCGATAAATACATATGATAATGGCCCCATTGATAAGGGATGGCATCAATTGTGAACTCCTCGGAAGTTTTGATGGTCCGTTCCACGAAACGGACTTCTTCAGGGGCATTAGGGAAGAGATCATATACACTTTTACCTATGACATTGTTTCTTTCTACTTGCAATAGACATGCGCCTTCATTATTGATTTGAGTAATTCGATAGTTTAAATCAATGATCATCACACCTAAGGACAGTTGATCAAATGCCTCGGTTCTTTGTGCCATGTTTTATCCCCCTATGAACTTAATTGATCAAAGGCTCTCCATGTTATAACTTCGATTTTTTAGTGTGAAAATCCTTTTTATATATTTATATAGTATTTATTAGCGCATATAGAGTTATATTTCCCTTATTTTCTAGAAAAAGGATAGAAAATGGAATGGAATACTTTTTTCTAATAATGATTGAGGAGAGTCTGATATTGTAAATGAACATAAAAAAGAGCCATCCAGGATGGTCTCTTTACGAAGGCATTTGTGTATCTAATTCATTTAATAGTTGATCTAGTTCTTGGGAAATCTTCACCAATTCTCCATACTCTACAGAATCAAAATAGGCCTGATACATCTTTTCTCTTACTAACTGAATTTTGTTTTCCAAACCCATGATGGTGGTTGGCATGTTTCTATCTCCTCTGATGGTCTGTTCTGACCATTGGTGC
Source organism: Halobacillus sp. AWM4_238 (assembly GCF_056158265.1). NCBI lineage: Bacteria > Bacillati > Bacillota > Bacilli > Caryophanales > Bacillaceae > Halobacillus > Halobacillus sp. AWM4_238. Next base: position 420,039 of record NZ_JBSWSY010000002.1, read on the forward strand.
TGCTTTTGTCTGAATCACTGGTATATTCTTCATTTTATCATAACCTTTGGCTTCATCATACATATTCCCTTTGGGGTTTATAGGCTAAACGCATCCCGGCTGTTTTTTTAGAGACAAAATTCGGGAAGAACCCCTGAAATATCTTGTCGTTTATGCATAGAGCAAAGCGAGCCGCCCTCCTTTTGAAAGGCGGCTTTCTTTGATGACTTAAAATTCCTGGGAGGTGGCAGGGTCCTGATCTTTCGTTTGAGTTTATGTTTAAACTTTCCATCATTGGCAGGACACAAATGGAAGAACAGAAAAGGAGTGCATAGAGAAATTCCCTCGTCACTGAAAAGGTCATCCATTTTGCTTACGCGGGGAGAATCGTGGAGAAGTATAAGGGGAGCAATGGGTCCTGTTTTTTTCAGGGCACGAGATATGAAAAAATCAGCTCATGCAAATCAGACGTGAAGGGTGTGCTATACTAAGAGTGTAACTATTCAGAAATGAATAAAAATTCGTTGTTAACCGGTGTTTTTATGATAGGAATCAAGACTATTCATTTATGAATAGAGAGGGGGATTCTATGGCTGAGTGGTCAGAATATAAAACACTTTTGCATTCACTTCAAGAAGATATCCTTGTAACCAATACAGATGGAACGATTGTCAAAGTGAGTGAAGCGACAGGAAAAGTGTATGACGTCCGTGCGGAAGAGCTGCTCGGGAGGTCCGTATATGATTTGGAGAAGGAGGGGTTATTTACGCCTCTTGCTACACCTATGGTGATGGAAGCACAGGAAAGGGTGACGTTCGTTCAAACCGTCGGGGATGGAAAAAAGCTGCTCGTTACGGGTTTGCCTGTCTTCAATGATGAGGGAGAACTCATTCGGGTCGTCAGTTATTCTCATGATGTGACTGAACTGATGGAAATCAAAGCTGGCATGGAAGAAATGACGGTCGAGATGGAGCGTGTCCGTGATGAGCTGAACCGTTTGAAACAAGAGAAAGAAGAGGCGTTTATCGGCAAGAGCGAAAAGATGCGCAAAGTGCTGGCTACAGCGAACCAAGTAGCAGGAGTCGATGCAAATGTCCTTCTTCTCGGAGAATCAGGTGTAGGGAAAACAGAGCTCGCAAGAAGAATTCACGAAAGAAGTAGTCGGAATGACGGCCCTTTCATTGAAGTTAATTGCGGGGCGATTCCTGACAGCTTGTTTGAAGCCGAACTGTTCGGATATGAAGGAGGGTCGTTTACAGGAGCTACCAAAGGCGGGAAAAAAGGTTTCGCCGAAATGGCCCATAATGGAACCTTGTTCTTGGATGAAATCGGTGAGCTTTCCTTGCAGAATCAAGTGAAAGTTCTCAAGCTGATTCAGTCAAAATCTTTCTATCCTGTCGGTGGGCGTAAGGAAATTTATTCGGACTTCCGATTGGTCAGCGCAACGAATAAAGAGCTGGATCAAGCTGTGAATCACAAGGAATTTCGTGAAGACCTTTATTTTCGCTTGAATGTTGTCCCGATTACGATTCCCCCTTTGAGAGAACGCAGAGATGACATCACGCCGCTTATTCACTCCTTTTTAGATGAGTTCACGAATCGTTACAATCGAAAGCGAGTGTTAAGCAGAGAAGTGTTGCACCTTTTAAATACATACGATTGGCGTGGCAATGTGAGAGAACTCATGAATCTAATGGAACGTCTGGTGGTCACCTCTCCAAAACCGGTCATCCACCCGGTTGATTTACCTGATGGGTATCAAAAAAAAGTCGATACCTATTCAGAAATGAATAATTTTGATGAACCCTTGTCCAAAACTCTGGATCGAGTGGAAAAAGAGAGGCTGCAACAAGCAAAAGAAAAATTCAGAACGACGACGAAAATAGCCGAAGCTTTAGGGATCAGCCAACCAACAGTAGTAAGAAAATTAAGAAAACACAGAATAAAATGAAGAATTGGCATGATTCTTGCAATAAACTTGGTAAGGGATGAGAGGGATCCTTTGCCTTTTTTATTACATTATTAAGGAGTGGAATTGATGGAAGTGAAACAGACGGACGATTATGAAAAGATCCATTCAGATCCAAAACCTGACAGCTATCGAACCAAAAGGAATTTTCTATGGTTGATTATTCCTTCATTATTGGGTGTGTTTTTATTCTTATTTCCTATTCCATACGGAGGAAAGATTACGATTGGTGTCGGTGTGCTTGCAGAAACGATTCAGGCATACTTAGAGCCGGTTCTTCCCGGGTTGATGACAGGCATTCTCTTCATTTCTGCGGTTGTTCCGATTTTTGCGAAGATCTTTCAGCCCGCCATAATCATGAACAGCCCATTTCTGAAACAGCTCTTTTATATTCATCCTTTCTGGCTGAGCACTAGAATCATCGGGGCTGTGTTTGCCCTTATGACTCTTTTTGGAATTGGACCGGCTGTTATCACCTCAGATGTGACAGGAGGAACAATGCTCTATGCTCTTGTTCCTGTTCTTGCTGCCTGGTTCCTTTTTGCCGGTGTTTTAATGCCGTTACTCATGCAGTTTGGTTTGATGGACTTTATCGGTACGATGCTCCGCCGTGTGATGAGACCGGTGTTCAAGCTGCCGGGGCGTTCTTCCATCGATGCGCTTGCTTCCTGGATGGGGGCAGGGACGGTCGGTGTCCTTATTACTACGCAGCAATACGAGGAAGGGTACTATACGAAACGAGAAGCATCGATCATTGCTACCAACTTTTCCATTAACTCCATTGCGTTCAGTTTGGTCGTTATCAGTTTTATCGGATTGGAAGAGTATTTCGTGCCTTTCTATTTGACAGTTGTCGTCGCCGGTTTGGTCGCTGCGTTTATTTGTCCCCGCATCCCCCCTTTATCCAGAAAGGCAGATACTTATTACGAAGGGACAGGCATGCAAATCTCAGAAGATACACCTGAAGGGGTCTCTGATTTTCAATGGGGAGTCGATAAAGCGCTCCACAAAGCCTCCCAAGTAAAGAGTTTGAAGGAAGTAGGGAAACAAGGGGTTCAAACCGTGACGGATATTTATTTCGCGCTGATTCCATTGGTTATGGCGCTCGGAACCGTGGCCTTGATCATTGCGGAATTCACCCCCTTTTTTACGTATGTGTCCATGCCGATTGTACCTCTTCTTCAATGGATGCAGATTCCTGAAGCGGCACAAGCAGCACCTGCGATGCTGGTGGGTTTCGCTGACATGTTCTTACCGGCAGTCATTGGTTCTGGTATTGAAAGTGAATTGACACGTTTCGTTATTGCCGCTGTGTCCCTCACTCAGTTGATTTACATGTCCGAAATAGGTGTGCTTCTTGTCAAATCGAAAATACCGATTTCTGTTTTGGAATTGGCTGTGATTTTCCTGCAAAGAACCGTCATTACATTGCCGATCATTGTCGTCATTGCCCACTTCCTATTTTAAAACCAGTTGAAAATAAAAGGCGTGTCACCTCCAGCGTTTCATGGCTTTCTTATTCACCAGAGGTGCACAACGTCTATTTTTTTAGGGGGAATGAAAAATGAAACCATCCTTTGAAGAATTGTACGCGCGTTTGCCAGATTTGCTTGCACCCAGCATGGCGAAAGATCATCCGAATCTACCCATCGTTAAAGAGGAAGGGTGCTATTACTATGGAGCGGATGGGAAGAAGTATTTAGACTTCACGTCAGGAATCGCTGTAGCGAATACAGGGCACCGTCACCCGAAGGTCGTAAAAGCGATCAAGGAAGGGGTGGATCAACTCATGCATGGTCCGTCCGGTGTGATCATGTATGATTCAATTTTACGTGTAGCGGATCGGCTGCAAGGGATTCTGCCTGGTAACCTGGATTGTTTCTTCTTTGCCAACAGTGGAACAGAAGCCATTGAAGGGGCTTTGAAGTTAGCAAAATATGTAACGAAGCGACCTTACGTGGTTTCTTTTACCGGGTGTTTCCACGGTCGTTCCATCGGATCACTAGGAGTCAGTACGTCAAAAAGCAAATATCGTAAATTTTTACAGCCGAATGGCCTGACGTATCAGGTGCCTTATGCTGATCCCAAGGGCTGTCCAGATGGAGAAGACCCAGCCGAGTATTGTGTTGATCAGCTTGAAAAAGACATTGCCCTGTTGTTCGACCATCAAGTGACACCGGAAGAGGTGGCCTGTATCATCGTTGAACCGGTCCTTGGCGAAGGCGGCTATATTATTCCCCCGAAAGAATGGCTTCAAAAAGTGCGCGAAATTTGCGACCGGCATGGGATTCTTTTGATTTTTGATGAAGTACAGACGGGATTCGGACGGACAGGAGATTGGTTTGCGGCTCAAACGTTCGACGTGACCCCGGATATCATGGCAATTGCGAAGGGCATCGCTTCAGGCATGCCGCTTAGTGCCACCGTCGCTTCCAAAGAATTGATGAGCCAGTGGCCGATGGGGACACATGGAACGACTTTCGGAGGGAATCCACTCGCCTGTTCAGCAGCTCTTGCCACTCTGGATGTCATTGAAGAAGAGCAGCTGCTTCAAAATGCAAGAACGCTCGGAGCTTATGCTGTGGCTCGTTTGAAGGAAATCAGGGAGCAACATGCGGTGATTGGTGACATCCGGGGCGTTGGACTTATGATTGGAATCGAGATCGTGGATCCTGTGACCGGACAGCCTGATGGAGAAGGGATGATGCGTATCCTGGACTTGTCTCTTGAAAAAGGGGTGCTGTTCTACCTTTGCGGGAAGCACCAGGAAGTCATTCGGATGATTCCTCCACTGATTGTATCAAAAGAAGAGATTGATCAAGGGCTGGCTGTTTTTGAAGAGGCGGTTGTGGCCTATGAACAAGGATTAGCGGTAAAAGGTTAATATGGGAAATGAAAAGCACGGACCTCTTGATTTTAAGAGGTCTGTGTTTTTTTGTTTTATGGATGATTCGCAACACTACAACTCAATTTCAATAAAAATATATTCCTTTTTAATATATATTTATTGATAAACAATAAATGAGGAGGTATAGTGAAAGGAGATTATGAAGTGAGGTGGTTTTTATGAAACGTGGGTCTACGCTGTTTTTGAAACTGGCGGTCGTCTTGATCGGCCTGCCGGTCCTTGCCTTGTGTATCTTTTTTGTTCCTGAGTTTGCTGAGTATGCAGGGGTTCTGCTGTCCGATTTTCCAATGATCGAACCGGCCGTCTTTGTTTATATGTATTTGACTGCTGTCCCTTTTTATTTTGCTCTGTATCAAGCGTTCAAGCTATTGACCTATATCGACAACAACTACGCCTTCTCAGACTTATCGGTCAAAGCTCTGAGGGTTATTAAGTACTGCGCCATCACGATCAGTGTTCTTTACGTTGTACTCATGCCGGTGATCTATACGGTCGCTGAGATTGATGACGCGCCTGGTCTGATTGTTATCGGGATGGTCATCGTTTTCGCTTCTACGGTGATTGCCGTTTTTGCTGCTGTCCTGCAGCGGCTTTTACGAGAAGCGATCATCATCAAATCTGAAAATGATTTAACGGTCTGAGGTGAATAATCATGGCGATAATAATCAACATTGATGTGATGCTTGCGAAAAGGAAGATGAGTGTGACGGAGCTTTCCGAGAAGGTCGGCATCACGATGGCGAACCTCTCTATTTTGAAAAATGGCAAGGCGAAGGCTGTCCGTTTTTCAACGTTAGAAGCGATCTGTAAGGCACTGGACTGTCAGCCTGGGGACATTTTGGAATATCAGGAAGACGAAGAATAGGAGGGGCGGGGAGGATATGAGAGCGCTGAAACAACTCTTACACTTCGGTTGGGAGCAGGCATGGTCCTGTTTGTTTCCTGTTGTCATCTTCGCTTCGCTCGCGGTCACTCAGTTGGTACCGCTGCCGTTCTTCGCGAGGTATGACTGGCTGCTCCTCATCTGCCTGTTGATGCAATGGTGGATGGTTCGCTCTGGTCTTGAAACACGCGATGAACTCAAGGTAATTTCCTTGTTTCACGTGATCGGGCTTGCACTTGAACTTTTCAAGGTCCATATGGGTTCGTGGTCTTATCCTGAAGTAGCCTACTCAAAGGTTTTTGGAGTCCCGCTATACAGCGGCTTCATGTATGCGAGTGTTGCGAGTTACCTTTGCCAGGCGTGGAGAAGGCTGAGGGTGGAATTGGTGCAGTGGCCATCCTCGTGGTTTGTTGTGCCCCTTGCGGCTGCCATCTATTTAAACTTTTTCACCCATCATTATTGGATCGATATTCGCTGGTGGTTATCAGGACTGGTGATTGTGGTTTTTTGGAAGGCCTGGGTCCGGTATGAGGTGAATGGCAGCCATTACCGGATGCCCCTCGCGCTTTCATTTGTGCTGATCGGCTTTTTCATATGGATTGCTGAAAATATTGCCACTTATTTCGGCGCCTGGGAATACCCGAATCAGAGAGACGCCTGGAGTCTTGTTCATCTAGGTAAAGTGAGTTCCTGGCTCTTATTGGTGATCGTCAGTTTTCTCATCGTAGCTACGCTGAAGCGTGTCAAGAAAGGATCTTCAGAAAGTCGTCTGCCGGAAGAAAATCTAAACGAGGAACAATCTTTTGGCAACGTTTGAATTGTGATTGTGTGTAAGCTTGCTAGGGGAGCAAGGACAGTCAGGACTTTTGTTTCATAGAAAAAATGATGAGGAGTGTCTTGATGGGATTTTATTATTTATTCTTACTCGTTATCGGGATTGTACTCATTCTAATTGGAGCACTTAAAAAGGATGTGCCTCGTTCCGTTAAAATAGTAATTTTTCTATTTGTCATTGGTATTGGGTTAATAGTAATGTCGGTATCATTATTATTGCTTCCCGGTAGCTCTGACGTTATTGCTGAACTTTTGAAATGGGATGAATAACTTTCAATTTAGCTGAAAGCTCTATAAAGCCAAACAGAACTTCCAACTTTGCGGAAGTTCTGTTTTTTTATATAAATATCTACATGAAACGTTAATTGTGAAAAAAAGTGGGATACCCTTTTTTTCTATCCTCTCCATGAAAAAAGTAAAAAGGAGGAAAGATTCTATGTCTTGAGTTTCATTCATTCCTCAAACATTCAGGTCCTTGGATGCGTTTCGTGTAAATGATTCGTAAATTCAGAATTTACACTCTCCATTTATGGTACGTTGAGAATTGTGAGAAAAAAGTGAATGGAGGATGGAAACGTGAAGAAATGGAAACCGGGTTTTATAGCTGTACTTATTTTTGTATTAGGGTGGACGGGTATTCCTGTATCGCAGGTGACCGAAGCGGCAGGAACGAATGATGTTGTCATTAATGAAGTCGCCTGGATGGGGACGGATGTCAGTTATAACGATGAATGGATCGAACTGCACAATCCGACAGGGGCAGCCATTTCGCTTGAGGGATGGACCTTGAATGCAACGGATGGTTCTCCACAGATTACATTAACTGGGTCAATTCCGGCCGGCGGATATTATTTACTTGAGCGGACCAACGATTCGACTGTATCTTCTGTCAATGCTGACTTGATTTATTCAGGGGCGATGAGCAATTCAGGAGAAGTGCTTGAGTTGAGTGATGGGACGCAGATCATCGATTCAGTCGACGCCTGGTATGCGGGTGATAATGATACGAAAGCGACCATGGAGCGCATCGACCCCTCGGTTTCAGGAACAGATGCTTCCAATTGGCGTACAGCGACGGATACATATACAGAAGGACTAGGGACTCCTTCTACCAACACGACGACACAGGCGACAGGATGTTCCAGTACGGGCGAACATCTAAATAATGTCAGTGATGCTGCCGGCAGTATAAACGTCTATTTTAACAAGTGTGCGTACGATGACTACGCATCTTCTGGGAACGAAGCCAACTACAATGTAAATTTAGAAGATCGATTGATTCACCGCATCAATGAGGCGACGACGTCCATCGATCTTGCAACCTATGAAATCAATCTGCCAGGAATCATTGATGCCTTGATGGCGAAAGCTGCTGAAGGGGTGGATGTCCGAGTGATCGCAGATGCGAAAGATGGAAGCGATCCACACTATGCCGAGCGCTATCAAACGATGCGTTTGTATGTAGAGAAATTGGTCCGTGGACAAGACAATGTCATCGGAACAAGCGATGATACGTCTGTGTTTTCTGATTCAATCATGTTTGCTGTTGAAGATCAAACCCTCCGTCAGCAGTACGGACTACCGGCTTCAACGAGCGGGATGGAGCAAGTGACCGTAGAAGTAGGAAATGGAACAGAAACAGGATACAAGCTTGCGGATGCGGAGGAGAAAAGCGCAGGCAGCTATTATTCTCCTGGTGAGCAAATGCATAACAAGTTCGCTGTCATCGACGGGGAATGGGTGTTTACAGGAAGCTGGAATTTCACCGTCACAGGTCTTTATGGATCAGAGGAAAACATGCAGAATGATGTTCTTGAAGGGAATACACAGCATGTCGTTGAATTGAATTCGGCAGCCCTCTCTGACGTATTCAAGACCGAGTTTGATGAGATGTGGGGAAGTCAGGGCATGGACCCGGATCCTGCCGCTTCCAATTACCATGGTCGAAAAGTGGACAACACGCTTCATACGGTGAACGTCGGTGGGAAAGAAGTGGATGTGTATTTCTCCGCCGGTGATGATGCGATTGGGCAAATGACCTCTTTTGTGAAAAATGAAGCGGATTACAGCAGTTACTTTTCTATCTTTGCTTGGAGTGATCAAGCACTTGTCGATGAATTGAAGTACAAGTGGGAAGGTTCTTATAACGACTTGGAAGGAAGCTTAACCGGTTTTGATGTGCGCGGCGTCTTTGATCAGAGTTTCTGGAATCAATGGTGGTCGGCGTCGATTGAAATGACGGGTCGCACAGCAAGTCAGTCTTCAACGAACAACCCGAATGTCCGTTGGAATCATGCGGCTCCTGTCTATGAAGATGCTGAAGACCGTAAGATGCATGCCAAAACAATGTTGATCGATGCCACCCATCCGACGAGTGATCCGACTGCGATTGTCGGCTCAACGAACTGGAGCACAAACGGAAACGAGATCAATGATGAGAACATGTTGTTCATTCATGATGCCGATGTGACGAATCAATTTCTGCAAGAATTTTATGCCAGGTATGAAGCAGCAGGAGGAGAAATTCCAACTCCTTAAATGAATCGGAGTAAAGGTTCCTTGGCTATCGCGAGCCAGGGAACCTTTATTGATTGGTTCTATTTTATCGGTCCATTGCTTAAGCGGGGGAGTCCAATAGGGATTATGCATAAATCATGACATCTTCACCCACTTCATTCATACAATATGTTGGGGTGAGGAAAATGCCAAGAGTGAAATATACAGATTCAGATGTGGCTTTGATGGCCCGGATGATGCGGGCAGAGGCGGTAGGTGAAGGGAAGCAGGGGATGCTGTATGTCGGCAATGTCATCGTGAACCGCGCGTCGGCGGACTGTCTCGACTTCACGGATGTAAGGACCATTCCACAAGTGATCTATCAAGTGCAAGGTGGGAATTATTCGTTTGAAGCGGTCCAGAAGGGCAACCTTTTCTATAACCGGGCGAGGTCTACAGAGAAAAGGCTGGCAGAAAAGAATCTGAAATTCTGGCGGGAGCACCCGGCTAAGTATGCGTTATGGTATTTCAATCCAAATGCAACGTGCCCACCGACTTGGTTTGGTCAGCAGCTGACAGGGCGATATAAGAATCATTGTTATTATGAGCCTGTAGCTGGAACATGTGCTAGTGTTTACCGTTAGGAAAGCGATTCAGATCGTTATTGAATGACACGAGAAAGACGCAATCCTTCTAATAGGATTGCGTCTTTTGCATGTTTTATTTGAGTAAAGCAAGGGAATGACAGTGAAACCAAATCTTTCCAGTATTCGTAGAAGGTAGAAGACAACCATACAGGAGGTATGATTATGATGGGCATGAGAGTGAAAATCACAACCGTAACGTTGGCCGTAAGTTTAGCGGCTGGCTGTTCCGATGCATCCACATCAGAGAACAATGAAGAAGAGAAGACAGACCAAGGGATGGTTGAAGAAGCACAGGAAAATTCTGACGAGGTGTCTGATGGTGAGGAACATAAGAAGAACATCCGAACATATTTGGAACTCGAGTTCACGGGTCCTGATGAAGAATTGTCTGAAGCGTATGCGTTGTTTTATGCTGATGAACCACAGGACGGAAGCAAAGAAAAGTTCGAGGAAGGGGCAAGGAGAATGGAAAGGTATCTAGAAGAAAATTATAAGCCTTTGGTACCGGAAGAAGACTTCAGAGCCTTCTCGAATGGATACGCTCTTGATCGAACCCGGAGCGCTTTCTTTTCCGGATATCAAATGGAGCCGAAGAATATAAAGGTCGAGCAAGTAGGCAGTCCTGAAAATCATGCGTACATGTATGAAGTAGAAGTACAGTACAGCAAAGATGGGGAGACCAATACGACAAAAGTTTCTGGTAGAATAAATACCAATGACAACGGAGAGATTATCAAGATTACCCTTATTGATAATGGGAAATTAGATGAAGCGTTGTCTCCTGAAAGAGGATGAAATCTTTTTGAGGAGTCATCCACTGACTACAGGGAAAAGTCGGGTGTGAAAGCAGGGGGAGTTTAGAAGGAGGGAGTCTGTTGGAATTCAAGTTCAGACCGATCCAGTTGGATGATGTGAAACAAATCCATTCATGGAATTATGATGGTTTCATAGAAAAAGTAATGATGACGCCTTATTTTGAGTCTTTCGATCTGAAGGGAGAGTTACGTGGTCCTGGGGGTTGTGAGGGGTATGCCGCTCTTCTGGAGGATGATGTTGCTGGGTTGTTCGAGTTTACGAAGGATGACCGTGTGATCTGGATTGGGCTTGCTTTACGACCTGATTTAATAGGCAAAGGGTTAGGCGATGCATTCGTCAAGCAGGGGATAGCATTTGGCGTACAGCACTACGAACAAAACATAGAAGAAATACGCTTGGAAGTGGATGTTGAAAATAAAGCAGCCATACGTGTTTACGAAAAAATTGGCTTTTCAAAGATGGAGCAAAAAGGCCGTGACCTTAAGATGCAGTTGATTTTGTAAACGCCTAAGAATGCAAAGACCAAATTACTCTAGAGAGATTTGGTCTTTTTTATGTGGTAGAGAGGGTGATACATTTTTCTTGGATCGTTAGGCTTCAACGTTTGATAGGATCGTCATCAGGAAGATGGGGGATGAATCATAGAGTCGTTTCTATTCATTCTTGAGTACGTGATGCAGGGACTTAGAGCAGGTGAAAAAGTGACCGGACTGCAAGATGACGGTAAGAACAAGAAAGGCAGATTCCGAAGATTAGTCGGTGGATTGCTGGAGGGATGCGTAGGTGTGGGGTGGTTATTTCCTCTACTTTTTTTTACATGTTTAGGAGTCTTGTATATAAGAGTGTTCTACATCAAAAATCTATAAAAAAAGGATGAACCTGGTCAAGATTCATCCTTTTTTTATAGATTTTCGCTAGTTTTCCTGGCCATTGCATGAAGGCATGCCCGGAACTTCACCACTCGAAGGTTCCAACCTCTTTTGGTTGCATTGTTGTTCCAAGGTGTTGAGCAATAACTGTTCGATGATTCTTGATTCCGGTGTCGCATAGGTAGGGGAGGCAAGGTTCTTTTCTTCCAGAGGGTCTGTCGTCAGATTATAAAGTTCGTACTGAGAAGGCACAGGTTCTGTCTTGGTTTTCGTTACACAGCAGGAACATTGGATCGACTCATCCACCTCCAGACTCTTTCCTTGTTTCTGTACCGTATCACTACAGCCGGGGTCACTCCAAAATTGGGGGTTATCGTAATAGCGGGCGAATTTCCATGTTTCTTCTTGATGATCTTTTCCTGTTTTTATTTTTGTAAAGACCGCTTCGATATGATTTGGCTGTACGACGGATTCGTAAGGGAGACCTGAAGCGGACGTCTGGTTCAATCCTTTGGTGATATCATCATCGGTCATAAAATAGAGCGGTTCGTTGGCTCTGAAAAAGTGTTTCCTTCCGTGAAGCAGAGGGGTCAGATTCCTTCCGACCAATGGGTGGGCCTCTGTATGTGTTTTTTTTAATCGTTTTTGTATATCACCTGCATCAATCCCGGCAAGCCCGAGCATGGTCGGCAGGAGATCGACATGGCTTGTTAGCATATCTGTCTGTTCAGGTTGGGAGAAAAGCGTCGGGCTATGGATGATGAGCGGAACGTGAATGGATTCTTCGTAGATGTTATACCATTTTTGGTGAAGTCCTCCGTGCGCACCAAGCAATTCGCCGTGATCGGAAGTGAAAAGGACGATCGTGTCTTCATAGAAGGTAGAAGTCTGAAGGGCTCTGAAAACTTTATGCATGTCTTCATCTGCCTGCTTTTGTAAGCTGTAGTAGAGCTGTCGGTAGAAGGGCTGGTCAATGATCGGCTGTAAAGCTTGCGGATACGTCACGCGGTAACTTTCTTGTGCATCTGGTTTCGTTGAGAGTGATTCTTGCTGCGTTGGTGCCGGTGGGATTGGAGGCAGTGTCGGATCGATGTTGAATTGATAAGCAGGTGATAGAGCAGTCAGAACGCCATACAAAGCGATATCATGAGGGTTGACGAAGGAACACATGATGAACCACGGCGAATCACAGGATTGTTTCTCCAAAGACTGGATTAGTTCGATGGTTTCAGAAGCATAGACCTCATCACGGCCACTCGTTCCTATAGCTGCTGAGGATCCTGAATTGCGTGGATCCGTTCCGTGAGGTTCAGGTCCGATCCATCCGGAAAATCCGAAGCGATCGAGGCGGTCCGCCTCCTGATAGATTTTCTCCTTTTCCTCACTTGGGACTCCAGTGTTCGGGTCATAGCTTGGAAAGGCGTCTTTTGTCCCTGGTACCAAAATGTCTTCATCAGAGGCATGCCACTTTCCTTTCCAATAGGTTTGGTAGCCTGCTTCACGAAAATAGTCTCCGATGGTCGGTACTGTATTCGCATCGAGCCAAAAAACATCCGGATCGAACGGTCCTTTTGCCACTCCTGTGGTCTGGGTCACCCCGTGAAGGGACGGGTACTGCCCGGTGTAGAGCGTTGCTCGACTGGGAGAACAAGCCGTACTGCCAGCATAATGACTCAAAAACTCCATGCCGTTCTTGCGTAATGCGTTCTGTGTTACTAAGTTCTTTTTTCGCCATTCTTTCATTTCCTTTGTTTCATAAACCGAAGGATATCTCTCTTGGTCGACCATTAAGACGAGTATGTTCGGCCGTTTCTTTTTTTCCATCAACCTCACCCTTTCACACCAGATCTCTGCCTCTCCTATATATATGTAACCGTGTGAATTTTATTTGATGTCGTTTCGGTGGCAATCCATTCCCTTAAACTGAAACATGAAAGCATGGAGTGTACATAAAAAAGCGCAACTAAGAGTAGTTACGCTTGTCGGCTCGCCCATTCGAGGCCGGGGGAGATGCAGACCTTATTCCTGCCGGTTTGTTTGGCATCATACAACGCGTGATCCGCTTCTTGGATCAATAGTTTCGGCTCACTGGTCGTTTCGTTGTAACAGGCGAGTCCGATGGAAACGGTAATTTGGATGATTTGACCTGTGGTTAAGAGGAAAGGGTGGGTTTCCACTTTTTCTCTGATTCTTTTACTGATTTCATGCGCTCGATCTGTAGGACAATCCAATAGAATGACCGTAAACTCTTCTCCACCATTTCGGCTGACAATATCAAACGATCGTACTGTATTTTTAAGGATGCGGCTGAGTTCGATCAACACCTGATCGCCTTCTTTATGGCCGTACGTGTCGTTCACTTTTTTAAAATGGTCAATATCGATGTACAAAAGGGACAGCTTTTCTTCTTTATGAACGGATTGAGCTGCGATTTCATTGAAAGCCTGGTCGAATTTACGAACATTGTTCAACCCGGTCAATCCATCGGTCGCTGCTTCTGATTTGTATTTGTTCAAGAGATTTTGACTTCTGCGGACGTATTCAACGACATAAAAAGAAACGAATCCGGCGGTGTAAGAGATGATCCAAAAAGCAGGGACCAGGATTGTAAGGGTCGCAGGGCTTTGTAATAGATAGACGATCAACAATGTGAAAATGACGTTGGATGCGGTTAACGTAAGAAAGATTTTTACGCGCTTCGTCATGTCCAGTCTAGTGATCACTAAAGTAAAGAGTGTGATGGCAACAATCAGTAATACGGCAAGGATGGATGAAACATTGAACCCGATAAAGAAACGTCCCATGATGACGAGGATCATGGATGTCACTGCAGGTATGGTTCCTCCGTAATAACCGACCAGGATGACCGGAATATGGCGTAAATCAACGATGGTGCTGCCAAATTGCATGCTGTACTGCATCAACACATTGCTCAGCACCCCTGCAAGAATTCCAGAGACGAATTTGTTTTTAAACGTAGAGGATCGGCTCAGAGGAGCGGCATTGGTGGATTGAGTATAAACGAATAACGATGCGATCAATAGGGCTAAGTTGGAAATCAGTTCTTTTAATATCATTGAAATCACCTGTGTATGGAAGAGATTTTCCTCGTACGTGAGAGCATTGAGCATCTAAGCTCCTGTTCTCGGTAGCTTTCTGATGTGCGAGGAAGAGTGCGATTAGTTGGGATAGCCTGTGTAGTATTATATACTTTTCTTGTAAAGGAAGAAAATAGAAAACCCTTCATTGGTTCATGAGGTAAAAAATGAAAAGAGGTTCATAGATGGGAATTCCTGATGGGGAGGGGAATGGGTACACGCGAATAGGGTCCATGCTTACCTGCATGGTAGGAGGGAGGAGTTTCCGGTCTTTTGTTTAATATACTATAGAAAGAAGAAAAGGATCATAGACTTGTATGGAGTGAGTTCTTATGTCGATTAATCTGCTGAATGAGTGGCCCTGGCAAGATACTTTTATAGTTTTGGGCTTTTTAGTGTTTCTTTTCCTGCTTCGATGGATCTCCAACGTATTGATCCATCGTGTTTTCAACGAAAAAGGAAACGTACAGAAAGCAGCCCTATCTTTGATCAATTGGGTTGTGTTCAATGGTTTGCTTTTATTCGTGATCTTCTATTTTTCTGATTCCGACTGGCTGTTGTATCCGCTCTTCTCCATCGGTCAAGTAGATATAACGCTGTTTCTCATCATTATTGCGATCTTGATCATCACCTTTGCCTACAGACTCTCAAAAATCCTGAACGAACATCTTTTGCCCTTTTTCTTTGAACGTCACCATTTGGATAAAGGCATCCAGTTCACCATGGAGCGTGTTGTTCACTATTTGATCATGGTGATCGCGGTTTTAGTGAGTCTGACAACGGTCGGCATCGATTTGAGTGCCCTGACTGTCTTTGCAGGTGTGTTAGGAGTGGGAATCGGGTTTGGTATGCAAAACATCGCCTCCAATTTTATATCGGGTTTAATTCTTTTATTTGAACGTCCGATTAAAGTCGGAGATCGAGTGCTCATTGATGATGTCATCGGGGATGTTCAAAAAATCAGCATGAGAGCGACGATCGTCCGCACGCTTGAGAATGAACACATCATCATTCCGAATTCTTATTTTCTAGAGGAAAAAGTGGTGAACCGTTCCTTTACAGATCCCAGACTGCGCTTAACAATCCCCATCGGGGTTGCTTATGGGAGCGATGTACAGCAGGTGAAGGATGTGCTTCTGCTTGTCGCTTCTTTATCTAAACAAGAGAATGCGATTGTTCTGGATTCACCCGCACCTTTTGTTAATTTCAAAGGGTTCGGTGATTCATCGTTGGACTTTGAACTATTTGTGTGGATTTCCGATCCAAAAGAAGTCATCCGCATGAAAAGTGAGCTTAACTTCTCGATCTATGAACAGTTAAATGAACATGGGATCGAAATTCCTTTTCCTCAACGGGATTTGCATATCAAATCCGCTCCCGCGTACTTTACGCAAGGAAAACATGAGGATTCTTGAGAAAAACGGAAAGCTGATTACATGAAGCCGGGGCTTAACAGTAGCGCCGGCTTTTCTTTGTATACATCTTTTCCTTTTTCATGTTAATCTTCCATCCGTTGCCACTCATTATAATAGAGAATGTAAGGTTTTTTGAAACGAAACCGATATGCAATCGTAGGAAAAAGTAGAAGCCTTTCTCAGTTCGGGACTACGAGAAGGAGGGAAGCAGAGTGACCAAAACTGGAACAAACAAAAAAGAAGGCTTAACCTTAATAGCTGCATTCGGGGGAGGTATGGCAGGTTTTGTCGTCCATACGTGTATCATTATGTTGTCAGCTCAAGATATGACTTATTTGTATGGATTTGCCATATTCATAGGAGTCATTACAGGTTTGTTGTGGGATATTGCAAGCAAATTAAATCAAAGGTAATGAAACGATTGGAAGACACTAGAGGAGGAAAAACGAGCGAGTCTTTAAGCTAAGTTAGGTGAATAAACCGACCTTACAAGTTTATGGTTTTATTTCATCCTACATCATACGATTCTGACAGAAAGGAAGAGAATATGAAGAAACTGTTCATGCTCCTGCTGACTTTATCCGTTGTGTTGATCGGGTGCAGCTCGGTCAATGAAATACAAGATTTTAACCAAGGTGAACGGAAGGATAAGATGGAGGAATTGTCTTTTCAGCCACAACTTCCAACACAGCTCCCTTTTAACGTAGTACAAAAGGACATCAGTATTCCTCCTAAAGTTCAGGGACCGGTTGAAAAGTTAACGTTTGACTTCTATGGAGAAGGAAAGGAACACATTAGTCTGCTTACTTTTGGCGAAGGTACAGTATCTTCGAGCTTAGAAGAAGAATATGAAGAAGTACAAATAGAGGAGAGAACTGGCAAATATTTTGAGAATGATTCAGGGAACAAAACGTTGAGATGGGAACAGGGAGGCATTCATTATATTATGAAGTCTTTTTCTGAACATGGAGAGACTAGTATTACCAAAGAAGACCTGATTAAGGTATCGGAATCTTTTGAATCATAAGAGAGTATAAATATTCTAATATTTAATGAATGGTGTACCGATTCCGAAGCAAGCCATGATAGTCATTGTATAATTAAAAAAGGGTAGACCACAGGGCAGAACTCGTGTGCGCACGATCTCTGCCCTGTTTTTACATCCCTTACTTCGAACGTAGCAGACGTTTGACGGCTTCTTTAGTCGTCGCAATGCCATCAGCTGCTTCAGCCATCTTTTCTCTTCTATAATGACTTCTCTTCCTGGATGGGATTCTTCCGGAAGTTCAGCCAAGGCGTTTACAAACGCGCATAGCGACCGGAACCGGTCGCATTAGCTCTTGTAATGAAGGATATGCAGGATGGAGTCATAACAGGCTTTCTTGTAATAGTCATGCAGATGATCGTCATCTCTCATCAGCCATTGAATCAAGCTTCCGTCGATCATACAGCGGATGCTGATGGCCGCCTGCTCCACGTCTTCGACTTCGAAGATTCCTTCTTCGAGGCCTTGGTGGATGATTTCTCTACCAATAGACCAGCAGTTTTCGTAAAACCTTTGGTTGATTTCCTTGTACGCATCGTTATTTTTCACTTGGGATAAAAAGTCCAGGTACACACGGTAGAAGCTCTTATTTTCTTCCGGACTGATGAAAACGCGGCCGATGTAGGCTTCCAGCTTTTGAATGGCTGTTTCCTGTTCACGGATGGATGCGGCTTCTTTTTCATAGATGCGCGTGGTGATCCACTCAAACAGTTGCGTGAACACATCGGATTTATTTTTAAAGTAGTAGTTCGTAACCCCTTTGCTTACATCAGCGTAATCCGCGATGTCCTGTAAGGTCACGGATTCATATCCTTTTTCAGTGGCTGCTTGGAAAGCAGCTTTTAATATCTGCTTGCGCCTTTGTTCTGCTTTTGTTGCCATAGTGTAAGATAACCTCCAATAGATACTCTGTTTCATTATACAAGATAAGAAGGAGAGATACGAATATTTTATACTGACTGGTCAAAATAAATTGACCGGCCAGTATAAAATGCTTTATGATAGACTCATAATCTTATAAGTGATGAATCAGGAAGGGGAAATGAACGGATGACAAAAGAATTCAACGCTCTCGTCGTGAACAAAACGGAAGAGGATTTTTCAGTGAATGTGGAATCGTTGACTTTAGATGATTTACCTGAAGGGGATGTGACGATTCAAGTGCACTACTCCAGCGTCAACTATAAAGATGGGTTGGCGAGCACTCCGAACGGAAAAATCGTTCAGTCTTATCCTTTCGTACCCGGCATCGATCTTGCCGGAACTGTCGTATCGTCTGAGGATGATCGCTATCAGAAAGGGGATGAAGTCGTCGTCACCAGCTATGAACTAGGTGTTTCCCACTACGGAGGATACAGTGAATACGCCCGCGTACCAGGTGATTGGATCGTACCCCTACCCGAGAATTTGACATTGAAAGAAGCGATGGCTTTTGGTACAGCAGGGTTTACAGCCGCGCTTTCTGTCCATCGGTTGGAAGAAAGCGGCGTAACCCCGGATGACGGAACCATTTTGGTGACAGGAGCTACTGGTGGAGTCGGCAGTATGGCCGTTTCAATGCTGGCGAAACGAGGCTTCCATGTGACGGCTAGTACAGGAAAAGAGTCGGAACATGATTATCTTCGTAAATTAGGTGCAGAAGAAATCATCTCCCGTGAAGAAGTGACACCGGAAAAAATCCGCCCGATGGGCAAGCAGAAGTGGGCAGGTGTGGTCGATCCTGTTGGAGGAAAAACACTAGCGTCTGTTCTAAGCAACACAAAATATGGCGGTTCCGTTGCTGTTAGTGGACTAACGGCGGGAATAGAAGTGCCGACAACTGTATTTCCTTTCATTCTACGAGGTGTGAATCTGCTGGGCATCGATTCCGTTTACTGTCCTAAAGATTTGAGAGAAACCCTATGGAACCGGATGGCGGATGATTTGAAACCGGACGGGATCGAGGAAATTGAAAAGGAAGTTTCTCTGCGTGAACTTCCTGAAACTTTATCCGATATTCTAAAAGGAAAAGTAAGAGGAAGAACCGTTGTGAACATCCTTTCATAAGGTTGAATAACAGTGCTTACCTATCCTGTTTAAATCAGACGATAGCCAAGAAGAAAGCGTAACCCCTAAGGGTTACGCTTTTTTTAACTGCACATCTATCGTATAAATCTTCCTGCAAGGTCATTCTAATGATAAGAGGTCCTCGGTCATGCAGGACCTGATCCGATCAACGACCGGGTGATCAACAAAAGGAGGTTCAAAAAAAGGTGCAACAATAGAAAACATGTTGAAAAATTTAAATCTTGCGTGTTTTCAGACCCTTTGAAATAATTGAAGTGGATAGAAGCAGGTTCATAAGTACTTAAAAGTTATTCAAATACTAAAAACATGGAAGGGTGTTTACAAATGAGTGCAAGTCAGCACAATACGACAAATAAAGAACGAGCGATATCTCTTTTACAACAAGTGGTGGATGGAAAGATCAAGGAAGCGTATCAAACGTATATCAGCTCAAACTTTATCCATCACAATCCTCACTTCAGCGGGGATGGGGATAGCCTAAGAGCTGCCATGGAGGAGGACGCTATAAAGAACCCTCATAAAACCTTTGAAGTTCATCATGCGCTTGAAGAAAAGGATACAGTTGTGGTTCATTCTCATATTAAACAGAATCCACAGGACGTTGGGGCAGCTGTTGTCCATATTTTCCGCTTTCAAGATCAGCGTGTGGTGGAAATGTGGGATATCGGCCAACCTATTCCAGAAGATTCTCCTAATGAGCGAGGGCCTTTTTAAACAGGTTTTTTTCGTTGAAGAGCAATGCACATTGTGAAGGTGGGTAAGATGGGAAAAGTAAAATGGATTGACCATGAGTTGAAAGTGAGATTTTCCACAGAAGAAGTGTCTTTGCTTCCAAAGGAATACCAGTTGTTGCAATTTTTATGGAACCGTCCATTTCAAGTGTTCTCAAGGGATAGCCTGCTTGATGCTGTCTGGTCTATGGAAAACCCTACGGACCGGACAGTAGACGACCATATTTACCGTCTTCGGAAAAAAATCCGGCCACTTTCCTCCATCATGAGCATTGCCACAGTGAGAGGCCAGGGATACATATTGAAAGTGGATGAGGAAGTGGACCAGAGCCCTCTCGTTCAAGATGAGGATGTCGCCACCAGTGCGAAAGTGCTTTTTCATAAATATCACCTCTACGGGCAGGGAAAAGCATTGAAGCTGCTGGAAGAAAACCAGGATGTGTTCGGGTTTGAACTCGACGCTGAAAGTCAGTGCTATCTTCATTTCATGAAAGGAGATTTTTGGTGGTTCCTTGAGGACGGTCTTCCGTTTTGGGAGCGCTGTTATTACCTGTTACATATCTATTCATATATTCAGCCGGACCGAGAAAAAAGTTTTCAATACTTCAAGAAGGCCCTAACATTTAAACACATGCCTGAATATCACAAGAAGGAAATAAGGCTGTTGAACCTTTTAAGCCTGTTGATCTTCACAAAGAGACTGGATGAAGCAGAGAATCATCTCATCCGATCGAAAAAAGAAGTGGAAGAACAAGGGTTGGAAAGCATGTATCCATTGATTTTAATGACGGAACTTTATGTGGTTTTTTTGAGGAACGACAAGCAGGAAATTGAAGAAAAAATGACTTCAGTGAGTCAAACGCTCGAAATGTATCCTTATTCCAGGGAACAGGCGACCTTTATGATTATGAAAGCGATCCAACGCTTTTTGGATGGTGAGGAGGCTGAAGCGGACCGTTCCTTTCAAGAAGGGATCAAACTCTTCAAAGAGGCTCAATATGTGCCCGGTCTAATGATCAGTTTGAACGTCATCCTCTTCTTTATTAGGGAATTCAGGAAGGAAAGTGAACGGCTTGAGGTCTACGAAAACATGTGGCATGATTTCGCCCGCGAATACCACTTCCATGAGCTGTCACTTCAAATTGGCCATAGGCTGGACTTCCATTTGAATTAAGAAATGCATCCTCTGATATTCCTCTGATATTTCTCCGTTATGCTTTCTTTGAAAGATAACGGGGAGGAATTTGTAATGAAACTTTGGAAAAACAGAAATTTTGTCCTGTTCTTTTCCGCTAACGGTTTATCCAATTTCGGCAATTGGCTGGACTTTGTTGCCGTGCTCATTTTATTTCGGTACACGTGGCAGGCGGA
Organism: Halobacillus sp. AWM4_238; assembly: GCF_056158265.1. NCBI lineage: Bacteria > Bacillati > Bacillota > Bacilli > Caryophanales > Bacillaceae > Halobacillus > Halobacillus sp. AWM4_238. Next base: position 441,167 of record NZ_JBSWSY010000002.1, read on the forward strand.
TCCTATGATGATTGCTTTGATTCCTGTCATGTATGCGATCCCTAGTATCTTGCTCGGCCAATTCGCAGGGGTCTTTGCGGATCGCAACGATAAACTTAGCATTCTTATTCATTCAGATTGGCTTCGGGGTGCGTTGACGCTGGCTCTTGTTTTCACGCCTTTTCCATGGCTTGCGCTCCTCTTTATCTTCCTCAGGAATACTGTAGGAGCCATTAGCCTACCTGCACAACAAGGACTGGTGAGGCGGATTGTTGATGAAGAAAACATCATGCGTGCCGTGACAATCAACGGGAGTTTGTTTCAACTGGTCAAAGTCGTCGGGCCTCTCATCGGCGGTTCTTTGACCGCAGCTTCTTCGCCATCGATTTCCATTGGCTTAAATAGTGCTTCTTTCTTTATTTCTGGAGCGATTCTTTTATTCATTCGTCCTGAAAGAGAAGAGGGTAAAGCAGGTCAAGGTACGACCTTAGGAGACGCTCCCGGGTTTTGGACTTCATGGAAAGAAGGCTGGACCTTTGTGCTGAGGAGTCGCATTCTTACGGCAAGTCTTTTATTCGGAATCGTGACGACTTTGACGATTCAGATGATTGATGCTCAGTTTGTCACCCTGTTCAGTGAGGTGTTTCCTGAGAGAGCAGAACTTACCGGTTGGGTTATTTCAGCGATCGGGATTGGTTCTCTTCTCATTGTCCTCGCCTTGAGCCGGTGGAAGGGCATACAGAAATACGGGTGGTTTTTTGGTACAGGAAGCCTATTCATCGGTGTCATGACCGGTGGATTTGGCTTTCTGCATTCATCCACATTTCTGTTCGTAGTCATCGGACTTGCTTTCCTTGGTGGAATAGGAAATGGGCTGTCCTTTGCGGCTGTGCAATACCTCATTCAGACCGAGCCTCCAAAGGAAGCGATCGGAAGGGTGTCTGGCATCGTCGATTCCACGTTAAGCTTATTGTTCATCATTGGACCGATTTTAGGAGGCGTGCTCATTCATCAGGTTGGTGTCTCTACAGCTTTCAGAATGATAGGGTTCATCTTAGTGGCTGTTGGAACCATCGGCCTTGTTTTTCAGAAGCTCATTTGGAAACGGCACACCCCGGCTGTTCAGCAAAATCGTTCAAGAGAAAAGCCTGTAGAAATGAAATCGAATGCATGAGTTGCATTGAATTTTAAAAAAGGGATTTTCCATTAAATAAGGGAAATCCTTCTTTTTTATCGAAGAGTGTTGTCTTAAAAAGAAACCTCTGAAATAATGATAAGGAATAAGCACGCCTGCACTTGGGACGATGAGTCATAGAGGTTTGAACGTTTCTGAAATTGATCTTACGGGGAATTTTGAAAGGGGATACATAACCTTGAATACGAAGTACTTAGACTTACTTGCTCAAAAATACGACAGTGAAGAAAAAGTCGTCACGGAAATTATCAATCTGAAGGCCATCCTCAACCTGCCAAAAGGAACCGAGCATTTCGTCAGTGACCTTCACGGAGAGTACCAAGCGTTTCAACATGTCTTGAGAAATGGGTCAGGAAGAGTCAAAGAGAAAATTAAGGACCTTTTTGAAGACGTGCTGTCTGAACAGGAATTGAATGAATTCGCGACACTCGTGTATTACCCGGAGGAAAAAATCCAGCTGATCAAGAGTGGGTTCGATCATAAAGAAGAGCTTGAGAAGTGGTACACGCATACGATCGACCGGATGCTGAAACTCATTTCTTATGCATCCTCCAAATATACGCGATCCAAATTGCGTAAAGCACTGCCTTCACAGTTCGTCTATGTCATTGAAGAACTGCTCTACAAAACGGATGATATTACGAATAAAGAATCGTATTATGAGAAAATCGTCCAGCAGATCATTTCACTTGGTCAGGCGGATAAGTTGATCAGCGGACTGGCCTACGCCACTCAGAAATTGGTCGTCGATCATCTGCACGTCGTCGGAGATATTTATGACCGTGGCCCTGAGCCTGACAAAATTATGGAAACACTTATCCATTATCCATCGGTCGATATCCAGTGGGGCAATCATGACGTGCTTTGGATCGGGGCGTTTGCCGGATCGAAAGTTTGTCTTGCCAACATCATCCGCATCTGTGCCCGCTACAACAATTTGGAAATCATCGAAGATGCGTATGGCATCAACTTGAGGCCGTTACTTAACCTTGCCGAAAAGTATTATGACGATCACCCGGCGTTCCGGCCTAAGATCCATGCGGGTCAACCACCCTCGGAGCATGAAATCCTGCAAATCACGAAGATGCATCAGGCCATCGCAATGATTCAGTTCAAGCTGGAGAGTTCAATTATTAAGAGGCGTCCGTATTTCGAGATGTCTGAGCGGTTATTGCTTGAAAACGTGGATTATGAACGTGAGGAAATCACCATTCATGGGAAAACGCATCCTCTTGAAGATCCGTGCTTTTCAACGATCGATCCAAAAGACCCGAATCGTCTTCTTGAGGAAGAAAAGCAGGTGATCGAAAAGCTGTTGTTTTCCATCCAGCATTCGGAAAAGCTTGCGAGACATATGAAGTTCCTCATGAAAAAGGGCAGCTTGTACTTAAAGTACAACGGCAACTTATTGATCCATGGGTGTATCCCTGTCGATCAAGAAGGCCATATGGAAAAAATGACGATTGAAAACAAGACGTATGCGGGCCGGGAACTGCTCGATATTTTCGAACATTATTTACGCCATTCGTTTGCGCACCCGGGAGAGACGGATGATCTGGCAACCGATATGGTTTGGTACTTATGGACGGGGCAATATTCATCCTTATTCGGTAAAAGAGAAATGACGACGTTTGAGCGCTATTTCATCCGTGATAAAGCGACACACAAAGAGAGAAAAAACCCTTACTATTATTTGCGAGAGGATGAAGAGGTCTGTCGTAAAATCCTTGCTGAATTCGACCTCAACCCAGACCAGGGTCACATCATCAACGGTCATACGCCTGTAAAAGAGATCGAGGGGGAAAACCCGATCAAAGCGGGCGGCAAGATGGTCGTCATTGATGGAGGCTTTTCGAAAGCTTATCAAAAGACGACAGGAATTGCCGGCTACACCTTATTGTACAATTCATTCGGCATGCAGCTCGTCGCTCACAAACAGTTCAACTCCAAAGAGGAAGTACTGCGGGATGGAACGGATGTTTTGTCTGTGAAGCGGTTGGTAGATAAAGAGCTGGAGCGGAAGAAGGTACTGGAGACGAACGTAGGAGAAGAATTGCTGCAGGAGATTTATATTTTGAACAGTTTGATGGAATATAAGTATATGAAATAAGAAAAGGACGATGGTTTCTATTAAACCATCGTCCTTTTTTTAGGTTCACAGATTGCTAAAGAACGGAGCTGGGTCCCTATCCCAAACCATTGAAATTAAAAAAATAGGTGGGATTCGAGGTGGTTTACCACTTAATGCTGCAGCCGACAATGATCAATAGAATGAACAACACTACGATCAAAACAAAATTGTTTTTACGAGGTGGGCAATAGTACATCGGAGCCATCGGCTTGTGAGGCATATTTGCACCCATATATGGCGCGTTTACGTTCGCACCCATCGTGTACGGAGCATTTGCATTTTCCATGTGAAAACATCCCTTTCGTTTTGTTTATTTGTCACTATATTGTACTCGCCTAACAAAAAGTTGAGCCCGTCAACCTTTAAAATGGGTGCATGTCACGAGTACACAAAACAGGGATTTTTTTAATACTTCGGCTTGTAGCTCAGCTCATACAGGTAATGCCTGAATGATACGGACGTCTTGTTGTGGTGAACGATGAATGGCGTCGTTTTATGGATCTTTCTACCGGATGAGAATCTGGCTAATGGTTGGAAAGTTGGACGTGTAACCAAGCTCGTTAAATAGGAGGACTGCTGGCTGTCAGCCTTTCGTTTACTATTCAATCCTTCGATCATCTTTTCTTCTGTCCGGATGCTGAATCCATGGCCGAAAAACTCATCATCACCCATGGCGATCGCATTGACCCCCCGGAACCAGGGCGTGGTCGGTTCAACATCTGGGTTGTTGAAATACACGACATCCCCTGGAACATAATGATTGACAAAATTCGAATGCAGGCCAAGGTCATCGTCGGTGTGCCAGCTGTATAAGTAAAGGTTTGGAAAGAGCGCATTAAAGGAAGAAGCCCCCATCGTTTTCAGGAGGCCGTGGTAAAAATTGATGACACAAGCGGTCGCACATTCGAATTTATACTTGTCACTATTTTTGAAAATATCACGGATGGCATCACCCGGAAATGCCTGACGTTTCAACAAAAACCCGCCGGCTGTCGTCAGCTGCCAGTAATCAGGATTGCACCGGGACGTACGGAAAGTGGCGAAGGCCGATTCTCCTTCGTCCATTTCTTTTGCGCTGATGATGATGTTCTTCCTGCTATTGACTTCAAATGATAGCTCTTTTTCCGAAGCATACGAGTAATGGTTCGGTGTTTTTTGTAAAGCTTCCATGATTTTCGTTTCAAGCGGACCGGCCTCCCACGATTCACTGGGGCGAAATGGCATCCCGGATACCTGAATCATACGGTTCCTCCTTTGCGAAGTGAAACATCTGTCCTTGTACCTATCGTATTCATGTGAGGAGGGGATGATGTGTAGAGGCTGTACTAAGTGGTTGGATGTGTTTCTAGTTCTTTCTCTAGAAAAAATGTTCTCGCGCGCAGGGAGAGGGGAATCGCGCGCAAGAAGAGAGGAACGCGCGCAGGAAGACAAAACTGCGCGCAAGAAACTAGAAGTCATGGTACCAGGACTCCTTATCCCTCATTCGAGTAACGCAGCAAATCGCCTGATCAGATAGCTGTCATTCACTCTTGCTTTGGATTTACCTAACAATAGATTTGCTTTTCGGCAGTAGCTGTCTATTTTTTCAAGGGAAATTCTTTATAATAGAAAGATAGAGTCTTTTTTAAAAGGGGGAGAAGGCGAATGCAGAAGGTCATCCCGACGTTGAAAATCTCAAATGAGCAAAAGAGCCGGGACTTTTATATGGAGGCTCTTGGGTTTCGAATGGATTGGGAGCACCGTTTTGAGCCTGGTTATCCTGTGTTCATGCAGATTTCAAAGGAAGATTATGTGCTCTATTTAACCGGGCATGAAGGAGATTGCCAGCCAGGTGGTTTGGTTCACTTCCTCGTTGATGATGTGGATCGTTTCTATGAGACTTTGCCAAAAGAAAAGCTTGAAGTGAATCCTCCATTTGAAATGGTGGAAGGGATCCGCATGTTGAGTCTAGTAGATCCCGATGGAAATGAACTTCGTTTTATGAATGCCAAGACAAAACGCTTACAATGAGAATAAGGAATTGCATTAAACTATTTTACTATCATATTTATAAGGGGAGGAATTTCTAATGAGCACGATCAAAGAAAAGTTGAAGTTGAACAAGTATAAGAATATGGTTGTCCTTCATCAACCGGAGGATTATCATTTATTTGATGATCAGCCGGTGACACTGGGAGAAAATCACGATGCCATTTTTATTTTTGTGGAAGATTTGGATAGCATGAACGAACATGTGCAAATGCTTCTGAACAAAGGTGAGGTGCTTGCGGAGAAGGGGTATGTTTTCTTTGCCTATCCGAAAAAAGGAAACAAGCGCTATGACACGTACATACACAGAGATGATATGTTCCCAACATTGAAAATCGGGGAGGATGGGTACGTCGAAGGCAGTGACATCAAGTTTTCCCGAATGGTCAGCATGGACGATGTGTTCACGGTCGTCGGCATGAAGCGGGAGAAGAAAAAAGCACCGAAAACAGCTCCGGCGAGTCAGTGTGTCGCGGACTATGAAGACCAAGTGAAGGATGTTGAGGAGTTACTGAATGATCATCCAAGTGAACAGGAGTTTTTCCTTAACTTGACGCCGGGGTATAAAAGGGATTGGGCACGTCACATCTTTTCTGCGAAACAGCAAGCAACAAGAGACAAGCGGAAGAGTCAGATGGTTGAGGTATTATCACAAGGATATAAAACGCTTGATTTGTATCGCCGCAAGAAAAAGTAGGTCCATAAATAAAAAAGACCAAGCCCTCGGGCTTGGTCTTTTGTGTTAGGAATGGGATAGATGTTCAGCTTCACGAGTGAGAACAGTTGATTCCTTCCGCTTTCCTTCTTTCATCAAGTACCCGATGACAGCACCGATTGCAGCAGGGAGAATCCAGCCGAGTCCAATGCTGTATAAAGGAAGATAGGAATGGTAAAAGCTGCTGATCGAGGTCATCCAAGCATTCTCCACCATTGGAATTGTTCCAAGAAGCGCGTTATACCCATCGATGGTACTGACGAAGAAGGTCAGCGTCATCGCTCCGGCATAAACGGTGCGTTTGTGGTGAAACAGTTTGGAGCTAAGACCCAGCAAGATCAGGACAATAGCCATTGGATATAAGAACATCAACACAGGAATTGCATATTGAATGATGTTCGTCAGACCGAAGTTTGCAATCACGAATGACATCAACGAGAGAAGCAGCACATAGGCTTTGTAGCTGATCTTCGGATATATCCTGTGGAAAAATTCACTACAGGCGATGATTAGTCCGATGCTTGTTTTCAAGCAGGCGAGAACGATGATGATGGCAAGTAGGACTGCCCCGTACGGACCGAAATAATGATCGGCAACAGCAGCAAAAGTGAGCCCGCCATTTTCAAGGTTTCCAACGACAGACACGCTCGAAGCCCCCATGTAAGCGATGAGTCCATAAATGAGCATCATCAGCACCATGGCAAAAAGGCCGGATTTCCATGTCGTTTTGGCGATCGATTTCGTATCTGTGATGCCCATATTTTTGATCGCATAGATGACGACAATCCCGAGCGCCAGTCCGCCAAGGGCATCCATCGTGTTATACCCTTCGGTGAATCCTTTCATAAATGGAGTGGAAGCATAATCGCCGACTGGCTCTCCGAAACCTCCCATCGGTTTTATGATCGCCGTAAGGATGAGGATAGATAAGAACAGCAAGAACGACGGCGTCAAATATTTCCCGATGATATCCATGATCTTCGCTGAGTTCAGTGAAAAATAATAGACAAGCGCGAAGAACACGAAACTGAAGACAGCCAGCCACAAGCTGCTCTGATCCGGCTGGATGAACGGTTCAAAGCCGACCACGAACGGGACGGTCGCTGTTCTTGGAATCGCAAAGAACGGCCCGATCGTCAGATAAAGCAAAATGGCAAATGTGAGGCCGAACAAAGGGTGGACACGGCCCGCCAGATCGTTCAAGCCCTGACTGCCGGAAAGCACGATTGCAAGGATTCCCATTAAAGGCAGCGCTATGGCGGTAACGAGAAATCCGATCAAAGCGGGCCAAAACGATGTTCCTGCCATTTGACCGAGTTGAATAGGGAAGATTAAATTGCCGGCACCGAAGAAAAGTCCGAAGAGCATCGTTCCGATGACAGCATACGTAGAGAATGAGGTTTTCTGATTCATAGAATGGTTCCTTTCTTGAGATGTTATTGTTCTTCTCTGATGGAATAAGGATAATCCTATCAAGAATCTTCATAAGGAACAATAGCCTATCTTATATTCGTCCAAGAATGTTTTTTTGACATCGCTTACTTTGGTTGATAAGGGTTTTTCTACCAAAAAATTAAAAGGACTTCCCGCATGTGGGAAGTCCTTTTTGCTTGCTGTATGATGCTGACTGAGCTGTAGAAAGAACAGCCTGTCTTTAATTTTCCTGCTTTAATTGATGATCGTTGGTTCCACATTCTGGACATTGTGTCCAGACCACATAAGCCGTTTTGATTTCAAATTCTTTTGGAACGACTTTAATCACTTTAACTACATTATGGTAACAGCTTGTGCATCTCTCCTGGATGGACTGCCCCACTTTAAATTCAGACATTTGCTCACTCCTGATCACTTATTTCAAATGAGTACCGAAGCCTCAAGAGTTTTTCTAGTATAACGTTTGTGGTGGGATGAGTCAAAAAGGTACCTAGTACGACTTGCCTTAATCTAAGATAGAAAAGGATGCACTACCAGGTTCATACTAATTCTGTGATTAATAGGTCATCTCAAAAAATAGGAAGCGGTTTGTTTTAACTCTCTACATTCTCATGAGTATAGGCAATAACGTGGTCTAAAAAAGCCTCAGCTGCAAGAGTAAACTGGTGTTGTTTATAGATGGAGTAGAGAGAGCGTTTTAAATTCAATTCAGGCAAATGAAGTTGCCGAAGCGTTCCTAATTTCAATTCTTTTTCGACAGTGGCTTTAGAAATAATGGATACTCCCATCCCTGACTCTACAGCAGACTTAATTGATTCTGTCGTTTCGAGTTCCATTACCACTTTTAATCTAGAGGGGTTCAGGTGGTTTTTGCGAAGAGATTCTTCCATGACTTGGCGTGTGCCTGAACCTCGCTCTCTTGATATGAATGGTTGGGAAAACAGATCTTCAATCGTAATATATGAAATGTCCTTATGGGAATCAGGTGACGTAATAATAATAAGTTCATCATCGAGGAAAGCGTGTTGTATGTACTCAGGGTATGAAATCATAGACTCTATAAATCCGAGATGTAATTCCCCATCGTTAAGTTTTTCAATAATTTGTTGGGAATTGTAAATTTTCAAAGTTAAATTGATTTCTGGATATTTATCTTGAAATTCACCGAACATGTAGGGCAAAATGTGTTCTCCTATTGTTAAACTAGCCCCAATAATTAAGTTCCCATGCACAGTACTTGATAATTGCTGGATGCTTCGTTCCGTTTCGTTTACCTGATTGAGGATCTTTTCTGCAGATTTGAGTAAAAGCTCTCCAGCAGGTGTCAGATATACCTGTTTTGTAGTGCGTTTGAAAAGTTCTGTCTCCAGAGACTCTTCCAGTTGCCGGATATGCAAGCTGACGCTGGGCTGAGACATATGCAGACTTTTTGCTGTTTCAGAAAAATTCTTCTTTAAAGCAGCTGTATAGAAAATTCTTAAATGTGAAAAGTTCATGGACTACCATCCTTTACCAGATTGCTTACGTACTATTTCTTCTTTTCACAGTTAAAAACCTTCTATAATATTCATAATGTGATATAAGTAATGATTGATAGAAGAATCGAAGTGATCAGCATGGCAACCAGAGGCTTCATTGCCTTACTGCGAATAGCTTTAAAACTTACATTCAATCCAAGTCCAACCATTGCCATCGTTAAGATAAAGGTTGTAGCATGACTAATCCCATTCATGACTTGATTGCTGATATAAATATATTCTCCTACTACGTAACTCCCGACCAAACTCATGATAACAAAACCTACGAGGAACCAAGGGAAAGGAATGTTTGTAGGTTCATTGGACTGCGATTTCTTTCTCTTCATCCAGTACATTAATATAAAACAAAGAGGAACAAGTAAGAAAACCCTACCTAACTTTGCTAACAGTGCGATTGCTAACGCGTCTTCCCCAGCAGGGGCGGCAGCTAGGGCAACATGGGCAATTTCATGAAGGCTGATTCCTGACCATATACCATAATCGACCATACTCACAGGTAAAATGGGACGAATTAAAGTGTAAAATATGGCGAAAACGGTACCTGCCAGGGCAATAATTCCTACTCCAATGGCTGTGTCTTCTTCTTTGGATTTAATAATGGGAGACACGGCTGCAATTGCTGCTGCCCCACAAACTCCGGTTCCAACTCCAAGGAGCATGGCCACACTCATATCCGCTTTCAGCCATTTGGCGATCAGAAGTGTCAAACCGATGGCGAATATGATTGTGATGACGTCTCGTAGTAGGAGAGGCATCCCTTCGCTCAAAATGACTGCTATGTTTAGCTTCAAACCATACAAAATAATAGCTAAGCGTAACAATTTCTTTGCAGAAAATTCAATACCAATACGAATATTTTCAGGATATTCCCAAATCTGTCTGCAGGTGATGGCTATGATAATCGAACAAGCCAAGGGTCCCACTAAGGAAAATCCTCTTATTTCAGATAATCCCAAACCCAATAAGGCTATGAAGAAAGTAAAAAAAATACCTCCGATGAACGGTTTAATTTTAGATTCAGAATCAGGTTCTGACCATGTAGATGGTGTCGCTTGATGGATTTGATCTAGTTTTCTCTGTTCCATGATATACACACCCTCCTATAGAATCACTTTGATAAAACGCTTACATAAAACTTATCATAGATTTAGGTGAGCAATTATACAGATTCCTTATGGCTGCTATACAGGGATTTGATAATTGTTTAATTTAATCATTTAACCTATATCCACACGTTTTTATTTTTTGAAACTATTGAATATTCAGTAAAAAGATGGTTAAATAAATTTAATTGGTTGGGTCACTAAACCATTAAAACGAAGGGGGAAAGTCATGAAAGTATTAATCAGTGAGGTTATATGGAATGAAGGTATTGAGGAACTTAAGCTTCAAGGTTTTGAAGTAGAATATCAAGAAAATTTATGGGCGGATCGCAAGCGTCTAATTTCTACTATTGTTGATTTTGATGCACTTATTGTAAGAAATCAAACACAGGTTGATGAAGAGCTTCTATCAGCTGGTAAAAATCTTCAAGTGATTGGTCGATTGGGTGTAGGGCTTGATAACATCGATATTCCTGCAGCTAAAAGTAGTGGTGCCAAAGTTGTTTTCGCAAAGAATGCCAACGCAACTTCTGTTGCAGAGTATGTGATAAGTGCCATTCTCAACTCAAACCGATCACTTACCGAGGCTAGTGAAGACGTACAAAAAGGAAACTGGGATCGAAGAACCCATACTGGGCTTGAGATAAACGGGAAAACTTTAGGCCTTATCGGTCTTGGGGAGATTTCTCATCGGGTAGCTAAACGTGCCCAAGCCTTTGGTATGAACGTAGTGGGTTATGATCCTTTTATAACAGAATACGATCATGTGGTGGCTGAAACCGGGGTTACTGTTAAACCAACAATTGAAGAATTGTTGAGGTTATCAGATTTCGTTTCCATCCATGTGCCCTTAAACGATTCTACAAGATATCTCATTGGTAAAGATGCTCTAAGACTTATGAAGAAGAGCGCCTACTTAATCAATACATCACGTGGTGGAATTGTAGATGAGGAATCCTTGGCAACTGCCCTTGAAGAGAAGCAGATTGCTGGGACATTTTTAGACGTTCTGGAGAAAGAGCCCGTGGATCCCGGAAACCGTCTTATGGCTTATCCCAATGCGGTACTAACCCCTCATATTGCTGGTATCACCAATGAATCACAGATCAGGACATCCATTTTGGTAGCGAAAGAAGTGACAAAAATCCTAAAAGGGAGTCCTTCCCTCTGTGTTGTCTAACATAAATCTTACAGGAGTGTTACATCATGAGCGCATTTGAAGCAAAGAGAAAAGGTGTTTCAGAACAAGTAGCTGATCATATAAAACAAAGAATTGTAGATAAAGAATATCAAGCTGGAGATAAAATTCCTGGAGAACGTGAAATGGCCTCATTGCTTCAAGTTAGTCGTAATACAGTTAGAGAGGCTTATAAGATTTTGGAAGCGTACGGATATATAACAATCAAACATGGAACAGGAATCTTCGTCGCTTCGGAAGAAAACCAGATTAGGAAGATGACTTCTTTCTTTTTTGTGACCGAAGATCAAGTGAAGGACTTGTTTGCTATAAGGAAGATTCTAGAACGGAGTGCCGTTGAATGGGCCATTGACCATGCTAGCGATGAACAACTGGATCAAATTGATCAAGTAGTAAAAAAAGCTGAGCATATGGTAAATGCAGAATCTGAATTTGAGCAACTAGCAGCACTGGATCATGAATTCCATCTTCAATTAGCAACGTTTTCTAAAAATACAGTATTGATTAGAGTGATGCACAACTTGATAGACCTTTTACGTGAAACGCGTATGAAATCTAATAAGATTACTGGCCGCGCACGGAAATCTGTAGAAGAACATCGAGATATTGTTCAGGCGATGAAGCAAAAGAATGTACAACTGGCACAAGAGCGTATGCAAAATCATTTAGAGAGTGTAGAACAATCGATTACGAGCAAATTAACCGAAGAGGAGAGGTAAGATGTATTTATTTCCTTCTGAAGCTCTTAAAGAATATGCATTGAATGTGTTAGAAAAACTTGGGGTCAATAGTGAGCACGGACGAACAGTAGCTGAAGCACTTGTCCGTGCCAATTTGGAAGGGGTCGACAGTCATGGAATCAGTAGGCTCGTTGTTTATTCGAAGCGCCTTCAGGACGGACGCATCAATGTAGATCCATCGATTACTTTTGAAAAAACCAGTTCATCCGTTTTATTAGTGGACGGTGATAACGGACTCGGTCATGTAGTCAGTAATGAAGGAGTTGTCAAAGGGATTCAAATGGCTAAAGAATCCGGCTTAGCAGCTGTTGGTATAAAAAATAGTAATCACTTTGGTACAGCTTCCTACTATTGTCAAAAAGCGAGTGCTGAAGGTCTTTCAGCTTTGGCGTTTACAAATTCCCCTCCTGGAATTGCTCCATGGGGAGGAAAATCAGCGTTTTTCGGTACGAACCCAATTGCTTTCGGGTTTCCAACAGGGAACGATACTCCTGTAGTTATTGATTTATCTACGAGTATAGTAGCGAGAGGGAAAATCATTCTAGCAAATAAAAATGGTGAGGATATTCCTGAAGGATGGGCAGTGAACGAAAATGGGGAAGCCACGACAAACCCTGCAGAGGCTCTGAGAGGTGCGGTATTGCCTTTGGGAGGTGCAAAAGGGTCGGCCTTAGCTCTTGCTGTGGAGGTGTTGACAGGAGTTCTTTCAGGTGCTGCTTTTGGTCCGAACGTGAATAGCATCTATGATAAATCTGTTGATGAGCCAGCGAAAGTAGGACATTTCTTTATCCTCCTGGATGTAGAGAAATTTATGCCTGTAGAAACATTTCATAAATCAATTAATGAACTATTACAAGAAATGAAAGCGGTACCAAAATCTCCAGGTATAGATGAAATACGTTATCCTGGAGAGAGGAGAAGGAAAGAATATAAAAAACGTCTAAGAAAGGGTATCCCCATATCAGGTGATGTGCTTAATGAACTCAATAAACTCGGTGAAGAAGTAAAAGTTCCATTTCCTAAGGAGTTACAGTTTACTACCTGATCAAAATATAGATTAGAAGGATGAAACCGCGAAAGAGGGTTTCATCCTCTTTTTAGTCATTACATATATAAATATAATGAAAATAGAATTGACAACGTTTATTATCTTGAAGTTGAGGATCTTCGTAATGATTTTACTCATTATGGAGAAGAAGAGAATATTTAATTGACAAATACCTCTATTAATAATCATGTTGATACATAGTTCACTTGGGAAATTAAAAAAGTCGCCATATTATGTATTAAATGGAGAGAGAAACAAAAAAAGAGCAGCCTCTGATATCAGAAGCTGCTCTTCTTATTATGCACTTCGATAAAGCTTTGTCATAACAAATTCACGGTGTCCCAGCGCCTCAGCACTTGTTAAACGTCCATTTACAGTGCGGTATAAATAGTCCATTAGGTTATCACCGGCATCTGTCAGAGATAATTCCCTTGTTAATAGGCCTTTTACATCAACGTCTATATGTTCACTCATTGTCCCAGCTGTATATGGATTTGCTGTTACTTTAATGACGGGTTCGATCGGGTTACCAATAATGTTTCCTTGCCCCGTTGGGAAGAAATGAACGACTGCACCTGCTGCGGCCATCAATGTTATGCACTCGGCAGCTGCTGATGACGTGTCCATGAAGTAGAGGCCTGAGCCGTTCTCAGGTACTTCAGCTGGTTCTAGAACACCGATCACTTCTTTCGTTCCTGTTTTTGCAATGTTCCCCAGAGCTTTCTCTTCAATAGTAGAAAGTCCTCCAGCAATGTTTCCTTGAGTAGGTTGTGATCCCAGCAAATCTACACCTTTGGATTCAATTTCACCTACATAGTCATTGTAGATGGCCATGAACTTATCTTTCAATTCAGGTGTAGCCATACGATCTGCAATTAGGTGCTCTCCACCAGTTAACTCAGAGGTCTCACCGAAGAATACAGTGGCTCCAGCATCGACGAGACGATCGACAGCCTGGGAGACTGTTGGGCATGATCCCATGCCTGTGGTTGTATCTGATTCGCCACACTTAATGCTGACAGTCAGGTCACTCAATTCCACAGGAACTCTTTGAAGTTCAGATGCCCATTGCACATATTCTTTCGCTTTCCAAGATGCATTTTTAACTGTTTCAAGATCACCATTACCTTCAATGGAGAAGAAAGAAACAGGCTTTCCGGTTTCTGCAATTCCCTCTGCAATTTTCTTAGACCAGTTTTCTTCAATTCCTATGACTACAACCGCTGCCACATTAGGGTTAGAGCCAATACCGATCATGGTACGGAAATGTAAATCTAAATCCTCCCCATATTGCAGCCTACCGTAAGCATGAGGGAGAGCTAATGTACCTTTTACATTATTTGCGACTGCTTCACATGCTGCATTTGAAATATCATCCACAGGCAGAAGAACGACATGATTGCGGATTCCTACCTTACCATTTTCTCTCTTGTAACCAAATAATTGTTGAGTCATCTTTTACCACCTCGCCGTTTTCATATTGTGTGTATGAACATAATCTCCGACCGTCCACTCAGTCGTTGCAATTCCGATGGGAACCCCATATTTAATAACAGACTCCCCAGTAGGGAGCTCTTGAAGTGCGATTTTGTGACCTAAAGGAATGTTTCCTTTTGAAGCGACTTCAATCGTAGACCCATCATCCATATAAACACCGATTACTTTTTCACCTTCTTGAATCTCGTTGGTCGCAACACCAACGTGATCTCCTTTGTGGTGGATTAAAAATTTGTGAGTTTGAACATGTTGACTTGTGGATTCTTTTTCACTTGTGGCTACTCCAGAATTGTAACTTTTCCCCATCTCTTCAACTCCTTAAGTATAAGTAATAGGTGGATTTCATTGTAGGTGGTTAGGTGACCCAACCAATTCTAACTCCAATTAAACCATCTCGGTTTAGAAAAATCAACCAGTTTTTAGACACTTTTAAATATTGCAAATAATCAGGCGTCTCAAGAATTTTTCCTTCCATTAATAGCGGGGATTACACAAACACGTATTACATTTATATATTTTCTTTATGCATCCCATAAGAAATTGATATAACACAATGTTGTCAGATAATATTGAATCATCAGACAAATAATGGTTTAATGAAACTATTCTAAGAGGTTGAGCCACTGAACCAAACTTGATCCTTTTATGAAAGCGATTACATAACGGGGTGTTTTGTGGTATAACCTTGTTCTATTGTTATCAATATGAGGAGGGGGAGAGACAATGAAAGGGAAAACTATTATTAGTGTAGTAATGTTAGCGATCTTAATTTTAATTACAGGTTGTAGTGGATCAGGTTCTGCATCAGAGAGATATCCATCCAAGCAAATTACCTACAGCATACCATTCAACCCTGGGGGACAATCGGATATTGAGGCGAGGAGACAGCAACCCATGTTAGAGGAAATTCTTGATACGAAAGTTGTCATCACTTATAAAGATGGTGGCGGAGGGGCGAATGGCTGGACGGAACTGGTAGGAAAACGTCCGGACGGATATTTTATGTCTGGCATCAATGTTCCACATATAATTTTACAACCTTTAGCGAGAGACAATGCAGGTTATGAAACAGAGGAAATTAATCCTGTTGCTATTTTCCAGGCAACACCAATTGCTCTGGCAGTTAAGAAAGATAGTGATATTAATAACTTGAGCGACTTTGTCGAAAAAGCAAAAGCTAGTCCAGGCAGTATGACTATAGCTGGATCTGGAACCTATTCGGGGCATCACATTACACTTATGCAATTGCAGGACTTGGCAGGGTTTGAAGCAGAATATGTAACTTTCAGTGGAGCTGCACCTTCCATTCAAGCCTTTTTGGGTGGAAACACAGATGCTGTATTGGTAAATTCAAGCGATTTAGTAAAATACCAAGATGATATGAAAGTCCTTGCTATTGGATCTGAAGATAAGTTCGAACAGATGCCAGATGTACCTACGTTTAAGGATGAAGGATATGATATGACAGCATCTATTGACAGAGGTGTTGCCGTACCGCCTGAAACTGATGAAAAAATCATAGAAACTTTGGAAAAGGCTTTTCTAGAAATTGCTACAGACGAAAAGGTTAAGAAAGAGATGATAAAGGAAGGTTTTATCCCGAAAGCCTTGGGAGCTGAAGAATCTCAAGAATATATTAATAAGAAGATCGATGAAATGAAGCCTATTTTAGAGAAGTATAGTGAATAATTTTAAGGGAGGTGGGACTGTCCATGTTTGAATTCCTTCCAGATATAATGAATGCACTGCTTAATCCAATGAATATCCTGTTTATGGTCGCAGGAGTCGTAGGGGGCATCATCATAGGTGCCCTTCCTGGTTTAACTACGACCATGGCTTTAGCGTTACTTCTCCCATTTACCTTCACCATGTCAGCCGAAACGGCTTTGATAACATTGGGAGGTTTGTATATTGGTGGAATCTATGGTGGTTGTATATCAGCTATATTAATTAATACACCGGGAACTCCCTCTGCAATCGCTACCACTTTTGACGGATATCCGCTAACGAAAAAAGGAATGGCTGAAAAAGCTTTAAAGACTGCAGCGATTAGTTCGGGAATTGGAGGTGTCCTTGGAGGGTTAGCCCTATTATTCCTAACAGGTCCATTGGCCAGCTTGGCCTTACGGTTTGGTCCACCTGAATATTTTTGGATCGCTATCCTAGGATTGACCATGATTGCTACTTTATCCAGTGGATCCTTACTGAAGGGATTGATAGGGGGCGGAATAGGTCTGATGCTTAGTACAGTGGGGCTAGCACCAGTCGGAGGGGAATCACGATACACATTTGGATTTGCCCCCCTGCAAGCAGGTTTAGAATTGATCGTTATCCTCATTGCTTTTTTCTGTTTGCCTGAAGTGATAGGAATGATTGAGAAGAAAATGCAGAAGAAAAAACACAGTCCTAGTAATAAGAAAGATTCAAGTGTAGGGTCAATCTTCGGCTACATACTTAAGCGCCCGATTCTTTTGTTGAGGTCTTCCATCATCGGATTTTTTACCGGAATCATTCCAGGAGCTGGAGGGAATGTAGCGGCGCTTTTATCCTATGACTCTGCTGTCAGATTTTCCAACAATAAAAAGGAGTTCGGAAAAGGTAATGTTGACGGTGTTGTAGCTTCAGAGTCTTCCAATAATTCAGAGGTCGGTGGATCTCTAGTACCGTTACTAGCACTAGGGATACCTGGAGCTCCTCCAGCGGCGATCATGCTCGGTGCGTTAATGATTCAGGGGATACGTCCAGGACCCAACCTTTTCTTGGAGCACGGTGCACTAATCTATACGTTCTTGATTGCCTTTATTGTCGCCAATGTCGTCATGTTGTTCTCTGGCATTTTTGGTGCAAAGTATATAGGAAAGGTATTGAATTTACCTAACTTCTATTTAGCGCCGAGCATATTGTTTTTAACGATTATAGGGGCATATGCCATTCGTAACAATCTTATGGACGTGTTTTTCATGCTGGGATTCGGGATTTTGGCTTACTTTTTGAAGAAGTTCGGATTTAATCCAGCTCCAATCGTTCTTGGATTGATCCTAGGTCCAATTGCTGAAGAGGGATTGGCACAATCAATCACAATAGGTAGTGCCGAGGGTAATGTTTGGGGGATGTTCTTTAGTCGGCCGATATCAGCAGTCTTAATTGTAATGTGCGTGCTATCTTTATTATCCCCACTATACACTTATTTGCGTAAAGGAAAAGACATCGAAAATCCTACAGAGACGAAGGAGAGAAAAAATGAAGCGATTTAATAGGGAAACCATCATATCGTTTATTCTCATCTTTGTTTTTGGGTACGCTTACTATGAAGCGAATCAATTAGGGGAAATGAGCGGAGTTTTTCCGAAAACCATCAGTTTTATCACTTTGATTCTTTGCGTCGGGTATTTTATAAAAAGTTTTTGGACAGACGTTAAAGACCGACCTTTTGAAAACATCGATCGAAAAAAAGTGGCTACGATGATTGCTGGGATGGTGATGTATGCTGTCGGACTTTGGCTTGTTGGCTTTTTATTCACAAGTCTACTCATAGTAACCTTATTGGTTTTTGTACTCCAAGAAAAAGGAACAAGAAGAACTAAATGGATGAAGGCAAGCACTAGTTCAATTCTTATCTGTGGAGGGTTTTATTGTCTTTTTCGTTTCGTCTTTCTCGTACCATTGCCGAATGGTGAAGTATTATATTATTTATTCGGTATATAAAGGGCTCGGGCTATCTCTGTATTTGAGATAGCCTTTTTTTATCCTATTAAATGTGAAATTAAGATGGGTTAGAGTATACATGTCTAAGAATAGAGTACTTCATCCTTTTATTCAGACAGTTCTGAAATATATGTTAAACTATGGAAGGTAGCTATCCTCTTCTGAATCTATTTGCATAAAGAAGAGTGCTAGAAAGAAAAGGATTCGGGGAGAGTGTGTTTGTTGAATGGACAGCACAGCAATTCTTAAGGTGGATTTCCTCGTTGAACAAAATGAAACTCAGGTGAACTTCTCTAAGGAAATCTAAAAGTTAGTCATGAATGAGGAGATGGAGACGTGGAATTTTTGACGAAACAATCGGTCACAGAACTTGAACAAATCAATCGTGCCCTGAAAAACGAAGGGATGAGACCATTGTCAGGAGACGAGCAGATCCACCGATTAGGTGAAGGCTCCTGGCACTTTGCTTATTTGATTGAGGATGAGCAGCTTGTTCTGCGCATACCGAAAAAAGTGGCTTATGATGAAGAAGTCCCTTTCAACGATCAACAGTTGTTGGCTGAATACGGCTCGACCCAAGCGTTTTACGAGACGGCAAATACTGCACAAAAAGGGATGTGCCCTGCACATTTCCGCTATGTTGTAGATGAAAGTCTTACCTATACGATGGAGTCTTATATGGGAAGAACGCGAGGGCTTGCAGGACAGACGGTGGATCAATCGAAGCAATACGGAAGGGCATTGGGGGGATTCTTTCTAGCTCTTGAAGAGGTCGAACCGTCCTACGAAGGCATTGGATATTTGGAGGTTGGAGAAGACGGGATATTAAAAGGCGGACTTGATATGGATCTGCATGCGTGTATCCAGGAAGAAAGAGACGAATATGAACAGGAACTTCAGGACCTGCTTTTGAGCGGGCAGGAATTCAACAAAGAAAAGGTTTCTGCCACCGGAAAAGAACTTATTCCTCATCGTTCCGTTGAACGGGAAAAGAGGATCCTTACCAACCAGGATACTTCCCCTGAAAATTTGATTTTCACAAAGGAAGGCGTGAAAATGATCGACCCTGTGCCCCTCCTTTATACAGGAACATCGCTTGCCGCCAATCATGTGTTCAATTATCAGAGCTTTTTCCATACGGTTCACAACACCCGGAGATATGGAAAAGGAAACTATCATCATCATGTACCCCTCTTGAAAGCCCATGCGGCAGGATTTATTGAAGGATACACCCAAGAGTCCAAGCAGAAGGGCATGGATCTACATATTGAAGTGTTCTTAAAACTCATCACCATGGCTCATACGCACTTTGAATTGTTGAAGGAACAAACATTGACGAAGGAACAGATCATCCGATTTGGGACAAAAGACCAAATCGAGAACCGTCTCGCCATCTACTTGAAGGAACTGGAGACGTTTTGAAGGGAAGGTCTGAGGAGAAAATTGAAATAAGATGGGGACGATGGAATGGTAGCTTTGAAGATTTTGCCCTTATCTAAAGGAGTAGAAGAAGAGGCTAGAGAGCTTATACTGTCGGGATTTTTGGAGCGTTTTGGTTTCATCGATCATTCCCTCAATCCCGATCTGAATGACCTGATGGGCACCTATAATAAAAAAGGAAATGTGTTCCTGGTCGCTTTCATTGATGGAGAGCTTGTCGCAACGGGGGCCATCACCAAAGAAGAAGACCATGTGGGTAGAATTGAACGAATGTCCGTGAAAGAGACGTGCAGAAGAAAAGGGATCGGCGGAAAAATGCTGGTGGAACTGGAAGCGTCTGCGCGGAGTCTTGGATATGCAAAACTCGTTCTCGAAACGAATAACGAATGGGAAAGCGCGATCCATCTCTACCTCGCCAACCATTTTCAGTGGCTCTCAGACGATGGCCAAAGGTGTCACTTTGAAAAGTGGCTCTTCTCAAGGTGAAACTTTCCCATCTTGGAGGATGTAGATACCTTCGATCCATCATTCGTTGATTGGCAAGCAGACTAAACTTTTGAAAGGGGTAAGGTTTATGGAAACGGGAGATGTGTTCTCTTGGAAACGAACATTCACTAATGAAGAAGTTTTGGAATTCGGCAGGATCTCAGGGGATCAGGGAAGACATCATGTGGAGCCGGATGAAGATGGGCGCCTGATGGTACAGGGGCTGTTGACGGCGACGATTGGGACGAAGATCGGTGGTGACCTTCATTACATAGCAAGAGACATGGTCAGTGAATTCCTTCGTCCAGTCTTTACGGGAGATACGATTACCTGTGAAGTGGTCCTTCATCATGTAGAACAGGCAGAAGGGTACAAAAAGGTGGAAATGAAGTCGGTGTATCGGAATCAGAAAGGAAAAGAAGTGTTAATTGGATCGAGTCACGGAATCATTCGCGATGTATAGGGAGATTTTTTAAGCTCTATCTTTTTTTCTACTATCTGTGATCATATTATCAAAGATTTGTGATCGAAAAGCCAGCCCAATCAGGCTGGCTTTTTTTTTTGCTTCATTTACATGGAAAAAGGGATCAGACCTTAATCAATAATTGTAATGCCTTGTTTTTCATACAAACGTTTGATATCTGCATGTACATTTTCGGTGATCAGATAGGTTAATTGGTCCGTTGGGCAGACGATATGATTGGAGACCGTATCTAATTTATCGTTGGTCACCATGCTCAACACTTCGGTGGAAATAGAAGCCATTTTCCGTTTGATGAGTGCTTCTGACGAACGGGGGATACTGATGCCGATTTCAGGATCTATGTTGTAAATCCCCATAATATAGAGATCGGCCCGCATCGAATTTAATGCTTCATAGGTGTCGATTCCTAAATTCACCATGGACTGTTTAAATAAGGTTCCGCCGATCATGATGACCTCGATATCCCTATGGTTGGAGAGGGCCATGGCTATTGGCGGGCTGTTGGTGATGACTGTGCCTTTTAAAGATAATGGGAGCTGATGGACCAATTGTAAGTTCGTTGTTCCTCCATCAATCAACAGGACCATGTCATCCTCAATATAAGGGAGAGCTTTGTTAGCCAGATTCGCTTTCGTTTCATTGAATATTTCCTGTCTCGTTGAAAAATCTTGTACGGGCGGTCCCTTTCTTAATGCCCCGCTATGTACCCTTTTGATGACACCTTGACTGTCCAACTCTTTCAAATCTCTTCTGATCGTATCTTCTGACACAGACAGGCGCTTGCTCAAGTCGCTCGCAATGACTTTATGCTCTTCATTAACAATATCGATAATCGTTTGTTGTCGTTCTTGTTTAAGCATACACAAAAGACTCCTTCTAGTATTTCTTCCAGTATATCATGGATTATTTGCCAAACAAATTCCAAACAAGCATTAAGGTGCAAATAAAAGCAAAAACATGCAAGAAAACGCTTTACATTTTCTTGTTTATGCCTTAATATTTTGACAAAGGCGCATAAACACAAATAAGGAGGCACAAACATGCAAAAAGATATTACCATTGCACCGTCCATTATGTGTGCGGATCTCTGCAATCTTGAAAAAAGTGTCAGAGAAATAGAAGAAGCGGGTTTGGACACGTTACACATTGATATTATCGATGGATCATTCAGTCCAAGCATGCCCTTGGGAATCAATACGATTGAACAATTAAGAAAAATCACAGATATGAAATTCGATGTTCATATTATGGCCAATACTAACGAATTTTTTATACAAGAAATGCTGCGAATCGGGGTTGAACAAATCACCTTCCATGTGGAAACCAGCTTGCACATTGACCGTTACATCAACTTAATCAGAAAGCATGACACCAAAGTTGGCATTGCATTGAATCCGGCCACTCCATTATCCGTACTGGATTATGTGTTGCCTCAATGCGATACGGTCCTGCTGATGTTGATCAATCCAGGATTTGCAACAGATAAAGGAGAGCAGCAAGTATCGTATGCAGCGAAAAAAGTAGAAGACTTGGCAAAGCTGATCCGATCCAGAGATTTGGATACGAACATTGAAGTGGACGGCCGCGTGTCTTTAAATACGATACCGATACTCGTCCGAGCGGGTGCGGACATCCTGGTAGCTGGAAGCACGAGCTTGTTTGACAAAGGCAATGATTTGAAAGATAACAAGAAATTGATGGAATCCCTGATTCAAGAAGGATTGCAGGAGGAGGTTGGGATTAATGGTTAACTATAAGGAAGCAGCAGGGCTCATTACAAACGAGATCTCATCGACATTGAACAACGTAGACAGCCAGGAGATTGAACGTTTGATCGAACAAATCAACAAAGCAGAAAAAGTATTCTTCGTCGGTGTAGGGCGTGTACTACTATCCTTAAAATCCATCGCCAAGAGGTTAGCACACCTGGGAGTACAGACGTACGTGGTTGGACAGATCACAGAACCGGCCTTGACGGATAAGGACCTGCTGATCGTTGGTTCAGGAAGCGGTGGAACGGCTTTTCCTCTGATCATTGCAAAAAAAGCGAAAGAACTGAATGCAACGGTCGCCCATATCGGTGCCAATCCAAACAGCCCGATGAGCCAATACGCAGATGTGTTCGTCCGTCTCCCGATCAGCTCCAATCCTGAAACAGCGGAAGAAGTACAATCGGAGCAGCCGATGAAGAGTCTATTTGAACAGAGTCTTCTATTGCTGGGCGATACCATTGCTTTGATGATTGTGAAAAAAGAAAACATCGAACTGCAATCGTTGTGGGAATACCACGCGAACTTAGAATAGTAGATTCCAGAACTTCTCCCTGAAGCCCCTTTGATCGGAAAAGGAATGTCAAAGGGGCTGTGAAGGAATAGTGAGTACCCAATCAAGTTGTGGGGATGGGGGAACATTCTACAAAAGGATACAATTTTCTTATTTTTCTGTAGACGGTTTCTCATCGTACGATTATACTAGTTTTTATGGTTTCGAGTCGCCTAGAGTCAATAAAAGAACTTGATCTAAAGGAGGTTCATCAATGAAAGCGCTGCATTTTGGTGCGGGGAATATCGGTAGAGGTCTCATTGGATATTTACTCAACCAGACAGGATATGAAATCTGCTTTGTGGATGCAGACCCGCAACGGGTTGAAGGCATAAACGAACGAGAGCAGTATGTGTTGGAGCTATTGGATCATGATCATACACAAGAAACCATTTCTCCTGTGAGAGCCTTACACGTAAGCAGGGAGAAAGAAGTCATGGACGAAATCGTTGACGCTGATTTCATTACAACTTCGGTAGGTGTCGGCAATTTATCAAAGATGGCTCCTGTTCTAAAGAAGGGGCTTTTAATGAGAAAAGAGCTTAACAAACCGAGCATCGATGTCATGGCCAATGAAAATGCGATCTATGCTTCTTCCCTATTGGAAGAGGAAGTGAAAAAAGTATCTTCCGCAGAGGAAGTGGAGGAATGGATGTCTTACGTCGGATTTCCGAACTCGGCCATCGATCGTCTTTCTCTTTCCGAATGGAGGAGTGAAGGGGAAGTGGCCATCGTAGAACCCTATTACGAATGGATCATCAACCGCTCTGAGATCGTGAATCGTGATCTACCTCCCATTCAAAACGCCACTTATGTAGAATCTTTAAAACCTCAGATTGAACGAAAGTTGTACATGGTGAATATGGGGCACGCCACCACCGCCTATATGGCTCACTTAAAAGGCTATCCAACCATTCAACGTGCTTTACAGGATGCAAGTCTTGAAGAGTTCTTAAGAGAAACCTTGGAGGAGTCCGCCCGTTATTTCACTCATATTCATCAAATGGACGCCCGAGACATGGATGCGTTTATTGAAAAAACGATCGCTCGTTTTAAAAACCCTCAGATTAAAGATGATATTACACGAGTGGGGAGGTCACCGATCCGTAAGCTTGGACCGGAAGAACGATTAATCAAGCCTGCAAAAGTTCTGTTTGAATTGGACATGCACATCGATAATCTGACGTGTTCAATCGCTGCTGCGCTTTCATTTGACCACTCCGGGGATGAGGAATCCGTAACTCTGCAAAACTATATCAAGGATCAAGGAATCGAAGCGGCCATCACTCATTTTACAGGGCTGAAAGAAACCAAGATCCTATCGAAGATCCTCAAACATTATCATCAATTAAAAAATGAACAAGCGTTAAACGCTGAATAGAAAGGGTGCTGCATGATGCTAAGCGAACAACTGAAAGGAAATATCCACTTCTTAAATTCTGTGAATAATTGGGAGGACGCCATCGAAAAATCTGCCGCTCCTTTACTGGACGATGGATCGATTACTCCTCAATACGTGAACGATATGATTCAAAACGTCCACAAAAATGGACCGTATATCGTCATTGTTCCAGGAATCGCGATGCCTCACGCTAAAAATGAAGGCGGTGTAAATAAAACAGGAATAGCACTTCTGAAATTAGAAGAAGCTGTACCATTTCCAGAAAACAAAAAGGTCAATCTTCTATTCACTCTAGCTGCTGAAGATACGTCTGGTCACTTAGATTTGATCTCTGATTTATCTTCGCTGCTGATTGAAGATGAGGTGAGAGAAAAGCTGGAACAATCAAACAGTGAGCAGGAAATCCTGGACTTATTGAAAACGGTTGAATAAACGTAGTCTTTTAAGGATTACAGGTAACGAAATCTTGCTATTTCTTATGAAAACGATACGAAAGGAATGATCTAAATGGCAAGTCCAGCAAAGGCAACGTCTGAGAACAATGTAGTAGACATGAATCGTCCTTCGACAAGGGCCAGGGTTCAAGCTTTTGGCGGCTTTTTGACGAATATGGTGCTGCCCAATATCGGCGCATTTATCGCCTGGGGTCTGTTGACCGCTTTGTTCATCCCAACAGGATGGATCCCCAATGAGCAGCTAGCGGAAATCGTCGGTCCGGCCATTAAATACTTGCTTCCTTTGCTTCTCGCTGTGACAGGCGGCCGTATGGTCGGTGGTCAACGAGGAGCTGTCATGGGGGCGATCGGGGCGATTGGTTTAATTGTCGGATCCGATATCCCGATGTTTTTAGGTGCGATGGTGATCGGTCCTCTTGGCGGCTTGATCATTAAGAAATTTGACCGGGCGGTTGAAAATAAAATTCCTGCCGGTTTTGAAATGATTGTGAACAACTTCTCCCTTGGTATTTTAGGATTCTTATTAATGATCGTATCTTTCCTCTTTATCGGTCCAGTGATTGAATCGGCGAATAACGGCGTAACCTCTGCCATTGAGGCTTTGGTGGCTACTGGTTTGCTTCCTTTACTTTCACTGATCAATGAACCGGCAAAAGTGTTGTTCTTAAACAACGTCATCGACCAGGGCATTTATTACCCTCTTGGTATGCAGGCGGCTGCTGAAACAGGGAAGTCCATTTACTTTACGGTCGCGTCCAACCCTGGACCAGGCCTTGGATTGCTGCTTGCGTTTACTTTCTTCGGTAAAAAGACAGCTCGAAGAACAGCACCAGGGGCAATCATTATCCATTTCTTCGGTGGTATTCATGAACTGTATTTCCCTTACGTACTAATGAAACCCCTTACAATTATTGGGATGATTGCCGGTGGAATGTCTGGAATTGCTGTGTTCAGTCTATTTGATGCAGGCCTTGTCGCAGGTCCAAGTCCCGGTTCGATCTTCGCTTATCTAGGGCTTACGCCTAAAGGAAGCTTCCTTGGCATTATCGCCGGAGTCTTGGCTGCAGCAGCTGTGACCTTCTTAATCACATCGCTGATCTTAAAAATGGAGAAGAATAACGAGGATGAGGAAGAAGATGAGCTGTCTGATTCCATCGAAAAATCCAAAGCGATGAAACAACAAGGAAAGCAAGTAGGTACCAGCAATAAAAAGGATGAAAAGATCGATAAAGTATCCTTTGCTTGTGATGCAGGTGCAGGAAGTAGTGCTTTAGGTGCCACGACCTTCAGAAAGAAATTACAGAAAAAAGGGATCGAAGGAATTGAAGTGAAACACTACAGAATTGAAGATGCTCCACAAGATTCCAACATCATCGTCGTTCACAAAGATCTCTTTGAACGAGCCAAGCACGCACATCAGGATAAGGAGATTATCACGATTGAAAACTATATCAGCGATCCAAACCTGGAAGAATTGCTGGACAGGTTAGAAACCCGTTAATGGATAGTTAAAGAAATTGCGGAAGGAAGGTTCCCTAGGGAACCTTCTTTTTTTATGAGATAACTGTCCGTTTGAATGAACATGTTCGCTTGCTTGATATTTTTCTGAAACGTAATTCCAACAAAGTTGGGGTTAGCGAAAGGCGTAACAAATGAATTTGAAGAGATCATTAAATCTAAATCAATATCTATTGAAGGTATATAGAAGATTTTAAGGAAGGATGATTGAGGGTTTAGATGGGGCAATAAGTAGAGATTCTAGATCTATTTTGAAAGTAAAACCACGTAAAATCGCTGAGTTTGTTTTCTGATTGCCTATAAATAATTTTAACTATCAGAAAAAAGGGAATTTTCCAGCTTTATGAAAGCGTCTTCATTTCCCGCTGAATAACTTATATACTAAATACGACATGAAGTGTATAAAAACGACAAATTTTATTTTTGATTTGTCGTTTTTCATTTTCAACAAGAGAGGGGAAAGGTATTTTGGAGAAGAAACGAAATGGTTTGCTTCAAAAAGTATTGGATGTCATTGAAACTGTAGGGAATAAACTCCCTCACCCGATTACACTATTTGCACTCTTGGCTTTAATCGTAGTCGTAGTGTCTGCGATTGTTTCGAATTTGGGTTTACGAGTAGAACACCCTGGGAAAGAAGGGGAATTTGTTGAGGTAAACAACCTGCTGAGCGCAGAAGGTATTGAATATATGTTTACTAGTATGACAGATAACTTTATCGGGTTTGCTCCTTTAGGTGTTGTTCTCGTTACAATGATTGGGATTGGTTTAGCGGAGAGAACAGGTCTAATTAGTGCGTGTCTCCGGGGATTTGTTTTATCCGTGCCAAAACAATTAATTACATATGGCCTTGTGTTCGCAGGGGTAATGTCAAGCGTTGCTTCTGATGCTGGGTATGTAGTACTCCCTCCATTAGGTGCTGTCATTTTTGCAGCTCTCGGGCGTCACCCATTGGCTGGACTTGCTGCCGCTTTTGCCGGAGTATCTGCTGGTTTCAGTGCTAACTTGTTTTTGTCAGCGACAGATCCTTTATTAGGAGAGTTGACGATTGATGCTGCAGCTATTATTGATTCTTCTTATGCAGAGGGTATGAATATAGCCATGAACTATTACTTTATCATTGTGTCTGTTTTTCTACTTACATTTGTTGGTGGGTTCGTTACAGAGAAAATTGTTGAACCCCGTTTAGGAGAATACAAAGGACGATTCCGTGAAGAATTAACTGGGCTTTCGGCTATAGAAAAGAAAGGTTTGAAATGGGCGGGAGTGTCTGTCCTAATCGCGTCCGTCCTTACTGCGCTCTTGATTCTTCCAGCTGGATCTCCTTTGAGAGGGGAGGATGGAGGAATTATACAATCTCCATTCATGAGTTCTCTTGTTCCGATTATTACGATTCTTTTCTTTATCCCAGGATTGTTTTATGGGATAGCTACAAAAGAAATCAAAAATGATAAGGATGTGGCTAATCAACTTTCTGATACGATGGCATCCATGGGAATGTTCATTGTACTTGCGTTTACTGCTGGTCAATTTGTCTCTTATTTTTCAGAAACAAACATGGGACTTGTCATCGGCGTATATGGAGCAGAACTACTGGAGTCGGCCAATTTATCAGGGATCCCATTAATATTAGGTTTTATATTGGTTGCTGCTACGATTAACCTGTTTATCGGCAGTGCCTCAGCGAAATGGGCAATGATGGCTCCTGTATTCGTTCCCATTATGATGCAGCTGGGCTATTCGCCTGAATTAACACAGATGGCTTATCGTGTGGCGGATTCCACAACGAATATTATTACACCGCTGATGACTTACTTTGCAATTATTATCGCATTTGCTCAAAAATATGATAATAAAATGGGGATTGGAACGTTAATTTCTGTCATGTTCCCGTACAGTATCTTTTTCCTTATCTCGTGGACCATTATGTTAATTGTTTGGATGATGACCGGTATTGATTTGGGACCAGGTTCACCCATTCATTATTGATAAATCTAGAGAAATATTACTTAAATTAAGATCCAAAGCTGGAAGGATTGCTGGACAGGTTGGAAAATCGGTAAAGGAAATCGATTTTGTTAAGAAGGTTCATTTATATGGACCTTCTTTTTTCTTTCCAAGGAGAGACCTTTCTTTCTTGTTAGCCTTGAGTTACACAGTCAAAGGAAGAACTTGCACCTTTAACCATAATAAAGACCAGAAAAAAGGAAACCATAATCCCTTTTTTCTGGCCTTTATTTTTTATTATGAGCATGTAGCGCGCATAGTTCGTTTAATTGACCGACGAAGAAGCAGCATGTTCTGAAGCATGAGCTAATTCTTTAGCTAATCCTTTAGCCCTGCTATGCCTTCGTCTTAAATGGATCCTTGCCTATCGAATTAAACGTCAAATACTTCTTTCAAATGTGCTCGTAGTTCGGTTAGATATTTATCAATGTCAGGGTTTTTCATTACATCATGAGCTCCGAAACTCTTCAGTGGCTCAAGTCCAACGTACTTGTTCATGTTGTGTAAGTGATCCAGCGCCTGTTCAAGATCCTGACCTTTAAAGAATTTTTCCTTGTCATTAAACGCGTACTCTGGAGCATTCCATGTTGTGGAGAACATATACTTTCTTCCACCCATCATGCCGTTGTGCCCATATTCAGCATCTCCTCCGAAGAACAAGCCTGGTTCATACACAGCATCGATATAAGATTTGAATGCACCCGGCAAGCTGAACCAATTCATCGGTGTTTGGAAAATGATGGTATCTGCCCACGTGAATTTCTCTTGTTCTTCTTTAACGTCGTATCCATCCTGGACTACGGTAGTTTTGATATTGTAGGACCCTTCCAATTGACTGATGATTTCATCGAAAAGCGTCTTGTTCAGTCTCCCTGGTGCAAATGACCAATATTCATGTCCATTAATGACTAATATATTTTTCATGTTTGTTCCTCCTAAATAGTTATATATTTCGAAAACCATCGAACTGTTGAAAATAATAGCATCGATTGTTTTGTTATGCAACCCTCACATTCTTTTTTTGCTCAGCGTGCAATTCATAGGACTTTAAGCAAAAAAAAAGAGCCGCATAGGGCTCGATCATCATTAAATATCTTCTTCTTTAATTTGCGTAACCGTTTGTAGTAAGCCTGGAAACTTCTTGTCCATTTCTTCTCTTCTGAGAGAGTAGATGTGCTCCTTTCCTTCTATTCTAGCCTGTATGAGTCCGGCTTCCCGAAGCACTTTAATATGATGGGATACGGTAGATTTTGGCAATTTTAACTGAAGAGAATAGGTGGTGCAATTATTTTCAGAACTTTCGTCTAAACAACGGATGATTTTCACTCGGTTCGGTTCACTTAGTGCATGAAGCACTTTTGTGAATAAAACACTTTCGATTGGTGGTTGGTAAGGTATTTTCATAGTAGCAATTTTAATATGATTTTTTGATAAAATCAAATGGGTGGCCTGTTTATCGATCCTTATCGGTTCTAAAAAATCTGTGCGAAGGAAGACAGGCTATGTCCTTTACCGGGGTGGTGATCGTCCAACTGTGAGTTATGATTGGAGCGGGCGAGGGAAGATTCATCTCCCTTTTAAAGGAAGAGACGATCATAAAGATATTCATCTTGTCATGTAAAAACGGATTGTTGCACACACTTATGAATAAAGGGGGAGCCATATGGTTCGTATATTGATAGCGGATGATGATCCGAATATTTTACGACTCGTTACGTTGTACATAAAAAATGAGGGGTATGAGGTGCTTCAAGCATCAGACGGGGAGAAAGCCATTGAAATCCTTGAGCAGGAACACGCAGACTTAGCCATCATCGACATTATGATGCCTAACATAGATGGTTATGAATTATGCCGGGAAATTAGGAGGTATCATGAAATTCCCGTCCTTATGCTGACGGCGAAAGGAGAAACACAGGATAAACTAAAAGGATTTGAATTAGGGATCGACGATTATGTAGTGAAACCGTTCGAACCTATGGAATTGATGATGAGAGTGAAAGCACTGCTGCGTCGCTACAAGGTTCAGCATGCAAACGAAGTAACGATCGGGAATGTCACCCTCTTCTCTCTTCATAAAAAAGCTCAAGTCAATGGAGAGCAAATGAATCTGGCATTAAAGGAATTTGATCTGCTATTTACGTTTGCCAGTTATCCTGAGCAGATTTTCACACGAATCCAATTGATCGAGAAAATTTGGGGGATGGACTATGAAGGCGATGACCGTACCGTTGACGTCCATGTCAAAAGAGTGCGTGAAAAATTAAAAAGGGCAGGCGCAACCGTTGGGATCAAGACCATCCGGGGACTTGGCTACCGCCTTGAGGCTGATCAGTCATGAAAAGTTTATATGTGCAGATTGTGGTTACTTTTCTCGGGGCCATTCTCATCAGTCTGATTATTTCCTTCTTAATCTCAGGGAGAATTTATGAATACCAGGTGTCGGAGCGGTTACAGGATCGGATGGAAAGAGTCGGGGATGATTTTATCCGGCTTTATACCGACAATCCTGATATGGAGATCGACACCTTTTTGGACGCCATGTCATCGTTCAGTTTTGATGTTCTTCTTTATCGTGAGACGGATGATGCTTTAATCTATGGGAACAAACAGACAAACTGGAATCTATCACAAGAAAATATCAATAAAGTATTAAGTGGTGGCGTGTATAAGTACCAGAGCATTCCGGTGAGAAGCGTTGTCGGTCTGCCTTTTGAGATGCAGGGAAGTTCCTATGCCCTATTTATTCGTCCTGATTTTACGTTCTTCTTTAGTGACTTTCGAAAAGTGATGCTCATTTTGTTTTCTACGATCTTAGTGCTGGGGAGCATTATTTTTATCATTACGACCAGGTGGACAATCCGGCCTATTAAGAAACTCACTCACTCAACAAAAGAAGTTGCCAAAGGCAATTTCAATTTTATGATTGATACGAAGAGAAATGATGAATTGGGGGACTTAACGAAGAGTTTTAACCATATGGTTCATGGCCTTTACGAATTGGATCACATGAGGCGGCAATTTGTTTCCGATGTATCCCATGAAATCCAGTCTCCTTTGACTTCTATACAAGGATTTGCCAGGGCCTTGAAGGATGACGTCATTCAAGATGAACAGGAAAGAAAAGAATACTTGGCTATCATCGAGCATGAAAGTAAACGGCTCTCTTCCTTAAGTCAAAATTTATTAAAGCTTGCCACATTGGATACAGACCACCCACCATTTTCTCCGGAGGCATATGCATTAGACGAACAGCTGAGGCGAGTGGTTACTTCATTGGAGCCCCAGTGGACGGCGAAGGAACAGGACGTCAATCTTGAAACAGAACCCCTGACTTTCAGAGGGGACCAGGACCAACTGGAACAAGTTTGGATTAATATCTTAACCAATGCTATTCGCTACACTCCCCCCAAAGGGCAGATAGATGTCTCAACCCAATCCTTAGACGAAAAAATCGTCGTATCGATAAGAGATCGTGGGGTTGGGATATCCGAAGAAGAACAATTGCGTGTATTTGAACGCTTTTACAAAGTGGATCAATCAAGGTCCAGGAACCAAGGGGGGAATGGACTCGGGTTATCGATTGCGCAGCAGATTGTGCTCCTGCACCAGGGGTGGATAACCATTGAAAGTGAACACGGTAAAGGAGCCACGTTCCATGTTCATCTTCCAAGGGTCACGCATAAGACGGGAAAAGAGTGAGTAGCGTGTCCTCCATCTTTTTTTCAGTTTAGGAGACTCCTTTTGAGAAATAGGAACACTCTTTACAGCAAAGGATCTTGTTTGGAAGCAATTCAAGAACCTCAGATGGGGAATGTCTTTTTTTGATTTTGTTCATATTCAGTTCATAAAAGGCAGATATAGTAGCTGTAGAATATTTTGAAAGGGAGTCTGAACACAATGAATCGAGTTACTCAATTCAGCTTGAAAAATACAATAGCCATACTGATCTTAACCGTATTGGTTGTAGTCAGTGGGATCCTGGCTACGAATAAAATAAAAGTGGAAACCTTTCCGGATGTGACGTTTCCTGTTATGACGGTTCAGACCGTTTATCCGAACGCATCCACCGAGGATGTTGAGGAGAATGTCACGACGCCCATGGAGGAAGCGCTCCTGAACCTGGAGGGGTATGATTCCATTGCCAGCACCTCAAAAGAAAATATCTCGATCATAACGATTACCTATCCGTTTGGGGAAGACTTGGAAGAAGCGCAGTCTGCCATCGAGTCTGCGGTCAACGAAGTGTCGTTGCCTGATGATGCAGATCCGAATGTGGAGGCTATATCCACGAATTCAACGCCTATTTACCAGGCCGCATTATCAGCTGAGGATTTATCAAAACTTCAAGCGGATATGGATGATCGCATCGTCCCCGATCTTGAAAACATGGAAGGCGTATCGAGTGTCCAATTAACAGGGAAACAAGATACCACACTTCTCATCGAAGTGGATGAAGACGAAGCGGCTGCTTATGGACTTACACTCTCATCCATAAAAGAGGCGATCCAGCAATCGGAATACAAGCTGCCGACGGGTACGCTGGATCAAGAAGGAACCTCTATCCCTGTGGAAATTAAAGGCGACTTGCAAGACTTGGATGCTCTAAAAGAAATTGAAATTCCACTTACACAAGGTTCAGAAGGAGCAGCCGCACCTGGACAGAACGACTCTCCTGGGCCATCTCAAAACCAAGGAGCGTCCGGGCAGCAGGGCCCTGCTGCAGGTGGGCAAACACCAAAGGCTACAGCAGGTCCACAATCCGTTGTCCTTTCTGAGGTTGCAGAAGTGAAGAACGAAACCACTCGTTCTGAAATCTCCAGATTTAATGGAGAAGATAGTATCCTGCTTGAAGTCATCAAAACACAAGAAGCGAACACAGCTGAAGTTGCAGAAGAAGTAAAAACCTATTTAGACGAGACTGTAAATGAAAATGACTATGAACTGTATACGGTGTTAGACCAGGGAGAAGAAGTAAATAAGTCCATTTCAGCTCTTCTTAAAGAAGGTGGATTTGGAGCTCTGTTTACCGTCATCGTTATTTTGGTGTTCTTACGGAACATACGCGCGACGGTCATTGCTATTTTATCTTTACCGATTTCGATTTTCGGAACGATTGCTCTTCTGGAGCAGCTGGGGTACACGTTAAACATCATGACGCTCGGTGGTCTGGCTGTAGCGGTAGGACGAATCGTTGACGATAGTATCGTAGTGATTGAAAATATCTACAGGTGGAAGCAGCAATATCCAGAAATGAAGCAGCGCACACTCGTTTTTAAGGCGACGAAAGAAGTGATGGGCGCCATTGCATCGTCCACCATTGCCACCATCATCGTATTCTTACCGCTCATGTTCGTCAGCGGCATCTTAGGAGAATTCTTCAGACCCTTTAGTTTGGCTGTTGTATTCTCTGTATCGATCTCACTTCTTGTCGCTGTTATGCTTATTCCTGTTTTAGGGAAGTCCTTCTTTAAGAAAGTGAAGCATAGATCAGCAGAGAAAAAAGGGAACTCGTGGTATGAGCGTTTCTTACGAGGATCATTGAAGAGGAAATGGATCGTGTTCCTATCATCCATCTTATTATTGTTCGGATCCTTTTCACTGGTTCCCGCTTTGGGTGTTTCCTTCCTGCCTACTGAAGGGAGTGAAACATTTGAAGTTGAGGTGACGCTTCCGAAGAATGTGACCTTACAAGACACGAGTGAAGTGGCTGAGAAAATAGAAGCAGCACTTTCAGATGAAGAGAACATCAACTACAACCAAGTTTCGATCGGCTTTTCCAGCCAGCAGCAGATGCCTGGTACGGTAGCCAATACAACAGAGAATGTCGCCCGTTTCTTTATTGAATTGAATGAAGGTGTATCCATTGATGATGCTATGCCGATCTATGAAAAGCAGATCGCAGAGTTGGCACAGGACGAATATCAGGAAGCGACCATCAATGCGACAGAGATCCAGCAAGAAGGACCTCCATCAGGGAACAGCATCGACATCAATCTCTACAGTAATAATCTAGATCGTCTCGATCAAGCGTCTACTCAAATTGAGAAATTGTTGAAAGCAGACGATCGAGTGAAGAATATTACAAATGATATGGAAGATACCAAGACGAAGTATCAAATTGTATTGAATGAGGATGGAAAAGAATTAAAGGTAAGCCCATTCCAGTTCATGCAGCCGATTCAGGAACGTCTTCATCGTATGGATGGCGGAACCCTGACGCTTGATGATAAAGAATGGGAAATGGAATTAACCTTTGATGAACAGCTTCAATCTAAAGAGGACCTTGAGGACTTCACAGTGCAGACAATCGAAGGTGAAAAACGGTTAGCAGAAATTGCTTCCATTAACGAAGTGCAAGTGCCTGCCGCGATCAAGCACAAAGAAGGAGAAACAGCGAGCACAGTATCTGCAACCATTAAAGGGGAAGATACCGCGGAAGTTTCCAGTGCGATTCAAGAAGATGTAGACGCACTGTCATTACCTCATGATGTTGAGGTTGATTTATCAGGTGGACTTGAGATGATTACCGAAGGTTTCGCTGATCTCGGCTTAGCTATGGGAGTGGCTGTAGGCTTGGTATTCCTTGTCTTGAGTATCACCTTTGGCGGGATTATTACTCCGATGATCATTCTCTCATCTCTCATCTTTGTTCCGATCGGTTCTCTCGCAGGCTTGCTTATCGGCGGACAAACGTTATCCATGAGCGCGATGATCGGCATGCTGATGTTAATAGGAATCGTGGTAACCAATGCTGTAGTTTTACTAGACCGTGTTGAATCCAATCGTAGACAAGGGATCGAGCTAACCGAAGCTATTGTAGAAGCATCCAATACGCGGTTACGCCCGATACTCATGACAGCTCTTGCTACCATTCTTGCATTAACACCTCTTGCATTATCCAACTCGGCATCTGGTCTTATTTCTAAAGGTCTTGCGATTACGGTTATAGGTGGACTGACGACATCTACCTTGTTAACCCTGATCTTTGTGCCTGTATGTTATCAAGCGCTTGGTAAGTATCGCAGGATTGAAACGACGGAAGCGGATAAATAGGAAAAACGAGTGAGGGATTACATTCCTCACTCGTTTTTTTTTGGTGAAGCCTTACAGCTATCGTTTTGTGATAAGCCTAATTTGTTTTCTTATGGTTGAATAGGAAGCGTATAAAAAGAAACATCCCCAAAATCAAAAAATGTCCAAGTGGACCATTTCCTCAAGACTATGTTTTTAAACAAGGAAATTTACCGGTACATCAAACATAAATAGGAGCGAATTTGATGTGTGGGGGATGGTTTGAAATAATTAGAAATAGAGATGCTGAAGGACAATGGATTGAATCACTGTTTACCTTTTCTGGAATGTAGATGGAACTCATTTGAGGTTCATGCGATTCACTATTCATCTCATAGAATTTGAAGAGTTAGGAGCGTTTCATGAGGAAGTTCTTTTTGGGAATGGCATTCGTTTTTATCGTGCTCTTATGTATCGGTTGTTCAGAACGTGAACGGTACATAGTAGAAGGTGAGAGTGAGCATTGGGTAGCGAAGTTAAAAGTGACGGTAAATGAAGAAGGATTAACAGAAGATTTTGTGGTCAACTACAAAGGGGAGTTGGAGGAGTTAGCTGAGGTCAACCGTTTAGAATATGCTTATCAGACAGCTGCATCAAGTGGAAGGTCGGAAATTAATTTCAATGAGAACCCTCCTAGTAAAAAAACGTTCTCCCAACATGGTGGGAGTAGTCGCAATGCCTTTGATAGCACTCAAACGGTCGATGTAACGATAAAATGGGGGGAACATGAAGAAACAATAGCTCTAAAAGAATAAAGCAATTTCAAAGGGTGGAAGCACATATCCCTAGGTTAAATCAGATGGGGCTGTAATCGTTACCCTCACGGCCTTTGTTAAATTTATTAGTCAGCATTCAGGAGACGCCTCGTCCCGGTTTCTAACAAGTAAGAATCACAAATCCAGAAGAGGAAGGCAGGAATCATAGATAAAGGTCCCCAGAAACATCCACCTAGTAAATGAAACATAAGCGAAAAAAACCGATGCTTGACGGTGGTTTTATTGGCCTTTGATGTTAGGGAAGCCAAATAATCGCTCAGTGAAGACCATAAGGGTGCATACACAAATAATAATGGAGCACTAAATCCAATCCATCCTATTACGTCATTGTATGTAGTGGGAGTACTATAGAAAATGTAATAACTAACGATCAAATATAAGTGGATCGCAGAAAAAACAAGAAGACTGTTCATTATTTTTCTTATCCAAGTTTTTCGCAATAAGTTAACGTTCATAGAAATCCTCCGAGTTTTTTCTATCTAGTCCACTGTTCATCCTAATAATGCCGATTCGTGGGCACGGGCGAACATACGGCTTAGACGAAGATCAAGTCCATTTGAACAAGAAGTTAAGGTCCCTCCAATGCTAGATGGTATACCCAAAGTAAAAAACAGATGCAAGGAGAAAACTGGCGACTATTAAACTCTTAAGCAGCTTATGTATAGCTCCCTTTGATAACATGCCAAGGCATTCATATGTAATGGCAAATGATACGATGGAGATGATCATTTCATACCCGAAATGAAAAAAAGGGTCTATAAACACCCAAACGAACGTACAAATAGGCAAATATAAGCCTAGCTTAATGAAAAAACGTCCGATTTCCATTCGTTTCGCTATTCTATTTATTAGAAAAGATAACGGAAACAGAATCAGTAGGACTGTGAGAAACAAGCCTATATAAACCGTATGTATATTTTCTAATGAAAAATGGATATAAGGTCCTTGGAAATGACTCCCGAATGAGGGGATAAATCTTGGTATCAACATAAGGAATGCCAAATTCCAAACCACTAGAGTAGATAAAAAATTCCTCAAGCCCTACCCTCCTTAAAAATTACTTCTTTCGTATTATCTCGATGACTAGTCATTATGTAAAGGGCGTTGTTTTTTTGTCTAGTCCATTACTTGAAAGGAATTGATATCAGTAGTGAAAAGAAAGGGGGAGCTAGGCCCTGATTACAACCAGTGGATATTGGACCCTAGGATTAAAGATATAAAGTCATCATAGAGGATGCCCATCCGCCAGACTACATCCTGTTGGATTACCCGTTTTCATTTGAAAATGATAGACTAAAATAATTCATTGTATTATCGTTTTATATTGATCCGCCATTAGACATAGCTTGGAGAGACGAATGATTAGGGATTTACCTGATACGCCCCATAGAAATCCTAAATGATATAAACCTTAATTTGAAAATGGGAAGAGCTGCCTATTTAGAAATGGAAGCTACCATAAAAGCAGACGCAGGCTTTATCATAGCTGGTTCTCAGACTGTGTCCGAAATCGCAGAAGCCATCGATAACAAGGTAGGCTTTATGAGTGAGGGAGAATAACGATCATTATAAGTGACACATCCCCTGTCAAATGGAAGTGTACATATCAATTGATGCTGATGGTAGATTATCGAACTTGGAAAATCACGAGATATTTACGATCATATTTACTATAGGAAAGGGACCACTTATGAAGTGATCCCCAGACTTTGTTGTGATTCATATGGTCAATCAGTAAAGAAATGAAACCTAAACTACCATTCATAAGCATGAAAAATCGTTAATCCTTTTCGACTGCTCGATTTGCATTACTAATTTGCATAGGTTGTTCCTGCATTTGAAGACCTTTTTCGACACTTCCAACATCACATAAAGGAATAAAACTAGTTGTCCCAGGTACGAGTAAGTCATCAATTTCTAAGACATAATTTTCTAAACCTCTATATCTCCCTATAAAAATGCCGGCACTTTCTTCTCCGAAAAATGTGATCCCGATCGTATCACCACAACGGAATCGGCTTAAAATCGTTTTAGCTAGTCCAGTAATACAACAATTACATGTCACGTTATTATTATCATGAGGATTATAGCTTCCATAACAAGAGTTATTATTCATAATCATACACCTCCCCATTCATGATGTATTATTCTATGAACAGAAGATTAATCATGTATAGATTGATATCATAGTAAATGGACAATCATGGTCATTAAAATTGGAGAAGTGAAATTCCGTGGAACAATAGTACGCTTCGTTTGGCTGGTATCTTAGATGAAATCTAGGAGTATTTATAAGTGAATGCTTCTACAAGGTTCAATGTTTTAGCTCTTCACGCTCAGCTCTTACGCTTTCATCTAATTAGACTGCGTTCGTTCCTTTCCTCTTATTAAAGAGATCAGGACTAGAATGAGGAGTGGTAAAAAAGCTAGGAAAAACGAGGCGACCGGCTGCATCATGGACCCACTTTCTCCTAATTCAATCTCATGTTCAAACATCGTTACAGAAAATAAAGATACGATGAAAGCGATCAATAGTATAAAGCTTCGATCGTTTTCCATCCGTAACAATTGCGTCACGATCAAGTTTAAAACAAATAAAAACAGCGTGATTTTCATATAGGATCCGAGGATTAAGGCCATACCGAAAATAGACTCCATGCGTTGGAATACATCTCCAATATCGATCAGTCGTGATAATTGATAAATCGGAAATTTTTCACTTACCGCAAGCGGTCCTAAACTCATGAACGGCAGGACGATCGATGTGATGAGAACAATTCCATTAAACAACAAACCGATATACAACCATTTGGAAATCGCTTTCCTTGAATCTTTTCGTATGAATGGAAGGATCATAGAAAAATACATGATATCCATATAAGGGAATCCAAAGGTAATGTAGGCCCCGTGAAGAATCGGTTTCCAACTATCGTAAGCTATAGGGAGAATAGCCGCAGGTTCATATAAAGGAATAGAAAGGATGAAAATGAGGGCAACAATCAGGATGATTAAGTAGAACAAGGCCTCAAACATCCTTGCGATGACTTCAATGCCGGATCGAACCGTCAAGGCAGCGACAAAGAGGATGGACATATTGATCAAATAGGGTGGGGTTTCTCTCATCATAGCTGTCGTGAAAAAGTTCCCCATCCCGGTAACCATACTAGATAGAATCAGAAATAATAAGAATACAATCGGTAACATCACGACAACCGTACCCGTACTCCCGATAATTTCTCTCGAGTAATGAACGAGCGTCAAGGTCGGATACCTATGATAGAGGAATAAAACGAGAAAAAGAATGAGAAAACCAACCGCATTTCCTATGAAAAGGGATATCCAGGCGTCTTGTTTTGCAACGGCAAATAAAGGGTCTTGAATATTCAAAATCGAAGACCCTGTCATGTACGCCTGAAACAGAATAGCCATTTGAACAGTACTTATCGTTTGTACATTATTCATGGTTACCATCATCCTTTAGGAATTGCCGGATTGGAAATAATCAGTGAGAGAAGTCGTCAATTTCTGAAATGCTAAACCAAATAAGTCGTTCAAATTGAACCCCTCCAAGTTGAATCCAAAGAGAATACTGAGATAAATGGACAAGGATAATAGGATCATTAGCGGAAGGAGTTTAGAGTAGGTCAGCTTTCTCCAATTTTTGAATTCAAAGATGACGATCCCGCCAATTACGAGAAGGATGACCACGATTTTTTCGCTCATAGCTAATTTCTCCTGTTCTATTGAAGTTTTGTTCCTTGTGCATCGCCCGTGTGATGAACGGCTACTTTAGCTGATATGGAGAACGTTGCATCAGCGTAGTATTGGTTCCATTCTGATTTCAGTTTGCTCCAATCCTCTGGCTGTCTTTGGTGAATCTTCTTTCCAATTTCGAGCACATCCATTTGCTCTTCTTGAGAGAGAGAAATTAAATCCTCAGCTTCCTTTAAAATAGTAGTCTTCACTTTATTTGTAAATTTATCCATATCCTCGTTCTTTATGATGGTAGAACATTTAAGTTCTCCTACTACGCCATCCAAAGTAACATGCACATCAACATGAAGTTTTTCGTTTTTCCAACGTGGTTTGATATGAGATTGAGTATGTAGGATTTCCATAACTTCGTGATCATTTTCTTCAGACCCGCATGGAATATTCATGACTCCTTTTTTGAATTGGTTGTTCAAAATTAAAAGCATTTTCGTTTGCTTTTCGTCCAATGTCCCTTTCAGTTTTCCCTTTTGTATAATGAAGATGCCCTTTGCGAAAACAGACTTATCTTGCGATTCGCCCTTTTTTAACTTTGCCAACGTACCTAGTTCCACTTGGCTTTTCATTTGCTTTGCCACAG
The DNA here is from genome assembly GCF_056158265.1 of Halobacillus sp. AWM4_238. NCBI lineage: Bacteria > Bacillati > Bacillota > Bacilli > Caryophanales > Bacillaceae > Halobacillus > Halobacillus sp. AWM4_238. The sequence goes on from NZ_JBSWSY010000002.1 coordinate 481,793, forward strand.
ACCAGATGGTAGAGTCTATCGTTTCTGCTGAATTGAGTGAAGCGCCTTGGAGGACTTCGCTCAATTGTTGACTAATCGTGTTTTCAACATAAGGATCCAAATCCAGCAGATCCGATGCTTTTCCTTCAACCACGGCAACCCTTGTTAACAATTGGGGCTCGTGGTCACGAGTGAAATAATCAAGGACTTTCCCGAGGCTATGCTTTTCCAGAAATTCATCGGATACAAGGATAATCCCCATATGGCTCCACTGCGCTCTTCGTCCTAAGATGTTGGAGATCATTCGGACGGCATCGAAAATAGATTTCCCCTCGGTTTGGACATTGATATTTGTTTCCTGCTGATTTCCTTGAGAACCTATTTTCGGACTGGGGCGATAAAATTGTGTCGTTAGTAGAATGTTTCCATCCTCCCCGACATCAATGGCTAAAGATTGAACAAAAGAGAATTCAGGTAACTCTGTATTATCCCAGCATCCAGTGAGAACAAGAAGAAGGATGCAAAGGGAAGTGAATGTCTTGAAGTGAGCCAAAGAATTCCCTCCTTTCCATAATTTCATCGTTCCGGTCGCTTATGCAGATTTTTATTTCGCGGAGCCTTCAATAAATTCTTGAGTGGGGCACGAAAGATCGAATCTTTGATTGCGTCTATGCTAATGGGACTGAAGGTGCCTAGATAAGGCTGTCCGAGCGTTCGTAACGTGGACAAGTGCAAAAAAATCAACAGCAAGCCGATCATAATGCCAAACCCGCCTAGAAAAGAAGCCAGTATCATCATAGGAATACGCAGGATCCTTGCTGATGTACCAAATTCATATTGAGGGATGGAAAAGGATGCAATTCCTGTTAAAGCGATGGCAACCACCATGATAGGAGAAGCAATCCCTGCATTGATCGCTGCTTCTCCAATAATTAAGGCCCCGACAATACTTACAGCGGAACCAATGGGTCTCGGCAACCGCAGGCCAGCTTCCTGAAGAAGTTCAAAAAAGAAGACCAGGATGAGACCTTCTACTAAAGCAGGGTAGGGGATCCCTTCCCTCGTATCCAAAATCGCGATCAATAAGATTGTAGGAATCAGTTCAACATGAAAGGTGGATAATGCGATATATAGGCTGGGCAAGATTAAACTAATGAGGTAGGCATTTATTCTGATGATTCGAATCATCGATGAAAACACGGTTCTCAGGTAGTAATCCGCAGGTGATTGAAAGAACTCATGAAATAAACCAGGGCAGATGAGAAGAGACCCAGTTCCGTCTGCCATGATGACAATTTTCCCATCCAGGAGACCGGACACCGCCACGTCCGGCCGTTCTGTTGATCGATATTGGGGAAAGGGGGAGTAAGTAGAGTCCTCAATTAATTCAGCAATGAACGAAGTCTCTAAAATCTCTTCATCATTCAATGGATCGAGTCTATTCAAAAGGTCTTGTAGGGTGTTTGGGTCGACGGCTCCTTCTAAATAACACACGGCGATGCTCGTTTTGGTCATTTTTCCACACGTTTTTTTGATGACTTTAAAGTTCGCCGTCTTCAATCGGGTTCTTATTAATCCCAGGTTCTTGTCGAGCATTTCAGAAGTGCCTTCTCGAGAACCATTGATTGTGACTTCATTTTGAGGTTCTTGAATCGACCGTCTCTCAACCGAGGCAGCCTTGATGCCTATGCCTTTCTCCCAGTGATCAAAAAGAACGACAATATACCCATCCAAAACGCCCTTGACCGCTTCATCATACGTTTGATAAATCTCTACATAGTTGGAAGGAATGCCTCCCTCTTCGTAAAAGTGGATAAGATCTTTTATTCTTACCGATTCAGCTGTTCCCACTTCATGAGGGACCAGGTCTTGAACGATCTCTTTCAATTTGTTTTTCTTTTCTTCTTGAACTAATGATTCACAATAGATCAGTATGGATTTCTCATGATACCCTCTCCCAAATGCATAATTTTGGAATTTGATATCATCACTATCCGAAAAGATCTCAAGAAATCGATGATGTTTTCCTTCCAAACTCACATCGATTTGGTTTGAAGATCCACTCGAAAGTGTTTGATGAGTTGCGCCATCTTTTCCATTCTCAGAGTCTTTCATAGAATCCCTCTCTCGGAAGTCCCTCTTTTAGGATTAGTCTTCGATAAAAAGGGGAACCTTATGCAAATTCGACTCTGTATAAATTAAATAACCGAAGCACTGCCATCTCCCGTCTGATAACGGTTACAACCTATGTCATAGGCGTAATAGGATAAATTTGTAGAAGCACCTTTGGAATGAGATGATATAGATTATGAAGAGGCCTTTCATGCTGTAGAACCAGGCACTCAGATACTTTAAAGGTAAAGGAGCAGGTGTATTGAAGTTGCAATCTAGTGAGGAGGGACTTGCTCTTTCATTTAGCGAAAAGTCAGCACATTTCTTTCACCAAGAGAGTTGGACATAACCATGATGATTTAATGGGGGAGGTAAAAAAATAGATGGATTTATGGATTAGGAAAGCAGAGCAAAACGACTATGAATCCTTGCTTCCTTTATTCAGGCAGGTTCATGCCTTCCATGTAAAGGCACGGCCCGATTTGTATAGAGAGAATGCAACCCCAGTCGATAGAGAGCTCTTTAGAAGCCAAATAGAGGATAGCAAACAGCATATCTTTGTGGCTGTGATCGGCAATGACTTGGTCGGAGTTGTAGTGACAAAGGAAGAAGAAACACCGGTAAATTCCTTTGTTCATGCGAGAAAAGTATTGTTCATAAACAGTTTATCCGTGTCCGAGACCCATAGAGGAAAGGGGATCGGGAAGAAGCTTACGAATTACGTTTTTGATTTTGGGAGATTTCTCAAAGTGCACAGTGTTGAATTAGGAGTATCTTAGGAGAATACATCGGCAATACGATTTTATGAGTCCATGGGGATGACTACTAAAAGTAGAAAAATGGAGTTTAAATTGGGTGAATATCATGAGAATTTAGAGGAGGAACAGTGATGCAATATGAAGTGAATACTCCAGGAGAATATTTCGAAACGCTGGAAGATGACTGGAGAAAAGAAAAGTTATTGAAAATAAGAACCATTATTTTAGAAAATGGACCTGAGCTTGAGGAAGGGATTCAGTACAAAATGCTTTGCTATGGGGAGGACTCATACCATCTGTTTCATTTAAATGCACAGAAGTCTTACGTGAGTTTATATGTGGGGGATATAGAAAAAATTGACCCTAAGAAAGAGATGCTCGCCGGGTTGAACCTTGGTAAGGGCTGTGTGCGTATTAAAAAATCTGTGAATATCGATGATACCGGCCTGGAGACATTTGTGAAGAAAACGATCGAAACATGGAGAGCCGGGGAAGACACCTCTTGTTAAATTTCACCCTTTACGTATGATCGGGAACAACCATTTTCGTTAGGAAACTCTCCTATAGATCAGGGGCATGATCCGTTTGAAAAAGTGGAAGGCTATTCCACTTTTTCCACCCACCATTTTCTTTGAGGAGAAGTTAAATGTTCATTGAGTTGATTTTTTAACACGAGGGCTTCTTCATACTTGTTAAAATGTTTGGTAATCACGGAGCTTGAATTTTTCAAGGTTTCTTTTTCGTTATTTACGTGTCGAACGATCCTATACATGCTCTCTCTCCTATCAACCCATAAGTTAAGGTGATTATAACATGTAGAATAACGTTTAATTTTACCCTTTTATTAAAATTTTTAAACATTTATGTGTTTTTTTATTTACAGAAATCGACGAGACTTTCCTTCATCTCATGATGGATCACTATGGAAGAGCAACCCGCCCGCCGGGTCTGCCAGAAAGGATGTGGTGTGCATTTCCCCAACGGTTCCATTTTGGATGATTGCCATTCTTTACGCTTTCATTGGTTTTTCTATTTACTTGGGTGTTCGAAACATTTTAAAAAAACGCTTGGCCTTTTCTTCCATAGCTATGGTAATTCTTCTTCCCTTGTTTACTCTGTTGTTCATCCTTTCGAGTATAGGCAGAGGGGATCAAAATGAATGGGAGTACTTTGTTTATCGTTTGTTTAACTGGGACGAGGTGGCCTGGGTATGCTTAGGGATGATTTTCTATATCCTTTATTGTTGGTTTTTATTTTTTCGATATAAATATGGACAGTCAAGGCAATGAAAGGAAAAACTGCCCGGGTAGGACGGAAACGTCTACCCAGGCGGTTTTTTTATGCCAGAAGGCACCTATTATTTCAGATTAGGCATATTTCTCTGCAGTAGCTATAATTTCTTCTTTTGGCTTGACTCCGACAGATTGGTCAACGACTTGGCCATCCTTAAAGAATAATAATGTCGGAACGCTCATGACTCCATATTTTTGAGCGGTTTCAGGGTTTTGATCAACGTCAAGCTTTACTATTTTCATTTGCTCCCCTTTTTCCTCATCAATCTCTTCTAAAATAGGATCAATGATTTTACAAGGACCACACCATGGTGCGCCAAGGTCGGCAATGACCAGCCCTTCTTTTGTTTCCTGCTCAAATGTTTGATCAGATACCTTTTGAATTGCCATTGTATCTCTCCTTTTCACTATTATAACCACTAAAACTTAATTTAGTGGTTATAATATTACGGTATGTTATAATTGGCGTCAACAATTAGAGTTTAAGGTGGAGCGATGATCATGAATTTAGAGAAGAGTTATTCTTATTTTTCAGACTATCTATTTATGAATTTTCTCAATACAGTGAACAACAAAAAGGGTCAAATGACGGAGCTTCTCGCGGATGAAGTCATGGTTGAGAATTGGATGGACTTTATGGAAGAAAAAGAAATGTTGTCGTCCTATCAAGTGGAAAAAGTAAGAGAAGGATCGATACACGCAGCCGACCTTCAGGCCTTTAGGGATGAGATTCGTTCATATTTTATGGACCAGCGTTCGAGTAGTCATATCAAGGACCTGCTGGAACAAAAAATAAAAAAGGTCCCTCTGTATTTCAAAGTCTCCTCGAATTCCTTCCGTCCCATTCCTTATCAAGGGGGAGGAGAGGGATTGATTTCTTTACTTGCTTATTCCATTCTTGATGCCTATCGAACGGGTGTATGGTCCAAAGTGAAGAAATGTGAAAATTCATCCTGTGTGGCCTTGTTCATAGACAAAAAGGGGAAACGCAAATGGTGTTCGATGCGCGTTTGTGGAAATCGTGTAAAGGCGCAAAAGTATTACACTAAGAAACAAGGTTCATCTATGGAATAGGTGATGATGTATGGGAAGCGAAAGCCTTGGTAGTCATGTCGAAAGCGGGGATAACCTTGGCTGAGGGAAAGATATCGAACGCTGGTAGGGCTGACGAAGGGACGTCCAAAGTCGAGGGGTGTCTTTGTCGGCCTTTCTATTTTCTAGAACCTTAAACAAAAGGAGATTCGTATGAACGCTTCTGAAAGAGAACAACAAAAACAAATCAGTCGGGTGTTGGATTACATAGATGATCACTTAACCGAGACGTTGAGTCTGCATAAGCTGGCAGCCGAATCAACCTACTCAGCGTACCATTTTCAAAGGGTCTTTAAAGCATTTGTGGGGGAGACCCCAACCGCTTATGTGAAGCGCAATCGATTGGAGAAGGCCGCACATATGCTTATCTACGAAAGACAGCAGCCGATTACGCAAATTGCTTATCTCTGTGGATTTTCATCGGTTTCTTATTTTACCCAGTCCTTCAATCATTCTTTTCAAATGAGTCCGAAGAAGTGGCGGGATGGAGGTTACTTGACTCATTTTCCACGCGAATATGAAGACCGCAAGAAATCTAAACTTCTTGGCAAGAAACAGAAAGCTGATGGACATAAAGAAGCTTATAATGAATTCAGGTGGTTGGATCTTCAACGGGTGAACGTGTTGGATCTGCCGGCCTCTCCAACCATCCACCTTCAAAACATCGGTCCTTATACAGAAGGAGTGGAAGAGGCGTGGGAGGAAATCTATCATTGGGCCAACGCGCGTGGGCTTATTCGCCCGGATTCTTTTCTGTTTGGAGTGCCTAGAAATAATCCTTATATCACACCTCCTGAAAAAAGCCGCTATGATTGCCGGATTGCCATCGACCCTTCCTTATCTGTTCCTGAACAGGAGCTGATCTATCCGTTTCAGGGAGGGAAACACGTGGTCTATGAATTTGAGCAGCCTGTGTCCTACCAGGACCGTGGGATGTTGATTGAAAGCTACTCAGAATTGTACAGTTATTGGCTTCCAAGAAGCGGCTACCGCTATTTGGACCACCCGATTGAATGGGTCGAGCTGCATCCGAGAGAAGGAAGCTTGTCCTTTGATTGTAAGATCAAAGCGATTGCGCTTGCCATCGAACCTAAATAAGAAAGGAGGGACACGCTATGGATCTCGACTGGGGTCAAATCAATGGCATCGCCATACTCGCAGGTGGCGTGCTTTATATGGTTTACGGAGCTATTTATTATTCTATTTTGCTATCAGAAAAAAGGATTCAGAAGTATGAGGGCGTCAAGGACCATCAGACAGAAGGACCGATGAAATATATCGCAGCGGTCCTGATTGCCTTTATCAGTTCAACAGTTATTGGTGTTCTGACTCAGGCGACAGGAGCTGAATCCTTCGCAGCAGGGGCTGGGCTGGGAATGATTGTAGGCCTGCTCATTTCTCTTGTGTATTTGAAAAATTTCTTATTCGGACTGATGCCGAAGACTTCCTTTCTCATCGCCATTGGTGATCATTTCGTCATTTTCACACTCCTCGGTGCCCTGCACGGAATTTTATAAAAGGGCAGAACAGGGTGATAAGTGAAGCGTTTTAAAAGGGGGAAATTACCCCTTTTCCCCTTGAGGGAAAACCCGAATGGATGTTTTGGTTTCAATCAAATGGATCACTTTCCCAAGGAAAAATATAATTCTTGTCGAGCCTCGAATAGCGATCTCCTTACATAAAGCTTTTCCTCCAACCGTTAAACCGGCGACAACACTTGTGAAAGCAATCGCAATCATGGAATAATAAAACGAATCTTCCCCTTGACCAGCCATCAGCGCTAATTGTAAAACGACAGCTGCTGAAGCAGACCCACTGACGATCCCGCATATATCTCCTACGACATCATTGAAGAAGCTCGAAAATTTTTCAGCGTGTTTACAAATTTGCACAGACTCCTTTGCTCCGTTCATCTTTTTTGATGCCATGGCATGAAATGGGGGCTCCTGGGCGGCCGCCGCAGACAAACCGATCGTATCAGAGAGGATTCCAAAGGATATGAAAAAGAAGACGATTAAGATTCCAACGAATATCGATGAATGGGACAATACGAACGTAGAGATCGCAGAAAAAATAGAAGCAAGGAGAATCGTAAGGACCGTTATTTTCGTACTCCATCCCAGAGATTTACTAAAAGAGTTTTTCATACTGAACACCACCTTAGACTTTCTTTTCTTTAAGAAAAAGATTACTGAATGAACCTTCCCATTTATTTTCATGAGGAAGGTTCATTTTTTTAGAAATCAAACATATGGATCATCAATGACTGGTTACTGACTTTTATGTGATTTTCTCCAACGATTAGGAATGAACGGTTGGATATAGGGATCTATTCCAAAACGGCCAGCATTCGTCCCGCCAGCAAGCAAAATAAATTCCATGAGCAAAAGGTTCGGGTTCACACTAATGGTGCCTGCAAATAAGAAGTTGAAATTCAAAAAGGCACCCATAAAGATCGAAAATCTAGTAAATAGACCTAAAATCAACCCGATCCCAATGAGGAGTTCTCCCACGGGAACAAGGAAGTTGAAAAGTTCGACATTTGGTATGGCGAAGTTTTCCAGGAATCCTGCATACCATTGCTGTACGGCAGGGTGTTCACCTTCAGCTTTACTCAAAGCTCCTTGTAAAAAACCAGAGGCATCAAAAGATTCAGCCCCGAACATTTTCCCCCATCCTGCTGATAGAAATTTCCATCCTACGAAAATTCGTAAGATCGTCAAAAAAATTGCTGCGAACTTACTCGAGCGTAACCATAAAGACATCGTCTCATCCTTTCTACTGAATTGGGTTAAGGTATAGGTTTAAAAAATACCTTATGATTTCACCGCGCAACAAAAAGTTTACCTCAGGAAACTTTTTGTTATGTGGTCAATTCTATGATGAGAAAGAGGAAAATGTCAAATGCGATTTTTTCCATATCCATATCTCTTTGGACCAGAAGCCATCTATGAAAAACGTTCGTATGATAAAAATAATCGGTGCCTTAAGTCGATTAGAATTTGATTTTTAAAGGGAATCGATGCGAGCCTTCCTGGATTTACATAAAGGGTGGGTGTCCGAACGTTCAGAGACTTTTCTTCCCACTTTATGGAACAATGGTTGATCTAAAAGTATGTATGGGTGGGGGAAATAAGGTAGGGTCAAAAGGATTGTAAGCTAGATTACTTTGAATAATCAGAAAACACGGTACGCTAGAAATGCATAAAACTTTAGAAAAGGAGTGGTCAAAAAATGAAACAGAATTCAGTAGAGTATGGACTATTATTTGCACGTCTCGTGTTAGGGATCATCATGTTTGCTCATGGCATTCAGAAATGGATGGGAATTCAGGGTGTTGTAGGGATGTTTCAGGACATGATGGGACTGCCTGGGTTTCTTGCTTATTTAGTCGCAGCTGCTGAAGTCATCGCAGGTCTTGCACTTATTCTTGGATTATTCGTACGTACTTCAGCCATCGTCATCGGCGTCATTATGGTCGGTGCCATCGTTACTGTGAAACTCCCGATGGTCGGTTTCTTTGGAAACGGACAAATGGCCGGGTGGGAATTTGATCTTTCCTTACTTGCCCTGGCTGTTTTACTCAGTCTTTCTGGTAGTCGTTTGTTTGCATTGGGTTGGAAACAAAACTTCAGTTGAAGCCTGATTTTTAACTAGGATGGAAGATCAAATGGTCTGCCAGAAGCTATGAAAAAGTAGGGTCGAATCTTTTATAAAAGATTCGACCCTTTCTTTATTTGAGAAAGGTTATGTAAAGAACATCTGATCCTATTTTTCTTAAAACGAGAGAGAATCATTTGGAATGTATGATCGAATGGACTGAAAAATTTGGCGAAAATGATAAGGTTTTGGTTTATATTCTTAATTTTCAGAAAGTTACTTGTTTCAGTGAATGAAGTAAGTTAAGATCAAAGAAGAAAAGGGGGCTTGCAATGAGAGTAGGAAATAAAACACTCATGAAAGAATTGAATCGTTCTCACGTGGTTTCCACCATCCGGAACCATCAACCGATCAGTCGTACCGATATCTCCAAAGCCTTGAATTTGGGTTTATCCACGGTGACTTATATTACAGAAGAGCTGCTATCCGCGGGTTTGATTTTCGAAAAAGGAACGGCCCATTCAACCGGGGGGAGGAAAGCGACCTTACTAACCTTCAATGAAGAGTATGGCTATGCGATTGGTGTGAAAATTGAGGAATCCAAAGTCATTGTGGCTAGTACGAATCTTCGTGCGCAAGTTCTTCGTAAACACACGTTTCCTTTTAAAAAGACCACCCCACCAGACACCCTGCTGGATTCGATCGTGCATCACATTCATCAGATCATTCAAGAAACAACGATTCCTGAAAGCAAACTGATTGGCATTGGAATGGCTTCATCAGGATTGATTAATAACAAACAAGGAAGAATGATTCGATCGACCTTACTAGGGTGGGAACAAGTGGATATCCGAGGAAAAATACAGAAAGCGTTCCACGTGCCTATTTTTATAGATAATAATGTAAACGCTTACAGTAAAGCGGAGCGCCATCTCGGTTATGGAAAAGGAGGGGATGATTTTTTATGCATTTCCGTAGGAGCGGGTGTAGGATCCTCTCTTTTTTTAAATGGGAGCGTTTATGCAGGTCATCATGGAGGAGCGGGTGAAGTCGGCCACATGGTGATCAAGCAGGATGGTTACCTCTGTCATTGCGGTCAGAAAGGTTGTCTTGAAATGCACGCATCTGAACGGTTCTTAGAAGCGGAAGGCAGGCAGGTCCAACATCTTTACCCGGAAAGCACTCTCCATCTTGGGCATTTCAGTTTTGATGAAGTGACTTCTGCTGCCCATTCAGGTGATCGGCTAGCACGATATCTTTTAAGAAAGCTTGGCGAAAACCTTGGTGTTGGGGTTTTAAATTGTATCAACGTCTTCAATCCTTCTGCTGTCATTTTTGTTGGCGAAGGTTTGGTTGCCAAGGACTTTTTTATGCCCTACACCCTTGAGGTAGCATCCGATAATTTCTTTTCAAAAGCTGGATGTGAAGTCGCCTTTCGAGTCTCCGAATTGGGAGATGAGGCCTGGGTACAAGGAGCAGCTCTACAGGCGATCGATCATTGGTTTGAGCCCCCCATCCATCAGGAAAGCCGCTTACTTCTTTCATAAAGGACCAAACAAAAGGAGGAACTTTCTTCATGCACTCAAGAATCTTGAGGAATTCATTGTGCGCTTGTTCTTTATTTTTTGTCTTTATTTTTGGCATCACTTACGTGGAAGCGCGGGAAAGCCCGGCGACAATAAAGGGATCAGGTCCGCTTTATTGGATTTCTTACGAACATCAGTTTACCAATGACTCCTATTTGCCGGAAGATCGATGGAAGCAGAACATTGATTGGATGGCCGAAAACTTTCAACCCTACGGGTATGACATGGTGAGTACAGATGGCTGGATTGAAGGATCGACGAAACATACGGAACATGGATACATTGTTTCCCACAACGACTCATGGGAACATGATTGGAAATACTGGTCGGATTATATTGAGAGCAAAGGAATGAATCTGGGAGTCTATTATAATCCTTTATGGATCACGCCCTCAGCTGTGGAGAACGAAGAAGCGACAGTTATCGGCAGACCGGATATTAAGATCAAAGACATTATTACGGAAGGGGACCGTTTTAACGGTGGGCAGGAGACCTCGTTATACTGGGTGGATGTTACAAAAGAGGGAGCGAAAGAATTTGTCCAGGGTTATGTTCGTTACTTTAAAGAGCAGGGAGCCAAATTCCTGCGGGTCGATTTTCTCTCCTGGTATGAAACGGGCACAGATAAGAGTATAGGGGATGTAGGCCTTGCTCACGGACGTGAAAATTATGAAACGGCTCTCAAATGGATGGAAGAAGCGGCGGGAGATGACATGATCTTAAGTTTAGTCATGCCGCACTTGAAAAACCATGCGGAACTGGAACTCAAGTATGGGGATATGATTCGGATTGATGAAGATGTCTTCCATGGAGGATGGGATCACATCAGTGCCAGACGACAAGAGTGGACAGATACTTGGTCACAGTGGGCGAATCCATTCCAAGGCTTCACAGGATTCGCGGATGTGTCTGGACGAAAATCTATGATTCTCGATGGTGATTTTCTGCGGATGAATACATTCAGCGGAGAATTTAAAAAGGAAGAGAAGAAAACAGCTGTCTCCCTCTTCACTATGGCAGGTTCTCCGATTGCGATTGCCGATCAATTCGACACCATAGGAGATGATGCCCACTTCTATCAAAACTCAGAGCTTATTGAACTGAACCAGCAAGGGTTTGCAGGGAAGCCGATCTTTTACAGCAACGAACATTATCAGTTTAACAGCCGTGATAGTGAACGTTGGCTTGGGCAGCTACCTGATGGATCATGGGTGGTCGGATTGTTCAACCGATCGGATGTGAAGAAGGAACTTTCCGTTGATTTTTCAGAAGAATTAGGTCTCGACACAGAAGCCTATGTAAGAGATCTATGGGCTCATGAAGATATTGGGTACCGGTACCATCACAAAGCCTCCTTAACTCCGCACGATACAAGCATGGTCAAGGTGGTGCCGCGTTCGACGAATAAAAAATACGAAACAGAGGTTGCTTCTTACCAACACGGGGCTTTCTTCAATAACGAACAACAGGGGTTCAACGGCTTTGGTTATATTGAAAACATGGACCAACCCGATGCTTCTGTGACCCTCGCTGTATCGGTTCCGACGGCAGGGGATTACACGTTGAACTTTCGTTATGCCAATGGATCCAAAGCTTCCACTACAAAAACGCTGGTCATCAATGAACATAACCATCCGATGAGCTTCCAACCGACAAACGGCTGGGATGCGTGGGAAGACAAGCAGACAACGGTGCGACTGGAAGAAGGAGAAAATCTGATTACCTTGAAAAATCGTTCAGGTGATGAAGGGGAACTGCACCTTGATTATGTGGAACTTCTGCACCCGGAAGTATCGTTGACAAATGGCGGTTTTGAAATGGGGGACCATACAGGCTGGGATGTATGGAATCCTGACAATGCTTGGATTGGTGTGAACACGGAGGATGCTTATGATGGAATGAAGCATTATTTTTATAAAACGGACCCTTACCAGGCGAGTATCCATCAAAAGCTGAAAGGGCTTGAAAACGGTGAATATAAAGTCAGCGCCTGGGTGAAATTGCAGCCATACAGTGACCCAACCTTTGAAGGCGCTGGAAATATTGCACGGATGGAAATATCCGACCATGGCAGTGATCGAATCGATGTGGATATCAAACCCGAACAACCTGATTTTCAATGGAAACAAATCTCACAGACGTTTGAAGTCACGAGCGGCCAGTTGGACATAGGGTTCTACACAGTCGCACCTGGAAATACTTCTTTTCAGATTGATGATGTGAAAATAGAGAGGGTTGGAGGAGAGAGTTCCATCGAATATTTCTCTAATTCAAGTTTTGATCAAGGAGTAGCAGGGTGGTCAGCTTCTGCCTTGAATCGTACATCATTTGAAAATGAAGGTGGATCTTCATTTGCTCGATTGAAAGGGAACTCGGAAGTGTGGAGGCATGTCGCATTGCCTGAAGGAGACTATACAGTAAGAGCGAAGGCAAGAAAAAGTGACTCCGCTACAAAAGCCAGTATTTATGTGTCATACGGAGGTGGAAAAGAGTCGAAGCAGGTATCAACCAGTAGTTGGGATTCTGTTGAAACGACGGTGATCTCCGTAGAGGCAGATGAAGTGGTCAAAATCGGGGCCTCCTCAGAAGGAGGGGACGGAAGCTTTCTTGATCTTGAACACTTTGAAATCGTGAAAGCAGACCCCGAGCAGCCACAGATGACTACTCTGCCTGCACTGGATCCTACACAGCCTTATGTAGAAAAGGATGGGGAACTCACATTTCAAATGGAGGACCGACCAGCCGTACGATTGTCTTTTCTAAAAGAAGGAATCGCCCGGGTTTGGCTGGAGCCGACAGGAACATTTTCTAAGAAAAAGTCGTTTGTCGTGGACGATGAAAAGGCAAAGCCTCTCTATCGTATAACTGATGAAAAAGACTATTATAAAATTCAAACCGAGGAATTGACGGTAAGGGCATATAAAAACCCTTTCCGTCTTGCTTACTATGATTCACAAAATGAAAAGTTACTCACCAGGGATCAGGACGACGGAGGACTTGGATATGACCAGTATAAAGGGGTCTATCAATCCTTCGAATTAGGTGCGGATGAGCATCTTTATGGACTGGGAATGGACCGTCACTCGAATGTGCTTGATAAGCGGGGAACAAAAATTACGATGAACAATGCCATGGTTGGCGGCCTTGGAGGAAACACCTCTGATATTTCAGGAACTTTTTTGACCTCTACAAACGGTTATGGCGTGTATTTTGATAATACCTACCAGAACGCTCATTTTGATTTAGGGAAAGAAGACAAATCCACCTATTCCTTCCATGCCCCGAACGGAGAAATGGTCTACTATTTCATGGCTGGACCAACGATTCCTCAGGTGATGGACGCCTTTGGGGAACTTACAGGAGAGTCTCCCTTACCCCCCAAATGGGCGCTCGGGTATATTCAATCGCGATACGGATATAAAAGTTGGGAGGAAGTAAATCAAATCGCGAGCACCTTTAGAGACAAGGCCATTCCTATGGATGGGATGATTTTGGATGTTTACTGGGCAAAAGAGGATCAATATTTTGATTTTACCTGGTCACAGGCGTTTTCGAATCCTGAAAAGCAGCTCAAACGGTTAGCTGATCAAGGGGTGAAAGTCACACCCATTGTAGATCCATACTTGGAGACAACAGCCAATAATTATAGCGAGGCAGATGAGAAGGGCTACTTTGTACGGGACACATCCAATCGTACCATCCAATATCCCGCGTGGTATGGTGATGGCGGACTCGTTGATTTTACCAACCCAGATGCAGCTAAATGGTTCACGCAACAAGCCAAAACTCTTCATGACGCTGGTACAAAGGGGTGGTGGATCGATTTGAATGAACCAGAACAACAAACAGATCCGATCCGTGACCACTTCCAAGCAGGAAGAGCGGATGAAATCAGGAACGTCTATGCGTTAGTAGAATCCAAGGCCTTTTATGAAGGACAAAGATCTTACACGGATGAACGGGTGTGGTCTCTTGCACGCTCCGGTTTTTCGGGAATTAGCGAATATGGGACGACCCTATGGAGTGGTGATGTGAGTGCTACATGGGAGGCGCTGACCCATAACTTGCAGCTTGGACTTACGGCATCGATGTCAGGCATGCCCTACTTTACTACGGATGCAGGAGGATTTTCAGGGGTACCGTCTCCTGAATTGTACACACGCTGGATGCAGGCTGCGGCTTATATGCCGATCTTCCGTTCACATGGAGCAGATGGAGAACGGGAGCCATGGGCTTTTGGAGAAGAAGCAGAAACCATTGTAACCGAGGCGATCAGGCAGCGTTACCGTCTGCTTCCATATATCTATTCGGCAGTGAAAGATACGTCGGATACCAATCTCCCTTTAATGAGACCATTGGTTTTTGATTATCAATCAGACCCGAATGTCAGCAACCTTCAAGATCAGTGGATGTTTGGACCTTCGCTGCTTGTCGCCCCTGTTCATAAAGAGGGAGAGCGGGAGCGTGAGATCTACCTGCCTGATGGAAAATGGTTTGAATGGAATGGGAAAAAGATGTATGAAGGTGGGGAGACGATCACCTACGACGCACCATTAGCCAAAACACCTGTATTTGTTAAAGAAGGAGCGATTGTACCACTCGGGGAAGATATTCAGTACGTAGGCGAAAAACCAAATAAACAAATCCGCTTACGCATTTACCCTTATTCGTCTGGTGAGCTGTCCACCTATACCTTATATGAAGATGACGGATCTACCTATAAGTATGAAGAAGGGACATATGCCACCACGGAAATTACAGCAAAGAGGGAGAAGGATGAGACTTTGGTGACCGTTGGGAAGAGGCAGGGTTCCTATGAAGGAGTCGTTGAAGATCGAACCTACACCGTCGAGCTGCCATTCGAGGAGTCTCCGAAATGGATTAAACTCAATGGAAAGAAACTGGAGTCACTAAAAGAATCCGGTGATACAGCTAAGAACACTTCTTTCGTCTATGACGATAAAAAGAAAACCATCCAGATCAGAACGAAGGCCAAGTCTGACGGTGAACTCACCATCAGAATGAAACATAAGAAAGCGAAATAAGAAAAAAGGTCCTCAGTTTATTCCGAGGGCCTTTTTCGTCGTTACTTAATGTTTGTTTATTTTTCAATTTTCTTATCAGTGTGGAAGATGATTTTACATTTCCTGCTTCATATAGGGACATATTTCTAAGTTTTCCGGTTAAGATCGATGCAGAGAATTCATGTGACTTAGGAAAAATACATGTTTTTCAAGGACAAAGGTGAACATGTACGCATGTCTATGGATGATGATTAAAGGTCATTTGAATAGACTTTCTTGATAAAGGAAGATAGAATCATAGTTTAACAACCTGAAACATGTGGGGATACTACCCAAGGGTTTATTTCATTTCAGATAGAGAAGAAGGTGTTACATATGTTACATAATCCAAAAGGGAAAGAAAGATTAAGTCTCGCATTTCTTCTCGGAATGCTCGGGATTTTAGGGCCGCTCAACATCGACATGTATCTTCCCAGTTTTCCGGGAATCGCCTCTGATTTAGGTACCAGCGCGTCACTCGTTCAGCTTAGCTTAACGACCTGTTTAGTCGGGCTTGCGGTCGGTCAGATCGTCGTTGGCCCTATCAGTGATTCGCAGGGGAGGAAGAAGCCACTGCTCTTTTTCCTTTCCATGTTTGCAGGAGCTTCCTTGCTTTGTGCGCTTGCGCCAAACATCACCGTGCTCGTCATCGCCCGTTTTCTACAGGGCTTCACGGCTTCTGCCGGTGTCGTCCTTTCACGAGCCGTCGTACGTGATGTGTTTTCGGGAAGAGAATTGACCAAGTTCTTTGCCTTGCTCATGGTCATTAATGCAACCGCTCCGATGATTGCTCCGATGACAGGGGGAGCGATCTTGCTTTTACCATTCGTTACATGGGAGACGATTTTCTTCTTTTTAAGTATCGTCGGTGTGGCCATCGTTTTAACTGTGGCCGGAAAATTACCGGAGACCCTTCCCATAGAAAAACGGATTCCAAGTACGGTGAAAGAATCGATTTTGACCATCGGCCGCCTGCTGAAAGACCGCTCGTTCATCGGGTATGCGCTGACCATCGGTTTCGTCCATGGCGGGAGCTTTGCTTATGTGTCCGGAACACCGTTCGTTTATCAAGGGATCTACAACGTATCGCCTCAAGTCTTTAGTGTGTTGTTCGGGATCAACGGGCTCGCGATCATTACAGGCAGCTTTTTAGTCGGGCGTCTTGGGGGGATCTTCCACGAACGGAGTCTGCTTCGGAGTGCGATTCTGATTGCTGTCAGTGCGACAGGTTTCCTATTCATCATGACCATCATTGAAGGACCGCTCCCTTCAATTGTTATTCCTATCTTTATTTACATGACAGCGATGGGAATGGTTTTGACAAGTACATTTACGCTCGCGATGGAGTATCAAGGTCACAGAGCAGGAAGTGCCAGTGCTGTGCTCGGAATGCTGCCGTTGTTATTCGGCGCGACCGTATCTCCGCTGGTCGGTCTTGATGAAACCACCGCTGTACCGATGGGGACGATTTTGTTTGCCACGGCGACGATTGGTGCCATCGTATTCTTTACTATGACGAGGAAGAACCCTGCACAAGGACAGAATTAACGTTCTTTTCTTTGCAGAAACATCTTTGATTAAAGAAAAAACTTGAATAGGATGTAGACTTTGCAATGAATGGAGAGGAAAGCATGAAGATCCGTCTAAGAGAAACCCACGAGAATGACCTCGGGTTCATCTACGAAATCCAGAAAGATCCTGAGGCGAACCACCTGGCTGCTTTTACAGCAAAAGATCCAAATAACTGGGAAGATTTCATGAACCATTGGGACAAAATTCTTCGTGAAGATAAGATCATAAAAAAGACCATCACCCTGAATCACGACATCGTTGGAAGCATTCTGTGCTTTCCTCAGTCCGGTCTTTGGGAAGTCACGTATTGGATCGACAAGCAGCATTGGGGGAAGGGGATCACAAGCCATGCCCTCAGCGAATTGTTAAAGACGGTCTCTATTCGCCCGCTTCATGGAAGAACAGCAAAGGATAACGTGGGTTCACAACAAGTGTTGGAAAAGAACGGATTCCTCATCACGGGGGAGGATCGGGGTTATGCGAACGCCCGTGGGGAAGAAGTGGAAGAATTCATTTACACCCTTTATGACTGAGTATTCTTCAGCTCTTACTTGTTACAGGGTGCAAGCTCCTCGTCAGCCACATTTCCAACAGGTGAGGAGCTTGCACGGATCCTTGAATCTATTGTTCATCGTAGTCATTCAGCCATGACTTAGCGAAATCAACAGCTTCTCTCAGTGGAAACAGGCGGGTAGGAGCGGATCCTGCCTCTCCTTTTTCCACGTTATATTTCTTCTCAAAATCATCCCCCATTTGTTGAAATAACTCCGCGCGTGTTTCTATCTGACATTAGGTTCATCCTTTCTTTTGCCTATATCTCAACGCTAACATGCGATTAAACACCCTCTCAAATGAGCCCCAACATCGATTTTTTGTACGTGTTTGCTTCCGTCTTGTACTTAGACTAGAGAACACTAAAGAAAAGGCTTTCCTTGTTCAAAAGCAAGCACCGGCTTTCACAGAGATCCTCGTATAATCTCCACCAATGGTTTACAAACTAAGGAAACAAAGAGCGTGCTCTTCCTTGCGTTCTTTCATTCGACTTTTGGAAAGGAAGTCATACATGAAAAAAATCATCGCCATTCTCCTTAGTTTGTTTCTATGTGCTACGCTGTCTTTAACTTCTGTACACGCGGCCAATAACCCAAGAAATATGTATGATGTGAAACCGGGCGATACGTTATGGAAAGTCGCCACTACTTACCATACTTCTGTCAATGATTTAAAACGCTTCAATGGCTTGCAGTCGGATTTGCTATTGATGGGGCAGAAACTCAGAGTACCCATCACGTACGAGGTGAAGCCAGGGGACACATTATGGAACCTTTCACAGTCGTTCACTTCATCAGTAGCTTCGATCAAAGAGGCGAATGGACTTTCTTCCAGCATGATTCAGGTTGGACAGAAGCTTAGAATTCCTCCAAAGAAGCTTAGAATGGAAGGGCAGTTCGTCCTGATGAATCGTGAGGATTTTAAGGATTGGCTTTTCAATCATACCTTCACCCGGAAAATTGAGACGGTTCAACAACATCATACCTATCAACCGGATTATCAACAATTCAACTGGAAGAACCATTTCGGTTTGCTTCAAGGGATGAAAGATTACCATGTCAACAGCATGAACTGGAAGGATATCAGTCAACAGTTGACTACCTTTCCTGATGGAACCGTGGCTGTGGGGCGGTCTTTCAATACACCACCTGAAGGTTCATTCGGCTTACAAAACGAAGCGGTTATGAAGGAAGTGGAGGCGCACGCGTTAGCGATTGAAAACGTCGGGAATTTTAATGAAGGTCACAATCACATGTCAGCTGAACAAAGGGAAACGATTGTTACCGTGACAGCCTTACTGTTGTTGAAATTTGGACTTACGCCTTCCGTTGACAGTATTACCTATCATCATTGGTGGGATATCAATTCAGGGGAGCGGGTGTTGGATCATGCCGAGGGGCACGCAGTAAAAACCTGTCCGGGGACCGGCTTTTTCGGAGGGAATTCCACCTCAGATGCACAGAATCATTTCTATCCGCTTGTGCAAAAGAAAATGGATGAAATTCGGGCATACCACTAATTTCGGTGAATGAATGAGTGGCTGCTTGAAGCTTGAGCACCCTCTTTTTTCTTTCTGGTATGATGGTATGGATTAAGGAAAAGGGGGAGTCAGTATTGTCTGAAGGCTTGCTTCATCATGTGGAAATTTATGTGTCCGATTTAGAGAGGTCCCAATCCTTTTGGGGCTGGTTTTTGAAAGAGTTGGGTTATGAGTCCTACCAGAAATGGGATCAGGGCCAAAGCTGGAAGTTAGGAGAAACGTATCTGGTGTTTGTCCAGACGGAAGAAAAATACTTAGATGTCCCGTATCATCGATGTCGCACGGGTTTGAACCACTTGGCTTTTCACGCTTCTTCCCGGGAAAGAGTGGATGAGATGACCAACAGGCTCAAGGGAAAAGGGATCGACATCTTATATGAGGACCTTCATCCTTTTGCAGGCGGAGAAGATTATTATGCAGTTTTCTTCGAAGATCCTGATCGAATTAAAGTAGAATTTGTAGCACCGTAACCATTCAGGTGTCGGGCTCATCAAAGGGGAACTTCCACAACGAGGAAGTTCCCCTTTGATCCTAAAGATGAAGGTGTACGAAGGCTTCAAGACTTTCAGTGAAATGACGTGGAATTTAATACCAATCAAATCAGATGGATATTTTTAAACTTACATGTTACCATAAGGTCACATGATAGAAATCCCTAACACATCTCGATAGGAAGGGTTTATATGGAAGATCAGCTATCAAACGTATTTAAAGCCTTAGGCCACCCGATTCGAAGGGAGATCCTGGATCTTCTCAAACAGTCATCCAGAACCACAGGGGATTTGGATGCGTATTTTCCCGATGTATCCCGGTATGCGATTATGAAGCATTTGTCTGTCTTACAGGATGCGCATTTGGTGATCGTCCGGCGGGAAGGGAAATACAGGCTGAACTATTTGAATGCGGTGCCTTTGCAGGAAGTCCACAGTCGTTGGGTAGGACAATATACGGGGGCGGCTGCCCAGTCCTTATTGAATGTAAAATCAGTCGTTGAAAAGAATGAAGGAGGAAGAGAAATGAAGACAAATGAACAAGCGAGTGTTTTCAAGATCGAACAAGAAGTCGTCATTGACGGGTCGCGTGAAGAGGTATTCAAGGCATTGACAGAGAATGTACAGGATTGGTGGGAATTTCGCATTGCCCCTGAAGGAAAGCCATCAGAACTTTCATTGAACCCAGTTGTTGGAGGGCAGTTTTTAGAAAAGTGGGGCCAAGATGAAGGAGCGGTATGGGGAAATGTCTATTATGTGAATGCTCCAGAAGAAATTCGATTGTATGGTCACTTGGGGATGCAGGGAGCAGTAAACAGTGCGTATACGTACCAGCTTACTGAAAATGATGGATCCACGACGCTGAAGCTCACCCATACGGCTTCCGGCCTGATCGAAGAGGATTGGGAGCCGTCCCATAGAGAGGGCTGGAACCATTTGCTTGGAACGCTATTAAAAAACTATGTGGAACAAAAGTAATCCTGCTTTGGAGGAAAACGAATCATGGTGCATGTTCAAACAGAAACCGTCATTGATTGTTCCAAGGAAAAAGTTGTGACATATGCCGCACATCCATCCCATGCTCCCGAGTGGTATGTGAACATCGAATCCGCAGAGTGGCTGACTGATGAGGTCGTGGAAAAAGGGTCACAGGTAGCTTTCAAAGCGAGCTTTCTCGGTCGCGAATTGTCTTATGTTTATGAAATCGTAGAATATGAGCCAGGGCACAAAATGGTCATGCGGACGGTCAACGGACCTTTTCCAATGGAAACGACGTATACTTGGAAAGCTCTGGGCGATCATCGCACATTGATGATCTTGCAAAATAAGGGTGAGCCCAGAGGCTTTTCTAAGGCATTCACGCCATTCATGAGTTTCATGATGAAAAAAGCGAACAAAAAAGATCTGGAAAAATTGAAACAGATGCTGGAGAGAAACCGGTGAGTAAAATATACCTTTCAACCGGTGGATAAAGACAGAACAAATCAAAGGTGGAAGCTTCGCGATTCCTTCAAAAAGTAAACGAAGCGGCCGCCCGATTGTGATCCTTGAGCAATCGGGCGGCCGCTTTGTGATATTATGGAAACATAAAACGACTAAAAGGGAGTGGAGATCGTGACGAAACACCGAATTTATACGATGAGTTTTGCAAAGGTCTATCCTCATTATGTGACGAAGGCTGAAAAGAAAGGCCGTACGAAAACAGAAGTTGATGAAATTATCTGCTGGTTGACGGGGTATAGCCAGGAGGAGTTAGAAGCGCAATTGGAAAATGAGACGGACTTCGAGACCTTTTTTGCGGAAGCTCCACAGATGAATGCCTCTCGTTCCATGATCAAGGGTGTGGTCTGTGGTGTGCGTGTAGAAGACATCGAAGAGCCGACGATGCAGGAAATCCGCTATTTGGACAAGTTGATCGATGAATTGGCAAAAGGGAAAGCGATGGAGAAGATTTTGCGCCAGGCCTAAAGGTTATCCTACCGATGGTTTCCAGGTGTCTGATTAAAAGGGAAGAGCAGGACGGTTTGATCTTTCGTATCGAGTCTTTCTGTCCTTGTCATCCAAAGCTCTCCACCTCATAGGACGACGAACATGTTCAAATGTTCGTCGTCATAGATTGTAGAAAGAGGTGAAGAGGAGGAGAAGGATGACCAATCATCAGCCCCCTTTAGTCGTTGTCCCTGGATTGTTCGGATCGATGAGCAACGTCATCATCCCGGGTACGGGCGGGTGGAGCTTCGGTCTTGCTGGAATGGTGTATGAACCGTTCGTTCTCATGCTTGAATCCATGGGGTACCGAAGAAACAAAAATTTGTTCATCTGTTTTTATGACTGGAGTCAAAAAATCGACGATTCGGCCAACCATTACCTCGCAAAGACGATTGCCCTGGCTAAACAGCAGACAGGAGCAGAGCGCGTAAACGTAGTCAGTCACAGCATGGGAGGGTTAGTCGCCAGGGCGTATGCTCAAGGGGACAGGTACCAGAATGATATCGACCAACTCATTCAGCTTTGTACACCCAATGCAGGCTCCGCGCCGAACTACAGCTATTGGGCAGGGGGGGAGCTCCCGACCGGACAAAAAGTGAGTTTCAACTTTGTGCACTTTTACATGCAGTGGTATTTGAATTACCTGACTCATCATGATCAGGGAAGAAAGATGGAAGTGATCCGTACTCAATTTCCTGGATTGCATGATATCGTTCCTGGCAAGGATTATCAAAACTATCTCATCCAGAATGAATCTGACAACCGCTCCCTTCTTGCTTATTCTCAAATGAAGACCACCAATCCATTTCTCGATGCATTGAATGCCAATCGTGCCATCCTGAACGAGCGCCGCATTGATGTGACGGTCATTGCAGGAACGGGAGAAGAATCGCTCAAGTATTTGGAAGTCATCCCTCATTCAAAAGCCGGCAAGTGGGCTGATGGAGAGGTCGTCTCCGCTGCTTATACAAATGAAGGAGACGGGGATGCCATTGAAGAAAGCGTGTTTCTGCTTGACGGGGATCATTATACGGTCAAAGGGACGCACATAGAAGTCCTCTATAAGTCGAAGGACATCCTCCGTAGAAAAATCGGGCGACCGTGATCATCTCACCGTCCGGTCAAAACATACAAGGATGAGCGCCTGAAAGTGAATAGAACTCTATTTGAGCACAGACCAAAGGGATGGTCTGTGTTTTTGTAGTTTCTTCCATAATCAAGTGATCCTGTATCCTGATCCATTCCGTCATGGATCAGTCGGACTGCTTCACACTCAGAGTGGTGATGGTGACTAGAATCAGCACCATACCAAGGGATTGGATGAGGCTCAAGTGATCTCCGAGAATGAGAACACCAAACAATGAAGCGGTAACCGGTTCAATCATAGCGACCATCGAAGCGGTTGTCGGTGCTGTGTTTCGAAGACCGATGACATAAAAGATAAAGGTTATCCCTGACCCGATCATCCCTAACAGGACAAACCACCCGATGTCGTTCGATGTCAATGCACGAGCAGCTTCCCCTTGGTCGGCAGACATGAAGAGAATGAGACAAAAGGAGAAAAAGGCGATCGTTAAAGCAGTCGGCGGACTGCCAATCTCAGAGGCTTTTTTGAAACCAAAAATAAACAATGCATAAGAAAGGCCGGCAAGAAGGCCCGCAGCCACCCCCAGGAAACTGACGGAAATCGACTCGGTATTGTAGGCACCTGTAAGCAACAGGATTCCCAGCAGGACACTGAAGATGCATCCCCATTTAAACCAAGTCGCACGTTCCATTCCTAGTAAAAAGGAGATGAATAGGACAAATACAGGGGCGGTGTACATGAGCGTAGCGGCAACAGCAATGCTTGATGCTTGGATACTTAGAAAATAAAAAGTAAAGTTTCCTGCTACTCCGATCCCTGCCAAAAGCGACCATAAATGAAACCATGGCGACCTGATCCAGTTTTGTTTGAAACGCATGAGGAACCACGCAAAAAAGAAGATCCATCCTACAGCTCCTCGGTAAAAGGAAATCACAATCGGATCCCAGCCCTTACTCATTAAAATATCAGCGATTCCTCCGCTGACTCCCCAGCCAATAGCAGCCAGTACAACGAAGCCAACACTTGCAAATCTCAACGTGAGCCTCCTATCCATGGTGTAATTTAAAACGTTCCTGCCTTACAGAAATTCAACGGCCGAATCCTCTTATTACGCTACAGATTTCCTTTCCTATATCAAACGTGTTAACGGGATTCCTTTCATTTCTCATCATTAAACATTGGATTTCACTAGGTGAAGGTGTGTATGAGGCATATCGATATTTCTCCCTATTTTTATGGATTCTGAAAAATTCAGGTTCGTTTTTTAATTTCCAGGGTAGGAGAAAGGAGATTCAAAATCTTAGAGATGCAATGGTGATCATATGGGAAGCTTCTACTATCTTAAGAAATATTACAAAATGTCGAGACGCCAGCGGAAGAGTGAATTGAAGTCAACGCTTTGGTTTATGCCTTTGTGGTATATCATAGGCGCGGTCGGATTATCCGTTTTTACGTTTTACCTCGATTATGTCGTCGATGTCGGTTTATACCTGCCACCTGCGATCGGTTTCAGTGGTCAGACGCTGCAAGTGCTGCTGAGCGCTCTTGTCGGTGGAGTATTGACACTGAGTGCTTTTACCATCAACTCCCTGCTCGTCGCTCTGACAACGTTCAGCGGCCAGTTTTCGTCCAAAATGCTTGTGAACTTTGTCAGTGACCGTGCCACTCAGCACGTGCTCGGAATTTTTAACGGCAGTTTCATTTATGTCCTGTTAAACTTTTTGTACGTGACGCATGAAGAAGAGGAATATATTGTGGCCACACCGGTTCTATCTATCCTCACAGCGATTACAGCTGCGGTCACGTTTATTTATTTCATCAACCATACCACCACTTGGATGCAGGTTCATAACATCAGTTTTAATATGAATGCCAAGTCGAAACAGGTTCAGGCGTCGTTGGAAAAAGAATTGAAGCCTTATCGCTTGGAAGAGGTTGAAGAAAGCTCGCTTCCAGTTGATGAAAATGGCAAGGTGATGAAGACCAGTGAGTCTGGTTACCTTCAAGTCGCTGATTTTTCGAGATTGATTAAACAAGCGAAAAGTGATGACTGCCTGCTTCGGTTCGATGTGAGAATTGGAGAGTTCGTTTTAGAGGGAACGCCGATCCTTACGTATTGGGAACGAGGGAAAACCATTCATCCTGAACGGTATTTCAAATCGATAGAAATCGGGGCCAAACAAACAGAAATTCAAGATCTGGAGTACGGGCTGAATAAGCTTGCCGAAGTAGCCATCAAAGCGTTAGGGCATAATGATCCTCTTACTGTTACGAATACGATTCACCAGATTGCAGATTTGTTGAAAAACATCGGCCAGTCTACAAATTTTTCTCCCTATCTTTTTGACAATGAAAAGGAGCTCCGGATCATCCTGAATCAAAAGAATTTTCGTTATTACCTTCATAAGGGATTCGCTTCCATACGGGAGTATGCAAACCAGAATTCGACGGTGATGATCGAGCTTTTGACCATGATCTCCCTGCTGAGTAAAACGATGGATCAGGATGTCCACGAAGATCTATGGGAGTTCGCCCGTCAAACCATTTTAGGGTTTGATAATTACAGCTTGTATGAAAATGACTGCCTTTATATATTAGAACAGCTGTCTGAGCTTGCTAAACACACGGGTCATCAGCAGGATTATCTTTTCCTGCTGGAATATATGCTGCAGCGCGTCAGTTCGAAGAGCGCATCGAAAGTTCCTTCTTCCATTTAGGTCAAGGTATTTGTGAAGGGAGACGATTGGTCCCCTTGTCATACCGCACGGAGGTGAAGGAGGGGCACCTTCTTTTAAAGATGACAAACTTCATCACGAATGTTCACCAGAGGGGCGGTCCAAGTCATGGGGATCGCCTCCTTTATAATTGGGTGAAGACCGTCGGCAGATCACATCCATCCTTCTTTCTTAGTGAAATCATGCGGTTAATATTCGGTGTGAGGAATGTCATCCTGTTTCTTCCAAATGGATATTGACAATATCTGGTTAGTAAAGTAAACTTTACGTAAAGTGAGCTTGACTTTTTGGGAGGATGCCATGAAAAATTTAATAAGAGAGCAACGCACCGAACACCAAATCACCCAAGAGCAATTGTCTGTGCTACTGGATGTATCCAGACAGACCGTCATCTCCATTGAAAAAGGGAAATACAAACCATCTCTTGTCTTGGCTCACAAGCTCGCCCAGATTTTCGAATGTCACATCGAAGATTTATTTATTTTTGAAGGAGATGAAAATATTGAGTGAACTGTTGAATCACTTGGTTGGTCTTGCGGGGTTGATTTTCGGGGTGACGAGCGGTTTAGTTGCTTATTTAATTGCTCGCAGGAACATGAAGGAAAAACGCCAGTTGGATGAAAGGTACAGAACCATTCACCTGCACGCAAGAGCTTCCGCCTGGCTTGCTACCTCTGCCTTCATTATTATCGCCTGGGCGGTGATCATTCTTGTAGAAGGGGCCTCTTTCTCATTTTTCGTTATGACGTTTTTATATGTGGCTCATTGTATTGCTTATGGGGTGACGAGTTATAGGCAGGCAACCCAGCATTAACAATATAGAGGGATATTCTCTATAAAAGAACAAGCCTTTTGCAAAGGTTTGTTCTTTTTTGTTTTCCAGAGCGGACGCTTCCTTGTGTTTAACCTGTCCAACCTTCGCTATGAAAAGGCAGGGTTTTCACCTGATCGAGGCGAACATGTAAATGGTAGGAGCAATAATGAAGGAGGAATTCATATGGAACTTGGTGCATTTTCTGTCAGTTTGAGTGTGAAGGACATTCATAAATCGAAAGCTTTTTATGAACACTTGGGGTTTCAAGCCTTTGGAGGAGATCCGGATCAAAACTGGGTCATCATGAAAAATGAAGGCTGTGTGATTGGTCTATTTCAAGGGATGTTCGAGAAGAACTTGTTGACCTTCAACCCTGGGTGGAATCAGGACGCAGAAAATACAGATTCGTTTACAGATGTGCGGGAACTGCAAAAGCAGCTGAAAGAAAAAGGGGTCGAAATCCTGTCTGAAGCGGATGAAACGAGTGAGGGGCCGGAAAGTTTTACGATTGAAGATCCTGACGGAAATCCTATCCTCATCGATCAACATCGATAAGCGATTTGTTGTGGATTCGGGTATCAAGGAAGACCTAGTTTTTTCGACTTCTCTTCAACTGTACAGTAAAAAAACGGGGGGATCCTACGTCGGACCCGCCGTTTTTTGTGCAATCGTACGGAACCAGTCTTTTTTTCAATCGATCGAAGTGACCAGGCTGGCATTTTTGTTTAGCCTACTTCTTTAGGTCTTCTTTCTTTAAGAGGGCCTGACTTTATGAATTCAGTGGTTGGATCGAGGGAACGGATCGCCCGGGTTTGATGGAATGCCCCGCAGACGATGAGTATACCGAGACAAAGAAACAGCACTTGACCATTGAAAGTAGATAAGATTAAACCTCCAAGAACGGGTCCTGCAGACCTGGATAGATCCCAGTGCAGTCCGAACAACGCAAAGTATTTACCTTTATGTTCCCGAGGAGCAAGGGTACTAATGAACGTCTGCATATGATTCAAGCTCAGGGTGGCTCCTAGACAAAAGAACACCTGTGATACAATGAATGCAGCGATATGGTGAAAAAATCCAAATCCCATAGCAGCACATACATAAAAAATATAACCCGCTTGAATGACACGTACACGGGAGAAGTGATTGGTACGGTTGACCAACACAACTTCCAAACCGATGAACACGATTGTTCCAATCGTTTCCAGCAGGGAAAAAATGAATAAATAGTGGACGATGTTTTCTTTTAGGAAAACCGGCCAATTGGTTTCCATTTGAGCGTGAAACAGACTGAGAGGGAGCATCCCAACAAGCAGCCATCCAAGGATTCGATAATCCTTCGTTTTAAGGCGGAGGCCCGGTCCTTTCTCTTTTACGCGGACATTTGATTCCGGTAACCACTTGAATCCGCATAATACATACAAGAGAAGGACGCCACTTAACAGCAAAAATAAGGAGCGTGGGTCCTGGTGAAAAAGAGCCGCTCCGATCACCGGTCCGCCAAGCGCTCCAATGCTTGATGCGGTGCTGAGCAGGGCGAAAGTTTCGGACTGTTTTTCAAGTGGGACGGTTTCTGAAATTTGAGCTCTCGCTGCAGGGATGTAGGCGAAACGTCCGAGTCCGTTGAGAAAGGCGAAGAAAAGGAACAGCCACATGTGGTCGGATAGCGCAAATCCTGTAACCGCGATGACTTGGAGAACAAGGGATCCTAATTGAACGGCCCTCCGGCCTGCTTTGTCGATCCACGACCCGAAGATAAACGTGAATAGGATTTCGGTCAAAGGCTGGACACCGATGACGAGCGTCGCCAAGAGAATATTTTCTCCAAACTGATCATACATAAACAAAGTCAAAAAAGGGAGAAGGATCACGGATACAAAAGATGTGACCGCATGCCCTGCGGATTGGATCCAGACGGTTCTCGGAAACTGAAGGAGATAAGCTTTCATTCTTTCCAACTCCTATTCTGAAAGGGAATAAGAACAGAATACCGAAGCAGGATCTATGAAACTATGCAAATCTTGCGGAACAAAGGGCAGAACTTGCGAAAGGGGAGAAAGCGATGGAAATGCGACTCGACCTCGAACATACAGGGGTGTTGGTTTTTGATCTTAAAGAGGGAGAAGCAGACGAAACCCACCCTCATGATCATTTTCAAATCAGCGTCCCGCTCACCGGTGATTTGTTGACTTACCATAATCACAAGCGTACCCTCCTCAATCATCATGAATCCTTGCTGGTACCCCCGGGCGACATTCATCAGCATGAAGCTTCAGGAACACAGAAGGAAATCATGTTAATCAGTTTTGATGAGGAAATAGTAGAACGTGCGTTTACCTCCTTCACGGGCGTTTCCTCTAAGGGGCTTCATTTTTCTTCCATTCAAACGAGTTCAGATGTGTTAGTGAGGAAAGCGAGATCTTTATTTCAATCAGCTTCGTTCGATGGGGTCGGTGCAGCTATGGAGCAGGAAGAGGCTTTTACCATGGCTATTCTTGATGAAATGGTGGGCTCGCACACGAAGGGCTGGCAGGAGGCGAAAGCCTTGCAGAGCTATGATTCAGACCTTACCGCTCAATTGGTAAAGGAGTTTATTGAAGAGTGTCATGAAGAGGACCTGCCCCTCGAGCGGCTGGCTGAAGAAATGAACATCAGTAAGTACCATCTTCACCGTTCTTTCAGGACGAAAACAGGCCTGACTCCCAAAGCTTATTTGATGCAGGTGCGGTTAGAAAAAGCGGTCCAACTCCTGCTTTCCGGAAAGGTGGATGTGACACATGCCGCCTTCAGCGTTGGGTTTCAATCCGTCAGCACGTTCAACCGGACGTTCAAAAGCAAGTATGGGATCACACCATCGCAATATGTCAGAGAATATAAAATATAGAAGCCTTTTTTGGAAGACGATTCATTCACGGGAAAAAGAGGGGAGAAGGCGATGGCAAGGTTCGCGATCATGACCGTCGGGATGACTCATAGTGGAAAATCAACGTTTGCTCGAAGCTTGGAGAAAGTGGTGAAAAACGCTGTCGTGATTGATCAGGATGACCATGCTGAATTCTTGAATCAACAGTACCCTCTGCTTGTTCCTAAGGACGGTCCGAACAAAGTGAAATCCCGTATGACGAGAATGATCGTTGATTATGCGATGGAAGAGACAGAAAACCACCTTATTCTGTGCAACTCAAACCGCAATGGTACAGAAAGAATGGAGCTGTTGGATGAGTTCAGGAGGAAAGGCTTTTCTACGATTCTTGTATCGTTTCATCTCCCTTTTTCGATCCTTGAAAAAAGAGTCGAAGAAAGGAAAAGAGATCCGGCCATTCTGAGGA
The DNA here is from genome assembly GCF_056158265.1 of Halobacillus sp. AWM4_238. Classification (NCBI taxonomy): domain Bacteria; kingdom Bacillati; phylum Bacillota; class Bacilli; order Caryophanales; family Bacillaceae; genus Halobacillus; species Halobacillus sp. AWM4_238. The sequence goes on from NZ_JBSWSY010000002.1 coordinate 511,384, forward strand.
CAGCGGATTCGTTTCAGGAAGTTTTGAACCGGCAGAGAGAGGAATCCCACGACATTTTTCCCCCTTCGAAAAACGAAGCGGATCATCTTTTTCAAATAAAGAACGAAGAAGATGTGGCGGTCGTGATTAGGAGAATCGAGGTTCTTCTATCGTCCTAGTATAAGAGTCTCGCATTCTGGCTATGCTAGTGATAGAGAGGATGATGATTGTGCAGTACATGGAAAGAACGAACAAAGTAATGGAAGAGTTGATCTCAGGCAAACGTCTACATTTCGGCAATTATTCTTATCATCAGTCCGTGTTTACAGATGGCGTGAGGGAAGTCCAGGAATGGGAAGTGCGTCAATTTGTGCTCAATTATTTTATGGCATTGGAAAATGTAAAAAGTCACGCGTAACAGAAGGATAACCGTTTTAACGGGAATGATAGAAAAGGTACACACTTCTGAATTTCAGATGTGTACTTTTTTCGTTCCATTTGGGGGCATACTGGTCCATCCTAGTATGAACGTTACAATGCGATCAGTGATAAAGAGAAGAATAGGGAGCTCACTCAAATTGAAAACCCCAAAGAATCCTGCTAATATGAGGGTAAAATGAACGTAAATGAGGGAAGCGCATGCCAAGAGTATCGAAACGGCAGAAGATTTTGGAAGCAGCCGCGCTCATTGTCCGTGAGCAGGGAAGTGATGCGCTCACATTGGACGCTGTCGCTAAACGCGCAGAGGTGAGCAAGGGTGGACTGTTGTATCACTTTTCCACGAAAGAAGCCCTCGTCGAAGGGCTCGTCCAGTATATGAACGATGTCTATCGGGGAAACGTAGAAGAATTAGTAGAAAAAGATGATGAGGACACAGGGAAATGGGCGCGGTCGTTTATTAACGTCATGCATGATAAAAGTACAGAAAACCGGCCGCTCAGTTCAGGGATGCTGGCCGCTCAAGGAATCAATCCCAAGTTGCTGAAACCCCTTCAGGATACATATGCCGACTGGCAGAACCATATTGAACATGACGGTCTCGATCAGGTCGATGCCACGATTTTGCGTCTTGCGGTCGATGGACTGTGGCTGTCCGAGATATTCGGGCTCGGGACTTTGCCGCCTACGCTTAGAAAGCAGGTTCTAGAGCGATTGAACGAACAAACATACAAATCAAAATAAAAATCACCAGTTCTCCAATGAGAGCTGGTGATTTTTATGGTTTCAGAAAGGTTTTTCGAAAAGGGGGTGGATGATCTAGCGTTTAGGCGTAAGCTGTTTCTGTGCGTTCTTGGAACACGTTGCGTGCCTGGGTGAGCGCATTGATGACAGAAGGGAAACCGACGTACGGGATCAGCTGCATCATCGCTTCAATGATCTCTTTTTGTGAAAGGCCAGCATTTAGAGCGGTATTAATGTGAAGCTCAAGCTGGGGAAGACTTCCGGATCCTTGAGTGACAAGGCTCGATAATACAGTCAGCGCACGGGATTGTTTGCTTAGGTGATCACGGTTGTAGATGTCACCGTAGGCAAACTCGATGATGTATGTTCCAAGATCCGGGGCGATCTCTTCCAATGCTTTCATAAGTTCAAAATGGTTGGTACCTTTTTCTTCATCTGTATAGGAACGGAGGGTTTCCAATCCTTTTTCGTAGCGTGTTTTCATGGTGTGTCTCCTCTCTTAAGATGCTTTATTGTTTTCTTTTTCTGCTTGAGCACGGTCTTCGTTGACCATTTTGATGAAAGACCACCCGAGCATCGGCAGAATGATCAGAAGCGGGAAGCCACCGACGATGCTAATGGTCTGTAGTGTCGTCAATCCGCCCATGTTCATGAAGATCATCGGCAGAATCGATAGAGCCAGGGCCCAAAATAGACGGTTCCATTTGAGTGGTTCTCCTTCGACGTGTTTTTGTACAACGGATGCGATGACATACGATCCGGAGTCATACGTCGTTGATAAGAAAATGGTGGCGAGTAAGATGAATACGATGATGGCAAGTGTTGCGAGCGGCAATTCAGTCAATGTGCCGATGATCGCAGCGGGAGCCCCTTGTTGATTCAAGGTTTCAATGACCGGGTACTGACCACTCAACTCAAGGTACATCGAGTAATTACCTAAGATTCCGAAGAAGAGGACCGTTCCTAAGCTTCCGAAAAGGATCGTTCCGAAAACGACTTGGCGGATCGTCCGTCCTTTGGAAATTCGTGCGATAAACAATCCGACAAATGGAGCGTACACAATCCACCATGCCCAGTAGAAGACCGTCCAGCCTTCAGGGAATCCGGTTCGGGTGAAGGAGGCAAGGTCGTTGAAAGGTTCTGCCCATAAGCTCATCAGGAAGAAGTTGTCCATCATCCGGCCGAGGGCTGAAGTCGTCGATTCGGTTATAAATGTCGTCGGTCCGACGGTAAATATGAAAATCAACAAGATGAACGCGAGCCACAAGTTGATGTCACTAAGGACGCGGATTCCTTTTTGTAAACCTGAATAAGCACTCAAGCCGAAGATGCCTGTACAGAAAAGAAGGATGATCGATTTCGTCGTCATCGTATCTGGAATGCCTACCAAGTTGTTCAGTCCAGCAGATATGATCGGTGCAGAAAGCGCAAGTCCTGTTCCGCCTCCTCCTAAAAGGCCAAACATGAACAGAATGTCGACAAGTCGTCCAACCCAGCCGTCGGTGTACTTGCCTAGCACCGGGCGACACGCTTCACTGATTTTGAACACATCGGTTTTCTTAACGAAAAACATGTAGCCGATCGGAAGTGTAGGAATCGCAAACATTGCCCAGGCGATCGGTCCCCAGTGAAAGAATCCGTAGGTAGAGGCCCACTGGATCGCTTCATTTGACCCTGCTTCGGCCCCGAATGGAGGTCCTTGATAGTAATAGGCCCACTCAATCACGCCCCAATAAAGGATCCCTGTACCGATTCCGCTGGTAAACAGCATTGCTGCCCAGGAGCTCGTTTTGAATTCCGCTTTCGTTTCGGCGTCTCCGAGTTTAATGTCTCCATAGCGGCTCACTCCGACAAACAATAAGAAGAGCAGCATGATTAATCCTACCGATAAAAATAAGAAACCTAACCGTTGAGTGACAACTTCATTTGCCGCCAGCACAATCTCTTTTCCTTGTTCAGGGAAAATGATCAGAGGCAAAGATACAAATAGTAATAAAGCCAATGCCCCTCCAAACGTTTTCCAGTCCATGAGTTGCTTCTTCATGGGTATTCCTCCTTTTATTCAAATGGGATTTTTTCGTATGTGACGTTTTAAACTGTACAATCTGGACGGTTTTGTTTCAAAACGTGGATAAGGGTGCATATCGGAGAATATAAAGCCATATTCAAGGAATGATAGGGTGTGTAGTTATATTTCGCCGATTTTCGTATGTCTTTTCCTCTCAAAAAGAGCTAATCCATTATGTGAAGTAAAATGTATCCGAATGATTGATCCTTGGACGCCCCACAAATGAAGGGAGAAGGTAAGACTCAATAAAAAATTCTCCAAAACCATTTGAAACTAAACAGTCCAGATGGTATAGTTTGTGCTGGTTGATAAAACAAACGAATTCAAAGGAGGACCTTTGGAATGAAAAATAAAGTATTGCTGACTTCTGCTGTAACTGGAGCGGGAGATACGATGAAGAAAAACCCTCATGTACCTGTGACACCGAAAGAAATTGCCGAATCTGCGATTGAATCGGCAAAGGCGGGAGCGACGGTCGCTCACGTTCATGCGCGTGACCCGAAAACGGGTGGCATCAGTCACAACTTGGAACATTACCGGGAAATTGTCGATCGCATCCGCGAATCAGAAACGGATGTCATCATTAACATCACATCCGGAGGCGGCGGTGATTTTATTCCAAGCTTGAATACACCGGCAGCTGGTGGCGATGGGACAGTCATCCAGACTCCAGCGGAGCGCCATGAACCGGTTGGAGAGCTTTTACCTGAAATGTGTACGCTCGACTGTGGAAGCACGAACTTTGGCAACATGATTTACATGAGTCCGACAGACTGGCTCCGTGACCAGGCGAAACTGATTCAGGAAAGTGGTGTGAAGCCTGAACTGGAATGTTTCGATACCGGGCACATTCGTTTTGCCAATCAATTGGTGGAAGAAGGGTTGATCGATGGAGATCCGATGTACCAATTCTGCCTGGGTATCCCTTGGGGAGCAGCAGCGGATGCGGAAACGATGCTTTATATGAAAAATCGGATCCCAGAAAATGCCCACTGGTCTGCATTCGGAATCGGACGTATGCAAATGCCGATGGCGTCTCAAGCGGCGATGCTTGGCGGGAACGTTCGAGTCGGCCTCGAAGATAACATCTACTTGTCTAAGGGTGTTGTCGCTAGAAACGAACAGCTGGTAGATAAAGCGGTAAACATGCTGCGAGGTATGGATCTTGAGCCAATGACGCCGCAGGAAGCACGAGAATACTACAATCTTAGAAATCCACACGGAGGGAAGTAATGATGACTGTACAAAAAGTAGCCGTCGTCGGCACAGGAGTGATTGGAAACGGCTGGATCGCACGCATGCTTGCAAAAGGCTATGATGTCGTCGCAACAGATCCAGCAGAAGGAGCGGAAGAGCGCATGCGCCGTGCGGTCGATCAAGCATGGCCCTATGTGGAAGCACTCGGACTTGCAGAAGGTGCATCCAAAGATCGTCTGACGTTTGAGAAAGAGTTAGCCGATGCCGTACAGGATGCGGACTTTATCCAGGAGAACGTACCGGAAGTGGAAGAATTGAAGCAGACAGTTCTGCAGAACATCGACAAGCATGCGAAACCGGAGGCGATGATCGGGTCAAGTACGTCAGGCATTATGCCTTCTGAGCTGCAGGCGAACTTGCAGCACCCGGAACGCTTTGTCGTCGCCCATCCGTTCCACCCGGTATACATTTTGCCGCTTGTGGAAGTCGTGGCAGGAAAACAGACGACGGCGGAGAACGTAGACAAGGCAAAGGCTTTTTATGAAAACTTGAACATGAGTGTCCTGCTTGTCCGTCATGAGATTGAAGGACACATCGCGGACCGTCTCATTGAAGCGATTTGGAGAGAATCGCTGCACATCGTCAATGAAGGCATCGCCACGACAGAAGAAGTGGACAAAGCTTTCACTCACGGAGCGGGCATGCGTTATGCGCAATACGGACCATTCCTCACGTTCCACCTGGCTGGTGGAGAGGGCGGCATGCGCCACATGCTGAAACAGTTCGGTCCAGCTTTGAAAAAACCGTGGACGAAGCTTGAAGCACCTGAACTGACAGAGGAGCTTTACGACAAAGTCGTATCTGGTTGTGAAGCACAGGCGAACGGCATGAGCATGTCCGAACTGGATCAAAACCGTAACGAATTTTTGATCCGCCTTTATGATCTCGTTCAGGAATACTGGCCGCAAGAGACAGCAAAAACAAACGTGTAAAGGAGGGGTTTTCGTGTCATCCTTTTCTTACAAAAGAACGGTGCCAAATGAGTGGGTCGACTACAACGGTCACATGAATGACGCGGAGTACAATCGTGCCTTCAGTCTTGCAACCGATGCGTTTATCGACCATATCGGGCTCGATGAAAAAGGCAGGGAGCATTATCAGTACACCATTTTCACGCTTGAGACGCACACGTGCTACTTGAAAGAAATGCATGAAGGAGCTCAGTTGCAGATCTCAGCTCACGTACTCGATTACGATGCGAAGCGGATCCATCTTTTCCTGACGATGAAGAACGCTGATGGGGAAGTGGTGGCTACATTGGAAGAAATGCTGATGGGGATGGATCAAAACGAAGGTCGTCCTGCGCCATTTCCTAATGAAGTAGCTGAGAAAGTGGAACAAGAGTATGAAGAAACTTCTGACGAAGAACAACCCAAACAAGTCGGCCGCACGATCGGTATTCGAAGGAAATGAAGTGGATATGGAATAATATGTAAGACCTGGTCACCCAATTCTTGGGTGACCAGGTCTTTCTTTTTGCCATTTACATTCGGTACCGCATTTCGAATCGTGTTATAATATAGGGAATATTTAGAATTCTGCGATAGTGGCAGGGTGTGGTATGAACAGGGGTTGGAAGAGGAAGGTATCATTTGACGATCCTGATGGCCTGTTTCACATAAAAGGAGGAAACGGATGGGGGCTAAAGTATTTCCAGGACGGTATACAGCGGAAGCGGATGATGAGGTGGTTGTGTTTTTAATTGGAATGAGGGTGAACAAATGGTTTGCTATCCATAAATGGCTGCCTGTTTTTCTTTCTATGCCACCGATGATCCAAGAACTCTATTCTCAGAAAGACAATGGATTTTTCTCCATGGAAAACTTCTTCAACTTCAGAACCACATTGATGATCCAATATTGGCGCTCAGAAGACGAGCTTTACGCATACGCGAAGGCCCCGAAACATTTGAAGGCGTGGAGGAATTTCAACCGCAAAGTGAAGGATAACCCGGCCGTCGGAATTTACCATGAAACATACAAAGTGACGAAAGGGGCTCATGAAGTCGTTTACGGGAATATGCCTTTGTTTGGTCTTGCAAAAGCCTACCAGCACATCCCCGTCCTACCTAGCACGTCTTCAGCGAAACAAAGATTAAGGAAAAAGAATGAGGAGCAGGTTTTGGATTCCCGTAAATAGATATAAAGAGACCTTTACTCCTGTTACCCTCGAACAAAGATTAATAATGGAAGAAACTCGTCTAAACATAATTAAGGATGGAGTAATGATGGAACTTAAAATATCGAGCGAACATCAGAGTAAAAACAAAGACAAAGTCGATCAACAATTGTACGAGTACAACTTGAAGCACTTTCCCAAAGACCTGAGAGGTCGGTATGAGGAAGTACAACTTTATGTGAAGGATGCTGATGAACATGTACGTGGAGGTCTTCTTGGTGAAATCTGCTGGAATTGGCTGGAGATCCACACTCTTATGCTGGAGGAAGAGCTTCGCGGATCAGGGCATGGCTCAAAGCTATTAGTGGAAGCGGAGCGTATCGCAAGGGAAAAGGCATGCGATTTTATCAAAGTCGATACTCTCAGTTTTCAAGCGCTGGATTTTTACAAAAAACATGGGTATCAAGAATATGGCGTCCTGGATCAGGTAGGAAGGAATTTTACGCACCACTATTTAAAGAAGGATCTCTAAGCTGTCGCAAAACGGCTCCTTCAGAACGGAGAATTCTACCATGCAAACTATAAATCGGACCTTTCGAATTGTTGGAATCAAAGGTCACGGAGCATTTGAAGATTTTGCAACGGAAGTCCCGGACTTTGCGAGACAGCTTTTACATCGGACGAGGGAAATCGAACATCATACCAATATCGAAACCGCCCTCTTTGAGCCGAAATGGGGGGACGATCATCTCGAAGGTCATTATTATGTAGGGATCCTGGTAAAAGATAAGCCAAGCCATGTTCCTAAGGGGATGGAGTATTTAGAGGTTTCCGGCACCTATGTATCGGCAAAAGGGTCCATCGATCACGTAGACCTCCTTTATGAGGAAGTAGGGCAGTGGACAATTGAACAAAAACTTATCCGGGATTGGCTGTCCTATATTGTAGAAACTTATCACCCAACGGAAAATGGGGAAGACGTTGAGGTGTTTCTGCCTATCATCGATCCCTGAATGAATTCGGTGAGCCGATCATTTGCTGAGAACAAGGAATAGTCTTATCATGTATGTCGCATATTAGTTGAGAAAAGCGAATCGGAAAGAGGTGTCTTGAGATGAAAGCAGTTCAAGTGACCGGTTATGGAGATGTGGATCAGTTAGAGCTATCAGACATCCCAACTCCAGAACCGAAAGAAAATGAAGTGCTCGTTCAAGTGAAAGCGTGTGCGATCAATAACACAGAAATCTGGATGAGGGAAGGTGCCTACGGCCAGGGTGGCAAGTCAGGATGGCGCCCGGAAGGCGTTCAGTTCCCACGGACACCAGGGTCTGACATTACCGGAAAAGTGGTGCAGGTCGGTTCCAAAGTGGATGAATCCATGATGGACAAGGACGTCGTTCTTTTCCCATTTACTTCAAGCGGGCCGGAAGGGCAGGAGCATATTTCTGAGGACATGTCGTTTATCGGTTCGGAGTATGATGGTGGCTATGCGGAATATGTTGTGTGGCCGGCGGACCTTTGTTATGACATGCCACTTGAAGACTACACAGAAAGCTGTGTATTTTCTGTCAGCGGCATGACCGCCTGGCACATGGTCGAACAAGTGCAGCCGAAGCCTGGCGAGACGGTAATGGTGACAGGTGCAAACGGTGGCGTCGGCTCACTGAACGTCCAGATTGCATCTCAAGTATTCGGAGCGGATGTCATCGCACTTGTCGGCGATTTGAGCATGGAAAAACAAATGAAGGAACTCGGTGCGACACACGTCTTATCTTATAAATCCGAGAATCTGGACGAAGAAATTTTAGCCGGCAATGGCGGTCCTATTGACACAGTGCTTGATGTCGTCGGAGATGCCTTATTCTCCACAGCCATGACGGTGCTTAAAAAAGGCGGCAAGTTTTGTACGTCCGGCTCTTCAGGCGGTCAAAAAACAGAGCTTGATTTCCGCACCCTTTATTTGAAACACATCACCATGTATGGTTCAGTCCTGGGTACGCGCGAGGAGTTCCAACGGATGCTCAAAGCGATTGCAGAAGGAAAGGTCAAGCCTGTCATCGACCGTACGTTCCCATTAGAGGAAGCGAAGGAAGCGCAGCAGTATTTCAAGGAATCAGGGAAAAAAGGCAAAATCGTCCTTCTCCCATGATAGGTGTTTCATTCATACGGAGAACCTGTATCACTAATGTTAGTGATACAGGTTCTTTTATTTTTCCGCCCTTCGTTGATTTATGAACATGCCCTATGTGCTGAAAAAGGTTTTGGGGGATGGAAGAAGGGGATCACGGAGTGGGCGCTCTTCTTCCCAAGCTTATGCCCTTTCTGTATGGAGAGTGCCTCCACTAAGCTTTTATGTAAATTTTTATTAAAATGTTAGTAATTTCCTTGAAAGCGTCAATCATGTGGCGGATTTATTAAAAGTTCGTGAACGATGTATGACAAAGTTGTGAACATGTGTTTCTAATTCCCTAAAATCTGATATAATCAGTCAAGCCCTGATACGTATAACAGCTCCTAGTTTCCGAGTTTTATACTTATAATTTAACAGTTTGATAGGAGGGTTAAGATTCATGAAAACTAAACATCTCCGCAATCGATGGTTTGGTTTGTTGCCGCTCGGCTTGATTCTTTTCTTGAGCGGGTGCGGACAACTTGAAATGACTGTGCTCGATCCCAAAGGACCGGTTGCTCAAAGTCAATATGACCTGATTGTATATTCCCTATGGTTCATGCTTGGAATCATTGTTGTCGTGTTTGCTTTGTTTGCTTACATGCTCATCAAGTATCGTGAAAACCGTCCGGGACGTAAAGAAAGTGACTATGACCCGAATTTGCATGGAAATACCACCATTGAGGTGATCTGGACGATCATTCCGATTATTATTGTCGTCCTATTATCCATACCGACGGTTACAACTCTGTTCGACTTGGAGAAACCTCCTGAAGCTGAAGCAGGAGAAGAGCAGAAGGAACCTTTAGTCGTTTACGCAACAACGGCGGATTGGAAATGGTTCTTCAGTTATCCGGAACAGGATATCGAAACCGTGAACTACTTACACATTCCGACCGATCGTCCGATTGAATTCCGACTGTCATCGGCAGATTCGATGTCAGCCCTGTGGATTCCAGCACTCGGCGGTCAAAAGTACAACATGGCAGGTATGATGACCACATTGTATCTGCAGGCAGATGAAGAAGGGGTTTACGATGGGCGTAACTCCAACTTCAACGGAGAAGGCTTTGCTGCCCAAACCTTCAAAGTACATGCAGAGAGTCAAGAAGACTTTGACGCATGGGCAGAGAAAATTAGCAATGAAGCTCCAGAGCTGACAGCTGAACGTTACGATGAGTTGCTGGCGCCTGGGCTGACCGACGTCCAATCCTATTCCAGTACACACTTGGATTATGTGAAGCACCATACCCGTGAGGAAATGGGCTACGTCGTCGATAAGTACCGTGAACAATTTAAAGAGAAGCTTCATTTATATGAAATTGATAAACAAGAAAGCTTCCAATAGAACGGAAAGAAAGCAGGTGAAGACATGCACATTACAGATATTCTAGTCACCGGTGAACCGATTATCTACGGTGCCATGGTATCGATGGCCCTCGTCGGGATCGCCCTCCTTTTCATTCTGACCTATTTCAAAAAATGGAAATGGCTTTGGCGTGAATGGTTGACGACCGTCGACCACAAAAAAATCGGTGTCATGTATATTTTAAGTGCCCTCCTCATGTTATTCCGCGGTGGTGTGGACGCCATGATGATGAGGGTGCAGCTGGCATTTCCTGATTTGGGATTCTTGAATTCCCAGCACTATAACGAAATTTTTACAACACACGGAACGATCATGATCATTTTCATGGCGATGCCGTTCTTGATCGGACTTATGAACATCATCGTTCCATTGCAGATCGGAGCGCGTGACTTCGCGTTTCCATATTTGAACGCCCTTAGTTTCTGGTCCTTCTTCTTCGGAATGGCGCTCTTCAACATATCCTTCGTCATCGGAGGATCCCCGGATGCCGGGTGGACGAGTTATACGCCACTCTCCGGAGCTGCAATGAGCCCTGGACCAGGACAGAACTTCTACTTGATGGGACTGCAGTTATCAGGGATTGGTACCTTAGCCACAGGAATCAACTTGATGGTGACGATTTTGAAAATGCGTGCCCCAGGCATGAAGCTTTTCCATATGCCGATCTTCACATGGTCGACATTGGTGACTTGTTTCATCATCGTGTTCGCTTTCCCAATTTTGACTGTAGCTCTTGCGCTACTTACCATTGACCGTATTTTCGGTGCACAATTCTTTACTCTGACAGGGGAAGGATTGCCGATGATGTGGGCCAACTTGTTCTGGATGTGGGGGCACCCGGAAGTGTACATTGTTATTCTTCCAGCCTTCGGTATTTTCTCAGAAGTCATCGCAACATTCGCGAAAAAGCGTTTGTTTGGCTACCATGTGATGGTTTGGTCGATGATCGTCATTGCATTGCTCAGTTTCTTAGTATGGGTCCACCACTTCTTCACGATGGGTGCCGGCGCATTCGTCAACTCCGTCTTCTCGATATCAACGATGTTGATCGCCGTACCGACCGGAGTGAAGATCTTCAACTGGCTTGCGACCTTGTATAAATCAAAAATCGAGTTCACTGTACCGATGCTTTGGTCTCTTGCCTTCATCCCGAGTTTCATTCTCGGTGGTGTAACCGGCGTTATGCTTGGTATGGCAGCAGCTGACTATCAGTTCCACAACTCGTACTTCCTGATCGCGCACTTCCACTACGTGCTGATCGCAGGTACGGTATTCGCCTGCTTCGCAGGACTTGTATTCTGGTATCCGAAAATGTTCGGTCACAAGATGAACGAGCGTTTGGGTAGATGGGCATTCTGGTTGTTCTTCTTCGGCTTCCATGTGTGCTTCTTCCCGCAATACTTCCTTGGTCTAGACGGCATGCCGCGTCGTTTGTTCATCACGAACGTCGCCGAGTGGCTTCCATTGAACGTCATCTCTACCGTCGGTGCCTTCGGAATGGGACTTGGTTTCATCGTATTCGTTTACAACGTCTACTACAGCTTCCGTTACAGCGAGCGCGAAACAACAGGCGACTCCTGGAATGGAAATGGTCGTACGCTTGAATGGGCGACAACGACGCCAGTGCCTTACTACAACTTCGCAACGGTGCCATATGCTAGTGAAATCGATCCATATGTCGTTATGAAAGAACAAGGCAAAACAACGTTTGAAGAGGATAAAGTGAAGCCGATCCACATGCCTAGTTATACAGGGCAGCCGTTCATCTTTATGGCCTTCCTTGGACTTGGAAGTTTCGGTCTTGTCTTCGAATGGATGTATGTCGCTGTCTTCGGATTGATCGGTGGCGTGTTCATGATGATCCGCCGTTCCTTCGACTATGACGATGGGTACTATGTACCGGTCGATGAAATCAAACGAATAGAGAAAAAAGCGAGGGGGTTATGATATGGCTGCGGAAGAACTGAAAACAGGTCCTTTAGAATATCGCACCCAAGAAGGTCAGATGAGCATCATGGGCTTCTGGATTTTCCTTGGAGCCGAAGTCGTCCTCTTCGCTACACTTTTCGCAACGTATGCGGTGTTGTTCGGCCGTACGGCTGATGCACCGCTTCCAAGCGAATTGTTCGAACCGGGCATCGTCCTTGTCATGACCTTCCTGCTTCTCACAAGTAGTTTTACTTGTGGACTTGCGATTCACGAAATGCGCAGAGGATCGGTCAAAGGCTTGATCCTCTGGATGGTCGTGACACTTGCGCTCGGTCTAGGATTCCTTGGATTCGAAATTTACGAGTTTATTCATTACGCGCACGTTGGTGCAACGCTTCAATCCAGTGCTTTCTGGTCAGCGTTCTTCATCCTTGCGGGTACCCACGGACTTCACGTCACGCTCGGTATCGGCTGGGCGATCCTGCTCTTGATTCAAATCAAGCAGCGTGGACTGACGAACGTGACAAGCCGTAAATTCTTTATCATCAGCTTATACTGGCACTTCCTTGATGTCATTTGGATCTTCATCTTCACGAGTGTCTATTTGATTGGGATGGTGATTTAATATGGCAGATTCGAAAAAACGCGTACCGATGAATCACGTGATAGGGTTCATTTTGTCACTCGTTATGACGCTTGTCGCCGCATGGGCAGCACTTCAATCTGACTTGCCTGTCACATGGGTGATCATCGGCATCATGATTTTGGCTCTGTTGCAAGCAGGTGTTCAATTGTTCATGTTCATGCACGTCACGGAAGCTTCCAGCGGAAATGGCCATGTGCCATGGAACATGATGTTTCACGGCTTTGCCCTTGCAGGAATTATCGTAGCGGGATCCCTTTTCGTTATGTCCTTTGGTCATGATCATGGAGATCATGGTGATATGGGAGACCATCAGCAGCACGAGCAGAAAGAACATCAGGACCACAGCGGTCACTAAAACAAATGGAGGTTATCAGGATGGAACAAAAGCAAAACATGTCAATGGAGGCCGGTTGGCCGTGGAAAGATTTGGTTGGATTCGTTCTTTGCATTCTGCTGACGGCTTTTTCTCTAGGCGGTGCGCTTTATTCCTCCTATGACCCTAAATTTGTGTTGTATATTCTGACAGGTTTCAGTTTCGTACAAGCTATGATCCAACTGTACAAACTGCAGCCGAGAGATTAAAAAAAAGAAACGCTTCTTTCCTGAAAATCAGGAAAGGAGCGTTTCTTTTTCTTTGTTTAAACTTTCTTGATACCCGGGGCTTGATTTCACAGTCGCCACGATGAACATCACCCAGGCGACGTGCGCGCCGATCAACCCGAGGTAGAACATTGACCATGTAATGGAGAACACTCCCGGATCTGTGTACATCGTCACTTGGAAGAAGTACAACCACATGCCGATGAGCAGAATGGATTGCGCGACGGCGAAAGCCATCTTTTTCGCTTGTAAGAATAAAAATGGAGCCACTGTCGCCAATAACAAGAACATTACGATTGCACCCATGAAAATCATCTCCTTATTGATGTTTCCTTTTTGTAAACGTTTTCTTTGATTTAATTGTAACAAAAAATTCGCACTTTGGACACAAAATGTTCATAAATAGGCTGACATTTTTAGAATTGCCGATTGGAAGCTTGTTTAAACAGGTTTTTTAGGAGTTGCGGGTGGCTTACGCTGTATGAAAGTACCCGTGTAGGGAGTCAAAGTGACTTAACGTCGCGGGAAAGTGACCTAACGCTTATGCAAAGTGACCTAAAGCCAATCCAAAGTGTCTTAGCTCTAAATTTTATGAAAAAGTTCATTTTCTTAGACACCAAACGCTCACTTCTATCGATTATAGTTTGAGACTGTAAAATAGGAGTGGATAGAAATGGATTGGAACAGCTTAAAGGATCATCAACGCTTCAAAGATAAAAAGGAGCTCGATCTGCATGTCCGTTGTTTCTTATATAGAAGAAAAGCAGCCTTGTCAGAGGGAACGTTCAAAGTTTTGACGTTCATCTGGCGTCACGCCGTCAAATTCCCCGGTGTTGCTTTTCCAAAGAGAGCGACGATCGTGAAAGGGACAGGGTTAAGTGAAAGCACCGTCGTTCGTGCGCTCCGGTGCCTGGTGGAAGAAAAGCTGATTGAAAAAGTCACGACGAAGAAACCGAATGGACGGCAGGGAGGCAACCTGCTCGTCTTCCTGCCTCAAAAAGATCTTTTTTTACCCTCTGATGACACCCCTCGTGACACCCCTCGTGACACCCTTCCTGACACCCCACAAAAAACGGAAACCCCTCTTCAGGACAAGCCTCAAGCCACCAATTCCACACATGAAACAGAGAAAAAGCAGAGAGAAGCTTCTATTAGTAAAGTTGTACCGTTTGATGCCACGTACTTGCCATCGTTCATTCCGGCTTCTTTTATTGAAACAGCAGAGCCATTTGTTGGAGTAGAAGAAGTGCTCCCGGCGTGGAGGACGGTACAAAGTGCATGCAGACAGTGGAAGCTCCAGCAACCGATTGAGCATTATATGAATGAGATCAATCAGACATTCAGACAATCGGTTTTTGCTTATAAAAAAGGAATGGTCCGTACAGAGTTGCTCCGCTATTTCTATGGCGGTCTGATGGAAGTGTTCAAACGGGTGGTGCGCAAGGAAGGATTTTCGTCTGGGAAAGGGTTGATCTTTTATGACTGGCTCGGTGAAGTGCATTCGTGAGAGAGCGGATGACGCGGTATGGAATGAGTAGCGACCTAAGGATAGTTTCTCACGTATGAACTCAGAAAAAAGTCCCCTAAAGTTTAAGAACTTTTAATTGAGAAAAGTTTTCATTGACAGAAATTTGAGTCTGAGGTAGGATGGGAATTGTGATGATAATGAGAATCTTTATCATTCGTTGATTTTTTCTATGTAAGGGTATAAAGATGAAGCGACTGATAGAGGATTCTACATAATAGAAACGTGCGAAAGGATGTCTACTATGAAGAAGTTTTGGTTATTTGCCCTCATGCTTGGGCTTGTCGTTCTTGCTGCCTGTAGTGGCGGATCTGAAGAAGGTTCAGAGAGCGAAGGAACAGAAAATCAGGAAGAAGAAACAACAGAAGAGTCTACGGAAGAGGAAACTCGTTCGGTGACCATTGAAGATGCCAATGGAGAACAGACGATTGAAGGAACACCTCAGAAAGTCGTTGTTTTAGAGTGGACGTATGCGGAAAACCTCCAGGCGCTTGGAATGGAGCCTGTTGGTGTCGCTGGTCTTGAACAATATGGTGACTGGGTCAATGTCGGCATTCCTTTCAGTGAAGAAGTGGAAGATGTAGGAACTCGTCAGGAGCCGAACTTGGAAGCGATCTCCCGTTTGAATCCTGATTTGATCATCGGTGTCGATTTCCGTCACAATGCAATCAAAGAAGATTTAGAAAGCATCGCTCCAACGGTCATGTTCGCGCCATACTCTGAAGAAGCGGCACAGGATCAATTCAAGAACATGAAAGATGAGTTCAACACGATGGCTAAAATCGTTGATAAAGAGGACAAGGCTGAACAAGTCCTTTCTGATATGGAGAATACATTCTCTGAGCAGCAGGCCCGTTTAGAAGAAGCAGGCAAAGAAGGCATGAATTATGTGATTACACAGGCGTTCACGATGCAGGATACGCCGACGCTTCGTTTGTTTACAGACAACTCGATGGTCGCACAGATCATGAACAAGATGGGCATGAAGAATGATTATGAGTCTGAACAGCTAGAAATTTACGGCTACACAGAAACAACCGTCGAAGCGCTGCAAAACTATCAGGACTCCAACTTCTTCTACATTGTCCAGGAAGAAGATAACATCTTTGAAAACCAGCTGGCCGGCAATCCAGTTTGGGAAAACCTTGCATTTGTAAAAGAAGATCGTACGTATCAAATGCCAGGCGATGCTTGGACATTCGGTGGACCACTATCCGCAGAAGTCCTAGCTGAACAAGTCGTGAACGCGGCACTTGAAGAAAAATAAAGTGAGTGGATGTTATGAATTCTACGCTTAAGAACACAATGATTGCGGTTCTCACCTTCGGAGGTGGGACCGCGTTATTGTGTCTTTTAACATTTATACATATCAATCAAGGGAACGTCGAGATTCCACTTTCCATTGTCATAGAATCGATTGTGAATCCTCAGGACACCCTGCAGCACCATACCGTCCGGACGCTGCGGTTGCCGCGTGCGGTGATGGGGATCATTGCCGGTGGAGCGCTCGCTGTTTCCGGTGTCATTTTGCAGACGGTCACTAAAAACCCGTTGTCATCTGCGAGTACGCTCGGCATCCATTCAGGTACGTATTTTGCCGTCGTCGTCACAACCATCTTCCTTCCTGCAGCGATGGTCGGGAATGGCATTTTGACTGCTTTTCTCGGCGGTATTTTAACGTTTTTATTCGTCTATGTCTTATCCGGTGGTTCCGATGCGACGCCTGTCCGGATGGTGCTGGCAGGAATGATTGTCACGTTCCTTTTTTCTGCACTCACTTCGGTCCTGCAGATCTTTTTTGAAAATGAAACACAGGGTCTGTTTTTATGGGGATCAGGAACGCTGATCCAAAATGACTGGGGTGGTGTGAACTTTTCGCTACCGGTAATCATTGTTGGAGTTGTCGTAACGATGTTCTATTCGAGCAAACTCGACACCCTGACGCTTGGTGACGATGTCGCGACGGCACTCGGACAAAATGTACGCAGCGTAAAAGTGGTGACAATTATCGCTGCTGTCCTTTTAACGAGTGTGACCGTCAGTATTGTCGGGCCGATCGGATTCGTCGGACTTGTCGCGCCGCACTTGATCAAGCTGATCGGTTACCGCGCACACCTGCCGCTCATTTTAGGGTCGTTTTTATGGGGAGGAAACGTGCTGCTCTTAGCGGACGTTCTTGCTCGTATCATCGATCCATCCTTCAATGAACTGCCCGTCGGAGCGATTACCGCACTCGTCGGATCACCGTGGCTCATCTGGCTTGTGATGCGGATGAAACGAACAGGCAGTCAGGACAGCGGGGCTATATTGGCCGGGAAAAATTCCGCCGCTTTGTCCATGAAAAAACTGTTGCCCCTTCTGTTGGCTCTTATTACGATTACGCTATTCGTCAGCCTTGCTTCAGGAAACTATGGATTCGAGCCGTTGGTCACATACAACGCGTACTTTGGGGAAGCGAACGCCTTCCTTCAAGGCTTGATCTTAGACTTACGTCTGCCACGTGCGCTTGTTGCTTTATTCAGTGGGGCGATTCTTGCAGTCAGCGGTCTCATTTTCCAAGGCGTGTTACGGAACCCGCTCGCTGATCCTTCTGTGATCGGGATTACCTCAGGGGCTGGTGTCGGTGCGCTGATGACGATGTACTGGTTCAGTGTATCGGCCGTCTGGATTCCTGTCGGTGCGATGGCTGGAGCATTGGTTTTCTTCATCGTGGTCATGGCCTTAGGTGCGAAAGCGGAGTTTCAGCCGACGGTGCTTGCTTTACTTGGCATCGGGATGTCGGCGTTCGGCTCCGCCTTGATTCAGATCATGGTCGTCCAGGCGGATATTGGTGTCGCGTCTGCATTGACGTGGCTCTCGGGAACGACGTATGCGAAAGGCTGGAGTGAACTTTTACAATACTTGATCTGGCCGGTTTTGTTGTTCATTCCGCTGCTAGCATTCTACATTAAAACGCTCGACGTGTTGTCTCTCGGAGACGATACGGCCAAAGGACTCGGGCTGCGTGTCGTGAGCGTCCGTTTCCAAATGGCCTTGATTGCCACCCTGCTTGCCGCCTGCAGTGTGGCGGCGGTCGGTTCGATCGGCTTTGTCGGTCTGATTGCGCCTCACCTTGCCCGTTTGCTCGTCGGAAGCGTCAATCAGAAACTTCTGCCTGTCACGATGTTGATCGGAGGCGCGCTCTTAGTAGTCGCTGATTTGTTCAGCCGGACGTTGCTTGCGCCAAGTGAAATTCCATCAGGGATTCTCGTCGCCCTGATTGGTGCGCCTTACTTCTTATGGTTGATGAAAAAGCGTGCGGCTTAACGGTCACACGCTTCTTTTTTTACGCGTATGTATGCTATGATAATGAAAAAATGAACGCCAGGGGAGAGGTTAGGACTATGAAGATTCCATACATCAAATGCCATGGATCGGGGAACGATTTCATCATGATTGATGAGATCGAAAACGACTTTGGTTTTTCGGAAAACGAGCGCAGGGAGCTTTCCCTGTTGTTATGTAACCGGCAGAAAGGAATAGGATCGGATGGCATTCTTTTTGTTATGCCGAGTGAAAAAGCGGAAGGCCGGATGCGGATGTTCAACTCAGACGGCACGGAAGCGGAAATGTGCGGCAACGGCCTTCGTTGTGTCGCGCGCCATATGATTGAGAAACTTGGAAAAAAGAACATCGCTATTGAAACCGAAAAAGCGGTTCTGCCCGTGTCTCAAGTGGAGGAAATTTTCCCTGAGATCGATACATTCTCCGTCATGATTGAGCCTGTCAGCTTTGAGGTCGATTCACTGCCGATGATGTCTGACGGAAAAGAAGTCGTCGACATGAAGATTCCAGAGTTATCGGAGACACGTACATTCACAGCTTTGAGCGTACCGAACCCTCATATCGTGAGCATCGTCGATTCTGTCGATCAGGAGGAACTGCTGGCGATTGGGGAAAAAGCGAACAATCTTCCGGAAGTTTTTCCGAACGGTGTGAACGTCAGCTACGTTCAAATCCTTGAGAAAAATAAAATCTTCGTCCGTACGTTCGAGCGCGGAGTCGGTTTAACGAATGCCTGCGGTACGGCGATGAGCGCATCCTCACTAGTGTCAACGATTCTAGGGCCGAATGAGCTGGATACTCCAATTGTCGTCATTAATAAGGGCGGCCTCGTCAACTGTGTCGTAGAAAAAGACGAGGGACGTTTCTCCATCCAACTGCGCGGGAATGGAACCTATGTCTATCAAGCCACTGTAGCTGTCGAATTGGAAACCCGCACGTTTGAAGTAGGAGAGAAACAATGGTTCAATCAAGAAAATGCGACCTATGAAAAACTAGAAGCGTTTGCCGCTTCAGAAATCGGAGGTTGAGTTTATGTTGAAGACGTTCCATGTTAAAACGGATCATCATGATCAAATGATTGATGTGACTCATCAAGTACAGGAGTGGATCCGCGAAGAAGGAGTGAAGGACGGGGTTGTCGTCGTGCAGTCGATGCACACGACGGCAGGTCTCACTGTCAATGAAAACGCAGATCCGGATGTGAAAACAGACATGCTGCGCCGCTTCCGTGAAGTGTATCCATGGGACCATCCCGAAGACCGCCACGCCGAAGGCAATACGGCCGCACACATGAAGACGAGCACAGTCGGACATGCCCAGACGCTGCTCGTGGAAGATGGGAAGCTTGTTCTAGGCACATGGCAGGGTCTATACTTCTGTGAATTCGACGGACCGCGCAACCGTAAATTTGTCGCGAAGTTATTATAAGAAAAAGGAAGGTACCGAGGTACCTTCCTTTTTTTAGGTTATAGCAGGAATGTTGAAGTTTTGATTTCGAGACTTTTGTACTGTGGATGGGGGCTGCGGGGAATAGCTCGCTTTCCGCGGGAGCGCGGTGAGCCTCCTATGGGACGTGTGGGACAGGTGAGGCCCCGGAAGGCGTAGCCTGAGGAGGCTCACCGCCCGCCCCATGGAAAGTGTTCAAATGCAGAATCGTCCTGGTAGACACGACTGGCATAAGCAAAACAGCAACGGAATGCGATTTTTCATTCCTTAGCTGTTTTGCTTATGACGCGAGTGTCTGGACGATGGAGCTAGACGAACCTTTTCCCGGAGCCCCAAATCTCCCACAAACATCTCGAAACTGAGTCTTCACAATCAGAAGCATTAGTGGAAGAAAGGGATAGTTCAAAAAGCCTGTCTGTTTCAGTGGAAGAACATGGTATAATGGAAAGTGGATCACGCTTCTCGCCAATTGAATAGGGTGTCGGCTAACCCCACAGCAAAGGGGGTGAGGCCTCTGAGTATGTATGAATCGTTGATGGTGATGATCGCGTTCAGTTCGTTCATCGTATCCGTTCTCGGCTTAGTTGTCGCGATTTTACGCATAAAAAAATAGACTCCCTATTCTGACGTGAATGCGGGTGAGTCTATTTTACAGGCTGCGCCCTTTGGCTTAAGCGCTGATCCGGGAGGACCGCAGTGCCAGCTGTGGTCCTTTTCTTATGTGTATCCTTTATCTGCTCTTATCATACCACATTTTTTAAAAAAGAAACAGGTTTGTGGTCTGGTCAGACATCGATTGAGTGGAGAAACTTACAAACAAACGATAGGAAGATCAACGGAACCAAGCAAAAAACCTCCAGTACGAGACTGAAGGTTTTCATTTTAGCAAATCGAATCTTTCGGATTTGGATTTTTCATGCCGAACATCGGACGTAGGAATAGGGCGAGATAGGTTCCGCCGAGGGCCATGATCATCCATACCCAGCCATGCAGACTGAAGGATGCGATGCCGCCGAAGTAAGCCCCGATGTTACATCCGAACGCCAGGCGAGCCCCATATCCCATGAGGACACCGCCAATGATGGATGCTGTCGCAATGCCTGGTTTGATTTTTCCAGGCTTGAAGTTGCCCTGAAAGCTTGCAGCAATGAAAGCCCCAAGGATGATGCCGAAGTTCATGACACTCGTAGAGTCAGCAAGGACGGTTTGATTCAATGGTTCAGGGTTGCTGGACCAATACGTCCAACTTGCGACGTCTACGCCGAACATCTGGATGAACTTGGACCCCCAAAGCGCGAAGGCGGAGGTGATGCCCCAAGGGTTGCCGCGGACGGCAAGTGTGATGGCGTTTAGGACGCCTAGAATGACGGCAGCGAGTAATAGCGGCCACGCGCCGCGCCACAGTTTTTTCAAACCGGTCGTTGTCTTAAGCGGCTCCATTTTCGGTGGGTTCTTTTTCTTCGCGACCTTCACCGTGATGCCGTAGATACCTAGGAAAATCGCCAGTTGTAAAAGCCAGCCCCCAAAATAGCCGAAGCCGGTGGATTCTGCTAAGGAAATGGCAGGGAGTGTAGGTGTGTCACGCCAGAATCCGATGTGGTAGGCACCGAGTACAGAGCCTCCGATGAAACCGAGCAGCGTGAGTAGCATGGATGATTTTCCTCCGCCAACCGTATAAAGTGTGCCGGAAGCACAGCCGGATCCAAGCTGCATGCCGATTCCGAAAATAAAGGAACCGAACACGACGCTGATGCCGACAGGGAACACATAGCCTTGTGGGGTGCTGCCTGTAAAACTGAACCCTGTTCCCAGAATAATGGCGAAAAGGGTGGTGGCAACAGCGAGCATGAGCATGTGCGCCTGCAGTCCTTGCACATTCCCGACAGACAAGAGACGTCTAAATGCTGACGTGAACCCGAACCGCGCGTGTAGGAGGACGAGTCCAAAGGCAAGTCCAATGATGAACAGCACGCCCTGGGTAACGGTTGTGACAGAGACGATCGTTATAAATAAGAGAAGCGATGCGATAGCTCCGATCCATACGAATGGTTTTTGTACCGGATCTAATGGAGCGATCATAGTCGAACGGTTGTATTCCTGGACCGTCTGCTGGACAGTCTGTTGTTGCATATTCATTCCTCCTAAATCCGATTTGTTTACTTAGTATTAACTAGACTTTTGACATTGTATCGGAGACACGTCTATTTGTAAATCAACTTGCATACAATGGTTGTACAAAGAGAACAAAGCTCTCAGTCTTTACGTAGAATTAACATGATTCAACGTGGACAAGTGGTAAAATAAATATGAAGACAGGACGACCTAAAACAATTATTGGAGGGATGTCTTATACCTGTCGCTCGCTCATATGTTACTCGCTGGTTTTTCTTTGTTTGTGCTAAAACAAATCGAAGAACTTCTTGGCGTACATCTGGCGCACCTCCCCCTACATAAAGACTGATCGAAAGCGACGCTCCTGGCGTGGCTTTTTTGTTGTTGATGGCAGTCGCTTAGTAAAAAGCTGCTAACAAATGAGAGAAAGTTGATATTCGATAGCGAATCATCGATCTGATCCCTTCATAACCCGGTAATGTCTCCAAAAATAATTCCTCTGAAATTCAATTACTGAAGCAATGACCTGTTAAAAGTGAGACCTCGCTAGTCCACCACGCCGGACATTCGGTCTACAGTGACCAATCATTAAAAAAAGTTGATGTATGAGTTTTGAATTTAGGATTAAACTAAAAAACAGCGGGGTAAGGAATAATAACCTACATAAGGGAAAGGAGTGATTGGCATGCCAACGAAAAAAGAGTGGCACGTAATTTTTCTATTAGACAGTAAACGTGTCGTGACGCACGACCTTGAGTTGAGTGAAGAGATGAATGAACGAGAAGCAACCGAATTTATCACTAAACAGCTAGATAAGGGAACATGGTGGTTCTTAGAAGATGGCGTTGCGCTTCATACCAGCGGGGTTGAGAGTTTTTATTTAGACAAATGTGCGAAGAAAACAAGGTTCAGTAGAGATTAAACGAATGAGCACAGTCTTCCTGTAAAGAGGAAGCTGTGCTTTTTTGCTGTGTGTAAGGAAAGGGTTATGGCAACCATGACCCATACATCAATGCTCTTCGCTCCTGAATGAAATAGAAAAACTCTTCCCTAATGGAAAGAGTTTAATTCAGGACCTCTACTTCTACTTGACGCCGACCATAATCGAAGGCGTCTTTTTCTTGAGCCATAAAGATGTCGATGCGGTGTCCTTCAATATCTCCACCAATGTCACCAGCGACGGCTACGCCATAGCCGGGTACGCGGACTTTAGAACCGAGCGGGATGACGTTTGGGTCGACAGCAATGACTTTTTGGTCCGGGTTGGCACGGAGGTCGATGCCTGTGTACGTGATCCCGCTGCAACCGTCACAAAACGCTGTATAGGCTGTGGCTTCAACAGCGACGGTACGTTTAACATCGTCTTTTTCAGCTGATGCTTGGACCGCTTGCTTTTCTTCGTCAGGAAAACGTTCAAGATCTTTCGTTTTTTTATCTATAGAGAGAGATTTCGTTTCAATATTTTGAGCCGGCTTGTCCATTTCATCGGCAGCTGCCGGAAGCGATAGGCCGAAGATCACCATAGGCAAAAGAAGAAGGGAAATAAGACGTTTTTTCATAATGGATGTCCCCTTTCAGTATGTGTCTGAGCCCATTGTAACAACGACCAATCAGCCATTCAAAGACAAAATACCTACAATGAGATTACATTCCTGTGACAAATGATACCTTATTGAAAAAGAGCCGCTCTCCGTTTGCGGCTCATGCTATTTTCAGCGGGATGTCCCTTTGCGTTTGCGTCCACAACACGGTTTTGAGGGCTTTCTGCTAGGCTTGTTTTCATTAGGGCGATTCGACATGAGGACCCTCCTCTCGTTTTTCAGATATATCATTTTATGCGGACAAAAGAGAACGGGCCGTGCGCTTATCCTACATGCGGCAATTTTTTTAAAAAAAGGGACCTATGTCGTTTACTCATCCAGTGTGAGGCATGCTATAATAGATAGGGATTCTATGAGATTCCAGAATTATGAAGTGATAGAAAAGGAGGACGGGACCATGACTGAATGTCCTCATTGCAAGCATAAGATGGATGACGGTGCCCGTTTTTGTTCCCAATGTGGAAAGAGTTTGGTACGGACACCTGAACCGAATAGCACGGCTAAACGATCGTGGTTGCCAATCATTACGCCTTTCGTCATGCTGGTCGTAATGGGGGTAGCCCTTTATTTTGTCTATGACTACCAGAAAAACGTGAATGCCGAAGTTGTCGCAATGAAAAATGAGGCCGAGCAGGAAGCGCTTGCCGGTGAGTACAGGGAAGCAGAAAAACTGCTCGTCGGAGCGATCGACCGCCGTCCGGAGCTTAAGGCTCTTCAGCAGGAACTTGGATCTGTGCAGGAAGCCTTGACATGGGACAAAGAGTTGGAGACGGTCGGGCAATGGATTGAAGAAGGTTCGTTGAAAAAAGCCAATGAAAAGCTGACGGCCATTCAAGAGTCCTTGCGACAGGAAGACAGCCGTTTGCTCGTGACCCTTGTTCCTAAAATGAATGAAATGGATTCCAGACTGACATTGAAGGAAGTCAATCAGGAACTTTCAAAGATTACCAATGTAGATGAACTAGCAGCTCAATTGAATACATTATCCGATCTTAATTTGGAGGAAGCCTCCAAAGTCCGTGATAAAATTTTTGAAAAAATCGTAAACCAATCAACGAAGAAAGCGGAAGCGGCTGCAGGTGAAAAACGCTATGCCGAAGCTATTGCGATCATAGATCAGGGTTTGCAGTACGTATCCAACGATGAAAAACTGATTCAGTTGAAGGAACGCATCCAAAAAGAGAAGACAACCTTCGAACAAGCCGAACAGCAACGACTGGAAAGTGCGATGCAGCAAGCTGCCCAAGATGAATTGCGCAACCAAACGCAGGCACTTGAAGTGGTGGACCTTTCCATTACAAAAGATGAGTTCGGTGATTATAAAGTGAAGGGAACCCTGAAAAGTGTGGCTACCCAAATCATCAGTACAGTGACCGTGAAGTATGACATCCTCGATCAAGAAGGAAATGTCGTCCGCTCGGAATCTGTGAAAGTATTTCCGAACTATTTCAACCCTGGGGATCAGGGATCGTTTGATAAAGTACATTATGAATTAGAAGAAGGAGAATACTCCGTTGAAATGACAGAGATGGAGTGGCTAGTAGAATAGGAGGATGGAAGATGAAACGCTCTTGGATCATCAGCCTTCTCGCCACTCTTATCATTCTTGGTGGCGGGATTTCGGGCGTTTTTTATGTGATGGATGCCGTGCAGAAGGATCTCACGGTGTCGGCCGTGTTGAGCGAACCACCCGCTGAGGATGAGGAAGAGGGAGAAGTACCGAAAGAAACCCAGGAGATCATTTTTGAATCACAGAAGCTTGTCGTCCAATTGGAAGTCGGAGAAGGTTCTGTCGGCTCAGGCTTTTTGTACAATGATCAAGGGGATATCATAACGAACGCGCACGTAGTCGCGAATACGGAAAATGTGAATGTTATTACGTCTGATGGCAAGAAATTGCCCGGTGACGTCATCGGGGTCAGCCGGGACATTGATGTCGCCGTTGTCCGTGTCCCTGGATTAAAAGGCAAAGAGCCCTTGCCGTTACGTGAAGAGGATTCAGCAGAACTTCTCGATGAAGTCCTGGCGCTCGGAAGTCCGCTTGGCTTGCAGAACACCGTCACACGGGGAGAGATCAGTGGACTGGAGCGGACACTCGACATCGAACCTTTCCATTACAAAAACTTATACCAGATCTCAGCACCGATTTCACCAGGAAACAGCGGCGGCCCCCTTCTTGATCGGGAAACCGGTGAAGTTATCGGCATCAATACCGCTAAAATGAATGACGAAACCATTGGCTTCAGCATCCCGATGTCCGATGTCCTTCCAATGGTGAAACGGTGGAGTGAGTCACCGATGCGCTCGCTTCCGGAATTCCCTGAGCTGACTGGAGAGGTGTACTCACCAGTAACAGGTACGGATGCGGAGCAGGCAAGCTATATGGTGCAGTATTTTTATGACAGCATCAACCAGGGAGACTTTGTTACGGCTTATTCCCTGCTCAGCAGCAGCTGGCAGGAGGATATATCATTTGAAGATTTCCGATCCGGTTACAACAATACGCTCAGCGTAAAAGTGGATAACCTCGTCGCAGACCCGCAGGGAGAACATGTGGAAGTGACCGCCTTCCTGTCTGCCGAAGAAACGGTTGATGGTGAAGTGCAGATGAAAAAGTATAAAGTCGTCTATCCAGTGAAAAAAGAGAACCAATCCGTCAAGATCTGGAGCGGTTCTGGCGAAGAGCTGAGTGCTGAACAGGAAGATGCCTCAGAAGAATGAAAAAATCCCTTTCCACATTGAATCGTGGAAAGGGATTTTTTTGTTGGTTATTGTGAACGTGTTAACAGCAAGTCTGGCACCGCTGTTGCTTTTGTTGGTACCAGGTACAATCCTTTGTATTGTCGTACCAGGTACCGAACGGTCGACTACGGTTCCAGGTACGACAAAAATGACCTACGTACCTGGAACCTTTCTAATTGTGAACGTGTTAACGGCAAGTCTGGCACCGCTGTTGCTTTTGTTGGTACCAGGTACAGCCCTTTGTATTGTCGTACCAGGTACCGAACGATCGACTACGGTTCCAGGTACACCAAAAATGATGACCGTACCTGGAACCTCCCTATGGTGAAAGAAAGTGCCTGGCCCCAGCCATCAACGTTCATTGATCTCTTTCGCAGCGCGGATGCCGGATTCCACGGCTCCTTCGATCCAGCCGTGGTAAGATGAGGTTTGTTCTCCGGCAAAGTGGATCCGACCTTCTGGCAGCGGCATCACTTCTTTGAGATCACGGCTCTGTCCCGGGGTAAACAAGGTGAAGCATCCGGCTGAAAATGGGTTTTGGCTCCAGTTGTAAACGACGCTCTGCATGTATTCCTCAAACACAACGTTTCCGTACACGCGTGAGAGATCCTGCAGCACCTGTTTCGTCGCTTCCTCTTTACTGAGACTGTTGAACAGAAGGGCGTTTTGCCCCCAAGTGTAACTCGCAAGCAAAATCCCTGGTCCTGCCATGCCCTGGTGATGACTCACCTGGTAAGCAAAGCGGATCGGTAAGTCAGAGACGATGTGCCCGACCGGATACCGTTCCCAAAAACGTGACTTGAATTCGATGCCGATTTTGACGGCGGGTACGTTGATGACCTCTCGTATCGCTTGCCATTTCTTTTGGGATAAACAGCCGTGCGGGAAGACTTCAATGAATTGAAAAGCGCTGAAAGGGATCGTCGTCAGTAAAAAATCACCACTCCAGCATGAAGGTTTCGAAAAACGCTGATCCTCGGTATAGACCGAGACACGATTATGGTTATGGACGATCTTCGTCACCTTTTGTTCAAAGTAAAGATTGTCGATTAATTCATGCAAAAAGGCATTAGGAAGCCGGTCATTGCCACCCTGAATTTCAATGAACTCTGTTTGGCCTTTGAAAATCGGGAAGGTGATATCAGTTAAGATATCCAGAAAAGAAAATTCGGGAAAACCTTCGATTCCAAGGACGACTTTGATCATGCGTACAGCATTGTTAGACATCGAGGGGCCATATGGGTTATTTCTTAAGTATTCCCCCATGGAAAAGTTAGAAAATTGATCCTCCAGTTTCTTTTTCTCTTCGTCCGAGCTTTTTTGATAAAGATCTAAAAATGGCTGGACAGCATCAAGAAATAATTGTTTGGCAGTTTTTCCCCGTTCGTGGGGGAGGAGATGGAATTGCAGGAGTTCAGGATCTTGTTCATATTGAGACCGGAACACTTTCTGTCCATTCATCATCATCAGGTCATTTGGGTTGGTGTTCGTAAATGGATTCGTCGATAAGCCAAACTTTTGAATGTAGGTTTGGGTGTACAGGTGATCTTTTGGAATTCTCATCGCGCCTGCGTCTATGTAATTTCCGTTTGAAAAAGGCTCCCGGATCGTATGGACTCTTCCTCCAACACGATCGTTTCCTTCTAAAATAACGACGTCATGCCCGGCTTTCTTTAATAGGGAGCCCGCAACAAGGCCCGCCATGCCCGCACCCAAAATGAGAACCCGTTTTTTTCTTCCGTAATTCGGCAACCCTTCGAAAATATAGGACTTATATTCTTGCCCGTATTCTTCATTCATTCCCTGCACCATCGCCACCCCCACACTTACTATCTATTCTAAAAATGGAAATAAAAGTATGGGGAAATGGGCTTATCTCACGAATAGACATATTTCTGGTCGATGCTTCATCTATTAATAAGAGTTGGATTCTTTCCTAATTTGCTTGCAGAATCGGCAGAAAATTCATGACTGATGATGATAAGTATAAGAGCAAAAGGAGGCGGTGCGTTCTGTATTACACTGGTATGAGACAGGTAGGAAGAGACGGGGAAACCAGACAGCTTAAAGTCAATGGAACCGGGAAAGTTCAAGTGAGTCCTGATGTCGCCCATGTGAACATCGGAGTCGTTACACAAGATGAGAATTTAGAAAAAGCGCAGCAGGAAAATGCTCAGACCACAGAAAATGTGCGGGATCAGTTGGTCGCTGCCGGCGTTCCTGAAGAAAACATTCAGACTGCGGACTATTTCATTTTTCCTGAGTACGATTATGTCGATGGCAAGCAGGAGTTTCGTGGATACCAGGTGACGCATACATTGAAAGTGACGATTGACGACGTGAGTCAAACGGGAGTGATCATCGACACAGCCGTGGCGAGCGGAGCGAACCGGATCTCGAATATTGCCTTCTCGGTGAGCAACCCTTATCAAGCGTACCAAGAGGCGTTAAGGATCGCTCTCGGGAATGCACTGGCGAATGCACAGACGATCGCTAATACGATGGGCTTGACCCTTGATCAAACCCCTGTCAAGATCATTGAGTTAGGTACGACGTCTGCGGTGCCGATGCAAAGTTATCAAAAAGCTGACGTCCTTGGCGCAACGGCTACACCGATTGAACCCGGAACGCTTGAAACGGTCGCACGGGTGGAGGCGCATTTTCAATATTTGCCATAACGAACCACTCTTCCATTCGGAGGGTGGTTTTTGTTTGGAATAAAAAGGTTAAAGGATGCAAGTGAGGTCCTGTACAAGAATATAAAAATGGGGAAAACGTGTAGCAGTTATTTTATGGGCTCATAAAATATAACTGAAATAAAAAAAGTTGCTCCTAGGAAAGTCCTTCGTTACAATGTGCATAGAGAAAATGTTCGAACTGAAGGAGAGGTACAATGGAAAACTTGTTATTGGCTTTCGGTCTGACTTTACTTGCCGGATTAGCCACAGGCGTAGGAAGTTTGATCGCCTTTTTTGCGAAGACCACGAACACGAAATTCCTTTCCCTTGCGCTCGGATTTTCGGCAGGGGTCATGATCTACGTATCGATGGTGGAGATCTTTTTCAAAGCACAGGATTCCCTTGTCGATGCCATGGGGAACGAAGCCGGCCAGTGGATGACAGTCGGAGCCTTCTTCGGAGGGATGATCGTCATTGCACTCATTGATAAATTTATTCCGAAGTCCGGAAACCCTCACGAAGTGAAAAAAGTAGAGGACATGTCTAAGCGTGAGACAGCCGTGAAAGATCCTGATCTACTCAAGATGGGAACGTTCACAGCTCTCGCCATTGCGATCCACAACTTCCCTGAAGGAATTGCGACGTTCACGGCTGCTTTGAATGACCCGGCGCTTGGAATCGCTATTGCTGCAGCGATTGCGATTCATAACATTCCTGAGGGGATTGCCGTATCCGTTCCGGTGTACTATGCGACCGGAGATAAGAAAAAAGCGTTCAAACTCTCTTTCCTGAGCGGATTGTCTGAACCCGTCGGTGCCGTCCTCGCCTATCTCTTGTTGATGCCGTTCTTGAACGACATGGTGTTCGGTATTCTCTTTGCAGGGGTGGCAGGGATCATGGTGTTCATTTCACTGGATGAATTGCTTCCTGCATCACGAAGATACGGAGAAGCGCACCTTTCGATTTACGGTGTTGTTGCTGGAATGGCCGTCATGGCGCTGAGTCTACTCTTATTCATATAAAAAAGACCCAACAGGTTCATCGCCTGTTGGGTCTTTTGTTTAACATGTTTTTTCATTATGAAGATCTTGGATGGACTCCAGGATCTTTTGTTTTGACCGCTGAACGAGCCGCCAGTTGAGATGAATCCGTTCCTGGTCTTTGACTCCAAGCCTCCGGTCGTCTTCCTGGGCTTTGACTTCCCACTCGGAGAGCGTGGGGAATTTCTCCTCCGCTTTACGGAACAGCCATTGGTTTATTCGTATTCTGAGCTGTTCGTTCGCATCTTCCTTTGTCCAGTTTTCTGGATAAGCGAAAAGGAAGGTCCCTTTTTGAAAAGCGAAGTGGGCTTCTTCTTGATGTTCAATCTTCAGCCGGTACGAGCGGCCAAGGTATGTGATTTTCTCACTTTCAGAAGCGATTAGGGCATCGACCGCGTACAAATCCTGGTGCGTCTGCTGCCATTTTTCAATAATCCAATCCGCTTTTTTCTCGACAAACGCATGGACCTTGGCTTCGTCTTTTTGAGGAGAAGCGGTCACTTTTACTCCGTTGAGATCGTCGAGGTATATTTTGATATAAGAGACTTCTTGTTTGTCTACTGTATAGGCAATTTTTCGATCATTTACCGTTATGGTTGGCATCGCGGCCTCCTTTCTGCTCTATAACGTAATGTTCGTTTTCCTTTTTTGGAAATCGACGCCTTCATAGTACGTGTTTTTCACAAGCACATTCGGACCGAGGCATTTCACGGCTGGACAATGGCAGTTGAGGCTTTTCGCTGTATTCGTGGAGAGCCAGTTCTCGTAAGCATCGGGTAGTTTCGTATCTTGGATGTTGCCAAGCCCGGGCTCGTCACCGAAGTCGGTCACGATAATGTCGCCAGAGAAAATGTTCACGTTCAAGCGGGAGCGTCCGTCGGGATCATTTCTTACGGTCACATTCTTTTCGCTGTACAGGCGCTTCAGCATATCAAGGTCGTCCTTGGAGGAACTGCATGGATAGTAAGGCAGTGTGCCGAACAACATCCACATGTCATCATCCCGGTGATCAAGAAGCCGGTTGATCCCTTCACGCATTTGGTCAAGGCTTAACGTCTCCAAACTGCTGGCAAAATCCACCGGGTACATCGGGTGAATTTCGTGACGTGCACATTTCATTTCTTTCACATGATCATGAATCGATTCAAGGTAAGGGAACGTGCGTCTGTTGAGCATCGTTTCAGCGGAGACCATGACTCCTTCTTCTGAAAGACGCTGTGAATTTTCAACCATCCGGTCAAAGAATTTTTTTCGGTTTTCTTCCGATGGTTTCCGTTCCATCCGGGCAAATCCGGTATGGATGAATTCTTCGATCGTTCCCCAGTTGTGGGAAATATGTAAAACGTCCAAATAAGGAATAATCGGAAGGTAACGCTCATAAGGGAGCGTCAAATTTGAGTTGATTTGTGTCCTCACGCCGCGTTCATGGGCGTATTTCAATAAAGGGACCACATAGTTTTCCACAGACTTCTTCGACATCATCGGTTCCCCGCCCGTGATGCTGAGCGTCCTCAGATGAGGAATTTCATCCAGCCGTTTTCTGAGCAGGTCCATCGGCAGAGCCTCCGGGTCCTTCGCTCCTAACGTATATCCGACAGCACAGTGCTCACAACGCATGTTGCAGAGGGTCGTCGTCGTAAATTCAATATTCGATAGGGTCATGCTTCCGTGTTCTTCTACATCCATATACGCTTCCCACGGGTCATAAGAAGGGGTAAGCGTCTGAAGCTTCATGTTCGTACTCATAAAATATGAAACTTCCTTTCTATAAATTTTATTCGGTCGATCACCTCTCCCATTTTACCATTAATATGACGAAAACCATACAATATGCGTCCACGCTTTTATGGAAAGAGGAGATCAAGGGTGTGACATCGAAGGTTATGGGGTAACGATTAGCACAAGGGGGAGTCAGAAGATGAATCAAACCGTACTTATTACAGGAGCATCCAGTGGTTTTGGTTTCCATACAGCTGTGAAATGTGCAGAAAAAGGGTTTCGTGTCATCGCAACGATGAGAAATATAGAAAAGGCATCGGTGTATGAGGCGCTCGAGGAGGAGATACAAAAGCGAATCGAAATATGGCCCTTGGATGTGACAGATGCCCAGTCGCTTGAGCGTTTTTCGGAAAAAGTGAATACGTTGGACCGATTGGACATCCTCGTCAACAATGCCGGTTACGCTGTCGGGGGATTCCTTGAACAGGTGCCCTTAGAAACGTATCGCAAACAGTTCGAGACGAATGTCTTCGGTGTAATCGCCGTAACCCAAGCGGTGCTGCCGTTCATGCGCAACCAGGGGAGAGGGAAGATTCTGAATGTGAGCAGTGTGAGTGGATTGATCGGTTTTCCGGGATTGTCTGCCTATGTTTCTTCCAAACACGCCTTGGAAGGGTTGTCGGAAAGTCTCCGTTTTGAAGTGAAACCGTTCGGCATTGATGTCGCCCTGATCGAACCGGGCTCTTATCAGACAAATATTTGGTCCACAGGTCTTGAAATGCCGGAGGCGCTCGAAGATCCGGATTCTCCTTACGCTGATTACATAAAAGGGTTGTGGAGTGCGTTGAATAAAGAAACCCACGGAAATCCTCAGGATGTGTCTGATTTGATGGTGGGATTGATGGAAAAAGAATCGCTTGTGAAACTCCGCTATCCGATCGGTGCAGGCGTACGTGCCAATGTGTGGTTCAAAAGACTGCTTCCATGGAAGTGGCTGGAGAAAACCGTGTTACAAACAATCCTTGGAAAAGAGAAATCGAAAGGAGTGGGGTTGAATGGAAAACGTGATGCGTGGAGCCGAGGAGATGCGCTTCGAGGGTAATGAAGTCGGCATCCTCATCTCTCACGGCTTTACAGGAACGACACAAAGCATGAAGCCTCTAGCAGAAGCGTATGCAAGGGCCGGGTACACTGTCTATTGTCCACGTTTGAAAGGACACGGAACGACTCCAGAAGACATGGAGTCAACCTCTCATTTGGACTGGGTGCAGTCCGTGGAACAAGCGTATGACTGGTTAAGTGAGAGATGTTCAAAAATATTCGCCGTCGGTCTATCGATGGGAGGAACGCTCGCTTTGTATATGGCGAGTGAACACAGGGATATTGATGGAGTCATTCCGATCAATGCGGCGATCGATGTTCCTGCACTTGAAAACAGCCAGGGAACAGACGAACGCTTTTTAGACGCGATCGGATCGGATATCAAAGATTCAGAGACCGTTGAACTTGCCTATGAGCGCACACCGGTACAATCGATTGGCGAGCTCGTCACATTGATGGGAAAGGTGAGAGACCGGCTTGATGAAATTCACTGTCCGATCATGATATTCGTATCCGATGAAGACCATGTCGTGCCACCCCACAATTCAGAAGTCATTTTTGAATCGGTGTTTTCTGAACATAAAGAGATCATCCATCTGGAGAACAGTTACCACGTGGCGACACTGGACCATGACAAAGATATGATCATCGAACGTACCCTGGAATTCTTCCAAATGTATACGAACACGAAGTGATTGCCCGGGAAATAGAAAAGGTTTTGTAATCGAGTAAAAAGTTTATTATAATAGAGACAAATCAAGAAAAGTAAACGGTATAAAGCCTTCAAGGGGAGCCTTCCGGCTGAGAGTGAATGTTTAATTCAGACCCTTCGAACCTGTCAGTTAATACTGGCGTAGGGATGGCGGCTTTTTTGATGGTGCAATGCAAAAGCGGGATTCCTCCATCAGGAAGCTTCCCTATTTGGCGTTGCTTTTTTTGTGTCTAAATTTAGGAGGAATGTAACTATGAGAAATCGTGGCGTTTTATTTCTAGTAGAAATCGCGATTTTTTCAGCTCTCGCATTATTGTTGGATATCATCCCGTTTCTTTCATTTAAGCTATGGGCACAGGGAGGATCGGTATCCTTTGCCATGGTCCCCGTGTTCATCATGGCCTTCCGCTGGGGAGTGAAAGGCGGGATCACGACCGGCCTGCTTTTAGGAATCTATCAAATTATGACAGGCGCCTATATTATGACCCCTCTTCAGGCGTTTCTGGATTATGTTGTTGCTTTTGCCGTCATTGGAACGGCCGGACTAGTAGCAAAACCGCTTTGGAATGCGATCAAGTCGAATAAGTACCGCCAGTTGATCGGATGGATTATTGTCGGCTGCCTGATTGGAAGTGTGCTGCGCTTTTTCGGTCACTTTTTTGCTGGCATCGTGTTCTACGGTGAGTTCGCTCCAGAAGGACAGCCGGTCTGGTTGTATTCCCTCGTCTATAACGGCGGATACATGCTCCCGGCGTTTATCTTAAGCAGCATCGTCGTCAGTCTCCTTTTTGTCAAACGACCAAAACTATTAAGCCACTAACAATCATCCCCCGCTCGATATCAAAATCGAGCGGGGGATTTTCATTATCCTTTTGTCCTCAAATTCTATAAACACTCCCGATTCTTGAAGGCTCCGTTTCGAGACTTTTGTTGAGTGGATGGGGGCTGCGGGGAATAGCTCGCTTTCCGCGGGAGCGCGGTGAGCCTCCTCGGACTGCGTCCTGTGGGGTCTCACCCTGCACTTTTTTCCCGCAGGAGTCTCGCCATTCCCCTCCGCCCCTTTGTCAGATAAGTGTCTCGAAACCACTTCCATAATTAGGTGCTTTCTATGCTTATGGGGAGCTATAACACAAATCTTCCATCGTATCGTAACCGCTAGTTATCGAGCGCTTTCTTACTATAGGTTGTTATGATAGAAGATGTTCCATCCTGGTATAGGGGTTCGTTTCTCCCATAATCAAATGGGGTGGTTGGGAAGCTGCGAGACTCCCGCGGGAATGGATTGGCTGGCGAGACCCCGCAGAGCTTTAGCTGGCTTGCCTTAATCACCAAAGGAAAGCGATTAGCTTCCCAACCACCCCTGACGCTCAACTCAGCAACGAACCCCGAATACATCTCGAATCTGAGTCTTCCAAAATCCTTCCATATAGTCGATAAAAATGCGTATGATTTGATGTTTTTCGCGTATCCAGGTTTGAAACGGTTCATTATAGTGAAAATAAGATAAGCACTCGATATAAGGAGGCTTCATGATGAGTCGTTTGAAACGGATTTGGAAAAGTAAGTGGTTTTGGATCATCGTCATTATCATAGCTATTCTCAGTGTTACGATTGCTTACCACACGTCTTGGAAATCACTGCCTGAGGGGATTTCTTACGAAGGCGAAACGCACGAGATGGAAAATATCGAATTCTATCGTGATTTAACATACGAAAATGAGGCAGGAAAGACGGTTCATGATCTTCAGGTTTTTGAAGAGATCAACAAGACGATTTCGGAAGCCGAGGACTTCATTGTTGCCGATATGTTTTTATTCAATGGCTACACGAATGGAAAGAACGAATTTCCTCAAATCTCCAGCAATTTAGTGGACGCCATACTAAAAAGAAAAGAGGAAGTCCCTGATCTGAAGGTCGTCTTTATAACCGATCAGATCAATACAGTTTACGGATCTTATGAGTCCGAGACAATCAAGCGTCTGGAGGACGGCGGGGTTGATGTCGTATTGACCAATTTGAATAAATTGAGGGATTCAAATCCGTTATATTCGAGCGTCTGGCGGCTGTTATTTTCGTGGATGGGCACAGGAGACAACGGTTGGATCAAGAATCCTCTAGCCAAAGAAGCTCCGGATGTGTCGCTCCGATCTTACATGAAGCTGTTGAACATCAAGGCGAACCATAGGAAAATTCTCGTAACCGAAAACGCTGCGATCGTCTCGACAGCCAACCCTCATGATGCCAGCGGGTATCATGAAAATGTAGCGTTCAAGATGACAGGACCAATCATTAAGGATATTTTAGAGGCGGAAGAAGCGGTCGTGAACTATTCTGGGGAAGCGGATTTTCCTGAATATGAAAATCGTTCGTGGGAGAAACAGAAAGGCCCGCTGACGGCTCAATTTGTTACGGAAGGGAAGATTTATCGAGCCATTCTTGATGAATTGTCTGCTGCTGGTGAAGGGGACACCGTCTGGCTCGGGATGTACTATTTGGCTGATAAGAAAATCATGAGCTCGCTCGATGATGCGGCGAATCGTGGTGCGACTGTTAACATCGTGATGGACCCGAACAAGAAGGCGTTTGGTCATGAAAAGACCGGCATCCCTAATTTACCTGTAGCGGCCGAGTTGCAGCGTCTTGGGAATGAGAATATTCACCTGCGCTGGTATGACGTCAATATCGAACAGTATCACACGAAAATGCTGTACATCGACCATCCCGGGGAAGATGTCATCATCGCGGGGTCTGCCAACTACACGCGGCGAAACCTTGCCAATTTAAACTTGGAAGCAGATGTTGTCATCAAAGGAAATGGTGAAGAACAAGTGTTTACCGACGTCAACGACTATTTCAATCGCATTTGGAACAATGAGAACGGACATTTCACAGCGGATTACAAAGAATATCAGGATAATCTGACTTTCATTCGCTATGCCACGTATTACTTGCAAAAATGGACATGGTTTACCACTTATTGATTAAAGAAGAGCGCACATACCGTGCGCTCTTTTTGTGTACATACAGAAGGGTTCATTCCTACGAGGAGCACTTTCCCTTCATCAAAATCTTCTTTGTATTCTTCTGTTCTGTATGCCAATCAACGCCCTGATTGGTGCAGAGGTTGCTGATCCTACCTTTGATATCCTGTTGTTTAGATGGTATGGGGAATTCCCATCGTTGGTTTCAAGTTGGATCGCTCCCTTTTAATAGCTGCTACGGTATGGAGTGTACCCGGGTGGATGTTCATAAAACGTGTGGATGGGCTGAGGTTTATCAAAAAGCCGAAAATGATTTCAAACAAAATATGAAAGTATCGATAGAAATCTGAATCGATCACTTGATATGCAGATTTATCGACTAAAAATTAGAATAGATTCAGTGAACTCCTAATCGTTCTTAAGGAGCATCCTCTTGCAGGAATCTGTCCAAACATCTCGAATTACATACAAGATTGGAGGGAAGAAAATGAAATCAAAGGTTATTGCTACGTTTTCTATTTGTGCCCATGACCCCGATACAGGCGAATGGGGCGTGGCTGTGCAATCGAAGTTCTTAGGTGTCGGATCTATTGTGCCTTGGGCGAAAGCAGGTGTAGGAGCCATCGCTACACAGGCGTTTGCTAATCCGAAGTATGGACCGGACGGGCTGAGTCTTTTAGAACAAGGGCTGTCAGCTGAGGAAGTCATCGAGCGCTTAACGTCCGATGACCCACAAAAAGAAGACCGTCAAGTAGGGGTTGTAGATGCGAAAGGAAACGGAGCGACGTTTACAGGGAAGGATTGCTATGAGTGGGCAGGCGGGAAGGTAGGCAAACACTATGCCGCCCAAGGGAACATTCTGGTGAACGAAGAAACCGTTTCAGATATGGGAGAAGCTTTTGAAAGAGCGGAAGGTCCTCTTGCCGATCGGTTAATGACAGCAATCCAGGCGGCTCAGCGTGCCGGGGGCGACAGTCGGGGGAAACAATCGGCAGCCATCCTCGTCGTGAAAGATAAAGCAGGGTACGGGGAACTCAGTGACATCGCTGTGGATCTCCGTGTCGATGATCATCCAGAACCAATTGAAGAGCTTGGGCGCATCTATCAGCTTCACAAGCTCTACTTCGGCGAGACGCTTCCGGAGGATGTCGTTGATTTGGATGGGGATGTGAAGGTAGAGGTGGAGCGTCATTTGCGTCGTCTCGGTTACCTCACTTCAGAAAACGTAACCCCGGATGTATTGATCGATACGTTCACGACATACTTACACACGGAAAACTTTGAAAGCCGCGAGCAGGAGCGAGGGAAGATCGACGTAAAAGTCTTCGAATATATGAAAAATCAATGAACGAGAAGAGCCGCACGGAAAAGAGGTGCGGCTCTTCGATTGAACTCTTAAAACAGGGGGTTACAATGAAATCATTGGAGCGAACCAACACCGTCCCGGCCGTTTTGTATTTTCTGTGAACGTTTGTAAAAAGCGATTGTATATCCTTCATCCCAGGTATAAAATATAATTAAAGCAGGTCATCTGATGACCTGACTAGTATACATGGATTAAAAGCGTTGACAAATAGTGTGACGGGAGAGGATTTACATGATTTTGTTTGTAGCTTTAAGTGCGATACTTGCTCCTTTTATCTTTTTGGTTCTTTTACGGATGCCTGCGAAGAAAGGGATGTTGTATAGCGCTTTGATTGTCATTGGTCTTGCTTACTTCGTATGGGGTGTTGGGGAAAGGGTGATTGCTGCCTCGATTCTGGAGGGAGCGCATAAGACGTTAACCATCCTGTTTATTTTATTCGGAGCCATTGTGCTGTTGAATACGCTCAGAAACACGGGAGCGGTGGACCGGATCAATCAAGGGTTCCGGAACATCTCCAA
Source organism: Halobacillus sp. AWM4_238 (assembly GCF_056158265.1). Taxonomy (NCBI): domain Bacteria; kingdom Bacillati; phylum Bacillota; class Bacilli; order Caryophanales; family Bacillaceae; genus Halobacillus; species Halobacillus sp. AWM4_238. Next base: position 549,567 of record NZ_JBSWSY010000002.1, read on the forward strand.
AGATATGAGGGTACAGATTGTCATCGTGGCTTTCTTGTTTGGTGCCTTGATCGAAGGGGCGGCAGGGTTCGGGACTCCGGCTGCTGTGACAGGACCTTTGATGGTGGCTCTTGGATTCTCACCACTGGCGGCAGCAGCTCTTGCGCTTATCGCGGACAGTTCAGCCGTTTCTTACGGGGCTGTCGGCACACCAATCCAGGTCGGATTGAGTAATGTTCCAGGTGCCGATCTCTCATTATATAAAGAAATCGGAGTACAAGTCGCTTTCTTTGATCTGTTTGCCGGAAGCTTTATTCCACTCATTCTTGTCGTCATTTTAACCGTCTTCTTCGGGAAGGAGCGGAAGCTTAAAGATATCACGCAAATGATTCCGTGGACACTTATGATTGGTTTCACCTATACATTGTCCGCATTCCTTTACGCTAGTCTTTTCGGTCATGAGTTCGTTGCGATTTTAGCTTCCTTGACTGGTCTCTTCATTGCAACCGTAACGGCGAAAAAAGGCCTTCTGCTTCCTAAAGAACCCTGGCAGGAAGCCCTTCAGGAGGCAAAAGGTGCCGATGAACCCGTCTCTATGAGCTTGTGGGCGGCGTGGTCACCGTATGTCATCATTGTCCTGCTTTTGCTTGTGACTCGTATCGTTCCAGCGGTGAAAACTTTCGCTTTGACCTGGATTGATCTTTCATGGGCGGATATTTTAGGTGTCGAAGGGATTACCTCCTCTTGGCAGGTTCTCTATTCTCCTGGATCTGTATTAGTCTTTGCTGCCATGATGGCGGTCGTTGTGCAGAGGAAGTCTTTTGACCGGTTTACGAAGGCGGCGAAAGAATCTGTCTTATCCATGAAGGATGCGGCATTAGCGTTAGTGGCGACTCTCGCTCTTGTTCAGGTGTTCACGAATTCAGGGATGAATGCGCAGGATTTATTGAGTATGCCTCAGTATATCGCCCAGACGCTTGCCTCAGGTTTCGGATCCATGTGGGTCATGGTTGCTCCTTTCCTTGGTCAACTCGGAGCGTTCATCACAGGAAGTGCAACGGTATCGAGTCTGACATTTTCACCCGTTCAGTACAGCATTGCTCAAGAAACGGGTCTGGCGAAAGATGCGGTTCTGTCTTTACAGGTCCTTGGTTCATCCTCAGGTAATATGATTTGTGTGCATAATGTCGTTGCTGCCGGTGCAGTCGTAGGACTCGCAGGGAAAGAAGGGGATATCATCAGAAAAACGATTGGCCCGGCTTTGTTGTATGGCCTGCTTGTCGGAACCGCTGCTCTTGTTTATCTCTTTTTTGCTTAGACATGGCGTTCACTTTTAAAGGGTATGGATATCGATTAGAATAAAAGGAAGAAATGAGCGAAATCTTGGAGGAAATAGCATGAATTATAAACCGATCCGGACGAAAAAAATATACGAACAAGTGGCAGACTCTCTTTTGGATTTATTGAAAAAAGGAGAATTGAAGCCGGGAGACAAACTGGACAGTGTTGAGAGCCTGGCCGGCAGTTTCAGTGTCGGAAGGTCGGCGATTCGTGAGGCGTTAAGCGCGCTTAGAGCCATGGGCATCCTCGAAATGCGGCAAGGCGAGGGGACCTATGTGAAGGCCTTTGATCCTTCTCGTTTTTCTTTACCTGTCTCGGTCGCTTTTCTAATGAAAAAAGACGACATGAAGGACTTGATGGAAGTGAGGCACATCTTGGAGGTTGGAGCTGCTGGGACAGCCACCCGTACGAGGCAGGACGGTGATCTCAAAGCAATGGAACAGGCTTTGCTGGATATGGAAAAAGCGAAAGGAAACGGGGAACTCGGCGAAAAGGCGGACCTTGAATTCCATATCGCACTTGTCAAGGCGACACAAAACCAGATTCTGATCAATCTGATGAACAGTGTTTCAGAAATCATGATGCAGGCCATGAGGGAGACCCGCAAACTTTTGCACACTCCTGAAGGGACAGACCGTCTGCTTGAGCAGCATAAACAAATACTGGATGCGGTGAGAGACCAGGAGGAAACCTTAGCCAAAGAGGCTATGGTCCGTCACTTGCAGAGCGTGGAAGAACATTTAGCTGAATATTTATTATAAGAAGGATTCTGTTGTCAGTATCCTTTCTCAAATGAGTAGTCATCTGATGACCTTATGTGTAAAAAGGAGGACGTAACCTTATGAAAGTTTCATTATTCATCACCTGTCTTTGCGACACGTTCACACCAGACGTCGGGAAGGACACGGTGCAACTGCTTGAGCGGTTCGGATGTGAGGTGGATTTTCCAGCGGCCCAGACGTGCTGCGGACAACCGGCATTCAATAGTGGATACAAACGGGAGTCGATGAAAGCGATGAAGCAGATGATCCAAGCTTTTGAAGATTCTCCATATATCGTCGGTCCCTCCGGTTCTTGTGTGCAAATGATCAAGGAATACCCCCATGTCCTGAAGGATGAACCGGAGTGGAGCGAACGGGCACAAGCGGTTGCGGATAAAACGTATGAACTGACGCAATTTTTGGTCGAGGTTTTGCAAGTGAAGGATGTGAAGTCCACGTTCCAAGGAACAGCTACTTATCATCCGTCCTGTCATATGACCCGTCTCTTAGGAGTGAAAGATGCGCCGAGAATTTTGCTTGAGAACGTAGAAGGCTTGAATTTGATTGAGTTGCCGTTGAAAGAAAATTGCTGTGGATTCGGGGGAACGTTCGCTGTAAAAAACGCAGCGGTGTCTGGTCAAATGGTGGCGGAAAAAGCGCAGCATATCGAAGAAACCGGCGCTGAGTATCTGATTGGTGGAGATATGGGCTGCCTCATGAACATGGGGGGCTGCATGCGCCGGAACAACCAGGACGTCAAAGTGCTGCATATCGCTCAAGTGCTGAACAGTCAATAAAAAAGGAGAGGTCAAATGGGGATTAGAATTGGGGATAAGCCTTATGCGGAAAGGATTCAGGCCGGGATCGACAACAGCTTTATGCGAAAGGCGGTTTCTTCTGCTCAAGGTCGCTTTCGAACCGGCCGTCTGAAGGCAGCTGAAGAACTCGGAGATTGGGAAGATTGGCGGACGCTTGGCGAAGAGATTCGTCATCATACGATGGAGAACCTGGACTACTATTTGCACCAGCTCAGTGAACAAGTGGAAAAACGTGGCGGAACGGTCTTTTTTGCTGAAACGGCTGAGGAAGCCAATGCTTACATACAAGAGGTCGCCAAGAAGAAGCAGGCGCGAAAAGTCGTGAAATCAAAATCGATGGTCACCGAAGAAATCGGTTTGAATGAAGCGCTGGAACAAAGCGGATGTGAAGTCGTGGAGTCGGATTTGGGAGAATGGATCCTCCAGCTCGATGAAGATCCGCCGTCCCATATCGTCACACCCGCCCTCCATAAAAATAAAGAACAAATCCGCGAAACATTTGCGAATAAAAAGGGCTATACAAAAACCGATCAGCCTGAAGAACTGGCCGCATTTGCCCGCGAACAGCTGAGAAAAGATTTCCTGGATGCAGATCTTGGTGTGACGGGATGTAATTTCGCGGTGGCTGAATCGGGTGCGGTTACGCTTGTGACGAATGAAGGAAACGCCCGCATGGTGACCGCTCTTCCTGATACCCACATTGCCGTCATGGGTATGGAGCGTGTCGTCCCTACGTGGGAGGAGCTGGAAGTCGTAGTCAGCTTACTTACGAGAGCAGCCGTTGGTCAAAAGTTGACGAGCTACATCACGGCACTGACAGGGACGCGCCTGGAAGACGAAACAGACGGTCCGGATGATTTCCACCTCGTAATCGTCGATAATGGGCGTTCGAAAATTTTAGGGACTGAATTTCAGTCCGCGCTCCATTGTATTCGTTGTGCGGCCTGTATCAATGCCTGTCCGGTGTACCGACACGTCGGCGGCCACTCGTACGGCTCGATTTATCCGGGTCCGATTGGGGCCGTCTTGACGCCTCTCCTTGACGGGTACGAAGACCATAAAGATCTGCCTTACGCATCTACCCTGTGCGCCGCCTGCACAGAAGCGTGTCCGGTGAAAATTCCGCTTCATGAACATTTGATCCGCCACCGTGAGATTATCGTCGAGCGAGAACAAATGGGAGAAAAGTCTGAAGCATGGATGATGAAAGGATTCGCCAAGTGGGCGTCGACGCCTGCTGCTTATAAAATGAGTACGAAAATGGCGCGGACTGCGATGAAACCGTGGACGAAAGACGAACAAATTGAAAACGGGCCAGGACCATTGAAAGGATGGACCGAGAGCAGGGATTTTCCAGCCCCGGCGAAGAAGAACTTCCGGGAATGGTACAAACAACGGGAAAAAAGGAGGGGAGAAGAATGACCGTTTACAACCGGACATCATTTTTGGATCGCGTGGCTGAAAACCTCGGCCGGGACCGGCGCACAGAAGTGGATCCCCCTTCGTATTCCGTCCAGCCGCAGGACCGCGTTTTCCAAGGCGCGACTCAGGATAAACTCATGGATAAGTTGGAAGCCCAGTGCGACGTCATTCATACTTCCTTTGAGCGGACAACGTTAGCATCTATTGGTGAGTGTTTACAAAAGGTGCTCACAAACGTTGAAGGTTCAAAAAAAGTCATCAGCGCAGGAGGACCGCGGTTGGATGAATATGGCTTGGCTGGTATTTATGATGAGCTGGGGAACGAAGGCTATGACCTCCGCATCTGGAATGAACAGGAGGGGGACGTCACCTTTGCCGAACAGGCCGGTGTCGGGATCGTCTTCAGTGACATCACGCTTTCAGAATCTGGAACGGTGACCCTTTTCAACGACAAACAGAATGGACGGTCCATCAGCCTTCTCCCGGAAACCTTCATCGCCATCATTCCGAAAAGTACGCTTGTACCAAGAATGACGCAGGCGGCGAGAGTGATTCATGAACAGGAGCAGAAGGGACACCCGGTATCATCATGCGTTAGCTTCATTACAGGGCCGAGCAATAGTGCGGACATTGAAATGAATTTGATCGTCGGTGTGCATGGTCCGGTGAAAGCGACCTATATCGTGGTGGAAGATGCATAAGTTTCAGTTCATACATGGATAACATAGCAGGACGTCCTGTATTGCTTTTTGTGTTTTTAAAAAGTAGCCCTCTTTAGGAAGAAGACGAATCTTCCTAAAGGGGGCTACTTTTTCTTCATATAAACCGCATTGACACATTCATCTAATTAGACTATTGTTTAATTAGATACACATTTAATTAGCGGGGTGGACATATGCAATTAGAAAAAATGGTGGCGTTTCATAAAGCGGTGGGAGATCCGACTCGCTTGCGGATCATCGCTCTGCTCAGGCAGGGACCGCTGCACGGACAGGCGATTGCAGGGAAACTCGGACTACGCCCGCCGACGATTACCCATCACTTGAAGAAGCTGAAAGATACGGGAGCGGTTTACTCGAGAAGAGATAAGAATACGATCTATTTTTATTTGAATGAACAGAACCTTCATTTTATGACGACCGCTATTCTAAGGATTGGAGATGATGAACGAGTGGTAGCTGAAGAAATGAAAGTCGAGGAGAAAGAACAGGCGAAAATCATTAAAAACTTCATCACCGTTGAAGGGAAACTGAAACAGATGCCGAGTCAACGGAAAAAGAAAAACGTTATTCTGTCTTATTTTGTCCAATGGTTTGACCATGGAAAAACGTATGACGAAAAAGAGGTCAATGCCTATATCCAAACCTTTTTCGATGATTTTGCGACCGTGAGAAGGGAATGGATCATGCAGCAGTTCATGTACAGAGAAAACAACCAATACGAATTGAACCCTGTGGAAATGTGGCCGGTCGTCGTCCAAAGGTGACGACATGGCTTCTTTTTTTGAGAATCTAATTAGATGTGTATCTAACTGGTTGTGGATGGAATGATTCACAGTCACTCTTATCGTTATTTGTTTTATTCATACGGGGTGTATTTTTTATTCAAAAATAGGAAAGCTCCTTCATTGGAAAAGGGAAAGGATATAGCCCCCAGCCGCAACGAGTGCAAATAGAGCGAATACAAGGAGAACAATCAATAAAAGGATGCCACGGATTTTTCGTAGGATTTGAAACAACGTGTCCAATACATTCATAAGCCTCACCCCTTTTTTATGGGTATGTTTAAAGGTTTATTACCTATTTTCTGTAAATATAAACACAAGCGAATGAATGAAGGATATTGGCTGAAGAATAGCGAAAATATGAAAGAGAACCATCATCCAGACACCTGTCCATCTATAGCTAGGGCAGGTGTTTGTTTTGTCGAACGAAGGGGAATAAGTAGGGAACCAATGGTAAGGGGGAGAGAACATGGGGACGCGATCGTGGCAGATTCATAGATTTCAAGAGAGAGAATGGACCTCTGAAACAGATGAAGTCGCTATCGAGTATCCGCTCACGGTGACTGTCAATGGGGAAGAATTCGCGACGATGGTCTGTACGCCGATGGACAAAGAGGAAATGGTCATCGGATTTCTCGCATCCGAAGGTTTGATTCGAAAGGTGACAGAGATCAAGGAGATGACGATCGATGAAGAGCGGGGATTTGCCTATGTGGAAACGACGATGAACCTTCCCGAGATGCAAAGGGGGCAAAAAAGATGGCTCGGATCCTGCTGCGGGAAAAGCCGAGCGTTTTATTTTCAAAGCGATGCGGCGACGGCTCGGACAGTATTGGATGAGAGCATCTTCGATCCTGATTTATGCTATCAGCTGATGGAAGAGTTCCAGTCTCAGGCAGGCCTGTTCCAACGGACAGGTGGAGTCCATCAGGCTGCCATCGCTACAGAAGATGGAATAATGAAAGCGTATGCAGACATTGGCCGCCATAACGCGCTGGATAAATTGTTTGGGTACTTACTGAAAGAAAACATAAGCAGAAGTGGCAAGATCGTTTTATTTACAGGTAGGATTTCATCCGAAGTCCTTTTGAAAATATCGAAAATGGGGTTTGGTGTCTTATTGTCGAAGTCAGCACCGACAGACTTGGCCCTTCAGCTTGCGGAAGACTTGAACATAACGGCTGTAGGCTTTCTACGGGGGGAGCGGATGAATGTGTACACGCATCCGAGGCGTATAGCTGCAGCTAGTGGAGGGGGAGTAACGATTGAATGAACATACAGTAGTGACGATCAATGGGAAAGAATTTTTAGCTGAAACCGGTCAAAACTTACTTCAATTGATGAACGAAGCGGAAGAACAGGTACCCCAGATTTGTTACAACGAATCGTTAGGCCCGGTCCAGACGTGTGATACGTGCATCGTCCAGGTCGATGGAGAACTATCGCGGGCATGTGGGACAAGTGTGAAAGCCGGAATGAAAGTCCAAACGAAACTCCCTCATGTACATAAGGCCCAGAAGGAGTCGTTGGACCGCATTTTAGAAAAACACGAATTATACTGTACGGTTTGTGATTACAATAACGGCTCTTGTGAGATCCACAACACCATGGCAGCGTTCGGACTTGAGCATCAGTCCCGTCCGTTCCAGCCGACGAGTTATGAAAAAGACAATTCCGGCTCATTTTACCGCTATGACCCGGATCAGTGTATCCTATGCGGTCGTTGTGTTGAGGTTTGTCAGGACGTCCAGGTGAACGAGACGCTGACGATTGATTGGGATCGCAAAGAACCTCGGGTCATCTGGGACAATGATGTTCCGATTGACGAATCATCCTGTGTCAACTGTGGGCAGTGCTCCACCGTCTGCCCTTGTAATGCCATGATGGAAAAAGGAATGGAAGGCGAGGCCGGGTTTTTGACTGATACCGAGCCTGGGATTTTGAAATCGATGATCAACTTGACGAAAAAAGTGGAAACCGGTTATGGCCCGCTTTTTGCCGTATCCGATACGGAAGCGGCGATGCGCGAAGAAGTCATACAAAAGGAAAAAACGGTGTGCACCTACTGTGGTGTCGGCTGTTCCTTTGATGTCTGGACGAAAGGAAGACAGATCCTCAAAGTGGAACCGAGTGCCGAATCGCCGGCGAACGGAATCTCTACGTGTGTGAAAGGGAAGTTCGGCTGGGATTACGTCAATAGTGAAGAGCGCCTGCAAAAGCCTCTTATCCGCCGCGGCGACCATTTTGAAGAAGTCGAATGGGACGAAGCGATCGCTCATGTGGCGGATCGCATGACTCAGATCAAGGAAGAAAAAGGGGCCGACCATCTGGCGTTCATTTCTTCATCAAAAGCGACGAACGAAGAATCGTATGTGATGCAAAAATTAGCCCGCCAAGTCATCGGTACGAACAATGTGGATAATTGCTCCCGATACTGCCAGGCACCAGCCACGAAAGGCTTGTTCCGTACGGTCGGATATGGAGGCGATTCCGGATCCATCGATGATATCGCAGCAAGTAAGTTTGTCTTGACGATCGGGTCGAATACCGCCGAATCTCACCCGGTGCTCGCTTCCAGGATCAAGCGTTCCCAGAAGCTGTTTGGGCAGAAATTGTTTGTCTTCGATTTGAGAAAGCACGAGATGGCGAAGCGCGCCGACCGCTTTTATCAGCCGAAATCCGGAACGGACCTCGTCTGGCTTTCCGCTGTAGCCAAGTACATTCTTGACCAAGGCTGGGAAGATAAGCACTTTCTTGAGGAATGGGTCAATGGTTTTGATGAATACTCGGAAAGCCTCGAGCCGTTCACAATGGAAAATGCGTCCAATTTAACGGGCATTCCTGAACAGGAATTGAAGGATGTCGCAAAAGAAATCGCCCATTCGGAATCCGTAGCCGTATGCTGGGCGATGGGTGTCACCCAGCATATGCTCGGAAGTGATACGAGTACGGCGATCAGTAACCTGCTTCTCATTACAGGCAACTACGGCAAACCTGGTACGGGTGCTTACCCACTCCGCGGCCATAACAATGTTCAAGGGTGCAGTGACTTCGGAAGCATGCCGAATTTCTTCCCTGGCTACGAAAAGACAACGGATGATGAAGTGCGCGCCCGCTATGAAAAAGCATGGGATGCGACAATCCCGAAAGAGCCGGGCATGGATAACCACCAAATGATTGAGGCGATCCATAATGGGGAGCTTTCCATGATGTACGTCATGGGGGAGGACACGGGGATCGTCGATGCGAACATCAACTACGTGACCGACGCTTTTGAAAAATTAGACTTGTTCATCGTGCAGGACCTTTTCTTAACGAAAACCGCTGAATATGCCGATGTAGTCCTGCCGGCGTCTCCAAGTCTTGAAAAAGAGGGCACGTTCACGAATACGGAACGCCGCATCCAGCGTCTGTATCAGAGCTTCGAACCGCTTGAAGGAACGAAGCCGGACTGGCAGATCATCCAACTGATCGCAAAAGAACTCGGCCGCAATTGGAACTACCAGCATCCATCTGAAATTATGCACGAAGCGGCAAGTCTTGCCCCGTTATTTGCAGGTGTGCATTATGACCGCCTCGAAGGCTATAAATCCCTGCAATGGCCGGTCGCAGAAGATGGAACAGACCAGCCGCTCTTATTCACGGAAGGATTTCCTTTTGAAGATAAAAAAGCTAAGCTGTACCCGCTGACGTATGAGCTTAAGTATGACACAAGTGAAGAGTATGACCTGCATGTCAATAACGGACGGTTGCTTGAGCACTTTCATGAAGGAAACATGACGTACAAATCAGAAGGCATCAGACGGAAGACGCCGAATGCCTTCATTGAAGTGTCTAAAGAGCTTGCAAAAGAACGCGGCATTGAGGAAGGGGCCGAAGTGAAGCTGATCTCAAAAACTGGAGAAGCCTCTGGTTTCGTAACAGTCACCGACCGCGTCCGTGGCAAGGAGATTTTCCTTCCACTCAACGACAACGGAAGGTCAGCCATCAACTTCCTAACAGATAACCGTGTCGATAAAGATACAAATACACCGGCCTACAAAGAAGTGGCGGTAAAAATGAAAGTGTTGAAGAAAAAAGGAAAATCGCCCATTCCACATAACAACCACCGTCGCGGCAACCCTGTTCCGCAAAAAGGTGTCCAAGTTCAGGAAAAATGGAAGCGTGAAGATTACACATTCCCAGGCAAGGGGGAACGATAATGGCCAAAGCGATATCAAAGATTAAAAGGTATGAAAGATCCCGTGAAGAGCAAATCGAGCAGGACGTCCGGGTAGTGAAAGAAGCCGTTGCTGACAATAAAGACTCCATATTGAAGGGCATCGAGCTGCTGAAGGCGCTCGACAACGGGGGAACCCTGGATTCTGTGACCGCTTTTGTGAAAGCGAAAGACGAAGCGGTTGCAAACGTCGTAAAAGAAATCGATAAAGACCAATATGAACCTTTGCTGCGCAACCTGCCTGAACTCGTTTTCCTTCTCGGAGAAATCAACGTCTCCGGCATCCGGGAGTTGAGCTCACGTTTGAATCACGGACTGGAGGAGATGGAAAGCGAAGGCACCACAGACAAAACATCGTTCTTCGATCTTGCTAAAGCTTTGAAAGACCCAGAAATCAACCGAAGTATAACAATGCTCCTCCACTTTTTGAAAGGGATGGGCAAGTGAAAAAACAATACCTGGCCATGGGGGTCAGGGTAACGACGATTTGCAGTGTTTTAGATCAGTCAGTAAAAAGACATACTCGTTCGGTGTGATTTTTCATAAGTCCAAGGTATTCGGTCATAATTCTCTAGAAAAATTATTATCATTTTAAGCACTATTACACCGCATGATTCTTCCAGCTAATTTTGACAAAGTTAAACCAGTGATGATTCCTTCCTAATAGAGGAATCATCACTGGTTTTTTGTTTTATCTCGAAACTGAGTCTTCAAGAAACGGGCAGGTTAGTTGAAGACTCAGTTTCGAGATAATAAATGAAGTTTTTGCTTATTTAATATGTTGCCGATTGTATTTTTGACCTTTTTTTGAAATAATTTGAAAAGATGTTATTGGATATATCTTCAAGGTAGGAGAGGTCAGGTAGAGATGAATAATGTTTATACTGCATATTATGATTTACTAGCAATGGCAGGCTTATTAAATATGAAAAATAATAAAAAATTCACAGCAGTACATGTCTATCCTTTGTTCCGAGATCTATGTTTAATGATATACCAAATTAACAGAGAGATTTTAAGCGACTCGATAGATCTGGATCCAAATATTAAAAAGATACGTCATAGGGTAAAGTTGTTCGAAAAGAAGAATAACTACAAGGTATATGAACGTATAGTAAGTCTACATAATCATCAGTTTGGCAGTGATGTTGATAATTTAGGTTTTTATTTAGAAGGAAATAAGCTAATTGGGAGTACACTCTATACTACTTACATATACAAAGATACTCAATTTTTTAGTACATACCCTAGAGAAACAAAAGCAAATGTATTTGCATTTGCCAAAATGATGGGACAAACGATAGGGGTGGTAATTGAAAAATTAAACGAGAAGTCAAATTATACTCTACCCAATCTTGAAGTCCCTTCATTTGATTTTGAAGACGAGACAGCTTATAGAGATAAAGACATATTGAATACTAGATTCTATACTGAAGCACAAAATCAAAATGTTGTATTAACGAGATTACTTCTTAGTTTGCAGGAAGTATCCACTTGTATTTGGCTTTATAATGGAATTTCCAGTGATTCAAACATTTTAGAAATAGATAATTATATTTTGTTAAGGCTTTTATCAATTAAAACAGATGAAGTCATGGATAATCTAAGAAATATGCGTAAATTCTTAAAAGAACCCTTCCATGAAGTAGATAAAAAATGTGAATATAAACTTACAGAAATATTGAATGGATTTGATAGTGATCTTAAAGATGAGTGCAGCAAACTTAGAAATATGATTCATTATAGCGAACATAAGGAAAACTTTTTGGATTATGTAGCTGACCAATTAACTAAGGATAGTAATTATATAAAAGAGCTTACTCATAGATTGATTTATTATTATATGTTCCCTCTGAATAATGTGATTTCTGATTACTTACAGATAAATCGTATTAATAGTATGAATTTAGCAGAAAAAGTTTTCAGAAGACTATACTCCGTAATTAAAGGAAGGGATTTTAGATCAAATTAATTTTCCAATTTGTCTTGGTTTCAAATTAAAAAATATTAGCCCCTTACTACATAACATAGTGGCTATCATGAATGTAACTTTTTAATAGACGGTTGGGAATATTCCATAAGAATCATATTTTCAAATGTATAACAATATAGCAAGATGTTTTGTACTTTTGAGACATAAAAATGGAGGTATTGAATTTAGTGCACGAAATACGCGAAATACTTAACAGAGTATATCCAGTAAATATTATTAAAGTTGAATCATTGACTGATGAAATTTTTAGATGCGCTGGTAAAGAAGATAATTACATTGCGAGGATTACAAACTATAAAAGTTTAGATGAACAATTAGAAGAGGTAGAATATACGGATTTCTTATATAAAGAAGGGTTTGGTGTGTCACCAACTATACCTTCTTTTAATGGTAAGGTTGTAGAAAGGATAACTCTTAAAAACAATGAAATCTTAACTGTTCTTTATAAATCTGCGCCTGGTAAACACCTATCAAGGAATGAGTGGAATGCAAATGTTTTAAAAGAGTTAGGCAGGCAAATTGGTAAGTTACATCGTTTATCAAAAAAGTTTGAAGAGCAACAAACAATTCGATATATCAATGATTGGCAGGACAACGAGGAATATGACTTTCTTAAATATATACCTAAAGAGGAATCAGGAATTCGGCAAATGGCAAGAGAGGTACTATCATCTATAAAAACATTACCTAAAAATGATTCGAATTATGGGCTATTACACGGGGATTTGTGGTTAGAAAACATACTCGTTGATAAAGGCTTGGATCTGACAATGGTTGATTTTCAAGATTGTGAGAAAAATTATTATATCTTTGACTTGGCTGTCCCGATATATAGTGCGCTGGAGTATTCATTTGTAGGCGGGGGTAACATCATTGATTATGGAAAAAGTATTACGAAAGCAATTATTGAAGGATACCAAGAGGAAAATTTGCTACCGTCAGAAATGTTAGAAAAACTTCCTCTATTTATTAAATTAAAAGAGTTATTTGAATACAATTTGATGCACATGTACTGGGATAAAGAAAATCTAACGGAAGAACAAATAAGAATCATGAACCATTTTAGAATGAGGATTGAATTTAATCACTCCATTCTTAATTTGTAACCGCCACTTATAATATCTCGAAATCAAGTTTTACATAAACGTGGATTTCTAAAAATAGGGGAAGTCTCTTTTGTAATATGTATTAATAATTATATACCCTATAGAAAGTCAAAAGGTGGATTGAAAAATTGAGTGATAGTCATAGTGATCTTCTACTTCAACAGCTATGTTTTAATGCTGATTTGGGAGAAACAGTTGGTCCCCCTGAACCAATTTATGGGGGACTATTACATAAAATGTACCTAATAAAAACTATAAAAGGTAAATATGCGGTTAAATTATTAAATCCCGAAATAATTAAAAGACCGGATGCAATGACGAACTATATTAACTCAGAAAAAATTTCAAACTTTGTTTCAAAAAACATACCGGCACTTCCAGCTAAAATAATTAACGGTAACTTTGTTAATGAAATAAATGACCAGTTCTATTTAGTGTTTAATTGGATTGAGGGAAGGAGCCTAAAACCCATAGAAGTTAGGGCTGAACATAGTAAGAAAATAGGTTCAATCCTTGCGGCTATACATAAAACTAACTTTGAGGACCTTAATATTAAATATGGTGAAATAAATAATGGTCATTTAAAAGAATGGGACTTTTATTTGAAGAAAGGTCAACAAGCAAGCTCCGAATGGACGGGGTTATTTAAAGAAAATATCGATAAACTTTATGAGTGGGATGCTAAGTCTAAGGAAGCAGCTGAAGCTATATCTTCAGAAACAGTTATTAGTCACAGGGATTTGGATCCGAAAAATGTTATGTGGAATCAAGACAGTCCAACTATAATTGATTGGGAGTCATCAGGTTATATAAACCCTATGCAAGACTTGGTAGAAACGGCGGTTTATTGGTCTGACGATGGACGGGGAGAAATAAATAAAGATCTATTTTCGTCATTCTTAAAAGGTTATAAAAATAATTATGGGAAACTCCAAGCAGATTGGATTCGGGTATTAGAAACTGGGTACTTAGGTAAGTTAGGGTGGCTTGAATACAACTTAAAACGTTCCTTAAGAATGGAATGTTCGGATGAAGATGAGCAAAAGCTAGGATCTGCTCAAGTAACTGAAACAATAATGGAACTTAGACAATATGAAAGTTCAATACCCACACTTTTTAATTGGCTTAACAATGAACGAAATGTTTAATGACTATTGTAAAAAGCTTTAGTGAATATCTTGAATTCAAGTCTTCAACAATTGTTTAATAAATACCAGTCGCTCATATTAATTTTAAAATGTCTGCACCAGCGTTCCGCTTTAGTGAACAAAATGTCCTTTGTAATTGAATTAGGGGATAAGTCCTTAAATTCTATACAAATGAAAGAAGAGCCAAGTCTTAGCTTGGCTCTTCTTTCAATTAAAATTCTGCGAAAATTGGTAACTTCAAACTAGGTTGGCTAATCTCTAGGTTACCCCTCACCATTAATTTATCAGGTGAATCATACTCAAGTACATTAAAACCTGTACTAAATTTATCAGGGTTGAAAAATAAATGGATTTCATGAAAGGGTTCAGGTATTAGAGAGCAAATCTTATCAAGATCAGGCAATGAACTACCTATTACATCAAATAATTCTAATTTATTGTCCACGACTTCGTACATAATCACTAAATCTAATGATGCTGAATAATAAACCAGGTTTTTCATATTCGGATTATACATATTTAGATAGAACGGGTGTTCATAGTTAACAGGATAAAATACTGAAGAACTAGGAACATTCTTCTTGAAAAGGTCTTGAATCTTTTTTAAATCATGTGAATCAAATACGTCGATGCTCTTCAGATCCGCACAGTGGGATCCTTTGTGGTTGTAATCTTTCACATAAAAGTACTCATTAAGGATGCGGAAACCGTATTTCTTATAAAGGTTTGGATCGGATGTTACCAAAAAGGATAGATTGTAACTTTCATCAATTTCGGCTAAAGCCTTCCTCATCAAAGTATTCATAAGACCTTTTTTCCTATAATCAGGGTGGGTCATAACTGATTGGATGCCTGCGGCTTTATGGAGCACACCATTTAAAAAGATAGGAAAATCAAAAGTGGAAACATTAGCCACTGCGTACCCTTCTGAAAAGAATGAATATGGTTTATAAGTAGGGTCCCAGAAACCACGGAAATAAAAGTCTTTAAATGTATTCTCAGGAATGCCAAATACAGTATTAAATAATGGATACAAGTTCTCTCGGAGTTTCGTGTCCTTAGAGTAGTTAGATTCGTACTTAAGCTGATTAATAATTTTATCCTCCCATATAATTTAATTTGATGGTTGGATTTTAATTGTTGGCATATGTAAACCCCCTTTAATACACAGTTGTATTATAAGCGATTTTTTGAAATAATCCAAATAGTGCCAAATTTATTTACATGTATGACAGGAAGATATCTTGATACTGAGTCTTATAGTAACGGGGGCAATTGCTTAATAGGAATACTCATCTTTTTCGCTAGCGAGCAGAATTGTTGATACTTTCCTATCCGTACAAGAATACAATTAAAAGTCAAAATTTGAATTGGAGGTATGTAAGTTGAAAGTTGAAGTTCTTATATTTGCAATAAGCATACTGTTAATGCCCTATTTTTTGTTCGAACTTATTAGTAAGATTAGCGAACAAGCAGGAGTCATATTACTAATCTCACCAATTTTTATGTTGGTATTGTTAATTTTCTCGGCAAGCCTTATTGTCATTCACTGGAAAGAGAAAAAAGAGACTGTAAATTAACTAAAAGAAAATAAATATTATTAATATATTGGGTGTGTTAGTTGAAGAACAAAGCCATATTATCTCGGATTCGAGTCTTCATGAAACGGGGGCTACTCTTAAATAAAAGGATTGAAAACAACTAGTGCATTATTAAAAGGTTGATGAGGAAAGGAGAATTAGCTTGGGGGTTTATGGAACAGACTTGTTTAAGGGTGCAGCAAGTTATTATTCAAGATACCGGCCAATGTATCCAGCATCTCTAATAAGATTTTTAGTGGAGGAGTTTTCGCTTAATGGTGAACAAAACCTGCTCGATTTAGGTTGTGGTACAGGTCAACTAACAATAAGATTCTCGGATTGGACTAACAAAATAGTAGGCATAGATACAGAGCCAGAAATGATAAATGAGGCAAGACGTCTTCACCAACAGGTGAGGGTGGGGAAAATTCAGTGGTTTAATGGAACGCTAGAACAATATAAAGAATCACATAATGACCAATTCACCCTTGTGACAATAGCAAAGGCTTTTCATTGGATGGACAGAGATAGGGTTTTAGAGGAGTTGTACGACTTGATTGATGAAGGCGGTGGAGTGGCTATCATCGATAATTATGATCCAAATAAATCGCTAAAACCTTGGCAACAAAAGCTGAATGAACTCATAGAAAAATGGTATGGGAAAGAACGGAGAGCTGGAAAATCCACCTATAACCACCCAGTTATTAGTCACGAAGAAGTCTTATCAAATTCAAAATTTGAAGTCGAAATACACACTTTACCTACATATGAAATCATTTGGACTATTGAGTCAATTCTAGGAAACTTATACTCAACTTCATATGGGGCAAGACGGTTTCTAGGCAATAAAGTTGAGGAGTTTGAAAAGGATGTCAAGCAGTCATTATTGAAGCTTTCCTCCTTTGGTGAGTTTAGAGAGACTGTAAATTTATCTGTAAAGCTCGGTAGAAAATAAAATAATTATCTCAAATTCGAGTCTTCAACTATTGGGGGCTTATCCTTAGGATGGATAAGCTTCTTTTTGTGGAAAAAGGATTGAGTTCTGGAAGGTAGTTTGAAATAATTGGTATTTGTAATGGTCCATATTATTGAATAAGTATAGGAGGGAGATTCTTGTGAATTCTTTAATGTTTGGATCTCAAATAAGTTTAGTTTTCTTTATTTTACTTTTCCTTTTTGTTATTGGAGGAGTTTCATACATAGCTTTTCGAATGAAAAAATTAAATTTCTCTTGATATCTAGATTTAAAGAAACTGGGGCTTTACTGTAATACCCAAAAAAGGGTGAAAAATGATATCACATTAGAAGGTCAACACTGTTCATTTTAAACACCTGAATGAAAAGTTAGAATTGGTAGCAACATTAAATTGTTAAATTTGGAAGTTAGGAGGTCAATAATGGCCAATAAATACATACATACGATAAATATAATTATAGGCGTATTGGTTGTAGGTTTTAGTGTTTTCTTAGCTTGGGCTATAGCAGCATTTGCTCCTGAAGAAAATGCTACAGTAATTTTTATTCCGATACTTGTAACGGCAGTTTGGGGTATAGGTTATATGATACAGATCAAATATAATACATTAAAGAATGTTTTAATTATGGTCCCTGTTGAAGCAATCATATTTTACCTAATAATTACACAAACATCATCAGTTATTAATTAAGTCCTCATCAATCAATTTACGGTTGGATACAGGTATTACTTTAAAGAGGATAGAAAGATATGGGGTACTATTTTTATTGTAACGATTGCGGTCGCATTTATTTTCATAGCAATCTTTCTTAAAGCCTTGGTCCATCATTGTCGGACTGACTGCAAATAATTTATGGGGGAACAATTGAAAAATGGCTTGATTTCGAGTCTTCCAGTAATGGGGGCAATTGTTCAATAGAGCATTGCCCCTTTCTTACATAAACTCAGGCAATATCGTTGTGCTAAAATATTTATTCAAGAACTTATATGGAGGAAATTATGAAAATAACTCAACAATGGAATCAAGAAGACAGTAATTATATTCGTAAAAAGGTAATTGAACATAATCTTTCTAAATTACCAGATGAAGTAAAACACCCGGTCAAGAACATTAGCTTTATGCTTCGAAATGAAGAGGGGAAAATTTTAGGTGGCATTACTGGAAGGATTTTTTGGTATAACTTACATATTGAATTCTTATGGGTTGATGAATCTCTTAGAGGAAAAGGCTACGGAAAACAGTTATTAGATAATATAGAGGAAGTAGCAAGAGAGAACAGCTGCAACCTCATTCAACTAGATACATTTAGCTTCCAAGCCCCAAATTTCTATCAAAAATATGGTTATGAAATAGTAGGTGTAATAGAAGAACATCCTAATAATAATAATCAACAGTATTACCTTTCGAAGAAACTGGCTTATTGAGATATGTTGTTTAACTAAGGGGAAAGTTAAAGACTACCCACTATATATCTCGAAATTGAGTCTTACAGTAACGGGGGCTTTTCTTAATTAAGCAACTTTCCAAGAACATTCTTCTGCAAGTGGACATGAAGAAAGACGTCTCCAGTAGGGGGAAACGTCTGCAAGATAATTATTGAAATTTAGCAAAAGTGCTTTTTCTTGTGTAGGGGATAAATATGGTGAGACATAAAATGATAGTGATCAAACCAGCAAAAGGAATGAATGCTGTCCATATAGGCTGCTGTGTAATGCTGAATGGAAAAACACTATAGATCGGTGAGAAAACTTCTAGTGATAAGTTCCCTGTAATGATGTGTGCTCCCCAATAAACAATAGCTGGTATAGTTAAAGCCAACACTTTATGAACTTGCATTGATAATAAAATTAACGACAGAGAAGCATATACCACTGCATTAATGGCTATCCAACTAGAATATACGGTTCCGTAAGTCAAAGTTCCATAATTCATTAACTGACTAAATGTGTGTGTATGAGAGTTATCGTAGCTATTCATGGCAGTATAATCTATAAAACCTAAGAGTGGGTCAATGTAAAACGCAATAAGAAATGGGACGAAGATGAAGGAAAAAGAAATGAAAAAGAAGAAATAAGAGTTTAATATTAGTCGTTTTGACAAAGACAGGCTATTACTAAAAATTCGTTCCCTCACAGATGGAATAAGGTACACACTACAAATAATTAACGGAAATAATGCTGGCAAAAGACCTTCTAAGTGGAGAGTAAATAGGTCAACCGGTTTAAATAATGTAAAATTGGTCGCTCTAAAGAATGTGACACTTAAGTAAAGTAGGATAAAGGCTGCTAATGTGAAGAGAATTCTGCGATTCACTAATAATTTCAACTCTCTGATCAAGGTGATTACCCCTTCCAATTGGAGATTCTAAGTTGTCCCATAATGTTATGTGAACAAATTGAAAGGTATGCAATAGTTTATGAAAGGCCACTCACTTTGTAAGTAAAGATTAATGAAAGTAAACTTTATTAACTCGTTTAAAGAGTGAGCGTATTTTAGTAAGATTATCTTGATTTCGAGTCTTACATAAACGGGGGCTATTCTATAAGAGAGAATCGCATCCTTATATCGTTTTGGGTAGGATACTTGAGGATTCAGATTCGCGATAATAACTTTTGAAACCTCAATAAATCTGAATCGTATGTGAAATAGAGGCCTTTTGATTGTATATAGTAGGTAACTTGCTTTTTCTAGGGAATCCTCTAATTTTAGGCATATATATGCTGTAGACTACACTTTTAACGTATAGAAATCGTTTTATTTTTCTATTTTATGCAATCAACAACATGTTCATAGAAGGGAAGATAGTATGAAAAAATTATTACTAATAATAACTTTAGCATTGATTTTAGGGGGGTGTAGTTCGACAAGTGGATTACACAAATTCAGTAATGATGAGCTGAGCAAAAAAACGGAAGATTTGGCATTTAAGCCTCAACTTCCGACAGAACTTCCATTTGAAGTAGAACAAGCTGAATTTAGTCATCCTCCTAAAGTGCAGCAGCCATATAAAACTTTAACATTTGATATCTATGGAGAAAGTAAGGAGCACCTTAGTTTAATAACTATAAACGGAGGTGAAGTTTCTTCTACTTCTCAAGAAAAATATCAAGATGTACAAGTAGGTGATAAATCTGGCAAATATTTTATCGATAGTTCAGGAAATAAGACTTTGAGATGGGCAGAAGGGAAGATTCATTATGTTTTAAAATATTTTGCTGAACAGTCAGAAACTAAAGTTGAAAAAAATGATTTAATTAAGGCAGCGGAGTCTTTTCAATAATATCAAGTAGGAAATTATTTCACCTTGCCTTACAAAATATATCTTGAAATTAATTCTTGAAGAATTGGGGGCAAATCCTGAGTAAGGGATTTGCCCTCTATCTATGCTTAAAACACCTATGGTATTGAAATAATACAGAGCTTTTTCCTACGGTTATATAGAAGTGAATACATGCGCAGAATTCTAAAAGGAGATATATTTAATGAATAATGGAGATCCCATTAAATTTGTAATTGGGTCTGATGAGAACTCAAATAATCCTAGTTGGATTGAAACTCAAGAATCAGAACTAGAGCTATTATGGGGAGAGGATTGGGAAAGCAAGTTTAAAGTGAATTCCTTAGATGCAATATTAGCTGAATATGTATGGGAGCACCTAACATACGAAGAAGGAAAAGAAGCTGCTTTAAATTGTATCCAGTATGAAGTTGTTCGTTAAAATTTTCGGTGGGATTATAAGTTTTTACTAAAAGAAATAACCTTTGCTGTTCGGATTGAAAACTATATTTCACATAACCTAAGCTCATTTATACAAAAAAGAGACTTCCGAATTCGGAAGTCTCTTTTTACCTAGTAACGATTATTTTTGAACGTTAGCAGCTTGTGGTCCACGGTTACCTTCTACGATTTCAAAGGAAACTGTCTCATTTTCTTCTAATGTTTTAAAACCTTCGCCTTGAATAGCAGAGAAATGAACGAATACATCGTCTTGCCCTTCTACTTCAATAAAACCAAAACCTTTACTTTCATTAAACCATTTAACATTACCTTGTAACATAACTTGTTACCTCCTGCGTGGAACGGATCCACATTGTATTACTATTATTGCTCTGCATATTCATTCCAGACGAAAGTTACTTACTAGTTACTTAGGCTTTCATTCGTAAACACGAACAAGAATAATTAATTTTAATTGTACCAACAAAGTCTATTTTCGTCAACCGGGGAGGGCGGGGGCGTGGATTTTTTCTTATGTTCCTTATAGTAGATAATGTCTCTTCCACTTTGATGTTGCAGCTCCTGGTCCAAGACTATGGGACGTAGCTTGTACCCTTTATATAATTGTTCCCATAAGTATACTTTATCAGAGCAGAGCAGGTGAGGTTGAATATTATAATGCTTCACATGATGCAGAACGGATACAAGCAAGACTTAAATTGTTTTTTGATTCTTACGGTATTGAAGGTGTACATAAAGGTTATTTAGAGAAGGTATTGTTGCCATTAGAGGGGTTATATATACATGAAGAGAAAGACCGATGAAGAAGACATGGCATTTCAAAGAATGATAAACGAAGGACATCAGACCATTATGAAAAAAAGAGAGTGGGTTTAATCGGAATTACTAATGTAATTATTGGGGTATAAGATCATCTAATATCTTGAGTTCAGGTCTTACAAAAACGGAGGCTTTACTGCAAGTAAAACCATATGTGCGAAATGGTGAACCATTAAGAGCTCGGTGTATTCGATGGAATGATTGTAAACATCATATATCTTTAATCTAACTTTCTACTTTGATCTCTAAATAAACAAAATTCACTTTCGAAGAAGGAACATAATTAACTGTCTTTCAGTAGAGAAAAAAGAGAAGTGTCATCATTTTTAATCGATTTGTCGAATAACAATTAAAACTTGAAAAGGATTTTTGGGATGGACAACCTTCTTGAAATAAGTTAGATAAATACCGCGTCTTTTCGCAGTTACTTCTAATAGTGAAGTTTCGTTTAACATGGCTTTAGATAAATTCCCCAAATATATATTAGTCAGTAAAAAATGATAAAAACTTATTAACATTTCGTTATTAAGTTGCTCATGGGAAGAATCATTCACATTTAGCCTCCTGGACAAAGGGGACCACGTTAAAATACTTTCCAGATGACACTCAACTAAGTCCTCGACACTAACTAACCATAACACTGGATGCACTTTATTGATAGAAGAAAAGAAAATTATTAATTTGACGGATACGGATTTTTCTTCTAAATGATTAATAGAGGATTCAGCCATTTCTATTATTGACCTCATAAGTAGTTCGAATTGCTTATTGAATCACGTATTCTACCCACCCTTGAAAAGGTTATGTGTGTTCCCCAGCAAAATGTATTCTACCTTTAGGTGAATAAAGAGCATTTGAAAAGTCAGATGCTTGGTTTGGTGCGAACAGAGTAAAACACTCCGCAGAGAACTGGTTTTGACTCCAACTATAAGACGTATCTTTAGAAAATACTCATAGACCTGATTACCGTAAATTCTAAAAAGACCCTGTAAAGCCTCTCGAATTCGTTCATCATTAGGAAAACTATTTCAAAAGTTGGCGTTTTGTGCCCAACTATAACTTCCAAGCATGATCCCTGGACCTGCCTCTCCAATGTTGTGATTAGGACTATACGTATATCGGAGTAGTTGATCAGTAATGATATTTCCAATGTTACCAGCTTCCGAAACTTCAATTTTAACTCTAATCCAACTTTTACCGATGAAGCATAATTAAGTTCTCTAATGGCTTTCCATTTATAGAAAGAATGGTAGATTACAATAAATTGAAATACGTTATAAGGGACGGTGACTATCGTATAATCCCCCTTTACCCTATGATATTCGTTATTAGTCTCGATCAGTTACTGTAATTTCACCATCATCTTCAATGATTTGATGTACTTTTGGTGAAATGAGATTTTTTGTTGAAGCTCATGTAATAACGCTAAGGGTAGCTGGTCGTTTCCACTTGTAATTCCATAAAATTTCAGGTCCTTATTGAAAACTGTACGTACAATATCTAACAACATGTTTACAAATGATAATTCAGGAAATCCCTCAATTGGGTCATTACAAAGTTAAAATGGTAGATCCTTCGTTGTGGTTTAAGAATAGATTAGTGGGGGAGTTTATTCAACGATTTGTAAAACAAAAAAAGTGAGGTTAACCTCACTTTAAAACAGTTCTGTCTATCAATTTGTTTTACTAACCTCTTTTAATGCTCTTTTATATAACTCAATTTGGTTATTTACCATTGTTTTTTGACATTCAGAAATAGGTGAATCGCTGTATAATCTCTCAAGTATGGCTATTTCTCTTTGAAAAAGTAGCTTTTCGTCATATGACATCTTTTGCTCTCCTAAAATTAGGACATAGGAGGCGCATTCCCTTAGTGAGAACATAATAAACCGAGTTTTAATTATAAGAGAACTGTCTAAAATGACATTCAAAAAAGAATTCACCAAGTCTTAGATGAATCTACCGAATTACCTGAAGGTTGGCTATTCCTTTGAAATGCTTGAAGTTGCCACATTCGGACACTCTTTTCCAACATTCCATCCTTACTGCTCTAAGTTTGACTCGATTTAGGGGGATCCATATATGATAATTTACCCTTGCGTATTTTATTATGAAGGGAATATGTGCTTTCTGTCGAATTAGTTCGATAGGAGGGAGGTGATGGAATGCAGCACCCATCATCAAAGCTTGATTATCTTATTGTTTACTTGGAAACCCTTTCAAAAATTAAGAGCGGGGATGAAGAAACGTATCCTGCGTGGGTCAATGAAAAGATGCAACAAACATGTGAGCAGATTGAAGCCTTAAGCAAACAACTTTACTAAAATTATGGCATCCCATAACGGGGTGCTTTTTCATGCTAACAAAACTATTGAATAAATGGGTACAAGGGTAAGGTGTTATGAACTATTGACCTAATGACGTTAAAAGGGAAGTAAAAGATAAGATAGAAAATCAAGATTAACCAACTTGGAAAATGTACCGCTCAATTCTTTATTGCAAATTCCGTGATAGGGAATTAATAAGAATTCTTCCCATTTGGTTTATCTCGAAATCAAGTCTTATAGAAACGGGGGCGATAGCTGCACATTGGCTATCACTATTGTTCTAATGGTGCAGTTATGTTGAGAAAGTTCTAATTTCCCAAATATGGTAATAGATTTACTAGAAGATACAATTTGCTGAATAACGGAGGAGTGTTTTTATGAAAAGGAAATCAGGTTTGGTTCTTGGTTTTGTAGGAGTTTTTGCCCTAACAATTGGTTCTACAGATGTATTAGCAAAAGGACACACTGACGTTAGTGATGGAGATAAGTATAAAGTTGTAACCGTAGAGGAACAAGAAGTGCGTGAAAATAAAGGTATTGAAGGTAGAGATCTTACAACAGTTATTACAGTAGAAGAACAAAATATGGTAGAGGACTCATTAGACTTAGAAGGGTTTGTTCCGCAAGAAGATGGGACAGGTTTTTGGTATAAAAAAGAGAATTCAGTTTTAAAGAAAAGACCGTATGAACAGAAGATCATTATTATGGAATCTATTGATGACCCATTACCACCAGAGGCTAAGAATGTTCAATCAATGCTTGATAAAAGTGAACCCCAACAATTTCCAAATGCTGATTTGAGTAAACCGATCGTAATTACTAAAATGCCAGTGATTGATAGTAAAACTTCGGATGTGAACGAGTAAGTAATTTTAGCAAACTTAGGTTACTATCAAAGAAGCTATATCTATATCTCGATTTCAAGTCTTCCAGAAAAGGGGGCATTAGTTGAATAAGCTAATACAAAAAGAACTTCCATTTTAATGGGGGTTCTTTTTTTGCAAGTAGTATAAAAAGGAATTTTCTTAGAAACAAAAATTGATTTGGCTTCTTTTATAAGGGGATTTTCAAGAGCTACTACCTTGAATTTTCATAATGCCTAATAATGGTGAAAGCTATTATAGAAGTTCTCCTCTAAGTATTAAGATTAAACAGTCAAACCATCGCTCTGTAAAATATTCTTGTCAATATGTTAAAAATTATATTCAATTTGACAAAAATATGTTACATTAAATTTGAGGAGGAAAAAAATGAAAAAAACGGGTAATTTATCAAATTCTGTTTATTTATTGCGAGCAGAAAGGAGGTTGTCGCAAAGTGAATTAGCTAAATTAATTGGTGTAAGCCGTCAGACAATAGCATCTTTAGAATCAAATAAGTATAATCCCTCTTTGGTTCTTGCGTTTAAAATTGCACGTATTTTTGATAAGAACGTCGAAGATATATTTACATATGAGGAGGAATAACATGTTAACCATTATTACTTACATCCTGTTTATCCCACTAATTTTAAGTTTTTTGCATTGGGCTACTTTCATGAATACTGAAGGGAAAGATGAAAGAGGTCAAATTATATTGGGAAGAGTTAGTCAAATTACATGGGGGCTAATTATTTTCGGAGGTGCTATTCTTCTTATAATTGACGTTTTGATCAATCTTTCTAAAACATCATTTCAACAAGGATTACTTATTCTCCTTTCCATTGTTATGATAGTAAACTCTACCTTCATATTTAGAATTAAAAAGACAATGTAAGGGATATGATGTTCACCAATGATGGAGTGAAATCTGTTAATTATCTTGAATTCGAGTCTTACGCTATAGGGGGCAATTCTGAAACAGAAGAATTGCCTCCTTCTTAATGATTTGGGCATATTAGTTGAAGATTCGAAATCAATATAAATACATATAATGAGTATCTCACTTCTTCCCTGGTATTATTTGGATTAATGATGATATAGTTAAAATACTTACAGAATTCTCAAAGCGTGACGTTGAATAAGGTTAGGAGGAGCAAAGTGTGCCTTCCATAATTTCTGGGATTATTTTTGTTGCTGGATTACTGTCTTATTATTGGTTTTTATTTGTGGATTACGGAGAAATAGTCACTGTGATTATTACTTTTCTTTGTGGTTTGTTTGGAGGAGCGATTGCATTAGGTACTGAAAATCGAAAATTAATTACTATGCATGTACTTCTAATTCTTAGCCCACATCTCCTGTTGTTAGCTATCAATATATTTTAAAAGTTACTTGTCAAAACTGCTACAATTTAATTTTATCTAAGTACTGGATAATTACCTTAAGAAGTCGGACTCTTAGTTGGAACTTATAATGCTGTCATTACGTAGAGGTAGGAAGAGGGGGTGTTTCTATTTATGGTGTTACATATTTTTACGCTTTAGCAGCGATTGGGTTGCTATTTTTCATTCCATATTTGATCCTAAGAGACCTTAAGATGGGCAGGGAAATTTCTTCGATCCTCACATCTAATATAATGCTTGTAATTTTGCTATTTGTGGCCTTAGGTGAAGTATTAAAAACAGTTCTGTCGGAAGCATACATGATGTATTACAATCAGGTTTTCTTTCTTGTGATAATTGTATTTATTGTTGTGCCACTTGTATTGTTCTTATTACTCACTGTGAAAAAAGAGCATCAAAAATTGGAGGATCCGCAGGAATACAAATACGAATGGCTATATAAAGTTAGATACCTTTTGCTAGGGTGCGTGGGGGTACTTTCGTCGGTGCTTTGTACCGTTTCTATCAAGTATATGTCTTTCTCTTTTAATCTTTAGTCAATTATCGCATAGAAGGTATTTGTTCTTTTTATAATACATAGATGAGTTCTGCTAAGTTGTAAGATTTTTGTTTTGGAATATTGAGGAGGAAGAGAGATTAAAGTAGTTGAAGTGTTATTACTTATAATTGCAATGGCTTCAGTTTGTACATACTTGTTTTATGAGGCCGACTATTTAATTTATTTAGCTTTAGCTGGAGGGATTGGTTACTCAGTATTACATTTAATAAGAACATATGATAAAAGAAAAGGAGAAGTATTAGGCAACCCTGACGCTAAGTACTATAATACGTTTGATACTTATCATGACAATTTTTCTAATGGCGATAGTTTCACTGAGGATAGTGATAATTAATAAACATCTCGATATCGAGTCTTAAAGAAACGGGGGCTATCTTTAATAGTTGGATTTGTAATAGCACGTTTTAGTTTCGGGAGGAGACTTATATTAATATTGGGACCGAAGGAGGTGGGGGCTTTATGAATAAGGAAAAACTTTTTAGAACTCTGGCTATATCAACTGTGGTAGTATGTATATCTGTTTGGATCCCTAATTTAGTATTTCAAATCTCTAGTCCTTTATGGATGCTAACTTTTATTATAGCTCCAGTTGGCATTGTGTTTGCGAGCTTGATTAAAAATGCTTGGCTCATAGTATCTAATGTTGCTATGCTTTTTAGTTTTTTCATCTTAATGTTTGCTGGGTATTTTATTAATTACATAACTGGTGGAACACCATAAAGTCTGATAGGTGTTAAATTACCATAAAACGTGGCGTATTTCTTTAGAATATAATCTTGAAATAAGAAAGGAAGATTTTGTTGGAAAAGATTATTGAGCAAAATAAAGACGAAATAATGATGAAGTATATTGTTGTTAGTGTTTTCTCATTGCTGACTTTAAGGAAGTTCAAGAAAGTAGAGAAACTAAGAAAAGATTTAAAAGAACAGCAAGGACTAGAAGATGACACTAACAGAATATAAGAAATAACATAATTGTACTAAAGGGGGCAATTCTAAAATAATGGAATTGCCCCCTTATGAATGTTTAGTTAGGGTTGTTGAAGACTAAGCTTCGATATTGCAGCCAATTTTGAAACTAAAATCTTTTTGTCTCGTACATAAGTTATATCGGTTTAACTATATTTAAAAGGCGCTCCACTTTGAGAGATGTAATGGATTATAGAAAAAGAGACGAAGTATTTCATTTATTTGATAACGTCTATAGCCTTGATTTCTTGGATGTCATATTTTTTATTTTATTCTCATCTGTACACTATTCAAGAAATTATATCTGGAATAACTTTTATTTATTTGGCTGCCCCTTTAATGCACTATCTGTGTTCTTTTATTATAAAATCTTCAGAGAAAATTAACGACAGAGGGGTCTATAGTTACTTGAGTCTATTATTGAAATAATACTTGATATATTTAAAAGGTAAAGGAGAGCGTGACACATGATGGATCGAAGGAAAGCTTATAATTATGAAACTGAAGAAGTGAATAGGCTATTAAAAGAAACCTCACTAAAATACACTGAGATTCAAAGACTTACTGGCTGTCCATATTCCACAATCATTTATAAAGCTAGGAAGATGAAAAGCAAAACGAAAAGCAAAACGAAAAGTGAAGATACTACGTTGAAACAACTACCAAAACAAACTCATAATAAAGCTAAAGTAAACCCTGAGCAATCGGATAATTGGAAGAATATTTTATGTTTTCAAAAAAACAATGTAGATTTAGAAGAAGCTACTAAGGTAATCCGCGATATGATTAGTTCAGCGAGAATTCTTGGTGAGAATAAGGTTGATATTTCAATCACTTCAGTTGATGAAGTACACCAACAGAATACTGTTATCTGAACAAATAAAACCACATATCTAAGAATAGTAGATAAATGATTTATATTTTTCACTTAACTTTCCCTACCAACCGCTAACTGATGAAGCTATATTGTTCCTCGAACGAAGAAGAATAACAAGGCCTCCAAAGCCGGTTGGTGAATTATCCACTTGTATTAAAGAGGGTTGCATGCAGTTTAGTGGAACGTTTTTTTTAAAGAATAGCAAAAGCGATTTACCTTGGTAGTAGCGTTTGTTGAAAATATACTTCAATTACCTCGAAGTTAAGTCTTATAGAATCAGGGGCATTAGTATTTTTCTATATAGCTTTCTAGAAAGTATAAGCAAAGCTAATCATTTCCTAACCTTATGCAGATGTTGACTGCTTGATTAGTTTTTCTCAACTTCTTGTTGGAGCCATTAAAAAATGTTAGCAAGCCGCTTTGTTCATAATTTTATTGACTTCTTTAGCAGATAAGCTGCAAGTGTTTCGCAACACAATAAATATCCGATCAGTAAGTGGCAGTGATAATAAAGTGTTGCGTAACGTTTCTTCATTTTTTGACAGCTTTTCGTTTGATAAGGTGGTATTATTACGTTCATTAATATCAACAGGATGTTTTTTGCTCATTTTTTCTTGTTCGAAATAATCAAAAACCTGATATATAATCTCATTATGTAGCCAATCTTTTTGAATACTAGGAGATTCTTCATAGCATAGATCAATATAAGCTTGATTAAAAACTGAAATAGAAATTTCTTCAGCAACCAAAGGACACCCTAATATACTAAAACAAATCTGATAGACCATATCTTTATGATATTCAACATAGTTATAGAATGTTTTGTGTCTTCTATTATTCTTCCGTTTATGAATATAAGCCATCATTGTAAATTCCCGCCATTCCATATATCAAGATTATCCAGATCAATCGTTATAGAAATCACCTCCTATATTATGGATTATTTTTCAATATAGGTACAGACCATTCAGAAAAATTATAAAAAAGAGTTACTTCGATTCTAAATCCTAATTCGGGTTATTTTCTAAAACAATCCAAAGTATCTCGGAATCGAGTCTTCACGAAAAGGGGGCGATTGTTTAATACAATGATCACTTCTTGTTAATTAATCACAACTCCAAATTATCTCCGTCAATATTAAGCATAAAATGACAGGATTTTAATGCTAAGAATAATTATTATTGATCTTAATACAGAGGAGGTCTATTA
This sequence comes from Halobacillus sp. AWM4_238, assembly GCF_056158265.1. Classification (NCBI taxonomy): domain Bacteria; kingdom Bacillati; phylum Bacillota; class Bacilli; order Caryophanales; family Bacillaceae; genus Halobacillus; species Halobacillus sp. AWM4_238. The sequence continues at coordinate 579,175 of NZ_JBSWSY010000002.1, forward strand.
TGCCGGATTTTTTTGTGAATGTACTTCAGATTAGAGATAGTTCTTTTGATATTGGTATTAAGACAGGAATGGAAATTAAAAACCAACCAATAATAAAAACTTTAGAAGCGATAACTAAACCTGAGATTGATTATGACAACATGAAGTCCATATACTCTTCATTTGCTCCACATTTACTTGAAGAGTTGGATGGTCTAGCACAAAGTTTGAATCTATCTTCTAACAAAGCTGCAGCTTTGTTTAGTGGTTATGATGTGCCCAAAACAGAAGCTATGGGGTGCTCAGCTCTTCTTACAAAAGATTATTATGTTAGAAATTATGATTTCTCCCCCTCTTTATATGATGGAGTTTTTAGTTTGGTACAACCTAAAAACTCTCTAGCTTCAGCAGGGTATAATCTACAGATTTTAGGAAGGCATGATGGAGTTAACGAAAAAGGCTTGGTAATGGGATTGCACTTTGTAAGTAATGATGGTTACACCAAAGGAATATCCCCATGGGCTGCTATTCGAATGGCGTTAGATATGTGCACCACAGTTGATGAAGCTATATCTATGTTAAAAGAGATTCCTCATTCTGCATGCTATAATTTCTCGTTAGGAGATAGTCGAGGAAATATGGCTGTTGTTGAAGCTAGCCCAGATAAAGTTGTTGTAAGACGTGAGGGTTCTTTAACCTGTGTTAATCATTTTCAAGATGATTATCTAAAAAATAAAAACCGAGATTCAATCGAGGGATCTTTGAAGAGAAATAACTATTTACATAATCTCAAAAGTAATAATCTCACTCAGTTAGAGGCTTTCAATAACTTTAAAAATAAAGAATCCCCATTATTTTTTACTGACTATGACAACCTTTTTGGGACTCTTCACTCATTTTCGTATTCATATAGAAACTCAAAGATTTTAACTACCATAGCACAAAGCAGTCAGAATATAGAGGTGGATTTTAAAGAATGGGTCAATGGCATGGATATAAACATTCAAAGATTAAAGGGTATTATAGAAACATGAGTGATTCTCCCTACCTGTAAATGTAAAAAGGTCATGACACATTGATATATATATAGAAAATGTCTCGATTTCGAGTCTTCCTGAAACGGGGGCGATAATTGAATAACAGCCCCTTTTTAGATCTACTTTATTAAAGATAGCCGGACAAGAAGGATTACATGTAAAGAACGTGGGTGCCTTACAGCTTTATTGGGGATATTCATTGGAGTGAAGGGCCTTAATAAAGAAAGGGGCAAGAAAAAAGTTATTTCGATTTCTACTTCAATCATCAGTATGGTTTATGCTGGTTTTACAGTGTTCTTTTTGTTTGGATGGTCTTTTGGAGGATAAATAGGAGGGGCTAAAATTAAAAAATTGCTTTACTTAATTATTGGATTAGTTTTTTTTTCAGGATGTAATACAAAGCCAGGAATATCTTATAATGAAGTTGGTAAAAAAAACCTTAACAAAGATATTCACCATTTCATCGAAAGTGTTAAAGAAGAAAATGGGGTTCATCTATACATTGATAACCAGAATGCATCTATATTTGTATATTTGAATGAGTCCAATGTTGTTCAAGGTGAAGAAGCTATATACTTTACTGGATTTGATGTTGAAGGAGTTGATGAAACATTAAATTTACTATATAAAAGTGAAAATACATTTGATTCTTCCAATTCATCATTGGAACACGAGCTTTTTTATGAAGTAAATTTAGATACAGATTATGAGACGGTCAAACTTTTTAAAAACGGTAACGAAACACACTTCGGTACAATATCAGGAAATTACTAATTTCAATAATGAAAAGTATCGGTACGACAGTTAGGAATTTCAATAGATATATCTCGAAATCAAGTCTTATAGAAACGGGGGCAATTCTTTAACAGAAGAATTGCCCCCTACTTAATGTTTTGGGCAGGTTATTGGAAGACTCAGTTTCAAGATAACTCCACTGTGCGAGCGTTATTATCTGTACTTTGATAATCCGAAACCTTTTTGTATTATTTTCGTCTCATAATATAAGGGGAACATCATTATTCTCTAGAAGAGGATATAAAAGAGGAGGATATTAATGTGAAAATGAAGGTTGGGGTTCTTTTTCTCTTTTTGTTCGTATTTACCTCGCAGTCAAGTTCTGCTGTTCCAATCGACACTGCCCAATACTTAATAGAATCCGATGAATATGTTGGAGAAAAAGTTTGGATAGAAGAGTTTGATACCGAAATCCGCATAACAACTCAGGGTTCTAAACAGCCGATTAAAGTTACAAATCAAGACAGGGTGTTAGAGATTGTTAAAGGGATAAACTCGTCACAAGATATGGACACTCATCCTAAAAAGCACAACAAAATTGGTACAATGAAGTTCAGAGGATTTAAAAATATTGAAGTTTACTTATCAAGAGATGAAAGAACAGTTTATTTGTTCTTTAACGAAGACATCAAGGTAATGACGCGTGAAAACTTCTCTAAACTATTTAAACAAACTAGAAGTGTGGAACCTATTCCTCCTGGAGTGGAGCCAAAAGAATTTCCGCCTTTACCAAAAGCAGAGGGGCTGGAGTTCGGGGACTTCAAACAACTCTATTAATTACTGAAGCTTCTCATACCTTTGTCAAAACTTCTTTCTTTTATTAATTCGCAATAACAGCGGACGGTTCTCCGTCTGCTCAATGATGCACAAAAGATAGAATCACTTAGACGATATTATCTCAATTGCAAGATTTCAACTAACGGGGGCGATTACTTAATATGAGTGATCGCTCTTTCTTTATTTATGAAATAAACAGTTAAAGTGGGTAAACAAAATAATTAATGACTTTAAAATAGGGGATACTAGCCAAAACAAATTGGTTGAGGTGTTTTATGAAACGATTTATTTTGGTTCCAATGATTATTTTTTTACTTGTTATTTCTCCAAGTCAAGTAAATGCAGTTTCTATGCCCTGCAGTATGGTTTTAGAACCTGTTGATCAAAATTTAATAAATGCAAAGGGAACGGCATTATTATATAAAGTCCAGCTATTCCCGCCAAGTTTTGCTCGCACTAATATCAGCATTCTTGCTGTGTATCTTCCAGAACCCTTAAATTATGGGGATTTTGATAGCTACGAAGGATTTGCCTATATTCCCGACGAAATAAGTTGGAGGTTTAGACTATTTCCCACTCCTGAAGAAATTAGTCCAACATGGGCAGGAAGATTTGATTTAATTACAGCGGATATGAAAAACGTAGAGGTACAAGTGAGACTCTCAAATACCAAAACCAAAAAGTTAGGTCCAGTTGTACTTAAAAGTAATATCGATCAGTGCAAATAGGGTAATTAGAGTTATATAACGTTTCAAGAATATCTTGATATCAAGTCTTACGTTAACGGGGGCAAATCCTGAACCTAATGGTGCACCTTTTATTGAAGGATATTCTTAATTTGTGTCAGCCACTAATACATATTTTATCAATATTAAGAAACTAATACCTTCCTAAATGCGTCTTGATGATAACAAGGCTTTTTATAAGTAACTGGGGAAGGATGGTTTTATTGAAAGAGAACAAAAAGCACATGATTCGGTGGAGAAGCTTTACCATTTTTTCGTGTACTATAGGATTGCTCGTTGGTATATTTTCAGTTATATCAGATAATTTACCATACTTTGGTGAAAAGATAACGATGATTGAATTTGTCGTATCCTATTTAGCAGTCATGATCAATTCTTTGCCAGTGTGGTTTTCACTAGCGATGGTGGCTGGTTTTTTATTTGCAAGGGAATTGAAAGGATCAGTAATTGTAGGAGTAATCTATACGCTAGCAGCTATAACGTTTTACTTTGTAATTAGTAAGTTCTATGGAAGCAACACAGTAACTAGTTCACTTGAAGAAAGAGCACTCATGTATTTGGTGTGGTACATAGTTTCTGCTGTTGGGGGATTGTTAGGTGGAATTGCAGGATTTTTATTGAAAAAGAACCATTATACCATCTTAATTCTAACTATAGGGTTAGTGGTGCAGATAATCATAAATGGGGGAAGTAACTGGAACAACATGGTTGGGATTGCTCAAAATACAACATATTGTCTAATGCTCGTAAGTACAATTATATATTTAATAATTCAAGGGAAGAGACATAGCTTATACATGCAAAGCTAAACGGGCGAAGTCTATATCTTCTCCAACATACCTTGAACTCGAGTCTTCATGTATAGGGTGCTAAAGTAAAAAAACAGTAAGAAATATCTCGAATCTGAGTCTTACATAAACGGGGGCTTATCCAAAATAAGGATCAGTTAACTTTATGCAATAAAAAACAATTCTGGAATGTGTGTGATAATTAGTTGTAAGGAATGATTTAGGGAGTGGCTTAAAATGATTTCAAATTACGATAATATGCTGTCTTGGGTAAAAGACATAAAAGAGAAAAATAAAAGTTCAGCTGCTGCACTAACTGTAATTAAAGACAATGAGATTGTTTTAGAACACTATAGTGGATCTCATTCAAATAAGGAAAGCTCACTACCTGTAAATGATAAATCTAGATTCAATGTAGCTTCTGCAAGAAAGAGTTATTTAGGGTTGTGCATCGCCTTTGCTTTATATGAAGGGAAAATACATAGCCTTGATGATTATGCTAGTGAGTATTTTAAAGACCTAGACCCATACATACTTAGAGACACCACAATTCGCCATTTGGTTACTCATACACATGGTTTGGACGAAAATTCAGAAGGAGAGATAATCAGAGAGTTTAACCCTGGAGAAAAGTGGGCCTACAGAGGAATCAATATCAAACTGATAACTCAACTAATTCATAAAATATACGGTCTATCCTTTCCGGAACTTCTGTATCAAAAAGTGTTCTTGCCAATGGGGATGAGGGAAACATGGTGGGAATCTAAAGACAGTGATGAATTAGTAAAAGTAATAATTGATCCTAATAAGAGTGGAGAAGATACTACAGGATCTACTGAAGATGGAATGGAATCCAACCTGTTTGTTTCTGCTCGTGAATTTGCTCTTTGGGGGAACCTCTTCTTAAATAAAGGGGAGATAAACGGCAAGCAAATTGTCCCTAAGGAGGTAATTGAACTAGCGATTAGCATACATACACCAGATCACCTAGCAAAGGAGTATCCACGCAATGGTATGTTTTGGTTTGTGCAGGACATTCCTAGAGAATCTAGTGAATTAGGTGAGCGAGTACCAAGTGGATCTTTTCAAATCTTAGGAATTACAGGGCCAACTTTGTTAGTCATTCCAAAATACAATGTTGTAGTCGCAAAAATGTACAACAAGAGATACAACTATGGAAATGAGGACTATCTTTACTATCTAAAAGAATTTAGCAACATAGTAGCTGATACTTATAAGTGAAGAAGTTTAACAGGGGGAGCTTTCATGGACAAGTCTTTTTCAAGGACATTAATCAAAGATAGTGATGGAGATTTCTTAGTAGTTCAAGACAGATATAACTTATGGAATCTCCCTGGTGGGAAAAGAGAAGAAGGTGAAACACCTATACAATGTGCCAAAAGGGAAGTTAAAGAAGAGGTAGGCATTCGAGTTAACCAACTTTGTGAAATACACCAAGGAACATACGATTTTTCTGGAATAAAGTGGACCGGCCACTTTTTTATAGCTACTTCTGTAAGTGGAATACCTACCTTGAATGAGATGGGTAAAATTAAAGGTGTTCGATTCGTAAAGGACTATGCTCAAGTTGAATTCCCTGAAGTGCTATTGGAAAGTATCAAATACTTGTTCAAAGATCCAAAAATTAAGCATGAATCTACATATTGGGATTAGAGAAAGAATGGTTCCTTACATAAGTTTATCTAGATTTCGAGTCTTAAAGAAACGGGGCCGATACTTGAACAGTGGTTATTACGAGCTCTAACTTTCTAGAGTGAAAAGTATAACTAACGTTGATTCAAAACAGAATAAGCAAATTCAATTATAGGGGGGATGTAATTGAACGCCTTCAAAAGTAATGGCTTTAAATTTATTGATTTCCTTTTAGTCAACGAAGCTGAAATTCACGATTATCAAAAATTAGCTGGTTCTTATGCAGTGATAAAGTGTAATGAAAGATTCCTTTTATGTTATAACACTTTGAGAAATCAGTGGGAATTGCCAGCTGGTCAGAGGGAAGAGAATGAATCAGCAATGGAATGTGCAATTAGAGAGCTTTATGAAGAAACTGGCCAAACCGTTGCGAAGTTATATTTTAGAGGTTTGTTAAAAGTAATGAATATCACCACTGGAGAAATTAAATATAATCCCATTTATTTTAATACCCTTGAGAAACTACAACCATTTCAGAAAAATAGTGAGTCAGCTGCAATACAGTTGTGGGACTTAGAGAGAGAAATTGGTTACATAGATGAAGTAGATATTAAGGTTTTTAATTATATACGGTAGTAAATGGCTGGAATATCTTGAAATCGAGTCTTAAACTAACGGGGGCGATTATCCAATAAAGGCGATCCCTTTTTCGCTAAGAGAACATCATTATTGAAATACAGGAGTTACCTAAAGTAGTAATTTTGTTTAGAATTTGAAGGCGGTGTGTATTTATGAGTAATAGTCCCATTGTGAAACAGTATTCTAATGAGTATCAAACAGACGTCGTAGATTTAATTCTTTCTATTCAGCAAAAAGAATATAACATACCTATAACTAAGGAAGATCAACCGGACTTGAATACCATAGAAGATTTTTACCAGAAAGGGAAGGGCAACTTTTGGATTGCTGTTTATAACCATAAAGTCGTTGGTACAATCAGTCTTTTAGATATTGGAAATAACCAAGTTGCATTAAGGAAAATGTTTGTAGATCAAGAATTCAGAGGTGCAAAGTTTAAAACGGCAGGTCTTTTATTAGACAATGCAATACACTGGGTTAAAGAAAATTCAATAAAAGCAGTGTATCTCGGAACCACACCGCAATTTGCAGCAGCACATAGATTTTACGAAAAGAATGGTTTTAAAAGTATAGATCTTAAAGAATTACCTGAGAACTTCCCATTATTACAAGTCGATAAAAAGTTCTACCAGTATTCGCCTTCATAGATTGTATAAGGTTTAGTTTTTACTTACAGGAGCTAAATGAGAGTACTCCTCAAGAAATATCTCGAAATCAAGTCTTCAACTAAAGGGGGCAATTCTGAGGTTTGGAACACTCAGGTTTGTTAAATAAATATAATTGTGAAATTTCAGTTGGAGTGGGCATACCTTAGCAACAGAGGGGGGTGTCCATATTGAGAAAAATTTGGATAGGAGTTCTTTTATTTAGTCTCGTAATTTGCGCTTTTTTTGTACATTACACTCTTATCAAAGGTGAGGGTAATCAAGCTCAAAATAATTTTGAAAGTGGTTTCCCTATGAAAAATACAGAAGAAGTGGAGAATATCATTAGCTACATACAGGACGAATTTTCAAATTATGCCCAACTAAAAAATGTATATTTTGATCATGACCAAAAAGCTATTGCCATTAATACCAGCTTTACTAAAGATGATTTACAAGAAGCGTTAGAATTTGATGGAAAAATTGTAAATCAACTTCAAGTCTACAACAAAACAGGTGATCGAATTTCATATATGGTTATCACAAACTATAGTGATGGAACACCATATTCAAGTTCTACTTATAATAATTAATTGTTCGTTTCTATGTATTCTTTGTTCATTATCTTGATTTCAAATCTTCACGTATCGGGGGCAATTCTTTAACAGAAGAATTGCCCCCTTCATGTTGTTTTGGGCAGGTTAGTTGAATACTCAGTTTCGAGATAATACACGTTACTGAAACTATTGCAGTCATTTATCGTATATGTAGTAGAGTTAAACGAAGCGGTGGTAGGTGATAGTGGACATCGTTTCTTGTTCTAACGGAAGAACAGAATAGAACAAGAAAAATAGATTGTTGTTTATTGTACCCTCATAATAAATAATAGCAAGGAGTGGTGTTTGTTGAAAAAAAATTTAGCTCTAGTCTCTTTACTATTAATAGTCGCTTCAATGGTTGTATTTTTGGTTTATGTATGGATATTGAATCTGGTACTTGGACCTTTGTCACTTTTATTATTGGGTTCTCTTTTACTGGGCTCTTTTATTACTGCACTGAAAAGCGAGAAAGGTTTTTTAAAAATAATTGCTTTAATTATCTCTTCTATTGCTATGGTATTTTTTGTGTGCATAGTGATGTATATTGTTTTAATGATTTTTTCAGGTAATTTCGGGACATAAAGCATGTGTTTGATGAACATCTACACTAACGGCTGTTAAAGTAAAAGAAAAGTAAGAGGTATCTCGAAACCGAGTCTTACGATAATGGGGGCGTTTATCCAATACGGCTGATCGTTTCTATATTTAAATCAGTTTATTTCAGTAGGGAGTGTTTTGGTGGAAGAAGTAAAATCAATGGAAATACACCCTGATATATGGAACCTCTTTTCATTTGCCACCTCAGAAAAAAATATTAACCAAGAATATAATTCGTATATGAACTTGCCAACCAGAAAACTTTATAGCTATTACCTTGCAGGTGAGAATGTGGGATGTATCGGAATTGAATTATTTAGGCCAAGGCAATGCGAGATAAAGCATATTGCAGTATCGCCAAAATACAGAAACAATAATGTAGGAACTAAAATGATTAACTTCATTCTAGAAAAATATGCGTTCGAAACGGTTTTGGCTGAAACTGATAGTGATGCTGTGAACTTCTATAGGAATTATGGTTTTGAAATAACAAGTTTAGGAGAAAAGTATCCTGGAGTTGAACGGTTCCGGTGTGTTTTGATCAATGAATAAAAACCTCTTTCTAAAAATATCTTGAAACTGAGTCTTAAACTAACGGGGGCCATAGCTGCACAATGGTTATCGTTTATTGTGCTGGGAGCAGAAGGGTTGAACATAGTACAACTTGGCAAAGGAATTTATTATATTAGGAGGTATTCCATTGAAACAGTTTCTATTAGGAATATTGGCACTTATAATTATCCTTATAGGTATGTATTTCTTGACTGCTGTTGGACCTTAATTGCTGGATTTTCTTATTCAAGTAACGGGGGCAATTGCTCAAAAATGCGTTACCCTATTTTCTTATAGCACTAAAAAGGTAAGACTAGCATTTCAACACACGGAGCAGGTTAGTGCAATAAGAGTAATTTTTTTGGAGGGGTAATATGATTAATGTTTACATTTATGCACTGGACACATTAGCAGACTGGGAGCTTGGATATGTGACGTCAGAATTAAATTCAGGTCAATACTTTAAGAAAAATAGCGATAATGTTTCTGTTAAGATCGTTGGGGCTGACAGGGATTCAATTGTAACCAAGGGAGGGATGAGAGTTATACCAGAGATAACCACTGACAAAATCGTTTCTTCTCCAACGTCAGTTTTGTTGCTGCCAGGGGCAGATACGTGGAATGACTCAAAACATAAACCGATTATAGAAAAGGCAACTGAACTGTTAGAATGTGGAGCAATTGTTGCTGCAATTTGCGGTGCTACAACTGTACTCGCCGAAGCTGGTTTATTTAATAAACGTGTACATACTAGCAACAGTCTTGATTATCTCAAGATGGTAAGCCCGAGTTATAAAGGAGAATCCTATTATAGAGATGTTAAAGCTATTTCGGACCAGAACTTGATAACAGCTAGTTCTGCAGGTGCGCTTCCATTCGCTCAAATTATACTAGCTAAGTTAGATGTGTTCTCTGAGGAGACCCTTGAGGCGTGGTATAGCTACTTCAATACGGGTGACCCTAAATATTTCTACGATTTAATGCAGACACTGCCTTCTTATATGAACTGAATGAACAAATGTTTATAAAGTAAATTAAAATATCTTGAATTCGAATCTTCAAGAAACGGGGCTTTACTTCAATAATGAGAGTACCTTTCTTATTAATCAAGGATGCCATTGATAAATATAAGGAGGGATATTATATGGACAGAAAGTTGTTGGTGGTATTGCTAATTTCATTGCTGCTCCTTGCTTCTTGTAGCACGCAAACTCTTAATTATTCTGGAGAGACGGAAAATTGGAGTGCTGACTTAAAAGTAAATCAAACCAGTGATGATTATGAAACCCAAAAGTTAGTACTAAAGTACAAAGGTGATGATGTAAACGAAGTTGGCCCTATTGATTACAATGTAGATAGTCTTGGGAGTTTCGGAAGAGGAAGCGTCACATTAAAAGAAAACGGCACTATTGTTGACAGCGCTACATCTAATCCTACGAATGCCAAAGTTTCCGAACACACTGAGGTCGAAGTTACAGTAGAGTGGAATGAAAATACTGAAACATTTAAACTAAGCAAACAATAAGTGACCGTAGACTAAAGGGTGTATTAGTGATGATATATCTCGAGTTTAAGTCTTCAAGTAATGGGGGCGATTGTTCAATAGAGCAATCGCCCTTTATAACATACAAACGATGAAGTTCATTACCGTTCACATTGATAGATTATTTATATCATGTACGAAAGGCTGGAAAAAATCATGGTAAAAAAAGAAGCACCGAAAATTCAAACAGAACGATTGGTTTTACGTCCGAGAGCGGAAAAAGACATTCCCAATATGCTTAAAATGTTTAACAATGATGAAGTAAGAGAATTTCTTGGAATTAATCCCCCTCGTGATGAACACTCGATGTTAGAAATGGTTAGGAATCGTACTGAAACAAAATGGACGGTCGCATTAAAAGATACGGATGAGTTCATCGGTGATGTAATGATTCCAGAAATAGCAGAAGGTTATCTTGGCGAAATTGGTTATCGCTTCATGAGGGAGCATTGGGGAGGCGGTTTCGCGTATGAAGCGGTTTCCGCGGTCATTGAGCATAGTAAAAGCACATTAAATCTTAAACGCCTATTTGCTACTATAGATAATAAAAATATGCCATCAAAAAAGTTAATTGAAAAACTAGGATTTACGTTGGTAGCGGTGTTGCCTGAATCGCATTTACACGGCAGAGTTGCCGATGTAGCTTACTATTCTCGTATAGTATAAGCATTTTTACGCTCTCCTGAGAAAAATGAACAAACAGGTGAGTGTTTAAATGGGGAGTATATTGGGTCAAGCGATATGATTTTCAATAAGTGTAACGCCTTTGATCTTAGCAACAGGAGAGTTGGTTCTAGGAAGACATGTATTTGGTATTAAAAAGGCGATTGGTTTGTTTATTGGTCATGCTTAGCTAAAGCTCCTCCTATAATCCTTAACAGTCAGTATATCTGCGCTAAATGAGGGAGGGTAGCAAGAAGTTATGTTAGGTATTATATTATATTATATTATATTGTCGTCTTTACCCCATATATTCATAGGAGCTTTGATTGCGTCTCTAATTTTCACATACAAATTAAAATGCTAAGGATACCATCATTCACACTCTAAAAGCATCGCTTAGCAAGACTTTGTGATTACTCATATACCATTATTGATTCATTTTTGATTTCAAATAATTTGAAATAGTTTGATTTTTATACTCACTCATTGTATTCTATTTTATGAATCCGCTTACAAAGAGATGAAGGAGGTACATAATATGCAAGCAATGAAAAACAGATGGTTAATTGCTTTATCAGCTATTTCCATCCACCTTTCCATCGGAGGTGCCTACGCATATAGCGTATATACCACCCCCGTAAGTGAACAAATGGGTTGGACCCCAACTCAAGTAACGATTGCATTTACCATTATGATGGCACTGGCTGGGTCATCCGCAGCATTGTTTGGGAAGTTTGTTGAAAAAAATGGTCCACGAAAATCAGCAATTCTGGCTGGTGTTTTGTTTGGGTTAGGACAAGCCGGTTCAGGGATTGCGATCGCGATTGATTCACTTCCATTTTTCCTATTGTGCTACGGGGTAGCAAGTGGACTTGGACTTGGCATTGGCTATATTTCACCCGTATCAACTCTTGTGAAATGGTTCCCTGACCGAAGAGGTTTAGCAACCGGATTAGCGGTACTTGGTTTTGGAACAGGAGCTCTCATTACAGCGCCCGTTGCAGCCCTTTTAATGACTGCAATTGGAATATCTAATACCTTTTACGTATTAGGGGTAGCTTACTTTGTTTTTATTATATTAGGTGCTTCTTACATAGCCCCACCCCCGAAAGGCTGGATGCCAGCTTCCATGAAAAAAAATATGGCCTCAGGGAATAAAGTTTATAAAAAGGATTTACAACAATTGACTTCAAAAGAAGCGGTTAAAACAAAGCGTTTTTGGCTGCTTTGGACGATGATGCTTATTAATACGACCGCAGGAATTATGATGATTTCAGTTGCTTCACCGATGGCCCAAGAAGTTGTGGGATTATCAGCTGCTGCAGCTGCCACTATGGTCGGAATTATGGGTGTGTTTAATGGTGGAGGTCGTCTTGGCTGGGCAACAGCTTCAGACTATATTGGCCGCCCTAATGTTTTTCTGATCTTTTTCTTAATACAAACGGTTGCTTTTTTCATGCTTCCGATTACAACAAACATCATCTTATTCCAGGTATTAATTTTACTCGTTGTGACTTGTTACGGCGGAGGATTCTCTAATCTCCCTGCATTTATTGGTGATTTGTTTGGAACGAAACAACTCGGAGCCATTCATGGGTATTTGTTGACAACATGGTCTCTAGGTGGCGTATTTGGGCCTATGATTGTTTCGCAAATTCGGGCTAGAACCGATAGTTACACAGCTGTATTTTACGTTTTTCTTGCTTTAATACTCTTAGCGCTTGTTGTTTCCATTCTTATGAAAATAGACATTAAAAAGACTGAGAAGGATCTAAAACAACGACAAGAAGAAGATGTCGTAAATTATTAATTAGGAAACCAGAGCATTTGCTTTGTAAAGTTGGATCGCGTCTTACCGGCGAGATTCAACTTTTTTCTTAGGAATGGGATTGTTGAATGGATTGGAATCTAGTCGCTTTCCTCAGGGGTCTACGCTAGACAACCTCTCGATCGTAATCCATTGCAAGCAATTGCATCATAAATAGAATGTATCGAGTAGAAATTAGAAAACTAGAGGCTGTCTTAGATAGTGTTTTATACATAAGGTCTCGAAAGCAAGTCTTCCAGAAACGAGGGTTTTTTTTCTACAACCTTCCGTATTTATAATTTTAGAAATAAAAGTATCGCAATCAAATCTTCCACAAGCCTGCCATATTCATAAATAAAAAAAGTTTCATAATGCAGAAAAAAAGAATTGACATTTTTCAGAAAACTCATTATGATTGAGGTACAGTAAGCGAGTGAAAACTGTGCTCAAACGAGCTTATATAAACTCCAAAGGGGAGTAGCTTACAGTTATGTCGTCATTACGTGGCCCATTCGGCCTCCGGCATACCTGGCAACGTAAAACGTTGTTCGCGAGACCTTTGCCATGATGGTAAAGGGATAATAATGAACGCTCAAAAACCTTTACCGTCTGTCGGTAAAGGTTTTTTTATATTCTATAGGAGGGATCTTCATTGTTGAAAAATTGGTTGAATGGTTTAAGGATCATTACCCCGAAGGTGGATCTCGTTCTCGATTCAAAAAAAGAGGAACCTCACGTCCTGTCTGGGACCTTCCATCTGTATGGAGGCTTTAGGAAACAGAAGATTAACCGCCTGGAATGTGATTTAGTTGTTGTTGAGCCCGGGAAGAAGGCGACACTTGTAGAACCTGTTACGACTGTGCTGATGACTAGGACCATAGAAGCAGGAGGGTACGGGAAGTATCCTTTCCGTTACGAAATGCCTGATGAACTTCCGCCATTATCTGAGGGGAGGTCCTATAAACTTCAGACAAGACTGGTCTATGAGAACAATGCTAAGAGTTTTGATCATGATGAAATCATTTTTAATTAAAACATGATAAATAAGGAGTAAAGAAAAATGGACTTTGGTTTACTTATGGAATACGGCTGGGTGTTGCTGATTTTGATTGGTCTCGAAGGAATTCTTGCTGCGGATAATGCGCTCGTCATCGCGACAATGGTGAAACATCTTCCTGAGAATAAGAGAAAGAAAGCCTTATTTTACGGGCTTGCGGGTGCATTTTTGTTCCGATTCGGCTCATTATTCCTCATTTCTTACCTCGTCAATATCTGGCAGGTTCAGGCCATCGGGGCGATGTATCTTATCGGAATTGCCGCTTATCATTTGTTGAAAAAGCATGTGCTTAAACCTAAGATCAAACGAACCGAAGTCACGGAGAAAAAGGGATCTGGATTTTGGATGACCGTTGTTAAAGTAGAGCTTGCTGACATTGCTTTTGCTGTGGATGCCATTTTAGCTGCGGTAGCCTTAGCTGTAACCCTTCCTTTGACAAGTCTCCCGCAAGTTGGTGGTCTGGATGGCGGTCACTTTGCTGTCATTCTAGCTGGAGGTATTATCGGGCTGATCATTATGCGTTTTGCGGCCAGTCGATTTGTCGGTTTGCTTGATTCTCGGCCGGGTCTTGAAACAGCGGCTTACATGATCGTCGGCTGGGTAGGAGTGAAACTTGCCGTTTATACATTGGCTCACCCGGAGATCGCCGTACTTTCCGAAGGTTTTGCGAAAAGCGCTCCATGGAAAATCACGTTTTGGTCCGTTCTATTGTTGATTGCGGTTGGTGGTTGGTTTCTATCAAAAGAAAAGACCCAGAAGACAAACAATACTCCAGTAACCGATGTTTCATAAACGCCATTCTATGTGGAGAGAAAGGCATGGTTTACTCATCTGCAAGTATTGATAGGGTTTGAATAAATCTCAGAGAATTAATTCTCTGAGATTTTCTTTTTTATGAAGATTGTAAGAAAAAAGCTTAGTTCATCTTATCCGCCATTCTTCTCATTTTAGTGAATAGCCATGGTTTGAACATACCAATATCATCCATCATAATGAGTATAAATATGGAGGAGAAACAAAAGGCTGCATAGATGGAGAACAAAGGGGAGAGAGGTTTGGAAAATCCAGCTGGTTTTTGGAACAGAGTTTCATCAAGGTTTGTGGATGGCTTTATTTTAGCGGGGATATTCGGTGTCATTACTGGGGAGTTTTCGACTTCTGCTGATCGGTTCACGGTCACCGATGTGCTGGCAATCTTTTATGCTCTTTTTTTACCACCGATCTGGCACGGCTATACGCTTGGCAGGAAAGCTTTAGGGAACAGAATCGTCAGAATTGATGGTGCGGATGTGGACTTTATTACGATCGTTAGACGAGAAATCGGAGGATGGGTTCTGTATTTTGTAACGTTCGGGATCGCTCTTGTCGTCAGTGCCTTTATGGTTGGATTAAGAGAAGATAAACGAGCGATTCATGATTTTATCGGAGGGACTTATGTTACAAAAGATGCACCAACGAAGAAGGGCCAAACCGAAAGCGATGACATCCATGCTTAACTTTACGGCACGATTGTGGAGATGTCATCTGTAAGATTCATACATACATCAGCTAAATAAAAAATCTCAGAGCAATAAACTCTGAGATTTTTTATCGTTTTTAAATATCAAAGAAAAACCAAATGATGAGAATCGCTTGAATGATAATCTTAGCCACTGTTCCACTGAGAAATCCGAACAGTGATCCGATGGCTGCTTTGAAGGCCTCTTCCGACGATCGTTTCTGGATGAGTTCTACAACGATGACAAGCACGAATGGAATGAGAATGATGCCGAACGGCGGAATAATGAACGATCCGATGATGACACCGATGGCGGCCGACCGTTCGCCCCATTTACTCCCGCCGTACTTTTTCACGAAATAACTGTTAGCAATGATGTCTGAGACGATGAGAAGTATCGTTAAGACCACAGCTCCGATCCAGAAGAAGACCGACAGACCGCTGCCATTGATGAAAAACGCATAAGCAAGGAATCCGATCCATAGCACGAGCGGTGCAGGTATGATCGGGAAGATGACACTTGCAAAACTTGCTAGGAAACAGGCGATGATAATCACCCAAATGACGATATCCATAAACATGTACCTCCTGAGTTTCTGATTCTGTCTTTTATACGATTGACGAGAATAAAAGTTTCTAAACTTTTATCGGAATTCTTGTTCTATCTTTCCATGTCCTGTAAAGCGATCTCATCGTCCTCTACCGTCAGCTCAATGTCCTATAACGCGGCTTTAACGTCCTCTACCACCAGCTCAACGTTCCCTAACTCTCCTTCAATGTCCTGTAACATAAAAAACGAACCCTCCCACGAGAGGGTTCGTACAAATATTATCTGATTCCTAATTCTTGACGGTCAGGGGGAGCCATGAATTCTGGTCCTACAGGATCGTTGACGTGCTTCAGCAAGATTTCATCAATATCGTGTCTTGTTTCTTCATCGATCGTAAAGCTGTCGACACCGTCGATCGGGTTAAGCTGATCCGGGCGGCGTCCTCCCATAAGAGCGATGCCGGATCCTGGCTGGTCAAGCACCCAGCGGATCGCCAGCTGCAGCACGCTTTTTCCAAAACGGTTTTCGGCCAGCTGTTCGAGTTCACTTACAGCGTTCAAGTACTGCTTGAAACGTGAAGATTGGAACTTCGGATCATTGTTCCTCAAGTCATCGCCTTCAAACTCTCGGTTTGTGGACATTTTTCCTGACAACAACCCGCGGCATAAGGAACCGTAGGAGATGGTCGTGATGTCATGGTCCTGGGTGTAAGGCAGCGTCTTCGATTCGATCTCCCGTTCGAACAGGTTGTACGGTGGCTGCAACGTGTGCAGTGGGGCCGCTTCCCGGAAGATGTCCATTTGTTCTGGTGAAAAGTTGCTGACACCGATGGCGCGTATTTTTCCTTGTTTGTAAAGGTAGGAAAGGGCTTCTGCCGTTTCGTGGATCGGTGTGATCGGATCCGGCCAATGGACTTGATAGATATCGATGTAATCGGTTTTCAATCGTTTCAATGAATCTTCGACTTCTTTATGGATGCGTTCTTTGCTGGCATTACGGAAAACGGAGTCTTCGTTCCAGTCAATGCCTACTTTCGTCGCAAGCAGAAGGTCTTCGCGTCGTCCGTATTGTTCGACAGCTTTTCCGATGATTTCTTCTGAGCGTCCGAACCCATAAGCAGGTGCGGTATCGATCAAGTTGATGCCCTGGTCAAGCGCGGAATGGATCGTTTTTACGGATTGTTCTTCATCCGTGCCTCCCCACATCCAGCCGCCAATCGCCCATGTGCCAAGGCCGATGCGGCTCGCTTCCATGGTTGTATTGCTAATTTTAATTTTTTCCATTCTAACACCTCCAAAGTCAAGCACATTCGTCTCATACCCGTTTCGAAAATTCCTTAATCTATTTTTCTCGAAAATGAGATATAATGGAGGAAAGTTCTGGAGGTGGGGGAATGGAGACAGCAAGACAGATAGACCCACAGAAAAAGAGGAGGCCACGTTGGAAAAAGGTCACTTGGATGACACTCGGCATCATCGTGTTATTGATTGTTAGTGCTGTCATTTTTGTAAACGCTTACACATTGAGGAGCCTGCCTGCAACCAACGGGGAGAAATCACTCGCAGGACTGGAAGCGTCCGTGACCGTGACAAGGGATGACCAGGGAGTGCCCCATATTCAGGCGGAAAATGAACTTGATGTTTTTCGTGCGCAAGGGTATGTGCAAGCCCAGGACCGGCTCTTTCAAATGGAGCTTGCACGCAGACAGGCATCCGGGAGGTTGAGTGAAGTGGTCGGGGAGGCAACGATCGATCAGGACCGTTATTTTCGGACACTTGGCCTCCGGCGTGCGGCCGAAAAATCCCTCGCTATTTATTCTGATGAAGCCATCCAAAGCCTTGAAGCGTTTGCGGAAGGAGTCAATGCGTACATGGAAACGGAGCCGCTGCCTCCGGAGTTTGCGATGATGAACATCAATCCTGAGCCTTGGACGCCTGTCGATTCGTTGACGATCGGCAAATACATGGCGTTCGACCTTGGTGGCCACTGGGAGCGGCAGGCGTTCAACTATTATTTGCTTCAGAACTTCAGTGAAGAGGAAGCCTACGAACTTTTCCCGACCTATCCTGAAGATGCCCCGACGGTTCTTGCAGAAGCAGATGCGGTGGATATTGAAAAAAGTTTCGCCAACGTCATCATTCCGAATGAATTCAACGGCAGCAACAACTGGGTCGTGAGCGGCGAACGTACAGCATCTGGAGCGCCGATGCTCGCCGATGACCCCCACCTCGGGATGGCGACCCCTTCCATCTGGTATCAAATGCATTTGGAAGCTCCGGGTTACAACGTTTCTGGAGTTATTTTTGCAGGGATTCCCGGCATCATCCTCGGCCATAACGACAACATCGCCTGGGGTGTGACCAACGTCGGCCCGGACGTGCAGCAGCTGTACTTAGAAAAAAGGAACCCCGAGCATCCGCACCAATTTTTATATGAAGACGAGTGGGAAGAGGCGGATGTTTTTACAGAAACGATACACGTGAAAGATGGAGATCCTGTCGATCTTGAGGTCGTGGAGACCCGGCATGGTCCTGTCGTCAGCGATTATGCACGCGAGTCCGGAAAAGATACGCTGCTCTCGTTACGATGGACCGCTCTTGATGCGACGACAGAACTCGAAGCGGTGCTTGAAATGAACCGGGCCGAGGATTGGGAGTCGTTTGAAAAAGGGTTGGAGAAATTCCTCGTTCCTGCACAAAATTTTGTTTTTGCCGGAAAAGATGGAACGATTGCTTACAAGGCGAATGGGCAGGTTCCGATTTACAACGAGCCGGAAGATGCGTTACTTCCGATGAGGGGATGGGAGTCTGAGGATGAGTGGCAGGGTTTCGTGCCTTTTGATGAACTGCCTCGAAACGTGAACCCGGAAGAAGGGTTCATCGCGACTGCGAACAATAAAATCACTACAGACGAATATCCGTACCACATCAGCCACAATTGGGCCCAGCCGTACCGCTATGCGCGCATCAGCCAAATGCTTCAAGGAGAAAAGGAGCTGACCATCGAGCAGTTCCAAGCGATGCAGATGGATGTGAAGAATCTTCAGGCAGAAGAATTTTTGCCATTCCTCATTCAGCAGGTCGAACCTGTGACACCCCTTGAAGAAGAGATCATTGCGCTGATGACCGAGTGGAACAGGGAAGATGATCGAGATCTCGCCCAGCCGTTGATTTTCCATCGGTGGATGGCGAACATCGAGGATGAACTTTATAATGTCGACCTTCCTAGAAGTATTCAAAAATTTTTTGAGGGATCTGGGCAGACCACCGACGAACTGCTGCGAAAGGGTGAAGAATCCCGTTGGGTCCAAAAAGCTGGAGGCATGGAAACTTTAATTTCTGAAGCTTTTCTTGCGACTGTGAATGAGGTGAAGGAGGAGTTTGGTGAAGATCCTTCTCAATGGACATGGGGGGCAGCACATGCGGTGGAATTCACCCATCCGCTCTCAAGCATCGGATATCTTGAACGATTTCTGAATCCAGGCGATCCTCATCCAGTCAGCGGCAGCCGCGTCACGGTCCGCGCAGCCGGCTTCAATAGCAAAGGGCTCGTCAATCACGGAGCGTCCTGGCGTTTTGTCATCGATATGGCCGATCCTACCGAAGCGTACCACGTGGTCGGACCAGGGCAGTCCGGTCACTTCAGAAGCGACTGGTACCATGATCAACTGGACGATTGGGTGGAAGGGGACTATCACCTGACTTCCACCGATGATGTGGACGGCGAGGTTTTGACGCTCACCCCATAAGAGATCATGGCTCAGAGTTTAACTCTGGGCCTTTTTCTTCTTCTGCCATCTTTTTCAATTCATGGGCACGAAGTTCGATGAACCCTCTCATGTATTCTTCCAGGAACAATCGGTCGGCAACTACACCGAGGGCACCAAATGGGGAACGATAGTCAAATGTGTCCACCATCAACGTACCCTCGGCTTGTTCGAAAAACTCATGCGTGTGGGTGAACGAGTGGAATGCTCCTTTCACCATCACATCGACAAAGCGATGCGGGCGGTCCATTTCTGTTATCTGTGCCGTCAGTCGTTGGCGAATGCCGAAATGTGTCGCTTCCCATGTCACCTGATCGCCTTCTTCCATCCAACCTTCCGTAACCCCGGCCACTGCTTTTTCGTTTGTCTTCCTGGTCGTTTGAGTATGGACATCTACATTTCTTGCAAGGTCGAAACACACATGTGCTGGTGCTTCAATCAGTATCTGATGAACAATCACAGGCACCTTCACCACTCCTTCCCACCAACGTTTCCACCATTATAACCCATCCAAAATGACTCAGGTTCGATATGCTTGTGTGAGTTTAGGGGCTCCGGGAAACCGTTCGCTTTCCATGGGGCGGGCGGTGATCCTCCTCGGACTTCGTCCTCCGGGGTCTCACCTGTCTCACACGTCCCATAGGAGTCTCACTGTTTCCCTCCGCCCCTTTACCATATAAGTGTCTCGAAACCTCTTAAAGTATATCCAGCTTTTCATGCTTGCTACAGGTAATTCAGTAAATGTACCTCTATAACGGTCATTCCTAGCGTGACACCATGACATATAGCCCTTTCTACTGGACCTAAAAGGGGGATCCACTACGTATGGGGTGGACTTACACTGAGCGTTCCCCAATCCCTGCCTAAGAAGGCATAAAACGCTCTGTATCAAGCATTCATTAGGAAAGTAGAATACGGATGGAGGAATCGTGCCACTCTATAGAAAAGGAGTGTGCGCGCATGACGGAAGAACAAATGAAAGATGTCTTTGAAACTTACGGATATGAACAGATGTACAGTCGTTTTCAAACCCCTTTGTACGTGACGGGGCTGTTGGATGATGTGGAGGAAGAGGTATTGGAGGATTTTTTCGACAACATCGAATTAACACCAGCAGTATTTTTCGATGAATTCCGTTTTTGGTTTCAATACTTTTCTACAGCACAACGAAACTAGGGAGGTTAATAATCATGAGTCAGGATGGTCGGATTGTCCCGTTAACTTCGGGAGAGATCGGAGTACTATGGGCCGGTTACATAGGAGAGACGATGTTAAATGTAGTGATGGAAGGTTTTCAAAACCACGTCATCGACCGGGATGCTAAAAAATTACTTGGAGAAAACGCAGCATTGACCAAGGAAAGGATATCAGCTTATCAAGAAATCTTCACTCAGGAAGGCATGAAGGTGCCCCATGGGTTCGGGCAACACGATGTTTTTCTGGATGCCCCCCGGATGTTTTCTGACAAGTTTTATTTGTTCTACTTAAAAGAAATGAGTCGTTCTTCCATCATTAATTATTCCAATGCTTTATTTGCTTCTCACCGAAGAGACATTCGGATGTTCCTTAAAAAGAACATGGAGGAGTATGTAAAGGTTTTTAATGACGCCATTGAAGCGCTGCTTGAAAAAGGAATTGTCATCCGAACCCCAAGTATACCCATGCCGACAGAGGTGACCTTTGTTGAAGATAAAGCGTTTCTTGGAAAAGTGAGAGGGAAACAGAGGGCGATTTCTGCTCAGGAAATCAAAGAGCTCTACATTAACTTGGATACCAATATGCTCGGAAAATCCTTGATGATCGCTTTCAGCCAGTCTGCAAAATCAGAGGAATTGAAAGAATATCTCGTCAGGGGGAGAAAGATCTCCCATAAACATATCGATATCTTTATCAATAAGCTGATCGATGAGGATCTCCCTGCACCACAGTTGTGGGATCCGGAGGTCATGGAGTCCACCATTCCTGTGTTCTCCGATCGTCTCATGCACTATCATACCGGTTTGGCATCTGGGAGCGGGTTATCCAACTATGGAGCTGCTCTATCACAAATCGCAAGAAAAGATTTATCTCTCTCTTTTGCCCGTCTCGCAGTGGAGACAGCCAGGTTTGCATCTGATGGAGCTGAACTGAGTATCAAA
Source organism: Halobacillus sp. AWM4_238 (assembly GCF_056158265.1). NCBI lineage: Bacteria > Bacillati > Bacillota > Bacilli > Caryophanales > Bacillaceae > Halobacillus > Halobacillus sp. AWM4_238. The sequence goes on from NZ_JBSWSY010000002.1 coordinate 601,003, forward strand.
AAGGGCTGGCTCGAACAACCGCCGTTGGCTCCTGACCGCGATCAACTTTCTTAAAAGATTTCTGTTTTAAAATAGACCAGCAACACCCGGTCAGTAGGAATGAATACAGGCTTGGAGGTTGATTCCTTCAGCCTTTTTTTTATGGGAAGGAGTGGCTGTCCTTCCTTCTTTCCAGGAGAGAAGTGGTATGTTATGTTTTGGTGGAGAGCGTTACCAGAATAAGGATACACCCATGTTAAAAACCATAGAAGGATGTGATGATTTTGAAAATTAGAGGAATCCTTTCATTCACAACCATCATTCTCCTTTTCATCAGTGTTTGGATTGCAGTTGAAAAATCAGATGCTTACGATGAGCCGCAGGAAGCGCTCCACGCTGTCAAAGAGGGGCTCACCCTGATCCCTGGGAAACGAATGAATGGAGAAGCTTTATTCTTTTTTATCCAGGATGACATGCATATAGGAGCTGCTTATGTTCAAGACCGTTTATTCGGCTGGGAGGCAGGAATGTTGTCCTTCAACCCTTTGGATAAGGAAAGACTGGGTGATCAGTTGAATCGTCTTTTCGTTCATGGCGACCATCTCATTTATGGTGTGGTTCGAAACGGAGACGAGCGAATCGTTAAAGTGGGGGATACAAAAGCATCCATGGTCGATGTAACAGCCACGCTTTCTGGAAATGATATCGTCAAGCACCAATATGAGGGGCTGTATATCTGGTACACAGAAAAAGAGAGAACATCGCACAATGAAATTAAACTTTTACATAAACAGGATGAAGAAGTCATTGACTCGATGGTCCTAAACAGATAAACGAATGAAAAACGTGATCGAAAGGTGGGAAGAAACCGTATGAATACGAAAAAGATAGCTGCAATGTTCCTTGATTTTGCAAGGAATGAGTGTGAAGGATCAAGTGAACTGTACAAGCAATTATCCGTGCAAATCGCTGAAGATGAGGAACTCTTACGATTATGTTTGGAAGCACGCGAGGGACAGCCGGTTCCTAACCTCCTCTTTGCTGCCGTGCACCAGTTACTCTTGCAGGACTCTGACCATGAGCTCGCAAACTTTTACCGTAGCATCACGGACGCACCAATACGAAATCAAAATCCTTTTCCTGCCTTTAAGGCTTTCTGTATAGAGAAGAAAGATGCAATCTTTACTCTGCTGAAAACAAAGCGGGTACAGACCAACGAGGTTCGCCGGTGCGCCTATCTTTATCCCGTCTTTTGTTTCATTCATCTACAGACGAAAAAGCCTCTATCGCTCATTGAAATTGGAACAAGTGCCGGGCTGCAGCTGCTGTGGGATCAGTACAGCTATTCCTATGAAGACCATCATCACATATACGGAAGAAGGGATTCCTATGTTCATCTCGCTTCGAAGGTGAGAAGGGGATCGCTTTCTCAATATTTACTCGAAGGGACCCCTCCTGTGAAAGAACGGGTAGGCATCGACTTGCACGTCAGTGATTTGACACAGGAAGACGATGTTCAATGGTTGAAAGCACTGATCTGGCCCGAACATGAGGACCGCAGGAAAAACTTCGAAGCAGCCGTTCAACAACTGAGATCCAACCCGCCGGTACTGAAGGAAGGGGATGGCGTATCCATGCTTTCTTCACTTGCAGATCAAATGCCAGAGGACTCGACTCTATGTATCTTTCATACCCACGTAGCCAACCAGATGCCGCCAACCGTTAAAAGGGACCTTCTTCAGAAAGTGAGTCAAATCGGACAGCAAAGAGATGTGTTTCATATCTACAACAATATGAATGACCGAAAGCTTCATGTCGATTCTGTAGTGAGTGGCGTTTTTAAGACGGTGACGATCGGTGAAACGGATGGTCATGGGAGGTGGTTTGATTGGGAGTTGGAGTCCCATTGAGATCCTGGAGTTTTGGACAACGGTGAAAAAGTAGCCTCTATGCTTGATGAATTAGAAATCATTTAATCCATTTTAAAAAAGGATTTGTTAAAGTTAGTGGTTGATATTTTATTATCTCGAAACTATGTCTTCAAAGAACTGGCAGGTTTCTATAAGACTTTATTTCGAGACTTTTGTGCTGTGGATAGGGGCTACGGGGAATAGCTCGCTTTCCGCGGGAGCGCGCTGAGCCTCCTCGGACTGCGTCCTGTGGGGTCTCACCCTGCACTTTTTTCCCGCAGGAGTCTCGCCATTCCCCTCCGCCCCTTTGCCATATAAGTGTCTCGAAACTAATTTCAGAATTAGGTGCTTCCTATACGTATTAGAAGCTATAACATTTATCTCCATCGTATGAATAGTGATCATAACCGCTTGTTATAGAGCGTTTTCTTACTATAGGTAGTGATGGTGAAAGATGCTCCTTCCTGGTATTGGGGTTCGTTTCTCCATACTATAAAAGGGGTGGTTGGGGAGCTGCGAGACTCCCGTGGGAGAAAGGAGATCGGCGAGATCCCGCAGGGCATTAGCCCGAGGAAGCTCGCCACTCCCCCACAGGAAAGCGAGTTGCTTCCCAACCACCCCTGACGCGCACCATGGCAAACGAACCCCCGGAACATTTCGAAACTGAGTCTTCCACAATCGGGAGCGTTCGTTGAATGTGCAATTCCCTCATCAGTAACAATCCATAGGCTTTCATCATACGTTGTTGTGAACGTAGTGCTTTGTGTTTTCAGCGCACAAAGACTGGAACGATGGAGGGGAAAAAAGTTGAATGAATTTCAAAATCAAATTCAGAACTTAGATGTCGGTGAATTTCATGCTCAACAATTAGTCCCGAGTCAGCAGGCAGAAGCATATTCGAATGATGCGCGTTTGTGTGTCGGCCTTGGATTCGGACTTGGAGGATGTTTCGGCTGCTTCAGTTGCTTCGGTTGTGGCGGATGTGGAGGCTGTGCCCGCTGTGGGGGGTGCGGTGGTTGTGCCCGCTGTGCAGGATGCGGAGGCTGTGCTCGTTGTGGAGGCTGCGCCCGTTGCGGAGGCTGCGGACGATGCGGGGGTCGTTGATTCATCGACCTTTGCAGACATAAGGAACGAGAATGAGAACCCCTGTTGGATATTCCGACAGGGGTTCTTCGGTGTTGTCCACGCATAACCCACGTGTCGCTGTACATAAAATCGGTTAGGAAGTCACCTTAGTGGGCAAGGAGGAACGTCATGACAAAGGTCCAACCTTCCATGTGTTTGAAAGTCAAAAAAGGTACGTTCTTTATGCCGGAGACCGATCGTGTTTACTTCAAGAACAATGCGGGTTCTTTCCGGATGGAAGGCCCGATGATCCAGCAGTGGATTGAAAAACTCATCCCTATGCTGAATGGGAGTCATTCTCTTGAAAGCTTGACGAATGGTTTACCGAAACCCTACAGTGAGCGGGTTTTTGAAATCACCGACACCCTGTATCAGAACGGGTTCCTTTCAGATGTCAGTCAAGCCCGGCCTCATGACTTAAATGATCAGGTGATCGAAGCATTTGCTTCACAAATTGAATACTTAGAAAGTTTCGTAGAATCCCCTGCCTACCAGCTCCAACAGTTTCGAAAGAAAAAAGTGTTAGCGATTGGCGAGGGGACGATGGTGACGGGGCTTGTATCTGCGATGCTTCAATCTGGACTGGCGAATGTATCTGTCTTCCTTACAGATTTGAGGAGGACAAATGTACACAGGCTATCGGAATTAGAAACAGCAGCCAGAAAAATAGACGAGGATGTATCGGTGAACATTCTCGTTGAAAGGGATCCCTTTTCCTGGTCGGAGGTCATCGATCCTTATGATGCGGTCCTATACGTATCCCATGAAGAGAGGGTGGAAGAACTTAAGAGCATCATGAACAGCTGTGTGGAAAAGAAAAGAGACTTCATTCCGTCTGCCGTTTTGGGGACTTATGGAATCGCAGGGCCCTATATCGATAAAGCTGCAAATAGCGATTGGGAATCGGCCTGGCGCAGCCTGCCCAAGCATATGAAAAGCGGCTCCCCATCCTTCCTGGCATCAAGACCCGCTCAATCGATGTTAGCAACGATTATGGTATTTGAATTGTTCAAGAAGATGACAGGAGTGCAGGAGTCTCAACAGACCAATCACGTCTATTTGATGAACTTGGAAACCCTTGAGGGAAGGTGGCATCCTTTTAAGCCGCATCCCCTCGCTACAAATAAATTTTCAACGGAAAGAATAGACCCTGGAGAGGAAGGTCTGCATGACAAAAAAGAAGAGAAGGAATGGCTCTATTATTTTGGTGAGTTAGCGGCGAGCCCTCTCGGTATCTTTCATCAATGGGAAGAGGATGACCTGGAACAGCTCCCTCTTTCCCAATGTAGAGTTCAAGTGGTTCATGTAAAGTCACAGCAATTGAATCCAGAGATCATTGCCGGAGGGAGAACCCATGAAGAGGCAAGGCGGGAAGCGGGTTTCATGGGTGTGGAGGCGTATGTGAAGCCGCTGAAACGTGAAATCTTACTAAGTCTAGACTCTCAAGCTGAGTCATCTTGTACGGTTCCTGATGACGACTTCTATATCGGTGCTGGAAAAAACCAAACCGAAGCATACTCTAGAGCTCTGCAGAAAGCTGTTGAAAACGTATGGATGACTGAGGACCATCACAATATCAAGAAAGCAAGAAAGATCACTTTAAACCGGATCGAAGATGAGTATTGCCGTTATTATTGGCAGGTTCTCAAGACGATTCATACGAATCCGGAGCTTGCCCTTTCCGAAGATGGTTTCGGATTTCCTGTGGTGTGGGTGAGAACACAGCACAGCAATTGGAGGGGGACGGTTTCGCTGCATGAGACACTGGCTGTCCGCAAGGCGTTATTTCTCCTCATCTTGGAGCATCAAAATAAAAACCTTCCATCCGCTTATTCCTTCCGTTCTTGTTCCCAGCTTTATTTTGAAAAAGAATCGGTGGCCGCTTATGACCTTCCATCTTTGGGAGCAGGAGACAACAAAGAGGTTCTTCATGGTGCAATCACGCAGTTGGAAAAACGTCAGCACAACCCCTCCTTTGTCAAAATCTCCATGGATCCTTTCGAGAGGGACGGGAGGATCGACCTTTGCGGGGTATGGGTGGAAAGGGAGGACCGTCGATGAGCCTTTTGATAACGGCTGTAGGAGATGGCGTGCTGCTTGATCATGTGGTCAAGGAACTGCAGCCTCATTATGAAGTCACCGGTCTACGTAGTTTTGAAAAGCCGGTTCCAAAACACACGGATTTGCTTCTCGTGTTAGAGGACGGTTGGAATCCGGCCACCTCGATCATGGGAGAAAGGATCGCCCGGGAATATGGGATCGTTTGGCTGAGAGGTTTTGTTGCTTTTGGTGAAGGTGTCATCGGCCCGCTCGTCCGCCCCGGTGGTGAGGGATGTTCTCAGTGTGCAGACTTGAGAAGAATGATGACAGGAAGCGATCGCGAGGACCTTTGGAACATTCAACAGAAACTAGCGGAGGTTACACTGGCAAGACAGGATGAATGGGTTTCTGTAAACGGGCTCCTGCAGATGACTTATTTTATTAAAAATGAGGTCCAGCGATGGAGCGAAGGAAAACGCGTCCTTACAGAAAAGGCCGTCCACCTGGTCAACATGAGAACATTGGAAAGTACGCGACATCGCTTTTTGCCAGATTCCCAGTGTCCGCAATGCAGCACGATTGTAGAGGATTCCCCTCTCCTTGCTGAGATGCCCCTGAAGCCGAGTGTGAAAATAAGTAAAGACAGCTTCCGCACAAGGCCCTTGGAGGATTTAAGCACATTCCTCACCAAAGATTACCTCGATCCTCGTACAGGGCTTCTCAATCATAAAATGATGGATTTTGAAACCCCGTTTGCGGATGTGATCGTAAATCTTCCGCTTATGAACGGCAATGAAGGGTCGGCAGGGAGAACAAATTCTTATGCGGCCAGTGAAAGGACTGCCATCCTGGAAGGGCTGGAACGCTTCTGCGGGTTGGATCCGAAAGGGAAACGAACACGTGTTTATGATTGTTACAGCAACCTCCGTTCAGCGCTTAATCCTTTGGATGTCGGCGTTCATTCAGATGATCAGTATGCAAAAAATGATTTTCCTTTCACTCCTTATCATCCCGATAAAAAAATGAACTGGGTGTGGGGGTATTCCTTATTACAGAAAAAGTCGATCTTAGTACCTGAAAGGCTTGCGTATTACAGCATGGGCTGTGGAGGCGGGTATATTTTTGAAACCTCCAACGGATGTGCGATCGGTGGGAGCAGGGAAGAGGCAATCTTCCACGGCATGATGGAAGTGCTGGAACGTGATTCTTTTCTTTTGACCTGGTATGCAGAACTTCCACTGCCACGGATAGACCCGTACTCTTCTGGTGACCAGGAATTGCTTTTGATGATCGAGCGGATGAAAGAGATCGCAGGTTATGATCTTTTTTTGTACAATGCGACGATGGAACACGGCATCCCTTGTATCCTGAGCGTCATCAAGAAACGTAAAGCGGACTCCGGAGAGTTGAATCTGATCTGTGCCGCCGGAGCCCATCTGGATCCCGTCAAAGCTGTAAAAAGTGCGGTATTTGAAAGTGTCGGCATGATCGCACCATTGAACAAAGAGTTCAAGAAGAACAAAGAGAACTACACAAAGATGCTTCACGATTCTTCGCTCGTGAAAAAAATGGATGATCATGGGATGGTGTATGGACTCCTGGAAGCGGAAGAACGACTTGGCTTTTTGTTGAATCAGAACGGCCCTCTTCAGACGTTTGAAGAAGCTTTTCATTACAAAGGTGCTCATTCAGACCTCACAGAGGATGTAAAAGACATTCTGAGCGTTTTCCAGAAATTGAACCTGGATGTCATCGTTGTAGACCAGACCGCGGGCGAATTGGAAAGGAATGAACTGCACTGCGTCAAAGTGTTGATCCCGGGGATGCTGCCGATGACTTTCGGACATCATCTTAGACGTCTGGAGGGATTGAACAGAGTCTTGGACGTTCCGAAGACGCTCGGTTATACCGACCGTCCCCTTACCCCAGGCGAACTGAACCCTTTTCCGCATCCATTCCCTTGATAGCTGAAGGAGGCGTGTCATGGATCTTGATCGTTTTTTATACTCCTTGCAATTTGAAAGTGATCGGGTCATTCCAGCGGATTGGAAAGTCGCATGGGAGGACGCTCCGCTCCCTTATAAACTCTATCAGTGCCTACAGGAAATCCCGCTCGACTGTGACATTCCGCTTTCATTAGACGAATCGTCATTGGATACTACGACTGGACTTAAGCGACTCAGTCATTTACTCTGGTATGTTTACGGACAGACAGGATACAGTGAAACAACCATGCCGCTTACAAAAGGGGAGGGTGTAGAAACCATCCATGCGTTCCGCCGTTGTGTCCCTTCGGGTGGGGGCTTGTATCCGAGTGAATTGTACATCTATTTAAAAATGGAGGACGTCCCATACGGCATCTACCATTATGATGCCGCTCACCACCGGCTTCATCTGATTCGAGAGGGGAATTTCGATTCTTTTCTGACTCGCGCACTTGGAAATCGCTGCGATTTATCTGAAGCGCAGGGAGTGCTAGTCGTGACGACGATGTTTTGGAAAAACTTTTTCAAATACAACCATTTCGCTTATCGTCTGCAAGGCCTGGATGCAGGAGCGCTCCTCGGTCAATGGCAGGAAGTGAGTTCGCATGCCCGATTCAATACAACGGTGTTTCTTCAATTTCTCGACCGTCCGATCCACCATTTGCTGGGATTGGATGAAAGGGAGGAGAGTCCCTACGCCGTTGTCCCTTTTGCAGATAGAAAGCATTCGTTTATAAAAAATAACATAGAAAACCTGCCTGCCTCAGAATGGATCCGAGACATTCCGGAAGTCAAAACCAATCACTATCAACGTTCGATAAATGTCCTTGATTTTCCATACATTAAAAAAATCAATCAACAGGCCATGTTTGACTCTCCTGTGCAATTCGGGCATATCAAACACAAACAGCCCCATCCGAATATGGACCCGTCCCAGCCGTTGCCGGAAGTTGAACCATTGGTCTACGATTTGGCCGAGGCGTGCCGCAAGAGGCATTCACCAGAACTGAATTTTATAAACCGAACCATTCCTTTAAAGCAGCTCGCTTTGCTTTTGAAAGAGACGGTCAAACCATTCCATACGGACCTCTATGCAGAAGACGACCACTCCTCCTTGTCGATCTATGGATGTTTTCATGGGGTGGAAGGATTGACTGACGGCGCTTACCGCTATAATGCTCACTCTCATTCATTGATTGAGGTCGGTCAAGGGGACTTCCGCCTCCCGTTGCAGAGGGCGATGAAGGTCGATAACGTCAATCTCCATCAAGTGCCGATCTGTCTTCATATCGTCGGAGAACGGGCCCACTACAAAAAAGATCTCGGGTACAGGGGATACCGGGTTCAGCAGATGGAAGCGGGTATGCTTCTTCAAAACCTATTGTTGACCGCCAGTGCACTGGGTATGAACGGTCATCCGCTGCTTGGGTATGACGGGAAGGCATGTGATCGGATCTATCAGTTGGAGAAATCCGGAGAAACAACGCTCATTCAAATTCCTATTGGCTTTTACCGACCGAAAAGCTCGCTAATTGGAAACATGCACACCTAATCGATCGGCCAGGGCACTTTTTAACAGAAGGGGAAATCTCCTGAGGGAATATCGGGAGATTCCCATTTTTTTAGTCTTTTCATAGAGCCTGAGTAGATCGTATGGTGTAGGAAGGAAATGGTCCTGGGGCCGAGCGGTATAGTTGTAAACCATAGGGGAGGAAGCTTGAATTATAGAGAAGAAAAAAGATGTTCAATTGAAAGAAGAACAGCTGTTTAAACAGTAGATGAGCTGAAACAAGTACATAAAGAGCTGCGGGTGAAACTGAAGGAAGCACTCAGTGGACAGCTGGATGATGAAGCGACACAAGCTTATCTATCTCTGCCCACGGTTGGTGAAATTCTTAACTTCACGATCTATCATGAGGGTGTACTTACCGGTACAGGGAAAGCCTTTAAAGAAAAGATAGCCCAGTGAATGAGCGAAGAAAGCTGATTAGATAAACGGGTCAGCTTTTTTAGTGATCCGGGTCCTTTTTTCTGCCGGTGCATGAAGGACTGGCACTGGAGCAGGTGGCTCGATAGGCGCATGAAAAAAATCGTCTCTCTCTTAGAGGATGGAGACGCTCAATCATTCGTGGAGCATCTTCTGAACGGGTCACTGACTATCAAATATCAGAAAAAAGTGAATTCCCGAACATTTTCCATAGTTATTGACCCCTCTCTTTTCGGTTGTTATGATTCTCCTTATCATTCATAACAGAAAACGCACCTTGTATAAGTTCAGGAATATGGCCTGAACGTTTCTACCAGCTACCGGAAATGGCTCGTCTACAAGGGGAGAAACGTCTATGGTTTTTTCCCTATGTATAAGCACCGGTCGCTGCCGGTGCTTTTTTATATGGTTTCAGGAGGGACATCATGAGAGAATTTTTCCAATTCAAAGAACGAGAAACAACGATTCAAAAAGAAACGCTCGCAGGCATCACGACGTTTCTTTCCATGGCCTATATTCTAGTCGTCAACCCGATTATCCTAAGTCAGGCGGGGATGGATAAAGGAGCACTCTTTACCGCTACGGCTTTATCTGCGATTGTGGGGTCCCTGTTAATCGGACTACTTGCAAATTTCCCTGTAGGGATTGCGCCGAGTATGGGGTTGAACTCATTCTTTACTTTTTCAGTCGTCATCGGGATGGGAATCGAATGGCAGGTTGCGTTAACCGGCGTCTTTATCGCTGGGATCATCTTTATGATTCTTAGTCTTCTTAAGATCCGTGAGAAAATCATCAATGTGATTCCAAAGGATTTGAAGCATGCGATTGCCGGAGGGATCGGCTTTTTCATTGCATTCATTGGCTTGAAAAACGCCGGCATCGTTGTCGGGAGTGAGGAAACGTTCGTATCGATCGGTCAGCTCACATCTCCAACAACGGCTCTTGCCGCCTTAGGTTTTATTGTGACGCTCATGATGTTGGTGCGCGGAATCCGTGGGGGCATTTTTTACGGCATTGTTGTCACTAGTATTATAGGAATGGTTGTTGGGTTAGTGGATGTTCCTACATCAGTCGTAGGAGAAATTCCGAGTCTTGAGCCAACTTTTGGGGTAGTATTTCAACATTTAGGGGATATTTTCACACCAAAAGTTTTAGCTGTTATTTTCACCTTCCTGTTTGTCGCGTTTTTTGATACAGCAGGTGCACTGATTGCGGTTGCGAGTCAGGCTGGAATTATGAAGGATAACCAAATTCCAAACGCAGGCCGTGCCTTGCTTGCAGACTCCACATCCGGAGTGGCTGGGGCCATTTTCGGTACGTCGACCACGGCTTCGTTCGTGGAATCCTCTGCAGGGGTTGCCGTTGGCGGGCGCACAGGATTTACGAGTGTCGTCATTTCGATCTGTTTCTTCATCGCCTTGTTCTTCTCCCCTGTCCTTGGTGTCATCACACCTGAAGTGACGGCCCCTGCGCTTATTATCGTTGGTGCTTTAATGGCGACGGAAGTCAAAGAAATCGACTGGAGTCGTTTTGAAATCGTCGTGCCGGCGTTTGTTACGATCATCATGATGCCGCTCACCTTCAGTGTAGCGACTGGTATTGCACTTGGTTTTATTCTTTATCCTTTCGCTATGATTGCAAAAAGAGATTGGAAGCAGGTACACCCGATCATGTACACGCTTGGTGGACTATTCATCATGTACTTTGTATTCCTGTAAAACGTAGAAGACTCGGGACCGATCAAAGGTTCCGGGTCTTTTTTAGAAAAATAAAATACGTTAGATCCATACACCAAGATTCCGGGAGTGTCCGGTTGATAATTGTTTGTATTTTCGAAATAATGGAAGAGCATTCATGTGAGATGATTCATTTTTCTTCGTTTTGTCGGTCTGTGTCCCTCTCTTTCCACCTGTATAGGAGAGAGGCACCGACGAGATGAATGACCTAATGAAAAAGGGGGAGAACATGGAGGAAACCGAATGGGACCTACAAAAAGTGAAGCGTGCTAAGAAAAAACAACTGTTACAGACCAATTTATTCTTCCTTTTGTTATTCGCTCTGTTTGGCATTTATGTTGAAAACGGAGGGACGACAGGTGGTGTCCTGATCTTTTGTGGTGCCGGTTTATGGATCTTCGCGGCCCATGCATTGTACACGGTCACCACTAGGAAAATGGTGGGGACAACGTCGGCTCGACTTGTCCTGGCTTTTGACATCGATCATATAGGAAAGAAAAAATGGAAGCAGAAGAAGTGGGTCGAGGTCGTGATTCTTTTCTTGTTAAGCATTGGGATCACCGTCGTTTTATTCAAGATGGATGTGAACGCGGCACGAATGGAATTCCCTCTGGATGCCATTCCATTTATCGGTGCCTGGATTGGCACGAATATCGGACAAGCGGTTAGAATTAAGAACTTAAACCAAGAGGATACGAAACGAATAAAGGAGGAATCATGATGACTGCGCATGAAAAAGAGCTTCCCAAAGAGGAGAAGGAAGAATTGCTCTGCACATTAAAGGCGCGTTTTGAAAAACACATGAAACGGCACGAAGGATTAGACTGGTCTACGATCGCGTCCAGGTTGGAAGCGGATGCCGAAAAGCTGTGGTCGCTCAACGAAATGGAGAGAACCGGTGGGGAACCGGATGTGGTTGGCTATGATCAAGAGATGGATAGCTACGTGTTTTATGATTGCTGCAAAGAAAGCCCAGAAGGCAGGAGGAGTGTTTGCTACGATCGTGCCGCGTTAGAATCGAGAAAAAAATACAAGCCGGAAACGAGCGCGGTGGATCTAGCTGATGCGATAGGTATCGAAATCCTTACCGAATCACAATACCGGACCCTGCAGGAGCTAGGGGAATTTGATTTGAAAACGTCGAGCTGGGTACAGACGCCTCAAGAGATTAGAGAACTTGGCGGGGCACTTTTTTGCGATCGTCGCTTCAATCACGTCTTCGTGTATCACAACGGTGCCGACTCTTATTATAAAGCCAGGGGATTTCGCGGCGCGCTCTTTGTCTAACCTCTTCCAAAAAAAAGCCTCTCCTTCCTATGTTATAAGAAAGGACAGGCTTTTTTCGTGTATTTTTCTAACTTCTTAATGGGTGTGTTCTTCCTGCATCTGTTGGCCTGCATCCGTTGCTTCCCTTGGTTCGGTGACAATCTCATCAGTGGAATACACTTTCACCAACATCTGCCCGCCATAAACCTTTGCCCGGATCAATAAAGGCTGATTGTATGGGTTTTTAAATGTAAAATCAGGACCGTACCAGCTGACGGTCGCGTCCCGGCCTTCCGGTACATAGGGGACACGTTTGCTGTGTGAATAGCGTTCAAGAATCTTGACGCCGGCTTTGTCCACGGAGTTGAACAGCGTGGAAGACAGCTGACAGATGCCCCCGCCGATGCCTTCGGATACTTCCCCTTTGACGATGATCGGCGCTTTTTTATACCCCTTTTCCACCGTCCTTTTTCCTACCACTGTATTAAAAGAAAATACCTCGCCGGGAAAGACGACATGGCTGTCCAGGGCTTCTGAAGCCAGACGAATATTGTGGGACCGTTCTTCATTGTTTTTATTAAAATAGGTCACGTATTGCCCGATCTGCTTCTCGCGGAGTGTTAAGAGCAGCTCACGATCGACTCTTGGATGAACAGGGATCGTGGGAACTTCCAAAGTAGCTGCACCTTCGTCGTAGAAGTAATGAATAAATTGTGCGGTGAATCTCTTGTGATCGACGTTCGATCCTAACTTACCGGGGATGATTTCATCTGTCTCACCGAACCTTGCTCGAACCGGCTCACGATAGATTTTACCCTCCAACTGTTTCAAGAACTGCGCGGTTTTCTTTTGATCGATGAAAGGTTTGCCCAACATTTCATCTGTAAAGTCCTCTCGATTCACGGTCATTACTTCTTTTCCATTATGAGTGATGGATAAATTCTCTTCCTGAATGAACGGTGCAGCAATTAGTAAGCAAAGTGATAAGATAGCTGTTTTCATCCCTGACTCCTCCTGACTTTAGTATGAGTAGGTGCTGGTGGAATCATGTGATGAAGTTTTGGAAAGTGTCGAAGCGTAAAAACGCCGGTGTTGAAGAAGAAATCTTTTTTTGACATCTTCCTGACTTATTCCTTTTGTAGGATGAACGTGTACCACAAAAATGACACCCACAGGAGGGCTAACAATGAAAAACGTTTTATCAAAAAAAGTTCTGACAGGTGCAATTGCTTTAGCTATTGCCATACCGGGAATTTCCTACGCCTCAAGTACGACAGGTACAGAGATTGAGGCAGTTGCAAACCAGGTCGTGGTCGAAACGGGGGAGACAGAGATCCGCAGTCTTCTTCAGTCTTACAAAAACGGAGAACTTACTGAAGATGAAGTGGTAGAAAAATTGAGAGAGCAAAAACGTTTCTTCTTCCATAAAGGAAACCACCATTTTGAAAAGATCAACGAAGAAACCAAGCAAAAACTTGAAGACATCAAAGCACAGGTGGAAGCTGAAGAATTGACGAAAGAAGAGGCTCGGGAACAGCTTGAAGAACTCGGGATCGAACGTCCTCATCCGAAAGGGTTCAAAAGACAGCTGTTGGATAACCTCACAGATGAACAAAAGACAGCACTAGAAGACATTCGTGAAAAAGTGAATAGCGGAGAGTTGACGAAAGAAGAGGCCAAAGCAGAAATGGAAGCACTGGGGCTGGACTTTTTCCCTGGGCATCGTCCACATGAGTCGGAGGGCAAGGCAGAAGATACGGATTCTTTATAAATCTGGAACCATGAAGAAGGCTTTTTCTTAGGAGGAAGCCTTCTTTTATATTTTTCTTTTCTTTGATCCAACCCTTATAATGAATCAAAAGGAGACAAGGATGATGAGCAAAGTATTGATTGTTGAGGATGAACCGACCATTTCACGCGTACTTGCGGCATATTTAACGAAAAATGGACTCCATGTTGAACGGGTTTTCACAGGCCGGGAAGCCATGCCGATGTTTTCCCAGCATCGACCAGACCTTGTGCTGCTTGATGTGATGCTTCCCGATGTGGATGGGTGGACCATTTTGTCAGACATAAGAAAAAAGAGCTCGTGCCCGGTCATTATGCTGACAGCTCTCGGAGAAATCGATCACCGTTTGAAAGGGTTTGACGGTGGGGCGGATGATTACATAACGAAGCCTTTCATCGGGGAGGAGGTCGTAGCCAGAGTGAAAGCGGTCCTGAGCCGTCCCGTTTCAAGGGTGGAGGAGGACACCCTTCAGTATGGTCCCCTTCGGATCGATCCGAAGGCGCACACGATCCAGCTTAATGGAGAGGAAGTGGACATGTCTCCGAAAGATCGGTCCCTTTTCCTGTTCCTCGTTCAACATCCGAACCAGACGTTCTCCCGAGACCAACTGCTCGATCATGTGTGGGGATTCGATTACGATGGCAGTGACCGGGCGGTGGATCTGTCGATAAAAAGGATCCGCAAAGCGCTCCGCCTCTCCAAAGACGATCCTTATATGATTAAAACCTTACGCGGATTGGGGTATCAGTGGCGTGTTCAAACAAAAGAAACATAAAAACATCTTCTATTACTGGTCAAGAAGATATTTGACGACCCTCTTCATAGGACTCGTGATCATTGCGGTTCTTTCCGTCGTCTGGATTCGTCAGACGACCGTGGATCACCGGCTGAACTTGATGCATATTGTCGCCGAGGAGATTGCGGATCGCGTCGTCAGTACGAATGGCAGGATTTTAGCTGGGCCGCTTTTTGAAGAAATCCTCAGGAAAAGGTCCGAGGAACTGCAGGTGGACGCTGCACCTACAGGCATCGTTGTATCAGCGGAAGGTGAGATTCTTCTTACGAACAACCGGGGAGGAACGTTCAAAAACCGCGGAGACTACCTAGCACAATCCCTTTATGAGACAAGCGAATCGATCATCACATTGGAAGGGAACAAAAAAGCCTACGTCGTAAGCGAACCGATTCAAAATGGTTCTGAAACGTTAGGCTATATCATTCTCG
The DNA here is from genome assembly GCF_056158265.1 of Halobacillus sp. AWM4_238. Classification (NCBI taxonomy): domain Bacteria; kingdom Bacillati; phylum Bacillota; class Bacilli; order Caryophanales; family Bacillaceae; genus Halobacillus; species Halobacillus sp. AWM4_238. The sequence continues at coordinate 616,044 of NZ_JBSWSY010000002.1, forward strand.
TGAATGAAAAATCGGTGCTTTCAAGCATCAATCAGGAATACCGTCTGCTTGCGGTCATGCTCGGCGGTCTGGGACTCTTAGGCTGGGTGGTCATCTACTTGATGACGAAAAAAGTATCCAAGCCACTCCAAGATACGGCAAAGGCAGCGAAACAAGTGAGTGAAGGGAATTATGAGATCCAGCTTACCGATATTCCGAAAGAAAGGGAGCTCGCTGAATTGATGGGCTCTTTTTCAGAGATGGCGGAAAAATTGAAAAAGCTTGAGCAGATGCGGAATGAATTGCTCGCAGGGGTGACTCATGATTTGAAGACACCAGTCACATCCATGAGCGGCCTGATACAGGCGGTGAAAGATGACATCGTGGACGGAGAGGAAGCGAAAGAATATTTAGAGCTATCATTAAAAGAAATGGAACGTCTGCAAACGATGATCCAGGACTTGTTAAACTTCAATACGTATGCCTCAGGATCATTCTCGATCCACAAAAAATATAAAGACCTTTGTAGTGTTGTCCATGATTTTGCAAAGCAATGGCGATCCCACTCTTCTCACGCCCCTTTGAAAGTGGAATGCCCGGCAGAAGGGATCTATATGAACATGGATGACCATCGCATAAAACAAATGTTGATGAACATCGTCCAAAACGCCGACCATGCTGTAAACGAGTCGCGTGGCACGATTACGATCGCTGTCCATCAACACCAAGACGATGTCGATATCGATATTTCAGATACTGGAAATGGCATCCCGGAAGCAGAAAAGCCGCTCATTTTTGAACGGTTTTACAGAGGGGAACAGAAGAAGCTGAAAGAACGGGGGCTTGGACTTGGTCTGCCTCTGAGCCGGATGCTTGCCCGTGCCCACGGTGGGGATCTTTTTCTGCGTGACTCCTCAAGAAGGGGAACCATTTTTACATTGAGAGTACCGAAAGAATGAAAGCTGGATAGCTCTTTCAAGATGAATACAACGAGTGAAACGATTCTTTGATGCAATCGTATAGAAAGGGAGGAATGGAATAGAAACAACGGATAAGGAGGCATGAGCATGAGTGAAGAGTTGCTGAATAAAATCAGACGCATCCTTGTTTACCTTGCGTTTCTGATGGCTGCTTTCGTTTTGTCTTATTTCTTAGCGTATCCACTCGGGTATGCGCCGAACGGTTACGAAGTGCTCGAAAAAAAGGAGAATTCGGTTCTCGTAGAGTCTCACAACGCCTGGGGACTGGAAGAAGAGAGAATCACCTTTCAACCACCTGAAAATGATGAATGGCAGATGAGTGCTCTTGTCGATCGGATCAATGATCAGAATATCGAGTACCATCTTTTCTTTACGTCGCTTATGGTGACGATTTTCTGGGTAGGAATGGATGTGCTCAAAGGGAAATCCTTATACAGGGTACTCGTTTTCAGCTGTTTGTACGTCTTTGTTTCTGGTTTATCGCTCTTCCGACACTTAAATGATATCCAGAAGATATTAGAAGGGACCCACTACTTATAAGATCTGTGTCTCCAAAAAGTGCATGGTTTATGGAGAGGGGTGAAATGAATACCTCTCCACTCCATGTTTTATCCCTGATATTCCTCCATGGCCCCTTGAACCGCTTCTACATACGCCTCAAAGTCTTCCGTCTCATTGGATGAATCTTTCCTGGATGAGTAACTGATGTCTCCGTCCTTATAAAACGCTTTTCTTTGCGCACGTGTGATCTCCAACTGCACGCCTTTCTCTGTCTTCGTCTTGTTGACGAAATTGTCGGGGTGATCGCCGTCCAGGTGTTCAGGGGCTGTTTCGACAGCGAATCCTTCTTCCTCTAAGTGCCGCTTCACCATTTTCATCAACGCTTCATCCCGGCCGCCTATCAGTGTCTTCGGCTCATCTCCGCCTGCCCCGTGAATGGAAATGTGATAATCGGCCTTTGCGACCATTTCAAGTGCTCTGGGCTCATTAAAGTTTGTGGATGTGATATGTAAGTTTCTGAAATTATCGGAGGCTAATCTTCCTTTGAAGGCGTAATAAGGATAGGATTTCCCAGCAATCGCCTCGGCTAAGGATGAGGTCGTTTCTTCAATGCCACCGCCATGAATCGCACTGACGAGCCATTGTTGATTCCCTTCCGTACTTGTGGTGATGACCCAGTCTTCCCCTTCTTCATACACTTCGGTCAGTTCTTCAAACGAACAGAACCGATCACCCGAGCAGTCATCTTCGATCTTTTGTGATTTTTCTTCTCGTCCATCATTGACAAACCATAGGACCGCTGCAAAGGATACGACAACGGCCAAGGGTAGAATGATCTTCATTTCAACACCTCTTCCTTCTAAGAGTACTTTATCAAGGATGGGTGCAAATGAAAATAGTAAAGCTATGCACATAGAAGAAGGAAGCTGCGGTTTGCCTGCAGCTTCCTTTCGTTTTTCACATGAAGATTCATGCTTGTTGAAAGTACTCCTGGGGGTTAATCGATAAAACCTATCAAATCGATTACACCTGCTGTAAGGAGTAAAAAAGATAAAGCAAAAAGTATGAGTCGCATGACTTTAGAACTGGTTTTCTCGGTTTTAAAAGTTTTGATTCCTTGTAAGGGAAAAAATAGAAGACACAGCCCACACACGATTGTGAAAATAAAGATCGTCCCACCTCCAGTTGTATCCATTCTTTCTCTTTCATACGAAACTCCTGTCCGTCCCGTTTCAAATCCTATACTTTTTCTTCAGTTGCCCGTCCATTCCTGTGTCTTTTGGATGAAGGGTGATAGAAGAGGGAACCAATAAAAACAGGGCAGTTCAATTTTCGATGAAAGGGGAAGCACTTACATATGAACAAATCATGGAGGGGGAAAGGAACAAGTTTCATCCTTATTGTCATGTTGATCTTTTTGATCGCGCCTTTTACAGCTAAGGAAGGGGAGGCGAGAATGGATGGGACGCTGCCGGAAAAAATAGAACAGGTGTTAGCGGATGACCCTCTGAATGGAGCTGTTTACGGAATCAGTATCCGTCATGCCGACACGGGAGACGTGCTTTTTGAAAAAAATTCAGATCTCCGGCTCGTCCCTGCTTCGAATACAAAACTGTTCACAGCGGCGGCTGCTCTTGAAAGCCTTGGACCGGACTACACATTCCAAACGGAACTTTGGACGGATGGAGAGGTGAAACGCGGGCATCTGCATGGAAACCTTTATGTGAAGGGAAATGGGGATCCGACGTTGACGGCGAAGGATTTGGACGCCCTCGTGAAGGCTTTGAAGGAAGCGGGCATTCGTGAAATTTCAGGCAGGCTGATGGCAGATGATACGTGGTACGATGATGTACGTTTATCCGATGGGGTTCAATGGACGGATGAATCGGAGTACTACGGAGCGCAGGTTTCTGCACTGACAGTGTCGCCGGATCGCGATTATGATGCAGGGACAATTATCGTAAAAACGATTCCCAATCATCGTGTAGGAGAGGCGGCTAACGTCGCAGTGATTCCTGATAATGATTATGTGCACATCCTCAATCGAACGGTGACCGTTCCATCTGAAGAAGGTACGGACCTGGAAGTGGAACGGATACACGGCACGAACGAGATCATCATTAAGGGAGAAATCGCTTTGGATGATCCTTTTTCCCATTCGTGGGTCACCGTTTCGGAACCAACGGGACTTGTGATGGATCTTTTTCAACAGTCTCTTGAAAAATACCACATTGCATTCAACGGGGAAGAGGTAGGAACGGCAGTCACGCCTGAAGGTGCGAAACGGCTCGTTTCCAGAGAATCGATGCCGCTTAAACAATTGCTTCTTCCTTTTATGAAACTGAGTAACAACGGGCATGGGGAAGTACTCGTCAAAGAAATGGGCAGGCTTGTCCGAGAAGAAGGAAGCTGGGATCAGGGCCTTGTTGTGGTGGAGGATGAACTGAAGAAGATGGGTATGGATGTCGAGACGATGCAAATGAAAGATGGATCAGGTTTGTCACGGTCAAACTTGATTCCTGCGCATGAAATTACAGAGTTGCTTTTTCAAGTGCAGGAAAAAGAGTGGTTTCCAGCCTTTCTAAAGTCCTTGCCTGTCGCTGGCCATTCAGATCGATTCATAGGTGGGACGTTACGCTCCCGAATGAAAGGCACAGAAGCAGAAGGCAACGTGCGAGCGAAAACAGGGACGCTGTCAGAAGTCTCTTCCCTCTCCGGCTACGTTACATCAGAAAGTGGGGAACCGCTGATTTTTGCCTTTGTCTTCAACAACGTTTTGTCTGAGGAAGTCAAGGACTTGGAAGATCAACTCACGGTCCTTTTAGCGGAGCATACCTATTGAAAAAAGGTGTTGTCCGATTTTACGGGTAGGCTTTCATCATTCAGGGTAAAACTAACGAAAGGTTTTGATTCTAGGGAGGGTTATTCATGCACGGCTTTCACGATGTATTCATACAAATTCTACTGCTGCTCGCCATCTCCGTCACGGTGATCGCCATCGCGAAACTGTTGAAGGAACCGGATTCGGTGGCACTTGTTCTTGTCGGTCTTGTCCTCGGACTGACCCAGCTGCCATTCATTGAGGAAGCGGAGAGCTATATCACACAGTCGGAAGTGTTCCAGGCGACTGTCATTTCGCTTTTCCTCCCTATCCTGCTTGGGGATGCAACGTTAAAGCTGCCTTTTCACCATCTATTTTCACAAAAGAAAACCGTGATGGGGCTGGCGTTTTTAGGAACGTTCATTTCCTCACTCAGCATCGGGGCCGCGGCTTATTTCTTTTTGGACCTGCCACTTGCTGTTGCCTTTACATTTGCTGCCCTCATGAGTGCAACAGATCCGATCAGTGTGCTCTCCATTTTCAAGTCACTCGGTGTGAAACAGAAAATGTCAACGATCATGGAGGGGGAGTCCCTATTCAATGACGGCATTGCGGTCGTCCTCTTTAAAATCGCAAGCATCTACTTGCTCACCTATATCGAGATGGGCTGGGCCGGTTTAGGAAGCGGGGTTTTCATGTTCTTGAAGTTTGCCGTCGGTGGCGCTCTTATCGGACTGATTCTGGGATTTGTTTTCTCTCAAGTGATCCGCATTTTCGATGATTATCCGCTGGAGGTCGCCTTTAGTGCGCTGTTGTTTTTCGGAAGTTACTTTATCGCTGAACATTTTCATACGTCAGGCGTTATCGCTGTGGTCGTCGCTGGGTTCGTATTCGGCGATTATGGAGCGAAGATTGGCATGTCCAAAGAAACGAAGACGAACATCAATACGTTCTGGGATAGCATCACTCTGCTAGCCAATGCGCTAATCTTCCTCATGGTCGGACTTGAAATACGGAACATCGATTTTGCTGGCAATTGGGGATACATTGTCGGAGCGATTCTCATTGTCTTAGTCGGACGTACGATCGCGGTTTACATCGGAACGGGATGGGTGAAAGAGATTTCTTCCAAAGAACGACTGCTCATCAACTGGGGAGGATTAAGAGGAAGCCTCTCGATTGCTCTTGCCTTGAGTCTTCCCATGGATTTCGACGGCCGTGAACAAGTCCTGTTGCTCACCTTTTCCGTCGTCCTCTTCTCCTTAATCGTCCAAGGACTCACCTTAAAACCAGTCATCAAGAAGCTGGGTTTAGCCTAGCATCTTAACATCCTAACGTCCTAACATCCGGATATCCATATTTTGGTGTACCAGGTCATACAAATAATGGAAAAAAGCCTCCTTCATTGAAGGAGGCCTTTTTTACATGGTTTCTTTTATTCTTGCTATGGCTTCGGACAGATCCTCGTGTAGGACATAGTCAAACAGATGATCTTTATCCGTTGGTTCGTTGTTGATCAGGACGGTCGTCGTGTTTTCCTGTTCATAGGCGAGATACGGAAGCAGGTTGAATGGCGTCACGAAAAGCGATGTACCCATGACAAGCAGGAGGTCTGCTTGTTCGATGATCGTTTCTGCCTCATCATGAGCGGTGATCAGATCTCCAAAAAGGAGCACATCCGGTTTTAGAACCGATCCACATTCCTCACAAACAGGTACAGCCACTTTCATAACCTCATCCAAAGAATAGGACCTCCCGCAATCTGGACAGCTTGAGCGGTTCAATGTGCCGTGATATTCAAGCACCCTGGAACTGCCGGCAAGCGTATGAAGCCCATCGACATTCTGGGTAATTACAGACACTTCCCTGTCGGCTGTTTCCAAATCCTTGATGAACTGATGGACAAGATTCGGCTGGTAGTTCTTCAGGAGCTTCATCCGGAAGATGGCCTTATATTTTTTCCAAAAATCCTCGGGATCATGGAAAAAGTAATCGGTCGACATGTAGTACTCACGGTCATAGTCCTCTGTCCATAATCCTTCGCTTGAACGGAAGTCAGGAATTCCGCTGGCTGTCGACACACCGGCACCGGTCAGGACGGCGATCCTTTCCGCACTTTTCAAGTTCAAAGCAATCGTTTCATGCATAGACGGCTACACTCCTTACTGCTTGTTGAAGCCTTTCTTTTTCACGATACTCGTGACGTCCATCCGCATCGGTTTCGTGAAGCGGCGCAGCATTTGGTCCGTCCACGAATCGTTTCTTGTGTTCGTCTGGCGGGACTGATAATACGCAGCGATTTTGTCGTCAAAGGCTTTAAGCTCATCTGTGTGGTCGCGCTTGTATTCATTTTCAAAATAAATCGCTTGTTTCGGCAGACGCGGTTTCTGATCGGGTTGGTGGTCGGGTTCTCCGATGACCATGCCGAAGAGCGGAATGACATGTTTCGGTAATCCCAGGATCTCATCTACCTTATCGAGCTGATTGCGGATGCTGCCAATATAGCAAATGCCAAGCCCCATCGATTCTGCAGCAACGGCGGCGTTTTGAGCAGCAAGCGCTGCATCAATCGCTGAAACGAGAAAATGTTCACTGTTCTCAAGATTGGCAACCATCTCTTCATATTGTTCTGAAGAGGCGTGTAAGGTGTGACGATAAAGATCTGCACAAAAGATCAACAAATGGCCGTTCTCTTTCACATATCCTTGCCCCGTAATTTCGGCAAGCTGGGATTTTTTCTTTTCATCTGTCACCCCGATGATGGTGTAGGCCATCATATAACTGGAAGTGGATGCTTGTTGGGCTGCGGATAATATGGTGTCCAGCTGCTCGTCTGTCACAGGTGTCGGTTTGAATTTTCGAATCGAACGGTGGTTCAAAATCGTTTCAATCGTTTCGTTCATGAAGGTTTCCTCCTATTTATAGATCCATTCCGTTTGGACCGGATGTCCAGTACCTGGAGCTGCCATTGGATCTTCACTGGTCACTTGCAATCGTTCTTCCTCCATAAAAGTAACAGATTGGATGGCGTATTGATACTGATTCGGTTTCGGTAGGAGGGGACCTTCTGCGTGTTGTAGTTGGATCGGTTCGAGGCTGGCAAGGTCCATGACGATGAGCTGGTGCTTCGGTTTTTCCTCAAACCCACGTTCAAAAAGAAAGGCCGCATACAGCTGATCTGGAGACACCTGTGTGGAAATCAACTGGCTCAAATCACTGATCAAGAATGAGTGTTTTTTTTCAAAATCGAGGATCAAATGTGAGCAGCGCTGTTCGTGACAGGCAAACTCCACCAAGTACTGATCACCCTTTACTTTTGAAAAAGGAAGCTCCTGCAGATGTTGTTCCGGTTGATTAAAGTTGCGCACATATTGGAAGAGAATGGGGTAGTCTTTGGCTGTGAATGGATAGGAAGATTCGTCGAGAGTGAGTTGCATTTTATTTCCACGGCTTTCAACCTTTTCTTCCTTGAGGGAAGGGTCATCGCCTTCGAATGAATTCATGTTCAACGTGTTTTCGGCATCGGCATCAGGGCTGCATGCGGCCAACAATAGGAGTAACAAGCTTACCCACCACACGTTTTTATACATCATCAGCCATCCTCTCACTAAAAAAGCTCTTTTCTCAAGGATACCATAAGAGATGCAGACGCATGAGGGAAAAACTTTTTAGCGTTCAACCGCGTTCTTGAAGGATTCGGGAATAGAAAAAAAGAAATATATTCATATATAAAAAAGCGAGGTGCAGGCAATGGGGGAACTCTACAGTTTCAAAGATTTTCAGTTGAAAAAAGAGAAAAGGGTGGATGACCCGAGAATAATCGTAGCCATTTATCAGAGTGTCGTTTATTATGTGCATTTGTATATCGATGCAACGTTTGAACATCCGCTGGAACACTTAACGACTAATGTGGACCTTGCCACTGTGTTTCATCATGACCGTTCCAAATTTACGGAAGCGCTTGCCGTGCTTCGTCAGCATTGGAACATTTCTCATGAGGACCACCTTGATTTATGTGAACATGATGTGTTCGCCCGGTTCCCGACGGTAGGAGATCTGTGTATGTATATAGAAAAAAAGGTGAAAGACCCATAAGACGATGATTTCTCACGTCTCATAGCCTTTCACCTTTTTTGTGTTGACGATGCCTACATAAAATTGTGTAAGCCCGATTCCGACCAAAAGAGGACCGACACTCGTCGCAAGCATGGTACTGATCAGCGTCTGAACCATCCCGATCGCAATTAACATCATATATTTTTCTGCTTTAAAAGCTACGTATGAACCGAACAAAGTCCCGATACTGATGATCAAAAGAGCCGGCATCAGCCAAGGATAAATTTGAGTGAGCTCCATGGGATTCACCTCCTTGTAACATTCTGTAAATTCTTATTATTGGAAATTCTAGCACGTTTTGAAACAAGGTTTCAACCGTGAAAACCGTCTAGTTTTGGCGGTTTTATGCTAAGACACAAAAATGAGGATACCCCGCTTGAAACAGTTTCAAACTTTTCAGGAGGACTTCCTGATTCAATGCGCTAAAGTCACCAGTAAAAGGTCGGAAGTCACTGATAAAAGTCCAAAACTCACTGTTAAACAACCGAAACCCACTGATAAAAGCTCAAAACCCACCGATAAACAATCGAAACCCACTGATAAAAGCTTAAAACCCACCGATAAAAGGTCACCGCCTTGAGTTCCAATGTGGGAAGAAGGGTTTGGAAAAGTGATTATGGTGGGACTTTTGTATATAGTTAAGATATGGAAAGAGGACTGGAGGGATGATAGTGAATGGGAAAATCGTTGTCGAACATTTAACGAAAACGTTCAAAAAAGGAAACGTCCAAGCCGTGAAAGATGTCTCGTTCGAAGTAGAGGAAGGCGAATTTTTCGCCTTTTTAGGACCGAACGGCGCAGGGAAATCGACCACGGTCCAAATATTGACGACTCTCATCAACGCAACTTCCGGGAAAGCAGAAGTCGCCGGGCATGACGTCATTCGGGAACCGGAAAAAGTCAGACGCTACATCGGCGTCGCCCTTCAGGAAACAGGGGTGGATCCGGATCTGACCGGCCGGGAGATGTTGGAACTGCAAGCGTATATTTTCGGATTCCAAAAAGAAGAAGGAAAAAAGAGGGCGCAGGAACTATTGGAGATTGTGCAGCTGACTGAATCGGCGGAACGTAGAATCGGCAACTATTCAGGCGGAATGAGGAGACGTCTCGATCTTGCCCTGACGCTCGTCAATGAACCGAAGATTCTGTTTCTTGATGAACCGACGACAGGGCTTGATCCTTCGAACCGGATGGCGATCTGGGAGGAACTGCGCCGGTTGAATGAAGAAGTCGGGACGACCATTTTTCTTACGACCCAATATTTAGAGGAAGCTGATTCGCTTGCTCATCGCATCAGTATCATTAATGACGGAGAAATTGTAGCGACGGGAACACCGAAAGAATTGAAAGCGCAAATCGGGAATGATCTCATTACGCTGACGTTGAAAAATGAGGATCAGCAATCTGAGGCGGTGGAGTACTTGCGCGGGCATATGTCTGACGTGGATGTGATCAGCCGTCAGGATAAGGTTCTCGTTTATGTTGAGGAGGGGACGAAGCAGCTGTTGGAAGTGGTCCGACTATTTGATCAGGAAGGATACGAGATTGAAGATATCCAACTCTCCTCCCCAACCTTGGATGATATTTTCTTGAAAATTACGAGTGAGAAAAAGGAAGGGGTGAGAGCAGGTGGGGAATAACCTTTGGAAAGATACGTGGCTCATGACTGTAAGGAATATCAAAACAACGTTACGTAATCCATTCTCTTTTATTCCAAACTTGATCATATCTGCTTTCTTCCTCCTTGTGTATGAAGGCGGGTTAAGTGGGATCTCTCAACTCCCTAACTTTGAAGGAGCGAACTACTTGGCGTTCATTCTTCCTGTATCAATTGTATCTGCAGCCATCGGTGGTGCCGGTGGTGCCGGGCAGAGCATCGTCAAAGATATCGAAAATGGCTTTTTCTCCCGCTTGTTGCTGACACCAGCTTCAAGACTCGCGATCGTTCTTGGACCGATCATCGCCGGGATGCTTCAACTCGTCGTGCAAACGTTGCTGATTATCGGCATCGCCTTTTTGCTTGGCCTTGATGTGGTGACAGGCTTTGGAGGGATCCTTTTTGTCCTGCTTATTGCTGTTGGGTGGGGTCTTGCTTTTGCTGGTTATTCCGCAGGAGTTGCCCTTCGTACAGGGAACGCCCAGGCCGCACAAGCCGGAACGTTCATTTTCTTCCCGCTCATCTTTCTGAGCACCACTTTCGTTCCGTATGAGCTGATTGAGGCGCAGTGGTTGAAAATCGCAGCAACGATCAATCCAACGACTTATATTTTTGAAAGTATGCGCACAGCGCTTATCGATGGATGGGTCTTCTGGGAATTGATGCAGGGTGTATTCGCGATCATTATCGTATGCACCATTACGATTACATTTGCGGCTATTTCTGCGAAAAAAGCCGTTTCCCGCGGATAAACTTGAGTCACTGGCAAAAAATTCTGATATAATAACACTAACCAAAAAGTTAGGAGTGATGTTTTATGTCAAACGTAACCAATATATTCAAATCAAACCAATCCAATCACGGAGGACATCACTCGTAACGTCCTCCAAAATTCAGGAGGAATGAAATGAAACGAACGGATTTTACACAATTTTTTAAAGCACAGCGTAACGAAGGGGAACACATCGGAAGGGTGACACGCCTGACACACGGCCTGTACACGGTCGTGGATGATGAACAAGAGCGGAACGGGGAAGTATCCGGCAAATTTCATCATAACGTCGAGAATGACAAGGATTACCCGGCTGTCGGGGATTGGGTCGTTTTTGAACCTTATGATGCAGGAGCACGTGCCAAGATCCACCGCGTCTTAGAACGAAAAACGGTCTTGTCCAGGAAAAAGGCGGGCGGAAGTCATCAGGAGCAAATCATTGCGGCGAACATTGATACGGTGTTCATCGTCACCGCCTTGACTCAGGAATTTAACCCTAGAAGAATCGAACGGTATGTACAGCAGGTTTATGAAAGCGGCGCGAGTCCGGTAGTTATATTGACAAAAAGGGATTTGTGCGAAACGGTTGCTGATCACGTGGCTGAAGTCGAAGGTGCTGCCCCTGGTGTTCCTGTTTATGCAGTTGACAGTTTGACAGGAGCAGGAATGGAAGAGCTTGTTACTGAACGACGTGCTGGCGAAACGATTTCGCTTGTCGGCTCTTCGGGTGTTGGAAAGTCAACGCTCATCAATCACTTGCTTGGAATGGAAAAACAAGCCACGCAAGGCGTACGGGAAGAGGATCAGCGCGGACGTCATACGACGACGCACAGAGAGCTGTTTGAATTGCCGAACGGCACTTATATCATTGATACACCTGGCATGCGCGAATTGCAGCTTTGGGGTGGAGATGAGGAAGGGGTCGACCAGACGTTTTCCGATATCGACCATTTGAGCGCATCATGTAAATTCAGAGATTGTAAACACGAGCAAGAGCCTGGATGTGCCGTAAAGCAAGCCATCGGAGAAGGAGAGCTCGATGCGGCCCGTCTGAAAAGCTACAACAAGTTGAAACGGGAGCTGAAGCGGCTCGAGCTGAAGGATCGGTACGGAACACACCGCACGAACCGGATGCTTCACGGACCGAATGCGATCAAGTAGGGAGAAGGGGTGCCGGGGCCGGTACCTCTTTTCTTATTGAATCCTAGCAGGTGATTAAGGCTGACCCAAGGGGGAATCCGATGTTGTATGCGCCTTTTATACAGCGAATCTATGCTTTTGTTTTGGATTATCTGATCATTGCGGCTTACGGAGTTTTCGTTGTGGGTACGATGGCGTTTGTCTTTCAACCGTACGTGACCCCGTTTTTTACCCAATCTCCATTGATCGCCCAAGGGGCAGGGTTTCTTATGATGACCTTACCTGTTTCCCTCTATTTTATTTTCATGGAACAATCCAAATGGCAAGGCACATGGGGGAAGAAAAAAGTAGGAATAAAGGTGGCCGATGAAAGCGGGCGTCGCATCAGTTTGGTTCGTTCCATCATCCGAACGGCTATAAAATTTTTCCCTTGGGAAGTGTCCCATTTTGTCGTATGGCACATGAGGATGCCTGGGAATGTTCCAGAGGGTCTCCTGTCTATGTTATTGATTGTGGTTAACCTCATGATTGTTGCCTTTTTTACGTTTCCGTTACTGAATCGAAAGAAGAAGAATATGTATGACTGGTTTGCTGGGACAGTGGTGGTTCTAGTAAAATAAACGTCCCATGAATGCTCTATGATTCTAAACGAAAAGGAAGATTGTATGCCGGATTGGTCTTATCACGTTTTGTTCAAAACGTGGCTGTCAAAAATGGCCCCTGTGACCTCCAGGGAATTTATACATAAAAATATGAACCGGATCGCTTCCTTTCCTGGAGGCAGACATGTCATCCATTTTCTAGGCAAAGAGGAGATCTCTGAAAAGCTTTCCCATTCGATTGCAGGTCAAGAAGTCCGTGGACCTGTCGGGTTATCAGGAAAGATCGACCCGCGATTGACAGGGACAAAAGCTTTCAGCCACCTGGGTTTCAGTATGATTGAAGTAGGTCCAGTGACGTTGGAACCTCAGACTGGCCGATATCCGGAGAGGAAAGAAGGGCATGTGTTGCTGCCTCGACAAGGTGAGTCCATCGGTTTGGAAGAAACCGTTCGTCGTCTGGAAAAGGCAGACACAGAGATTCCCTACCTTTTTCATCTGCAAGGCTCAGAGGATGAAATCATCAAAATGGCAGAAACGCTCAAACCTTTCTCCGGCATTTATAGTGTAGCGGAACATGTTTGGGATCCGTTCGTCGTTGAAAAGCTCTCCAAATGGAAGCCTGTGTTTGTGAGAGTGCCCAGCAAGAATGTATCGGACATGGACAGATTTGCAGGGGCGAACGGCATCATTTTAGAAGAATGTGACGATGAAAGCCATTTAGAAGCGCACAAAGAAGCTTTGAAAAAGCTGGATAACTATCATGTGATTACGATCGGCGGGGTGAAGGAACCCTCAGATGCACTTGAACTCCTTTCCGCAGGCGCCAGCATGGTATTTCTTTCTGCTGCTTACGTCGATGCCGGCCCAGGGTTACCGAAGCGGATTCACGAAGCGCTCCTGGATGAAGAACCGCGAGCACATGAGGAGAAAACGGGCTGGATCTGGTATTTCTTATTTGGTCTGGCGGTTTTCTTAGGTGGCATCCTTGCCTTGGTGTTCAGTTTGACCTCGGTGATCCTTCCTTATGATGAAGCTTTTCTCGGAATATCGAGAGAAGAATTGCTCCTATTCAATGAACGGATCCTCTGGTTCATGGCCCACGACCGGATGACCCTCGCCGGGACAATGATCTCCGGGGGGCTGCTTTATATGTTTCTCGCGAGGTTTTCTGTATCAAAGGGAGAAAAGTGGGCGAAACAAGCCATTGACTTTGCTGCCATCGCCGGCTTTTTAGGCATTCTATTTTTTATTGGTTATGGCTATTTTGACTGGCTGCACTTATTGTTCTGGATCATCCTTCTTCCATTTTACGTGATGGGATGGCTCCAATCGCGGGAACTTTCTACACTGCCAGCTTCAAAGAATCGGAAAAATGATAAAACGTGGCTTCTCGGTGTTTATGGCCAATTTTGTTTCGTCATTCTCGGGTTCTCTTTTGTCCTTGGCGGCATCATTATTTCCTATATCGGTGTGACAGGTGTCTTCATCCCGACGGATATCCAATACTTGTGCATGCCTCCTGAACTCATACAAAACTTCAACGAACGTCTGATCCCCGTCATCGCTCACGACCGAGCCGGATTCGGGAGCGCACTCTTCAGTGTCGGCTCCCTAGTGCTCATGAGCGCCCTCTGGGGGTATCATCAGGGCAAACGCTGGTTTTGGTGGATGTTCCTCATTGGTGGAGTACCGGCTTTTGCTGCGGGAATTTTTGTACACATCATGATTGGCTATACGACATTCATACACTTACTGCCTGCATACATCGCATTGGTCTTCTATGTGGTAGGGTTGGTGCTGTCCTATCGTTATTTGATGGGAAAATGAAACGAAGGTCATCCCATTTAAGGGGATGACCTTTCGCGCGCAAGAAGAGAGGACCGCGCGCAAGAAGAGAGGACCGCGCGCAAGAAGAGAGGACCGCGCACAAGAAGCCATGAACGAGCACAAGAAATCAGGATTGCATACAAAAAAGCAGCGCCCCATTGGAGCGCTGCTTTTCTCATTTTTACTTGTTCATATATTTGTCGATTTCCCACTTGCTGACTTGCAAGGAGTACTGTGTCCACTCGTCTTCTTTGTCTTCGATATAAGCATTGGCTGTATGATCGCCAAGTGCTTTAAGAAGAACTTCGTCTTTCTTCAGAGCAGAAAGAGCTTCTTTCAAGTTTGTAGGAAGTGTTGGTACACTGTCGTCTTCAACTTCATACAGGTTACGGCTTTCTGCTTCACCAGCATCATAGCCGTGACGGATTCCTTCAAGACCAGCTTGGATCAATACCGCTAGTGTCAGGTAAGGGTTTGCTGTCGGGTCCGGGTTACGGACTTCGAAGCGGGTACCTTGACCACGTGTTGTTGGTACACGAACCATACAGCTACGGTTGGAGTGAGACCATGCGATACTTACAGGTGCTTCATAACCAGGAACGAGACGCTTATAAGAGTTCACGTTCGGGTTCGTAATCGCTGCAATTGCGCGAGCGTGGTGAAGGATTCCTGCGATGAATTGTTTCATCGTTTTAGAAACGCCGTCTTTCGCATCTTCATCATAGAAAGCACTGTCGCCATCTCTGAATAGGGAAAGGTGTGCGTGCATTCCGGAACCGTTCTCACCTGCGATTGGTTTAGGCATGAATGTAGCGTGATAGTCATGGTTTGTTGCGATATCTTTCACTACATTTTTGAACGTTTGGATGTTGTCAGCTGTTTTCAGCATGTTGTCGAAACGGAAGTTGATCTCGTGCTGTCCCATCGCCACTTCGTGGTGGGAAGCTTCCATTTCGAAACCGAATTTTTTCAGTGTACGTACGATGTCACGACGTACTTTATCCCCTTTATCTTTAGGAGAAGCATCGAAGTATCCACCGCGGTCGTTCATTTCGCGAATTGGGTAACCATCTTTGTCCAGCTTGAATAGGAAGAATTCAGGCTCTGGACCGACGTTAACTGTGTACCCCATATCTTCTGCTTCTTTCATTGCACGTTTAAGGATGTAACGAGGGTCTCCTTCGAATGGAGTGCCATCCGGCTTGTAGATATCACAAATGAAGCGCGCGCTGCGATCTTCATCGACCAAAGAAGGAAGTAGTAGGAATGTATCTAGGTCTGGAACGAGATACATGTCACTTTCTTGGATATCAGAGAAACCAGAAATGGAAGAACTGTCGAACATCGCCTCATTGGCTAATACCATTTCTAGTTCTTCAGCTGGTAGTTCTACATTTTTCGTATCCCCATACATATCTGTGAATTCTAATAGTAGGAATTCAACGTTGTTTTCTTTTACTTCCTGAATAATTTGCTCTTTTGTGTAAGTCATACATTACCCTCTCTTTTACAGTTTTATTTATGAGATTTGTATCCGGATCATTCTTGGATATGTACCTCACTTTTTCTTATGTAAGGAATTCTAACACATAGTGTAGACAAATCTCAAATGCCTTTTATTTAAATTCCCTCATTTTTTTTACGTAAACCTATGATTTAGTAAAAAAAATCGTCCTCTCACATAGAGTAGAGTATAAGTGGAAGGGAGAGGTTCTATGAACGGGAAAAACCTTGTATTCATGCAGTCTATCGCCGTTTTTGGTTACTTGATTTTCTCATCTTTTTTAACGATGAAAGTGCAGGTCACATCCAATCTAACAGAAAATTTTTATTTTTATATTATTTTCTCACAATTCGTCTACGTACCCATCGGATGCCTCCTTGCACTCCCGGATTTTATCAAAAAATGGAAGGAGGAAGGACAGTGGAAATGGAGGAAAAGATACGGGCTGCTTTTTCTTCTTCCTTCTTTCTATTTGTTATTGGTTCCCTACGTCATCCATGTCGATTCATTTTTTCCCGATGTGCTGATTACCAACCCTTCTGTCAGTTCAGTGATCCAGGTTTTATGTGGGTATTTTCTTGTGAAAGGATTTGAAAAAGTCTAGTTTCTTTTCAATATGAAGGGGAATGGTAGGAGAAGATGGACTATGACTGCAATCTATTTTATAATCGAAACGGACAAGGCATCCTACATACCCTTGATAAAGAAAGGAAGATTTTTGTGAGCAAAACATTCGTTTTCGGGCACAAGAACCCGGACACAGATACGATTACTTCAGCACTTGTATATGCTGACTTGAAAAAAGCCCTAGGTGAAGATGTTGAGGCCGTTCGTCTTGGAGAAGTAAATGGAGAAACGCAATTCGCATTGGATCAGTTCAATGTCGATGCCCCTCGTCTCGTTGAGCGTGTATCAGATGAAGTGGAGCACGTGATCCTTGTCGATCACAACGAGCGCCAGCAAAGTGCGAACGATATTGATGAGGTGCAGGTCCTTGAGGTCATCGACCACCACCGTATCGCCAATTTCGAAACGAAAGGACCTCTCTACTATCGAGCAGAGCCTGTCGGATGTACAGCAACGATCCTGAACAAGTTGTATAAGGAAAAAGGACAGCAAGTTTCGAAGCCAATGGCAGGACTGATGTTATCTGCAATCATCTCCGATTCTCTCTTATTCAAATCACCGACGTGCACAGATGAAGATCGTACAGCAGCTGAAGAACTTGCGGCAATCGCTGGCGTTGACGCTGAAGAATACGGCCTGAAGATGTTGAAAGCAGGCGCAGATATCAGTGACAAGACAGCAGAAGAATTAATCTCTCTGGACGCGAAGGAATTTGACATGGGTGATAAGAAAGTAGAAATTGCTCAAGTGAACACGGTCGATACAGATGATGTGCTTTCCCGCAAGAGCGAGCTTGAAGCAGCAATTGACAAAAATGTTTCTGACAAAGGGTTGGACTTGTTCCTGCTTGTTGTTACAGACATTCTTGAAAGTGACTCCACTGTCGTTGCGGTCGGTAACGAAACAGAAGCGGTTGCGAAAGCTTTCGAAACAGAACTTGATGGCAATCAGGCTGTTCTGAAAGGTGTCGTCTCCCGTAAGAAACAAATCGTACCTCCGTTAAACACCTATTTCGGATAAGCAACAAAGCGAACCCTCATCCCGAGGCGTTCGCTTTTTTTCTTACATATAAGCTCCCGATTGTGGAAGACTCAGTTTCGAGATGTTTGTGTGCGTTTAGGGGCTCCGGGAAACCGTTCGCTTTCCATGGGGCGGGCGGTGAGCCTCCTCAGGCTACGCCTTCCGGGGTCTCACCTGTCCCACACGTCCCATTTTAAATATCCGGTTCCGGCACCTAGCGGCTAGTGAGACTTCCCTCGCTTCTGTACGATAAGTCAACATCGAATCACTTCGTTCTTCGTGTTTCCTTTATCTCCGCCAGCTCAGTCCAGTCCATACGCCGCTGATCAAGGTGCCTCCACACTTAAAACAGGAGTCTCACCGTTTCCCTCCGCCCCTTGGCCATATGAGGATCTCGAAACTCCTTCCGGGATAAGCTGCTTTACCTACAAGGAGAGGTGGGTGATAATCATTTTGCCTAACACCAATGTAGTAAAGGACACTCTTCCCTCCTACGCAGGCATGAAGCGCTATGGATCCAGCTTTTACTTCCTGAATACCCAACGTGGATAGGTTAACATTCTCCTCTTTATTCAATCATACAAGCTGATTCTTCCAGAAGTGATTTCGAGAATCTTCCCCGCAGCCCCTACCCACAGCACAAAAGCCCCGAAATCAAGTCTTACAGAGTCCTTCCATATAGTTTTCATGCAAGCTCTATGATAGAAACTGATCATTGAACGTTCGGAGGGTTTCTGTCAGGTCCTGCATTTTCTCTGAATTAGACACCGTAAAAGCATCGTTATCTACGATGTCTTTCACGTTGGTATGAAGTTGCTTTAAAGCGGCTGTTATATCTTCTGCATTGTCCGATTCTCCACCTTCAAAGGACGCCGTTGTAATCACTGATCGGAGCTTGAACAATTCATTGGAATAGTCTCGGAACCATCCTTTTTCCAGTTCACTCGATCGTTCGGCTGCATTCAATAGTCTTTGGTTACCAGTCAGTTGCTGAAGGCTGCGGGTGAGCAATGTCTCTACATGAATCTTTTCTTCTTCCATACCTTCCCTATGATACGCTTCAAAGGATAGAGTGACGTCTTCGATGCGAAAGGGGAGTTCGGCTACAACGGATGTGGCTGCGTCTCTTGTAAATGAGTCGATTTCAGAGGGTTTCGTTGTGTCGTACCATAGGTAAGCGAACACGATGCTTGTGAGCAGGAAGATTCCTGAGAGTATTTTATACATGGGTGCCGGTCTCCTTTTCTTAAAATCACTAACCGTATCGTATCATGATCATGGTATAAGTTGTTGATTCTTATATCGCCGATCTGTGCGCTATTTTTGACCGCCGCAGGTGTCCGATTGAAAAAGGTTCATATCCAGCACATGAACGAAGGTTCCTTTGTTCACTAAATTGTCTTCTTTTAAATCTGGCATTCTTTCCTTTGCTTTGATATAAATTTAGAGGGAGGAGTGATCCATTGCACTTTTCCATTCGTAGTCTTTATAAAAGAGAGAAGGAGTCATTGATATGAAATATATAGCCATGATTGGTGTACTATTTTTATTCGCGCTGCCTGTGACGGTAAGTGCCCATACGCATCTTGAAAGTTCTGATCCCCAATCAGGAGGGGCGATAACGTCAGAAAACCCTGGTGTTACACTGACCTTTGATTCTAAAGTCCAGGAGCCTACAGCCTTAACGGTCACAGGTGAAGGCGGGGAAGGGTTCGACATAGATACCTATACTCATTCTCCTGAAAATGTTATCGAGTTCAATCTTCCAGCGGAATTGAAAACAGGAGACATTGAGGTCTTTTACAGCATTATCGGTGAGGACGGGCATGTGATGGAAAATCAGCTGACGTTTACTTACACAGCGAAGGAAGGGACGGCTGAAAGTGAAACGGAGGATCCGGTAACCACTTCAGACGAAGATGAAAGTACGGCCGGTGAAGGGTCCGCAGATGAGCAAGCGATTGCGGCCGACCAAAGCAATGAATCGAGTGTTTGGATTGTACCGGTACTTGGTTTCGGTCTTTTAATTACGGCAGGGCTTGTCTTCTTTGGAGTAGTCAGGAAGAAATCATGATTCATGCTTTAATGAATGGAGCCCTATACGCTTGTCTCTCCATTCTGATCGGGGCAAGTCTTTTGTCTACCTTTGATGAAGGGCTTGCTCATCGCAGGAAAATGTGGACACTGGTTACACTCGCTGTGCCTGTGTTCGCAGTTTTTCCTATTTTAGAACTCGCGGTCATGCTGCAGGAATACCGGGAAGGAAGCTTGTTGGAGAGTCTCATTCATGTGCTTACCCAGTTAAAGGGAGGACAAGCCTGGCTTCTTCTTTTTTCCTTAGCTGTCCTTCATGTGGTCGTATTGAACACGATTAAAAGGTCAAAAGTTGCGTATTCTTTAAGTTTGTTCCTTCTTGTAGGAATGATTCTCACGCAGAGTACAACCGGCCATGCCGCCGGCACGACCTCTTTTCAAGGAGCACTTCTTCATACCATTCATTTCATCGCTGTCGGCGTGTGGTCAGGCATACTCCTCGTTGTCAGCTTTATTTCGAATCAGGAGCGTCAGTGGAAGTCCTTTGTCAATTGGTTTACGAAGGTAGCAATCGGCTGCATCGTCTGGCTTACGTTGACGGGGGTTATCATGAGTTTAACTTTATCTGAGAGTATTGTAGATTCGTGGATGCTGCCTTATGGACAGGCCCTGTTAGTGAAGCACCTGTTGTTCATTGTGCTTCTGTTGTTTGCTTTTGTTAATGGCTTTCTCATGAAGCGTTTCGTAGCAGATGATCCCGGTTTCTCACCCAGACGCTGGTGGAAAGCGGAAAGTCTTCTCGTCGTTTTCATCTACAGCATCACAGGATACATGACCGAACAGGAAACACCACAGAACATCAGGCAAACACTGGAGCAGCAGGAACCGTCTGCGCTCTTCCGTATTTTTACGACGGTGGATGGGGTAGGTCCATTAACCCTCTCACCGAATTTGATCAGCCTCGCCTCTTTGGGCTTAGCCTTTGTTTTTCTGCTGTTTACAGGCTTGATGATCAAACGGGACTCTCTCGCCGGTACGTTCTTTGTTAGTGCGATGGTCGTGTGGAGTTTATATCTTGGTCTTATGAGCAGTGTATCGATGAGTTGAACGGACACCTATGACAGGTGTTCGTTTTTTCTATGATTATGAAACTTATAAGCTTCATGGGACGTATTCAGGAAAGATTATCGTTTAGATGTTGAAGGAGGGGAAAGATGACATTTACCTTGAAAAGAAGGCTCGAAGTGTTGGATGAAAAAGAGTTGCGTACAATCTTGCTCCATCAGTGGTCTCTATTTTCTTATGTAGAAGAAGGGAAGATTTCGGAAAAAGAATGGCTGAAAAAGGTGAACGAAATCAAAAGAGGCATGGACTGTGTTTGTGACGATCGCCTGTATCCTTTTCGCACAGAAGAAGGGGAAAATGCAGCGCGCGCTCATATCGTCTTTAGTGAATCTAGTAAGGGGGCATTGCAGCTTGCATTGAGACAAAAAGAGAAAAATCGTGAAAAAGTACTGGCTCTTTCTCAGATGTTTTCAATCGGTCCTATAAAAGACTTGGAAAAAGAAGAAGGTATGAAAAAGCGCACACAATGGCTGTTCGATCATCTTGTTATGGATGATGAGGAGTGGATGCACATGGAAGAAGATCTTTTGAATGCCATTGAAAATGTAAGATCCATACCGTCCCATATGCCTGTTACGGTATGGGTTGGTCCCAATGCCCATGAACAAACCGGGCTTCGATTTGTTTTGCATTTATTGGATCATCATTCGATTGAAATCTATCCTATTCAAGCAGAGGGTTCATCAGCATTCCCGCTCCACACAGGGGAACTTTCTCCGGGTCGGTTTGTGCATTTACTTGATCATACACCCAGCGTTCCCATAACCAAAACGAACATAGAAAATGCTCGAATGGAATGGCAAAGGTTATCCGAGGAAAATACGAATCTCCGAGTATGGGAGGATGGCATTAAATCAACGTCCGACGAATATTTTGATCCCACTCTCATCCAATCCTTAATTCAGTTGCAGAAGGAGAGTGAAAGGGGCGAATTCATAAAAGCGGCGCGATTAATAGGGGAAGTGCTCGGACATTCGTCACAAGTCGTCGGGGACAGCTACTTCGAGTACCGCGTCCGTGAACTCGTCTTTCAGGGGGAGTTTAGGATCAAGGGTGTTCCGAGAGGGATGAGGTATTACGCTGTGAAATGGGAAGGACTTTCTTAACGAATATAAAAAAACGCTCCAAGATGCTTAAGAAGCTTTGAGCGTTTTTTCTTTTTCCATCCTTCTTCTTTATGCACGTTTCATCCATTCTTCCCTAAGGACCCCCATGCGGATGGAATCATAAAACCGTCCCTCATAAATGCGGCATTTCCTCAGGCGGCCTTCGATTTTCATGCCGAGTTTTTCACCGACGCGCATCATCCGCTCGTTTCTAGACCAGGTCGTCAAACCGACTCGGGCAAGGGGGAGGGTGTTGAAAAGGTAGTCCACCCAAATTTCAAGGGCATCTGATCCGTATCCGCCGCCCCAATAGTCAGGGTCATAAATGCCGATGCCGACTTCGAGCCAGAGAGAAGCTTTGTGCTCCCAGTAATAGGTGACCGTTCCGATGGTTTTCCCATCCACTTCGATGATGAGCCGTGAATCGGGTTCGTTCGGGCCGAGTCTGTTGACGCGTGCTTTTTCATGACTGCGATAGCTCTCGAGAGTGTGAGGCTCGAGCGGATAGTAGGGGGCATCCCATTTTTTCCATTCCGGATCTTCGCCATTGTAGATCAATTGGTACAAGATAGGGATGTCCTCTTCCGTTATGGCCCGTAATGTCACTCGTTGCCCTTTCAATTGTTCGTCGCTTTTCAATCGTTGCAGCATCCGCCTGCCCCCGTTCCATCTTTTCTTTCATCGTATCATAAGTTAGAATGGTTGTTTGAATATTTTCTTTTACGGTTATAAAAGAATATGACATACATAGGTAGGTGAAATGCATGGTTGAGGTTATGGCTTTTAGTAAAGAATCAGGGTTGCATGACAACCTCTCGATCGATGAACTGTCCAGCGGAAACTGGGACTGGTACTGGGTCGACTTCAATCAACCGTCGGAAGGGGAAGTGACGCTCTTAGAGAAAACCTTCGAGTTCCACCCTCTTGCGGTTGAAGACTGTCTGCACGGGCTGCAGCGTCCGAAGCTCGATTATTATGACGACCACAGTTTCATCGTTGTACATTCCGTGAATCCCAAGACGCTTGAGCGGGAAGAAATCGATGTTTTTCTCGGTGACTGTTCGATTGTCACTTTTCATAAAGAAAAAAATGAACCGCTGGAACAAGCGAAAAGAATCGTCAAAAAGAACAAACACCACGAGGATGTCGACGAATATTATGTCTTTCATCAGATTCTTGATAAGGTCGTGGACCATTATTTTCCAATCATTTACAAAATTGAGGACCATATTAATGAAATCGAAGACAACACGAAGGATTTGTCGATGGAGAAGCTGCTTGAAGAGTTGTTCGATCGACGCAGCGAACTGCTGACTTTGAGACAGACCATTCACCCGATGAGAGATTTGTTGTACCGAATCTTGAATACGAGGCACTTGGATGGCGTGTTTGATCGTAGGGAATATTTTGCCGATATCCATGACCATTTGATCAAGGTGGCCGACATGGTCGCATCAAACAGGGAAATGACGCAGGATATCCGGGACAGCTATTTGTCCTTGAACTCCCACGAAACGAACCGGACGATGCAGATTCTCACGGTCATCAGCGTCATCTTCATGCCGCTGACATTCATCGTTGGTGTATACGGCATGAACTTTTCAAACATGCCTGAGTTGCAGACAGAATACGGCTATTTTGTCGTTTGGGGAGTCATGATTGCGGTTGCAGTTGCGATGTTCATCTGGTTCAGAAACAAAGGCTGGTTTGATTGATGATATCAGACGTAAGACGGAAGCCACCCGGGCAGGTGGCTTCCGTCTTTTTTCGGTCCGGAGGCTGAATGTAAATCACCCCAACGCCCGCTAGCAAGAGAAAAGAGCCGGTCTATACTTGGATGAGGATTTATCAGTGGCTTTTTGCTATTTATCAGTGACTTTCTTCTA
Source organism: Halobacillus sp. AWM4_238 (assembly GCF_056158265.1). NCBI lineage: Bacteria > Bacillati > Bacillota > Bacilli > Caryophanales > Bacillaceae > Halobacillus > Halobacillus sp. AWM4_238. Next base: position 639,741 of record NZ_JBSWSY010000002.1, read on the forward strand.
TTTATCGGTGGCTTTTGAGATTTTATCAACGGCTTTACTGAATGGATCAGTATCCATGTATGAGGCGGAAGGCGGAGTTGGTATGGTCTTTTCTCTTCCGTCCTTTTTCGGTCTACAGGATGATGGAAAATCACTCCAACGGACGTTAGAAAGAAAAGGGAGGCGCTCTATACTTAAGATAACAAGAAAACAAAGGAGATGACCGGAATGATCAACATCTTTGAAATCTCTATTGATATTCAGGAGCGCCGCCCTCGCTAAAAAAACGCTCGTGACAGAAGTCACGAGCGTTTTTAATGTTTGTTTTAAGATTCTTCTTCGTCCTGGTCGAACCAAAGAAGCTCCTGCTCATCAACAAAGCCATTGTAGTTGATGTACACTTCTTCATCCGCTTTGATATCTTTATACGCATAAAAGTCAAACGTATGCGTTTCAAAATTGATGACATAGTTGGCGTTGGGTTCGTAGGAGTGGTTGAACATCATTCCATAGCCGAGCACAAACGCCGTGTGGTTTTCGCCATATTCAAATGCATAATCAGCGAGGCGGGTTTTTTCAATGTGGACGTGTTCTTCATTTGGGTAAGGGATGACGGGCGCCTGATGGATGAGCTCATTTTTGGCGATATCCCTTTTGGCAAAAATGCCGCGATTCAATTCTTCATTTTCAAGTGTAGACGTACGAACTTCGATCATGTGTCTTCACCTCCGTAAATTCTTCTTCTATAAAAAGCGATCCGTTGTTACGGATATTCTCTTATCTTTAACTATTCAAGTCTGACAGGTATCCGGATGGAAAGCAACTTTCTTATTTTTCAGTTTTTCTCAAAGAGAATAGGAAAAGCATGGGGAAAGATACTATCTCTAACAATCTTTTTTGGAAGGGATCGCATGCTGATGCAAAAGTTCAATTCAGTTTTCAAAATATCTGCTGGAATTATGCTCGTGCTCGTCCTTATCGGTGTAATCTGGCCTGAAGGATTGGAGCAGTCGACAACGAGCATCAAGAGCTTCATGGCTAATAAACTGGGCTGGTATTACTTGATCGTCGTCACACTCTTTACCCTTGTTTGTCTCACTTTTTTATTCACTCCGCTTGGAAGAATCAAGTTAGGAAAAAGAGGAGAGAAGCCAGAGTTTTCTCGTCCGACATGGATTGCCATGCTCTTTAGTGCGGGGATGGGGATCGGACTCGTGTTCTGGGGAACGGCGGAACCGATCGGTCATTACGCGATCAGTTCACCGACAGGAGAGACAGGCACGGATCAGGCGATCAAAGATGCGATGCGCTACACCTATTTCCACTGGGGTATTCATGCGTGGGCGATTTATGGCATCGTGGCGCTCGTTCTCGCCTATTTCAATTTCCGACACGGCCAACCTGGGCTGATCAGTGCTACTCTAAAACCATTAATCGGGGAAAAGGCTGCAGAAGGTGGGGTAGGGAAAGTCATCGATATCCTTGCCGTCATCGCGACGGTCATCGGCGTCGCCACAACGCTTGGATTCGGAGCCGTGCAAATCAATGGAGGGCTCTCGTATCTGTTTGGAATCCCTACTGGCATCGTCGTCCAATTCATTATCGTCGCCATCGTCACCGTTTTGTTCATGATTTCTGCCTGGTCAGGTTTAGGAAAAGGAATTAAGATTTTAAGTAATGTGAACATGGCCCTTGCCGCACTCCTGTTTCTCCTTGTGTTCATCGTTGGACCGACGATGTTCATCTTGAACATCTTCACAAGCTCCCTGGGTGCTTACTTTCAATACTTGCCGACAATGAGCTTTCGGATTGCGCCATTCAATCAGGATACCCGGGATTGGATCAACGCCTGGACGATTTTTTACTGGGCTTGGTGGATTGCCTGGTCACCATTTGTAGGTGTCTTCATTGCCCGTGTCTCAAGAGGAAGGAGTATCCGCGAGTTTGTATTCACCGTGCTTGTCGTACCTTCCCTTATAGGGTTTTTATGGTTTGCCGTCTTTGGTGGAACGGCCATACACCTGGAGCGTAATGCCATCGATGCCATCTCGTCATTAGCTACAGAAGAATCGTTGTTCGGGGTATTTTCTAATATCCCTCTCAGCTGGATTTCCTCCATTGCTGCGATGACGCTGATTGCCACGTTCTTCATCACCTCTGCTGACTCAGGGACTTTTGTACTGGGGATGATGACGACGGGCGGATCCGAATCCCCAGGTACTTTCATCAAACTCACTTGGGGAGCGTTATTAGCTGCGACCGCTTTAGCCCTTCTATACACAGGCGGACTGCAGGCGTTGCAAAATACGATGATCATCGCCGCTCTGCCCTTTTCGATCATCATGTTGATGATGGCCATCAGTTTTATCAAAGCGATCTATAAAGAGGGAAGAGAGCTTGGAGTCGGACGGTTCAATCCCCCGGATGACAAAAAATCATAAAAAACGAAGCCCCCGGTCCAATAAGATCGAGGGCTTCATTTTGTGTGCCATCCATTATTTTCCTAGTACGTCATGATCGACATATCGCTTGCCGTTCAGTTCACTAATGACATTGATGGCGACTCTTGCTCCGTCACCAGCTGTCACAATCGTATGGACACTCACACCAGCAACGGTACCAGCAGCCCACACTTTCGGCTTAGATGCGTGACCGCGTTCGTCGGTTTGAATAATTTTCGCAACGCGTGGTTCAGTCCCATCAACCACATCAATACCGAATGCTTCTGCGGCTTTCACAGACATCCCTGTTGCAAAAATGATGTGAGAAGCTTCGTAACTGCCTTCGGATGTTTGGATGATGTATAGGTTTCCTTTTTCCTCGATTCCAACGACATCATCCTGAACAATCTCTGCCCCGAATTTCTGTGCCTGTTTCTGTCCCTCTTCCAGTAACTTGGGACCTTCAATCGAGTCCACACCATAATGGTTCTCAACCCAGGCTTTTGCAGTAATGCTTTTTCCATTATCAAAAAGAATGGTATCTTTCCCGGCTTTCGCAGTGAAAAGTCCGGCACTGGCACCAGCCGGCCCGGCGCCAATAATCGCTACATCATACATCCAATCACTCCTTTTTGAAGGTTCCTCTCCATTATATCTGAATTTTCCGCCCATTTAAATTTTTACCTTATCGTTAGGAACACTTATTCAACAATGTCGCAGAATTGTGTAAGACTTGATTTCGGGACGGTAGTAGGAGTTAAGGGGCTCCGGGAAAAGGTTCGCTTTCCGTGGGCGAGTGATGAGCCTCCTCGAGCTAACGCTCTGCGGGGTCTCATCTACCACGCACTTCCCACAGGAGTCTCACCGTTTCCCTCCGCCCCTTTGCCATGGATAGATTCTCGAAACCACTCTAAAAGATCAGCTTTTATCATAAACGATAATGGATTATATAAATCGTTCTACAGGACGTAAAACCTTGATGCAGAGCGCTTTATACTTCTAACAGTGGATAGTGGACAACAATCCAACTTGGTAAAGGGATTCGTTTCTCTCCTACATCGAATGGGGTGGTTGGGAAGCTACTCGCCGAGCTCCTATCTCCCACGGGAGTCTCGCAGCTTCCCACCCCCATTCGAGACATATAAACGAACCTCTATACCATGAAGTAGCATCTTCCACCATCACTACCTATAGCAAGAAAGATCTCTATAACAAGCGGTTATGAGCACTATCCAGACGATGGAAGCTTTGTGATATAGCTCCCAATACGTATAGATAGCGCCTAATTCTGGAAGTGGTTTCGAGATACCTATAAGGCAAAGGGGCGGAGGGGAATGGCGAGACTCCTGCGGGAAGAGAGTGCTTGGTGAGACCCCACAGGACGCAGTCCGAGGAGGCTCACCGCGCTCCCGCGGAAAGCGAGTCATTCCCCGCAGCCCCAGCCACTCAACAAAAGTCTCGAAACTTAGTTTCAAGAAAAGGGATCCTATATGAAAATAAACAATACAATTGTCCCATATCCAAGCTTTGACCGTTGCTTTATTCGGAGAAGTCTTGTAGAATCATTTCGGGTAACGAAATAAAGGAAGGGAGATCAAAACATGAAGGAAGAACAAAAAGTAAAAAACCCAAAGGGATTATTGATCTCCCTTTGTGCGGTTATGATGATGTCCGTAATGAATGGAACAATGTTTAACATCGCTGTTCCTGATATAGCAAAAACGTATCAATTGATGCCATCAGAAGTCAGCTGGGTGATGACAGGGTATATTATGGTCTATGCCGTAGGAGCACTCACGTACGGGAAACTGGCCGACTTTTATCCTTATCGAACGTTGATTACATTTGGACTCAGTATTTTTTGTGCCGGCTCTTTGTTCGGCTTCTTTGCTCAAAACTATGGGATGGTCCTGTTAGCGAGGGTGATACAGGCGGTAGGCGGGGCGATGATTCCGGCGCTTGTTTTCCTGGCACCGATTCGTTATTTTCCGAATGAGCGAGGAAAAGTGCTTGGCATCGTCTCCTCGGTGATGGCGTTTGCTTCAGGCGTAGGACCGATTGCCGGTGGATTTATTGCCGGTTTTCTTGATTGGCGGTACTTGTTCTTAACGTCCGCTATGATTATCATTACGTTGCCGTTCTTGCGTAAAAATCTACCTCAGGAAGAATCCAAGAAAGGGTACATCGATTATGTCGGTGCCGCGTTGATCGCCGGAGTTATTTCTACACTTATGCTTGGGATCACACTTGGAATCACATGGCTGTTCGTATTCACTGTACTATTCTTTGCTTTGAATCTATGGCGGATGAAGTCTATTGACGAACCGTTTATCCCTGCGCATTTATTCAAAAGTAACCAGTACCGAGCGACCATCATTACAAGCTTTCTCGGTGTCGTTTGTTTGTTCGGCATGATGTTCATGCTGCCGATTATGTTCCGTGATGCTTATGGACTCGGTACGATGATGATCGGTCTCGTGCTTTTCCCAGGGGCACTGAGTGCCGCTCTGATGGGGCAAAAAGGTGGGAATCTCGTCGATTCCAAAGGGAACACGTTCGTTCTTTATTTGGCTCTTGCTTTGCTCGGAACCGGTTTTGTCGTGTTGTCTACACTCGTCGGAGCTCATCCTTATATTGTAAGTGCAGCCATCATTATTGCTTATATGAGCTTTCCGCTTGTGCAGGCCTCATCCGCTGATATTCTGGCCAACATTTTGGACAAAAACGAAACCGGTGTTGGCATGGGAGTGTTTAACCTGCTCAACTTCGTTTCCGGAGCGCTGAGTGGGGCGTTGATCGGGAAAGCGCTGGATGTGTTCAATCCGAGCCAGCCGTTCAACTGGTTAGGGTTTGAAGGGACGACAGCGGTTTACAGCAATATTTTCCTGGCGTTCGCTCTCATCATCACCTTAGGATTTCTGCAGTTCCGGTTGAATTTTTATAAAAAAGAACAAACCTATGCCCAAAAGAAACCCGCTTCCTTGTAAAAGGAGCGGGTTCTTTTTATGTATGAAAAAAGGGCGAAGGAGGATACTCACTCCTTCGCTATGAAGATAATGAGCTATGATTCCACATTCGATCATTTACAAAACATTCCATTTTGATTGTGCAAAAGTTATACCAAAATCGATGTTTCTTTTTCTACCATCGCGTCGCTGTACTTTCTACGGCATGTACTTTCTGCAATATGATCCTGCCATTCGCCTTTGATTTCATTGTATACATCATCGACACACTCCCCGTCGATGATCATGACGAACGACTCTTCCTTATCCATGAATAGAAAAAATGATAATAATTTCGGAAGGTGTGCAGCATCAGCAATCAGCTGATCTTGATGTAAGTATAAGTCGCACCCATTTTTCGTTATTGATTTGTACACTTTCATAATCTGGTTGGTCTTTAACGGGCGATTCAATGTAATTTGGTAAGAAGACAGCTCATTCACTGTCGTCACCTCCGTAATGGTTTGTTGCTATATGACTACCCGCACAAATCTTGTACTAAACATTTCGCCATTTTCAATGTTCATAAATCATTTTTCGGGTCATTCCGCCATCGACGGTCATGTTTTCTCCGTTCACAAACGAATTGTCCCGATCCGTCAAATAAAAGCAAGCCTTAGCAACGTCTTCAACCGTCCCTACACGATTGGATAAGTGCTGATGATGATCTTTCTCTCTCAATTCATCCGGGTCGCCTGTATGAATCCATCCAGGGCTGATGCTGTTGACCCTTATGTTATAAGGAGATAAAGATGCGGCCATCGCATGGGTGAGAGCGAATAGACCTCCTTTACTGGCAGCATAAGCTTCCGAGTCAGGCTCAGACATGAATGCCCTCGTGGACGCCATGTTTACAATGCGTCCTTCAACCTTCTCCTCTTTCCACCGTTTAGCGGCATATTTTGAAAAAAGAAAACAGCTGCGCAAGTTCGTATGTAGCACACGATCCCACTCATCCACATCTAAATCGAACATGGATTGGAACTCACTCACCCCGGCATTGTTAATCAGTATGGAGAAAGGCTCTTGGATCTTGTGGAAAAGAGACTCGATGTCCTTTGCCTCACTGACATCACAAGGGAAGAATAACCCGTCCACTTCTCTCATCGTTTTCTGTCCTTTCTCCTCATTCACATCACACCCAATCACACGGTACCCCCTCTCGGCATAAGCTATAGCTAATCCACGTCCAATGCCTTGAGCGACACCGGTAATGAGTACCGTTTCCTTCTGTTTTATCATGTTCATCCCTCCAAGGAATCGTTTCCTTTTTCTATTATAGGGTAAACTTGCATGTAAACGTGAGGACGACGACTTTGCCTATAGTAAAGTGATCTTTTTTATGAGCAACAGTCCCACCGGAGGAATCTTGTTCCGGTGAGGGAATCATGATATGATCTTCTTTAAAAAACGGAGGTGATCGTATGAATAGAGTGACACTCGTCGACGTTTTCAAACATCGCATTACACAAAAGTACTTACAGCGCTCAGGCATCAACCACGCGGTCACCGTTGCTGGCTATGCGTTTGATATGGCACTGAAAAAGGGAGTCGATCCTGACCTTGCGACAAAGTCAGCATTGCTTCACGACATGGGACATTATGAATGGTACCGGGATGGAAAGTGGGATTATGATGAATACCGGAAATCCGACATCCATGCGATCAAGGGAGCGGAACGGGCGCACAAGCTGCTGATTCGCCTCGGTGAAGATCGTCACGTAGCGAAGGAAGTTTCTGTAGCTGTTCTCCTCCATACGGACAGTTATTTGCCGTTTGGTCTGGATGAAAAAAGGACACCCCTTCAACATGTCGTTGCGAAAGCCGATGAAAAGGATGAGCAGCCCATGGGGTTGCACCATTACAAACAAATGGATAAAAGCGAAGCCTTGAAGCAATTGCATGCATTGGATTTGAAAATCGAAAAATATTACGAAGAAGATGATGAATTGGCATAACTTTCCACAATCTTTCATAGATTGAATCAGAGCAGGGGCGTGGGTAGGGCAGGAGTTTTTTCTGCCCTCCTAAAAAAGTCAAGAATATTTTGGCAATTAGGCTTTACTTTCCATCATAGGTCTTATATAATTTCCAGTGTAAGAAAAATTTCTCAGAAAGCGAGGTCGAATAAAATGAAAAACTGGATGACACAAAACCAAAACAACTTCATATCATCGACCTGCGCAGAGATCCATTCCTGAGATCTACGACAACGATTCATTTAAAAGCACTCATATCAGCCGCAGGAGATGCATAATGTATTCCTGTGGCTTTTTTAATGGAAAAATTTCTAACAAAGCCGTAGTATGCCCTGCGGCTTTTTCTTATGCTATCTAAGAGTAAATTTACTCTTTAGATATAAATATTACACTTTGAAAAGAGGTGATTGTCATGACGATTCAATTCTTCATTTTTACAATTACAGTTGCGAAGAACAAAAAAAGTTGTCAGCCCTACCCTGGTTACAAGCCGACAGCTAAAGACCAGTGGCTTGACCGTAAATCCGCATTCAGCCGTTACATGTAACAAATACAAAATTTAAGGAGGAGATGGCAATGGGAGAATTAATAAGGATGGCTTTTATGAACTGGTTGAATGTGGAGAAGGATACCGCTTAGCCTCACTACGAAGAGGAGGAAAAAACAATGAGAATCCATATGATTCTTTTTACCATCATTATTGAACGTGCGAGTGTCGCCTCTGTTGAGAAATCAAAACAACACAGCCGACAGATCGAACAGAAAATCAATGATGTGAAAAGTAAATATACCGTTATATAATCAATCAAACCTCTGCCTGTTAGGCAGAGGTTTTGTCATAAAAACATTCCTTCCTTGGGACAATAGAAGAGAGGGGAGGGAATGAACATGGCATCAGGAAACAAAAAGATCACCAAGCGTAATGAGAAAAAACATGCGCGTAAGGAAGAAAGACGTGGCAAAAAGCAGGATGAAACAGCCATCAACCACGTCGTCAATGTGTACGATCCTATTTAAGGAATTCAAGGCCTGGAGCATTTGCTTCAGGCTTTTTTATTTTACAGGCAAATGTGGTTAAAACCATCTGAAATTACGCGAGTAACCCTCCCTCGATGATCAAGGCGCGCGTTTACCTTTCTGGTGTTTTAGGGAAAAGAACCAAAACATCCTTAGAAAATCTTTGAAAAAATATGAATATTCCTATATGTTCAAAGAAAGATGTTAGCAAAGGAAGGATCGAGGATGAATTTACATAGAAAACCACTTCCAGTCCCCGAGGCGGTCGACAGGGTGATGACCTATAAAAAAGAAGGGAAGATGGAAGCCGTTCCATTAGAGAAAAGTGATCGGCGTACGTTAGCTGAAGATTTAGTTGCTACCCACCCGGTACCCCCTTTCAACAAATCTCCCTATGACGGTTTTGCTTTACGCTCAGAAGATACATCGGCATTATCGAGAGAAAATCCCGGCCACTTTCATGTAACTGAAACGATCGGTGCCGGGCAACTGGCGAGTAAACCGGTTGAAGAGGGAGAAGCGGTCCGGATCATGACAGGGGCAGAGATTCCTGAAGGTGCCGATTGTGTGGCAATGTTTGAAATCTGCCAAACGTATAAATCTGAGGGCGCCTCCTATATGACATTAAAGCGACCCATGGATAAAAATCAAAACATCATCAGAAAAGGTTCAGAAACAGAGGAAGGTACGGTGCTTGTAGAAGCCGGAACTAGGATTAATCCAGGTGTGAAAGCATTGCTTGCAACCTTTGGGTATCCGGAGGTTAAGGTTTATCGTAAGCCTAAAATTGGTGTTTTTGCTACAGGAACAGAACTTCTTGACGTTGAGGAACCGCTTCAGCCAGGAAAGATCCGGAATTCCAACGCTCCGATGATCGTATCGCAGATTGAGCGAGCAGGAGCGGAAGGGCATTTCTTAGGGAAGCTTGAGGATGACTTTGATGCTTGTTATGAAGCCGTTTTCAGTTCTTTGAATGATTACGACCTTCTGATTACCACTGGTGGCGTATCTGTAGGCGACTATGATCTCATGCCTGACATATATGAAAAGCTTGAAGCCCAAGTGCTCTTCAATAAAGTCGCGATGCGCCCCGGGAGTGTGACGACGGTTGCTGAGCTTAATGGTCAGCTGCTTTATGGATTAAGTGGCAATCCGTCTGCTTGTTATGTCGGGTTTGAACTTTTCACTTATCCAATCATTCAAAAGCTGCTTGGAAATCCGAAGCCTTTTCACACGCGGATCAAAGCGACCCTTGGGGAGGACTTCACCAAGCCAAATCCTTTCACCCGGTTTGTTCGTGGGAAAATTCTTTACGAGGAAGGGCGGGTGGAGGTATGTCCTGCAGGGATGGACAAGTCGAATGTCGTGACCTCCTTAGCAGGAACAGACGCCTTCATCGTGCTTCCTGGGGGAACGAGAGGCTTTGAAAAAGGAGATGCTGTCGAAGCCATCCTTCTAGAGAATCTTGACGGACAACCATATTTTGAGAAGGGGTGATCTTATCGACTCACACATCATTGATCAACTCGGTCGTCCCATCAAAGATTTAAGAATATCAGTCATCGATCAATGCAATTTCCGCTGCACCTATTGCATGCCGGCGGAGATTTTCGGGCCGGATTATGCGTTTTTACCGAAGGAAGAGCTGCTCAGTTTTGATGAAATTGTTCGGCTTGCAGAGATCTTTGCTCAATTCGGAGTAGAAAAAATCCGCCTGACTGGAGGAGAACCGTTGATGAGGAAAGATCTTTCGGATCTCGTACGCCGGTTAAAACAAATTGATGGCATTGAAGATATTGCCGTCACAACGAATGCGGTCTTTCTCGTAAGACAGGCTCAAAAACTGAAGGATGCAGGGCTGGACCGTGTGAATATCAGCCTTGATGCCATCGAAGATCACGTATTTCAGGAAACGAATGGGCGTGGAGTGAAAACGAAGCCGGTCTTAAAAGGAATTGAATCCGCAAGAGACGCGGGGTTGAACATAAAAATTAACATGGTTGTGAAAAAGGGAATGAATGAAGACCAAATCCTGCCGATGGCCCGTTATTTCAAAGGAACCGGGGATACGCTGCGCTTCATTGAATTTATGGAAGTCGGCAACCACAACGGCTGGAATATGGATGCCGTCGTTTCAAAAAAATGGATCATTGAGCAGATTCACCAGGAGATGCCCCTCGCGGCCCTAGATCCAAATTACTATGGAGAAGTCGCCTCCCGCTATCGGTATGAAGATGGTTCAGGAGAGATCGGAGTCATCTCATCTGTAACAGAAGCCTTTTGTTCAAGCTGTACGAGAGCTCGTCTGTCCGCGGACGGGAACTTATTTACTTGTCTGTTCGCATCTTCCGGTTATGACTTGAAAACCATGCTCCGTGAAGGGGAAAGTGATGAAACGATCACCGATTATTTGCTCGCGATTTGGACAGGGCGTAACGATCAATATTCCGTCGACAGAGCCCACGGAAAGCCGATGAAAGCGAACAAAATCGAAATGTCTTACATCGGAGGATAAAAAAAGGTCGAAATCAGTCTTTGCTCCAGTCCTCTCCGTGTTCTATAATGGAGATAATTATCATTCTCGGAGGTCATTCGAATGAAAACCTTTAAACTGATTTCATTGGATATCGTGGAAGAAAAACACGAGGATATCACTCAAAGACGCATCAAGCTTGAAGACGGTTTGATTATCAACAGGGAAGATGATCATGGCCGCTGGGTTATCGAAGCTTTCATCGATGAGAGTTATCGTGAGTTCTTTGAAACGATGAAAGAAAAGGAAGAAGAAATCATCATACAAGTGAAAATTACGAAGCAAAGCAACCGTCCAGCTACTTTTCTCGTAAAACCGATTGACGTCAATATGATCGGTGACCGCATGAATGTCATTTTCATGGGAACGATTGTGGACCGTCAGCAGGAACAAGTGGAATGGGTATTAAAGCAATTGATGGATGAAGGCTATCAGGGAGAAGACCTCTTAGAAGAATTCAAAAAACGTGGCCAGGAATCAAAAGCATAACCATACGGTGGAGGCGTCTGATATTCAGACGCCTCCGACGTGTGTAGGAGTTCAAATGTCTTACATTTTTGAGAATGCGGAAGTAATTTGTCGAAGTTCCTGCTATACTAATTAGTGGTAATAGACATCGATTAGACCTGGTAACATCAAAGGAGTTTTACGTTATGTGGGTGAGAAGAAAGAGCCTGCGATGGCTGAATGACTTATCGCCATTCCAATTAATCGCATTATATTATATGGTCGCAGTCACCATATCTTCCATATTGATTGCCCTTCCAGTGGCGCATCGAGATGGAGTTAAGGTTGAATTCATCGATGTTTTATTCACGGCGGTCAGTGCGGTCAGTGTCACAGGTCTAACTACCTTGCCGACAGCTGAAACATTCAGTACCACAGGGTATTTCATCCTGGCGATCGTCCTCCAGTTCGGAGGCATCGGCGTGATGACCCTAGGTACGCTAATCTGGTTGATGCTCGGGAAGAAAATCGGCTTGAAAGAACGCCGGTTGATTATGACGGACCAAAACCAGACATCCTTCGCCGGGATGGTCCGCCTCGTAAAACAGATCGTACTTGTCGTCTTGATGATCGAACTTATTGGTTTCCTTGTACTCGGTACGTATTTTCTTCAGTACTACGAACCAGGCGAAGCCTATTTACAGGGGTTCTTCGGAACAATCAGTGCGATGACGAACGGTGGGTTTGACATTACGGGCCAATCCTTGATTCCTTTCCGTGACGATTATTTTGTGCAATTCATTAACATAATCCTCATCATCGCCGGGGCGATCGGTTTTCCGGTTCTGATCGAGGTCAAACAATATTTGATGCAAAATCATGAAGAAAAGACCATCCGTTTCTCTTTGTTTGCCAAACTTACGACGTTCACTTTCTTTGCGTTGGTCGTGCTCGGGACGGTCATGATCATCATTTTAGAAAGCAACCATTTCTTTTCTGACAAGTCCTGGCATGAAATTTTCTTTTACGCCTTGTTTCAGTCTGTCACGACAAGAAGTGGTGGACTCTCCACCATGGATATCAATCAGTTTACAGAACAAACCCAGTTGTTCATGTCTTCCTTGATGTTCATCGGTGCTTCCCCGAGTAGTGTAGGAGGAGGGATCCGGACGACGACGTTCGCCCTGGTGGTCATTTTCGTCCTGACTTTTGCAAGGGGCGGAAACAATATCCGATTGTTTAGAAGAGAAGTGCACCCTGAAGATTTGAATAAGGCAGTTGTCGTCACGATGGTCGCTTTATTCGTCTGCTTCAGCGCCGTCATTACATTGACCATTACAGAACCATTTACACTGAATGAACTCGTTTTCGAGGTCTGCTCAGCGTTTGGAACTGTCGGGCTATCGCTCGGCATCACGCCAGGTTTGTCTTCCTTTGGAAAAGTTGTGCTGATGCTGCTCATGTTTTTAGGTCGGATCGGGTTATTGACCTTTTTATTCTCCTTCAAGAAACATGACAAAGCCCAAGGAAAATACCATTATCCTAGAGAGAGAATCATTATCGGATAACCGTCTAACTTATAATGAAAAAATCACGAAAAAAGGACACACCCTCATAGGGTCGTGTCCTTTTTTAGGAATAGAATAAGGATGAGTCTTTGGGAAGAGGGGAGAGGTTGCCTTTTCTTCCATACTTTCTCTGCGCTGCACTCAACGTTTACCACGCCGGAATCGATATGGGAAAGCACAACGTTCAGGCCCTCGTCCTATGCTAGTTGTTTTTTATCAGTGGTTAGCAGTAAAATGCTGCACCAACAATGATCAATAGGATGAACAATACGACGATCAAGGCGAAGTTATTGCCGCAACGCCGTGGTCTGTAGCACTGTCTTCCTCCGTAAGGATAGCCTCCGTACATAAGCTCACCTCCTGTTGTTACATTCGTAGCCTATGCACGAGAGAGGAGCTGTGTATGGTCATCTACCCAGCTTCATCAACTCATGAAGGTCGGGGGAGAGAGTTTTGTTATTTTACTTTTTTGATGCATGCTGTCAGACTGTTGCTCCTGGTGATGCTCACACTGATCCAGCTCTTCGCACCAATGATTCAATTGTTCATTGCTGTATTGATTGTGTGGCGGATGGTGGGTCGAATGGGAAGGGTAATAAGGTCCGGAAACCCTTTGATTTGAATACATAACCATGCCTCCTTCGACCATATTATCCCCTCCATTCCCTTAATTATCCTTGTGAAAAATTCACATCGATCATGGAATGAACAATCATTGAAAAAGGTAAACAGTAGAAGCTGAACATTATTTGAGAACGAAAAAAACTTACAAGAACATTCAACAGGATTTTCCGTTAAAATAAGCGAAAGTAATACTTTACTAAAGTAGAGGGTTATAACATCCGCCTGAAGGGTAAAAAATGAGTATAAAGATATGGAAATATTGGAAAAGCACATTGATGAAGTTGGATCAATGGTCGCTTTTGTACATATTATGTATAATGTTTGTACAACAGAAGTTCAGGAGAGAAGGTGGATGGTTATGAAGAAGATCGCCATTATTGGAGCAGGACCTGGAGGATTAGCCTCAGCAATGATTCTTGCAGCCCAAGGCTATGATGTTCATGTCTATGAAAAACAATCCTATGTGGGCGGGAGGAACGGTCATTTTTCGCTCGGGGATTATACATTTGATATCGGCCCGACATTTTTGAGTATGCCTCAGATTATGGAGGAAATCTTTGAAATGTCGGGAAGGAATGTTCATGATTATATGGATTTGAAAGAACTTTCTCCTATGTATGAACTTCAATTCGACGGAAAAAGGGTACCTATGTACCGTGAACGAGATAAAATGCTTGATGTGATCGCTGAGCATTTCCCGGGGAATGAGGCCGGTTATGAAGGCTTCATGAAGGATACAAGAGAGAAGATGCAGGCGCTCATGCCTCTTTTGCAAACGAAACATAACAAATGGACGGATTATCTCAGCAAACGGGCGTTAAAAGCCCTGCCAAAACTTTCGCTCGGAAAATCGGTCTATGATGTGCTCTCCGATTACTTTACTGATGAACGGCTGAAAATTGCTTTCACGTTTCAAGCCAAATACTTAGGGATGTCACCGTGGGAATGTCCAGGAGCTTTTTCCATCCTCTCGTACATGGAACATGAATGGGGAGTGTTTCACCCGATCGGAGGGGTCAATCAACTGTCAAAAGCGATGGCGAAAGTGACCGAGGAGCATGGAGGAAACATTCATTTAAGTGAAGGCGTCCAGAAAATCAATGTATCAGGCAAGGAGATTACAGGACTTGTCCTGGACTCCGGCGAGACGGTTCAGGCGGATGAATACATCATCAACGCGGACTTTGCCGATGCGATGACCCGTCTCATTGATGACGGTGTCCTGCGCAGCCATTCCAAAGAAAAGCTCGGGAAGAAAAAGTATTCATGCTCTACTTTCATGATCTATGTCGGCCTTGATAAAATCTACGACATGCCTCACCACACCATTCTTTTTGCCGAGGATTATCAGAAGAATGTGAATGAGATGACCAAAGACCTCGTTTTGTCTGATGAGCCGTCTATTTATATCCATAACGCAAGTGTGACCGATCCGACCCTCGCACCTGAAGGGCATTCAGCGGTCTATATTTTGGCCCCTGTCCCGAACAATTATTCTGAAATTGACTGGGATGATAAACAAGAGACTTTCAAATCTTTGATTTATGATGAGATCGAGAAAAAGACAGGGTTTACAGACATTCGAAACCATGTTGTCGAAGAAAAGGTACTCACACCGAAGCAGTGGCAGACCGACCACTTTGTCCACCAGGGAGCAACGTTCAGCCTCGGTCACCAGCTTTCTCAGATGATGTACTTCCGCCCGCACAACAGGTTCCAGGAGCTCGATCACTGCTGGCTCGTCGGTGGAGGAACCCACCCGGGGAGCGGTTTACCGACCATCCTCGAATCAGCAAGAATCACCACGGGATGGATTAGGGAAGAGGAGGTGCAGCCGATATGAAAGAGACGGTGATTGTCGGAGGAGGCATCGGCGGGCTTATGACGGCGCTGTTATTATCCAAAGACCCAGACCGGAAGATCTCCATTTATGAAAAAAAGGATGAGCTCGGTGGCAGGCTTGCCTACGAGCGTCATGGAGAATTTAAAATCGATCAGGGGCCAACGATTGTTCTTCTGCCTGAAATGCTTCTCGGGATCTTAGAAGACGGTGGCATTCCAAGGCAACGGATTCCATTGATCCCGTGCGACCCGCTTTATCATATTCATTTTCCTGACGGTACGACGTTCAACAAGTATGCTGATGCTGAAAAACAAAAAGCAGAACTGAAAGAGAAATTTCCCGGCAATGAGATTCGTTTTGACCGCTTTTTAAGTGATATGCGGACACGCTTTTTGCAGGGGAAGGCTCAGTTTCTCGAAAAATCGTTTGTAGACAAAAGGACCTTTTTCTCTCGTAAAAACTTGAAAACATTAATCAAGTTAAAAGCCTACCAGAATGTGAAAAAAATGATGCGCAGTTATTTCGATGATGAGCGTCTTGTAGAAGCCTATACGTTACAAACGTTGTATATCGGAGGTCATCCCGAACAATCACCCGCGATGTACTCGCTCGTTTCCTACAGTGAACATGAACACGGAATCTGGTACATGAAAGGTGGCTATGCTCACCTTGTTGAAATCATCGAAGACGAGTTGGAAAAAAGAGGCGTGCACATTTTTAAAGGAAAATCTGTCGAAAGTGTGGAAACAAGTAAAGATAGAGCTACTTCCATAACGGTGGGGAGAGAAAAAGTTACTTTTGATGAACTGATTTTAAATGGTGATTTTCCACTGATGGACAAAATCATGCCTGCCGACAAGCAGCTTCAACGGAAATACACCCCCTCTTCTGGTTGTCTGCTGCTCTATATGGGACTTGACCGCACCTATGAAAACGAATCCATCCACCAGTTCTTCATGTCTCGTGACTTTGACAGCCATATGAGACAGGTATTCGTTGAAAAACAATTGCCCGATGATCCGTCGTTTTATACCTTTCATCCATCCTTAGTGGATCCTTCTCTCGCTCCTGAAGGAAAAGGGGTCCTCTACACATTGATTCCTGTTCCTGCAGGAGAGAAGGTCGACTGGAATAAGAAAGACCAGTTAATCGAAAACGTCATCGACGAAATGGAGGTCCGCGGATTTCCTGATTTGCGAAAACATATCGAATGGATGCATATCCGAACGCCTGAGGATGCCGAGCGAGAGGGATTGTATGCAGGAGGCAGCTTCGGAATTGCACCGACCCTATTCCAATCCGGGGTCTTCCGGCCACAGCTGCAGCCGTATCCATTAGCCAATGTGTATGCCGTCGGAGCTTCCATTCATCCAGGCGGTGGCGTTCCGATTGTTATGCAGGGAGCCAAATTGTTGGCAGATTATTTGCAATATGGGGTCAAAGAGAGGCATAATTACAAGCGAGGTGTTTAGTGATGACGGACTTGAATCAAGCCTACGATCATTGTCGCGAAGTAATCGAAAAGCATTCCAAAACGTTCTCAAAAGCATTCGCTATGCTGCCTAAACAGCAGAAAAGAGCCGTTTGGGCGATTTATGCCTTTTGCCGTCGTGTGGATGATATCGTAGATGAAGGACTTAACCCAAAAACAGAACTCGAAGCTTTTTCCCAGCAATTCGATCAGTTCATGGAAGGGAAACTGGAACTAGAGGACCCTTCCTGGATTGCCCTCGATGATGTTTTTAGAAATTTCTCCATCGATCCCGCCCCCTATTATGACATGATCAAGGGTCAGCGGATGGATTTGTATCCTACCACCATCCGCAACAAAGAGGATTTATTACATTATTGTTATCATGTCGCCAGCACGGTCGGTTTGATGCTTCTGCCTGTCATAGCGCCGGGAAAAGTCGGGGCTCTGCGCCAAGGGGCGATCGAACTCGGGTATGCCATGCAGATCACCAACATCCTGCGCGATATAGGAGAAGACATGGAAATCGACCGTGTTTACTTACCGCAAGAAGTGATGGACAGCCACGGATACACGTTTTTTGATTTGAAAGAGAAAAAGGTGAATACTGCATTTATTAACATGTGGGAAGATTTAGCCTCTGATGCCGAAGTTTATTATGATAAAGCAATCAAAACATTACCTGATTATCCGTTATATTCACGGGCACCCGTAGGAGGAGCCGCTAAAATGTATCGGGCCATCCTTCCGACTGTAAGAAAAAACGGCTATCAAGTGTTTAATCATCGCAATTTCGTTACAGATCAAGAGAAAAAGCAGATCATTGCAGACATGCAGTGAGTCTGCTTTTTTTCTTTCGTGCGCATCACACCTTCTGTGTCGTGATGCGCGCGCAAGAAGCACTTCACCGTGCGCAAGAACCACTTCACCGTGCGCAAGGCCGCTTCACCGCGCACAAGGCTCGCTCCATCGCGCGCAAGCCCACTTCACCGCGCGCAAGCCCGCTCCATCGCGCGCAAGCCCGCTCCATCGCGCGCGAGGACCACTCAATCACGCGCAAGCCCCGCTTCACCGCGCGCAAGCCCGCTTCAACGCGCACAAGGACCACTCAATCAAGCACAAGAACCTGTCATGTATAATCCTGTCCCTTCCTGCGAATACTTGTAGCAACATTAAATCAGAAAGGTAGAGGAGAATGGCAGAGAAATATTTAATCTATTACCAGGCAAAATCAGGGGTTGTGAAACAAGTCCCTGTTTATGCTTCGCACAAAGAAAAAGCGCGGGAAAGCCACTTGAAGTCGAACCCGCAAGCAAAAATCACTCATGTTCGTCTCTTATAATCTTGATATCTCCAAAAAGACAGCACCGATTTCGGCTGCTGTCTTTTTTGTGTAAAAAACATCGAATTCGAGATGTTTGGTTTCGATTGTCTTGAAATTGGGAAAAGCGTATCGTACGTGGCTTTAACGAAATAAAGCGGATTTTAGCATATAGAGGATGATGATATGAAGACAAAGACGTACATCCTGAACGAATTACTGAATGGATCTGTTCAAGGACCACTCCAACAGGAAATCCACGCTGTGACCTATGATTCAAGGGAGGTCGAACCTCAAGATGCATTCGTATGTATCAAAGGAGAGCATGTGGACGGCCATTTATTCATAAAGCAGGCAATTGAAGGGGGTGCACAGACGATCGTTGGTACGGATCAGGAGGTGTTGAATCTTTTAGCGGCCCAGCATCCCCACATCAGCTTTGTTTGTGTAAGAGATAGTCGAATGGCGCTTGCTGTGTTGTCATCTGTTGTGTGTGGTTCCCCTGCTGAATCTCTACATACGATTGGAGTAACAGGAACAAATGGAAAAACAACGGTGACCGCGTTCACACATTCTTTGTTAAACCGTCTTTCTTTTCGAACAGGATCAATTGGAACAGCAGGGATTTGGGATGATCATCAAAAGATAGATTTTAAGCAGACGGTTCCGACCACTCCAGAAGCACCTGATATTCATCGTGTGCTGAATCACTTTTGTAAGAAAAAGATGCAAGCAGCTGTTATTGAATCCACATCCATCGCTCTTGATCAAAAGCGTTTGGAAACCATCCATTTCAATGTAGCGGTCCACACCAATCTTACCCCCGAGCACTTGGAATTCCACCAGACGATGGAAGCCTACAAAAAGGCGAAAATGAAGTTGTTTCAACAAGCGGATCAAGCTGTCATCAATGCCGATGATCCACTGATGGCGGATGATCTAATTCAAACCTTTCAAGGACCAATGACGACGTATGGGATCCATCAGCATGCTGACATACAAGCCTCCCATATTCGTACGACGAGAAAAGGGACCACTTTCGAGTTGGATGCATTCGGCATGAAGTATACGGTTAAGGCCCCTGTTTTCGGAGAGTACAATGTAATGAACCTCTTGGCTGCCATCGCTACTTGTCACCATGTTGGATTTTCTATAGACACCATTTTAACCGTCACGGATCATATCAGGAAACCGGAGGGGCGTTTTCAAATCGTTGAAAAAGAGGTCCCGTATCAAATTTTATTGGACTATGCGCACACGCCAGACGCCCTTTCCCATGTCTTGGAGGCTGTCGCTGAAATTCCTCACAGAAAACTTGTAGTAATGATTACAGGAATTGGGCTCCGGGATCCGAAAAAACGACCACAGATGGCTGAGGTTGTGGAAGAGATAGCGGATGAAATTGTCGTCAGCGTCGACCAGCCAGGACATGCCGATCGACAGACTGTGGTGAATGAAGTGTGCCAAGGGTTTCAACGGAAGTTCTCTTCTCATGTCCATACCCGCCTGCACAGAGAAGAAGGCATCCACTTATCTCTCGGGTTAGCCGAACCCGGGGACCTTGTTTTACTGACAGGCATCGGGTTTGGCGGGTATCAAATCATTGGAGATGAAAAAGTTCCATACTCCGAACTGGCTGTCATTGATGATTACTTTTATAAGATCGAAAACTATAAAAAACCAGTATGAAAAAGCAAAGAGAGTGCTCTCTTTGCTTTTTTCTGTTGAATCGACTTGTTTTTCAATATATACCCTGTGTGGTATTATAGTCTTTATGGAAAAATTATTATAGAGAGGAGGTAAAAGGTGAATCAGCACAACATACGTTTAGGTGTAAAAGCCAACCTATTTTCCTTTTCATTGCTTGTGATCATTAACTTTTTTGTCGGTTCCATGGTTGGTTTAGAACGCACCATCCTGCCTATTCTCGGAGAGGAGATTTACGGGATAGCATCCACGAGTGCCGCGCTTTCATTCATCGTCAGCTTTGGTTTTTCAAAAGCGGTCATGAACTTTTTCGCCGGTAGCATGGCAGACCGGTGGGGGAGAAGACGTGTCCTCTTAGGGGGTTGGGCTATAGGATTGGTGGTTCCTTTGCTTGTGATTTTTGCTGAAGCATGGTGGATGATTGTCGTGGCCAATATCTTTCTTGGAATAAATCAAGCTCTGACATGGTCCATGACCGTCAATATGAAAGTCGATCTCGCAAAGGCTGATCAGAGGGGATTGGCTGTTGGATTTAACGAATTCGCCGGCTACGTCGGCGTTGCTGTCATGGCTGCGCTGTCCGGTTACATGGCTTCACGCTATTCGCTTACACCAGAGCCTTTTTATATCGGTATCGGTCTTGTCGTTGTAGGGTTTATCCTATCCTTGTTCGCTGAAGATACTAAAAAACATGTACAAAGCCAGGTGAAAAAGAAGACTGCAACTTCCGGGCTTTCTACTGCAGAAGTATTCAAGGAAACGACATGGAAAAATAAAAATTTATTCAGTAGCAGCCTGGCGGGTCTAACCACGAACCTTAAGGATGGAATGGCGTGGGGGCTCTTTCCTATCTTCTTGAGTGCGGGCGGATTGAGTGTCGGCCAGGTAGGTACAGTCGTCGCGTTATACCCGGCAGCCTGGGGATTCTTTCAATTGTTCACAGGCATATGGAGTGACAAAATTGGAAGGAAGAAGTTAATCGTTTCCGGGATGCTGCTCCAGGGACTATCTCTATGGTTTATTCTTCTCGTCGATTCATATCCGATGTGGCTGACGGGAGCTCTTTTCTTAGGGATCGCTACTGCGATGGTCTACCCAACAATTCTAGCCTCCATCAGTGATGTCGCACCACCGGAGTGGAGAGCCACTTCCATGGGCGTCTATCGTTTTTGGCGGGACAGCGGGTATGCATTCGGAGCAATACTTGCTGGTGTTTTTGCAGATATCCTATCCGTTCCATGGGCGATTGGAATTGTCGGCATGCTTCCGATCCTATCGGGGATCCTTTCCCTCTACAAAATGGATGAAACCTTATCATTGAAGAAATAACAAAAAGGGAGGCATGACCAGCACGTCATGCCTCCCTTTATTATTATTTATTCCGATCGTGGAGACGGTCTTCTTCTTCCGTTTCTAACATCCCATAATCGCCGTTCATTGCCTGTTCATCCGGATCGACGCCAAGGTCATTGGTTACAGGATTCAACGGGCGTTCTTCTTTTCGCTGTTTATTGCGTTTGTTTTTCTCCATTCCAGACACCTCCCTTTTTATCTTGGCTGAAAAGGGGAGGAGTATGCAGGAGGTTATTCGACATGAACAAGTTTTCCGAGAATTTCATTAGCGACATTCTGCCCGCTTAACACGACCATCGGAGAGCCGCCTCCGGGGTGTGTACTTCCACCGCAAAACCAGAGACCCTCAAGGTCCTGTGATTTGTTGAACGGCCTCATGAATGCCTGTGATCGTCGGTTGGAGGAAGGTCCGTATAAAGATCCGCGATAGGCACCGAAATGTCTCTCGATATCCGCTGGATCCCAGATGTGTTCGACCTGGACATGATCTTTGATCGGAACGCCCGCTGCTTGCAGTCGATCATAAATGTGGGATTTATAGGCTTGTTTATCATATCCACCTTTCTGCTTGAGAGCAGGAGCGTTGACGAGGATAAAACAGTTATCCCCTTGATCCGAAACGGAGTAATCCGATTTCGAGGAGGTACAAATGTAAATCGTCGGATCTTCAGCGTAATGACCGTTTTTCAATACGTTAAATTCCTGTTTATAGTCATGAGAGAAAATTAAATGGTGATGCTTCAACCGGCTGATTTTCGTATCCAGTCCGGCCATAATAACAAAGGCGGAAATGGAAGGGTCGTACCCTTTTAGTTTGCGGTTGGTCAACGTACGTCTCGCATCTGGATCAATCAATTCCGGAACGGCCTTTAGGAGGTCTCCATTCATAATGACATGGTCCGCCTCGAAGTGGTCGCCATCCGCTGTTTCCACTCCGGTCACACGTTGATTTTCGTGATGAATCTTTTTCACTTTCGTCCCTTGATACAGCCGGACTCCAACGTTTTCTGCAGCTTTAACGAAAGTATCCGCAATCCTCGTGTTGCCCCCGCGAACAAAATAAACCCCATCATTCCATTCAAGGTGGGCAATCATACTGAACGTGGCAGGTGCTTGATAAGGGTTGGAGCCGATATACGTGGAATACCGGTTCAATGCCTGGATGATTTTCGGGTTTGAAAAGTACCTTCTGAAAAAGTGATCCATGGATTCCAGAGGACGAACGTTCATCATGCTTTTCGCAAGGGAAGGGGCAAAGTAATCGCTCCACCCATTGAAAGTTCTGTGCAAGAAGTGCTTCTGGGAAAGGTGATACAAGCGTTCAATTTCTACAAGGAAATCTTCATACATCACATGTCCTTTAGGATCGAGCCTTTCCAACTGTTGCTTCATATAGGTTTGATCGGTGGAGAAATCAAAAGCAGTACCGTCTTGAAACTCATTTCTCGTATGGGTGACAATTTTTGCGAAAGGAAGCTCTTCCCGTGGATCAAGCCCACCCTGCCTGAGTACATCGTTAAATACCTCGGGCATGGTAATGGTGTTCGGACCGAAATCGAAATGGAATCCGCCTTCATCGACGCTCATCATTTTCCCGCCAAAGTGATTGTTTTTTTCGAACAGCCTCACGTCAGCTCCGTGCTTCGCGAGGGTAACCGCAGCTGATAATCCTCCGAGTCCTCCCCCGATGATCGCGACTTTCATTGATAATACCTCCCTTTCCATTGATATTTTTCGCCTCGTTTATGAACGAACATCGATGCCATCATAATCGCAATCAGCATTACAACGGCAACTGGCAGTAGAAAGGAAAGCCATAACGGATGCCCCGTCCGTGCGTCTACATACATCTTGAAACTAACCGTCAAGAGGTAGGGGAGGAGAAGGGCATAACTTCCTGAGAAAAGTCCAACTAAAGCCAGGGCGGCAGGGGCTAAGAAAACGACTGTATAAAATAACGTCAGGAACACCACCATACCCGAAGAACGGCCGATCCCTGTGTACGCATTCTTTTTAAATCCTTCCCATGTCTCTTTTCCAGAATCGTACATATAGGAAAGCACGGATTCTGTAATGTTGGCGAGGATCATCTTGTATCCATGTTCTTTCACTTCTCTTGCAATATGTACATCCTCGACGAGGGAATCTTTCACAGATGCATGACCTCCAATGGCTTCGTACGCTTTTTGTTCGATCATGATGAATATTCCGCACGCGGCGGTGAACATCGGCTTCGTCGTCCGGTTTGCGACAAACAAAGGAAGGTGAAGCAGAACGACTATATGCTGAAGCGGGACAAGCATATGACTGAGAAAATGGGCATTGGGGTAATTGGGAAAACCGCTCAGCATGCTGGCCTTTTTCTCTTGCATTATGGCGAGTGTTTGTTGAATCACACCAGGAGCAACGCGTGCATCCGCATCCAGAAACAAAAGATACGCACCATGGGCCGCCTGTGAGAGCTGATGGCAAGCATGCACTTTTCCGTTCCAATCTTCCGGAAGCTCCTTCCCCTGAATCACAGTAAAACGATCATCGTTCTGGACATGTTCGTTAAGCCTGTCGAGTGTTTGATCTTCTGAATGATCATCAAGCAGAATCACTTCCAAATCAGGATAGGTAAGCGCCCGCAATGACCGGATCAACCCTTCGACATTGTTTTCTTCATTTCTAAGCGGCACAAGCAGTGAAACGGATGGCTCATCTTCAAGCTCTTTTTTCGGGTGTAAAGGGTAAAGGAAAAGGCTGTTGAAAATCGTCCACACGTTCAAGACGATGGTGATGAGGAGAAGAATAAAAAATAGCGACATTATGATTCCCCCTTTCCATTACAATTTTTTAAAGGATTGATCATTTTCATGGATGACGTCTTGTCGTAATTCATCCAACTGCCTAGTAGCTGCCTCTTCAAAATACCGCGTCATTTCTTTTCTGTTAAGATCCTGGTAGTTCTGACGAGGGAGAGCTTCGCCAATTCGTATGTAGGCATTCGGCTTTTTCGTGTGTTCTAAAGCATAGTATAGCGAAACCGGAACCACATGGATGTCCGGACACTGCTTTGCGAGATAACTGATTCCCGAAAAAAATTCGAGTGGCCTTTTCTCAAGAGGCTGTTCATCTCCTTGAGGAAAAATCCACACGGTCTTATCCTGTTCGAGCAACTGCCTGCTGTAGTGCAGCGATTGCATTAAATGACGCCGATCATTCCCGTTCATTGAATAAGCTCCGATTCTCCGGAAAAAAGGGAAACGGAGGATGCCGTCTTCATGCATCATGCCATAGCCATCTGATTTTATGAGACGATCATTGATGTAAAAGATAAAAAGAGGATCCCACCATGTCGAATGATTGATCAGATACAAGGTCTTCTCATCATGAATCGATGAGGGGAGTTGGATTCGAATGCTGTTGAAATGATGGTTTAAAAAACGACGGTTGAAGCGGGTGAATCCCCACTGGATCCACGATGTTTTACGTGCGGGTAGAAACATAGGATCTCCTCCAGAAATACAAGACGTACCATAGGAGCGTCAGGATGCTTACAAACACAATCGCACCATACAACTGTCCGGTGAATGCGATGCAAAGAAACAAAAATATGATTAGTCCGAACGTTACTACCATTCTACGAGGCCATGGATGAACGCTTTTTTCTTCCTTGTCTCGAGGAATGAACAAGAAAATCAAATGAAAAAGAGCAGCCAGAACAAACCAGCCAAAGAAGTTGGAAAACGGGATGTCGTAATAAAAGCCAGGATCTTCCCAAATCCAATATTCCTTCACTTTAAAAGAAACCGGGTCGAGGATGAGATCCATCGTCACCGCGGCTAGCGCACCCGTGACAACAAAAATGAACCGGCTGGCCCAAACGTTCCACCCGCTCGATAAAACACGGGCCAGTTCATGCGAGCAGCCGATGATCAACAGCCAGGCGAAACCGATCGTAATTGGCGTGTCCGCAATTTTTAATCCGAAGTTTTCCGTGTAATGGTAGGCTCCAAATAAGAAATTGTACGCTACTCCTAAATGTTCCACATAAATACTGACGACAATGATGATCAGGCTGTAGAGTATCCCTCGCCAAACACCGTACATTTTTGAAAAATAGATCCCTGCGACGACACCGGCCGTAATCAAAAATACGCTGTTGGCCCATTCGAGCCAGGGGGGCAGCAAGTCAAATGTAACTAAGACAACACCGCATATGTACCAAAAAATAAAAAAACGGAAAATATAAGTAGTCATAGAGCACCTCTTTCTTTTTACGGTGTTGAAAATTATGTATAAAATCATCATACCTCATCCAGAAGCAAAATAAACGAAAAAAGCCCTATGGGTGACCCATAGGGCTGGATGTATTATTGATGAGCAAGTCTTCCTCTTCTTACATGAAGTTTGGTCCCTTGTTTCTTGAGCATCGGGACGACCCAGCGGTCTAATCCGTATCGTCCGGCATTGGCTCCAGCTACAAGAAGGAAGATCGTGAGCAGAACCATTTGTGGATTCGTGCTGACCGTTCCGCTGAATAAGAAAGCGAAGTTCATGAGAATGCCACCCAACGCCGCTGCGTTCGTAAATAATCCTAGAATAAGTGCAATTCCGACGAGGACTTCTCCCCACATGACGATGAATGCGAAAAACTCATGGTTTGGAAGCGCGAATTGTTCAAGGAAGACTGCCCACCATCCCTGGACAGCCGGGTGTGCACCTTCAGCTTTAGCGATCGCTCCATTCAGGAATCCGCTCACTTCAAAGCCACCCGTAATTTTTCCGATACCAGCGGTTAGCCAAGCATACCCGAGATACACTCGAAAGACAGTCAAGATCATGGCTACAACCTTGTTGTTTCGTAACAGATCATTCAACATGAAACTCACTCCTTATTTTAGTTTGTTCACCACTTCACATGAGGGTGTGTAAGAAGATCTCTTTCTTACAATTCAAGTATATGAGGATAAGGCAAGTAATTCCATACTTTGTTCACTATTTCACAATCTATTCAATCTTTTATGGCAAATTTGTGAAAAAGTTTGTGTTTCTGTTTCTTTTTCAGGGTAGGATAAAAATATACGATGATTATGGAACAGGCTAAGCAAACGCTTAAAATATTTGCTATGATAGATAGGAAAGAGGGGTGGAACAAGAATGGAAATTATCATGTTTTTTGTCAGTCTTATTGTATTATTAGGTCTAATAGGATTAACGATTTTTGATAACGGTTGATACTTAATGAAGAAAAGAGTCCGTGAAAGGATCCAAAAAAGGTTCCTTTCCCGGACTCTTTTTATGTTCTTGCAACATAGCTCCATATTGTGGAAGATTCAGTTTCGAGATGTTCCCGGGGTTCGTTGCCTGGTTGAGCGTCAGGGGTGGTTGGGAAGCAACTCGCTTTCCTGCGGGGATGACGGCAAGCTTCCTCGGACTTCGTCCTGTGGGGTCTTGCCAGCCAATCCATTCCCGCGGGAGTCTCGCAGCTTCCCAACCACCCCCTTTCATAGTAAGGAGAAACGAACCCCTATACCTAGAGGAAGTGCCCCCTCCTATGGCAGGCATAAAGCGCTCTGTATCAAGCTTATAGATTCTGAATTCCTGCTTGTGGAGAGGTTATATGATCCACTTTCCTCAGTCATTCAAGCTGATTCTTCCAGAAGTGATTTCGAGAGTCTCCCATGGCAAAGGGGCGGAGGGGAATGGGGAGACTCCCGCGGAAAGCGAGCTATTCCCCTCCGCCCCGATCCACACACACAAACATCTCGAAATCAAGTATTCAAGAATACTGTCATTTTCGTTAATAAACTTTTATTGACGGATACATATAAGAGAGGTAGAACTAAAAAAATTAGCAAGTGAATGACACTTTTTTCTCTTCTCCTTCGATTATAGATGTGAGAGGAGGTGAAGCACATGGCCGTAAATACTTTGAAAGTAGACAGTCGCTTGCAGCTTGTCTTTTCAACAGGTACTGATGAGGACGGAAACATGGTTCTTAAACGTAAATCCTTCAACAACATCAAAACAGATGCAACAGATGAACAATTGCACGAAGTAGCTGTAGATCTTTCCCCGTTACAGCAGCACATTCTAGTTGATATCGCTCGTGATGATCGCTCAGTTTTGACTGAATCATAAGGTGAAAAAAGGAGGAGAATGAAATGAAAAAGCTGGAGCTTAAATTTTTGAATGTAGAAGGAAAAACCGTCACCATCAGCCTGGATGATCCGATCGAACCTGTCGATCCACTGCAAGTGAATGCAGCGATGGATGCCATCCTAGCCCAAGGCTGCTTCTATTCCAACGGGGGAGACCTCTTGGAAAAGAAAGAAGCACGCATCGTCGAACGCAACGTCTTCGATATCGAATTCTAAAAACGAAAGAGCCGCTATCCATCCTTAGCGGCTCTTTTTATCAAACTTAATCTTAACGAGTGTTACAAGTATATGGCAGGATTCTTTAAGACTTGATTTTGATACTTTTGTGCTGTGGATAGGGCTGCGGGGAATGACTCGCTTTCCGCGGGAGCGCGGTGAGCCTCCTCGGACTGCGTTCTGTGGGGTCTCACCCTGCACTTTTTTCCCGCAGGAGTCTCGCCATTCCCCTCCGCCCCTTTGCCATGGGAGATTCTCAAAATCACTGGAAGAAAAATCAGCGAGTATGATTGAAAAAGTGAATCTTATAACCTCTTCAGAGCTGTCAAGGTATATAAGCTTGATACAGAACGCCAGCAATGAATGACTGCCTAGGGAGGAAGATTATTTTCCAGCATTCAGTGTTGCATGCGCAATGCTCACAATATTATGAATTCAGATAGCGGTCATAGAAGTTACGATCTCCACTTTCCTTGTAGGAAAGCAGCTTATCCGGGAAGTAGTTTCGAGACACTTACGTGGTCAAGGGGCGGAGGGAAACGGTGAGACTCCTATGGAACGTGTGGGACAGGTGAGACCCCGGAAGGCGCAGCCTGAGGAGGCTCACCGCCCGCCCCATGGAAAGCGAACCTTTTCCCGGAGCCCCAAGAACCTCACAACCATCTCGGAACTGAGTCTTCCACAATCAGGAGCATATTAATATTAGGAGAAGAGGTGATTGGATGGAGATGGAGGCATGGATTTCAATCGTAGCGGATGTTGGCTTTCCTGTAGCGGTGACCTTTTACTTGCTGCATCGTGTAGAAGGGAAGCTGGATCAGCTGATTGAAACGCTTCATCAGCTGCCAGAAAAAATCGTCACGACTAAGTGAAAACAAAACGATTGTAGAACCACATAGATCACCCAAAAACGACCCGCCATTCATCAGGCAGGTCGTTTTTGTGCTTATTTCGTTAAACCCCATTCATTGAATGGATAAATGATCAGTTCCGTACGTCCGATGATCTCTTCTTCTTCAACAAAACCAAGGCCGTTACGGCTATCTTTACTGATGGAACGGTTGTCTCCCATGACGAAGTATTTCCCTTCTGGAACTTCGATCGGTCCGAAATCTCTCGTCGCTGACGCCGCTTCTTCTGTCAAATACTCCTGGGTCTGCTCCTCACCGTTCACATAAAGTTCGTGATCACGGATTTCCACTGTATCTCCCGGCTGTCCGATGACGCGTTTGACATAACTTTTTACTGGTCTCTCAATGATGACGATATCCCCTCGTGCGGGTTCATCTACATAGTATATAATTTTATTGAACATGACGCGTTCCCCGTTTTTGAGTGTCGGGTCCATGCTTGCCCCTTCAACAATCGATGTGGCGAAGAAAAATGTTCGTAATATAAATGCGAGTGTAATGGCAACAGCAATGGCCTTTAACCATTCCAACCATTCTTTTTTAGATTGTTCAGACAAACTCATCTTCCTTTCTAGATGAAGATCACATACCTTAACCTTAATTTTACCATATCGGGTCGGAAAGAAAAGGAGAGACGGAAGGGTTTTACGAAATTGTAAACTCTCTACTTCTTCATTCTCTTATATTTTCACCCTTTGTCGAAATTTCAAAACCTTTACCGATTGTGTTTACAAAAGTAGAGAAAATTGAGATAATTTTTTGCGTACAAGAAATGAATACGAACACACATTCTTTTCTTTTTTACTACAAAAGTTGTACAATAATAGATGAGAACACGTCAGGAGGTAGTCGATTTTGCAAGTGGCCGACAAAGATCCTCGTATTGCCGAATTGGAAGATTTGCGTAAAGAAATGACGAAAGTGGCTTTTGAGAAAGGGTTGTCCAGTCCTGAGTCGATCAGGCTCAGCCAACAACTCGATAAGCTTTTGAATGAAGTACAAAAGAACAAACCCAAGTAAAAGAACTCATGGAACCTGTATCCATGAGTTCTTTTTCATGAGAAGAATTTACCGATTTTTGTGTGTGCGTTTGTTTTTTAATCAGAAACCTCTGTTCCGATGAAGTGTTCAAGGCGCTTAAGACCGATTTCCAGCGTCTCCATGCTGTAGGCATAGGAAAGGCGCATATATCCTTCTCCATATTCAGAAAAGGCGTCCCCAGGAACAAGGGCGACTCCTGCTTCCTCAACCAACTGCACCGTACGTTCGAATGTCGTCTTCCCATTCAATGGAAGTTTAAGGAAAACATAAAAGGCTCCATCAGGTTCAGCGAATGGAATTCCTATTTCCTTTAAGCGTTTGACGACGAATGACCTTCTTTCCATATAAGCATCACGCATCGTTTCGGCTTCTTTTTTTCCGTTAGCCAACGCTTCAAGCGCTGCGTGTTGGCTGATCGAAGGTGCACAAGAGACGTTGTACTGATGAACTTTCAACAAATGACGAGTCAGCCAGGAAGGGGCAAGCAAGTATCCGATTCTCCAGCCAGTCATACTGTGGGATTTGGACACCCCGTTAATCACGATCACTTGGTCACGAACATCAGGGAAGCTGGCGATCGATGTGTGGGGACGATCGTAAACAAGTTCACTGTAAATTTCATCCGCTAATAGAAAGAGTTGATGCTTCTTGATCACATCCGCAATATCCCGAAGCTCTTCTTCTGTCAAAGAGACACCTGTAGGGTTGGATGGATACGGTAAAATGACGGCCTTCGTCTTAGGATTGACTTGCTTTTCAATTTGATCTCCGGTCAATTTGAATCCGTCACGGCTCGTATCGATAAAGACAGGGGTACCGCCGGCTAAGCGGATCAGCGGTTCGTATCCCGGATAGACCGGACCCGGCAGCAGCACTTCATCGCCTGGCTGAATAATGGTGCGTAGCGTAATATCAAGCGCCTGGGAAGCACCAATGGTAACGATGATTTCATCTTCTGCTTTATAATCCAGTCCGTATGAATCGTTCACATGCTGCTGGATTGCCTTTCTAAGCGGCAGCATACCAGCATTATGAGTATAACTCGTTTGATTATCTTTGATCGCCTGAATTCCAGCCTCTTTCACATTGTGAGGTGTAGGAAAATCCGGTTGTCCAATCGTCAAAGAAACCACATCTTCATAGTGGCTGACCATGTTGAAAAAACGTCGGATTCCTGATATTTCAATTTGTTTCACATTTGGGTTGATGAAGTGTTCCAATGGGTCATCTCCTTCTTTTACATAAAGTTAACAAAATGTTCAAACAATTGTTGCGCGGAATATGTTGAATTTTGCTATAATTTAAAATAAGCCTATGAAAGGAGTTGTATAATGAGAAACCAAAAACGAATTTCCTTTGAAGACTTAGTTGATCGTAACAAACGACAACTGTTGAACGACCAGGAAGCAATCGAAAAAATCGAACGTCAAATAGATGAAAAACATGCAAGAAAAAACGATTCCGATGCTTATGTAAACTGATGATATCACACCACAAAGCAACCGCATAGAAGCGGTTGCTTTTTTACTTTTCTGATGGAACATGGCAAAATATAGGGAGAGGTAGCAAATGGGAAAAGGAAGGTGTGTCAATCCTATGAATGATGTTGGCTTAGTTCTTGAAGGCGGAGGGATGAGAGGCGCATACACAGCGGGCGTGCTCGATTTTTTCCTTGATGAAGGCATTCACATCCCTTACGTAGTTGGAGCATCTGCAGGCGCATGTAATGGCAGCTCTTATGTCGCCAGACAACGCGGAAGGAACTACGAAGTGATCGTTGAGTATGGGGATCATCCAGAATACATATCGTACAAACGGATGATAACGAAACGTCAGTTGTTTGGAATGGATTTCATATTTGATAAACTGCCGAACCAGCTCGTTCCGTTCGATTACGACACATTCCTTCAACAAAAAACACGTTTCGTTGTTGGAACGACGGATATGAATACAGGCGAACCGGTCTTTTACGACCGCTTTCCGGACAGGGAGAGTCTTTTGAAAATCATACGTGCCTCGAGCTCACTACCGATGGTCGCTCCAAGTATTCAGTATGATGGACGGGAGTTGATGGATGGAGGGATTGCCGACCCGATTCCAATGCAAGCATCCAAACAGCATGGGAACAAAAAGCATGTCGTCGTGCTCACACGCAACGATGGATACATCAAAAGCAGGATGAAAGGCGGCTGGTACTTTAACCGAAAGTACAAGCAGTTCCCACTTTTCGCGAAAGCCTTACTGGAAAGGCACGCTCGTTACAATCAGCAGTTGGAGAAAGTGAAGGAAGCAGAACGAAACGGAGAGGCATTCGTCATCCGTCCTTTAAAACCATTGAAGGTAAGTCGAATCGAAAGAAATCGTAGTCGTCTGCACGACCTGTATTCTCAAGGATACGAAGAAGCGGAAGCACATGCGACTAATCTCCAACGATTTTTACAAGTAAGTGGAGGGTAACGGTGTGGCTTGAACAGGAGACAGGGAAGATGCTGATCGGTCTTGCCACTGTTACTTTCTCGGCTTGTGCTATCATTCTTTTACTCATGAAAAGGAAGAGGGACAAGCGCCTTTATGGATATGTGATGGCTCACTTAATCTTATCCACAGCATCGGTCGTAGGCGAATGAATCTCTGACCAGCCTGTCCTATGAAGAAAAACCACAATCTATGGCTCTAGCTGCGATGACCTTTCAACTAGGGACGGCCGCCATTATACGGTGTGCCTCGATCCTTTGTTTGATCATCGGAATTCGCCTTTTCAAAGAAACGGAGGAGTATGGATGAACCATTCAGAAGAGATCTGTGAACATGTGACCGCTGCCCTGGAAGAACATAGAAATGAAGAACAGCGGATCCCTATGGAGAATTACATGAAAAATCACTATCCTTTTTTCGGAATCAAAGCCCCTGAGCGGAAAAAGATCCTCGCACCATTGCTGAAAGAATATCAAACGATCACACACGAGGAACGCCTGGAAGCAGCGGTGTTGCTGTTTGAAAAACCGGAAAGAGAATGTCACTATGCAGCTCTCGCTATTCTTGAAAAAGGGGTCAAGAACGCCCCGGAACACAGCATTGATACATACAAACAGTTGCTTATGACGAAACCGTGGTGGGACACGGTCGATATGATCGCTTCCAATCTGTGCGGGGGTTACTTCCTTCGGTATCAGGACAAACTACGCCCTTATACGGAAAAATGGCGAGAATCTGATCACTTATGGGTCCGACGGTCGAGTGTCCTCCATCAGTTGAAATACAAAGACAAAACGGATGCTCCTCTGCTTTTTGAAACGATTGATAAGCTCAAGCACGAAAGAGAATTCTTCATTGAAAAAGCGATCGGATGGGCGCTTCGAGAGTATAGCAAAACGGACGCCTATAAGGTCATTGATTATCTAAAGCGCGAGGAAGTCCGGCCATTGAGCTACCGGGAAGGGCTGAAGTGGCTGAAAAACAAACACCCGGAGCTTTTAGAAGTGTGAAGTTTATTCCTTTCTCTCCTTGTTCATAATGGTAAAAAAAGAACAAGGAGCGGTAGAAGATGAATATAACGGAATGGTTCGATCCATCGTTTCTGGATGAGACAATCAGCTGGCTGGATCAAGATCTATTGGATGTTTTTGGTCTGGAGCCGGAATATGTTCAATTTTCCCTCGTCTTTTTATTCATGCTTTCTCTCATGTGGGTCGTCAAACCTGTCATTGAATGGATGATGCTGAATCACTGGAAGACCCTATCAAGCTATGTGACAAGCACTCTTCTAGCCCTGGTGTTCCTTCAACTGGTCGATCGTTACGCCATGTCTGATACGAACTCAACCCTGCCTGCGTCCTATTGGTCGGTCTGCCTTCTCGCCATCAGTAGTTTCGGGTTGGTATATGTAACCGCAGGATGGGTGCGGAAGCTTTACACACGCTTATCGAAAAGAAGCAAAAGAAAAGCAGCCTGATTTGAAACCTTCTCTAATTTTTGATCGTAGAATAAGTCAGCATAGAAATTAGAGGAGGAACACCATGGAAATCGGCATCTTATTTCTCATAGTCCTGATCTTCGGGATCGGGTTGATCGTTTTAAATATTCTTACGAGTGTATGGGCGTACCGCGATTCTGTCCGCAAAAGCAGAAGTACCGCCTACAGCCTTGTCGTCCTTATCGGCACCTTATTCTTCCCGATTGTCGGGCTGATCGTTTATCTCATCATAAGAAACGACTAAAAAGAGCGGAAATCCGCTCTTTTTTTATTTTAGTTATTCATACGTACGGCAGAATTCTTGATGTATGCGTAGATCGAGGATCGGGCAATGACTCTCTTTTCGATTAAGCGCGCTCTGTTCTTTGTGTGTCCTTTTATATCTCCTTCAGCTAAGTACAGTTCATGCGTCGCTTACCAAGGCGACTGCAAACCTAAGGTAGAGTTACTCCAACTCCACGAACGCCTGACTATAATAACTTATTGAAATCCTTTTTCTGAGGACATAGCAATTATTTAGGATGAATGTGTTCTAGTCCTGGTTTCATAGTATTCATTTTGAAACCTCTCAGCACTTTAAGGTAGTTTCGGGCTTTTAACGAACGTAAGGTGGTTGGGAAAGCGAGTCGTTTTCCCAACCACCTTATCCACCACACTACATACCGAAACTAGTTCTTCAACAAATGAACCTTTAGTGGAATTTATCAGCTATTAGCTGGACAATAGCTTTACATTTGGCCTTTCATAGACGATATAAAGAGTGGATTCTATCAAAGGAAGGACGATGCTTCATGAAGCAGGATCAAGGCATATTACTCGAAAGTGGAACAAACGAATTGGAAATCGTCGAATTCGGAATCGGAACGAACCGATTCGGCATTAATGTTATAAAGGTAAAAGAAATTTTGAACCCTCACCCGGTAACAAAAATTCCTCATTCTCATTCATCCGTGGAAGGGATCATCGAAATCCGCGGGGAAGTCGTCCCTGTCGTTGATGTAGCCCATGCCCTCGGATTTTCTCCATCCGAAAACCCGAAGCAGGATAAATTTATTCTGGCCGAATTTAATAAGACGAAAATTGTGTTCCACGTACACACCGTCACCCAAATTCATCGGATCTCTTGGGAACAGATAGAAAAACCAAACAAGATGTACCAGGGGCTGGAAACGCAGATTACGGGTGTGATCAAGATGGATGAGGACATGCTGTTGCTGCTTGATTTCGAAAAAGTGGTCGCAGATATCAACCCTGAATCCAGCATTAACGCTGAGCAGTTGCGTGAGCTTGGGCAAAGAGAACGTTCACAAAAGAAGATTCTAATTGCTGAAGATTCTGGTATGCTCCGCGCCATGCTTCAGGAAACGTTAAGTGAAGCAGGTTATGAAAACACAGTGACTTTCGAAGACGGAAAAGAGGCGTATGAACATCTGGAACATTTGGTGGAGGAAGGGAAATTAGCAGAAGAAGAATATCAGTTGATCATTACGGATATTGAAATGCCACGAATGGATGGTCATCACTTCACTCGTTTGTTGAAGGAACATAACGAATTTAGCAAACTCCCAGTGGTTATCTTCTCCTCATTAATCACAGATGATCTTCGCCACAAGGGGGAAATCGTCGGAGCCGATGCCCAAGTATCCAAACCAGAAATCGTAGAGCTCGTAAAAATCATCGATCATCACATCCTCTAAAAAAGGGCTTCTTTTCCTGTTTTTATAATGGAAGGATTGTGGAAGACACGATTTCGAGACTTTCCGAGGTTCGTTCCTTAGTTGAGCAAAAGGGGTGGTTGGGAAGCCACTCGCTTTCCAGTGGGGGAGTGGCGAGACTCCTATTTTAAGTGTGCAGGCGCCTTGGTTAGCGGCGTATGGACTGGACTGAGCTGGCGGAGATAAAGGAAACACGAAGAACGTAGTGATTCGATGTTGACTTATCGTACAGAAGCGAGGGAAGTCTCACTAGCCGCTAGGCGCCGAAACCGGATATCGAAGAGGGAAAAAAGTGCAGGGTGAGACCCCACAGGACGCAGTCCGAGGAGGCTCACCGCGCTCCCGCGGAAAGCGAGCTATTCCCTGCAGCCCCATATACTCAACTAAAGTCTCGAAACGGAGTCTTCACAAACGTGAGATAATTTAGATCTATCATGATGGAAAAAAAGCAGGAATAAAAAAATCCGCTCCGTGGCGGATTTTTTTATTCCTGCTTTAAACGTTCGAACAATTCGTCATGCCAGTCATACGCATGTTTTGACAACGTTTCAGGACCAGCATTTGTCGGGGATGCATCTACGATGATTTTCTTATGATGATCTGAAAGGTGTTCATAAGAAGCACGCATTTCTGTTGTGTATTCCATATACTTTTTCAAATGATATAGAAAGTCTTCCACTTCACTTACAGGCATTGTATCATCCTCCTCTACATGTCCATTCCTTATTTATTCAGAAATGAAACCTGTAAAGGGGTTTACGTACGCTTTCTTCTACGCTGGTTCCACGGGGTGCCTGTCGGTTGGCCGAGCATGGTTGGTTGTGATGTGGCTTGGAAGGAGTAGGCTGGTTTTTTTGGCTGCTTCCAATTCAAAAAATGATAAAGCGTACGTTTGGCTCTCGACAGTGATAATTTTGGTTTTGGGTTCCGGTAGGACTGATCGACTTTCCCTAAATGTTCCAGTTCTTGGAAGTCTTTTTTCGTTGCTGGAACGTGGAAATAGTAACCACCTACTTCGATGAGGAGGGTCGAGTGCTGCTGGCTGAATTTCGGATGGTCGGAGAAATGGAGTCCGACCTTTTTGGCGCGGTTTTCATTTAGGAGTTTGTCAATCGTTTGCTTCTTAATGTCGTAGAGATGTCTCGGTTCGGGTGCTGTTTTGGCATGTCGGTTGACGATAAATAGGGATTCGGCCAATTCGCGGTTGGATATGTGATTGTCTTTCATCTATGATCTCCTTTCCATCCAAGTATAGCTCTCTTTTTGTTTATTTACAACATTTTACATTATTAGGATTCATTTTTATATTTTTTTAGATCTTCGACGATTTTTGCAACAGATTCCGCTTTTGTTCCGCTGTATGATTTTGCAATGTTTCCATCAGGATCGACAAGGAAAAAACTCGTTCCATGGGCGACCTGATTGGAATCTTCCATTTTTTTTACCGGGGATTGGAAGGATTTGATGGACCATTCTTTCACTTCCTGATAAGAATACCCGGTAAGGAAGTCCCAATTCTTATAATTCGGCTGATAGTTTTCCGCAAAAGCCAGCAGTTCTTCTTGAGTGTCATTTTCCGGGTCTACACTGACCGAGACGAGCTGCACGTCTATATCTTCCTGCTCTAATTGAGCCTGTAATCTGGACATATTCCCTGTCATCGGTGGGCAGACGGTTTCACAGTTGGTGAAGATGAAATCCGCAACCCAGTAATCTCCGGCATATGCTTTGGGCATGGATACTTCTTTTCCGTGCTGATTCACGGCTGATAATTCTCCGACGTCACTGGAACTGCAAGCAGCCGTGATCGAGATAAGAACAATGATGCTGATCCAAAATCTTAATTTCATAAGGTCCTCCAACTTTCTAAATTGTCTTTAGTTTACCACTTTAAAGGGAAAAGGACAGTTGTGTTTTCAATCTGTCACAAAGATGTAAGAGTTTAATGATTGGACTTTAATTGGAATACCGAAATTTCAGGACGGCACAAAAATCGGTAGGGCAGTCTGGTCGTACCAATTCCGCGGCTTACGTAAAGGTTGAACCCGTTCACTAAGGGATAGTGTCCCTCCACGAAATGTTCAGCGAAAGGCGGGGTGACAAGGTAACCGAAGAAAGGTACTTGCACTTGTCCACCATGGCTGTGTCCGGACAATTGGACATCCACAGGATAATGCTGGTATTCGAGCGCTACGTCCGGTTCATGAACCATCAATAAGGTAAACACTTCCGAAGGGATCCCATCAAGTGTTCGCTCTAAATCAGGTTGACCGAGCATGATGTCATCAACTCCAGCAAGGGCTAGGGAGGCGGAACCATTTTTGATGAGCGTATGTTCATTTTGTAAGAGTTGAAAGCCGCTTTGATCCATGACGTCCCGAATCTTCTCTGTTCCATAACCGCCATGGTCATGATTTCCATAGATCCAATATTTCCCTTGAGCCGCTTCCACGCTCTTCAGAATTTGGATGAGCCGTGGAGGGAAAGAGTAGGTGTGTGGCTCGTCCACGAGGTCTCCTGTAAACAAAATAAGGTCTGCTTTCTCGTCATTGATTTTTTCAACGAGACGCTCCAGGTCATCCAATTCATAGTGAAAGCCAACGTGTGTGTCAGAAAACTGGAGGACTTTGAAATTATGAAAATGCGGGGGGATTTTCCCGTGTTCGATCTCATGGCGGCGGATGGCGAGCATATTCGGTTCCATGTAACGCGCATACGAATAGCCAAAAGCATTGAGGCCGATCAAAGCGGCCGCGCCTGCTAATGTACGTTTGATGAAGGTTCTTCTGGTTATGTTCATGACGTCTCTCCTCTGAATTCTTCAGCCATTATAACATGGGTGAAGGAAAGATTACGTCGAATTTTTATACTTTATTTCAAAAATGAACAGGTATTCAGTTTGTGTTTGTTGAATAACAACAGTAGTCAAAAAGAGGAGGTTTTTTACATATGGAGAATCAAGTCGTCATCGTTACAGGTGGTTCGAGTGGAATGGGGTTGCACATGGCTGAAAGGTTTGTACAAGAAGGGGCCAGGGTCGCGATCACCGGTCGGAATGTAGAGCGGCTGGAAGAGGCGAAGAAAAAGATCGCCGCAGGGAAAGAAGATCATGTTCTAACGATTCAAATGGACGTGAGGGAAGTGGAGGATACACAACGGATGGTGACAGAGACCGTAGAAGCTTTTGGTCGAATCGATCATCTTGTCAATAATGCCGCTGGTAATTTCATTGCACCTGCTGAGGAGTTGTCTCCAAATGGGTGGAATTCTGTCATCAATATCGTTTTGAATGGAACGTTTTATTGCAGCCAGGCTGTAGGGAAGTATTGGATTGAAAATGAGATCAAAGGGTCGATCTTAAACATTGTTGCGACATATGCCTGGAATGCTGGCGCAGGCGTGATTCATTCCGCTTCTGCAAAATCAGGGGTACTTACGATGACGCGGACGCTCGCTGTGGAATGGGGGACGAAATATGGCATTCGTGCCAATGCCATTGCTCCAGGACCAATTGAACGGACGGGTGGCGCGGAAAAACTCTTTCAATCCGAGAAAGCTGCTCAGCGTACACTGGCTTCTGTTCCTTTAGGACGGTTAGGGAAACCAGAAGAAATCGCTGGCCTCGCGAAGTTCATCCTCTCAGAAGAAGGGGCTTATATGAACGGGGAAGTCGTTACACTGGATGGGGGTCAATGGCTGAATAAATTTCCTTTTTAAAAGGGGAGAGGACGAATGGAAAAGAAATGCTTCTTTTGTAAAAAGGTATATCAGTTAGATCGTTCGGACTCTCAATATATGAAAATTAGTAGGGATCCAATGGCGTCCTATGTGTGCAAATCTTGTAATCAATCGATGCAAAAGGATGCGCAGACAAGTACCGGCCTTCACCCGGATATGATTGATTCGCATGATAAATTTTTACGATAGGGATTCACCATCATCCCTTGGTCTTCGGGCTTTTTGGTGTTATTGAACGTGGTTCCTGCATAAAGCCCACCACAGGTTTGGCTGACCGCAGGAACCCCCGTTCATGAGACCCAATTTCTTTCACCGCTCGTTCACTTCATTTGCCGCTCGAATAGCAGATTGAATTGCGCCTTCGACCCATCCATGGAACGTAGAGGTGTGCTCCCCTGCGAAATGTACGCGCCCCTCTGGTAAATAGAGACGATCTGAAAAGTCGGTCGCTTGGTTTGGTGCGAATAAAGTGAAACATCCGGCAGAAAATTCATTTTGACTCCAACTATATGAAGCTCCTTTCGTGAATTCCTCGTATATTCTCTTTCCGTACACTTTTGATAATCCATAGAGTGCTTCGTTGATTCTTTCCCGCTCAGGCAAGCTGTTCCATAAATTCGCATTCGCCCCCCAACTATAACTTCCAAGCATCACTTGCCGACCGGGATTGGGCGAGTAAGTATACCTCAAAGGGATGTCGGTTAAGACATTTCCAATCTCCAACTCTTCCCAAAACCTTGACTTGAATTCAAGTCCAATCTTTACGGATGACACATACGTTAACTCTTTGATGGCTTTCCACTTTTCAAAGGAAAAAGAATCGTAGGGAATGATATCGATGAACTGCAGGACGGAATAAGGGACAGTGACGATGACATAATCCCCTTCATAACTTTCGTATTTATACGTGTTCCGATTAATGGCCACCACTCTGATTCCATCATCTTCCTGGAAGATCTGCTGCACTTTTCTTTTGTATATGATTTGGGAGCCTAACTCGGGCATAAAAGCTTTCGGCAACAAATCATTCCCGCCTGCAATTTCATAAAACTGGAGGTCTGGGTTGAAAACGGTACGGACAATATCGAGCAGGATGTCTACAAACGATAGTTCCGGAAAGCCTTCAATACCAATCAAAACTTTGACTTTCCTGATCGCCCCTTCGGATAAGGAAACCCCTAGAGGGTTAAATCTTAGGAATCCTTCAAAAGAATAGCGGTCGAATTTTTCTCTTAAACGTTCCTGTTCTTTTGGTGAGGCGTTCTGATATAGATCTAAGTAGGGTTGAACCGCCATAGAGAGCAACTCTTTTGCTGTTTTTCCTTCTTCGTCCGGTTTTAATGGGAATTTCAAAACCGTTGGGTCCTGGTTGTACGTAATCGAGGTGCTTTGCACTCCATTGACGAAATAAAGATCGTTCACGTTATTGAATTCGTTGGTGGGTAAGTTGAATTTGTCAATGTATGCGAAGGTCAGTTGATGAATATTCGGGAACCGCATAGCGCCTACATCCAGATACTGCCCTTCTGAGAATGGTTTTCTTAGTGTGTAGACTCTTCCACCGACCCGGTCGCTGCCTTCGATTATTGTTACTGAATGTCCCGCTTGTTTTAATAGGGAAGCAGAAACCAATCCAGCCATGCCGGCTCCGACGATGATGATTTTTTTAGGTGGACCATCAAGAACCGGCAGTCCATTCTTTACGATGGAAAGCATATCTTTCGGATAACTCAAGTCTCCATAACTGTGAATATCGACTCGCTGACTTATCACAATCTCCCCCTTCTCGTATAACATACGATGGAGGAAAACATAAAATTCCATGGAATATACTGGTTTGAGGGGTGGGGCACCATCGTGGAGGGAATGGCACGATTGATATGTTAGAGATAAAAAAATAAGAATAAAAACTATCAATGGTATGGATAAAATTACTTTTTATGATCAAAGTCCCTCTTTGTTAAAATGGCACTATAGATTGAAGGTGGAGATTACC
Source organism: Halobacillus sp. AWM4_238 (assembly GCF_056158265.1). Lineage (NCBI taxonomy): Bacteria > Bacillati > Bacillota > Bacilli > Caryophanales > Bacillaceae > Halobacillus > Halobacillus sp. AWM4_238. The sequence goes on from NZ_JBSWSY010000002.1 coordinate 680,768, forward strand.
TCAGAAAGTTGTGTTCATGATGTTTCCGGAAGCGAAAGATGTAGCTCAAGTCGAATTTTACTCGTTCATTGCTACGATGGTTTATTTATTTTCAGTTACCTTTTTACTATTCTATGTCTTTTACAAAATAGCGATGTTGTCTCCCCGTAAAGGCTTTAAAAACACCTTTTTATTTTTGATGAGTTTACTGCTTCGGATTCCTTTTACACCCGTCGAAGGCACTGAACAGAGAAAGTTGTCATTTGGGGAAATTCGGGCAGAGGTATGGAAAGAGGTATGGATCATTATCTTTGTCACCCTGTGGTATATCATAGGTCTATACTTTGCAGATCTACAAATCGAAGAATTTAATAGCTTCTAGAAAAAAGGTGTCGAAGTTTTAGAGTTAGGTTAATCAACCCTTACTATGATTGATGTGCCGTGTTGTTTTACTTTCTACTTAAGCCTTTTAAAAGAAAACGCAAGAAAGTCCGAGCATTAATGTTCGGACTTTCTTGCGTTTTTCATTTCTTACATTTCTTCTTTAATGCCTTTCCTCACTAATACCCAGTTTGCAGGATAACTAGTAAGGAAACCGAGGATCATCGCAATCTGCATCATGAACCAATACGTAGCCTCGTTCGGCTTCGGTGGCTCTTGGAACAGGAAGAAATGAACGATGGCCATCCATCCGAACATTCCGACCTCGAATGCAATCAATGAGAGAGAATCGGCCTTAATGGCGGCCCAGACCGCTCCCTTTTTGCCAAGATCTTTATTCATCGGGTAAATCGCATAATACTGGAAAAGGATACCGAATAAGTAAGCCAAGATGAATTCAACGGTGTAGTGGGCGAAGAGGGTGGACCCAGCAATCATCATGCCTGTCAAAGCAACGATCGGTACACCGACAGCATCACCAAGGGTGCACCCGGCTGAACAGTGGCTCGTGGAAACAAAGACTTTCGCAGGTCTCCCGCGATGATCCTCTTTATCATTGTCCTTACTCTTCAAACGTCCCCACTTGAAATAGGTCCATAACGCGAAAGGCCCCATAAACCATCCATTGATCGGCCATACAACATTCATGATCTTCATCATTTGCGGGTGTCTCAAGATATCAATGGTAATAATAAGAGAAGATAAAAGACCAATCGAAAGAGCGATCACAGAAATGGTAGACAACAAAACAATCACCTCTGTATTTTTGGGTTTCAATTTCTATACCCCAAGGTAGTAAAAAAATAAACAAGGAAAATTCTTTTTATTAATAACGTGAATTGATTGACTCCTATACCTATACCGGGTATATAATAATAAAAAAGGAGGCGGTGGGGATGTCAGAAAATCATCTTCCTGAAGATAGTGGCAAACAACCGGTCAAACCTAGGACTGTAGATGAAAAACTTGCGGTATTGAACCGATTGAAACGAATTGAGGGCCAGGTGCGCGGCATTCAGAAAATGGTGGAGGACGATCGTTACTGTGTAGATATCCTCGTACAAATATCAGCCATCAACAATGCTTTGAATAAAGTCGGATACAACTTGTTGGAGAGGCATACGCATCATTGCGTCAAAGACGCCATTCAAAAAGGGAATGGTGATGAAGCGATCGATGAGTTAATGAAAGTCGTTCAACAGTTTTCTAAATAAGGGGGCATAAGAATGGCAGATAAAAAACAGATGAATGTAGGAATCACTGGGATGACGTGCTCTGCCTGCTCCACGAGAATTGAAAAAGTGCTTAACAAGATGGATGGGGTTGAAGCAAACGTGAATCTGGCGATGGAAAAAGCGAGTGTCCATTATGATGAGTCACAAGTTGAGCCGGAGGACATCCAGGCACGGATTGAAAAACTTGGTTATGGTGTACAAAAGGAGCGGGTGGAGCTTGATATACAAGGCATGACCTGTTCGGCGTGTTCATCAAGAATACAAAAGGTGCTGTCCAAAACGAGTGGCGTGAGCGAGGCAAACATCAATTTAGCGACAGAAGCGGGTGTTGTTGAATACGACCCGAACTCACTGACAGTCGAAGATATTATCGGTAAGGTAGAGAAACTCGGTTATCAGGCGGTTACGAAACAAAACCGGGAAGAACAGAAAGAACAAAAAGAAGAAGAAATCAAAGAGAAGAAGCGGAAACTTTGGATTTCAGCTGTGTTATCACTCCCTTTGCTCTATACAATGGTCGGCCATTTACCTTGGGACATCGGACTTCCTGTACCTATGTGGTTGATGAATCCATGGTTTCAATTTTTACTCGCAACCCCTGTTCAATTTTACATCGGGGCACAGTTTTATAAAGGAGCCTACCGGGCGCTTTCGAATAGAAGTGCCAACATGGATGTTCTTGTAGCTCTTGGAACATCAGCGGCATATTTTTATAGTTTGGTTGAAGCTATCCGGTGGCAGATGAATCCGGAGCACACGCCAGAGTTATATTTTGAAACAAGTGCCGTCCTGATTACCCTCATCCTTGTAGGGAAACTATTTGAAGCGCTCGCTAAAGGACGGACGACAGCGGCACTGACGAAAATGTTGAACCTACAGGCAAAAGAGGCGACCATCATCCGAGATGGAAAAGAAGAGAAAGTTCCTGTTGATGATGTTCAGGTCGGGGACGAACTGCTCGTCAAACCAGGGGGGAAGATCCCTGTCGACGGGGTAGTTATAAACGGAGTTACTTCTGTCGATGAATCGATGATTACAGGCGAATCGATCCCTGTTGATAAACAATCAGGCGAACCTGTCATCGGTTCTACGATCAACAAAAACGGAACGATTACAATGAAAGCAGAAAAGGTAGGGAAAGATACAGCTCTATCCGGTATCGTCAAAATCGTGGAAGAAGCGCAAGGGTCGAAAGCGCCGATCCAAAGAACGGCGGATCAGATTTCCGGAATATTTGTTCCGATTGTAGTCGGAATTGCTGTATTGACGTTCCTTGTATGGTTCCTCATCGTCTCACCTGGAGAATGGCCTCCTGCCTTGGAAGCTGCGATTGCTGTGCTTGTCATCGCTTGTCCATGTGCCCTTGGCCTAGCTACCCCAACTTCGATCATGGTCGGTACAGGAAAAGGCGCGGAGCAGGGCATCTTATTTAAGGGCGGTGAATATTTGGAAGGCACCCACCGACTGACAACGATTCTCTTAGATAAAACTGGTACGGTAACAAAAGGAAAGCCGGAAGTGACGGACTTTGTAGCCTTTGATGACGAAGAAGCCCTGCTCGCTCTCCTCGTTTCTGCAGAAAAATCCTCCGAACATCCACTTGCAGAGGCGATGGTCCAATACGGTGAGGGAAAGGGTGCTATGAAACCAGCTGCTGAAGAGTTTGAAGCGATTCCCGGCCATGGAATCAAAGCCGTAGTGGACGGCGAACGTGTCTGTATCGGAACTAGAAAATTGATGCAGCGCGAAAACACCGACTATGAAGTCCATGAAGAGTCTTTGGCTGCCCTTGAACAACAAGGAAAAACCGCGATGTTCATTGCCGTAGAAGGAGAACTGAAAGGCTTTATCGCGGTCGCAGATACCGTGAAAGAAACATCCAAGCGAGCCATTTCAGACTTGAAAGCGATCGGTCTTACCGTTTATATGGTCACAGGTGATAACCAACGGACAGCGGATGCGATAGCCAAACAAGTCGGTATCGATGGAGTTTTTGCAGAAGTCCTTCCCGAACAGAAGGCTGAAAAAGTAAAAGAACTGCAAAAGCAGGGTGAAAAAGTTGCCATGGTCGGGGACGGCATTAATGATGCGCCATCACTGGCTACTGCCGATATCGGAATTGCGATCGGGACCGGTTCAGATGTTGCCATCGAAACAGCCGATATCACTCTTGTGGGAGGAGACCTCGCTCACTTGAGCCAGGCCATCCGCTTGAGTAGGAAAACGATGAGTAACATCCGTCAAAACCTATTCTGGGCCCTCGCCTATAACTCTGCCGGGATCCCGGTTGCTGCCCTTGGACTTCTCGCCCCGTGGGTAGCTGGTGCGGCCATGGCCTTCAGCTCTGTCAGTGTCGTTACAAATTCACTGCGGTTGAAGCGGGCCAGGATTTAAAATCTAAAAGAATCACATGGAAAGGAGAATGAAGATGGAAACAACATTGAAAGTAGAAGGAATGACGTGTGGGCATTGTAAAAGTGCTGTTGAAGGTGCATTGAAAGAAATCAATGGTGTGAGCGAAGTGAACGTAGACCTGGATACAGGGAACGTAAACATTTCTCATGATGAAAGCACCCATAGAGTGGAAATGGAAGAAGCCGTCGAAGACCAAGGCTACGACGTTGTGTAACGGTGACAAATCCCCAGGTAAGAAACTGCCTGGGGGTATTTTTATAAAGGGGTGAAAGAATATGGGAAACGTTAAAAAAACAACGTTAAGTCTTCTTTTAGCATCTGTTTTTCTAGCTGCTTGCAGTCAAGAAGTTGAAGAGGAGGCGGCAGACCCTCAGGAAAACACGGAAGAGAAAATAGAGAATCAAGAATACTTACAATCCTTTGAGGGAAATCTCGGGCATGTCCACGGCCTCGGTCATACGGAGGATGGGTTTGCTTTCGCCGCCCACACAGGAATTAAGATCTACCAGGATGGGCAGTGGAAGGAAGCGGTTTACCACCCTCATGATTATATGGGGTTTCAGGTAAGGGAGGACGGATTTCTTTCTTCCGGTCATCCCATCCCTTCCAGTGATCTACAAAATCCGCTCGGCCTTCAAAAAGGAAAGGTTTCCGAAGAGAGTTTAGATTCGCTAGCTTTTTATGGAGAAAGTGATTTTCACGTCATGGGGGCAGGATTTGCCAATGAGTCTGTTTATGTGTTTAATGAACAGCCGAATTCAGAATTGGAACAGGGATTCTATAGAAGTCCAGACCTTGGAACGACTTGGGAGTCTATTCAAGCTGAGGGGCTTGAGGGCGGAGTTTTTCAAATGGTAGTCCATCCCACAGATGGAGACGCGGTAGCTACAGCTACAGATTCAGGAGTTTTTTTAAGCGAGAATGGGGGAGAAAGCTTTAAAAGGATTTCTGAACCTGGACAAGGGGGAGGCCTTTATTTCAAGGAAGACGAACTCTTTTACGGTCTTTACGATGGAGAAGCACAGATGACATCTTATTTCATTGATGAATCTGGAACATCGGATGTTCCACTCCCTGAATTAAAAGAAGACGCCGTCATGTATTTTTCCCAAGTCGAGGGACGAATGGCGCTTTACACCTTTAATGGTTCAGCCTTTGTATCTGAAGACGGAGGAGAGAATTGGGAAAAGGTCGTAGAAAAAGGGGAAACGGTTTCGTAAGGAAGGAACTCCAATGAGAAGTCATTGGAGTTCTTTTATTCTTGAAGTTGTACAGACATAGCGACCTGTACGATAGAAAAAGACTCGCAGATGCAACCTGCGAGTCTTGGATCAACCAATGATATAGAAGAATATTGAGAAAAAGTGGAGGATCGAACCACCGAGCACGAACAAATGCCAGACCATATGGTGGTATTTGAAGCTGCGCCAGACGTAGAAGATCGATCCAATTGAATACATGACGCCTCCGACGACGAGATAGGTGATGCCTGCAGCAGGGACTTCCGCTGTCAATGGACCCCACGCAAGGACGATCAACCAGCCCATCAATACATAGAAAACGGTGGACATGACGACGAATCTTTTAACGAAAAACACTTTGAATACAATTCCAAGAACAGCCATTCCCCAGACGATGCCAAACAACGTCCATCCGAGCGTGCTTCGTAATGGAACGAGCAGGATCGGTGTGTACGTTCCGGCAATGAAAAGGTAGATGGCGGAATGGTCGAAGATCTCGAACAGGTCTTTTGCACGTCCGGGTGGAAAACTGTGCACGAGTGTCGAGGATACGTATAAGATGAGCATCGTAACCCCGTAGATCGTCACACTCGTAATATGCCAGGCGTTGCCGCCGATACTTGCAAAGACAATGAGCAGGACGAGCATCGCGAGGCTTAAGATCGCACCGATGCCATGAGTGATGGCATTGGCGATTTCTTCACGCTTCGTAAAAGTGTGTGTGAGCAAATTTTTTCATCTCCCATGTAAATGAACTGTCTTCATTATACGCGTCATTCTTTTTTTTATAAAGACCGGACACTTAAACAGGTTTGAATAGAACAGATGTTGGGGTACTAGGTAGTCGGAAGCAAGCAAGAGAGAGAAATGTCGGATATTGCGTTCGTGCTTAGGTGGAAATTGTGTTAGAATATGTAATGGTCTTAAGAGCGTCTCTTTCTGCTCCTTCAATGTTCAAGAAAAAGAGGAGTGAATTAAGAACATGATAAGTATAGAAAAAGAAACATTGAGGATCCCACTCGTTTCAGAATTAATGATTCCAGCTGAGAAAGTAGCCCACGTACAAATTGGTAACCCGCTCGAGCATGCGCTTTTGGTATTAGTGAAGTCTGGGTATTCCGCTGTACCTGTACTGGATCCTACCTTTAAATTTCAAGGAGTTATCAGCAAAACGAAAATTTTAGAAGAAACGTTGGGCATTGAACAATTTGAATTGAACCGGCTGTCTGAAATGACGGTCAGTGAAGTGATGGATGATGAAGTCCCTTGCCTGCAACTTAGTGATACGATGATTGATGCGATGCACAAGCTGATTGATTATCCTTTTGTCTGCGTGACGAATCCACAAGGGGAATTCGACGGGATTGTGACACGTCGGACCATCCTCAAACAATTCAGCAAGCATTATCATGAAACGTTTAAACATACGATGATAGAAGCAAATGAATAACTGATTATGATAGAATGGATGGCATCTAAGATGTCATCTATTTTTGTATTGAAGGTGAATCTACATATGAAGAAAGACAATCAAAAACGAGGACTTGTGCTCGCCTCGATTATGCTTGCGATGTTCCTAGCAGCCATCGAAGCGACCATCGTTTCTACAGCAATGCCGAGTATCGTAGCGGATCTAGGCGGGTTCAGCTTATACAGCTGGGTGTTTTCTGCCTATCTCTTGACAAATGCAGCGACCGTCCTGCTTTTCGGCCGATTAGCGGATGTTTTTGGCCGAAAACCGATCTTTATGCTCGGCATCAGTTTGTTCCTGTTAGGAGCTGTTCTTTGTGCTCTCGCACCATCGATGAATGTTCTGATCGGGGCAAGGCTCGTGCAGGGACTCGGAGCTGGTGCGCTGATGCCGATTGCGACAACGATTGTCGGTGATATTTATACAAAAGAAGAGCGGGCGAAAATTCAAGGGTATTTATCAAGTGTCTGGGGGATTTCAGCAGTAACAGGACCGGCGCTCGGAGGTTTCTTTGTGGACCTTCTCTCCTGGCCGTATGTCTTCTGGATGAATGTTCCCCTCGGTCTGCTCGCCCTTTTGGGTATCCTCTTCTTTTTTAAAGAGGAAGTCTCGAAAGAAAAGAGGAGTGTCGATGTTGCAGGCTCGATGTGGGTTGTCGTCACGGTCAGCACATTAATGATTATCCTGGTAGAAGGCGGGACAGGGATCGAATGGATGTCGTGGACGATGACTTCCATGATCGTCGTCGCTCTCACCGGAGCCCTTGCGTTTTTCTTTCATGAGAGAAAAACGGAAGATCCGATGATGCCGATGGATTTGTGGCACATTCGCTCGATCCGTTACGCGAATTTGACTTCGCTTACGACCGGCATGATCCTCATCGGAGTAAGCAGCTATTTACCGGCCTTCGTCCAAGGAGTGATGGAGCAATCGGCGACGGTTGCGGGGTTCACGCTTACGACCATGTCGATCGGCTGGCCGATTGCAGCAACGGCTGCGGGACGGCTGATTTTGAAAATTGGTTTTCGTCCGACATCGATTCTTGGCGGCGTTTCGCTTATCATCGGCGGGATCATCTTCTCGCTGCTGAGTCCTGAGAAAGGACCCTGGTTTGCAGCGATGGGATCCTTATTCATCGGGATCGGCATGGGATTATCGTCCACATCCTTTATTGTATCGATTCAAAACAGTGTCGATTGGCAAAAGCGGGGCATAGCGACAGCAACCAATATGTTCATGCGTACGATTGGGAGCGCCATTGGAGCTGCCTTGCTTGGAGGAATCTTGAACAGCCAGGTAGCAAGCGCCATTGAGAACTCGAGTCTGCCGGATTCTTTCAGTGTCGACTCTGCGAATTCGCTATTGAGACAGGAAACGAGAGAACAATTGAGTGAGGAAGCGCTCCTCGTTTTACAGGATGGACTGACGTCAGGACTGCACCTCGTTTACATGGGATTACTCGTACTCGCTGTCCTTAGTTTTCTACTAATTCTCAGAATTCCAAAAAAAGAAGATTGAAAAGGTCAGGGTCCCTTTGATAAAGTAAAGGAGGAAAGATACATAAAGGAGGAATTTCTTATGAAACAAATGGACGCCAATGAAATCATTTCATTTATATCAAATAGTGAAAAGTCAACACCGGTCAAGGTTTACTTGAAAGGTGAAAATTTGGAAAACATCGAATTTGGTGAACAGGTACAAGATTTCATCACAGGAAATTCCGGTGTAATTTTCGGAGAATGGAAAGTCATTCAGCCAATTCTAGAAAAATATGAAAACGACATCGAAGATTACGTGCTAGAGAACGATCGTCGTAATTCAGCGATTCCTTTGCTGGATTTGAAAAAAGTCAATGCACGCATTGAGCCGGGCGCAGTCATCCGTGATCAAGTCGAAATTGGAGACGGAGCAGTCATCATGCTTGGTGCAATGATCAACATTGGTTCTGTCGTCGGTGAAGGAACGATGATCGATATGAATGTAGTACTCGGAGGCCGTGCAACAGTCGGAAAGAACTGCCACATCGGAGCGGGCGCAGTCCTTGCAGGTGTCATCGAGCCACCTTCTGCAAAACCTGTCGTCATCGAAGATGGAGTCGTTATCGGTGCGAACGCTGTTGTTCTTGAAGGCGTAACCGTTGGTGAAGGCGCAGTCGTTGCTGCCGGTGCGATTGTAACCGAAGATGTACCAGCAAACACACTGGTCGCAGGCACCCCTGCGAGAGTGATCAAAGAAATCGACGACCAGACGAAGTCCAAGACAGAAATTATGCAGGAGCTTCGTAAATTAGATAACTAATTTTTTCGTTTTAAGCTTCATTCCATAAAGAAAGGGCCTTGCTCCTTAGAGCAGGGCCTTTCGTATAGGGAGGGATTCATCTCATGGAACAAGGACCACTATCAACCATTAGAAGAGAGCTGCATCAAATCCCCGAACTTGGCTTCAAGGAGTATAAGACGCAGCAGTACTTATTGGATTATATAAACAAACTGCCTCAAGAAGCCGTAAGTGTGGAAACGTGGAGAACAGGGATCCTTGTCCGGGTGAAAGGGACGGTCGGTCAAAAGACCATCGGCTACCGGGCGGATATCGACGGACTTCCTCTGACGGAAGAGACGGGGTATGCTTTTCAGTCTACACATGAAGGTCGCATGCATGCGTGCGGTCATGACTTTCATATGACAATCGCGCTTGGTGCTTTGACGCGCCTTTCCCAAAATCCTGCTGAAGATGACGTCGTTTTCATTTTTCAACCGGCAGAAGAGGGGCCGGGTGGGGCAGAACCGATGTTGCAATCGGAAGCGATGGAAAAGCATCGGCCGGATGTGATTTTCGCATTGCACGTCGCACCAGAACTCCCGGTAGGTACGGTATCTTCAAAACCGGGATTATTGTTCGCCAACACGAGCGAACTTTTCATCGATTTTAAAGGCATCGGAGGGCATGCTGCCTTTCCACATTTGACCCATGATATGGTCGTCACGGCCAGTTCTTTCGTTTCCCATTTGCAGCAAATCGTTGCACGTAGAGTCGATCCATTAGACAGCGCGGTCATAACCATCGGAAAAATTGAAGCGGGAACAGTCCAGAACATTATTGCTCAGGCCGCCCGCTTAGAAGGTACCATCCGTACGTTATCCCCAGAAGCGATGGGAAAGGTCAAAGGGGAAATTGAGAAGGTGGCCCGCGGTTTTGAAATCGCCAACGATTGTGCCATCCACATCGATTATGGCGCCAATTATCATCAGGTGTTCAACGATGGTGAACAGGTGAAGCGTTTTGAAAAGTTGGTGAATGAGACGGACTATCACTATCAGGAAGCGAAAATGGCCATGACCGGTGAAGATTTCGGCTATATGGTAAAAGAGATTCCAGGATTCATGTTCTGGCTGGGGGTCGATTCTGAAGCTGGTCTTCATCAATCGACCCTGAAACCGAAGGAAGAAGCTCTTTCAGTAGGAGTCGATCTCGTTGAAAAAACCTTGCGTGAGCTTTAGTTTGCGCATAGGCTCGCCATTCCAGTAAACAATAGAAGGTAGATGAGAGAAGGAGGAGCTATCCTCCTTCTTTTTTATAAGGAGTGGCCCTGATGGAAACAACGATTAAATTGACAGCCGTGGCAATCTTGATTCTACTTACTGCCTTTTTTGTAGCCAGTGAATTTGCGATTGTAAAGGTTAGAAAAACAAGACTGGAAGCTCAGGTCGCTGAAGGAAATAAAAAAGCGGAAAAAGCGATGCGCGTCGTCACAGATCTCGATTATTACTTGAGTGCCTGTCAGTTGGGCATTACCATTACAGCCCTTGGTCTTGGTTGGTTAGGGGAGCCGACGTTAGAGGTGCTCTTGAGACCGCTCTTGCATCAAGTCGCCTTACCGGAAGGCGTTACCCATACGATTTCATTCATTATCGCCTTCTTTGTCATCACTTTTCTGCATGTCGTGCTTGGCGAACTGGCACCGAAAACAGTGGCGATCCAAAAGGCAGAGAGGATTACCTTGCTTTTATCCAGGCCTCTCATCCTTTATAGCAAATTGATGTATCCCCTCATTTGGCTTCTGAATGGATCGGCCAATATTTTCGTGCGGATGCTCGGTTTCCAAACAGCACGTGAATCCGATGAAGTCCACTCAGAAGAAGAATTGAGACACATCTTAACGAAAAGTTATCAAAAGGGAGAAATCAACCGATCTGAGTACACATATGTCGATCGGATCTTTGAATTTGATAACCGGACAGCCAAAGAAATCATGATCCCTCGTACCGAAATGGCCGTCCTGGATGTCCGTCAGTCGGTGACGAACGCGGTAAGGGAAGTGAAGCACAACCGCTATACAAGGTACCCCGTCATTGAGCGGGACAAAGATGAAATCATCGGCATCATTCATATGAAAGAACTGCTGTATGATGATGCCGAAAATCAGAGTACGCTTCGTCCGTTTTTACGTCCGGTCATGAAAGTTTTTGAAAATATCCCCATCCACGATCTGCTCGTCAAGATGCAGAAAGACCATACGCATATGGCTGTGCTCATTGATGAGTACGGGGGGACTTCTGGAATTGTGACAGTAGAAGATATCCTTGAGGAAATCGTCGGTGAGATCCGTGATGAATTTGATGCAGAAGAAGAACGGGATATCAAACGCCTGAAAAACGGTCACTTTTTAATTGAAGGCAAAACCGCCATTCAGGACATCAATGACTTCTTTGATATTCAACTGGATCATATTGATATTGATACGATATCCGGGTGGATGTACACGAAAGATTTTGAGGCCAAAGAAGGAACAGTTATTGAAGGAGAGGGGTACCATTTTAAAATTGTGGACCTGGTAAAAGGGCAAATTAAGAAAGTGGAGATGTGGAAAGAAGAAACAAAATAACCCGGTCTCGTTGAGACCGGGTTATTTCTTTCATTTAGGATTCTTTTTGGATATACACTTGGTGCGGGAATGGAATTTCAATATCTGCCGCATCCAAGGCTTCTTTCATAGCTTTTCTCATGTCACGTTCAACCGCCCATTGTTCCATGTTCTCCGTTTTACCGAGAATTCGGATGACAACGTCAGAAGAGCCGAGACTTTGCACACCAAGGACATTCGGTCCTTCAACGAAACGCTCGTCCTCTGCGAATTGGTCAGCGACTTTTTGCAGAACGGCCAACGCTTCATCGATGTTTTCATCATATCCAATGCCAATGTCGACAAGAGCACGCATATTGCCGCGGGAGTGGTTGGCAACACCGACAATGTTACGATTCGGAACGAAGTTCAAAGTCCCGTCAAAGCTGCGGATTTTCGTTGTACGAATACCGACTTCTTCAACGACCCCATCGTAACCACCTGCTGTGACGTAATCATCGACTTCAATTTGGCGCTCAATGAGCAAGAAGAATCCGGTAACGATATCAGACACAAGTCCTTGCGCCCCGAAACCGATCGCTAGACCGAGAATACCGGCACCAGCAAGCAATGGTCCGATTTCAATGTTCACCGCACTGAGCAACATCATGATTAGTACAAAAAGCAACGTATAAGAAAACAGGTTCACAGAAATCCTCTGTAACGTTTTATTTCTTCCTTCTGATATGTTGCGCTGTTGACTCATTCGATGGATAGCTGCCTCGATCGCTTTCGTACCTATAGGTTTAATAATGGCAAAGGCGATGAGGATGACAAAGATTTTAAGTCCTCCAGTGATCAGCCACTCAATGAGGACATCGAAGTTGAACGTTAATCCTTCTTCAAATAAATTCATCAATAAACTCCTTTCTATCATACCGTCTCCTCTAATAGGATAGCGGAATTTGACATGAAAATTCAACGTTTTACATTTAAAGACGCAAAAAAATTATTTACCTTCCAATGAATCATGGGCAAGGAAGAAGGTATATACGGACAAGAACCTCCATAGAAATGATAAGGTTGCGCTTTTTCTCGTTCGATTCCTGAAACTGCGTGTAGAAAGACTGATCCTGATCAAACCGTCTAATGGAAGAAAATCTTCAGGTACTCACTATTCGGTTACCCTCTACATTCCATGAATTCTCTACAACTTTTGTATGAGGGAAAATCATCCTCAAGATAGAAAATTTCAAAAATTATTGCAAATGGGTAGATATTTATTTCGTTACCCGATATATTTAATATTACGTTAAAAAATACGAAGGAGGGAAACCTTTTGGAAACGTTTAAAAAGCTAAAACCATTTTATTGGCCCTACCGAAAATTTTTCCTCTGGTCAATCTTTTCATTGTTGTTCGTGACCTTGATCACGGTCGTTTATCCAATTGTATTGAAGGTGACGATTGATGATGTCGTCCTTGCTGAACAGTACAGTCTGATTCCTTATTTATGTATCGCCTTTATCGCACTCATGATCGTGAAAGGATTTGCTACATATTTTCACCAGTATCTAGGGGATTACTTCGGGATCCGCTCTGTGTATACCCTTCGAGATGAGTTATATAAGAAGTTGCAGCGGCTGCCTTTTCGATATTATGACAATGCGAAGACAGGAGATTTGATGTCGAGATTGACTGCAGATGTGGAAGGTTTTCGTTTTTTCCTTTCCTTTGGATTCTCAGAACTCATTCGAATCACCTTGTTGATCGTTATCAGTTTGAGCGTCATGTTTTATTTTTCAGTTCCGCTTGCCCTCGTGACGATGGCGGCGATGCCGTTCCTTGCGATCGTTATCTATCGATTTGACCGTAAAGTACACCCGGCCTTCCGTAAGATTCGTAAGTCGTTTGGAAAGCTCAATACAAGGGTGCAGGAGAATATCAGCGGGATGAATACCGTTAAATCTCTTTCACGAGAGAATTTCGAGATTGGACGTTTTTCTAATAGAAGTGAGGATTACCGATCCAAATTCATTACTACATCTAACATATGGGCCCGTTATTTCCCGTTAATGGAGTTCATCGGCAACGTTTCTGTTGTAGCCCTGCTTGCCTACGGGGGTTCGATGGTCGTCAACAACACGATGCAGCTGGGGGAATTGGTCGCCTTTTTCAGTTTAGTCTGGTACATCCTTGGACCTTTGATGAACTTAGGCTTTGTCATCAACCTTTTCTCACAGGCGAAAGCATCCGGTGAGCGTTTACTTGAAATTTTAGAAGCAGAAGAAGAAATCAGTGAAAAAGAAGATGCGATTCATCAGGATCGTTTGCAAGGCCATGTGACGTTCAACGATGTCACGCTCACGTATGTTGAAGACGATGATTCTGCACTAAAAGATATTAGTTTTGATGCTCCTCCTGGAAAAACGATCGGTCTGATTGGAGCTACAGGATCAGGAAAAACGAGTATCACTCAATTGATCACCCGTTTTTACGAACCAGAAAAAGGAGAAGTCCTCGTAGACGGCCGTCCCGTTCAAGAATATGGATTGAAGAGTCTTCGTAAGAATATCGGTTTCGTTTTACAGGAATCGTTCCTTTTCTCAACAACGATTAAAGAAAACATCGCTTATGGAAATCCAGATGCGACCTTAGATGATGTGATGGATGCCGCTAAAAGAGCTCAGGCCCATGACTTCATCATGGATATGCCTGAAGGGTATGACACGTTGTTAGGAGAACGTGGAATGGGGCTTTCCGGAGGTCAAAAGCAACGGATAGCTATTGCGCGTGCGATCCTCATTGATCCAGCGATTCTTGTCCTGGATGATGCGACTTCTGCGGTTGATATGGAGACAGAGTTTAAAATCCAAAAAGCACTGCAGGAAGTGATGAAAGGACGTACGACATTCATTATCGCTCACCGTATTTCTTCATTGAAACATGCCGATGAAATCATCGTTCTTGAAGATGGTGCCGTGAAAGAGCGCGGGGTCCATGAAGAGCTTCTTCAAAATGGAGGACCTTATCAGCGTATCTATGATATTCAGTATCAAGATAAAGAGAAAATTTTAAAGACATCTAATATATCATAAAAGGAGGGAGACCATGGCTCGTAAACCAAAACACAAACCAGAAACCAGTACGCATCTGAACCGATTCAAATATACGCAGGACCAGGCGATCGAAAAACCGTTCAACTGGTCGCAGATGTGGCGGCTTCTCAAGTATTTGAAACCCTATGCGAAAACGTTGCTGCCGGTAGCCATCATTGCCATGCTCATTTCTACGATCGTCCGGCTTGTCGTTCCGGTCTTAATTGGTGAAGTCGCGATCAACATCGCCATTGCAGATGGAAATACGAACCTGTTGATTAAGCTCGTCGTTGGAATTGCAATTATGTATTTGTTCAGCTATATCGGAAACGCCTTACGGATCAAGTATGTGAATATTCTTGGCCAAAATGTCATATACGACTTGAGGCAGCACTTGTTTTCTCATGTCCAAAGGTTATCCCATAAATTTTTCGACTCGAGGTCTGCCGGTTCGATCCTCGTCCGAATTATGAATGATATTAACTCTCTACAGGAATTATTTACAAACGGAATTATCAACCTGCTCATGGATGTCGTCATGTTGACAGGGATCATTGTCATCCTTTTAGTCCTCAGTCCAAAATTGGCGCTGGCCATCCTCGTCATTATGCCGATCATGTTCTATTTATCGACAAAACTGCGCCGCAACATCCGCAGGTCCTGGCAAAACGTTAGAATCCAGCAGTCCAGATTGAACTCGCACTTGAACGAAAGTCTGCAGGGAATTAGGATCACACAATCGTTTTCACAGGAGAGAGAAAATACCGAGTACTTTGATGGTGTGAATACAGATAACTTCCAATCTTGGAATACAGCTTCAAGAAAAAGCGCTATGTTCCGACCTTTTGTAGAAATGAGCAATGCTGTCGGAACCGTCATCCTGATCGCATACGGAGCCTTCATGATCCTGCAAGGAAATATAGAAGTGGGGACATTTGTTACCTTTGCTTTCTTCCTTGGCATGTTCTGGGAACCGATCTCCCGCTTAGGACAGATGTATAACCAGCTCCTCATGGCGATGGCTGCTTCTGAAAGAATCTTTGAATTCCTTGATGAGGAGCCAAACGTGGAAGAGAAGAAAGATGCCATAGAGCTTAAAGAAATGAAGGGCCATATTGAATTTGACCATGTCCAGTTCGCGTATGACTCTAAGCGCATCGCTCTAAATAACATTAACCTTGAAATGAAAGAAGGGGAGACTGTCGCTCTTGTCGGTCATACAGGTTCCGGAAAATCGACGATTGCAAACTTAATCAGCCGCTTTTACGATCCGACCAAAGGAGCGGTTAAAATTGATGGGGTAGATTTGAAGGATGCCACGATTGACAGTGTTCGTCAGCAAATCAGTGTCGTCTTGCAGGACACCTTCATTTTCTCTGGAACAATCATGGAAAACATTCGCTTCGGACGTCCAGATGCTTCGGATGAAGAAGTTATGGAAGCAGCGAAAGTCGTCGGTGCTGATGACTTTATTCAACGATTGAACAACAGCTATGAGACAGAAGTCGAGGAACGAGGGAACATCCTTTCCGCAGGGGAACGACAGCTCTTGTCCTTCGCCCGTGCCCTCCTTGCTAATCCAAGAATCCTCATTTTAGATGAAGCAACTGCAAGTATTGACACAGAAACAGAATTGCAGATCCAGCAGGCGCTTCGTAAACTGTTGAAAGGACGGACAGCAATCATGATTGCTCACCGCTTATCAACGATCCGGGAAGCCGACAACATCTTTGTCCTTGAAAACGGACGCATTTTGGAACAAGGTTCGCACGATGAGTTGATGGACCAGGAAGGCGAGTATTACGACCTTGTAAAAGCCCAGTTCCAAATGCTTGATGCTATATAATTTATCAAAAAGACACCGCATTCGGTGTCTTTTTTTTAACTAAATGGAAGGATTGTGGAAGACTTAATTTCGATATGTTTGTGTGAGGGGATAGGGGCTGCGGGGAATGACTCGCTTTCCGCGGGAGCGCGGTGAGCCTCCTCGGACTGCGTCCTGTGGGGTCTCACCCTGCACTTTTTTCCCGCAGGAGTCTCGCCATTCCCCTCCGCCCCTTTGCCTTGGAAGATTCTCGAAATCACTTCTGGAACTATCAGCTTTTATTCATGATAAAGAAGGAGAATAAGAATCTCTTAACATCGGGGATTCAGGACATAAAAGATCGATAATTCGCCTTTCATGCCTGCGTAGGAGGGGAGGATTTCCTCTAGTACATTAGTGTTGTAGGCATAATGAGCTTTATACCATGCTTCGTGGTCAGATTAGAGGCCATAGAAGTTAACATCCTCCTCTTTCCTTGAAGTAAAGCAGCTTATCCAGGAAATAGTTTCGAGATCCTCTTATGGTCAAGGGGCGGAGGGAAACGGTGAGACTCCTATGGGACGTGTGGGACAGGTGAGACCCCGGAAGGCGTAGCCTGAGGAGGCTCACCGCCCGCCCCATGGAAAGCGAACTGTTTCCCGGAGACCCTAAACGCATAACAAGCGTCTCGAAACCTCATCTTCCACAATCGGGAGCTTTAATGGAAGATGAGGTGTGCTGGTTAGTGGCATTCTTAAGTTAATTTGATGGAGCAATAGGGAAGAGGAGATGTAGGCATAATGTTCGACAACAAGAAAGAGATCAGGTAAGATTTTCATCAAATAGACACTTTGTGAAGGATGTCACAAAATCGTCAACAACCAACTGACCATGAATCGCTTTCAAGATTTATACTATCGGTAAGAGTGCCGAAATTAGTTAGGGGGAAGAAAGATGTTTGGTTTTGAAACCGTTGAGGTGAGCCTGGCGCTTACGGCTATGACACTACTTTTCCATGCGATCTTTGCAACGCTTGGAGTCGGTGTTCCCGTCCTCATTTCAATTGCAGAATTTATTGGAATTAAGAAAAAAGATCCACATTATACATTGCTTGCCCGCCGTTGGACTCGCGGCTATACAATTACTGTAGCCGTCGGTGTCGTGACAGGTACAGCTATTGGTTTGCAGTTGTCACTAATCTGGCCTAGTTTCATGCAACTAGCCGGTAACGTTATCGCTTTGCCTTTGTTTATGGAAACGTTCGCGTTCTTCTTTGAAGCTATCTTTCTTGGGATTTATTTATACACGTGGGATCGTTTCAAGAAACCAATCTATCACTGGATCTTATCCATTCCAGTTGTAATCGGTGGAACGCTTTCTGCTTTTTTCATTACCACAGTCAACTCATTTATGAACACCCCGCAAGGGTTCGAAATGGAGGATGGTCGCTTTACAGCCGTTGACCCACTGGCAGCGATGTTTAATCCTGCGACACCGACGAAGGTTTTTCACGTCATTTCCTCCTCTTATTTAACAGCAGCAGCTGTACTCGCAGGTATTGCAGCTTTCATTATTCTTATAAAAAAAGGTTCGCAGTATCATAAAAAAGCGTTGAAGCTTACCGTGATGATGACTTTTCTATTTGCGATCCTGACCGCTGTCGCCGGAGATTTATCCGCCAAATTCCTTGCTGAGCACCAACCGGAGAAATTAGCAGCCGGGGAGTGGCACTTTGAAACAGAGGAAGGTGCGGATCTTGTCGTCTTTGGTACATTGAATGAAAACAACGAAGTGGAAAATGCCATCCGGATTCCGAATGCGCTCAGTTTTCTAGCCTACGGAGACTTCAATGCAGAGGTTGAAGGGTTAAATGAAACACCAGAAGAGGAACGTCCACCCTTATGGATCCACTATATGTTCGACCTGATGGTCAGCATCGGATTTTATACGCTCGGCATTTCCTTCCTGTTCCTTGTCTTTTGGAAGTTGAAAAAATGGAACGAGTTCAATCCGCTTCTGTTGTGGGGAATTGTAGCTACCGGACCACTGACCATGCTCGCAATTGAGTTTGGCTGGATTTACGCAGAAGTTGGTCGCCAGCCATGGATTCTACGCGGGTTCATGACGGTAGCTGAAGGTGCCACCACATCACCGTATGTCTTTTGGATGTTCATCCTATTCGCGGCCGTCTACCTTGTGCTCGGGATCGGATGTCTCATCACACTTAGGAAAATTTTCAAAGGAAAACCGGCTGAATTGGAATTGGAACACCGTTATCCTCAAACAGCCGCAGCAAGTAAGGAGGGTGACGCATGAGTTATGAATTGATAGGAATCACGGTTTTATGGCTCTTTCTTTATGGGTATTTGATCGTCGCTTCCGTTGACTTTGGAGCTGGTTTCTTCGCTTACTATGCACGCGTGACGAAGAAGGATCACTTGATCAACCAGTTAATTTCCCGTTATTTATCACCTGTGTGGGAAGTAACCAACGTCTTTTTCGTTTTCTTCTTCGTCGGACTTGTCGGGTTTTTCCCTGATATGGCGTATTACTTCGGACAAACGTTATTGGTTCCAGGAAGCATAGCCATCGTTCTTCTAGCAATACGAGGATCTTTCTATGCGTTTGAAAACTATGGATCGAAGGATAATTCTCTTTACATGTTTTTATATGGAGCAACAGGACTGCTGATCCCGGCTTCTCTTTCCACAGCCCTTACGATATCCGAGGGTGGTTATATTGAAGAGACTTCACAGGGAGTTCAGCTGCTTTTCGGAAAACTATTGAGCAGTCCTTATTCCTGGAGTGTCGTCTTTCTCGCGATCGTTAGTGTCCTTTATATCAGTGCTATGTTCCTTACCTACTATGCCAACCGGGCAGGGGACCAGCCAGCATTAGAGATCCTTAGAAAATATGCCCTGTTCTGGAGCTCGCCGACCATCATCGCCAGTCTTACGACATTCATTGCTCTGAGTCAGCAAAATATGGACCACTTCCAACGAGCGATAGAATTATGGTGGGTCTTCGGAATATCCGTAGCCTTTTTCATGATTGCAGTTTTTCTCGTATATCAAGGAAAGTACTACGGCTGGGCATTCATCGCCGTCATGATTCAATTTTTCATCGCCTTCTTTGGCTACGGGGCGTCTCATCTGCCATACTTGCTCTATCCATACGTGACCATCACGAGTGGTGTGACCAATGAATCAATGGCGATCGCATTGATCGTCGTATTCATCGCAGGACTGTTATTACTGATTCCATCACTCATTCTACTGATGCGTCTGTTCCTGTTCGATGCGGATTATGTCAAAGGTAAAAAATAAACCCATTACCCGAAAAGTATAGAGTCTACGGACTCTATACTTTTTCTAGTTACTAAAGAATCTGGCAGGATTCCTGAAGACTCGATTTCGAGACTTTTGTGAGAGTTAAGGGGCTCCGGGAAAAGGTTCGCTTTCCGTGGGCGAGTGATGAGCCTCCTCGAGCTAACGCTCTGCGGGGTCTCATCTACCACGCACTTCCCACAGGAGTCTCACCGTTTCCCTCCGCCCCTTTGCTATATGAGGTTCTCGAAATCCTTCTAACCGTAACCTGACAAGTTCTGCAATGAATATAGGCTCATCCACGCGGTTATAGAGTCTTTTCACCCAAAGATCCTGCACGAATAAAGCGTGGAAACAGGGTCTGGGAAACGTCCGCATGAATAACGAATGGAGACACGAACGCGTGTGTCTTTCTACCGATTAATCCAACACACTGCAAATCGTCGTTTCCCTGACCCCGTATCCATGGTCAGGAATTGTCATACATTATTTCAATTGGACAAGGATGCCTTTAAGCAGGCGCGGTGTAAGTTCACCGCGCTCCCGCGGAAAGCGAGCTATTCCCCGCAGCCCCATCCACTCAACAAACATCTCGAAACTTAGTCTTCCACAAACGGGAGCTTTAGTTGAAGATCATTTGATATATGGAGTTTTTTTGTGTGGGGTTGGGTTATATGTGATAGAATAAGCTTAGATTTTGCGAGACAGTTGGAGGTTGACGTATGAAAAAAGAATTTGCCGTCATCGGCCTAGGCCGGTTCGGAGGCAGCATCTGCCGTGAGTTGAGCCGAGAGGGCATGGAAGTTCTTGCCCTTGACCTTGATGAAGATAAAGTAAATGAATACCGTGACATCGCATCCCATGCCGTCATTGCTGATTCAACAGATGAGAATGTATTAAAAGAGCTTGGATTTCGAAATATCGACCACGTGATTGTGGCAATTGGAGACAACATCCAGGCGAGTATGCTGACGACATTGATCTTAAAAGAAATGGGCATCAAAATGATTACGGTCAAAGCACAAAATGATTACCACGAAAAAATATTGAACAAAATCGGAGCCGATCAAGTCGTTCACCCTGAACGAGATATGGGGAAACGTATCGCTCATAACATCATTTCCAACAACATCCTTGATTATATTGAACTTTCTGATGACCATAGTGTTGTTGAAGTGAAAGCAGGGAGTAAAATGGGTGGACAAACGCTTGTGGACCTTGATATCCGTGCTGAATACGGATGTAACGTGGTCGCGATCAAACGGGACAGAGATGTCATCGTTTCTCCAATGGCTACGGAGGAAATTAAGGAAAGCGATGTTCTCATTGTGATTGGTGCCGACAAAGACATTAGTCGATTTGAAAAGAATCTCGTGTTAGAGGATTAATAATTAAGTATTCCAATCTATAAAAAAGAAGAAGACACCCTAGTGGAGGTGTCTTCTTCTTTTTTATGATCATATATTTATTATTCAAATGTCTCAGTTGGACACAGTTTATATAGTTTTAACTAACGCTTAAGTGTAGAAACAAACCATTATTAAAGAACGCACATTTCTCTCATTCGGAGGTGAGTGAATTAGGTTCTCTTTCGGCCGCAACATCCGCCGCGTTTTACAACCTGCTTACTCTTAGTAGTGTTTATGACAATCGGTTGACTTGATGTTTTGTGGCTTTCACTAATCTTAACTTGTCTTCTGGCATTTCTAGCTTTCACGATTAACTCTCCTTAACCTTGATAATGTATTATAGTCTGGAATTGAGAATAAGGTAGGGCGTTTTTTTTATTCAATGAAAAAAGGGTGTTCGTCATAGGTAAAAGCTTGGACGGTATAGCATTTTACGGACGGGGGGGTGGATTTATAGGAGAGAATGATCATTTTGACATCACGATCAGGATGATTTTTCAGATCATAGAAAGAAGGGATTGGTGCTGTGGTTGGGTGAGAGTGATAAATGCCAAGCACCTTTTGACCCTTAATTTTGATATCTTGTAATGCCTCGGCGACAGTATTCTTACTTACATAAAAGCGATTGGTCGACTTCCATTCATTATCCAAAGGCCACAGGTCTTCAATATCGTTGGTCTTGGACCCCGTTACGAAACCACATGTTTCGTAGGGAAGAGCTTTAATGCCTAAGAAAATCATTTGATCATATAGATCTTTCGAGATTCTCATTTCAGCTGTTCCACTTTTGGAGAAAAGACAATAAAGAACGTTCTTTCTTATCTGTAGCCGCTTTATTGGAGTGATCAGCTTCGTCATTACTTTTTTTAATCCCAACTGCCGGACTAGTTTCAGCCATATCTTCTTGATTTAGTTTTTTCTCCACTTCTGCATGTTGGATTGCCAATTGCGAAGATTCTGGCTTCATTAATTGAAATTTAATATCTTTGTTTGTGAGGAACTTATTATTTTTCAAGTCGAGTTGGGCGGTTTTCTTATCGTTTTTTTTTGAATTTGCTCTTATCGTTGTTGGTTGATTATGGTCGAAATGCGGGTTGACATACGTTCTTGATCTCCCTTTATTATCCATCGTTTGTTTAGAGTAAGAAGGCGAAGGATTCTGAAACCCTTGATTTGTTGTTGGATAAGTTTGTTGGTATGGAGCGTAAGAAGGTTGATACCCTGGTGGTTGGTGATAGTCATTTCGTTGTGTTGAGATTCTTGATGATTTTAGCATATTTTGGAGCTTGCGATAATCCGATGATCGCGCTTTTTCTTTGGGCGTATGCGGCACATCTGAAACAGGAACTTCCTTAGGTTGTTGACTCATTTGAATTTGTTGTTTCAGTTGTTGGATTTCCTGATTCAATCGTTCTACCTCATTCATTTCCTCATTTTTCTTAGAGACATTTTGATGATCCATAAAACGGTTCATCTTCTCCATTAAATCATGGACTTGTATACGATCCATTTTTTCTTTAATAAAATTGATGTCTTTCTTCAATCCGTTTACCGTTTCTGTAACGGATTGTAGTTGAGCAGTGAGCTGTTGTGTCCTCTGCTCAGCACTGTAATGGTATTCTTCCATTTTCTTAAAAACTCCTTCTGTTTGATACTTAGATTCATGAGATGCCTTTTTAGTAAGAAGGTAGTCATCGATGACATTTGTTTTTTTTAATGAATGCAGCATTTCTTTGTACAGTGTAAGTTTCTCCATTTTTGATTCAAGTTCTGTAGAGTTGTTCAGATTTTTTTGCCCCATCACTCATCACCCTTTTCAAGCACATTAATATACTATTTCTGTGTTACCAACACGTGACATATGTTCCGGTATTTTCAAAAAATGTAGATATATTCTTATACTAATCATTGTATGTCTCAAAATATCAATTATTTAGTTGATTTCCAATGATAAGGACAGTCACAGAACAACATGTCCTTGAATGTACTATAGGTGTTCGCACAAAATGTATAAAAATGGATGAAATTCCACATTTGTACTAAACCCATCGGTACATCCGTTCATATGCTACGAATGAAAGAAAAATCTTATTCGGAGGTGTTTGCATATCATGCAAGCAAAAAATTTAACTGGGGGCCAGGAGCTCCTATGTATCAACACAGAAAAAGTTTATGATTGGATTATCAACGAAGCGACATTTGATTTGAGTGTCGATGGACTTGAGTTGCCAATCGGTCCTGATGGAAGTCAGTTGACATGTGATGACATCGTTATTGATACTGTTACATGTGAAGTTGAATCAGTCTCTGTCGAGGCAATTGGTAGTGTAGACCAGGAATTAGTCGTTGATGGAACTCTTCTGACTCTACAACTTGTCAACATCCGTAAAGTTTTCGCAGTGAGGGTCTTCGTAGAACTTATACCTGATTTAGGTGGAGGGACAGTCGAAGTAGGAGATCCGCTAAATCCTGTAGAATTCACACGTTGTGAGCAGGTACTCCTTTGTGCACCAGAAGGTACACGTATTGAGGTTGAATACACTGACTTGAGCTGCTTCGTTTGCACAGCTTCTTGTGTAGTGAACGGAACCGAAATCGACGAACTTGATTTAGATGTTTCTGTACGTCTTTGCCAAAGCATTCAATCCGTTTATGATGTAACACTTGAAATCGTAGCTGAATTCTGTCAGCCGCGTGATATTCTTCCTATCCCACCTTGCCCTGCTCCAACAATCCCGCCACAATGCCCAGTCTTGTTCCCTAATGTTGACGAAGGTAATGGTGATGGTGCTTAAGAAATAAGCATACATTAAAAGAGAGGATTTATTCCTCTCTTTTTTGTTTTGGATTCTAATGAGTGTTGAGAAGGGATGTTTGAAAAGAACAATTCATTAACGTTAGGAGGAGTTGATCAAAATGGGTAACAAAATTTCACAGTGGAAGAGTAAGAATGACCAGTATATTCAATCAATTAGAGAAAAAATCGAAGAATTAAAACAGCTTGAGGCTTCATGTCTTTACAGCTATTTTACATACACTACTCATTTTTCACACGATCCTGCTTTCGAAAGCATGCTTATTGGAAGTTTTCATATTCAAAACAATGGAAAGGAGTCCTTCCAGAACCCTTATATTTGTTTGAAACTAAAGGAAGATTCCATTCTTCGTTTCTCAGGAAAATATATTAACAGGGATTCTACGAAAAAGGTCCGCATGCCCGGTGCCTGGGAAAGGCTGAATGATCATTCGGAAAAAGATGAATTTTGGTTAAGACCTACAGAAATCACTCACATTGATCCTGGGGAGTCGTTATCATTCAATAATTTTCAGGTTAAATGGTCTCCTGAAAAAAGTTATACGGAGACCTTAAAAGGATTTACTTATGGAAAGGGGTATGAAAAAGGCATTCCTTCCTTAAACCAAATTAGTCTAAGTGGAGTGAATGTCAAGATGGGAGAAGATGAAGGTGGATGATCGGGAACTTCAGATTCTTTTGAAAAAGTACGTGAAAAAATGGATGGTCCGACAGTTGAGTGAAGTGAAAGAAGGAAAATCGCCCCAGAGTTTTGTCTTTTTAGATGGCGAAATCCTACATCTGTTACTTATGATTCTGATGGTTCATTATAGTCAGTCTAGCGATGATCCTGCAACTTCAGGTATTCACACAGAAGAATGGGAGTCTCTTATGGAAGACAATGAAAAAAAATTACAGGAAGTCCTGGAGTTGTTGGACAATTAATTATATAGATACCGTGGGAGGAATGAAATTGGAAAAAGACGCTATCGTGTTACAACAGAAAATCATTCATTTTAAGTCGGAGCTCGCCAAATATAAAGAAAAAGTTAAAGATTATCAGGAAAATTATCATTATGCCTTATTAAGTAAATTAAAAGAACAAAATGCCGAACTTCTACAAGAAAAAGAAGAATTAATTAAGGACAAAGGGGTGGCTGCAGAAGAAGCTAATCGAAGGTTGCAAGGGATAGAGACTCAATTATCGAATAGTCAGAAGCGGCAGGAAGCGTTACTGGAAGATGTTGCTGTATGGAAAGAAAAGGCAGGAAGATACCAAAAAAATATTTCAGAGTTGTCTCAACATCTGGCTTCTGCTAAAAAAGACATATCACAAACCGAATACCGGCTTCAAAAAAAGGAAAGAGAACTGGATGACACGAAAGTACAAATGAAAAATACAATTCAAGAATATGAAGAGAAAGGCACAGCTCATGCTAGTCGAATCACGGATTTATCAAAACAGAACAAAGCATTGGAAGAACAAGTTCAATCCGTCACCAAAGAGAAAGACCATTTAAATGAAAAGGTCAAAAACATAGAATCTGCAAAAGTGGAAAAAGATAAAGAGATTGATGTGTATAAAAAGTCTTTAAATCAGTCAGAAGATAATTATATCCAATTGAAAAATCAACAAGAAAAAGACAAAGAAAAATCATTAGCCTTGAAGGCAAGATACGAAGAAATGTGTGAAGAGTTCAATAAACTTCTTTCCAAAAATGAATCTCAGGCAGCACGATTAAAAAAATCCTTAGAAGAAAAGTCTAAACTACAAGCTGACTTCCGCAACTTAAAAGAAGAACTTGGAAAAAGGGAGGCAAAGAGTCTAACACTTGAGGCAAGGTTGCCAACTTTACAAGAATCAATACAAAAATTAAAGGTAGAAAGAAGCAAGTTAATCGATCAGAAAATAGCTAACGAAAAAATGCTTACCCAATTGAAATCAGAAAAAGAACAGTTCTTATTAAACATCCAGGCATTCGAAGAAGAAGTTCAACAATGGAAAAATAAACAGGCCGAATGGGAAGATGCGAAGGGAAAATTAGAGAATAAACAAACCTCCGTCCTTTCAAAATTAAAACAAAAAAAGCAAGAGTTAGATCAAGTAAAGCAGCAAAATGAAAATCTGACAAAACAAAACCAAAGATATTTGCGGGCATTTTCGAATGAAACTGGAGACACATCCAAGGATATTGTAACCTTTTTAGACGAACAAATGAAAAACATCCTTGGCCAAACCTTTGAGTATGAAGAAGAACTTGATTCGAAGATTGTATTTATGAAGTCCTTAGAGGGAAAAATAGAACAGTTGGGAAATGAAATACTTGAGTTAGAAAACAAGGGCAAAGATAAGTAATTTTGAAAGCGCTTCGTCAAAATCGAAGCGCTTTTTATTGTTTCATGTTCTATATTTATAACTGGTTACAAAAGTAATAATTCTGAGAATAGTTATAGTCATCCATATGGATCAAGTTTGTTGGTGCATTTCCTGGGCTGATTTGTTTAAGAAAAGCTGGAAAAGGAAATAAGAAAGGTTATAAGGATCATTATTGCAGCTTGAAAGGATGATTGGAATGTTCAATAAACGAACAGGAGAAGTCATGACACAACAACTGATTGATTGGGGTGTCGATCACATATATGGGATGCCGGGAGATTCCATCAACGAATTGATTGATGATTTAAGGAAGAGACAGGAAGAAATTGAATTCATTCAAGTCCGGCATGAAGAGACAGGAGCCTTATCAGCGGCCGCCTATGCGAAATTGACAGGCAAACTTGGCGTTACGGCAGCGATTGCAGGACCTGGAGCCGTCCATTTACTTAACGGGCTTTATGATGCCAAAGCAGACAGCGCGCCTGTGCTTGCAATTGTAGGGCAGGTGCACAGTGAGGAAGTAGGTACTGGTGCGTTTCAGGAGATTAACCTGGAGAGAATGTTCGATGATGTAGCCGTCTTTAACCGCCGGGCCGAGACGGAAGCCCAGCTTCCAGACCTGCTTGATCAGGCCATCAAAGAAGCTTACGCCCACAAAGGGGTATCCGTTCTAATTGTGCCGGATGATTTGTTTGCAGCGAAACAGACAGATGAGGTTCGTCTCACCTCTGGAGATTATTATCGTCCGGAAATTTCCCCTTCGCAAAACGCACTAAATGCTGCAAGACAAATGATTGAAAAGGCAGAAAAACCGATCATTCTCGCTGGTCAGGGGACAAGGAATGCACCGAACGAATTGATTGATTTTGCAGAGGCGATCAAAGCACCGATCATCATGAGTTTACTCGCTAAAGGAGTGATTCCCGATAATCACCCGTACTGTCTTGGACAGCATGGTCAAATCGGGACGAAGCCCGCTTATCATGCCATGAAGGAGACGGACCTGTTAATTCTTGTCGGTACTCAGTTCCCTTACCGTGATTTCCTTCCTGACAACGTAGCAGCGATTCAAATTGACAACAAACCAGAGAATCTAGGCAAGTACTATCCCATCGAAATGGGCCTTGCAGGAGACAGTAAGGAAACACTGGAAGCTTTAACGAAGCTTGTCGCTCACGTTGAAAAGAGAGAATATCTTGAATATTACCAGGAGAAAATGAATGATTGGAGAATCGCCGTACAGGAAGAAAAACGCTCTACTGAAAATCCATTACACGCTCCTCAAGTCATGTACGAATTAGAAAAGCACATGGAGACCGGAGCCATCGTGTCCGGAGATGTAGGAAACGTAACCGTGTGGCTCACTCGCTTCTTACATTTGGTGAATCAGAAGTTCATTTTATCTGGATGGCTTGCAACGATGGGAAGTGGACTGCCTGGTGCGATTGCAGCGAAAAAAGCGTATCCGGATAAGCAGGTCATCGGAGTTTCCGGTGACGGTGGCTTTTCAATGGTCATGCATGATTTTGTAACGGCCGTCAAATATGACCTGCCTATTAAGATGATTGTCCTGAACAATAGTAAAATCGGAATGATCAAATACGAACAAGAACAGATGGGACATCTCAATTACGCGACGAATTTAGGTGAAGTCGACTTTGCAAAATTTGCGGAAGCTTGTGGGGGAGAGGGTTATCGAATTGAATCCTATGAGGAGCTCTCGACCAAAATGAAACAGGCCTTTGTCTCGGAAAAGCCAGTGATCATGGACGTCGTCATTGAAGACCAGGCGCCACTACCTGGCAAAATTGATTACCAGTCAGCAGTAAACTTTTCGAAGTATATCGTGAAAGAATTTTTTGAATCCGGAAACCTTGACTTGCCAGATATGAAAAAAGCGTTGAAACGCCTGACATAAAAAAATCCCCGCTGGAATTCCAGCGGGGATTTTTCATGATCATACTTCCATAATGATTGGAAGAATCATCGGACGACGCTTTGTTTTTTCAAACAAGAACGGTGCAATGGTATCTGTGATTTCATTCTTAATCTCAGACCATTGAGTCGTACGACGCTCCATCACTTTTTCAACATGGGAGCTGACAAGGTTCTGTGCTTCTTTAATCAAGTCTTCTGATTCTCTCATGTAGACGAATCCGCGAGAGATGATATCAGGACCTGATGCGATCTTGAATTCTTTCATGTTGATGCTTACAACTACGATGACAAGACCTTCTTCAGAAAGAATTCTACGATCACGAAGGACGATGTTACCGATGTCACCAATTCCGCTTCCGTCAACATAGACAGAGCCGGACGGGATCTTCCCTGCGACACTTGCTTCCTCTTTACCGAGGGCCAGGACGTCACCATTATCCATGACGAAGCAGTTCTCAGGTTCAACACCACAATCGTGGCTCAGCTTCGTGTGTTCTTTAAGCATACGGTATTCTCCGTGGATCGGCATAAAGAATTTAGGCTGGATCAAACGAAGCATCAGCTTCATTTCTTCCTGGCTGCCGTGACCGGACGTGTGAATGTCATTCAATGGGCCGTGGATAACATCGGCACCGGCGCGGTAAAGTTTATTGATCGTACGGCTGACACTGATCGTGTTTCCAGGGATTGGGGAAGAAGAGAACACGACGGTGTCGCCTGGTTGAATTTGAATTTGACGGTGAGTACCGTTGGCAATACGTGACAGGGCAGCCATTGGTTCACCTTGTGAGCCCGTACAAAGGATCACGACTTCATTTGCTGGAAGTCGGTTGATCTGTTGGGCATCAATGAATGTATCCTTAGGGGCACGGATATATCCAAGTTCTTGACCGATTCGGATGGAAGATTCCATGCTCCGTCCGAAAACGGCTACTTTACGGCCGTTTTTAACTGCTGATTCCACCACTTGTTGAAGACGGTGGATGTTTGATGCGAAGGTAGCAAAGATCAATCGACCATCATCCATACGCGTGAAGATGTCATCGATGCTTTGTCCTACGACACGTTCTGATTTTGTGAAACCAGGAACTTCTGCATTGGTACTGTCGGACAATAGGGCAAGCACGCCTTCTTTACCGATCTCAGCCATTTTAGCAAGGTCAGCTGGTTCTCCAACAGGGGTGAAATCAAATTTGAAATCTCCTGTGTGAACGACATTTCCTGGTGGAGTTTTAACAACGACTCCATAAGAATCAGGAATACTGTGCGTCGTGCGGAAGAAGGAAACCGATGTTTTACGGAATTTGATTACATCGTCTTCCTGAATCGGATTCAGTTTCGCATTACGCAATAGACCGTGTTCGTCCAACTTGTTACGGATCAGGCCAAGCGCCAGTTTGCCCGCATAAATTGGAATGTTGATTTCACGCAGCAAGTAAGGAATTCCACCAATGTGGTCTTCGTGGCCGTGCGTAATGAATAGCCCTTTGATTTTGTCTTGATTTTGGACGAGGTACGTATAATCCGGAATAACATAGTCGATACCGAGCAGCTCGTCTTCCGGGAATTTGATACCAGCGTCAATGAGGATGATTTCGTCTTGGAATTGTACTCCGTACGTGTTTTTACCGATTTCACCGAGTCCGCCAAGGGCGAATACGGCTGTCTGGTCATTTTTTACGAATTTCATCGGTTAAAAATTCTCCACTTTGAAATCTTCGGATTGCTTTTCATATTCAAGGTGATCCTCATCAAGCACCTGAATATATTCAATATTGAATCCTTCATTTTTTAATTTTTCACGAACTTGTCTTTCTGTTTCCGCTTCCACGTACAAGCTGTCTGTACGTTCACGGACAGGAACTTCGCTCGCAAGTTCCTGATAAAGTACTTTAAATATCATTACTCTATCGCTCCTAACTAGATATAATTTCCACATTCTTGTCCTGACATTATCATAGCACGTTTCTTTCCTGTATGGGAATGATAATGGTATGTGCGGGTGCTCGGTACACCCTGAAAACAATGGTTTACGCGTATGTTTTTCGTTTCATGAAGTTTTTCCAACGTTTTCTAAGCTTTCTTCGTAGACGCTTCATCATGTGCATCTATCCCCTTTCATCCTAAAAGAAGAAAACAAAAAACGTTAAACCGCCCAATCCCTGTTATCTCTAGTATAATACGGTTTGTGGAAGAATGAAACATTTACATATTAGATTTTGTATATATCGTGTGTTTTTCTTCTCAAACCTATCCACTCATGCTACAGTATAGCCAAACAGATGGGTATGCTATGATACATAAAACAAATTGAACGTAAGCCGACGAGGAGGAACAATCAAATGACGAAAAAAATTGCTTTCTTTGATATTGATGGAACACTACTGAATCACGAAAAAAAACTGCCTGAGAAAACAAAAGCTGCGATCCAAGCGCTTAAAGAAGAAGGCGTGTACTGCGCCATTGCAACCGGGCGTGCTCCATTTATGTATAAGCAGTTGAGAGAAGAACTTGGAATCGATTCCTTTGTCAGTTTTAACGGCCAGTATGTCGTTTTCGAAGGCGAAGAAATTTATACGAATCCATTGTCTGAACCAGAACTCGCACGACTTCATAAGCACGCAGAAAACAACGACCATCCAATGGTCTTCATGAATCACGAAGAAATGAAAGCCTCCGTTCCAGACCATGATCACATAGAAGAAAGCCTAGGAACGCTGTATATCGATCATCCAAGTGCTGATGCTTCGTTCTTCAAAGGAAGAAATATTTATCAGTCGCTTTTGTTCTGCGAAGGAGATGAAATTGAGGAGTACAGAGAAGGTTATGATTCCTTCGATTACATTCGTTGGCATCCCGTTTCCTGTGATGTCCTTCCAAAAGGCGGATCGAAAGCCGAAGGGATCAAAAAAATGATTGAAGCTGCCGGCCTCAAAATGGAAGATACGTATGCGTTTGGCGACGGCTTGAACGATATCGAGATGATTCGTGAGGTAGGAACAGGAGTCGCAATGGGAAATGCCGTCCCTGAAACGAAAGCAGTCAGCGATTTCGTCACAAAAGACGTCGCCGAAGATGGACTCTCCCACGCTATTTATGAATTAGGATTATTAAAGTAACCGGTCTCCACCCAACTGGCAGGATTGTGGAAGGCTCGATTGTGACTTTCAGCGGTTCTTTTGCTGTGTGATGCGTCAGGGGTGGTTAGGAAGTCACTCGTCTATCTCCATCGTCCACACACTCGCATCATAAGCAGAACAGCAAAGGATTGAAAGGGCACATTTTGTTGCTGTTCTGCTTATGCCAGCCGTGTCTAACAGGGCGATTCCGCATTTGAACACTTTCCTGTGGGGGAGTGGCGAGCTTCCTCGGACTGTGTCCTGCGGGATCTCGCCGATCTCATTTCTCCGACGGGAGTCACGCAGCTTCCCAACCACCACATTTGTAATAAAGGAGAAACGACCCCTTTTACAGAGAAGGAGTGGCCTCTACCATTCTTGTAGTATACGTAGAATGTGCTCTATATCAAGCTTTCATGCTAGAAGTGACTGCTATGGAGTTTCCGTTCTTATATTTACCTGAAGCATTCGAGACACTTACATGGTAAAGGGGCGGAGGGAAACGGTGAGACTCCTATGGGACGTGTGGGACAGGTGAGACCCCGGAAGGCGTAGCCTGAGGAGGCTCACCGCCCGCCCCATGGAAAGCGAGCTGTTTCCCGGAGCCCCTACACTCACCCAAACATCTCGAATCGAGGTCCTCAAGAATAGGGTACTTATATGGTGTACAGATAATAAAAAGCTCCACCGTCCCATGACGGTGGAGCTTTTGGTTTTTAGCGATCAGCAGGTGTGGCGTTTTCTGGCTCTTTGAAAGGATTATCCTGATCGATGTGGTCATAAAACATAATCCCGTGAAGGTGATCAATTTCATGTTGGAAGACGATGGCGGCATAATCTCTCAAACGAAGCTTCACATCATTTCCTTCAAGATCCGTCCCTTTTACTGTGATTCTTCTATAGCGTGGAACATACCCAGGAACTTCGCGATCAACAGAAAGACATCCTTCCCCTGTGGAAAGGTAAGTCTTTTCTACGGAATGACTGACAATCCGTGGATTGAATAAGCCATAGCTGTACAGCTTATCCTTCATATCTGTGAAATGAACCGCAAGCATTCGTTTGTTCACATTGATCTGCGGGGCAGCTAGGCCTACACCAGGACGGAGTCCGTAGCGGTTACAAACTTGCTCATCCTGACTATTTTTCAAGTATTGGACCATTTCTTCCAATGTTTTTTTATCCTCCTCAGAAGGAGGGAGGGACACTTCATCTGTCACTTGACGCAAAGCAGGGTGACCCTCACGAACAATATCGTCCATTGTGATCATTAAGCAACATCCTTTCAGGCTATACAGTTTTATAAAAAGCTCCAATCAAGTAAGAGTAATGAATGAAATCAAGAGCTCTTTCGAATAGGCTTTTCCTTCTCTATGTCAATGGTAACATATGAGAAAAAGGCACTTTCAATTTAATATCATTTATTATACTATTGTAGATACGTTTAGATTACAATAATGTTTCAGGGAATTCGAGGGGGAAAAGGTGTGCGACTACATAAGCTCGTGGTGCTCCTGGCAGTAGCAGCTTTTTTATCTGCCTGTACAGGTCAGTCAGCAGAAGAACAGATTTATGAACATCTAGAAAAAGCGGTTTCATTAGAGGATGCTTTCCGTGAACAGCAACAGCCAATGGTAGATCTTGAAACAGAGGAACAACAGTTATATGAAGAGATCATCAATTTGAACATGGATCAATTTGATGAAATTCAAGAAAAATCAAAGCAGGCAGCCTCCATTGTTGAAGAGCGTAAAGAAAAGCTTGAGCTAGAGAAAGAAAGTATCGACGCTGCTAAAGAGGAATTTGATAAGGTCGAACCTCTGATTGAAGATCTCGACGAAGAAAACGCAGATGCTAAAGAGAAAGCACAGCAATTGGTCGATACGATGAATGCAAGGTACGATTCGTATCAGAAATTATATACAGCTTATGACGAAGCTTTAACGCTGGATGCAAAACTATACGAATTGATGCAGAACGAGGATCTGACTGAAGAACAATTGCAAGAACAAATTGATCAAGTCAATCAGAAGTACAATGAAGTGATGGAACATAATGAAGCCTTCAATAAGCATACGGAAGAGTACAATACATTGAAAAAAGAATTATATGATGCGATGGAGCTTGACGTAACCTATGAGGAACAAACAGATTCTCCATCTTCAGAAGAATAAGTGAAAAGCCGTTGACGAAATCCGTTGACGGCTTTTTGTTTTCTTGAAGTACACGGTTGGTAAGTCGCTTGCTCATAGAAAAGGAGGGATTTTACCACCATCTGTCTTTCCTTATACCAACACTTCCTTTCAATGGATAGATTCATATGGGATTCATTTATCGTTTCAGGGCACACGGCAGCAATGGTTTTAATCTTCCGAAGTCTTACGAGAGCCTTCATAGCAAACAATTCATTTGATTGTAAAACGAAAAAAACGTAAGATTAATACAGGCTTAATTTTGTGGTGATACAGTATCGCATTTGAAAATAACAAAATTAGTCATTTTTCGACTGCTGTCAGAAGCCTCTATGACTATGTATAGATATTATGTAGTGAAGTGATTGACGAATGATGACGATTTGAGCTAAACTACATAATGGATTGACATTGTACCATTGAATCTTACTTGAAGAATGTAACAGTTTCTATGAACGCCCCGGCATGATTAATAAAGAAGTGTTCAGGGTAAAACGTAAAGAGCAAATCGGTACAGTTTTTTTTCATAATTGGGAAAGCTACTCACAGCATCCATTTTAAAATACGAAAGGAAAGGGTGAATGACTTTGAAACGAACTCTTGAGAACATTGAAAATCAGTTCGAAACGTTTCAAATCCTTAACGAAGAAGGCGAAATCGTAAACGAAGATTTTATGCCTGACCTATCTGATGAAGATCTGAAAGAAATTATGCGCCGTATGGTTTATACGCGTATTCTTGACCAGCGTTCCATCGCGCTTAACCGCCAGGGACGTCTTGGATTCTACGCTCCAACTGCTGGACAGGAAGCATCTCAGCTTGGAAGCCAATTTGCACTGGAGAAGGAAGACTTTATTCTTCCAGGATACCGTGATGTACCACAGTTGATCTGGCACGGTCTTCCACTTTACCAAGCATTCCTATTCTCTCGTGGACACTATAAAGGAAACCAAATGCCTGAAGGTGTTAACGCAGTAAGCCCTCAAATCATCATCGGTGCGCAAATTACGCAGACAGCCGGTGTTGGTCTTGGTTATAAAAAACGCGGAGAGAACGCTGTAGCGATCACTTACACTGGTGATGGCGGTGCCTCTCAAGGTGACTTCTACGAAGGTATCAACTTTGCTGGTGCATTCGGTGCTCAAGCGATTTTCGTTGTACAAAACAACCGTTTCGCGATCTCTGTACCTGTTGAAAAGCAGTCTGCAGCGCAAACGATCGCTCAAAAAGCAGTTGCTGCCGGAATCGAAGGCATCCAGGTTGACGGTATGGACGTTCTTGCTGTATATGCTGCAACAAAAGATGCGCGTGAGCGTGCTGTGAGCGGTGAAGGTCCGACATTGATCGAGACACTTACTTATCGTTATGGCCCACATACAATGGCCGGTGATGATCCGACTCGTTACCGTACGGAAGATGAAGACAACGAGTGGGAAAAGAAAGATCCTATCGTTCGTTTCCGTAAGTTCCTCGAAGCGAAAGGCCTATGGTCTGAAGAGGAAGAGAACGAATTGATCGAGAAAACAAAAGAAGAAATCAAAGCAGCGGTTAAAGAAGCTGACAATACTCCAAAACAAAGTGTTACTGATCTGATCGGTATCATGCATGAGGAACTTCCTTCAAACTTGAAAGAGCAGTTGGAAGAATATAAGGAAAAGGAGTCGAAGTAAATCATGGCACAAATGACAATGATCCAAGCCATCACAGACGCGATGCGCACAGAACTTAAAAATGATGACAACGTGCTTGTTTTCGGTGAAGACGTTGGTCAGAACGGCGGAGTTTTCCGTGCGACTGAAGGTCTTCAAAAAGAATTCGGCGAAGATCGTGTATTCGATACACCACTAGCTGAATCCGGAATCGGCGGTATGTCCATCGGGCTTGCCCTTACAGGTTTCCGCCCAGTACCTGAAATCCAATTCTTCGGTTTCGTATACGAAGTTATGGATGCAATCAGTGGTCAAATGGCACGCTATCGTTACCGCTCTGGTGGTACACGTCCAATGCCGATTACTGTTCGTTCTCCATTCGGCGGCGGTGTACACACACCAGAACTTCACGCAGACAGCCTTGAAGGTCTAATGGCTCAACAGCCTGGTCTTCGTGTAGTCATTCCATCTAATCCATATGATGCGAAAGGTCTATTGATCTCTTCCATCCGTAATAACGATCCTGTAATTTTCCTTGAGCACATGAAGCTTTACCGTTCTTTCCGTGAAGAAGTGCCGGAAGAAGAATACACAGTAGATCTTGATAAAGCTGCAATTAAGCGCGAAGGTACAGATGTTACTCTTGTTGCTTATGGCGCAATGGTTCACTCTTCCCTTAAAGCGGCAGAAGAACTTGAGAAAGACGGAATCAGTGCAGAAGTCATTGACCTTCGTACTGTATCTCCAGTCGATTACGAAACAATCCTTGAATCTGTCAAGAAAACAAACCGTGCTGTTGTAGTCCAGGAAGCTCAAAAGCAAGCGGGTATCGCAGCGAACGTTGTTTCTGAAATTCAAGAAAAAGCCATCCTTCACCTTGAAGCGCCTGTATTGCGTGTAGCTGCACCAGACACTGTCTATGCATTCACACAAGCAGAAGAAGTATGGTTGCCAAATCACAACACGATCGTTGAAAAAGTCAACGACGTTATGAACTTTTAATCATCTCTAATTCTAGGAGGTAATAACCGTGGCATTCGAATTTAAACTGCCTGATATCGGTGAAGGTATCCACGAAGGTGAAATTGCGAAGTGGTTCGTCAAGCCTGGCGACGAAGTTAAAGAAGACGACGTACTTTGTGAAGTACAAAACGATAAAGCTGTAGTAGAAATCCCTTCCCAAGTAGATGGAACGGTCAAAGACATCCATGTGGACGAAGGTGAAACAACGACAGTCGGAACGGTCATCATCACGATCGATGATGGATCTGAGGATGCACCTGCTTCTGAAGAGCCTAAAGAAGAGCCGAAGGAAGAAAAAGAGGAAGCACCAAAAGAAGAAAGCAAAGAAGAAAAAGCTGAACAACCAGCTGCATCAGCAAACGATGGCGACGTTGACGAAGACCGCCGCGTTGTAGCGATGCCTTCTGTACGTAAATTTGCTCGCGAAAACGATGTCGACATCCGTAAGGTCCAAGGATCCGGCAAAAACGGCCGCGTGCTTAAAGAAGACGTTGAAAGCTTCATGAACGGTGGCCAAGCGGAAGCAGCTACTGAAGCTCCAGCTGATGAGAAGCAGGAAGAAGCAGCTTCTACTCAACAAGCAGCTCCTGCTGCAGGCGAAGCTTACCCTGAAACTCGTGAGAAGATGAGCGGAATCCGTAAAGCGATCTCCAAAGCTATGGTGAACTCCAAGCACACAGCTCCTCACGTAACGTTGATGGATGAAGTAGATGTATCTGAGCTTGTTGCTCACCGTAAGAAGTTCAAAGCGGTTGCAGCAGAACAAGAGATCAAGTTGACTTACCTTCCATACGTTGTGAAGTCTCTTGTATCTACTCTGAAGAAATATCCTGTTCTTAATACGTCCATTGACGACAATACGGATGAAATTATTCAGAAACACTACTATAATATTGGTATCGCTGCAGATACAGAGAAAGGCCTAATGGTTCCAGTTGTTAAAGACGCAGACCGTAAGTCCGTGTTCTCAATCTCAAGCGAAATCAACGAACTAGCTGTGAAAGCTCGTGACGGTAAACTATCATCTGAAGAAATGAAAGGTGCTTCCACTACAATTACGAATATCGGATCTGCCGGTGGTCAGTGGTTCACACCAGTCATCAACCACCCAGAAGTGGCGATCCTTGGTATCGGACGTATTGCAGACAAGCCAGTCGTACGCGATGGTGAGGTTGTAGTAGCTCCAGTTCTTGCGATTTCCCTAAGCTTCGACCACCGTATTATCGACGGTGCAACAGCTCAGCACGCAATGAACAACATCAAGCGTTTACTGAACGATCCACAACTAATCATGATGGAGGCGTAAAGTATGGTAGTAGGAGATTTCCCAATTGAACTAGATACGTTAGTTGTCGGTGCGGGTCCTGGCGGTTATGTTGCCGCCATCCGTGCTGCACAATCCGGTCAAAATGTAACCATTGTCGACAAAGGCAACCTTGGTGGCGTTTGTTTGAACGTCGGTTGCGTTCCATCTAAAGCGTTGATCCAAGCAGGTCACCGCTATGAACACGCCCAAGGCGCTGAAGACATGGGTATCAAGTCAGAAAACACAACCGTCGACTTTTCTAAAGTACAAGAGTGGAAAGGCGGCGTTGTAAACAAGCTGACTGGCGGTGTCGAAGGTCTTCTTAAAGGAAACAAAGTAGACATCGTTAAAGGTGAAGTTTACTTCGTAGATAAAAACACAGTCCGTGTCATGGATGAAAAGAATTCTCAAACGTACACGTTCAACAATTGCATCATTGCAACAGGTTCCCGTCCGATTGAGATTCCTTCATTCAAATTCTCTGACCGTGTTCTTGATTCTACAGGTGCCTTGAACCTGGATGAAATCCCGAACAAGATGGTCGTCATCGGCGGCGGTTACATCGGTACAGAGCTTGGTACGGCGTATGCAAACTTCGGTACAGAAGTAACCATTCTTGAAGGTACGAAAGATATCCTTGGCGGATTTGAGAAGCAAATGTCTTCCATCGTCAAGAAGCGCCTGAAGAAGAAGGGTGTAGACGTAGTTACTGAAGCTATGGCTCAAGGTGTTGAAGAGACGGAAAACGGCGTTACTGTTAAATATGAAGTAAAAGGTGAAGAGAAATCCATCGATGCTGATTACGTACTCGTAACCGTCGGTCGCCGTCCAAACACTGATGAAATCGGTCTTGAAGATCTAGGTGTCAAGATGTCTGATAAAGGCATCATCGAAATCGATAAACAGTGCCGTACTAGCATTGGTAACATCTATGCGATCGGTGATATCGTTGAGGGACCACCACTAGCTCATAAAGCTTCTTATGAAGGTAAAATCGCTGCAGAAGCGATTTCTGGTGAGAAGTCTGAGATCGATTATCTTGGAATTCCAGCTGTCGTATTCTCTGATCCAGAACTAGCTTCTGTTGGTTACACAGAGCAAGAAGCGAAAGATGCAGGCTACGACGTCAAAGCTTCTAAATTCCCATTTGCAGCAAACGGACGTGCGCTGTCTCTTAACGAAAGTGATGGCTTCTTGAAGCTTGTTACACGTAAAGAAGACGGACTTGTTATCGGTGCTCAAATCGCTGGTGCAAATGCAAGTGACATGATCGCTGAGCTTGGCTTAGCTATCGAGTCTGGCATGACTGCAGAAGACTTAGCCCTTACCATCCACGCTCACCCGACTCTAGGTGAGATCACGATGGAAGCAGCTGAAGTAGCGATTGATCAACCGATCCACATCGTGAAATAATGAAAAATAAAAAGCACGACAGGCTCATGAGGGCCTGTCGTGCTTTTTTGCATTGATCGGTAGGGGAGAGAACCTTCTGACTGATTTGCCCCTTCAGAAGTACGTCTAGTACCATATCACATTACAATGTCCTCCCTAAGTTTTCACTTGTTGTGATATTCTCTGCAGTAATGTTGTGGTAGATGCATAAAGCCACCCATACTTTTATGGGTGGCTTCGATATTTATTGAACCATTGCTATATGATTTTCCAATGTCATTAGGATTTCTTCTCGTGGGTTATCCCCTGATATGGTCGTGACCGTTTTCCCTTTTTCTTTCACTATAAGGACAGGTAAGTCTTCTGTCGGGATATTCAAGTCGTTTTTGTCCTTTTCCGTTTGTTCGAACTGCATGTTTGAACTGTCCTCCTGTTTTACTTTCCAATCGAGGAGGGCACTTAAATAATCTTGTGAGGCCTCTTCCTGGTCGGCTTCGGAGTATAAGTACACTTCATAATTCTCAGGTGTAGCTGTAAGTACTTGGACGGTTTCACCTTTATAAAGGCATCCTGCGAGTATAAATATAGCTAAGAAAGGTAGGAAAATACGATACATCATGGTTAGGCCCACTCCCTTGTCTTTGATCCATTTTAAGTGTAACAAGGAAAGAAGCAGAGGATAGAGATGTTACCGTTTTGTCATTGAATTGAAAGTCGTATGTTTTATTTTGACATTGAATGTAAAACCGTTGGGGGAGAACCCTAAATGCCAGCTCCATGAGACATATAAGCGATCGTAACCATTGAGGAGTGAAGAGGGGGAGAAGGTGGTCAAGGAAATCGACTTTCAGCTAAATAGATTGCTCAGGTAGTTTGTAAACGAAAAAGAACCCAGCCATTCGGTCTGGGTTCTTTTTTGATTTACATTATTTTGTTTTCTTCTTCAAGTCTACTTTCTTCGCTTCCTCCTGGAATGTCTTGAACAAGGAGAAGCAAATCAGAATCATGATGAAGGTGAACGGGAAGGCGGCGATAATTGCTGCCGTTTGCAGGGCACCTAACCCACCTTGCCACAATAATACAGCGGCGGCGCCGGCCTGAATAATACCCCAAGTGAATTTCACCTGGTTCTTAGGATTCAAGCTTCCGTTTGTCGTCTGCATGCCGAGTACAAATGTAGCGGAATCGGCAGAGGTTACGAAGAATGTACTGATCAGCAACAGCCCGATTACGGACATGACGGCACCTAGTGGAACGTTTTCCATCATAGAGAATAGAGCAACTTCTGTACCTAATTCACTGACATCAGAATAGATATCGACACCATCAAAGTATTCGAGAGAGATTGCTGTTCCACCGAACACAGAGAACCATAGGGCACCGAAGACCGTTGGAACTAAAAGAACGCCAAGGATAAATTCACGGATCGTACGACCGCGGGAAACACGGGCAATAAACGTACCTACGAATGGAGCCCAGGAAATCCACCAAGCCCAGTAGAAAATCGTCCAACCTTGAACCCATGAATTGTCTTCAGCAAATGGTGTCAGACGGAAACTCATGTACGGCAAGTCGCGTACGTAAGAACCGAATGTTGTCGTGAAGTAATCCATAATAAAGTTTGTCGGACCTGCGAATAGCATGAATACCATCAAGCCGATCGCAAGGACAACGTTTGTATTACTGAGATACTTAATTCCTTTGTTTAGTCCAGTCATGGCAGAAACCATGAACAAGACGGTTACAACACCAATGATCGTTAATTGCAGCGTGAAGGTGTCTTCTAAGCCATCGATAGTGAAAGCAAGACCACTGGAGATCTGCAATGCACCTAAACCTAAGGAAGTCGCTACTCCGAAAATCGTTGCGAAAACAGCAATAAAGTCAATCAGGGTGCCTAGTGGACCTTTGACCCTTTTTTCACCTAGAACAGGTGTTAAAGCGGCACTGATGACTCCTGGTGCATCTTTTCTGAATTTAAAGTAAGCAAGAGCGAGGGCAAGTACAGCATAAATCGCCCAAGGGTGAAGACCCCAGTGGAAGAACGTGTACTTCATGGCGGACTGAGCCGCTTCTTCACTCATGGACTCCTGTCCAGGAATTGGTGGCGTATGGAAGTGGGAAAGCGGTTCTGCAGCTCCCCAGAATACAAGTCCAATCCCCATCCCCGCACTAAAGAGCATGGCAAACCATGTGATATAAGGGTATTCCGGTTCATCATCCGGCTTCCCTAACTTTAACTTTCCGTATTTCGAGAAGACTAAAAAGATAGCAAAAATCAAGAATCCAGTTGCTGACAATAAGTAGAACCATCCAAATTTATCGGTAAGGAAACCTTGGATCGTGGAAGTGACATTGGATAAGTTCCATGTCGGTAGTGTCGATTCAGGAATGATTCCCCAAACAATAAATAAGAGCGCAGCAACTACCGAAATGTAGAATACTTTCGTTACTTGTTTCATGAGAGACTTCCCTCCTAAGTATGATTTTGTTTTCCGCTTTACGACTGATCAGGTAAGTAACATTTTTTCACTAATTGCTCTTGTCTTTTTGACAAATTTTGCAACTCTTCCAAAACATCGTGAAAACAAAGCAATTCGTAAATCAAGATCGTCTGCGGTGGTAAATGGTGCCGGTAACCTGTCTGCTTTATGACATGGTCTTCTTTCCATTTCCAGAATGCATCGTCCAATTCATTCACCATCTCAAACTGCTTCTCAGTAATCGAGTGGGTCGGATCACATAGAACTCGATTGAACTCTTCCGTAAGTTCAAGCAAAAGCTCTTTTTCATGCGTGGTGAAATCTGAGGCTTTTGTTTGGACATACTGCAAGTTTCCGAGATGATACGCAATTTGTTGGAATGCCGCCAGTTTCCGCTGAGAGAGTTGGAAAGCGACCATTTCTTCTTCTGAGTGACGGTGATACTTCCACTCTTCTCTCTGGTATTGAGAAAGCTGGTTTGTCTTTTCGAGATGGGCTGTCAATTGTCGATAGGACCTCTGAATAACACGGGTTTTCTCTTTAGATTCTGCCGTTACGTCAGAAATTATTCGTTGCAAAAGCAGACCAGCATGATTATACAAACCATTGATGTTTTTGTAAATCATAGGCGAATAATTCGGTGGCAAAAGGAAGAAATTCACAATTGTCGAGACGATGATCCCAATGGAGGTAGTACCCAATCTTATGAAAAATGAAACCACGTATTGGTCTTGGAATTCAGGAATCATGGCTGTCGCCGTGATCGTGGCTACAAGAATTCCATCATCCAGTTTCAATTTGTGACAGACGGCTATCGTCACCATAGCTACAAGTGCGAAGGTCAACGCACCTTTTCCAAACAGCCCATAGAACGTTGTAGAGAGCAAGGCTCCAATGGCTGATGCAGGAAAACGCACGGCAGCTTTTTTAATCGAATCTGCAGCTGTGTGTTCAATCGTTACAATAGCTGTTATGACAGCAAATATGATGGGTAAATTAAAAAAACCGCAAATCAATGCAGTCAAAAAGACAGAAATCCCCGTTTTCAGTGTTCGGCTACCTAAAACTTTGAATTTTTTCAATGAATGTAGCATTTTAATCACCCATATGTATGAAGTCATGAGACCACGATAAAACATTATATAATATTTTACCCGAAAACGATAGAAAAAATGTTGAATGTTCTTTTATAATGGAGAAAGTGGAAATACATAACAGTGGAGGGGACATCAATGAAAACATGGACAAGCCTATGGATAGTACTCATTCTCCTGCTTTCTGCCTGCTCTGGGGCGGACAGTGAACAGGTTCAAAAAACTGGAGAGGAAGCAAAAGAAAAAGAGGCGACAGAAGAAGTGAGTGAGAATGAAGAGGATGGAAAAGAAACGGATCCTGAGGAGAAAGATGAAACGGAAGAACCAACTGAAGAAGTCATGAAAAATGTTGAACCCCAATATGAAATCACGGGGAACTGGTCATTCAAGCCGATTGGAGAGGCAAATCCAAAGGTCGCGCTTCTCACCATTGATGACGCACCAGATACTTATGCCGTAGAAATGGCTCAGACGTTGAAAGAAAAAGATGCACCTGCCATCTTTTTCGTGAATGGGCACTTCATTGATACACCAGAGGAAAAAGAAATGTTGAAAAAGATTCATGCAATGGGATTTGCCATCGGGAACCATACAGATTCACACGCGAGCTTACCAGAACTTACTGAAGAGGAACAAAGAGAGGAAATCGTCGGTTTGAGCGATAAAATTGAAGAGGTCATTGGCGAACGTCCCGTTTTTTTCCGTGCACCATTTGGGCAGAATACCGACTTTTCTAAGCAATTGGCTGAAGAAGAAGGGATGCTCCTTATGAATTGGACGTATGGGTATGATTGGGAAAGTGAATACCAGGACGCCCAAGCTCTTGCTGATATCATGGTGAACACACCGCTCTTAAGTGATGGTGCTAACTTGCTCATGCATGACAGGGAATGGACATCTGAAGCGCTCGGTCCGATAGCAGAAGGTTTGCGAGAAAAAGGCTATGAGCTGTTAGATCCCTCACTCATTCAAACACCATAATCGGAAGATCACTCTGCGGAGTGATCTTTTTTTGGGCTAAATGATCAATCATCATCATATACTGATAG
The DNA here is from genome assembly GCF_056158265.1 of Halobacillus sp. AWM4_238. Taxonomy (NCBI): domain Bacteria; kingdom Bacillati; phylum Bacillota; class Bacilli; order Caryophanales; family Bacillaceae; genus Halobacillus; species Halobacillus sp. AWM4_238. The sequence continues at coordinate 724,442 of NZ_JBSWSY010000002.1, forward strand.
GAAGAGAATTTATTAGTATGACACATTTTATAAAAAGTTATACTTTTGGGCTTGATTTTTCGATTGTGCCATATTAGAATAAAGTTACGTTGAAAACGATTACAAATATGGGGAGTGGATGTGAATGGGTACGATCGTATGTCAAGACTGTCAGAAGGTAATTGAGCACTACGAAAATGAGAAGGTTTCTACTCTTTACAGCACCTGTCCGACTTGCAACAAACCAGAAGATAAATAAATCGTACGCTCTGTTAAATGGGGGCATTCTTTCTGAGAAGGAAGCATAAACGAGGAAGATCCAGGTTAATGACCTGGATCTTTTTTCGTGTAGGGATTTCCGAATCGAGGAAATCCCTACGCGCGCAAGAAGAGAGAAACGCGCGCAAGAAGAGAGAAACGCGCGCAAGAAGAGAGAAACGCGCGCAAGAAGAGAGAAACGCGCGCAAGAAGAGAGAAACGCGCGCAAGAAGAGAGAAACGCGCGCAAGAAGAGAGAAACGCGCGCAAGAAGAGAGAAACGCGCGCAAGAAGAGAGAAACGCGCGCAAGAAGAGAGAAACGCGCGCAAGAAGAGAGAAACGCGCGCAAGAAGAGAGAAACGCGCGCAAGAAGAGAGAAACGCGCGCAAGAAGAGAGAAACGCGCGCAAGAAGAGAGAAACGCGCGCAAGAAGAGAGAAACGCGCGCAAGAAGAGAGAAGCACGTGCAAAGATTAGACAAACAAAAAAGAAGCCCAAGGCAGGCTTCTTTTTATTTGAACGCACGTTGTTCGCGAATGACTTGGATCGTTTCAAGAGTGTCATCCTCTGGACCTTGTACAGGAAGGCCGGCTTCAACATTTTCATGTATATAGTCAATGTTCTCCTGGGTGATGATTTCTCCTGGTATAAAGATCGGGATACCGGGAGGATACACCATGACGAATTCGGCGCTGATTCTTCCGACAGCTTCTTTTAGTAGCACCGTCTCTGTTGAAGAGTAGAAGGCCTCTCTTGGAGAAAGAGCGAGCACAGGGATCTCAGGAACCTTCACTCGAATGTTTTCGGTCGCTTCTTTGTCAGAGTGCTCTTGGGAAAGTTTATCTAGAGCCATTACTAATGCGTCGATATCTTCTTCCATATCACCTGGGGTGACGATACATAAAATGTTGTACAAATCGGAGAGTTCCACTTCGATGTTTGCGTTCTCCCGGAGCCAAACTTCTACGTCATACCCGGATAACCCGAGCTTCTTCACAGAAATGATCAATTTGGTCGGGTCAAAGTCTACCGTGGCATTGCTTGTTAATATTTCATCTCCTGGACAATATATGCCGGGAATTTCATTCAATCTTCTTCTCGCATCGTCAGCGAGGCGAAGCGTTTTTTCCATCAACTCCCGTCCGTGAATAGCGAGATGTCTCCTTGCTGCATCAAGGCTGGCGAGTAAAAGGTAAGAAGTCGAAGTTGTGTGAAGCATGGACAAAATCGCTTGAACCCTCTCATGGGAAACAAGTCCTTCTCGTAAATTCAACACGGAACTTTGTGTCAGTGATCCTCCAAGCTTATGCACACTCGTAGCAGCCATATCTGCTCCTGCCTGCATGGCAGAAAGAGGGAGCCGCTCATGAAAGTGGATGTGCACGCCGTGCGCTTCATCAACAAGGACAGGGATATCATAATTATGAGCAATGTTGACGATCTTTTTCAAATCGGCAGACACTCCGAAATAGGTCGGATTGATGACGAGCAGTCCCTTCGCATCGGGGTGTGCTTCACAGGCTTTTTGAACGGCTTCTGACGTGATGCCGTGAGAAATTCCGAAGCGATCGTCCAGTTCCGGATGAATAAAGACAGGTTTTGCTCCTGAAAAAATAATTGCGGTTGTAACAGATTTATGGACATTCCTCGGAACGATGATTTTATCACCAGGATGACAGACACTCATGATCATTGTCATGATCGCACCAGACGTCCCCTGGACTGAAAAGAACGTGTAGTCTGCGCCGAACGCTTCTGCAGCGAGGTCCTGCGCCCGTTTAATCATGCCTTGTGGGTGGTGCAGGTCATCCAGTGGTTCAATGTTAATCAAATCAATGGAAAGGGCTTGTTCTCCGATGAACGATCGGAATTCTTCATCCATTCCTTTTCCACCTTTGTGACCAGGAATATGAAATTGGACCGGCTTGCGGTCTCTATGTTTTTTTAACCCTGTGAACAGGGGAGTTTCGTGTTGGTTCATTTGTGTTTCCACCTCTTTAAAATAGAAAAGCACATGAATTATAGCAGGTTCCTCGATCGCTTGCTAGTCTTTTGTGTATCCTTTTTCCAATCATGCTAAAATGAAACTTAAGGGAGGGGTTCTTATGGAATGGAAAACTCGCGTGACCGAAGCTTTAGGCATTACATACCCGATCATCCAAGGAGGACTTGCACATCTCGCTTATTCTGAACTGGCGGCAGCTGTCTCAAATGCCGGGGGACTTGGTCAATTAACCGCGATGAGCATGGAAGGACCGGATCAATTGAGAAAAGAAATTGATACGGTAAGAGAGAAAACAAGCCAACCTTTTGGTGTGAATTTTGCAATTGGTCAACACGGTCGTCCGTTCGAAGAAATGGTACAGACAGCCGTTGAGAAAAGGGTACCTGTCATCTCTGTAACAGGTGGAAATCCTGCACCAGTCCTTGAACTTGTCCAAGGAACAGGGATCAAAACCCTCGTTCTAGTAGCGGCCAGAAGACAGGCGGTTAAAGCAGAAGAGTTAGGTGCAGACGCGGTCATGGTTGTCGGTCATGAAGGCGGTGGACACCTCGGCCGGGACGATGTCGGAACATTTGTCTTACCCCCCAGGTCGTAGATGCCGTGAATATACCAGTCATTGCATCTGGGGGAGTCGGAGATGGCAGAGGCTTAATGGCTGCGCTTGCTTTAGGAGCGGAAGGCGTAGAAATGGGCACGCGGTTTATTGCTACAAAAGAGTGTGTTCATGCCCATCCCACTTATTTAAATGCGTTGATCGAAGCGGATGAAACCTCGACCACCGTCATTAAAATGAGTTTGAAAGCCCCAGCACGTGCCTTGAAAAATGAATGGACCTCGCGTATTTTAGAGTTGGAAGAAGAACAAGTTGGGTACGAAGGCTTGAAATCGTACATCAGCGGGGAAGCGAATAAAAAGTTCATTTATGATGGAGAACAAGCCTATGGGTTTGGCTGGGCTGGTCAAGTGGCTTCAAGGATCCATGATGTTCCCTCGGTTGATGATTTGTTCAAACGAATCATGACAGAAGCGGAAGAAATCCGGAACCGATGGAGCAAGTAAGGAGGAAATAAAATGAGTTATGCGTATCCAATCGATGAAGTTTATTGGTCAAAAGAAGAGATTATTGATGCCGTCAATTTTTACAGTATGGTCGAGCAAGCTTATGAAAAAGGTGTCGATCGTGATGAGTTGATGCTCGCCTACACACGGTTTAAACAGATTGTCCCGTCTAAAAGTGAAGAGAAAACTCTCTGCGGCCAATTTGAAAAAGAATCCGGCTATTCTTGCTACCGTGCGGTTAAACAAGCGAAAGGCCTGAATAAAGGCGATAAAGTAAAGATGTAAACGAAAAAAAGGCGCTCCTATCCGGGCGCCTTTTCATTATTGATCCAATTGTTTGGTGTAGCGGTATAAAGGTTCTAATGTTTGAAATGTTTCCTTACAAAGCTCAAGGAAAGCTTCTGGATCCTTCAAACGTGCGTCTCCTCGTTTAATGTTCCTGCCACACAAAATCTCTGCTTTCTTCACAGATTTCAGTCTTTCGGTCATACTTAAGAACTTGTCCTCACCTACATCGGAATGAGGGATACTGTCAGGCTTTGTATGATCAATCGACCACACATATTCCTCGGGGATTTGTTGAAGAACTTCTTCTTTATTTTGCTCCAATTTATAGGCGAAATCCTGTTTGATGGGGCTCTCATAGATCACCGCAAACCAAATAAACACGTGAGACTCCCACAAGCCGATTTGGAAGTGAGGGAGCTTCTTATATCCGCGCTTGTTTGAAGCGAGTGCCGCCCAGGTATCATTCGGAGGGTTCGTTTTCCGACGCAAGTGTTTGGCTACGTGAACGAACATTTCGTCCCCTGTCATCGCAGTCACGTCCGCTGCTAGTTCTGTCGCGACAGCTTCAAGCTTCGGAGAAATCTGCTCTCGTAAAGCTTCCATTCTATTTTCTAATCCTGGAATAGAGAAAACGTCAAAGTCTTCTTGTGTAAATCCGTTAAATGTTGTCATTCCATCAACTCCTCCATACATTCGACATTATTCTAACACAAGTAACAAAAGTTACTATAGTGATGTGTTCGCTTGGTTTGAATGAAGTAAAAATGGGTTACATATAAGTAATCTAATTGAAACTTCTGTCGCTAATGTCACATATATATAAAGTAAGGATTTGAAAGGGAGGGATTAGCAGTGAAACATGTCATGGAAGCATTGCGTAAAAGAGAAGCTGAAGAGAAGCTCCCGGTAATCCGTATGGAAATTGATTACGAATTGGTGACCTTGCACGATGCCATGATTGCCGGAGATGTCGAACAAATAAAGAAAACAAAAAGAAGACTCTCTGAACTTCGTAAGCAACTTATTGAATGGTCCTTATGAGCGCGAGCAACACTATAGTTGCTCGTCTTTTTTGTTTTCTTTTAATTTTCCAAGTTCTATTGAAGAAAATGGCAGGATTGTGGAAGACTTGATTTCGAGACTTTACGTGGTTCGTTTGCCGTGGGAGGCGTCAGGGGTGGCTGGGAAGCAACTCGCTTTCCTGCGGGGATGACGGCAAGCCTCCTCGAGCTAAAGCTCTGCGGGGTCTCGCCAGCCAATCCATTCCCGCGGGAGTCTCGCAGCTTCCCAACCACCCCATTCTTTAATGTGAGAAACGAACCCCTATACCAGGAAGAAGCCTCTTCCACCATCACTATCTATAGCAAGAAAGAGCTCTATAACAAGCGATTATGAGCACGATCCATACGATGGAAGCTTTGTGATATAGCTCCTAATACGTATAGATAGCGCCTAATTCTGGAAGTGGTTTCGAGATACCTATAAGGCAAAGGGGCGGAGGGGAATGGCGAGACTCCTGCGGGAAAAAAGTGCAGGGTGAGACCCCACAGGACGCATTCCGAGGAGGCTCACCGCGCTCCCGCGGAAAGCGAGTCATTCCCCGCAGCCCCCATCCACTCAACAAACGTCTTGAAACTGAGTCTTCTACTATAGGGAGCTTTCGTTGGACAGGGGGGCGGATTTGATGCAATGTTGTGTTCGTTTTGGTACGATAAAGATTGATACTTATAAAAGGGGTACGATGTTATGGATCAACAGAAAAAGAACGAGATTTTTGAAAACGCAAAAGCTTGGGTCTTGGAAGCTGGTGAACGAATCAAAGCCAACATTGATTCGCCACGATCCATTGAAACGAAATCCAACCCGAACGACCTTGTCACAGAAATGGACCAGGAAACCGAACAATTTTTCGCGAAGAAAATCAATGATACGTATCCGGATCATTACCTGTTAGGAGAAGAGGGGTTCGGTGACGAAATAGAAGACCTCGGCGGAACCGTCTGGATTGTAGATCCCATTGATGGAACGATGAATTTCGTTCATCAGAAAAGAAATTTCGCCATTTCAATCGGAATATACTATGACGGTGTCGGTGAAATCGGCTTGATTTACAATGTGATGGATGATTTGTTGTATACAGCCAAACGAGGAGAAGGCGCCTATAAAAACGAAGAAAAGCTACCTCAGCTTGATCAAAAGCGTCCATTGGATCAGTCCATCCTCGCGCTTAATACTTCCTGGTTGATACCGGAAAATCCCCACGTGGATCACAAAGGAATGGAAGATCTCGTGAAAAAACTACGCAGTACGAGGTCTTATGGTTCGGCCGCCCTAGAATTTGCTTTTGTAGCAGAAGGACTGTTGGATGGTTACTTAACGATGACATTAATGCCATGGGATTACGCTGCTGGAAGTATTATCGTCCGTGAGGTTGGTGGGATCGTTACCCGTGCGGATCGAGAAGAGTTGGACTTGTTAAATAAGACGACAGTCCTTGCATCCCGGTCGAATATTCATGAAGAGATATCCACCGATTACGTTCGTTTGAAGAAATAAAAGAAAGCGGCCTCGATCGAGGTCGCTTTCTGCATGAATCAGGACGTCTGCTGTTGTTTTCTTTTTCTTCTCAACCCTACACTCATAAGCGCAAATCCTGAAAAGAAAAGGACGGCTGCAAGCCAGAAGATTTCTTGGCCGATAGCAAATCCGACTGCAATAAACGATAAAATAACGAGACTGGCTAAAAGTGCTGTGTTCATATGAAAGTTTTTCAAAAGGCTCACCTCTATTCAAGTTTATTATATAGGATTTGAAGAAATAATGAAAATGGTTTCACGGGTAGCATCTGGCAGGCGTTTCTAGTATGATAGAAAACAGAATAGGGGATCCATGAGGAGGAACATCATGAACGATATGTCCACATTACCTGTACCGACAGACCTATGGCCTGTCGCCGATTTCTTTTTCCGGGGATTCGGAAGTGAAGTGAACTTAAATGATGAAAGCGAAGTGACGATGCTCTTTCGCTCTTTCATGCTTTTATACTTAACCACTGTTATTCTTGCTATCATTACATTCAAACTTGGTTTCGCTAAAAAATTACCTTTGATGAAGACGATTGTCGTTTATTCCGTTCTTATTATAGGTACATTTATATTAACGTTGATTCTTGGATTGAATTTACCCCTTCCTGAAAGTTTGGTAGTGGCAGCATTAATCCTTGGTATCTACCGGCTCAGGCTTCATAGAGAACGCGGAGGCCGCCAGCAAAACGAGTCATCCTAACCCAAAAAACCCCTTCCTTATTAACTCAGGAAGGGGGTTTTTCATTTACACTGATCTCTATTAAAGAAAATGTCCACTAAACCGTTACTAAAGAAAACGGCAGGATTGTGGAAGACTCGGTGTAGAGATATTTCAGGGTTAGTTGCTGAATTGAGCGTTAGGGGTGGTTGGGAAGCCACTCGCTTTCCTTTGGTGATTGAGGCAAGCCTGCTTCGCACTGCGGGGTCTCGCCAGCCAATCCATTCCCGGGGGAGTCTCGCATCTTCCTAATGACCCCGTTCGATTATGTGAGAAATGAACCCCTATACCAGCAAGGTGTATCTTCCACCATCACTACCTATAGCAAGAAAAGGCTCTATTGTAAGTGGTTATGAGTTTATCCATACAATGGAAGCTTTGTGTTACAGTTCCTATACTTATAGAACGCACCTAATTCTGAAAGTGGTTTGGAGATACTTATTAGGCCGAGGGGCGGTGGGGAATGGCGAGACTCCTGCGGGAAAAAAGTGCAGGATGAGACCCCACAGGACGTAGTCCGAGGAGGCTCACCGCGCTCCCGCGGAAAGCGAGCTATTCCCCGCAGCCCTATCCACTCAACAAAAGTCTCGAAACTTAGTCTTCAAGAAAAGGGAGCTTTTGTTTAACTGTGAATATGTATAAAAAAGAGAGAGGCAGGGCCTCTCTCTTTGGGTAATTAGCTTAAATGCTTTTCTTTTTTACGCTCTCTGTTAAAACGGAAGTTTCCGGTAGCTAAGCGTTTATTGGTGTTTTCTTCAATACGATCGTGGCAGGATTGACACATGTACGTGTGAATCCGGCGATTCCGCAGTCGTTTCGCTTGCAGGCAGTAGCTGTCGATTTTTTCAATTTCATCGCAAATGACGCATTGTACACGCATCTTTTTCACCTCTATTTTTCCATTCGATTACATATAGTTTAACATAGGATGATTTTTATAAATAGATGAGATTTCCACGTTTGACATCTAAGGTGAATGGGAACTGTAATTACAGAAGTAGAGGAAAGGATGATTTGTTTGAGAAAACGTTGGATTTTTACCGCCATTGGTGCCACTCTTGGAGGAACGCTTGCTTATTTCTTAAAAGATGAGGACAAGCGTCAGCAAGTGAAAGACAAAGCAAAATCAATCCAGAACAATCTAAGTAATACAGAGGATTTGCCGATTGAAGAAGCTGGTAAACCTGAAACCGCCTCTCTGGATAATTCAGACATGGTAGCAGAAGGATCTCAATTTGGAGTCCAATACTATAATGAGTTAACAGAAAAAGAAAGAGAAATCCTTGAGAAAAGCAACAGCTAAATCCCGACGAGGATTTAGCTGTTTTTCTGTCCGTTTAGTTTTGTTTTGATTGCTCTTTTTCAATTTTTTCCAGCTGTTCTTGATCTTTCTGAGGAACAGAATCCTGGTTTGAGTTCGATTGCGGTTGATCATCAACCGACCCACTCGGCATATAACGCCCAACGATTTGACTCAGCTCGTCGGTGACGGCTTCCACTGGGTGGCCTTCCGCCATCTTTTGGCCAAGGCCTCTTAGTCGCTCTACGCCGTCTGCATCTGCGATGACAGCTGCTTGTTTTCCGTATGGGTCATGTTTCAACGCCTCTGCTACAGAGTATTTGATTACTCCTACGCGGGAGCGGTCCAGATCTTTGTCCACATCAATTCCGACGACTACATAGTTGCCGAGGACAAGAGCTGTTGCATCATGAACATCCGGGACTTGAACGGCCAGCTTAGCTAAATGTCTGGCTGCTTGCTGACTCGTCATGCTTTTCTTTTCCACCGGATCAGAATCCGTGACATACTTTAACTCAGGATCATTTTGTCGCTCTTGAAGCAGTGACTCTTCACCGCCGTTTTGCTGACACGCAACTAAGGCTATAAGAGCTGCTAACCAAATCAATCGTTTCAAAGGAATCACCACTTTTTTTTATTTATAGCCTGCGTCAGCTTGCAGATAATATACAAAAAGGACAGCTTAAAAAGCTGCCCGGTGATTTATTGCAATATGATTTTTTTAATTCCTTTGATCGGCTCGGAGCGGTTGGACCCGTCTTTGAAATAAAGGTGAACAGGGCCATGTTCTTGCAAAGGCTTTCCGTTTTCAGCGAAAAGTAAAAGCGAGTCAGATAAAACATCTGCATCAATCACTTCTTCGCCCTCATCTGTAACCAATGCCGCCTTTTTCACATCGGCAGCTGGTTCGCTGGTATGTAGAAAGGGTTTCAGTGGCATGAGGAAGGTGCCTTTCAAGATCCGCTGCTTTTCATAACGATTGATGCTTTTGTTGACAGGGGGGTTGATTTTTTGTTGATAGACTTCTCTGTCAAAGCGGGTAGACTGGCGCTTTAATTCGTCTTCTTCTGTTGATTCTGTTGGTTTTTCTTCGCCTTCGAACACTTCCGAAAACGTCTTCTTTCGATCGTCGAAGATCCAGACCGTAGGGTCGAGGGTAATTGTGAATTTAACATTTCCTGCTATTTGAACAATCATGGCTTTGGCCACCTTTCGAATAATAAAAAGTCATCCATCCAAAATCATAGCAAAAAATGAATTCGATTTCATTAAAGGAGGCATGATCGTTTGATTAAAGATATATCACAAAGTGAACTTCAAGAATGGTTAGATAACGTACGACCTTATGCATACGACGGTCAAGTGGCCAATTATATCCCGGCGCTATCCCGGAGCAATCCAGAAGATCTCGCTGTCGCCATTCATTATATTGATGGAGATACAGTGGAGGCTGGAGAAACGGAAGTACGATTTACACTCCAAAGCATATCAAAAGTCATTTCTCTTGCTTTGGCTCTTATGGACAATGGAGAAAGTTATGTGTTCGATCGTGTCGGTATGGAACCAACAGGGGACCCCTTTCATTCGATTTACCGTCTGGAACAAATTCCATCCAAGCCGCTCAATCCCATGATCAATGCCGGAGCGCTTGCGGTGACAAATATGATCCATGGGGAAACGCCTGATGAGAAAGTTGGACGCTTGTTAAGCTTTATTCATGATTTAACCGATGACCACTCCATCGGTTACAACGAAGAAGTTGCGACTTCAGAATTTGAGTCTGCATTTCTGAACCGGTCTCTGCTTTTCTACATGAAGCAGCATCAAATTGTTACGGGTAGTGTCGAAGAAACCCTTGATGCTTATACGAAACAATGCGCGATCGAGGTAAACGTTTGTCAACTGGCGCGGATTGGAGCACTCCTTGCAAATGGAGGGAAGGACATCCAATCGGGACGCAGAATCATTCCGAGGCATCTTGCGAGAATATGCAAGACATTCATGGTCACGTGTGGGATGTATGACGCTTCAGGCTCATTCGCCATCAAAGTCGGTATTCCTGCAAAAAGTGGTGTGTCTGGATCCGTCCTCGCATCATTAAATGAATTTGGAGGAATCGCTGTTTACGGCCCCAGTCTTGATGAGAAGGGAAACAGTGTTGTTGGTTTGAAATTGTTAGAAATCCTCTCCAATCGTTATGATTTGTCGATCTTCTAATTGTTCATTCCCATGTTGCAATTTATTGTGTTAAACGATAAGATAAATAGAAGAAAGACTTGTACATTGGAGGGGATTTTGATGTTGTCTGATGTGGCTGTGGATCATCGAGAAAAAGCCTATGCCCTTCTAAAAGCTGACGCTGATAAAATATTAAGGTTAATAAAAGTACAGATGGACAATTTGACTATGCCTCAGTGTCCACTTTACGAAGAAGTTTTAGATACACAAATGTTTGGTTTATCCCGCGAAATTCATTTTGCGGTTCGCTTGAATTTAATCAGCGACGAAGAAGGAAAAGCACTTTTGGATAACCTTGAAAAACAGTTGAACGTTTTGCATGAGGCTGCACAGAAGTCATAACATAAGAACTCAAATTGCGACTGGTCGTTGTGATTTGAGTTTTTTTATGTTCATTTTTAGACATACTTAGGGGATGTCGCTTTTATTTTCACTGCTAAATTGTCAGATTAGAAGGAATTTTCGGTTCTCTAGTGGAAACTATGTAACAGAACCGTTCTAATTCTCAAATCATCGACAAGCAGGGAGTGGGATTATGGCAATGACCAAGAAAATCAATAAAGTATTAGTTGCAAACCGCGGGGAGATTGCTATACGGGTCTTTCGTGCGTGTACTGAATTGAACATTCGTACCGTCGCCATCTATTCGCAGGAAGACACAGGGTCTTATCACCGATATAAGGCGGATGAGGCCTATCTGATTGGTGAGGGGAAAAAGCCGATTGACGCCTATTTGGATATCGAAGGAATTATTGAAATCGCTAAAAGTGTGGGTGTTGATGCCATTCACCCTGGATATGGATTCTTGTCTGAAAACATTGAGTTTGCGAGAAGGTGTGAAGAAGAAGGGCTTACGTTTATTGGGCCGACGAGTGACCATCTGAATATGTTTGGAGATAAAGTTAAAGCGAGGGAACAGGCGGTTCAAGCGGAGATTCCCGTTATCCCGGGCAGTGACGGTCCTGTCAGTGGACTGGAAGAGATACAACAGTTCGGTGAAGCGCATGGCTATCCACTTATGATCAAAGCTGCGATGGGCGGCGGTGGTCGAGGGATGCGTGTCGTCAGAAGCGCCACAACCCTTGAGGAATCGTATGATCGCGCTCGTTCGGAAGCACGAGCTGCTTTTGGTAGTGATGAAGTTTATGTTGAGAAACTGATTGAACAACCGAAGCACATCGAAGTTCAAATTATTGGAGATCAGGATGGCAACATCGTCCACTTATATGAAAGGGATTGTTCCGTCCAGCGGAGACATCAAAAAGTCGTAGAGATTGCTCCGAGTGTCAGTTTGAAAGAAGAAGTCAGAGATGCGATTTGTGATGCTGCTGTCAAATTGATGGACAACGTGAAGTATATCAACGCAGGAACCGTTGAATTCTTAGTGACCGGCGATGAATTTTACTTTATCGAAGTCAATCCGCGTGTGCAGGTGGAGCATACCATCACGGAAATGATTACCGGTGTGGATATTGTCCAGACACAAATCCTTGTCGCAGAAGGGTATGGTTTACATAGTGACCGCATTTCCATTCCACAGCAAGAAGACATTGTCACTCATGGCTATGCCATACAATCCCGTGTAACGACGGAGGATCCTCTGAACAATTTCATGCCAGATACAGGAAAAATCATGGCCTACCGTTCTGGGGGCGGTTTCGGGGTGAGGCTTGACGCAGGGAATGGATTCCAGGGTGCGGTCATCTCTCCATATTACGATTCTTTACTAGTCAAATTGTCCACGTGGGCGCTTAGCTTTGACCAGGCGGCCCACAAGATGGTCAGAAACTTGAAAGAATTCCGGATTCGCGGGATCAAAACGAATATTCCTTTTCTGGAGAATGTCGTTCAACATAAGCAGTTCCTATCGGGAGAATATGATACGACCTTCATCGATCGATCTCCAGAGCTTTTTGTTTTTCCGAAACGAAAAGACCGTGGGACGAAGATGTTGTCCTACATTGCTGATCGGACCATCAATGGTTTTGAAGGGTACGGCAACCGCAAGAAACCAAGCTATTCAAGGCCGAGAATTCCAAGCATCAAGCACTCGGAACCAATTCCAAAGGGAACGAAACAGATTCTTGAGGAAAGAGGGGCGGAAGGTCTTGCTTCCTGGCTGAAAGAAAGGGAGGAAGTGCTGCTTACAGATACGACTTTTAGGGATGCCCACCAGTCATTGCTTGCTACCCGTGTACGTACAAAGGATATTGAAAATATAGCCGAACCGACGGCTCGTCTATTACCAGATTTGTTCTCATTAGAAATGTGGGGAGGGGCAACGTTTGACGTCTCTTACCGTTTTTTGAACGAGGACCCATGGGAGCGTTTGCTTAAATTGAGAGCAAAAGCTCCGAATGTCCTTTTCCAAATGCTTCTAAGAGCATCCAATGCGGTCGGATACAAAAATTATCCCGACAATGTGATTCGTGAATTTGTCGATAAAAGTGCGTCTGCAGGAATTGATGTTTTCCGGATTTTCGACAGCCTCAATTGGGTGGAAGGCATGAAGCTTGCGATCGATTCTGTCAGGGAGAGCGGAAAAGTAGCGGAAGCGGCGATGTGTTATACCGGAGACATTCTTGATAGCAGCCGGCCGAAGTATGATCTGGCCTACTATAAAAAGCTTGCGCTCGAACTTCAGGAAGCAGGAGCTCATATTCTTGGGATTAAAGATATGGCCGGCCTCCTTAAACCAGAAGCTGCTTATCAGTTGATCAGCTCATTGAAGGAAACCGTGGACATCCCGATCCATCTTCATACACACGATACGAGTGGGAATGGTCTGTTCACCTATGCAAAAGCGATTGAAGCGGGAGTGGATGTTGTTGATGTCGCTACTGGTTCAATGGCTGGCTTGACCTCCCAGCCAAGTGCGAACAGCCTTTATTATGCTCTCGAGGGTAGTGAACGGAAACCGAATCTGGACATCTCCGCTTACGAGGAGCTCGGGCATTATTGGGAGGATACGAGAAAATACTACCAGGATTTCGAAAGCGGCATGATGGCTCCACATACAGAAGTGTATGAACACGAAATGCCAGGTGGCCAATACAGCAACTTGCAGCAACAAGCAAAAGCGGTCGGTTTAGGACATCGCTGGGATGAAGTAAAGTCGATGTACCGCCGGGTGAATGATATGTTTGGAGATATCGTCAAAGTTACACCATCGTCTAAAATCGTCGGTGACATGGCCTTGTATATGGTCCAGAACGATTTAAACGAAGATGACATCTATGAAAAAGGGGATTCGATTGATTTCCCTGACAGTGTCGTTGAATTCTTCCAAGGTTATCTTGGACAGCCCTATGGCGGCTTCCCGGCAGAACTTCAAAGGATTATATTGAAAGGAAGGGAACCCCTTACGGTTAGGCCGGGGGAGCTGCTGGAACCGGTTGATTTCAACAATATGAAGGAGACACTGTTCCACTCCCTCGATCGTCAAGTCACCAGTTTTGATATGATCAGTTATGCCCTGTACCCGAAAGTGTTCATGGAACATCATAAGTTTCGGGAGCAGTATGGTGATATGTCGGTTCTAGACACACCGACGTTTTTCTACGGGATGAGACTGGGCGAAGAAATGGAAGTGGAGATCGAGCAAGGAAAGACTTTAATCGTGAAGCTTGTCTCAGTTGGAGAGCCACAAATTGACGGAACCCGGACGGTATATTTCGAGCTGAATGGTCAACCTCGTGAAGTCGTTGTGAAGGATGAAAACGTTAAAGCTTCCGTTCAGCAACGCCCGAAAGCTGATAAATCCAACAGCAAGCATATTGGAGCAACGATGCCGGGAACAGTCATTAAAGTGTTGTCTAACAAAGGGGAAGATGTTAAGAAAGGCGATCATCTCATGATTACGGAAGCCATGAAAATGGAGACGACCGTTCAAGCCCCATTTGATGGAGTCATCAAAGACATTTATGTGAAGAACAATGAAGCCATCCACGTGGGTGATTTACTAATTGAATTTGAATAACATTCAAAGAGAGGAAGCTTATACATGCTTCCTTTCTTTTTTTTGTTAGCCATTAGACCTTCCTCATTTTTTCATATCGTTTTATATCTATTTTAATGTCGAAAGTTCTGAAAAAAACTTGCAATGTTTGACAGGGTTTGCTAGAAATATAAGGGTGCGCGTCAGGAAGGGTTTTTGCTTTTGTTAAGGGTTTCTGTCCGGCAGCGTTAAAATAGCTGAGAATGGTAGATACTAAGAGTGACTAGCGTTTCACAAAGTTGTCACAAATAAATAAAATTGTTGAGTTTAAATAGATAGAACAACAATTACATGATACAATTATTTTGATGTTTCTTGTCATCCTAGTTTGATGCAAGTATGGAAATAGCCCTCAGTGAATCAGCTGATGAATAATGATTCACATGGTCCGTTGAAGAGGGTGGTAGAAGGAGGAAGAGAATACGATGGACAATCCAAGAACAGTCGAATCTGCTTCTACAGAAATGATCCAAACGAAAACCAATGACCATTCTTTGTTAGCTGATATAAAGAGCTTGATCAAAGTCGGTATCATTAACTCGAATTTGATCACTACATTTGCAGGATTTTGGCTGGCTCTCCATTATACAGGTACATTATTTTTTGATCAGTGGGTCACTTTCCTGCTGACGATGCTCGGAACCGCTTTCGTAATTGCCGGCGGTTGTATTCTTAACAATTGGTATGACAGGGACATTGATCCAATCATGTCACGGACGAATAATCGTCCGACCGTGACAGGAACGATGTCTTTATCATTTATAAAAACATTGGGGATCAGCGTATCCATTCTCGGATTTGTCACTTTGCTCCTCACTACATGGCAAGCAGCTTTGTGGGGCGCATTTGGTTGGTTCGTCTACGTTGTTCTTTACACGATGTGGTCCAAAAGAAAGTATACGATTAATACAGTAGTTGGAAGCTTCTCAGGAGCTGTCCCGCCATTAATCGGATGGGCTGCTGTGGACCCAGGCTTGCAGTTGGAAGCTTTGATTCTGTTTCTTATTATGTTTATCTGGCAAACCCCGCACTTCCTGGCATTAGCCATGAAGAAGAAAGATGAGTACAAAGCAGCAGGAATCCCTATGCTGCCAGTTGTTCACGGGTTCGAGATGACAAAACGTCAGATTGTCGTTTATGTCGCTTGTTTGCTTCCATTACCGATTTATTTGGCTTCTCTTGGTACCGTTTTTCTAATTACAGCTTACGTGCTCTCCATTGGCTGGTTGGCTTTAGGGATCGCAGGCTTCTTTATGAAAGACGACTACAAGTGGGCGACATGGATGTTCATCTTTTCATTGAACTATCTGACAATCATGTTTTTCATGATGGTCATCGTCACTTTGCCATTCCCATTTTAAAGAACTGACCTCCTATTTGGAGGTCAGTTTCTATAATAAAAAATTGCATTTCAAGAGAAAGAGAGGTATGACGCATGAGAGGTTGGATGGGAAAATTCCGTTCATTATTCTTATTTGGTGCTTTGACCATGCTCCTTACCGGGTGTGGGATTGAAAACATCAGTGCACTAAAACCCAAAGGATATGGCTCGGAATTATTATTTGATCTTATGTTGATCAGTATTGCGATAATGATTTTCGTTTTCGTAATCGTTATGGCCATTTATGCTTTTGTTCTTCTGCGTTACCGTGAGAAGAAAGGGCAGGAACACATCGTTCCGAAACAAACAGAAGGGAACAAAGCTTTGGAAGTGATTTGGACAGTCATTCCAATCATTTTGCTACTAGTGCTGGCAATCCCTACTGTACAAGCGACTTTCGACCTCGCTGATCAATCAACGCAAGGAGATGAAGGCGTTATAACGGTCGATGTCACAGGTAACCAATATTGGTGGCAGTTTGACTACGCAGATCAAGAGATCTCAACGAGTCAAGAAATCTACATCCCTACAAATGAAAGGGTATACTTAAACATGAAAGCCAGTGACGTCATCCACTCCTTCTGGGTACCGGCTATTGCAGGTAAGATGGATACCATTCCTGGTGAGAACATGAACACTATGTACTTAGAAGCTTATGAAGAAGGGGTTTACGAAGGCTTTTGTGCTGAACTTTGCGGACCTTCCCACTCCCTGATGTACTTCAAAGTAATCGCTGTCAGCCCTGATGAGTTCGATCAATGGGTAGAAGACATGCAGAACATCGATCCTGAAGCAACGCCTGAAACGACAACAGCTCAGGAGGGTCAAGAGTTGTTCAATAATAACTGCATGAGTTGTCACGCAATTGGTGGCGCGTCAGCTGGTGTAGGACCGAACTTAGGCAACTTCGCAAACCGCGAGAAAATTGCTGGAATTCTGCAGCCTTCGAAAGAAAATCTTGTGGATTGGATCGTCCATCCGGATGAAATCAAGCCTGGGAACCAAATGCCTGCAGAGCTTGTTTCGGAAGAAGATGCAGCGAAAATTGCCGATTATCTTCTAGAGTTGGATCACTCGGATGTTGGAAATGATCTAGAGATGCAAAGCGTCGAAGAGTAAGCTTTATCAGAAAGAGGTTGAAAAGGGAGGTTAAAGCGTGAGTACTGCAGTAGCACAAAAACGTGGGCTCGGCGCTGTGATTTGGGATTACCTAACAACAGTAGACCACAAGAAGATTGCACATCTTTACTTGGTCTCTGGGGGGTTGTTTTTCCTAATCGGTGGGCTCGAAGCCATGATAATTCGTATCCAGTTGATGAAACCAGACAATGATTTCATTTCTGCTGGACTTTACAATGAAATGATCACGATGCACGGTACGACCATGATTTTCTTAGCGGCCATGCCGCTCATCTTTGCCATTATGAACGCCGTTGTCCCCTTACAGATCGGGGCAAGGGACGTTGCTTTTCCATTCTTGAACTCCTTAGGATTTTGGTTGTTCCTATTTGGAGGACTTTTACTGAACGTATCCTGGTTTACTGGTGGTGCACCGGATGCCGGTTGGACCAACTATGCACCATTATCGACGACCTCACCCGGGCACGGGGTAGACTACTATGTCATGGGTCTGCAAATATCCGGTGCGGGTACGTTAATTGGTGGTATTAACTTCCTTGTAACGATTGTAAACATGAGAGCACCAGGTATGACGTATATGCGTATGCCTTTGTTCACATGGTCTGTGTTCGTAACAAGTACGTTGATTTTATTCGCTTTCCCTGCTTTGACAGTAGGACTATTCCTAATGATGTTTGACCGTATGTTCGGATCTGCATTCTTTGATGTTGGTCTCGGTGGTAATGCCATCATCTGGGAGCACTTGTTCTGGATCTTCGGTCACCCGGAAGTTTACATATTGATTCTTCCGTTGTTCGGAGCTTTCAGTGACATCTTTTCGACATTCTCTAAGAAACGTCTTTTCGGTTATTCCGCCATGGTATTTGCAACCGTATTGATCGGTTTCTTAGGATTCATGGTATGGGCTCACCACATGTTCACCGTTGGTATGGGACCAATTGCCAACTCAATCTTTGCTGTTGCTACAATGGCGATTGCCGTACCTACAGGGATTAAGATCTTCAACTGGTTGTTTACGATGTGGGGCGGACAAATTCGCATGACGGCTGCGATGCTGTGGTCCATCGCCTTTATTCCATCGTTTACGATCGGGGGAATGACTGGGGTTATGCTTGCTGCAGCTGCTGCTGACTTCCAGTATCACGATACGTATTTCGTTGTCGGACACTTCCACTACGTCATCGTTGGTGGGGTAGCCTTTGGACTATTTGCTGCTCTACACTACTGGTGGCCGAAGATGTTCGGTAAAGTTCTTAATGAGAAACTTGGTAAATTGGCATTCTGGCCGTTCTTTATCGGTTTCCATTTGACTTTCTTTATCCAGCACTTCCTTGGTCTTATGGGAATGCCTCGTCGTTACTGGGTTTTCCTTGAAGGACAAGGGCTTGCTACAGGGAACTTGATCAGTACAATCGGTGCCTTCTTCATGGCGATCGGTACGATCATTTTCTTAATCAACGTCGTTTACACGTCAGTCAAAGAGAAGAAAGCGGATGCAGATCCTTGGGAGCATGGCCGTACTCTAGAGTGGTCGATTCCATCTCCACCTCCACACTACAACTTTGTTCAAACACCACTTGTACGTGGCCTTGACCCACTTTGGGTTGAGAAGATGGATGGAAAAGAAGGGATGACACCTGCAGAACCACTGGGTGATATTCACATGCCGAATGCTTCCATTCTGCCATTTACGATCTCTCTTGGTACATTCATCGCTGGTTTTGGTTTTATTTACCAAGTCGATGACCCGATGTGGTTGATTGCTGTCTTTGCCGGTATGGGACTAACACTTGGTTCTATGCTGACCCGTTCACTGAAAGATGATCTGGGACACCATATTCATAAAGAAGAACTTGAAGAAGATATTAAGAAGGGGGTTGGCAAATAATGAGTTCAGAAGACGTACTCAATCCTAAACGAATGCCGCACGATCCGGAAAAAGCCACCCTTGAAGGTAGAAACAAATTCCTTGGCTTCTGGTTTTTCCTTGGTGGAGAAACTGTATTGTTTGCCAGTCTATTCGGTACGTACCTTGCGTTGAATGGTTCGACGCAAGGGGAAAACACACCAGAGCATCTGTTCGGGTTGGAGCTTGTGTTCATTATGACGATGCTCCTTCTGACTAGCTCGTTAACAAGTGTCTATGCCATGTACCACATGAAAAATCATGACTTTCAAAAAATGCAAATGTGGTTGGGGATAACGGTTGTTTTGGGACTTGGATTCCTTGGCATGGAGATCTATGAGTTTTATCATTATATCCATGAATATGGATTCACGTTCCGTTCTTCCGCCTTTGGATCAGCGTTTTACACGCTTGTCGGTTTCCACGGAGGACACGTTCTCTTTGGGCTAAGCTGGATTGTAGCGCTTATGATCCGTAACCAGAAGCGTGGATTGAACTTATATAACGCGCCGAAGTTTTATATTGCAAGCCTCTATTGGCACTTCATCGACGTTGTATGGGTATTCATCTTTACAGTTGTGTATCTTATGGGAAAGGTGGGTTAATCCATGGCCGATCAATCACATTCTAAACCCGTTCATCACCGGGAGTATGAGAAGAAGCAGCATCGTGAAGAAATGAAGCAACAGGTCCTTACTTTTGCCTTGATGATCTTGTTCACGTTTATTGCTTTCGGAATGGTCATAATGGAAGTGAATTCCTATTTCATCATTCCGACATTGATTATCCTTGCTGTTGTTCAGGTAGCCTTTCAACTTTATTACTTCATGCACATGAAGAATAAAGGCCATGACATGGTTGCTGTCATGATGTACGGAGGTGCGGCTGTAGCTGCATTGACGATCATTACGTTCACATCCATCATCTGGTGGTAAGTCTATAAGATTCAACAAAAAAGACCGGGCCTTCCGGTCTTTTTTGTTTTTTTCCGTGCGAGATATGACTAAATTATGAACAATAGATGAATTCCTTATGCGCGCTCGTTTTTTCGTCGATAATTAGGTAAAATGGAGAAGTACAAGTAAAACAATCTGGGGTGAGACACCAATGTGGTTAGAACTTCAAATTTTTGGTTTCCGCGCTTTATGGAGTCCGTATTTTTTCGTGTTCGTTCTGTTATTATCAGCGCTGTATTTTTACATAACAGGGCCTGGGCGTAAAAAAGGGACGGAGCCTCCGAGTGCGTTTCAGCAATTCATGTTTTATAGTGGGATGTTGCTTTTATACATCGTCAAAGGCTCTCCTGTAGATTTGCTTGGTCATATCATGTTTACAGCCCACATGAGTCAAATGGCCATTTACTATTTGCTTTTTCCGATCCTGGTTATCAAAGGTCTTCCGGTATGGATATGGGAAAAAGTTTTCGCTGCGAGAGGAATTAAGTCCGTGCTGCGTCTTCTTACACGGCCATTGATTTCTTTGCTCGTTTTTAACGGGCTGTTTTCCATGTATCACATGCCCGTCGTTTTCGATTATGCAAAATCTAGTGACCTGGCACATACTGTGATCACAACCATCATTTTGTTTGTCGCTTTTTGCATGTGGATTTCTGTTTTTCCACCATTGGAGCGTTTGGATAGGCTAAGCCCGATATTAAAAATTGGGTTCATTTTCGCCAATGGTGTATTAATTACACCTGCCTGTGGTCTGATTATCTTTGCTGGTGCACCGCTTTATGAAACATATTCGGAAGCAGGAGCATGGATGCAGGCAATGAGCTTGTGTGTCCCGGCAGATGTTCTGAGCGGCCTCGCATCCAACTTGAATGGTCCCAATTATTTTACACCTATGCCTTTGGTTGAAGATCAACAGTTAGGTGGAATTATCATGAAGATTGCGCAGGAAGTGATTTTCGGTGCGATCATCGCCTATATTTTCTTTAGTTGGTTCAACAGAGAAAGAGATACGATTGATCCGCTGCCAAGTCAAATACAGACAGAATCTTAGAGAGTTGTTAGAGGGGAAGAGGTGGAAGTATGCCGTTATTGCCTACACTTAGTACATTTTTCATAGTTTTAAGCGCTGTACTCGTCGCAATTGGATGGGTACTGATTGTGAAAAATAAAAGAAGTTCTCATCGGAATGTGATGATTGCAGCTGCCATTAGTGCTTTGACTTTTTTCATCATTTATCTGAGTCGTACCATTTTTGTCGGGAACACAAGTTTTGGAGGACCGGATGATGTGAAGATTTTTTATACGATCTTCCTGATTTTTCATATCTTACTTGCAACGGTCGGAGCGGTTTTCGGGTTAGTGACTTTAACATACGCGTTTAAGCGTAGAATAAAAAAACACCGTAAAATCGGACCAGTCACAAGTATCATCTGGTTTTGTACCGCTGTTACAGGAGTTGCGGTTTATATGCTGTTATACATTATATACGATGGCGGTACGACGACAAGCATGATAAAAGCGATCTTAGGCACGTAAATAAAAACAACGAATCGGGATGCGATTCGTTGTTTTTGGTTTACATTGGAATGGTATGGGGAACGAGTGTATGGATGCGTATGTTTCCGTATACATAATAGGAAAGGGATGACCTACAATGGAATTGAAGACAGAGAGATTACAGCTGTTCCCGATTACGTTAGACCTTGCACAGACCCTAATGAAGAATTCGCTCGCCTTCTACTACAAGTTCCAACTACCATGGAATAAAAACTGGCCGCACGACGGCCTGAAAGCACTGATGCCTATGTATGCAGAACGGTTAGAAAACAATGCTGATGAATTGGGGTTTGGGCCATGGGTCATGATTGATTCCGCAGGGGAGCACGTGATCGGTGATATCGGATTCAAAGGCAAACCAGACAGTGAAGGCAATATAGAAATTGGTTATCATGTAGTTGCCTCCGAACGAAATTACGGCTATGCTTCAGAAGCCGTTCAAACTCTCTGTGACTGGGCTTTCAAGCATCCGGGTGTCAAGGGCATTGAAGCACAATGTGATAAAGAAAATTTTGCTTCTCAAAAAGTGCTGATCAATAATGGATTCAACCATACAGGGAGAAGCATGGATATCCTTGTCTTTAAAAAAGAGAAAAAGATTCACCAACAGGAAAATACGGCAAATAAAGAATTATAAAAAACCTGAAGCCATGGCTTCAGGTTTTTTATTTCTCATAATTTGTAATTCCATCGAATAATACCTGCTTCTTTTGCTGAGTTGAAGGCAATTACGACGAGAGGACCGAGGATGAATCCGAGAAGTCCAATCAGTTGTAAGCCTAAATACATAGCAATTAATGTGGCGAGCGGGGACAATCCAATGTGTCGTCCCATAACCTTCGGTTCGACGGTCCTGCGAATGGCGAGAAGTAGTATGGCTAATAACCCCAGTTTTGTACCCATGGCAATATCTCCGGCAATGAGCATATACAAAGACCATGGTCCCAAAATAACGATGGAGCCAATGATCGGGATGAAATCGATCCCCCAAATAATGAGCGACATGATTAATGCAACATCTGGCGCTATCCATAACAAACCGATCAACGATACGACAAAAATGATGATACTGACGAGAAACTGTGCTTTTAAGAACCCGAACACGACGTAGGAAAGACGAGCGTTCATGAATTTCACTTTTTCGGATGTTGCTTCTGTGAACTGGTCGTGCATCTTATCTCGCAAACGTGGAAGTTCAAGCATAAATAAAAACAATGCAATTAAATAAACGAGAAAACTGACGAGCAGCTCGGGTATTTTCGCTGCCACAGCAGCGATGTTGGACAACTGAAGCTTCTCAGTGATCGCTGTCGTCGTCCGGTCAATGGCATTCATGATTTCTGCCGTTACTTTATCCACGAATTCTTTCGGCATGGATTGTGAAAAACTGGCCATGTGATCTTCCCAATCCAATAGCACATTGTTGATTTGGTTGATGTACTGCGGGGCATTGTCTGCCAATTGTACAATTTGTGTGACGGCACGGGTCACAGCGAATGTTCCTAAGAGTCCAAGGAAGACCAGGAACAGTAAAAAAACAATCGTCACGGACATTTTCCGGTTGATGCGAAACCTGAATTGAATCAGCCTTACAGCAGGGTTTAAAAACAGGGCCGTAACGAAAGCTAATATCAATGGAATAGAGACAGGTAAGATGAAATAGCCTGCGATGATGAGTAGGACGGATAATAAGATTAATATCCACTGTTTTTTTGTTAGATAACGGAACAATTTATGTATAAGTCTCCTTTCCCCCATAAACCGATCATGAGTTCACTCTTTGCTTCCTTTTAAAAAAGTCGCTCACCATACAATGATGTGCGACTGTTGTTCACCCTTAGGGAGTGAATGATTATATACGGCGATCGGAATCTGAAGATAGTTCTTCCACTTTCTTAAGAACTTCTTCGTTCTCATTCTCTTCTGCCCATTTTTTCAGCTTGTCCAAGACAACATGCTCTGGAACTTGACTGTGGTATTTCTTCGCTGGCTGCTCCACTTTGGACACCAATGATTTCGCTTTGGAAATAATGCTGTCTGTAAACCCTTCCTGGTGGCCATATTCGACGCCGTGAGGGTAATAGTGGCGGCCTAGAAGCGGTTTCATCAAACGGACAACAGCATCTCCCTTATCGACATCGCCTTCAAGTGCAAATCCTTGGATTCGGATGTAATAAGTAATGTTTTTTTCGGGAGCGGGCAGTTTATAATCGTACGTGACACGCTCATAATCCCAGGATCCTCCGAGGATGAATCCATTACTTTCCATGATTTCTGTCAATGGCTTGTAGTCAACAACGAGACCTTCAATCCCAGTGCCTTCTAATTTCATTTGTTCCACCTCGCAATTGTTATGTATCTTACCTTATTTTAGTATGAAAAGGTAATGCTTGCAATTTTGGCATGACATACGTCCTGCCACAGGTTTAATATCTGTGATTACGTTATCATTATACTATAAAAGGAAACCGGATGCATGTAATAAATTCTGCAAAGAGGGGACAATAAACATTGATCATGATTTAAGAGGAGGATCTTTCATGAAAAGTGTAAAAGATATCATGACAAGCGATGTCTCCATCTGTCATACGAATGACCAGTTGAGTGACGCAGCTTCTATGATGAAAGAAAAGAATGTCGGCGCTATTCCTGTCTGTGATGACCAAGGCAACGTCATGGGTATGGTAACAGACCGTGACTTAGTCATTCGTGGGTATGCAGCGAAAAAACCTGATTCTACACCAATTCAACAAGTGATGAGCGATCGCATGTACAGCTGTACACCGGATTGTTCCTTAGAAGAGGCGAGTAGAATCATGGCCGAGCACCAAGTCCGTCGTCTTCCTGTTGTCGAAAACGGAAAACTGTCTGGCATCATTTCTCTTGGTGACTTGTCGACAGAAGAAATGTCCGACCATGCAGCAGGAGTCGCCTTGCAGGATATCTCCGAGCGTCCTGAGCTTCACTAATTTCATGGGTCTGCTTCTATAGGAGCAGGCCTTTTCGTATGGTTTTAGCGCATGATTATTTCATTCTAATCATAGCCTTCAACCGAATCGCTTATACATAAAATAAAATGCTCTTTGATGAGGAGTCAGACATGTTAAAAAAATCCGTGGTCCTATGTTTATTCATTTTTTTAATCGTCGGTTTGTTTTTCCTCTTGAATCCTCCTATAGACGAACCGGTGGTCGAAAAGTTTTCAGACCCTACGATAGAAACGGCGGGGAAACTGCAGGATGAAAATGAAACGGAGTTTTTTTCTTACCGTGGGTTGTCCTCCAACGAATTATTGCATGAAATGGGAGAGCCACTGAGAAAAGATCCTAGTGAATATGGGTATGACTGGTGGGTGTATGGATCACAAGAATCCATCGAGATGCAGTTTGGTATTCAGGATAGAGAAGTCGTCACAGGGGTTCTTTTCAAAGAGGGGATAGGGCCTGTTCGCATTCACGATTCTTACAAAGACGTGTCTGAATCCTTCCCTTTTGAATCGTCCTATCGTTTGGATAGTGAAGGAGCTTATACGCTGAAGCTGACAGAAAAGGATATCGCTGAAAAACCCGTCATTTCTATAGGAGATCGTTGGACGGCCCAATTATATTTTGACCAGGTAACGAATGAAGTCTTTGCGGTACGGATGATAAGGAATGATATTCTTCTCAAGCACCAGCCCTACAAAGTTGTTTATCGGGGCACCCTTCCTCATCAAGAGGTTTTGGATAAGAAGGCGTGGGGGAAGGTTGAAGATGGAATGGAAGCACAAATCTTCTCCATTACGAACCGTGTCCGTGCTGTCCATGATGCCGGTTCTCTTATGGAACATGAAGAAGCCTCTTTTGTTGCTTATGGACATAGCAGGGATATGGATGAGAACAATTATTTTTCCCATTATTCTCAGAATGGAGACGGTTTGAAAGAACGGCTGGGTAACATTTTATATGTCAGAGCTGGTGAAAACATTGCATCTCAATACGTGGACGCCACTGCAGCTGTCCATGGTTGGCTGAACAGTCCAGGGCACAGGAAAGCACTGTTGGATCCTCATTATACACACCTCGGTGTCGGGGTACATCAACGATATTATACACAGAATTTCTTGACTGTCCCATGAACGCCTGTTTCTTTTCTGCATAGGCTATACTGTAGTTCTTACAGTGAGGTGTAAAAGGTATGAGTACAAATGAATTGCACCCGAGCGTCCAGCAGTTCAAAGCCTTTGTCAACAAACACCCAAAAGTGAAGGGACAGTTGAGGAAAAATCATAAATTGATCCAAAGCTATTATGAGAAGTATATGATCCTCGGCGAAGATGACCCTTTTTGGGAATCCCTGCCATCGGTGAAGAAGGAAAGTGCTTCTGCGAAGATGGACTGGATCAAACAGCTGGGTGTCATGATGGAAGATATCAATTGGGAAGAAGTTTCAAGGCAAATCGATGAACTGAACGGAGCCATCGGTCAATTTCAGCAGCTGATCACGAACGTCAAGAAAGATTCCGGCAAAAACCAGAAAGAAATGGAATACCCTTATTATTAAACCTAAGGCAGGTGGAAACTTTCATTTCCATCTGCTTTCCTATTTGATAAGATAGAAGATGGAGGTGGACATGTACTATGCTAGCTACAATGGAGATTGTCGATCTGCTAGACCACTCTGAATCGATTGGGCAGATGGTCATGCATTCAGATACCATGGAAGAATACCAGGAGGCTAAGAACGCTCTTGAAAATGATAAAGAGGCGCAAAGGCTCATTAAAAACTTTGCTGATATGAAAGAACACTATGAGGACGTGCAGCGTTTCGGACGCTATCATCCCGATTATAATACCATCATGAAAAAAGTCCGCTCCGTCAAAAGAGAGATGGATATGCACGAGACCGTCGCTCATTTCAAAAGAGCTGAACGAAATATCCAAAAGCTCTTGGATGAAATCAGCGAGAGTGTAGCGTTCAGTGTAAGCGAACAAATCAAAGTGCCAAAAAACGGAATGGCCCTTACCGACACAGGTTGCAGTGGTGGCTGTGGAAGCGGCGGAAGCTGTGGCTGCGCTTCTTAAGGATCTGTGAATCGAATACAATCGTCGCATAAGTTCCCACAACAGAACATTTTCCGCTGTGGAACCAAAAAGCGGACACGATAAACATAGAGCGCCTGATTCTTGCGGACATAACTCATCGCAAGGGTCAGGCGTTTTCCTTTCATCGCTTTCGATGCACACCATTTTAACGTTTCTTCTACATCTTTCCTCGCTGTACCATTTTCCGGTTGCAAATAGACGAAAGGGATTCCTGCGATCTTTTTGAACATCACCGTATGGATTCTCTCTGATTTCTGTAAAAGCTCTTCAAATACAAGGGATGCCCGTTCATGATCGGTGAGCATGAACACCAACCTCCTCATTGCTGTAAGCGGGGATATTTGGTAAACTAACGTTAATCTATTATGTTCGATGGGGAGTAGAGTCAAACAATGATCCGAACAAAACGACAAGGTCTAATTGTATATTTTCAACATATGAAAAACATCAGGCAGATCAAAAAACATGGTCACCTCATTCACGCATCAAAGAAAATGAAGTATGCCTTAGTCTATGTGAATCAGGAAGATGTTGAGTTTAAAATGGAAAAACTCGAACGCTTACCATTCGTTTCCCGCGTTGTGCCCTCCTATAAACCGGATGTTCGCACAGAATACGAAGGGGCCAAGCCTGACAAAGCTAAACAGTATGATTATAAGATGGGCATCTGATTGTACCAAAAAAAGCGTCCGCTTCTTTAGCGGACGCTTTTTTAATTCGTTACTTTTATCAGGGTTATGCTTCAGCTTAATGGAGCGATAAACTTGTTCATTCGAAGAATTCCAATTAAATGCTGGTAAAAAAGCTCCGTTTCAGGAAAAAGGTTGGAAGGTTTGATGGTGAATTCCGTTATTTCTTTTCCTGCCTGATCAACCATAGCTTTATACAAATCAAAGCGTTGATTCGGCTTTTCGTGAGGGTTAGGGATGCCTTCCCTGCAAATGTAGATGGGTTGGAATTTATCGTTGTGCGCCGGTTTCATCACCAAAGACAAGGAGGCTACCGGCTTTCCGTTTTTTTCACTGTAAAAAGCGATGGCATGCTGAATACGTTCCGGCATCCGTGTTCCTAAATCGACCAGTTCATAAATATCCGCATAGCCTTCGCCAAGTTCGATGAATTTTTGTATCATAAGATATGTGCATCCTTTCTAATGGGCTCTGCTAACTGTTGATTATTTGTTAATAAAGTATATGACAGGATTTTGGAAGACTCAGTTTCGAGACTTTTCGGGGTTCGTTGCTGAGTTGAGCGTCAGGGGTGATTGGGAAGCCACTCGCTTTCCTTTGGTGATTGAGGCAAGCCAGCTAAAGCTCTGCGGGGTCTCGCCAGTCAATCCATTCCCGCGGGAGTCTCGCAGCTTCCCAACCACCCCTTTCAATAATGTGAGAAACGAACCCCTGTACCAAGAAGGAGTAACTTCCACCAGTACTACCAATAGTAAAAAAAGCTCTATACCAAGCGGTCATGAGCTCTATCCATACGATGGAGGTTTTGTGTTACAACTCACAATACGTATAGAAGGCACCTAACGCTGGAAGTAGTTTCGAGATCCTCCTATGTTCAAGGGGCGGAGGGGAATGGCGAGACTCCTGCGGGAAAAAAGTGCAGGGTGAGACCCCACAGGACGCAGTCCGAGGAGGCTCACCGCGCTCCCGCGGAAAGCGAGTCATTCCCCGCAGCCCCCATCCACTCAACAAAAGTCTCGAAACTAAGTCTTCAAGAAAAGAGAGTTTATCTGGACTAAACATGGATATGTAACAGAGCTTTCTAGTAAACAATCAAATTAAAGGTAGCACGAAACCTTGTGCATGTAAATTGGAAAAGGAGGGAGCAAGATGAAGTTCTTATGGATTCCGCTCACACTACTTCTCAGTGTGTCCACTCTCATGCTCCTTTATCAGTGGGACCAATCAGAAATGGGAAGCGGAAAGGTCAGTAAATCTCCGGAGCTTGACGTTTCCATAACAGTTAAAGAGAATCAACTGCAATTCGGCTATACATATGAACAGTTAAAAGCAGGTATTTACACACTCCAAACTGCGGATGGAATATCAGAAATCATGTGTTCACAGAAAGAGTCGCCATGTCGGGTAACCAATCAAGAAAACCCCGAAATGATTATAGAAAAGCCCGGGAAAGTTGTTGTGAATTATACTCTATCCATGCCTGCGGATGAGGTGATCCATGATTGGATGCTTGAGTTGAAAAAAGAGGGTCGTGTCGTGCAGCCACCTTTTTCGCTCACAATTCAGGACTTTGATGAGGTGAAAGACTCGTGGTTAGTTCCTTCCGTTAAAAAGAGTGACTTTCAAATGGAGAACCTTCGATTTTATTCGTTTCCGTCCATGGATGAGCCGCTTCCACTCGCTAGAAAAGGGGACGCTTCTATATGGCATAACGGAAAGAGTATCATTACATACGATGCAGCAAGAAAGCTTTCGACGGAGGATAAACAGGATATACAAGATTTTTTGGATTTGAAAAGTCCTGTTCTGATCCAACTCGATCAATCCGAAACCAAAGTATCTGATCACTTTATGAAGGTGGAAGGTAGAGACGTGAAGGGATTGCAAGGAGAGTATCTGGAAGAGCATCTGAGAAATGTCACCTCAGAGAGTAATCCTTGGGAGTTGCAGATTGTCAAAGATATATTTACAAAGAGGAAGACCTCTATGGCAAACGAAGTAGCATCGGCTTTTACGGAAGACGAGCTGAGGATGTTGAGAGAAAAGCTGTTACAAGATGAACAGATCAATGATTTAGGTATATTCCTGGATCAAACATTATCAAACATCTATGGCGTAAAAACATCCTATTTCCAAAACTATCAAGCTCCGTCAGAAGACCATCTGTACTTCATTGAGGAAAGGGACGTGTTCCACAAAAAGCAACCGATTACCGATCGCATCGTTCATTACCATGGAGAGTCTTACCTTTCCATAAGGGACATCAGTCGTGCCATGGATTATGAATATACGGAAATCGAGCAAGATGCTGTCTATAACATTAAGATACCCGGGAAGGAGTATCGGTTTTACATCGACCAACCAACGTTTATTGTCAATAATGAGAGTTTCGGGGTGGGAGAGGATCTATTGATTATGCTAGATTCTTCACCATTCATGAGAAAGCAGGATCTCCAGGAGCTGTTGAACGTAAACCTTACGTACAGTTCAAAATAATCACAAAAAAAATAGGGTCGCCCATTCCGGGCGACCCCGCTTTTTTGAATCATCTAAGATGAAACAAAAAAGTAAAGGGAGAGGAGAAACCGGAGGAAGAGCTTATGGGGATGTAAGCCTTCTCCGTTTTCAGAAGCAGTATCATCCGCTTCAAGTGCTAGTATGTACGTAGCTGATCTTGATTATTCACTGGTTTTAAAAAAATGTCCAAGATTTATGATGTTCCGGTCTCATAGGGCACTTCACACCATAGCAATCCGGTTCCAATGCCCAGACCCTCGAGACATAAGCAACTCTGCTCTGTGGCAAAGACCGCCACTCCGCAGATTGGCTTATGCTTGGCCCCACAGGAAGTGGGGTCGTTCAGCGTTGCGACATGACGTCGCGCACTTAGCTGAACATCCTTTGATCAAGGCACTTCCACACCATATACTTCCCTGACACGTCTGTTTTGTGGTAGGATTATGGGGAATGCTGACAAGTGAGGTGTACAGGATGCGAGTGATTGCTGGTGAATTTAAGGGACGTCCGTTGAAATCGGTCCCTACACATAAAACCAGACCGACGACAGATAAGGTCAAGGAAGCGGTCTTTCATGGAATTGGTCCTTTTTTCGAGGGCGGTAAAGCGCTGGATCTGTTTGCTGGGAGCGGCGGTCTTGGAATCGAAGCTTTGAGCCGCGGTGTGGATTCTTGTGTGTTCGTCGATCAACAGCAAAAAGCGATCCAGACCATTTATGAAAATATAAAAACGCTCAACATCAATGAGCGTACAGAAGTTTTTAAAACCGATGCCATGCGCGCGATTAAGGCGGCTGGAAAACGGGGGTTGACGTTCGATTATATTTTCCTGGATCCACCCTATAAGAAGTTTTCTTATCAGGACTTAATGGAAGCGCTTTTAGAGTTTGAGCTGGTCGGAGAACATGCGACTATTGTTTGTGAACACGATGCTTCAGAAGAAATCCCGGAAGAAGTGGGGCGTCTGAAACGAATGAAAACCGATCATTATGGGAGTAATATTGGTGTATCGATTTTTGAGTAAGGAGAGAAGGGTATGACACGTATTGCGATTTGCCCCGGAAGTTTCGATCCGGTTACATATGGTCATTTAGATATTATCCGAAGAGGGGCCAAAGTTTTTGATCACGTCATCGTGGCTGTATTTAACAATCAGAGTAAATCTCCTCTTTTTGACGTCAACGAACGGAAAAAATTGTTGGAAGAAGTAACGAAAGATATGGACAATGTTTCGGTGGACGCCTGCAGTGGCCTGTTGATGGACTATGCCGAGGAAAAAGGAGCGCATGCGATCATTCGAGGGTTAAGGGCTGTCAGTGATTTTGAATATGAAATGCAGATCACATCGATGAACCGCAAATTGAATGAAGATATTGAGACGTTTTTCGTAATGACAAACAATCAATACTCGTTCTTAAGTTCAAGCATCGTTAAAGAGGTAGCCAAATACCGAGCGAACATTAGTGACCTCGTTCCTCCGCCGGTAGAAAAAGCTCTTTCGGAAAAATTTTAAGATTGAAAACAAAAAGACGATTCCTACAAGTTAAACACGTAGGGATCGTTTTTTTGTTTTCCGCTCACTGTTCCATTTAACCGCAATCATGAGCATAATCATAAGCAGTGTGATCGGAGGTCCATAATGATTGAAAAATTCGAGAATGGGAGCGGTAAAGTTTTCATTCGGGTTCCATATCGGCAGACTTTGTTGTTGAAAAGGCCGGTAAACAAAATACAACACATAAATCAGACATGCAGCAACGATCCCATGGGCAATCCTAGCCAGTGCATAGGGTTTAAAACGGATGTCTGTTTCAGCAAGAATGCTTGCGATTTGAGCCTGGATTGAAAACCCATGAAACCCAAGGATGAAACTGACGATTAATAGCTGGGCGAGCAATGATTCATGCGTTTCGGTAATAGCCCCAATGCCTGTTGTCAACTCCAGCAGGCCTGCTGTGAAAGGGACGTGAAAACTTTCCGGCAGGCCTGTATAGAAGAGGAGGTGTGAAAAAATATGAATGGCTCCTGTTTGCTTCAGTAACTCTGTGAGAACGGAAAAAAGCATGATAAATCCTCCGACCATGAGAAGCGTGTCCACCGAGCGGGTGACGGCATCCCCCATCAATTTTCCAAGCGTCCGTCCATCCTCTATGCGGGATTGGTGCATTTTACTGAAAGCCACTTTCCATGAAGCAGACGCTCGGTCCATGCTTTGTTCAGGATCATTTCTCTTATAAAAGCGCATCCCGATGCCTACTAAAAAATTTCCTCCGTAATGGGCAATGGCAATAAGAATACCAAGACTTGCATCGTGGAAGAATCCTACGGCGATTGCACCAAAAATGAAAAGTGGACTGGAAGCGTTTGTGAATGCGACAAGCCTCTCCGCTTCTACTCGTGTTACTTGGCCCTTCTTGCGCAGATCAGCTGTCCATTTCGCCCCGGATGGATAGCCACTTGCCATTCCCATCACCCAAACAAACCCCCCGCAGCCGGGGACGTTAAACAATGGTCTCATGAACCGTTCACTCAGGGCACCCAGGCCGTGGACGACACCGAACCCGATCAAAAATTCAGCGGTTATGAAAAAAGGGAGAAGGGATGGGAAGACGATTTCCCACCATAGATCAAGTCCCCGTAGACTAGCAGATAGGGCATCGCGTGGATATATGATCAAGGAAACCGCAAGCGCTGAAGCGAGCAGCGTCAATGCGATGGTTTTCAATTTGGAAATCGAGAACGCCTCCTTAGACATGGCTGTTTTCTGTACTTCTCATCATAGGAATAGTAGAATGGGGGTAGATTTCGACGCGTGTCCACAGGTTGTCTATATTCCATGTGTACGCTCATAAGGGAACGGTTTATTCCATAAAATAAACCACATGGATGAAGGAGGAATGGCGAGTGGCGAGACCAAAGATCGGATTGGCTTTAGGTTCTGGTGGGGCGCGTGGTTTTGCCCACTTGGGTGTTCTGAAGGTCCTTCGAGAACATGATATTCCCGTCGATTTCGTTGCAGGAAGCAGCATGGGGGCGCTCGTTGGCGCTTTTTTTGCTGCTGGACAAAGAATTGAAGATATGTATAAACTAGCCTTTACGTTTAAACGGAAGTATTATTTGGATTTCACTGTCCCAAAAATGGGGTTTGTGCAAGGGAAAAGAATAAAAGAATACATCAGGCTCTTTACGTTCGGGAAAAACATCGAGGATTTTCAAACGCCTATGTCGATCATCGCGACTGATTTGTATGCTGGAGAGAAGAAGATTTTCACGACCGGTCCTGCAAGCGAAGCGGTAAGAGCAAGCATTGCCATTCCGGGAATCTTTGTTCCTGAAAAAATCGAGGACCGCCTTTATATTGATGGGGGGGTCATTGATCGTGTGCCTGTCTCAGTCGTCAAGGAAATGGGGGCCGCATTCATTATCGCTGTCGATTGTGCTCATTTTGATTCCGATCCAAATATTAATTCCATCTATGATGTCATCACACAGAGCATCGATATTATGCAGGATCAATTAGTGACAGCCATCGGTGTTTCTTCTGATACGGATGTGATGATCAAGCCGGATGTATCAAAATTCAGCTCTCGTGCGTTTACGAACATCCAGGAGATTGTAGAGGCGGGTGAGAAAGCAGCGGAAGATGTGATCGAAGATATAAAGAAAAAGCTCGCTGCGTGGAAGGAGTCAAAAGACGAATGAAAGCAAACCGAAGATTAATCATAACCGGAATCATAACTATACTTATCGTCGCATTCCTGGGGGCCTTCCGCCTCCCTTATTATATTTATAAGCCCGGAACTGCGGATGCATTGAATGATATCGTTGAAGTTGAAGGAGGATTCTCCAGTGTTGGGGACATGCACCTTGTAACCGTACGCGGTGGACAAGCGACACCGATTCAATGGGCCCTTGCCCAGGTCCGGCCGTACCATCAAATCTACCCGATTGAAGACATCCGGCCGGAAGGGGTGTCAGAGGAGGAGTACTTCCATGCCCAGCTTCAAATGATGGAATCGTCCCAGGAAGCCTCTAAAGTCGTAGCCTATCAAGCAGCAGGCAAAGAGATTGACATCAACTATGAAGGGGTTTATGTCATGAACGTCATTGAAGGCATGCCGGCAGAAGAGGTCTTAGAAACGGGCGATCAAATAGTGAAAGTCGATGGTCAAGACATTCAAGAGACAAGCGACCTGATTGACTATGTAAGCAATAAAGGTGATGGAGAGTCCGTGATGCTTACCCTTGTGAGAGATGAAGAGACGATTGAACGGGAGCTTGAATTGGCTCCTTTCCCTGATAACCCTGACAAAGTAGGGGTCGGCATTTCACTTGTTACCGACCGGACAGTAGATGTCAACCCCAAGGTGAATGTGAAAAGTGGGGAAATTGGAGGCCCGAGTGCCGGGTTGATGTTCTCTCTTGAAATTTATGATCAATTGACAGAGACTGATATCACAAAAGGTTATGAAATAGCTGGAACCGGTGAAATCAACTATGAAGGGCAAGTCGGCAGAATCGGAGGCATCGATAAGAAAGTGGTGGCCGCTTCGGATCATGGTGCTGAGGTTTTCTTTGCTCCTAATGAAGAGGGCCGAGAAGGCTCCAATTATCAAATCGCCAAAGAAACTGCGGAACAAATCGACACAGACATGAAAATCGTTCCTGTTGATACATTTCAAGATGCCATTGATTATTTACAAAACCTAAAAACGAAGCAGGAAGCATAAGAAAAACAGCCGTTCCAAAAGGGGAGCGGCTGTTTTTTAATGAAATTCCAAGCATGACCCTCTAGGAATGGACCACCGGCGGTCCGAATTCCCGCTTCAGTTGGTGTACTCTTTCCTCAGGATCCAGGACACTGTAGTAGGCAGCAGCGGCTCTAGCTTCCAAGTCCAACATTTCATGTTCCAACTGCTGGGGTTGGGTAATGAGTGGAACATCGGCTTCTTTTTTCACAGATCGTAAGTATTTTTTTCCGGTTTCCGACATGCCAAGGATCCTTGCGTATGGGGGCGGTGTCTCTCGTAACATTACACGGGCCTCTTGTTTGTCCGTACCTACGAGAATATGCGCAAGTGTTCGTTGAAGGCGTGTCCATGTATATCGCTTCGTTTTCAAGGCAGATACAAACTGATGAAACGTTGTCGCCTCTTTGACTGTCCTTTTCAAACGGTATTCCAGTCCTTCATCGACCCCATGGAAACAGCGGAGGGTACTTTCTTCCATCGTCATGATCTTATATTGAAGCAAGTGAAAGTACGCTTCCCATTCGTGCCAAATCCCATGGCTATCTTTGTACTTATTCAGGATCTCGGCCGTCGAAGGAGGGAACGATTGTTCAGCTTTTTCTGTCATGACTCCATCCTCAAACAATTCTTTCCGGATACTTGTCGCGCTTGCAATTTGTCCGCTAATTTCCTTATCATGGTAGTGGTTGTTTTTTCGTAAAACTGTCAGCGGCTCGATGTCAGGCGCATAAGTAAGAAGCTGTTTCACGTAACTGTAACCAAGGATATTATTCGGCTGGGTGAGGTCAATAGACCCAGAGGGGAATGCAATCGCCTCATAACCAAGGCGTGAAGCTTCAGGATACGCATAACCTTCGTTCAAATACCTTCTCACCGTCACATCGTACTCTTCCTGGTGTTTGTTCATGTGCTCAAATGCCTCAGTAAATGCAGTGATTTGTCCGTTTTCACTGCCGAAACAAATGCTGTCCACTCCGACTTCCGCAAGCGTCTGGATCGCTCCTTTACTGAAATAATCACTATGTTGAACGGCATACAGAAAAGGAAGTTCAAGGACTAAATCCGCCCCTCCATGAAGAGCGGCTTCTGTCCGGTGCCACTTATCGATAATCGCAGGCTCTCCACGCTGTAAAAAGTTCCCGCTCATAATGGCGATCATGCAATCAGCTTCTGCATGTTTTTTCGATTCTTCCAAATGATAAAGATGTCCATTATGAAAAGGATTATATTCAACAACAACTCCACAAGATTTCACAAAGGATCCTCCCATCCGATTCTTTACTATTGAACAAGTGTTTGGTTTATTTTATCATGATACTATGGAAAATTCGCATTCCTAACTGTGAAATATGAGAAACTTATAAGAACCGCACGAGAATAAGGATATGCTGTAAAGAAAAAATATTGACAAATCAGCGAAATCCTTTTACAATAACTCTTGTTGCCATGAGGTGATAACTATGAAATTTCCTCTACAAAAACTCAAGCAGACAGGCGATGAGCCGTTCTTCTTTGAGGATGACGTAGATATTCGCGAATTAGAACAACTGAACAATGACATTCGCAGGATTTCCCCTGTTCATGTCAAAGGTCAAGCAATGACTCGAGGAAATGATATAACGGTAACTTTTTCGATTGATGGAGAAATGGTGTTGCCTTGTGCCCGAACGTTAGTTGATGTGACTTATCCATTTCACATTGATGCTCTGGAGGCATTTAATCTGTCACCTTACCATACAGAAGAAGATGACTCTGAAGTTCATTCCGTGAATGGAGAAGTGCTTGACTTAACGCCTTATATCAAGGAAAATGTACAGTTGGAGATTCCGACTCGCGTTTTTTCCCATGATGATGAGGCTCATGAAGCAGCCCCCCAGGAAGGGAAAGGCTGGCAGGTGGTTACAGAGGAACCTGAGGAAAAGAAAGTGGATCCTCGAATGGCTAAACTGCAATCATTATTAAATGAAGAAGAGAACGAGTAAAACACTATGTTATGGTTCTCAGAAATCCCTTAAAGGAGGTGTACAACATGGCAGTACCTAAGCGTAAAACG
The DNA here is from genome assembly GCF_056158265.1 of Halobacillus sp. AWM4_238. NCBI lineage: Bacteria > Bacillati > Bacillota > Bacilli > Caryophanales > Bacillaceae > Halobacillus > Halobacillus sp. AWM4_238. The sequence continues at coordinate 760,901 of NZ_JBSWSY010000002.1, forward strand.
TCTAAAAAAGTCAAAAACCAACGTCGTACTCACAAGAAACTTCACGCACCAGGAATGGTTCAGTGTGATAACTGTGGCGAGTACTCAAAACCACACCATGTTTGCAAATCTTGTGGACAATATAATGGAAAACAAGTGGTGAACGACTAAGTTCATAAGAAAAAAGACCTGACAACCGTCAGGTCTTTTTTTATGCTCTTTCATTCAATTGCCTCACTAACGCTCCCGTTTGTGGAAGATTCAGTTTCGAGATGTTTGTTGGAGTTTAGGGGCTCCGGGAAACAGTTCGTCTAGCTCCATCGTCCAGACACTCGCGTCATAAGCAAAACAGCAAAGGAATGAAAAATCGCATTCCGTTGCTGTTTTGCTTATGCCAGTCGTGTCTACCAGGACGATTCTGCATTTGAACACTTTCCATGGGGCGGGCGGTGAGCCTCCTCAGGCTACGCCTTCCGGGGTCTCACCTGTCCCACACGTCCCATAGGAGTCTCACCGTTTCCCTCCGCCCCTAGACCATAAGAGGATCTCGAAACTACTTCTGGATAAGCTACTTTACCTAGAAGGAGCTGAGGATGTTAATTTCTATATGCCTGCTACATCAATGTAGTAAAGGGCACTCTTCCTTCCTACGCAGGTATAAAGCGCTACTTATTTATTCAATCTGACAAGCAGATTTCTCTAGAAGTGATTTCGAGAATCTTCCATGGCAAAGGGGCGGAGGGGAATGGCGAGACTCCTGCGGGAAAAAAGTGCAGGGTGAGACCCCACAGGACGCAGTCCGAGGAGGCTCACCGCGCTCCCGCGGAAAGCGAGTCATTCCCCGCAGCCCCCATCCACTCAACAAAAGTATCGAAATCGAGTCATACAGAACTCCTGACAGATTGTTGAACAAAAGGTGGGGATTTTTGGTACATTAGTATTGAAAGGGGTGGAGAGAGTGTCACAATTCATTTTGGTAGAAAAGAGAGAAGGGTATGCCGTTTTAACACTGAACCGACCGGAAAAGTTGAATGCCATATCCAAACAGATGACGAAAGAATTTTATCAAGCGATTTTAGAGTTGAAGAAAGAAAACTTGAAATTCCTTGTCGTTACAGGAGCAGGGGATCGTGCTTTTTGTGCAGGAGGAGACTTACGTGAACTTCATGGGGATATGAATGCCGAACAAGCCTATGAGATTCTGCATCCAATGAAAGAAGTGCTATATGAACTGGCTACTTTTCCTGTCCCGACAATCGCGGTATTAAACGGCCAGGCAAGGGGTGGGGGTTGTGAAATTGCTACTGCTTGTGATTTCAGATATGGGATCGAAAGCAATTCTTACGGTTTCGTTCAGGCGAATCTAGGAATCACACCCGGTTGGGGAGGCGGTGCGCTCCTTTATCAGCGGGTAAAAAACGATGTAGCTGCCCATTGGTTAATGGATGCAGACATGTACACAGGGGAGCAGGTCTATCGAATCGGATGGTTACATAAGATGATTACGGTAAACTGGGGAGAGGAAATCTTTCGTTCTTTTCTAAATAAAACACCTGAACAAATGAGAATATTTAAGCGGCAGTATTTAGAGCACATCGATTTCGAAAGACTCTCTGAACGTATGGATTGTGAGGTCAGACAATGTTCCCTTTTGTGGGAATCGGATGAGCATAAAAATGCGGTTCGGAACTTTGAAGCTAAGAGAAAAAGATAAGAAATGGGATTCTATCAATCACCCCTCTTGCATAACTATAAGCAAACGATAGAGGAGGGATGCTATGGATGCCCCGAGACAAGACGCCTGGAAGGATGAGGAAGATCTGTTATTGGCGACAACGGTTTTGAAGCACATTCGTGAAGGAAAGACTCAGCTGGAAGCCTTCCAGGAAGTGGCTGAACAACTGCACAGAACGCCGGCTGCATGCGGATTCAGGTGGAATGCGACCGTGCGGAAAGAATATCAGAAAGAGATCCAGGAAGCTAAAAATAGCCGCAAAGCAACACGGACAATTTATTCATCCTCAAAGTCATCTGATGATACTCCCATGTCTTTGGATGCCGCCATCTCGTTTTTGAAAGAAATGAGAACAAAGCAGTTTGAAGATTATGGGAAGGAAAACTTAGAAACCCAATTGAAAAAGCTCAACGAAGATAACGAGAAACTCCGAGAAGAATTGAAACAGTGGGAAGCGGCTTGGAATGAAATGGATAAACTCGTCCACTGGGTAAGAGAAAAAAGAAAAAGCGAGAGTGGTGTTTGAACGATTGTTTCACCAGCCATTGATATCATTTCCCATCATAAATAAAGGCCCCTACAACCATGTGTAGCGGCCTCATTCATATTTATGCGTTTACGTCTCTTTCTTCCACGCCTGAAGGCATCCAGATCAGTGGATTTTCTCCAAGGTCACGCTCTACGTCATAATGAGCTTTCTGAAAGCCCATCTTCTCCCAAAACCCATGTGAATTGATTCTAGGATTCGTTTTAATTGGCAATTCAAAGCTTTTAGCGAATTCTACGAGTGCTTGCCCATAGCCTAACCCACGGTAATCCGGTAGGACTTCGAGCTTCCAAAGCTCCAGGTAGTCCTGAGAAGGATCAAAGTAGTGATCGTATTTCGCTTTCACCCGGTATAAACTCATACGGGCTACTAAAGCGCTACCATAATAAACCCCATAAAATGGCGACTCGCTGTCGTTCTCCACAATATTGCTCTCTAAGTCTTCGAGCATCGCAAGTTCCTGGTTCCCGTATTCTTTGAACCGTTTAAATTCCTCGAGTGTTTTGTAATTGACTAATAAAGGTTGAACTCTTGTTTTCGTCATCATGAAAGAATCCCCTTTCAAATATCTGTATCTACCTATATTATAATATAAAAATTTTCAGAATGAAATGAATAATAATACATTGGACAAGAATCGACTGCAATATCGTTTAGGAATCTGCTACAATGGTGAAGCAGATTAGTACGAAATGAGGAGAGATCATGAAAATAGGAATCATAGGAGCGGGTTCCATAGGTTTATTGGCAGGGGCCTATTTAGGTAGACACCACGAGGTACATATGTTTGTTAAAAATGAAGAACAAAGAAATGCCCTTTCATCAGAAGGGATTATCTGCGAGCCGCTGACAGAACCTGTACCTGTTTATGCGCATCTTGGTTCAGAGATGAGCGAAGGATACGACTTGTGGGTGGTTACCATCAAACAATATGCGATGGATGACTTTCTCCAACAAGACCTTCCCAGTGACAGCCCATACTTGTTCCTTCAAAACGGAATGGGACATTTGGAGAAAATAACACGATCCGGTTTGAAAAGCTGTGTCGGCGTTATTGAACACGGGGCGCTCGCTAAAGGCCCAAACAGAGTCGTTCATAAAGGAAAGGGAAACATACAGATTGCCGTCTATGAGAACCTGGACCCCGGAGATGTGCAATCCCTTTCAAAGGAATTACATACAGCAGATTTTCCAGTTTTCTTTAAAGAACAATATGAACCTATGTTAAAAAGTAAATTAATTATAAACACGGTCATCAACCCTCTTACAGCATTATTCTCTCAACCGAATCGTTCCATCCTCACGAACCCATCCATAAATGAACTGGCGTGCTTGTTGTGCAAGGAAGCTTGTTCCGTTCTAGGTCTTTCCTTTTCTGAAGAATGGGAGCGAGTGAAAGAGATAGCTGAAGCAACTGGAGATAACCATTCTTCGATGTTGAAGGACATCACAGAAAACAGGCTGACAGAAGTGGACAGCATCAGTGGGTACATCCTCAATCATGGAAAAAAACCACTTCCTTATCATCGCTTCGTTGTCCATGCGATTCATGCAATCGAATATGAAAGGGGAGTTCGAAAAAGATGAGTGATCTGATCATTTACACGATTGCTTTCCTTATTACATTACCACTTCCTTTCTTAGTCGTTTTCTATCTATGTGCCAGAAAATGGAGCAAGCATAAATTGAAAGCCCTGCACCGTACTGCGAACTATACTGCGCCCGTATTTATCATGTCGGTCCATGTGCTGCTTGTCGTCTTGTTTGAACGCAGTTTTTTACCGTTCATCATCGTCTTCCTTCTAGTTCTCCTGGGCATGTCTATGATTGCACAATATAAACTAAATGAAGAAGTCCGCCTTTTCCGAGCGCTCAAAGGGTTTTGGCGGGTAAGTTTCCTTTTGTTCATCCTTTTCTATATGGGTTTGAGCACGTTTGGTCTTGTTACAAGGGTCTTCTTCAGTTGAGGTATGACCAGCATTTTTACATGAATTCGACCGTCTGACATAAAATAATGGAAGCAAAAGATAAGCACAGCCCAAACCAAAAAGGCTGTGCTTATCCATGCAAAAATCCCCCTGGATCTTTCTGTGTGCTTATTCACTGGTTAAAGTCCTTATTAGTTATTAAAGCATATGGCAGGATTATGGAAGATTTAGTATCGAGATATTTGGGGTTCGTTGCTGAATTGAGCGTTAGGGGTGGTTGGGAAGCAACTCGTCTAGCTCCATCGCCCAGACACTCGCGTCATAAGCAGAACAGCAAAGGAATGAAAGGACACATTCCGTTGCTGTTCTGCTTATGCCAGTCGTGTCTACCAGGGCGATTCCGCATTTGAACACTTTCCTGTGGGGGAGTGGCGAGCTTCCTCGGGCGGTCTGACGCACTAAGGGATCTCGCCGATCTCCTTTTTCCTACGGGAGTCTCGCAGCCTCCCAACCACCCCATTCGCGATCTTTGAGAAACGAACCCGTGTACCAAGAAGGAGCAACTTCCATCATCACTACCTATAGTAAAAAACCGTTCTATAACAAGCGTTTATGAACTCTATCCATACCATGGAAGCTTTGTGTTACAGCTTCTAATATATATAGAACGCACCTTTTTTGGAGTGGTTTCGAGATATTTATATGACAAAGGGACGGAGGGGAATGGCGAGACTCCTGCGGGAAAAAGGTGCAGGGTGAGACCCCACAGGACGCAGTCCGAGGAGGCTCACCGCGCTCCCGCGGAAAGCGAGCTATTCCCCGCAGTCCCATCCACTCAACAAAAGCGTCGAAACTGGGTCTTCATGAAAAGTGAGTTTATATAAAATTTGAAGGATGCAAACAGATAATGTGAAGTCTGTGGTGGTTTTTTGTACAATACAATAGGATACATATTAAACCCATGTAACAATTGCCTATAAAGGAGTCGTATAGAGATGCGTATCGAACCGATTAAACTGGAACCGAAACAAACATTGTTTCGTGATTATAAAAACGATTTTGAAAAAATAGCTGATCGGTTTAACCACCACCCGTTTGAAGAATCTACTTGGGAACGTCGGTTATCTGAATTAAGAAATCAAACCTATCAAAGAAATGAGCTTTCTCATGTCCTGAATCGTATGAATAAACGCTGGGAGGCACCTGAAGGAACGCTTGAAAATATTGAGAAGCTGAAGGATGAAGAAAGTGTCGTCGTCATTGCAGGCCAACAAGCTGGATTGCTTACGGGACCGCTTTATTCTGTGCATAAAATCATCTCCGTTTTGCAGCTTGCGAAAGAAAAGGAAAGAACCCTTGGGAAACCGGTCATCCCTGTTTTTTGGATTGCCGGTGAAGATCATGATTTTGATGAAATTCACCATATCATGATGAAGCAGGGAAATGAGATGAAAAAGTTGACCATTGATCATACCCCCGAGACAAAATCTTCCGTCTCTGAGATCAGCATGGATCAACAAAAAGCTTCGGCCTGGTTGAAGGACGTATTTGGAATGGTTCAGGAAACAGAGCACACGCAGGATTTTTACAAAGCCGTGGAGAGGTTGTTGAGAGAATCCAACTCTTACAGTGACTTTTTTGCCAAAGTGGTTTATCATCTTTTCCCTGACGAAGGTCTGGTGTTAATCGATGCTCATGCGCCGGAAGTCCGCCGTCTTGAGACGAAGTATTTTCATACGATGATTGAGAAGAACAGAGAAATTGCCAGTGGTGTGTACGCGGTCTTGCAGAAGAACCGCCAGGAAGGGTATGAAACACTCCTGGATAGTGAGCTTGACGATGCCCATTTGTTTTACAACCTCGAAGGAGAGAGAGTTCTCCTTATGCGAGACGAAGAAGGTAACTTCAGGGGGAAAAATAACGAAGTCGTCCTAACGAAAGCGGAGCTGTTAAAGGTCGCGGAAGAAACACCTGAACTTCTCAGTAATAATGTAGTGACAAGGCCGTTGATGCAGGAAGCCCTATTCCCTGTTCTCGCCTTTATCGGCGGACCTGGGGAAATCAACTACTGGTCTGTATTAAAACCTGCTTTTGAAGCGGCGGAATTATGTATGCCGCCTGTCCTTCCGCGTCTATCCTTTACGATGATTGACAGGAAGACAGGCCAACAGCTGGATAGATTTCATATTCCAACAGATGAAGCCATCCGCTCTGGAGTGAAGGGGAAGAAAATGAATTGGATCGCTTCTCAAAGCACACCTCAGGTTCACCATCTTACGGAGCAGGTGAAGAAAGAAATAGAGACTGTTCATGCACCCCTTCGTGATAAGTCGGCGGCTTTAAGTGCGGATCTCGGCCAACTGGCTGAAAAAAACCTGGAATACCTTTTAGAGAACATTGATTTTCTCGAAAAACGAATCCACCATTCTATCGAAGCCCGTCACAAGCATGAAATAGATCAGTTTAATAACATGGAATGCACCCTTCATCCTGGGGGAGGATTGCAGGAGAGAATGTGGAGCATCGTCCCATGGGTGAACGGGTATGGAATGACGCTGTTTCAGCAGATGAACAGACACCATTTGAGCTTTGAAAACGATCATTATGTCGTATATTTGTAGGGAGTGTCCTCCACCATTCCCCACCTCAAAAAATAGTGAAAAACCCTTTAAAATCTTGCCTTTCCAGGCAGGATTTTTTTCATGGGGGGAGAATGATTAAAAAGTAAGTGGAGAAAAGTGGGGCGATGTGGTAAGGTGAATTTAGAAGGTGGGGAGACTCTATGTTCATGGGTGAATTTCAACACAACATTGATACAAAAGGACGGATCATCGTGCCATCGAAATTCCGCCCGGACCTTGGTGACAGCTTTGTCCTCACCAGAGGTTTAGATCAGTGTCTGTTTGCTTATCCTATGAACGAGTGGAAGCTGCTTGAAGAGAAGCTTAAAAAACTCCCCTTAACAAAAAAAGATGCCCGCGCTTTTACCCGCTTTTTCTTCTCTGGCGCTGTTGAATGTGAAGTAGACAAGCAAGGAAGAATCAACATTCCACAACCCCTTAGAAAATATGCATCATTAGAAAAAGAATGTGTCGTCATCGGCGTATCCAATAGGATCGAGTTTTGGAGTCATGATGAATGGGAAAGTTATTTCGAGGCTTCGGAAGAGTCCTTCTCTGAGATTGCAGAAAATATGTTGGATTTTGATATCTGATTCGATAGAAACGAGTGAAACCATGTTTGAACATTATAGTGTATTGAAAAGTGAAACCATACAACATTTAGATTTGGACCCAGAAGGCATCTATGTCGATTGTACCCTAGGAGGTGGCGGGCACTCAGAAGCGATTGCCAAAGCACTGAAGGGAAGAGGCCGATTAATATCTTTTGATCAGGATGAAATTGCCTTAAATGCCGCAAAAGATCGTCTGAAAGATTACCAGGACCGTGTGACTTTTGTTCGTGCCAACTTCCGTCAATTGGAAGAGAAATTAGCAGAGCTAGAGGTAACGGAAGTCGATGGTATTATTTATGACCTGGGTGTTTCCAGTCCTCAATTGGATGTGGAAGAGAGAGGGTTCAGCTACCATCAGGATGCTCCGCTGGATATGCGGATGAACCAGGATGCCTCACTCAGTGCAAAAGAAGTGGTCAATGAGTGGCCCTATGAGGACCTCGTTCGTATTTTCTTTAAATATGGAGAGGAAAAGTTTTCGAAACAAATTGCAAGAAAAATTGAAGCCGCAAGAGAAGAGAAGACCATTGAAACGACTGGAGAGTTGGTTGAACTCATCAAAGAGGGAATTCCTGCTCCTGCCAGAAGGAAGGGCGGCCACCCTGGGAAAAGGGTTTTCCAGGCGATTCGTATTGCTGTAAATGATGAACTTGGTGCTTTTCAAGACAGCCTTCATCAAGCAGCAAGAGTTGTGGGAATCGGTGGGCGTATCGCCGTCATTACCTTCCACTCATTAGAAGATCGGTTATGTAAGCAGGCATTCAAAAAATGGAGCACAAACCCTCCATTGCCGAAAAACATCCCGATGATCCCAGAAGATAAACAGCCACCTTTTCGATTGGTCAGCCGAAAGCCTATTGTAGCCGATGAATCAGAGCTTGAGGAGAATCGTCGTTCACGTTCTGCTAAATTGAGGATTATCGAGAAAGTCAAACCTTGGAATAAGGAATTTGAATTTAATGAAGGGTGGAAACAAACATGAGTGCTGAACAGATTAGAAAACAGCAGCCTTTACAACAGCCTGATAGACAGAAACAGGTTAAAGTAAAGGTACATAAAAAGAAGAAATGGATCAGTACAGGGGAGAAGTTCCTCTATTCATTTGCAACGACGGCTGTGCTCGCAGCTTCCGTGTTTCTTGTACAGACATCCGCTCAGACCGATGGGATCAATCGTGATATCCGCGGACTGGAGCAAGAGATCCAACAGCAGGAGTCTAAAAATGAAAACCTTGCTTACCAGGTGAAAGAACTTAGTAACCCGGATCGAATCTTAAGCATTGCCAAAGAAAATGGATTGAATATCCAGAATGCCAAAGTGAAGCAAGCCGGTAAAATAAATAACGAGTAACGGCTGGTGATTTCATCATGAAAAGTCGAAACCATAATAAAAGCTCCGCATTTTTGATGGTCGCCTTTGCGATTGTATTCTTCATCATTGCGGGGCGTTTCATTTACATTGAGACCGCAGAGACCGTAGAAGGTGTCGATTTGCAAAAATGGGCAGAAGATATTCGTACGAGTTCTTACGAAATCGATGCAGACCGAGGGAAAATCTATGATAAAAACGGCATGGTCCTTGCCTATGACCGTCCGACATATAGAATTTATGCCATCGTAGATCCGGAGTATTCGGTGAACCTTGACCCGCCTCGACATGTTACAGATCCAAGTGAGGCAGCTGAAAAGTTGTCTCCACTGCTTGATATGGAAGCAAGTGAGATCAGAGAAACGATTGAAGAAGGTCAGGAGAATGAACGCTTTCAAGTGGAATTCGGGTCCAGTGGGCGATCCATTTCACAAGAGACGAAAGAAAAGATTGAAGAGCTTGAATTGAACGGCATTGAATTTAAGCAGGAGTCGAAGCGCTATTATCCAAACGGCCAATTTGCTTCCCATGTCATCGGCTTTGCCCGTAGCCAGGATGGAAACATTAATGGTGTAACAGGAGTCGAGAAGCAGATGGAAGAACACCTTCAAGAAGAAAAAGGGAAAATCAGTTATGAACGGGATAAGTACGGAACGAAACTGTTAGATCCGAACGAAGTGATGACAGAGCCTGAAAACGGGAATGATGTCCATTTGACCATCGACCAAAAGATTCAGACCTTCTTGGAAGATGCACTCTCACAGGTGGATGAACAGTACAGCCCGGAAAAGATCATGGCAGCTGTCATGGACCCGGATACAGGTGAAATTTTAGCGATGAGTAACCGGCCGAGTTACAACCCCAACGATATTGGAGAAGTGGATAATTGGTACAACGACATTGTTTCCTATACCTTCGAACCCGGCTCAACGATGAAGATTTTCACTTGGGCAGCTGCAATGGAAGAAGGGGTTTATAAAGGGAGCGATATGTTTAAGTCCGGAACATACAAAGTGCCAGGTCATACGATTGGGGACCATAACAATGGGGAAGGCTGGGGACCGATTTCCTATGATGAAGGTTTTCAACGATCCTCTAACGTAGCCTCGTCTAAAATCGCCCTTGAGGTACTAGGTCCTACGAAATTACGAGAATATATGACTGATTTTAATTTTGACGAGAAGACAGGGATTGATCTTCCGAATGAGAAAAATGGCCGTTTTGTTTTTGAGAAGCCTTCAGAACAGGCGACGACATCTTTCGGACAAGGCTCCACTTTCACGGCTATCCAATTGATGACAGCAGCCACATCTGTTGCGAATGACGGCCAGATGATGCGCCCTTACATGTTGTCTAAGATCACTTCAAGTGAAACAGGTGAAGTGCTAAAAGAAAATGAGCCGGAAGAGATGAGTCAGCCGATTTCAGAAAGCACAGCCAAGCAGATTCGCGATCTGATGGGGACCGTCGTCACATCAGAACAAGGGACCGCACAATCATTCAAGTTGGATGATTACACGCTCGCTGGTAAAACGGGTACAGCTCAAATGATTGAAAATGGTAGATATTTGACTGGTCGGAACAACTACATCTTCTCCTTCATGGGCATGGCTCCGAAAGAAGATCCGGAACTTCTTATTTACGTCGCTGTTCAGCAGCCGGATCTCGAAGTGACAGAACTAGGTTCTGAGCCTGTTTCTTATATCTCAAGGACAGTACTAGAAAACAGCCTCCATTATATGGATATCCAACCGGATAAAGAAGTGGAAGAATCGGTTTCTCCACTAACCATTCCAGATGTGATCGGTAAAAGCACTTCGAAAGCAGAAGATGAGCTGAAACAAATGTTTTCCAATGTAGAAGTCATCGGTAACGGTGGCGAAGTGACTGCAGTCCTTCCACAACCGGGAACGAAAGTCGTGGAGAATCAAAGGATGATGATCATAACAGACAAACCGACGATGCCTGATTTGAGCGGATATTCAGCGAGGGATGTGCACAGAATTGTGAAGCATTTCAACTTGAATATCGAGACGATGGGGAACGGCTTCGTTGAAAAACAGAGCATACCTGAAGGATCCAGCATAAAAGAAGGCGGTTATTTAGTCGTTGAATTAGCTCCTCCGAGAGAGGGGTGACACCATTCCAGGCAGTGTTCTAATCGTTTCTAGATTGCATATAGTGATACAAGCTGACTCTATTGACTTCAAAAAGGAGTTATTACGATGAGACGAGTATCACAAGTGGTCGTAAAGAAACGATTAGTCGCTGTCTTTCTTGTTGGAATGGTTATTTTTTTTGTCATCGCAGGGAGGCTTGGGTATGTCCAATTCTTCTTAAGTGATTTCCTTATATCCAAGGCGGAGGAATCCTGGAGCCGGGATATTACCTTCGAACCCGAACGGGGGAAGATCCTTGATACCAATGGGGAAGTGCTTGTTGGAAACCAGTCTGCACCGACGGTCATGGTCGTCCCGAGACAAGTGAAAGATGCGGATCAGACAGCCCAAAACCTCGCACAGATTTTGGACATGAGTGTAGAAAAAGCCTATTCTCACGTAACGAAAGTGACTTCTATTGAGAGAATTCACCCAGAAGGGCGTAAGATCAGTGAGGAACAGGCGGAAGCCATCCAGTCTTTGCAAATGCCCGGTGTCTATATTGCCGAGGATTCGGAGAGGTACTACCCTCATGGATCTTTTTTATCACACGTTTTGGGGTTCAGTGGAATCGATAACCAGGGATTGCTCGGATTAGAGGCGTACTACGACGAGGAATTGAGGGGTGAAAAAGGAGCGTTGTCTTTTTTCTCTGACGCCAAAGGGAAACGCATGCCTGACATGGCGGATATTTATAAACCGCCCGTGGATGGGAAAGACCTTCAATTGACCATCGACTATAAAGTCCAAGCCATCATCGAACGGGAGCTTGACATTGCCCAAGCGAGATACAACCCTGATGGAGCTGTCGCTTTGGCGGTTGATCCAGATACAGGCAAGGTCGTAGGGATGTCAACGCGCCCTAATTTTGATCCTGCCAATTATCAACAAGTCAAGCCTGAGGTCTATAATAGGAATTTACCTGTGTGGAGTACGTATGAGCCTGGTTCCACCTTTAAAATTATTACCCTAGCAGCCGCTCTTGAAGAAGATCTTGTGGATCTGGATGACGAACATTTTCATGACTCCGGATCGATTAAAGTAGACGGAGCCAACCTCCGCTGTTGGAAGCGTGGCGGGCATGGGGATCAGACTTTCCTTGAAGTCGTCCAAAACTCCTGTAACCCTGGATTCGTCACCCTCGGTCAACGACTGGGAACAGAGAGGCTTTTTGAGTACATCGATCGGTTCGGATTCGGTGAAAAGACTGGCATTGACCTTGAAGGGGAGGGAAAAGGGATTCTCTTCAAACCGGAGAACGTTGGACCAGTAGAACAAGCGACAACAGCGTTTGGTCAAGGTGTATCCGTGACTCCGATACAACAGGTCATGGCTGTCGCGGCAGCGGTGAACGGAGGCTATTATTATGAGCCGTATATCCAGGAAGCATGGCTCGATCCGGTCAGTGGTGAAACATTGGAAAAAAATGAACCAACACTCAAAGAACGGGTGATCTCTGAAGAAACATCTGCAGAGATCCGGCGTGCTCTCGAAAGTGTTGTCGCTAAAGGAACAGGGAGAGGGGCGTACGTGGAAGGGTTTCGTGTAGGCGGGAAAACCGGTACCGCCCAAAAAGTCGGCCCGGACGGTAGGTACATGGAAAATAACCACATTGTGTCTTTTATCGGGTTTGCCCCAGCGGATGATCCTGAACTTGTCGTTTATTTAGCTATCGACAACCCAAAGAATACGGTTCAGTTCGGTGGTGTCGTCGCTGCCCCGATCGTCGGGAACATCATGGGGGACAGCCTGCGCGCTTTAGGGGTTGAACCTAGAAAAGACGGTTTGGAAAAAGAATACGCCTGGCCGGATGAGCCCTTAGTAGAGATTCCTGATGTCACAGGGATGGAGAAGAAAGAATTAAGCCAAATGCTGATGAACCTAGAAGTGGAAGTCAGTGGAAGTGGTTCTAAAGTGATTACGCAGGCTCCTGAAGCAGGTGTCAAAGTTCCAAGTGGTTCGACCATTCGAGTGTATCTAGGGAATTAATCCTACGTTTGGTATAATAAAACTTGTGATCAGGTAAGGGTGACACATATGAAAATGAAGAAACTCTTGCGGTATATTCCATTTTATAAAGTGACGAAATCAGTGGCAGACCTCCAGGTTAAAGGCCTTTCTATGGATTCTAGGACGACGGAGCCTGGGGATGTGTTTGTCTGTCTGCGCGGTGTGGATGTTGATGGACACCGGTTTGCGAAGGGGGCTGTGGAACGAGGGGCTGTAGCAGTCATTGCCGAGGAAGAGGTAGCCGTCCCTGTTCCTACCGTCCTCGTAAACGATACATCAAGAGCGCTTGCCATGGCGTCCGCCGCTTTTTACGGATGCCCCTCAGAGTCCCTCCACGTCATCGGTGTCACTGGAACGAACGGTAAAACGACGATCACCTATCTGCTGGAGGAAATTTTTCAGCAGCATAAAAAAAAGACAGGAATCATCGGGACCATTCAAGTAAATATTGCAGGAGAGACGTTCCCTGTGAAAAATACCACACCGGATGCCCTGACCTTACAGCGCTATTTTCATAAAATGCATGTAGCAGACGTCGATCATGCGATTATGGAGGTGTCTTCTCATGCGCTTGATCAAGGCAGGGTGTACGGTTGTGATTTTGATATCGCTGTATTTACGAATTTGACTCAGGACCATCTGGATTATCATGAAAATTTCGATGATTATCTTCGTGCAAAGTCCCTATTGTTCGCGCAATTAGGGAATGGGTATAATAAGGAACGTGAGAAATTCGCTGTGATTAATAATGATTCTCCGCTTGCAAAGAAATTTATCCGTTCGACCTCTCAAGGATTGCTGACTTATGGCATTTTCGAACAAGGGGATGTTAAAGCAGAGGAATACACGATGACAGAAACGGGTACAACCTTCATTATGACCACTCCGATCGGTGCCGTTTCCATTGAGAGTCCTTTGATGGGTTTGTTCAGTATTTACAACATGCTGGCTGCTGCGAGCGCAGCGATTTTGTCAGGCGTCCCCTTAGAAACGATCCAGCGATCCTTTCAACAGACCAAAGGTGTGAAAGGAAGATTCGAGCCCGTAAGAGAAGGCCAGGGATTTGGTGTTGTCGTAGACTATGCTCATACCCCGGATTCGCTGAAAAACGTGCTGCAGACGCTTCGCGATTTGTGCAAAGGAACCATCACAGTCGTGGTCGGCTGTGGCGGGGACCGGGACCGCAGCAAACGTCCTCAAATGGCAAAAGTAAGTGTCGACTATGCGGATCGGGTCATTTTCACCAATGACAACCCCCGTACGGAAGACCCTAAGCAGATATTCAGAGATATGACGGCTCACGTCAAAGGCCGATATAAACTGATCGAGGATCGAAAAGAAGCCATCAAGTACGCGCTTGACTATGCAAAGACAGGAGATGTTGTCCTCATTGCAGGAAAAGGACACGAAACCTATCAAGAGATTAAAGGCATCCGTCATCATTTTGATGATTGTGAAGTGGCCCGTACGATATTAAGAGAAATGAAGGAGCATCCATCATGAATTTAGAAGTCCATGAACTATCACAACTTTTTTCGAAAAAACAAGGAGCAGCAACGGATCAGATTCCACTTGGATCGGTAATGACTGATACCCGTAAAACAGCCAAACAAAGCTTATTTGTCCCAATCGTAGGAGAGAATTTCAATGCGCACGATTTTCTTGGAGACGCCATTAAGCAGGGAGCGGTCGCAACGTTGTGGCAGGAAGATCAGCCGTTGCCGAAGTTGACACCTACAGACTTCCCTGTCTTTTTTGTTAAAGACACGACGAAAGCTCTTCAACAGTTGGCTACGTATTATTTGAAAAAGGTAAAGCCTGTCGTCGTCGGCGTTACTGGATCAAATGGAAAAACGACAACGAAAGATTTGACGGCATCGGTTCTTCAAGTCAAATATAAAACACATAAGACAGCGGGTAATTTCAATAATCATATTGGACTCCCTCTCACAGTCCTTTCCATGGATCCAGCAACAGAAGCTGTCGTTCTGGAGATGGGAATGGATCGCGCGGGGGAAATTTCTGTTTTATCAAAACTTGCCGAACCAAGTTATGCCATCATAACCAATATCGGAGAATCCCATATCGAGAACTTCGGTTCCAGAGAAGGGATTGCCGGGGCGAAGCTTGAAATTACAGAAGGTCTTTCTGAAGAAGGGGCCTTGATCCTTGATGGAGATGAGCCTCTACTCCAAGAACAAAAGTCTAAGGACTGGACGGTCACTTGTGGGTTTGGAGACCAGCTGGACTATCGGGCGGAGGTCCTGCAATTGACAGACGAGAGCAGTACGTTTAAAGTCGATGGGCAGTTCTTTGAATTGCCAATGGCCGGGAAACATAATGTGAAAAATGCTACATACGTCATTGCTCTTGCGGAACGTTTAGGCCTATCTCAGCAAGAGATCCAACAAGGATTCCAGCAATTGCAAATGTCTGCCATGCGTTTTGAAAAACATGAAGGACACAATGGTTCCTTGATCATTAATGATGCCTACAATGCATCACCGACTTCTATGAAAGCCATCATTGAAGTTGTCAGTCAATTGACATCCAAAAGCAGGAAAGTGTTAATATTAGGTGATATGTTTGAGTTAGGGGAACAATCCGAAATGCTGCACAGTACCGTAGCCGATGCGATCGATGAGAAGATCCATGCGGTTTATACGATCGGTGAGCATTCCAAGGCTATATCGGATGCTGTAGATAAACAAAACCCTTCCATTGAAACGCATCATTTTACAAGCAAACAAACGTTAAGCCATCACGTCCGTCAAGAGTTAACAGCGGACACCGTCGTACTTATCAAAGCTTCCAGAGGAATGAAACTAGAAGAATTACTTGAAAATCTCGTGGATTGATCGATAGGCGATGACGATGGAGAAGGAGGAGAACTATACATGAACGAATACATACTACTAATCACTATGGCTATTTCATTCGCAATCACTGTTGTGATCTCGCCGATGATCATCCCTTTTTTGAGAAGGTTGAAGTTCGGTCAGGCTATTAGGGATGAGGGCCCTGAATCCCACCAGAAAAAATCCGGAACCCCAACGATGGGAGGGGTGATGATCATTGTAGCTGTGGTCATCACTACCATCCTTGCATCCATTTGGTTCACCCCGGACACTGGGAACACACAACTGTTCCTCGTGTTATTTGTTTTAGTCGGCTATGGACTGCTAGGGTTCCTAGATGATTACATTAAAGTAGCTATGAAAAGAAACCTGGGGCTCACGTCGAAGCAGAAAATGCTCGGGCAGATTGTCATTGCCCTCGTCGTTTATTTTATTCTTAGAAATTCGGATTTCCCGACGTATATCAGTATTCCTGGCACAACCTTTGAAATCGATCTTGGCTGGGGTTACGCTTTACTCATCTTGTTTATGCTCGTCGGTGCTTCCAATGCAGTGAATCTGACCGATGGACTTGATGGACTGCTTGCTGGTACTGCGGCCATCGCATTTGGTGCTTTCGCTATTTTAGCGTGGACAGGCCAGATGAACGTTGAAATTACCATCTTCTCTCTGGCTATTGTCGGAGCCTTGCTCGGTTTTCTTGTGTTCAACGCTCACCCCGCGAAAGTCTTCATGGGAGATACTGGATCGCTGGCGCTAGGTGGAGCGATCGCCATCATCGCCATCTTAACGAAACTTGAACTTATTCTTGTCATTATCGGTGGTGTGTTCGTCCTTGAGACCCTGTCTGTCATCATTCAGGTCATCTCTTTCAAAACGACAGGAAAACGCGTATTTAAAATGAGTCCACTTCATCACCATTATGAATTGAAGGGCTGGTCTGAATGGCGTGTCGTGACGACATTCTGGGCTGTAGGACTTGTCTTTGCTGTGATCGGTATTTATATTGAGGTGATGTTCGGATGAAAACATTAACAAACTTTCCATACAAACAAGTCCTTGTCCTTGGACTTGCCAAAAGCGGCACAGCAGCTGCTGAGCTATTCTTAGACAGTGGCATCCATGTGCGAATCAATGATCTGAAAGCCGATCAAAATGATCCAGGCGTGCGTAAGCTGGTGGAAAAAGGGGCGGAGGTCATAACAGGAGGACACCCGCTTTCTGTATTGGATGACGTTGAATATCTCGTCAAAAATCCAGGCATCCCTTATGAGAACCCCATTGTAGCTGAAGCAGAAAAACGCAGGATTCCGGTTGTTACCGAAGTGGAACTGGCTAGTTTTCTTCATGAGGGGCCACTCGTAGCGGTTACTGGTTCAAACGGAAAGACGACAACGACGACATTGATTCATGAAATGATTCAAGCCGATCATCAAAAGGTTTCACTAGCTGGAAATATCGGACATGTCTCTTGTGAAGTGGCAAGAAGTACGGAGGCGGATGAAACGATGGTGACTGAACTGTCCTCTTTCCAGCTGCTGGGAACAGAAAAATTCCATCCGGAAATCGCAGTATGGCTCAATCTATATGAAGCCCACCTTGATTATCACCACACATTGGAAAACTATCATCAGGCCAAAGCAAAAATAACCGCGAATCAAACGGCTGATGATACGTTGGTCTACAATGCGGATGATGAAAGGATCGCCAAGTTTTTACCCGATGTGAAAGCGAAACGTGTTCCCTTCTCCATTCAAAAAGAAGGCGAGGGCGCCTGGGCTGATGATACGTTCATTTATTTTGAAGATGAACCGATTATGAAAAAGCAGGACATCGTTTTAGTAGGAGAACAAAACCTGCAGAACATCCTGGCTGCCGTGGCAGCAGTGAAAGTGAACGGAATCCGGAACGAAGCGATTGTCAATGTATTGACAACCTTTGCCGGAGTTGAACACCGTCTGCAGTTTGTGACGAAAAAGAATGACCGTTTATTTTACAATGATTCTAAAGCAACTAACATTTTAGCCACATCCTATGCATTGAAATCATTCGAAAATCCAGTCATCCTCCTCGCAGGCGGTCTCGACCGGGGGACGAGTTTTGAATCACTGATCCCTTACATGAAAGGCGTCAAAGCCATGGTCGTGTTCGGAGAAACGGCTGATCAGTTGAATGAAACTGCTCAGAAAGCTGGTATCCAGGAAGTCAGCAAAGTAGAAACGATGCAGGAAGCGGTTGATCAGGCGTATCAATACTCTGAGGAAGATGATGTTATCCTGCTTTCACCAGCTTGTGCGAGCTGGGATCAGTATCGTACTTTTGAAGAAAGAGGCCACATGTTTATCCAAGCTGTGCATAAGCTCTAATAAGGGCTTAGTGCGACAAGCTTAAGCCCTGTTTTCCACTTAGATGGGAGGTAGGGCTTTTTTTATGGATGAAAAAAAGCCGGATCTATGGTTGGTTGCTGCCATACTCGGGATCTTGATCATTGGGATCGTCATGGTCTACAGTTCATCAAGCATCTGGTCCGAATATAAATTTGATGATCCGTGGTTTTATGCTAAAAGACAGATTCTTTTTGCTACCGCTGGTCTGATTGCGATGGTTGTATTATCAAGAATCCCGTACTATGTATGGCATGGACATTCCAAGATGATTATGATTATCTGCCTAGTATTTCTCGTGCTCGTGCTCATTCCAGGTGTCGGTATGGTCCGTGGAGGAGCACGAAGCTGGATAGGGGTAGGGATGTTCAGCATCCAGCCTTCCGAATTTATGAAACTTGGTTTGATCTTATTCCTTGCGCGCTTTTTATCCGAACGCCAAAAATTCATGAACTCCTTCCAGCAAGGCTTCCTGCCAGCTCTGGCACTGATTTTGTTCCCATTCGCTCTCATTATGCTTCAGCCCGATTTAGGGACAGGCGTCGTCATGGTAGGGACATGCCTTGTCATGTTGTTTACAGCCGGTGCGCGTATCAGTCACTTTATGTGGATTGCCGGCGCTGGAGCAGCGGGCATGGTTGGATTGATTGCTTCTGCTCCTTATCGGATAAAAAGGATCACCGCGTTCCTGCATCCTTGGGAAGATCCATTAGGAGCAGGATTTCAGATCATTCAGTCCTTATATGCAATCGGTCCTGGTGGCTTAATGGGGTTAGGACTCGGGAACAGTATGCAAAAATTCTTCTACTTGCCTGAGCCTCAGACGGACTTTATATTTGCCGTCCTTGCAGAAGAATTAGGATTCCTTGGGGGATTACTCGTTCTCAGCCTCTTCTTTATCCTTTTGTGGCGCGGGATCCGAGCCAGTTTGCTTGCACCGGACCTCTTCGGGTCATTGCTCGCTCTTGGTATTGTGGGGATGATTAGTATTCAAGTTATGATTAATATCAGTGTAGTCACAGGGCTGATTCCAGTCACAGGGATTACTCTTCCGCTAGTCAGCTACGGAGGATCATCGCTGACTTTGACACTCGCATCTCTCGGATTGCTGCTCAGCGTCAGCCGATTCTCTACAAAATAAAAGGCCATGGATTCCATGGTCTTTTTGTTTTGCCTATTTATCCTGGTTTATTTTTTTACCTATAGATCATTCTGGTCGATCAGGACGATTCAGCATTTAGCATCCTTCGTCGAGGCTGGAATGAGCCCCAGGACTGTCTCGTTTATCATATGAAGAGGTCTGCCGAAAGGGAGTCCCCCTTTGCCGCACGGAACCACCTATAGAAAAAGTCTAGAAAATAAGTCTTCAAAAATACGGAGCGGGTGTTGAAGGCCTGCAAATAATGAAGAAATTCTTAAGAGAAGTTTACCTTGGATGAAGAATGGGTAAACGATTTTAGCGAATTCACTTGGACCCCATCGAAATGCGGTTTTTCCTGTAATAAAATTGATAGGAAACTAGTAAAACTCTATCAATTTCTCACCCTCTTTTTGTGATATAATGGGAAGTATATAGTTGTAGAGGAAAATCTGCATCTATCAGAGGAACATCATTCTTTCAAACAGCTAGGACAAACAGCGAAAAAGGGTGTCTAGCAATAAGGAGAAATGCCCGTTATGGAAGAGAGAAAAGTGGTTTCCATAGAAGATCGCATACCTAAATTGAAACAGACGAGACGCAAGAAAGCCAATCGTCGGTTGATTCTGTATTTGACTATTCTATTTTTGCTGATTGCGACGGTCATCTATCTCCAGTCGCCACTCAGTAATGTTCGTCATATAGTTGTGGAAGGTGAGTACCACGTATCTGAGGAAGAAATTATCGAGCTTGCCGGAGTCACAACATCCACGAATTATTGGAGAGTCGATGAAGAAGAGATGAAACAGCAGATCGAGTCGCATCAAGAAATCACCTTTGCTTCCATCGACCGGTCCTTCCCAAACAATGTTCAGATTGAAGTGGAGGAAGCGGAAAGAATTGGTTACGTCAAACAGGATGGTGCCTTTCATGCCATTTTAGAAGATGGATCCCGTTTGGATGGACAAACCGCTCTTCCAGGAGGAGATGCTCCCATCCTTGCCGGATTCAATAAGGCAACATACTTGAAGGAAATTTCCCAAGAATTGAAGGATTTGCCTTCCAGTGTAAGCAGTCTTATTTCGGAAATCCATTGGGACCCTCGTGACGGGAATCCATACCAAATCCTGCTTTACATGAATGATGGGTATCAGGTGCAGGCCTCGATCCGCAGCTTTGCCGAAAAAATGCCGGCTTACCCTTCCATCGTTGCACAGCTTGATGAAGGAGCTGAAGGGATCATACATATCGATGTAGGGGCCTATTTTGAAGAGTATCCTGAATCGGGAGAAGAAGAGTCCCCGGATGAAGCAGGAGCGGGTGAAGAAGAGGAGAACACGGATGAAGAGACTTAAAGGAAAATCGATTATCTTATCTCTTGTTCTTCTCATTTCGGGTTTCCTTGTCAGCTATAGTTATCAAATGACAAAGAGCTCTCCACAGATGGTGCAACTAAATGATTCACAATGGGAGAAAGAATATTTTTACCAACAACAACTATTGGACATGGAAAAAAGGAACAAACAGCTGCGGGATGAGTTAAAAGAAAAACGTCATACCATTCAAGACTTCGAGAATGAGATGGCAGATCGTGAACAGGTGGTAGCGGACTTTGTACAACGTAAAAAGAAGCTCCAGATGCTAAATGGTGAGGTGCCGATTGAGGGCAAAGGCGTAGAAGTTGTTCTGAGTGATTCGGAATATATTCCTGATGAAGATCAGGTGAATGACTACATTGTTCATGAAAGTCATATACACAGCGTCATCAATGAGTTGCTCAGTGCTGGTGCTAAAGCCATTGCTATCAATGGACAGCGGTATATGAGGGATAGTTATATTGCCTGTACAGGTCCGGTCATCACCGTGGACGGTATACAACATCCGGCTCCATTCGTCATTTCTGCCATCGGGGACCCGGAGGTTCTCTATTCAAGCCTCAACTTGACCAGAGGGGTCGTCGATCAGCTTCTCATTGAAAATGTTGATGTGGAGTTTTCGAAAATGAATCAGTTGGAAATGAAGGCCAGGCTATCCTCCGAAGGGTGATCAACATGAAGCGAAAAACACAGTGGCTGCTATCCACCATTTTTCTATTGATTGGATTTATGGTCGCGGTACAGTTTCAGACCACTTCCCATGAAACTTCGATAAGGGATACAAGAGACGTATGGGAAGTGCGGGAAGACCTTAAGACTCAGCAGGAACATCAACAGGATCTCCTGGAGAAGATTGCTTCGGCGGATCAGACGATTGAGAATTATGATAAGCAATCCTCACGCGAACAAGTGGAGACATTAAAAAAATCGATTGAGGCATTGGAGAAAAAAATAGGACTCCAGAAAAAGAAGGGGGCAGGGGTGGAAATGACCATCCGTCCTATTTTTGATGAAGGGGCGGTCGGTCAGGAGTATCCGAGCGTCTCCCCCCATCTACTCAGTCGGCTTTTAAATGAACTGAACACATACGGAGCCGAAGATATAAGCATAGGAAATGAACGATTCACCAACCTTTCTCCAGTAAGGGATGTCAATGGATCGACTTATGTGAATAACCGGCCGATCGGTTCGCTTCCGCTGACAATCAAGGTGCTGGCTGATGATCCTGAACGATTACAGGACTACATGAAAGCAAGTCCTACCCAGGATATATTTAACATCGATAATATGGAGATCGCTTTTGAAGTGAAAGAACAATTGGTCCTTCCCATGTACGATGATCCGCTCCATTTAGAAATTTTAGAAGAAGCTGGTGGTTAATTTGTGGTTACCCCTTTTATTTCTGATCATCGGTGTGACCCTGGGCATCTTAACGGATATTCGTATCCCTGATGCTTATTCCGATTATTTATCCATTGCTGTGCTCGCCGCTTTTGATACGCTTCTTGGCGGGATCCGGGCACAGTTAGAGAAGACGTTCGATGATACCGTCTTTATGACAGGTTTCTTTTTCAACATTACACTCGCTGCATTACTAGCCTTTCTCGGAGTTCAATTAGGCGTGGATCTCTATCTTGCAGCTGTTTTTGCCTTTGGTGTCCGGTTGTTCAGAAACCTGGCGATCGTCAGAAGAATCGTCATCGACCAGAAATTGCTAACGAAATTCAGAAAAAAATAAGCGTAATTAAGAGGAAATTCACGAAACACTGTGGAAAACAACATAGGAACGAGTTTTTCCTCTCTCATTTCTAGGGAACCCCCCTTGGAATATATCATTTCATTTACGTTTGTATTTCAAAGATTGTATTTCAAGCGTGAATTCGATATGCTTTGAACTACTTATATGGCTTGCTACAGGAGGTGCGTCACTGGTGAATCAAAATGAAATTTTAGTAAGTTTAGATATAGGCACAAGTCGAATCAAAGTGATCATAGGAGAAATTATGAATGATAACCTCAATATTATTGGGGTAGGTACAGCAAAATCGAACGGCATGAAGAAAGGCGCGATTGTAGATATTGACCAAACCGTCCATTCCATCCGTTCAGCGGTTGAACAGGCCGAGCGCATGGTGGATATGAAAATTGACCGTGTCGTGGTTGGTGTGAATGGAAACCACATTCAATTGCAGCCGTGTCATGGTGTTGTTGCCGTTTCCAGTGAGAGCAGGGAAATTGGCAACGAAGACATTACCCGCGTAATCGATGCTGCTCAGGTGGTTTCTGTACCACCAGAAAGAGAGATCATTGATGTGATTCCTCGTCAGTTCATCGTAGATGGTCAGGATGAAATCACTGACCCAAGAGGAATGATTGGGGTACGTCTTGAAATGGAAGGTATGATTATTACCTGTGCCAAAACCGTTTTACATAATACATTGAAGTGTGTAGAACGAGCAGGGTTGGAAGTGTTGGATGTTTGTCTGCAACCGCTAGCTTCTGGGACTGTCTCGTTATCCGGTGATGAAACGAATCTAGGCGTAGCGCTTATCGATGTCGGCGGAGGATCTACGACGATTTCGGTATTCGAGGAAGGCCACTTAAAAGGAACGAGCATGATTCCATTTGGTGGAGACAATTTAACAAAAGATTTGTCGATCGGCTTGAGGACTTCTACAGAAGAAGCAGAGCAGGTGAAAATGGAACACGGTCATGCATTTTTTGATGACGCGAATGAAGAGGAAAATTTTTCTGTGACGATTATTGGAAGTAATCGTCAACAGGCATTCAATCAATTGCAAATCTCTGATATGATTGAAGCTAGACTAGAAGAAATTTTTGTCTTTGCTGCCCAGGAAATTCAGCGCATGGGTGTCCGTGAACTTCCAGGAGGGTTTGTACTGACCGGAGGTACGATGA
Organism: Halobacillus sp. AWM4_238; assembly: GCF_056158265.1. Taxonomy (NCBI): domain Bacteria; kingdom Bacillati; phylum Bacillota; class Bacilli; order Caryophanales; family Bacillaceae; genus Halobacillus; species Halobacillus sp. AWM4_238. The sequence goes on from NZ_JBSWSY010000002.1 coordinate 784,537, forward strand.
ACATGCCTGGCGTTCTTGAGTTAGCGCAGGATGTGTTCCACGCAAATGTAAGACTGGCGATTCCGGATTACATCGGAGTAAGAGAACCGCAGTTCACGAGTGGAGTGGGTATCTTGCAATTCGCCTATCGTAATGCGAAAATACAAGGAAAAGAGATCTTTCCATCTGTAACTGAAGAAATTCAAGAAAAGCCTCAACCTAAAAAGCAAAAACGTGCGACAAAGCAACAACCGAAAGAAGAAACAGAGAAACCAGAGAAGAAAAAAGAATCAGGTTTCAGTAATCTCTTGAAGTATTTCTTTGATTAATGAACAAGTTTGAGTCGGTCAAGGGACAGACGAACCAATAAATCTTGTAATCTCGTGTATTAGGAGGAACGTAAGATGTTAGATTTTGATACAAGCATGGACCAACTAGCAACGATTAAAGTAATCGGAGTAGGTGGCGGCGGAAGCAACGCCGTTAACCGTATGATTGAGCACGGTGTCCAAGGCGTCGAATTTATCGCCGTCAATACGGATGCACAAGCGCTTAATCTTTCAAAAGCAGAAGTGAAGATGCAAATCGGTGGAAAATTGACGCGCGGACTTGGTGCAGGTGCAAATCCGGAAGTCGGTCGTAAAGCCGCGGAAGAAAGCAAAGAACAAATCGAAGAAGCCCTCCAAGGCGCAGATATGGTCTTCGTAACAGCTGGAATGGGAGGCGGAACAGGTACGGGAGCAGCTCCTGTTATCGCCCAAGTCGCCAAAGAGCTAGGCGCTCTTACGGTAGGTGTGGTTACTCGTCCATTCACATTTGAAGGACGTAAGCGTTCTACACAAGCGAGCGGTGGTACTGAAAGCCTTAAAGGCGCAGTTGATACACTGATCGTCATTCCGAACGACCGTTTGCTTGAAATTGTAGATAAGAATACACCAATGCTTGAAGCGTTCCGCGAAGCGGATAACGTCCTTCGTCAAGGTGTACAAGGAATTTCTGATCTAATTGCCGTACCAGGATTGATTAACGTTGACTTTGCCGACGTAAAAACAATCATGGTCGACAAAGGATCCGCCCTCATGGGAATCGGTATTGCGACAGGAGAAAATCGTGCAGCTGAAGCTGCTAAGAAAGCGATCTCCTCACCATTACTTGAAACGTCCATCGACGGCGCACACGGCGTTCTCATGAATATCAGTGGTGGTGCCAACTTGAGCCTATACGAAGTTCAGGAAGCCGCTGATATTGTAACGTCTGCAGCCGACCAGGAAGTAAACGTCATCTTCGGTTCTGTAATCAACGAAAACCTGAAAGACGAAATTGTTGTTACCGTGATCGCAACAGGTTTCGATGAAGCACAAATTGCTCAAGGGCAGCAGAAAAAACGCCCAACTGTGAACCAGCAAAAACCAGTAGAGCAACAACAGCCAGAGCGTAACGTACGGGAAGAACAGCCTCCTCGTCGTCAAGCTCCACCGCAACCACAAAACAAACCGAATCAAGAAGAAGACACTCTTGATATCCCGACGTTCTTGCGTAACCGCAACCGTCGCAGGTAAAACAGCCTTCCCAACCCGCCACACATCCCGTGTGGCGGGTTTTTCTTTCCTCAGACCACCATTTCCCTCTTCTCCTCAATAATTATTCAAGATTATGGCAGGATTGTTGAAGACTTGATTTCGAGATGTATGTGTAAGTGGATCGGGGCTGCGGGGAATAGCTCGCTTTTCGCGGGAGCGCGGTGAGCCTCCTCGGACTGCGTCCTGTGGCGTCTCACCAAGCACTCTCTTCCTCTTAGATCCGGTTCCGGCGCCTAGCGGCTAGTGAGACTCCCCTCGCTTCTGTACGATAAGTCAACATCAAATCACGCCGTTCCTCGTGTTTACCTTTATCTCCGCCAGCTCAGTCCAGTCCATACGCCGCTGATCGAGGCGCCTGCACACTTAAGATAGGAGTCTCGCCATTCCCTCCGCACCTTTGCCATGGAAGATTCTCGAAATCACTTCTGGAACAATCAGCTTGAATGACTGAGAGACTGAGGAAAGTGGATCATATAACCTCTCCACAAACAGGCATTCAGAATCTATAAGCTTGATACAGAGCGCTTTATGCCTGCCTTAGGAGGGGTAATGGGAGACACTCCCTCTAGGTATAGGGGTTCGTTTCTCCTTACTATGAAAGGGGTGGTTGGGAAGCTGCGAGACTCCCGTGGGAGAAGGAGATAGGCGAGATCCCGCAGGACGCAGTCCGAGGAAGCTCGCCACTCCCCCACAGGAAAGCGAGTTGCTTCCCAGCCACCCCTGACGCTCAACCAGGCAACGAACCCCGGGAACATCTCGAAATTGAGTCTTCAACTAAAGGGAGCGTTAAAGGAGAAGGGGGAGCTTTCCATCCTTCTACAAAACTTGCTAGCGAGTGGTTCAGATTGTGACAGACTTTTCATCCGGACGGGCTTATACTTTTCAGTACAGCAGATAAAGAGGAGGGGAGAGAGGATTATTTATCTTGATGCTGTCTGGTTGCTCAACCTTTTGATGGATGGCATGATCTTATCGCTTACGCAGGGGATAACGAGAGCGAAATCATCGAAAATCAGAATGATCTCTGGGGCATTTGTCGCCTCTACGATCGTCCCGATTACCATTTATATGCCAGACGCCTGGATAGTAGGTAGCTTCGGGAAAATCTTCTTTTCGATGTTCATCATCTGGGTGGCCTTTTCTTACACCTCTCTCCGTGCATTTTTTGTCCAGTGGATCAGTTTTTATTTTATTACCTTCGCCATCGGTGGAAGCATGATGGGGGTTCATTATTTTCTAGCGACAGAGATCAGCTTACAAGGGGGATCAATCGTTACATTTAGTGGTGGTTATGGAGACCCGGTCAGTTGGTTGTTTGTAGTCATAGGTTTTCCCTGCTCTTTTATATTTACAAAATGGCGTTTGAATCAAGTCAGTGTCCACAAGATGAAGCTTGAGGATATTTATGATGTGACAGTTGAATGGAATGGCAAAAGCGCTCATTGCAAGGGTTTAGTGGATAGCGGAAACCAGCTTGTAGATCCCGTCAGCAGGAAAATGGTGTTTCTCGCCGATTCTTTTTTATGGGAACAATTCTTTTCAAAAGAGCAGTTTCAGCAGTTAGAAGTGGATCATGTGGTTACAGCTTTAGCTGATTTACCTGAAGATATTCAGTCCTCTGTAAGGCTTGTTCCTTACCAGGCCGCAGGTGTTACAGGACAGTTACTTGTGACGTTAATGGTAGATAAAATTACGGTTAAAACGGAAAATGGAGATTTGGAAATGAAAGCTCCCCTCTTGGGGGTGCAGCAACAGGATTTAACACACGATCGACTCTACCAACTGCTCATCCATCCGCATTTAATGGTCAAAGGCAAATCAGCGTGATTTCAGGAGGAGGATTCCATGTTTAGATGGTTCTTTAAAGCGCGGCTGTGGTATTATCGATTACTCATGAAACTCGGAATCAAACAGGACGAGATTTATTACATTGGTGGGAGTGAAGCTCTGCCGCCACCGTTATCGAGAGAAGAAGAGAGAGAATTGCTTGAACTTCTTCCAAAAGGGGATAAGGCGGCACGTGCGATGCTCATTGAGCGGAACTTAAGACTTGTCGTTTATATCGCCAGGAAGTTTGAAAACACGGGGTTAAACATAGAAGATTTAATTAGTATCGGAACAATCGGACTAATCAAGGCCGTAAACACGTTCGATCCTGAAAAGAAAATCAAACTGGCGACTTACGCTTCCCGTTGTATAGAGAATGAAATACTCATGCACCTCAGGAAGAGCAATAAGTTGAAAACAGAAGTATCTTTTGATGAACCGTTGAATGTGGACTGGGATGGCAACGAACTTTTACTATCTGATATTTTAGGTACAGACGAAGATTTGATTACGAAGGGCATCGAAAAGAAAATTGATAAAAAGCTATTGAAATCAGCCCTTGAACAGTTGAATGATCGCGAAAAGCAAATCATGGAACTCCGTTTCGGATTGATCGGAAAAAAAGAAAAAACGCAAAAAGATGTAGCGGACATGATGGGGATCTCCCAGTCATATATATCAAGGCTTGAGAAGAAAATCATCCGACGTCTGCAACGTGAATTCGACAAAATGGTATAGAAGCCGAAGACCCATTGATGCATAATTTTCCTACCCAGGGAGATACTGAGGACTGATTACAGCTTCCTGGGAGGGTCTTACATTGACACGACATAAAGTAGAGATATGCGGCGTAGATACATCAAAACTTCCGGTACTGAAAAATGCAGAAATGAGAGACCTGTTTGAACGCTTGCAAAGTGGAGAGTTAGAGGCAAGAGAGCAGTTGGTAAACGGCAACCTTCGCCTAGTCCTATCTGTTATCCAGCGTTTTAACAATCGCGGAGAGTATGGAGACGATCTATTCCAGGTTGGATGCATCGGTCTCATGAAATCCATTGATAATTTTGATTTAAGCCACAATGTTAAATTTTCTACTTACGCTGTACCCATGATCATTGGTGAAATTCGCAGGTACTTAAGAGACAACAACCCGATACGTGTTTCGAGGTCTTTACGAGATACTGCTTATAAAGCCTTGCAGATGCGAGAGAAAATGATCAGTGAGACGAGTAAAGATCCGGCTCCTCATGAAATTGCAGAACGAATGGGAGTCCCGCACGAAGATGTAGTCTTTGCGATGGATGCCATACAAGATCCCGTATCCCTTTTTGAACCGATTTACAATGACGGTGGTGATCCGATTTTCGTTGTCGATCAGTTGAAAGATGACAGGGAAAAAGATTCAGTCTGGCTTGATGAACTATCGCTCCGAGAAGGTATGAAGAAACTGAACGATCGGGAGAAAATGATTTTGACGAAGCGCTTCTTCCAAGGGAAAACACAAATGGAAGTTGCTGAAGAAATCGGAATTTCCCAAGCTCAAGTGTCGCGTCTAGAAAAAGCGGCCATTAAAGAAATGAATTCATCCATGTTCCAATGAACCCTAAGCTTCTGCCCACGCAGAAGCTTTTTTTAATTCCTTAACAGTCTCCCATAAACGCTCCCGATTGTGGAAGACACAGTTTCGAGATGTTTTGGTGAGTTTAGGGGCTCCGGGAAAAGGTTCGCTTTCCATGGGGCGGGCGGTGAGCCTCCTCAGGCTACGCCCTCCGGGGTCTCACCTGTCCCACACGTCCCATAGGAGTCTCACCGTTTCCCTCCGCCCCTTGACCATAAGAGGATCTCGAAACTACTTCCAGGAGAAGCTGTTTTATCTACAAGTAAAGTGGAGGATGTCTCTAATCCGAATACGCATGCATGGTATTAGAGCGCAATGGGCCTTCAACGACGAGGTATTGGAATACACTCTTTCCTTCTCATCAGGCATGAGCGCCCTGAACCGAGTTTTTACGTTCTGAATGTCTCCATGGTACAGGTTATATGATCCACTTTCTTCAATCATACAAGCTGATTGTTCCAGAAGTGATTTCGAGAATCTTCCATGGCAAAGGGGCGGAGGGGAATGGGGAGACTCCTGCGGGAAAAAAGTGCATGGTGAGACCCCACAGGACGAAGTCCGAGGAGGCTCACCGCGCTCCCGCGGAAAGCGAGTCATTCCCCGCAGCCCCAATCCACACGCACAAAAGTCTCGAAATCCAGTCTTACAGAATCCTCCCAGATCCTTTTACATGGTTATAATAAATGGCTGGAATCCTTTTTGTCTGTTTTCTAATTTGTTGATTCTATGCATATAGTGGGAGTAAGGAGAGTGAGGAGAAAATGAAAATCACTGAACTACAATTGAAAGACGTCATTGCGATGGAAACAGGAGAACGCCTGGGCTATATAAGTGACCTTGATATCGATACACAAAGAGGAAGGCTTAAGGGACTTGTCCTCACTATGAAAGGGAAAGCCATGGGACTTTTCGGCAAAGAAGAAGAGATGACAATTCCATGGGATCAAATTGTCAACATCGGTGCTGATGTCATTTTAGTGAAAAAAAATGGCTATAAAAGCATATCTACGGTACAAAAGACAGATTCAGAGGAATAAGAGAAGAAATTGGATGAAAAATGTGTTAAAATGGAGTGAAATTGAGGTGGTGTTCAAATGGAACCTTTCCAATCACATTCCATTAGACAGATGACTTGTTTTCATTCCCACCAGAATGTGACTGCAGGATTGACAACACGTCAGGGCGGACATAGTGAAGCCCCTTTCGATACGCTGAACATGGGGCTCCATGTATCCGATAAAAAGGAAGATGTGTTGAAAAATAGACGTGCGCTCGCTGAGGAAATCGGCATTCCACTTTCCAGGTGGGTGATCGGCGAGCAGGTTCATGGTACCGAGGTCGCTTCTGTGGATCTCGAGAATGCCGGTGCTGGTACAACTTCTTTACAAACAGCAATCCAGAACGTCGATGGATTGATCACGAATGAAAAAAATATGGTGCTTGGCGCATTTTATGCAGACTGTGTCCCGTTGTATTTTTCTGATTCTGAATCAGGGTGGGTAGGAATTGCCCATGCTGGATGGAAGGGAACCGTAAACGGGATGGCAGGAAAGATGATTCGGGCACTGCAAGATAAAGGGTGTAAGCTCGGGAACATACAAGCCATCATCGGTCCATCCATTGGTATGAGACATTATGAAGTGGATGACAATGTCATCCGTTTTATTCCTGATAACTATAGAAAAGAATGTGTGATGACTAAAGGAAAAGGGAAATACCAATTAGACCTGAAAGTTCTTCATCGTAGAATGATGATAGAAGAAGGCTTGAAGGAAGACAATATACAAATGACTGATTTATGTACATACGAGGAAGACCAAACGTTTTATTCCCACCGACGCGATCAGGGAAGTACGGGGCGTATGCTTGGGTATATTGCGCTTCGAAACTGATGAGCGGGAAGGAGTTCTAACATGTCGGTTGAAGATAACTTAGCAAAAGTCGAGAATCAAATTGAACAAGCTTGTAAAAATTGCGGACGCTCAAAAAGTGAAATCACCCTGATAGCTGTTACGAAATACGTCTCCACTGAACGAGCACAAGAAGCACTACAGGCAGGGATTAAACATCTGGGTGAAAACCGGAAAGAAGGGCTCCTGGAAAAATACGAAGAAATTGGCGATGACGCAACCTGGCACTTTATTGGAACATTGCAATCGAGAAAAGTGAAGGACATTATTGGACAAGTTTCCATGATTCACTCCCTCGACAGGAAATCACTTGCTAAAGAAATAAACAAAAGAGCCACGTCTCCAGTTCCGTGTTTTATTCAGGTCAACATTAGTGAAGAGGAATCCAAGCATGGGTTAGCTGCTTCAGAAGTTGAATCTTTTATAGAAGTGTTGAGTCACTACGAAAATGTTAAAGTGTTTGGACTGATGACGATGGCCCCACATACAGATGACGAAGAGAAATTGCGTGGCGTATTCCGCCAACTGAGAGCACTTCGAGATCGAATAAGGGATAAAGGTTATCGACATGCCCCTTGTGAGTATTTATCCATGGGGATGAGCAACGACTATGCACTGGCGATCGAAGAAGGAGCGACACATATCCGCCTTGGCTCCAGCCTTGTCGGTGAATAAATAAAATCAGAGGTGATGAAAATGAGCATGAAGAATAAATTTCGTTCGTTTTTCACGTTGGATGATGAATACGAGTACATTGAGGAAGAAGTGGAAGATGATTATGAAGATGACCCTGCGCAGCGGCAACGCGCAACAAAAAAGCAGGAGCAGGGCAATGTAGTAAGTTTGAAGAGTGCTAAATCTTCATCAAAAATGGTACTGAGTGAGCCGAGCAGCTACAACGAAGCCCAAGATATTGCCGATCAGCTGGTGAATCGCCGAGCCGTTGTGATTAACTTGCAGCGTGTTGATCATCATCAGGCAAAACGGATTGTAGATTTTTTAAGCGGAACAGTATATGCTATAGGTGGAGATATCCAAAAGCTCGGAACACAAACATTTCTTTGCACACCTGATAACGTTGAGATTTCAGGGTCAATTTCGGAAATGATTGCTCAAGAAGACGATGATATAAACAGAAGGTGGTAAGACATGGCGTTTTTGTTTCAGATTTTAATGACTGCATTACAAATTTACAGTTGGATTCTTATAATCTACATTCTAATGTCCTGGTTCCCAGGGGCACGCGAATCTAGTTTCGGTGAAGTTCTCTCCCGTTTGGCAGAACCTTTTTTGGAACCTTTTCGAAAAATCATTCCTCCACTAGGTATGATTGACATTTCACCGATTGTGGCTATTCTCGTTCTGAACTTTGCGCGAGCAGGGTTAGGCGAATTATATTACATCATTATGGGATTATAAGTCGAGGAACAGATCAGAGAGCACATCATGTTCTCCCATCTGTTCCTTTTGGTAGTTATGGAGGTTTTTAGGTGGATATCTATCAGCACTTTCGAAAAGAAGAAAAACCATTTATTGATCAAGTCTTATCTTTCCGCGAAGATGTGGCAATTAAATATCAGCGGAAGCTGACAGATTTCCTTGACCCGAGGGAGCAGATGATCATGAAAGCCATTATGGGGAATGATTCTGATCTTATTTACGGATTAGAAGGTGGAGCAGAAGCTAGTGAGCGAAAACGTGCGATCATCGCTCCGGAGTACGAGGTCATTGAAAAAGATGACTATCAACTCACATTATTGGAAGCTTCCTACCCTCAGAAATTTGTTACGCTGGAACATCGTGATGTTCTAGGGGCTTTCATGTCGTTAGGCATTCGTCGGGAAAAAATGGGGGACCTTGTTGTTCAGGAAGGCTTGATTCAAATTACAGCAGCTTCTGAGATCAGTGACTACATAAAAATGAACCTAAACGGCATCAAACGTTCGAACGTGCAATTTGAGGAAAAACCATTATCTGCGCGTGTAGAAAGCAATGACACATGGGCAACGAAACAAACGACAGTATCGTCCCTACGTCTGGACGTTATGGTAAAGGAAATTTACGGAATGTCACGTAGTAAAGCATCTATGTTCATTGAAGCCGGCCAGGTGAAGGTCAATTTTCGGACTGTGGAAGATGCTTCTTTCCCATTAGAGGAAGGTGACCTCATCTCTCTTCGCGGGAAAGGAAGGAGCCGCCTTGATGAAGTGCTGGGCGAAACGAAGAAGGAAAAATATAAAGTAATCACTTCAAAATTAAATTAATGCACGAGTAAAGAAGGAAAGCGTAGCTTCTTGTCGAATTAATTAATAGATAGATGTTTTGGGGAGGTGGATGGTGTGCCATTAACACCACTGGATATTCATAACAAAGAATTTACTCGCGGTTTCAGAGGCTATGACGAAGATGAAGTCAATGAATTTCTCGATCAAGTCATCAAAGATTATGAGATTGTCATACGTCAGAAAAAAGAGCTTGAACGAGAAGTCAGTCAACTGAACGAGCGACTGGGACACTTCAATGACATTGAGACAACACTCAACAAATCAATCCTTGTAGCTCAAGAAACCGCCGAAGGCGTAAAAAACAGTGCGAACAAAGAATCAAAATTGATTGTCAAAGAAGCAGAAAAGAATGCGGATCGTATCATTAATGAGGCACTCGAAAAGTCACGCCGCATTAATATTGAAGTAGAGGATATGAAAAAGCAGGCGAAAGTTTTCAAAACAAGACTGCGTATGCTTGTTGAAGCTCAAATTGATATGATCGATAATGATGACTGGGATCATCTATTCGATACAGAGCTTGATGATGAGAAAGAAGTAGAGCGTAAAATGGAAGAGGAATACAGCTCCCAGCCTTAATTCCACCCGTACATACGGAAATGATCCTTTCATACAAACCAAGGTGCCGTTCCTACAAGAACGGCACCTTTTCTATTTTGTCCCTTATTAAGCAAACTGGCAGGATTGTGTAAGACTTGATTTCGAGACTTTTGCGGGAGTTAAGGGGCTCCGAGAAAAGGTTCGCTTTCCGTGGGCGAGTGATGAGCCTCCTCGAGCTAACGCTCTGCGGGGTCTCATCTACCACGCACTTCCCACAGGAGTCTCACCGTTTCCCTCCGCCCCTCGGCCATGGAAGATTCTCGAAACCACACCTGAAAGATCAGCTTTTATCATTAACGATAGTGGATTATATAAACCGCTCCTCAGAACGTAAAAACTTGATGCAGAGCGCTTGATCCTTCTAACAGTGGGATAGTGGAAGACAATCCAACATGGTAAAGGGGTTCGTTCCTCCTTACTATGAAAGGGGTGGTTGGGAAGCTGCGAGACTCCCGCGGGAATGGATTGGCTGGCGAGACCCCACAGGACGAAGTCCGAGGAGGCTTGCCGTCATCCCCGCAGGAAAGCGAGTGGCTTCCCAACCACCCCTGGCGCCCAACACGGCAAACGAAACCCGGGAACATCTCCAAACTGAGTCTTACACAATCGCTAGCTTAAACGTAAATGAGAAGTTGTTCTTTGTAGAGGGAGTTTTGTGGTACAATATGCAAGGAATAAGAATCTTGGGGGAAGCTTATGATTTTGTATTATATCATTGCCATTGGTCTCATCATCCTCGATCAGTGGACGAAGTGGCTCGTGGTCACCAAAATGGATATCGGCCAAAGCATAACGATCATCGAAAACTTTTTTTATTTGACCTCTCACCGTAACCAGGGAGCTGCCTGGGGAATACTACAAGGACAAATGTGGTTCTTTTATATCATAACGGTAATTGTCATTGGCTTTGTTATTTATTATTTACATCAATATGGAAAAGAAAGTCGTTTTGTAGGTATCGCTCTCGCACTTATTCTTGCAGGGGCGATTGGAAATTTCATTGATCGACTTTTTCGCAAGGAAGTCGTTGATTTCGCCAATACGTATATCTTTACTTATGACTTTCCGATTTTTAATGTAGCGGACTCTGCTCTTGTCGTCGGAGTGATTTTCGTCATGATTGCCACTTTTGTTGATGAGCGCAGAAAGAAAGGAAGTTTGAAATCTTGAGTGAACACTATAAGGTTACAGAGAACGATCAGTCGAAAAGAATTGATAAATTATTAACAGAAGTTATTGAAGAAGCCTCACGGTCCCAAATTCAGGGGTGGCTGAAAGATGATATCGTCACTGTTGAAGGTAAGGCTGTAAAAAGCAACTATAAAGTTCAGGCAGGTGAAACCATCACTTGGCATGTGCCTGAGCCTGAACCGATGGATATCCTTCCAGAGGACATTCCAATTGAGATTGTATATGAAGATGAAGATGTTATTGTCGTAAATAAACCATCCGGTATGGTCATCCACCCGGCTGCTGGCCACTATTCTGGAACCCTCGTGAATGCTTTGTTGTTCCATGTGAAAGATTTGTCTGGAATTAATGGGGTCGAGCGTCCTGGAATCGTCCACCGTATTGATAAAGACACGAGTGGGCTGTTGATGGTGGCAAAGAATGATCTCGCTCATCAATCTCTGGCCGAGCAACTGTCCAAGAAAACGGTCGAGCGTAAGTATGAAGCCATTGTTCATGGAGAAATTCATCATGAATATGGCACGATTGATGCTCCGATTGGACGGGATTCTAAAGATCGTCAAAGGATGGCTGTCGTTGAAGATGGTCGGGATGCGGTCACCCATTTCCGTGTACTCCGTCATTTCACTGATTTCACCCTGGTCGAATGTAAACTGGAAACAGGGCGCACACACCAAATTCGTGTGCATATGCGCTACATTGATCATCCTCTTGCGGGTGACCCAAAGTACGGTCCTCGTAAAACGTTGGATTTGAATGGTCAAGCCCTGCATGCGAAATCCTTAGGCTTTGAGCATCCGAGAACAGGGGAATGGAAGAAGTTCGAAGTTGAACCTCCAGCAGATTTCAAAGAGACGCTGAAGTTCTTGGAAACAAGAGAAGGATAAAAAGGCATTGACAAACCGTATAGGGAGTGTCATACTTCCATATAGAATATAAAGACCTTTAAAGACAGTCCCGTGAGGCTGAAAAGGTGACGGTTATACACAGGAAACGTGTATGAAAACCCCTTTTCTGCCCTTATGCGGAAAAGGGGTTTTTTTGTACCTGAATCCATAGAAACAAGGAGGGCTCATTCATGAATGCAAAAGCGACTGTACTCGACGATGCAGCGATCCGTCGGGCATTGACCCGGATCTCACATGAAATCATAGAAAAAAATAAAGGAATTGAGGATCTCGTCCTTGTAGGAATAAAAACCCGTGGCGTTCCAATCGCTCAGCGTCTGAAGAATAAAATTCAGGAGATTGAAGGGGCAGACCTTCCAGACGGGGAGCTGGATATCACGCTTTACCGCGATGATTTGACTCCTCAGGAAAACAAAGCCGAACCTCAATTGAAAGGTACGAACATCTCAACGGATATCGATGGAAAGAAAGTCATCCTCGTCGATGATGTTCTTTATACAGGCCGAACGGTGCGTGCCGCAATGGATGCACTAATCGACCATGGACGTCCGAAAGAAATTCAACTAGCGGTTCTAGTCGACCGGGGTCACCGGGAGCTGCCGATCCGAGCTGATTATGTCGGGAAAAATGTTCCGACCTCCCAGGAAGAAATTATTACCGTCACTTTGTCTGAAACCGATGAAGCGGACGAAGTGAAAATTTATGAAAAATGAATGAAGAGTAACCTTTAAAGGAAGTCCCGTGAGGCTTAAAAGGTTCGTAAGGATACGTGTATCTCTACACGTCTACCTCTTTGCGTACGTTTTAAGCGCAAAGAGGTTTTTTTATGTAAAAATTCGAAAGCATAACCCAGTGAGTTAGCCTCATACGAAGAGACAACAAGGAGGAATTCGATATGAAACAACAGAAAGCAGCACTTGACGTTAACGAAGTACCAGCACTAAATAAATGGCTCGTTCTAAGCCTTCAGCATCTGTTCGCGATGTTCGGAGCAACCATTCTCGTTCCTTTTCTAACCGGGTTATCCCCATCGGTCGCTCTTGTTTCAAGTGGATTTGGAACACTTGCCTATCTGCTCATTACTAGAGGGAAGGTACCCGCTTACCTGGGTTCGAGCTTCGCCTTCATTGCCCCAATCATTGAAGTTTCGAAATCGAGCGGAGTGGCAGGCGCGATGGTCGGAAGTTTTCTTGCCGGTCTCGTCTATGGATTGGTCGCCCTGCTCATATCCGTTTTTGGAACGAAGTGGCTCATGAACCTGCTTCCTCCGATTGTTGTCGGGCCGGTTATCATTGTCATTGGTCTCGGGTTAGCTTCAACAGCGGTGGACATGGCAATGTACGTGCCGGGGCAGGAAGAAAACATCTACAGCGGCACCCACTTGATGGTTGCTCTTGTTACACTGGCGATTACGATTATTGCATCCATCTATTTTAAAGGGTTCTTTTCCCTGCTGCCGATCCTCTTCGGAATTGTCGGTGGGTATACCTTTGCTATGACGCAAGGGATTGTCGATACGAGCGGTATTCAAGAAGAATGGACGGCAATAACCACAGCTGGTTCGTTTACAGGTGCCCTGGCAGCTCTCTTTCAAGCTCCTGATTTCGTTGTGCCATTCATTGATTTTTCACCGCTGGAAGTGATCAGCTGGGAAATTGCTTTTCTGATGATTCCCTTTGCACTTGTCACAATCACGGAACATACAGGAGATCAAATGGTCTTATCGAAAGTAGTAGGCAAAAACTTTTTGAAAAATCCAGGACTGGACAAATCGATCCTCGGCGACGGTGTAGCCACATTTATCGCTTCCTGCCTTGGTGGACCTCCGAATACGACGTATGGAGAAAATATCGGGGTGCTGGCGATCACACGAGTATACAGCGTGTTCGTCATCGGAGGAGCCGCTGTGATTGCCATCGTCTTCGGTTTCATCGGCATGGTGACTGCAGTGATCAGTTCGATCCCGACAGCCGTCATGGGTGGGGTATCCATCCTGCTCTTCGGAATTATCGCTTCCAGCGGTTTGCGTATGCTGATCGATAATCAGATCGACTTTGGTGAAAAGAGAAACTTGATCATCGCCTCTGTCATTCTTGTCATCGGAGTAGGCGGAGCCTTTGTCCAAGTGACAGAGGAAGTGCAAATCGCAGGAATGGCACTTGCAGCAATTATTGGTGTCGGTCTTAACTTAATCCTTCCAGGTAAAGAAAAAGGACACGGAAATGGCCAGATGTTTGCAGTTCCTGAAGATGAACAACAAGAGAAGAAGCATCATGTAGCATAACCAACACTAGCTCCACGTTTTAATTGAGTCCCGAGAGGCTCGAAAAGGTGTACTAGGGATGGGCTCGTTTGACATGCGACGAGTTCAGCACCTCCAGACACCTGGGGGTGCTTTTTTTCTCCTTAGTCCCCGTTACATTAATAATAGGAACGGAGAGATGAACATGACCGCTATTCGATCCAAGAGAAATTTGCTTTCCATTAAACAGCTAAGAAATGAACAGATTTTTCACTTGCTCCATTTAGCAGAGAGTCTGAAAGATCCTGCAAGCCGACCGTCTTTTTCCGGACATTTTGCAGCCAACCTTTTTTTAGAACCAAGCACACGCACGAAAACAAGTTTTCACATAGCTGAAAGGAAACTGGGTTTCGATGTCGTTGAATTGGATGGAGCGGACTCGAGTTTAACGAAAGGCGAGAGCTTGTATGACACGTTGAAGACATTAGAGTCGATCGGTGTGGATCTAGCTGTCGTCCGGCAATCTGAAGTCGGCGGCTTAACGACCTGTATGGAAGGTTTGGATATGCCTCTTATCAATGCTGGAGATGGTTGTGGGGAGCACCCAACACAATCACTCTTGGACTTGTACACGATCTATGAACATTTTCAAAGTTTCAGAGACTTGCGTATATGCATTGCGGGAGACCTGAAACATAGCCGGGTAGCAAGGTCTAATGCCTACGCATTAAAACAACTAGGGGCAAACGTATCTTTTGTCAGTAAACCTGAATGGAAGGATTCTACCATGTCGCAGGATTACATCACCATGGATGAAGCCGTGGAAACGTGTGATGTCCTGATGCTGCTTCGCATTCAACATGAACGTCATAGAAACCTTGGAGAAACAGGAAGTTATCTCGAGCACTATGGTCTGACAGTCGAAAGGGAGGCACGGATGATGAATCACAGCATCATCCTTCATCCAGCGCCGGTGAATCGCGGGGTGGAAATTGATGAGAGACTTGTGGAATGCGGGAAGTCAAAGATTTTCAGGCAAATGACGAATGGAGTGACGATGCGGATGGCCATCATCCAAGCACTCATGAAAGGGGAGCTTTAAATGAAGAAGAAAATCATCAACGGTCAGGTGTTTACAGATCATCGCTTTCAAAAACATGAAATTTTAATCGAGGACGGTACGGTTGTTGAAATAGCTCCATCTGTCGGTAAGGCAGATGAGATCATCGATGCAAAAGAGGGTCTGGTTCTTCCTGGTTTTGTCGATGTCCATATCCATTTGCGTGAACCTGGGGATGAACAAAAAGAAACCATTCGCTCAGGGACAGAAGCTGCAGCTCGAGGAGGCTTCACCACGGTATGTGCCATGCCGAACACAAAGCCTGTGCCTGATTCCGAAGAGAACATGCAGCAATTAATGGAGAAGATCAAGCAGGATGCATCGGTGAGGGTGCTTCCTTACGCTTCGATCACGACTCGGCAGCTCGGAAGAGAGCTTGTTGATATGCAAACCTTAACCCAAATGGGAGCTTTTGCGTTTACCGATGATGGCGTCGGTGTCCAAACGGCTGGCATGATGTATGAAGCGATGAAAGAAGCAAGTCGCCTGAATAAAGCGATTGTTGCACACTGCGAAGATAATTCGCTCGTATATAAAGGGGTCGCTCATAAAGGGGAAGTGAGTGAAAGGCTCGGTCTCCCTGGAATCGCAAACATCGCAGAATCTGTTCAAATTGCAAGAGACGTCCTGCTTTCAGAGGCGACCGGCTGCCATTATCACGTGTGTCATGTATCGACGAAAGAATCGGTAAGGGTCATCCGGGATGCGAAGAAAGCAGGCATCCATGTGACGGCTGAGGTGACCCCGCATCATTTGATTCTCAACGAAACGGATATCCAAGAAGATGATGCGTTTTTCAAAATGAATCCGCCGCTTCGGTCGAAAGAAGATCAGAAAGCGCTCATGGAAGGGCTGTTAGACGGTACCATCGATTTCATTGCCACTGATCACGCTCCTCACACAGAAGAGGATAAGCAGGAAGGTTTCCTAGGTTCCCCGTTTGGCATCACAGGATTGGAAACGGCTTTTCCTCTCTTGTTCACTCACTTCGTAGAAAAGCATGGTGTTCCGCTTGAGCGTCTCGTGGAATGGCTAACGAGAAAGCCGGCGGAGACTTTCGGAATTCCTTATGGAACGTTGGAAAAAGGTGAACGAGCGGATGTAACCATTGTCGATGTGAATCATGAAGTGATGATCGATCGTCACAGCTTTGCGTCTAAAGGAAAGAACACGCCTTTTCACGGCTGGAGTGCAAAAGGATGGCCACAGCTTACGATGGTAGACGGAAATATTGTATGGGAGGGGAAAACGCATGAAACAACTCGTGCTTGAAGATGGAACGGTATTTGTAGGAGAGGGATTCGGAAGTGACCGTGAAACGATCGGTGAGGTCGTTTTCAATACTGGGATGAGCGGCTATCAGGAAGTGATTTCCGATCCTTCTTATTATGGACAGTTGATTACTTTCACTTACCCGCTCATCGGAAACTATGGCATTAACCGGGATGATTTTGAAACCGTCAACCCGGGAGTATTTGGTGTCATTGTGAAAGAACACTGCGATTTCCCTTCGAATTTCCGTAATGAAGAAACGATCGATGAATTTTTAAAAGCAAAACATATCCCAGGGATCAGCGGCATCGATACGAGAAAGCTGACAAAAATCATACGCCAGCATGGGACGATGAAGGCCATGATCACATCGTCCGAACGTCCGGTTTCGGAAGTACTTCACAAGCTGGAAACTACTCCTCTATTAAATGATCAAGTAAAACAGGTATCGACTGTGAAGCCTTATGTCGTTCCAGGACGTGGCGAGCGGATTGTACTGATGGATTTTGGAATGAAGCACGGCATTTTACGAGAATTCACGAAGCGGCATTGTCATGTGACGGTCGTTCCATACCATACCTCAGCAGAAGAGATCCTAAGGCTTAAGCCTGACGGTGTCATGCTCTCCAACGGCCCAGGAGACCCGAAAGATGTTCCAGAAGCGATCCAAACGATCCGGGAATTGATCGGTCATGTACCTTTATTCGGAATCTGTCTCGGACACCAGCTGATCGCTCTCGCCTCTGGTGCAGACACGTCTAAAATGAAGTTCGGACATCGAGGAATCAATCAGCCTGTGAAGGACTTGGATACAGGAAGAACCTATATCACTTCCCAAAACCATGGCTACGCCGTCAATCTTCATTCACTAGAGCAGACCGAACTGAGCCTTTCTCAAGTTTCTCTAAATGACAACTCCGTGGAAGGACTGAAACACAAGAACCACCCAGTCTTCTCTGTCCAATACCATCCGGAAAGTTCACCGGGACCGGAAGATACGGCCCACTTATTTGATGAATTTTTGAACATGATCGATCTCCACCAGAAGACAACAAAGGAGGACTCTACATGCCTAAGCGTACAGATTTAACGAAAATTCTCGTCATCGGATCCGGTCCGATCGTAATCGGCCAGGCGGCTGAATTCGATTATTCCGGCACACAAGCTTGTCAATCTTTGAAGGAAGAAGGATATGAAGTCATCCTTGCCAATTCGAATCCGGCAACAATCATGACTGATCATACCTTTGCCGATCAAGTCTATATGGAACCCCTGACGCTTGAGTTTTTGCAGAAAATCATCCGAAAAGAAACCCCGGATGCGATTCTACCGACACTTGGTGGTCAGACGGGTCTGAATATGGCGGTCGAGTTAAGTGAATCTGGCATTCTTGAAGAATTTGATGTGGAACTGTTAGGGACCCCTCTCGATGCGATCCAACAAGCAGAAGACCGTGAGAAATTCCGGGCATTGATGCATGAGATGAACCAGCCTGTCCCGGAAAGTGAAATTGTCAGCACGGTAGGTGAAGCACTGGATTTTGCGGAGACGATCGGCTTTCCGGTCATCGTCCGTCCGGCTTACACGATGGGTGGAGCCGGCGGAGGCATGTGTGACGACGCGGCTCAATTGAAAGAGATTGCTAGAAGCGGGCTGGCCGCTTCTCCGGTCAGTCAGTGTTTGATAGAGAAAAACATCGCCGGATTTAAAGAAGTAGAGTATGAAGTGATGCGCGATGGTGCCGACAATAAAATCGTTGTTTGTAACATGGAAAACTTCGATCCTGTAGGCATTCACACTGGTGATTCCATCGTTGTCGCTCCATCACAAACGCTTAGTGACCGGGAATACCAAATGCTTAGAAATGCTTCTTTGGAGATTATCCAGGCGCTTCAAATTGAAGGGGGATGTAACGTTCAGCTTGCTCTCGATCCAGACAGCTTCCAATATTACATCATCGAAGTGAACCCGAGAGTGAGTCGTTCTTCTGCTCTCGCCTCTAAGGCTACCGGCTACCCGATTGCCAAGCTGGCCGCCAAAATTGCCGTAGGAATGACGTTGGACGAAATTAAAAATCCAGTTACGGGTACGACTTATGCCTGCTTTGAACCGGCGCTTGACTATGTCGTAACGAAAATTCCACGCTGGCCGTTCGACAAATTCGCTAAAGGCAATCGCACACTTGGCACACAGATGAAAGCCACTGGAGAAGTCATGAGTATCGGCAGAAGCTTCGAAGAATCTCTACTGAAAGGCATACGATCTTTGGAAGGTGATACAGAAGAGTTATATCTCTCTTATGCCGAAAGAATGACGCATGACGAACTTATGAGAAGGTTGAGAAAAGCGGATGATGAACGCATCTTTTTGATTGCTGAAGCTTTAAGAAGAAACTATTCCATTGAAGCCCTGCATGAAACAACAGGAGGGATCGATTTGTTCTTCCTCTATAAATTGCAGCGCATCATCCAGTTTGAAAAGCAGGTGGCACAAGGAGAATTGGATGCCTTTCTGCTTCAAAAGGTGAAGAAAATGGGCTTTTCTGATGCTCAAATCGCACGCCTGACAAAGCGTAAGGAAAAAGAAGTGCGAGAATGGAGAAGAAGTCACGGCATCCGCCCGGTGTACAAAATGGTTGATACATGTGCAGGAGAATTCGAATCCGAAACGCCTTATTTTTACAGCAGTTATGAAGATGAAAACGAAGCCATTCCGAGTGGAAATAAAAAAGTGCTTGTTATTGGTTCTGGTCCGATCCGGATCGGCCAGGGGGTCGAATTTGATTATGCGACCGTTCATTCTGTCCTTGCGCTGAAAGAAATGGGCTATGAAGCCATCATTATGAACAACAATCCAGAAACGGTTTCCACAGACTTTAGTGTTTCTGACAAGCTCTACTTTGAGCCGTTATCACTTGAAGATGTGATGAATGTCATTGACCTCGAACAACCGGAAGGTGTCATTGTCCAGTTTGGTGGGCAGACAGCCATCAATCTCGTGGACGGACTGACGAAAGAAGGCGTCAAAATTTTAGGGACCACGATGGAATCGATTGATAAAACGGAAGACAGGGACTTGTTCGAACAGCTGCTCAATGATTTGAACATTCCTAAACCAGGCGGCGAAAGTGTGACAAGTGCAGAAGGAGCATTTCTTGCTGCTGAAAAGATCGGCTACCCACTGGTCGTCAGGCCTTCCTATGTCCTTGGCGGCCGGGCGATGGCCATCGTCTATTCCTATGAGGAACTCTCTTCTTACTTGGAGAATAATATTTCTGTGCATAATGGCCACCCGATTTTAATCGATAAGTATTTGACCGGAATGGAGATTGAAGTGGATGCTATCTCGGACGGCTATGATGTGTTCATCCCCGGAATCATGGAACACATTGAGCGCGCGGGTGTGCACTCTGGAGATTCCATGGCGGTTTATCCGACCCAACGGTTAACCCAGGACCTCGAACAACAGTGCATCGATGCAACAACGAAGATCGCCCGGGAGCTGAATATGAAAGGACTGATTAATATTCAGTTCGTCGCTTATAAAGGGACTGCCTACGTCCTTGAAGTGAATCCAAGAGCAAGCCGTACGGTGCCTTTCCTGAGTAAGATTACCGGTGTCCCGATGGCCCGCCTTGCGACAAAGGTCCTCCTCGGCCAAACATTGAAAGCGGAAGGATACACATCAGGAGTCGCCGCGAAACCGAATGGAGTGTATGTCAAAGTGCCGGTGTTTTCCTTTGAGAAACTGAGAAGTGTCGATACGACTCTTGGGCCTGAGATGAAATCCACCGGTGAAGTCATCGGATATGATCAGACATTGGAAAAAGCCCTTTACAAAGGAATGATATCAGCTGGATTGAAAATACCGACACAGGGGTCTGTTTTGCTGACCGTTGCAGACAAGGACAAAAAAGAGATGCTGGACATTGCGAAGACATTCTTTGAATTAGGTTTCCGCTTGTTCGCTACAGAAGGAACGGCTTCTGTCATAGAAGAAGCCAGGATCCCGGTGGAAGCGGTAGGGAAAGTAGGTTCGGATCAACGTGACGTTATTGACTTGATTCGACAAGGAGAAGTTCAATTTGTCATCAATACACTCAACAAAGGCATGCGTGCAAGATCAGATGGGTTCAGAATCCGCCGGGAAGCCGTCGAACAAGGCCTCGCTTGCTTAACAAGCCTGGACACGGCGAAAACCATTGTCGATGTGATCAATGCAATGTCCTTCTCAGCCCGTGCAATTACACCGATGGAAGGGGTGACGGGATGAAAAAGGAATCGATGACAGTTCTTAGACATGAGAAGGTTGCAAGAGAGACTTACCTCCTCATGCTGGAAGGCGATCTTGTTCAGGATATTGTAGAACCTGGTCAATTTGTCCACGTAAGGATTGATGGCTTCTACCTGCGACGTCCGATATCAATCGCTGATTATGACAGGCTGAATAAAACGGTGACACTTATTTATAAAGTCATGGGGGATGGGACAAAAGCGTTGACCCGTTGTCAAATCGGCGCGTGTTTGGATGTTCTAGGCCCTGGTGGTCAAGGATTTCCGACAGCACAAATGCAGGCGGATCATGCCCTGATGATCGGCGGAGGGATTGGCGTGCCCCCGCTCTACAGCACAGCGAAGAAACTGAAAGCAAGCGGAGTAGCAGTCACGAGTATTCTCGGATTCAGGTCCAAGGGAGATGCTTTTTTACTGGAACAGTTCCGTGACCTCGGAGAAGTTCTTGTGACGACAGAGGATGGATCATTAGGGAGGAGCGGACGCGTGACGGACGCTCTTCCTCATGTGAAAGAAAATTATCAAGTCTACTTATCCTGCGGCCCGACAGTAATGTTAAAAGCAGTCTCTGACCATTTACCCGACACTCCAGGGTACTTGTCGATGGAAGAACGAATGGGGTGTGGAATCGGTGCTTGTTTTGCCTGTGTCGTTGAGTCCAAAGACGAAAAAGGGTACAAGCGCATCTGTTGTGATGGCCCTGTATTCAAAGCCGAGGAGGTCGTCTTATCATGAATCTTGCCGTGAGACTTCCTGGTTTGTATTTGAAAAATCCTGTGATACCTGCGTCTGGATGTTTTGCCTTCGGAAAGGAATTCGCCCAATTTTACGACCTTTCTACCCTTGGAGCAGTCATCATGAAAGCAGCTACGAGAGAACGGCGCTTTGGAAATGGGACGCCGCGAGTAGCAGAGACGGCCAGCGGCATGCTGAATGCGATCGGATTGCAAAACCCTGGCGTGGAAAGCATTATCTCCGATGAAATTCCTTTTTTGAAAAACCATCACCTTCCCATCATTGCCAATGTTGCTGGAAGCACAGTGGGAGAATATGTGGAAGTTGCCGAACAAATTTCTTCCCACGTGAACGCCATTGAGTTGAACATCTCCTGTCCAAATGTCAAAGAGGGAGGGGTGCAGTTCGGCACGGATCCGGTCTTGGCAGAAGAAGTGACCCGCCATGTTGTCGAAGTGAGCGATGTGCCTGTGTATGTGAAGCTTTCCCCCAATGTAACCGACATCGTCTCGATGGCACTTGCGGCAGAGGAAGCGGGGGCATCAGGTCTTTCGATGATTAATACGCTGACAGGGATGAGGATTGATGCTAAAACCCGGAGACCTGTCATTGCCAATGGAACCGGCGGGCTTTCCGGAGCGGCGATCAAACCGATCAGCATCCGTATGATCCATCAGGTTTATCAGGCGGTAACTATCCCAATCATCGGCATGGGTGGAATTGAATCGGCTGAAGATGTACTGGAATACCTCCTGGCAGGGGCGAGTGCAGTGGCGATCGGAAGCGCAAATTTCAAAAATCCTTTCATCTGCAAAGAAGTGATTGAAGAATTGCCTGATACGCTTTCACGCTATGGTTTCTCAAGTGTAGAAGAAGCGATTGGAGGTGCTCATGATGAAAAAGTTGAAACCTCTATACTTCGCTCTTGATTTCCAAACGGGAAAAGAGGCTGTGGGCTTTTTGGAACAGAATCACCTCACAGGAATCCCGGTTAAAGTAGGCATGGAGCTTTTTTACAGGGAAGGCCCCGCCATCCTCCATCAATTGAAAGAGCAGGGGCATGAAATCTTTCTGGACTTAAAACTCCATGACATTCCTGAAACGGTCCGTCGTGCGATGAGAGGCCTTGCTGGTATGCAAATCGATGTCGTGAACGTCCATGCCCAAGGTGGAGCAGAAATGATGAAGGCCGCCAAAAAAGGTTTGGAAGAAGGATCCTTAGGTGATGTGCCTCTTTTGTTAGCAGTCACTGTGCTTACTTCATCCGACCAGCAGATGCTGAAAGAAGAGTTGATGATTGACCAGCCATTGCATGATGTCGTCAGGCACTATGGAGAATCTGCGGAAAGATGTGGTGTGGACGGTGTCGTATGCTCTGTAGAAGAGGTCGAAATCATTAAGAAGCATACGTCACTCGCTGCTTTAACGCCGGGCATCCGTCTTTTAGGTGGAGATCATCATGATCAGAAGCGCGTGGCTTCGCCTGGAGTGGCTCGTGAGAAAGGGAGTGACGCAATGGTTGTGGGAAGAGCGATTAGAGACGCGGAAAACCCTAAAGCCATGTATGAAAAAATTAAGGAGGCCTTTCAATATGAATCAAGCAACCCTCATTCATGACCTGCTTCATATAGGAGCCGTTAAAATTGAAACCGAGAACTACTTCACATGGACGTCCGGAATAAAGTCCCCTATCTATTGTGACAACCGTTTAACGATGTCCTACCCTGACATTAGAAGAAGGATAGCAAGAGAATTTGTGGAAAAGATCGAAACACTTGGACCCATCGATGTCATTGCAGGATGTGCGACAGCTGGAATTCCTCACGCGGCCTGGGTCGCGGACCTTCTAAACCTTCCTATGGTTTATGTCAGGTCTTCGGCGAAAAAACATGGAAAAGGAAATCAAATCGAAGGATACATCGAAGAAGGACAAAAAGCGATAATTATCGAAGATTTAATTTCAACAGGTCAATCGTCGATCGAGGCTGCAGAGGCGCTCCAAAAAGAAGGGGTCGAAGTCGTAGAAGTACTGTCCATCTTCACCTATAACCTGGAGGCAGCAGAAGAAGCATTCGCAAGTAAGTCGTATGCCTATCAGTCTTTAACCAGTTATGAACAGCTTCTCAAGCATTTACGTTCAGATCATCAAATAGAAAAAGAGCAAGAACAGCTGTTGATGAATTGGCGGCAGAATCCTTATGTTTTTACGAACTCTTAACGGGTAGAGGAGTTGCTATTTCTCTACTCTCCTAGTACGATGAAATCATCAAAGCGTATTGGTGATGACAATGAAATCAAAAAAACACTCTTTTTTCATACTGATGAATGCCTCGCTCGGTTTATTGACCTGTTTTGTTTATTTATACACTTGGGTGGCATTCGCATTCATGGAGTCTATGTGGTCTTTGGAACCTTTATTGAGTTTATTCGCTTCTCTGGCTTTATTCATATTGTGGAATGTTTATATGCTGAAGCGGGAAAGCAAAAGGTACTGGGCCCAGGCTATTTTTTCTTATCTTGCATCTATAGCGGTATTTGCATATTTCCTAACCTGAAACCACGATCCAATCGTGGTTTTTTTAATCCAATGATATAGTTGCAACTCATGATTTATTATAGGATAGCTCCCTTTTCTTGAAGACTCAGTTTCGAGATGTTCCGGGGGTTCGTTTGCCAAAGTCCGCGTCAGGGGTGGTTGGGAAGCAACTTGCTTTCCTGTGGGGGAGTGGCGAGCTTCCTCGGGCTAATGCCCTGCGGGATCTCGCCGATCTCCTTTCTCCCACGGGAGTCTCGCAGCTTCCCAACCACCCCTTTCATAGTAAGGAGAAACGAACCCCTATCTAGGGGAAGTGTCTCCCATTTCCCCTACTAAGGTTGGCATAAAGCGCTCTGTATCAAGCTTATAAATTCTGAATGCCTGCTGTGGAGAGGTTATATGATCCACTTTCCTCAGTCATTCAGGCTGATTGTTCCAGAAGTGATTTGGAGAATCTTACATGGCAAAGGGGCGGAGGGGAATGGCGAGACTCCTGCGGGACAAAAGTGCAGGGTGAGACCCCACAGGACGCAGTCCGAGGAGGCTCACCGCGCTCCCGCGGAAAGCGAGTCATTCCCCGCAGCCCCCATCCACTCAACAAAAGTCTCGAAATCAAGTCTTCCACAATCCTGCCATATTCTTAAATAAGTAATTGTTTAATATAGACAATTGAATAATGACTAAGGATAGGAAGATTTCCTTTTTGACAGATGTGATAGGGCGACCTATAATTTATGTTTATCCATCATTTCATAACAAGGAAGACTAACCATAGAAGCTCTAGACTGTTCTGGTCTTGTTTCCTATACAGGATAGTTGAATGGTATCGATTCACTACATAAAAGATAGGAGAGGAGGAATGTTCCGATGTATGAAATAGGGAAACAATCGTATTGGTTTAAGAGAATGCTGGCATCAGATCCTGGACATAAACGACTGCAACAGGCAGGAAAAGCGACGCTCAGTGTAATTTCGGCTGTATTTACAACTTTACTTATCTTAAATCTGCTCGGGCAGGACCCGCTGCTTCCAGCTATTATCTCAGGAGTATGTGGACTGCTTGGTATCATGGCGGTCATGGATGATACAAAAGAGGAAAAGCAGGTGACAACCCTTCTACTACCAGTTTCTGCCATTTTTGGAGTGACGCTTGGGTCTTTGCTGTCCTGGAGTGCCGTACTCGTCTCAGCATTTATGATTGTTATCATTTTTTGCAGTTTTTACTTTTCTAAATTCGGCAGTCGTTATTTTTCCTTAGGTATGATTGGTTTTATAACGGTTTATTTTTCATCCTTTTTGAAGCTTCCTCCAGAACAGTTCCCCTGGTTTTACGGTGCCATTTGTATCGGGGTCAGTTATGCATTTCTCTATAACTTCATCATTTTCCGGGATACTGTACAGCAGCTAAGGCGTAGTGTTCAATCGTTTCATAGGCAGGCAAATCTGACCTTCGAACTGCTGACAGAAGTCATTGAAGACCCAGAAACAAATCAGATGCGATCGAAAAAGTTGATGGAAAATGTAAAAAAGTTGAGGGACTATGCTAATCATGTCTCCACAGATTTGAACACGCAGGATATTAGAGAAATCTGGCCGGGCATTCGGAAGGAACAGATGAGGTTGTATGTCTTTGATACGGCCATGTTCATCATGACCCTCTCTGACAGTTTGGAGAAATTGAAAGAAAGCGGAGCTTTTCAGTCAAAAGAACTCCGTATCATACTTCTCCGCCTCCTAAGAACGTTGCAAAAGGCAGACGTCCTAAAGATTGAACAAGAAGAGAAGCACCTTGATGAAGCAGAACGAGTGGTTCTGGCTTTAAGGAGGATGATTGACCAAAGGTTCGGTGAGCATGAAACGAGACCTGAGGGATGGCTCTATCTGCTGCGACGGATCGAAGCGATTGCTACGCATGTGACCGAAGGAGCGTTCACCATTAAATATGGGGGCGCACTCGATGCAGATGTTGATTCGTCTGAGGAAAAGGAAGAAGCAGAAGAAGATGATGAAAAGAAGGGGATGGAGCCTTCTACCAAAAAAGCGATTCAGTCGGTGATTGCAGGATCAATCGCTGTAGTTGTAGGTCATTTGATCTCTCCTATTCAACCATACTGGGTGTTGTTAACGACGTTTATCGTCCAATTAGGGACACCCACCGTCGGCCGGACCTACTTGAAGGGATTGGAAAGGTCGGTGGGGACGGTAGCAGGAGCCATTATTGGTTTCTTTTTTGCGAAATCTGTGTCAGGGCAATCGGAAATTGAAGTAGGACTCATCTTTGCGGTCATCTTTTTTGCTTTCTATTTGCTTCCTGTGTCCTACACGGTGACGAGTTTATTTATCACAATGCTCATCGCTTTCATGTACGATCTCATATTGGGCGGAATCAGTTATGAATTGTTGCTTGCCCGAGTGGTCGATACGATCATAGGTGCAGGCATTGCTCTAGGGGCTGCTGCCTTCATTTTCCCTACAAGAACATGGGATAAAATGAAGGAACATCTGGTGCAATACTTAGAGGAGCTCGAGGAGTATGTCCTTTCCTACATCCGGAATTTCCGCCGTTCAGAAAGCATGAAGGGACTGGCGGATCTCGCTTTTCAAATGGATGAAAAGATCCAGTTGCTTGAAGAAGAGGCGAAACCTGCGATGCAAAGACCATGGGCCAATAAATATTCCGGGATTCCCCGCCTGCTCATGTCGTTTACAGCTATCAATTTTTATGCGAAACAGTTAGTGGCATCCACGTATCAGAAGAATTTTCACCATTCTGAGGAGATCCATCAAACCTTACATCGAATAGAAAAGGTGTTCAGGCATAACATTCGCACGATGGGGGCGGTTATGAGTGGACAAGAATGGGATGGACAACTGTACCGTCTGCATCAGGAGCGGGAAGTGATTGAACGGTTTGCTCCAGGACATAAAGACGGAGAAGGAGATATTGTTCATCACCTGTTTTATATATGGAAAATCAATCAAGCTTTGCTTGTCGTAGGAGAAAGAATGGGATTGCCGATAGAGGAACAGTTGGAAGAATAAAAGCAGCGCGTGCGAAAGTGCACGCGCTGCTTTTTGTTTATCTATTCCGATCGTAAGGGCTTTCTCCAGCTTTCGAGATCGTAATGCGTTCTTCTCCAGTAGCTGGTTGAACCGCATCTCTGCTCTTCTTCGGGTTACGTTTCGATTTAGAATTCTTTGGCATAACAGCAACCTCCTACATCAGATCTAGTTGCCTTTTTATTATTGGTTTATGACCATCAAGGTATGTGAAAATCCCTGTTCCATTTTTAGGCACAGGGACTTGTGGTTCAGTCTTTTTTCTTTAATCGTTTGATGAAGGTGGCATCCGGTGTGACGAACAACGTCTGTTGCTGGTCATAAGTGACAAAACCCGGCTTCGCTCCTGATGGCTTTTTCACGTGGCGGATCCGCGTGTAGTCGACCGGAACCGAAGAGGATCTACTGGATTTACTGAAATTTGCAGCCAACTGGGCGGCTTCAAATAATGTATCTTCACTCGGGTCTTCATCACGGATGACGACATGGGAGCCTGGAATGTCTTTGGCATGAAGCCAAATGTCCATTTTGTTGGCCAACCGGTTCGTCAAGTATTCATTCTGCTTGTTGTTCCTTCCAACGTAAATCAAGGTGCCATCTGTTGATTCAAAGCTTTCCGGCTTCGGTTTTTGGGGTTTGTTTTTACGGTTCCCTTTTGTAGCCGGCTTCTTCTTCAAGTACCCCTGCTCACGCAGTTCTTCACGAATTTCTTCGATGTCTTCTTCTCTGGCTGCTTCCACTTGTTGAATGAGACGATCGAAATAAAGAATTTCATCTTCAGCTTTCTGTATTTCCTTTTGTACCACTTCTTTGGATTTCTTCAGTTTCCCATACGTTTGGAAATAGCTTTGGGCATTTTCACTCGGTGTTTTGTTAGGGTTGAGCTCAATGGTCATCTCTGATTGGTCAGGGTCATAATAATCAACGACCGTCACGGATACGTCTCCTGTTTTGACCAAATGCATATGGGCCGTCAAAAGTTCTCCGAGCTTTTGATACTCTTCCGCGGATTCTGATTTCTTCATTGTCGTTTCGTGTTTCTTAATTTTCCGCTTGTTTTTATCGCGTTCATTTTTCAAGAAGCGGTGCAGATCTCCTGCCTGCTGTTTGACACGGTCACGCTCAGCTTTGCCTGAATAGTAATCATCCAGCATTGCACTGACGCGATCGAAGTTTTCCACTTCACCTGAAAAAGCGTGTAGTGGGATCACGTAAAATTGTTCTTTATCCGCCCGGTGAATTTGTGGTTCATACTGGTGTTTGAGGATCGCCTCTCGAATTTCGCGGTAAGCTTCCTTCAAAGCTTCGGCACCACCAAGGCCTGCGCGGTAAACAATTTCCTTCGTGACCATCGGTGAGAAACCCATCACCACACTCAAGATTTGTTTATCCATTTTACCAGAGTTAAAATCCAATTTTCTGATAAATGCTTCTGGTTCTAGATCTAATGGGTTGATTTTCCCTTGTTCTGGCGGGAGTTTATAAGGCTGGCCGGGCATAATCGTCCGGTGCCGGTTTTGAGAAGGAGGCAAATGCTTGATACTGTCGAGCATATGTCCTTCTTCTTCGTCGACGAGCAGAATGTTGGAGTGTTTCCCCATCACTTCAATGATGAGCGTTTTCATTGTTTCGTCTCCGACTTCGTTGCGTGTCCGGATATGGAACTTCACAATTCGTTCCATATCCACCTGTTCGATGCGTTCAATAAAACCTCCGACCAAATGCTTTCTAAGAAGCATACACAGCATCGGTGGTTCTTTAGGGTTGTGGTATTGATCGTCCGTCAAATGGAAGCGGGCATAGCTTGGGTGTGCGGACAACAATAGCGTGTGTTTTTTTCGATTGGAACGGACTGTAAAGACAAGTTCCGTTTCGGTTGGCTGATAAATTTTCATAATACGTCCGGACTGGATCGTTTCATTCAATTCGTTCGTGATCGCCCGGGTTACAATTCCGTCAAAAGACATCGTCTTCACCTCTCTACTGTTAGAAGTATAGCATGAGTAAAGCGCGTTGTTCTAAGATTTTTCATCAGGCAAAGCCAAAGATTCGCACCACCATCCAACCTTTTGATAAAATAGGGGAGGAATTCATTTTACATATAGGTGATGATCAAAAAGTGAAAAGTATGACAGGATATGGAAAACGTACAGTTGAAGTTGGAGAAACCAAAATTCATGTAGAGATCCGGTCGGTGAATCATCGGTTTTTAGATATCACAACCAAAATTCCCCGCACTTTGTTGTTTTTGGAAGAGCGACTGAAACAAGTCGTCAAAGGTCGTTTGGACCGGGGCCGGGTCGATATTTTTGTAACGGTTGAAGGGGAAGAGTTATGGGATAAGAAAATCGATGTCCATTGGGAAATGGTCGATCAATATGTCGCCCGATTGAAAGAGATTCAGCGCCGTTATGATTTGACGGGGGATATTTCTATTGATATGGTAACCAAGTTAGACCATGTTTTTTTAGAAAAAGAGATGGAAAACGATTCTGATGAGTTGAAAATGGCTTTATTAGAGGCCATGGACGATGCTGTCATCCAATTGGTACAGATGCGGAAGAAAGAAGGTTACGAGCTCTACGAAGATCTTCAAACACGTATCGGGAAAATCCGGTCTTGGCTCAGCAGCCTGGACGAAAGGCGGCCGATGGTAATCAAAGAATATAAAGAGAGAATTCGGTCCCGTGTGGAAGAATACACGCAAGAATACATCCGGCCCGATGAAACAAAAATCCTCCAGGAAGTCGCTTTGCTTGCAGAGAAAGGGGACGTGACAGAAGAGTTGACAAGACTCCAGTCCCACTTTATCCAATTTGAAGACACACTTTCCATTGATGAGCCTGTTGGAAGGAGACTCGATTTCATTGTGCAGGAAATGCACCGTGAAGTGAATACGATTGGGTCGAAATCCAATGACGGCAAAATGACGGAAATGGTCGTTCATTTGAAGAGCGAAATTGAAAAGGTGAAAGAACAAGTACAAAATGTGGAATAACAATTGTGTTTATGCCTAGTTTTTTCATATAATAGAGGTAGTCATGAAAGTGCTTGGTCAGAAGAAGGAGGAGTCAGCTTTGAGCTTGAAATTAATCAATATCGGTTTTGGAAACGTCGTATCTGCGAATCGTATTATTTCTATTGTTTCGCCTGAATCCGCTCCGATCAAACGTATCATCACGGTCGCCCGTGACAATAATAAATTAGTAGACGCTACATATGGCCGCCGTACGCGAGCGGTCATCATTACAGATAGTGATCATGTCGTCCTTTCAGCCGTCCAGCCGGAAACCGTCGGACAGCGCGTCATCAGTAACGACGAGATCTCAGATGAAAACTAGGAGGACTTTTTGCAGTGATTGATCAGAAAGGTATTTTATTCATCCTTTCCGGCCCCTCAGGTGTTGGAAAAGGAACCGTACGTAAAGCATTATTTGAACAATCGACGGATTTGCGCTATTCCATTTCCATGACGACTCGTGATCCACGGGAAGGTGAAGTGGACGGAGTCGATTATTTCTTTAAATCAAGAGATGAGTTTGAGAAATTGATCAGCGAAGGCCAATTGATTGAACATGCGGAATATGTGGGAAACTATTATGGAACCCCCCGTCAATACGTCGAGCAGACATTGAACGAAGGCAAAGATGTCTTTTTGGAAATTGAAGTCCAGGGAGCACTCAAAGTAAGGGAAAACTTCCCTGAAGGCGTGTTCGTCTTTTTGATTCCACCTTCTTTAGAAGAGTTGAAAGACCGGATTGTCAACCGCGGGACAGAAACCGAAGACAAAGTGAAAAACCGCCTAAAGGCAGCAAAAGAAGAAATTGATATGATGGATGCGTATGATTATGTCGTCGTTAACGATCAGATTGACAATGCTGTAACGAAAGTGAAATCGATCGTTGCCAGTGAACACTGCAAACGTGAACGTGTCGCCCATCAATATAAAAAAGCATTGGAGGATGAATAATCATGATGTTAGAACCGTCCATTGATTCCCTACAGAAACAAATCAAATCCAAGTATACACTCGTAACGCTATCTGCTAGAAGAGCGCGTGAATTGAAACAAGGAAGTGCACCGATGGTCGAGCATCCGACTTCCCACCAACAAGTCGGTGTCGCACTTGAAGAGATCCGCGATGGAAAATTGAACTATATCGAAGCGGATGAAATCCAGGAACGAACGGAAACCACATAAGAACATCGAAACAACGTAGGAAAAGCCGCGCTTCTTCATTGAAACAGCGCGGCTTTTCCTACGTGTTTTAGTGACAACATTTTTTAGTAAAGGGGTCTCTCAAATGTTGAACGGAAAAAAGATCGTCTTAGGAGTATCAGGTGGAATCGCCGCCTATAAAGCAGCCGCATTAACTAGCAAGCTCGTTCAAGCAGGGGCGGTTGTAAAAGTGATCATGACAAACAGCGCTCAAAAATTTGTAGCACCCACGACTTTTCAGGCATTATCCAGACAGCCTGTTTATACGGACACCTTTGATGAGCAAGATTCTTCCCAAATCCAGCACATCGATGTCGCTGACTGGGCGGACCTCTTCTTAATCGCCCCCGCGACTGCCAATGTCATTGGAAAGCTCGCCAATGGTTTAGCCGATGATATGCTTTCGACGACCTTACTTGCGACCGAGGCACCTGTTTATATTGCACCGGCAATGAATGTCCATATGTACAGCCATCCCGCTGTTATGAAAAATTTAAAACAGCTCGACGCCTGGGGTTTCCGGTTTATCGAACCTGGAGAAGGCTACCTAGCGTGTGGCTATGTTGGAAAAGGGCGTTTGGAAGAGCCTGAATCGATAGTCGAAGTTCTTCAGAAAGAATATCAACGACCTCAACCGCTCAAGGGCAAAAAAGTACTTATAACGGCAGGGCCAACCCGTGAGCAGATCGATCCCGTACGTTATTTCACGAATCCATCGACAGGTAAGATGGGGTATGCCCTGGCACAAAAAGCTAAACAACTCGGAGCGAATGTGACACTTATCTCAGGTCAAGTAGCCCTCGATCCTCCATCAGGAGTGGATGTGATTCCAATTACAACAGCACAGGAAATGTATGAAGAAGTTTTAAAAGCCTATCCTGACCAAGACCTTGTCATCAAGTCTGCGGCCGTTGCTGATTATCGTCCGAAAATCACCTACGATCAAAAGATGAAGAAGAAACAAGGGGACTATATCGTTGAGATGGAGCGGACGAAAGATATTCTCATGGAGCTTGGAGAACGCAAAGAACATCAATACTTAATTGGATTTGCTGCAGAGACGACCGATGTGGAAATGTATGGCAGGCAGAAGCTGGTTAAGAAGAACCTTGATGCAATTGTCATCAATAATGTATCCGAAGAAGGATCAGGGTTCGGTACAGATACCAATGCTTCGCTCTTTATTACCAAAAGAGGGGAAGAAATGACGTACCCGTTAATGAGCAAAGACGAGCTCGCCGAAAACATTCTCATGGTAGCTAGTGGTGAGATGGAGAGTGAAACCCTTTGATTGCAAATGTCATTGTCGATGTACCCTCTCAAAACACCAATCGTCCTTTCGATTATGAAATACCGGAAACGTTCGAAGGGATCGTTCAGCCCGGGGTACGTGTGATCGTGCCCTTCGGCCCACGGAAAATTTTAGGGTATGTCGTGGCTCTTTCAGAAACAAGTTCATTTTCCTCCGTGAAAAAAATTACTGATGTGCTTGATGTCATCCCAACGCTGACCGAAGAACTCCTGCAACTTGGGAAATGGTTATCAAAGAACACGTTGAGTTATTACATCTCCTGTCTCCAGGTCATGCTCCCTCAAGTGATGAAAGCCAAATATCGGAAAGAGTTGTGGAAGCTGACCGAGGATTCCCTCGATTCTGATCTAGACACACTATTTGATGGACGAGCGGTAGTGGATTTTGAAGAATTCGAGAAATCAGGCATTGGGTACCACACACTTCGTAAACACATGAATGATGGAGAAGTTGATGTCCATTATGAAGTGAAAAGCCGGGAAACGAAGAAAACGATGACGATGGTCGAGCCTGATTTAAGTCCGATGGAATTAGAGGAAAAGCTTGAAGACCTTTCGCCGCAAGCTAAAAAACAGCGCACCATTGTCGAGTACTTTTTGGAGTATCCGGATGCAGTCGAGAAAAAGCGTCTATTGGATGCACTATCAACTACTCCAGCCTCATTGAAGCCGCTTCTCGCACAGGGGTTGATCCGCGAATTCAAGCAGGAAGTACTCAGGGATCCATACGGTAATCGCGAGTTCGAACGCACGCATCCTTTCCCGTTGACAGAGGAACAGGAGACATCGATCCGACCGATCCTGAAAACGATCGAAGAGAACGCTCATGAAGTATTTCTGCTTCATGGTGTGACGGGAAGCGGGAAAACGGAAGTCTATTTGCAGTCCATTCAAGAAGTCATCGATAAAGGTGAAGAGGCCATCATGCTTGTGCCTGAAATTGCTTTAACACCTCAGATGGTCGAACGTTTCAAAGGAAGGTTCGGTTCAAAAGTCGCTGTCCTTCACAGTGCCTTGTCAGCGGGAGAAAAGTATGATGAATGGCGAAAGATTCAGCGCAAAGAGGTCCAAGTCGTGGTGGGAGCGAGGTCTGCCATTTTTGCTCCATTTACGAACATCGGCTTGATCATTATCGATGAAGAACACGAAACGAGTTATAAGCAGGAAGACAGAACGCGGTACCATGCGAGAGATGTCGCCATAGAAAGGGGAAAGACGCATCAATGTCCGGTCGTTTTAGGGAGTGCTACACCAGCCCTTGAAAGTTACGCCAGGGCTGTCAAAGGCAATTATCAGTTGTTGACAATGAAGAAGCGGATGAATGAGTCTATCATGCCTGCTGTCGATCTTGTAGACATGAGAGACGAACTTCATCGTGGAAACCGTTCGATGTTTTCCATCACATTGAAAGAGAAAATCGAAGAACGAATCGAACGAGGAGAGCAGGTCGTGCTCTTCCTGAATAGACGTGGATATTCCACCTTCGTTATGTGTAGGGACTGCGGCCATGTCAGTGAGTGTCCTCATTGTGACATTGCTCTTACGTACCATAAAAAGCAGAATCGCTTGAAATGCCACTATTGTTCACATGAGGAACCTATGCCTGCGGAGTGTCCGGAGTGTGAGAGCAAAACCATCCGTTATTTCGGAACTGGGACACAAAAAGTGGAAGAGGCGCTTCAAGAATTGATTCCAGAAGCACGTGTGATCCGCATGGACGTCGACACCACAAGAAGAAAAGGGGCACATGAACGGTTACTGAAAAAGTTCGGAGAAGGACAGGCCGATATATTACTGGGCACGCAAATGATCGCCAAAGGACTGGATTTTGGAAATGTTACCCTTGTCGGTGTCCTTGCAGCGGATGCACTTCTCAACCTTCCCGACTTCCGGGCCTCGGAAAAGACATTCCAGCTCCTTACTCAAGTAAGCGGTAGGGCAGGCAGACACGAAAAGCCAGGAGAAGTCGTCGTACAAACATACACACCGGAACATTACAGCATCGAACTTGCGAGTCAATACGATTATGAACAATTTTTCCAAGAAGAAATGAAACTGAGGAAAGCTTTCAACTATCCTCCTTACTTCTTCTTGACTCTATTTACAATCTCACATCCCAATCAATTGAAAGTGCAGGAAGTGACACAAAAAATCACCATGTTCATGCAGCAGAAGCTTTCTGATCAATCTTATGTTCTAGGTCCGACTCCATCTGCGCTTACTAGGATCAATAATAGATATCGCTATCAATGCATGATAAAATACAAGAAGGAACCTGAGCAGCGAAAATTCGTTGAACGGATATTGCATTATTATGAAGATGAAATGAAACAGGAAAATGGTTTGCAGATTACGGTGGATTTCCAACCGTATCAGCTGATGTAAGCAAGAAGGGAGCAACAAAATCATGACACGAATCGCATTTATGGGGACACCGGATTTCGCCGTACCTGTCCTTGACCGCATTATTGAAGAGGGGCATGAGGTTGTCCTTGTGATCACACAACCGGACCGTCCAAAAGGGAGAAAGAAAACGATGACCCCTCCACCTGTAAAGATAGCAGCGGAAAAGCACGGAATTCCTGTGTTTCAACCAGAAAAAATCAAAGACGAATACAAAGAAGTTCTTGCTTACGATCCCGACTTGATCGTAACTGCTGCCTTCGGTCAAATTTTACCGGAAGCTTTACTACAGGAGCCGAAACATGGGTGTATCAATGTCCATGCATCCCTGCTGCCTGAATTCAGAGGTGGCGCCCCGATCCATTACAGCATTCTCGAAGGAAAAAAAGAGACAGGAGTCACCATCATGTATATGGTTAAACGCCTCGATGCCGGAGACATGCTGTCGAAAGTTACTGTCCCGATTGAAGACCGTGACCATGTGGGAACGTTGCATGACAAACTTTCCATAGCCGGAGCGGACTTATTGGCGGATACGCTTCCTAAGTTGTTGAATGGTGAGATCACCCCGGAAGAACAGGATGAGTCCAA
This sequence comes from Halobacillus sp. AWM4_238, assembly GCF_056158265.1. Taxonomy (NCBI): domain Bacteria; kingdom Bacillati; phylum Bacillota; class Bacilli; order Caryophanales; family Bacillaceae; genus Halobacillus; species Halobacillus sp. AWM4_238. The sequence continues at coordinate 820,215 of NZ_JBSWSY010000002.1, forward strand.
AGTGACTTTTGCTTCCAATATCAAAAGGGAGCAGGAACTCATCGATTGGAATAAGGATCAACAGACCGTCTATAACCATGTCCGTGGACTTCACCCTTGGCCTGTCGCTTATACTTATTGGAACGAGAAACCAATGAAAGTCTGGTGGATAGAAAAAATGGAAGGTGCATTTGACGAAGTACCAGGGACCGTCGTGAGAATCGATGAAGATGGATTCCTTGTCACGACAGGTGGGAACAAAGCTGTGAAGGTCGTTTCACTGCAGCCATCTGGTAAAAAGAAAATGGACGGCCAAGCATTTATTAATGGAGCTGGTCAGTCGTTGAAGGTCGGAGAACGTCTGGGTGAGACGCATGACTAAATATGCACTAAGAGAATCAGCCCTCGATCTGCTCACTCGAATAGGTGAGCAGGGTGGGTTTAGTCACGTTTTATTAGATCGGGAAATTTCTAAACAAAAACTCTCCCGCCAGGATGGAGCTCTTTTAACAGAAATTGTATACGGAACCCTCCAACGCAGGGATTTGATCCACTATTCCATCCAGCCGTATATCGCCAACCAAAAGAAAATCAAGCCATGGGTTCGCTGGCTCCTTTACATGTCTGTATACCAAATGGTCTTTCTTGAACGAGTTCCGGATCATGCCATTATCCATGAGGCTGTTGAAATTTCGAAGAAACGGGGACATAAAGGAATCTCTTCCTTTATGAACGGTGTGCTTCGGAACGTCCAGCGTAAGGGAGTACAGAGTGTAGAAAAAATTGAAGATCCTGTGGAGCGGATGGCTACTGAAACCAGTCACCCTCAATGGCTCGTTAATCGATGGGTTGAGCAGTACGGATTTGAAACGACGAAAGCGATGTGCGAGGCGAACAATCAACACCTTCCCATGTCTCTAAGGGTTCAGCCACTTAGGATTTCGCGTGAAGAGGCGATGGATCAACTCCGAAGCGATGGCTTCAAAGTCGAAGAGAGCAGCCTCTCCCCTCAAGGTTTTCTTGTTCTTGAAGGAGCGATTCTATCCCATTCACTATTTCAAGAAGGGTTTGTTACGGTTCAAGACCAGAGTTCCATGCTTGTCGCGGAAATGATGGATCTTCAAAAGGGAATGAAGGTGCTTGATGCTTGCAGCGCGCCTGGAGGTAAAACCACTCACATTGCTGAAAAAATGGAAGACCAAGGGCAAGTTGTTGCCTATGACCTGCATGAGAAGAAAGCGAAGCTTGTTAGCAAAAAAGCCGAACAACTGCAGCTCACATCCATTACCGCCAGTCAGGCAGACTCAAGGAACTTGGGAGAGAAACATGCCCCCGGTGCATTTGAGCGAATCTTATTGGATGCGCCTTGTTCGGGACTTGGGGTATTGCGTGGGAAACCAGATATTAAATACCATAAAAAAGAAGAAGACATCTTCTCTTTAAGAAAAATTCAGGATGACTTATTGAAAGAAGTCGCGCCACTACTTACATCTGGCGGAAAGCTTGTCTATAGTACGTGTACGGTAGATCGTCACGAAAATGAGGAGGCCGTTCAGCATTTCCTAAACGAGCACCCGGATTTTGAAGTGGATCCTGCTTTCTTCGAGGAGCTTCCAGAAGGCCTTAAGCAGGCAAAGGGCCTCTCTGAATTAGGACTTCAGCTTTTCCCTCAAGAATGGGATACAGATGGATTTTTCTTGACTCGTTTGTTGAAAAAGTAAGATACACGAGCAACAAAAAACCATGAATATACGGTTGCAATAATAGAAATGTTGCAACCGTTTGTTCCCTTCCGTTTGAGACAAAGTGAGGAAAACCACCTAAGAATCAGCACCCATGTTTTATCGATGTTATAAATATGAGGCAGGTGAGACCATGATAGGTTATTACGAAACAGATCAGGGAAAAGTCAGGGTTCATAACGAAGATGCCGGCGGAGTTTTCAAAAACGATGCAGGCCAGATTCTTGCCATCGTAGCTGATGGTATGGGTGGACACCAGGCAGGTGATGTAGCCAGCCAGATGACGACCTCCCACTTACATAATAAATGGCAGGAAGCAAAGGTCATTGAGAACCCTGGTGAAGCAGAAGAATGGATCAAAGAAGCGGTCCGTTCAGCTAACAATGAAATCAAATCCTATGCGAATGAACATGAAGAGTGTGCGGGGATGGGAACCACTGTAGTTGTGGCCCTTTGTACAGATGAATTTGCAAGTATTGGTCACATCGGAGACAGCCGTTGTTATTTTGCTAATTCTTATGGTTTCAACGCCATTACAGAGGATCACTCTCTCGTCAACGAACTCGTGCGTTCAGGACAGATTACCGAAGAGCAAGCCGAGCATCATCCCCGGAAAAATGTATTATTAAAAGCGCTTGGAACAGAATTTGATTTGACAGCTGATGTGAAAACGATGGAATTCGAAGAAGATGACCGTCTTCTTTTATGCACAGACGGCCTGACGAATAAAGTTAGTGATGAGGAATTAAGTGAATTGAAAACCTTTGAAGGAGACTGGTCGTCGTTTACGCAGCAAATGATTGACCTTGCCAATGAACGAGGCGGGGAAGACAATATCACGCTCGCCATCGTACACCACCAACCTTCTTCCGACCAGAAAGAAGGTGCGGAATAATGTTGATTAACCGTCTCCTTAATGACCGTTATCGTGTACAAGAGATGATCGGTGGCGGCGGTATGGCAAATGTCTACCTTGCTTACGATACCATTCTAAACAGGGACGTTGCCATTAAAGTATTGCGACTTGAGCATGGGAATGATGAAGAATTCATCGCTCGTTTTCATAGAGAGGCCCAATCGGCTACTAGTCTTTCCCATCCGAATATCGTCAACATCTATGATGTCGGAGAAGAGGAAGACATTTATTTTATGGTCATGGAATACGTCGACGGCTTGACGTTAAAACAGTATATTCAAAAACACAGCCCAATTGACGTGTCTGAAGCTGTAGACATCATGAAGCAGATCACATCTGCAATCGCTCACGCACATGACAATGAGATCGTTCATAGGGATATCAAACCCCAGAATATACTCATTGATCATTACGGTCACGTAAAAGTGACGGATTTCGGAATTGCCATGGCTCTTAGTGCGACGGCGTTGACTCAGACAAACTCTGTTCTTGGTTCTGTTCATTACCTTTCTCCAGAACAGGCAAGAGGGGGAATGGCGACCAAAAAGTCCGACGTTTATTCGCTGGGCATCGTTTTTTTCGAATTACTGACGGGAAGGCTCCCTTTTTCAGGGGAATCCCCCGTCTCGATCGCATTGAAACATTTGCAGCATGAAACGCCTTCATTGAAAAGATGGAATGCCGACTTGCCTCAAAGTGTTGAGAATGTTGTCTTGAAGTCAACGGCCAAAGACCCTTTTCACCGCTATGAATCCGTATTGGAAATGGAACAGGATATTGAAACTTCCCTGGAACCCCACCGTGCAGATGAGCCGGTTTTCACACGACCTGATGACGGGGATGATGAAAAAACCAAAGCAATTCCTGTCATCACAAACGAAGCCTATGGGGATTCCCCTAATGAAGATACGATCATCAATACGAGTGACCACCAACCTGTCAATCCTGCCCCCACATCGCCGACAAAGACATATAAGGAAACAGCTGCAGATCCGCCACCTGCTGAAAATAAGCAGAAAAAGAAGCGGAAAGTATGGCCTTGGATTTTAACCGTTATCCTGTTGTTGATGATTGGGGGGCTTGTGGCTTTATTCACGATTCCCGGGATCATCCAGCCTGCAGATGTGGAAATTCCTGATTTTGCAGGAGAAGAGTATGAGGCGGCTTATAGTCAATTGAGCGACTTGAATCTTACTGTGACTAGAGAAACCCGTTTTTCTGATGATGTGGAAGAGGGCGATGTCATTGAAACAGATCCTGAAGCAGGGATGACGGTAAAAGAGGGTTCAGATGTTACCGTTTATATTAGCAATGGAAAAGAGAGAGTAGAGTTCCCGGATTATACAGGACAGGATTTTGATCGTGTGAAAGAAGAGTTGGAAGAGAAAGGCTATGAGAAAGTTAATTCATACGAACAGACGAGTAGTGAGGTATCGAAAGGTAAAATTATCGCACATCTGAGTCCTAGTCCAGGAAGTAGTGTCATTCCAGAGGATACAACGGTTTCATTCAGTGTAAGTTCCGGTGAAGAAACGATAGACTTAGAAGAATTAGTAGGTGCTAATAAAGATTTCGCAGTGAGATACTTGAAAAGTAATAATCTCGAATCCAATGTCACTTCTGAATACTCAGAACAAGTGCCAGAAGGTATTGTAATCAGGCAGACCCCAGATGCTTCAACGGAGGTAGAACAAGGATCTACCGTAAACTTAGTTATTTCTAAAGGACCTAAACCAAAACCTCCTAGAAATGAATCAGTTTCAATTGAGATTCTATATGAACCGGAAACGATTGAGGAAGAAGGGCAGACTGATGGCGAGCAAGAAGGGGAGCAGCCTGAACCCGAGGGTCAGGAAGTGTTGATATATGTGAACGATGCCAGCCGAAATGGCAGTACACCGGTGATCAGTGAAATGATTACAGAAACAAAGACGTTTGAAATAACCTTAACCATTGAACCTGGAGAAGTAGCGAAATACTGGGTGATGAGAAATGGACAAGTCTATCAAGAAGAAGTGGAAGTACCGTATTAAGAGGTGAAAAAATGCCAGTAGGAAAAATTATTAAATCATTGAGCGGGTTCTATTATGTCCTATGTGAAGGAGAGGTCTATCAATGCAGGGGCAGGGGGAATTTCCGTAAAAAGAAAGTCACCCCTCTAGTAGGTGATCTCGTAGAATTTAAGGCGGAAAATAAGGAAGAAGGGTATATTCTATCCATCGAAAACAGGAAGAATGAGTTGGTAAGGCCTCCAATTTCAAATGTTGATCAGGCGTTGATCGTCACTTCTGCTGTTCACCCGGATTTCAATGCTTTGTTACTGGATCGCTTTCTCGTCCTTGTAGAAGAAAAGAGAATTGAACCTTTTATTGTGATTTCCAAGATGGATCAACTGGATGAAGAACAAATGGAAGTGATGGAGAGTTATAAGACGCTTTATGAAAAAATCGGGTATCCCGTCATTTTATCTGCAGTTGATGATCATGAATCCATGGAACAAGTCCAATCTCACCTGGCTGGTCGTACAACAGTTATTGCCGGACAGTCGGGCGTCGGCAAATCATCTTTGCTTAACTCCATCGACCCTAGACTCTCCATTGATACGGATGAAATTTCAGAGAGTTTAGGTCGCGGAAAACACACGACTCGTCACGTAGAACTTTATGAAATAGCTGAGGGTCTTGTCGCAGATACACCTGGTTTCAGTTCACTGGAATTCGGAGAGTTGGAAATGGATCAACTGCCTGAGTGTTTCCCAGAGTTCGTGGAGGTACAGAACGACTGTAAATTCCGAGGGTGCCTGCACAATAAAGAACCAAAGTGCGCCGTAAAGTCTGCCGTAAAGGCTAATGAGATTTCCGCGCAGCGCTATGAGCATTACCTACAATTTTTGAACGAAATACAGAATAGAAAGCCGAGGTATTAATCATGACCAAAATTGCACCATCCATTCTAGCTTCTGATTTTGCTAAACTTGGGGAAGAAATCATGGATGTCGAACGTGGAGGAGCCGATTATATCCATGTGGATGTCATGGATGGACACTTTGTTCCTAATATTACAATTGGTCCATTGATTGTCGACCATATACGTCCAGTGACTGACTTGCCACTTGATGTGCACCTAATGATTGAGAACCCAGATCAGTACATCGAAGCATTTGCAAAAGCAGGGGCGGATATCATTACCGTTCATCAGGAAGCGTGTCCGCATCTCCATCGAACGATTCAATTGATCAAAAGCCATGGCGTAAAACCAGGTGTCGTTATTAACCCGGCCACTCCAGCAGAGACGATTCGCCCGATCCTTCAAGATGTCGATCTTGTTCTCTTAATGACGGTCAACCCAGGATTTGGAGGTCAATCGTTTATCCATTCGGTTGTACCAAAAATCGAACAGATCGCTCAGTGGAGAGAAGAAGAAGGATTGTCCTTTGAGATTGAAGTCGATGGTGGAGTAAAAGCCGAAACGGCCCACCTTTGCACCTCAGCAGGAGCAGACGTTCTCGTCGCCGGCAGTGCCATCTTCAATCAGGAAGACCGTAAAAAGGCAATCGAAGAAATCAGAAAATCATCCTCATGATAAGAAAGCTCAAAGGATCCCAGTCCTTTGAGCTTTTTCATTCTCTTGTATTATTGGCAACCAGTACAAAAATAAGTTACATTTTACATTAAGAGAAATCTTCACATTGAAGATAATGGCAGGATTCTTGATGAGTTGATTTCGAGATGTTTTTGAGTGGATCGGGGCTGCGGGTATTAGCTCGCTTTCCGCGGGAGCGCGTTGAGCCTCCTCAGGCTAACGCCTTGCGGGGTCTCACCAAGCACTCTCTTCCCGCAGGAGTCTCGCCATTCCCCTCCGCCCCTTTGCCATGGAAGACTCTCGAAATCATTTCTGGGAAAATCAGCTTGAATGAATGAGGAAAGTGGAGCATAGAACCTCTCCGCAGTGGGCATTCAGAATTAATTAGCTTGATACAGAGCGCTTTATGCCTGCTTAGGACGGGGAAGTGGGAGACACTTCCTTTAGTATAGGTGTTCGTTTATCCCTTACTAAGAATGGGGTGATTGGGAAGCTGCGAGACTCCCGTGGGAGAAGGAGATCGGCGAGATCCCTTAGTGCGGCAGACCGCCCGAGGAAGCTCGGCGCTACTCCACAGGAAAGCGAGTAGCTTCCCAGCCACCCCTAGCTCCTTTATGGCAAACGAATCCCGAACTGAGTCTTCGACAATTGTGAGCTATACCGAAGAGTGGAGTAGAGTTTTTAATGGTGAGTGAAAATGAAAGGATGTTAAGGATATGAAGAGAGTAATCGTTGTGGGTGGTGGCCCCAAGTCTTACATACCGGATTTAAAAGAATACACATGCGATGAATGTTTTTGGATCGGGGCAGATCAAGGAGCGGAGGTCCTTATTGAGCATGGCTTAGAACCTGATCTATCCATCGGAGATTTTGATTCTGTATCGGAACAGTCACTATCAGCAATCAAAAAAAAATCCAAACAGGTGTTGGTTTACCCGGATGAAAAAGACGAAACCGATTTGGAGTTAGCCATAAATGAAGCACTTCGTTTACGTCCGGAGCATATTCTATTATTCGGAGTGACCGGTGGTCGGATCGATCATTCTCAAGCGAACTTGCAACTTCTATACCCTCTCATGAAGGAAAATGTAAAGAGTACGATTATCGACCGACAGAATCGGGTGGAATTAGTCCCAGCTGGTGAGCATAGGATAGAAGAGGATGAATGTTATCCGTATGTTTCCTTCTTACCGGTCACACTTGAAGTGAAAAACATTACGCTCAAAGGGTTCTACTACCCTTTGGATCAAGCGTATCTGCCATTTGGATCCACCCTTTGCATCTCAAATCGACTGATTGAAGATACAGGTACTTTTTCATTTGAGTCAGGCATACTCTTAGTAATAAGAAGTACAGACTTGCCTACTTGAGGGGAATAAGGGAGTTCGCATTAGTTCATATAGGAGGAGGGGGCTCTTTTGAAATTTTATACGATCAAACTCCCACGGTTCGTCGGGGGTTTAGTGCGCGCAGTCATAAGTACATTTAAAAAAGATTAGGACCAAAACAGAAAGCTCCGGGGTACACATGGGCTGAGCTCCGGAGAGCACCAAAAGCGCCCGTTTATTTATCTGAGACAAATAAAAAAAGCACCCGGAAAGGGTGCTTTTTTTGTGAGCTTTAAAGCTCTGCCTCAGCAATTATACGCGTTGTACTTTGCCGGACTTAAGTTCACGTGCTGTTACGTAAACCTTTTGAGGCTTGCCATCCACAAGGATGCGAACTTTTTGAACATTAGCTTTAAATTTACGTTTATTAGCGTTCATCGCGTGTGAACGGTGGTTACCTGAACGTGTACCTTTACCAGATAGAACACTTCTGCGTGCCATGAAAATCCCTCCTGTTACATACATAAATCATCAGATACTTAGTAACTTTATCATATAGATAAGGTGTTTGCAATAATCTAGTCAGAATTATATCAAGAATTTTTTCTTGACAGAACTTATGAATTGTTACACAGTATAATAGGGATATCCAGGTCATTTTCTTACCATTGAACAGAAATTCATTTCCCATTTTTGTGTTATAATAGGGTAGGATTGATGAGGATTATAAAGGAGGATCTATTATGTCTGTTGATTTAAATAACCAATATGGTCATATTACTATTAGCAATGAAGTCATTTCAACGATTGCTGGAGGAGCCGCTGTTGAGTGCTATGGGATCGTCGGAATGGCATCAAAAAATCAGATCCGTGACGGTTTATCTGAAATGCTCCGCAAAGAGAATTTTTCCAGAGGAGTCGTTGTCAGACAGGATGAAGATCGCCTCCATATAGACATGTATATTATCGTGAGTTACGGAACTAAGATTTCCGAAGTCGCTAATAATGTCCAATCACAAGTAAAATACACACTAAACAAAACAGTTGGTTTGTCCGTGGATTCTGTGAATATTTTCATTCAGGGAGTCCGTGTGACAACTGAATAGATCGCGGTTGTAGTCAAAGGAGGAAGTAAGTGTGACGTTACAAAAGTTAGACGGCAAGACGCTTGCCGAAATGATCTTGCAAGGAGCTCATCATTTGAAACAGAACTCTCAAATGATCGATGCTTTGAATGTTTTCCCTGTACCGGATGGCGATACGGGAACAAATATGAATCTGTCCATGACTTCTGGAGCTGAAGAAGTGCGGAATGTGGACCAGAATCATGTAGGAACCGTAGCCCAGTCCCTCTCCAAAGGTCTCCTGATGGGTGCGCGTGGAAACTCCGGTGTTATTCTCTCGCAAATTTTCCGTGGTTTTTCCAAGGCGATTGAAGACAAAGAAGTCATAACAACCAAAGACTTCTCAGACGCTCTTCAAGGTGGTGTCACGACTGCATATAAAGCCGTTATGAAACCAGTGGAAGGAACCATCCTTACCGTAGCAAGAGAGGCTGCCGAAGCTTCAGTCGAAATCGCTGAAAAAGAAACAGACTTCATTCCATTCATCGAAGGTGTCGTTCAAGCAGCTAGGAAATCATTGAAGCGCACGCCTGAACTACTTCCAGTTTTGAAAGAAGTAGGTGTCGTGGATAGTGGTGGTCAAGGCCTTGTCACGATCTACGAAGGCTTTCTTGCGAATTTGAAAGGAGAAGAACTTCCAGATCTTGAAGAAACGGTATCCATGGACGAGATGGTTAATGCGGAACACCACAAGTTGAATCAAGACTTCATGAATACAGAAGATATCGAATTTGGCTATTGTACAGAATTCATGGTCAAATTTGAAGAAGACAAGCTTGCTGAGCATCCTTATGATGAAGAAGCATTTCGTAACGAGCTCAGTGAAATGGGGGATTCACTCCTTGTCGTCTCTGATGAAGAGTTGATCAAAGTCCATGTACACGTGGAGTATCCAGGAGAAGCGATGACCTTAGGACAAAGGTACGGCAGTCTTGTCAACATGAAGATTGAGAACATGCGTGAACAGCATACCTCGATCGTCGGTGACAAAAAGAAAGCCAAGCCTAAGTCCGATCAAAAAGCAGAGTATGGAATCGTTACAGTAAGCATGGGAGACGGGATCAAGAAACTGTTTGAGAGTCTTGGAGCTACTGTCGTCATTCAAGGCGGCCAAACGATGAACCCGAGTACTCAAGATCTTTCAGAAGCGATCAAGGAAGCGCATGCGAAACGTGTGCTTGTCCTGCCGAATAACAAGAATATCGTCATGGCTGCTGAACAAGCTGCTGAATTAGCGGATGTTGAGGTTGCTGTCATTCCATCGAAAACCATTCCTCAAGGGATGAGTGCTCTTCTAGGGTTCAACCCGGAAGCTGACCTTGAATCCAATAAAGAGGAAATGCTCAGCCTCATGTCTGAAGTGAAAACAGGTCAAATTACGTACGCAGTCAGAGATACTCAAATTGATGGGTTGGACATTTCCAAAGATCACTTTATGGGAATCGCTGATGGCAAAATCTCTGCTACAGATAAAAGTGCTTTAACGACGGCTAAAACGTTGCTGAACCAAATGATTGATGAAGATGAAGATGAAATCCTCACGATCTTGACTGGTGAAGAAGTCGACGAAAAAGATGTGGCAGCACTTGAATCCTTCATAGAAGAAACATTTGAAGATTTAGAAGTGGAGATCCACAAAGGCGGTCAACCGATCTATTCTTATATCTTCTCCATTGAATAATAGATACAACAACGCAGCTCTTCATAGAGCTGCGTTTTTTATGCTTGTTCCCGGATGATCGCTCTTTTCAATTTCAAATGATTTCTGATGGAAGAAAGCACGATGAAAAGATAACTGGAAACAAGGAGCGTGTACACGAATGTTAGTAAATGCGTGTGTAGAGGAACGGAAGTTAATAAAGTCCTTGCGTTTGTAAGAATGATAAAGCCACCGGCTAGTACTCCAAGAACAGAAGAGGGGAGAATCTTTACAAGCCAAGCGGCGATAGGGGCTGCAACGACCCCTCCGAGAACGAATGAGGTGATGAGGAGCCAACTGAATTGGTCATGACCTAAAAAAATCAAAAAACCTACTGTAGCTGAAATCGTTACCAGGAATTCACTTGTATCTACCGTTCCGATGACTTTCCTTGGAGCAATTCCTGATCGGGTAAGCAGAGCAGGGGTGTTGACCGGACCCCATCCGCCACCTCCGACACTATCCAGGAATCCTCCTGCTATTCCAAGAGGCAGAAGAAATCGTTTTTTTACGGCTTTTTTTGGTCTTCTGTCCGTTTTCTTCGAAAGGAATAGAAAACGAATGACGATGTAAATGCCTAATAGCAGGAGAAACATGGATATGTAAGGCCTAATATAATCTCCTGGAATTCGGCTTAAAAAAGCAGCTCCAAAAAAAGCGCTGACTGCACCTGGAATAGAAATGATCATCACAAGCCGCTTATCAACGTTGCCAAACTTATAGTGAGAAAAACCTGAAACAGCCGTTGTGGCAATCTGCGACATGTGGATGGATGCAGAAGCGACAGCAGGCGCCAGTCCATAGGACAGGAGGATCGTCGAAGAGCTAAGGCCAAACCCCATGCCGAGCGCTCCATCCATCAGCTGTGCTATAAAACCGATGAAGGCGAAAATGGTCAGTTTTTGCAATGTGTACCACTCCTTAATTATACATAGGTCATCGTCATTTTTACTATTCCTATGCACTTACTAGGTTTTATGTTTAAAAAAATTGAAACAAACAAAATCCCCCATCTGAAAGAAGGGGGATCGTCCACACCTTATCTTTCAGCCGGATGGCTGCTGGAATGAGCACCTGGTTAAAGGTTGCTGCGGGATCTTCAGACCAGATTCCTCCCCCGGCTCTTCATAAGGATTGTATGTAGTTTTTAGAATAATTATAAAATTAACGAACATCTTTTCATTTGTCAATCCAATGTTAATAAAAAAACAGAAAAGTTGTAATTTTTCTAAAAAGCATTGACATATGATGAAAAGGAGCATAAGATTTGTATCAACTTGTTTTTCAGAAAATTTCATAAGCTTTTCTTATCTAGAGAGGTGGAGGGACTGGCCCTTTGAAGCCTCGGCAACGGGTCTAGGAATGTAAACAGATACTGTGCCAATTCCAGCAGGCGTTAAGCGCTTGAGAAGATAGGGAGAATGCAGTTTACATGACATTGTAAATGCCTTTCTTCTTATCGGGAAGAAAGGCATTTTTCTATTTAAGAGAGGAGGAGGACATGACACAACCACACATCACCTATCAATCTTTTGAGAATCCATTTACCGATGATCCACCGAAAGAAGATACGAAAGGAGCATCGGAAATTGTTCGCTGGGCCTACAAGGAGTATGAAGACATTGTTTATGCTTGCAGTTTCGGCGCAGAAGGAATCGTTCTCATTGATTTAATTTCTAAAGAAAAACCGGATGCCGAAGTCGTGTTTCTTGATACGGGCATCCATTTTCAGGAAACCTACCAGCTGATTGAAAAAGTAAAACAGAGATATCCAGATTTAAACATAACGATGAAACAACCTGAGATGAGCCTGGATGAACAAGCCGAGCAATACGGATCAGCTCTTTGGAAACGGAAACCGAATCAATGTTGCTACATCCGTAAGATCAAACCGCTTGAGGACGCTCTCCATGGAAGAAATGCATGGCTATCCGGGTTGAGGAGAGAGCAATCTCCGAGCCGGAAAAAAACAAACTTTGTTAATAAAGATGAACGATTCAAATCGGTAAAAGTATGCCCATTGATTCACTGGACATGGGATGACGTATGGCAGTATATCCGACTAAATAGCTTGGATTACAATGAATTGCACGATCAAAATTATCCTAGTGTCGGATGCATTCCATGTACAGCCCAGGCGGCGGATGACGGTAGGTCAGGCCGGTGGAAAGGGTTCAATAAAACGGAATGCGGCTTGCATACAACAGAAAACAGTCAAGATGAATAACCTTGAAGGAGGAATGGATATGTCAATCATCCCCCCGCACGGTGGAGTGCTGATAAACAGGTGGAAGGAAAAAAGACCAGAGGAGCTACCGGAAGATCTCATCGAGCTTGACTCCATGGCGCTTAGTGATCTCGGTTTAATTGCTAATGGTGCATATAGCCCTTTACGTGGATTTATGGATGAAAAGACTTATACATCCGTTGTGAATACCATGCGGCTGAGCGATGGAGAGCCGTGGAGTATTCCAATCACACTTCCGGTGACAGAAAAACAAGCAGAGAATCTCGGAAGAAAAGCACAGCTCATCAAGGACGGAGTGGTGTATGGGGTTATAACCATTACCGATCTTTTCAAACCGGATAAAGAAAAAGAAGCAGAAAACGTGTACGCAACCTCTGATGATGCCCATCCAGGTGTCAAAAAATTATTCGAGCGCCCCGATTGGTATGTGGCAGGAGATATTGAGGTGTTTCAAAAACCTCCTTATGAACACGGAGAATCCTTTTATTTGGACCCTGCAGAATCAAGGAAACGATTTGAGCAACTGGGTTGGGAAAAAGTAGTTGGATTTCAGACAAGAAACCCTGTGCACAGGGCTCACGAATATATCCAAAAGGCAGCGCTCGAGACCGTGGATGGATTGTTTCTCAACCCTCTTGTCGGGGAGACGAAAAGCGATGATATTCCGAGCGATGTCCGCATGAAGAGTTACCAAGTGTTATTGGAAAATTATTATCCAAAAGATCGAGTGATTTTAGCTGTTTTTAATGCGGCTATGAGATACGCAGGACCCCGGGAAGCGATTTTCCATGCAATTGTAAGAAAAAATTTCGGGTGCTCTCATTTCATTGTTGGGCGTGATCATGCAGGAGTCGGTGATTACTACGGAACGTATGATGCACAGAAGATTTTCAGTCACTACGAGAAAGGAGAACTTGGCATCACTCCGCTTTTCTTTGAGCATAGTTTTTATTGCAAAGCGTGTGAGTCGATGGCGTCTAATAAAACATGTCCACACGATAAAGAGAATCATCTGATTTTGTCCGGTACGAAAGTAAGGGAGCTTTTGAGAAATGGTGAGAAACCACCAAAAGCGTTCAGTCGTCCAGAAGTCGTGGATGTACTGATCGAAGGCTTACAGAAGACAGCCGAAGTGAAAGGATGAAGAAAGTGACGACAAACCTTACCTGGCACGAAGCATCCATCAGTAAAGAAGGTTATCGCAAGAAAAACGGCCATCACAGCGGGGTCCTTTGGTTTACAGGTCTATCAGGATCAGGCAAATCAAGCATTGCCAATCAATTAAATAAGGTTCTCCACGAAAAGGGATTGCAGAGTTATTTGCTGGATGGAGATAACGTCAGGCAGGGGCTAAACTCGGATCTTGGATTTTCAGAAGAAGACAGGGAAGAGAACATTCGACGGATCGGTGAAGTTGCGAAGCTTTTTGCAGATAGTGGAACGATTGTTTTAACAGCATTCATTTCACCCTATCAAAAAGACAGGGATCGTGTGAGAGCTTCGATGCAAGCCGGGGACTTTATAGAAATCTATGTGGACTGTCCAATTGAAGAGTGCGAAAACCGTGACCCTAAAGGACTTTATAAAAAAGCCAGGGATGGAGAGATCAAAGGGTTTACAGGTGTGGATGCCCCTTATGAGAAACCTTTGCAACCGGAACTGGTGCTAGATTCTAAAGCGTACGATGTGAAAAGCTGTGCCGAACAAGTGTGGAAACTTTTACAAGATAAAAATTGGGTGTAACGAAAGGGGCCGGAAGATGACAAACGTGTATATCGTAGGAGCGGGACCAGGGGATTACGACCTTATTACAGTAAAAGGACTAAAGGCGATACAAAAAGCAGATGTCATACTTTATGATCGCTTGATCAATCAAGAGCTCCTGAATGAGGCGAGGGAGGATGCGGAACTTGTTTTTTGCGGAAAACGTCCCGATCATCACGCCCTTAGCCAAACGTCCATCAATCATCTCTTATGTAAGTATGCTTTGAAAGGGAAAGTCGTTACACGATTGAAAGGAGGGGACCCCTTCGTATTTGGGCGCGGAGGAGAAGAAGCAGAAGAGCTTGCCAAACGGAATATTCCTTATGAAATCGTTCCAGGCATCACTTCTGGTATTGCCGCGCCTGCTTATGCAGGCATCCCTGTGACCCACAGGGAGTATAGTTCTTCAGTCGCTTTCATATCGGGAGTCAATAAAACCGGAAGCGATGAAGAGGCGTATTGGGAGCGAGTCGTTAAGAGTATGGATACTTTGTGTATTTATATGGGAGTAAAGAAGCTTCCTGAGATCTGTGAGCGGCTGTTGAAGTACGGAAGACCTCTCCATACACCTGTGGCTTTGGTGCAGTGGGGAACAACAGAGGAGCAGAAAACGGTGACAGGGACAATTAAAGACATCGTTGTTAAATCAAAACACATAGAAAATCCAGCCATGATTGTCGTCGGTGATGTAGTCCAATTAAGAGAACGACTGAAATGGTTCGAACGTTCACGAGAAGAAGGATTGAAGGAAGTGGCCTCAATAGTTGGGTAGAAAGGAGAGGGAAGATGAAAGCGATCCTCTATGTCAGTCATGGTAGTAGAAAAAAAGAAACAAAAAATGAAGCGATCCATTTTTTGACCCAAGTACAGAGCCAAGTAAATGTGGAACTCTATCATATTTGTTTTCTCGAGCTGGCTGATCCTGATATGTTGGAAGGCATTCAGACACTTGTAGAAAAAGGGGCAGAAGAAATCGTCATCATTCCTGTCTTGTTATTGAGTGCAGGGCACTATTTCAAAGATATTCCTAATGAAATTGCGAGAGCTGAGGAGATTTATCCGGATATTTCCATCGTCTATGGCCAAACCCTCGGCGTGCAGAAACGCGTCACCGATGTATTGGTGGATCGCTTGAAAGAACTGCCGACGGAGCTTGATGAAACTACAAATGTTCTGCTTGTTGGAAGGGGAAGCAGGCATCCAGATACCAAAAGATCCATGGAAACGATTGCTTCGGAATTAAAGGAGATTTATGGGATCCAACAAATCCAAACCTGCTACCTTGCTGCTCTCACTCCGCGTTTCACAGAAGCGTTTGAGACATCATTGGCTACATTCCCTAAAACGGTTGTTGTTCCATACTTGTGGTTTACAGGGCTGCTTTATGATTCATTGTTAGAAAGTATACAAACCGCAAGGAAGAAAGGAGACAGCGTCTACCTTACGGGTTATTTGTATGATCATCCAAACATGGTGCAGGCAGTCGTCGATCGTGTGGAGGAAGCTTTCTGTACGAAGGAGGAGCGCAGGCTGTGATATCTCTATCCATGGATTTGAAACAAAAAAATGTCCTGATCATTGGAGGCGGTAAAGTAGCGGAGAAAAGGGCAGAAGTACTGGAGAACGAAAAGGCCAGGATAACGATTGTCAGTCCTACACTTACGAGTCATTTGAAGAAGGTGCTCGAAAAGGGGGAGATCCGATGGGTGAACCGTTGTTTTCAGACTGGAGATCTCACGGGTGTTTTTCTTTTGGTCATTGCTACAGATCAAAAAGAGACAAACGACAGCATTGCACTTCTTGCAAAGGAGGTCCCCCTTGTAAACCGAGCAGATGGAAGAGACGGTGGGAATTTTCACTTTCCTGCACAATTTTCGAGAGGGAAACTCAATGTTTCTGTCACCACACAAGGGGCAAGTCCGAAACTTGCGGCCCGATTGTTGGGAGAATGGGAAAAGCGGTTTCCGCCATCCTTTGAGGAATATATAGATTTTTTATATGAATGCAGACAATCATTGAAGAGATCATCGTTATCTAAAGAAGACAAAGATGTATATTTAGAAAAAATACTGAACCTTTCTTATTCAGAACGAAAAGAACAGAGGAGAATTAAAGCAGATTTACATAACAAAGGGGTGGAATGGTTTGGCAGGGTTGAAAGGGAAAAAGATCGGGATAGCAGCTGACCGCCGATCGGACGCAATTGCAAAATTAATTACAAACCTGGGAGGTCAACCTTTGGTTTTTCCGCTTCAAGGGGAGCAGGTATTGGATGAAGAAGCCTCCTTCACCCATGTCGAAGACTACCTCGCTCAGTCATTCAGGTGGGTCATTTTAACGACGGGAATAGGAGTGCGGACGCTAGCTGATGCAGCGGAAAAAGGAAGCCTGGACACACCATTTATTCAAAAACTTCAAGCAGAATCCCTGGCCATCCGTGGCTCGAAAACGATGGATTGGTTAAAAGAACATTCACTTACTCCTGATGTCTTGGCTGCAGATGGAACGATGAATGATCTGTTGTCACAGGTCCCTGTCGTAAAGGAAAAGGAAAACTTCACGATCTTCCTTCAAACCTATAATGAAGATGAAAAAATGTTGATCCAACAGTTAGAAGCTAAAGGATACAACGTTTACCAGGCTAACCCATACAGGTTCCTGCCGCCTGATCGGAATGTGGTTGAAGAGATCACCGACCACATTTCAACCGGCCGGTTGGATGCGGTGGTCTTCACTAGTAAAACACAGGTGAAAAATTTATGGGAGGCAAATGAAAGCACGGACCATTTATTGCGAGCTTTCCGTGAGCATGTCCAGGCAGTAGCTGTTGGAAAGATTACAGCCAAAGCTTTATATGACCGTGGAATTTCATCGGTCGTTGAACCAGCACGACCAAAAATGGGGGCGATGGTTGTAGAACTTGACCGGTATTTTCATCGGCAGTTGGTGGACCACTAGTGACTTATATGGAGGTGTCAAAGTTGAATCTTGAAGTTAAGAACAGTCCTTTTGATCAAGAACAAGCAGATCAGTTGAACCGTCTGCTGTTAACCATGGACGACAGACAGAAAATATGGTTGAGCGGATTTTTAGCGGCAGCACAAACGTCGCCCATTCAGTCCCCGAAGCAGCAACAAGGAAATGAGAGCTCTGTGACTACCCGGCAGGTGACACTCTTATATGGATCACATACAGGAAACTGTCAGGCCCTGGCAGAAGATTTTACAGCAACTTTAAAAGAGAGAGGCTTTGAAGCTAAATGTTTGGATATGGATGATTACAAAGCGAAGAACATAAAAAACGAGCAAGATCTGCTCGTCATAACAAGCACACACGGAGATGGGGATCCTCCGGACAATGCGCTCTCTTTCCATGAGTTTCTTTTCAGTAAGCGAGCACCAAAGTTGGAAGGAGTTCGATATTCTGTCCTTGCTCTCGGTGACCGCTCTTATGAGTTCTTTTGTCAGACTGGAAAGGAGTTCGATGAACGGCTGCAGGAACTAGGGGCTGAGCGGTTCCACCCCCGTGTTGATTGCGACCTCGATTATGATGAAGCTGCTGAATCATGGTGGAGGGGAGTTCAAGAAAAACTAGGTGATCAAGCAGAAAAGGGTATACAAACCGTAGAAGATCGATCGATTGAAACAGATCGCCCTGCTTTTTCTAAGAAACTACCATTTCAAGCGGAAGTATTGGAGAATATCAATTTGAACGGACGCGGTTCGAATAAAGAGACGCGCCATTTGGAGCTCGACCTTGAAGGATCGAATCTTCACTACGAACCAGGGGATAGTCTCGGGATTTACCCTGAAAATGATGAAACACTTGTGGATGAGCTGATCAAAGAAATGGATTGGGATCCGGAATTGTCTGTGGTCGTAAACAAGGACGGGGAAGTCCGGGCATTACGGGAAGCGTTAATTACCCATTATGAGATAACGGAACTAACGAAGCCTTTACTGGAAAAATTAGCGGACTTGACCGATCACGAAGGCTTTAAACAACTGGTCGCTTCGAGTGAGGAGAGCAGTGCTTATGTGTATGGGCGTGATCTTTTGGACGTTGTCAGAGATTATGGTCCATGGAAAGCAGGGGCGGAAGAATTTATCAGCATCTTAAGGAAAATACCAGCAAGACTATATTCGATCGCAAGTAGTGTAAAAGCCAATCCTGATGAAGTTCACCTCACGATCGGTACAGTAAGATACGATTCCAATGGCCGGAAGCGAACGGGGGTCTGCTCAGGACAATGTGCGGAAAGGACAGAAGTTGGTGATCGTCTGTCTATATACGTTCAAAAGAACAAAAATTTCAAACTGCCTGTTGACCCAGATGTTCCGATCATCATGATTGGAGCGGGCACAGGTATTGCCCCGTACCGTTCATTTTTAGAAGACAGAGAGGAGATGGAAGCCCCGGGGAAATCGTGGTTATTCTTTGGGGAACAGCACTTTGTCACAGATTTCTTATACCAAGTGGAGTGGCAGCGGTGGTTGAAAGAAGGGGTGTTGACGAAAATGGATGTCGCTTTCTCCCGCGACTCACCAGAAAAAGTGTACGTTCAGCACCGGCTGCTTGAGAATAAGAAAGAAATCTATGAATGGTTAGAATCCGGTGCTTATGTTTATGTTTGTGGCGATGAAAAACATATGGCCAAAGATGTTCATCAGACAATCCTGCAAATCATAAGAGAAGAAGGAGATCATAGCGAACAGGAAGCGGAAGATTACTTGAAAGATATGAGAAAAGCGAAACGATACCAAAGGGATGTGTACTAAAAGGAAGGGAGCGGAAATATAGTGACTGATACTAATAACGTAAAGCCTGAAGGTCCTCTTGATGATATGGAAAGGATCAAAGAAGACAGTCGTTTTTTGCGGGGGAGTCTTGTGGAGAGTTTTCAAGACCCAATCAGTGCAAGTATTCCAGAGGATGATACGAAACTGCTGAAGTTTCACGGAAGTTACATGCAGGATGATCGAGATCTTAGGATAGAACGGAAAAAGCAAAAGCTAGAGCCTGCCTACCAATTTATGGTCCGTGTCCGTCTTCCTGGAGGTGTAGCCACGTCGGATCAATGGCTGACAATGGATGCATTGGCGGACGAATATGGGAATGGAACGATGAAACTGACAACAAGACAAACGTTTCAGCTGCACGGGATCTTGAAATGGAACATGAAAAAAAGCATTCAGACGATGCATGAAGCATTGCTTGACTCTATCGCCGCATGTGGGGATGTCAATCGTAATGTTATGGCAAACGTAAATCTAGAGCAGTCGGCCTACCATGCTGATGTCTATCAGTTTGCAAAACAAATAAGCGAACATCTACTGCCGAAGACGAGAGCCTATCATGAGATTTGGCTTGATGAAGAAAAGGTTCTGGATGGGAAAGCGGAAGAAGAGCCGATTTACGGGCCCTTCTACCTGCCCCGTAAATTTAAGATCGGAGTCGCCGTTCCTCCTTCCAATGACGTAGATGTCTTCTCTCAGGACCTCGGGTTCATAGCGATTGAAAAAAACGGAGAACTCCTCGGTTTTAATGTCGTGGTAGGCGGAGGTATGGGGATGACCCACGGAGATGAGAACACCTATCCTCAATTAGGGCGCGTCCTGGGCTTTTGTCCACCAGAAAAAGGAGTAGAAGTAGCCGAAAAAATTGTGACCATTCAGCGGGATTACGGAAATCGATCCAACAGAAAAAATGCCCGTTTCAAATACACGGTTGATCGTTTAGGTGTGGACGGGATCCGTAAAGAGTTGAACCAAAGACTAGGATGGGAATTACAGAATGCTGAACCGTACACATTTGATCATAATGGCGATCGTTATGGTTGGATGAAAGGAGAGGATGGAAGCTGGCATCATACCTTTTTCATTCAAAATGGGAGAATCAAAGATGAAGGGGATTATCGATTAAAAGAAGGACTGCGAAGGATTGCTGAACAGAACTATGGAGAGTTCAGGCTGACTCCCAACCAGAACGTTACCCTTTCTATGGTGGACGAGGAAAATAAACCGGATGTGGAAGCGATCATTCAACAGTTCGGGCTGTCTGATGGGAATCATAACTCAGCGCTAAGAAGAAATTCTATGGCCTGTGTAGCTATGCCTACTTGTGGGCTGGCCATGGCTGAATCAGAAAGGTATTTGCCGAGTTTGATAGACCATCTAGAAGTGGTTCTCGATGAAGCTGGTTTGAAGGATGAAGAAATCGTCATCCGTATGTCCGGGTGTCCGAATGGGTGTTCCCGGCCGGCACTCGGAGAAATCGGTTTTATCGGAAAAGCGCCGGGTAAATACAACCTGTATTTAGGGGCAGGGTTTGCAGGAGAACGATTGAATAAGTTGTACCGTGAAAATATAGGAGAGGAGGAAATATTAAAGGAATTAAGACCGCTTCTCTTCCATTACGCTCGGGAAAGGGAAGAGAATGAAAGATTCGGAGATTTTGTTATCCGTAAAGGCTACGTAAAAGCCGTAGACTCCGGTCTGGATTTCCATTCGTGATTTGTCACCAAACTAGGCACGTAGCATAAGGTGTAGTGGAGACTTTATGCTAAAGAGGTGCAAAATTATGGATGATAAACATAAACAATTGCCGGATTTATTTGACCAAAGCTTTCGTGACATCGTGAAAGCGTTCGATTCATTTTTTGATGAATCCATCAAACATGTGCATGATTTCTTTCAACAATCCACCATTCCGGTCGAATTATTTGAAACAGATCGGGATGTCGCTGTGGAAGCCTATCTTCCGAATGTGCAACGCGAGCAAATACGCATTGATCGCTCCGGGAGACAACTTCGAATCCGTGTTGACGAACGTCAGCTCAGGGAAGTGAAAGATGAAGATGCTGTCTATTACAACCGCTCACAGTCTTTCAGTCAAAAAGAACGAGTGGTCACCCTCCCGTTTGAAGTCGCTGACGCAGCAAGCAGTGCATCGTTTAAAGGTGGCGTTCTTACGATCGTATTTCCGAAGAACAATTCGACCATCAAGGTTATAGAAGTTGATGATCAATAATTCACCTCAAAAAAAGCGTCCAGAATTTTTTCTGGACGCTTTTTTTATTGGGCCCCCTTCGGATGTAATTTTTCAACTAAATGGCAGGATTGTTGAAGACTCAATTTCGAGACTTTTGTGCTGTGAGTAGGGGCTTCAGGGGATGACTCGCTTTCCGCGGGAGCGCGGTGAGCCTCCTCGGACTGCGTCCTGTGGGGTCTCACCCTGCACTCTTTTCCCGCAGGAGTCTCGCCATTCCCCTCCGCCCCTTTGCCAGGGAAGGTTCTCGAAATCACTTCTGGAACAATCAGCTTTTATTCATGATTAGAAGGAGAATAAAAACTTCTTCACATCGGGGGTTCAGGGCATAAAAGATCGATAAATAGCCTTTCATGCCTGCGTAAAGGGAGGGGTTTCCTCTACTACCTTAGTGTTGTAGGCATAATGAGCTTAATACCATGCTTTGTGTTCAGATTAGAGGCCATAGAAGTTAACTTCCTCCTCTTTTCTTGTAAGTAAAGCAGCTTATCCAGGAAATAGTTTCGAGATTCTCTTATGGTAAAGGGGCGGAGGGAAACGGTGAGACTCCTATGGGACGTGTGGGACAGGTGAGACCCCGGAAGGCGTAGCCTGAGGAGGCTCACCGCCCGCCCCATGGAAAGCGAACTGTTTCCCGGAGCCCCTAAACGCATAACAAAGGAATCGAAACTGAGTCTTCAAGAAAAGGGAGCTTTTGTGAAAGAGGGGGGAGAGAGGTTGAGGCTTCTGAAATTTTGGGAGGTACATATATTTAATAATGATTTGTCGTGAAGCAGGAAAGGTACTGAAGGATGGAGCCGGGAGGTTTTTGTATGTATGTCGTGTGGGTGCCTTGTTATGTTCCCGTTGTATATCCGACCCATTATCATCCATTTTTTTATCAACCGTATCCTCGTGTGTTTCCTGAAGTGAACGAGGACGTTTTTGTGCAGTCCGCCTCTAAAATGGAAGCATTAATGGATGATGCTGGTAATCTAGTCAGGAAAATAAGCCATTCCAATGAATATGCCAATGAAGTGATGGGGGCTGCTCAGGAATCGGATCAATCCAAAGTAGATACATTGATTCGTAGTTCTGGTGTGAAATCCCCGTTTCGGGCAGAGTATAATCCAGACCGGTTGAAAATCCTTTTGTATGCGAGTAATCAACAGGTGGAATGTTGTCAGTTAACCATTATTTTGAGGTGGAAGGTACAATAAAATCCCGTACATCATTGATGTACGGGATTTATGGTATTTCCATTGATTGTACGTTAACAGCGTAAGTGCGCTGTAGCCAAATCAATGACCAAGCGAGCGCATGATAAATTCAATGAGAAAGACCATGGCGATGAGTACGACAGGCGTCGATAGTTCTCTTTGCTTACCGATTGCGAACTTTACAATTGGATACGCGATAAAACCGAAAGCCATTCCATCAGCGATGGAGTAGGTGAATGGAATCATCACGATGATCAGGAAAGCTGGCATGGCTTCGGATAATTGATCCAATGGAATTTCTTTGATGTTCTGTACCATCAGCGCACCGACGATGATAAGAATAGGCGCGATGGCGGTAGATGGAACCATTGAAATCCAAGGAATCAAAAAGATTGTACCTATGAAAAGGACGGCCATAGTAAGTGCAGCTCGACCTGATTTTCCTCCAGATGCAATGACAGCTGCACTTTCAGCTGAAGATACCGTCGGTGATGTACCGAGGAATCCAGTACTTAACGCTGAAAAGGCAGAGGCTTGGTAGGACTTTTTGAATTTGCTTTGTTGATCAAGCATATCCAACTGTCCGTGGATGAGTCCCATGTTCTCAAAGATGAGAACGATCGCAAGTGGGAAAACAGCCATCCAAAACCCAAATTGAGTCACGCTCGTGAAGTCCGGCATGAAGATCCAGGATTGTTCGCTCAGTGCGAGAGTATCCCCTCGTTCACCTAAGATTCCTGTGAAGTGAGCGATGATCGTTCCTGCAATCATTGTCACCAGGAAGTTACCAGGAACATTTCTAGTGAAAAGAAAAATCCCGATAAACAATGTGAGGATACTTGTAATGACAATCGCAGAAGAAGGGTTTCCGAGAGTAATCAAAGAGTGCTCCCCTCTGACAACAAGGCCACCTTTCTCTAAACCGATCAAAGTCAAAAACAATCCAAGACCAACAGTAATCGCATGCTTTAAGGAAGCGGGAATCGCATGTTTCAACCAATCTCCAAGTTTCGTAAAGGCCGTGATTAGAAAGATGAGGGAAGCGATGAATACAACAGCGAGCCCTTCTTGGAAAGTCAATCCTGAACCTTCAACAATGGAGTAGGCAAACAGTGCGTTGACACCCATTCCTGGAATGAGAACCATAGGCGCATTGGCGTATATGGCCATGATCAAACAGCCGAGTGCACTGGCAAGAATCGTTGCAATCATTCCGCTTTCAAGCGGCAATCCTGCACTATGAAGAATTTGGCTGTTTACAGCTACAATGTATACGGTAGTGAAATAACCAATCAGTCCAGCCAATCCTTCTTTCTTCCAGCTCACTTTTTGATGATGCTGATTGAGCATTGGAATCTCCTCTATGAAATTTATCCCTCTCCCGCCCGGTTACCGAGTAACCCACAAACGTTTATTTTACTCGCAAATGATAAATCTATCAACCTCATATGTTCGTTTTTTGTAAAAAAGGAGGTGTAGAACAACAGTTTGTGTTAAGATGTAAAAGGATTATAATATAGTAGAAAGCGTTTTCTTTCTTTATATATAGATGAAAAGGGAAGGTGATTCTCATGAAATTCCGTTCTGTATTCGATATTATCGGCCCCGTTATGATTGGGCCATCCAGTTCCCATACGGCAGGGGCAGCCAGGATTGGGCGTGCAGCACGCCACCTGTTTGGAAGGGAGCCTAAATATGCTCATATCCATTTATATGGATCTTTCGCGAAAACGTATAAAGGTCACGGTACCGATGTAGCTATCATAGGTGGGTTGCTCGATTACGAAACGTATGATGAACGAATCAGTCACTCTCTCGTTACGGCAAGGGCCAATGGAATGAAGATAAGATTTCATGAAGAGGATGCTCATACAGATCATCCAAACACTGCGAGAGTCAAAATTGGTGATGACGATGGAGAGCTCGAATTAGTCGGCATTTCCATCGGTGGAGGAAAAGCAGAAATTACAGAATTGAACGGTTTTGAACTCCGTTTATCTGGAAGTCATCCAGCTATCCTCCTTATTCACAATGACCGTTATGGTGCGATTGCCTCGGCAACAGCCATTCTAGCGAAAAATGAAATCAATATCGGACGCATGGAAGTGTCCCGTAAAGGTCAGGGAGAACAAGCATTGATGGTCATTGAAGTGGACCAGAACATTGACAATGCGATCCTTGATGAACTAGAACGAGCGGATCACATTACACAAGTAGCTAAAATTTCGGATTAAAATAAGAAAGGAGAGGTCACATGTTTAGAAATGTAGCTGAACTCGTAGAATTAGCTGAAAGTGAAAATATTCAAATCTCTGAAGTAATGATTCGTCAGGAGATGGAAGTCAAACAACTGACGAGGGAGCAAGTGTTCTCTCAAATGGAAAGAAACCTTGATGTCATGGAAAAAGCGGTGGAAGATGGCTTGAAAGGTGTTAAATCTCACAGTGGATTAACAGGAGGAGATGCGGTACTCATCCAAAACTACATGAAAAACCATACCCCGCTATCCGGTCATCTTCTTATGGATGCAGTCAGTAAAGCTGTTGCCACGAATGAGGTGAATGCAGCTATGGGTACGATCTGTGCTACACCGACAGCAGGAAGCGCTGGGTGTGTGCCGGGAACTCTTTTTGCTGTGAAGAACCAATTGAACCCGACGCGTGAACAAATGGTGCGTTATTTGTTCACTTCCGGTGCTTTCGGTTTTGTGGTCGCGAATAATGCATCCATTTCTGGAGCAGCTGGAGGCTGTCAGGCAGAAGTAGGTTCGGCTGCAGGAATGGCAGCTGCTGCGATCGTTGAAATGGCAGGAGGAACCCCTTCACAATCTGCTGAAGCCATGGCGATTACTTTGAAAAACATGCTTGGACTCATTTGTGATCCGGTTGCAGGCCTGGTAGAAGTACCATGTGTAAAGAGGAATGCGATGGGATCCTCTAATGCGGTTGTAGCTGCGGATATGGCTCTTGCAGGTGTAACCAGTCGAATTCCTTGTGATGAGGTTATTGATGCGATGTACAAAGTTGGACAGCGCATGCCTTCAGCCTTTAGGGAAACGGCTCAGGGTGGACTTGCCGCTACTCCAACCGGGCGTGAATTAGAAGCTAAAGTGTACGGAATATCGTTGAAGAAAGAGTGAATGATGTGCTGCACCAATCGATCAGTGAAGTTAAAGGAGTAGGAGACAAACTACAATTACAGTTAAACGAACTGGGACTCTTTACAGTGGAAGATTTATTATTCTACTTTCCGCACCGTTACGACTCTTATGAAGTGAAGCCTCTTACCGAATTGACGCACAATGAGAAGGCAACTATCGAAGGTGAAATTGTATCTGAACCTGCATTGAGTTTTTATGGAAGGAAGAAATCAAGGCTGACCTTCACCCTTCAAGTTGATCAATTTGCCGTGAAAGCCGTCATGTTCAATCGTGCTTTTGCAAAAAAGCAGTTGAATCAGGGGGACACGGTAACCGTTACAGGGAAATGGGATCAACAGAGACTCCAAATCACGGTCAGCCAGTTTAAAAAAGGAGAGTCCAAAAGTCAGGAACCTATTCAGCCGGTCTACACGTTGAAAGAAGGGGTCAACCTCAACACCTTGAGGAAAGTGATTAAAAATGCCCTGGATGATTACAGTGATGATATTCCTGATATCCTTCCACCGGATTTGGCTCTTGCGTATAAACTTCCTGAACGTCCGCAGGCTTTGAATCAAATGCACTATCCGGAAACAAGGGTCATGCTGAAGCATGCAAAACGTCGATTTATTTACGAAGAGTTTCTCGTATTTCAATTGAAAATGCAGTTGTTAAGAAAACATAACCGTGAATCGACATCAGGCATTGTTCAAACGTATGACAATGATCACTTAACGTCATTTGTTCAATCGTTGCCTTTTGAATTGACTTCTGCGCAGAAACGATCGCTGGCTGAAATCCTAAACGACATGAAAAGTCCTCACAGAATGAATCGATTGCTTCAAGGGGATGTTGGGTCAGGGAAGACAGCTGTTGCGGCGATCGCTCTTTACGCATCGATTACAGCCGGTCACCAGGGAGCATTGATGGTTCCGACTGAAATTCTTGCGGAACAGCATTACCATTCGCTGACAGAGATGTTTGAAGGTCGTGCCAAGGTTGCCTTGTTGACCGGGTCTATTAAAGGAAAGCGGAGAAGAGAAATTTTAGATGCCGTTGAGCAGGAGGAAATCGACATTCTGGTAGGGACCCATGCGCTCATCCAGGATGAGGTGGTTTTCAAAAACCTTGGGTTCGTGATCGTCGATGAGCAGCACCGTTTTGGAGTCGAACAGCGAAGGTCATTGAGGGATAAAGGTCTTTCCCCTGATGTTTTATTCATGACAGCAACACCTATCCCAAGAACACTTGCGATTACAGCATTCGGGGATATGGATGTCAGTGTCATTGATGAAATGCCTGCAGGTAGAAAACCTGTAGATACGTATTGGGTCAAGGGAGAAATGACTAACCGCGTGTTGAGCTTCATTCAGAAAGAGATTGACCAAGGGCACCAGGCTTACGTCATTTGTCCATTGATAGAAGAATCGGACCAACTTGATATTCAAAATGCTATTGACCTCTATGATCAGCTTAGTGCTGTTTTTGAGCCGGACACATCCGTTGGCTTGATGCACGGTCGTCTTCATAACGAAGAAAAAGAGAGCGTCATGCAGCAGTTTGCAACTAACGAGTTAAAGATTCTCGTCTCTACAACGGTTGTAGAAGTAGGGGTGAACGTACCGAATGCCACGGTCATGGTCATTTATGATGCACAGCGGTTCGGCCTCTCCCAACTTCACCAGTTGAGAGGGCGTGTAGGACGTGGAGCCGATCAAAGTTACTGTATCCTTCTCGCGGACCCCAAAGGGGATGTTGGGAAAGAACGCATGAGGATCATGACCGAAACGAACGATGGGTTTGAATTATCAGAACAAGATTTGAAGCTCCGTGGTCCTGGTGATTTTTTCGGAAAAAAACAAAGTGGTCTTCCTGAATTTAAGGTTGGCGACATGGTTCATGATTACCGCGCTCTTGAAACCGCAAGAAAAGATGCGACAGAAATGATTATGGATGACACCCTGGATAAAGACGAACGCTACAAAGCTCTAAAAGAGTACGTCTATAGTGACCAACACCTTCTCGGTAACGTGTTGGACTAACCAACCAAACAAACACTCGGCCCAAAAGCCGAGTGTTTTCATTTCCTGATAGAATTAATGAAGTATCGCTCCCTTTTCTTGAAGACTCAGTTTCGAGACGTTCCCGGGGTTCGTTGCCTGGTTGAGCGTCAGGGGTGGTTGGGAAGCCACTCGCTTTCCTGCGGGGATGACGGCAAGCCTCCTCGTGCTTGAAGTGCCCCCCAATAGTTGGACACATATCCAACCTGAAGGGGGTATTTATTTTGAAAAGATTTACGAATGATGAAAAACATCAGGCTGTGCGTCAATACTTAAAAAATTCGATTAGCTATGATCAACTTGCGAACCAACTCAACGTGGACGCCTCTGCCTTAAGGTATTGGGTTAAACTAGTGGAATACCATGGAGACCAAGCGTTTGTCTTTCCCTATACAAACTATTCCTCGGCCTTTAAACTGAGGGTAATTCAGTTTATCGAGGAGAAAGGGTATTCCATTCGTGAGGTCTCCGCCCTCTTTCACATTCCCGACTTTTCCATGGTCCGAAGGTGGAAACGCAAGTGGGAAAATGGTGGTATGGAAGCCCTTGAGTCTGAACGAAAGGGGAATCAACCTATGCCACACCGTAAGAATAATAAAAACGAAAAACCTTCCAAATTCAATTCCATGGAGGAAGAACTGGAGTACCTACGAATGGAGAACGCCTATTTAAAAAAGTTGAGAGCCTTGGTCGAAGAAGAAGACAACCGTCAATCGAAAGGCAAAAAGTCCAAGCGGTCTTCGAACTAAGGCATACCTTCCCTGTGAAAAAACTAGTGGAAGTGGCCGGAATCTCCCGCAGCACGTATTATGATCAGATCAAGCGAATGCACGAACCAGACCCCGACCAGAACTTAAAAGACAAAATCACAAAGCTCTATTATAAAAAGGACATGAAATATGGCTACCGCCGTATTCAAAATGAACTTCAAAATAAAGGCATTCTCGTCAATCACAAGAAGGTATATCGCCTTATGAAAGAGTTAGGTCTTCAAAGTCAAGTAAGAATGAAAAAATACAAATCCTACAAAGGAAAAATCGGTAAGGTCGCTGAAAACTTGTTGAACCGGGAATTCAAGGCTGAAAAACCAAATCATAAATGGGTCACAGACATTACGGAATTCAAGCTCTTTGGTGAGAAACTATACCTTTCTCCTATTCTTGATCTTTTTAATGGTGAAATCATCTCTTATACGCTTGGCACCCGTCCGACCTATGCCCTTGTCGAAGAAATGTTAGAAAAGGGCCTCAAACACTTGGATGAGGATCACAACCTATTGATGCATTCCGATCAGGGTTGGCATTACCAAATGCCCCAATACCGTCAACGACTCAAGGAAACTGGGGTTACGCAGAGTATGTCCCGGAAGGGCAACTGTCACGACAATGCGGTAATTGAAAACTTTTTTGGAATCATGAAATCAGAGCTCCTGTATTATAAAGACTTTGAGAGTATTGATCACTTTAAGAAAGAACTGACTGTGTTCATGGATGAATACAACCACGAAAGGATTAAGTCAAAACTTCGTATGAGTCCAGTTCAATACCGTGAAAAATTTGCGAAAGCTGTTTAATTACATAGTGTCCAGAAATAGGGGGTCAGTTCAGCTTCGCACTGCGGGGTCTCGCCAGCCAATCCATTCCCGCGGGAGTCTCGCAGCTTCCCAACCCCCCCTTTCATAGTAAGGAGAAACGAACCCCTTTACCTAGAGGGAGTGTCTCCCACTTCCCCTCCTAAGGCAGGCATAAAGCGCTCTGTATTCAAGCTTATAGATTCTGAATGTCTGCTTGTGGAGGGGTTATATGATCCACTTCCCTCAATCTCCTCAGTCATTCAAGCTGATTGTTCCAGAAGTGATTTCGAGAATCTTCCATGGCAGAGGGGCGGAGGGGAATGCCGAGACTCCTGCGGGAAGAGAGTGCTTGGTGAGACCCCACAGGACGCAGTCCGAGGAGGCTCACCGCGCTCCCGCGGAAAGCGAGTCATTCCCCGCAGCCCCATCCACTCACACAAACATCTCGAAATCGAGTCTTCCACAATCCTGCTAGTTTGTTGCGTATCGTGATTGTGGTACCGAAGATATGGCGTGTGATATTACTATGTAGAAGAAAATAGGGAATCATAATCAAATCCTTGCGTAATTGAACTTGGTATTATATATTACTATTAGTACCTAGTCATAAGGTGGATATATTATGGCTAAATGAACGGTGGAATTCGTATGAAGAAGTCTAAAAAAGTACGTCAGGAAGAATTGAAATCGAAAATAGACCAGACCCCCTTCATTACAGACGAAGAACTAGCAAAGACATTTGGGGTCAGCATACAGACGATTCGGCTCGATCGGATGGAACTTGGAATTCCGGAATTGCGGCAAAGGATCAAGTCAGTCGCAACGCAAGAATGGAACGAAACGGTGAAAGCTTTGCCGGTCGAAGAAATCATCGGAGAAGTCGTGGACTTAGAACTGGATGATCGTGCCATTTCCATTTTGGATATTCGTCCGGAACATGTTTTCTCTAGAAACCATATTGCAAGAGGGCATTACTTATTTGCGCAGGCGAACTCCCTCGCCGTTGCATTAATCAATGATGAACTTGCGCTTACGGCACAGTCGGAGATCTCATTCACACGTCCGGTGAAGCTGGGTGAACGTGTGGTAGCTAAAGCAACGGTCAAAGGGGAAGATGAAAAAGGTCGGACGCTCGTGAGTGTGCATAGTTACGTTGAAAACGAAGAAGTATTTGCAGGAACGTTTGAAATGTATCGTTCGAACCAACAGAAGGAGATGGATCGAGAATGAAGCTAGCCATTGATGCTATGGGCGGTGACAACGCACCTGAAGCGATCGTAAAAGGGGCTGTCCTGGCCGCGGACACCATTGACGGGTTGGAAATCACACTTGTGGGTGATGAAACTCAAATCAAGCCTTTTTTAAAAGGACAGTCCAACGTGTCCGTATTACATACAACAGAAGTCATTACATCGGAGGACGAACCGGTGAGAGCCGTAAGGAAAAAGAAGCAATCCTCCATGGTTTTAACGGCCAATGAAGTAAAGGAAGGGCGAGCAGATGGTTGCATATCCGCCGGCAATACTGGAGCCTTGATGAGTGCGGGGTTGTTTGTCGTCGGGCGTATGAAAGGTGTGGACAGGCCTGCACTTAGCCCAACCCTTCCAACGTCAGACGGAAAAGGTTTCCTTATGCTCGATGTAGGAGCGAACGTGGACGCGAAGCCTGACCACTTGCTGCAATATGCAGTCATTGGAAGTATCTATGCTGAAAACGTGCGCAACATGGAACGGCCAAGGGTCGGTCTTTTGAACGTCGGAACAGAAGATGGTAAAGGTAGTGACTTGACCAAGAAAGCCTTTGACTTGATGAAGGAAGCACCCATCCATTTTGTTGGTAACGTAGAGGCACGTGACTTACTGGAAGGTGTAGCTGACGTAGTCGTAACAGATGGATTTACTGGGAATGTAGCTTTGAAGACAATCGAAGGAACAGCCATGACGATGTTTTCAATGATGAAGCAAACGTTCATGAGTAATTTCAAAACAAAGATTGCAGCTGGCTTAGCAAAAAATGATTTGCGGAAATTAAAAGATCAGCTGGATTATAGTGAATATGGCGGAGCGGGTTTGTTCGGTTTGTCTGCCCCTGTCATTAAGGCTCACGGATCTTCCAACGACCGAGCTATTTTGAATGCGATCCGTCAAGCTTGTCAGATGATCGAGCTTGATGTGACAAACACAATATCGGCCACACTTTCTAAAATGGAGAAAGAGGAGGATGAATCATGAAACGAATCGCATGTGTTTTTCCGGGACAAGGGTCCCAGGAAGTAGGAATGGGGAAAACGATGTATGAGGCTTATCCTGCTGTGAAACAATTGTTTGATGAAGCGGATGAAGCTCTTGGATATTCGTTAACTCGTTTAATGTTCGAAGGTCCTTCGGAAGAATTGACGAAAACAGAAAACGCCCAACCGGCATTGCTTTTAAATAGTATAGCCATTCAACGAGTTCTACAACAAGAGGGAGTAGCTCCTGCTATGACGGCTGGTCATAGCCTTGGGGAATATAGTGCCTTGGTCTCAGCGGGCGCACTGGATCCTATGGAGGCCGTTCGACTCGTACATGTACGTGGAAAATTAATGGAAGAAGCTTATCCGACAGGGATGGGAACAATGGCAGCAGTCCTTGGTCTTTCTCAAGAGGAAATTGAAGAAGTCTTACGTAACTTTGACGGGGAGTTCGCTGTGGACCTTGCAAACATCAATTGTCCCGGGCAGATTGTTATTTCCGGGACGAAAGAAGGCGTGGAACAAGCTTCTCAACAATTATCTGAGGCTGGGGCGAAGCGTGTGCTTCCGCTCAATGTCAGTGGTCCGTTTCATTCCCGTCTTATGAAGTCTGCGAGTGATGATTTTGCTGATCACTTATCTGAAACGTCGATTCAAGACTCAAACGTCCCGGTATATGCCAACGTAACCGCTTCGCCGGTGACAGATGCGGAAGAGATTGAAAAACTTCTAGTAGAGCAACTTTATTCACCTGTAAGGTTTCAGCAGATTCTCGAGGCGTTCGTCGAAGAAGATGTCGATGCTATCGTAGAAGTTGGACAAGGGAAAGTGTTGAGTGGGTTAGTCCGTAAAGTAAAACGTCGAATGAAGACATTCAGTGTGCAGGACCCAGAATCACTGCAAGCCTTCATCGATTGGTATAAGGAGGAATCGTAATGTTACAAGACCAGGTGGCTCTTGTTACAGGGGCATCCAGAGGAATTGGAAAGGCTATTGCTCTTGAACTTGCTGCACAAGGCGCTAAAGTGGCTGTCAATTATGCAGGAAGCGAAGATAAAGCTCAAGCTGTTGTTCAGGAAATCCAAGAACAAGGCGGCGTTGCCATTAAGATACAAGCCAACGTATCCAATGATGAAGATGTCAAACGAATGGTGAAAACAGTCGTCGATGAATTCGGCCGTCTGGATATCCTTGTTAACAATGCAGGGATTACGAAAGATAATCTGTTAATGAGAATGAAAGAGGAAGAGTTTGATTCTGTCATTGATACGAACTTGAAAGGCGTTTTCCTTTGTACAAAAGGAGTGACACGTCAGATGATGAAGCAAAAGTATGGTCGGATCATTAACGTTGCTTCGATTGTAGGCGTTTCAGGGAATCCTGGGCAGGCGAATTACGTCGCTGCTAAAGCTGGTGTCATCGGAATGACCAAATCAAATGCAAAAGAATTAGCAGCTAGAAATATTCAAGTGAACGCCGTAGCTCCTGGGTACATCGCTACAGATATGACAGATGCCCTTACAGAGGAGCAGCGCGAACAAATGCTTGCTTTGATACCTCTAAAACGACTAGGGGAAGGAAAAGATGTGGCACGAGTTGTCCGTTTCCTTGCTTCTGAAGATGCAGCCTACATGACAGGGCAAACGCTCCATGTCGATGGCGGTATGGTTATGTAAGAACGTTGATGTTCTTAAGCGCGAGTCGATCTCATGCAAAGAGCTTACGATTTCCGTGGAGTTCGGAGCAAAAACAGCCTCTTGCGCTTTTGGGAACACATTACTATAATTACTGAAGGGAGGTGAGGTTCCAATGGCAGAAACATTTGATCGTGTAAAACAAATCATCATCGATCGTCTTGATGTAGATGAGTCCAAAGTGACTATGGAAGCTTCCTTCAAAGAAGATCTAGAAGCAGACTCTCTTGATGTCGTTGAGCTTGTAATGGAGCTTGAAGACGAGTTTGATATGGAAATTTCTGATGAAGAAGCTGAGAAAATCAATACAGTAGGCGACGCTGTGAATTACATAAGCAGCCAGTCGTAATAGGATCGCTGTCCGTTTTTCGGGCAGCCTTTCCTATATTTTTCAAGAAATTCATAGCAAAGGACAAGGTGATTTATGGATGATTTTTCCAGTTTCCAGAAAAAGATAAATATACAATTCAATAATATCTCGTTACTGGAACAGGCTTTTACACATTCATCATATGTGAATGAGCATCGGAAAACCGATCGAGAGGATAATGAACGGCTGGAATTCTTGGGAGATGCTGTTCTTGAACTAGGAGTCTCTCAGTATTTGTACCGGGAATTCCCGGACATGGCTGAAGGAGAGCTTACTAAGTTTAGAGCCTCGATTGTGTGTGAAGTCTCATTGGTAGAGTTTGCAAATGAGCTGAATTTCCAAGACCTGATTTTACTTGGTAAAGGAGAAGAGCTGACAGGAGGACGCAATCGACCAGCCTTACTTGCTGATGTTTTTGAAGCGTTCATTGGAGCTCTTTATTTAGACCAGGGTTACGATGCAGTCATACAGTTCTTACGGACGTATGTGTATCCAAAAGTGAAAAAAGGTGCTTTTTCTCATGCGATGGATTTCAAAAGTCAGCTACAAGAATTCATTCAACGGGATAAAAACAGTAAAATTGAATATGAAATCGTTGAAGAGAGAGGACCTGCACACAGCCGGGAGTTTATCGCTCATGTACTCATACAAGATGACATCGGCGGAATCGGTGTAGGCCGAACCAAGAAAGAAGCAGAACAAAAAGCGGCTCAACAAGCATTACAGAATCAAGGAGCCCATTTATAATCTGACTCTTTAATGATTCAACGAAAGAAAGACCGTTTTCCGAAGAGAATCTTCGAAAAACGGTCTTTTTTAATAGAGGTTATTTATTTTCTGTACTGACCAAGTTCCTGAACAAATGCCTGAATTTCAGAAACACTCAATTGCCCTTTCATTTCGATGATATCATGAAGGGATTTAATTTCTTCGTATTTATTGAGGTCGTAATCTTCTGGATCCATAAGGGAACGGTTCACGACCTGTAGTTTTTCTGCCATGTCGTTGATGATAACTTCTAAGTTTTCTTGCTTCGGTTCTTGTAAACTCAAAATTGAATCCTCCTTTAAGGCTCGTTATTTACGATATTACATATGATAAAGGACTTTAACGATTTTTGAAACCCTTCGCTACTATTATGACTTATTAAAGTAAATGGCAGGATTCTGTAAGACTCAGGTTCGAGACTTTTGTGGGGTTTAGGGGCTCCGGGAAAAGGTTCGCTTTCCGTGGGCGAGTGATGAGCCTCCTCGAGCTAACGCTCTGCGGGGTCTCATCTACCACGCACTTCCCACAGGAGTCTCACCGTTTCCCTCCGCCCCTCGGCAATGGAAGACTCTCGAAACCATACCTAAAAGTTTAGCTTTTATCATCAACGATAGTGGATTATATAAACCGCTCCACAAAACGTAAAACCTTGATGCATAGCGCTTTATACTTCTAACAGTGGGATAGTGGAAGACAATCCGACATGGTAAAGGGGTTCGTTCTCTCCTACATCGAATGGGGTAGTTGGGAAGCTGCGAGACTCCCGTGGGAGAAAGGAGATCGGCGAGATCCCGCAGGGCATTAGCCCGAGGAAGCTCGCCACTCCCCCACAGGAAAGCGAGTTGCTTCCCAGCCACCCCTTACGCTTAACCAGGCAACGAACCCCGGGAACATCTCGAACCTGAGTCTTCCACAATCGGGAGCTTATGTTGAGTGATGAGATTTTAGCAGGGTGTGATAAAAGAAGCTTTCGGTTCCTACCGTAGGGGCGTTCTTTATGATAAAATATATAAGTTGAGTGAATGAAAGATTTGTGAAAATACAGGAGGATGAATATGTTCCTCAAACAATTAGATACGATAGGATTTAAATCATTTGCCGAACGGGTGACCGTCGATTTTGTTTCTGGAGTAACATCTGTCGTCGGACCGAACGGTAGTGGAAAAAGTAATATAACGGATGCGATTCGTTGGGTATTAGGTGAACAATCCGCCCGGTCGCTCCGAGGCAGTAAAATGGAAGATATCATTTTTGCTGGCAGTGAGAGTAGAGCTCCACTAAATATGGCAGAAGTGACTTTGACCCTTGATAATACAAACCAAGCACTGCCTTTGGATTATCAGGAAGTTAGTGTGACAAGACGCGTTTACCGCTCAGGTGAGAGTGAGTTCTATATAAATAATCAGACGTGCCGTTTAAAAGACATCGTAGACCTATTCATGGACTCTGGTCTTGGCAGGGAAGCTTTCTCAATCATCAGCCAGGGTAAAGTAGAAGAGATTCTCAGCTCCAAAGCAGAAGATCGCCGCTCCATTTTTGAAGAAGCAGCAGGAGTCCTGAAGTATAAACAGCGGAAGAAAAAAGCGGAATATAAATTATCGGAAACACAGGAAAACCTAAACCGTGTGGAAGATATCATATGGGAAATTGATGGTCAGCTTGAACCATTAAAAGAACAAGCGGCTGTTGCCAAAGATTACTTAGAGAAAAAAGACGAACTGAAGAATGTTGAGATCTCCCTATTGATCACGCAAATTGAGCAGGTCCACGGGGAATGGGAAAGCATTCTCAAAGAACTCGAAGAAGTGAAAAGCCAGGAAAAAGACTTGGGTGACAAGATCGAGACGAAGGAGTCTTCATTAAAAGAACAGAGGGATCATATAGAAAGACTTGATGCCTCTATTGAGAACATGCAGGCTCAGTTGCTTGAATTAACGAGAGACCTCGAAAATCTTGAGGGGAAAAAGCAACTAATGAAAGAACGGCATAAACACTTTGAAGAAAACAAATCGAAATTGGAAGAAGCTTATGAGGATCTTTCTGAAAAATTGGTGAACTTAAAAGCAATTGCTGAAGAAGAAGCTCAAAAGTTAAAAGAGATCACAGAAACAAGGGAAAAAACGAAACAAGAATTAAATCAAACCACTCAAGCATTAAAACAGGATCTTCATCTTATTGAAGATGAGATAGAAGACTTGAAGAGTGACTATATCGAATTGCTGAATAAGCAGGCAGCAAAACGAAACGAAAAACAGCTTTTAGAAAAACAACTGGATCAAATTCACTCCAAAAAAGGAAGTCAAATCGATAAATTTAAAGATCTTAGAAGCGAGCGAACAAAACTTGAAGAAAAATTGACAAGTATGACAAGCGAGTTGGAAAGCCTGACCAAGCAACGGGAAGAACTTGAAAAACAAGTCCAACAATTGAATGAAAAATACGAAAAAAATAAACAGACATACCAGGAATGGCAGGACAAGCTGTATAAAGGCTATCAATACTTGGAAAATATGCGTTCGAAGAAAGAAATGCTTGAAGATATGAAGGAAGATTTTTTAGGTTATTTCCATGGTGTTCGTGAAGTGTTGAAAGCCTCTCAAAAAGGTCAGCTGCAAGGAATACATGGAGCTGTACTCGAATTGATCGATATCCCTACGAAACTTCTGACAGCTATAGAAACGGCACTTGGTGCGCAGGCCCAACACATTGTCGTTGAGGACGAACAAGCCGGAAGACAGGCCATACACTGGTTGAAAACGAACAATAAAGGAAGGGCTACCTTTCTGCCCCTGACATCGATCCAGCCTCGTTCCGTCCATGGCAGTGCCTCGCTTGCTCAGCAGGAAGGTTATGTAGGCGTAGCCGCTGACCTTATCCAGTATGATCAGGCTCATGCAAAACCGGTCCAGCACCTTCTTGGTCATATCGTCATTGCTGAAGGCTTAGAGCAGGCGAACCAAATCGCTCGTTTGTTAAACCGAAAGTATCGGATCGTAACGCTTGATGGTGACGTCGTCAATCCAGGAGGCTCGATGGCCGGAGGGGCGAAAAAACAGTCCAAACAATCCTTGTTCACAAGAGAGAAGGAACTGCAGGAACTGAGTGAGAAAATCGTAGCTTACGATGCAAAGGCGTTGGATGTGGAGAGTAAAGTGAAAAAACTGAAGGCGACCTTATCAGAACAAGAAGAAGAAAAAGAACAATGGAATGAGAGACTTTCTGAATTAAAGAAAGAAGAATATGAAAAACAGTCTGATCAACGGGAAGTGCAATTGAAACTCAATCATTTAAATGATCAGCTTCAATTGTTCGACCAAGATCAAGCCCAGTACGATCAAGATTCTCATCACGCTGATCAACAGTTGAAAGACCTTGACGAAACCCTTCAGACCCTGGAGGGAGAACTTGTTTCTACCAATACGAAGATTGAAGAGCTTACGAAAACGAAAGAGCGTCAGAAAGAAGATGAGGCTAACTTGCAGGAACGCAGGCAGACGCTTCAAATTCAACTAGCTGAGCAAGAGTCAGCGGTCAATAACCAAAAAGAAAAAGCTGATCGGTATCAGCAGGAAAAAGATTTGATACAGCAGGAATTGCGAGGGAATCGTGCCTCCTATCAACAACTGATGGAAGTGAAAGAATCAAATCAAACGGAAGATGAAATTCAGGCTCAAATAGAAAAAATGAGAACAGAAAAAGAAGAAACGGTTTCGTCTATCGAAATGAAGAGAAAAGAGCGCCAGGCACTCGCTGGAGATATTCAACAAGCAGAACAGATGCTGAAAGAATTAAAGCGGAGACATCAAAACTTTATTCAAGATATGCAGCAAAAAGAAGTCAAAGCCAACCGTCTGGATGTAGAACTTGAGAATATGCTTCAATATTTGCAGGAAGAGTATGTGATGACGTTTGAAAAAGCGAAGAGAGACTATCCAGGTGTCGATGATGTCGATGAAGCATCAACAAAGGTTAAACTGATCAAACGCGCCATCGAAGAGCTTGGAACCGTGAATTTAGGAGCTATTGAAGAGTATGATCGGATTAAAGAACGCTATGAATTTCTGAAAGGGCAGCAAGAAGACTTACTAGAAGCCAAACAGACCCTTCATACCGTGATCAATGAGATGGATGGTGAAATGAAGCGGAAATTCGAAGATACATTTACGAAGATCCGGGCGGAATTTGGTGAGGTTTTCCGTACCTTGTTCGGTGGAGGGAGAGCCGATTTGCAGCTCACAGATCCTACAGATATGTTGGAAACGGGGGTCGATATTGTTGCCCAGCCTCCAGGTAAGAAGCTGCAAAACATGAGTTTGCTATCCGGAGGAGAACGTGCATTGACGGCGATCGCTCTGTTATTCTCAATTCTGCGTGTACGCCCTGTCCCATTCTGTGTCCTGGATGAGGTAGAAGCGGCATTGGATGAAGCGAATGTGGATCGATTTGCTAAGTTTTTGAAAGAATTCAGTGCAAAGACACAGTTCATTGTCATTACCCATAGAAAAGGAACGATGGAAGAGTCGGATGTTCTTTATGGGGTCACCATGCAAGAATCAGGTGTTTCTAAACTGGTATCTGTCAGATTAGAAGAAACACCGGAATTATTGGAAGCTTAGGAAGGATGAGTCGATGAGTTTTTTTAAGAAGCTGAAAGAAAAGTTTGTGAAAGCTCCTGAAGCTGAAGAAGAAAAGAAGGAACAACAAGTGAACGAAACAGAGGCATCCGATCAAGAGGATCATTTACCTGAAACAGGTACAGATTCTGCGGATACCAATGCTTCAGACGGTACTGAGCTTCAAGGGGAAACCGAAATATCAGAAGTTGAGGAACCTTCCGTTGATCAAGAGGAGGATTCTGTAGATCCAGAACCGGATAAAGAAGACGACCAAGGAGTCGCTGAACTTGAAGATCCACTGGCAGAAAGCGAAGAAAAAGAGAGCTCCGAAGAAGATGAAAAAGCATCTATTGCTTCCAAATTCAAGATGGGGCTCGCTAAGACGAGGGATTCATTCTCCGGTAAAATCAATGACCTTGTCGCACGTTACCGCACGGTCGATGAAGATTTCTTTGAGGAACTTGAAGAAGTATTGATTTCTGCTGATGTCGGGGTTACGACCGTGATGGAAATGATTGAGGAACTTGAGATGGAAGTGAAACGTAGAAATGTTCAAGACCCTCAAAAAGTGAAAGAAATCATTTCTGAAAAGTTGGTCGAGATCTACTATGGTGATGATCGAGCAGAAGAAATCGAAGGATTGAATGAAAATCCAGACGGCTTGACGATTTACCTGTTCGTCGGTGTGAATGGGGTAGGAAAAACAACGACGATTGGTAAGCTTGCCCACCGACTGAAAAGTGAAGGGAAGAATGTTACGCTTGCTGCCGGAGATACATTCCGTGCAGGTGCTATTGAACAACTCGAAGAGTGGGGCAAGCGTGTAGGAGTGAATGTAACCAAGCACAGTGAGGGCAGCGACCCAGCTGCTGTCATTTACGATGGCATTCAATCCGCAAAATCGAAGAATGCCGATGTTCTTATTTGTGATACGGCGGGCCGACTTCAAAATAAAGTGAACTTAATGA
The DNA here is from genome assembly GCF_056158265.1 of Halobacillus sp. AWM4_238. Taxonomy (NCBI): domain Bacteria; kingdom Bacillati; phylum Bacillota; class Bacilli; order Caryophanales; family Bacillaceae; genus Halobacillus; species Halobacillus sp. AWM4_238. The sequence goes on from NZ_JBSWSY010000002.1 coordinate 860,264, forward strand.
ATGAGCTATCCAAGGTAAAACGAGTTATTGAACGTGAAGTGCCTGGAGCCCCTCATGAAGTGCTGCTTGTGCTCGATGCTACCACAGGACAAAATGCCATGAGCCAGGCGAAAACATTTGCTGAAGCGACAGATGTTTCAGGAATTGTCCTATCGAAACTGGATGGAACAGCGAAAGGCGGAATCGTGCTGGCTATTCGAAATGAATTGGACATTCCGGTGAAGCTTGTCGGCCTTGGAGAAAAAGTGACCGACCTTGAGACATTTGATGCTCATGCTTTCGTTTATGGACTGTTTGCAGATATGATTGACGAATATGAGGAAGAAGAAGAACTTTCATAAGCCTTGACATGAAGGTACATGTTCCTTTAGTATTTATGTGTAAAGGCATTTCACTTAACAAGGAGTGCTTAAAGCATGCTTGAAAAAACGACACGGATTAATTATCTTTTTGATTTCTATCAATCGTTGTTGACTCCAAAACAGAGGAACTACATGGAGTTGTACTATCTCGAAGATTACTCTCTTGGGGAAATATCGGAAACCTTTGATGTCTCGCGTCAAGCGGTGTATGATAATATTCGCCGAACAGAGAAAATGCTTGAAGAATATGAAAAAAAGCTTCATCTATATGAGAAGTTCGAAAAACGGCAGAAAGTGATTAAGGAAATGGAAGCTCAGTTTAAAAAAGACGAGCTGCCGGCCCCTTATGAATCATGGCTGCACGAATTACAAGAATTAGAATAGGAGGGGATCTTCGATGGCATTTGAGGGTTTATCCGACCGTTTGCAGGAAACGATCAAGAAAATCAAAGGCAAAGGGAAGGTAAACGAACAAGACGTAAAAGAGATGACCAGGGAGGTCCGTCTCGCCCTCCTCGAGGCCGATGTTAACTTTAAAGTCGTTAAAGATTTTGTTAAGCGTGTACGTGAACGCGCCGTCGGTCAGGAGGTCATGGAAAGCCTGACTCCTGGACAGCAAGTCATCAAAGTTGTAAAAGAAGAGCTCACAGAGCTGATGGGCGGCGATGAAAGTAAAATCGCGGTTGCCAAGCGTCCTCCGACAGTCATCATGATGGTCGGTTTGCAGGGTGCAGGTAAAACAACCACGACCGGAAAGCTTGCGAACCTGTTGCGTAAAAGTTACAACAGGAAGCCGTTACTTGTAGGAGCTGACGTCTACCGTCCAGCTGCGATACAGCAATTGCAGACACTCGGAAAACAACTGGATATGCCAGTCCATGAGGAAGGTACCGAAGCAAATCCTGTAGACATAGCCAAAAATGCGATCGCTAAAGCGAAAGAGGAGCACCACGATTATGTGCTTATCGATACTGCTGGACGTCTGCATATTGATGGCGATCTGATGGGTGAATTGCAGGAGATCAAGGAAGCGGTCAATCCGGATGAAATCTTCCTTGTTGTCGATGCTATGACAGGTCAGGATGCTGTGAATGTTGCAGAAAGCTTCGATGAGCAGCTTGATGTCACAGGCGTGCTACTCACGAAACTGGATGGAGATACACGCGGTGGTGCCGCATTGTCCATCAAAGCAGTGACTGGCAAACCGATCAAATTCGCTGGTATGGGGGAAAAGCTCGACCAGCTTGAGACCTTCCACCCTGAGCGTATGGCTTCAAGGATTCTTGGCATGGGCGACATGCTTACATTGATTGAAAAAGCGCAAACGCAAGTCGATGAAAAGCAGGCCAAAGAGCTGGAATCGAAAATGCGTAACGCTTCCTTTACTTTCGAGGATTTCCTTGAACAGATGGAGCAAGTGAAAAACATGGGACCACTGGATGAAATTTTAAACATGATCCCAGGGGCCAACAAGATGAAAGGTCTTCAGAATGTGTCGTTCGATGACAAGCAGATCGTTCATGTGGAAGCTATCATACAGTCGATGACGAAAAATGAACGACAGGATCCTTCCGTGATGAATGCCAGCCGTAAGAAGCGGATTGCCAAAGGTTCCGGGACTTCTGTGTCAGAGGTCAACAGACTGTTAAAGCAGTTTGAAGAAATGAAAAAAATGATGAAACAAATGAGCAATACAAAAGGGAAAAAAGGCAAAGGAATGAAATTTCCTTTTATGTAATGGAAAAATCCTTTACACACCCTTGAAGTTCTGCTAAAATCTAAATCTGTGTGAAACATTAAAGAAAAGAAATTTGGAGGTTGTTAAAAATGGCAGTAAAAATTCGCCTAAAACGTATGGGATCTAAGCGTAACCCATTTTATCGTGTAGTAGTTGCTGATTCTCGTTCTCCTCGTGATGGACGTATCATCGAGCAAATCGGAACATATAACCCAGTTGCTAACCCTGTAGAGGTTAAGCTTGATGCTGAGAAAGCAATGGACTGGATGTCAAACGGCGCGAAGCCAAGCGACACTGTTCGTAACCTTTTCTCTAAAGAAGGCATCATGAAGCAGTTCCACGAAAAGAAAAACCAATAAATCATAAAGTAGTGGTGATCCCATGAAAACCTTAATCGAAACGATCGTAACTCCGCTTGTCGATCATCCTGATGACATCATCGTGGATGAGAAGGAGGAAAATCACAAAGTGGTTTATCATCTCACCGTTCACCCGGATGATGTTGGGAAAGTGATTGGTAAGAACGGGCGGATTGCGAAAGCGATTCGGACTGTCGTTTATGCGGCAGGATCAGATTCTGAAAAACGAATCTATTTGGATATCATGTAAGAGAACTAATTTTATTGGTGTGAGAAGGGAGAAGGGAAACCTTTTCCCTTTTTTACTATTCACATGGAATGATGCAGAGGGGCGGGCGAAAAGATGCAGATCATCCGAACAGTGCCTGTTAAACAAATATTAACAGAAGTCAGTCGTGCACAAATCAAGGAAAAGTTCGACGAACGATATCAACGTCTAGACCGGGAATGCAGACAGCTTTCATTTGAACAAAAAAAATTAGAACGCAAGCCTGGTGTTTCCAGACAGGAAGTAGAGCGACGGTTTTCAAAGGAAATTGGACGTAGGAAAGATCAACTGAAGTGGTTGGAATACCAGCGCAAGCAATTGGATATCCTGCCTGATGGAAGTGAATTGGAGACAGACGAAGTAGAAGCGCTGATTGAAGTTGAAGAAGGCGATCAGTGGGAAGAGGTCATACAGGATCGCCAAATCGTCGTGAAAGACGGAAAAGTCATACGAGCGAGGTAATAGCACTCATGGAAAAACAGTTATTCAATGTCGGTAAGATTATCAACACACATGGCATCAAAGGAGAAGTGAAAGTTCATCGTGTCACTGATTTTGATGAGCGATTCGAACCAGGCCAGCTTTTGTATTGGGTAAGTGATAAAAACGATCCGAAACCATTGGTAGTTAGTACACACCGGGTTCACAAAGGTTTCGACCTTGTAAGCTTCGAGGATCACTCTTCGATTAATGATGTCGAAGGATACAAGAATGGAAAGCTGATGGTATCAGAAGACGATCAGGAAGAACTTGATGAACATGAATTTTATTTTTATGAAATCATTGGATGTACCGTATTTTTAGAGTCAGGTGAAGAATTAGGTGAAGTGAAAGAAATTCTTACCCCTGGTGCGAATGACGTTTGGGTTGTGAAGCGGAAGAAGCAGCCGGATGTTCTCATTCCGTACATCGAACCTGTCGTTAAAGAAGTGGATACGAAGCAGAAGAAAATCATCATCGATCCAATAGAGGGGCTGCTAGACTAATGCACATCGATATTTTGACACTTTTTCCAGAAATGTTTGATGGTGTCCTGCAGAATTCGATCATGAAGCGTGCTCAGGAACAAAACGCCTTTTCCTATCAGTATGTCAATTTTCGTGATTACACAGAAAACAAACACAACAAAGTGGATGACTACCCATACGGGGGAGGTGCGGGACTTGTTCTATCCCCACAACCCATATTTGATAGCATTCAGTCCATAGAAGATTCAGCGGAAACACCACCGCGTGTCGTCCTTCTGTGCCCGCAAGGAGAACCATACTCCCAGAAAAAAGCGGAGGAACTAGCCAAAGAAGATCACCTTGTCTTCATTTGCGGACATTACGAAGGGTACGATGAGCGTATCCGGCAAGAATTGGTCACTGACGAAATTTCCATCGGTGATTATGTCCTTACAGGAGGAGAACTAGGAGCAATGGTCGTCATCGATTCTGTTGTCCGCCTGCTTCCTGGGGTTCTAGGAAATGAGCAGTCGGCTCCTATGGACTCATTCTCAAGCGGCTTACTTGAACATCCGCACTATACAAGACCAGCAGACTTTCGCGGGCACAAAGTGCCGGACGTTCTATTGTCAGGCAACCATGCCAAAATCGATGAGTGGCGTCACTATCAGTCATTGAAACGGACATTTGATAGAAGGCCGGACTTGCTCGAAGAAAAAGAGCTGTCGGCTAAAGAACAATCATGGCTGGAAGAGTGGAAAAATAGCTGAGTACTGTTGATGTTTGTCAGTATCTATGGTATATTAATCTTTGTGCTTAAACGTTCGGTTTAAGTGGAAAACGATGTTCCGCTGCCTCATAGAAGACAAGAGCATTAGTTAAAAAGGAGTGAAAATCATGCAACAATTGATTCATGACATTACAAAAGAACAACTTCGTTCGGATCACCCAGATTTCCGTCCTGGTGATACTGTAAAAGTACACGTGAAAGTTGTCGAAGGCACACGTGAACGTATCCAGGTATTCGAAGGTGTTGTCATCAAGCGTCAGAACGGCGGAATCAGCGAAACATTCACTGTTCGTAAGATTACTTACGGTACAGGTGTTGAGCGTACATTCCCAGTTCATTCTCCACGTATCGCTAAGATTGAGCGTACTCGTCGTGGTAAAGTACGTCGTGCGAAACTTTACTACTTGCGTAACCTACGCGGTAAAGCTGCACGTATTAAAGAAATCATCTAATTTCAGTAAAAAGGAGCTTGCGATGCCAAGCTCCTTTTTTCTACTTAACTATAGGTTTATTAAGTATATTTTATGTGGAAGTTGTTGAAGTATATGGCAGGTTTCTATAAGACTTGATTTCGAGACTTTTGTGCTGTGGATAGGGGCTGCGGGGAATAGCTCGCTTTCCGCGGGAGCGCGGTGAGCCTCCTCGGACTGCGTCCTGTGGGGTCTCACCCTGCACTTTTTTTCCGCAGGAGTCTCGCCATTCCCCTCCGCCCCTTTGCCATGGCAGAATCTCGAAATCACTTCTGGAAGAATCAGCTTGTATGATTGAATAAAGACGTGAATTTTAACCTCTCCACGTTGGGTATTCAGGAAGTAAAAGCTCGATCCACAGCGCTTCATGCCTGCGTAGGAGGGGAGAGTGTCCTCTACTACATTGGTGTTAGGCACAATGATTAACAACCTCCTCTCCTTGTAGGTAAAGCAGCTTACCCCGGAAGTAGTTTCGAGATCTTCTTATGGTCAAGGGGCGGAGGGAAACGGTGAGACTCCTATGGGACGTGTGGGACAGGTGAGACCCCGGAAGGCGTAGCCTGAGGAGGCTCACCGCCCGCCCCATGGAAAGCGAACTGTTTCCCGGAGCCCCTAAACGCACACGAACATCTCGAAACTGAGTCTTCCGCTAAAGGGAGCATAACTGGAATAGCAAAGGATTTAAGCATGTTATGATATGATTTGTAAGACTTAATAATGAAAAAAAAGTGAGCCGTTCAGCAGCAACCATGTATGATGAAAAGGTTGGAATGACAACCGGTATCCTATGGTATTGCCGCTCCAGACTCCTTCATTCAAGGAAGAAGGGATATTGATGAAACAACAATGGTTGGACTGGTTGAAAGCATTTTTAATCGCCGGCGTATTGGCTGTGATCGTCAGAGTATTCTTGTTTGCTCCGGTAGTCGTAGAAGGGCCTTCCATGTTAACCACCTTACATAGCGGGGATCATTTGATCGTAAGTAAGCTCAATTATAAACTTGGAACGCCTGATCGTTTTGATGTCGTTGTATTTCATGCAACAGAACGTAAAGACTATATCAAACGGGTGATTGGCCTTCCAGGGGATCATATCGCCTATGAAGATGATCAACTCTATGTGAATGGTGAGCCTGTAAAAGAACCATTTCTCAATGAACGGAAACAACAATTAAACGGAAGTCGCCCGTTGACCGATGATTTTACAATGGAAAAATTACCAGGTGAGTATGAAGTAGTGCCGGAAGGGCATTTATTCGTACTCGGCGATAACCGCAACAACTCGACAGACAGCCGGATGCTCGGCATGATTGATCAAGACCAGATGGTCGGGGAAGCCGTCGTTTCCTACTGGCCATTAAATCGCATCCAGCTTGTGAACTAGGAGGATCTACATGACCATTCAATGGTTTCCAGGCCACATGGCCAAAGCAAAAAGGGAAGTCGCTGAAAAGCTTAAGCTCGTGGATTTCGTCATTGAACTTGTTGACGCACGTGCACCCTTATCATCTCAAAATCCAATGCTCCATAACACCTTACAAGAAAAGCCAAAAATGATGGTGTTGATGAAAAAAGATCTCGCTGACACCCAAATTACGAGTGAGTGGATTGAACACTTTAAAGATAAGGGAATTCCAGCTGTTGCTATTGAAGCGAACGAAAAACAGGATGTACAAAAAGTTGTCCAACAAGCGAAAGAGTTAGGCAAAGAGAAAATGGACAAGCTCAAAGCCAAAGGCATCCGCCCCAGAGCTTCCCGTGCGATGATCATAGGTATTCCAAACGTTGGGAAGTCTACATTGATCAATAGACTGGCTAATAAGAAAATGGCAAAAACGGGAGATAAACCAGGCGTGACTACGAAGCAACAATGGATCAAGGTGAAGAAAGAATTCGAACTGCTTGATACTCCTGGAATTCTGTGGCCGAAATTTGAAGAAGAGGAAGTGGGGTACCGCTTAGCTGCTATCGGTACAATTAAAGATCAAATTCTGCCGAAAGAAGATGTAGCTGCGTATGTGCTTAATTTCCTACAACAATTTTATCCAGAGAAGCTCGAGGAGAGGTTTAGCCTCGAAAATGTGGATGACATGATGGAGGCTTTTGAGAGTATCGGGAAGAAACGCGGCTGCCTTGAAAGTGGAGGCCGGATTAATTTCGAAAAAGTTTCTGACATTATTTTACAAGACTTGCGAACAGGGAAGCTTGGTTTGATCACCCTAGAGCGCCCTGACTCGTAAAAAAAAAGCGCAAAGAGGCTCACGCCCCTTGCGCTTTCTTTATGAAGTTTACATCTTATTACCTTTGATTACGTTTGAACGGAAAGGAAAAAGCAACCGGCTATCCTTTGCTCTAATATCGTCCAATAGAAACACGATGAAAAGTAAAAAAGATAATAATACAACAATTTACCATTGGATTATACAATGGTAGAAAACGTCCGATATGATAAGAAATGGAGGATTTATGTTTCATGCCCCAATTGACTGTAGCCCAGGTGAAAGCAAGACTTAATGAAGATGAATTGAGCGCTGATGAATTAGCGGTGTTTAGAGAAGATACGAGAAAAGGTGTCCAGCAACTCATTAAGCGCTATGAAAAAGAAGTGCAGCAAAAACAAAAGTTGAGAAAACAGTATGATCAGATGATGATGTTTGAAAAAAATCTTTTCCATCGAGGATTCACCTATGTAGCAGGTATAGACGAAGCAGGGCGAGGACCCATCGCCGGCCCAGTCGTTGCAGGTGCTGTCATTTTGCCTCGTGATTATTACTTAGAAGGACTGAACGATTCGAAGAAACTTTCCTTAAAGAGTCGTGAGGCATATTTTGATCGGATCAAGACAGATGCCGATTGGGGTGTAGGGATTGTCACAAATGAAGAGATTGATCAGATCAACATCTATCAAGCAACAAAACTTGCTATGAAGCGAGCTGTCGAAGAACTTTCTTTTCAACCGGAACATTTGCTGGTTGATGCGATGGAAGTGGATAAGGTATCAAGTTCTCAAACAAAACTGATTAAAGGGGACGAGAGAAGTGTTTCCATTGCTGCCGCTAGCGTCATCGCAAAAGTGACAAGGGACAGAATGATGGCTGAATTGGATGAACAATATCCGATGTATGAATTTCGTAACAATCAGGGATACGGAACCAAGCCACACGTGGAAGCCTTAAAAGCTTATGGGCCTTCTCCCGTTCATAGAAAAACGTTTGCCCCAGTAAAAGATTTGCTCTAAGAAAGGGATGGAATAGAGATGAACCATTTGATTAACGGTCTTACACATCTATCTACACATGCAGCCTTGCCTGTTGAACCTAAATATGGACAACTAATAAAAGGGAAAGTCACTCAATCTCTACAAGAAAACAAAGTTGTGGTCAACATTGGCAAGAAAAGTGTGCAAGCCATAGTAAATCAACCGTTAATCAAAGGTTCGTCATATTTGTTCCAAGTCAAACAAGTTAATCCTGCTCTTGTATTACGTCCTGTATCGCTTTCAGAAAATCATCCGGGACAAATGGATCTTTCCTCTCTTTTAAAGCAGCTAGGAGTGAAGGAGAACAGAAAGAATCGATCATTGTTGAAACAAATGGTTGATTTGAACGTGCCTTTACATAAGAATGATTTAGCAAAGGTGTTCCGATGGATACAATCCTCTGAGAATCAACAATTAGCACGGGATCTATCTTTATATATGCTTAGCAGAAAAATGCCAATTCAACCTTCCGTGTTTTCGGCGCTCATAACGAAATACACATCTCAATATTCTCAAGTTTTATCAGAGGTTGAACAACAATTGGGTGGAAAAACTATCTCTGCTTCCGATGAAAAAATCAGAGGAATGGTCCATGCATTACGAGCAGAACAAAAGCCTAACGCTGAAAACTCGACTCTTACCAAATTGAGGTCTGAGTTAGCGAATGGATCGAAAATGACTTTTGATCTATTTAAAAAAGCGGAAATTATAGAGAACAAGCTATCCTATTCAGCGTTCAAACAAAATTGGGTGCGTCAGAATCCCAGTTTGGAACAATTCCCTTTTACAAAAGAACGAGTCGCTCGCTCTTTACAACAGCTGTTGCAACATCAACTTCCGTTATCCTCATCAGAAAGTCAAACGGTCACACAATGGGCGCGCTCATCGGAAAAACTGCTGTCTCTATGGAATCAACAACCTTCAAATTTTGACTTCCCAATGCTGTCTCAACAAACACGTAAACAATGGACAGCAACTTTTAAAAAGGTAATGGATCAAAAAATAATGGAACGACTAACCCCGCACCTACAAGAATCGACAGAGGTTTTTATGAATAAAGCCGTAACACAATTAAAACAGTCCAGTAGTGAGAGGTACCCATTTACTAAAAGTGAGTTTAAATCCTTTCTTTCTGATATCCAACATGTGCTTGGCAAACAAATGTCTGTTGACCAACAAAAGCTTCTCGTTCAATCTCTGCAGTCATTGAGCCAGAGTATCCAGCTTTCTGATCATGATCGAATGTGGCTGCAAATGAAAGCGATGATGAATGGGGTCGGATTCAATGATGAACATTTACTTGCGAAGGCTTCGCAACATCCCGATGCAGTTGCGTCTTCAGAAAGTTCATTAAAAACATTGCTATTAATGGGACTAACTGAAGGATCAGAAGTGAAAGCTGAAACAGCCCATCGCCTGATCCACTTAATCAATGGGACTCAACTCGCCTCGCACTCGGAGAACCCACAAACCCTACAAATAGCGCTTCAGTTCCCTGGTGATTTTATTGGAGCTTTGAAGGATGTGCATATGAATATGGAAGGTCGAAAAAATGATGAAGGTCAGATTGATTCTGACTATTGTCACGTGATGTTCTACCTGCATCTAGCTCAACTAGAAGAGACCATTATAGACCTGACAATTGTTGAAAGACGTGTATCAGTCGTTGTATACAACGAAAACCCAGAGGTTGAAATGCTTTTTAAACCGCACCAGGAGAAGTTAGAAGTGGGTTTAAAGATGGCGGGTTATGAATTAAACTCCATTCAGGCACGCACAACGGGGCCAGTTTCAAAAACCTTTGAATCTAAGAAAGCAGTGGAAGAGGAAGAAGGGCTGGATATCAGAATATGAATAAAAAAAGAAAAGAAGCCATTGCTTTAACCTATCAATCTGAAAAAGCAGCTGCTCCAGAGGTTGTGGCTAAAGGGAAGGGTATCATTGCTGAGAATATCTTAAAAGCCGCAGAAGATCACCAAATACCCGTACAAGAAGATGCCACACTTGTCGAATTACTTTCAGAATTGAATATCAATGAACAAATCCCAGAAGATCTGTACCACGCCGTCGCTGAAATTTTCGCCTTCATCTATAACGTTGATCAACAACAAAAGAAATAGTATCTTAAAGTATTTGGCAGGATTGTGGAAGACTCAGTTTCGAGATATTTCGGGGTTCGTTGCTGAGTTGAGCGTCAGGGGTGGCTGGGAAGCTACTCGCTTTCCTGCGGGGATGGCGGCAAGCCATTCCCGCGGGAGTGTCGCAGCTTCCCAACCACCCCATTCGATTATGTGAGAAACGAACCCCTTTACCATGAAGGAGCATCTTCCACCCCCTACTACCTACAGTAAGAAAGGGCTCTATAACAAGCGGTTATAAGCTCTATTCATACGATGGAGGTTTTGTGTTATTGCTCCAAATACGTATAAATCGCCTAATTCTGGAAGTAGTTTCGAGATACTTATATGGCAGAGGGGCGGAGGGGAATGGCGAGACTCCTGCGGGAAAAAAGTGCAGGGTGAGACCCCACAGGACGCAGTCCGAGGGGGCTCACCGCGCTCCCGCGGAAAGCGAGTCATTCCCCGCAGCCCCCATCCACTCAACAAAAGTCTCGAAACTGAGTCTTCAAGAAAAGGGAGCGTTTATGGAGAGACGATCTAGCGGGGAATTCGACATTTCAAATCTAGTTTACATAATAATATACTAGTGAATCTATTGAATTTTTCGACAGAAATCTAGCTTAGTATGGACAATTGATAGCGTTTTTTTATACAATGAACATGCAGTGAAATTTGATGGGAGGATGAAACATGAACATTCACGAGTATCAAGGAAAAGAAATTATGCGTGATTTTGGCGTATCTGTGCCAAATGGACACGTCGCATATACCGTAGATGAAGCTGTCGAAGCAGCGAAGAAATTAGGTAGCGATGTTACAGTCGTCAAAGCACAGATCCACGCAGGTGGCCGCGGAAAAGCGGGCGGAGTCAAAATTGCTAAAAATCTTGACGAGGTGCGTACATACGCTGACGAAATACTAGGAAAAACACTTGTAACCCATCAGACTGGACCAGAAGGCAAAGAAGTAAAGCGCTTACTTATCGAAGAGGGTTGCGATATTAAGAGCGAATACTATGTCGGTCTAGTTCTCGATCGCGCGACAAGCCGTGTAACGATGATGGCTTCTGAAGAAGGCGGTACAGAGATTGAGGAAGTCGCAGAAAAGACTCCTGAGAAAATCTTTAAAGAAGTCATCGATCCTGTGACAGGTCTTACACCGTTCCAGGCGCGTCGACTTGCATTCAATATTAATATTCCGAAAGAATCTCTAGGAAAAGCGGTTAAGTTTATGCTTGGCCTTTATGACGTTTTTGTACAAAAGGATTGCTCCGTTGCAGAAATTAATCCACTTGTTACAACAGGTGACGGCGATGTGCTGGCTCTTGACTCCAAGTTAAACTTTGACGATAACGCGCTATTCCGTCAAAAAGACATTGCTGAACTTCGCGATCTTGAAGAAGAAGATCCAAAAGAAGTGGAAGCATCCAAATACGATCTTAGTTACATCGCCCTTGATGGTAACATTGGCTGTATGGTCAATGGTGCAGGTCTTGCGATGGCAACTATGGATACAATCAAACACTACAATGGAGATCCTGCCAACTTCCTTGATGTCGGAGGCGGCGCTACAACAGAAAAAGTAACCGAAGCTTTCAAAATCATTCTTTCTGATGAAAATGTTAAAGGAATCTTTGTGAACATTTTCGGGGGAATTATGAAGTGTGATGTCATCGCTGAAGGTGTTGTAGAAGCGACAAAACAAATTGGACTGACATTGCCTCTTGTTGTCCGTTTAGAGGGTACGAACGTAGACGCTGGGAAGAAAATTCTTGATGAATCAGGCTTGAACATCACTTCTGCAGATTCTATGGCAGAAGGCGCACAAAAAATCGTTGAACTAGTCAAGTAAGAAAGGCGGGGAAATCAGATGAGTGTATATATTGATAAGAACACAAAAGTCATTGTTCAAGGTATTACAGGATCGACAGCACTTTTCCATACGAAACAAATGGTTGAGTATGGGACACAAATCGTTGGTGGTGTAACGCCAGGTAAAGGCGGTACTGAGGTTGAAGGCATTCCTGTATTCAATACAGTTGCTGAAGCTGTCGAGAAAACAGGAGCAAATGCTTCCGTCATTTACGTCCCTGCACCGTTTGCAGCGGATGCCATCATGGAAGCGACAGATGCAGATATGGATCTTGCTATTTGTATTACGGAACATATTCCTGTATTAGATATGATTAAAGTGAAACGGTATATGGAAGGAAAGAAAACACGACTTGTTGGACCAAACTGTCCTGGAGTCATCACACCAGATGAATGTAAAATTGGAATCATGCCTGGCTATATTCATAAAAAAGGCCATGTAGGCGTCGTTTCTCGTTCTGGTACATTAACCTATGAAGCTGTTCATCAGCTTTCAGAAGCTGGAATTGGTCAATCCACAGCGGTCGGAATCGGGGGAGATCCTGTAAATGGGACCGATTTCATTGATGTATTGAAAGCTTTCAATGAAGACCCTGACACAGAAGCTGTCATCATGATCGGTGAAATTGGTGGAACCGCCGAGGAAGAAGCCGCTGAGTGGGTGAAAGCCAATATGAATAAACCAGTAGTCGGTTTCATTGGTGGCCGTACAGCCCCTCCAGGAAAACGCATGGGTCACGCGGGTGCCATCATTTCCGGTGGTAAAGGTACTGCAGATGAAAAGATCCGCGTTATGAACGAATGTGGAATTCAAGTCGCTGAAACCCCTTCGGTTATGGGTGAAACACTGATTCAAGTGTTAAGAGACCAGGATCTATTTGAAAAATGTAAAACACACTAAATAAATGTTGATAGAGGTCGTATCGATAAACAGGTACGGCCTCTAACTTATGGAAACGAGGTGCCTCATGAAAGACCGAAGAACACGTCTACTCCTCCTACACGACTCCCCTCACATGACAAGACCCTTACTTAGAAAAATAGAGCAGAAAGACGCTTCTTTTTTATACCCCTTCTCTAGTACACCCACCCAGCTTTCCGTGTCTCTTTCTATCCCTCTCACAAAAGCTCAATACATCCTACGCCATATAACAGACCATAATATAATGAAGAAACTCGACATGCAGGACAAGAAATATACGATTGTCACCGTATTCGACCCCTTATATCCTAAACTTTTAAAGACGATTCCGGACCCTCCTTATGTTTTGTACACAGAAGGGGATGTTTCGCTGTTACACTCCCCCTTATCCTTGAGCGTTGTTGGTACGCGAAGACCTTCTTCCTATGCTTTACCTGCAATGAAATCTGTTCTTATCCCAATAATACATGCTGGTTTTACGATCGTTAGTGGTATGGCTAAAGGTGTTGATCAGCTTGCTCATACGTTGGCTGATGAATCCAAGGGAAAAACAATCGCTGTTCTCGGTTCAGGATTCGAGCATATTTATCCTAGGAACAACCTTTTTCTTTATCACACATTGGCAAGAAATCACTTGGTCGTAAGTGAATACCCTCCGGATTGTCCACCGAAAAAATACCACTTCCCTGAGCGTAACCGACTGATCGCTGGGTTGACCCCAAGCACCTTCGTCATCGAGGCTCGACTGAAAAGTGGAACATTGATCACCGTGGACCAAGCCTTAGAACAAGGCAGAGATGTCTATGCACTCCCGGGGCCTGTGGGTAGGGTAACGAGTGAAGGTTGTCATAAAATGATCAATGATGGTGCAAAATTGGTCCATACGTATCATGACATTCTTGAAGATTGGTTAGAAAAATTTGAATAATTCATTACAAAGGTGTTACATTCAAGGGTAGAATTAAACCGATTTGAGACTTTTTTGAAAAATATATGTTTGACAAACGGTTTCATTGTATTTAATAATAGGGAAGATTTATTTTATAAAAGCTTCTCAAGCAATGACATGGAAGAATAATGGGTAGAATGACTTTTTGTCTATGGACGGGAGCTGTAGTTTTCCTTTTCCATTCTGCTTAAGTTATACATTAAAAGGTAAATCAAAAACGAAAATATAAACAGAGTGTATGAAACACAAAGAGAAAACACCTCTATGGGAGGAACATATATGGCAGATTATCTGGTAATTGTAGAATCACCTGCAAAAGCGAAAACAATTGAACGATATCTTGGAAAGAAATACAAAGTGAAAGCATCTCTTGGACATGTGCGTGACTTGCCTAAAAGTCAAATGGGCGTGGATGTTGAGAATGAATTCAATCCGAAATATATAACCATCCGGGGAAAAGGGCCCGTACTGAAAGAACTAAAGACAGCTGCTAAAAAGGCAAAGAAAGTTTATCTCGCAGCCGACCCCGATAGAGAAGGGGAAGCCATTGCTTGGCATTTGGCCCACAGTTTGGATATTGATGACACCTCTAAATGTCGAGTCGTATTCAATGAGATCACAAAAGAAGCGATTAAAGATTCCTTCAAACAACCAAGGTCCATCGATTCAGATCTGGTTGATGCTCAACAGGCCCGACGGATCCTTGATCGACTTGTCGGATATAACATCAGCCCAATTCTATGGAAGAAAGTGAAGAAGGGATTAAGTGCCGGCCGTGTCCAATCCGTAGCTGTCAAAATTATCATTGATCGTGAAAATGAGATTAAAAAGTTCGAGCCTGAAGAATATTGGTCCATAGAAGCGGATTTCTTAAAAGATAAAGAGGCATTTGAAGGTTCCTTTTATGGTGTCGATGGTAAGAAAAAGGATTTGAAAACACAGGATGATGTAGAACAGATCCAAAAGCGGATGAAAGGGAAAGATTTCTCTGTAGATAAAGTGAACAAAAGAGAAAGAAAAAGAAATCCGTCTCTACCTTTCACTACATCCTCACTGCAACAAGAAGCTGCACGGAAATTAAACTTCCGAGCAAAGAAAACAATGATGATTGCTCAACAGCTTTATGAAGGAATTGACCTTGGTGGAAAGCAAGGAACCACAGGTTTGATTACGTATATGCGTACAGATTCCACAAGGTTGTCGAATTCAGCAAAAGAGGATGCAAAGCAATACATCGAAGGTAATTTCGGCAAAGAATTTCTAGGACAAAGTAAAGGATCCAAAAAGCAAGAAGGGGCACAGGATGCCCACGAGGCGATCAGGCCGACGGGAGCAGACCGTGATCCAAAAGCAATGAAGAGTATTTTATCCAGGGATCAGTATCGACTTTATAAGTTGATTTGGGATCGATTCATCGCGAGTCAAATGGCACCTGCAGTCTTGGATACCATGACCGTCCACCTTTACAATGAAGGGGTTGAATTCAGAGCTACAGGTTCTGAGGTGAAATTCAAAGGGTTTATGAAGGTCTATATAGAAGGCCGTGATGATAACAAAAAAGAGAAAGACAAGCTACTTCCTCATCTTGAAGAAGGGATGACAGTAAAAGCGGAGGAAATTAAGCCGAACCAACACTTTACACAGCCTCCTCCGCGCTACACGGAAGCCCGTCTTGTTAAAACGCTTGAGGAACTTGGAATCGGTCGACCTTCCACTTATGCTCCAACACTTGATACCATTCAACGACGGGGTTATGTCGCCCTCGATAATAAGCGCTTCGTCCCGACGGAACTTGGCGAGATTGTCTTAGAACAACTGAGAGAGTATTTCCCTGAAATCATCGATGTTGATTTCACGAAGGGCATGGAAGATGACCTTGATGCCATTGAGGATGGGAAAGAAGAATGGGTAAATATCATCAGTGAGTTCTATCATGGCTTCCAGCCGCGGTTGGAAAAAGCTGAGAAAGAAATGGAAGAAATTGAAATCAAAGACGAACCTGCAGGGATTGACTGTGAAAAGTGTGGGCATGAAATGGTGTATAAAATGGGCAGATACGGAAAATTCCTTGCCTGCTCAAATTTCCCTGATTGCCGCAATACAAAGCCGATCCTCAAGAAAGTCGGAGTCACTTGTCCAAAATGTAAAGATGGAGAGGTCGTCGAGCGGAAGAGCAAGAAAAACCGCAAATTCTTTGGCTGCGAAAACTATCCTGAGTGTGACTTCATATCCTGGGATAAGCCAATCAGCAGACCTTGTCCGAAGTGTGAATCTCTGCTTGTGGAGAAGAAGTCCAAAAAAGGCACGCAAATTCAGTGTACAGAATGCGACTACAAAGAAGAGCCTCAATCATGATTTAGTTATAAAACCAAGAGTCTATGACTATCCTTTTAGTTGTAGACTCTTTTTGTTTGTACTTATGAAATATTGTCATAATCAATATGTATTAAAGGATCTGGCAGAATTCTGTAAGACTCGATTTCGAGATGTTTCGGGGTTCGTTTGCCATAGGAGGCGTTAGGGGTGGCTAGGAAGCTACTCGCTTTTCTTTGGTGATTGAGGCAAGCCTACTTCGCACTGCGGGGTCTCGCCAGTCAATCCATTCCACGGGAGTCTCGCAGCTTCCCAACCACCCCATTCGAGACAGACAAACAACCCCACTTACAAGGATGTAGCGTCTTCCATTAACACTGCTTTCCAGTTGAAAAAGCGCTTCATAGCGTGCGTTATAGTACAGATGACTTCTTGTATGTAGTTGGATTTGCGAACTTCCATTTCGTCGGGAAGCTGTTTATTCTGGAAGTAGTTTCGAAATACTCATAAGGTCAAGGGGCGGAAGGGAATGGGGAGACTCCCGCGGAAAGCGAGCTATTCCCCGCAGCCCCGATCCACACAGCAAAAGTATCGAAACTGAGTCTTCAACTTAAGGTAGCGTTTGTGAGAATGGGCGATGGGTTTTTATGGAAGGGTATTTTTTGATTGACAGTGGTTATGTGGGACGCTATAATTACGCTTTGGTAAGTATACATACTTGACACGTATCCACAATATAGTACGGTTTCTTTGTATCGTTGATTCATTAGAGTTGGAAACAATTCAGAATTTTGTTACATTTTAATTAAATCCATTGTTATGTCAATGGATGATGTGATAAAATTTAGACGCCTTTGAGAGGTGGAAGGAATTATGCAGTCTTACAAAGAGCTTTTTATGGAATACCTTCAAATTGAGAAAAACGCTTCGCCTCTTACTTTGAAGCATTATGGAAGGGATTTAGACGAGTTTGAATCCTTTCTCACATCTGAAGGGTTGACGATCCAGGAATGTGAATATCCTTCGATTCGAATCTATTTATCCAGGCAGTATGAAGCGAAATATTCAAGAAGGACAGTTTCCAGAAAAATATCAAGTTTGAGAAGCTATTTCCGATTTCTAGAACGAGAGGAAATTGTCGTCCATAACCCATTTTTGAATGTGGTATTACCTAAGAAGGAAAGCCCTATTCCCAACTTCTTTTATGAAGAGGAGATAGAGAAACTATTTACAGTGAGTGATTTGCATACGCCACTGGGACAGAGAAATCAGGCTCTTATCGAACTTCTCTATGGAACGGGTGTGCGTGTCAGTGAATGTGTGAAAATGGAACTTTCAGATCTGGATTTTTCATTAAACACAGCTCTTGTTCATGGAAAAGGGAGTAAAGATCGTTACGTTCCTTACGGGCAATTTGCTGCAAAAGCACTTCAGACATATATTAATGATGGCAGAAAACAGTTGGCTTCCAAGAAAAATGAGTCGAGTAAACGAGTGTTTTTAAATGCCAAGGGTGGGCCTTTGACAGCTGATGGAATCAGGCTCATCTTGAAAAAGATGGTGGAAAACGCAGCGTTAACGGTGGATATTCATCCACATAAATTGAGACATTCGTTTGCTACCCACTTGCTGAACGAAGGTGCAGATTTGCGCTCAGTACAGGAATTATTAGGGCATGAACGACTTTCTTCAACTCAGATTTATACGCATGTATCGAAAGATCGTTTGAAAAATGTTTATATGAACAGTCATCCCCGAGCGAATAAGAGGTGAAAATGATGGAGCAGCAATTTCATGCAACAACGATCTTTGCCGTCCAGCACGAAGGAGAGTGCGCGATGAGCGGAGATGGCCAGGTAACATTAGGTAACCAAGTGGTAATGAAACATAAGGCAAAGAAAGTGCGTCGTTTGTTCAATGATCAAGTATTAGCAGGGTTCGCAGGTTCAGTCGCTGATGCTTTTACTCTTTTTGAGAAGTTTGAAGGAAAGTTAGAAAGCTATGATGGTAACTTAGCAAGAGCTTCCGTTGAACTTGCAAAAGAGTGGCGGAGTGATCGTGTTCTGAGGAAGTTAGAGGCGATGTTGATTGTCATGGATAAAGAAAACATGTTTCTCGTATCGGGTACAGGGGAAGTAATAGAACCGGACGATGGTATTCTTGCCATAGGTTCGGGTGGAAACTTCGCCTTAAGTGCAGGGCGAGCGTTGAAACGTTACTCACCGGAACAATCGGCTTCTCAAATTGCTAAAGCAGCTCTGGAAATTGCAGGAGAAATCTGCGTGTTTACAAATGATCAAATAATCCTGGAAGTTCTCGATTAAGGGGGACCATGAATGTCATTAAACTTGACTCCTAAACAAATTGTTGAAAAGCTCGATCAATACATTATTGGCCAGGAAAGCGCAAAGCGGTCAGTAGCGATTGCTCTTCGTAACAGGTATCGCCGCATGCAGCTAACGGACGATTTAAAGGATGAAATCGTACCGAAAAACATCTTGATGATGGGACCTACAGGGGTAGGGAAAACTGAAATTGCCCGGCGTTTGGCGAAATTAGTAGGAGCTCCATTTGTCAAAGTGGAAGCCACAAAATTCACTGAAGTTGGTTACGTTGGTCGTGATGTTGAATCCATGGTGCGTGACTTGGTGGAAATGGCCGTACGTATGGTGAAGGAAGAAAAAATGGAGGCTGTGAAAGACAGAGCAGAGGAGCAGGCGAACAAACGCCTCGTGAAACTGCTCGTTCCTTCCAAGAAAAAACAGTCCAATAATTTTAAAAATCCTTTTGAGATGATATTTAATCAGGGCAACCAGCAAGAAGTAGACTCAGATGAAAAGAGTGAAGAAGCGGAAATAGAGACTAAAAGAAGCCGCATTCGTCACCAATTGGACCTCGGTGAGTTGGAAGATCGAATGGTAACCATAGAAGTGGAAGAATCTCAATCTTCCATGTTTGATATGCTGCAGGGATCCGGGATGGAGCAAATGGGCATGAACATGCAGGATGCCTTCAGTCAATTCATGCCGAAGAAGAAAAAGAAACGAAAGCTTCCTGTATCTGAGGCTCGAAAAGTGCTCACACAAGAAGAGGCAGGGAAACTGGTCGATATGGACGAAGTCGGTCAAGATGCCGTAGCCAAAGTTGAACAGGCGGGAATGATTTTCATCGATGAGATCGACAAAGTGGCGGCGAAGGGCGACAACCAGGCGAATGTATCCCGTGAAGGTGTTCAAAGAGACATTCTTCCGATCGTTGAAGGATCGACAGTCGTCACTAAATATGGACCCGTAGCGACTGACCACATTCTATTTGTTGCTGCTGGAGCGTTTCATATGGCAAAGCCTTCAGATCTAATCCCGGAATTGCAAGGAAGGTTTCCGATTCGGGTCGAGTTGAATAAACTCAGTGTATCAGACTTCAAGAACATTTTGACAGAGCCTTCAAATGCTCTTTTGAAACAATATAAGGCATTACTTGAAATTGAAGGTATAAAGGTTGAATTTTCTGACGATGCTATTACTAGACTCGCAGAAATCGCTCATGAAGTGAATCAGGAAACAGATAACATCGGAGCGCGGAGGTTGCACACAATCTTAGAAAAATTGCTTGAGGATTTATCTTTTGAAGCTCCTGACGTAACGATGGAAACCATTGAGATTACACCTCAGTATGTAGACAGCAAACTATCATCAATCGTAAAAAACAAAGATTTGAGTCGTTTTATTTTATAGGGTGAACAACAAGGAGGAAATGAACATGAAACTATTAGACCGAGCACGTAAAATCAATGCAATGCTGCAAAAGACAACTGGTAAATCCGTGGACTTCAATGACATGTCCGCAACAATGCGTGATGTGATTGAGGCGAATACATTCGTCTTGAGCCGTAGAGGTAAGCTTTTAGGCTTTGCCATCAATCAGGAGATTGAGAATGAGCGAATGAAAGCGATGCTCTCAGAACGTCAATTTCCGGAAGAGTACACGCAAAATTTATTCAAAATTGAAGAAACAACTCCGGATATCGATATCAACAGTGAGTATACAGCTTTCCCTGTTGAAAACCGTGAGCTGTTTGAAAATGGACTGACAACGATCGTTCCAATCATTGGTGGTGGACAGCGTCTAGGTACGCTTATTCTGAGCCGTCTGAACAGTAATTTCAATGAAGATGATCTACTGCTTGCCGAATACGGTGCGACAGTAGTAGGTATGGAGATTCTTCATGAAAAAACAGAAGAAATCGAACAGGAAGCACGTAGCAAAGCCGTCGTACAAATGGCGATCAGTTCACTATCTTACAGTGAACTAGAGGCGATTGAGCATATTTTCGAAGAACTGGAAGGAAACGAAGGCCTTCTCGTAGCAAGTAAAATTGCCGACCGTGTCGGAATCACTAGATCAGTGATCGTCAATGCGCTTAGAAAATTGGAAAGCGCTGGAGTCATTGAATCCCGTTCATTAGGAATGAAAGGGACGTATATCAAAGTATTGAATAACAATTTCTTACTGGAGCTTCAAAAGCTTCGTACCAATTAAGTAAAAAGAACCGCCACTCTATATAGAGTGGCGGTTTTATTATGGGTGAATTTGCTTTTAAGAGAACGGTATGGTAGAGAGTAGCCTCTTCAGGAAAGCTTTAAATGAACAGGTCCTTGTGCCTCAGACATGCGGAGGGATTCTCAAAGAGTAGGATGTTTTTAATGGCGAGGAACTTCAGTTATCTTTGACGGCAACTTAGATTACTTGCTTGTTATTTGGAAACAAATAACCATTACCCACCATTGATAGGACGGTTTTTTTAACAGATTTAACCTATTTTCACTATCTTATGTCATGTTTTAAAAAGATGCATAATATATTCACTATTCGACAAAAAATTATGTAATAATGGTCATGATGGAAAAGATTTCGACGCATGGGAACAAAAACCAAATAGTGGGGAGATTATCCCTGATTCTTTTGGCGCGTTTGTAATACTCTCGTAAAAAAAGGGTTTTTTGTATAGACATAAGTACGTGAATTTTTTTACAATTGTGTCTGTGAGGATGGAAAAATGTCGAATAGAGGTGAAATTATGGCTTTTTTCAGTAGCACGATCACTAGTCTGGAGAATGCTTTGGACTATACATCAGCTAAAAATAGAGCAATCTCAAATAATATTGCGAACGTGGATACACCGGGATATAAAGCAAAAGGAGTCGCTTTTAAGGATGTCTTGAATCAAGAACATTCGATTCTGGAAGCGAAAAGAACGAATGAGCGCCACATACCCTTTACTAGCGACGCTGGGAAATCTTATCAGACATTTACTAAAACAAATACGAAGTACAATCATAACGGAAATAACGTGGACATTGATAAAGAAATGAATGAACTCGCACAAAATCAAATTCAATACCAGGCCCTTGTAGATCGGATGAGTGGGAAATTCCGCAGCCTGGAATCCGTTATAAGGGGAGGGAATTAATAGATGAGTATTTTTCATGCAATGAATAATAGTGCAAGTGCACTGACAGCGCAACGCTTGCGGATGGATGTGGCCTCATCAAATATGGCGAATGCAAACACAACGAGAGCTAAAGTTGGTGAAAATGGAGAATGGCAGCCTTATCGTCGTAAGATGGTCGTATTCGAGCCGTCTGAAAACAACTTTAGAAGTTTCTTACATAAAGCAGGCGGAAATTCTTCACAAGCAAGTGGTGTGAAAGCAACAGAAATCATAGAAGACGATGAACCATTCAAAATGGTATACAATCCCAATCATCCCGATGCTAATCAGGATGGTTATGTAGAACTGCCTAATGTTGACCCTCTGAAGGAAATGATCGATATGATGAGCGCAACTCGTTCTTATGAGGCAAATGTTACAGCCGTTAATGCATCAAAAAGTATGTTAATGAAAGCTTTGGAAATCGGAAGATAAAGTAAGGAGAATTCACCATGTCCAACCCTATTGTAAATTCTATCCCCTTAAGCCAACCTTCTCAAACGCAATGGAAGAAAAATGTATCTCCTGGGGAAGCTCATGCGACCTTTGCCAATCAGTTGAAAAATGCAATATCAGGGGTGAACGAAGCTCAAATTCTGTCTGACGAAAAGACAAAAGCTCTTGCTCGGGGGGAGATCAATGATTTGCATGATGTGATGATTACATCACAAAAGGCGAGCATTACTATGAAAACGGCCGTCGAGATGCAGAGTAAAGTCGTAGAAGCATATAAAGAAGTCATGCGTATGCAGGTGTGACTCTTCTATTTTTAATTCGCACTAAACCATTCGCTTAGGTCGTGCTTTTTTTGGGGGCAACTATGAAAGAAAAGATGAAAAAATATCAAGAGAGACTGACAACCTTTTGGAAAGAACGGAACAAATCTCAAAAGGGGTGGATGATTGGTGGGATCGCTGTCATCATTCTTATCCTTACCCTTACAAGTGTTTTCGCCTCCCGGACGAGTATGGTTCCTTTATACAGAGACTTGACCTTACAGGAAATTGGTCAAATAAAAACCGAACTTGAAACAAGAGGCGTTACCTATGAACTTGATCAGGGAGGTTCAACCATACTTGTTCCGGATACGCAGGCAGAGGGGTTGCTTGTCGACCTTGCTGCCGCCGGACTGCCCAATAGTGGAACGATCGATTATGGTTTCTTCAGTGGCAACACTTCTTGGGGGATGACAGATAATGAGTTTGATGTCATCAAACTGGATGCGATGCAAACCGAACTTGCAAATTTAATGAAAGGCATCACAGGTATTCAGGATGCTCAAGTCATGATTAACATGCCTAAAGAGCAGGTCTTCGTTTCTGAGTCGGCACAACCGGCTTCGGCCTCAATCGTCCTTAATGTTCAGCCCGGGTATCAAATTGAAAATAGTCAGATTGAGGCTCTCTATAATTTGGCCTCAAAGTCTGTACCCAACCTACCTAAAGATAATATCGTCATCATGGATCAAAATTTTAACTATTTTGACATAAATAATTCACCGGTGGGTGGCTCTGAGAATGCTTATACATATCAACAGAATGTAAAGAAAGACATTGAAAGAGACATTAAACAACGATTGCAGCGCATGCTCGGCATGATGATTGGTCAGCAAAAAGTGATCGCTACTGTTACAGCAGACATCGATTTCACGAAAGAAAACCGTGTAGAAGAACTTGTAGAACCTGTCGATCCTGAAACGATGGAGGGCCTGCCTGTAAGTGTAGAAAAAATTGAAGAGACTTACGAAGGTGGGATCCCTGAAGGTGGACCCGTAGGCACCGAGGAAGGGGACATTCCTGAGTATCCTGCTGGGTCGGAGGGATCGGGTGGCGATTACGAGATGAGTCGCGAGACCATTAATAACGAGTTCAACCGAATTAAAAAAAATATCGAAGAAAGTCCTTATAAGGTAAGAGACTTAGGTATTCAAGTGGCCATTGATAATACCAAAAGTGTCGGTCCCGAGGGCGAGGTTGAATACCTGACTGCTGCTGAGCAACAAACGGTACAGGAGAGCGTTCAGTCCATTGTTGATTCCATGATTACAACATCCATTAATGGTGAATACGGCGAAGTGGATACACAAGAAAAAGTATCGATTGTATTTCAGGAGTTCAATGGAGAACCTGAGTTTCCTGATCCGGGTGAGGGCATTCCTCTTTGGGTTTACATTGTAGGTGGTCTATTACTATTTACAATTATCGTACTTCTCATTGTTCTTACTCGAAAGAAGAGAGAGAAGGAAGAAGAGGAAGAGTACCTAATGTTTGAAGAAGAGGTCCCTGAAACGAAGCCTCAGGAAATCCCTTCAATAGAAGAACGAGAAGATGAAGGGACTCGAAAACGTAAGCAACTGGAAAAAATGGCCAAGGAAAAACCGGAAGATTTTGCGAAACTATTGCGATCATGGATTGCGGAAGATTAAGGAGGTCTTTGTATGGCCTTTAGAAAGTCGGAATTAACAGGAAAGCAGAAAGCCGCTGTCCTATTGATTTCTCTTGGGCCTGATGTAGCCGCTCAAGTGTATAAACATTTAGATGAAGAAGAGATTGAACAATTGACGTTGGAAATCTCTTCTGTACAAAAAGTAGATAGTAAAGAAAAAGAAGAAATTCTGGATCAGTTCCATCAAATTGCATTAGCTCAAGATTACATATCACAAGGTGGAATCGGCTATGCAAAAACGATTCTTGAAAAGGCGTTAGGCTCAGATGAAGCATCCAATATTATTGGGCGTCTAACTTCATCTTTACAAGTGAAGCCGTTTGATTTTGCAAGAAAAGCGGATCCTCATCAAATCCTTAACTTTATACAAAACGAGCACCCGCAAACCATTGCGCTCGTTTTGTCTTATCTAGACCCTGAGCAATCCGGACAAATCTTGTCTGAGCTTCCACAAGAACTTCAGGCGGACGTGGCGAGGAGAATTGCTACGATGGATTCAACATCTCCAGAAGTGATCAATCAAGTGGAGCAGATTTTGGAGAAAAAGTTATCAACGACCGTGACACAGGATTATACAGAAACCGGTGGAATTCAAGCCGTTGTGGAAGTATTGAATGGGGTGGATCGAAGTACAGAAAGAACGATCCTTGACTCCCTGGAAATACAAGATCCGGAATTAGCGGAAGAAATCAAGAAGCGGATGTTCGTCTTTGAAGATATCGTTGCCCTTGATAATCGGGCGATTCAGAGAATCATCCGTGATGTTGAAAATGATGATCTGCGTCTGTCTCTAAAAGTATCCAGTGAAGAAGTCAAAGACATTGTTTTCAGTAACATGTCTGAACGGATGGCGACGACTTTCAAAGAAGAGATGGAGTTCATGGGGCCTGTCAGACTTCGTGATGTGGAAGAGGCACAAACGAGAGTGGTCTCTACGATTCGCCGTTTAGAAGATGTTGGTGAAATTGTCATAGCAAGAGGTGGAGGAGATGACATCATTGTCTAAGTACAGACCTTCATCAAATGGTCGGGTGATTGGATTAAGACCCGTACAAGTTCAAGAAAGAACTGTTCAGGAAAATGACCTGGAGGAGAAAAAACGGCAAATCATCCAGGAGTTAGAACAAGCCCATAAAGATCTAGAGCAAGCAAGGCTTCATAGAAAACAGTCCATTCAATCCACTGAACAAGAAATCGATTCCCTTCGAGCTACTTGGGAAGAAGAGAAAAAAGTGATTGAAAATGAAGCTTATCAAAAAGGGATGGACCAAGGTTTCAGGCAAGGACATAAAGAAGGCTATGACGCTTTGCAATCCAGACTAACCCAGGCTAATGAAATCATCCAGCAAGCGAAAGCATCACATGACCGTATGGTTGCAAGCAGTGAAAGAACAATCGTGGAAGTGGCTATGAAAACAGCAGAGAAGATTCTAAACGCAAAACTGGAAGCAGATCCTTCAGTGTTTTTGCCAGTGGTTCAAAAGGTGATGGAGGAGGTCAAAGGTCAACCCGAAGTCGCTTTGTATGTCCATCCAGAAAAATATGAATTCGTTCACAAGCAATTTGAAGAGCTTGAACGGTTAATCGCACCCTCCTCGCACCTGAGTATTTATGTAGAAGAAGCGCTAGACCCACATGCTTGTATTGTGGAGTCGCAGTTTGGAAAGCTTGACGGAAGTATAGATACCCAGTTATCAGAACTCAGGTATCAACTGCTCGCTGTTGCGAACGAGGAGATGGGAAATGAATAATAGTCACCGTTATTTTGAGACAATCGTCAATACGGATTCTATGAAAAGGTATGGGAAGATCCATAGAGTTGTGGGACTCATGATTGAATCCAAAGGGCCGGAAGCCTCTGTCGGTGATCTGTGTTATATTCACACGTCTGATCATAAAGAAAAGATCGCAGCGGAAGTTGTCGGTTTCAACCATGAAAACATTCTCTTAATGCCTTTTCGGGAAGTGAAGGAAGTGCGTCCGGGAAGCATCGTGGAAGCAACCGGAGAACCGATGCGAATCAAAGTCGGCATGGGGCTTGTCGGTAAGATTTTAGATGCTACTGGACACCCGTTGGATGGAGGAGCCATGCCTTTAGGTTTAAAGGGGTATCCGACAGATCAAAGTCCTCCCAATCCACTTATGCGTCCACCGATTCATGAACCGATTCAAGTCGGCGTGAGGGCTGTCGATACGATGTTGACGGTCGGAAAAGGACAAAGAGTCGGCATTTTCGCAGGGAGCGGAGTTGGTAAAAGTACTTTGATGGGGATGATTGCAAGAAACAGTTCGGCGGATTTGAATGTAATCGCTCTGATTGGTGAACGAGGGCGGGAAGTAAGAGAGTTTATTGAGAATGACCTGGGTGAAGAAGGATTGAAAAACTCGATCCTCGTTGTTGCCACTTCCGATCAGCCAGCCTTGATGAGGGTAAAGGGAGCATACACAGCTACTGCCATCAGTGAGTATTTTCGTGACCAAGGGTATAACGTCAATTTGATGATGGATTCAGTCACTCGTTTTGCTATGGCACAACGCGAAATTGGCCTGGCTACGGGTGAGCCTCCTACAACCAAAGGCTATACGCCTTCTGTTTTTGCTCTATTACCTAAACTATTAGAACGAACAGGGTCGAGTACGAATGGAACGATTACTGCTTTTTATACCGTATTAGTTGATGGCGATGACTTGAATGAACCAATTTCTGATACTGTTCGGGGAATTCTCGATGGTCATTTTGTTCTTGATCGTAAACTGGCAGAGCAAGGACACTTTCCAGCGATCAATATTTTAAGGTCTATCAGCAGAGTGATGAAACAAATCGCTTCTTCTGAACATAAGGAATCTGCGGAGAAATTGAGGGCCCTATTAGCTACTTACGAAGAGAATAGTGAATTAATACAAATTGGAGCTTATAAAAAAGGGTCAAGTAAGGACATCGACCAAGCGATTTCTTATCACTCGGCCATCATTCAATTTTTGCAACAAGGGATTCACGAACCGTCCAGTTTTGAGAAATCAGTAGAGGATTTAAGAAATCTGTTCGTATAGGAGGCCCTTTAGACGTGGCTGATATTCAAACGTTTCAAAGAATCAGAGATCTAAGAGATCGAGAAAAGCAAAAGACTCAGAAAGTGTATCAGGATGCTGTAGATAAGTTTGAAAAACAAGCAGAAAAACTCTATGAATTTTTGAAAAAGAAAGAAATAGCGGAAGAAATGTTCGGAGAGAAAATGAACAATCATACAGTAAGAGCGGATGACATCGTCCGACATCAACGTTACATACAAGGTTTACAAGAGACGATTGATTTTCTTCAGCCTTCTGTCCAAGAAGCCAGAGTTCATATGCAGCAAAAACAAACCAAACTTTCTGCAGCTCACATAGAGGTGAAGAAGTTTGAAAAAATTATCGAGCACAAGCAGGATGAGCAATGGCATCTTATGAAAAGTGAAGAAAACAAACAGATGGATGAGCTCTCCATGCAACAATACTTAAATTTTCAGAATAGGTGATGAGATGGCAAAGAATGGACATACACAAAAAAACAAGAAATCCGTTTCTAAAATCATCGTTGCCATTTTGTTTCCCCTCATCTTCCTTATTACACTTTCATTAATTGTTCTCACGTTAAGTGGGGTCAACGTTTTTGAAGAAGCTGAGAAATACACAAGTCGCATTCCGGGATTATCCAACTCCGCTTCATCCGCTGAAAGTGGAGAAACGCAAGACGTCGAGGCGGACCGGTTACAGGCAGTCATTGCCAACAAAGAAGCTGAAATGGAAGATCTGCAAGCAGAATCTGATAGAAAGCAGAATCAAATCAGTGAATTGGAACAACAAGTGGTTCAATTGAAGGCCGATTTGGAAGATGCAAATTCAAAAGAAGAGAACAATGGGAAGTCAAAAGCGGCAGAGATGGCTCGATCCTTTCAGGAAATGGATCCTGAAAAAGCGGCCCCAATTATAGAGAACATGAACCAAAATTTAGCAGTCCAAGTCTTAAACGACGTAGCTAGTGAGGAAAGAGGAGAAATCCTGGGTCAGATGAATCCGGAAACAGCAGCAAACATCACGAGTATGATTATCGAAGAGTAAGCCTTCTTTGAAAGGGGGTGTGAAAATGAATACAGGTATCATGATTTTTGGGAAATCGCAAAAAATGGTGACCCATCCTAACATGAAACCAAAAGGCGACGAGAAGCCGCAAGGAGCATTCTTTGGGTCTCTTCTCATCGATTTTCAGAGGCTGTCATCTATGAAAATTGATAAAGAAGTCGATACAGAGGATAGCAAAGAGAAAGTTATAAAGATGATTGGAAAGTTGGAGAATATGCTCTTAAACCTACTTGAGCAAGGTGGACGGCCAGATGTCGAGGTCGCTGATGGGAAGGAAATCATTCAAAAAGTTAAAGAAACAGCTTCTGATGGACTATTCTTTAAGATGACTTCACACTTGCAAGAGTTCGAACAACGGTTCATACCTGAAGGTCCTAGTTTCCACTTATCCGCTGAGAAACAGGAACTGGCCATGACATTCAAGGAACTAACCTCATTGGTGGAAGAAGACATGGGGAAGAATGAAAGCTCAGTGTTGAACCTTCCATCATTACCATTCACCGAGAATGAAGTTTCTTCGGATCCGGACCATGACCTCACAGAGAATAACTTACATAAATCATGGCAGGAAATGAGAAAGATCCTTCAGACAATATCTCAAATTGATTCTTCGGCTCAAGGTTCTCATCGCACAGGTAAAAAGATGAAAGAGTTGCTGCAAACGTTCATGCAACTTGTTGAATCAATACCGAATAAAGAAAAGGGACGGGGACAGAGCGTAATGGAACGTGTGACTAAAGAAACTTCCCTTCAAGAAAAACAGGTGTTAGATAAACTGATGCTTATGTTTCAAAAGCGAATGGATGTCCCTAAATCTTATCACCAACAAACGCCGGTGACAGGAAGTGACATCGTCAAATGGGTGAAACAAGCATTGGGAGAGGGAGGGAAGCAGGATGCTAAGCTTCAACCACCCCAGCAACAGCCATTATCCAATGCATTTACGATCCCCATGACTAAAGTGGAGCAGCACGTGATTTACATGAATCAAAATCAGAACCAGAATCAAGGAGATTCTTCCCAGAAACAGTTGATCCATGAGTTGGATAGAATCATCCAGTCCAGTCGCATGTTCACAAATCCTAAAGGCAGCATGGAAATACTGATCAAGTTAAAACCTGGGAACCTCGGAGATCTAACCGTCAAATTTGCTCAAATCAATGGTGAAATGGCTGTGAAAATACTAGTAACGAGTCAAGCTGCTAGGGAGATGCTTGAAGGAAACAAATCACAATTGAGGCATATGTTCTCTCCGCAGCAAGTGGTAATTGAGAAGGTCGAAGCATCCACTTTACAACAACAGCTCCATGATCAGTTGGATAGCCGCGATCACGACCATGAACAACACCAAAGGCACGATCATGGTGGGAAACAAGACCAAAAGGAAGAGACAGAAGATGAAGAGCTCTCTTTCCACGAAATATTAATGAATGAGAAAGTATAGGTGATGGTATGACACGTATTGATCCTTCTCTATATTTGAAAAGTCAGCAGGTTCGGGGGACTGGTAGTAGCACGCTCGGAAAAGATGACTTTTTGAAAATCCTCATGGCACAAATTAAGAACCAGAATCCTTTGGACCCTATGAAAGACAAAGAATTCATTTCTCAAATGACAGAATTCTCAAGTCTGGAGCAGATGACCAACATGTCGCAGTCTTTTCAGAGATTCATGGACAGCCAGAATCTCCCTCCGCTTATTCAATACAGTGGATTGATTGGAAAAGAAGTCTCATATCCTGTCTATGATCAGGACACGGGTTTATTGGATCGTACCGAAACAGATGTTGTTCAAGCCGTCAATCAAAACGGGGGAGACACTTTCTTGGAACTGAAATCGGGAGTGAAAATTTCAGTTGGAGACATTACCAAAGTAAGTGATGGGGACGAAAGCTCTGAGACCCCTGTCGAAGAGGGGTAACATGGACCCGCGCATTCAATCCATACATCAGCCGTTACCCATACCGAAGAAAGGTCCACTATACAAGAAATCTAATGTCCCTTTTCAACAGTTCCTTCAGGAAGCAAGAGAGGTCAAAGTGAGTAAACATGCGATGGAGCGGATGAAAGACCGAAAGATTGCAATCAGTGACCAAACCTGGTCCAAAATTGGAGAAAAAATGACCGAAGCGAATAAAAAAGGGGTGGACCAATCCTTGGTCGTGCTCAATGAGGCGGCCCTTGTGGTCAGCTCAAAAAACCGAACGGTCGTGACAGCCATGGATCATAAGGAGACCGAATCTCAAATTTTCACAAATATCAATGGAGTGATTTTTTTAAATCAATAGGCTGGACCCTGTTTGGGAGGCCTCGACCATCTGCTGACCGACTGATGCGGATGAATCTACCGAAGGAAAGGAATGTCGTTACTATGCTACGTTCAATGTATTCAGGGATTTCTGGGATGAAAGGTTTTCAGACAAAGCTCGACACGATCGGGAACAACATCGCAAATGTCAATACGTATGGGTATAAAAAAGGAAGGGTCACGTTTCAGGATATGATGAGCCAGACGATGTCTGCCGCTCAGGGACCGATCGCAGGAGGTAATGGGAACGTAAGAGGTGGATTAAATCCTTCACAAGTTGGACTAGGTTCTCAAGTGGGTTCGGTCGATACAATCCACACCCAGGGAAACCGTCAAACCACGAATCGACCTCTGGATCTTTCCCTTGAAGGAGATGGCATGTTCGTCCTTGCTGAAGCAGGGGATGATTTGATTGACCCTGATGTGAAAACGGTTGATCTTGGCTCTGTCAATCAGAGTTATACACGGGCAGGTAATTTCTACTTAGATTCTGATGGAGCAATTGTAAACAACGAAGGAAAGTATCTGATTGGACAGCCTTATGAAGCGGTTATTGATAATAATGGTACAACAACTTCTCAGCCGTTACTAAACGCTGCAAATCAAGAATCTGCAGGGATTATCACGATCCCTGATAGTGCTCAAAGTTTCAGCATCCAAACCGATGGTACGGTGAATTACGTGGATGGAAACGGGAGCCCACAAATTGCCGGACGGGTTCTATTGGCGAACTTTCCGAACCCAAGTGGTTTAGAAAAGCTCGGAGGCAACTCGTTCCAATATACTCAAAATGCTGGAGACCCGATCGCTGCGTTTAATGACCTTCTAATTGCTGGACAAGACGGAACGGGACAGATGGTATCGGGAGCTCTGGAGATGTCCAACGTGGATCTTGCTGAATCCTTTACTGAAATGATCTCTGCCCAACGTGGGTTTCAGGCAAACACAAGAATCATTACGACGTCTGATGAAATCTTACAAGAGCTCGTCAATCTGAAACGATAAAAGGGGGAGAGGGGCCTGAATGACCGCCCCTCCTTGTTAAACGATGATTAAACTAACGAAACTTAACGGCCAGCCTTTTACTTTCAACGCCATTTACATCGAGCAAATCCAATCAAACCCTGATACTACCGTGATGACAACAACCGGCCGGACATTCCTTGTGAGAGAAAGTGAAGAAGAGGTCGTGGATAAGATCACCAGGTTCTATAAAGAAATCGGTATCGTCAGGGCGTCAGATAAGGCAGGTGAAGACAAATGAATGGATTTAAAGTGATGGTGATCACACTGAGTGCTTTGACTGTCATCGGTGTCGTAGCACTTGTGCTAGTGCTCAATTTTAATGGAGAAAGCGATGCTAGTGGAGAAAGATCCATTGATGACATTCGGGAATCTTCCTTTTTAACAGAGGAAATTACCACGGACTTGCAAAACGGGGATTTTGTCCGTATAAGCTTTCGTGTCGTCACAGACAGCAAGGATTCTATGGAAGAATTGAAAAAAAGAGACTTCCAAATGCAGAATGTCTTGTTGAAAGAATTATCCACGATGGATTCTGAGACGTTTCAATCCGGGTTATCTGACCTTGAGACGAGGGTCAAATTGAAACTGAACGAATTCATGTCTGAAGGAGAAGTCACAGACGTTTACACT
The DNA here is from genome assembly GCF_056158265.1 of Halobacillus sp. AWM4_238. NCBI lineage: Bacteria > Bacillati > Bacillota > Bacilli > Caryophanales > Bacillaceae > Halobacillus > Halobacillus sp. AWM4_238. The sequence goes on from NZ_JBSWSY010000002.1 coordinate 892,650, forward strand.
GTAAACAAAGTCCTTCAATGATAGAGAAAAAGAAAGGGGGGTGAGGTCTTGGCAGAAGAGGTTCTATCGCAGAACGAAATCGATTCATTGCTTTCTGCCCTGTCTACAGGGGAGATGAATGCAGAAGAGCTGAAGAAAGAAAAAAAGGAGAAGAAGGTAAAGGTCTATGATTTTAAGCGGGCCCTCCGCTTTTCTAAAGATCAAATTAGAAGCTTAACTAGAATACATGAGAACTTTTCCCGGTTGTTGACGACCTATTTTTCAGCGCAGTTGAGGACATATGTAAACATTGAAGTGGCATCAGTAGATCAATTGCCATATGAGGAATTCATCCGTTCGATTCCAACGATGACGATCCTGAATATATTCAGCGTGCCTCCCCTTGAAGGACGAATTCTATTAGAAGCGAATCCGAATGTCTCTTATGCCATGATGGATCGTGTGCTCGGAGGAAAAGGGAGCGGCGTCAACAAAGTAGAGAATTTGACAGAAATTGAAACGACGATCATGTCTCACCTTTTCGAGAGGTCCTTGGAAAACTATCAAGAAGCCTGGGGGTCCATTGTTGATATTGATCCTTTACTTGAAGAGTTTGAAGTGAATCCACAATTCCTGCAGATGGTCTCACCAAATGAAACGGTGGTCGTTGTATCGTTGAACACGACAATTGGAGAGACTAGCGGGATGATCAATATTTGTATTCCTCATGTCGTATTAGAGCCCATCATTCCGAGGTTATCGGTCCACTATTGGATGCAGAAAGAAAAACCGAAAGAGCGGGACCCCGAAGAAGTCCAAGCGATTAGTCGTGCCATTAAGGAAGCAGAATTGGATGTTCGGGCAATCCTTGGAGAAGCGGATATGAGCATAGAGCAATTTTTAGGAATGGGTAAAGAGGATGTCATCCGACTCGATCAACCCATTGACCAACCGCTAAAAATGAAAGTGGATGATGAAGTCAAATTTTATATACAGCCAGGTAAATCCAAAAATAAGCTGGCTGTTCAGGTGTTAGAGGAATATCAAGGGGGTGCCGGAGATAGTGAGTGATGATATGTTATCCCAAGACGAAATTGATGCGCTTTTGAACGGCGGGGGTGACAATGACAACGAAGAGGGACCCTCAAATTTCATGGGAGATGAAACGATTTCTTCATTGGAGGAAGATGCCTTAGGGGAAATCGGAAACATTTCCTTCGGAAGTTCAGCGACCGCCCTGTCATCCCTTTTGAATCAAAAGGTAGAAATTACGACGCCACAGATTTCTGTTTTGGAAAGAAAAGATTTACCAGATGAATTTCCGAAGCCGCACGTAGCGATCGGCGTTACATATACCCATGGCTTTTCTGGAGAGAATGTTCTCGTCATTCGAACGAAGGATGCGGCGATCATCGCCGATTTGATGTTGGGAGGAGATGGTACGGACCCTGATGATCACTTGAATGAAATTGCATTAAGTGCCGTGCAGGAAGCGATGAATCAGATGATGGGATCTGCAGCGACGAGTATGTCGACGATTTTTAACAAAAAAGTCGATATTTCTCCGCCGGCCATCCACGTGCTTGATTTGGAGGTGGAACAAGGAACGAAGAAGATCCCTGATGAGGAAGTGCTCGTCAAAGTGTCCTTCCAGCTCCAGGTTGGGAATTTAATTGATTCGAATATCATGCAGCTCATTCCAGTGAGTTTTGCTAAACAGCTAGTGGAAGAATTAATGAATCCACAACAAGACGAGCCGGCTGTAGAAGAGAGCTTGGATCCCCCTCAGGAAAACTTTTCAAAAAAGGAACCCGAACCGGTGAAAGAACAGCCTTCTGCACAGAAACAAGAAGAACAGTCGCACAGCGAGATGGATGACACATTCTATGAATCTTCTACAAAGAAAGAGGCTCCTCATTCCCCTCAGTATGTAGGAGGGCCGGCAGGAAAAACCGCTGAAGATGCAAATGTACAAACAGCGGAATTTCAAAGTTTTAGTCCTGTTCAATTGAATGGGTCTGAACAGAAAAATCTCGATATGCTGATGGACATTCCATTGAAGGTCACAGTAGAACTTGGACGTACGAAACGTTCCGTCAGGGAAATACTGGATCTTTCCTCAGGTTCTGTCCTGGAACTAGATAAACTAGCCGGGGAGCCCGTAGATATCCATGTGAATGAAAAGTTGATGGCTAAAGGAGAAGTTGTCGTTATTGATGAGAACTTCGGCGTACGGGTGACAGATATATTGAGTCCGAAAGAGCGTTTAACAAAATTAAAATAATCGAATAAGACTAGGGAGGATTTAACATGGCAGAAAGAATATTGATTGTAGACGATGCAGCATTTATGAGAATGATGGTGAAAGATATCTTAACGAAAAATGGTTACGAAATTGCAGGAGAGGCGGAAGACGGGAAGAAAGCCGTCGAGCTTTATAAAGAGGAACAACCGGATTTGGTCACGATGGATATTACGATGCCTGAGATGGACGGAATTTCAGCGTTGAAAGAAATTAAAGGCCAATACCCGGATGCCAAAGTAATTATGTGTTCAGCTATGGGACAGCAGGCGATGGTTGTGGATGCGATTCAAGCAGGAGCGAAAGATTTCATTGTCAAACCATTCCAGGCTGATCGAGTGATCGAGGCTATCCAAAAAGCATTGAGTTAAAGAAGGGATGCAGATGATTTTTACAACAAGAGTGACAATTGCAGCCATTCTGTTCATGGTGCTGGCCAGTGTTTTTCCTACACATGGATTTGCTCAGCCCACGGCCTTTGAATGTTTGGAGAACCCTCAGTTAGAGGGTTGTCCTTCATCTGAAGGTGTACAGGGAGAAAATGATCAAACATCCAATTCTCCTGCAGAAATGAATAACGGGGACAGTCTTATATGGAATGTGGTTAAACTCATCTTTGCCTTGATTTTTGTAGTGGCTCTCCTCTATGGATTACTGAAATTTTTTAATCAAAAAAATAAAATGTTCAACCAAAACCGAACGATGGAAAATCTGGGTGGCATGAATCTGGGGCCGAATCGATCGATCCAGGCCGTCCGTATTGGAGGACAGGTGTTTATCCTTGGAGTTGGAGAAACGGTACAAATCATTACAGAAATCACAGAAGAAGAGACGAAGAAGACATTGATGCAACCCGATGTGAGTGGGGCATCTCCCCAATTTAATATTAAAAAATGGGCAGACATCTGGAAAGGCAAGCAAGAAGCTGGAAGCCAGTCTTCCACACAATTTCAGCAGCTTTTTGAAAATCAATTGAATGACATGAAAGAGAAACGAAAGAAAGTGATGGATGGGAAGAGGAGGGATTCCGAGCATGAATGAATTCATTGATATCTTCTCAAATTCCGACCCGGAAAGTGTGGCAACTTCTGTCAAGTTGCTTCTGCTGCTGACGGTTCTCTCCTTGGCGCCGGGGATTTTAATCTTAATGACAAGTTTTACAAGGATTCTGATCGTGTTGTCTTTTGTAAGGACTTCGTTGGCTACACAGTCCATGCCCCCCAATCAAGTCCTCATCGGTATAGCGTTATTCCTCACATTTTTCATTATGGCTCCTACGTTTCAAGAAGTGAATGAAGAAGCGTTGACACCGCTTTTCAATGAAGAAATTACGTTGGATGAAGCTTATGAGGAAGCCAGTGAACCAATGAAAGAATTTATGGGAAAACATACGAGGCAAAAGGATCTGGCTTTGTTTATGAATTATTCAGGATTGGAAGCGCCTGAAAGTATACAAGACGTTCCGCTGACAACCCTTGTTCCTGCTTTTGCCATCAGTGAATTAAAAACGGCTTTTCAGATGGGTTTCATGATTTTTGTTCCTTTTCTCGTGATTGATATGGCTGTAGCGAGTGTCCTTATGTCCATGGGAATGATGATGCTTCCACCAGTCATGATCTCCCTGCCATTTAAAATTCTACTCTTTGTTTTAGTAGATGGATGGTATTTAATATCAAAATCATTATTAGAAGGCTTTTAAGATCGGAGGTTTAAAGAATGAACAGCAACATGGTAATTTCGTTTGCAAAAGAAGGCATTTATACCGTCCTCCTCATATCTGGCCCACTCTTGATTTTGGCACTTGCCATCGGATTACTAGTCAGTATTTTTCAGGCAACAACGCAGATTCAGGAACAGACGCTTGCCTTCATTCCAAAAATCGTAGCGGTCATGATTGGTCTCATTGTCTTTGGACCTTGGATGCTCACCAATATGGTTGAATTCACAGCCAATATATTTAACAACTTGAATATCCTGGTGGGATAACATGCTGGATACGATTGATTGGGCCAATGTGCCAGCGTTTTTGCTCATTTTAGTGAGGGTGACATCTTTTTTCGTCACGTTGCCTCTCTTTTCATATCGGACAGTTCCAACAAGACATAAAGTCGCGTTCAGCTTTTTCCTGGCTGCCATCATGTATTTCACGGTCCCTGCCCCTGATTTAATCATAAATGGGGAGTATTTTCTTTTGCTTTTCAAAGAAATGGCCGTAGGGATCGGTGTCGGTCTTATAGCCTACATCATTCTTTCCGCGATACAAATCGCAGGCGGATTCATAGATTTTCAGATGGGGTTTGCCATTGCTAACGTGATTGACCCTCAGACAGGCGCCCAAAGTCCATTGATTGGACAGTACTTATATATTATCACTCTTTTATTCATTTTAGCTGTCGATGGTCACCATTTAATGATTGACGGCGTGTTTTACAGCTATGGAGTGATTGCGATTGATCAATTTCTACCATTAAGGGAAGAAGGATGGATTATCTTCGTCATCCAATCTTTTAACCAAATGTTCGTCATCGCCTTTCTCATGGCTATTCCAATTGTAGGGTGTCTGTTTTTAGTCGATATCGCTCTCGGTATCGTAGCGAGAACTGTACCTCAGCTCAATGTTTTTGTCGTTGGTTTACCTTTGAAAATTTTTGTATCCCTTTCTGTGCTTGTCATAGCGATGACGTTTTACATGATGCTCATTAGGAATTTGTTTGACACGATGCTGACGACGATGCGTGACCTTATGCAATTATTTGGAGGTTGAGAATAATGATTTGGTTAAAACTTGATCTCCAGTATTTTGCTGCGGATGAGAAAACGGAGAAAGCGACGCCAAAAAAGCGGGAAGATACAAGGAAAAAAGGACAGGTGCCGAAGAGTCAGGATGTGAATACGGGTTTCTTGCTGCTCCTCATATTTGGCACGCTCTTCCTTCTTGGAGGATATATGGAAGGGACACTGACAGGCATGTACAAAGTTGCTTTTAATGAGTACATACATAAAGACCTGACAGAAGCACAGACCCATGCTGTGTTCGTAGAAATGACCATGGAGATTTCCAAGATTATCGCGCCGATCATGGGTGTAGCGGTTGTTGCTGGTATTGCATCGAATCTCCTGCAGGTGGGGATCATGTTTACGGCTGAACCTTTGAAGATGGATTTGAAGAAATTGGATCCCATCAAAGGAGCGAAAAGGATTTTTTCAGCACGGGCATTAGTCGAGCTCCTGAAATCCTTGTTGAAAATCAGTATGGTGGGTGTCATTACGTTTGCCATCATTTGGGTGAATAAAGACCAAATGATGATGATGTCGCAAAAATCTGTAGAAGCTGCGCTTGCTTTCTTTGGAACAGTTACGACCATCATGGGATTAGCATCTGCGTTCGCGTTGTTGATTTTATCCGTTCTTGATTATACCTATCAAAAATATGACCATGAAAAAAACATCCGGATGTCCAAGAAAGACATCAAAGATGAACATAAAAACATGGAAGGGGATCCTCAAATCAAAGCTAAAATTAAGGAGAAGCAGCGCCAGATGTCTGCTGCGAGGATGATGAGTGAGGTGCCGGATGCTGATGTGGTCATCACCAATCCAACCCACTACGCCATCGCCATCAAATATGACGAAGCAATGTCATCGGCTCCTTATGTCGTAGCGATGGGTGTGGATTTTATCGCTCTTAAAATCAAGGAAGTGGCGAAATCGAATGATGTAATCACAGTGGAAAACAGACCGCTGGCCAGAGCCTTGTACCAGCATTCAGAAATAGATCAACCGATCGATGAGCAATTCTATAAAGCTGTTGCTGAAGTATTGGCTTATGTCTACCAATTAGAAAGAAAAATGTAAGAAAGGAGTAGACCCTCATGTCAGCTAGAGATTTATCTGTACTTATAGGCGTGATTTTGATTATTGTCATGCTTGTCATACCATTACCGGGGTGGCTCCTTAGCTTTTTTATACTGATCAATATTACCCTTGCTCTGATTGTCATCCTCGTTTCTATGAACATGGATGAACCCCTGCAGTTTGCTGTCTTTCCGACTTTGCTATTATTACTCACTTTATTTCGATTAGGATTGAATGTTTCAACCACTCGTTCCATTCTCTCTGAAGCAGAAGCAGGGGGAGTGGTTGCAACATTTGGAACGTTTGTCATTGGGGGAAACCCTCTTGTCGGGTTTGTGGTTTTCGTGATCCTGGTTATTATTCAGTTTCTTGTCATTACGAAAGGCGCCGAAAGGGTCTCGGAAGTAGCGGCCCGTTTTACATTGGATGCCATGCCTGGTAAACAGATGAGCATTGATGCCGATCTCAATGCAGGAATGATCAATGAACATCAAGCGAAAGAACGCCGGGAAAAGATCGAAAATGAATCCGATTTCTATGGAGCGATGGACGGAGCGAGTAAGTTCGTTAAAGGGGATGCCATTGCAGGGATCATCATCGTCTTGATCAACATTATCTTCGGATTGATTATTGGAATGGTTCAGATGGGGATGTCTTTTAGTGAAGCGATTGATACTTACATGCGTCTGACGGTGGGTGACGGTCTTGTCAGTCAAATCCCGGCTCTTCTCATATCGACAGCGACGGGGATCGTTGTAACGAGGGTGGCTTCTGAAGGGAACTTGAGTACGGATGTCACAGGTCAGCTGCTACGGTATCCGAAGTTGCTTTACATTGCAGCGGCTACCATTTTCCTTCTCGGATTGACACCAATCCCAATCTTCTTAACGACTTTGATTTCAGCCGTCCTTGTGTTTGGGGGATATTGGTTATCGAGGCAGGAGAAAGAACCGGAATTTGACGAACCTGAGGAGATGGATGAAGCGGAGAGCGATCAAATGAAATCGCCAGAAAGTGTCGTGAATTTGATTAGCATGGATCCAATTGAGTTTGAATTCGGATACGCTTTAATTCCGATTGCGGATACGAACCAGGGTGGCGATCTTCTTGACCGCATCGTCATGATTCGTAGACAGTTGGCGATTGAGCTTGGCATCGTTATTCCTGTCGTTAGGATCAGGGATAATATACAGCTGAGCCCGAATGAGTACCGTCTCAAAGTGAAAGGGAATGAAGTGGCCCAAGGCGAGCTTTTATTGGACCATTACTTAGCGATGAGTCCAGGGGATGATGATGGAATTGATGGAATCGATACACAGGAACCTGCATTTGGTCTACCTGCTAAGTGGATCACGGAAGATCAGAAAGACGAAGCAGAACTTTCCGGTTATACGGTTGTCGACCCACCTTCTGTAGTATCGACACATATTACTGAAGTCATTAAACAGCAGGCTCATGCGCTGCTGGGAAGACAGGAGACCCAGCAATTAATCGACCATTTAAAAGAATCTTATCCGATCCTCGTAGAAGAAGTGACGCCGGATCCTCTTCGTGTAGGAGATGTACAAAAAGTCCTTGCAAAACTACTACGTGAAAATGTCTCTGTGAAGAATTTGCCTGTCATTTTTGAAACACTCGCTGATTTTGCGAAAATGACGAATGATACAGAACTCTTGGCAGAATATGCGCGACAATCTTTATCTGCTCAGATCACGAACCAGTATAAAAAAGACAACCAATTAGTGAAAGTTATTACCGTTTCCGGAAAAGTGGAAAAGATCATTGCTGATCATATTCAGCAGACAGAGCATGGAAGTTTTCTGGCTCTTGATCCTGAGAATCAGCAAACCATCATTACGGCCATTGCGGAACAAGTGGAGCAAATGTCCTTACAGGAAGAAACAGCCATTCTTTTATGCTCCCCAGCGGTAAGAATGTATGTAAAACAACTGCTGGATCGTTTCTTACCACAAGTCGTTGTTTTATCTTATAACGAATTAGATCCAACCGTAGAAGTCCAGAGTGTAGGGGTGGTGAATGTAGCGTGAGAGTGAAAAAATTCGAGGCTGCAACAATGCCGGAAGCCATGAAAAAAGTGCGAACCGAATTGGGGACAGAGGCTGTGATCCTGAATTCCAAAGTGAAGAAATCCGGTGGTTTTCTAGGTCTGTTTAAGAAAGAAATAACAGAAGTCATCGCTGCCATTGACCCGTCTGATGAGCACCAAACGAAAAACGGGGCAGCAAGGGGCGTTGATAAAAAGGAAGAATTGATACCACCGGTCAATCCGGTCAACCCTAACCGTGAAATCATGGAAGAATTGAAGCATCTTAGATCCCTTATTCAAAATCCCAAAGAAACCTATCCTGGAAAGCTGGAAATGGCTTATCAGTTCCTTTTAGAACAAGAAGTCTCTGAAGGTGTCGCTAAAGATACGATCCAACGTTTGTTAGAAAAGGGTGGCCCTCTGGATGATCCAGCCAAGATTGAAAACCAACTCAGGCTGGAACTGTATGAATCTATGAAAGAAAAAAGATTTGGAAAAACGACTTTTGATAAGAAATTCATCCATTTAGTCGGACCGACGGGTGTGGGAAAGACGACGACACTTGCAAAACTAGCTGCTGATGCATCTTTGAACCACCACTTGAATGTAGGTTTTATCACAACGGACACGTATCGGATTGCCGCCATCGATCAGTTGAAGACCTATGCAAAGATTTTAGATATCCCGCTTGAAGTTGCTTATAACATGGAGGACTACAAAAAGGCGAAAGAACGTTTTCAAAAATTCGATCTCGTCCTTGTCGATACGGCAGGAAGGAATTTCAGAGATCCATCTTTCGTCCTTGAACTTCAAAAAATGATCGATTTTAACGAGGAATCGGATAATTTCCTTGTTTTAGGGATGACGAGCAAACTTACGGATATGAATGAAATTCTTCAACAATTCAATGACATTCCTATCCATCAGTTGATTTTCACCAAAGCGGATGAAACAGCACACATGGGCAATGCAGTTAACATGGTGCTTACCCATGGAATAGGAATTGCCTATTTGACGAATGGTCAAAATGTCCCAGATGACATTAAGCCTGCTTCGGCAATGGGTATGGCCAGAGAGATTACGGAGGGGTTTGCAAATGAAAGATCAAGCTGAAATCCTTCGCAGGCGTATGCTGGAAACGGATGAAAAAAAACATGCCAGGACCATAGCCATAGCCAGTGGAAAAGGTGGGGTGGGAAAATCGAATTTCTGCCTCAACTTTGCGTTGCAGCTCATGAAAAATGGCAAGAAAGTTTTGATCTTTGATTTGGATATCGGAATGGGAAACATCGATATTTTGATGGGGAAATCACCAAAGCGCACATTTATCGACTTATTTCGAGAAGATTTCTCCGTTCGTGATATTATTGAACTAGGACCAGAATCCTTATCTTACATAGCTGGGGGCTCAGGACTGTCCCATATTTTTGAACTGGATCAAACGAAGTTTGCCTATTTTCAAAGTGCTTTCGAAAAGCTGACCAGGTCTTACGACTTCATCCTTTTCGACATGGGAGCTGGTGCCTCTGAAGACAGCCTGCATTTAATCAGCTCTGCAGATGAGACGATCGTCGTGATTACTCCTGAACCGACTTCGATTACAGACGGGTATGCGATGATCAAGCATCTCATACGTAAAGACAATACGGCTCCGATTAAAATTCTCGTGAATCGCTCGCTAGACGAAAAGAACGGAAGGGCAACATTCCATCGGCTATCGCTCGTCGTTAAAAGATTCTTAGATGCGGAAGTCACTCTGATAGGTGTTTTGCCCGATGACAGGTCTGTACTCGAAGCTGTCAATAAACAGAGACCCTTTGTAATCGATCGTCCAAATAGCAAAGTAAGCCGATCCCTCAAGCAGTTGGTGAGTCATTATTTGAGCGAGAGCCAACCAGAGGAGATTACCCTTTCGTTTGTAGATAAATTAAAGAGATTTGTTTTTGAGAGGTAGAGATATGAAAAAGATTCGGGTATTAATTGTCGATGATTCCGCCTTCATGAGGAAAATATTGACGGACATGTTAAAAAAAGACCATCGGATTCATGTGGTTGGCACAGCGAGGAACGGCAAAGATTGCCTTAAAAAATTGGATCTCTTATGTCCTGATGTCGTTACGATGGATATAGAGATGCCCGTGATGAATGGATTAGAGGCATTAAAAACCATTATGGAACGTTCCCCTCTTCCGGTAGTCATGGTTTCAAGTTTGACGAAAGAAGGGGCGGAGAGCACCTTGAAAGCCATGAGTCTTGGAGCCGTGGACTTCATACAAAAGCCGTCTGGATCCATTTCTCTTGATATGGCAACCGTAGATAAAGATGTCATACGTAAAGTTCTGACTGCGGGGGATGCGAATGTCCATCCACCGTCAAAAAGCTCTGGTGAAAAAGTGACTATCCCTGACCATGTAAAAGAAGAGGGGCATGTCATCGCAATGGGTACCTCTACCGGGGGACCTAGAGCTTTGCAGGAAGTATTGACGTCACTTCCGAGCAACCTTCCTGCTCCAATCCTAGTTGTTCAACACATGCCGAAAGGATTTACCAAGTCGTTGGCTTCACGTCTTCATCGACTGTCTGAAATTTCAGTGAAAGAAGCTGAACATATGGAAGATATACATAATGGTGTTGCTTATATCGCTCCGGGTGGTTATCACATGGAAGTTGCTGAACACAACCAGCGCCTCGTGATTCATTTAAATGAATCCAGCCCACTTCATGGCCATAGACCTTCTGTGAATGTGATGTTTTCTTCCATTGCTAAACTCCCAGGGATCTCCACCACGTCGGTGATTATGACGGGTATGGGTGCGGATGGTTTACAAGGAATTCTTGCCATGAAAGAGCAAGGGAGAAAAGTCTTTACGATTGCAGAAGATGAAAGTACCTGTGTCGTTTACGGAATGCCAAAGGCAGTCATTAAATCGGGTCTTGCTGATGACGTAAAGAAATTAAGTGAAATCAGTAGCAGTATCGTAAAGTCTCTTCAAAATATAAGGAGGTAGTCCTATGGAAACCAATCAATACTTGGAAGTTTTTATTGATGAAAGTAAGGAGCATTTGCAATCCATCAACGACCAATTGCTACATTTGGAAAAGAATCCCCAGGACCTTTCGATCGTTAATGAAATTTTCAGGTCTGCCCATACATTAAAGGGGATGTCTGCAACGATGGGCTATCAAGATCTTTCAAATTTGACTCACAAAATGGAAAATGTTTTGGATGCCGTACGGAATGAAAAAGTGTCTGTGGATGAAGGTATTTTAGATGTCGTCTTTGATTCTGTTGATGATTTAGAGGCTATGGTCATCGATATATCGGAAGGCGGCTCTGGAGAAAGAAATGTAGAAAGGGTCGTTGAGCTCTTAAAAAATATTGAGAACGGTGGGGGAAGTACAGCCGTGGCTTCGGGGACAGCTGCGCCACAGAATGTTGAAACAGTCCCATCCCTCTCCATTGATGACTATACAAAAGCAGCTTTAGAACAATCTAGTGAACTAGGAAAGAACAATTTCCAAGTTGCGGTGATATTGAGAGAAGATTGCCTGCTGAAAGCTGCACGCGTCTACATGGTTTTTGAGATCCTTGAGCAAGCTGGAGATGTCATCAATTCTTCCCCTTCTGTCGAAGAATTGGAAAACGAAGAATTCGAAACGACTTTCCATGTTTTACTTGTAACCGATGATTCAGCAGAGGCTATCGAAAGCAAAATTAAAAAAGTATCAGAAATTGAGACGGTTCAAGTCACCGTTTATCAAATTCCTGAAGAAACAAAAGAAGAAACGAAGCCTTTACAGCAAGAAAGGACTGCACAAGAACAAGCGCCTGTTCAAAAAGAAGAGAAAGATGGAAAGCAGGTAGGGAACAAAACCATTCGAATCAATATTGATCGACTGGATGCACTGATGAACTTGTTTGAGGAACTTGTCATCGACCGTGGGCGCCTTGAACAAATTTCAGAGGATCTGAAGCACAATGAACTCCGTGAAACCGTCGAAAGAATGTCTAGAATCTCCGGAGACCTGCAAAGCATTATTTTGAACATGCGTATGGTGCCCGTTGAGCAAGTGTTCAATCGATTTCCTAGAATGGTTCGTCAGCTCTCGAAAGATTTAAATAAGAAAATTGATTTGAGTGTTGTCGGGGCAGAAACAGAACTTGATCGTACGGTCATCGATGAAATCGGAGATCCGCTCGTCCACCTTATTCGGAACGCGATCGATCACGGCATAGAAGGTCCAGTTGAAAGAGAGGCAAAAGGAAAGCTGGCCACAGGAAAGCTAGAACTGAAAGCCTATCATTCCGGAAACCATGTTTTCATTGAAATCTCTGATGATGGCGGCGGAATAGCCCGTGAAAAAGTGGTTCAAAAAGCGGTAAGTAATCGTGTGGTAACAGAGGATCAGGCAGCGACAATGACGGACTCTCAAGTGTATGACTTGATTATGGAAAGCGGATTTTCTACAGCTGACACAATTTCAGATGTGTCAGGAAGAGGAGTTGGATTAGATGTCGTGAAAAGTACGATCGAGTCTCTTGGAGGGAACATTTCTGTTGATTCCGTACCAGATCAAGGCAGTGTATTTTCCATTCAATTGCCACTCACTCTATCGATCATTTCCGTCATGCTTGTAGAAGTGCAAAAAGAAAAATACGCCATTCCCCTTTCTTCGATTATTGAAACGGCCATTGTGAAAAAAGAAGAGATCATGCACGCCCACAACAAAAAAGTCATCGACTTCAGAGGAAGAGTCGTTCCTCTTGTCTTTTTGAAAGATGTGTTGAATGTACCGGAAGAATTGGCAGAGGACGATTACTATTCAGTAGTAATCGTTAGAAAAGGAGAAAAAACGGCCGCTCTTGTCGTCAATTCATTTATTGGGCAGCAAGAAGTCGTTCTAAAGTCTCTTGGTGATTACTTATCCGGGGCATTCGCCATTTCGGGTGCGACCATTTTAGGAGATGGACAAGTGGCATTAATTCTCGACAGCAATGCTTTAGTCAAGTAATAAAGGAGGGAATAGAAAGTGGCAGAAGCAAACAAAAAACTGAAAGTAATCGTATTTCAAATTCATGATGAAGAATACACCGTGCCGGTTGATCTTGTAGGATCCATTGAGCGGATGATGCCGATCACCCGTGTACCAGGTACGAAACCATTTGTAAAAGGGGTTTTGAATCTCAGAGGGGTTGTCACACCTGTGATTGACTTGAGAGAAAGATTTGGAATAGAAGAAGTGCACGATACCGATGCCACAAGGATCATTACAGTGGAAATCCATGAGATGAATGTGGGTTTGATCGTGGACTCAGCAAACGATGTTCTGGATCTTGATGGAGATAGTATTGAACCTCCACCAGAAGTGGTAGGGACGGTTGAAGAGGAATATATCCAAGGGGTATCCAAAATGGATCAGCGTCTATTCATTTTATTAAATCTAGAAAAGGTCCTCGCTAAAGAAGATGTTCATGAGTTGAATGAACTTCATGTCTAAACAAATGAATTTTAGTGAAGGATTTGGTCCTATTCAATTGGACGTCTTGAGAGAAATTGGAAATATCGGATCAGGTCATGCGGCTACATCTCTATCCAAACTGCTTCATAAGAGAGTAGAGATGCATGTTCCAGGCGTAGAAATCGTGGACTTTGACCAAGTGATGGAGCTTGCGGGTGGAGCAGATAAAGAAGTGGTCAGCGTTTTCCAAAGAATTGAAGGAGAGGCTCCAGGCGCCATGTTCTTTATCGTGGCACCTTCTCAAGCGCAGCATTTGGTAAAGCTTATGACACATTCCTCTGATGGATTGGAGAACGGTTCGGAAATGGCCTTATCCACGCTGCAGGAACTCGGGAATATCCTATCTGGTGCGTACCTTACCGCGCTCGGCGATTTCACAGATTTGGAACTTTATTCCACCGTCCCATCCATATCTCAAGACATGGCAGGTGCTATTTTAAGCATGGGGTTAATTGAGCTTTCCCAAGTGAGTGATGTAGCCATCGTCATCAAGACTTCTCTATCAGACGGAGTAAGCGGGAAAGATGAAGTCATGGAAGGGCATTTCTTCCTTTTCCCCGATCCACCCTCCTATCAGAAGATTTTTGCTTCCTTAGGAGTGCTTGAAAATGATTAAGAATGGACAGATTATGAAAATTGGAATCGGGGACATGGGAATCGTTCATTCTCCCGATGTGATCAAAACCTCGGGCCTCGGCTCCTGTGTCGGAATCGTTCTCTTTGATGAAGTGAAAAAAATGGCCGGTATGGCTCATATCATGCTGCCTGATGCAGCCCTTGCCAAAAAACAGGGACTGAAAAGAGCGAAGTATGCAGACACAGCCATTGAAGATTTATTAGCGGCTTTAAAGGGGGCGGGAGCTTCTTCCTATCGATTAAAAGCGAAACTGGCAGGCGGAGCACAAATGTTTCAATTCAGTTCTTCTAATGACATGATGCGTATTGGTCCGAGGAATGTAGAGGCGGTTAAAGGGAACCTAAAAGCACTTGGAATACCGATATTGGCTGAAGATGTTGGCGGCAGGAGCGGACGAACGATTGAATTTAATCCTGAAACCTCAGATCTGTATATAAGAAAAGTGAATCAAGGGGAACGTGTGATTTGATGAATGGAACAATACTCTGGAATTTATGTGCGGCTGTGTTCGGGTTTCTATTCGTATCTGTGATCAGTGCTCAAGTGACGACATTTGAAACAGCCATATTCAGGGGTGCCATAGGATTTTTTAGTTTTTTCATACTCTCCTATATGCTTCGGGGTCTGTGCCGCATGATCACAGTGTCAAGCTTCCCAAAAGAAGGCGATCATGACTCGAATCAATCAGAGTCTAAGTTGAAAGTGGATGCAGAAGAAACTTCGAAAATGGTGCGAAGATTATTGAATGAAGACTCGTAATGGGCTTAGAGAAAATAACCAACAAAAGGACGGGGAGGATTGGAATGGCCAGCTGTTTATCTCCTCAAGAACAACAGTGGTGGAATCTATGGACACATGAACAGGATGGAGAGGCCGCAAATCAATTGGTCCAACAATACGACTATTTAGTGAGCTACCATGTCCAGCGGATCTCCGCTCATTTACCTAAGAGTGTAAGTAAAGATGATGTCAGAAGTTTAGGGATGTTAGGACTGTATGATGCGCTCAAGAAATTTGATCGAACGAGAGATTTGAAGTTTGATACCTATGCTTCCTTTAGGATCAGAGGTTCGATTATGGATGGATTACGAAAAGAAGACTGGCTACCGAGGTCAGTCAGAGACCGATCAAAAAAAATTGAACAAATGACAGAAAAACTGGAACAGGAATTGCAGCGTCCAGTAACTTCCAATGAAATAGCCAAAGCTCTAGACCTTTCTCCTGAAGAAGTGGAGGAAACCGTCAAAGATTCTCTTTTTTCAAATGTCTTGTCTATGGAAGAAAAATCGAATGATGGTAACGAGGATCATAAAGAAGGGATCGGATATTCCATTCCAGATAATCAAACGTTTACCCCTTCGGAATCCGTAATCAAAAAGGAAAATTATGAAGAATTAGCGACAGAAATCGGCCGATTAAATGAGAAAGAGCAACTTGTTATCAGCCTTTTCTACCATGAGGAGCTGACTCTAACAGAAATTGGTCAGGTTCTGGAATTAACAACTTCTCGGATTTCCCAAATTCATGCAAAAGCAATCTACAAGCTGAAAGGTGCTTTGAAAGAAATCGTAACGGGGTAGGGGAGATGTGTATACCGTTCTCGACCTAGGTGAAATATGCACTGCAGTAATGAAAGTTTTGAACAGTAAGAAGAAACTACGTTCAGTAATGAATGGTGAGGATAAAAATGATCGTGTTTTTATTGATTCTAAGTTTTATCATTGATGGAGTACTGCTCTTTGCACTACTGATTATGATAAAAAAAGTACGCAAGACAGAGGAATTAGAACTTAGACAAAAACAAGTGGCATCAGAAATTGAGGATCTTTTCGCCTCTTATTTAATGGAAATAAAAGAAGAAAATAAGCGAATGGAAACCCTCGTACAGAAAAGTAAGGACTCGTCGGATCAGGAAAATGATCGAACAAAAAGCAGAGAGGAAGGGAAAAGCAGCAGCTCTAAAAAGGGTGTCTTGGCAGAGTCAGATGCTTCTCCCGACTACACCCCTCCTGAGCTGAATGAAAAGGAGAGTTACCAGCCATCTTTTCATTCACAGGTATATGATTTGAAGGAAAAAGGTTATAGTATTGAAGAAATTGCGAAAGAATTGGACAAAGGGAAGACAGAAATCGAATTACTCTTCAAATTTCATCAAAAACCAATGAAAAAAACTTGAATGGCCTTGCGTGTTATGATATATTTACTGACGGTGTCAATACGCACGCCTTTGGATTCTCAAGTGAGGTTGCTCTTTTACTAGAGTTCACTAGAGAAGATGAAAAAGGCGGAGGATACTAAAAAAACCAAACAGGAGGAACTATCATGTCTGTAATTTCTATGAAACAGCTACTTGAAGCTGGTGTTCACTTTGGACACCAAACCCGTCGCTGGAATCCAAAGATGAAAAAATACATCTTCACGGAGCGTAACGGGATCTACATCATCGACCTACAAAAAACGGTCAAGAAAGTTGATGAAGCATTCAACTATGTAAAAGAGGTCGCTGCTGACGGCGGTAACATTCTTTTCGTAGGTACTAAAAAACAAGCTCAGGATACAGTTCGTGACGAGGCGACTCGTTGTGGCATGTATTACATCAACCAGCGTTGGTTGGGTGGTACCCTGACGAACTTTGAAACCATCCGTAAGCGTATCAATCGTCTGAAAGACATTGAGCGCATGGAAGAAGACGGTACGTTCGATGTACTTCCTAAAAAAGAAGTAGTCGACATGCTTAAAGAAAAAGATCGTCTTGTTAAATTCCTAGGCGGTATTAAAGAAATGAAGAGCCTTCCGGACGCTATGTTCGTGATCGATCCTCGTAAAGAGCGCATCGCGATTGCTGAAGCTCACAAATTGAATATTCCAGTTGTAGGTATCGTTGATACGAACTGTGACCCAGACGAAATCGATTATGTCATCCCTGCGAACGATGATGCAATCCGTGCCGTTAAATTGTTGACTTCTAAGATGGCAGACGCTGTCCTTGAAGCGAAACAAGGGGAAGAAACAGAAACAACGGAAGAAACTGAAGCTGCTGTAGAAGCTGCTCAAGAGTAAGAAGGGTCAAAAGGTGATAAGGGGGTATACCTTTATCACCTTTTTTAAAGAATCCGTAACAGCTCAAGCGTTCCTATACGCTCGAGCTATACTTATATGTGACTAATAAGGAGGCTTTACAATGGCTGTAAACGCTAAAATGGTAAAAGAACTTCGTGAAAAAACGGGTGCTGGAATGATGGACTGTAAAAAAGCACTCACTGAAACTGATGGTGACATGGATAAAGCAATGGAATGGTTGCGTGAGAAGGGCATTTCCAAGGCAGCTAAAAAAGCTGACCGTATCGCTGCAGAAGGTTCTGCTGCAATTGAAATTTCCGGAAACACGGCTGTACTTTTCGAAGTGAACTGTGAAACGGACTTCGTTACAAAGAACGATCAGTTCAAAGATTTGCTTAAAGACCTAGGTCAGCACCTACTTTCTCAGAAGCCTGCGACGGTTGAAGAAGCTCTAGAGCAGAAGCTACACGGTGATGGAGAAGTACTAAGCAGCTATATTACAGAACGCGTAGCGAAAATCGGTGAAAAGATTTCCCTTCGTCGTTTCGTTATTAAAGAAAAAACAGATAACGATGCATTCGGTGCTTACCTTCACATGGGCGGAAACATCGGTGTTTTGACTGTCCTTGAAGGTTCTACAGATGAGTCTGCAGCGAAAGATGTTGCGATGCACGTTGCGGCGGTAAACCCTCGTTATGTTTCCCGTGACGAAATCCCAGCAGAAGAAGCAGATAAAGAGCGTGAAATGCTTAAAACTCAAGCGATGAACGAAGGCAAGCCTGAAAACATCGTAGAGAAAATGGTCGAAGGCCGTTTGAACAAGTTCTTTGAAGAGATCTGCCTGCTTGACCAAAGCTTCGTTAAAGATCCAGACCAGAAAGTAAAACAATTCGTAGCTACAACTGGTGGTCAAATCACTGGTTTCGACCGCTTCGAAGTTGGTGAAGGTATGGAAAAACGCGAAGAAAACTTTGCTGACGAAGTGATGAACCAAGTTAAAAAATAATGAACATGAAAAATAGGGGACACTGCCGGTGTTCCCTATTTTCAAACAGGCTACATAATTGCAGATCGATGTGCAAGAAAATGTAGAGGAATACAGTTAAAAACACGGGAGGTAACTATGACTACTGCTCGCTATCGTCGTATTGTATTAAAACTAAGTGGAGAGGCTTTAAGTGGAGAAGCAGGGTTTGGACTAGAACCTAGCATCATCAAATCAGTCTCCCGCCAGGTCAAAGAAGTGGCTGAACTCGGTGTAGAAGTCGCTGTCGTTGTCGGGGGTGGAAACATCTGGCGCGGTAAAGTAGGAGCCGAGATGGGAATGGATCGAGCAAACGCTGATTATATGGGTATGCTTGCAACAGTCATGAACTCACTTGCCCTTCAGGATAGTCTGGAAAACTTAGGGATTCCGACCCGTGTCCAAACTTCCATTGAAATGAGACAAGTAGCGGAACCGTACATCCGCAGAAAAGCGATTCGTCATCTTGAAAAGAAACGTGTCGTCATTTTTGCGGCTGGCACAGGAAACCCATACTTCTCTACTGACACGACAGCTGCTTTAAGAGCCGCTGAAGTGGAAGCGGATGTGATCTTAATGGCGAAGAATAATGTAGATGGCGTGTACACAGACGACCCTAAAGTCAATGAAGATGCTGTGAAATACGATCAGCTTTCTTACATGGACGTATTAAACGAAGGTCTCGGTGTCATGGATTCTACAGCTTCATCATTATGTATGGACAACGATATCGATTTATTGGTATTCTCAATAACAGAAGACGGAAACATCAAGAAAGCCGTAATGGGCGAAAATATTGGAACCATTGTGAGGGGGAAATAATCATGTCAGATGCTGTAATTAATGAAACGAAGCAACAAATGGAACAAGCGACACAAGCTTTCTCACGTCAGCTTGCGACAGTTCGCGCAGGTCGTGCGAATCCATCTATCCTAGATAACGTCTATGTGGATTACTACGGAGCCGCGACTCCGTTGAATCAACTGGCACAAGTCTCTGCGCCTGAACCTCGCCTGCTCGTCATTACTCCGTATGACAAGAGTGCGATTGCAGAAATTGAAAAAGCGATTCAGAAAGCGGACCTTGGTTTGTCTCCATCTAGTGATGGGAATGTTGTACGAATCAACATTCCTGCGTTGACAGAAGAACGTCGTAAAGACCTTGCTAAAGTAGTAGGAAAGTACTCAGAAGAAGCGAAAGTTCAAATTCGTAACATTCGTCGTGATTCCAACGACCGTCTGAAGAAGCTAGAAAAAGACGGGGAACTAACGGAAGATGATCTTCGTTCCTATCAGGATGACGTTCAGAAGGTCACAGACCAACACGTCGAGAAAATCGATCAACTTGCAAAAACAAAAGAAGAGGAAATCATGGAAGTTTGATTCTCCAATTCTATATGCCTTAAGGTGTATCAAGCCGCGCTGTAGATGTTTGGCAGCGCGGCTTTTCTTTTAGTTTAGGAAATGTTAAGAATTTGTTCTATGGACAAACGTGTGACAACAGGCTTCAACGTTCTGAAATACTCAATATCTCTGATTCATCCAAGGGAAAATAAATGGATCTTTATTGGTGACATCTGTGTATATTGTCGGTGATGGTGAACCCTAAGCCTACGATTTGTCCAAGGGCTTTATAGGATTTCAGCATTTTTATTAGATTTGGTATATAATAAACAGATGGAACAATTGGACTGGAGGATTAAACATGCCTATCAAGTTTCCATTCAAAAAAGATAAAAAGCAGCCCAGCACCGAGCCATTGGCTCTTGAAGAAAACCATATTCCAAAACATGTGGCGATCATCATGGACGGAAATGGACGATGGGCGAAGAATAGGGGAATGCCTCGGATAGCCGGTCATAAAGAGGGCATGGGCGTTGTGAAGAGAATCGTAAGATATGCTTCAGATGTCGGAGTGAAAGTTCTTACCCTCTATGCTTTTTCTACGGAAAATTGGAAACGTCCTAAAAATGAGGTAGACTTCCTTATGAAGCTGCCGGTCGATTTTTTAAGTACATATTTGCCTGAACTGATCGAGCGAAATGTCCAAGTCCGGACCATTGGGGATTTTGATGTTCTGCCTGCCCATACCCAAAAGGCTGTCAAAGAAGCCATGGAAAAAACGAAGGACAACGATGGGCTGATCCTCAATTTTGCGCTGAATTATGGAAGTCGATTTGAGATGGTGCATGCAGTCAAGCAAATTGCTTCTAAAGTACAAGAGGGTGAAGTGGACATATCTGAAATTGATGAATCGATGTTCACTCAGGAATTGTACACGTCAGAGTTGATCGAACCTGATCTGCTTATCCGGACGAGTGGAGAACAAAGGTTGAGCAACTTCTTATTATGGCAGCTGGCCTATGCAGAATTTTGGTTTACCGAAGTATATTGGCCGGACTTTGATGAAAGTCATTTCGAGAAGGCTCTTTATGACTTCCAAAATCGTAAACGTCGTTTCGGCGGAGTATAAGGTGTGAAAAAAGACTTATGAAACAAAGAACAATTACAGCCATCGTAGCAGCTCTTATTTTTCTCCCGATCGTCATGTTGGGTGGATGGCCTTTTAAGGCTTTTGTGTATATCATAGCAAGCATTGCTCTACTTGAATTGATCCGTATGAAAAAAATCGCCCGCTACTCGGTAGCCGCGGGGCTCGGCTTGCTTCTCATGTGGGCCCTGATGTTTCCTTATGAGGTGTTTGATAAATCCATTACTTCTGAGGATATCATCACAAAATCCGAAATTACGCTGCTCGCGGTCCTTGTACTGTTGAGTTACACTGTGCTCGTGAAAAACCGTTTCACATTTGATGATGCTGGTTTCCTTTTATTATCTGCCATCTATGTAGGCATGGGATTCAATTATCTGATGGAGACACGGCAAGAGGGACTCGAATATATATTCTTTGCGTTGTTTATTGTCTGGGCAACGGATACAGGAGCTTACCTTTTCGGGCGTGCTTTTGGTAAACATAAACTTTGGCCGCAGATCAGCCCGAAAAAAACAATCGAAGGTTCCGTTGGAGGGATCATTCTTGCTTGTGTAGTCGCTATAGTTTTCCAGTTGGTACACCCACTAGATCATTCCTTATTTATTGTTATATTTGTCACCGTACTTGTATCCATTACTGGTCAGATCGGGGACCTTGTGGAATCTGCATTCAAACGACACTACGCTGTCAAAGATTCTGGTAAGATTCTGCCTGGGCATGGAGGTGTATTGGATCGGTTCGACAGTTTGATTTTCATTTTACCGATCCTGCATTTGATTAACTTTATTTCTTAAGAGAGAGGGGCGATTGAACGATGAAGCAAGTATCCTTACTTGGGGCAACAGGGTCGATTGGGATTCAAACCCTTGATGTCCTTCGGTTGCACCCGGATCAGTTTTCATTATATGCCATGGGGTTTGGCAGGAATGTGGAAAAAGCACTTCCTCTAATCCGAGAATTCGAACCCTCTATGATTGTTGTTCAAGATGATGAAACGAAGAGGAAACTTGAAAGGGAATTGACTAACCCACAGATTCTTTGTGGTGGAGAAGGTTTAATTGAGGCGAGTGTAGCCGAACCTGTAGATGTGGTTGTGAACGCAGTCATGGGGAGCATTGGATTACCAGCTACCCTCAAAGCGATTCAAGCAAAAAAGCAAATAGCGATCGCTAACAAAGAAACACTTGTAACAGCAGGTCATCTAGTTATGGAAGAAGCGAAAAAGCATGAGGTCAACCTTCTCCCTGTAGACAGTGAGCATTCGGCAATTTTTCAAGCTTTGAATGGGGAGCAGAGAAAAGACATTAACAAGCTCATCATTACTGCATCCGGCGGAAGCTTCCGTGATCAAACAAGGGAAGAACTTGTGGGAGTAACGGTGGACGATGCCTTGAATCATCCGAATTGGAAGATGGGGGCGAAAATCACTATCGATTCTGCTTCAATGATGAACAAAGGCTTAGAAGTGATTGAGGCGCATTGGCTTTTTGATGTACCTTATGACCAAATTCATGTTATTCTTCATAGAGAAAGTGTGATCCATTCTATGGTTGAATATGTGGACCGTAATGTCATTGCCCAGCTTGGAACGCCTGATATGAAAGTGCCGATCCAATACGCACTGACTTACCCTGAGCGTAAGGAGCTTCCGATTACGAAAAACTTGAACTTGGAAGAGATTGCTACGCTGAACTTTCAAAAGATGGATATGGAGCGTTTTCCTTGTTTGAAAATGGCCTTTGAAGCAGGAAAGGCTGGAGGATCGATGCCGACAGTCTTGAATGCGGCAAACGAAGAGGCTGTCCAGCAGTTCCTTGAAGGGAAAATTTCTTTTCTTGATATTGAAAAATACATCGGTCAGGCACTAGAAAACCATGACAAGATTCATAACCCGGACTTGTCTACCATAATTTCTATTGATAAGGAAACAAGAGAAAGGGTTCGTTTCCAAATAAATTAAGAGCTCTGGTTGTTGAAAAAAGTTTATGCGACCGTCAAACTAATGATGGTTTCTTCCGCTAATCACATCAGCCATAGAACGACCGAGAGCTAAAAAAGGAAGGTGCTTCATTTGACTACAGTGGTTGCATTTATTCTTATGTTCGGACTTTTGGTGTTCGTACATGAGTGGGGGCATCTCATATTTGCCAAACGGGCGGGAATGCTCGCAAGGGAATTTGCAATAGGATTTGGACCTAAGATTTTTGCATTCACTCGGAATGAAACTCTTTATACGATCCGTCTTCTTCCCATTGGCGGCTATGTTCGAGTTGCCGGTGAAGATCCAGAAATCGTAGAATTGAAAGCTGGTCACCACATCGGCCTTGAATTTAATGATGCTGGAAGAGCAAACAAAATCATTGTAAACAACAAAGACAAACATCCCCATGCGCGTGTCATTGAAGTTGAACGAGCGGATCTCGATCATCGACTCGTCATTGAAGGTTACGAAATTGATGAAGATGAAAAGCTCTTCTTTGAAGTCGACCCGAAAGCGATGTTCGTCATGGATGAGAAAGAAACACAGATCGCTCCTTACAATCGTCAATTTGCCTCTAAATCTGTACCGCAGCGTGCCATGCAGCTTTTTGCAGGGCCACTGATGAACTTCGTCCTTGCGATCGTTCTCTTCATGATTCTCGGCTTTATTCAAGGGGTTCCTTCAAACGAAGCAAAACTTGGAGAGATTCAGGAAAACTCCCCAGCCTCACAAGCAGGCCTTCAGGCAGGTGATGAAGTCGTTGCAGTGGACGGCGAATCCGTCAGTACGTGGGAAGAGTTCACAACCATCGTTCGAGCACACCCAGACGAAGAAGTGACGTTGACGATCAATCGTGAAGGAAACACTCAACAGCTGAATGTCACACCTGCAGCCGTTGAAAGCAGAGAGATGACGATCGGCCAAGTAGGTGTCGCCCGTGCGTTTGAAGAATCTTTTGCGAAAAAATTAACATTCGGGTTTACGCAAACATATGAGTGGTCCACCTTGATTTTAACGAACCTCGGTAAATTGGTAACCGGACAATTTTCTTTAGATATGCTTTCGGGGCCGGTCGGTATTTATGATGCCACAGACCAAGTCGTCCGCACCGGTTTTACCAATTTCGTCATGTGGACATCTATCCTGAGTATCAATCTTGGGATTGTAAACTTACTTCCGCTTCCTGCTCTGGATGGAGGACGTCTCTTATTCGTAGGTCTTGAGGGACTTAGAGGGAAACCCATTGATCCTCAAAAAGAAGGAATTGTTCACTTCATCGGATTTGCTTTGCTCATGTTATTAATGCTAGTCGTCACGTGGAACGATATTCAACGCTTATTCTTGTGATTTTTATAGCTGGAAGTCCTGAGGTGATCGGTGATTCCTAGGCTTCCGGCTTCTTTTAATTGAACGTATTAAGAAGGGGAATCTTGGAGACTAGTTTTTTTCTCCTTTTAGTAACTTCGAATATATAGAACTGAGGTGCATGTTATGAGACAAAGTCATATGTTAATACCTACCCTAAAAGAAAATCCAGCTGATGCTGAAATCAAGAGCCACCAGCTCCTCGTTCGTGCTGGTTACATACGCCAGATTGCATCCGGCATCTACAGCTTTCTGCCAATTGGACGCCGTGTATTAAGCAAGGTCGAGAATATTGTCCGCGAAGAAATGGAAAAAATCGGCGCTCATGAAATGGCGATGCCTGCCCTTGAACCTTCAGAACTTTGGAAGGAAACTGGGCGTTGGACAACATTCGGTTCTGAATTGATGCGCCTAAACGATCGACATAATCGCGAGTTTGCCCTTGGTGCGACACACGAGGAGGTCATTACCAGCCTTGTTCGTCATGAAGTGAAAAGTTACAAACAGCTTCCTTTGACCGTTTTCCAAATTCAAAATAAATTCCGTGATGAAGCGAGACCTCGTTTTGGTCTTTTGCGTGGAAGAGAGTTTTTGATGAAAGATGCCTACTCTTTCAATGAATCCTATGAAAGCCTTGATGAGACCTATAACAAGATGTTCGAAGCTTACTCGAATGTATTCAGACGCTGCGGGTTGAACTTCCGTGCGGTCATCGCGGATTCCGGAGCTATGGGCGGAAAAGACACCCATGAGTTTATGGTTCTGTCTGAAGTTGGAGAAGATGTCATTGCTTATTCAGATACCTCTCGTTATGCCGCAAATATTGAAATGGCACCCGTTACAGCGACGTATGAAAAATCCACAGCCACTCCTCAAAATTTGGAGAAAGTGGAAACACCAGGGCAGAAGACAATGAAGGATGTAGCAGAATTCCTTGGTCATGATTTACAAGAAGGAATCAAGTCGCTCCTTTTCCAGGTTGATGATCAATTTGTTCTTACTCTAACCCGTGGAGATCATGAAGTGAATGATGTCAAACTTAAGAATCTTTATGATGCGGATATGGTTGAACTCGCTTCAGAAGAAGACACAAAACGCCTGCTTGGTTCAGGATTCGGTTCTCTTGGACCGCTCGATGTCCCGGAAGAAGTAGACGTTGTAGCCGACCATGCCGTAAAAGCTATGGTGAACGTTTCATGTGGCGCCAATGAAGAAGGCTTTCATTATAAGAATGCCACACCTGGCAGAGACTTTACCGTTAAGACATATGCTGATCTACGGTTTATTGAAGAAGGGGATCCTTCACCTGATGGGGAAGGCATTATCAAATTCGCCAGAGGCATTGAGGTGGGGCACGTATTCAAATTGGGAGAATTCTACTCCGAACGAATGAATGCCACATTCCTTAATGATCAAGGAAAGGCGAAGACGATGATCATGGGTTCCTACGGGATCGGTGTCTCTCGTACACTAGCTGCGATCGTAGAACAATACCATGATGAAAGAGGCATCACATGGCCGAAAAATATCGCTCCTTATCAAGTGCATTTGCTTTCATTGAATCCTAAAAAAGAAGAACAGAAAGAATTGGCAGATCAATTATATGAGACACTGCTTGATGCTGGGATCGATGTCTTATATGATGATCGTAAAGAACGTGCCGGCGTGAAATTTGCAGATAGCGACCTTTTCGGTGTGCCTGTTAGAATTACAGTAGGAAAGCGTGCAGGTGAAGGTGTCGTTGAAGTGAAGGAACGTGCGACTGGCGATCAAGATGAGTTAGAAACAAGTGAAGTTTTAGAATATATTAAGAACTGGTACAAAGCCTAATATCTTTTTTGGAAAACTATACCCTTGCTGAAGGAAAGAGCAAGGGTTTTTCCATGTCAGGTGTTGGGTGAGGAAAGAGGAGGAATACCGTTTGAGTGTGAGCAATAAAGAAAAAATGCACTATTTGCTGGAGCAGATTCAATTCCCGCATGATCTAATAGAGCCTCACTTTAAAGACAGCAGTATGCAAAAGCTGGTGGTTTACCGCGAACAAAAACAGTGGCATTTTCATTTTCTTATGCCAAAACCGCTGCCACCCTCTGTCTATGATCTATTTACAAGTAAACTTGTAGCGACTTTCCGTTCAATTGCAGATGTGACTTGGACAATTGAAACAACCGCAAAAGAACTGTCTGTTCAAGATGTGCTGGACTACTGGCAAAGCTTTATCAAAACATTGACGAATCTAACGCCAAGTTACAAAGATTTGTTGATGGAACAGCAACCAGAAGTGAACGGAAATAAAGTGATGTTAACCTGCAGGAACTTAGCAGAAAGCCATGCCATACAAAAAAATTTGGAAGAACCATTAAAGAACTTTTGTCTTCAATGCGGTCTCCCTTCTTTCATGCTTTCTACCCGAGTAAAAGAAGAGACCGAGCAAATCAAACGTTTTCAGGAAGAACGTCAAAAAGAGGATAAAATCCTCGTCCAGCAAGCGGTGAAAGAACAAGAGGAAAGAGCCAAGGATAAGGATGACTCTAAACCAAAAGGACCGCTTGAAATTGGTTACAAAATTCAAGATGATATTATCCCGATGGAAGAGATCCAAGAAGAAGAGAAAAAGATTGCTGTCCAGGGATATATTTTCGATGTCGAAATTAAAGAACTCCGCTCTGGGCGTCATTTGCTACTTTTGAAAGTGACCGATTATACCGATTCTTTCTCTATCAAAATGTTCTCTCGTGGAGACGATCATGCCGAATTGTTTAAGCACGTGAAAGAAGGCATGTGGATCAAAGCGCGTGGGGGCATCCAAACAGATAATTTCACAAACGAATTGACGATGATGGCTAATGATATCAATGAAGTGAAACCGAAGTTGAGAGAAGATGATGCACCAGAAGGAGAGAAGAGGATAGAATTGCACGCCCATACCACGATGAGTGCGATGGATGCCCCTGTATCCCCTTCACGTTTGATTAAGCAAGCAGCCGATTGGGGCCACGAAGCGATAGCGATCACAGACCATGCGGTCGTCCAAGCTTACCCGGATGCCCATGCTGCTGGTCAGAAAAATGGTGTGAAAATCATTTATGGTGTGGAAGCGAACTTGGTCGATGATGGCGTTCCTATTGCGTATGAAGAACAGGACCGTGAGCTTGAGGAGGCTGTGTACGTTGTATTTGACGTGGAGACAACAGGACTATCCGCGGTTTACGATAAAATTATAGAACTTGCTGCGGTGAAAGTGCAGGGAGGAGAAATCATCGATCGATTTGAATCCTTCGCAAACCCCCATCAACCTTTGTCCCAAACGACGATTGACCTTACAGGGATTACAGACGATATGGTCAAGGATGCCCCGGAAATCGAACATGTACTCAAAGATTTCCACGCTTGGTCAGGAGATGACATTCTTGTCGCTCACAACGCTAGTTTTGATATGGGCTTTTTAAACGCTGGTTATCAAAATATTGGATTGGAAAAGTCTACGAATCCCGTCATCGATACGTTGGAACTCGCTCGTTTTCTAGTGCCAGAATTAAAGAACCACCGTTTAAATACATTATGTAAGAAATTCGACATAGAATTGACCCAGCACCACCGGGCGATTTACGATGCCGAAGCCACTGGTTATTTATTATGGAAACTAGTGAAACGAGCCATGGAAAAAGAGATCACAAACCATAAAAACCTGAACGATTATATGGGGGAAGGGAAAGCGTATCAACGTTCCAGACCCTCTCATTGTACGCTGCTTGCCACAAACAGCACAGGGTTAAAAAACATTTACCGTCTCGTATCAGAAGCGCATGTGAATTATTTCTACCGTGTTCCACGTGTTCCTCGTTCTCTTTTAGCTAAAAACAGAGAGGGGATTCTCGTAGGTTCTGGTTGTGACAAGGGTGAAGTATTTGAAACGATGATGCAGAAATCGGAGGAAGAGGCGGAGAAAGTAGCTGAATTCTACGATTACATCGAAATTCAACCACCTGGAAATTATTATCACTTGCTTGAAAAAGACCTTGTCCAGACGGAAGCACAGATCCTCGATATTTTAAAAAGGCTTGTCGCTATGGCAGAGCGCATGGGTAAAACCGTCGTTGCTACTGGAAATACTCATTACGTGGAACCTCATGAAAAACAGTATCGTCAAATTCTCATTTCATCCCAAAACGGAAACCCGCTGAACAGGCAGACACTTCCGGAGGTCCACTTTAAGACGACGAATGAAATGATAGAGGAGCTTGCTTTCTTAGGAAAAGACAAAGCCACGGAGTTAGTTGTAACGAACACTCATAAGATTTCAGGACAGATTGGTGAAGTTTCTCCTGTGAAGGATGATTTGTATACGCCTAACATCGAGGGAGCCGACCAGGAAATCCGTGAAATGTCCTACAACAAAGCAAGGAGCATTTACGGAGAGCCAATTCCGGATCTAATTGTCAAACGTTTGGAGAAAGAACTCGACAGTATCATAGGAAATGGATTTGCGGTCATCTATCTCATATCGCAGAAACTCGTAACCAAATCTCTTGAAGATGGTTACCTTGTTGGGTCGCGTGGTTCAGTCGGTTCATCATTTGTTGCTACGATGACGGAT
Source organism: Halobacillus sp. AWM4_238 (assembly GCF_056158265.1). NCBI lineage: Bacteria > Bacillati > Bacillota > Bacilli > Caryophanales > Bacillaceae > Halobacillus > Halobacillus sp. AWM4_238. The sequence continues at coordinate 921,510 of NZ_JBSWSY010000002.1, forward strand.
ATTACAGAAGTAAACCCTCTTCCACCGCATTATGTTTGTCCATCTTGTCAATATAATGAATTTTTCACCGACGGATCGGTCGGAAGCGGATTCGACCTCGAAGAAAAAGATTGTCCAGAATGCGGCACATCTCTAACGAAAGACGGTCAAGACATTCCTTTCGAAACGTTCCTCGGATTCAAAGGAGATAAGGTTCCAGATATCGACTTGAACTTCTCAGGAGAATATCAGCCTCATGCGCACAACTACACAAAAGAGTTGTTCGGTGAAGATAGTGTATTCCGAGCAGGTACAATCGGTACGATAGCGGAAAAGACGGCTTATGGTTATGTAAAGGGTTATGCCGGAGATCATCAGCTGATTTATAAGAACGCCGAAATTGATCGTCTTGTTCAAGGATGTACAGGTGTAAAAAGGACAAGCGGTCAGCACCCTGGAGGAATTATCGTCGTACCTGATGATATGGAAATTTACGACTTCTCTCCAATCCAATTTCCAGCGGATGATACGAAAGCAGAGTGGAAGACGACTCACTTCGATTTCCACTCTATTCACGATAATCTGTTGAAACTGGATATTCTCGGACACGATGACCCCACCGTCATCCGTATGCTGCAGGACTTAAGTGGCATCGATCAAAAGGAAATCCCTGTCGATGACCCGGAAGTGATGAAGATCTTCAGCGGTCCTGAAGCACTCGGAGTAACGGCAGATCAGATCATGTGTAAAACAGGAACCCTGGGCGTTCCGGAATTCGGTACAAGGTTTGTAAGGCAGATGCTTGAAGATACAAAGCCGAAAACATTCGCAGAACTCGTTATCATCTCAGGGCTGTCACACGGAACGGACGTATGGCTTGGAAATGCTGAACAGTTGATCAATGATGGGATCTGTACACTTCCAGAAGTTATCGGCTGTCGTGACGATATCATGGTGTATCTCATGCATAAAGGTCTCGATCCTTCTCTAGCCTTTAAGATCATGGAGTTCGTCCGTAAAGGCCGCGGCCTCCAAGATGAATGGATCGAGGAAATGAAAAAACATGGTGTCCCGGACTGGTATATTGATTCTTGTAAGAAGATTAAATATATGTTCCCGAAAGCACACGCAGCAGCCTATGTTCTAATGGCTGTAAGGATCGCCTATTTCAAAGTTCACTACCCCATCTATTTCTATGCTGCCTATTTCACTGTCAGGGCAAGCGATTTTGAACTGGAAACGATGATAAAAGGATCCGAAGCCATCCGTAAACGCATGAAAGAGATACAGGATAAAGGCTTCGATGCCACACCGAAGGAAAAGAGTTTAATGACCGTTCTTGAGCTTTCTCTTGAAATGTGTGAAAGAGGATACGGGTTCAAAAATGTGGACCTTTATCGTTCCAGTGCTACGGACTTCCTTGTTGAAGGTAATGAGTTGATCCCACCATTCAATGCCGTCGATGGCCTGGGAACAAACGCAGCGATCAATATCGTCAATGCAAGAGAAGAAGGGGAATTCCTATCCAAACAGGATTTAAGAGAACGGAGCCGTATTTCCAAAACGGTTCTTGAATACTTGGATAACTTCGGATGCTTAGAAGGAATGCCGGATGAAAACCAACTGTCCCTTTTCTAATTTCTCAGCTCCACGACAGACAAAAGGCTGATTCATTATTAAAGTATATGGGAGAGTTGTGGAAGAATCAGGTTCGAGACTTTTAGGGGTTCGTTAGCCATATGAGGAGTCATGGGTGGTTGGGATGCCACTCGCTTTCCGGCGGGGGGAGTGGCGAGACTCCTGCGGGAAAAAAGTGCAGGGTGAGACCCCACAGGACGCAGTCCGAGGAGGCTCACCGCGCTCCCGCGGAAAGCGAGTCATTCCCCGCAGCCCTAAACTTACACAAACATCTCGAAACTGACAATCGGCAGCTTTTATGAAACAACTTCGATTGAGGGGTGGAGGAAAGGCTGTTGATTTCTTCCTTTGTTGCATAGAATACGCATCTATGATATATTTTTTATGGTGAGAAGAGCGATACGGACGACGAAAGAGTGGGGCAACCCACTCTTTCGTCATATTCTAGCCTCTTGCTTGTGGAGAAACTTCGATGCATGAGGGGTTTTAGTACCCGCGAGATGAACCGCTATGATTAATGTCATAGCGGTTTCTCATGGTACTTGCATAAATGGCCCCGTTACTTAATGAAATAAGCGAATACATCCCATAATAATAAGTACTAACCATTACATTGTGTTCGAAGGAGGGAAGAGCATGAGCAATCATGTTGCATCCGTTACAGAACGTCTAGTCCAGCCGATCCTTGAGGATATGAACCTCGAACTCGTGGATATTGAGTACAAAAAAGAAGGTCAGAACTGGTACCTTCGCGTCTTCATAGATAAAGAAGGCGGTGTGGATATAGAAGAATGCGGCCAAGTATCTGAACAACTGAGTGAAAAATTAGACGAAGAAGATCCTATTGAAATTCCATATTTCCTTGAAGTTGCATCTCCAGGGGCAGAACGTCCTTTGAAAACAGAAGCAGACTTTGAAAAGTTCGTCGGTGAATACGTATATATGAAGCTATACGAGCCGATTGATGGGGAAAAAGAGTTTGAAGGGACCCTGAAGTCCTTTGAAAATTCCGTTGCAACCGTTGAAATTCGTATAAAAACGCGAAAGAAACAACTGGAAGTACCATATCAAAAAATAGCTAAAGCCAACTTAGCTGTTACGTTTAATTAAGGGGGAGAAAACTGTTGAGTAGCGAACTATTTGATGCCATGAATTATTTAGAGAAGGAAAAAGGCATCGACAAAAATCTTTTATTGGAAGCACTTGAAGCTGCTTTGATTTCTGCTTATAAGAAAAACTTCAATTCCGCGACGAACGTACGCGTGGATATAAATGAAGAAGAGAGTGCCATGAAGGTCCTTGCTCGAAAAGAAATCGTAGAAGAGGTCATGGATCCGCAGCAGGAGATTTCATTAGAAGAAGCCAAAGGGATCGATCCAAACTATGAGGTTGAAGATGTGATCGAAGTAGAAGTAACTCCTATGGATTTCGGCCGTATCGCAGCACAGGCGGCTAAGCAAGTCGTCACTCAGCGTGTACGTGAAGCTGAGCGAGGCATCATTTACGGTGAGTATGTTGATCGTGAAGAAGATGTCATGACAGGGATCATTCAACGGAAAGATCCTCGTTTCGTCTATGTAAACCTGGGTAAAATTGAAGCACGCCTCCCAGAAGGGGAGCAAATGCCGACAGAGACCTATGAAGTCCACGATCGTCTCAAAGTGTTTGTGACGAAGGTTGAAAATAGCAACAAAGGTCCACACATCTATGTTTCCCGTACACACCCGGGTCTTTTAAAGCGTTTGTTTGAGATGGAAGTTCCTGAAATATATGACGGTACTGTTGAAGTCATTTCCGTAGCCCGTGAAGCAGGGGACCGTTCGAAAATCTCGGTTTACGCAGAAGATCAGGAAATCGATCCTGTAGGCTCCTGTGTAGGTCAAAGAGGTCAACGTGTACAAGCGATTGTTAATGAATTGAAGGGTGAAAAAATCGATATCGTTCAATGGTCCGAAGATCCTGTTGAATACGTGTCCAATGCCTTGAGTCCTTCTAAGGTCGTTGAGGTGCTTGTCGATGAGGAAGATAAAGCGACAACCGTAATCGTTCCTGACTACCAGCTGTCCCTTGCGATCGGTAAACGCGGTCAAAATGCTCGTCTTGCAGCTAAGTTGACAGGCTGGAAGATCGACATTAAGAGTGAAAGTGAAGCACGGGAACAAGGGCTTCTATCAACAGAAGAAGCGGATGTTGAAGAAGAAGACGTCTTTGACGACGAACTGTCTGAAGATTAAGGAGGGGGAAGAAACATGACCCGTTCCAAAAAACAACCATTAAGAAAATGTGTCGTTACACAAGAGATGGTTCCTAAGCAACAATTGATCCGTGTTGTGCGCAATAAAGAGGGAGAGATTTTTGTGGACGACACTGGAAAAAAGAATGGGCGTGGAGCCTATCTCATGAAAGACCTTAAAGTCATTGAGCAGGCTGAAAAACAGCAGGTGTTGAACCGTCACCTCAAAGCTAAGGTGGATGACAACATTTATGAGGAATTGAGAGCGAAAGTAAAGGCTGGCCAATCATGAGCGGCAGTTACTTGAATCTATTAGGACTGGCTATTAGAGCTGGTAAGTGTACGCTCGGTGAAGAATCGATTGTACGAGACATTCAAAAACGTAGAGCAAAGCTCGTTCTCATAGCCAATGATACAGGGAAACAAACAAAGAAGAAGCTGACAGATAAATGCAGCTTCTATGAAATACCTTGCTATGAAGTCGATGATCGAGACACATTGTCACAGGCTATCGGAAAGGCAGGGAGAGTTGCGATCGCAGTTCTTGACCAAGGATTTGCGAAAAAGATGCAATCGCTACTCGATGAATCTATACGGGGGTGAAGATTTTATGAGTAAAATGCGCGTATATGAATATGCCAAGAAAAATGAACTTTCAAGTAAACAAGTCATTCAAAAACTGCAAAATCTGAATATCGAAGTGAACAATCACATGTCCACTTTAGAAGAGGACGCAGCGAAAAAGCTGGATCAAGCATTCGGAAAAGGTCAGGGTTCTAAACCTCAAAGTCAGGACAAAGCCAAGTCCCAAAAACCGAAAAACAACAAAAAACCAGCAAATAATAAACAAAAAAATAACAGCCAGAAGAACCACAAACCTGCTCAGCAGGCACCTAAAAAGTCGAAAAAGCAGACACCTGATAAAATTACTTATTCAGGAAGCTTAACGGTCGGTGAGTTGGCCGAAAAATTAAACAAGGATTCTTCTGAAATCATCAAAAAACTTATGTTCCTAGGCACAATGGCTACCATTAACCAGGAACTGGACGCTGATTCCATCGAATTGATCTGTGATGAGTTTGGCGTAGAAGTAGAAGAAGAGGTCGTTGTGGACGAGACGGACATCGAGAACTTTACGTTTGATGACGATCCGGAAGATCTACAGGACCGTCCTGCTGTCGTTACGATCATGGGACACGTCGACCACGGAAAAACGACCCTTCTTGACCAGATCCGTAACACAAAAGTAACAGAAGGCGAAGCGGGTGGAATTACCCAGCATATTGGTGCCTACCAAATCGAAGATAACGGGAAGAAGATCACTTTCCTTGATACGCCTGGCCACGCAGCTTTCACAAGCATGCGTTCCCGTGGTGCTCAAGTAACGGATATCGCTATTCTTGTAGTTGCTGCTGATGATGGCGTTATGCCGCAAACGAAAGAAGCGATCAGTCACGCGAAAGCAGCAGAGGTACCTATTATTGTTGCTGTAAATAAGATGGACAAAGAAGGTGCCAATCCTGACCGAGTCATGCAGGAGCTTATGGAATATGAGCTGATTGCTGAAGACTTTGGTGGAGAAACGATTTTTGTCAAAATGTCCGCCGTCAACGGTGAAGGGATCGATGATCTCGTTGAAATGATCGGTCTTGTATCAGAGATGGAAGAATTGAAAGCTAACCCAGATCGTCCTGCCTATGGTACGGTAATTGAAGCGGAACTAGATAAAGGACGAGGCCCTGTGGCTACATTGTTGGTTCAAAACGGTACTTTGAATGTCAGTGACGCCATTGTAGTCGGAAATACTTGGGGACGTGTACGTGCCATGGTGAACGATATTGGACGCCGAGTAAAAGTTGCCGGTCCTTCTACACCAGTAGAAATTACCGGATTAAATAATGTTCCTCAGGCAGGCGATCGTTTCCTAGTCTTTAACGATGAGAAGAAAGCACGTTCTGTAGGTGAAACCCGTGCTCAGAAACAATTGGAAGAAAATCGCGGTTCTACAGCGAAAGTAAGCCTTGACGATTTGTTTGATCAAATTAAACAAGGGGATGTCAAAGAAATCAACTTGATTGTAAAAGGTGATGTGCAGGGATCTGTAGAAGCTCTTGCTGGTTCACTTGAGAAAATTGAAGTCGAAGGTGTGAAAGTGAAGATCATTCACACAGGTGTCGGAGCCATTACGGAATCTGATATTGCACTCGCATCTGCTTCCAACGCAATCGTTATTGGTTTCAACGTTCGTCCAGACGGGAACGCTAGAAAAGCAGCTGAAGCGGAAGATGTAGAAATCCGCCTTCATAACATCATTTATAAAGTGATGGAAGAGATCGAATCTGCTATGAAAGGGATGCTCGATCCAGAGTACGAAGAGAAAATCATCGGTCAGGTGGAAGTACGTGAAATCTTCAAAGTGTCTAAGATCGGTACGATTGCCGGCTCTTACGTTACAGATGGTAAAATCGGCCGCAATTCCGGTATTCGTGTCATCCGAGACGGTGTCGTCATTTATGAAGGTGAGATCGATGCTTTGAAACGTTATAAAGATGATGCGAAAGAAGTTCAACAAGGTTACGAATGTGGAATTACAATCAAGAACTTCAACGACATTAAAGTAGGCGACATCATCGAACCATTTGAGATGCAGGAAATCGAGCGTAAATGATTATAAGCGCAGAAGTGGATGGTATCATCTATGATGCGCAATCGCTGAAAAACAAGCGTGCGGTATTGAAACGTGTCATGACAAGGCTCAGAAACGAGTTCAACGTTGCTGTAAGTGAACTTGAGTACCAAGACTTATGGCAACGGACTCGGATCGGCCTCGTCACGATCGCTAGTGATAAGGTGATTGCGGAACAGACGATGCAGCAAGCTTTGGCTTTCATCGATTCATTTCCTGAAATTGAACGGACAGAAACCCATCAGGAATGGCTTTGATGTCTGGTTAGAAGAGGTGAATATAACATGAACGATTTAAGAGCGAACCGCGTTGGAGAACAAATGAAAAAAGAGATGAGTGACATCATCAGCAAAAAAATTAAAGATCCACGCGTAGGGTTCGTCACCGTCACAGAAGTGAAAGTGACAGGAGATTTGCAACAAGCGAAAGTTTATATATCTGTATTGGGTGATGACAAACAGAAACATGATACACTCGTAGGTCTTGCGAAAGCGAAAGGGTTCATTCGGTCTGAAATCGGGCAACGAATCCGTCTTCGTAAGACGCCTGAAATCATGTTCGAGTTTGACGAAGCGATTGAAAGAGGAAATCGTATTGAAACGATCCTTCGTGATTTAAACGATACGGAAGATTGACAGAAAATCCGTGCTGCTTCAGCACGGATTTTATATAGGATAAAAAAGTTTCGAGGTGAGCGGCAAATGGACGGGATTCTTCCATTGTGGAAGCCAAAAGGTTTCACATCCCATGATTGTGTCAGTAAGGCCCGTGGAATGTTGAGAACAAAAAAGATCGGTCATACAGGAACCCTTGACCCGGATGTTGAAGGGGTGCTGCCCCTTTGTGTAGGGAAGGCCACGAAAATCGTGCCTTTTTTAACTGAGACAGAAAAAGTGTATGAAGCTTCTGTTACGCTTGGGTATGCGACAGCCACTGAAGATGCAACAGGTGAGACGGTTGAAACGACCCCGGTAACCGCATCCATTCCTACAGATACCATTAAAGGTGTCCTTGAGGCATTTGAAGGCTGGATTACGCAAACTCCTCCTATGTACTCTGCGGTAAAAGTCAACGGGAAGAAATTGTATGAATATGCTCGAGAAGGACTAGAAGTGGAAAGACCGACACGCGAAGTACACATCAAGAGTATCGAAATGATGACCCCTCCCCCTGAAAAAGAAGGAGACACATTTACTTTTTCCTTCCGGGTGGTCTGTTCCAAAGGTACCTACGTGCGCACCTTATGTGCAGACATTGGTCGAGCTCTGGGATATGCCGCCCACATGTCTACGCTCGTTAGGACGGAAACAGCGGATATCATGAAGGAAGACTGCTATACGTTTGATGAAATCCAAAAAGTCGTGGATGAAGGTTCTCCTGAACCATTGCTCCTTCCCATATCCAGAGGTCTTGCCCATTTGGATTCCTGGAAGGTCGATGAAGAGCAGGTTGATAAGATCAAACACGGGCAAGTGTTTGAAAAGCCGGCCCATATCCATGCAGAACAATTTGTAGTGGTGAACGCTGGAGAGGTCTTGGCGATATACCAGGATCATCCCCGAAAAACCGGTCTCATCAAACCGGTACGTGTATTTTAATGCACTCTATGTTTAATGATGGTGAAAAAAGATCCTCATCGTAGGACATACGCATAGTTTTTTATCAGAGATTGTTGGTTTTCCTTGCATTTCAGGCAAAAAAAATGTACCCTTTAATATGGAACCTTCGCTTGGCGGTACGTAACTCCGACGTCCGCTCGGGGAAAGGGAATTCTAAATTTTTTCAGGAGGTGTAGCTAATATGGCTATCACACAAGAACGTAAACAACAACTAATCAATGAGTACAAAACTCATGATAACGACACAGGTTCTCCAGAAGTACAAATCGCTGTACTAACGGAGCAGATCACTACTTTGAACGAGCACCTGCGTACACACAAGCAGGACCACCACTCTCGTCGTGGATTGCTTAAAATGGTAGGTAAGCGTCGTAACCTATTGAACTACCTTCGTAATAAGGACATTACACGTTACCGTGAGCTAATCAAGAGCCTTGGCTTGCGTCGCTAATGTATGGGAAAAAGCGGGAGTTATTCCCGCTTTTTCTGTATGTTTACATACAGAAGGGTGTAAACTGACAATAAACCCTTATAATGAAATAAGAAGAGTTATCGAGAGGAGTTAAGTTCTTTATGGCAGAAGAAAAACAAGTGTTTTCCATTGACGTTGCCGGTCGTACTTTTTCTGTAGAAATTGGCGAATTGGCTAAACAAGCGAATGGTGCAGCACTCATCCATTACGGAGATACGACTGTCCTATCCACAGCTACCGGTAGTAAAGAGCCGAAGGACCTGCCGTTTTTCCCATTGACTGTAAATTATGAAGAGCGTCTTTACGCAGTAGGTAAAATTCCAGGAGGATTCATCAAACGTGAAGGTCGACCGAGTGACAAAGCTGTTCTTGCTTCCCGTCTGATTGACCGTCCGATCCGTCCGTTGTTCCCTGATGGGTACCGTAACGATGTGCAAGTGATCAGCTCTGTAATGAGTGTTGATCAGGATTGTTCATCTGAAATGGCCGCTATGCTAGGGTCTTCCATTTCATTAGGCGTTTCTGATATCCCATTTGAAGGACCGATCGCAGGCGTCATCGTAGGACGAGTAAATGGTGAATTTGTCATCAATCCTACTGTTGAACAACAGGAGAAAAGTGATATCGATCTGACTGTAGCGGGTACGAAGGATGCCATCAATATGGTTGAAGCAGGTGCTAATGAGGTTTCTGAAGAGGACATGCTTGAAGCGATCATGTTCGGACATGAAGAAATCAAACGCCTAGTTGCCTTCCAGGAAGAAATCGTAGAAGCTGTAGGTCGCGAGAAGATGGAAGTGCAGTTGTTTGATCTGGACGCTGAACTGAAGGAGAAAGTCGAAGCAGAAGCTACTGACGCCATTGTTCAGGCCATCAAAACAGAAGAAAAGAAAGCACGTGAAGAAGCTATTGCACAAGTGAAAGCTGATGTTACTGCTTCTTATGAAGAGCAGGAAGCAGACGAAGAGACACTCAAACAAGTGGGGTCCATCTTAGAAGATATCGTGAAAACGGAAGTGCGTCGTCTCATTACGAAAGATAAAATTCGTCCAGATGGTCGTGGCGTTGACGTAATTCGTTCCCTTACTTCCCGTGTAGGATTGCTTCCGAGAACACACGGATCCGGTCTTTTCACTCGTGGCCAAACCCAGGCGCTAAGTGTTTGTACTCTCGGGGCATTAGGAGATGTGCAAATTCTAGATGGTCTAGATCTTGAAGAGTCTAAGCGCTTTATGCACCATTACAACTTCCCTAAGTTCTCAGTTGGAGAAACGGGTCCTATCCGTGGACCTGGACGTCGCGAAATTGGGCATGGTGCTCTTGGTGAACGTGCACTTGAAGTCGTCATTCCTTCTGAGAATGAGTTCCCTTACACCATCCGACTTGTTTCAGAGGTTCTAGAATCCAACGGTTCTACATCCCAAGCAAGTATTTGTGCGAGTACGCTTGCTATGATGGATGCAGGTGTGCCGATTAAAGCACCTGTGGCTGGAATTGCAATGGGTCTTGTAAAATCAGGCGATGATTACACGATTCTCACAGATATTCAAGGCATGGAAGATGCTCTTGGAGACATGGACTTTAAAGTTGCCGGAACAGAAAAAGGAATAACGGCTCTTCAAATGGATATCAAGATTGATGGTCTTTCTAGAGAAATCCTTGAAGAAGCATTGGCTCAAGCGAAAAAAGGACGCATGGAAATCCTTGGACACATGCTTGAGACGATTCCGGAAACTCGCAAAGAACTTTCCGCACATGCTCCTAAGATCATGACGATGAAAATCAATCCAGACAAAATTCGTGACGTCATTGGACCGAGCGGTAAACAAATCAACCAGATCATTGATGATACGGGTGTGAAGATTGATATTGAACAAGATGGTACGGTGTTCATTTCCTCAACGGATGCCAGCATGAATGCAACAGCTCAAAAAATCATTGAGGATATCGTCCGTGAAGTAGAAGTCGGTGAAGTTTACGATGGTAAAGTGAAGCGTATCGAGAAGTTCGGTGCCTTCGTTGAACTATTCAAAGGAAAAGAAGGCCTTGTCCACATTTCTGAAATGGCTGAAGAGCGTATCGGAAAAGTGGAAGACATCGTTTCCCTAGGTGATACAATTAAAGTGAAAGTTAAAGAAATTGATAACCAGGGAAGAATCAACCTTTCCAGAAAAGCGATTCTTCTTGATGAGAAGAAGAAACAAGAAAATGTTGAACAACAATCCTAATAGGTTTACGTAAAGAAGAGATACTGGCTTGCCAGTCTCTTTTTTTTGCGTAAAAACACCTGATTGAAATGATCTTCCGTTTCCCTTGGATAAAGTATCATGAAAATCAATCGCTCTCTTTCTGTCTGCGCTCGGATTTCAAAGAGAAAGATGTTCGCGATCTCCCTTGTTATGGTCTTTCCCCGGAAATGTCACAAATGTAACTATGGTTTGATGAAAAGTGCAGAAAGTGGTCACCTCTTCTTTTTTTACCTCGTTCCGACCATTCTGATCACGGGCCTCTAATAATCGTTCGTAATATTGGTCTAGACGAAGGACATGCCCCATAGAATGGTGATAGGGGTGATGGTCCATGAGCTTTCGATTAATCATATTATTCTGTGTCAATCTCTGTTTCTTCATTGGGTTTGGTATGGCTTTTTTAACAGCAGACCATGTCGTGACCGTCAACAAAGAAGATACCATCTACCAAAGAATCCAGGACGAAAAAAAAGAATTTGAATGGGAAGCACAGGATGCGAAGATCGATTCTGTATGGAAAAAGACACCTGGAATCGTCGGTCGCAAAGTCGATGTCGAAGCATCCTACAAAAAAATGCAAAAACATGGAAAATACAACCCTGAATTATATGTTTATAAATTGATTAAGCCTAAGGTTTCTCTGGAGGATTTGCCTGCTTCTCCTATCTATAGAGGTCATCCGGAAAAAGAAGCTGTGTCCTTTTTAATCAATGTTTCCTGGGGGGAAGAATACATCCCGGACATGATTGGGATTTTACATGAGCACCAAGTGAAAGCTACATTTTTTATTGATGGAGCTTTTGCGAATGATTTTACACACCTCGTGCAAATGATTGAAGAAGAAGGGCATACGATCGGGAGCCATGGGTATCGTCATAAGGATATGGGACAAATGACGAAGGAACAGGCGAAAGAGAATCTGGAACAAGCGGACGAGCTTTTGTTCGCCCTGACCAAGCAAAAAGTGAAGTATTTCGCTCCACCATCCGGGAGTTATAATATGTCCACCGTTGAAGCGGCTGATGAAATGGATATGGAAACCATTTTATGGACAGTGGATACGATTGATTGGCAGAAACCAACATCAGATGTGCTGATCACAAGGGTCATGGGTAAGGTTCATAATGGGGCTACCATCCTTATGCATCCAACCCAGGTGACTGTAAACAGCCTGCCAAAACTGATTGAACAATTGAAAGATAAAGGGTATAAGGTCGTATCCCTGCATAAATTATTGAGTGAAGAGAGATAGGGGAGAAGGAGAGTCGTACAGTGAGAATGAAATCTCTAGCTCAAAAAGAAGTGATTGATGTAGAGAAAGGCGTGAAATTGGGAATCTTAGGAAAAGCGGACTTGATTATTGATCCCGACTCAGGGGTGATCAAGTCATTGGTGATTATGAATCACGGATTCATCGGGTTTGGTTCATCAAAAAAGGAAATGACGATTGATTGGAATCAAATTGAGACCATTGGTGAGGAAACGATCCTCCTAAAAAAACGATAAACACTGCAGCTTGAGCTGCAGTGTTTTTTGTTTGTTAATCCAAATCACTAACTCGGCATTCCGGCATAGGATACAAGGAGATAAGATACTAGATAAAGGAGACATCCGGGATGCTAACAGGATATCATGTAGCGGTCATAGGGGGCGATGCCCGGCAGATCGAGCTTATTCGGAGGTTGAATGAGTGGGATGCCACCGTCTATTTGGCTGGGTTCGACCAACTGAATGAAAGCTTTAGAGAAGCCATCGACCTTGACTTCGACAGCGAGCAAGTGGAGAAATTGGATGCCATCATCCTTCCTGTACCGGGGACGGATGCGGAGGGGAAGATTGAAGGGATTTTTTCTAATCAACTGATCCATTTCTCAGAAGAATGGCTGAAAAGGACACCAGACCATTGTCAAGTGTTTTCGGGAATTGCGAATGACCATTTAAAAGAATTAGCAGCTAAAACGAATCGTACACTCATTCCTTTAATGGATAGGGATGATGTTGCTATTTATAATTCCATTCCTACGGTAGAAGGTGCGTTGATGTTGATCATTCAACACACAGATTTCACGATCCATGGATCGAAAGTCATCGTTCTCGGTCTTGGTAGGGTAGGAATGAGTCTTGCGCGTACGTTTGATCACCTTGGGGCGAAAGTATCTGTTGGTGTACGTTCTTCAAAAGCAGCGGCAAGAGTTTATGAAATGGGACTGGAACCCATTGATATGAATGATATAGAGAATGCAGATATGTCCTGTGATCTATTACTGAATACCGTCCCGCACCTCGTCGTTGATGCTTCTGTAATTAAACAACTCCCCTCTCATGCGATGATTTTGGATCTTGCATCAAAACCAGGAGGAACCGATTTTCGTTATGCAGATAAACGTGGGATTAAAGCATTACTCGCACCAGGTCTGCCAGGAATTGTAGCTCCAAAAACGGCAGGAAGAATCATAGCGGACGTTGTGTCTCGAATCGTTCAGGAAGGTTCACGAAAGGAGAATGATTGATGTCTAATTTAAAAGGGAAAGTGATTGGATTCGGCTTAACGGGATCCCATTGTACGTACCATGAGGTCTTTCCTGTCATGCAGGAACTTGTCGACCTTGGTGCTACGGTTATTCCTGTATTATCTTACACGGTTCAAAAAACAGATACCCGTTTTGGGGACGCTTCTGAGCATTTAGAAAAAATAAAAGAAATCACAGGGGAAGAACCAATATTGACGATTCCTGATGCAGAACCTCTCGGACCTAAACGTCCTTTAGACTGCATGCTCATTGCGCCTCTTACGGGAAATTCGACAAGTAAGTTTGCAAATGCCCTGACGGATTCACCTGTATTGATGGCTGCTAAGGCGACCTTAAGGAACGAAAGTCCTGTAGTCGTGGCCGTGTCAACAAATGATGCACTTGGATTAAATGGTGTAAACATTATGCGTCTGATGGCAACGAAGAACATTTACTTTGTACCACTAGGTCAGGATCATCCCTTCAAAAAACCAAATTCATTGGTAGCGGATATGACATTAATACCAGAAACGATTGAGGCAGCGCTCGAAGGAAAGCAGCATCAACCCGTTTTAATTGAAAGGTATCCGAATTAATTCTTTTTTTCATACCAGGTGTTCTTGTAAATATGATAAAATAACAAAAATAGTGACATGTCTTACTATTCTTACAAATGATATACAAGAGAGGATGCCGAAAATGAGTGAATCGAAAAAATATAATGTAGCTGTCGTCGGGGCGACCGGTGCCGTCGGACAAAAGATGCTGGAGACGTTGGAAGATCGGAAGTTCCCCGTTGAAAATTTAAAGCTTCTCTCATCAAGTCGATCAGCAGGATCGAAAATGGTGTTCAATGATGAAGAATACACGCTGGAAGAGGCTACCCCAGAAAGCTTTGAAGGTGTTGATATTGCTTTGTTCTCTGCTGGAGGTTCTGTATCTAAGAAACTAGCTCCAGAAGCCGTCAAACGTGGAGCCGTCGTGATTGATAATACAAGTGCCTTCCGTATGGCAGAAGGGGTACCGCTTGTCGTACCTGAAGTAAATGAGGCAGATATAAAGGAACATAAAGGGATCATTGCCAATCCGAACTGTTCAACAATCCAAATGGTGGCTGCTCTTGAGCCTGTTCGTAAAGCGTTAGGCATGAACCGTGTCATTGTTTCTACGTACCAAGCCGTTTCCGGAGCTGGAAATGAAGCAGCAGAAGAACTGAGAGAACAATCACAGTCCTTCTTAAATGGAGAAGAACTGGAAGCTAATCTTCTTCCGGTAAAGGGAGATAAAAAACACTATCCTATCGCATTTAACGCACTGCCTCAAATTGATGTCTTTCAGGATAATGGTTATACATTTGAAGAAATGAAAATGATCAATGAAACAAAGAAAATCATGCATGCACCTGATCTTTCTGTTGCAGCGACTTGTGTACGCCTTCCATTTTTCACATCGCACGCAGAAAGTGTATATATTGAAATAGAAAAAGAAGGCGTTACTGTTGAAGAAGTGAAACAACTGATAGATGCAGCGCCTGGAATCGTTCTCGAAGATGATCCTGCTACCCAGACATACCCGACACCATTAAGCGCGGCAGAGAAACGAGAAGTGTTTGTCGGTAGAATTAGAAAAGATCTCGATCATGAAAAAGGATTCCATTTATGGGTTGTATCCGATAACTTGTTAAAAGGTGCAGCATGGAATTCCGTGCAAATTGCAGAACGCTTGATTGCAAATGAGTGGCTGTAAACTTTTATTGAGTTGAGGTGGCCAAATGAAGCTACTTGTACAAAAGTTCGGTGGAACTTCCGTCCGGGACCAGGAAAGTCGGTCCCGGGCCATCCACCATGTAAAAAACGGCTTGGATCAAGGATTTAAAGTCGTTGTTACCGTTTCAGCAATGGGCAGAAAAGGTAGTCCATATGCCACAGATACATTGCTTGGATTAATCGACTTTCCTAAAACGAACGTTTCGCCAAGAGAACAGGATTTGATGATGTCTTGTGGAGAGACGATTTCTTCGATTGTTTTTGCTCATGAATTGAATTTGGCTGGTGTAAATGCAGTATCATTAACAGGTGCGCAAGCCGGAATTACCACCAATGGGGATTTTACCAAGGCGAAAATCACTCAAGTTAACCCTGGAAGAATCTTAGAAGAGCTCAAAAAACATGAAGTCGTAGTTATCGCAGGATTCCAAGGTCAGACGGTTCAAGGTGAAACAACAACCATAGGACGCGGTGGCAGTGACACAACAGCTGCTGCATTAGGGGCGGCATTGCGCTCTGAGTACATCGATATTTTCACAGATGTAGAAGGGATCATGACCGCGGATCCAAGGCTCGTACAGGAAGCGAGACCTCTGAACACGATCACGTACAACGAAATCTGCAACCTGGCCTACCAAGGAGCAAAAGTTATCCATCCTAGGGCAGTAGAAATTGCCATGTATGCCAAAGTTCCCATCCGAGTACGATCCACCTATTCAGATCTTCCCGGCACTCTCGTAACAGGAACGAAAGAGGATCGAACAGGGAGAGATATATCAGAACGTACTGTAACAGGAATCGCTCATATGGATGGCCTCACACAAATTAAAGTTCAATCGAAAGAAGACCCTTCCAAACTACAATCCGATGTTTTCAAATCAATGGCTTCCGCTAATATTTCCGTAGACTTCATCAACATATCTCCAAGTGGTGTTCTTTACACCATCAACCACATCTTTACAGACAAAGCTATCCAAATCCTTGAAGCACTAGGCTATGAACCAGAAGTGAGAAGAGGCTGTGCCAAAGTGTCGACCGTCGGAGCGGGCATAACAGGCATTCCTGGTGTAACGGCGCAAATCGTGCAAACATTGACCGATCGAGGAATCCAAATTCTCCAATCAGCCGATTCCCATACGACCATATGGGTACTGGTCAAAGAAGAGGATCTCATCGAAGCGGTTAACGCCCTTCACAAAACCTTCCGATTGAGCAAGGCACCTAAGAAAGGGGAAAAACTGACATGAATTTCGGGAAGGTATTGACGGCTATGGTGACTCCTTTTGATCGACATGGTGAAATTGATTTTAAGAAAACGACGGAGCTGGTCGACTATTTATTAGCGAACGGTACCGACGGACTCGTCGTAGCTGGAACGACAGGAGAATCGCCAACTCTGACATCGGATGAAAAAGTAAGCTTATGGAAACATGTCGTCACAACCGTCGCAGGTCGGGTGCCTGTTATAGCGGGAACGGGAAGCAACAGCACAGAAACTTCCATGAAACTATCCAAAAGAGCCGAAGCCACAGGCGTGGATGCCATCATGCTTGTCGCACCTTATTACAATAAACCGAATCAAGAGGGGCTTTATCAACATTTTAGAACGATTGCAGGATCCGTAAAACTACCTGTAATGATTTATAATGTTCCAGGAAGGTCGGTCGTTCGAATCCAGCCTGAAACCATCATAGAACTTTCTAAAATCGAGAATATTGTCTCTTTAAAGGAAGCGACAGGGGATTTGGAAGGGATGGCAAAAATTCGGGCACTCACTGATGAACACTTTTCCATTTACAGTGGAGATGATCATTTAACTCTTCCTGCCTACGCAATCGGTGCAACCGGGATCATATCCGTATCCTCTCATATCTTAGGAAATCAGATGCAAAAAATGCTTTCCATATTTGAAGACGGGAAATGGAAAGAAGCTGGAGACCTCCACAGAAAACTGTTGCCCGTGTTCAATGGCATGTTTATGGCTCCCTCACCATCTCCTGTAAAAGCAGCTTTGAAATTACAAGGTATTGAAACGGGTGGAGTCAGACTGCCTTTGGTGCCATTAACCCAAAGCGAAGAAGAAGCCATTGCCAATTGTTTGCAAAATATCAATTGAAACCAGGGTGTAGAGCCCTGGTTTTTTGCATGACAAGGGTAAAACCACAGGGGGGAAATAAGCTTTCAATTGTGGAAGATACTCCGTTACGAAGTGATTTCCCAACACGGTCTGATAAATTCTAAGTCGTAAGGCAAGAATCGGATGGTATTTTGAAAAAAAAGCAAACGGGAGCAGGATGTTGAAAGTATGATTCATATCGTTTGAGTCATACTACGGGAAAAGAGCGAAAGGAGAACGATCCATGAAAGACGATTCCAAAGACAAAGAAAAAGATCAATCCAAATCGCAATCCTCTCTCGTTGATAAGATTCAGCAGCTCGGACAAAGCAATGTCCCCCAGCCAGCTGATTCCAATATTCATGTATTGCCGATCATCGGACAAGTGGAAGGTCATGTTCAGTTGCCATCACAAAATAAGACAACGAAGTATGAACATTTGATTCCTCAATTGATTGCGATCGAACAGAATCCTAAAATTGAAGGCTTGGTCGTCCTGTTAAATACAGTTGGAGGAGATGTCGAAGCGGGCCTTGCGATTTCTGAAATGATCTCTTCGTTATCCAAACCGACTGTATCTATCGTTTTAGGAGGTGGACACTCCATCGGTGTTCCGATTGCTGTCTCTGCGGACTACTCATTTATCGTCGAAACAGCAACGATGACGATTCACCCGATCCGTATGACAGGACTTGTCATCGGTGTCCCCCAAACGTTCGAATACATGGATAAGATGCAGGATCGCGTCATCAGCTTTGTAACGAGGCATTCCAACGTTGCTGAAGATAAATTCAAGGAACTCATGTTTGATAAGGGGAATTTAACCCGGGATATTGGTACGAACGTCGTTGGTCAACAGGCGGTCGATCATGGGCTCATTGATGCTGTAGGCGGCGTGAAAGAAGCAATGTCAAAATTGAATGAGCTTATTGAGCAGAATAAAGGATCTGAGCAGCAGGTGGTTCAATGACCATTCTATACACCCCATTAAGTGAACATGACATTTTTCCAATGGAAGAAGAAATGTCTGTTGTCTATCATGAACATAATGACTGTCCATTAATGTGTCGTCAATCTGCAGACGGGAAAAAGCAGATTATGCAAGTCCTTTCCACCGATCCATCTCATTACATGGATCCTGATCTTCAACCAGGTACATGGTTGGACTCGTAACATTGTAGATGGCTGTGGTATAATAGAATAAATGAGTGACTGGATGCCGGTGCTGTATTTCTTCATACCTATTGAAGGAACCATCGGCATTTTTCTCGTTTTAGTTATACATATGGGGGAGGAAAGACCATGGCTAGGAAAAGAAAAAAGAAGAAAAAGCAATCGAGTATGAAAAGCCATTTGAAGTTTGAACTATTGGGGCTGTTCTTCCTCTTCATTGCTGTCATAGGTAGCGGGGCTTCTGCTATTAGTGATGGAGCGGTTCCGGGAGGTTTGGAGAGGTTCTGGCAGTTCTTATTTGGAGTTTGGTACTTTATCGCCTCCCTGTTCTTTTTAATTGTTGGTGTCTATTTGATGGTAAAAAGAAAATGGCCTTCTTTTTTACATAAACGATTATTAGGCGTGTACACCATTGTTACGGCTTTACTCTTGTTCACACATCTTGAAACACTTTCGGCTGAACTTGGGACAGGAGAAGGTTCTATTCTTGGAATGACGTGGGACAGGATCACCGGAATGATGAGAGGAGAACTTCCATTTTACAGCATCGGTGGAGGGCTGACGGGTGCCATTCTTCTTTCCATCACGTATTATCTTTTTGCAAAAGCTGGAGCAGCCATTTTATCATTTTTCCTTTTCATCATCGGCGTCATTTTCGTCAGTGAAAAATCCATTGGTGAGCTGTTTGCTAAGCTCGGGCGTAAAGTGAAAGAGATGAGCGCAGAGCAGGTGCAAAGGTTGAAGGATCAAAAAGAGCAAAAAGCAGAGAAGAAAAAGCACGCCTTGGAAGAACACGAAGAAGATACAGTGGTTTATGAAATGAACGAATCATCCAACGATCATGAAGAAGAGCAGGACCAAGAGCCAATCATCCAAGACTTTACTGATACGGCTTATGCTAGTGATAAAACGAGTAAGCCGAAAGAAGCTGGGAAGGAAGAACAGCAAGATTCGGATGAGGTCAATATAGAAAAGTCGATGCCGACAGCAGAACTTGAAAACATGGATTACAAGCTGCCAAGCTTAGAATTGTTGGATGAACCTACATCAAGCCCACAAAGTCAAGGGCGTACTCATATCCAAGCCACTGTAAGGAAACTAGAAAAGACTTTCCAAAGTTTTGGTGTAAAAGCGAAAGTAACGAAAGTCCATGTGGGTCCTTCTGTAACGAAGTATGAAGTTTACCCTGATGTAGGAGTGAAAGTCAGCAAAATTGTAAATTTGAATGATGATCTTGCCTTAGCCTTAGCCGCAAAAGACATCCGGATTGAAGCACCTATTCCAGGTAAGTCAGCAGTCGGAATCGAAGTGCCGAATCAGGAAGTGTCTATGGTTTCTTTACGTGAAGTATTAGAAACGGGCAGATCAAGCTCAGATGCCAAATTAAGCTTTGCGTTAGGTAGAGATATCTCAGGTGAGGCTGTCATGTCAGAATTAAATAAAATGCCTCACTTGCTTGTCGCAGGTGCTACCGGTAGTGGTAAAAGTGTCTGTATCAATGGAATCATTACGAGTATTTTGATGAGAGCCAAGCCGCATGAAGTGAAAATGATGATGATCGACCCTAAGAAGGTGGAATTGAATGTCTATAATGGAATTCCCCATCTGTTGGCTCCGGTTGTCACAGACCCTAAGAAAGCTTCACGTGCGCTAAAGAAAGTTGTATCTGAAATGGAACGAAGATATGATCTTTTCTCAGATTCAGGCACAAGAAATATTGAAAGCTACAATGAATACATCAAAAAGCACAACGCGGAAAATGAAGACGAACAGCCACAGCTTCCGTACATCGTTGTCCTCGTTGATGAATTGGCAGACTTAATGATGGTGGCTTCCAACGAAGTGGAAGATGCGATCACACGCCTTGCACAAATGGCCCGGGCAGCCGGCATTCATTTGATTATCGCAACCCAGCGTCCTTCCGTGGATGTCATCACTGGTGTGATCAAGGCCAATATCCCATCAAGAATTGCTTTCAGTGTATCTTCCCAGACCGATTCACGAACGATTTTAGACTCTGGGGGAGCAGAGAAGTTGTTGGGTAGAGGAGACATGCTCTTTACACCAGTCGGGTCCAACAAGCCGACGAGGGTCCAAGGCGCTTTCTTATCGGATGAAGAAGTAGAAAGAATCGTAAACTTCTGTGTCGAACAACAAAAAGCTCAGTATCAAGAAGAGATGATCCCAGAAGAGGAAAGTGAAGTGAAACAAGAAGTGGATGATGATCTCTATCCAGAAGCGGTTCAAATGGTCATCGAAATGCAAAGTGCCAGTGTTTCTATGATTCAAAGACGTTTCCGCGTCGGATATACGAGAGCAGCCCGCTTGATCGATGCCATGGAGGACAATGGTATCGTCGGCCCTTATGAAGGCAGTAAACCACGAGCAGTCCTTGTATCACAACAAACAGAAGAACAACACACATCCTAACCCAAAAAGGATCCAGCCTAACCAGGTGGATCCTTTTTTACTGCCAAGATAGGATCCACCTTATTAAACGAACTGGCAGGATTCTTGAAGACTCAGTTTCGAGACTTTTCGGGGTTCGTTTGCTATGGGAGGCGTCAGGGGTGGCTGGGAAGCTACTCGCTTTCCTGTGGGGGAGTGGCGAGCTTCCTCGGGCGGTCTGCCGCACTAAGGGATCTCGCCGATCTCCTTTCTCCCACGGGAGTCTTGCAACTTCCTAACCACCCCATTCAATATTGTGAGAAACGAACCCCTATACCAGGAAGGAGCATCTTCCGCCATCACTACCTATAGTAAGAAAACGCTCTATAACAAGAGGTTTTGAGCTTCATCCATACGGTGGAGATTTGTGTTATTGCTCGCAATTCGTGAAGGAATCGCCTAATTCTGGAAGTGGTTTCGAGACACTTAAATGGCAAAGGGGCGGAGGGGAATGGCGAGACTCCTGCGGGAATAGAGTGCAGGGTGAGACCCCACAGGACGCAGTCCGAGGAGGCTCACCGCGCTCCCGCGGAAAGCGAGTCATTCCCCGTAGCCCCTAAACGCACAAAAACATCTCGAAACTGAGTCTTCGAGAAAAGGGGGCTTTTTTGCAATATGTTTTGAGATTTTACGTGGATGAAGTGTTTGTCGAAATCTATCAAACGCAATCTATGGAAATGAGTCAAAATTCATAAAAATGTCCTAATTCTATTTATTTATTTATCGAATAGTGTTATATTATTGTCAAAATGTGATGTGTCGAACGTCAGAGGTCAGATCTCTAGACATATAGTTCAATAGACTTGGGGTGAAAGTGATGTCCATCAGACAAGATACTCGACATCTTTATTTACAGGTGATCGAGCAGATTAAACGCGATATTGAAAACGGTATCTTTGTAGAAAAACAAAAACTACCATCCGAATTCCAGCTTTCAAAATCTCTTGGAGTTTCAAGAGCTACATTGAGGGAAGCGTTGAGGATTTTAGAAGAAGAAGGTGTGGTTACTCGGAGGCACGGTGTAGGTACGTTTGTTAATCCAAAGCCCCTGTTCACATCCGGCATTGAGGAATTAGATAGTGTAACAGGCATGATTGCAAAGTCAGGGATGACTCCGGGGTCTCAGTATTTGTCTGCAGAGCTAATTGAACCGACGGAAGAAGATCGGAAGCGATTCTCACCGCTGGATGTACATAGCATTGCAAAGGTCGAACGTGTTCGAACCGCTGACGATCAGCCGGTGGTTTATTGTACAGACAAAATTCCGGAAGGTCTACTTCCTATCGAGCAAATAAGAGAAGCGGATTCCTTGTTTAATGTTCTAGAGCGCTACACAGGAAAAACGATTGGTTATGCCGTTACACATATCGAACCGATCGGCTTTCATGAAAGAATTTCTCCGATTTTAAACTGTGAACCCGACCAGGCTCTTTTGCTTTTGAGGCAAATGCACTACTCTCAGGACGATGTTCCTATGTTACTTTCCTCCAACTACTTTCGGGCTGACAAGTTTAGTTTCCATGTTTTAAGAAAAAGAGTGTAAGGGCTTACAAAAAGTATGACGGATTCATTTTAGGGAGGTGAGGCCGGTAATAGATACTTGTAATCTGCTGGATACTGATTCACGTCATACTAAACAATTAGGGGGTAATGGTTTTGTTTAAAAGTCGTTTTCTTATGGTTCTAGTATTTCTATTAACTTTTGGTGTGTTCCTGGCTGCTTGTGGTTCTTCTGGTGGAGATGAAGAAGCAAGTGGAAGCAGCAGTGATGATTCTGGCAGTGAAGAATCTTCTGAAGAAGGTAACAGTGACTACTCTGTAGCGATGGTTACAGATGTCGGCGGGGTTGACGATAAGTCTTTCAACCAATCCGCTTGGGAAGGCTTGCAGGCTTTCGGTGAAGAACATGGCATGAGTAAAGGTGAGGGAATCGACTACGCTCAATCTGAGAGTGATGCCGATTACGCAACAAACTTAAACCGCCTTGTTCGTCAGGATTATGAATTGATCTATGGTATCGGATACCTTCTTCAACCGGCAATCGCTGAAGTTGCTGAGCAATATCCAGATACGAATTTCGCCCTTGTTGACGCTGTTCAAGAAGGTGATAACATAGCGAGCATCGTGTTTAAAGAACACCAAGGTTCTTTCCTTGCAGGTGTAGCTGCTGCAAACAAAACAAACACAGATAAAGTCGGATTCATTGGCGGGGTAGATGGAAACTTGATCAACAAGTTCGAAGCAGGATTCGTTGCGGGTGCTAAATCTGTAAACCCAGAGATTGAAGTAGAAGTACAGTATGCTGAAAGCTTCAATGACTCTCAAAAAGGACAAGCGATTGCTTCCAACATGTACTCCAAAGATATCGATGTGATTTACCATGCTTCCGGTGGAACGGGGAACGGCGTATTCGCACAGGCAAAAGACATCAAAAACAGCAACCCTGATGCAGAAGTATGGGTGATTGGTGTTGACCGTGACCAGCACGAAGAAGGTCAAATCGGTGATTCCAACGTCACGCTTACTTCCATGGTTAAACGTGTAGACATCGCTGTTCAAAACGTAGCAAACCAAGGCATGAATGGAGAATTCCCTGGAGGGGAAGTCCTTGAATTTGGTCTTGCTGACGATGCGATCAGCATTGCTCGCACAAACGAAGAAGCGATGACAGAAGAAATCGTTTCTGCTGTGGAAGAGTGGAAAGAGAAAATCGTCAACGGCGATGTTGAGGTTCCAAGCACACGTGATGATCTTCAAACATTCTTAGATTCAATGTAAAAATTCAATGTAAAAAACTTTTTGAAAGGGCTGGTGAGAGCCGGCCTTTTCTTCTGTCAAAGAAAATCATCAAATGAAAAGATTGTTCCGGCCCTTTTCCTTTGGTGATTTTTTAAGGTGCATGGGGGAGGGAGAGAGACGAATGGACTATATCATTGAAATGTTAAACATTAGAAAAGAATTTCCGGGTATTGTAGCGAATGACAATATTAATTTGCAAGTGAAAAAAGGTGAAATCCACGCTCTTCTTGGGGAAAATGGAGCGGGTAAATCTACACTTATGAACGTTTTGTTCGGCCTCTATCAGCCGGAAAGAGGAGAAATCAGAGTGCGTGGAGAGAAGGTCAACATTACGGATCCTAACGTAGCAAATGCACAAGGAATCGGGATGGTTCACCAACATTTCATGCTCGTAGATACGTTTACGGTAACTGAGAATATCGTTTTAGGAAGTGAACCTAAGAAAGCTGGAACGGTGAACTTGAAACATGCGGAAGAACAGGTGAGGGAGCTTTCCGAAAGATACGGTCTAAATGTCGATCCTAAAGCAAAAATTCGTGATATATCCGTAGGGATGCAACAGCGTGTCGAGATATTGAAAACACTGTATCGAGGAGCGGAAATCTTAATTTTTGACGAACCAACAGCTGTACTTACGCCTCAGGAAATCAAAGAGTTGATTGATATTATGCAAAGCCTTGTAAAAGAAGGAAAATCAATCATCCTGATCACACATAAATTGAAGGAGATTATGGAGGTCTGTGACAGGTGTACAGTGATACGGAAAGGACAGGGGATCGGAACGGTTGATGTGAGTGAAACCAACCCTACAGAGCTTGCTTCTTTGATGGTGGGTCGCGATGTCAACTTTTCTACGGAGAAAACAAAAGCCGATCCAAAAGAAGCCTATCTTTCAGTTGAAGATTTGAGGGTGAAAGATGTCCGTGGTGTCGAAATGGTTAAAGGACTGAACATGGAAGTTCGGGCAGGTGAAATTGTCGGAATCGCTGGTGTTGATGGGAATGGACAATCAGAGCTAATTGAAGCTATCACAGGCTTAAGAAAAAGTGAATCTGGAACCATCCGCCTTCATGATAAAGAAATTACGAACTTGACGCCTCGTAAAGTGACTCAATCTGGGGTTTCTCACATTCCACAGGATCGCCATAAATTCGGTCTTGTACTCGATTTTCCTATTGGTGAAAATATGGTGCTGCAAAGCTATCACCAGCAACCGTATTCCAAAAAAGGGGTCATGAACTTTAAGAACATCTACAAAAAAGCGAAAGCATTGATTGAAGAGTATGATGTCCGCACGCCGGATGCTTACACACCGGCGAGGGCTCTTTCAGGTGGGAACCAGCAAAAGGCAATCATTGGGCGGGAAGTGGACAGGTCCCCGGATTTGATTATTGCTGCTCAGCCGACGCGTGGGCTAGATGTAGGAGCAATTGAATTTATCCATAAAAAATTAATCGAAGAGAGAGACAAAGGTCGCGCTGTGCTTCTTCTATCCTTCGAACTGGATGAGATTATGAACTTGAGTGACCGGATTGCCGTCATGTTCGATGGACAGATCATTGCTGATGTCAAGCCAGAAGAAACGACTGAGCAAAAGCTTGGGTTGCTCATGGCTGGGAATTCAACAGAGAAAGCAGGTGAGCAGTAATGTTTTCCAATCGCCTATTCAATATCCTAGTACCAATCATATCCGTAGTGCTCGGCCTAATTTCTGGTGCCATCATCATGCTGATTTTCGGTTACAATCCGATCGCGGGGTTTGCTGCTTTATGGAATGGGGCCTTCGGTGATGCATACTTCTTAGGGGAGACAATCAGACAGGTGACTCCTTACATCCTCTCAGGACTTGCGGTGGCATTTGCCCTAAGGTCAGGGCTGTTGAACATCGGAGTTGAAGGTCAAGTGTTTATGGGATGGCTTGCCTCTGTTTGGATTGGTATTTCTTTTGAATTGCCAATGATCCTGCACTTGCCTTTAGCGATCTTGGCTGCCGCCATTGCAGGTGCCTTGTGGGGCTTTATTCCTGGTCTTCTGAAAGCGAAACTAGGCGTTCATGAAGTTATTGTTACAATCATGATGAACTATATTGCCCTGTATTTAAGTAATTCCATCGTCCGTAACTTGTTGAGCGATGGAGCGGATCGAACAGAAGAAGTAGCAGAAACGGCGTCATTACAATCGGCGTGGCTTGCGGATATAACGTTTTATTCAAGAGTTCACTATGGTTTTATTGTCGCTATATTAATGGCATTCGTCATGTGGTTTATTATTAACCGGACGACGACTGGATTTGAATTGAGGTCTGTAGGTTTTAACCAAAATGCATCCAAATACGCAGGAATGAATGTTAGTAAGAACATCATTCTTGCCATGGTCATTTCCGGTGCTTTTGCAGGTCTTGCAGGTGCGATGGAAGGACTCGGAACTTTTGGTTTCATTTCGATTAAATCTGGGTTTACCAATATTGGATTTGATGGAATTGCTGTCGCCCTATTAGGTGCGAATACAGCATTTGGTGTCATTCTTGCCGCCTTTCTTTTTGGAATTTTGAAAATCGGGGCGTTGAATATGCCGACGGCTGCAGGAGTTCCAACCGAACTTGTAGAGATCATTATTGCACTGATCATCTTCTTCGTCGCTTCAAGCTATATGATTCGTTGGGTCATGCTTCGGTTTAAAAAGGAGGGGAAATAAATGGAGATTATTGAACTAATCAGCCGTATTCTCGGCGCATCAGTAGTATTTGCTACCCCTCTTATTTTTACCGCTTTAGGGGGAGTGTTCAGTGAACGATCGGGAGTCATCAACATCGGTCTTGAAGGCTTAATGATCATGGGGGCTTTCGTAGCCATCGTTTCCAACTTGACATTTCATAGTGTTTTCGGCGCAGCGACTCCAGTCGTATCCCTGATCATCGCAATGGCCGTATCTGCTATATTTGCACTCGTTCACGCCGTCGCCTCCATTACTTTTCGGGCGGATCAAGTTGTCAGTGGGGTCGCTATTAACTTCCTGGCTTTAGGAATTGGATTGTTTCTGACCAAACAGTGGTATGACAAAGGTCAGACGGATTTCATTGAAAGTCCGATTTATTCTTCCAATGTTCCACTTCTCAATAAGATCCCGATTCTTGGGGACATGTTTTTCACTGGGTGGTACTGGACTTCTTATTTAGCGATTGCATTGGCATTCTTAGTATGGTTCATCATTTTTAAAACGCCATTTGGGCTTCGTCTACGGTCAGTTGGTGAACATCCGATGGCTGCGGATACCAATGGGATTAACGTCTATAAGATGAGGTACATCGGAGTGATGCTTTCGGGTGCTTTCGGTGGTCTGGGTGGCGCTGTCTATGCGTTGACAGTAACCCATAACTTTTCCCATGGTACAATTGTGGGCCAAGGGTTCATCGCACTTGCAGCCGTAATTTTCGGAAAATGGCATCCACTTGGAGCCCTCGGCGCGGCCATTTTCTTCGGGTTCGCCCAAAGTTTAAGTATCGTTTCATCGGATATCGCCTTTTTGGAAAACGTACCTTCTGTCTTTATGCTCATCGCTCCTTACGTATTGACGATCCTTGCTCTCGCAGGGTTTATTGGAAGAGCGGAAGCACCAAAGTCATTGGGAGAAGCTTATGTAAAAGGGAATCGATAAGCGATTTTAAGTCCGGTGCGGATGTGCCGGACTTAATTTTTTTACTTTTTCCCACATATACCTTAGCATAGGACTTAGTTTGAATGGATGAATATGGACATGTAGGTCTATAATAGAAGAGACTGATAAGGAGGATGAATATGAAAATAACTGAAGAAACGTTACTCGAAAAAGAAGGGTACCGTCTACATATTTTACCAAGCAAAAAATACAAAACCATTACAATCGTTGCCAAATTTAAGGCACCTTTAAAAAGAGAAGGAATAACAGAACGTGCGCTGTTGCCTCATGTCCTGCAAAAAGCGACGAACAAACACCCGAACGTACGGTCGTTGCAGTCTGCGTTTGAAAACCTTTATGGAACCGCCCTTTCTAGCGACGGGTCCAAAAAAGGGGAGAACCACGTCATCAGTTTCCGTATGGAAGTGGTCAATGAAACTTACTTGAATGATCAGGAACCGATCCTTGAAGAAGCGGTTCAACTTTTCAATGAAGTGCTGTTTGATCCGAAGACAGAAGGGGAAGGGTTCGATCCTTCCATTGTCTCCCGTGAAAAACAAACCCTTGAACAAAAAATCACAAGCATTAAAGACGATAAAATGAGCTACGCCAATATGAGACTCATGGATCATATGTGTAAAGATGAACCTTATGCTCTTCATGTTCATGGATACTTGGATGATCTAGAAGCGATTACATCAGAAAAGCTTTATGCTTACTATAAAGAGATGATCTCAAAAGATATGCTTGATGTGTACGTCATTGGTGATATGGATCAAAAAGCGATTGAGAAGCTGACGGATCAATATTTCTCTAGAAAAGGAAGCACCAATGCAGACGACGATCAATTGTCTGTCACAAAAGAGGTCAAAGAGGCGAAAGAGATTGTTGAAAGAGAAGAAGTGAACCAGGGTAAACTTCATCTTGGTTATCGTACGTATACGAAGTTTGGTGATGACGATTATTATGCATTGCAAATTTTTAATGGCATATTTGGAGGGTTCCCTAGTTCCAAATTGTTTATGAATGTTCGTGAAAAACACAGTTTGGCTTATTATGCCGCTTCAAGGTTCGAAAGTCACAAAGGTCTTCTGCTAGTTTTCAGTGGCGTTGACCCTAAAGACTATGATCAGGCGAAATCGATTATTTTGGAGCAGATGGATGCAATGAAGAATGGGGATTTCACCGAAGAACAAGTGGAGGAGACGAAAGAACAGGTCATCCATCAACTTCAAGAAACGATGGATAATGCAAACGGCATGATCGAAGTCCTTTACCATCAAATGTTATCAGGCGCTGAGATGCCTGCAAATGAGCTCATCAACAATATTCGAAAAGTAACTAAAGAGCAAGTCGTCCAAATGGCTAAGAAAATTGAACTGGATACGATTTACTTTTTAACGAGTAAAGAAGGAGGGGAATCCTAATGGAAGAACTGGTCTATACACAGTTGAACGAAACGGTTTATCAGGAGACTTTGGATAATGGGTTGAAAGTATTTTTGCTTTCAAAACCGGAAATGGCCAAGACTTTTGGTATTTTCACGACAAATTACGGATCCATCGACCAAACGTTCACGCCGATCGGAAAAGATGAGAAGGTGACCGTTCCTGAAGGGATTGCACACTTTCTTGAACACAAACTATTTGAAAAAGAAGACCGTGATGTGTTTCAGGATTTCACAAGGCTCGGTGCCTCTGCGAATGCCTTTACATCCTTTACGAAAACGGCTTATTTGTTTTCTGCAACCAGTCAAATCGATAAAAATGTACAAACACTACTTGATTTTGTCCAGGATCCTTATTTCTCAGAAGAATCGGTGGAAAAAGAAAAAGGGATCATCGCGCAAGAAATTCGCATGTATGATGATCAGCCTGATTGGCGGTCCTTTTTCGGAACGATTCAAAGCTTGTACCACCACCACCCTGTGAAGGTGGACATTGCAGGTACGGTTGACAGCATACAAAAAATTACGAAAGATGACCTCTATACTTGTTACGAGACGTTTTATCATCCTTCGAACATGGTCTTATTCGTTGCTGGAAATATCGATCCTGAGTCCATGATGACCATGATCAGAGACAACCAAGCGAAAAAAGAATTCCCTGATGCACCTGAAATCAACCGGTCATATCCTGAAGAGCCGGCTTCTGCTGCTAAAAAAGAACATTCAATTACTATGCCCGTGACGACCGCAAAAGCGATGGTCGGAGTCAAAGAAAATGTCGAGGGACTGACAGGAGAAGAGTTGGTCAGAGGCGAGCTTCTCTCAGGAATGATCCTGGATTACTATTTCTCAAGAAGCGGCGTTTTCTATGAAGAGCTCTACAAGAACGATCTCATCGATGACAGCTTCCAATTTGAAACGGAACTCGATCGTCAATTTGGTTTTACGATTCTCGGAGGAGACTCTAGAAAACCAGACGAAATGGCTTCCCGTATTAAAGAAATGCTTCATGAATTAAAGGAACAGCGGATTTCCGATGAAGATTTCACGAGGATGAAAAGGAAGAAGATCGGTCAATTTATGAGAGCCATGAACTCATTGGAGTTTATCGCTAATCAATTCACCCACTACCACACTCTCGGGACAGACTTGTTTGAAGTGCTGCCGATCATTGAATCCTTGACCGCTGATGATGCAGAAGAGTACTTGCAGCACTGGTTGAAAGAAGACGCCATTACTGTCTTCCAAATTAAGCCTCAAGCCAATGCATAAAAAGTGTTTGATTATAGGGTCCAGCGGAGGTATTGGTCAGGCGGTCGTCAAGCGTGTCGTCGGTCAAGGATTCTCCGTTGGCCTTCATTTTCATAAAAATGAGCAAACCATTAAAGAATTGAGAAAAGAGATTCCTGATTCTCAATGGATTGATGCCTATCAGGCGGACCTTTCTACATTAAGTGGCATTCATTCCTTTTTGAATCAGATCCATGAAGAGTGGGATGCTGTGATTTTTGCTGGCGGGCATATGTATAGTGGTTTATTCCAGGATATGACAGAGGGTGAGATGGACCAGCTTCATTTCGTCCACGTCAAATCTTTATGGATGATTTCCCATAAGGTCCTGCCCTATATGATCCGAAAGAAAAGTGGCAATGTTGTTGTCATCAGTTCTATTTTCGGGGTGGAAGGCGCGAGCATGGAGGTTGTCTATAGTTCTGTAAAAGGCGCACAGAACAGCTTTGTCAAAGGGCTTGCCAAAGAAGTCGCTCCGAGTGGAATAAGAGTCAACAGCATTGCACCTGGCTTGATTGATACTAAAATGAACGCTCATCTCGACGAGGAAGAACGGAATTTTCTAGAGGATGAAATTCCACTTGGGAGGTCCGGGACACCTGAAGAAGTCGCACAGACGGCCGGTTTTTTGTTGAGTGAAGAATCAAGCTACATAACTGGGCAAGTGATTCAAGTCAATGGCGGTTGGTCTTAATTCTGTTGCATAAGATCTGTGTTTCCTTCTCATACTAAGCATGAAAAAATTCAGAGGAGGTTACATCATGTCTGTTCTCGATAATTTCGATTCTTGGAAAGATTTCTTGGGCGATCGCTTACACCAGGCGAAAGGTCAAGGCATGCAAGAACAAGCGGTTTCTGAACTTGCTTATGAGATTGGTGGTTACTTAGCGAACTCCGTTGATGCTAAGAACGAGCAGGAAGCTGTCTTGCGTGATCTTTGGAATGTAGCAGATGAAAAAGAACAACACGCCATTGCCAATATGATGGTGAAAATGGTTCAAAACGAAGGAAATCAAGGTTAACCTCGTCATCAATCCGCACAGACGTCTGTGCGGATTTTTTCTGGTGTAACGAAGGTTTTTCAATTTTTGTATGTTTATATAGGATCGAACCTTTCCTATTTAGAAAAAATCCTTTATGATAGATAGAGAGTGAAAAATTCCATAAATCACTCGACTTTGACAAATAACGACAATTTTTCAGAGGAGTTGTATTATGGAAAAAAAAGAATGGTACTTAGAATATGAAATCCAATATAACCGCCCAGGACTACTTGGGGACATCTCCTCATTGTTAGGAATGATGGCGATAAACATTGTTACCATCAATGGTGTGGAAAATTCACACCGTGGCATGCTTCTTTTGTGCAAAGACGAAGAACAAATCACTCGGTTGAGATCGATATTAAATACCATGGATACAATAAAAGTGACGAAACTGCGCCGGCCGAAACTGAGGGATCGTTTGGCAGTAAGGCATGGACGATATATACATAGTGATGTGGATGATCGTAAAACGTTCCGCTTCAATCGGGAGGACCTTGGGTTACTTGTCGATTTTATGGCTGAACTCTTTATGAAGGATGGGCATAAACTGATCGGAATCCGCGGGATGCCTCGGGTTGGTAAAACGGAGTCTGTCGTAGCAGCGAGTGTATGTGCGAACAAAAGATGGCTGTTCGTATCCAGTACGCTCTTAAAGCAGACCGTACGCAATCAACTGATCGATGAAGAGTACAGTGAGGACAATCTCTATATCATTGATGGGATTGTCTCTGCGAAACGTGCCAATGAAAAACATTGGCAACTTGTCCGTGAGATCATGAGACTTCCTGCAACGAAAGTCATTGAACACCCTGACATTTTTGTTCAGGAAACGGAATATACAATGGATGATTTTGATTATATAATCGAACTTCGGAATAACGAAGATGAAGAAATTACTTATGAACCTGTGGAAAAACAAGAAATGTCTATGAATGAAGGTTTTTCCATGTTCGATTTTTAGAAATTGGATGGTGTTAACATGGAGATTGGAGAAAGACTGAAGGAAGCCCGGGAGTCCAAGGGGCTTTCTTTAGAATCGTTGCAAGAGACGACGAAAATACAAAAGCGCTACCTTCAGGCCATTGAAAAGAATGAATTTCAAGTTTTGCCTGGAAAATTTTACACGCGTGCGTTTATCAGGGAATACGCCTCTGCGGTCGGTTTAGACCCTGAACTTGTCATGGAAGAACATAAAGGGGAACTCCCGACCTTCGATGAGGAAAGCACAGTACAGTACAGCCGTGTCCAAAGAACCAAAAAAGAAGCGACACAAACAAGTGGACGGTCATCCAAGGCGCTCCCAACCATTTTAACCGTTGGATTGATCATCGGCCTGATCTTTGTCGTATGGGTCGTATGGCAGAATATGAGCGGAGCAGAAGGTGGCAATACAACACCAGACAATGAATCCAACAATGAAATTAGTGTGCCTGAGAATTCTGAAGACGAGACCTCCAGCGATCAGGGAGAAGCAGGAGAAAATGAAAATGATTCTGAAGAAACAGCTTCAGAAGAAGAAGCACCAGTGGAAGAAGAGGAACCCCCTGCTGAGAATGCTGAAGAGTTGGACATTCAACTCGTTCAGGAAGGGACAGGTTCTTTTCCAGAACACACCTATGAGGTGAGCGGCGCAACGGAACAATCTGTTGTCATTGAGTTGACAGGAAGAGCCTACATGGAAGTACAAGCTCCTAAAAATGGTGAAGACCTTGTAACAGCAAAAGAATACACCGCAGAGGATTCGCCAATCTCCCTTGATTTAGGGGATAAAGCTGAATTGTACATTAAGACTGGGAATGCACCAGGAACGACCGTTAAGATTGGTGAAAAGGCAATCCCTTACCCTAATCCAGAAGTATCCACTCAGAAGTTATTGTTGCAATTCAACTAAGAAACTGAATATAATCATGATTAGGCTGCCCCAGCGTTTCATTGAAAGAGTGCAAGGCCACTCTTTGTGGACGGGCAGCCTTTCATGTATTGAAATGACTGTTAGGAGAGTGAGCGTATGAATTTACCAAATAAAATTACATTATCCAGAATTTTTCTTATTCCGATTTTCATTATCCTTATGAGCGTTCCATTTGAATGGGGCACGTTTCAAATGGGAGACCGTGAGTTACCTGTCGCCCATTTAGCAGGTGCACTGCTGTTTATTGTAGCTTCTACAACCGACTGGATCGACGGGTATATTGCGAGGAAATATAACCTAGTCACCAATTTAGGGAAATTTCTCGATCCACTAGCTGACAAGCTTTTAGTCAGCGCAGCCCTGATCTTGCTTGTCGAAATCGGGCTCGCCCCAGCATGGATCGTCATATTGATCATCAGCCGTGAATTCGCTGTTACGGGACTTCGATTAGTAGCTGCAGGGGAAGGTAGTGTCCTTGCAGCAAGTCAAATGGGAAAACTGAAGACATGGATCCAAATTATCGCCATTTCCCTTCTCCTATTGCATAATTGGCCATTTGCATTTATCGGCTTCCCTCTTGGAATGTTCGCTCTTTACTTGGCATTGTTCATTACTGTGTATTCCGGTTATGATTACTTCAAGAAAAATTGGCATGTAATGAGAGATTCCAAATGAGAGCAGAAATCATAGGTGTTGGTACAGAATTGCTTTTAGGTCAAATTGCGAATACAAATGCCCAGTGGATCTCAAGTCGACTTGCCACCCTTGGACATTCCGTTTATCATCACACCGTGGTCGGAGATAACCTGAAAAGGGTGACAGATTCTTTTGCCCTGGCCGAAACAAGGGCTGACCTTGTTATTGTCACAGGTGGACTCGGTCCGACTGAAGATGACTTGACACTGGATGCCGCTCAACTCGTTTTTGGTGAGGAACTGGTTGAACACGAAGATTCCATGGAAAAGATCAAGGGCTATTATCAAAGAAATCAAAAGTCTATGTCAGAAAATAATCGTAAACAGGCGCGTGTGTTTGAGAGTGCCTCTGTCTTTCAAAATTCAGAAGGGATGGCGCCTGGTCAATTGGTAAAGCATGAGGATACCCTATGGGTCTTCCTTCCAGGAGTTCCTAGAGAAATGAAGCATATCATGGATGAATACGTCATTCCGTACCTAGAGAACAATCATCATATTGAATCACAAATCGTCTCAGAAATGATGCGTTTTATCGGGATCGGCGAATCGGATTTGGAGACAAGACTTCAGTCCTTGATTCAAGCCCAGTCCAACCCGACCATTGCCCCTCTCGCTTCAGAAGGGGAAGTGGGTTTAAGGTTGACAGCCACAGGAGAATCAACAGAACAGGCGAAGGAAAAGATCTTAGCGCTTAAAACTGAAATCCTTGCTCGTGTCGGAAAGTATTATTACGGCAGTGATGCGATTACCATCGAGGAGAAAGTAAGAGATCTTCTTAAAGAAAAAGGATTCAAAATCGGCTCAGCGGAAAGCTTTACCGGAGGAAGATTTTTGGAGCGTCTCATAGCCTTGCCTGGTGCTTCATCCGTCTGTCAGGGCGGATATACCGTTTATACGGGGGAAATGAAAGAAAAAATTCTGCAGGTCCCTAAATTCCTAATAGAACAATATGGGACCATCAGTCATGAATGTGCAGAAATAATGGCTTTGAACGCTCAAGCGAACTTAAATGTTGATCTTGCTGTCAGTTTCACAGGTGTGGCAGGTCCCGATGCCAGCGAAGGACATGAACCAGGTACCGTCTTTATCGGTCTTCAAATAGGAGAGAGAAAACCGGAAGTTCATAAATTCCATTTCGACGGAGGACGGGAACAAGTGAGAGTCAGAGCTGTGAAAAAAGCGTACGAAATGATTTTCCATAAATTAAAAAAGTAATTTTCATTGCTGGGAAGGTGTGATTTTGTTAATTTCACGTAGAGGAAATACAAATATCACACCTTCTATTCTTTATAAAAAACGGGAACATTTATTCGCTTTTTAGTTGGCAAACGATGAAAAACAAGTTATGATAGGGATAGAAATATTGAAAGGCGGTATATAATGAGCGATCGTAAACAAGCATTAGATATGGCATTACGTCAAATAGAAAAGCAGTTCGGAAAAGGTTCCATTATGAAGCTGGGAGAAAGCGCGGAGCAGAAAGTGAACACGGTTCCAAGTGGATCCCTTGCTCTTGACGTGGCCCTTGGTGTCGGCGGCTACCCACGTGGTCGAATTGTAGAAATTTATGGACCAGAATCTTCAGGTAAAACAACAGTCGCACTCCATGCGATTGCAGAAGCTCAACGAAAAGGTGGTCAGGCAGCCTTTATCGATGCGGAGCATGCTCTTGATCCTGTTTATGCGAGAGCTTTGGGTGTAGACATTGAAGAACTTTTACTCTCTCAACCAGATACAGGAGAACAGGCGCTTGAAATTGCTGAGGCCCTTGTACGTAGTGGAGCAGTCGATATGGTTGTCATTGACTCCGTTGCAGCACTTGTACCAAAAGCTGAGATTGAAGGGGAAATGGGTGACGCTCACGTCGGTTTGCAAGCACGTTTGATGTCTCAAGCGCTTCGTAAACTCTCTGGAGCCATCAATAAATCAAAAACAACAGCCATTTTCATTAACCAGATTCGTGAAAAAGTAGGGGTTATGTTCGGTAATCCAGAAACAACTCCTGGTGGGCGTGCGTTGAAGTTCTATTCTTCTGTTCGTCTGGAAGTCCGTCGCGCGGAAACTTTGAAACAAGGAAACGAAATGGTCGGAAACAAGACCCGTTTGAAAGTGGTCAAAAACAAAGTGGCCCCTCCTTTCAGACAGGCAGAAGTGGATATTATGTACGGCGAAGGTATTTCCCGAGAAGGGGAACTGCTTGATATCGGAACAGACCTCGATCTCATCCAGAAGAGCGGGTCATGGTATTCATATAAAGATGATAGACTCGGCCAAGGTCGTGAGAATGCTAAGCAATTCCTTAAAGAGAATGTAGAGGTCTATGAAGAAGTGAAAAAATTGATTCGAGATCACTATGGCATGGAAGCTGATGAGGAAGCGGCAGATGCTAATAATAAAGAGAGTCAGGAAACATTAGACGTTTAATCGTTCTACTAAGAAAAATCGAGTATGAAACAGCTGTTTCATACTCGATTTTTTTAATCTATGGATTGCATTTAAATAAAGTATTATAGAGGGTCCTTGGATCGGGTCAATTCTTGTGTGGTTCGGTCTGAAAATACTAAAAAATAGACTGATATTTTTAAATATTTGAATATGTTAGCAGATACATAGCGCGTTTCCTTGACATTCCTTATAGTCAAGCATAAAATGAATGTGTATCATTTTCATCTTTATACCCTTATCTTAAACAAATGAAACTGAAAATGAAACGTTTGTAATTGCCGACAAACGGACCAAGTTCATAGCAAGAGGAGGTGAAATTATGGATATAATATCCTCGCTCATCTTCATTTTGCTTGCCCTTATCATCGGTTCTGTTGTTGGTTATCTTATTCGGAAATCGATTGCGGAAGCGAAAATTTCCAGTGCTGAGGACCTTGCGAAACAGATAGTGGAAGAAGGTCATCGTAATGCTGAATCAGCCAAGAAGGAAGCTCTTCTTGAAGCGAAAGAAGAGAACCAGAAATTTCGCCAGGACGCGGAGAACGAAATCCGTGAGCGCCGCATGGAACTGCAGAAAACTGAAAATCGTTTAACTCAGAAAGAAGAGAATCTTGATCGTAAGAGTGGAACGCTTGACCAACGTGATCTTTCACTCGAGAAGAAAGAAGGGACTCTTGCCGAGAGACAACAACAAATTGAAGAAATGGAAAGCAAAGTGAAAGCTATGCTTCAAGAACAACAAACAGAGCTTGAACGCATTTCAAGCTTAACATCAGACCAGGCGAAGCAGATGATTTTAGAACGCGTCGAACAAGAAGTATCACACGAGTCAGCTCTTATGATTAAAGAAGCGGAAAACAGAGCGAAGGAAGAAGCGGATAAGAAGGCGAAAAGCATCCTTTCGCTTGCCCTTCAGCGTTGTGCAGCCGATCATGTGGCTGAAACGACAGTTTCCGTTGTCAACCTTCCAAATGACGAAATGAAAGGCCGCATCATCGGACGAGAAGGCCGAAACATTCGTACGTTGGAGACGCTGACAGGTATTGACTTGATTATTGATGATACTCCTGAGGCAGTCATCCTATCAGGTTTTGATCCAATTCGACGAGAAACAGCAAGAATGGCCCTAGAGAAGTTAGTGCAGGATGGTCGAATTCACCCAGCTCGCATTGAAGAGATGGTGGACAAGTCCAGACGAGAAGTTGATGATTACATCAGAGAAGTTGGTGAACAGACGACTTTTGAAGTAGGTGTTCATGGTCTCCACCCTGATCTGATTAAGATCTTAGGACGTCTGAAGTACCGTACAAGTTACGGTCAAAACGTCTTGAAACACTCAATGGAAGTCGCATACCTTTCTGGTTTGTTAGCTGCCGAACTTGGAGAAGATGAAACCCTGGCTCGTCGTGCAGGACTGCTTCATGACATTGGTAAAGCCATTGACCATGAAGTAGAAGGAAGCCACGTAGAAATCGGGAAAGAACTGGCGATGAAGTACAAAGAGAATGAAACAGTCATTAATGCTGTGGCATCCCACCACGGGGATGAAGAGCCGACTTCAATCATTTCTGTACTTGTTGCTGCAGCCGATGCTTTATCTGCCGCACGTCCTGGAGCTAGAAGTGAAACCTTAGAGAATTACATCAAACGTCTTGAAAAACTGGAAGAGATTTCAGAGTCTTATGATGGCGTAGAGAAGTCTTTCGCAATCCAAGCTGGACGCGAAGTTCGCATCATGGTTCGTCCTGATGAAATTGATGATCTTGAAGCAACAAGATTAGCACGAGATATTCGAAATCGAATCGAGGGAGAACTCGATTATCCAGGTCATATTAAAGTTACCGTTATTCGTGAAACACGTTCTGTGGAGTATGCGAAATAAAATGAATGAAGCGGCCTTCTTGGTCGCTTCATTTCTGTTTTTACGGGTAAAATAAATAAACGATTGTGGAAGGAAGGTTTTTGAACAATGAGAATATTATTTATAGGTGATGTCGTAGGCTCACCAGGACGGGAAATGGTTGACGAATACTTACCGAAACTTAAACAGAAATATCAGCCTGCTGTGACGATTGTTAACGGAGAAAATGCAGCGTCAGGTAAAGGCATTACCGAAAAAATTTATCGTCGTTTTCTTGAAAAAGGAGCGCAGGCGGTAACACTTGGCAACCATGCGTGGGATAAAAAAGAGATCTTTGAATTTATCGATGAGGCAGAGTACCTTGTCCGACCTGCCAACTTTCCTGAGGGGACGCCAGGGAAAGGGTTGACTTTTGTTAAAACTCCTAAGGGTGAGGTTGCTGTCATTAATTTGCAAGGGCGTACGTTCTTGTCTCCGAATGATGACCCATTTAGAAAGGTCGATGAATTGATAAAAGAAGCAAAAAAACGCACATCTATCATTTTTTTAGATTTTCATGCAGAAGCAACAAGTGAAAAGCAGGCAATGGGCTGGTATGTAGATGGTAGAGTTAGCGTAAATGTAGGGACACACACTCATATCCAAACCGCAGATGAAAGAATCCTTCCAGGAGGAACAGGTTATATTTCTGACGTAGGAATGACGGGCCCTTACGACGGCATTCTAGGCATGGAACGTGAAGCGGTTTTGAAGCGTTTCCTTACAAACTTACCCGTACGTTTTGAAGTTCCAAAAAAGGGAAGAGCACAACTGAGTGCCTTCTTGGTGGATGTAGATGAAAAGACAGGTAAATCTACAAAAGTCCAACGTATATTAATTAACGATGACCATCCATTCTTTAATTGATTATTTGAATTTTGCGACAAATTCATTCATAATGAAAAGGTAATATCCTACATCTCCAAGAATATAGTAGTTATGGAACAACTATAGTGATTGAAGGAGGAGCTAGTAATGGAAGTCTTAAAAGTATCAGCCAAATCCGTACCTAATTCAGTAGCAGGAGCCTTGGCCAACGTAGTACGAGAGCGTGGGACGGCCGAAATTCAAGCGATCGGAGCAGGAGCATTGAACCAGGCAGTCAAAGCCGTAGCCATCGCAAGAGGGTTTGTCGCCCCAAGTGGCATGGACTTGATTTGCATTCCGGCATTTACGGATATCATGATCGACGAAGAAGAGCGCACGGCGATTAAGTTAATCGTTGAGCCGCGTTGATTGAAAAGATTACAAGTTTTGTAATCTTTTCATGTACTTATGATGTTTGCTAGCAATTACCTTGTCCTTAAGGATGCAACGAAAATAGAATGGAGCAAAAAAGAGCGTACTCGATACCGAGCACGCTCTTTTTTTTATGCTCATTAATTAGTGAGTTTTTGTGGATTGTGGAATTTTTCCAGGATGGAAAGTCTCAGGAGGAAGAATGAATCACGACCTCCCTTAGGGAGTTGTTCCATGTAATATTGTTTCTAAGCCGGTTTCCAAATCACGTGCCGATAGTTAAGGGGTGATTTTCTTGAACGAAGCACTGTTAACTATGAAGGTTTGTCCCTCCCCTAAACCTCTCAAAATCAAGAGCTCATAAATAGATTGGGGAATCTACTGAATAGAAACAGGTAGTAGAATATTATAAGGCATGAGCGAATGTATTTTCACAGTGGACAGGCGAGTTTGCGTTTTTCTCATTACATGTTACTATTGTTAATATAAGAGGTTTAAAAATGATTTATTGAGGTTGGGAGTGTTCACTGTGAATGGAACGATGAAAGCGATCGTTAAGCATCACCGAGGTCCAGGAGCGCAAATGCAAGAAGTTTCGATTCCGGAAATCCGTGATGATGAAGTATTGATTCGTGTGAAAGCAACATCGATTTGTGGGACGGACGTCCATATATATAATTGGGATGAATGGTCTGAAAGCCGTGTCAAACCACCGTACGCTTTCGGACATGAATTTTCAGGAGAAATTGTAGAAGTAGGAAGTAAAGTTCATAATTTCCGAACAGGAGATTATGTCAGCGCAGAGACTCACCTTATTTGCGGTCATTGTCCGCAATGCTTGACGGGTAAATTCCATATTTGTGAAAACACTAAAATTATTGGTGTGGATACGCAAGGGTGCTTTGCAGAATATGTGGCTCTTCCAGCAGATAACCTATGGAAAAACCCAGATGATATGCCTACAGACATCGCTTCCATCCAAGAGCCGATGGGGAATGCTGTACATACGGTTCTAAATGGCGATGTAGCAGGAAAGTCAGTGGCCATCATCGGTTGCGGACCCATTGGTTTGATGGCGGTGGGTGTAGCTAAGGCAGCTGGAGCATCGCAAGTACTTGCCTTTGATTTGAATCCGTATCGTCTTGAACTGGCTGAAAAAATGGGAGCTACAACCGTGATCCACTCCGGTGAAATCGATCCTGTTGAAAAAGCAAAAGAGCTAACGGATGGTCATGGAGTAGACGTTGTTTGCGAAATGAGTGGGCATCCTGTTGCGATGGATCAAGGATTTAAGATGGTTACGAATGGGGGCCGTGTTTCCATTCTTAGTTTACCTACGAAACGAGTGAGCCTTGATGTTACGAATGACATCGTTTTTAAAGGCGTAGAGGTACAAGGGATTACTGGTAGAAAGATGTACGAAACATGGCAGCAGGTTTCACGCCTTCTTCAATCCAAACAGGTGGATGTCACACCACTGATCACGCACCATTTAAAGCTTGAAGAATTTGAAAAAGGCTTTGACTTGATGAATCAAGGTCAATGTGGAAAAGTAGTTTTACA
Source organism: Halobacillus sp. AWM4_238 (assembly GCF_056158265.1). Lineage (NCBI taxonomy): Bacteria > Bacillati > Bacillota > Bacilli > Caryophanales > Bacillaceae > Halobacillus > Halobacillus sp. AWM4_238. The sequence continues at coordinate 962,389 of NZ_JBSWSY010000002.1, forward strand.
CCCATAATGGTAAGGAGGATGTTTTATGAAAGGCTTTGAATACTTACAAAAAGAACTAAACGAGATGCAGGAAGAAGGGACGTTCCGTACGTTGATCCCTCTGGAGTCTGCACAAGGATCCAAAGTGAAAATTAAAGGGAAAGAAGTCATTCAGCTTTCTTCCAACAACTATCTAGGGCTTACTTCACACCCTAAAATGAAAGAAGCAGCGGAAAAAGCGAACGAAGAATATGGTGTCGGTACAGGCTCAGTTCGTACGATTGCTGGTACATTAAAAATGCATGAGGACTTTGAAGAGAAATTAGCGAAGTTCAAACATACCGAAGCTGCACTTGTATTTCAATCCGGCTTCACAACAAACCAGGGTGTTTTGTCTTCCATCTTAGGAAAAGAAGATGTCGTCATCTCTGATGAATTAAACCATGCTTCAATCATCGATGGCATTCGTTTAACAAAAGCGGATCGTAAAATTTATAAGCATGTCGACATGGACTCATTAGAGTCAGCGTTGAAAGAAAGTGGCGATTATCGCACACGATTAATCGTTACCGATGGCGTATTTTCCATGGATGGAAATATCGCACCATTACCAGAAATCGTTGAACTTGCTGAAAAGTATGATGCGCTTATCATGGTGGATGATGCTCATGCGAGTGGAGTTCTCGGGGACAACGGCCGTGGTACGGTCAATCATTTCAACCTTGATGGTCGTGTCCACATTCAAGTGGGTACATTAAGTAAAGCAATTGGAGTACTTGGAGGGTATGTGGCAAGTACTAAAACCCTTCGAGATTATTTGATTCACAAAGGACGTCCTTTCTTGTTCAGTACATCCCACCCGCCGGCAGTAACAGCAGCGAATGATGCAGCGATCGATGTATTGTTAGAGGAGTCAGAACTGATTGAAAAACTTTGGGACAATACAAAATTCTTCAAAGATGGCTTGAACGCTCTTGGATTTGACACGGGAATCAGTGAAACCCCTGTAACACCTGTCATGATTGGGGATGATGCGCTCACGCACAAATTCTCCGATGAATTGTTCGAAGAAGGGGTATTCGCTCAAGGAATCGTCTTCCCAACAGTCCAACGCGGAAAAGGACGCGTGCGCACAATCGTTACAGCAGAACATTCCAAAGAAGAACTTCAAGAAGCTCTTGATGCCTTCGAAAAAGTTGGTAAAAAATTAGGGATCTTGTAATGGTTAAGAAGCCAGCTATGAAATATCATAGCTGGCTTCTTTTTATTAACAAATAAGTATTACCTCTCTTCCACAAACGCTCCCTTTTCTTGAAGACTCAGTTTCGAGGCGTTTGTTGAGTGGATGGGGCTGCGGGGAATAGCTCGCTTTCAGCGGGAACGCGGTGAGCCTTCTCGGACTGCGTCCTGTGGGGTCTCTCCATGCACTTTTTTCCCGCAGGAGGCTTGCCGTCATCCCCGCAGGAAAGCGAGTAGCTTCCCAGCCATCCCTGACGCCTCCTATGGCAAACGAACCCCGAAACATCTCAAAGTCAAATCTTACAGAATCCTGCCAATTTGTTGAATGAAATGGTTGGGAAATGGATGAAAAAAGGTGGAATTCATGTTTACGCTTAATTTATCATGTAAAACTTGATATAATGGTACAGTTAGAAGGTTCGGCTTGAAAGGAGATCATTATGAACGAACAGCAACGCAAGGAAATGTCACAAATTCATCAGCCTTCCAAGGGGGATGACAAAGCGGGACAAGATAACTTAAACCGATTGAAACAAAAAACTAGTGAAGATTTTGTCAAATATTTTGAAACAACATACCAACCTCCGAACATGAGAGATGCACAGCGTCGGAAGCGGAAAGAAACCGATGTCCACTATGACTTTGAAATTCCTGAAGATATGGATCAAGCAGGCAAAGGTAAAAAGTATATGATCCGTACATACGGGTGCCAGATGAACGAACATGATACAGAAGTGATGGCTGGAATTTTCGAAGAGATGGGTTATGAAGCTACGAAGGATACGAAAGAAGCGGACATTATTCTATTGAACACATGTGCGATCCGTGAAAATGCGGAAAATAAAGTGTTCGGTGAAATTGGACACTTGAAGCCTTTGAAAATGGAAAACCCAAATCTTATTATCGGAATCTGCGGATGTATGTCACAAGAAGAGTCCGTTGTTAACCGGATTCTAAAAAAACATCCATTTATCGATTTAATTTTCGGTACACATAATATTCATAGAATTCCACAGCTTGTGAAGGAAGCGATGTTCGGGAAAGAGATGGTTATTGATGTGTGGTCCAAAGAAGGAGACATCATTGAAAACCTACCAAGATCCCGAAAAGGGAAAATCAAGGCATGGGTTAACATCATGTATGGCTGTGACAAATTCTGCACCTACTGTATCGTTCCATATACAAGAGGAAAAGAAAGAAGCCGCTTACCTCAGGACATCATTCAGGAGGTACGGCATTTGGCAGCTCAAGGGTATAAAGAAATCACTCTCCTTGGACAAAACGTCAATGCCTATGGAAAAGATTTGGATATGAGTTATGGCCTAGGTGATCTAATGGATGAACTGAGAAGCATTGATATTCCAAGGGTTCGCTTTACCACATCTCATCCAAGAGACTTTGATGATCGTTTGGTTGAAGTCCTTGCAAAAGGTGGCAATATGCTCGACCACATCCACCTTCCTGTCCAGTCAGGCAATAGCGATATTTTGAAAATCATGGGGCGTAAGTACTCGAGAGAAGAGTATTTGGAGCTTGTTCGTAAAATTCGTTTAGCAATGCCAGATGCCACACTGACGACGGATATCATCGTTGGGTTTCCAAATGAAACGGAAGAACAGTTCCAGGATACATTATCTCTAGTGGAAGAAGTTGGCTTTGAAGCGGCTTATACATTCATTTATTCTCCAAGAGAAAACACACCCGCGGCCAAAATGAAAGATAATGTATCCATGGAAGAGAAGAAGGATCGATTGCAGCGCTTGAATAAAATTGTCAATCAGCAATCTGCTGATGCCATGAAAGCATATGAAGGGGAAATTGTAGATGTCCTTGTGGAAGGTGAAAGTAAGAATAATCCGGATGTGCTAGCTGGTTACACCAAGAGGAACAAGTTGGTCAACTTCCGAGCACCTGAGTCCACAATCGGACAAATTGTACCTGTAAGAGTGACCAAAGCAAAAACGTGGTCACTAGATGGAGAGTTAGTAGAAATCAACGCAGAGGTGAAATAAATGGCACAATATACAAGAAAAGAAGTAGTAGAAGAAGCAAAAAAATTAGCTAAAATGATGGCGGATATTGAAGAAATCGACCGTTTTAAACAATTGGAATCAAAATTGAATGACAACCAAAAGGTTCAATCTCATATTAAGAAAATAAAAGCTTTGCAAAAGCAGGCGGTTAACTTTCAAGCATACGGGAAAACGGAAGCTCTTCAAAAGATTGAAAAAGAAATCGATCGTCTTCAAGATGAGCTGGATGAGATCCCGGTTGTCGCAGAATTCAAAGAATCTCAAACGGTTATTAATGATATCCTTCAAATGGTTTCGAACACGATTTCCCGTGAAGTTACTAATGAAGTTATCCGTTCTACAGGGGGAGATATCCTACAAGGAGAAACGGGTTCAAATAAACAGAGTCATGGTTGCAGCCATTGATGCATACACTTCCGTCAGAGGGTTTTCCCCCTCTGGCGGATTTTTTTCGTACAATTTTATAGGCTATTGCATAGAATGAATTAAACACGTCCTTAGGCCATTTTCCCACTAGTCACATTCGCCCAACCAAACATAGGATGGGTGGTAGAATAAGGAGGAGTGAAACCCTATGTCTTTTTTTGAACGAGATTACAGAGAAATTATTACAAAAGCTGTAATCGGTAAAGGTAAAAAGTTTACAGAATCCACACACACCATCAGCCCTTCGCACCGTCCGACAAGTATCCTAGGTTGTTGGGTCATCAATCACATCTACAATGCCAAGAAGAAAGGAGATCACGTAGAAGTCTCTGGCAGTTACGATGTGAACGTCTGGTATTCGTATAACGACAATACAAAAACAGAAGTCGTTACGGAGCGTGTGAACTATTGTGATCACGTCAAGTTGGCAGTCAAAGATGATAATTGTGTACATGATGACTTTGAGGTTATCGCTAAGGTCGTACAGCAACCGAACTGTTTAGAAGCGAACATATCAGGAAATGGGCAAAAGATCGTTGTAGAAGTAGAAAGAGAATTTGTTGTCGATGTCATAGGTGAAACGAAATTGTGTGTGAAAGTGAATCCTCACGGATGCGGTCATGATGATGATTACGATTATGACTTGTCATCTGATGATTTTTCAGCCATTGAAACGGACTTCCTTCCATCTTCTTCAGACGATCATGATAAACACGATTAATGATGATTTCCTTGCTGCCTCAGCGAGGATTTCTTTTTTTTCTTTTAAATCTTTTTATGTTAATCGATATCTCCCGATTGTGGATGACTCCGTTTCGAGATGTTTGTGTGCGTTTAGAGGCTCCGGGGAACCGTTCGCTTTCCATGGGGCGGGCGGTGAGCCTCCTCGGACTACGTCCTGTGGGTCTCTCTCTGCACTTTTTTCCCTCTTAGATATCCGGTTTAGGCGCCTCCACACTTAAGGTAGGAGTCTCACCATTCCCCTCCGCCCCTTGGACATAAGAGGATCTCGAAACTACTTCCAGAATTAGGAGCGTTCTATACGTATTAGGAGCTGTAACACCAAGCTTCCATTGTATGGATAGAGGTCATAACCGCTTGTTATAGAGCTTTTTCTAGCTATAGGTAATGATGGTGGAAGGTGCTCTTTCCTGGTACAGGGGTTCGTTTCTCACATAAGCGAGTAGCTTCCCAACCACCCCTGACGCTCAACTCAGCAACGAACCCCGAAGCATCTCGAAAGCAAGACTTCAACAATCCTGCCAGATACTTTAATAATGTCATGTTCTTTCGTGTAAGGTTATTTGCCTTGTATGCTATAATGGGTGGAGAATCTTATGTACGTTTTGGAGGTTTACCCTTATGGCACAATACACACCCATGATGCAGCAGTACTTAAAAATTAAAGCAGACCAAAAAGATGCCTTTCTGTTTTTCCGGTTAGGCGATTTTTATGAATTGTTTTTCGATGATGCAACGAAAGCATCGCAGGAACTTGAAATTACATTGACAAGCAGGGATGGAGGTGAAAACGGTCGGATCCCTATGTGTGGGGTTCCTTATCACTCTGCGGACAATTACATAAAGCAGTTGATTGAAAAGGGGTACAAGGTTGCGATTTGTGAGCAGGTCGAGGACCCGAAAACGACGAAAGGTGTTGTGAAACGGGAAGTCGTCCAATTGATCACCCCAGGTACAGTAATGGAAGGCAGCATGCTGGATGAGAAAGAAAACAACTACCTGGCCTCACTAAGCGCATTTGAAGATGGCTCGTACGTTGTCAGTTACAATGACCTTACGACTGGTGAAAACAGTGTGGCTCTAATTCCGGGGGGCTTCGATGCTGCCATGAGCGAACTGTACAGCAGGCCTGTGAAAGAGGTGGTTGTATCCGGTGACTTTGACGTCGAGCATAAACAAATGTTGATCGATCGTTTGGATTACACGGTATCCCACCAGGATGATACAGAAATTGCACGTGAGTTCCAACCGCTTATTGAGGATGTTCATCAAGACAAGCTTTTAGTCGGGTTTGGAAGGTTGCTCAATTATATTCAACATACACAAAAAAGGTCGCTCGATCATCTTCAACCCGTGAAAGTAATCGAATTGAAACAGTTCATGACCCTGGATATGTACTCCAAGAGGAACTTAGAATTGTTGGAAACCCTTAGAAAAAAAGGGAAAGCGGGGAGCTTACTTTCTGTCATTGATAAAACGGTCACCTCAATGGGGGCCCGTATGCTCAAGAAATGGATGGAGCGTCCATTGTTGTCAGCGGATGCCATAGCTATGAGACACGATCAGGTCGAAGGCTTTCTTGATCAGTTTTTTGAACGAGAGACATTGAGAGATGAGCTCTCGCATGTGTATGATTTGGAACGTTTAGCAGGGAGAGTGGCTTTTGGCAATGTGAACGCTAGAGATATGATCCAGTTAAGGAATTCATTGAGTCATATTCCTGATATATTAACGACGCTTGCTAAATTCGACCACCCATCGATAGAGAAGCTTTATGAAAGGGTCGACCCACTGCATGAGTTAAAAGGTCTCTTGGAGGAGAGTATCGCTGATGACCCTCCGATTTCTGTAAAAGAGGGAGGCTTGATTCAGGACGGCTTCCACAAACAGCTAGATGACTATAGGTACGCTTCTAAGAACGGGAAGCAGTGGATTGCAGAACTTGAACAAAGAGAACGAGCAGAAACAGGAATCAGATCTTTAAAAGTCGGCTATAATCGTGTGTTCGGCTATTATATCGAAGTTACTAAAGCAAACTTGAAGCATTTGCCTGAAGGTAGATATGAGCGGAAGCAGACGCTTACAAATGCCGAGCGTTTTATTACTCCTGAGCTGAAAGAAAGAGAATCGATGATCCTTGAAGCCCAGGAGAAAAGTGTGGAACTTGAGTATGAACTTTTCCTCGAAGTCCGTGAAAAGGTGAAGGCGTACGTCAAAAGACTTCAACAGCTGGCGGACCAAATCAGTCGCATTGATGTACTCCAAGGTTTTGCTCAAGTCGCAGAATCCTATCAATATGTGCGACCAGAATATCGTGAACAACGTGTGGTGGACATCCGGCAAGGGCGTCACCCGGTTGTGGAAAAAGTAATGCAGGAAGGAACCTTCGTCCCAAATGATATTTACATGAATGAAGAGACCGATGTGTTACTGATCACTGGACCGAACATGTCCGGTAAGAGTACGTACATGCGTCAGCTTGCCCTTACGGCGATCCTTGGACAAATGGGCTCTTTTGTTCCGTGCCAGTCTGCAAGTTTACCAGTCTTCGATCAAATCTTCACAAGAATTGGTGCTGCCGATGATCTCGTTTCCGGTCATAGTACGTTCATGGTCGAGATGCTAGAAGCAAACCATGCCCTAACTCACGCGACGGAAAACAGCTTGATCCTTCTTGATGAGATAGGAAGAGGGACGAGTACGTATGATGGTATGGCATTGGCACAGGCCATTGTGGAATATATTCATGGGGAGATTAAAGCGAAAACACTATTCTCTACCCATTATCATGAATTGACATCATTGGAAGACCAGCTCGAGCGTTTAAAGAATGTCCATGTTCGTGCGGAAGAATATGAAGGCAATGTTGTCTTTCTTCACCAGATCAAAGAGGGGCCTGCAGATGAAAGTTACGGCATTCACGTGGCGAAGCTTGCTCACTTGCCTGATCCACTGATCGACAGAGCAACGGCTCTTCTGGATCAGCTGGAAAGTGGGTCTGTCAAAAAAGAACCTACAGACTCCGCAGATGAAGAGGAACAGCTAAGCTTGTTTATAGAAGAACCAAAAACAGAGAAAAAGAAGGCTACAGAGCCTCAGTCTTCGCATATAGAAAAGCGTCTGCAATCGTTAGATCTCATGGAAATGACACCGATGGACGCTATGAACGAATTGTACCAATTGCAAAAGCGATTGAAATCATAAAGGAGGAACAGAGATGGCGCGGATCCGACTGATGCCAGACCACTTAGCTAACAAAATAGCGGCAGGAGAAGTTGTTGAACGCCCAGCCTCTGTCGTCAAAGAGCTGGTAGAAAACAGTATTGATGCAGGTGCCACATGGGTGAAGATCGATTTAATGGAGGCCGGACTGCAGCGCATCCGTATCATCGATGATGGTGCGGGAATGGAAGAAGAGGATTGTGAAATCGCTTTTCATCGCCATGCAACCAGTAAAATTCTTGATGAAAACGATCTTTTCCATGTCCGTTCCCTCGGTTTCCGCGGGGAAGCATTAGCAAGTATCGCCGCTGTAAGCCGCTTGAGTATCCAGACCTCTACAGGAGAGAGTGCCGGGACAAAAATGAATTTAGAAGGTGGACATCTTGTCTCCAGAGGAAAAAGTGATGCAAGAAAAGGGACCGACATTTCGGTTGAGGAGTTGTTCTTCAATACGCCAGCCCGGTTGAAGTATATGAAAACCATTCATACAGAGCTCGGTCATGTGACGGATGTATTAAACCGTATGGCTTTAGCCCACCCGGAAATACAATTCGTCTGTACTCATAATGAAAAGCAGATCTTTAAGACGAATGGGCGTGGAGATCTCCTCCAAGTGATAGCGAACATTTATGGTATGAATGTCGCTAGAAAAATGATCCCAATCGAGATGGAAACAGCGGACTTCAAGGTCAATGGTTATATTGCGAAGCCGGAAGTTTACCGTGCGTCAAGAAACTATATGTCAACAATTATCAATGGTCGTTTCATCCGGAGTATTCCATTGAATAAAGCTGTCTTGCAAGGCTACCACACGTTGTTACCGATCGGAAAAAGTCCGATTGTCGTATTAAATATAGATATGGATCCGATTCTCGTCGATGTCAACGTTCATCCATCAAAAATGGAAGTGCGTTTTAGTAAGGAGAAGGAATTGTACGATCTTTTAGAAGAGGCCGTCCGCCAGGCCTTTCGTAAACAAACTCTCATTCCTGACGTGTCCCACCAAGAACCAAAGCCCGTTAGAGAGAAAACCACACAGGAATCCTTCAACCTCTACCATACGAGGGAAGAGGATGCTCATCGCGAGCGGGAATCCACTGTGGACCATTTAGTGAAAAACGAGCCAGGACTTCCGCATGAGGATGGTTTTCAAAAAAATCAGGACGAGTTAATTAAAGAGATGGCTCCGACATTTGAAACGGATGCGGTCGCAGCAGAGGAGAGCCAACCTCAAAATGAGGCAGTTGAAGAAGAGGCTCCTGCTTATGAACAAAAAAGGGTACCGACGATGCACCCGATTGGTCAACTCCATGGAACATACATTCTTGCTCAAAATGAAGAAGGAATGTATATCGTCGACCAGCATGCAGCCCAAGAAAGAATTAAATATGAATTCTTTAGAGACAAATTGTCAGAAGTTAATCATGAAGTACAGGAATTGCTGGTCCCAATGACCTTTGACTTTTCAAAAGCAGAATCGTTAAGGATCGAAGAGTACAAAGAAGAATTTGAAAAAGTAGGGTTGTTCTTTGAACCTTTTGGCGATACGACCTACATTGTACGCAGCCACCCTCAGTGGTTTCCAAAAGGTTTTGAAGAAGAAGTGATTGATGAAATGATCCAGCAGTTGATGGAAGAAGATCGTATCGATATTTTAAAACTAAGAGAAGAAGCGGCGATTCTCATGTCTTGTAAACGGTCAATCAAAGCAAACCACTACTTGAACCAAACCGATATGTTTCAACTCTTGGAAGATTTGAGAAAGTCGACGGATCCATTTACCTGTCCTCATGGACGGCCCATCATCGTTTTCTTTTCTGAATATGAGATGGAGAAGATGTTTAAACGTGTCATGTAAAAAAAGAGAGACTCCAACTTTGGAGTCTCTCTTTTTTTTGTTTCTCTAATGTTTACATAATATTTTTATAATCAACTTATTTATAATTGCGTATGTCAGAGTAGGGGTCAGGAAATATTCTTCTGCTGGAGTAGGAATTTAAAATAATTATCGATCTGTTTAATGTCCTCTGGCTGAATTCCAAACCAAGCTTTTTTGTCGAAGAACACGGGCTTTGTGTATCCCTTTGTTTCCAGGAGCTGTTTAATTTCGCGCATTTCATCTTCCAGTTCATCACTTAAACCGAGGAGATAATCTGCGGTGGTATGAAGAGCATGAGCAATCTTCGTAAGATCTTCAAGATCCGGGGAAGTATAACTCCGTTCCCAATTCGAAACGACTTGTGGGGACACACCGACTTTTTCAGCCAACATCGATTGTGTTAAACGCCTCTCTTTTCTAAGTGAACGAATTCTTTCATGAACCACTTTAAGACGCCTCCTTTTCTATACTATAACACAGACTAACGAAATGCGATAGTACAACTAACGAATATTTTGAATATTTGTAACGGAAACCGTTAGTTGTACCAACGGATTGCGTTAGTTCGACTGCTGAGGTATGATTGTAGAGCCATTCATGTATAATAGATACGTGTAAAGGAGGTGCGCAGGTGAAACCATTGGTGATCTCAGTGGTCGGTCCTACGGCAGTCGGAAAGTCGAATTTAGGGATCCGGATCGCTAAGCGTTTTGATGGGGAAGTGATCAGCGGGGATTCAATGCAGATTTACCGGACGATGGATATCGGTACTGCGAAGGTTACAAAAGAAGAGATGCAAGGCATCCCACATCACATGATTGATTACAAAGATCCGGCTGAGCCTTTTTCAGTCGCTGAGTTTCAGGAGAGTGTGCAAGCCTTAATTTGGGACATCCAGGATCGTGGGAAACTGCCGGTTTTGGTCGGGGGGACAGGTTTATACATACAAGCAACACTATTTGATTTCCATTTTTCAAAACAGAAAAAAGATCCGGCCATCATTCAAAAGCTTGAAAAGGAATGGAAAGAATATGGCGGCGAGTATATGTACAAACGCCTTGTTGAAATAGACCCCGAACAAGCAGAAAAGATCCATCCAAATAATGAGAGGCGAGTACTGCGAGCGCTTGAAGTATATGAAACAACCGGCCAGGTGATGAGTGACCGCCATCATCAACAAAAGAAAGAATCTCCTTTTAATCCATGGTTGATTGGACTGGAGATGGACCGTGAATTGCTGTATGATCGTATCAATCAGAGGGTCGATCAAATGATTGAGCAAGGTCTGGTGAAAGAAGTGAAGGATCTCTATGATCAGGGGTTGAAGGACGCTCAATCGATGCAGGCGATTGGCTATAAGGAATTGATTCCATACTTCGAAGGATCGTGTACACTGATTGAAGCTGTCGATTTGCTGAAACGCAATTCCAGGCGCTATGCAAAGCGTCAGTACACGTATTTCAAGAACAAAATGGATATCAATTGGTATGAAGTCACTCCTTCAAACTACGAGGAGAAATTTGAAACAATTTTAGGCGATTTAGCAGGAAAGATAGACTAATACGTAGAATCGTATTATTACAGATAGAAAAGAGGAGGAAGATCCATGGCCCAATCGGTAAATATCCAGGACAATTATTTGAATCAATTAAGGAAAGAACGCATGCAGGTGACTGTCTTTCTGCTCAATGGTTTTCAATTGAGAGGGATCGTCAAAGCCTTTGATAATTTCACTGTCTTGTTAGAGACAGAAGGCAAGCAACAATTGATCTTCAAACATGCGATTTCGACATTTGCTCCTGTAAAAAATGTTTCATTGGATAAAGAATAGTGTGAGTGGTGGTCAAGAAAAGACAGAAGAAGCGGGTGCCTTTATGGCATCCGCTTCTTTTTATGGATGAGGGAAGGAGTTTCCTCATCAACCTTGGGTGTTTGTCACAGGAAACCGCACCTACGCGTATGATGAAAGAGAATGAGGAGGGATCGATGTGCAACCCCAAGCGAGAATGGCGAGACCAAACAGCACAATAAATATTGTGTTGAATGAATCGAAAGAAAAAGCGATTCCTGAACGGAAAGCATCCACAATGAAACAAACAGGTGCCCCTTTTGTGAAAATTGAAGAATTCTTTAATTCCATCATTGGGATGGAAGATTTAAAGACGAGGATAAAAGAGATCTATGCACAAGTGCTTGTTTCAAAGAAAAGAGAAGAAGCCGGGCTGAAGTCGAATGCACAAGTCCTTCACATGGTTTTTCATGGAAATCCCGGTACAGGAAAAACGACGATTGCAAGAATGGTTGCTGCTTTGTTCCGAGATGTAGGTGTGCTTGAAAAGGGGCAGTTCATCGAAGCGGATCGGAGTGACTTGGTAGGTGAGTACATTGGTCATACAGCACAAAAGACGAAGGATCTGATCCATAAATCCTTAGGGGGCGTTCTTTTTATTGATGAAGCCTATTCTTTGGCCAGAGGCGGAGAAAAGGATTTCGGAAAAGAAGCCATTGATACATTAGTGAAGTGCATGGAAGATCATCATAATGAGTGCATCATTATCCTTGCAGGTTATCCAGAAGAAATGGAAGATTTTCTAACCTTAAATCCAGGTCTCGCTTCTCGGTTCCCGATCCAGCTTTCCTTCAAGGACTATTCTGCTAAGGAACTTACGCAGATTGCTTTTGGGATGATTGAAGATAGGGAATATTGTTTAACGAAAGAGGCAGAAAGAAAGCTATTTCATCATTTGGCACTCGTTTACAAAAAACGTGAAGAGAATTTTTCTAATGCCCGTTATGTTAGGAACCTTATTGAGGAAGCGATTCGAAAACATGCTTGGAGAGTCATCAGCACCCCGAATCCGAAGAAAAAAACCTTAATGACATTGCAAGCTGAAGATTTTGATATTCCTTTACAGGAAACAGACTTGATCTAAACGCTTGCATATTCATAAGAAACGTTTTTCTGTTATGATGAGAAAGATACAGGCAGACGAAAAGAGTAGGTGAGAGAAAGATGTCAAAAGAATTGGTCGTGTTGGTTGCAAGAATTGATCCATTTGAGCAGGAAGAACGGTTTCAGTCTTCTTTAGAAGAACTTCAGTCACTGACAGAAACCGCGGATGGAGAAGTCAGCAAAATTATTACTCAGAAGCGTGACCGGGTTCACCCGGCTACATATGTAGGTGAAGGGAAACTGGAAGAGATCAAAGAAGCAGCAGAAGAATCTGGAGCTGAACTTGTCATATTCAATGATGAATTATCACCTGGTCAGCTTAGAAATATAGCAGACAGGGTCGGGGTGCGCGTGATTGATCGAAGTCAGCTGATCCTGGATATCTTTGCAGGACGGGCGCGTACAAAGGAAGGAAAATTGCAGGTAGAACTTGCTCAACTGCAATATTTACTGCCAAGGCTTTCCGGACAAGGGACCGCACTGTCCCGCTTAGGTGGGGGAATTGGAACACGCGGACCGGGTGAAACCAAATTGGAAACCGACCGTCGTCACATCCAAAGAAGAATTGATGATATTAAAAAGCGGTTGGATACGGTCGTAAAACAACGCGAACAGTACCGTAAACGAAGAAAGGAGAACCGCGCCTTTCAAGTTGCCATCGTCGGCTATACGAATGCTGGTAAATCGACGTTTTTTAATCGAGTGACTGATAGTCAATCGTTTGAAGAGGATCTATTGTTTGCTACACTCGATCCTTTGACAAGGCAAATGAGCCTTCCTTCTGGTTTTTTGGCTCTTATATCTGATACGGTAGGATTCATTCAAGATTTGCCAACAACGCTAATTGCGGCATTCCGGTCTACGTTAGAGGAAGTGACAGAAGCGGATTTCATCGTTCATATGGTTGATGCCTCCCACCCTGATCACATCCAGCAGGAAAAGACTGTACTGAGGTTATTGGACGAACTCGGAGCTGGTCAATTGCCGGTTCTCACCGTTTACAATAAAAAAGACTTACTACAAGGTGATTTCATCCCGCACTCTTTCCCGTCGTTGACAGTAAGTGTGCATGATCCAATTGATCGAAAGCGTGTCCTTCATAAAATTGAAGAAGTTTTAAAAGAAGAGTGGGATGAGTATGACGTATTCGTTCCCGCTTCTGATGGGAAACGGCTGCAGCAGTTCAAGGCCTACAGTATGATTACGAGCATTCATTTTTATGAAGAGAAAGAAGGGTATGCCCTGCACGGTTTTATCCATCCTGAGCACCCATTGAAACATCAAATATTATAACAATGTTATCTATCTGAAACCATTAGATCCATAAATTCTAATTCATCCGTTGATACAACGAAATAATGCAAGATAGGAAGAGGACCCATCATGAATATTCAAGAAGTAAAACAACGTGTAGAAAAAGAGATCAAGAATGAACATCAAAAAGTGGCCGAGATTGTCGAGTACAATCAAGAAAAAGTTTTGAAAGCATTCCATAAACTGAGGGTCAGTGATTCTCACTTTAATCCGACCACGGGCTACGGTTACGATGACTTCGGGCGAGACACTTTGGAAGCATTGTATGCCGAAATCTTCAAAGCGGAAGATGCCCTCGTCAGACCACAGCTCATTTCGGGGACACATGCGATCACTACGGCCTTATTCGGAGTGCTCCGCCCGGGTGATGAACTGCTATACATATCTGGAGAACCTTATGACACCCTAAGAGATGTGATTGGTTCTGAAGACGATAAGGATACAGGATCTTTGCGTAATTTTGGTATCAGCTATCAAACCGTTCCATTAGAAAGAGACGGGAGTTTTTCCCATGAAAGAATTCGAGAAGCTATCCATGGACATACGATGGTGGTAGCCATCCAAAGATCCAAAGGTTACGAGGATCGCCCTTCTTTCACCATTGAAGAGTTACAATCCATCATTCAATTCGTACGTGGAGTGAAGGATGATGTGATTATCTTTGTAGATAATTGTTATGGTGAATTTGTGGAAATGAAAGAGCCTCTTGAAGTAGGCGCTGACTTGATTGCCGGTTCATTAATTAAAAACCCTGGGGGCGGGATTGCCAGGGTCGGTGGTTACATTGCTGGAGGAAAATCCCTCATAGAAAAATGTAGTTATCGATTGACTGCCCCGGGCTTAGGGAAAGAAACAGGGCCGAGTTTGAATAGCCTGCAAGAGATGTATCAAGGGATCTTTCTCGCCCCTCATGTCGTGGGAGAAGCTTTGAAAGGAGCCATTTTCACTTCGAAATATTTAAGTGAATGGGGTTTCGACACAAACCCCGCTTATGATGTGAAACGGACCGACTTGATTCAATCCGTAAACTTCGATACGGCTGAACAAATGATTCGGTTCTGTCAATCCATCCAACAAGCATCTCCGGTAAATTCCCATTTCAAGCCAGAACCCAGTGCCATGCCGGGATATGAGGATGAAGTGATTATGGCTGCCGGTACTTTCATTCAAGGAGCAAGTCTCGAGTTAACGGCTGATGGTCCTATTCGTCCTCCTTATACGGCGTTCGTTCAAGGTGGTTTGACCTATGCACATGTGAAGATCGCCGTTGTCCAAGCTGTGGAACAGTTGTTAGAAGAGGGTATGGTCAAAGCTTGACTCGAAGGGAATGGTAACCCTTTCAAAAAAACGGCCCAAATTGTGTGAACATTCCTCACATATGTTGACATATCCCTTGCGTGACGTATAATTAAAGTATCATTCTTATGGGGAGGTGGCACATCGATGAGTGATGAAATTCGTCGTTCTATGCCGTTATTCCCGATGGGGATTGTTCAATCATTGACAGACCTTACTGCGCGGCAGATCCGGTATTACGAACAGCATGAGCTTGTTCAGCCGGCCCGTTCAGAAGGGAACCGTCGCATGTTCTCTTTCAATGATGTTGATCGGTTGCTTGAAATTAAAGACCTGATCGATCAAGGAGTGAACATGGCCGGGATCAAAAAAGTTCTGAAGCTGAATGATCAGCCAGAAAATGAAGGATATGATGAGGATCAAGTGAAGGAAGTGCACAATGAACTTACCGAAAAAGAACTTCGTCGTATGCTGCAACGAGAACTATTCACAGCGGGAAGACAAGGTAAATTAGCGATCAGACAGGGAGAAATGTCAAGGTTCTTCCATTAATATTGTGTTGAGAGGAGATATTCAATGGGTTTAACAAAAGAAGAAATTTACAAAAAAATCGATGAGGAAAACGTCAAGTTTATCCGACTTCAGTTTACGGATATGCTTGGTACAATCAAAAATGTAGAAATCCCATTAAGCCAGTTGGATAAAGCCATTGATGGCATGATGATGTTCGATGGATCCTCCATTGAAGGGTTCGTCCGTATCGAGGAGTCTGACATGTATTTGGTACCAGACTTGGATACGTTTGTCGTTTTCCCTTGGACATCAGAAAAAGGGAAGGTCGCACGTTTCATCTGTGACATCTACAACCCAGACCAAACTCCTTTTGAAGGGTGCCCGCGCTACAACTTGAAGCGTAACATCAAAAAAATGGAGAAACTCGGATTTTCTGCTTTCAACATTGGTACAGAGCCTGAATTTTTCCTATTCAAATTAGACGAAAAAGGCGATCCAACGATGGAGTTGAATGACAAAGGTGGATACTTCGACCTGGCACCAACCGACCTTGGTGAAAACTGCCGTCGTGACATCGTTCTAGAGCTAGAGGAAATGGGATTTGAAATAGAAGCTTCTCACCACGAGGTAGCTCCAGGTCAGCACGAAATTGACTTCAAATATGCAGATGCCGTGAAACATTGTGATGATATCCAAACATTCAAACTTGTTGTCAAAACCATTGCACGTCAACATGGTCTGCATGCAACGTTCATGCCTAAACCATTGTTCGGTGTAAACGGATCCGGTATGCATGCCAACATGTCTCTCTTCAATGAGAAGGGCAATGCATTCTTTGATGAAAAAGGAAAAGAGCAACTCTCAGAAGTGGCTTACCAGTTCACAGCAGGCATCATCAAGCATGCAACGAACTTTACAGCCGTGACAAACCCTACAGTCAACTCTTACAAGCGACTTGTACCAGGGTATGAGGCTCCATGTTATGTGGCATGGTCTGGTCAAAACCGTAGTCCACTCGTGCGTGTTCCAACTTCCCGTGGTTTGAGCACAAGAATTGAAGTACGTAGTGTGGATCCATCAGCGAACCCGTACATGGCGATGGCTGTCCTTCTTGCTGCTGGACTAGATGGTGTGGAAAACAAACTGGAAGCACCGGCTCCTGTGGATCGAAACATCTACGTGATGGATAAGAAAGAGCGTGAGGCGCACGGAGTGAAAGACCTTCCAGCCACTTTGTATGATGCATTGGAAGAGCTGCATCAAGATCCAATTATGGTGGAAGCTCTCGGTGAACACCTGTTTGAACACTTCATTGAAGCAAAGGAAATTGAGTGGGATATGTTCAGAACTCAGGTTCACCCATGGGAACGCGAACAATACTTACAGACCTATTAATATCCAAACCCTTGAGGCTGATGGCTTCAAGGGTTTTCTTTTTTTATAAATGCAGGCTACATAGGGTTTACAGAATAAATTTCTAAATTTTGGTCGTATACCTGAGGTGGGTAAAGGCATATAATAAGAACAAACGTTCGTGTTATATGGAGGGATCGCCAATGGATTCTTTATTTCACCGCTCAAAACGTGAAAAAATGAAACTGGAATTAATCTATATCGACCATGAGGGTGTCATGTCTCAAAGGGTAATGAGAGTGGTGGACATCAGGGAGGACTATGTCATTGCGTATTGCTTTGAGCGGAAAAAGGTCAGGAGGTTTACAAAAAGTCGTATGTTAGCCGTCTTGCCTTTTGCGCCTAATAAAAAGAAACATGGAGCATAAGCAGAAATATAGAAAGAGACGAGTTTTCTAAACTCGTCTCTTTCTTTTAATGTACCGTTCGATATAGACCTACGACTTTTCCTAAAATGGACACATCCTGAAGTAGAATCGGCTCCATAGTTGCGTTTTCAGGCTGGAGACGAACGTGATTTCTCTCCTTGAAAAACCGTTTCACTGTAGCTTCTTCGTCTTCTGTCATTGCAACAACGATATCGCCGTTCTGGGCCGTCTGTTGTTGTCTGACGATGACCATGTCCCCATCGAGAATTCCTGCTTCAATCATACTTTCCCCTTGAACAATGAGGACGAACGTGTTGTCATCGGATCCTGCAAGTGTATCTGGTAGGGGAACATATTCTTCGATATTTTCTACAGCTGTAATCGGCGAACCTGCCGTGACTTTACCGATTACTGGAGCGTAAGAAGCTTCACTTCTCGGGATGCTGTGATCTTCTTCTAACTCGATCACTTCAATGGCACGAGGTTTGGTCGGGTCGCGTCTAATGTATCCTTTTTTCTCCAATCTGGATAAGTGACCGTGCACAGTCGAACTTGAAGCGAGGCCGACAGATTGACCGATCTCCCTTACAGATGGTGGATATCCTTTTGATAAAACCTGCTCTTTAATAAAATCTAGTATTTCCTGCTGCCGCTTTGAAAGTTTACTCATAGATTAGCACCTCGTACATAGGATTATAGTAACCACATTGTACCACTTATATTTGAAAAATACAAACAAGCGTTCGAAAAATACCATTGACAAGAACCTGTGTTCGTATATAATGAAAGTAACAAAAGCGAACACAGGTTCTTAAGAACGTTCGTTCTACGAATGCGGAGGGGTTATCAATGTTTAACAAATTATCTAAGCTGGATTACACCTACATTATTCTTTTTATTGTTAGTTTTATCATTCTCTATTATTCTATGGTCACTGCTGTTTAATAGAGAAAGAGAGAGGAACATTCAAGTGAAAGTGATTTTATATTGCAGGGTAAGTACGGAAAAGGAAGCGCAAGTGACTTCATTAAAACGACAACGAGCTGAATTGACTTCAATGGCAGAGAGTCATGGTTTTGAAGTTGTTGAATGTATTGAAGAGCAAGCGAGTGGTTACGATATCGAACGCGAAGGGGTCTTCCGCATGTTGGAATGTTTTTCTTCCGGGCGTGCGGAAGCCTTGTTAATTCAAGATGAAACACGTTTAGGGCGGGGGAATACGAAGATTGCTTTGTTTCATCAAATGAACCGGCTGAAGGTCAAGGTGTACTCACTCTCAAACCAGGGAGAATTGCAGTTATCTGAGTCTGATTCGATGGTTTTGCAGATTGTAGGAATCGTAGAGGAATACCAAAGAAAAATACATAATATGAAAATACGTCGGGGGATGAGAAAAGCCGTGGAAGAGGGTTATGATCCTTCAAACAATTTGTCAAATCGGGATCAGGCTCCAGGTCGTGAAAGAATCGATTTTCCTATTGAAGAAGTGGTCCGTTTAAGGAAAAGTGATTTGCCATTCAAAGATATTGCAGCGACCCTAAGAGGACTTGGGTATAATGTATCAAAGGCTACGGTTCATCGTAGGTACAAGGAATACCTATCTCTTGAAAAAGATGAAGAATCAAGGTAGTATATTTAAAGACAAGAATTTTGTATTTCTTGTCTTTTTCGTGTGTTTACGATCCAGACTATGAGTAAAGGAGAAGGATCTATGTTATCAAAAGAAAAGATTAATCGTATAAATGAATTAGCGAATAAATCCAAAAAGGAAGACCTTTCGAAAGAAGAAAAAGCAGAACAGCAGAAATTGCGCCAAGAATATTTGAAAAATGCGCGTCAATCTTTTAAAAATCAGCTGAAAGGTGTAACCGTCATAGACCCTGAAGGGAAAGACGTCACTCCGGAGAAGCTTCGTCAAATGCAAAAGAATGAAAAAAAGAATTAATGCCAAATCCTCCGTATTCGATCTTTTCGAATGCGGATTTTTTTGTTTAATTCCTTGGATAAGGGGGAAATTAGTTTTGAGGCTGTGCGAAATTTTGCACAAAGCTTGTTTCAAAATGAATTTCATTATAGGATAATACATGGTACATATACCTGAAAAGAAAGGGGAATGTTGAACATGGCAAACAGCCTTGAACAAACATCAATTAATACGATTAGAACTTTAACAATCGATGCAGTAGAAAAAGCAAACTCCGGACACCCAGGAATGCCAATGGGTGCAGCACCGATGGCCTATACGCTTTGGACTCAGTTCATGGATCACAATCCAAAAAATTCGAACTGGTTCGACCGCGATCGTTTCGTCCTATCCGCAGGGCATGGATCAATGCTTCTTTACAGCTTGCTCCACCTATCTGGTTATAACGTGACAATGGATGATCTTAAGTCCTTCCGTCAATGGGATTCCAAAACTCCAGGACACCCGGAATTTGGTCACACAGACGGAGTAGAAGCAACGACAGGCCCCCTTGGACAAGGTATTGCAATGGCGACTGGAATGGCGATGGCGGAAGCTCATCTAGGAGCGAAATATAACCGCGAAGGGTTTAACGTTGTCGATCATTACACGTATACGATTTGTGGTGATGGTGATTTGATGGAAGGGGTATCACAAGAATCTGCCTCTCTAGCTGGTCACCTAGGCCTTGGTAAGTTGATTGTCCTTTATGATTCCAATGACATTTCTCTTGATGGTGATCTTGATCGTTCCTTTAGCGAAAGCGTAGAAAAGCGCTATGAAGCTTATGGATGGCAAGTGATCCGCGTAGAAGATGGAACAAACACAGAAGCTGTTGCTAAAGCTATCGAAGAAGCAAAAGCGAATACTGAGCAACCGACTATGATCGAAGTAAAAACAGTGATCGGGTATGGTTCTCCTAATAAATCTGGTAAGTCGGCTTCTCATGGTGCTCCTCTTGGAGAAGATGAAGTCACAGCAGCGAAGCAGTTCTACGAGTGGGAGCACGAGCCTTTCCACGTGCCTGAGGAAGTTTATCAGGACTTCAAAGAAAAGGTTCAGCAGAATGGTCAGGATAAAGAAGAATCCTGGAACAACCTATTGGCTCAGTATAAAGAAGAATATCCAGAGCTTGCAGAAGAGTTCGAACGAGCGATCCGCGGAGAGCTTCCTGAAGGTTGGGAACAAAACCTTCCTACTTACCAGGTTGGTGAAGATAGCCCTGCTACGCGTGCAGCTTCAGGAGATGCGATCAATGCATTGTCTAAAGCTATTCCTAACTTCTTCGGAGGTAGTGCTGACCTTGCTGGATCCAACAAAACGACCGTTAAAGATGAAGAAGACTTTTCCCGTAACAACTATGCAGGTCGGAACATCTGGTTCGGAGTTCGTGAATTCGCTATGGCATCTGCCTTAAATGGTATGGGGCTTCATGGTGGACTGAAAGTCTATGCGGGTACGTTCTTTGTCTTCAGTGACTACCTGCGCCCGGCTGTACGTCTATCTGCACTGCAAAACTTGAACGTGAACTATGTGTTCACTCATGATTCTGTTGCGGTTGGAGAAGACGGCCCAACGCACGAACCTGTAGAACAATTGGCTTCTCTTCGAGCCATGCCTAACCTTTCTGTTCTCCGTCCTGCAGATGGGAACGAAACCAATGCTGCGTGGAGACTTGCTGTAGAGTCTGAATCTACTCCGACAGCGCTTGTGCTTACACGTCAAGGATTACCGACTCTTCAAGGTACAGAAGAACTTGCCTACGAAGGAATGAAGAAAGGGGCATACATCCTTAGCGATTCTGATAAAGATGAACCGGATGCAATCCTTCTTGCTTCAGGTTCTGAAGTACAATTGATTGTAGAAGCTCAAGCGGAATTGAAAAAGAACGGGTACGACGTCCGCGTTGTAAGTGTTCCTTCTTTCGATCGTTTTGAAGCTCAGCCTAAAGAATACAAAGAACAAATCTTGCCTTCTTCTGTTCGCAAACGTTTGGCCGTTGAGATGGGTGCATCGTTTGGTTGGGACCGTTATGTAGGTTTAGATGGCTCTGTGATTGGAATTGACAAGTTCGGTGCTTCTGCTCCAGGAAATACTGTCATTGAAAACTACGGATTCACAGTAGAAAACGTAGTGAAGCATGCGGAAAACTTGATGAAATAAACAAGGGAAAAGCTGCCCGTTCACAGGGCAGCTTTTTTTTTGGGAAGTATGAAAAACTATTGGAAGGATCGGGGTAAATAGGAGGATAACCATTTTCGGTTTACCTGCAGAATATGATATAATAGGCATAAGAATGATTGTTGTCTCTATACCGGTCACCATTCAAGTAATTTCTAATTCCCTATATTTATGTGGGGTATTTTTAGTTTTGCTTAGTGTACGACGGTTGTTTAAATGAGTAGCGCCTCGATCCGTTCGTATGAAAACGGCTATTGTATTATCGAGAACGTTTTACTATACTGTTATGGGAGACAACACGAAGGAGGAAGACGTAGTCATGACATTGGGGATCGTTTGGGTCATTATCATTGCTTTATTGACTCTTGTCGGTGGTGCAGCTCTAGGCTTCTTCATCGCAAGAAAGTACATGATGAACTATTTGAAAAAGAACCCGCCAATTAACGAACAAATGTTACGTACACTGATGATGCAGATGGGTCAGAAACCATCGCAGAAGAAGATCAATCAGATGATGCGTTCAATGAACAATCAAATGAAATAATGAAAAAAGCCTTCTTTCTTAAATGAAAGGAGGCTTTCTCTATGTGATGTTCTTTAGATGTTCATAGGAAACCATCGTCTTACACTTGAAGCTCTGATACAATAGGAGTCGACTATGAATGAAGGTGTGATAAATGAATGGATGTGAATCTTTTCCTTGCGTTCGGCGCAGGTTTTTTATCGTTTATATCCCCTTGTGTTTTTCCTTTGTACCCTGCGTTCCTTTCTTATATTACAGGGATGAGTGTACATGAATTAAAAGAGGACAATGGGATGCTGAAAAGAGCAAGCCTGATCCATACCGTACTGTTTTTGTTAGGATTTACGACAATTTTTCTGATTTTAGGATTTTCAGGTTCGTATTTTGCTCAGTTTTTCATACAGTATGAATCCATCATTCGTCGATTGGGTTCGATTTTGATTATCTTTTTCGGATTTGTCATTATTGGTGTATTCAATTTCAATTTTTTAATGAAAGACAGAAAGATAACGTTCAAGAATCGACCGTCTGGTTACATAGGAACGTTCCTTATCGGACTTACATTTTCACTCGGCTGGACGCCATGTACAGGTCCAATACTAGCTTCTGTTCTTTCTTTAGCTGCAGATTCTCCTGAACTATTCCTGGTGATGATGCTGTCTTATTCTCTTGGTTTTTCCATTCCTTTCTTAGTCTTGTCGTTCTTCATTGGCAAATTGAGTTGGATCAGAAGCCATAGTTCGAAAATCGTTAAGGGAGGCGGGTATGTAATGATTCTGGTTGGGATCGCTCTTTATTTCGACTGGATGACCATGCTTACATCCTACCTTGCCGGCCTCTTTGATTTCCAAGGATTCTAAGGCGTGGATTTTCGTATGAATTTATATTAAGATGATACTAGAGAAAAAAATAAAGGAGTATGTATGTCATATGACCCAGACCAACGATATTATATTAAGAACCACAACAACACTAATTGCCTTTATTCTACTAGGGTTTTCTGTTTATTTATTCTTTGCAGGCCATAATGCTCCAGGGGGAGGGTTTATCGGTGGTCTAATGACTGCTGCAGCAATCATTCTCATGTACATGGCCTATGGAAGCAAGGCGATGGAAAAGATTTTGCCGATTAATTTCCGTTTCATGATTCCTGTGGGATTGATAGTAGCAGCGGCAACAGGGATTGGTGGAATGGTTTTTAACGCACCTTTCCTCACCCAAACGTTTGCATACTTTCAACTGCCGATCCTTGGTAAGACAGAGCTTGCTACGGCCCTTTTGTTTGACCTTGGGGTTTATCTTGCTGTTGTAGGAGTAACGATGACCATCATTTTGACTATTGCTTACGACAGGGAATAAGACGGGGAGGGCACCATGGCTCCTGATTTTATGATGGATCATGATTCCTGTGGATAGGAAATGAAAAGGTGGCCATAGGGTTCGCTTACCCCAGCTTGGTTACAATAGAAATTACGATGTCTGAAATGAGCGGCATCGAAGTCCTTTAGAAGGTCCAACAGGTTACAGAAGAAACAAAGTCATCATTTGCTTATTGAGGAACAACAGAAAAAGTCAAAGAGGCCATGGAATGCCATTGATTATGTGTTGAATTGATAGTAAGGACAGAAAGAGTGAATCGGTATGTTTTGGTTAATCGCAAGTACCATTGTGGCTGCTGGTATGGCTACAGCTATGATTTTCGTCCGATTGCGGGCAGCAAAAAAACCGGCAAGTGTAAAAAAAATCATACTGCCACCTTTCATGATGAGCACAGGAGCTCTCATGTTTGTATTTCCGGTGTTCAGAGTGGAGTGGACCCAGGTGTTTGAAGCTGTTCTCATAGGTGTCATTTTTTCTATATTCCTCATTAAGACTTCAAAGTTTGAAGTGAGGGATGGAGATATTTATTTGAAACCTTCAAGGGCCTTTGTTTTCATTCTCTTCGGGCTTCTTATTTTGAGAGTGGTATTTAAGCTCATTATAGGGCAGCATGTTTCCTTCGGGGAAACGAGTGGAATGTTCTTTTTGCTTGCCTTCGGGATGATCATGACATGGCGGATCGCCATGTTAAGACAATACTTACATTTGGAGAAGAAGTTGGAACTAAAAAAGGACCTGGCGTAAGCCGGGTCCTTTTTATCGTTCAATGAGTGGGGCGTAAGGGCTCATGTCTATTTTTTTCTCTTCCAATTTTTTAATAAGGAATTTGTGATCACGCTTCGGCGTTGCACGTATGTAGCCCTCAATCAAAATATCTTGGGTAATTCTCTTCTTTTTTTTCTGAAGAGCAATTTCCCCAATGCGACCAGCAATTTTCTGTCTTGCTACGTCCCGGAAAAGCTCTGGAACGGGAGAAATCAATTCTTCTAGTAAAGCTTTTTGTTCTGCTGACCACATGTGTTTGGTTTTATCGACATAATACTCTTCCCAATCAATGATTGACTTTCCGTCTTCTTTAGGAAGGCGCTTTAGGAATTTGCGGAACATAAAGAAACCGCCGATACTCATCAGACCAATCATGATGACAATCCACCCGACGATAAATAGGGCAAATCCACCTGACATATTATCACCTGTTTCATTGTCTTAGACTTCGCTAATTTCATTATAAAAGGTTGCTCTTCTAAAAACAAGGCTGCGTTTTTGTTGATTTTTGTATAAAATTTATCGAATTCAGAAAAATTTGTGGTCATTCATTTTACTTATAAATCGTTTTCATTTACAATAAGGATTGCAGATTTGTGAACTTGGTTTATACAAAGGGAACAAATGAAAGAAATTTGGGGAATGGTGAAACCTTTTAAAAGGTTCACTGTTGAATATTGATGAGGGGGTAAAAGGAATATGGCTAGCAATGCATTTAATGCTCGCAAACAATTTGAACTCAATGGCCAAACGTACAACTATTACGATTTGAAAGCCTTAGAAGATGCGGGACATGGTAAGGTTTCCCGTCTACCTTTCTCCATCCGTATCCTACTGGAATCTCTATTACGTCAACATGACGGACGCGTCATCAACGATGACCATGTCGAGAGTCTGGCAAATTGGGGTACTGAGAAATCTAAAGGGGAAGATGTTCCATTTAAACCTTCCCGCGTAATTTTGCAGGACTTCACCGGCGTACCTGCTGTGGTGGACCTTGCATCTCTTCGAAAAGCGATGGTAGATATGGGAGGAAGCCCTGACAAAATCAACCCGGAAGTACCTGTTGATCTTGTTATTGACCACTCTGTTCAGGTAGACAAGTATGGGACTCCAGATGCCCTGAATGTGAATATGGAACTTGAATTTGAACGAAACGAAGAGCGTTATGAGTTCTTACACTGGGCTCAAAAAGCGTTTGATAACTATCGTGCTGTCCCACCTGCAACAGGGATCGTACACCAGGTAAACCTTGAATACATCGCAAACGTCGTTCACGCAAAAGAAAATGAGAACGGCTCTTATGATACTTATCCTGATACACTTGTCGGAACCGACTCACATACAACGATGATCAATGGTCTTGGTGTCCTTGGTTGGGGTGTTGGCGGTATTGAAGCAGAGGCTGGAATGCTCGGCCAACCGTCTTACTTCCCAGCTCCAGAGGTTATCGGCGTGAAGCTGAATGGAAGTTTCCCTCAAGGAACAACGGCTACTGACTTGGCGCTCAAAGTTACTCAAAAACTTCGTGAGCAAAATGTAGTTGGTAAATTTGTTGAATTCTTCGGCCCAGGACTACAGGAAATGCCACTTGCTGATCGTGCGACGATCTCCAACATGGCTCCTGAATATGGTGCAACTTGTGGTTTCTTCCCGGTTGATGGGGAGTCTCTTGAATACCTACGCCTGACGGGTCGTACAGAAGAGCAAATCAAGCTTGTAGAAGAATACTGCAAGAAAAACAGCCTGTGGTATGATCCGTCCTTTGAGGATCCGGAATTTACTTCACTGGTTGAAATCGATCTCGGTGAATTGGAGCCGAACCTATCCGGACCAAAACGTCCTCAAGACTTGATTCCTCTTTCTCAAATGAAGGAGTCTTTTGAAAAGGCGATCACAGGTCCAGCAGGAAACCATGGTTTTGGACTGGACAAATCAGAGTTCGATAAGGAAGTGGAAGTGAAGTTCAATAATGGAGACAAATCTGTCATGAAGACAGGTGCTCTTGCGATTGCTGCCATCACTTCTTGTACGAACACATCCAACCCTCATGTAATGCTTGGCGCTGGCCTTGTCGCTAAAAAAGCGATTGAAAAAGGGTTGCAAGTTCCTGAGTACGTGAAAACATCATTGGCACCAGGGTCCAAAGTTGTTACTCGCTACCTTGAAGACTCAGGTCTGATGACTTACTTAAACGATTTAGGATTCAACCTCGTTGGATATGGATGTACAACATGTATCGGTAACTCCGGACCATTGCTGCCAGAAATCGAAAAAGCGATTGCTGACAGTGATTTGACAGCTTCTTCTGTACTTTCTGGTAACCGGAACTTTGAAGGTCGTATTCACCCTCTAGTAAAAGCTAACTACCTGGCTTCACCGCCACTAGTAGTTGCGTATGCTCTTGCAGGAACTGTAGATATTGACCTTAAAAACGACCCGATCGGAAAAGACAGCGAAGGAAACGACGTTTATTTCGATGATATTTGGCCTTCTCAAGAAGAGATCAAATCTGAAATCTCCCGTGTCGTTACTCCTGAAATTTTCCGTAAAGAATATGAAAATGTATTCAATTCGAATGAAAAATGGAACGAAATCGAAACAACGGATGAACCATTGTATGATTGGAACGATCAATCCACATACATTCAGAATCCTCCGTTCTTCGAAGGACTTTCCAGTGAGCCTGAAACGGTCAAGCCATTGGAAGGCATGCGTGTGATCGGTAAGTTCGGTGATTCCGTAACAACCGACCACATCTCTCCAGCAGGTGCGATTCCAAAAGATATGCCTGCCGGTGAGTACTTGCAAGAAAATGGAGTAAGCCCTCGTAACTTCAACTCCTACGGCTCTCGTCGTGGTAACCATGAAGTGATGATGCGCGGTACGTTTGCGAATATCCGTATCCGTAACCAGTTAGCTCCAGGTACAGAAGGTGGTTTCACTACGTACTGGCCGACAGAAGAAGTGATGCCAATTTATACAGCAGCAATGAAATATCAACAAGACCAAACACCATTGATGGTCATTGCCGGCAATGACTACGGAATGGGAAGTTCCCGTGACTGGGCAGCGAAGGGTACAGATCTTCTTGGAATCAAGACGGTAATCGCTGAGAGCTTCGAACGTATTCACCGTTCAAACCTTGTTATGATGGGTGTACTTCCTCTGCAGTTTAAGCAGGAAGACAGCATCGAGTCCCTTGGTCTGACAGGTCGCGAAACCTTTGATGTCGAAGTCGGAGAAGATGTTAAACCACGTGACCTTGTTAAGGTGACAGCAACTGATGAAGAAGGCAACAAGAAAGAATTTGAAGTCATCGCTCGTTTCGACAGTGATGTAGAAGTTGATTACTACCGCCACGGTGGTATTCTACAAATGGTTCTACGTAACAAATTGAACTAAATTTCTTTCTGAAGATCGCCCTTTCGAGGGCGATCTTTTTATTCTTCATAAATTTTGAATTTCATCGCTAAGGTACATAGATCCAGGATGAAAGAAGTGTTTGAACATTCTACTTACTCTCTCTTGAAACTTAGTAGCAACTCCGAAATGATAAAAAAAACAAAAAACATCCATAAGATTGCTACACACTTCCCATTGAAGCTTTACAAACATAAATGGTTTTATTTATTCTTATACATAAAATAGAAGCGATTAAGATGATGGACGGAGGCTATTCCTATGAAACAATGGTTAGCATCGGCTTTCCTGATACTACTTTTAGGTCTCGTTATTATTACAACTTTTTCTGGAGAAGAGGAGGCGGAAAATCAATCTTCTGCATCTGAGGAACCAGGGATGGTTGCACCTAATGCTCCTGATGGTCTGCAAGTAGGGGAGCGGGCTCCAGATTTCACATTAGAAACGTTGAACGGAGAGACCGTTACGCTTTCTGACTATCATGGAAAAAAAGTTTTTCTCAATTATTGGGCCACATGGTGTCCTCCTTGTCGTGAAGAAATGCCTGAAATGCAGAGATTTCATGAAGAGTTTGGAGATGATGTCGCCATTCTGGCTGTTAACGGTACCGGAACTGAAAAAAATAAGGAAGACGTGGATCGGTTTGTCAAGGACGGAGGTTATTCATTCCCGATCCTCATGGACGAGGAGCTAAAAATCAACCAGACGTATCAGATATTATCCATTCCAACCACTTATTTCATCGGTACAGATGGCATCATTCAAGAACCGAGAATCGTTGGACCAATGACGTATGAAATGATGGAAAAGAAGAAAGATGCCCTTAATTAGGAATATTTTCATCAAATCATGGAAATCATACCTATAAAAGGAGAGATATCCATGAGAAAACACAAAAGCATATCTTTTGAAGAACGTGTAAAAGAAAATATTCGCTCCATCAAAGCTGACCAAAAGCTGTTGGATCAAATCGATGAACGTATTGAGAAACGTCACAATGAGCGTATGAAGCAAATCCCTTCGTAATTGGGATTTGTTTTTTTACTTAGCAAAAGCTATGAAGGAAGGAGCTGTCTCCTTCCTTTTTCTATTCATAATTCGTGTCGTTCCTGGGAAAAGTAAGGGATGACTCATCAAGGGTCCATCGAATTTTACAGGAGGGGTACGAACATGTCCCATAAACAACAGCACATGGCGAACCAAAAACCAAATCCTGACAATCGCGCAGATAACGTCGATCGTCTCCAAGAGAAAGTGACGAACACTATTGAAAACATCGAAGCTTCCCATGATGCCATGCAGTTTGCATCAGAGGAAGAAAAGAGAAACATCGAGAAGAAGAACAAGCGAAGAAACCAATCGTTAGAAGCTATGCGTGATGA
Source organism: Halobacillus sp. AWM4_238 (assembly GCF_056158265.1). Taxonomy (NCBI): domain Bacteria; kingdom Bacillati; phylum Bacillota; class Bacilli; order Caryophanales; family Bacillaceae; genus Halobacillus; species Halobacillus sp. AWM4_238. The sequence goes on from NZ_JBSWSY010000002.1 coordinate 991,382, forward strand.
AATCAAAGACGAAGCTCGTCATCAACAATATTAGAGTTCTGATCCACCGCTTCTCATCAGAGGAGCGGTTTTTTGTCTATCCTGTGTAATCTTAAGGCCTCATCATCTACATCAAATCTACACTATGATAAAATGGATATCGGCGATAGAAAAGGAAGTGATGTAGATGTTAGAACAACTGAAACAGTGGAACAGTTTAGAACAACAGCCTCCCATTTCCGAAGTGGAGGCTTTGCGATACATGGACCAAACTGATGGGGAGCGTGAGAAAGAAGCCAAAACGCTGCTTTATGTTACTCTTGCCTACCACCGGATCAAGAGGCACCCGGGAGATGACCCTCTTGCAGAGCAATTCATAGACGAGGCAAGGGTTCTCCAACCTTCTCATCCCTTAGTAGCGGAATTGTATGAGTCTCAACAATTGATGCAGGCCTATACATTATTGAAAAAAACGCCACTCGATCAGTGGATTCTTCATGAAACCGATCATGACTCAGCAAAAGCTAAGAAAGCAAAAGCCATCTACGCTGATGTTTGTGATTTAAAGGAGCAGTGGGATGAAGATCTTGCCAATAAAACAATCATCGATGCATCCAGCCGGTTGACTTTGTATCGGGATGTTTATGAGGAATTGTCGGATTTGGAACAAATGTTGCAAGAAGCCATCAATTCTATTGAAAATAGACGGATCAGAGTCCCTGTAAAAGAAATCAACGAGCGTACAAGAAGACTTTCGGATAATCAGGATGAGATCTATAAACGATTGCCAAGTTTCTTAACTGATCAGTCGATTACAAACCCACTTGAAGCATTTGATCAGATGGTTGGATTACATGATGTGAAAACGTATATACGGCGGTATTATCACTTCTTAAGGTACCAGCAGCAAAGAAAGAATTATGGTTTTTCCATGGTAGATGAACCTGGTTTACATATGATTATCACTGGTAACCCTGGGACAGGAAAAACGACGATTGCACGTCTGCTCGCAAATATTTATCATGAGCTTGGGATTTTGGATACAAAAGAAGTCGTGGAAGTGAACCGCTCACACCTTGTCGGTTCTTATGTTGGGCAAAGTGAAGAGAATACGATGAATTACGTCAAACAGGCGATCGGTGGTGTGTTGTTCATCGACGAAGCATACAGCCTGAAAAGGGAAGGTCAAACAGGAAACGATTATGGTCAAGCGGTCATTGATACTCTTGTTTCTGCGATGACGAGCAAAGAGTATGGAGGGAAATTCGCTGTCATTCTTGCTGGTTACCCAGAGGAAATGCGGCAATTTTTATGGTCAAATCCCGGCCTGCGCAGTCGTTTCCCGGAACAAAATCATATCGAACTTCCAGATTATCATATGGATGAATTGTTGACGATTGCTGAGCAAACGGCAACGGACAATGATTTCTTTTTTACAACAGCAGCGCTGAACGAATTCACCTCACTTATTGACAGAGAGCGTGTCGATGATTCTTTCGGGAATGCACGGACGGTAAAAAACTTAGTCTTGAAGACCGTCTTCCAAAAAGGGGCCAAGGAAGCGGAACAGGATAAACATCATTGGTTGGATCACATGAGGATTTCAGTCGAAGACCTTGCTTGGGACAGGGAAACAGACGAAGATGAACGATCTCCCATGCAACGATTGGATGAATTGATTGGATTGTCCAATGTTAAAGAAGAAGTAAAAAAACTGTCATCCTTCGTACAAGCCCAGCAAAAGAGAAAGGAAAAAGGCTACCCTGTCGTCCCTATCCAATTGCATTCCGTGTTCTCCGGAAATCCTGGGACCGGAAAAACCACAGTAGCAGAAATCTATGCAGATGTTCTGAAAGAATGCGGGTTGTTAAAAAGAGGACATACCGTGGTTGTTTCAAGAAGCGATCTTGTGGCTGGATATGTAGGACAGACGGCCATCAAAACAAAACGGAAGATCCGAGAAGCTCTCGGAGGTGTCTTGTTCATTGATGAAGCCTATTCCCTATACAACGGAGGCAGAGATGACTTCGGTAAAGAAGCCATTGAAACGCTGGTGGATGAGATGACCAAACATAATGAAAACCTCGTTGTCGTCCTTGCCGGTTATCAGCACGAGATGGAGCAGTTGGTCGAAAGCAATCCAGGTCTGTCTTCAAGGTTCAAGAAATATTTCCACTTCCCGGATTATACAGAGAACGAGCTGATTGCCATGACCCATTACCAAGCAGACCAATACGGGTATCATTTCAATGAGTGGGCAGAGTCATTTCTTTTAGAAAAATACACCGATCACAAAGTCCGGGGGAATGGCCGCTTCATCAATAATCTCGTCAACGAAGCCATTCAATTCCAGGCGATTCGGATCATGGAAAATGAAGCGGAAGATATGAATGAACTAGAACTCGTCGATTTAGAAAAAGCATGGCATATGGTGCGGAGGGAGTCTTAAAATGAAAGTGGTTGAAACACCAATTCAAGTCAGGTATCAGGAAACAGATATGATGGGTGTCGTTTACCATGCGAACTATTTAGTGTGGTTTGAGATTGGACGTACAGCCTTCATAGAGAGCCTTGGATTTATGTATTCTGAAATTGAAAAACAGGGCGTTGTTTCTCCTGTCATCGATGCTCAAGTCAGTTTCAAACAGCCTGTGCGCTATGGTGATGAGGTCTATGTAAGGACATGGGTGGAAAGTTATGACGGCCTGCGTGTTTCCTACGGGTATGAAGTGGCATTCGGTAACGGTGATGTAGCTGTCACTGGAGTAACAAAGCACGTCATTGTAAAAAAAGAGAACTTCAAACCTGTATCGATCAGGCGTAGTTTTCCAGCGTGGCACGAAGCTTATTTGTCTGCCATGGAGGCTGAAGCCTAATGGCATTTGGTGTGAAAAGATCAGAACTGATGGATTGGAAAGCGAAAGTGAAGCAGGGAGAGATTGCTTTTTTGACTCATTTTTGGCTGGATGATCGTTTTCCTGGTTGTGATACAGTCACAAAAGTCGGTTGCAGTGATCTCAATAAATTGCAGGCATGGGGAAAACAATACGGTTTAGAACCGGAGTGGATTCATAGAGATCCCCGTTATCCGCATTTTGATCTATTTGGAGACCGGCAGCTGCACATTTTAAGAGAAGAAGGGTATTGGGAACACATCCAACGTTTCCAATTGACCAAAAAATAAGACGCCTTCGCGGCGTCTTATTTTTTATATTCAAAGGATGGCTCATTCCATTTTTCATCTAGAGAAACTTCTAATGAATGTTGATCAAAATACCATTCATCATCCGCTTCAATATAGAAATGGATCGGCCCTGTTGTTGTTTCTGCAATCGGTTCGTCAGGCTCTTCCAGTTTGATGGCAAGTGAAAAACCAGGCTGAAGACCACCGACGCCACCATAACGGACGTAAAATCGTAAGTCGACGTTTCCTTCGATATCCAGTTCTTCTTCGTACCATTTTGCTGCTTCTTCTGTTACGGTTAAGTTCATTTGATCAACTCCTGTAATGGGGTCCTGTGTTTGTCTCTTTCCTCTGTGGTCGTTTTATAAACCTATTTTTCAGGAGACGACCGATCAGAGCTATGATTGGATGGATTGGTTGGTACAGGGTCGAATCCTCCCCGGTGGAAAGGGTGGCACTTGAGAATCCTTTTGACAGTCAAATAGCTCCCTTTAAAAAAACCAAAACGGCGAAAAGCCTCTAAACCGTATTCCGAACATGTCGGCTGGAACCTGCATGAGGGTGGAAAAAAAGGACTGATGCCTTTGCGGTAAAATTGAATCAACGCAATCATGATTTGCTTCATTCGTTTTATTACTCAGCTTCCTTTTTCTTATCATAGCTGAGAGTAGCCACTGCATCATGCAGGTGAATGGACTCTTCATTGCGGCACTTCACTGTGAACGATTCTACAAATGAGTACTCATAAAGATCGGCAGCGACTAATCGTACGATATCTTCAACAAACCGAGGATTTTCATAGGCTTGTTCGGTCACCATCTTTTCATCCGGCCGCTTTAATACGGGGTGGATGCGGGCACTTGCATTGCTTTCTGCCGCTTCTAGAAGCGCTGCTTTCCAATCGATCTCCTGCTCGTCAAAATCATCGGTCAGTTTTACACTCATCGTCACGTTTCCGCGTTGATTGTGAGCGCTATATTCACTGATTTCCTTGGAACAAGGGCAGAGAGTCGTAATTTTCCCTGTGAGCGTTACAGTCACATCATGTCCTGTTTCCTTGTCATACTCGACGCGAATGGTGGCATCAGCATGGTTCATTCCTGCAAGGCCGGAATAAGGGCCTTTTCTTTCGAAAAACCACGGGAATGTCACTTCCACTTCAGCATCTGATTGCTTAAGACGACCGGCAAGCTCCTCTGTAAATTGTTTAAGCGTACTGATATCAACAGCGAATCCTTCATTGTGGTATTTATCAAGCTGCTCTGTGAAGCGGCTCATGTTCGTTCCCTTGCTTCCTTTTGCAATCGACGATCCGAAGGCAAAAGTTCCGATCGTTGTTTGGATTTCAGGTGTCATTGTACTGGGAATAGATATAGGATGTTTGACACTGGATATTCCAACCATATCGATATCAAATAAAAAGTCCTTTTTTGAGTTTTGAAGGTCAGCCATCTGATCTTTCTCACTTGGCTTTGTTCGAGGACCTGGCTCAACTGAGCCAAATAATTTATGGCGTTCTTTTTTGGATGGTAACTGCTTATTTTGGTTCAATTCAGTTTTGTTCATAATAAAGACTCCTTTCAGGCCTTCTTTCTATGTCAAAGTATACATTATGTATTTCTGAATATACAATGGATTGCTTGAAGAGTGTGCATTTATAGAATACACCATAAAAGAAAGCCTATCCTTATATGGGATAGACTATCTTTGCGTTCGTTCGCCTTCTTAAGCATCATCAATTCTACATCCAAGTGATTTTTGGTTCCGTTTTATTGATGATTCTCTTAATGTTGGCACGGTGCCGGTAGATGACAAAGATGGTAAACAGTGAAATGATGATCGTCAAACCGTAATCATTCACAATCAATGTCGCGACAATACCGACAATCCCACTTAACATGGATGATAAGGAAACGTATTTACTTAAATAGAGGACAATGAAAAAGGACAATAAAAGAACGGCGAATATGATTGGATTGACACCTAAAATCACGCCACCTGATGTTGCGACAGCTTTTCCACCTTTAAAGCCTGCAAATACCGGATACATATGACCGACTACCGCAAAGATTCCGATAAGGAGAGGAATAACATCTGCTCCCATATAGAAAGGGAGGGCTGCGGCTAATGTCCCTTTTAAAATGTCAGCAATTGTTACGATCATTCCTGCTTTGATCCCTAACACTCGAAATGTATTCGTCCCTCCGAGATTTCCGCTTCCATGTTCGCGTATATCCGTTCCATAACCAATTTTACCTACAATTAACCCTGAAGGGATGGACCCAAGGAGATAGGCGATGAGGATATAGAGTACATATTCCAATAAGTTCAACTCCTTCTGCACTTTCTACTATTTTATCATGGGCTTGATAGATAAAGAACTCTATTTCATAAGGCAACTCCTCTATTATATCAATTTAGTACCAGGTATCAAGTTGTTTTGTAAAACCACTCCTGGAATGGAAACAGAATGGTGCTCCATCAAATGGGGCATGGTGAAAATGCGTGAGAATTGCAAAATGTTTCAACTTATGGAAATGTGGATATAGAAAGAAGTCTTTTATTTTAGTTTAGGGGGAAAACGATGATCACGTTCACTGATGTAACGAAGACTTACCCGGATGGGACGACAGCGTTGAAGAACATCAACTTAAAAGTTCAAGAAGGCGAATTGCTCGCGCTGATTGGTCCCAGTGGCTGTGGGAAAACAACCACAATGAAAATGATTAACCGTTTGATACAGCCAACGGAAGGGACTATAACGATACATAACAAGGATATCAGAGAATACAACATCCATGAATTAAGGTGGAATATTGGTTATGTGTTACAGGAAATTGCTCTTTTTCCACATATGACGGTCGAAGAGAACATCTCGGTTGTACCGGAAATGAAAAAATGGAAGAAAAAGGATCTATCTAACCGGATCAATGAGTTGATGGAAATGGTTGGTCTCGATCCTGAAAAACACCGCAAAAGAAAACCGAGTGAACTCTCCGGGGGCCAGCAACAGCGCGTCGGCGTTATCCGAGCGTTAGCGGCAGACCCAGATATTATCTTAATGGATGAGCCATTCAGTGCCCTCGATCCAATCAGCAGAGAACAGTTGCAAAAAGACATCCGTCAATTGCAAAAGGAAATCAAAAAAACGATCGTCTTCGTTACCCATGATATGGACGAAGCCCTTGCACTTGGGGATCGTGTCTGCCTTATGAAAGCAGGAGAAATCGTCCAACTGGATACCCCGCAAAACCTCATTCTAAATCCATCCAATGAGTTTGTTGAAGATTTTATTGGCGGTCGAAAAACTCCATGGCAGACAGCTGTTGATGTCATCATGAATCATGCAGAAAAACGTGTCGTATCCGAAAAAGAATACAAGGAAGGGCATGTCGTTCTGGATGGGCCGTCTGCCATTAAAGGTGATGACGGAACGTATCAGGGGATGGTCGAGGATGGAAAACAGGTGCAAGCTCCCCCATTATCCAATGATATGATTTTGAGAGATGCTGTCCGGGTGTTTGAAGAAGGTCATTCGTCCATTCTTCCAATCGTCAAAGGTGATCAACTGATAGGTACATTATCTTATAGGGATATCGTCCTCTACCTTCGAGAACAGTCACGGAAAAAGGAAGAGGAGGTGGAAAATAAATGAACGGATTCATCGATGTTTTTAACCAACGTCAGGGAATTTTATTAGAGAAAATTTGGGAACACCTTCAAATATCGATCATTGCTCTTGTCATCGCCACTTTGATTTCAGTACCGCTTGGTTTATGGCTGACGAGAAAGCAGAGGATAGCTGAGCCGATCATTGGCACGACGGCCGTATTGCAGACCATACCAAGCCTTGCCGTTCTGGCTTTTCTTATTCCTTTTTTCGGAATCGGACAAACGCCTGCGATTATCGCACTCGCAGCTTATGGGCTTCTTCCTATATTAAGAAATACTTATACAGGCATCAAAGAAGTCGATCCGGCTTTGAAGGAAGCAGCCACGGGGATGGGGATGAAATCTTTCAGACGTCTGTCTAAGATTGAATTACCGATCGCCATGCCTGTCATTATGGCGGGAATACGTACTTCAATGGTCTTGATCGTCGGGACGACAACCATTGCTGCATTGATTGGTGCAGGAGGTCTCGGTGACTTAATCCTTCTTGGCTTGGACAGGGGTGGAGACGTCAATCTTATCCTGTTAGGGGCAATTCCAGCTGCATTGCTCGCGATTATCTTAGACCTAATTTTGCGTCTGTTTGAACGAACTTCAGCCAAATCCGGCTTCCGTTCATTGGTCAGCTTATTAGTTATTGCTGCTTTAATTGCCGTAGGTCCTTTAGCTTTCAGTGGTAAAGTGAAAAATGATTTGACACTTGGAGCTAAGCTTGGAGCGGAACCTGCCATTCTCATCAACATGTATAAGCTTCTAATAGAAGAGGAAACCGACTTGAGTGTTGGACTTCAACCGAACTTAGGAAAAACAGATTTGGTTTTCAGTGCATTGCAGGAAGGAAGCATTGATATTTATCCTGAATTTACAGGGACAGCGATCGTTTCTCTTTTAGGAGAGGAAGCAAACAGCAATGAACCACAAGAAGTATATGAACAGGCAAAAGAAGGCATGGCAGAAACTTATGATATGGCCTTCCTACAACCGATGCAATTTAACAACACTTACGCTGTAGCGACGACCCAGGAGCTTGCAGAACAATACGACCTGGAGTCGATTGCGGACCTGAAGACTGTCGAAGATCAAATTACAGCTGGGTTCACTCTCGAATTTAATGACCGCCAGGATGGTTACCAAGGCATGAAAGAATTGTACAACTTGGATCTTGGTGAAGTTCGGACGATGGACGCCGGCTTAAGGCAGGGAGCTATTGAAAGTGGAGAGGTCGACATCATCGACGCTTACGCGACAGATAGTTACATGGTAGAACTGGACTTGAAAGTATTAGAGGATCCGAAAAACCTGTTCCCACCTTACCAGGGCGCACCATTAATGAGACAGGAAACTTTGGATCGTTATCCAGAACTTGAAGATGTCCTGAACCAATTGGGGGGCAAGATTACGGGTGATAAAATGAGGGAATTGAATTACCAGGTTGATTTTGAGGACCGCGCTCCTGAAGAAGTAGCCAGAGAGTATTTAGTCAACGAAGGATTAATTGAAGAATAGGAGGTTAATAGATGACTTTTGAAAATCCGTCCAATGCAGAGATCAAGGACCTTTTGGCACAATCAAAAACCATTGCTGTCGTAGGTCTTTCGGATAAACCGCACCGAACATCCTATCAAGTGAGTGAGGCGATGCAGAAGGCTGGGTATAAAATCATCCCTGTGAACCCTCAAATTACTGAGTCTCTTGGGGAAAAAGCTGTGGCAAGCTTGTCTGACGTCGAAGAGCCTGTAGATATTATCAATGTCTTCCGACGTTCTGAACATTTGCCCAAAATCGCAGAAGAAGCGAAAAATATTGAAGCGAAAGCCTTTTGGGCTCAGCAAGGGGTGTTTTCCGATGAAGCGGCTCGTCTCTTGAAAAACGATTCAAAGCTTGTCATTATGGACTCTTGCATTAAAGTCGCTCATGCGATTTACCGTTAAAAAAATACTATTGAAAATGAAAAAATCCCTGGACTTTCAGGGGTTTTTTCATGTTTTTTGGAAGAATTATGTTTGCGAAACCTTATAAAATCGCTACAATATAACAAGCGACGTTTTTTGTTAAGGTTATGGAGTAGCTTAAATTACAGAAAAGTTCCTTTTATTATAAAAGAGTTTTCTTAATTGAAGAGCTAAGGTTTAACAGAACGGTTGTCTGAGAAGAAATAATAAGTGTAAACGATATCAGAGTGGATCCTTATATGGATCCCCTCACTTGTGCAGAGGTCTTCAGCCTTTTTCTAGATCATAAGCCAATCAATGGAGTGGAAAAGCCTCCACACCGTTGATTGACTTATGTCGTGAGTGTTGAATGTCCTTATGTCGCGCTCATCGTTTACATAATCGAACGTTTGTTCTATTATTGGAGTAGTATGGTGTTAGAGAAAGGAGCCGATGGTAAATTGTCGAGTCAAAATCAAACGTATTCAGATGATTCTATTCAAGTGCTGGAGGGATTGGAGGCCGTACGGAAAAGACCGGGGATGTATATTGGATCCACGGATCATAGAGGTCTGCACCATCTCGTTCACGAAATTGTAGATAACGCGATCGATGAGGCGTTATCTGGATTCGGCGATAAAATGACTGTCACGCTCCATAAAGACGGTAGTGTATCGGTACAGGACGAAGCGCGAGGGATGCCTACCGGGATGCATAAAACAGGAAAACCGACACCTGAAGTCATTTTGACCGTCCTTCATGCTGGAGGAAAGTTCGGACAAGGAGGCTATAAATCCTCTGGAGGCTTGCATGGCGTCGGTGCGTCTGTAGTCAATGCACTATCCGAATGGTTAGAAGTGCACATATGCAGAGATGGCGAGAAATTTTATCAAAGATTTGAGAACGGAGGCGTCCCTGTCACTTCACTAGAAAATAAAGGGACCACACGAAAAACAGGAACGACAATCCGATTCAAACCGGATGCTTCCATCTTTTCAATCACGAAGTTTAATTTTGAAACTTTATCTGAACGTTTACGCGAAGCGGCCTTTCTGTTGAAAGGGTTCCGCATTATCCTTGTAGATGAAAGAAAAGAAACAGTGAAAGAAGAATATCAATACGATGACGGACTCGTATCCTTCGTAGAATATTTAAATGAAGAAAAAGATGCCCTGCATTCGGTCGTTTCTTTTGAGGGCAGTCATAGTGGAATTGAAGCGGATTTCGCCTTTCAATTCAATGACGGGTTCGCAGAAAACATCTTATCCTTTGTTAATAATGTACGCACAAAGGATGGAGGTACGCATGAATCCGGAGCTAAGACGGCCATTACAAGAGTCTTCAATGACTATGCAAGACGAGCACAACTTCTGAAAGAAAAAGATAAGAATCTGGAAGGAAACGATATCAGGGAAGGCTTCACAGCCGTGATCTCGGTGAGAATTCCCGAAGAACTTCTTCAATTCGAAGGCCAAACCAAGAGCAAGCTTGGGACATCAGAAGCCCGCTCCGCTGTCGATGGCATCGTTGCTGAACAGCTATCGTATTTCCTTGAAGAAAATCCGGACGTCTCTTCCATGCTCATCAAAAAAGCAATCAAAGCAAAGGAAGCAAGAGAAGCTGCCAGAAAAGCAAGAGACGATGCTCGTTCCGGCAAGAAGAAAAAGCGGAAGGATACCCTCTTAAGTGGGAAATTAACGCCGGCACAATCCAAAAACGCCAAAAAGAATGAGTTATACCTCGTGGAGGGGGACTCTGCGGGTGGATCTGCTAAGCAGGGAAGGGATCGCAAATTCCAAGCTGTCCTTCCTTTGCGAGGGAAAGTCATCAATACAGAGAAAGCGAAGATTGCTGATATCTTCAAAAATGAGGAAATCTCAACGATCATTCATACGATCGGTGCTGGAGTCGGTGGTGACTTTACGCTTGAAGACTGTAATTACGATAAAATCGTGATTATGACGGATGCCGATACTGACGGGGCACACATTCAAGTGCTTTTATTAACCTTCTTTTATCGTTACATGAGACCACTTGTAGAAGCCGGAAAAGTATTCATCGCTCTTCCGCCGCTTTATAAAGTTTCAAAAGGTAAAGGGAAGAAAGAGAAGGTTGAGTATGCCTGGGATGAAGATGGCATGCAGAAGATATTGAAGGAATTCAAAAACGGTTATTCGATCCAACGCTACAAAGGTTTAGGTGAAATGAATGCCGATCAGCTTTGGGAAACGACGATGAATCCAGAATCACGTACATTGATTCGTGTAACGATTGACGATATCGCCCGTGCCGAACGCAGGGTGACGACGTTGATGGGAGACAAGGTAGAACCTCGCCGAAAATGGATTGAATCCCATGTCGCTTTTGGTCTTGAAGATGAAGCGAGCATACTAGAGAACGATAAAATACAGACGTAAAAGGGGGACCTTCTGTTGGCAGAGGCAGAGAAGTTTTTAGATTTACCATTAGAAGAAGTTCTCGGAGACCGCTTCGGGAGATATAGTAAATACATCATCCAGGAACGTGCCCTCCCTGATGCCAGGGACGGGCTGAAGCCTGTACAACGGCGTATCCTCTATGCGATGCACCAGGAAAAGAATACCCACGACAAAGCATACCGGAAGTCCGCAAAAACAGTCGGTACCGTCATTGGTAATTACCACCCTCACGGAGATACATCCGTGTACGATGCGATGGTCCGTTTAAGTCAAACATGGAAAGTGAGAAAGTCCTTAGTGGAAATGCACGGAAATAACGGAAGCGTTGATGGGGATCCGCCTGCAGCTATGCGTTATACAGAAGCTAGACTTTCTGCTATTTCCTCTGAACTGCTAAGGGATATAGAGAAACAGACGGTAGAGTTTATTCCGAACTTTGACGATACCATTGATGAACCGACCGTTCTTCCTGCAAAGTTTCCTAATCTTCTTGTCAATGGCTCTACAGGGATATCCGCGGGTTATGCGACTGAGATTCCTTCCCACAACCTCGGGGAAGTGATTGATGCGGTAATCATGAAGATTGATAAACCTGGTGCCACTGTTCCTGAGCTGATGACCAAGTTAAAAGGGCCTGATTTTCCAACAGGCGGAATCATTCAAGGAGTCGACGGCATCCAGAAAGCTTACGAAACGGGAAGAGGGAAAATCGTCTTGCGCGGACTCGCTGAAATTCAAGAACAGCGCGGGGGACGGGAACAAATCGTCATTGACGAAATTCCTTTTGAAGTGAACAAAGCAAGCATGGTCAAACGGATGGATGAACTGAGAATCGATAAAAAAGTCGAAGGAATCGCTGAAGTCCGTGATGAAACAGATCGTACCGGACTCCGGGTCGTGATTGATCTGAAGAAAGATGCAAACAGTGAAGGAGTTCTCAATTACCTTTACAAACATACCGACCTTCAGATCTCTTACAACTTCAATATGGTCGCCATTCATGAACGAACACCGAGCCTAATGAGTCTTCCAATGATGCTGGATGCTTATATCAAGCACCAAAAGGAAGTAGTCACAAGGCAATCCATTTATGATTTGAATAAAGCGAAGGCTCGCGCTCACATTGTGGAAGGCCTGATCAAAGCGATTTCCATATTGGATGATGTCATTGCAACGATCCGCAGCTCCAAAGACAAAGCAGATGCAAAAAAACAGCTAATCGCAAGCTACGACTTCACAGAAGAACAATCAGAAGCGATTGTTACCTTGCAGCTGTACCGTTTGACGAATACGGATATTACAGCGTTGCAAAAAGAAGCGGAAGAACTGAAAAAACAGATCGAGTACTTAGAAAAGCTGTTATCGAGTGAGAATGAAATGATGAAAGTCATCAAAGCGGACCTACGTTCCATGAAAAAACAATACAACGATAATCGTTTGACGAAAATTGAGGAAAAGGTAGAAGAATTGAAAGTAGACCTTGAAGTGACGGTAGCGAGTGAAGATGTCCTCGTCTCCGTGACGAAAAACGGGTATATCAAACGGACAAGCCTCCGCTCCTATGCGGCGTCAAACGGAGAAGATTTCGCATTGAAAGACGGCGATCACCTGTTAGGTCTGTTTGAAATCAATACGACAGATACCATTTTACTCTTCACGAACCTCGGAAAATATTTGTTCTTACCTGTTCACAAGCTGCCGGATATCCGGTGGAAAGACCTCGGTCAGTACATTTCAAATATCGTGCAGGTGGAGAAGGACGAATACATTGTGGAGGCCATCCCTGTCCGGGACTTCAAATCAGAGGAGTATCTCATCTTCTTCACGAAAAATGGAATGGTGAAGAAGAGTGAGTTGCAGCTCTATCAGGCTCAGCGTCATTCCAAGGCGCTCGTTGCCGTTAATCTGAAAAATGATGATGAAGTGGTGGATGTCCACAAAACAGATGGACACTCTGATTTGTTTATTGCTACGAAGAAAGCTTATGGTCTTTGGTATCATGAAGAGGATGTCAACACGGTCGGTCAAAGAGCGGCAGGTGTAAAAGCAATCAACTTGAAAGAAGACGATGAGGTTGTATCTGGACAATTGTTCAAGGCATCCGAAGATCCTTCCATCCTCCTCACCACCCACCGTGCTGCGGTGAAGCGGATGAGGTTGAAAGAGTTTGAACGAACATCCCGAGCCAAGCGCGGAGTCCTTATGTTAAGAGAGTTGAAAAAGAACCCGCATCAATTGGTGGATGTGCATCTTGTTAACAGGGATGATCAAGTGATGATTATGACTGAAAAACAGCAAACTATCGTCGTCAACACGATGGACTTTAAAGCGAACGATCGATACAGCAACGGTTCTTATGTGCTGGATACGGAAGAAAAAGGACAAGCGGAAGAAGCGTGGATCAAGCCGGTCTACCGTGTTCCGTTTGAAACAGAATCCGATCAATAATCAATAATCATGAAAAGCCCTCTGATTTCAGAGGGCTTTTTGTTTAGAAGGGAGCCAGTCTTTTTTCTCAGGAAGAACTCCAAAACGAATGGTAATTTCTACTCTCCCTGTTAAAGAAAGCACCTGATAGCAAATCCGATGATCGACCGAATGCCTTCATAGATCTTGCCCAAGGAGAAAGGTATAAGGTTGATGTCATTCTTTAAACCGTTGTATTTTCAGAAAAATGTGATAAAATGAGTGTATATTCAGCAGATGGGAGATGATGTATGAGCGATTTGAGAGAGAAGATTATCCAGACATCACTAGAGTTGTTCGACCGCCATGGCTTTCACGGCGTCACGGTTAAACAGATTGTCCAGCAAACCAATACATCCAAGGGCGGCTTCTATCATCACTTTCAGTCAAAGGATGAACTGCTATTCGTCATTCACGACACATTTATTACATATGTATTGAAAGAAGCACAGGCCGCTAACGTGACTCACTCTTCACCTATACCGAAAGTCCAGGCGATCATTCAATCCTTTGTTCATGTGTTTGACTTGTATAAGCCACATATCTCCGTGTTTTATCAGGAAAGCCTTTATCTAAAACCTGCGTACGAGGAAGAGATCAAAGGAAAGCGCGATGAATTTAAGCGTATGGTATTCAACGTCATTGAAGAGGGTCAACAATCCGGTCACTTTCGTAAAGAACTGCCGCTTGAGATCACAGGAATGGCGATATTAGGCATGGTCAACTGGATCTATAAGTGGTACCGCAGGGATGGGACTTACACCATCGATCAAATTGCAGAAGTTTTTACTGACCTGGTTCTGCACTTTTTGCTACCAGGGAAAGCAGACAGTGAATACTTCGATCATATGTTGAAAGTTCCTTTTTTTTATGAAAGTAAGTAACCGCTTTCATTTATTTTTATCATGACAACAGACCAACCAGTCGGTCTTTATTTCCCTAAGGAGGAATCATATGAATTTCGATTTAACGAAAGAACAGGAAATGACAAGGAAGATGGTCCGTGATTTTGCAGAAAATGTGATCGCCCCAAGAGCTGTGGAAATTGACATCAACAGTGAATTCCCTAAGGATATTTTCGATGAAATGGGTAAGCTCGGACTCCTTGGCATCCCATTCCCGGAAGAGTATGGCGGATCTGGAGGAGATACGATCACTTATGCTCTTGCTGTTGAAGAGATCGGACGGGTTTGTGGTTCCACAGGTCTCAGTTACGCCGCTGCTGTTTCATTAGGAGCGAGTCCCCTCTATTATTTCGGGACCGAAGAACAGAAACGTGAGTTCTTAACACCACTCGCTAAAGGAGAAGGATTGGCTTCTTTTGGATTGACAGAGCCGAATGCTGGTTCCGATGCAGGAGGAACGAAGACGCGTGCCGAATTGAAAGGTGACCACTATGTCATCAATGGCGAAAAGTGCTGGATTACAAATGCTGAATATGCGAGGTCCATCACCGTTACGGCTGTTTCGGGAAAACGCGACGACGGAAAGAACATCATTTCCGCTTTTATCGTTCCAAAAGATACCCCTGGGATGAAGATTACGAGTCCGTACGACAAAATGGGCGTCCGCGGGTCGAACACATCTGAAATTATTTTAGAAGATGTAAAAGTTCCGAAAGAAAACATTCTTGGCGATCCTGAAAAAGGATTCAAGCAATTCCTTTATACGTTGGATGGAGGTCGGATATCCATCGCTGCCCTTGCTGTAGGGATTGCTCAGGCCTCATTGGATCGAGCGCTCGCTTATGCGAAAGAACGGAAGCAGTTTGGTCAGCCGATTACGAAATTCCAGGCGATTCAGTTCAAGCTTGCTGATATGGCTATGGAAGTGGAACTCGCTCGTAATATGGTTCTAAAAGCGGCCTGGCTGAAAGATCAAGGAAGGAATTTCACGAAAGAATCAGCGTATGCCAAACTGTTTGCCTCAGAGACGGCTTTCCGCTCGGCGAACCAGGCCATTCAAATTCATGGCGGTTACGGATACATGAGAGAATACGAAGTCGAGCGTTTTCTGCGTGATGCGAAACTCCTCGAGATCGGTGAAGGAACATCGGAAATCCAGCGCTTGGTCATTGCTCGTCAGTTAGGTTGTTAAAGAATTAAACAAGGAGGAAATGATATGTCCCTACTAGAGCAGACGGTTGGTGAATTGTTAGAGCATCAGGCAGAAGCTTATCCTGACCATGAAGCATTCGTTTATCCAGAGCAAGGACTGAGAAGAACCTATCGTGAATTTAATGAAATGACCGATGAAGTAGCCAAAGGGTTTATGGCTCTCGGCATTGAAAAAGGGGAACATGTGGCCATTTGGTCTGACAACAAGCCGGAATGGCTTCAATCTCAGTTCGCATCCGGAAAAATGGGAGGCGTACTTGTCACTGTCAATACGAACTATCGTGCACAAGAACTTGAATATCTGTTGAAGCAATCCGATGCGTCGACCTTGATCCTGGCTGAAGACTTCAAAGGAACGTCTTATATTGATATTTTGAAAGAAATCTGTCCGGAACTTGAGACTTCTGAAAAAGGAGATCTTCAAAGCGATCGCCTCCCGTTTTTAAAAAATGTCGTCGTATTGAGTGACAAATCGTACCGTGGGTGTTATTCATGGCAGGATATCCTTGATATGGGGATGACTGTGAATGACGAGGAACTGAGAGAGCGAAAAGATTCCCTCCATCATCGTGACGTAATCAACATGCAGTACACGTCCGGGACGACAGGGTTTCCCAAAGGGGTCATGTTGAGTCACTACAATATCGTAAACAATGGAAACCAGGTCGCCGATTGCATGCGCCTTACAGAAGACGATCGTCTTTGTATCCCTGTTCCATTTTTCCACTGTTTCGGATGTGTGTTAGGAACGATGGCAGCGGTCTCCAAAGGTTCAACGATGGTCATTCTGGAGCAATTCGATCCGAAAAAAGTACTGCAGGCTGTGAAAGCGGAAAACTGCACCGCTCTCCATGGCGTACCTACCATGTTCATCGCTGAATTGAATCATCCGGAATATGAAGACTTGAAGCCTACAACATTACGAACGGGAATTATGGCGGGATCCACATGTCCGATGGAAGTGATGAAGAGTGTGATTGAGGATATGGGAGCGGAGGAAATCACGATCGCATACGGACAGACGGAATCCTCCCCTGTGATTACACAAACGAAAGCGGATGATCCGATTGATTTACGCGTAAGCAGCGTCGGTCGAGCTCATCCGAACGTCGAGGTGAAAATCATCGAACCGGCGACAGGCGAAGAAGTCGAGACGGGGATTCCTGGTGAACTTTGTACGAGGGGATACCTTGTCATGGAAGGTTACTACAAAAATGAAGAAGCCACGGTGACTGCGATTGATCCGGATGGGTGGCTTCATACAGGAGATATTGCGGTCATGGATGAAAACGGATACATCGAAATCACAGGCAGAATGAAGGATATGATCATTCGCGGTGGCGAAAACGTTTATCCGAGAGAAATTGAAGAATTCTTGTATCAGCACCCGGATATTCTTGACGTCCAAGTGGTCGGAGTTCCTGATGAAAAGTACGGGGAAGAAATCATGGCATGGATCATTCCAAAAGAAGGCAAACAACTAACTGAAAGTGATATCAGAGGATTCAGTGAAGGGAAAATATCGAAGCATAAAATCCCCCGTTATATAAGTTTCACGGACGAATACCCGATGACAGCGAGCGGAAAAATTCAGAAGTTCAGACTTCGGGAACATGCGCTTGAAATGATGAACTTAAAATCCTAAAACAGAGGTGATCCTTGATGTTTCAAAAAATTCTTATTGCCAACCGTGGAGAGATTGCTTCCCGTATCATTCGGACGTGTCAACGATTGAACATTCAAACGGTCGCTGTCTATTCGGAAGCCGACCAACACGCTCCATACGTACAAATGGCCGACGAAAGTTATCTGATCGGTAAGCCGCGCGTCAATGAATCATATTTAAACGTGGACAAAATTTTACAAGTAGCCAAAGATTCCGGAGCAGAAGCGATTCACCCGGGATACGGTCTATTGAGTGAAAATGCTGAGTTCGCGAAAAGAACAGTAGAATCCGGCCTTACGTTTATCGGACCGGATGCGGATGTTATTGCAAAGATGGGAGATAAGATTGCGGCTCGTGCGGAAATGAAAGCGGCCGGAGTTCCGATCATCCCAGGAACACAAGACGCGGTGGAGAACACAGACGATGCCAAGAAAATCGCGGGTGAATTCGGCTATCCCGTCATGCTGAAAGCAGCTGCCGGAGGCGGGGGCATCGGCATGCAGGCGGTCTACAACGATGACGAGCTTGAAAAAGCTTTTGAAGGCAACTCTAAACGGGCGCAGGCCTTTTTTGGTGACGGGAAAATGTTCATTGAAAAATTGATTGAGCATCCGCGTCATATTGAAATTCAAGTGCTTGCTGATCGTCATGGAAATGCCGTTCATTTGTTTGAGAGAGAATGTTCCATCCAACGCAGGCACCAAAAAGTCGTCGAAGAAGCTCCATCACCGGTTCTATCTGAGGAAACGCGAGAAAAAATGGGAGAAAGTGCCCTTAAGGCCGTAGCTTCTCTTGGATATTCCAATGCCGGTACAATCGAATTTCTTGTGGATGATGAAGAGAACTTCTATTTCCTTGAAATGAATACACGTTTACAAGTCGAGCACCCCGTTACGGAACAAATCACCGGAATTGACCTTGTCGAACAACAGCTGCGCGTAGCGGATGGAGAAAAGTTATCCATCAAACAAAAAGATTTGTTCATCGACGGACACGCGATTGAAGTTAGAATCTATGCAGAAGATCCGAATACCTTTTATCCTTCACCAGGAAAATTGACGAAAATGGTGCTGCCCGATGGCCCAGGCGTACGGCATGAATTAGCCGTAGAAGGCGATTCACAAGTGACGCCATTCTACGACCCTATGATTGCAAAACTCGTCGTTCATGGAGAGAACCGTGAACAAGCCATTGAACGATTAACAAAGGCTCTTCATGAATATGAGATCGAAGGCATCAAATGCAACTTGATGATGCTGAAGCGTGTTATCACGCATGAGAAGTTCAAAGAAGGCGAAACGAAAACCACATTTGTAGAAAACTATTATCTACCAACATTGACGAATCATTAAGGAGGAACAATCATGACAGAAATCAAAGCATCCATGGCAGGTAGTGTATGGAAATTAGTAGCAAACGAAGGGGATCAGGTGAATGATGGGGAGGACATCGCCATCCTGGAATCTATGAAAATGGAGATTCCGATTCCAGCAGAAACATCAGGGACAGTCAAAGAATTGAAAGTGAGTGAAGGGGATTTCGTCAACGAAGGAGACGTCATCGCCATTATCGAATAAACAGGAGGTTCTTATGTTGGAATGGCCTGAAAAAGTCACTATCAAAGAAGTCGGTCCGCGGGATGGGTTACAGAATGAATCTGTAGAAGTACCGCTTCAAGATAAGGTTGCCTGGATCAATCTTTTGTCTGAAGCAGGTTATTCATATATTGAATTCAGTTCATTTGTTCATCCGAAGTGGATCCCGCAGTTAAAAGATGCCAAAGAAGTGGCCACGAGGATATCAAGGAAACAAGGAATCACCTATGCTGCACTTGTCCCAAACCGTAAAGGACTGGAAGCGGCGATTGAGACAAACGTGGATGAAGTCTCTGTATTCATGTCTGCTTCAGACACGCACAACAAAAAAAACATCAACAAGTCGATTGAAGAAACCTATCCGGTTCTTAAAGAAGTCGTTCAGGAAGCGAAATTGGAAGGGAAAAGCGTCAGAGGGTACGTCTCTACAGTTTTCGGGTGCCCTTATGAAGGGACTATTGCTACAGACCAGGTCGCAAGGGTCAGTGAACGCTTGCTAGATATGGGCATTGATGAACTGTCGCTTGGAGATACCATTGGTGTGGCTAATCCAAAACAAGTTGATCAAGCGCTGCACGAATGGAAGCAGTGGCTCCCGTTCGATAAGCTTGCTATGCATTTTCATAATACGAGAGGGATGGCCTTATCCAACGTCCTCGTCTCTATGCAGCATAACATCACGACGTTTGATGCTTCTCTTGGAGGGCTTGGTGGCTGTCCGTATGCTAAAGGCGCTTCCGGAAACTTAGCCACAGATGATCTTGTGCACATGCTCCATCAAATGGGCATCGAAACAGGACTAGATGAAAAGAAACTCAAGGAAGCGGCTGTTTATATCCAGCAGATATTGAACAAGTCGCTGCCGAGTCATCAAATGCAGGTGGTGAATAAAGAAAGGGTGTAACGGATGGAGGAATTGGTCACGTTAGAAGAACTCTCCCCACACGTATTTTTGCTGAAGTTGAATCGGCCCGATGCAGCTAATGCGTTGTCTACTGAGTTGCTAGATCAACTTCAAGAGAAAACGCATGAAATTAATCGCCGTCAGGAAATCCGGGTCGTCCTAATAACGGGAGAAGGAAACAAAGCCTTTTGTGCAGGTGCGGATTTAAAAGAGCGCCGGGGAATGGGTGAACAAGAAGTCATCCAGACGGTAAGAAAAATTGGGGATACGGTACGGATGATTGAAGACATCCATGTGCCAACCGTCGCTGTTATCAATGGTGTTGCGTTTGGTGGAGGATTAGAGCTTGCGCTTGCCTGCGATTTACGGATGATGAGCACGTCGACGAAAGTAGGACTGACAGAAACATCTCTCGCTATTATTCCTGGAGCGGGTGGTACCCAGCGTCTATCAAGACTTATCGGAATCGGTCAGGCTAAAGCAATGATCTATTCTGCTAAGCCGGTAGAAGCAAACCGTGCTTATTCTCTAGGTCTTGTCGAATATAGTTATGAACCTCAGTTTCTTATGGAGGAAGCGAAGGATTTAGCTGCGTGCATCGCACGTAATGGTCCAATCGCTATGAAACAGGCGAAAAAAGCGATCAATCAAGGATATGATACGGATTTATCGTCAGGTCTTGAGATCGAGCGTGCCTGTTATGAACAAACCATTCCAACCGAGGACCGGGTAGAAGGTCTCCAAGCGTTTAAGGAAAAAAGGAAGCCGGAATATAAAGGAGAATAGAAGGTGGAAAAGACGATGCCTACAAATGAAACGTTAGAAGAACGCGCAAAGAAAATAGCTTCTGGTGGTGCTGAAAAATATCATAGCAAAAACGCAGAAAAAGGGAAAATGTTCGTTCGCGAACGTCTCCAGCTTTTGTTTGATGACAACATCGATATTGAGGACGCTTTTTTTGCTAATTGCCAGGACGGGACTCTTCCTGCCGATGGCGTCGTTACAGGGATCGGTCGGATCAACGGTGAAAAAGTATGTGTGATGGCCAACGATTCAACGGTAAAAGCGGGGTCGTGGGGAGCGAGGACGGTTGAGAAAATCATACGCATCCAGGAAACCGCGTTAAAACTGAATCTACCGATGCTGTACCTCGTCGACTCAGCAGGTGCAAGGATCACCGATCAGGTAGAAATGTTTCCTAACCGTCGCGGTGCAGGGCGCATTTTCCATAATCAGATCAAATTATCCGGCCGTGTGCCGCAAGTCTGCTTGCTCTTCGGACCTTCCGCAGCGGGCGGGGCTTACA
The DNA here is from genome assembly GCF_056158265.1 of Halobacillus sp. AWM4_238. NCBI lineage: Bacteria > Bacillati > Bacillota > Bacilli > Caryophanales > Bacillaceae > Halobacillus > Halobacillus sp. AWM4_238. Next base: position 1,012,640 of record NZ_JBSWSY010000002.1, read on the forward strand.
TACCTGCCTTCTGCGATATCGTCGTTATGGTGGATGGCAATGCCTCGATGTATTTAGGTTCTCCGCGTATGGCAGAGAAAGTGATTGGTGAAAAAGTGACGCTTGAAGAAATGGGCGGAGCGAATATGCACTGTTCGGTATCTGGTTGTGGGGACGTTTTGGCAAAAGATGAAAGTGATGCGATTGCATTTGCTAGAAAATATTTAACCTATTTCCCACAGTCCTACAGAGAACTCCCGAAAAAGTCAGAGTCGAGAGAACCTGCGCCATTTGAAAAAAGCGTAGAAGAACTGATTCCGAAAAACCAAAATGCTCCGTTTGATATGTATCAGTTGATCGACCGTCTCATTGATGATGACTCTTTTTGTGAAATCAAGAAAAAGTTTGCTCCTGAGCTCATTACTGGTCTTTCGAGAATAGAAGGACGACCTGTCGGAATCATTGCCAACCAACCGAGAGCCAAAGGTGGTGTCCTTTTCCCAGACTCTGCAGATAAAGCGGCGAAGTTTATCCAGCTTTGTGATGCTTTCAATATTCCGCTTCTTTTCCTTGCGGATATCCCGGGATTCATGATCGGTACTAAAGTCGAACGGGCAGGGATCATCCGCCATGGGGCGAAGATGCTTTCTGCAATGAGTGAAGCGACCGTTCCTAAAATTTCTGTCGTTGTTCGGAAAGCCTACGGAGCAGGGCTTTATGCGATGGCAGGACCGGCGTTTGAGCCCGATGCATGTCTCGCCCTACCTACTGCACAAATCGCTGTCATGGGGCCGGAAGCGGCTGTGAATGCTGTGTATGCCAATAAAATTGCCGCTCTACCTGAAGAAGAGCGGCCAGCTTTCATTAAAGAAAAACATGATGAATACAAAGAAAACATCGACATCTATCGTCTCGCTTCAGAGATGGTCATCGATGACATCGTTCAGCCGAATAAACTGCGCGAAGAGCTTTCTACTCGGTATGATGCCTACGAAACAAAAGGTGTTTTGTTTACTGAAAGAAAACACGGCGTATATCCCGTGTAACCAAAAGGTTCCCGGACTTTAATCGTCCGGGAACCTTTTTTTAGGATTAAGATTCAGACTAAAGGATGTGTGACAGAACCTCATGACATTTTTAATCATGATGATGAAACGTTATGACCGATGTTCCGGATTTGATGGACGCTTTTCGGATTTTCAAGTGCACTCAAATCACCGCTGGACTTATTTAAGTACGCAGATTTGATGGCGCGTCTCATCACTTTGGCGTTCCTTGTCTTTGGAAGGTCATCGACGACATAGATCTTTTTTGGTGCGAGAGATTTGCCTAGTTTTTGATTCAAGAGCATCGTTAATTCTTCCTTTACATCATCAGGGTTATGATGATTATGCAGGACGACAAAGGCGATGGGCTCTTCTCCCTTTACCTCATGCGGCACTCCAATCACTCCTGCCTCTAGAACGGCTGAATGTTCAACAAGGACGGACTCCACTTCCGCAGGGCCCAGTCGTTTACCAGCCACGTTTAAGACATCATCTGATCGTCCGGTAATGGTATAGTAACCTTCCTCATCTTTCGTTACCCAATCCCCATGGACCCATGTATTACGGAAACGACTCCAATAGGTATCTACATACCGTTCGTCATCTCCAAAAAAGCTCTTCGTCATCCCAACCCATGGGGATTTGATAACGAGTTCGCCAACTTTATTGACAAGAGGCTGCCCTTTTTCATTGTAGACATCGACATTCATACCAGGAAGAGCAGCATTGAAGGTTACTGGTTGAATGGGTTTGACGAGTACATTTCCGAGGATTCCACCAGAAATTTCAGTACCGCCTGAATAATTGAAGATGGGTATACGGGAATGCCCTGCATGCTTGAATAGCCAATGCCACGGTTCAGGGTTCCAAGGTTCTCCTGTAGATCCGATAAGTTTTAATGACTTTAGATCATGTTTTTCGATCCATTTTTCCCCATGCTTCATCATTAAGCGGACAAGGGTAGGGGATATCCCTAAATGGCTCACCTTGTACTTTTCTACAAGCTCCCATAGACGGTCGGGGGCAGGGTAATCAGGTGTACCTTCAAACATGACGATCGATGCACCGTTGACCAATCCCCCGTACACGAGGAAAGGCCCCATCATCCATCCCATATCCGTGTACCAGAACAATGTATCTTCTTTCGTGACGTCCATGCAAATGCCCGCATCAAAGGCAGCCTTTATTGGAAATCCTGCATGAGTATGAACAGCTCCTTTTGGTGTTCCTGTCGTGCCTGAGGTGTAAATGAGCATAAAAGGGTCATTCGCTTTTTTTATCTTAGCTTTGTAATCGCTTTCTTTTTTCCTTAAATCATTCCAGCAAACGTCTCGATGTTCATCCCAGCTTTCTGTTGCACCTATTCGTTCAACGACAAAAACATGTTCTAATGATGGGCACTGCTCAGCTACAAGGTCGGCTTCCTCTTTCATAGGTATGGTTTTTCCTCTTCGGTAAAAGCCATCCGCTGTAATGAGTGCTTTTGATTTACTTGCCTGAATCCTTGTAGCGACAGCGTCTGCTTTGTAACCAGAGAAGGCAGGGGAGAATATGGCACCTACTTTTGATATGGCTAGCATAGCAATGAGTGTTTCAGGAAGCATCGGCATGTATAATGTTACGATATCGTCTTCTGTGATCCCATAGCTCTCGAGTCCGTGAGCGACCGTGTCCACTTCTTTTTGTAAATCTCTGAAGGAGTAGGAAGCTGTTTGTCCGTTATCTCCCTCCCAGTAAAGAGCGATGTCATTCTTTTTAGACGGATTGGTCGCCCAGTGATCAAGGGCTAAATGAGCGACATTCAGTTCCCCGCCTTCAAACCATTCAGGATACATAGATCCCCGGGAGAGATTCAGTACCCTTTTGTACGGGGTGTACCATTCAATTCCGAGCTCTTGAGCCGCTTCTTCCCATAACCATTCAATATCCTCGATGGATTTCGAATGAAAGGCATCATAATCGCTGTAGCCGTGCTTGTTCATCCATTGGTATAAGCGGGTCGTTTCTTTCTGTTCTGCTGTAGGTGTCCATGCATTGGAGTATGTAGTCATGGATGTTCCTCCTTTTCTGAATGTTCTCACTACTATTATAACGGAATGATCGAAGTGATTGAATGTGGAGATATTTTTTCCATAAAAATATTTGTCGAACATTGAAAATTTCCTGAAACTTTAATAGAGTGTAATCGTTATGTAATATAACCCCTTTTGTTACATAATTAGGGAGAAATGAAGAGGAGTGGTCATTTGTTTGAAGGAGCATTATTTTTGTTAATTCTAGGTATTATTGGAGCGGTTGTTCTTATTGGAGGAATCATTACCTTTATTATCTTCCGTATGCGGTACAAGACAGCCAGTTCCAATGAAGCGTTGATTGTGACAGGTCCGAAACTTGGAGATCCGGAAAAAGAAAAGAATGTATTCGAAGACGATAATGGACGGTCAGTAAAAATCATTCGTGGTGGAGGGTACCGCCTGCGAATGTTCCAGACAGCAACACCGATCGATTTGACTTCTTTTCAGCTACAAGTCAATTCAGACAAAGCATACACGAAGGAAGGCATCCCGGTCCGAGTGGCAAGTACGGCTGTCATCAGCATTGGCAGTGAGCTTGAGATTATGGCCAATTTTGCAGAGAAGTTCCTAGGAAAGAAGCAGAACGAAAGAGAATCGGAGTTGAAAGATGTACTCAATGGTCACTTGCGTTCGATCATTGCATCGCTTCCAATTGAAAAAATTTATAACGATTTCAAAGAAGTCAACACTCAAGTGAAAAAGATTGCTGAATCCGACTTGAAAGGCATGGGTTTTGAAATCACTTCTTTTGCTTTGAATGATGTTGAGGATGTGGATGTCGAGAATGGATACATCGATGCACTGGGTCGTCCTCATATTGCCGAGGTACAGAAGAAAGCAAACATGGCAGAATCGGATGCAACGAAAGAAACTCGCATTTATCAGGCGAAAAACGACCAGGAAGCACAGGATGAAGAAAACCGCCGTTTGACTGCGGTTGCGGCATCGACAAAGGAAAAAGACATCAAGGAAGCAGAATTCCAGAAAGAGACGAACCGCGCGAAAGCGAATGCAGACCAATCAGGGGAATTGGAAAGGCAGAAGCTTGCCCAGCAAATCAAGGAAGAAGAGTTGAAAGTACAGTACATTGAAAAACAGAGAGCGGTCGAATTGGAAGAAGAAGAAAACAAACGCCGTCGTTCTATTGCTGATGCTGAAGCTTATGAAGTAACCAAACGTGCCCAGGCTGAAGCGGATAATGAACGGATTAAAGGGGAATCTGAAGCGGAAGTCATTCGTCAACGAGGAATCGCTGAAGCGGAATCGAAAGAACGTATGGCAAAAGCTATGGAACATTACGGTGAAGCGGCTATCATGGAAATGCTCATTAAAGTCTTGCCGGATTATGCAGAGAAAGTATCGGCTCCGATCAGTCAGATTAAAGACATGAAGGTCATCGATATGGGCGGAAGTGATTCACGTGGAGGTTCTGCGAAGGTAGCGAACAGCGTGACATCAACCATGCTTGGTATTCAGGAATCACTGAAAGAAACGACAGGCATGGATTTGAAAGCGATGCTTGAAAGTTACGTATCAAGAGGAGCTGTGCATGAATTTGGCTCTGCTTCTGGTGATGAGATGGACGAAGCGGCTGCTACCAAAGAAGATCAAGAGGTTGAGGAAGAAGATACCTCTGCTCCAGAGAGTCAACAAGACGAAAGATGATCGTTAAGCCTGCAGAACTTGTTGTTCTGCAGGCTTTTATTGTAAAGTAGGTTTGAAGCGTTCTTTATTTGGGGTACATAGGTTTCAGGTCTCACACATGCATATCTCTACATAGAATCGATGGTTTAACAAAGAATTAATTGTTTCAAAATTAAATTAATGGTAAAGTCAAAAACGTAGAGACCTTGACTTTGGACCGTCTTTGTATGAAGGGCGATCGGTAAGACCATAAATAGTCAAAAGAGTCATTCTATAATGGAATACGAGTATGCAAGACGTAACTAGGAGGTAGATTATGAGAATAATTGTAGCAGGGGGAGACGGTTTTTGCGGTTGGCCAACGGCATTATACCTATCCAAACAAGGACATGATGTAACCATCGTAGATAACTTAGTACGCAGAAAGTATGATGATGAACTTCGTTCAAATTCAGTTACACCGATTGCATCCTTAGAAGATCGGGTAGCGAAATGGAAAGAAGTATCCGGGAAAGAAATTAAAACATTCATTGGTGACTTGAACCATTATGATTTTCTTAGCGAAGTATTCCGTCAAACGGAACCTGAAGCATTCGTTCACTTCGCTGAACAACGTTCAGCACCATATTCAATGATCGACCGTGAGCATGCGATTTATACACAAACGAACAATGTTATGGGGAACTTGAATGTTCTTTACGCAATTAAAGAATTTGCTCCAGAATGCCACCTGATCAAGCTTGGTACGATGGGCGAATATGGCACACCTAACATTGACATCGAAGAAGGATATATTGAAATCGAACATAAAGGACGGAAGGACACCGTTCCGTATCCTAAACAACCAGGTTCTTTCTATCACCTTTCCAAAGTACATGACAGCCATAATATTATGTTTGCATGTAAAATTTGGGGCATCCGTGCCACTGATTTGAACCAGGGAATCGTATACGGTTTACATACAGAGGAGACTCGTCTTGACCCGATGCTCGTGAACCGTGTGGATTACGATGGAGTATTCGGGACGGCTCTGAACCGTTTCGTCAACCAGGCTGCAATTGGTCATGATATTACGGTTTATGGTTCAGGAGGACAGACACGCGCGTTCTTGAATATTGAAGACACAGTAAGATGTGTGGAGATCGCCGCAGAAAACCCTGCAGACAAAGGTGAATTCCGTGTGTTTAACCAATTTACCGAGTGGTTCTCTGTTCAGGATCTTGCCGACCGCGTTCAAAAAATTGCGAATGAAGAAGGTCTCGATGCACAAGTGAAGAAGATTGAAAACCCACGTATCGAGAATGAAGACCACTATTACAACGCCGTGAATACAAAACTGCGTGATCTTGGTCTTGAGCCTCACTTATTAACTGATGATGTCATCCGTGACATTCTTCGTACTGCAATCGAAAATAAAAACCGTATCATCGAAGAGAACGTATTGCCGTCAATCACTTGGAAGTAAGGAGTTTTCCGCTTTGAAAATCGCCATCATTACAGAAACATTCCTACCATCAACAGATGGAGTCGTCACACGATTGAAAGAGTCCATCAAATACTTGCGAAACCAAGATCATGAGGTCGTCGTCATTGCTCCAGACTTTGGTGTGACGGAATATGAAGGGGCGATCGTCGAAGGGGTTAAAACGACAAAAATGCCTTTTTACAGGTATAGAGAATTCAGTTTACCACAGCGACGAGTGAAGGATTTGCTTCAAAAGCATGACCCTGACCTCGTCCATGTGGTTAACCCTGCTCTTGTAGGGGTCTCAGGTGTCTATTATGCTGATAAACTGAATTACCCGTTAATTGCTTCTTATCATACTCACGTTCCTAAATACTTGGATTACTACCGGTTATACCCGTTCAAGCCCCTGGTTTGGTGGTATTTTAGAAAATTACACAACTATGCCGATGTAAACTTGTGTACTTCAAGAGCCATTAAGAGGGAGCTGGATGATAAGAACTTCCATAATGTAAGTGTCTGGGACCGTGGAGTCGCTGTCGATCACTACCATCCTCGACATAAAAGCGAAGAGATGAGGGAGCGATTGTCCGGGGGCAAAAAGGAGAACAAACTGCTTGTCTTCGTCGGTAGACTGGCTCCGGAAAAAGAAATTCATAAAATTAAGCCGTTGTTGGAAAAGAGAGACGATATTTCTCTTGCCATCGTAGGAGATGGACCTGTGAAAGATGAACTAGAGGAAACGTTCGAAGGGACCAATACGGTGTTTACTGGACTTATGCACGGAGATGAGCTTGCTCAAGCTTTCGCTTCTTCTGATGCATTGATTTTCCCATCAGTGACAGAGACCCTGGGCCTTGTCATCTTGGAATCTATGGCATCCGGGCTGCCTGTAATTGCTGCAAAGAGCGGCCCGACGATGGAACAAGTAGAAGATGGGGAGACTGGGCTATTGTTTGAAAATGAGAATACAGAAAGTATGATTCAAGCAATCCAAAGGCTGGAAGATGAGGATTTATATCAAAGGCTTTGTAAGAATGCCCGTAAAGAGGCGGAAAAGTATAGTTGGCAAAAACCCTCTGAGCAGATCCTTGAGTATTATTACAAGACGTTAAAGGTGTATGAAGAGCAAGCGGCGACAACGTCAAAGAAATCAAAGGTTAAAGTCACAGAGTAAACGCTCTGTGACTTTTCTTTTGCTTCAATCCAATTGAAGACTTAGTAGTAACTCCAAATACAAGGACCCACAATCAATAACAGAACATACGTTCCGACCCCCGTAAAATCCGCACTTGATTAATAATTTCTATTCATACTTAGTAGCAACTCCGAAATATTCTGAAAAAACAATCAATAAGTCAAAATACCATTTTAAATAGGCGGCACAAGATAAAGTGCAAAGACGATGATCCATTTACTCAGGGGTAGAGGGATAACGAAGGATGTGCAACATAAGTAATGGAAAAAATTTTAAAAATGAGCTTTGAAACTTATAAGTATCCATTTAAAGAACGTAATCATCGAAGTTCTAATCCAATGAACAATGTAAGGGCGTTCATGCAAAGAAATTATCAGAATTACTTAGTGAGTCCAGTGAAATGTAATGTATCACTGGTGATGGATATACATAAAGGACAAATTTGAAATGCAAACATAAATAAATGCCCAGTTGAAGTTCGATAGTATGAAGATGGTCAAAAAAACAAAGAAGCAGCATTTGAAATACTAATGGTACTTAAATTTATTACTAAGGTGATCAAAGCTACGGAAAGTGATGATTGAGGATAAAACAAAGAATGGTAGCTGGACGATGATTGCTAAAGTGGAAAATTTATTAATCATGTAAAACTATACATAATTGGAATTACAAGAGATCAAATAATTTGTGCAGGAATGAATTCTATTCTGTCTCACTATCATGAGTATACTTTTGTAATGAGACATAATAAAGGTTTCTAAAACGACTTAGTATAATAAATATTATGTCGACTAGAATTTTAAAAACAAAAAGAAGGGGTTTTCAATGCCCCTTCTTTTTCAGTTAGCTTAGTAACTTTTAAAAATGTTCTATATTTTCGTTGTAAATGCAGATCTTTTTCGTTATAAACCCAATTAAAGAACTTTTCTACATTTTCTTTACCACTTACATAAAGCCTCACCGTTTCATCACATGGTTTTGTTTTTAGCGTTTTCATTTGCTCCAAGCACATTGACTAATCCCATCATAAATGGTTCAGAACCACCTACAATATTGATAAAGTATTTGTCTTTGTAAACACATCCATCACCATCAAAAAAACCTCTTACAAAATGCGACTGGTATTCGCTTGGTACCTTTGGATATTTCAAAGACAAAGATTTTTTAGGTGTGATTCCATGTAAATGAATCAGATCATCTTTAAGTATTTTACTCCCAATATTCAACATATGAACACCTGTCCGTTCATTTCTTGTAATGGGATGACTAGACTCCAATTCACTCTTAATATCGAGCAATATCTCTTTTTCTTTTTGGGCTATGCTAATTAATTGCGCGTGACCTGAGATCATTCCATCTGCTGCAATAAACCCTAAGATATAGGCCATGTTGTTAGACCACGTTTTAAAATAGTCTTCGTTCACCTTGAATTTCCTTTTCCAGCTGCCTCTTGGCCTTAATGGAACCCCTATTTCCTTTAACACAATGCGAATATAATCCGGGGATACATTCGCTCTTTTAGCAATATTGGTCGTACTTGCACCAGACTTATACATTTCCCCTATTTCCGTCTTAGACATCGTTCTTTTTCGTAATGGTCTACTCAACAAAAACCCTCCCACTGTTCGTTTTTTATCATTATACCGAACGTATGTTCTGATGGGTAATATTTAGCACTTCCTCTTTGTTATTTGGAATGATTTTAGCTAGGATAAAGGTAAAAGAACACAAAGGAAGATGTTTATGAAAAAATTGCTCCTCTTTTTGAGTACTTTCTTTTTGGCATTGATCATAAAACCGAAAAAGGTCATGGCTCCAGTGATTCAAGAGCGTGAGCACCTATATCCTGGTACAAAAATACCCATTTCACCTGGGGATTTGCTGTTTTCTCCAATAGGTAGAAAAGAATCGCGGTATATAGGTCATATAGGGATTGTTGCTAAAAACTATAAAGTCATTCACTCCATTCCATCTGGAGTTGTTCAAGACCAAATGGAGGCCTATTTTAACAAATTCAACGGCATCCGTATCTTTTCAGCTAAGAACAGAACCATTGGTGAAGCTGCTGCTGCTTATGCGGAGACCCTACAAGTACAGCACCCTCAAGCCAGCTACAAGATATGGACACCTCTGTGTAAGAAGAATGAGGAACAATATTGCACAAAAATCGTGTGGCAATCTTATTATTTTGGTGCAGGTGTGAATTTGGGTAAGATAGCCCCGCATTCAAAGTCGGTACACCCTGAGCGATTAAAAGATCGAAGGCATTTATATAAAAAATAAAACACGTTCCTCCTAATTAAACGGAGGAACGTGTTAAGTATTCAAGAAATTGCGATTCTGGGATGATTTCGATTGGATAACCCTGGCTTAGTAACGTTTCTGCTCTCTCAAGTTTGATCGTTTTAGTGCCATTTTTGTAGTACTCGAACGTTTGTTCGCCAACCACAACAAAGCTTGTCGTTGATTCGATGTTTGTATGAAGTTTTCCACCTAAGTCGACCACTTTTTGACTCGCTTCATCCCTTCTCATCTCTTTTAACTTGCCAGTAAAGACAAAAGCAGCGTTATAAAAAGGGTGAGATGAATCGAACTGATCAGTTGCGGCTACATATGAAGCTGAAGGTGCTTTTTTCGCACGTTTCTTTTTATTTATCCGCGCAGGTTCATAACCACCATCGAACATCATTCCGTTCGTAGTCCCCGTTTTGTCTACAAGGTCCTTAGCATCTGATGCACCTAGTTCTTCTTTAGCGGACATCAGGATATGTGCAGAAGCTTTAGCATCCTCTAATGCATGGTGGTGACTAAACGAAAATCCGAGGTGGTTAGAAACGATATTCAAATTGTATTTAGGAAGTTGCCACGTTTTTTTGGATATATTTACGGTGCAATTATACGCAAGCATCGGGTAACTTAGGTTGTATTCATCTAGTACAGCACGCAGCACCCCCATATCAAACTGAGCATTGTGAGCAACGACAAATTTCCCTTCTAACAATGACCTGATTTCGCGCTCCCATAGCACATCAAACGCTTCAGCATCAACCACGTCGCCTTTCGTTATTCCATGCACGCGGATATTGATGGGAGCAAAATAATTTTTCTTCGGTTTCACTAACTTGTAGTATTCTCTTTTTATAGAGCCCTGTTCATATTCCACAATACCGATGGAACAGACAGAAGCTCTTGAGGAATTAGCTGTTTCAAAATCAAGAGCTACAAAATCCATAACGATCTCCTTTGCTTTTTGGTCGTACTCTTATCATAAATGGATAATGAAGTGTTCGTCTATTGTTAAGGTCTGCCACAAAGGATAGATTTACATCGCATTTTAGAATATTCCTACACGAATCAGCAGAGGATAAAACGAAGGAGGCGTTGGAGATGGCTTTTGATTATGCTGAATTACCCAAAGATCAGCTGCAGCGAATAAAAGAGCTGGAAGATCAACTGAATGTCGTTTTAATCGCCTACGATATGAAGTATAAAGATTGATGAAAAGGCGCCAGGATCGGCGTCTTTTTGTTTTTCTACAATAAAAGAAAGCACACCTTCCTTGCGGGAAAGGTGTGCTTTGCTTTAATTTTTATAAATGGTTAACTTCTCTTCAATTGGAGTACGAGTTTTTTGCTTTGGCTGTTGTTCAAAGAATCCCATATGGATAAAGCCAACAATTTTTTCTCCAGGTTGAACGCCTAAGAGTTCACGTACTTTCGGTTCGTGGATTTGTGGGTTTGTCTTCCAGCATACCCCTAGTTCGCGTTCCCAGGCTAGTAGCTGGAAGTTTTGAAGCATGCTGCTGATTGCTCCGAAGTTTTCTTCCCACTGCTTTTGCCGCGGATCTTCATCCATAATCGCAATCAGAAATGCAGCCGGTTGGCTGAAATAATTTCTGCGGTTTTCTTGCATGTCGCGAGGAAATGTTTGAACAAGGGATTCCACGAATTCTTCTTTTTCTTGGGATGGAATGAAAATGAATCTCCAAGGTTCACGTAGACCGTGTGTTGGTGCCCATCTTGCGTCGTCCAACAGTTCAGTTACAAGTTCTGTTGGCACATCTTTGTCTAAATAACCACTCTTCACGGAGCGACGTTCCCTAATGATTCTTGCTAATTCTGTTTTTGTCTGTTCCATACCTCTCACCTACGTCTCAATAGTTTTGTATATGGAAATGATAATCGTTCTCAGTATTTTTGTCAAGGTTCTTCCCTTTATCCTCCCTCTTCGAACATACTTCCTTTCGATCAATTGATAAATATTATTATTGTAGTTGTCTAGTAAGGGTTGATATGATTTATTTTCAATAAAAAAGAAGAAGGGACAATCACCCTTCTTCTTTAAACAAGTGTAAAAACTCATCATATCCACGACTCTTCATTTCCTGCTTAGGAATAAACTCCATGGCAGCACTATTCATACAGTATCTCAAACCAGTTGGTTCCGGACCATCTTCAAAAACGTGACCGAGGTGGTTGTCTCCTTCTGTGCTTCGTACTTCTGTTCTCATACCGAAAATTCCTGGGTCATCTTTAGTGGTGATGTTTTTCTCAACAAGCGGTTTTGTGAAACTTGGCCACCCTGTGCCTGATTTATATTTATCTGTAGAACTGAACAAAGGCTCCCCTGAAAGTAGATCTACATAGATACCTTCTTCTTTATTGTCCCAGAACGCATTATCAAACGGCTTTTCAGTGCCATCCTGTTGGGTTACCTCATACTGAATCTCAGACAGTTTGTTTTTTAAATCTTGCTCAGAAAACTCAACTATATCCCCGTTATATAACTCTACTCTCTTGCCATCTCCAGAATCACTGGTTGTAGAAGCTCCAGAATTTTTATTGAAAATGAAAAACATACCGACACTCAATAGTAACAGAAGGCTAATCGTTGCTGCTGTCATCTTTTTCATTCCTGCTCCTCCCTAGCTGTCATGGGTTATTATCTTCATTTTACCATGTGTCCGATCTTTCAAAAATTACAATGCTCATAAAATGGAAAACAAGTTATGAAAACAGTGAAATTCGTCCATCCTAAGAAAAGGAAATGAATGGAGGGATCATGAATGAAAACAGTAACCTCAGTACTAGCGATCACCCTTATTTTCATAAGTGGATGTGCGGCTGAAAATAATGAAGAACAAATGATGATGGACTATGAACAACAGCCATTATCTACGGCTCCCCCCACCGATTCAATCAATGATATGAATGCTGAAACAAGTGAAAAGGTGGATAAAGCAAGAAGAGCTCTTCCGTTTCAAACATTTAACCTGGAAATTGATTATGTAGATACGCTTTCCTATGAAATACAATATGAGTCAAATGGTTCTCAAATACGAGCGGTCATCCATGAAATCGGTGAAGAAAAAATCTCAGGAGAAAAGGCGTTGGATCAACTCACCCCTCACTTCATGGAACTTAGCTTTGATGAGGATTCACCTGAACAAGAAGTGATTGAAGATGTTTTGCGGGTTTTTGGACTTGATGAGACCTATAAAGAATTTAAGTTGAGAGTGGTTTATAGCCATGGTTTAGAGGCGGAATACGAAGATTAATGAGTGTAAATAAAAACAAGCACCTTTGTCTAAACGACTTAGATGCTTGTTTTTATTTTTTATTTGGTTTCGGAGTTACTACTAAGTTTTAAGTGCGATCGTGATTGATTACTGTTTTTCCATTCTCTTGAAGAATTTTTCTTTCTTTCATCAATTGTCCGAGGGCGCGCTTGAATGCTGATTTACTGATTTTGAAGGTTTTTCGGATGTCTTCTGGATCACTTTTATCATGTAGGAACATGACGCCATCGTTTTCTTGTAAATATTCATAGATGATCTCTGCATCTTCCTTCATCCCTTCTTGTTTTAGAGGGCGCAGAGATAAATTGATGGTTCCATCGTCTTTCACATCAATGATTCTAGCTGTGATGGTCTGTCCAAGTCGTGGTTCTTCTTTCCTTTCACTTGGGTGAACGAACCCTCTGTACCCTTCTCCAGTCAATACAGTGGAACCTGCTTTCGTTGCACGGTATACACGAGCGGTCACTTCTTGTCCTAACATTTCTTTAGGTGCTGGTTCCAGATCATCCATGACTTCTTGTTCAGAGATCGGTTCTGCAAATAGACGTCCCTTTTTGTCTATTTCCAGGCTGACAAATAAGTGGTCTTCTTCTATTGGCCAGACAGATTTAAGGAGCGGGAGATGATCGGAGGAAACAAGAATATCTTTATCATTTAAACCAATATCAACGAATACTCCCATATTTGGGACAACTTCCACCACTTCTGCCCAACCATACGTGTCTCTAGTCACTTCCGGGACTTCCAGAGTAACAGAAGCTTGTCCCTTTTTATTTTCATAAATAAACATGTCTTTGCTTTCATCCAGCTCAATTTCTTCGGATACATTTTCATTTGGTAAGACTAGTTCTTCATTTTGAATTTGAACAACGAAACCTTCAGTAATTTTCTTTTTCATTTTTCCTTTTTGGACCGTTCCCAATATATTGACATCTTTCATGTAATTTCATCCTTTTTCGTGACGTAATGGTACTTATTATAGCTTACATCGATCCATTTTAAAATAATGATTTATTTATAACTGAAAAAGCGCGGCACATGCCACGCTTTGATTTGCTTAATACCACCAAGAAGCTCCTACAATAATTAGGAGAATAAACAAAACAACGATTAGCGCAAAGCCTCCACCATATCCTTTACTCATTCCAATTCCCCCCTTTACTTCTTTATATGAAATCTGGCAGGAATCGGTATGGGTAAAAGACTTAGCTCTGTAATGATTAGGCGGATATGAGCCTTATAGCAAAAGATCTGGCAGTATTCCTGAAGACTTGATTTCGAGATGTTTATGTGAGTGGATCGGGGATCCGGGGAATAGCTCGCTTTCCGCGGGAGCGCGCCCGAGCCTCCTCGGACTTCGTCCTGTGGGGTCTCACCAAGCACTCTCTTCCCGCAGGCGTCTTGCCATTCCCCTCCGCCCCTTTGCTATGGGAGACTCTCGAAAGCACCTCTGTAAGAATCAGCTTGTATGATTAAATAAAGAGGAGAATATTAATCACCCGACGTCGGGTATTGAGGACCTAAAAGTTCGATGCATAACGCTTCATGCCTGAGTAGGATGAAAGAGCGTCCTCTTCTACATGGGTGTAACACATAATGATCTCTATACCATGCTTCGTATTTAGAATAGTATCCATAGAAATTTGCATACTCCACGCCTTGTAGGTAAAGCAGCTTATCCAAGATGTAGTTTCGATATCCTCTTATGCCAAGGGGCGTAGGGAAACGGTTAGACCCCGGAAGCGTAGCCTAAGGAGTCTGACCGCCGATAGAAAGCGAACTGTTTCCCGGAGCCCCTAAAGGCACACAAACATCTCGAAGCAGAGTCTTCCACTAAAGGAAACTTATCTATAAAGGAGTTTGATTATTTTTTGAAAACCTGAGCGATTCTGAGATAGGATTTTTTCTTTTCTTCGAAATCGAAGATATTCGTAATGATCAAAAACTCATCAGTACCGTAGGTTTCAGAGAGATCTTCTAATTGAGCTTTGACTTGATCGGGATTGCCGATGATGCAGCGTCTACGGTTTTTTCTAACTTTCTCCAACTCTTCTATTGTATAAGGATATTCTTTAGCTACTTCTATAGATGGTACTCGCGTATCCAAACCTTTTTCCACACGGAGCAACCACAGGTCCTGACTTGTGGCCAACTCCTCAGCCTGTGCTTCAGTTTCCCCGCAAACGACGAAAATACAAACATTCACCTTTGATTCATTCATATCAAAGTCTTTAAAGCGCTCTCTGTAGGTTCCGATCGCTGCCTTTCCATGATCAGGATTGATGAAATGACCAAATGTAAACCCTGTCCCGTTCAGCGCTGCATGTTTTGCGCCTCTCTCTGTCAAGCCGAGAACCCACAGTTCAGGCTGCTCCTTCGTTTCCGGCCGTGCTTTGACTCCATAAAATGGATCCTCTTTTGGAGTAGTTTGTTGTAAAAACTGTTTCAGTTCTTTCACTTGTCTTGAAAAAGAACTGAGAGGCTTCTCATACCCATCGGTAAGGGCGAGTCTTGTCTTTGGTCCGCCTCCTGGTGATCGGCCTAGGCCAAGGTCTATTCTTCCAGGGAAGAAAGCTTCTAACATTCGGAAGTTCTCGGCTACTTTAAGTGGACTGTATTGTGGGAGTAAAACGCCTCCAGATCCAACACGAATCTTCCACGTGGATTGAGCAATCATGGATATAAGTATCTCCGGAGACGTACTAGCCAGACCATTAGTATTGTGATGCTCGGCAACCCAATACCTGTGAAATCCGATACTTTCTGTATATTTAGCCAATTCAACTGAATGTTGCAGCGCTGTCTGAGCTGAGTCCCCTTCGGATATAGGGCTTTGATCAAGCACACTTAGTTTCAATGCAAGCTCACCTTTCTTTACTTGTACACATCGTCCATGATTTGTTTTAGTATTTGCATCTGCTCTTCAAATAAGAGCTTATAACGTTTCTTTAACACATCGAATTCTTCTTTTCCCTCATTGGTAAGGTAATACCAGTAAACCTTTTGCCTTTTTTTATCATAGGATTTGTAATCTTCTTTGCGGTATAATAGTCCTTGCTCTGTCATTTCATGCAGGGTATCTAGTAATGTGGAAGGTGCGGGAATCCAGTTCTTCGTAAGTTTCTTGAACTCTGCTTTGAAATGTTCACTGATCATCGGTTGACGAACTTGTAACAGGTGCATGATATAGAACTTCGTAAATTGCGCAGCACTCATGTTTAAAGCGAATCTTTTCGGATTGTTTTTATGAGACAAAATCATCCACCCCTTGTCATAAGTCTTTCTATCATTCTACAACAAAAGATGGATGAATTGTCCAATTATACGCACATTCGTTCGCTTAGTCATTGTTTTTTGTTTTAGTATTCGGAGTTACTACTAAGTATGAATGGGAATTTGTTTACAGCTTAATGGCTATTTTACCAAAATTTTTAGTGTTTTGGATGTATTCAAACGCTTCCTCGTACTGATCCATCGAAAAAACCTTATCCAATTGAGGTTTAATCTTGTGTTCGCTGATAAAGCCAAGCATCTCACGCAATTCTTCTGCACTCCCCATGGTGGAGCCTAGCAGATTGTACTGTCCGTAAAAGAATTGGCGGATATTGATGGTCACTTCATCTTCTGTAGTCGAACCGAACGTGACAATCGTTCCACCCTTCCGTACAATATCCAATGACTTGTTGAATGTAGCATTTCCGATGCTTTCGATGAGTAAATCCACTTGCTCTGATGCTAGTGCCTCCTCCCAGTTTTCCTCTGTGGAAATTGCTACGTCTGCTCCAAGTTTCAAAGCCTCTTTTTGTTTGCTTACTGAACGGGAAGTTACGATGACTCTTGCCCCGATCGCTTTTGCAAACTTCAGGCAGAAGGTGAGGACCCCACTTCCGATCCCCGGCAGCATGACCGTTTGACCCGCTTCAAGATTCCCTCTTGTAAACAAGGCCCTATATGCAGTCAGTGCTGCTAATGGAAGCACTCCAGCTTCTTCAAAAGACAAATGCTCAGGTTTTCGTTCCACATGGTCCTCTGTACACGTGTAGTACTCAGCGAACGTCCCGTGATCGGGAAGACCGACAATTTCAAATCCTTCCGGAGGAGCCTCGCTGTTATTCTGCCAGCCTAGTCCAGGATTGACAATAACTTCGTCACCCGGTTGAAATTTAGTGACACCTGCTCCTACAGCTTCTACAATGCCAGAAGCATCTGAACCAGGAATCAAAGCAGGATCTTCCGCTTTATGCCGCTTCGTTACTACTGCCACATCCCTCCGGTTCAGTCCTGCTGTATGTACTTTCACTCTCACTTCGTTCTCACTGAGTGGACGCTCTGGCATTTCTTTTACTTTTAAACCCTCAAACCCTTCTTTTCCTTCGTGTACAATCGCTCTCATCTATACCTCTCCCTTCTTTAACAATTGTCTACAGTCTACCAATAAGTCCCCAGAACTCAAAATAAACCGCATAAAAAAACTCCTTTCTGCAATTCACAGAAAGGAGTTTTACACTCTATGGGATTAGTCGGCTAGAACTTGAACTTTGACTGAGCGTCTACCGAAGTCAAGCGCATCTTCACGGGATGGCATGAAAATATCAATTCGGTTGCCATTGATCGCGCCTCCAGTATCACCAGCAATCGCAGTTCCGTAACCTTCTACATAAACTTTAGATCCAAGTGGAATGACGTTCGGGTCTACAGCGATTACTTTTTGGTTAGGGTTTGCACGCAAATCGATTCCTATGGCAGTTACACCGCTGCATCCTGTGCAATAAGCCGTATAAGCCGTAGCTTCAGCTGTAAATTCTTTTACTACATCGTTGCTTGTATCCTGATTTGTGCTCGTTTGTGTTGCTGTTGACGTGCTGTTGCTAGAACTACTGTTTGAGCTGCTATTTGAACTTGGAGCAGACGTTTGTACAGCCTGTCCATCAACTTTGAACTGTTCACCAGGATAGATGAGGGTGGAAGTCAGGTTGTTCCACGCCATCAGCTGATCGACTGAAATATTGAATTTTTGAGAAATGGCGTACAACGTGTCTCCAGACTTCACTGTGTAAGTGGATGTGTTGGAAGACGTAGTAGATGAAGGTGTGCCGGATTTAGAGTCGTGTGCTACTTTCAATGTTTGGTTTGTATAAATTAGGTTGGAATTGAGTCCATTCCATGCTTTCAAATCTTGAACGCTGACGTCATATTTTTGAGAGATTCCCCAAAGAGTATCCCCTTTATTGATTTTATATTCCGTTTCGTGGGCACTTACCGTAGTGGCGAATGCTCCCGTTAATGCGACAGTTGCTACAACAGAAAATACAGTTTTTTTCATGAAATTCTGCCTCCTCTTGATTGATCGATCCCTATGTATTTAGGTGATCCGTTGACAATTACAAGATTAACAGAATCTCAGAATAAATGAAGAACAAACAAGCAACAGTTTGTTTGCAAACATAACATCCATATTTCATAGCCATTACAAAAGGAGCATTTGCACCGCGAAACGGTCAAAAATGCCCACGTTATTCTATCGTTCGTCATTTTTCTACAAAGTGAAGGATTGACTTTTCATAGATTTTTTTACCCGAAAATGATAGAAAAAAACATATTTGATCGAAAAAAAGCACAGATCCACGAGGGACCTGTGCTTCTCTCTCTTTCTTATTTGGCTGTCACTTGTTTTTGAACTTCCGGATCATTCAAAAACTCATCATACGTCATTTCTTTATCAACAATCTTACCACTTGGTGTTATTTCAATGATTCGATTAGCAATAGTCTGAATGAACTCATGGTCGTGAGATGCAAAAATCACGGAACCTTTGAAATTGATCAGTCCTTTGTTCAAGGAAGTGATGGATTCTAGATCCAGGTGGTTGGTCGGTTCATCTAGAAGAAGAACGTTTGCACCTGAAAGCATCATTTTAGACAGCATACAGCGTACTTTTTCGCCACCAGAAAGGACATTCGCTTTCTTAAGCGCTTCTTCTCCGGAGAATAACATCCTTCCAAGGAAGCTGCGTAAAAACGTTTCTGTTTCATCTTCTGGGGAGTACTGACGCAGCCACTCGACAAGATTCAGGTTCGATTCTTCGAAGAATTCCGAGTTGTCTTTAGGGAAGTAACTTTGAGAGGTTGTTACCCCCCATTTATACGTGCCTTCATCCGGTTCTACTTCGCCCATAAGGATTTGGAATAGTGTCGTTTTTGCCACTTCATTCGCTCCAACAAGAGCTACTTTGTCATCCTTATTAAGCGTAAAGCTGACATTGTCCAATACTTTTTCGCCATCGACCGTTTTAGAAAGGTTTTCAACCGTTAGCAAATCATTCCCGATTTCGCGTTCCGCATTGAAAGCGATGTAAGGATACTTTCTGGAAGATGGTTGTATGTCATCCAGTGTAATTTTATCAAGTAATTTTTTACGGGAAGTCGCTTGTTTGGATTTGGAAGCATTGGCACTGAAACGCGCAATGAACTCTTTCAAATCATTAATTTTCTCTTCTTTTTTCTTATTCTGTTCAGCAGCCATTTTCTGTGCCAATTGACTGGATTCATACCAGAAATCATAGTTTCCGACGTACACTTGGATTTTTCCAAAGTCAAGGTCTGCGATATGTGTACAGACATTGTTCAAGAAGTGACGGTCGTGTGAAACGACAATAACTGTATTTTCAAAATCAATCAAAAAGTCTTCCAACCATTGAATCGCTTTGATATCCAGGTGGTTGGTCGGCTCATCGAGAAGAAGAACATCCGGGTTACCGAACAAGGCTTGAGCGAGAAGAATCTTCACTTTTTCTGATCCTTGTAATTCACTCATTTTCTTATCATGAAGCTCTTCGCCAATGCCTAATCCTTTCAAAAGGCGGGCGGCATCAGAATCCGCTTCCCATCCGTTCATTTCAGCGAACTCTCCTTCGAGTTCTGCTGCGCGCATCCCATCTTCCTCTGAGAAGTCGCCTTTCATATAGATGGCATCTTTTTCTTTCATGACCTCATACAGACGTGTATGACCCATAATGACGGTTTCAAGTACTTGGTATTCATCATATTCGAAGTGGTTTTGTTTCAAGACAGCTAAACGCTGGTCTTTCTTCAAGCTTACATCACCCGTTTGAGCTTCAATCTCACCGCTCAAAATCTTTAGGAATGTAGATTTTCCTGCTCCGTTCGCACCGATCAATCCATAGCAGTTGCCAGGGGTGAATTTTATATTTACGTCTTCAAACAACTTTTGGTCGCCGAATCGAAGACTGACATTGTTTACTGTTAACATTTGATAATCCTCCAGTACTCTCGTTTCTATAACATAGAAATTATATCATTCTTGAGCTTCGGATGATAGCCGTCACAGATATTAAAAATATCCACGCTCAGATCCCCACTCAAGAAACAGATCATAATCTTCATACACCTTTTTCTCATAATGGTCCGCCCATAAGCTGAGTTGCTGTCGGAACCTCTTTTTCTCCGTCCCCACCGCTTCCATGATGCTATCCTCACTATGATAGTCGAGGATTCCCTCATCAATGTCCACGTCCGCTCTTGCATGGATTTTCGCACTCACTTTAGCCATGGTCTTCACCGTTTGTTTAACTGACTTCAGATCCGTTAAATGCTTTTCCTTCACATCCTTGGAAAAAGGCGATCGTTCCCGCACGTAAAAGTCTTTCCCGTCCATTGTGAAATACCCGAGAAATGGATCAGAGAGATGGTGCATGGCCTGTTGCGTGTGAATGACTCTTCTTCCCTGATGCTTATGATCGTTCCAGAAGGCCTCATCGTAAGGGAAAAAGTAAGCCGGTACAGGGGTCCGTGCCTCTTTCGCTTCAAGGATAATATCATCCTCATGTTCGGCATGACTCTCTCCTTCTATAAGAATGTAATACCTCTGTAAACCGGTCGATCCAATGCCTGCTCCTGTCTTTTTGACGACATCTTTCATTCGGTAATAGTCCTTCGGTTTCTTCTTCTTATCATCCAGAGAATGATAATAATCGTCCCACGCTCGTTCCAACAATCTTTTTTCGTGTTTAGGGACAGAAGACAGTTTGTCCTTGCCGATATCAAAGGACCGAATAGAATCATGGTTGATGATGGTCTGCTTTTCGAGTTCGTGCGACAAGCTTCTTTCCTCCGCTTTTTTTATCGCCTTCTTTACAGGGCCTTTCGCAGACTCTTTTGTAAACTGAACGTTTTCCGGACTGATGTCTCGCTCATGGTAGGCCTGCATTTGCTTCACATATGTTTTCAAGTAACGATGAACCATTTGCTCCTTAGCTTCTTCGTCATACGAAAGGGAATGCATCATTAAACGAATACTAACGACCATGCGTAAAACGTCAAAAAGATAAGAACCAAGGTATCCTTCATCGAAATCGTCTACATCAAAGACAATTTGCTTGTTCTCGTTTTGAAAGACACTGAAATTGTTGAAATGTAAATCCCCCATGATCCATGTCGGTCGATCTTTACGTGTATGAAAGGTAAACGGCAGATCTGTTGTATCATGAAAGAACAAGTAGGCACTTCCTCTGAAAAAGCTATATGGATCGGCTTTCATTTTGTTGTATTTCTTTTTTCGCTCTTTCTCTGTTAGTGCCATGATCTCCCCATCAAACTTGTCCAAAACAGTCGAAAGCGAATTCTTTCTTAACATTTGTTTTGTTTCAAGCATCTGCTTTACTTTTTGGTTCATCGTCTCTCCTCCCTGGGATCTAAGAATAAGAAAAAGCGGTTGCCTGAGAAGCAACCGCTTTATGTCTTATGATTCTGATTTATAGTATAAACTATTGTTTTCTACGACTTGAAGCACTTTGTTTTCTTCTTCCATATCACTTCCACACATTGGACACTTCTTGTTATCATTGGTTCTGAAGTTGTCTCTCATCCAACAGTTGCAGTCATCAGATGTACAAACCCAAATCTTAGTATCTTCCTCTTTGATTTCAGCCTGATTTTTCTTTCCGAAAGCCATCGGCGTAGCCCCCCCTTTAGAATGTCATGATATAAAAGAGACTGACCTACAAAAGCCAGTCTCTTTCTATTTTTTATTATAGTTTCGTGACGTTTGCAGCTTGTGGTCCGCGATTTCCTTCTGTCACTTCAAACTCTACAGCTTGACCTTCCTCTAGAGACTTGAAGCCTTCTTCGTTGATCGCGCTGAAGTGTACAAATACATCATCTTCACCTTCAACCTCGATAAAACCAAAACCTTTTTCCGCGTTAAACCACTTCACTGTACCTGTTTTCATAGGGATGGATCCTCCAATGTTTCAAAAATTAATATGCGTTTTGCAATAATGAAAAAATCACATATTATAAAAAGTACCAATAATGGATTGATCACTCTTTATAATAGGTGATTGGAAGTGCGAACTTCAGAATATTGGTAAATTTTATCCTTTTATATACTATACTATGCCTCACCGGTGAAGTCAAGCAGAGCTTGCTATGAACGTTTCACGACTAGTATATACAGAGAAGAGACCAAATATTCCATTTCATCAAGATCTTTCTATAATGGCACAAGCGATTCTTTTGCCTGAATCACCACTAGGTTGGGACTGATAGTCATCAGGTCCTTCATGGATAATAACCGATTTTCCAATGATGTCTTGAACCTTAAACCGATCTGTGAAAAAAATCATCCGCGCTCTTCCCTGATTGGAAAACAACACAGGGAAATCTCCCGCGTGATTGCCGTGCGGCTGCTTATCTGGATTCCAATGTTCCCCGGCAGAGACAAAAGGTTCCTTCCCATCCCCGATTTCGCAAACCCCTTTTTCATGGATGTGAAATCCGTGAGGTCCCACTTGCTTCCCGGTTTTCGGCTTTTTAAACTTAGGCAGCCCTTCCACTTGTACAAAAACCTCAACCCCATACGGCATTTGGTAAAATTGGATGGTTCCTTTCAAGTTGGGAGCAAGTGGACAGCTTAAAAATTTCGCCTGCGCCGTCTCTGAGGCATACGTTTGTCGATAAGGACTGTTTTGAATATACACCGAGCAACATCCTCCTTTCTTTCTATGAGTATGACTTCTGCTTCCTCTAACCCTATCCATTCAGCGCAAAACAAATCCCCCTTTTCCGAGGAGGAGGAAGTGATCCTTAGAAGAGGGGGATGCTGATATATGATTTTATGTGTTGTTTCAAAGAATTAGAACTGCGGAATTTTAGAAAGGGTCTGTTCAAGATCCTGTGTGTTTTCTGGTCGCTCAAGGTGAGATTGCAGCTGCGTGAAATGATCCTCGGCATCTTCTTTCCAGACATTCATACATTCCGTATACCTTTCCCGCCACAGCTCTTTATAATGATCAATCACGAGTGTTTCAAGCATCTTCAATTGAGCCTTCAATTCTTGAGAAATGACGGCTGACATTGCATCCTTCATATCTTCTTTCTCATTTCTTTCGAAGAACGCTTTCGGGCTTCTGAACCATTTCCGAAGATTGGCTTTTTCTTTTTCTTCCATGTGCACATGGCCACTGAGCAGGGGAAGAGGATAGGTTCCTTCTTCTTGTAAAGATAATTGCAGAGTGGGACGGATTTTATAAATATCGCTCTCGATCCGTTCTCTCGTCTGATTCACCAACTGGTCCATGTAACGCTCCATTCGGACACACACCGCTTTAACTTCCTGAAGCATTTCAAAACTCAACTCATCCAACAATTGATCTTGTGCCACTTTCAATGACTCTTTTGTATCACCTTGATTTTGAATGGTGGCTGGATTGTAATGTCGCTTGAATAGATCATTGAAATTCAGCATCATACGTTCATGAACGAAGTGAATTTGTTTATTTGCTTTGTTATGAATAGCGTCTTCAGCCCCTTGATCAAAGTCCTTTTCAAGGGTGTGTTGGATGTGATGTTGTTCTTCTTTATTTTTTCTAATTTCTTCATGTCGCTCTTGTTCACTGAGTTGACTTGCTGCAATGAAGTGCTCAAGAACTTTCCTTATACTTTTTATGTCCTCATCAATTGCATGAATCATCATCTCGGCGAGATCTTCTTCAAGGAAAGAGCGGAAGCTTGCTTCAAACGATTGTATGCCAGAATCCATATCTTTGCCATCCATTTTCTCCTTCAGTGCGTGCAAGCTGGAAATGGAGAAAAGTTTAGGATGACGGATTTGGAATTCATTCAATTGCCCTCTCACATACCTCTCCACTTGCTTTCGTTCTTCCTCTGATGAGGCTAAGTCAGCAGCATTAATGAGAAAGAACATTTTATCAAGGCTGAAGCTATCTTTTACACGTCCAAGCTGTTTTAGGAACGTTTGATCAGCATGGGAGAAGGGGTGGTTGTAATAGGTAACAAATAAAACGGCATCAGAATCTTTGATGTACTCAAAGCTCACGTCTGTATGACGCGCGTTCACGGAATCAGCTCCAGGTGTATCAACAAGAGTGACTCCCGCTTCCGTCCACGGGCAGTCATAGAATAGTTCCATAGACTCAATGAAACAGGATTTCTCTTCTTTCGATACGTATGAAGAGAAATCCTCCCAAGACACATCGATGCATTTTCCTAAATAGGGCTTCATGGTTGGATAACCGTCGATGAAGGCACGTAAAAAAGAATGTTGCTTATGACCAAGCTTCTCCCAGTCTTTTTCTTTTAAATTTTCTACTTTCGTGTAAACAGCCTCCAGGGTTTGACTGTTGAGATCAAGGTCTTTAAGAATAGGAGATAAATCTTCAAGCATTTCCGCTTCTGTCTTTACATAGGCGTCAATCGAACGGTTCGTCTTTTCTGGATTGGATGGTGAGATTTTATTAATAGTCGCGGTAGTGGGATTAGGCGACACAGGCAGCACCAAATCTCCAAGTAAAGCATTAGCAAAACTGGATTTTCCGGCACTGAATGCTCCGAACAGTGCGATCGTATAATGTCTGTCATCCAAACGGTTTCGTTTTTTCTCTAATTGACGATAGAGGCGCTTTGTTCCTTCTAGAGATTGGATGTTTACTAATGTTTCATCAGCCCTGAGCAGTGCCTGTTCGATGGAAGAGCTATTCTTTTCAGGTGGCTCAGGATGAGAATCAACCGCTTCTTCCTCTACGACCGATTTTTCTGCAAGGATCTCCCCAGCACTTCGATGTACGATTTCATCTTTTCGCTGCTGCCACGCACGTCTGATTTCTAAGGTGTTTTCATCTGAAATCTCCTGCTCCAAATGTACTTCTAATTGGCGGCGATAGTCTTTGATTTGTTCATTCAACACGTCTAGTTTTCTGTCCAATTCTTGTTTTTTATCAACCGCTTCAAAAACTTCCTTATGCTTTTCAACCATTTCCTGTTGACTAGCAGATATCGCCTGAAGGAATGAGTCCTTCCAACCTTGTATGAAGCGCCGCGCTTCTTTTTGTATATCTTTGGCTACGTCATCCGTATAACGTAAAACATAAGAACCTGTGACTGATGCTCCACGTTCCACAAGAGCACTTAACCGATCCTTAGGATAATGGAAGGTCTTTTTCTGCACCTGTTCAAGCAAGTCCTGGTCACTGACAGCATAGTCATCCATCAGCTGGAGCATGCGTTCACGAAGCGGCCAGTACAAGTTTTTCTCCGCAGAGTGTGTGAGTTTTTCGTAAAACGCCTGCCCTCTTGCTGCACGCTCTTCTTCAGTTTTCTTTTGTGTAAAAAGAAGACCGACCTTGAAGTCCGGCTGTACAGACTCTAAGTAAGCCTCCGCATATTCCCGAAGTGCGCTCGGCATAAGGTATGCGTTCGAAATGAATTGACTGACCCTCTCCTGAAATTCTGCTTCTGCTTTCTCTTTTAGACCTTGTTGGTTTTCGAGTTCATATATTTGGAATGGGCTCTGATTGATCTTTGCCTCCCATCCCTCTTTTTCTTCTCGAAGTGGTGCCATCTGATCTTCCATTTCATCCGCGTAATGCATGACCGCTTCTTCTGCAATCCATTCCACTTGTGTTTCTGACTGCTTTTCAAGATGGTATTTTGAAAAAAGAGACCGGAAGTCTTCTTTTAACGTTTGAAACTCGTTAAAAGGAAGAGAGTAATCCCTCATAGAAGTAAAGTAGATTTTTTCGGGGGCAATGCCCCACTTTTCAAAAGCGTTTGTTACCGTTTGTTGATAGGACTCAAAAGAAAGCTCTCTTTCTACATGCTTATCCACTTGGTTGATGACTACTGAAAAAGGTGTCTTTCGACGCTGCATTTCCAATAAAAACATAAGGTTTACTTCGGACTGTACATGGTTGTAATCCATGACATAGTACATGTAATCCATCAAGTGAAGGGACGATTCAGTGATCAACCGATCGGCATCATTCGTTGAATCTACCCCTGGTGTATCTACAATCGATGCATGTGGCGGCAAAGACTGTCCAGGTTGTGAAATTTCGAGCCCTGTGATTTTTTCGCCATCTTTACAGAGCGCTTGAATTGTTTCCAAATCGATATCCGCATCATAACGGACGACCGTTCCATCCTGAAAGTGCACAATCGAATAAGGATCGCCCGTCTTCAAACGAACGATGTTTGCACTCGTAGGTATAGGACTTGAAGGGAGAAGGTCATTGTCTAAAAGCGTGTTAATTAATGTTGACTTACCAGCTGAAAAATGACCAGCAAAGCCGATGATCATTTCTTCATCTAGCAACTTTTCATAGATATCCAACACTTTCTCCTTTTGTCCTTCATCCCCTTGAGCTTTTAAAAATGAGTATAAATTCTGAATTTTACCGATGCTAATATCTGTCAATTGGCTCATGTCTAGTCTCCTTTGCCGTACAATGTCCTCCCTCATTCTACTCTTAAGAGCTGTGTTTCCTCAAGGGGCAAGAACCTTAGTCATCGATATAAGGGATCCTTTCTTCTGTGTCCAATTCCCCATAGATCTTATGAGGAAGGGACGCTTTTCCATCCACCCAGTCCTGAAAGGAAATACTCGTAGGGACCGTATCTCCACCAAGTCCAAATAGGACGTGTAATGACTGAGGACTGTATCAGGCTGTATGAATCGTGCCTGTCCACTGTTTATATCCATGAGAAAAGATCGGACCATAAGAGTCATTCAATAAGTGAAAAGCCTCTGATCCATGAAGGATGTAAGCTTGACGACTTTTCAAATCATCCAGTCTTTCCTGTGAATCAGAGAGGTGCCTGCGGTTTTCTTCTGCAATTTCTGTGAAGTGATTGGTACAAGCGAGTCCATCTTTTACGTATACCCCACGTGGAGAGCCCTCTACAATTTTCGTTATCCCTTCTGCATCAAAGACGACATAGTTAAATGAATGTCTATGGGGAAGCTTTTTCAATAGGTGAACCGCTTCCCTCGTCGTTTTGCACGTTTCTAAGACCATCCTTGTCAGCAAACAGCAGATGAATCCATCTTCCGGATGAATGCGATTCACGAAATTATACCCGATACAAAGCCCGTGTTCATTCATCCCATCTGTTCGACCGATGATGCGCTGCGAAGGTCCGATGCTCGCATAGCCATCTTTGGGCTGAAACAACACGAAACGCCCCTCGTATGTTTTCGGATGGTAATCGTAATTCCTTGCAAAGTAGCCATTACCCGTTAATATCGAACAACCCGAACCTTCCCAGTCCTGCTGATAGCCGCTGTATTCATGAATAACTTCTTCAAGTGACCATTGTAAACCCTCTGACAGACCTTTAAGTTCGTCGAAGAGGCCCTTGGAATAAAGATCCATCTGCTCTTTGACAACTTGCACGTCCACATCGTATCGAAGCCTCGAGCGTTCCCTTCTACGTTCATGGTGTTGATACAACCGCGTACGTTTTAAACGCTCTCCTTGTTCGTAGCCGAAGTCGTCATAACGACCACGAAACGAGATAACCTCGGAATAAACAGGTTTCATTTTTCTGCCCATTCCTTGTGAAATTGAGGTTGATGCAGTATATGGTTATGATCGGTACCTCCAATGATGTGGACAGCCACTTTCCAATGCTCTTCCACATAGCGTTTGAACTCATTATGCATCAATACCTCATCTTCAGTTCCGACATAAATGGACACTCGATCATTGATATCATACAGCAAATCCGAAGGTATTTTTTCCAGAAATCTTGATGCTAAGAGCCGGAAACTCAAGGTTAGTTTTTCACTTTTGTTGAATTCATCCGGGATTTCAGCAACCGTTCTGTCATTGAACCGATGAATCCTCATCTTATACAACGTCATGAGAAGCATCACCTTTTTGTCAAAAACCGTGTAATCCACATCCGTACGATCTGAGGACTGCTCGGTTGCATCTTCATGGTACACCGGCAATGTAGGGTGGAAGAAAGGAGCGATAAACAAGTATTCACTCGCCGCTTCCCTGTTTTTTTGAATCAACCTCAATAGGTTAGCACAGCCCATGGAATGGCCAGCAAGAGTGATTTTTTCATACCCAGCCTTTTCTATGAAATGAATGAAATCAAACAAATCGTCATCATATTGCCCCATATAGTCAATGTCCCCTCGTTTAGGACTTTGATCGTAACCTCTCAATACAGGAAAATATATATCAGCGTCTCTTACACATTCTTCAGCAAAAGCTTCGTGATGGTGAAACTCTGCCGTGATCCCGTGAACCATTATAATGGCTTCCTTGGGAGAGGTTCTTTTCTTAAGAATCGCGTATTGCAAACGAGTAAAATCCCTGGCTATATAACTGAACCACTTCTCCACCGTCATTCTCTCCAACCCTTTCTTTGCAAGTAGTCTTTAAAATCAGGCACTTGCCATACATCTACAAATGTATGTTCGATAGATTTCATGTAATGGTCAGAAAGGTATTTCGAACCTCCGCGATGAATCTCAACGGCATAGTGAAAGGGGGGAGCGATGTCATATTTCTTATCAATCACTGTAAACGAGAGAGCTTGGATGATGGCTCCACCTTCCACGATAATATCTACGATCGTTGGTCGATACACTTTCGTTTCTACACCTTCCCGAACGTATAAATAATCAAGCGCTTGCTTTTCGATTTCATACACGACCCCTTCCAGATATTCTCCAGGTTTTTCTGTGATATCAGCTCTCGAACCGTCTTCAAAATGAGTTGAAAAAGCAAGCCTGTAATCCTTGAGCTCCCCCTTCCCCTTAACGGTAGAAAATAAATGGTCAACGCCATGATCACATAACCTGTAATTGTCCATACAGGATCCATAGGCAAAATAGGAAAGGTGGTCTCTTTGAATATATCGATGGACTTTCCAATCGTGATTGTGGACCCTTTCCCCTTCAACTTCCCGAGGCCAATAATAGACAACCGCTTCTGTTACGCCTTGATGTGTGTAAACTTCACACCTCTCCCTAACGAAATAGGGGTTTTTCATCTGTTCAGAGTAACCTTCTAACTCATCCAACTCCCCGAGTAAAGATGATGGAATGTCGTACAACTCACCATAGGTGACTTCTTCTTCATCCTTTACTAACAAGGGATAATAGGAGTGGCCTGTAAATAGTTTTCCTTTCACAAAAGCTTGTTCAGAAAGACATGAGGCTTTTTTTATATAATGATGATTTTCTTGATTTTTGCAAAGAGAACCGTAAACAAAAACGTTCATTTCATTGTTCCTCCCCCTGTATGTCTTTAGCTGATAAATATTGATCTGTTGATTCTGCATGCTCCACAGCATTTTGAACCGCTTTTTCAACCACACGTACAGCCATGACTCCGAGGCTGTTGTAGTCACAAGTGATTTTACCGGACCCTGTGAAAAACAACGTGTCTCCATCTACGAACGTGTGTGAAGGACGAATTGTACGGGCGAGGCCATTATGCGATAGGCTCGCTAGTTTATTGGCTGCTGATTTTTCTATTTTCGCATTTGTGACTACAGCCCCTATCGTTGTATTCCCGCGAAAGCGATTGGTATGACCACTCCTAATCTCATCCATCATCACATCTTCACTATTTAAAAACTTCCCCTCTTTCTGCATACCGGCCAGGATCTGGCCCGTTTTAGGGTTTACGACATCACCAAAGCAATTGACAGCGACGACCGCTCCTACTTTCACGTCTCCAATTTGGATGGCGTAGTGCCCCAATCCGCCTTTCATACTATAAGAAGGTCCTTTCCCTTTTCCAACGGTGGCCCCTGCTCCAGCACCATAATTCCCCTGTTTCAAGTGAGAATGCTTATTGGCGGAAGCTGCCGATTGATATCCCATGATTGCATCTGGGCGCATGTCTTGATCGTTTTCTTTTAAGTCAAACAAAATCGCCCCGGGAACGACAGGAACTCGAGTCACCCCTACATCAAATCCAACCCCTTGTTCTTCCAAATACTTCATCACTCCGGCACCGACTTCCAATCCAAAAGCACTGCCTCCAGACAAAAAGAGCCCGTGTATTTCCTGAACCAGGTTTTCGGACTTCAACGCATCGGTCTCTCTCGTTCCAGGAGCCCCTCCGCGGACATCCACACCTGCTGTAGCTCCATCTTGACTGAGTATCACTGTACACCCTGTGTGATGATCTTCACTTTCTTTTTGCCCAAAAACATAGCCCTCAATATCCGTAATATCAATCTCTTTCATACTCTTCACTCCTTCTAAAGGTTTGCCGTCTTCTTTTTTTGGGGAAACAGGGGATAGATGAGGAGGTGGAAGAATGGAAAACAATCAAATTACCGTACACGGCCGTGTGCAAGGGGTCGGTTTCCGTGCTGCTACCAAACAGATCGCAGAACAGGTCGGTATTTCCGGGTGGGTAAAAAACCAGCCCGATGGAACCGTTCTGATTGAAGCGGAAGGGGAGCATGGAAAATTGCAGGAGTTCATAAAAAAAATTGACGAGGGTCCCACACCTTTTAGTAAAGTGGAAGATCTCGACGTTAAAAATAATGAGAAGATCAACGATTATAAAAAATTTAAAGTTGTACAATGAAGATGACCGCACCCCTGCGGTCATCTTTTTTCCTTTACTTTTGATGCATAGGACGCACGATGACTTCATTCACATTGACATAAGAGGGCTGAGTCACGGCGTAAGAGACCGCACGTGCAATGTCATCAGCTTCTAATGGATCCATACTACGATTTTTAAACATTTCAATCACATCACCGTCTGTAATATGGTCCGTAAGCTCGGTATCCACGGCTCCAGGTGACACATTCGTCACTCGGACTCCGGATTTAGAAAGTTCTTTTTCCATCCCCATGGAAAGAGCCTTTACTGCATATTTCGTTGCACTATATACCGTACTCGAAGGAAAGACTTCATGCCCTGCTACCGAAGATACATTGACGATATGACCGGACTCCTGTTCGATCATGGTCGGTAAGCTAGCATGGATGCCGTATAAGACTCCTTTGATATTGACATCAACCATCTGTTCCCATTCATCCACGTGATCATTCTTTAAGAAAGAAAGAAGCATGACGCCAGCATTATTTATGAAAAGATCCACCGTTTTGAACGCGGATTTCGTTTCTGCAACGAGCTTCTCTACATCTTCTCGCTTCGTTACATCTGTCTCGATCACTTTTGCTTCCACATTGTATTGTTCGGTGATTTCATCAGCCAGTTCATTCAGTTTTTCAGCTCTTCTAGCTGCTAAGACAACATTCGCCCCTTCATTTGCCAAATGGTGGGCAATCGCTTTGCCGATTCCACTACTTGCACCTGTTATGATCGCTGTCTGATTTTTTAATTTTGTCATAATCGAGTCCTCCCTTATTGTCATTCCTTTTCTATCTACCCTCCATAAAGGAGAATTATTCACACAAGAACAACTCCACCAGAAGAAGGTCAGGCGATTAAGAAGAGACTAGAGGTTATGACACCAGCTCTTGTTACGGGAAGAGGATATGAAAAAGACCGCCTCTTCGGGGAAGAGACGGTCTGGTTATGATACTTACTGTTCTTCAAAGAACTTACGGTTAATCTCGATGTATGGAGTTTCTTCTTCTGGTACCTCGTCTTCGATATAAATCGCTTCAACTGGACACACCGCTTCACACGCACCACAATCTATGCAAATCGCAGGGTCGATATAGAACATATCTTTCCCTTCCTCGATACAATCAACTGGGCACACATCTACGCATTCTCCAGCTTTTTCATCTTTACAAGGGGATGTGATTACAAATGCCATATCTATTTCTCCTCCTTCTTTAGAATTTCGTGGGCTTATAATGACTATTCACCCTTACTGGCTAAGATAAACACCACAATATACTATAACGATTTTGATAAAAAATCGCAATTCCCGTAGTCATTCGACTAATTTCGCATGGAATGGAAAAAGAAATGGGAAGATGGAAACTCAGTCTTCCCAAATTCGTTCAACTGTATATTCTCCACCTTGTTTTTGCACAAGGAATACATCTGGACGGGAGAGACGTTTCCATTCATAAAAACCGATTTCACGGTTATATTTTTGAAGCAATAAAGCTAGCAAGTTCCCATGAGTAACAAGGAGAACGTTCCCACAATCTTCATTTTCAAGTTCGTCAATGAGAGAAAGGATACGCTTTTTCGCTTCTGTGGAGGATTCTCCTCCTGTTAGTTTCAGTTCAGGGTCGACAAACGTATCATGAAGGACTTCTTCCCAGTCATCCAGAGGTTCACGACTAAGTACTCGTTCCTCTAAACGGTCATCCATTTCGATGGTCACCTTATTTTTTCTAGCAAAAGGCTTGATCGTTTCAATGGCTCGCAAATAAGGACTCGATAGGATTCTGTCGATTTTATGACCGTAATTCTCTAAAAAGTTCGAAAGCACTTGAGCCTGCCTGATGCCTGTCTTAGTTAGTGGGGAATCTTCATGTTGACCTTCTGTTTCACTGTGACGCACTAAAAATAATTTCTCCATTGCTACCCATCCTCCCCTTTCCATCACTTATTTCCATTATGGCTGATGGAACGAGTGTTGACAAGGAAAGTTGTGGAAGACATTACTTCCGGTACACACACTTTCCTCTATGCCATGTTTCAAGTACTTTAATATCCTTCAACTGTTCGGATTCTATTTCTTCTGGATGCTTGTCCAGGATTACAAAATCGGCTTGATAACCAGGTTCTATTTTACCCTTTTCTCCTTCTCTATATTCGAGCTCAGCTGGAGTTTTTGTAAAACCTATGAAGGAGTCCTTTACGCTTAATTTTTCCTGCGGCATCCATCCGCCATCAGGATCCCCACTAAGATCGGTACGATTGACAGCCGTAAAGATCGTTGTAAATGGATTCAGCGCACCGATCGGAAGGTCAGAGCTCAATGTAATAGGGATGTGCTCTTTTAAGAGGCTCTCATAAGCATCACAATAAGGCAGAAGGCTTTCAGGTGTCCATTTCCCTTTTTCCTCCCATTCATCCAATAGGAACGAAGGTTGTGTTTCAATGTAAGGCTTCAACTCGCTTAACCTTGAGATCAAATCAGGAGCAAGCGTTTGGGCATGAATGATCCGATGTCTCAATCGTTTCGTAGCCTCATGGGATTTCTCTAGAGCTGTAACCGCCTGTTCAACGGCGCGATCACCGATGGCATGCATCGCCACTTGCATATCATTGTCACTTGCATATTTGACCATATCATCCAGCTGTTCCTGAGTATAGATCAAACGACCGTCTGCATTCGGTTCATGAGGATAAGGGTTCCTCATGGCAGCTGTATAAAGTCGCTGGGTACCGTCAAGGAAGATCTTGAATGATCCAACTTTCACTTGAGGTGTTCCTTGTCCTGTGCGAAGATCATTTTCGTTACAATACGTTTTCATATCATCGATATTGAACACATAATGATGGAGCTGGGCATCGATCGGCAAAGCTTTTTCTTGCTCTAATTCTGTGTAAGCTTTCCACAACCGCTGATAAGACCCGATGAAATTAATATCATCTGTATGAACGGACGTCAAGCCATTTTCGCTAAGATAAGGCAACGCTTTTTTTAATGCTTCTTTGGCATCTTCTGCTGAACGTCCCCAGAAATGGTGCTTAATATAATGGACCGCTGTATCTTTGAAACGGCCATTCCAATTGCCGTGTTCATCTTTCTCTTTAAATTCCTCCGGCTCTTTCTTAAAATCCTCTTCATTTTTCAGCAATTCCATCGCTTGTTCACTAATGACACATTCATGGCCATCCTGGTGCATGAAATACATATAGGCATTCACTTGTATTTCTTCTAGATCCTTTGCTGTTAACAGGTGGTCGATATCGTCAAAGTTTCCATCGTTGAACCCTTTTCCAAAAATCCAGTCGTATTGTTGGAGTTCTTCATAATGATTCTCAACCACAGCTTTCATTTCTTCCCAACTGGTCACCTTGGTCAGGTCTAATTCTTTTTTTAATAGTCCATAACGGAGCAGGTGCATATGGCTGTCATTGAATGATGGCGAAAGGACCCGTCCTCTTCCATCCACGATATCCCCCTCTCCTTTATAAGGGGAGTCATAGACCGCCTCAATCTTCTCTCCTTCTATTTTAACCGCATAGGTGCGGTCGCAATCATAGGTCGGATAGGGCTGGTAGATTCTGATGTTATCCAAAATCATGGCATACTCTTCCTTTCATCAACATGTTAATTACCCTTACCCGACATCATCTTTTATATAAACATGAGAATAAATTCCTATGGGTGGCATGACTTTTTATGAAGGTCGAAGGAAGAGATGCAGCCATTAAAAAAAACCAGGGATCGAGTCCCTGGTTTTTCAGTCTTTTACACTTCTTTAAAATACTCCTTATAAAAACCGCCCATACGGCCGGAATTATCAATGACAAAGTAAAACTCTTCACTTTCGTTTTTCACATCGTACACTTTGCCTGGAGTTAGGACATTATTCACGACGAATTTTTTTGCATCGTTGTGAACGCATTCGATTTGTTTCAAGGTTTCATTGTTTTCCCAATTTTTATGAATCATAAGACATCCTCCTTGTATCTGTGTTCCTATCATACAATGAACAAAGGGATGACTCAATATGACAAGCGATTAAAATTGGCTTTTATACCAGTCTGCCGCTGTATTCACTTCATTCTCCGTCAATTGATGACCCATCCGCTCCCAATGGACGGTCACATCCGCTCCGGCATCGGTTAACAGCTTTTCTAAATCTTTTGTTTCTTGAGCTGGACAGATCGGATCATTTTCACCCGCTCCGATAAATACGGGAAGGCCTGTTTGTTCAGGAAGTTCAATCCCTCTGCGCGGCACCATTGGATGAAACAGTAAAGCGCCATGTAAGCTTTTCGTGTAATGAAAGAGTAGGCTTCCTGCGATATTCGCTCCATTAGAATAGCCGGCTGCAATAACATGGTTACGTTCGAACCCGTATTCTTTACTTGCCTCATCTAGAAAAGCATTCAATTCATCCGTTCTTGCAATCAAATCTTCTTCATCAAAAACTCCTTCTCTTAGACGTTTGAAAAACCTCGGCATACCATTCTCCGATACATTTCCTCTGACAGAAAGGACAGAAGCATCCGGATCAATCATTTTCGCTAGAGGTAGCAAATCTTGTTCTGTCCCCCCTGTGCCATGAAGAAGCAACAAGGTCCGCTCTGAATTTCCTTTTTGGAAGATGTGTTTCATGTTCAACATCCTTCATCCTTTCCGTTTCAGTTTACATAATATTTTTATCGTAATCTAATTTGATTCTCTTTTTATTTTATCTTTAATTCGAGATAATGTCAAAACTCATGTTCCCAGTTTCTTAAACAACCAGGGAAGAAAAAGTACGATCATTAATAGTCGAATGGTTTGCAAAGAACTTACAATGGCAGGTTCACTACCTGTTTGCTCAGCAGTGATCGCCATTTCTACCAGACCACCAGGCGCGAGAGCCAAGACAGCTGTCTTTATGTCCATGGTTGTCCACCAGCTTAATAGAAAGGCCATGACAATCCCTACACCAATCATGGAAACAGCCAAGATGAAAAAAGCAGCGCAGCTCTTTCCAGCTGAAATAATCTCTCTTAAAGATACCGTATGTCCTAAATATGTACCGATTAGGAATTGAGCAAGAGTGAAAAATATTCCTGGCAATGGGTAAAATGGGAGTCCTGACGTTTGAAGGGAACCGATAAAAAGCATAGGTAAGATGACGAGTGAAGCAGGAATCCAGTTTCTCCCTTTCCAGCCGATGAAAGCGGCGACCAAGTATAGAGGAATGGTATAGAAAGAGTATTCGCTAAACTCTCCCGTCAAACCCGCAACGGCCGTTGTAGAAACAGCAAAGTTTCCATGAGTGACGTAAAAAGGAATGATAAAAAGAACGCTCATTAAGCGTAGCGTATGGAAAATCGTTACGAGACCGCTGTTCCCTTTCAAAGAGTCGCTGACCGCAATCATCGCAGAAAGTCCGCCTGGAGAACTTCCTACAAGTGCAGTCGTTTTGTCTAAATTCCCATACTTGGCTATGTACAAACCAGCTAATAAGCTAAGGGCGATCATCACTGATGTAAGAAGGGTATATGGGAAGAGATAGGGGCCGATAGATCGAAACGTTTCCGCACTAAAGGTAAGACCGATTTGAATGCCTAGCAGAACAAAAGCGATGTTTTTTGCTGCCGGTCGAGTATCAGATTCCAATCGCGTGAAGTATTTAGCGAGTACTACGAACACGACCGGCCCTAAAATCCATGGGATCGGGATGTTCAAGACACTGAACAAAAGACCGCCTGGCCAGGCGATCAAATATGTCTTTATATGCTTCGAACCTCTCATTGAGCACCGTTCCTTTCGGGAAATATAAAAAGAAAAAAGAGAAATACAAGAAACCGCTCCCCAGTTCGGAAGCGGTTCACCTATTCATTTTTTACACCATACTCGATCATCCTGAACAGTTGATCGGTCATTTCATTGACTCCATATTTGTGCCTGGTGGGAAATAATATGGAGTGGAATATGAGATCAGCCACCATTTCACTCTCTATATCATCTTTCCAAATACCAGATTTTTTTGCGTCATTGATCCAATGCAACATTTGGTCATACGTCCCCATAAGATCTTCATGAATTTTCGTGCGATAAAATAATGCCAGGGTATGGTCACTGCTTTGCAACTCCCGGATCATCTGATCGATATGATGGGTCTCCGCATGGTCGAGAAAAATGTATAGAAGCTGATATAGTTTGTTGTTTGGCGTTGCCTCTTCTGGAATCGCTTCGATCTTTTCTGTCATCTCCTCCATCATGTTTTTCATGTAGGAGAGAATGAGTTCTTCTTTATTTTTAAAATATTCGTAGAGGGTACTTCTACTTACCTGGAGCTCTGTGGAAAGTTTTTTAAAATGAACCCCATGGATTCCTTCTTTCCTGAGCAAAGCGCCCGTCTCTTTTAAAATTTCTTCTTTTGTAAGAATTCGTTTTCTTCCCAATTCAGTACCTCCTCAAGCTACCTTCATTATATCATCAAGAAGGTGAGAGGGGCATCAGGAGTCACTCATCGAAACAGATACGTCAAATAACCGTATCCTTTTTCTTCCATATCTCCTTCAGGGATAAACTTCAAGGCTGCGGAATTGATGCAATACCGCATTCCTCCTTGATCTTTTGGTCCATCATCAAACACATGACCGAGGTGGGAGTCTGCTCGATCACTTCGAATTTCTGTTCGGAACATGCCATGAGACGTGTCGACTTCTTCCTTTACTTGCTGCTTTTCGATAGGCTTAGTAAAGCTTGGCCATCCACAGCCCGCGTCATATTTATCTTTAGAACTGAACAATGGTTCGCCCGATACAATGTCGACATAAATGCCTTCTTCTTCATGATCATAAAACTCGTTTTGAAATGGACGCTCGGTCGCATTTTCCTGTGTGACTTTATACTGGATGTCGGTTAAGCGTTGTTTAAGTTCTTCCTGATCTTTTTCATAACTCCAACGATTTTTAATAAAATCCGCCCGTCCCGATCCTTTTTTGTACCGTTTGTAATGAAAGCGGTTCTTCTTATAATAATCCTGATGCTTATCTTCTGCAGAATAAAACGTTTCAGCTGGTAAAATTTCCGTCACAATCGGGTCCTTAAATTTCCCAGAGGCTGCAAGCTCCTGTTTGCTCTTCTCAGCCACTTGTTTCTGTTTCTCGTTGTGGTAATAAATGGCTGTCGTATAAGAGTGTCCTCTGTCGGCGAATTGCCCCCCTGCATCTGTCGGGTCGATTTGCTGCCAAAAAAGCTCAACCAGCCGCTCATAAGGAAAAATGGATGGATCGAAAGTGATCTGAACCGCTTCCCTGTGTCCTGTCGTTTCCGTCACCACTTGCATGTATGTCGGGTTTTCTGTATGTCCGCCCGTATAGCCTGAAACAATGGATTCGATTCCAGGGCGTTCATCGAAAGGTTCAACCATACACCAGAAGCATCCCCCTGCGAATGTTGCCTGTTCTAATTGTCTATTCAAAATATAACCTCCTAAAGGGATAGGTTTTTTCTTCAATTATTGGGTATGTTCCTATTCTTGCTAACTCTACAAAAAAAATCAAGCTACACGCACAGCCTAAATGAATAATTTAGGCTGTGATGCACCTTGAGATTGTTTCTTTCTTTTCTCTTTCTTATCAAGAACACTCGTAGATTCCCAATCCTGAGAAACAGATGGTTTCTTACTGCTTTCGTCTAATGATACCAAACTCTCATCATCATCATCGTCTGGTTCATTCATGATCTTCATCATATTGATCATCGCTGGGATATTTTTCAGCATCGGACCGTACTGCTGCATCATAGGTGCTGCTGATTGCATAGCTTTCAATGCCGTCTGCATGTGGCCAAGCCACCCAGCTCCTCCTGTTTTTGCAGCTGTCCCTGCAGCACCAAGAGCTTGCGCCCCAAAACCAGTACCTCCCCCTCCACCAAGAAATCCCGGGAACCCAGAACCTAAACCTGCATTACCTAAAAAACCTGGAGCTCCGAAGCCTCCAAAGCCTCCGAAGCCCCGGCTGCCCGCATTGATATACGGAGCCATCGAACGCATCATCTGCGGCGCAGCTTGCTGAAACCCTGGGAATTGGCCCATAGGAGGGAATGGCGGTTGACCTGTCGGAAACATTAAAACCCCTCCGAAACGTTAGAATACTCTAGCATATGCCTTTTTTTCCAACTGGTATGGGCTCCTGTCTCTAGGTTCTCAGGGGTAACGACCAATCCACTGGTTTCATCCCATGATTGGATAAAAACGTATTCGCCTGAGAAAAAGGCCGACTGCCGAAAAAGCCTCTATGTGCGGCAAATGGACTGGGATGAGAAGACGTAACAACCAAATGCTTTTCTCGATTGATAAAAGCTCCCTTCTTTTGTGCATGTTTCCCCCACAAAAAGAAGACAACCGGCTTCTTTCTTTCATTCAATGATTGAATGACTGCATCTGTGAATGTTTCCCATCCCAATCCTCTGTGTGAATTGGCTTCCCCTTCCCTTACAGTTAACACATCATTTAACAGCAGAACCCCTTGCTTTGCCCAAGAAAGAAGAGACCCATGATCTGGAGGCTGAACACCGACATCCTCTGCTAATTCTTTGTAAATATTACGAAGGGATGGGGGGATGCGGTTCCCGGGTCGGACAGAAAAACTGAGCCCATGGGCCTGATTCTTCCCATGATAGGGGTCTTGACCGAGAATGACCACTTTCGTTGACGCATACGGTGTGTATTGTAATGCTGTAAAAACATTCTCATAAGCAGGATGGATGGCTTTGGTTTTGTATTCTGTCTCTATGATTTTCTGTAGTTCTTTATAATAGTCTTTTGTAAACTCTTCATTTAGGCGATCGGCCCAATCATTGGTTAGTTGTGGCATCTGAACACATCCTTTATGAACATTTCCCGCTGAATGATTCAGATATTTCCCGGGTAAGCGCAAAATCAGACACATATCTTTCTTTGTTTCTCGACAATAGCATATATTATGGAGACTCCTGTTGTTTACTGGCGCTTTTCAGGGAAAATAAATCGGACATTAGGAAATAATCGTGTATTACTGGAAGACAAATTCGACTTTTGATCCTTCAGGTCCGGCATCTATCTGTAATTTCGCAGGGATTTCCTCTTTCAATTGCTGAACGTGGGAAATAATGCCGAGCATCCGGTTGCCGTCCTGCAAACTTCTTAGGCAACCAATGGCTTGTTCTAACGACAGATCGTCAAGGGTCCCAAATCCCTCATCGATGAACAATGTATCCAGCTGAACACCTCCTGCGTGAGCTTGAACGACATCTGCCATTCCAAGAGCTAAACTTAAGGATGTTTTAAAGCCTTCCCCACCAGATAAAGTCCTCACTGAACGCTGTTGCCCTGTATGATGATCAATAACCTCAAGGTCGAGCCCGCTTTGAGCTCCTCGCTTAGCTATAGCATCGCTTCGGATAAGTTGGTAACGGTGATCTGTCATCTGGTCGAGGCGCAAATTGGCCTGTATCAGAATTTCATCCAAATAAGAAGCCAGCACATACCGCTCTAAAGAGAGGCGTAAATGATTATCCCCGTTCGCAATCTGAGCTAACTCCGCAATATCATAATATTTCGCAGCCAGTTCCCCTTGTTCATCTACAAGCGTTTGGATGTTTTCTCGAATGGATTCATTTTGTTGTAGAGACACATGTATGTGGTTGACGATTTCCCGCTGTTTGTTCAGTTTTTCCTGCATCTGATCCAACTTCTCTTGAACAACTTTTAACTCAGGCCTTTCTTTATCTTTTAATTTTTGATTCAACTCCAGCAGTCGTTCGTTTACAGCGTGAACCCGTTGTTTGTACTGTTGAATTTCATTGATCATTTGTTCCATCTTTTGAGGCGTTCGAATGGCGGAATGGTAATCCTCAACCGAATCAAACGAAAATTGAACAAGCGTTTGATCAAATTCGTTTTTACGTTGTTCTAAAGCTTTTTTTCCTTGATCCAAGTAGTTCTTTCCTTCTTCGACAGCTGTTTGGATTTTCTGCCATTCATCCCGCTTTTTTTGATAGAATTTCTGGATATCTTGCCATTTCTGATCTGCGTCTTTATATAAGTTTTCAAGTCTTGATGCCTCTTCTATTAGTTCAGCCGGCTGTTCGTCGGTAGAGGGCAAGTTTTCTTTCAACGATTCCAATTCTGTTTTTCGTTTCGTTCGCTCCTGCTGTTGTTCATTGATCTGGTGCTGGAGCGAGTCTTTTTCTTTTTGTAGTGATGTCAACCGTTGATCCATCTGTTCGATTTTCTTCTCAATCGATTGAATCTCTTCTATTTTTTGTTTAAGGTGGTTATATTGTTTTGAAATTTTCCCCATCTCATCAGAACAGATCTGCTTTTCTTTTTCGATTGACTCTTCAGTGAGGCCACCGTCCACTTGTAAATCGCTCCAGAGGTTTTCTGTCAGCTGACGTTGGGCCTCCCCTTCAGATTTCACCTGAATCAATTCATCTTGCGCCTTATCAAAGGATCGTTCCGCTTCTTTGTAACGCTCCCTGAGCCGGTCCACCTGTTCTTCACTCATCACATCCTCCGGCTTCCCTGCCACGTCTGGATGTGAGGATGAACCGCAAACAGGACAAGGGGTTCCCTCACTCAAATGTAGGGAAAGGGTGTAGGCATGGTGTTTTCTAATGTCATCCAACGCTTTTTCATAGGTCTCTTTTGATGATTGTAATGCCTGTTTTTTGCCTTGATAGTCTTTAGAAACGGTCTGGTACCTTGCACGCAGTCTCGCCAGTTGCCCCCACTCTTTGGATAAACGTTCGAGGGTTTCCTTTCTTATCTTCAAGGATTGATAAGATTGTTTCGTCTCATAAGCAGATTCTCTTAGCGATCGCTCCCCCTTCATTTGTTCTCTCATCCGTTTTGTGTCTTCAAGATTCTTCTGCTCTGTCACCTGTAATTCTGAAAGGGACCGCCTGTGGTCTTCCAGTTTCCTTTCAAGGCTATCTAGGCTTTTACTCTTTTTCAAAAACTCTTCCAATAGGCCTTTTTCTCTTACTTTTTGTTGCCAGGCTTCTTTTAATTTGTCACGTTCTTCTTGTTGATCCGCTTGTTTCCTATATTCTTCTTGCACCTTATCGAACTCTGCTTTTACACGTTTGTAAGTTTCTTCACGCTCATATTGACTCGAACGAAGTCCTTCCAGTTCTCTTTTTCGTTCTTCATACTGCTTCTCATAAGGACGGACTTCCGCAGCCTGCTTCGCTTGAGCATGCTCTTTCTCTAGATCTTTAATAACCTCAGAACGTTCTTCCAGTTTTCCACTCTCCATGGAGAGCCTGTCCCTTTCCTCAAAAAGATCCAGCAGCTGCTTCGATTCGTAATACTCGTTCTGTAAGTGTTCCGTATTTTGCTGAAGTTGATTTACATGGGATTTTTCTTCCGATATCATTTGTTTTTGATGATCGATCCGTTGATCCAAACGCTCGCGGACTTTTGAAAGTTCCTCATTTTCTATTTCATCGTCTGCTTCTTCCCCCCAAACGATTCTTTCCTTCTCTTGCGAAATTTTCCATTCAAATTGATTGATTTCCGCTTCCAATACCTTCGATTCTTTCTTAAAGTAATGAGTAACTTCCTCAAAAAATTCTGTCTTGAAAATACGTTGTAGGATTTCTTCCCGCTCTTTACTGTTTTCGGAGATTAACTTTCGGAATTCCCCTTGAGGGATCATGATCATTTTCCGGAATTGCTCATAATCAAGTCCTAAGATTTCTTCGATGTATTCATTTACTTCTTTGATCTTTGAAGCTACTAATTTCTCTTCTTCACCTTGAATCATATAGAAATCGGCACGGGCCGGGTCTTCTTTCCACCCTTCCCCCCGTTCCTTTTTCTTCATTTGTTTAGGCATCCGCACAATGCGATACGTTTTGCCTCGCAATTCAAAAGTGAATTCCACATAGGTCGGCTCCCCTGCATTTGCAAAATGACTGCGCATCGAGTCCTGATCCCGATCGCTTCCACTAGCACGGCCATAAAGGGCAAAGCACATCGCATCGAAGATCGTTGTTTTTCCAGCGCCTGTAGGACCTGTGATGAGGAAAATCGATTCCTCTCCCAATGTCGTAAAATCCACCACCTGCTTATGGCGATAGGGACCAAATGCCGCCATCGTTAGGTTGAGTGCTTTCATCTTATTTCCCCCTCTCTTCTTTTCTCAGTTTATCTATGGCTTGTTCGATCAATTCTTTTCGTTTCGTGGGGATCGTTTCCCCTTTAATGTCTTCATAAAAAGAAGCGAAAAGATCTGCATGTGAAAGCTTTTGACGCTTTTTGACTTCCTGAAGTTCTTCCAATTGCAGGTTCGTTTTTGACCTTCGTCTCTCCAGGTGTAGAATATTCGGATACACCTTTCGCAATTTACCCATCGGATCCACTAGCTGGCCATCATCTAAGAGGCGGACATGCAAGTAGTTTTCTGAATTTTCAGTTGATTCTCCAGCAAGCAAGTCTTCAAAATACCCTTCAATGACTTGGAAGTCTCTGATCGGCGTGAGAGGAATTTTTTCCAGTTCACAACATCCATCCTGGTCCATATCAATCATCGTCACAGATTTCGCATGATTCACCTCAGAAAATGAATATTTCAAAATCGATCCGCTGTATCTGATATAATCTTCCGTGACTCTTTGAGGTTGATGGAGGTGACCAAGGGCGACATAAGAAAAAGGTTTATATAAACGAGCATCTACATAAGGACTTCCACCAATCATAGACAGGCGCTCTTCCGATTCCGATTCCATTCCTCCAGCTAAAAAAGAGTGTCCGATCCAGATATGACGATCACTCATGTCAAAACGCTGCTCAATATCTTTGGTCAGAACTTCTGCTGCCTGTTGATGGGTTTTAATTGCTTCATCTTCAAACACATACGCCACTTCAGCAGGCTCTACATAAGGAATGAGATGAAAATGAACAGGTCCGTCTTGATCGTACAACGTCACTGGTTCTCTATCCTTTTGCAATTTCGTATCTAAGA
This sequence comes from Halobacillus sp. AWM4_238, assembly GCF_056158265.1. Taxonomy (NCBI): domain Bacteria; kingdom Bacillati; phylum Bacillota; class Bacilli; order Caryophanales; family Bacillaceae; genus Halobacillus; species Halobacillus sp. AWM4_238. The sequence continues at coordinate 1,056,499 of NZ_JBSWSY010000002.1, forward strand.
AAAGCCCTTGTTTCCTGAACATTTGACTGCCGAAGTTCAACCGGTCGGGACTGTCATGGTTCCCTGAGATCGCAAGAACAGGAACTTGAAAATCATTAATGAGCGTCGTCAACGTTTCATTCAATAATTCCACCGCCTGTTTTGGAGGGATGGAGCGATCGTAAAGATCTCCAGCAATGATGATGACGTCCGGCTTCTCTTTTTCAACAATTTTAACGAATTGCTGGAGAATATACCTTTGGTCTTCCGTCATATGTACGTAGTTCACAATCTTCCCCAAATGCCAGTCAGCCGTGTGTAAAATTTTCATGGATTCACCTCTCTTTTATTCTTCTTCTATTTTGTATTGTTCATATAATTGATCAAACACGGATAATGCAGCAGGAAAGGGCGCATTCCATTCTAAATAAGAACTAATTTCGTCATATGATTTCGCCTGCTTCGGAAAGCTGTGGTCATCGAACATCCATTCTGCGAGTTGTTTTTCCTCGTTATTTTTTTTGTTTCCTCTGTATCTCATCATATAGTGGTAAAAAGATCTCATGAGTTCTTCCTCCTCGAGTATTCCTACATTATTTTTATCATGTTCCAGCCCGTTCAGCAAAAGATATCATGGTAAAACCGCAACCAAGACTTATTCAGAATGGATTAGAAAAATTCAATGAAAAGGCCCAGAGATATGGATCTCTGGGCCACTTCAAATGCCTGCCTTTCATGAAAATGATATTTAATCTTCAGATTCCATGAATTCCCTATGATTTTTGAGTTTCTTTCGATAGACGATTCTCGATAGGATGATGCTTACTTCATATAACAGGATCAGAGGAACCGCAACCACCAACTGCAGGATAAAGTCCGGCGGCGAAATAATGGTCCCGATTATGATCAAGATGAAATACGCATACTTTCTTACTTTCACAAGAAAGACGGGATTAACAATCCCAAGGCTCGTCAAGAACATGATGATGATCGGTATTTCAAATAGAACAGCAAACGGGATCGTTACTCTGAAAAGAAATCGGAAATACCGTTCTACGGTATAAATTTCATTAAACATTCCATTGTTCAACGACAAAAGAAAAGGCAGGATCAGCTGGACAAACACGATGTAGCCAAACGTGAGCCCTGCAAGGAACAAAAGAAAGATCGCGGGCACATAAGATAGGGAAACCCTCCGCTCCTTCGGTGTTAACGCGGGTTTGACAAATAGCCATATTTGCAGCGATAAAATAGGTAATGTCCCTACGATGGCTACTAAGCTTGCAATTGTGAATATGATCCAAATGATTTCACCTGGGCTTGTCATATTCAATTCAAATGGTAAATCTTTAATAAAGAAGGTCTGAATTTTTTCAACATAGATAAAACCTATGATGAAGAAAGTAATAAAAAATGCCAACGTCCACAAGACGCGTTTTCGCAATTCACTCAAGTGATCCGTGACATTCATTTCGATATCCTGAGTTATTTTTTGTTCTGACACTACGCTCACCTCCAGGCTGATCAAAGCCTGACAAAAAGAAGATGTAAGGGAAAGCCCCTTACACCTTCTTTATTCATTTTATTCTTTGGTTTTCTTCTCTGTCTTACTGCTTTCATCATCAGACATAATGTCGCCTGTTGCTTTTTTAAATTCTTTAAGGGAACTTCCGAACGCCTTCCCGATTTCAGGAAGTTTGGAAGGGCCAAAAACGACCAGTGCGATGATTAAGATCAGAATGAGACCTGGGACACCAATGCTTGATAACATGGTCAATCACTCCATTAGTTATGTCTTAAGAATACTGTTTTGCTAATGTTATTTATTCGTCTTTTCTTCACTAGAGTCACTTGTTAGATCACGGGCAGAGTTCTTAAATTCTTTCAACGTTTCTCCAGCAGCCTTCCCGATTTCAGGCAATTTTTTCGGGCCGAAAATGACTAACGCAATCGTCAAAATCAAAATCAGACCTGGTATTCCGATACTTGACAGCATGTCCATTCACCGCCTTCAATACGTACTTTACATCTATTTTACAAGAGTAGACAAAGAAAAGAAACAGCTTCATCTGAATTTTCTTAGCTTCATTATCTTTTCTATCATATCATGCTCTGTATTCTATTGTCTCTACCTCTTCCATTTTTTAAACAAGTCTCTGGCCCGGGCGTAATCGTCCGGTGTGTTCATATTAAAAAAGTGCAGAGAAAGCTTCTCCTCTTCGATGCCAGGATAGGTGGCCAATTTTTTGATCTTTAGATCATCAAAAAGGCCGCTCACTTTTCTTCCACCTTGCGAGAGGTAACACTCCAGTTTGTTTAGGATTCTGCAATGATATACTCCTGAGATGGGCTGAAACCGACCATCATAAAAAGGAATCACTGCATCCACTGATTCTTCCGCCTCTTGAAACAAAAGACGATACACCTGTTCACTGACAAAGGGCGTATCACATGCAGCCATGACATACCAGGTGGCCGGTCTTTCCTTCATGACCGCATGCAAACCAGCTAAAGGACCCGCCTCTTCATAAATGTCCGAAACAACCGGGTATCGCCCGTTTTTCCCCTTCTGATTTACGATAATAGTATCGGTCACCTTTGAAAGAGTCGAAGCTATTAACTCCAATGAGGTCATCGAACCGAAAGTCAAAGCCGATTTAGCCGTCCCCATCCTCGTCGATCCGCCCCCATTGAGAACGACTCCGCACAAATCCTCTTGCTGCATCAGGACTTCTTCCGGTCGTAGGTACGGAAATAATAATCATAAGGGTTTTTTTCATCTTTCAAACCTTTCGTCTCAGAAACAAGCGCCCACTGTGATTCGTCATACTCAGGAAAATAAGCATCCCCTTCAAAACTTGCATTAATGTATGTCAAATACATCCGATCCGCATAAGGGAGCATTTTTTCAAAAAGCACACCCCCACCGATCACGAACCATTCCTTTTCCGGATTATTTTTTTCCAATTGGAGAATTTCATCAATAGAATGGATGACTGTACATCCTTCCCGGTCATAATTTTCATTTCTAGTAATCACGATGTGCTCTCTCTCAGGAAGGGGTTGCGGGAAAGACTCGAACGTCTTCCTTCCCATAATGATCGTTTTCCCCCAAGTAGTGTCCTTGAAGAATTTAAAGTCGTTCGGAATATGCCAAGGTAAGTCATTATCTTTTCCGATCAATCTGTTTTTATCCATTGCAAATATGAATGAAATCATCATGAACACCTCTTTTTATGAAATGTGTTTTTAAACGCTGATCTTTATATGGAACGATTACATTTGATAGCTCCTATGAAAAAAGTTCCCTCTTGTTAAACAGCGACTGGAGCTTTAATGCTTGGGTGGGGATCATACCCTTCAATCGTGATATCTTCCAGTTCAAAATCAAATATACTTTCTTTCTCCTTGTTCAAGGACAGAGAAGGTAAGACCCTGGGTTCTCTTGATAATTGTTCAAGGATCTGCTTTCTATGATTGCTGTATATATGAGCGTCTCCAAGCGTGTGAATGAATTCACCGACTTCCAATCCACATTCATGAGCGATCAGGTGGGTAAGCAGGGCGTAACTGGCTATATTGAAGGGCACACCTAAGAAAATGTCCCCACTCCTTTGATACAACTGACATGATAATTTTCCATCTGCGACATAAAACTGAAAAAGGGCATGACAAGGGGGCAGGGCCATATTGGAAGGCACATCCTCCGGATTCCATGCGGTTACGATATGTCTTCTGGAATCTGGGTTATTCTTAATGCTTTCAACCACATTTTTAAGCTGATCGATGGTTTCTCCTCTGCTTGTTTTCCATTCCCTCCATTGCTTTCCGTAAACCGCGCCGAGATCCCCAAACTTTTTGGCGAAAGCATCGTTGTGAAGAATCTTTTCTTTGAATAGGTCCATCTGATCTTGGTATTGATTTTTGAACTCTTCATCCTCCTGGCTGCGTCGTCCAAAGTCAGTCATATCAGGACCATGATAGTTTTCACTCTCCACCCACTTTTGAAAGGCCCACTCATTCCAAATGTTATTCTTGTGTTCCAATAGATAACGGATGTTCGTATCTCCTTTTATGAACCACAACAGTTCACTAGCAATCAGCTTGAAGGGAACACGTTTCGTCGTCATGAGCGGAAAACCTTCTTGAAGATCAAACCGCATCTGATATCCAAAAACTGAAAGGGTGCCTGTTCCTGTTCGGTCCCCTTTTGCATTTCCTTGTTCCATTACGTGTTCACACATCGTTAAATAAGCTTGCTCATTCTGTGACATGACTGATCTCCTCTCTGCATTCTTGTTCACGGTAAAACTCTTCTAAGTATTGAAGCATAAATTGATGACGCCTTTCCGCTTCTTGTTTTCCACTTTCGGTATGCATGAATCCTCTAAGTTTCAAGAGTTTTTCGTAAAAGTGATCAATGGCATCCGCCCCATGTTCCCTGTAGATCGGCTGATTTATCGTCCCTCCGAATGTAAAGACACGTGCAATGCCAGTCGCTCCTAAGGCATCTAACCTGTCAGCATCCTGGACAATTTCTCCGATTTTCGAATTCGGGTCAGCACCTTTTGAAAAGGATACCGTACCAATAGCGTCCGCAATCATATCGACTTCATTTTGTGAAAACCCGACGCCTAAAAGCAATTGATCCCTTTGTAAGATCGCCTGATCGGGATCGGAGAATAACTTATGATCTCCCACATCATGAAGGAGGGCTGCCACCTCACATAAAAATGGATCTTCTCCTTCTTGTATCGCGATCTTTATTGCCCATGATGCCACCCGTTTCATGTGAGCGTCATCGTGACCGCTTGGATCATCTCTGAATAACTCAATAACGAAATGCGTGATTCTTTCCAGTGCAGCTCTTTTGTCCATGATTTCCTCCTAGAAATTGAAAAGGTCCATTTGACGTGGATTAAGGTCCTCATACTTGATATCAAGAATCTCCTGCATTTGTTTAGCATTATCTGCTGCATCCCCGCCTGAATTGTTGTTAAACAGAAGAGTGACCTCGGGTGTCGTTTGCTCAAGTTTTAACACCTGCTTTTTCCACTCCTCTAATTCTTCCTCATTGTATCTATACAAAAAGCGGACGCTGCGCCAGTCTTTTCGACCATTTTTGTTCCATCCATGAATGTTCCGGCCATGAAAACGGACCAAAGTCTTTTCAGGATGGGTAGGTACAAGAACACGTGGGACAGAGCCTTCTCCTGCTTGAGGCTCATCGCAAATGCTATGAATCCATTGCTGATCTTTCATGAAAGACAGGGTTTGTTCATAATAGGAAGGCTCGAACCATGTACGGTTTCTAAACTCTAGGGCAAGCGGATAATCTTCCATCCACTCTCGGATATAACGAAGTTTTCTTATGTGTTCTTTTCGCACATCAAACCATGGTGGAAATTGAAATAAAAGAGCGTTCACTTGTCCTTTTTCCCATACAGGCTGAATGGATTCTTCGTATCGCATCATCAAATCCTTCGCTTCCTGCACCGTCCTGGATTCTCTGTCATGACCTGTCAACTGTTGGAAGGCTTTTATAACAAAGCGAAAGGAATCCGGCGTTTCTCTCAACCATTTTTCATAACGGGAAACGGGTTGGATGGCATAAAAGGCTGTATCCACTTCAACGACAGGAAAGTGTGAAGCGTATGCGGATAATTTCTCTTCAGCTCTCGTCCGATCCGAATACAGTGACGGATGATCGCCCCACCCTGTCAAACCAATGCGTATGGTCACCTTAAGACCCCCTTTCCTTCATTTAATACTCTTTCCTTTTCCAATTCCAAACTTGCTCCACTTAAGCAGAACAAAATGGATACTTGTATCAGAATAAACCATGGATGACACCCTTGTCATCTACATCCATCCGTAAAGCAGCTGGCTGTTTCGGCAAACCAGGCATGGTCATGACATCCCCTGTTAGCGCGACAAGGAAACCAGCTCCAACAGAAGGATAGATTTCTCTGACGTTTACTCTGAAGTTTTCCGGACGACCAAGCTTTTTTGGATCATCAGAAAGGGAATATTGGGTTTTAGCCATACAAATAGGCAGATCTCCAAAACCAAGTTCTTTCAGTTGAAGGATTTGTTTTTCAGCTTTTGATGAAAAATCAACACCTTCCGCTCCATACACGTTCGTCACAATTTTGTTAATCTTTTCTTCTATCGAGTCTTCCAACTGGTACATAGGTTTCATTGGAGCGGTTTTCTTTTCACTAATCCTCATGACTTTTTCAGCCAGGTCCAATCCACCTTGACCACCCTCGGCAAATACGTTTGTAAGAGAAACTTCTACCCCTTGATCTTCACACCAACGAGTAAGAAACTCAATTTCCTGATCTGTATCTGAAGGGAATTGGTTGATCGCTACTACAAAAGGAAGTCCAAAATGCTGGATGGTTTCCATATGCTTCTTCAGATTTCCTATCCCTTTTCTTAGTGCGTCTACATCTTCATTATCCAGTAAACCTTTCTCCACTCCGCCATGCATTTTCAAAGCTCTAATTGTTGCAACAATGACGACGGCATCAGGTTCAAGGTCACCTGCTCTCGTTTTAATATCCAAAAACTTCTCAGCTCCAAGGTCAGCTCCGAAACCCGCTTCTGTTACTACATAATCTCCAAGTTTTGCAGCTAAGTTTGTGGCCATTACACTGTTACACCCATGAGCAATATTTGCAAAAGGACCCCCATGAATGACCGCCGGTGTATTTTCAATGGTCTGGACGAGGTTTGGTTTGATTGCATCTTTCAACAGAAGTGTCAAAGCCCCTTCCACTCCTAATTGTTTAACTTGAACAGGCTTTTTGTCATACGTGTAACCAATGACAATTTCAGCTAGTCTCTTCTTCATATCAACCAGGTCTTTCGCCAAGCAAAGAATGGCCATGATTTCAGATGCAACCGTAATGTTAAACCCATCTTCTCTTGGCACACCTTTGACAGGGCCACCAAGACCGACAATCACTTCCCTTAAAGCTCTATCATTTAAATCCATCACGCGTTTCCATGATATTCTCCGCGGATCAATGTTGAGCTCATTCCCTTGATGAATATGATTGTCAATAAAAGCGGAAAGCGCGTTGTTTGCTGACGTTATAGCATGGATATCCCCTGTAAAATGCAGATTGATATCTTGCATCGGAACGACTTGAGAGTATCCACCTCCCGCTGCTCCACCTTTAATGCCCATCGTGGGACCGAGGGAAGGCTCTCTTAGTGCAATCACGGCCCGTTGATTCAACTTGTTCAATGCTTGTCCCAACCCAACTGTGACAGTGGATTTCCCCTCTCCTGCAGGTGTCGGGTTGATCGATGTCGTCAAAATGATCTTCCCTCTTTTTCGATTAGAGAGTTTTTTTAACAGGTGATCCGACAATTTCGCCTTATAATGCCCGTAAGGTTCCCAGTCCTCCTCGGATAATTCCAACTGTTCCGCTATCTGATGGATCGGTTTCATTTTTGCTTCCAATGCAATTTCTATATCGGATTTCATAAAAGACCTTTCCTTTCCGTATGTATCTTTCATCATTGTACCTGACTCTAGTTACGAGTTATAGTATTCCACCCCGGGAAGCGATTACAAGTTGTTGAAATTTCTTAGAGTCAGGTTGTTGACGCTCCTTTTTTCATACGATATATTTGAGGTAAGCAAATAACAGGATCGGAAAGATAAATGACAGGTAACTCCTCATAGAAGTGCTTCGGAATTTATTGTTCCGTCCTTCTATGAGGTTTTTTTCGGTCTGATATTTGTAATTTCCACGTTTTACGTGCAAGATTTAGGAGGAACAAGTCATGCAAAATGGTACAGTAAAATGGTTTAATGCAGAAAAAGGTTACGGCTTCATTCAAGTTGAAGGTGGAAACGACGTATTCGTACACTTCTCTGCAATCCAAGAAGAAGGATTCAAATCTCTAGAAGAAGGTCAAGCTGTTACTTTCGAAATCGTAGAAGGCGACCGTGGCCCACAAGCTGCGAACGTTGAGAAAGAATAAATGTATCATCAAAAAGCAATCTCCCCGGAGATTGCTTTTTCTTTTCCTCTAACGACTAACAAGCCTCAAAACTCTCCCAATCGATATTCAAGATTAGCTCCCTTTTGTGGAAGACTCAGTTTCGAGATGTTCCCGGGGTTCGTTGCCTGGTTGAGCGTCAGGGGTGGTTGGGAAGCAACTCGCTTTCCTGTGGGGGAGTGGCGAGCTTCCTCGGGCTACCGCCCTGCGGGATCTCGCCGACCTCCTTTCTCCCACGGGAGTCTCGCAGCTTCCCAACCACCCCATTCAATCATGTATGAAACGAACCCCTATACCAAGAAGGAGCTACCTTCCACCATCACTAACCAAAGTAAGAAAGCGCTTTATAACAAGAGGTTATGAGCAATATCCATACGATGGAGATATGTTTTATAGCTTCCAATACGTACTATAAGCGCCTAATTCAGAAAGTGGTTTCGAGACACTAATATGGCAAAGGGGCGGAGGGGAATGGCGAGACTCCTGCGGGAAAAAAGTGCAGGGTGAGACCCCACAGGACGCAGTCCGAGGAGGCTCACCGCGCTCCCGCGGAAAGCGAGTCATTCCCCGGAGCCCCTACCCACTCAACAAAAGTCTCGAAATCGAGTCTTCAAGAATCCTGCCATAATATTGAATAAGGGAAATCGTTCTTGTCAAATGACTCGTACCATCGTATAATGGATCGCTGTTGGTTCTATTTACCCGCGGTTCGGGAACTCCCGCGATACCAAAACTAAGGAGGAAAATACGATGAGTAACGAAATCCTTTGGATCTTATTTGCACTTATCAATTTTGGATTATTACTAGCCATTTACCGGATGTTCGGAAAACCGGGCTTGTTTGTTTGGATCGGCATGTCTACCGTCCTTGCTAATATCCAGGTAGTTAAAACCGTAGAGATGTTTGGCTTGAATGCGACTCTTGGGAATATTGTATATGGAACCGCCTTTCTAGCTACAGACATTCTCAACGAAAAATATGGAAAAAAAGATGCCAGAAAAGCTGTGTGGATGGGGTTTTCCACGTTAATCATTATGACCATCATCATGCAGTTTGCCATTCTTTTTAATCCTGGAGAAAACGACATCGCTCAACCAGCCTTGCAATCGTTATTCGGTCTTGTTCCGAGAATTGCACTTGGAAGCATGCTTGCCTATATAGTCAGCCAATACTTTGATGTGTGGTTATACGCCAAATTGAAAAAGCTGTTCCCTTCTGATGGCAAGCTTTGGATCAGAAACAACGGAAGTACGATGATCAGCCAATTGTTAGACACAAGCATTTTTTGTTTCATCGCTTTCTTCGGCTTGTATCCTTTCGAGATTTGGCTGGAGATCTTCATCACCACATATATCATTAAATTCATTGTGGCAGCTTTGGATACTCCATTCTTTTATATGGCCAAAAAAATGTCGCATCCTGAATGAGGAGGTCATGAGTCATGTTAGAAGTCTATACAGACGCTGCTTGCAGTGGAGACCCAGGACCAAGTGCTGCTGGGGTGGTTATTAAACGAAACCAAAAGACTGAAGAATATCAAGTTTATTTAGGAACATGGACAAACCATGAAGCAGAGTTCCTGGCCATCGTCCATGCTTTGCAGATTTGTAAGGAAAACTATTCAGGTGAAATCATTTCGATCAGGTCTGATTCAAAAATTGCCGTAGATACCATGGACAGGCGGTACACGAAAAATGAGAAGTTCCTTCCCATGTTTGAAAAGATCATGAGCCTTGAAGACAATTTTTCCTATGTTTTTTATAAATGGATTCCTGATAAACAAAACAAAAATGCAGACCGGCTTGCAAGAGCATGTCTGCAAAAGCAACAAAACCCAGATCAATAATGATCTGGGTTTTGTTTATTTAGATGTTGTCCTTGCAAGGGAAAGTTGTTCTTCAATGGATTCATAGGCCTTTCTTTTGCTAGTAATGGACGGATGTGAGATATGTTCTAGTATACTAATGAAAAAACTCGGATCAAAAGACTGTTGAATTTTCAACGTCATGTTAACAGCTACAATGGTTTTCCACTCCGGACCGTTCGAGGAGTTATTTCCAAAATATATGAATTGTACATCTTCATCACTTAATTTGAAGCCCTTACTCCAAAGATCTTCTAAGAAATAAGCTAATGTGTCTCTATCCATAATGCTCTCCTAACCTTATTCGACTTAGGTATGTATGTTCGACATTTTTCTTTATCATAACAAAAAAATAGCGGCCACTGGCAAACCCATCTGAGATTTTCAAGATATTTTACGTTTCTTTTCAAAATCACAAAAAATGCCAGGTGGATTCACCTGGCTGATAGGGTCCGTTCATATTTCTTTTTGTGGTTAAAATGAGAACGTTGGTTTTTCATTTTGAAAACACTCATGACTGTTTGAGCAGGAGCACTTCCTAACCTGGCTAAGAGGAAAATCATCAAGCTACTGTAAACGGCGACCGTAAACAATACGAATAACACCATGTTGTTCTCACCCTTCTAATTGAAAATGAATTTCATTTCTAATTAGAATTTTATCAGACAATCAAAAAATCAGCAACGTTTTCTGCACATTCATATCCGTTCTTGCAACGCCTTTTCCTCCGCTGGAATTCTTACTGTTAGAACAAGCAAGTGGAGAAAAGGGAAAATCAGTGCCGTTAAGTAGGCATGAAACAGTACAGGGATGACCATCAGTTCAAGAAAGACGATCACATAATTTGGATGTTTCACAAATCGGTAGATCCCCTTGCGAATAGGTTCTTCATCCGGCAATACAAGGATTCTAGTATTCCAGCGTTTTCCTAACGTTCGTATGCAGGCCATTCTAAGAATTTGTAACACGAAAAATCCTGCGAGCGCCACATAGAAAAATGGTTGTTGAACATATGGAGTCCAAACGAATTCTGCAATAATACATACAAAAAATAAGCTGTGCAAAAGAATGAATAGGAAATAGTGACCTTGCCCCCACTCTTTTGCGCCTCTTTCTACCATCCACTTTCGATTTCGATTCGCTAAAGCTAGTTCGCCCAGCCGCTGAAAGATTAAAAAAGCCAAAATCATCCATAAAAATAGTTCCATCTTATTCCCACTCCAAACTGACGATTTCTGAGCTAAAGCCAGGTCCGAGAGAAGTCATGATCGATCTCGTTCCATTTTCATGCTCAGTTTTTAAAACTTCATGCAATACGAAATGGACCGTTGGGGATGACATATTCCCATGAGCTGACAACACTTTTTTTGGAATGTCCAGAACCCCATCTTCCAGATCAAAAACTTCTTGATAAGCTTCCAATACTTTTCTACCACCAGGGTGAGCAACAAGGAAAGGTAGTTCTTTGATGTCCCATCCGTTGGCACGTATCACTTCTTCGGCATGCCCACTCCAGAAATCTTTCACTAACCTTGGAATGCTTTTATTGAAAATGACTTCAAAGCCTGTATCAACCACCCTCCATCCCATGACATCTGTACTGTGGCGTTTTGTTTTGGCACTTGCATTCATTATTTTGGGAATCGGACGCTGCTTCTTACTCATTAATGGAGATTGATCACCGACAACCAATACAGCAGAAGCTCCATCACCAAATAAAGCTGTTCCCACGAAATTACTTACACTTGCATCTTCTACTTGAAAGGTTAAACTGCAAAGCTCTGCACAGATGACCAGCACATTTTTATCGGGATGGCCTAAAAGCCATTCATAAGCTTTAGCAACCCCGCTCGTGCCACCTGCACACCCAAGTCCAAACAAAGGTGTGCGTTTCGTGTCCTCCCGGAATCCAAGCTCATTCATAAGGTAAGCATCAAGGGTTGGGGTACAGATGCCTGTGGACGAAACAAAGATAAGGTGATCAATGTCTTCCGGTGATATCTCACCATCCCCTGGTAGATTACTTAAACAGGATTTGATGGCATGTGTACTATAGGCTAATGCCTTGGTATGGTATAAATCATTTCTTTCTGCTAATCCATGATCCTCTTTGAACCACTCCAGTGGGGCAGCGAATTGTCGTGTTTGGATGTTGGCATGCTCAAAAATAGGCATCAGCCTTTTTTTCTCGTGGTCTTTCAGAGGGAACAATTCATAAACAAGCTCTTGAACATCGGATTGATTGCAGGAATAGTCGGCACATTGAATTCCTGAAGATAGTATGTATGGCATATTCATCCTCCTTTTCTTTACTATGTACCAAAAAGGAAGAAATTATGACGTTCCACGAGGAGTTTTATGGTATGATAGACCTAAGTCAAATGGATCTATTTTGGAGGAATCTGAATGTCTTTAAATCATTCCATTACCGCCGTTCTCAATGGAAGTATTCATACCGTTCACAAGATTATGCCTTTCGAATTGACGACTGATCAGCCCGCTCTTTTCAATCATACCTACTACAGTGGTGACCTGGGAGTATTGATCGGGATGACTGGTGACCTTACAGGGAATCTATTGATTATGGGGGATGAAGCAAGTTTCAGCTTCGTTTGTGAGAAAATGTACGGAATTCCTTTAGAAGGTGAACTGCTTTCCTCTTTTACAGGAGAGCTTGGAAATATGATAGCAGGTAATCTTGCCACCCATGTTTCCGATCACGATTTAACCATCGATATCACGTCTCCGACAGTTATTGCCGGCAAAAATAAGGTGCAAGATTCCATGAAAGGATTTCATATTCCATTGAGCATCGAACAGAACCATCGCCTTTCACTTATCTTAATGATTGAAGAAAAACTGTTGATTACATAGAATAGCGCCATCCTATGATGGCGCTTAAACTAAGGATTGTCACCTTGAGGTTGGTTTAAAATCCATAAATGGTCATGCCTCCGTCAACGAATAACGTCTGACCGGTCATGTAATTCCCCGCATCTGAAGCTAAGAAAACAGCAGCTCCACTTAATTCTTCTAATTTACCGATCCTTTTCAGTGGTGTGCGTTCAAGGATTTCCTGGACATACGTCTCATCCTGAAGTAGTTGTTCCGTGAGAGCTGTTGGAAAGTACCACGGGCCGATTGCATTGACATTAATATTATATTTCCCCCACTCAAGGGCTAGGTTTTTTGTCATTTGAATCAGCGCACTTTTAGTCATGGCGTAAACAACTCCTGTACGCAGTGCTGTATGACCTCCCACGGAAGAGATATTGATGATCTTTCCCTCCTTGGAAGATTTCATCACTTGGCCAGCATATTGGGAAAGGAAAAATGCACTACGCATATTCGTCGAAATGATTTGATCCCATTCTTCCTCTGTTACACTTTCTGCTTCACTCCTAATGTTCATCCCCGCATTATTGACCCATATATCTAGCTTTCTCCCCTCACGAATCCGCTCAACGTCTTCGATGATATCCTTATAATCGTTAATATCCTTACAAATGATCGAAGCGTGCTGCCCCAGATCCTCCACTTCTTTCTTTGTATGTTCCAGCTCTGTCATGTTTCTAGCGATGACAATCACATCAGCACCAGATTCTGCAAAAGCAAGGGTGATGGCTTTTCCAATTCCTTTCGTTCCTCCTGTAATTACGGCCAGTTTCTTTTCTAACGTAAAGTCTGGTAAATACATTGCTCTGTCCCCCATCCATATCATTGAATTTTCAGTATAGTATAACATTTTTGCAATTTCTTTACATAAGACACTGCCTGACATAGAATGAAAGTCGTAAATAGAGAAAAGGGGGTTGTCTGTATGAAAAAATGGTTAGTAGCTTTAGGTCTTTCCGCTGCACTTGTTCTAGCAGGGTGTAACGGTGATCCTGAAGAAGGCTCAGACGCAGACACAGAAAACCAAACAGAAGACACAACAGAAAACCAAGAGAACGATGAACAAAAGGTGAAGAAAGAATTGCTCAGTGCTCAAATGGCTTTGACGAACACGTTCAAACCATATCAGCAGAAAATTTCTGCTTACAAATCTGCTGTTTCAGCGGAAGAACCGGATGCAGAAACGATTCAATCTGCAGCTGAAGAAGCTAAAAAAGCTGCAAGCGAAGCGGCTAGTATGGTGGATGGTTATACCATTGAAGCCGAGTTACCTGATGATGTCATGACAAAATTTGAAGAAACTCTGCCTTCTCTTCAAGCTTATTATGAAGGGGTAGAAAAAGCGTTGAATGAAAACATGGAAAATGCTGACTTTACGACAGCTGAAGAAAAATTCACAGAATTCAACGATCAATACAATGAAATCCTTAAAGAAGCGGGTTTCCCAGCAACTCCAAACTTAATGGAGGAAATGTCCTAAAAAACATGAAAGCCCGGCTGAATAAAGCCGGGCTTTTTTTGTTTAAAATTGATAGATTTTTTTATATTTAGCGGTTAAATAATCGATGAGATCATCAGGGTTCAGACCTTCTCCTGTAATATCATTTAAAATCTGCAAAGGTTTTTTCATTTTTCCATACTGATGGACATTCTCCGTCAGCCATTCCTTAATTTTTTGGAAGTCTCCTTCTTCAATGAAACGATCTACATCAATCTCATCTCTCATCTTGGCATTCAGCTGGGCTGCATACATATACCCCAATGCATAGGAAGGAAAGTAGCCGAAATCCCCACCTGACCAATGAATATCCTGAAGGACCCCTTCAGCATCGTTTTCAGGAGTGACACCAAGGTATTCTTCCATCTTTTGATTCCACAGTTCAGGAAGGTCCTTCACTTCAATTTCACCAGCGATCAATGCCTTTTCCAATTCGTAACGAACCATAATATGCAAACAATACGTCAATTCGTCCGCTTCAATTCGAATCAATGAACGTTTCACTTCATTGACAGCTGGATAAAATTCCTCGAGAGGGACGTGTTGGAAATGCTCTGGAGCATAAGTTTTGAACAACTCAAAATGATTTCTCCAAAAACCTTCACTTCTGGCAATGAAATTCTCCCAGAATAAAGATTGAGATTCATGTATTCCCATACTCGTTCCGTCAGCTAAGGGGGTGAAAGCAAGCTTTGGATCGATGTTCTGTTCATAGAGGGCATGTCCTCCCTCATGAATCGTTCCAAAGACAGCTGTGCGGAAATCTTTCTCATCATACTTCGTTGTTACTCGTACGTCATTGGTGTTCAGTCCGATGGCAAAAGGGTGGACGGTTTCATCTAAACGGCCGGCATCAAAATCATAACCCATGCGTTCTAAGATGACTTCACTGAACTCAGCCTGACGATCTTTCGGAAAATGACCTTGCAGGACCGAAGGATCAGGTTGATTCGGGGCTTCTTTGATTTGTTTTAAAAGGTCTGTTAGAGCTTTCCTCACTTTAGGGAATACTTCATCAAGGACCTCCACAGTAACCCCAGGCTCATAATTATTTAAAAGAGCGTCATAACGATGCTTTTCATAACCCCAGTAATCGGCAAATTTTCGGTTGTATTCCACCAATTCTTCCAGGTAGGGGCGGAAACTTTCAAAATCATTGTTGCTCTTCGCTTCTCCCCACATGGATTCCGCTTTCGTTTGCAGCGTCACATAAGCTCTATATTCGTCCGTAGGTATTTTAGCTGTTTTATTGTAGGTTTCCTCCGCTTCTTCCACCGCTCGTTTCAGCATAGGATCCTTGGCCTTATCCTTCAGTTCATCCAGATAACGGCGCATTTCTTCTGATGTCTGGATTTCATGGACTTTCTGAGACAAAACACCGATCACTTCAGAACGGCCATCCATTCCTTTACGAGGAGCTTTTGTCCGCATATCCCATGCCATCAGACCGATCGCTTCCCCGTAAGATGATTGTTCTTTCAGCAAGTCCATAAACTTCTGTTCTGTAGTTTTACTCAAAACTATCTCTCCCCTTCATCTAAGTGAATCGCTTGATCAAACGGATCAAAAACCGAACCCTTTACCATTGGATGGCTTTGATTTTGGTTTTCTACCGAAATACTGATAATAATCCGTTTTGATAAAGCCATTGAAGAGCTTCCGTTTTTTAGTGGAAGGCTTTCCGTAAAGTTTCTCAAAGCCTTCATGAGAAGTAAGAATGTACACACTCCAGGATTGATGGTCACGCATAATCGTCCCGAGGTTACGATACATCTCTTCCACTTCTTCCCGTTCACCCATACGCTCTCCATAAGGAGGATTAGACACAAGGTACCCATTTTCCTGCTTTGGTTTGAAATCGCTCATCTGCATTTGTTTCCAAGTGATCAGTTCTCCCAGTCCTGCTTCCATCGCGTTCTTCTTCGCGATATCAATCAATTCAGGATCAATGTCAGATCCGAAAATTTGAAGCGGCTGATCATAATTCGCAGCATCTTCCGCTTCTTGAAACGCATCATCCCAAGCCTTTTGTGGAATGAAACCCCAATTCTCAGAAGCGAATTCCCTATTAAAACCAGGTGCAATATTCTGGCCGATTAAGGCCGCTTCGATCGCAATCGTTCCGGAACCACAAAAAGGATCAACAAACGGTTGATCAGGTGTCCAGTTCGTCATTTGTACGAGTGCTGCGGCTAATGTTTCTTTTAATGGGGCTTCCCCTTGACCTACACGATACCCTCGTTTATGCAGTCCGCTACCAGAAGTATCTATCGTCAGTAACGCTTCGTCCTTATGAATGGCTACTTCCACTCTGTAAAAGGCTCCTGTTTCTTTCAACCATGAATCAATGCCATGCTTCACTTTCAAACGTTCAACGATCGCTTTTTTAACAATCGACTGACAATCCGGAACACTGTAAAGCTTAGATTTTACCGACTTACCGATGACAGGGAATTCCCCGTCTTCCTCGATAAAGGTTTCCCAAGGCAATGCTTTCGTGTTTTCGAAAAGTTCATCAAAAGATGTAGCTTTGAATTTCCCTACCAGCAATTTGACTCGATCAGCCGTTCGCAGCCAAAGATTGGCTCTTGGTATCGCTGAAACGTCCGCTTCAAATACAACTCTTCCATTTTCAACCTGAATGTTTTCATACCCTAAAGCTTTCACTTCTTTTCCCACTATGGCTTCCAGTCCCATAGCTGCCGTTGCAATTAATGTAACTTTTTTCGACATGATGAACCTCCTTCATATGTATCATGAGCAAACTAAAACGATTTTCTTCACTACAAAACGTATTGAAAAAGAAAAAACCCTTCTAAAAAGCATAAGGCTTTCCAGAAGGGTGTCATCTGTATCATTAGCGACCTTTGAATACTCTGTAAGCCATGTTCTGTGCCATTGTACTGCAAGCGGTGGTCAACCTCGTACTCCGGTGGCAATCATCTATCTGCCGTCAAACGGCCTCTTCTCTGGTTCATTTCCCATTAAAGAGTGCCCCTACCTATATTTGGGTTGCTCGCTCGTGGGGTTTACCTCGTTCCACCCGAAGTATTTCTACTCCGGCTCCGTCACTGTGGCACTTTCAAGGTAGTCATTCCATATCAAAGACTTAGGAACTTTCCCTGCCGTAAGTTCTAATGAACTCCCTTGACTTATGGTTTCGTCAAGCACGAACACTACAAGCATCGCAGCTTGTGCGAGCATGGACTTTCCTCTGTATAGAAACCTATACAGCGATTACCTGAGTATTCAAATGAGCATTATTAATTGTCTTTACGTCTCTTTCGACGTGCTAAACCATTATAACAGACACAAACTCGCTTGTCATTGGTAAAAAATGAAAAACTAATCGGCGTATTTGTTGCCAAAAACAGCCTTCTCTAAGTTTGAAACACGCTTCAAGATGTCATAATTCACTTGATGATTGTTTGTTGATGGTTGTCTTTGTCTCTGTGATGATTCCCGTGTTGACATTTTTTTCAACCGATCATTTTCCTGCTGCAAACGTTCAATTTCTTGTTGAAAACGGTCATAATCCTGAATGATCAAATCCAAATACTCATCCACTTCTTCTTGGTTATACCCTCTCATAGACGTTTTAAAGTCTTTCTCAAGTATATCCTTACCGCTTAAATGATACTCTTCTAAGTTCATTTTTTTCACCTCTGTTTCACACATTATATCCATTTTTTCAAAAGGTCACCAAAATGTCAATTTCCAACCAAAGAAGAATTTTTACTGACTCCAGAAATCCGGATCGGCCATCCGCAGCTCTTCGACTGTCTCATCAAGGTCTAATGGAGTGATATAAACAATTTCATATTTCCCTTGTTCTTGAGCCTTCTTTGCTCCTTTTAAGAAATATTGAGGACTTCCTTCTGTATCTTCATCGAATAAAACGAGACACCCTTCTGAATGGTCGATTAGAAATTGATCTCTCGCTCTGAATTGATAAGGTCCTTCATACCCTTTATTATAAATGGGTTGATAGAAATCGGCCATCATTGTTATTTCCTCATAAACAAGCTTCAAATCTTCAGGCCAGCGCTCTTCCTGATTTTCAAAAGGCGGAAGAACCCCTAATTTCACTTCATACTCTTCTTTGAGATCAAGTACGACTTCACCCGTCCATAACTCGACTCCCATCTGCCCTGAAATGAGCACCCATTGCAAACCTTCATCTATGTAGCTAAGTAATCTTTTTTTTATGGTTTCTTTTACGAATTCGACTTTGGGGTCATTTTGCTTAAAAATACCCATCTCCATCGGTTTATAACCAGTAACAACAAGGGTTTTCATTGTTCTCCCTCCTTACTCTACATTCATTCTATTATGATTCCTTAAAAAATGAAAATAAGCCACAGTAACGTGGCTTATCTATCTTTAGCTATTAGGTCCTGTACCCATCATTGGCATTTGGCCCTGGCCCATCATTGGCATCTGACCGTTACCCATCATCGGCATTTGGCCCCCTTGGCCCATCATAGGCATTTGACCGTTACCCGACATCGGCATTTGGCCCCCTTGGCCCATCATTGGCATTTGACCGTTACCCGACATCGGCATTTGGCCCTCTTGGCCCATCATAGGCATTTGACCTTGACCCATCATCGGCATTTGGCCCCCTTGACCCATCATGCCTTCCATATCATCCATATCGTCTTCGTTCATTGGCATTTGACCTTGACCCATGTCTTGAGGGTTCATATATTCCATCCAATTATAGTCTGGTGAAGACCCTTGAGGAAAAGCGAAGTCTTGAGTTCGGAAGTTGTTTTGCTCAGAAACCATGTATGGGAAATAGTGGTTGTTGTTCAGTGTGTGATTGTTTCGTACGAGAATGTGAGTAGGGTGAATGTAGTCTTGATTTTCACAAAAGTAGTTATCTACTACACAATTTTGGACAGGACAGACGATCGGCCTACGGTTTCCGGCTGGAGACGACATCGGGGACATAGGTCCACAGCCGCAAGAGTCCTGCATAGAATGTTGATGCATCGTGCTTTCACTCCTTGTTCTGTTATTCCTTATCAGCGTATGTCACAAAGAGCATGAACGTACTAGGCGATATCATCATATCCCATACTTTCTTATAAACAGATACCCATCGATTTCCTTACACCATGCGAAATCGTCTCTATCATATGTCTTTTTCACACCCTATGATTTACTTGACATGAAAAAGATGGTTTCATTTGAGCGATAGAAATAATTCAAATAAAAAAAGGATGAGAATCTCATCCTTTATTACCTACTTATCTTCTTCTGTTAAATCAGCTGAGGAAAACGAAAATGGAAGTATCTCTTCCATTGTAAATGTTTTTGTATCTCCATGCAGATTTGTTGTATGGATTTGAACATTAGACTGGAAAAACTCGCTCATCACTTGACGACAAGACCCACACGGTGGAACTGGTCTTTTCGTGTCAGCGACAACCGCTAGTTCCTTAAATTTGTTATGGCCATCGGAAACGGCCTTAAAAATAGCTACTCGTTCAGCACAACAAGTAACTGGATAGGCGGCATTCTCAATATTGCACCCTGTATAAAGGGTACCATCCTCTGTGACTAGAGCGGCGCCTACGGGGAATTTTGAATATGGTACATAGGCTTTTTCCCTCATCTTTTTAGCTTCATTGATTAGTTGTTTGGATTCCATCTATATCCCTCCCTACTCATGGGAAAGTAATTATATATGAATATAAGTAAAATGTAAAGCGGTTTCACGTGTGCTTTCCCTCAACACATCGAAAGAGCATTTAATTGACACATGTGTCGGAAAAAAGTTTATACTGAAAGAGCATTAAAATCATATGGGTAGGAGGAACAAAATGAAGTCAATTTTAAATTACAACAAAATCATTTGGATTTTTATTTTGTTATTAATTTTCACAGGGATTTTCACCTATTTGCAATTGCCCAAAAGGGAGATTCCTGAAATCAACGTAAATGTCTCATCCATTTCCACTGTTTATCCAGGAGCTACTCCTCAAGAAGTGGAGCGGACGATCGTCAATCCTCTTGAAGAAAAGCTTTTGAACACCGCAGGAATTGAAGAAGTCACTTCTGCTTCCACTACAGGTTTTGGTACAGTGACAGCCACACTTTCGGGCAATGTAGATACGGATACAACAAACGCCAAGATCCGGCAAGCTGTATCAGATGTATCCAGGTCTTTTCCTGAAGAAGTTCAAGCCCCTGATGTGAATACGGACACGATGATGTCAGCTGTTGCTTCCTATCACCTCTACAGTGATAAACGAACAGAACTGTATAACTTACGGGAAGAATTGAAAGAGTGGAAGGCAGAGTTGACCAGAACTCCTGGTGTCGATTCCATTCTAATTAAAGGTTTACCTGATCAAAAAGTAGCTGTCAGTTTAGATAATGACCAATTGAATGAGCTGCAAATTTCTCCTTCTTCTGTGATTCGTTCATTGAGTGAAGAATTAGGCCCCTCCCCCATTGGAACGGAACAGAGAGATGGCAGCATCCATCAATTAATTTTTGAAAAATATGGAGATATTGAAGAGTTGGAGAGCTTATATGTCGGAAATAACTCAGCAGGAGAACCTGTCACTCTCGCAGAGATAGGTTCCATCGCCCTCACGAACCAAGACGTTGAGGACCTTATAACTTATAAAGACCAGCCTGCTTTATCCGTCACCATACTTACGGAAGAAGGAGTAAACATCAGTGCCCTGCAAGAAGAATTGACTGATAAGATTACGGTTTTGTCTGAACAATTACCTGCAGAAATTCAAGTCGACCGATTTTACACACAAAGTACAGTCATTGATGAAGTCTTTACGAACCTGATCACATCCTTTGCCATATCGTTTCTTGCTGTCATCATCATTATGGTTTTGGGTCTTCCTTTGTCATCAGCGATTCTTGTTGCTTTATCCATTCCTATATCCATCCTCATCGGTTTAATCCCCCTCCCATATGTCGGGGTCGATTTAAACCAAATCTCAGTCATTGGAATGATTATAGCCATCGGAATCCTGGTGGACGACGCGATTGTCGTGAATGACAACATTCAAAGAAGGTTCCAACTCGGTGATGGTCCTTTGGAGGGTACCATTCGGGGTGTGAAGGAAGTCGGAAAATCCATCATAACTTCAACACTTATGATCATTTTCAGCTTCTTACCTTTAACGTTTTTATCAGGAACGAATGGAGATTTTATCAGAGCTTTACCATCTGTCTTAATCTTCACAGTCCTTGCTTCCACCATCATTGCCCTGACTTTCATCCCTACGGTTCAATATGCTAGGAAAAAGCAGAAGAAAAAATCTGCAAAAGCAAAATCTGGACTCCTGGGTGGTTGGTTTGACCGATTGGAACAGGTGTATGCGGATCGGATTCTTCCCAAGACTACGAAGAAACCTTTGGTCACTTCCCTTATAGGTCTTGTTGTTTGTGCCCTTTTAGCCACACTGGCCATCCGGATTCCGTTCGAATTTTTCCCTGCCGCTGATCGTCCGGAGGTAACGATTTCTGTAGAGAATCCTCAAGGCACAACGATTGAGGACACCGAACAAAGATTACAGGAATTAGCGGACTTTCTG
The DNA here is from genome assembly GCF_056158265.1 of Halobacillus sp. AWM4_238. NCBI lineage: Bacteria > Bacillati > Bacillota > Bacilli > Caryophanales > Bacillaceae > Halobacillus > Halobacillus sp. AWM4_238. The sequence continues at coordinate 1,078,332 of NZ_JBSWSY010000002.1, forward strand.
GAAAATTCGGATGACAACATTACAGAAACAGCGGTTTATTCAGGTAGTGGACTACCAAGTTTATTCAGTTCAGGATTACAACGGTCAGGTGAGAACACAGGCCAAGTCCTTGTTCGAGTAGACAGAGATCAGACGAGCGCCAGTGAGTTTATACAAGAGTGGGAAGAGCCGTTGAGAGAAGAATTTCCAGAGAGTGAAATTTTCCTTGAAACCATTGTTTCAGGTCCACCGCCTTCCCCACCCGTCCAATTACAAATACAAGGACCTGAAATTGAAACATTGATTTCAGAGGCACAGGAAGCCAAAAATCGGTTAAGTGAAATAGAAGGTTCAGAAATAACAACGCTCAATGCCAAGTCACAACCTTTTACTGAATACACCGCAGATCGTGAACGGCTTGCAGAAAATAACATTCCGATCAATCAAGTCACCTCTCAACTACAACTAGCGAATATCGGGGCACCCTTAGGTACGTTCGACAACGGGGTAGAACGATTGCCAATCGAGGTGAAACTCGACGACGGTGTTGAGAATGGAGTAGCTCTTTCTGAACTAAGCGTTGTGAGTCAACCAACCAGTCCAAACGCTCAGCCGCCAGAAACCCTTACCCTTAACGAAGTCATCACGACAAATTCAACCGAACGAATTGGGGTCATTCCACACTTGGATGGCGATCGAACCATCACAGTGGAAGCCTACCCTGAAGAAGGAATGGAAAGTACATTCTCCAAACAAGCGTCAGAAGTTGTGGATGACATAAAAAATGACCTTCCTGAAGGGTATTCGCTTGTTGAAAGTGGAGAATCGGATGCACGTTCCGAATTTTTTGTAGAAGTAACGAAACTTTTCGTCATCGTTTTGTTCTTGATCTATTTGACCATTGCTATACAATTTAATTCCTTGCTCATGCCTTTACTGATTACAGGAACCGTATTTCTAGCTGTGACAGGTGCCATTGTTGGACTGTTCGTATCAGGAGAACCGCTCAGTTTCTTAGCTGTATTAGGCATCGTCTCGCTTTCAGGGATCGTTGTAAGGAATTCCGTAATCCTCGTAGAATTTATTGAGCAAAACCGTGAACGTTACCATAGTACGGTTGAAGCCGTCATTGAAGCAGGCCGGGCTAGAATACGTCCGATCGTCCTGACTTCCTTAACATCGATTGCAGCCTTGGCTCCAATCATTTATACAGGGGATGTGTTGTTCAAGCCTTTGGCCGTTTCCATCGTCTCAGGACTCGCTTTTTCAACCGTACTCACCCTTTTACTTGTTCCATCGTTTTATTTGATCCTGTCTAAAAAATAAACGTTTTTAAAATGATCAGTCGTTATTTGAGAATATGGCAGGTTTCTTGAATACTCGATTCCGAGATGTTTTTTAAGTGGATGAGGCTGCGGGGAATGACTCTTTTCTCGCAGGAGTCTCCTCATTCCCCGCAGCCCTTATACACCACAATTCTCACGAAAATAAGTCAAAAAGGAAGCTTATGTTAAGAAATATTCGTGTTTATATGAAATGAAAAAAGCTCCCGTTATAGGGAGCTTTTTTCATTTTGTTTTATATCGTTAAGGACCATATCCAAAACATAATGAACGGACTGGTACAATTCTTTGAACCTCTTCAGCTGTACATCCAAATAATAACTATGAAGGATAATCATTTCTATATTTTCATGCGTTGATTTCACTTGATTTGGGTGTACGTTTGTCTTTCGGTCTTTCACAAAAGCTTCAGCTTCCTGAAGCCAATCATTCGTCAATCGGAACATTGGAGCCGTTTCTTCTTTCACTTGATTAAAAAAATCATAATTCTTTTTATCTACAGGACCTTCCGTATTCAAAAAGCGTTGATGGCGATCATCAATTAGACGCTTCAATTCATTCGTATTGGCTTTTAAATTCATTTCATCCCACACCTTTCCTCCTTCATTTTACCATGAGGGAACAAAGGGCATCAAAATCAACCTACGGAACGACGTCTGGCCTGCTCGGCAACCTTCCCCATATATTCAAACCGACGTTCCCTTTTTATCTTCCTTAATTCATCGCGGAGTCCGAAAACTTCATTTTTCAATTCATCCATTTCTTTACGGTGGGAGACAGTCATATTAAACACGATTTCATCTGTTTTGATGGACAACCTGCGCTCAAGTAAAGAAAATTTCTCCTGTAAGTGTGAGAGCTGCTCCTCAAATTCATGCGGTGTGATGACACTATTTTTCTTCATACACTACTCCCCCTTTTATTGGTCTTTTACAAATTCTCTATTGCATGCATAACTCCTTTACGGATGACAAGACTAGAACTAAAGCAACAAAACAAGTCAAATCAGACTTTAATCTTCGACATAGAAGGAGAAAATCATATGGCTAAGAAAAAAGAAAAGAAAAATAAGAAACCGACACCGGCGAAAACGGACAATCCAAAATTAGCTGGTGAAAACCGTCCTGCTACGTAAGGGAGAGAAGCTGTTGCTATTTTTTATAGCAGCAGCTTTTTTTATAAAACCTTCCCTCTTCTTTTGCGATGTAAAGGAAAACGTTCCAATGAGTATAACGGGACAAAAATCTCCCTTTTTTCTCGAAAGAATATGATTAGGGTTTTGAAGGGATTATGGAAGGGAAGATACTCACGGTGCTTCTCTCGAATGTGTCAATCTTGTGAACAGGTGAAACTTTCCTTTTTTTCATACGTCTATATAAAATGAGTCGCATGTATATATTCTTGGACTTAAAAATTTGGTATGATACTCTCATGGCTATAGGGAGGGATTGGTTGTGAATTATCCCAATGGGAGGCGTGGTTCGAAGACAAACTTAGCTCCCAAAGGAAAAACAAAACCAGATTTCAGTAATCGAGGAATGTCACTGGAAGAAGACATTAATGTAACGAACGAATATTATTTGCAAGCAGGAATTGCAGTCGTCCATAAAAAACCGACACCTGTTCAAATTGTACAAGTGGATTACCCGAAACGCAGTGCAGCTGTTATTAAAGAAGCGTATTTCAAACAAGCGTCCACGACAGACTTCAATGGTGTTTATCGTGGAAAGCACATCGATTTTGAAGCGAAAGAAACCAAAAACAAAACGTCCTTTCCTTTAAATAATGTCCACCAACACCAGATTGATCACATGAGGGCTGTTCAAGCACACGGTGGAATAAGCTTTATGATTATAAAGTTTACCCCTTTAGATGAGACGTTCCTCCTTCCATCCCCTTCGATCTTTTCTTTCTGGGAAAATCAGTGGAATGGTGGAAGGAAATCGATTCCTTACTCTTATGTTGCAAAAGAAGGAATCAAAATCCCTTTTCATTATCAGGCAAGGGTTCACTATGCCACTGCCATCGATAAGCTTTATTTCTGAAACGGAGGAAATGTAAATGGCCAACGATAGCCAGTCACGAACAGCTAGAAGAAAACAAATGAAATCATCAAAAAAAGGAAAAAGCACGTCCAAATTCAAAAAGATTTTTATGACCCTCTTAACCATCGGCGTCGTATTGATGTTAGGGGTCGGCGCTCTATTTGCCTATTATGTTGCGACAGCTCCAAGCTTAGATGAATCGAAATTATCCGATCCCTTTTCTTCCAAAGTATACGACAAGAATGGAGATTTGTTTGCAGATTTAGCCGGAGACGAACGCCGGACGAAAATCACGTACAACGACATCCCTCCCGTACTTGAAGACGCTGTCTTAGCTACAGAAGATGTACGGTTTTATGATCATATTGGAATTGATTTTCGAAGAATCGGAGGCGCGATCCTTGCCAATATTACGGGCGGGTTCGGTGCTGAAGGTGCTAGTACAATTACACAACAAGTCGTCAAAGAATCATTTTTGACGAAAGATAAAACCATAAAGCGTAAAGTACAAGAGCAGTATCTGGCAATTAAATTAGATCAAGAGTATTCCAAAGAAAAGATTTTAGAAATGTACCTGAATAAGATTTACTATGGTGCTGGGGCTTATGGGGTTGCGGAAGCTGCAGAAACCTATTTCGGAAAGAAAGACCTCAGTGAGCTTACTTTGCCTGAGTCCGCTCTCTTGGCAGGTCTACCTCAAAGGCCGAGTGGCTACATGCCATTTGAAAACCCTGATTTAGCGAAGGATCGCATGAGTACGGTCCTAAGTTTGATGGTGCAACACGGAAAAATCACAGAAGCTGAAGCTGAAGAAGCGCGACAAGTGCAGATCGAAGACATGTTGATTGAAAGACAACCCGAAAAGGAAGCACCTTTTCAAGCATTCGTTGATGAAGTGGAACGAGAAATCAAAGAGAAAATGGATGGCTCAGATATTTATAAAGACGGGTTGAAAATTTACACTACCCTAGACCCTAAAGCTCAGGAACAAGTGCAGCAGCTCTTGAGCAATGAAGGTCCTACGCCTTGGCCTGATGAGAAATTAATGGCCGGAGTTACTGTCACAGATACACAAACAGGTGCCATTCGAGCGATTGGTGGAGGTCGAAACTACCAAAAAGGTCAATTTAATACGGCGACTCAAATCAACCGCCAGCCAGGATCGACGTTCAAACCAATCACAGCCTATGGTCCGGCAATTCAATATAATAAGATGTCCACCTATCATCAAATTAATGATGAAAAAACTGAATTTGACGTCAATGACGGATGGACACCTAATAACTTTGATAATAAATTCAGAGGATGGGTATCAGCTAGATACGCTTTAAGCCGTTCATTAAATATTCCTACAATAAAATTAATGGAAGAAGTAGGGATCGATAAAGCTGAAGAATTTGCAAAAGGACTCGGCTTCAAAGTACCTGACAAAGGTTTTATGCTCTCAGATGCCATTGGAGGTGGAGTTGGAACCAATCCTAAAGAAATGGCTGCCGCGTACGCTGCTTTCGGGAATGAAGGCGTATATAATGAACCACATACCGTAACAAAAGTTGAAGTGCCTGGAGAAGGAACGATTGATCTTACTCCAGAGCCTAAGTCTGCCATGAACAGCTACACAGCCTTTATGATCTCTAACATGCTGCAAACAACCATGAGTGAAGGTACAGGGACGGCTGCCAATGTACCTGGTGTACCTGATGCAGGTAAAACCGGAACGACGAACCGTGGAGATTATGCATCAGACTCTTGGTTTAATGGATACACAACCAACTATTCCATTTCCATTTGGGCAGGTTACGATGAAGAAGACCCAATGTCTCAGGCGGCGAAAAATATACCAAAACAGATTTACAAGCCTCTAATGAGTCAATTATCGCAAGGAATAGAAACAGCTGACTTTACTAAACCGGATTCCGTTGCCTGGGTTGATGTGGAAAAAGGGTCAAGACCCGCACGTTTACCTAGTGAATATACACCTTCGGCCCGAATAGTGACAGAACTGTTTCATGTAGATAATCAACCTTCTAAAGTATCACAAACGTATCAGAAACTGGACCCTGTTCAATCGTTGGCTGGAAACTTCAACGAAGAAACATCCAGTATAGATCTCTCCTGGTCTTACGGAAATACAGATGGAATCAGCTTCCGAATTGCCGCCTCCATCGACGGTGGTGAGATGAGAGAACTGACGACTACCAAAGAAACAAGTGTCGAGATTACCAATGTCGATCCAGGAGCCTCCTATGAATTTGCTGTCGTAGCCATTAGCGATGACGATAATACTGCAAATAGTGAACCTGCGACCGTTACGGTTCAAGCTCCAGGTTCTCTTGAGGAAGAACCTTCTGAAGAATCAGAAGAAGAAAATCAGGAAGACGAAGAAGAAAACACGGAGGACGAAGATTCTTCCGAAGAAAACAACGATGGAGATGAACAAGGAAATACTGATGGAAACGGTAACGGCAATGGTAACAGCAATGGAAATGGTCAAGGAAACGATCAGGGCAATGGAAACAATGAAGACAGTGAAAATGAAGGCCAAAATCAAGGTGATGATTCTGGTTCAGGTGGGAACAGCGGTTCTGATGAAGAACAACCTCCAGCTGAAGATGAACAGGATGATCAAGAAGATGCGGCCTAAACAAAAATACCCTCTCTATTTAAATAGAGAGGGTATTTTTTATGATGTTTTCTCTTTCTTTTTCATTCTTTTTTGTCCTTCTCTACACAAATATAATAACGGACATTCTTCGCAATTGGGGCGCTGGGCTTTACAGTGATAGCGGCCGAAGAAAATCATCCGGTGGTGGGTAACACTCCATTCCTCCTCCGGTATTTTCCTCATTAACGTCTTTTCGACTTCCAATACGGAATCTTTCCATCGACAAAAGGCCAGACGTTTAGAAACGCGCTCCACGTGTGTATCCACGGCTATGGCTGGTTCATCAAAGGCAACAGAAGCCACCACGTTTGCCGTTTTCCTCCCTACTCCAGCTAAGCTTTCAAGCTCTTTTTTTGTCGGGGGAACTTCCCCATTAAATTTCTCAACAAGTGTTTGAGAAAGCTTTTTAATGTTTTTTGCTTTGTTCCTATATAGACCGATACGTTTAATATCGTTTTGAAGCTCTTCCAAAGGAACAGCCATATAATCCTCGGGCTTCTTGTATTTCTCAAAAAGTTGAGGCGTCACTTTGTTTACGAGTGCATCTGTTGCTTGTGCAGATAAAACGACAGCAACGAGGAGCTCAAAAGGGTTGCTGTGCGTCAATTCACACTCCGCCTCAGGAAACATTTCTTCGAATGCATCTAAGCATTGACGGATCTGTTGTTTGTTTAACATCGTTTCTTTTAAGAATCCTCCTCTAACCAGTTATAGTAAAGAGAGATATCCCGCTTTTTATTTTCCTGTTTTTGTGTCTTCATGGAGTGCTGTCCTTGGCGGAACTGTTTTCCTTGTTCACGGGCCTGTTCCACCGTTTGTACTCCCTTCCGCTTCCACTCCCTCAGAATGCGGTCGATGTACTTGAAATTCAATTTACTCATTAAAACAGCTTCGCGTAGTGCAGCCTTGATCAATGCAGGAGACTGCTCTTCCTCATCAATCCATATGTTGATGGTTTCTATTTCAAAGGGAGACAAGGGCCTGCCGAATTCCTGTTCAAACAACGGGAAAATGTTCTCATCATAGGAACGATCATTCGTTTGTGGCTTCGGTACAGCTGCAAACAATTTCTCCCATAAAGGCTCCAAAGAGTAATACTCGTTCAGGACGCGATCTTCATTTTGATTTTGTTCAATGGTCATCATTCTTTTTTGTATGAGGCTTCTAAGGACTCGTGAGCATTCCTGAGCTGAAATGGATAAATGAGCTGCCAATTGTTCAGGTGTAGGAAAGCCATTGCCTTCTGTGCGGAAACGATGAATCTGTAAAAGAACGACCAATTCGGTTTCATTTAACTTCAAGTGATGAAAATTCTCGAGAAGTTTCGTTGGAACGACCATTTGGTTATCCATGATGTTTTGAAAGCTTTGGTATTTAGCCAAATCAATCCCTCCATTCTTAATCTTCAAGGAATGAAAAACACCGATACGCCAAGGGCGAAAAATCGGTGTTCGTTCATCCGCATGATTAGTGATCACGGGTAAAGTCTGTTTAGTAGACGAGGGAATGGAATCGTTTCACGGACGTGCTCAACTCCGGAGATCCAAGCAACCGTACGTTCGAGCCCTAACCCGAATCCAGAGTGCGGAACGCTGCCGTATTCACGTAGTTGTAAATACCACTTGTATGCATCCCCTGTGAGGTCATGCTCCTCATATCTCTGCTGCATCAATTCCAAATCATCGATTCGTTGAGAACCACCGATGATTTCACCGTATCCTTCAGGAGCAATCAAGTCAGCACAAAGTACCACTTCTGGACGCTCAGGATCTGGCTTCATATAGAACGCTTTGATTTCAGCAGGATAGTTGGTGATGAAAACAGGCTTATCATAGCTTTCAGCAATCGCTGTTTCATGCGGAGCTCCAAAATCTTCTCCCCATTCAATATCATCAAAGCCTTTATCTTTCAAGAGTTGGATAGCATCGTCATAACTAATGCGCGGGAATGGCGCTTGGATGTTTTCCAGTTTCTTCGTATCACGACCGAGCGCGTCAAGTTCAATCTTACAGTTCTTAAGAACGGATTGTACGACATGAGAAACGTACTGTTCCTGTACTTGAAGGCTGTCTTCGTGGTCCATGAAAGCCATCTCAGGCTCAATCATCCAGAATTCAATCAAGTGGCGGCGGGTTTTTGATTTCTCAGCACGGAAGGTCGGTCCGAAACTAAAGACACGTCCGAAAGCCATCGCAGCTGCTTCCATGTACAGTTGTCCACTTTGAGACAAGTAGGCATCTTCATCAAAATATTTAGTATGGAAGAGTTCTGTCGTTCCTTCTGCTGATGATCCCGTTAGTATAGGAGGATCAATTTTGACGTAACCATTATCATTGAAGAACTCATACGTGGATCGAATGATTTCATTCCTTACTTTCATCACGGCGTGTTGACGCTTCGAGCGCAACCACAAATGGCGGTGATCCATCAGGAACTCTGGACCATGCTCCTTTGGTGTAATTGGATAGTCGACCGCTTCATGAATGATTTCGAAGTCTTTCACTTGCATTTCGTAGCCGAGCGGAGAACGAGTATCTTCAACAATGACTCCCGTCACAAAAAGGGAAGATTCCTGTGTTAAAGCTTTAGCCTCTTGGAACTTATCTTCTCCGATTTCAGCTTTAACGACGATTCCTTGCATAAAGCCCGTTCCATCGCGTAGTTGCAAAAAGGCAATTTTACCGCTGGAGCGCTTGTTACTCAGCCATGCTCCTAACGTCACTTCTTCGCCTACATATTTTGATACTTCAGAAATAGTTGTTTTCACACTAAAAACCTCCAAAAGCTTATGATTGATGTTTGTTTACAAAACGTTCGATTCGATCAGCTGCTTCTTCGAGCTGATCGAGAGATGTTGCATAAGATAGGCGCACATTATCCGGGCTTCCAAAACCTGAACCTGGGACGAGAGCCACTTTTTCTTCATCTAATAGAGCTTTCACCCATGCATCCACGTCTTCAAATCCACCCTGTTCAGCGGCTTCTTTGACATTTGGGAAAAGGTAAAAAGCACCGGATGGTTTGGCACACTTCACACCAGGAATTTGAACCAGACGTTCATGAAGGACATCCAGTCTCTCTTTGAAAGCCTCTTTCATTTCGTCTACTTCTTCTTCAGAAGCCGTATAAGCTGCAAGTGCCGCGTACTGGGCAATGGTTGTCGGGTTTGATGTCGAATGAGAAGCCATATTGGACATCGCTTTGATCACGGCTTTATTTCCTGCCGCAAAACCGATTCTCCACCCTGTCATGGAATGGGATTTGGAAACCCCATTGATCAGGATCGTTTGATCGTAAAGTTCTTTGGAAAGCTGAGCTATAGAGACATGTTCCTCTTCTGTGTAGATCAATTTTTCATAAATTTCATCAGACACAATAAGGATATCATGCTCAAGACATACTTCTCCCAGCGCCTCTAATTCTGCTTCTGAATACATCATTCCTGTCGGGTTACTTGGTGAATTAATAATCACCGCTTTCGTTTTAGGAGTGATGGCTTCTTTCAGTTGCTCTGGTGTGAGCTTGAAGTCATTGGATTCTTCTGCAGATACGATCACAGGTGTACCTTCTGCAAGTTTAATCTGCTCAGGATAACTAACCCAGTATGGAGCTGGGACAATGACTTCGTCCCCCTCATTTAAAAGGACCTGGAACAAAGTGAACAAGGCATGCTTAGCACCTGTAGTCACGATGATTTGTTCATTTGTGTATGTTAAACCTTGATCTCGATTCAGTTTTGCTGAAATGCTGTTTTTAAGCTCAGGAACTCCGCCAGCAGGTGTGTATTTCGTCATCCCTTCATCCATTGCCCGTTTTGCAGCTTCCAAAATATAAGATGGTGTATTGAAGTCTGGCTCACCAGCTCCCAATCCAATCACATCATGGCCCTCAGCCTTCAATGCTTTCGCCTTAGCTGTGATTGCCAATGTTGTCGATGGTGTTAAAGCTTGCACACGTTGTGCTAATTCCATAAACGTTCACTCCTTCTACTCATTCTGTCTGAATGCAAAACGCTGATCAAACGCCTTACCTTGTAATGTGAAATAATCCAATACATAACGGTTTTGATCATCAATATAAGTCAACTGTATGACCGGTTCGTTTTCCTCATAACCATACTGAATATCCTTGAATGTACAATTGGAGCAGGTATTTTCCCATTGCGAACGCATCTCCTCTAATGGCAGCGCTTCTTCTCCTGGCACTTTATCCATGACTTTCTGTTCCTTTATATCCATGAACAATATAGATGTTTTTCCCGATTCGCTCTTCCCTTGGACGATATGAAACTCTCTTTCGCCGTGATAGGAAGCAACATCATCAATCCTGGTCAGGTTCCCCTGTTTTAGAGCGATCGATTCTGCTTGAGGGTGACCTTTTTTACGGTCCTGATTCACATCAATATAGATCCATAAGAAAAGGATAAAAGCTAAGATAAAGATCGTACCTACAATAGCAAGACTCCATTTCAACCAACTAGGTGCGGTATATGGTGAAGACTGCGGTCTCAGCATCGTCATCATCCAGTGCCAACCCAAACATCAGATTATTTTCTTTCAATGTACGGTTTAATGTATCGACAATTTTATAAAGATCGTCAGACTTTTGGATTCTGACTGTCGACAATGTTTCGATCTTATTTTCCATCGTTAAAAACCTCCATTATGCGGGGTCCGCTTATTATTATAACAGGTTCATCTGTTCCAATGCTTTCGATTCAAAGCCATTTCTCAATCTTATTGATCAACTGACGGGTAGACTCATAAGAAACAGGTACTTCTGGTAGAGAATTTAAGAAGTATTTCCCATATCTAGCTTCCATCAACCGTTGATCGCAAATAAAGACGACCCCTCTATCCGAGCTGCTCCTGATCAATCGCCCAAATCCTTGTTTGAAGCGAATGATGGCATGAGGCAGTGATTTCTCCATGAAGGAATTCCGTCCTTCCTTTTGCATTCGTTCGTTCCTCACCGATTGGATCGGCTGGTCTGGAGGCTGAAAAGGTAAACGGACCATCATTAGACAGGAAAGGTCCTCTCCCGGAATATCTACACCTTCCCAAAAAGAACTCGTCCCTAGAAGAATGGCTTGATCGAAGGCTTGAAAGTTTTTTTTCAATCGGTCTCTACTTCCACTTGACACGCCTTGTGCGAAAACCATAAACTCCTCTGGGTCGATAAACTCTTTAAGAAGTGTGTAGGTCTGACGGAGCATTTCATAAGAGGTGAATAGTACAAGCATTCTTCCTCTCGTCACTTCAGCAACGGAATATATCGCTTCACTCAGTGCTTCAACAAATGAGTCAGGATCATCCTTTATGTTCGGGAAATCATTCGGAACCATAAGCTGCACCTGCTCCTTAAACTGATAAGGGGAAGGAATGACTGCTTCAATCAAGGAAGCTTGATTCATTAACCCCAACGACTTTCGAATATAATCAAAAGAACCATCCGTAGATAAGGTCGCACTCGTCAAGATCACACTGCTCTTTCTATTGAATAGCCGTTGTTCCAGCAGGCTCGCTACATCATAGGGTTCACTGAACAAGTAGATCGCGTTAACGGCCCCTTCTCCTTCAATTTCCACCCATTTCACTTCTTCTTCTCTTGTAAAATCAAAATAGTGAATGAGCTGGGAGCGAATTTGATGACAGACATCGATTTGATTGTTCAGACGGGAGAGAAGAATAGGAATGCTATAGTCTTCTCTGACCGACAGTTGCATTCTTAATTGTTCTTCCATTCTTCCCATTTGAACAATCAATTTTTTTATCATGGATAAGAAACGATGGGACATTTCTTTGGCTGTGTCAATAAACGACGGCATTTCCCCAGGTTTCAATAAAAGTTGGGTCCGACCAAGATCACTCTTTCCTTTTCCTAACTTCTTCTGTTTTTTAACGTTCTGATAGATATAACGGGAAAAATGGCTCAACTCTTCCTTTGCCTCATCGATGGATTGTTGGCCTTTGGAAAGATTCGTATAAAAATCATCCTGTAAGGACCACTCCTTATAGAGGCTCTTATGAAAGATCTCCCCAAATTGAGTCAAATGCCTTTGAAGTTCTCGGTAATTCATTCGGACACCAAAGTACCGACTAGCTACGGCTTCTAAATGATGGGCTTCATCAATAATGACATGCTCATAATCCGGTAGCACCGACTCCTCTTTCATAATATCCATACAAAGAAGTGCATGATTGGTTATGACGAGGTCCGCTTGAGCGGCTTTCTCCTGGGCCCATTGAAAGAAACTGTCATCAGTGAACCCCAGCCGTACGGTTTTGCTTGATTGTTCCGATGATACTTTATGCCAAAACTGTCTTCCATTAGATGGAAGTTGGATCTCATCCACATCACCGGTTCTCGTTTTCGTCAACCATACTAGAATCATTGCTTTGGTTAGAGCTATATCATAATTATCTTGATAGGATCTCTCAAGTTCATAATGGAAATGGATCAAACTGATATAGTGAGATTTACCTTTATATAATACAGCTTTGATCGGACGGGGAAACATCCGCTCGACCTTTGGTATTTCTTCTTCAAGCAATTGTTTTTGCAGACTCGTCGTATGTGTGGAGATCACGACTCGTTTCCCACTTTCCATAGCCTGAAAAGCTGCGGATAGCAGGTAAGCGACTGACTTGCCCGTGCCGGCACCAGCTTCTACGATCGCATGTTTGTCAGTCTCGAGAGCTTGCTTCACTGTAGCTGTCATATCCTGCTGGCCTTTACGGGTCTCATACAAAGGCAGCAGACGTTCAAGGCCGTTTTCCCCCTCAAAAACCTGCGTTTTCCACACGTCGAACGAAGGAAGTTGCACGTTTTTTGACGGACGATCCGGCACTTGTTTGCGGACCGCGATTCCGTGCTTCATCATGACATCAGATTCAGTATGGTTCCCGTACCGTTTTTCCTCGCTGTACTTAATGAAAAACTCCCTGAAATCACTTTTCAATTTCCCCTCGATCTTCAGAAGATGTTCGATGGTGCGTTCAGGAAGACGCTGAAGTTCTTTTAATAAATAAAGGAGAAGATCAGCTGTTACTTGAGCGTCTGACAAAGCACGGTGCGGTCGATCGTGCCCCATCTCCAACCGTTCTGCAAGCTGCCCCAGTTTGAAAGTAGGAGACGTCGGCATTAGAATGCGTGCGAATTCAACGGTATCAATAATCGGGTTATGTAAGGGCTGATATCCGCAGCGCTCCAATTCATCATTAAGGAATCCAAGATCGAATTCGATGTTATGGGCCACGATGTAGGCATGTTGAAATAGAGGATAAACATCCTCTACAATTTCAGAAAAAAGCGGTGCATCGAGCACATCGTCATTTTCAATTCCCGTTAAGGAACGGACAAACGATGGAATCTCTTTTTCTGGATAAACAAGGGAAGAAAACTCTTCCACGATCGCCCCATCTTCCTCCATTACAACGACACCAATCTCAATGATGCGATCCCCTTTAGAAGCCGCATTTCCGGTTGTCTCTAAGTCCACAATTGCAAATCTCTTCATGTTCATCCCTACTTTCACAACAAAAAGGAAGGACCTTGCCTAAGACCGTGGCATAGATCCTTTCTTCACTCGCTAGTCACTTCTTATAATGGCAATGCTTTTAAAGGTGGTTCTTCTTCGATGATTTGCTCAACCCTGTTATTCACATCCATCAGGGCAATCTTCGGACGAAAATCATCAAGCTCTTCTTCATGTAGCATCGCATAGGAAACGATGATGACAATATCGTCCGGCTGGACACGTCTCGCCGCTGCACCATTCAAACAGACCACACCGCTTCCACGCTCACCAGCAATCACATAGGTCTCTAATCGTTCTCCATTATTATTGTTAACAATCTGCACCTTTTCATGGGGAAGTATACCCACTTGATCAAGCAAATCCTGATCAATCGTCACACTTCCAACATAATTCAGGTTCGCTTCCGTTACGCGTGCCCGGTGTATTTTAGCTTTCATCATTGTACGTAACATATGAAATGGCCTCCTTGACGATCACCCGTATATAACATGTCCTTCGCTATCGAAAACGACATTGTCAATCAATCTCACATTGTCATAAAAAACAGCCGCAGCGAGAATCACTGGACGATCGATCTTCTCTATAAATTCTAACTCAGGATAAGACAATAATTCAATATAATCTATCTTACCACGAGTTTTCTGTTCAAGAAACTTCTGTGTCGCCTCAATCACGAATTCTTTAGACATCTGCCCTTCCATAACGAGTTTCCTGCCATACTGCAGAGCTTCCTGTATGGCAGGAGCCTCTTTTCGTTCCTCAACAGAAAGTCGTACATTCCTGCTGCTTTTGGCAAGACCGTCATCCTCCCTCACTGTAGGGACAGGGATGAGGTCGACAGGCATATTATAGTCCTCGATCAAAGCATCGACGACAGCTACTTGTTGGGCATCCTTCATACCGAAATAGACGTTGTCAGGTCTTGTAATATTGAAAAGCTTCGTAAGGACGGTAACGACACCGTCAAAGTGCCCCGGCCGGCTCTTTCCACACAGCACGTTCGTACGGCTCGAAACCGTCATATTCACGGATAATGACTGCGGATACATCGTTTCATTGGTAGGAAGAAAAACAAGGTCGACGCCATATTCTATTGCTACCTTAAGGTCATGTTCCTCGTCACGAGGATAAGTATCCAAATCTTCCCCTGCTCCAAACTGCAGCGGGTTTACAAAGATGCTCAAAATCACTCGATCATTGTCATTCCTGGCTTTTTCAATAAGACGGATATGTCCTTCATGAAGATAGCCCATGGTAGGAACGAAACCAATGCTCTCACCACTTTTCGTCCACTCGGACACCAATGTATTCACTTGATCAATTTCTCTTAATACTTTCATTTTTCACCTTACTCCTCTGGCAGTTCACTCAGGTTCATAGTAAATGTATGGGATTCTTCTGGAAAAGCCTTTGTCTTTACTTCTTTAACATAAGATTGAACGGCTTCTCCTAGAAGGTGGTTGCTATCGATATAGGGCTTCACGAACTTAGGTAATCGATCAACCCCATATTTTAAAATATCATGGTAGACGAGAACCTGACCATCACATTCGGCACCAGCGCCAATTCCGATCGTAGGAATAGATAGCCTGCTTGTAATTTTTTCTGCTAATTGCCGCGGAACACACTCAAGAACTAAAGCCATTGCACCTGCCTCTTCAATTTCAAGCGCTTCTTCTATGAGTCGTTCGGCTGATCCCTGGTCTTTCCCCTGCACTTTGTAACCCCCGAGAACATTGACCGATTGGGGAGTTAAACCAATATGGCCAACTACTGGGATCCCTGCATGAACGAGCTTCTTCATCCCTTCAGAGACCTCACCGCTCCCTTCAAGCTTCAACGCCTGGGCTCCTGTTTCCTGATAGAGTCTTCGAGCATTTTTCAGGGTGTCCTCTGTAGAAATATGATAGGACATAAAAGGCATATCAATAACCTTGAATGTGTCAGGTGCACCGCGTTGGACCGCTTTCCCATGATGAATCATATCTTCCATGGTGACTGGAATCGTTGAGTCATAACCGAGTACAGTCATTCCCAAGCTGTCACCGATTAGAATCATATCGACATCCGCAGACTCTGACATTTTCGCTGATGGATAATCATAGCTCGTGATCATGACGATTTTATCTCCATCATGCTTCATACGAAGGAACTGTGCTTTATTACGCATGATATCCTCCCTCTCCCCAGTGAATTTCCGCTGAATATAACTTCTCATCTTCTCCATCTTGGCTTTTCGCACGTAAAGCTCCATCAGGCTCAATTCCCATAAGCGTCGCTTTCCACGTTTTTTTCATCGTAGATATGGTTACTTCTTCGCCGATTTTGTAACCAAAGTGCTCCCAATCTTTTTTAATAGAAGCGAACCCCTGGGTCTCAAAACGTTCATACGTTTCTTCGAAAAGTCGAAGGATGTGCTGGACCGTCTGTTGAATATTCCATTGCTGTCTCGATTCAATTTTAAGTGAAGATGCTTTATATTTTATATCTTCAGGGATTTCATGATCTTCTTGGTTTACGTTCATGCCCATACCAAGGACGATGTATTGAATCGTATCGTGTTCTGCCTGCATTTCCGTAAGAATGCCTGATACTTTCTTATGATTGATCAGAAGATCGTTCGGCCACTTGATTTGTGGAACCAGAGAAGACCTTTCTGCAATCATCCTTGCTAAAACGGTTGCTGCCAGGAGAGTGATTTGAGGTGCTTGCACTGGAGGGAGATTCGGGCGTAAGAGGATACTCATCCATATCCCCTTTCCTTTTGGTGAATCCCAATTTCTAGACATTCGACCTTTGCCTTTCACTTGTTCATCTGCAATCACTACAGTTCCGTGAGGTTTTCCCTGCTTGGCGAGCTGGTGAACGATTTCCTGTGTGGATTCTACCTGGTCATAATGATGCAATTCGTGACCCATCCATTTTGTATCCAATCCCCACCTCAATGTATTCTCACTGATCTTATCAGGATAGGATATTATTTTATACCCTTTCCGCTGGACGGCTTCTATTTCATAGCCGTCCTTTTTCAACTCGTTCATATGCTTCCAAACGGCTGTCCTTGATATTCCGAGTTGGTCGGAAAGCTCTTGGCCTGAGATATGACCTTTTTCCTTATTCAATAACTCTATGAGTTCCTTGCGGGTGGATTCCATCCCCTCACCCACTCCTTTATTTTTTCATAATCGTTTTCCATTTTCCCTGTGACCACATGGTATTCAATCGTACTCATACATTCTGAGATCCAAGGTCCTTTAGGTAGATCAGAGAATAGTTGTAGGAGATCTTTTGCCTGGAAGGAGAGCTCCTTCATGTTATGCATAGGAAGGTGTTCCACCATTTCAGTCAAAGCTTCATACAACTCCTCTGCTTCTTGGTCTGAGTCTAAAGCGGAGACCATCCTACAGAAGGATGAAAAGAGGTTTTCATCCAATTGATAAACAAGCCAGGCTGTCATATGTTTTTCTCTTTCATACCTGTTTAAGGCAAGCAATAGCTGCTCGGTCTTTCTCCTTGAAGCCTTAGAGAGTTTCCATGATTTGACAAAATCTTCTACAGAAAACTGTGGGTATTGTACAACGTAGAAAGCGATGATCTCATGCCACTCATGTAACGGTGATTTCGGTAAATACAAGTGAATGTCCAATTCTTTAAAGATTGGCAAATGATTCTTGAGACCAGTGGAATATAAAAGCTGTAAGCCCAGGGCAAAATCCGACCCTCTAAATATTTTCTCCGTTTCCACAGCAATCCTCTCTATGGATATATGTTCAAGCAGGTGGGACAACTGATTTAATGCTTCTTCTGTCGAATCTTCAATCTGGAATGAAAGTTGGCTGGCAAACCGGACAGCTCTCATCATTCGTAACGGATCTTCTTGAAAACGCTCAACCGGATGACCAACAGCTTCGATCCTTTTATTCTTAATCGCTTCATGACCGTGGTATGGATCAATAAGCTCGCCATTTCTGCTCAAAGCGATCGCATTAATCGTAAAGTCTCTTCGTGCCAAATCGAGGTTGATATCGCGGACGAATGCCACCTCATCCGGGTGACGGTAGTCTTCATAACCTTCTTCAACACGATAGGTCGTTACTTCATAGGAGACGGAACGGTGCCGTACAATTACAGTGCCATGCTCAATTCCTACAGGGATGACTTTTTCAAAAATTTCCTGGATTCGTTCTGGCTTTTCAGATGTAGCAATATCAATATCATTGACAGGCATCCCACTTAAATAGTCCCGGACAGCACCACCTACGATGTACGCTTCTCCTCCAGCATTTTCAATCACTTGAATCACTTCAGACGCATATTTGAACACTTCAAAGTTACTCATGATCCAAAACCTGTTCGTAAAGATCTTCGTACTGACTCAGGATGGTACTGGTTGCGAATTTGTCATGAACGACTCTTTTCGACTGTTCCGCCATCGTTTGATGCAAATCCTTGTCTTCTAATACTCTTCTAGCAAAGTGAGAGATTTGTTCAACATTACCAAGTTCTGCGATAAAACCAGTTTCTCCATGATCGATGACTTCTGGGATTCCTCCTATATTTGTTCCGATACAAGGCACACCACAAGCCATGGCTTCGAGAAGAACAAGTCCAAAGCTTTCTTTTTCCGATAACAATAGTTTTAGATCTGATATGGAAAGCAGTTCACTTACATTTTCTTGTTTTCCTAAGAAAAGGACACGGTCCTCTAACCCCAGTTGCTGAACAAGCTGGTGACATTCAGAGTATTCCGGGCCGTCTCCCACGAGAAGCAACTTAGCCGGCATCTCTTCTGCGACAGCTGCAAAGGTCTTGATGACATCTGTCACTCTCTTTACTCTTCGGAAATTCGAAATGTGGATGAGCACCACATCTTCCTCACTAATTCCGTAATGTTCTTTTAAACGCTGATCATCTCTACGATAATACTCTCTTTCATCCACAAAGTTATAGATGACGTCAATGGACCGGTCTGTATGTAACATTTCTTTCGTCTGGTCAACAAGGCTCTGGGAGACAGCTG
This sequence comes from Halobacillus sp. AWM4_238, assembly GCF_056158265.1. Classification (NCBI taxonomy): domain Bacteria; kingdom Bacillati; phylum Bacillota; class Bacilli; order Caryophanales; family Bacillaceae; genus Halobacillus; species Halobacillus sp. AWM4_238. The sequence goes on from NZ_JBSWSY010000002.1 coordinate 1,096,924, forward strand.
TGACTCTATCCGACTGTTCGATGCCAAACCGAATCATTTGTTTGAGGCTTGAATCTATACCCAGGACAGTAATATCTGTACCGTGAAGGGTCGTAATAATCTTCACATCACGTTCACACATTTGCTTGGCTAAAATTGCACAAATGGCATGCGGCATCGCATAATGAACATGGAGAATATCCAATTCCTCCCTATTGATCACATCTGCCATCTTGGCCGCGAGAGCCAAGTCATAAGGAGGATGCTGGAATACTGGATAATTGCTGACTTCCACTTCATGATAATAAATATTCGGGTATACCCGGTTCAGACGAAAGGGAACTTGAGACGCAACGAAATGGATTTCATGCCCTTTCTCTGCCAGCAACTTCCCAAGCTCCGTAGCAATGACACCTGATCCCCCTACTGTGGGGTAACAAGTGATACCTATTTTAGCCATAATCAATCACTCCTGTTATCTGTTCATTTCAATGATGCCTTTCCAATCAAAATCTTCATGATCCAAGGCTTGAATCATGATATCTGCCATGGCTAGGTTTGTAGCTACAGGGATTTGATGAACATCACACAACCTCAGCAATGCACTAATATCAGGCTCATGCGGCTGCGCTGTGAGAGGGTCACGGAAAAAGACAACCATATGCATCTCTTCACTTGCAATTTTAGCTCCGATTTGTTGATCGCCGCCGAGGGGCCCTGATTGAAACCTCGTCACCTTCAAATCTGCTTCGTCCGCAATTCTCATACCTGTTGTACCTGTAGCAAAGAGTTCATGCTTTGACAATATAGAATGGTATTTTTTTGCAAAACGAATAATATCTTCTTTCTTTTTATCGTGCGCGATCAATGCAATATTCAATGTAAACCTCTCCTTATCAGTCAAGTATGTGTTCAAGACCATATACAAGGACATCGAGTTCCATCACACGTTCTGCCGCAAGTTTCACGCCACTCATGAATGATTCACGGTGAATGGAGTCATGTTTTACGGTGAGGGTTTCACCGTGTCCACCGAAGATGACTTCCTGGTGAGCTACAAGCCCCGGAAGCCGCATACTGTGGATCTTCATACCATCGACATCTGCTCCGCGTGCCCCTTCCAATGTCTCTGTTTCTGATTCGTGCCCTTGTTTGTGAGGGTCGCGTACTTCTTTAATTAACTCAGCGGTTTTAAGTGCAGTTCCTGATGGAGCATCAAGCTTTTGATCATGGTGCTTTTCAATAATCTCCACATTCGGAAAATGCTTAGCTGCCCATTTTGAAAACTGCATCATGAGAACAGCCCCAATAGCAAAGTTAGGGGCGATGATCGTTCCAATCCCTCTTGCTGATGCAAGCTCGGTCAATTCGGATAGTTCATCTTCCGTAAACCCTGTTGTCCCTACGACTGGTCTAATTCCGTTTTCAATAGCAAGCTTGGTATGCTTGTAGCAGTTCTCAGGCGTCGTCAAATCAATCAAAACATCAGCTTCCACTTCACTTAGGCATTTCTCAGCATCCGTATAAATCACTGCATCCATATCAGGAAGGTCATCAATTTCTTTCACAGTCATTCCCTCATGCATTCGATCCATACAAGCGACTAAGGTAAGATTTGATGAATTGTGAATCATTTTTAATGCTTCTTTGCCCATTTTACCACGCGGGCCTGCGACAATCACTTTAATATTACTCACCCTTCGTTCCTCCTTCTTTACGTGTCCAACGATCTTTATCTCTCGTCTCGATTTTACTCATGGATTGTTCAAAAGCATCAGATAGGTCGATGTCAAGTGAATTGGCAAAACAGGTAAGTACGAATATGACGTCACCAAGCTCCTCTTCAAGAGCTTTGTCTTCTTCCGTATGCTTTTTGGGTTTCTCACCATATCGATGGTTAATTTCTCTTGCCATTTCTCCCACTTCTTCCGTCAATCTTGCCTGAAGACTAAGAGGTGAAAAGTAGCCTTCTTTGAATTGTGATATGTAATCATCCACTCTTTGTTGGATTTCTTTTGTCGAATAGTTCAAGAAAAACCCTCTCTTCTCTAAGGACTCTCTCTAAATGTTAGCCAAAAGGGCGTCATTTGACAAATTTTTTAGTTCAAATCCTTAAATTTTGACTTCGTTTAAACATGTTAATCTTATATATGCTCCCTTTTATGGAAGACTCCGTTTCGAGATGATAGCGAGAGTTTAGGGGCTGCGGGAAAAGGTTCGCATTCCATGGGGCGGGCGGTGAGTCTCCTCGTACTTCGCCATGCGGGGTCTCACCTGTCCCACGATATTAAAACGAATGTTATTGCCGTCTTTGTTTGAATTATCTATAATTGAAGTCGTGTGAAACAACTAATGGAGGTGTACATATGAAAATCTTCGGACTACGCTTGAAAAATATCATATGGATTTTAATCGGATCGGGCATCTTTTCATTCGGGCTCGTCCATTTCAACATTCAGAATGAACTTGGAGAAGGCGGGTTCACTGGGATTACTTTACTACTTCTTTATTTATTTGAATGGGATCCTGCCATTATGAATATTGTGCTCAATATTCCCGTCCTCATCATTGGATGGAAGATTCTTGGACGAACCACTTTCTTTTATTCACTCATCGGCATCATTGCTGTGTCCATTTTCATCTCAATTTCTCAAATCTACATGATTGAATTTAATCTGGCCGACGATCTAACCCTGGCTGCCCTTTTTGCTGGAGTTTTCATAGGTGTAGGACTGGGTATCATCTTTCGGTATGGCGGGACCACAGGCGGGGTCGACATTATCGCGCGTCTCGTTAATAAATATCTCGGATGGAGTATGGGGAGAGCTATGTTTCTCTTCGATGCCCTTGTTATATTCGTATCCATTATCACGTACCTGGAGTACACGAGAGGTATGTACACATTAGTCGCTGTCTTTGTCGGAGCAAGAGTCATTGACTTCATACAGGAAGGCGCTTATGCTGCGAGAGGTACGACGATCATCTCTGAGAAGAGTAAAGAAATCTCGAGGCGCGTAATGGAAGAGATGGATAGAGGCGTAACCGTACTCGAAGGAAGAGGTTCTTTTTCTGGTTCAAAAAGAGATGTCCTTTACTGTGTCATCGGTAAGAATGAAATTGTCCGGCTCAAGTCCATTATTGATCACATTGATCCTCATGCTTTTGTTGCCGTCAGCCATGTACATGATGTGATGGGGGAAGGTTTTACTCTTGATGAGAACAAAAACCCTATCGATTAAAACCATTTAAAAAGTGTTGGCAGCGTCAGATCTGGTAAATACATGAACGTGAAAAGATTGTACTGATCGTTGATGAGAACCATTTCATTAGATGTACTTGACTTGAAGCAATAAGAACAAGGAATGAAAAAACCGATCCTGTAAACAGGATCGGTTTTTATTATTTATTCTTCATTCATACCTACGAACATGAATACAAACCGCAGCAATTCAGCAAGGGCAACGAGAGCAGCAGCGACGTATGTCATCGCAGCAGCATTCAATACTTTCTTCGTTTTGCGTTCTTCATCGTTACGAATAACTCCAGTTGAAACGAGCTGACTCATCGCGCGGTTTGAGGCATCGAATTCAACAGGCAGAGTGATCAATTGGAACAACACGGCAGCCGCAAAAAATACAATTCCTGCGAGAGCAAGTCCCGTCATCCCAAGAAGAAAACCACCGATAATTAGGAAGATGGAAATGTTAGAACCAAAGCTTGCTACGGGAACAAGCGCACTTCGGAAGCGTAAAAACGCATAATCTTGTGCATCTTGAATCGCGTGACCGACTTCGTGTGCGGCTACAGCTGCTCCTGCTGTGGACCGACCATGGTAGATATCTGTTGAAAGACGTATCACTTTGGATCGAGGATCATAATGATCGGTTAGGTGACCACGAACTTCTTCAACAGCAACATTATATAAACCATTGTCATCAAGAATTTTCCTAGCTACCTCGGCTCCTGACATGGCTGAGGATGTAGGGACTTTTGAATATTTTTTGTAAGTGCTTTTAACCTTCGATTGCGCCCATAATGGTATAATCAAAATCAACGCAAAGTAAATAAGAAAACTCATCTTTCATTCCTCCATCTTGGATGTGAGTATATAGGTCAATTTTAGTCAAAAATGCATGAAAAATCAACTAGAACCTCTCATCATTCTGTGTCTATTTTTCGAACTTTTTTTATAATTGACCGCTCCAACATAAAGCAATGTCACTAGTATTGCTCCGCCTATAAAAATGGCTGTCAAAAAGAAAGCACTCCAATCTTCCTGGGACTTCCATTTGGCAAGCTCTGTAATCTTTACACTGAAACCTTCCCGACCAATCATAGAATCTGATATGAACAATTCTTGAAGTGCGTGATCGGCTTCATTCACTTTAGACATATCTACGTAAGGCAACACAACAGGACGAATCACGTTCCACTCTTCCTCCAAGTCTTCAAGAGAGACTGAAGCAAGTGATCGGTCAGATAAACGCTCAAGCTTCTCTGCTATGATGGGATACGGGTTGTCAGAAGTAGTAACTTCTAAAAAAGTAAGGATCCCCTCTTCCCATGTGTTTCCTTCAACTTCATCTATTGAACCAAATCTATCCAGATATATCCAAGTTGTTTTCTGTTGATCCGAAAGGGATTGTACATATTGTTCCATTTCCGGGTACCTACTATTCCAAAGCCGTTCAGCAAGCTCCGACTTTCCGTCGGCCGCTAATTTCCGGTATTGGGATGCAAAAGCTCCCCAGTCAGGAGGTCCCTCCGACCATGATTGGACCAGGCCAGATGGAATGAGTGTGAAAATAAGGGAACAAATGAACAACAACAAGACACGTCCCATTTCACTTCTCCCCTCTCACAAGTATTATTTCATCTTATGAGAAGGCAAAGAAATTTAGACCCGGGCTTTTCCTCTTACGGTCAAGAGGTACGTGCAAAGGATACATCCAATACTTAGCCAAAATGTAAAATAACCAATTTCATCCATATATTCAACAATGGCTGGGTATACAGGCATTTGGCCGAAAACATAATCAATCACATCATTGTGAAGCGTCCAAATGGCGGCAACAAAAATATGCTTTCTTTCAATTTTATAAAAAGGCGTATATAAAAGCCCTTGTACAGCCATAGCCCCATGTGAAAAAACTAACATATACCCCGTCCAAGGCAGGGATCCATATTCTAGTAATGTCAAACCGTTCATAACGACTGCCCATACTCCATATTTAAGAAGGGTGATGACAGCTAGAGCTTCTATGTAAGGGACATTTTTGCCAAAAATATAAAACCCGAGAAAAATGGTAAAAAACAAACTCGCTGTTGGGCTATCAGGCACGAACAACAGAAAAACAGGTTCGGTCACAGAAAGCTGAGATTCATACCATATGTATCCGTATATCGTTCCAAACAAATTGATGAAGAAGAGCATGATTAGAAATGATCGGTTTTTCAATAGGTAGGCAATCATTTGTTTCATGTTAATGTTTTCCTCCAATACAAATGTAGCCGCGCTTTTAGAAAGCGCGGCTACAATGAATTAAGTATCTAATTATTCTTCAGATCCAGAACCTTCTGAATCACTGGAGCCTTCTTCAGATCCTTCTTCAGAGGAACCTTCTTCGGATCCACCTTCAGATCCTTCCTCAGAAGAGCCTTCCTCGGATTCACCTTCAGATCCTTCTTCAGAAGAGCCTTCCTCAGATCCACCTTCAGATCCTTCTCCGGAAGATTCTCCGCCTTCACCGCCGCCAGCTTCAACGACGAATTCAGCAAGTTGCTGAAGCTCTTCATCACTTCCACCAAAGATACCGGCAGGCATTTCTCCTACACCATTAACGGCAATATCTTTGACTTGGTCAACAGTCAATTCAGCATCGATCAAGGATGGATAATTTCCTTGTCCTTGAAGAGCATCCCCGTGACAACTCAAGCAGTTCGCTTCATAAACAGCATATCCTGGATGATCTTTATTGATTGTGGATTCAACCGCTTCCACATTGACACCGTATTTCTCCGCACGCATTTCATAGTCAGCATGAGAAACAGATTCGTAAGTCAACCAAAATGTTGCAATAAAGCCTAAGATCATCAATCCGACAGCTACCGGACGCTTGTGAGGGCGTCGTTCTGGACCACGATCCAAGAATGGCGCCAGCAGCAAAGCACCGAAAGCTAAGCCAGGCATAACGATGGCACCTAGGACGATGTAATCTCCACCTGCGAATTGATATTTAAGGAATTGATACAAGAATAAGAAATACCAGTCAGGCAATGGAATATAACTTGCGTTGTTCGGATCCGCCTGTTGCTCTAATGGTGATGGGTGAGCAGCAGTTAAGATGAGAAATCCAATCAAGAAGACAGATCCTACGAGCCATTCCTTCAATAGGAAGTTAGGCCAGAAGGCTTCTGTACGACCTGGGTATTCTGAATAGTCTTTTGGTAAGTTGGCTTTTCGTTCGGCCGTGATTCGTGAATCACCGACAAACTTCATCCCTTTTCCCCTATGCACAGCTTTCCCTCCTTTTTAACGATACATTTTATAGTGGTCCGGAAATTCCTTGTTTACGGATTAGAACAAAGTGGAACGCCATTAATCCGAACAATGCAGCCGGCAAGAAGAATACGTGAATAGCAAAGAAACGTGTAAGCGTTTGAGCACCAACGATCGATGGGTCTCCGGCGAGTAGTGTCCGAATTTGGTCGCCGATAAATGGTGTTGCTGCAGCGATTTCAAGACCGACCTGAGTCGCAAAGTAAGCCTTGTTATCCCAAGGTAGCAGGTATCCTGTGAAGCCAAGTCCTAACATGACGAAGAACAAGAGTACACCAATCACCCAGTTCAACTCACGAGGCTTTTTGTAAGCTCCCTGGAAGAATACCCGTAGCGTATGTAAGAATAACATGACGATGACGAGACTCGCTCCCCAGTGGTGCATACCACGTACGATTTGACCGTAAGCAACCTCTCGTTGCAAATAATAAACAGATTTCCAAGCGTTTTCGATGTCCGGCACATAATACATGGTCAGGAACATCCCCGACAAGATTTGAATGACCGTTACAAAGAAAGTCAATCCACCAAAACAATAGACAAATGCTGAAAAGTGGTGTGCTGGGTTCACGTGTTCAGGCACTTCGTGATCAGCGATATCACGCCATAGCGGGGTGATATCTACACGCTCGTCCACCCAGTCGTAAATTTTCTGTAGCATGTATTATACCCCCCCTCCTGAATCTTTCGTTTCACCTAGGTATAGCATACCTTCTTCTACTTTGAACTCGAACTTTGGCAGAGGTGCCGTCGGTGGAGTTCCTGGTACGTTGTTACCGTCTTTCGTGTAGCGGCCAGCGTGACAAGGACAGAAGAACTGGTTCGGGTACTCCTCATTGGAAGCCCAGTCGACCGTACATCCCAAGTGAGTACAAATCGGTGATAGTGCTACAATTTCATCATTGTCGTTTCTGTACACCCAAGCCGTTTTTTGAACTTCTGATTCATACCAAGCATCCACTTGATCGATCGTCCATTCAAAACGCTGCGGTTCATTCGTAATTTCATCAACGGAAGCTACGGAGACGAAATCTCCACCTTCTTTCGTTTTCAATACAGGATCGATTGCAAAACGAACCATCGGTGCAAGCATTCCAGCTGCCATGAAACCGCCTACACCAGTGAGTGTGTAGTTTAAAAATTGGCGTCGGGATACTCGTTTTTTATCGCTCATTGTTTTCCCCCCTCTATGCTGTAATCCATGCGACATGGATTGATTACACACAGTTTACTAGGACATTACCATGATAGCGCAATCTCAAGGCGCGGTCAATAAATTATCAAACCTTGTCGGAACTTTTATCCAGTTACCAATAGGCCTGAATTAATTCACTGATTTGATGAGCTTGTTCCCGAACGAAGGCCTGTGTTTCTGTAGACTGAATATCTCCAGAACCCATGCCAGGGACCCAGAGGACATGACCATCTAAATCTCCTTCGTGCTTTTTCCATTTGCTGTCGAAAGTAAAAAGGAAAATATGATGGAATGGTTGTTCTTTGAACTTATGAATCCATTTATTAACCCTCTCTTTTTCATTCGCTTGTGCCCCTTCAAGGTAATGATAATCAGGCGCAAGGAAGATCCTTCCCTTGTACTCTTTTTCAATCAGGTTCGTAAACACTTGATTCAACTCACGCTGGAATGCTTGCTTTACCATGTGTTGGTCGCTCCCGGGGTCAAAAGGGATCAAAGGAATGATTACGGTATCAATGTACTGTTTTTCTGGTATGTATTGGGTAGTATCTGCTTTCGTCCATCTCATAATTCATTTCATCCTTTATCTATGTATCATTTTCTTTATTTTACTATATTTGAACAAAAATGAAAGCCGGGACCTCTTTTTTAAGGTTCCGGCTTTTCTATTTCATAAGAATGCATTTAGATCTTGTTTGACTTTTTCAAGCTTTCCACATAATGTCTTGAATTCATCCCGTTCTCCATTAATCAGAGCTTTATCGATTCGATCCTCTATGCTCTTCTGGCGATGTTGCAGGAGACTGACAGATAAAAGGCGTTCGGCTTCATTTTTATCTCTGTCATTTAAGTAATAATCCTTAGGAAGATAAGGATTCTCTTCAAGTACGAGAGCGTACTTCGAGCATTGCTGTGCATTCTCAAAATTCATTTGAATATAGACGGGTTCCCCTTGATTCATCCTTAAATCATGAAACGATTTCTCAGCATCATTCGTCATCACTTGGCCTTTGTAGAAACGGAAAGGTGGGTCAGACACTCCCTGGGCACTAATTTCCATGCCGCGAGGACAAAATTTCACTTCCTGGACAAAATGGACACTTGATAAAAGAGATTCATGGTTCATCAAATAATTCAAAATCCAAACACTCTCTCGCTTTTTCAACTGAAAGTGATTCAAAAACCAGCGGACAAAGTCTTTTTTCTCATCCACAGAGATTGGTGTTTGCATATGGGCGCCCCTCCTGCGCTTTAATTATCAGCTCATTGTTCTTTCAGCCGCTCAACGAAGTCCTCAATTTCTGTATCTGTAGGGTCGATCTTCAGGTATTCTTCAAAAATCTGTCGCGCTTCAGACATTTTTCCTTCTTCTACAAGGAAATAACCGTAAGATTTCAAGAAGTCTGTGTCTTCCTTCAAGGATGGATATGCTTGTTGGTATTGCTCATAAGCCTCGCTGAACTTCTCTTCTTCTTCATAAGCTTGAGCAAGTTCCCACAAGTAATTCGGGTCTTCCTCCCCAAGGGAGATCAATTCGTTGATCAAATCGATGATCTTCTCATTCATATCATCTGATTTATAATTCTCAATCAAGAAGAGAATCGCTTCCTTATAACCTGGATCCAAAGCAACCGCTTCTCTCATCCATTCATAACCTTTTTCCTTATTTCCCTGGCGATGAGCCAATGTACCTGCAAGATGGTAGAGTTCCTTGTTGAATTCATCTTTTGCAAGACCTTTTTCAGCCATTTCCAGTGCTTCCTTTGGCATACCTTCCGAATCATAAGCTTGAGCCAAGTGTGGATAAACCGATTGGAAGTAAGGGTCTTTTTCAATCAACTCTTCCCAAACATGAATGGCAATATCATTACGATTGGCTTGGTAAGCTACGAAACCATAGCGAAACATCACATCAGGATTATCTTCTTCGACTTTTTGGAAATACTCAAGCGCTTGTTCGAATTCGCCATTCGCGGCATTAGCTTCAGCTAGTCTAGTGGCCACTTCGATATCACCAATGACAGGCTGGTGATGCATCGCATTTTCATAATAAGGGATACTCTTTGAATATTCCCCATTAGAGAAAGCAAGCTCACCTAATGCAAAATCAATAATCGCGGAATTTGGTTCCACTTGTTTAGCCATCAGTAGTTTCTGTTCAGCCACTTCAAAAAGTCCTTGAGCCTGATAAAGATCAGCAAGCTGCACGAGCGCTTGCAAATAATCTTCATCTTCTGGTCCAAATTGATCGAGCAGTTCAATGGCTTCGTCATCCTCATCAAGATCAATGTGGATCTCTGCCATCATGACTTTCAATTCCTGTTCTTTAGGATAGCGTTGAATCAGTTCGTGTAACACCATTTTAGCTTCTTCGAGCATTCCCCATTGCATGTAGAGTTCAGCAATCGTGAATCTCTCTTCTTCATCCGCTTCTGGCAAATATTGTGTTAGAGTTTTTATTGCATCTTCCGTCTTGTGGGCTTCCATTTGACGGATGGCTTTTTGAATTTCCTCCATGATGACATCCTTTCCGCTTAAACAAAATGCTTGTGAATCTTCACTTGTATGTGGGAGCCAGGCTTTTTATCGATGACCTTTTGGTTCACCTGTTTCACCTGTCCATTCATAACCGTTACATTCGGAACAGAATTATGATATCTAAAATTCTCATCATCTTCAAACGTTCGGCCTTCTGAAATGCGATAAAGATTATAATCCGCATGCCCTCCAGGGATCATACCACCTTTATGAGGGTAGATTCCGCTGTCTTTTAAATTCTTTAATGAGAGTACTTCATCATCCTGTACATCTGTTAACTTAATGATACCATACTGCTTGCAAAGTGAAGACCACAATTCTGCATAGTTGTTCGACGTATTCTCTGTATCTTTGACGAACATCGTCAACGGCATTCGCTTATACGCCTGCGACTGAGCGACCCATTCCCAACAAATTTCAGTTAGTTCTTTCACAGACTGCACTTCCACACATAAAAAGGGGCTTCCTTTTCTGGCAAAGTAGCGGACCATTTCTGGCCGAAGCATCTTTACCGGCACAACGGGTATGACCATAAAATCGAGAGGCAGTGATTTACATCGATCCAAATATTGGTCATATTGACTCCGGTAGTGACGTAAACTAGTCACTAGGTGTTGTGTGAGTAATAAGGTACACCCTCTTTTTATGTAGTTATTCCCTGTGTCTGTTACTGAGGGTGAGAAAGCGAGCGGCTCTTTATGATCAATCATCACATGCCCTGGACTGACGTGAAAACCATCAACGACCATCAACCTGAAAGGTTCTTTTCCTGTTCGATCTCTGACAAATCTTTCATCCTTTACAGTGCATTCACTAAAACAGGGACCTTCGTCATTTTCAACATATCCTTGAAACCAATAAGCTCCCATACGACGAAACCTCCAAGTAGGCTTTTTATATCGTATGAGAGCTTTACATAAACTATGAAGTTAATTTAGTGTAAGACTTGATTTAAGTCTGTGAAAAATGAAGGATAAGAGATATTGATACAATCTTTATCATTTACGGTGACTCCACCCTTACAAATTAAGGAAGCGATCGCTCCCATCATCCCTATGCGGTGATCCCCATAAGAGTCAATGATCCCTCCTTTTAAAGGTGTACCTCCTTTGATAACCATTCCATCTTCTCGCGCTTCAACATTCGCCCCTAGAGAAGTAAGCGTCTCTACGACCGCCTGTATTCGATCCGTCTCTTTATAGCGCAGTTCCTCAGCATCTTTAATAACTGTTACTCCCTCTGCCTGCGTAGCTGCAAGAGCAAGAATTGGAATTTCATCAATCACATTCGGTATGAGATCTCCTTCTAACGTCATTCCTTTTAGTTGGCTATGACGAACAACGACGTCTCCCACAGGTTCACTTCCGATATGCGTATGTACGTGTACGTCTATGTTTGCTCCCATTTCTCTTAGAGCTCTTACAATACCGTCACGGGTCGGGTTGAGTCCGACATCCCGAATCACTAATTCACTATCAGGAACGATTGAGGCGGCGACTAGAAAGAAGGCTGCGGAAGAGATATCACCTGGAACCTTAATATCAGAAGCTAAAGGCTGCTGTCCACCCTTAATTCTAATAGATTTGCCTTCCACCTCAACATCTACACCGAATTCTGGAAGGAGCATTTCTGTATGATTTCTGGTTTCGCCAAGCTCTATCACTTCTGTTTCTCCTTCTGACAACATGCCTGCTAACAACAAAGCAGACTTTACTTGAGCGCTTTTCACTGTCAATTCATGACGTGTTCCTTGTAGCTTTTTGCCGTGGAAGGCAAGCGGAAGCAAGGAATCATCTTCTCGTCCTTTAATGTCCGCGCCCATCATGCGTAGTGGCTGTATGACACGATCCATGGGGCGCTTAGACAATGACTCATCACCAAATGCGGTCGTGAATAAAGGCAGCCCAGCAAGGACTCCACTCATCAACCGCGCCGTTGTCCCTGAATTACCGAAATTGATCGGCTGAGATGGTTCTTTTAAATGGGAAATCCCATTTCCATGAACCGTGATTTTGTCACCTTCTCGTTCAATATCCACGCCCATTTGGCGGAAAGCTTCTACAGTTCTCAAGCAGTCTTCACCAGTAAGAAAATTCGTAATGACAGAAGTTCCTTGAGCCAGAGCTGAGAATATGATGGATCTGTGAGAAATGGACTTATCGCCAGGAACAGACAAGTCCCCTTTCAGTGGTTTATCTGTTGGTTTCAACTCAATACTTGACATAGGAATCCTCCTTCACTGTTGGATCATTACTTCGTATTGGTAATGATCTAATATTTCTTTACTCTTCCATTGTTCTTCACTCGAAGCAAAGCTTATTCTTAGCACCCCGGTAATTCCTTCTCGTATTTCAAGGATTTGGATGTTTTTAATGCTGATGGCCTCTTCTGCTAGAATTCCGATCACATCGCGTATAGCACCTGGTTGGTCATGGATATCAACATAGATGTCATAGAAGGAAGGGATGGCACCCCTGTCTTTCGTAGGGAGTCCGTCTCTATATAGTTTTGCATCAGATAGATACTTGTAAGTCTTTTCTTTTTCATCTTGGAAAAGATAGTTTTTTACCCTCTCCATTTCCCCGATCCAATCGTCCAGCATGGAAATGAGGAGTTTTTTATTTTGAAAGAAAATATCCTGCCATAACTTAGGATTACTGGAAGCAATTCTAGTAATGTCTTTGAATCCTCCTGCTGCCATTTGCTTAATGTATGGATGTGTTTCTTCCCAATCTTTTGCCTGGTGGACGAGAGAAGAAGCAATCAAATGAGGAAAATGAGAGATAACCGCGGTCATCTCATCATGTTCCTTGGTTGTCAATGTCACAAAACGAGCCTTTGTTTCCGAAAGCAACTCTTTTATCACATCTGCTTCTTTCTCATCTGCATGAACGGACGGGGTCAGCACATAAATCGCATTTTCAAACAAGTGAGGTTTAGCTGCCGTGTACCCATGTTTGTGCGAACCCGCCATCGGATGCCCTCCTACGAAGGAGAGAAGAGGATGGGATAAACGATCCGCCGCATCAAGCACTTGGTTTTTCACAGAAGAAACGTCTGTGACTAACAGTGGCTTTTCAAAATCCATCGACTCGAGTTTTTGGATATAATCGATGGTAATGGATATGGGCGTGGCCAAAATGCAGACGTCGGCTTCCTTCGCAGACGTTTCAAAATTGAAAGAGGCCTGATCGATCACCCCTTGTTTCAAAGCCATGTGGAGTGTATCTTCATCCCCGTCCATTCCAACGATAAAAACATCCTCTTTTTTTGAAACGTTCATAGCTATGGAACCACCGATGAGTCCTAAACCAACGATCAGTATTTTCTTCTTCATTGGTCACCGACAGAAGCGAGCTTCTGTTTCATCGCTTCCTGAATTTCCTGCATGTCTTCTTTCTTTCCAATAGTCAAGCGGATGGTATTCGGTAAACCAAGCGCTTCCCCAGAGCGGACGATGAAACCTTTTGTCAACAGGAATTCGAACATCTCATCCCCACTGCATGGCAAATGGATCAATAGGAAGTTCGCCTGGGTGTCAAAGTAATGCAGCCCCTGATCATCACAGAATTTCATCAAGTCTTTTTTATTTTTCTGGTTTTCCTCGACCGTTTCTTTTATGAATTTCTGGTCATCCAATGCTAATAGAGCAGCCGCCTGTGCAACCGTGGACGTGTTGAATGGCTCTCGGGAAGGTTCAAGAATTTGAACGACCTCAGGGTGACCGACTCCATAACCAATCCGTAACCCGGCTAGTCCATAAGCTTTAGAGAACGTTCGAAGAACCATTAGGTTAGGATATTGGTTTAAGGCTTCTATAGCATCAAAGGCATCGTCTGCCTCCAAATATTCGTAATACGCTTCATCAATAACGACCAGAACATGATCAGGCGTCTTTTCGAGTACTGATTGTAACGTCGCTTGATCGATATGGACACCTGTCGGATTATTCGGTGTGCAAATCCATAAGACCCGTGTTTGTTCGTCGATGCTTTGAAGCATGCCTTCTAAATCATGGTGTCCATTGATCAGAGGGACTTCTCTGACTTCTGCCCCTTCAATCAACGCATTGTGGCGATACTGCGGGAACGTTGGTGTTGCCATGACTGTATTCGCACCAGGTTCAAGAAAAGTGCGACAAATGATTTGGACCACTTCATCTGAACCATTTCCGAAAATCAACTGATTCTCTTCAACACCAATAAAACGGGCGACTTTCTTTCTGATTTCTGCGCTGTAACCATCGGGATAGATTTCTAAGTTGGAAATCAGTTTTGGCAGTTCTTTCTCTACTACAGGAGAAAAACCGTATGGATTTTCATTTGAAGCGAGCTTTACGATTCGATCCAAACCGAATTCCTTCTTCACTTCCTCAATGCCCTTTCCCGGCTTGTATGGCTTCATATTTTTAAGAATGTCTTTTGCTTTCATTGGGATACTCCTCTCAACTCTTTAAGTCTGGTCTCAGTTGCTTAGCATCATTATGATAGATATGCTGGATATCTTTTTGTGCTATTTCCGTCTGTACGGTCACCATGATCCGGATACACTTTTCAAGGCTGCCCGGTACAGGGATTTCCCGCATGCACATGACCGGCACATACGTCCAACCATCCAGCTTCCTCAGGGACTTTGCAGGAAATGCATCATTCAAATCCTCTGTCACTGTAAAATAAACCGAAACAACATCGGATGGTTCTATGTGATTAGAAGCTATGATATCTTGGAGCAATTGATAGGATTGCTCTACGATCTCACCATGTTCATTTCTTTCAACGGTTGTTGCTCCCCTTACACCTCGAATCATCATTCTCCACTCACCTCATTCATTAAAAGAGACATCTGTTCTAATAGTTGCTCCTCGTCAATCTCCTCAACACAAGGGTCACTCAGTTCGTTGAGAAGGACAAAATTAATCTTTTGCCGGAGGGTTTTCTTGTCTAACATCATTTTCTCCAACATTCGTTCTGGACGTACACGTGTTAATACAGAAACTGGGTAATGATTTCTAGCCAGCCATTCTTTATAGTCTTCGATCGGAAGCTGAGCTTCTTTCAATTGATTACTCAACTTCATCATATAGAGGAGGCCCACGGCAACAGCTTCACCATGGGTGATTTCTCCATACCCTAACTCCGCTTCAATTGCATGAGCCAGGGTATGACCTAGATTCAAATACTTCCTGATCCCGGCTTCTCTTTCGTCCTTCTCTACAATCGAAGCCTTTACTTGGATCCCCTTCATTAAATCACTTTCCAACTGTTGCTCAGAAAGTTCGGAAAGTTTCCCTTTTAACAGGCGCTGAGCCCATTTTTCATCACTAAGAAAAGCATGTTTGATCACTTCCCCGTAGCCGGAACGTATTTCACTTTCCGGCAGGGATTGAATCGTTTCAATGTCATAGATGACTTTCACTGGATGATAAAAGGATCCGATCAAATTTTTTCCTTGAGAGTGATTGATGGCTACTTTACCACCAACACTGCTGTCATGCGCGAGAATCGTCGTAGGCATTTGGATGTAATCAATTCCACGTAAATACGTGGAGGCTACGAACCCAGCCAAATCTCCGATCATTCCCCCGCCTAAGGCGACAATAAGGGATTTCCGATCCAATTTCACATCTATACAACGGTCAAGGAGCTCTTCATATCTGGTCATGCTTTTCGAAGACTCTCCCGCCGGTACGACCGCAGTAAATACAGCAGCTGTTTCTGATAAGCTCTTTATTACATCCTGTAAATAAAGATCCTCTACCGTGCTGTCCGTTATGACTAGGATGGAAGAATATTCTTCTGAAATGAATGCACTCAGTCTATGACGGATCCCTTTTTCAATCAAAACTTCATAGTCATGACTGCTTGACCTGACTGTAACTGAAGCCATTAAAATTCACGCACTTCCTTGCGGTAATCATCGACAGCACGTTTTAAACGTGGGAAGTAATCGGATGGGAATTCATCAGTAATGGCTTTAGCCAACTCAAATGCAACGATATGTTCCATAACTACAGACGCAGCAGGGACTGCACAAGAATCGGAACGCTCAATACTTGCGTTAAATGGTTCCTTTGTATCGATATCCACACTTTGTAACGGTTTGTACAAGGTAGGGATTGGCTTCATAACCCCTTTAACAACGATTGGCATTCCTGTCGTCATTCCACCTTCAAATCCTCCAAGGCGATTGGTACGACGGTAATATCCCCGCTCCTCGCTCCATAAGATCTCATCATGAACTTCGCTTCCGTTTCTACGGGCAGCTTCAAATCCAATGCCGAACTCTACTCCTTTATACGCGTTGATGCTCATCACAGATCCAGCAATCTTCGAATCCAGTTTCCGATCATATTGAACATAAGAACCGATCCCTGGTGGCATCCCAGTTACATACACCTCGGTTACTCCACCAATAGAATCTCCTTCTTTTTTCGCTTCATCAATCGCCTTCATCATTTTCTGTGCAGCTTCTTCGTCAAAAGTACGGACAGGTGATGCCTCGGATATTTCTCTTCGTTGTTGTAAAGTCAGGTTTTCATCCACATCTGACACGATGCCTGCGATTTCACGCACATAACCGGTCACTTCAATGCCGAGCTCTTTTAGAAGCACTTTCGCAACAGCTCCTGCTCCGACACGTGCTGCCGTCTCCCGCGCTGAAGAACGTTCAAGTACGTTCCTCATATCTCTATGGCCGTATTTCATTCCACCATTTAGATCGGCGTGACCTGGACGGGGTTTCGTCACCGTCCGGCGAATCTTTTGCGTTTCTTCTGGTAAAGGATCTTCTCCCATGATGTCTGTCCAATGTTTAAAGTCATCATTATTCACGACCAGCGTGATCGGAGACCCAAGTGTGTAGCCATGACGGACACCACTTGTAATTTCCACTAAGTCCTTTTCGATCTGCATACGTTTCCCGCGACCGTATCCGCCTTGGCGTCTAATTAATGATTCATTTATTTGTTCTCTCAATAAGGGTAGATGAGAAGGAATTCCTTCGATAATTGTAGTTAGTTGCTTGCCATGTGATTCACCAGCGGTCAAGTAGCGCATAAACGTACCTCCTATGTATTCATCCCCTTGAAAGGGGGTGTTCTAAATTTTAGATACTACTATATCATATGGATGCAAATTTGTGACGTCAAAATATCGGAATTTTTATAAAATGCAATTAGAAAGCGTTTCCGAACACTTACTTTTCCCTCTTTTTATAAAAAAACGAATCGTAAACTTCAAATCCGTGGGTTTGTGGAGAAAAAATTTGTTCCGTGCTTCCAACAAAAAAGATCCCGCCATCTACGAGTGATCGGTTAAATTTTTTATAAATGACTTTCTTCGCATCTTCCGTAAAATAAATCATCACGTTACGGCAGACGATGAGATCAAAACCCTCTTGGTAACGATCCGCTAACAAATTGTGTTTTAAGAAAGTGACACATTTTCTAATTTCATCACTCACTCGATAAGAACTTCCTTCTTGTTTAAAATATTTCCTAAGGATATCAGGCGCTACTTCCTTCAACGATCTCTCGTGGTAGAGCGCTTGTTCAGCTTTCCTTAAGGCATTGACATCCAAATCTGTCGCAAGGATTTCCACTTGTTTAAGAGGGATGTATCGACTTAATATCATGGCGAGCGTATAGGGTTCCTCCCCTGTGGAGCATGCGGCACTCCATATCCGTAACTTCTTTTTTTTCTGAAGCAAATACGGAATGACTTTATGTTCCAGTACTTCGAATCTCTTTCTATTTCGGTAGAATTCAGACACATTGATTGTCATACGGTCTAACAATTCATCCAGTAAAAGTGAATCCTTTGCAAGGGCATCGTAATAACTTTTGAAATTGTGATGGCCGCGCTTCTCCCTCAGGGAGGTTAATCGCCGCTTCATTTGAGCTTCTTTGTACTGTGCTAAATCAACCCCTGTTTTTCTATGAACCTTCTCTATGAATTGTATGTAATCCTGACTCATCCCCAAAACTCCCTCAGCTTATTCCATTTAAGCGTACTCCAGCATCGTCAGGTTGTAAACGAGTAATCATCTTGATTCAACAGGAGCCACCGTTTTTGAAGACTCCGTTTTGAGATTTTTCCGGGTTCGTTAACTGATTTTGAGCGTCAGGGGTGGCCGGGGAGCCACTCGCTTTCCAGTGGGGGAGCGTCGAGCTTCCTCGGACTGCGTCCTGCGGGATCTCGCCTATCTCCTTCTCCCACGGGAGTCTCGCAGCTTCCCAACCACCTCATTCGATATAGGTTAGAAACGAACCCTTTTACCAAGTTGGATTGTCTTTCACTTTCCAATTGTAAGAAACACAGAACGCTCTGCATCTAACTTTTACGATTTGTGGAGTGGGTTATATGATCTACTATCGTTAATAATACAAGCTGATATTCTAGAAGTGGTTGCAAGAATTTTCATGGCAAAGGAGGATGGTGAGACTCCTACCTTAAGTTTGGAGGCGCCTTGGTCAGCAGAGTATTGACTGGGCTGAGCTGGCATGAAAAAAAGCCACCTTTAGGAGGTGGCTTTTTTTCATTAGTAGATCCAGTTGAGTGAATCTTTTTTGTAATCGACAAGTTCTTTTGTATCAAAGAACAAACCGATTTCTCTTTCAGCACTTTCTTTCGAATCAGAGCCATGGATGACGTTTTTCCCTACTGTTACGCCAAAATCACCACGGATGGTTCCTGGAGCAGCCTCTGCTGGCTTTGTAGCTCCCATCATTGTACGCGCCGTTGCGATTACATCTTCGCCTTCCCAAACCATTGCGAAGACTGGACCTGATGTGATGAAGTCTACCAGCTCACCGAAGAATGGCTTTTCCTTATGTTCACCATAATGCTCTTCTGCAAGTTCTGTAGGAATAGCCATCAACTTGGCCCCTGCGAGTTTAAACCCTTTGCGTTCAAATCTTGCTGTAATGTCACCGATCAAATTGCGTTGTACACCATCTGGCTTAACCATCAAAAAAGTCTTTTCCATGACAAACACCTCATCTTATGTATAGTGTGAAAGCGCTTTTAATAAGTGCCATAAAAAAGTCTATCAAACAAAGGCAAGAAAGGCAACAGATTTATGCCCTTCTTTTACCAATATACTTGGCAATTCCTTTAAGCGTCTGTTTAGCACGGTTGGCAGGTAACTTGTTCAACGATTGATAAGCTTTTTTCAAATAACGATCGCTCAGTTCAAGCGCGCGCTCAATCGAACCATTGGTTTGTACTCTCTCAATCAACGATTGAAGTTGATCCGCTGTCAGATCTTCCTTCTTTTGAAAGGCTCGTTCCAAGTCACGCTTAAACGTTTGATCTTCCATGGAATAAAGAACAGGTAGAGTAATATTCCCTTGCAGAAGATCACTGCCAGCCGGTTTCCCAAGCTCTTCCTCAGAAGCAGTAAAATCCAGTACATCATCGATGATTTGGTAGGACATCCCGACATAGTAGCCATATTGATAGAGGGCTCGCTCATGTGCAGGATCTGCATTTGAGGCTATAGCACCGAGACGGCAGCTAGCGGCAATGAGCAGGGCGGTTTTCCTCTTAATCCTGCGTAAATATGTACGAAGATTTTGATCGATGTTGTATTTATCCCTGATTTGTTCAATTTCTCCTAAACACAATTCCACCATCGTTCCAGCAAGGATTTGGTGAGCATGCGGGTTCTCTAGCAGGGACATATTTTCAAGGGACCGAGCGAATATGTAGTCACCCGTGTACATAGCGATCCGATTATCCCACCGTGATTTGATTGTCGGTTCTCCCCGCCTCAGTTCAGCTTCGTCGATGACATCATCATGAACGAGGGAAGCAGTATGTATAAGTTCCAGAGATACAGCGACGGCTTTCATTCTTTCGATATCATACTCTCCGAATTTGCCACCAAGCAACACAAAGACAGGACGGATCCGTTTCCCTCCTGCTTGCAGCAACTGACTGGATGCTTCTCTGAGTACTGGATTGTCAGATTTGATTGTGTCATTGACAGCCTCTTCAATTACCGATAGATCATTTTTAAGAAAAGAGTAGATCATAGCTAGTTTCATGGCATTTCATCCTTAGTTATTGCTTTTCGCCCATATGCATGGCTGCAACGCCGCCCGTATAGGATTTTACTGTTACATTTTTGAATCCGACTTCTTCAAACATTGCTTTCAGTTCACTCTTGCCAGGAAAGTCTTTCGCTGATTCGTGTAACCAGCTATATTCCTGATAACTTTTTGCAAAAAGCTTCCCGAATACAGGCATAATCTTACCGAAATAGAAATAATAGAGCTTTCTGAAGACTGGATTGGTCGGTTGTGATGTTTCCAAACAGACGACTTTTCCTCCAGGCTTTACGACTCGATGCATCTCTTTTAAGACTTGTTTATAATCGGGTACATTCCTTAAACCAAAGCCGATGGTGACAAAGTCGAATTGATGATCTTCATAAGGCAAGTTCATGGCATTTCCGTGCTGAAACTCTACCTGCTTCACTCTACCAGAAAGCTTTTTCTTAATTCCGACGGATAACATATTTTCACTGAAATCAAGGCCCACAACTTTTCCACCTGGACCAACTTCTTTTGCTAATGTCATCGTCCAATCACCCGTACCACAGCAGACATCCAGCGCTTTGTCGCCCTCTTTAACATTCATTCGTTTCATGACGTCTTTACGCCATAATCGATGTTGCTGAAAAGATATGATTGAATTCATACTATCATAACGCTCATAAATTTTTTCAAATACGTGATGGACTCTTTCTTCTTTTGATTGTGGTTCCATGGTTCACCCTTCTTCCGCGATCTGTCTATGGTTGAATTGATGATGGATGGCCGCATGCATGTAAGATTTCAGCCAGTTAAAATGGACAGGAAGCTGGGTGATTGTTGTTTCCAGCCGGTGAAGATGACTTTGCAACATTTGTTCGATGTTCACCAATACTTGTCCGCTATTTCCAAGCAGGGCCGGTCGTTTGATCAATACATCAATAAGAGGAGAGAAATTGCCTTCCTGATAGCTGCGCTTTTCCTCCATCAGTTTTTTAGCTAAAAGCCATTCACCCGCCATATCATTAATGGCAGTCTTCTGGACATAGGAAGCAACCCTTTGAATAAGAAGGGATTCGATTTTTTTCAATCCTTCTAAGAATTCCTGGAATGACTCCACGTCCTTATAATAAAGTTCCATTTTCAATTCATTGATTTCCTTTATGGCGCCCGCAAGCGTATGAATCATTGGGATGTCATCAAGTTGAGAGAGCAGATAATAATACAAGCCACTGTAATAGTCGCCGGCAAGGACCGTCAACTGACGGCTGCGAACGGTTTCACGATCATCGTCTTCATCAGATAGTGTAACGAGATCATGAGTATCAAGAGCAATCTGAACAAGCATGGTGGTAATGATATATTGCTCTTTTTTCACATTTGACAAGTTCGTGTGATCCATAATTGAAGACAGAATCACAAGTTTGTCTTCATCAATCGTCGGCTCAGGGATAAAACGTACCAAATAAGGGTGGCGAACTTTCGATGCGATTTTCCGCTTGAGTTGTTTGATGTCATTATCTGAAGAATTCAACTTGATCACCTTGTCCCTTCCTGAACACTATAAAAACCATTCTTATTATAGCATATTAAACCTTTTACTGTTTACTATGTATACGTTCGCAGAGCGAATAATCACTCTGCTTCGTTCGTCATTTCTCCGTGGCTCGTTTGAATGACGGCTTTCCCACGTACTTTTACGGCAGAAGTGTGCTCAGTGAACTGAGCTATCATGACTTCTCCACTGTCAAGCTTTTCGGAATGGTGGAAGCGCGTATCCGTACCGCGGGTCAAACCGATGACATTTACGCCATCTTCAAGTGCTTTTATGACGAAGAAATCATTGTTAGATGTAGTCATAAGGAACGCCTCCTTCTCGTATGTTTACTATCTCTTATCTAGGGGACTTTTGTCAAAGCATCCACCTTGTTGAACACGGCCAACGAATGGCCTTTTCATCATTATGGACTCTTTTAGCCATTTTTAATAAAAATAAAAAGAAAAAGGGTGCACATGCACCCTTTTTCTAAGCCCTATGTAGCTATTATTTTACCGCATCTTTAAGGGCTTTACCAGGTTTGAACGCTGGTACTTTGCTTGCGGAGATTTCGATTTCTTCTCCAGTTTGTGGGTTACGGCCTTTACGTGCCGCGCGCTCACGTACTTCGAAGTTACCGAATCCAATAAGTTGGACTTTATCACCGTCTTTTAGTGAATCCATGATAGATTCGAATACAGAATCTACAGCTTGTGTTGCATCTTTCTTAGAAAGATCAGCTTTTTCAGATACAGCGTTGATTAGATCTGTTTTATTCATGCCATTCACCTCCTCCCAAGAAGGTTTAACTCATTCAAGTGGTCACATCCACTTTAAATGTTTATTTAGGTGCCATCTTTTGATGACAAGCCTTATAATAAACGAGTTTAAAACGAAATTCAATAGACAATCCTGTAAAAAACGCGTAACAACGCGACTTTCAAGCTGAATTACGCTTCATTTCAAGTATAGCTTGCCATTATCTTCTTCAAGTGGCAAACCCTCTAAAACCTTGATATGACGGCATTTATCGTAATTTTATTGCTCTTCACATAGGTAATTACGACATCTACCTTAAAAAATCCTTTAAACTTCGTAATTTTTTTCTTAAAACTACTGAAAAATAAGCATTTCTGGTGTATGAGCAGTGTGTAACGACGTGCACACGGCCTGATATTTAATACCAGGATTCTTAGGCTTTTATGTAGGATGGACCATCAAAAATATACCAGATCAGGGATTGGTTTCGTCCTACCCTCTGGAAAAATGGCAAAATTAAAAACGGCTCACACGGAGCCGTTATAATATAATTGCGATCATACCACCAGATCCTTCATTGATGATACGCTCGAGCGTTTCTTGTAGTTTGTACCTTGCATTTTCCGGCATGAGAGCCAGTTTCGCTTGAATACCTTCACGGACGATCGAACTCAAGGATCTGCCGAAGATATCTGAATTCCAAATGGATAATGGGTCTTCCTCAAAGTCCTGCATGAGATACCTCACGAGTTCTTCACTTTGCTTTTCTGTTCCAATGATCGGTGAAAATTCAGATTGGACATCCACTTTGACCATATGGATCGATGGCGCTACGGCTTTCAACCTGACCCCGAATCTTGATCCTTGCCTGATGATTTCAGGTTCATCAAGAGTCATATCCTCCAAGGTCGGTGCAGCGATTCCATAACCCGTCTGCTTCACCATCTGCATGGCGTCCGCTACTTGGTCATACTCTCTCTTTGCATGAGCAAAGTCCTGCATGATCTCGAGTAAATGATCCTTCCCTCGGATCTCTTCCCCGACAATTTCTTTCAGCACATGATCATACAAATGTTCTGGTGCTTGAAGATCGATTTCAGCAATCCCTTCCCCAAGGTCCATACCAGATATGTGTGCCCCTGTTATATACTCATATTGATCAAAGTTCCCTACGACCGTATCGACATCCCGTAAACGTTTAATATCCTTGACCGTGTCTTCGATCGCTTCTTGAAGGTTGTTTCTTAACCAGTGCCGGGAATCAAGAACCATGACCCAACTCGGTAAATTCACGTTCACTTCAAGTACAGGGAACTCGAATAAAGCTTCACGCAAGACATTTTGAACATCGTTCTCCCGCATGCTTTCAACGGATAACGCAAGGACGGGAATATCGTACTTTTCTGACAGGTTCGCTCTCAACTTTTCCGTGTTCGGATGATGAGGTTGTGCGGAGTTGACAATCATAATGAACGGTTTTCCGACTTCCCTCAACTCTTCTACGATTTTTTCTTCAGCTTCCACATAATCGGACCTGGCAATTTCACCGATCGTGCCGTCCGTAGTCACGACGATGCCAATGGTGGAATGCTCTTGAATTACTTTTTGTGTACCAATTTCAGCCGCTTCATGAAAAGGGATCGCCTCTTCATACCAAGGGGTATGGATCATTCTTGGTCCGTGTTCATCTTCATAACCGACGGCACCATTAACGGCATAACCGACACAGTCAACCATCCGGACGCGAATATCGAGGTGATCATCAATATTGATGTTTGCCGCCTGGTTAGGGACAAACTTAGGTTCTGTCGTCATGATCGTCTTTCCTGCTGCGCTCTGAGGCAGCTCATCTAACGCACGCTCACGCTCTGATTCTTCCTCCATATTTGGTAAAACCACAAGCTCCATGAATTTTTTTATGAATGTAGATTTTCCAGTACGAACAGCCCCGACGACTCCTAAATAAATATCTCCATTTGTCCGTTTGGAAATATCACTGAAGATATCAACCTTTTCCAAAGGATCCCCTCCCAAATAAAATTTCACCTTCATACAAGCCTAGACAATCTAATTCTATGACGTTGTCCTAGTGAAATATGCAAGAAATTATAAGTACGGAAACCCATACCGGACGAACAATCATAGATGATACGCATAAACAAAAGGAGAGAAACACTGGATAGGGATGAGATATGCAAGTATCGTTTATGCTCACTAAAAATCTATGAAAAAAACCGTCCCTCTATGCAGGAACGGTTCACAATCATGTAGATGGCTGAGCTCTGGAAAACACAGGCTCCCCATTTTCTACTGTATAAGTTGTCGAATACGCAGGGACAAAAGGAGTATGATCCGTCAATAAATATCGGATGTCCTCTCCTTGTTCGTAACTGTGCTCTTCATTTCTCAGATAAGTGTACAAATCTTTCCGATAATCAATATACACTTTCCCCTGCTCATCCAGGAAAACAGGTAATTTTTGTTCGGAATATGGACTGTTAACCATCGGAGGCTCGTCCATTCCAATTTTCTCGTGATCCAGTTCATAGACCCCAGGTGCTACGAAATCGCCGAAGGGTGGATACTTATTATTATCTCTATAAAACTTCACTTTGACTTGTAGAGAACGAACCTCTTCAGTGGTACGGAGGTCGAGCACTTTGACGGTTGGATCTGTTTCAGGATGAATAATGACGTATTGATAATGGCCTCCGTTTTCAAAGGACGTACCTGGTAGATCATTGAGAAGATTCATTTCTTTCAATTTACTAAACTCAATCGGGTACTTTTGAAAGATCGGGGTGTCTTGATCTTTTGTCTTGATGGGGAGAAGACCGTTCTTCTTCTCCTGATAGGTATCTACCGCGTTTTGGACCATCTCCAATTGTTGGTCATTCGGCACCTGGTTTTTCGCCAACTTGTTCTGCGGATATAGACATCCGGAAAGCAACAATGCCGTCAAAGGCAATAATATGAGTAAATAGCGGTTCATGTTGGTCTCCCTCCTGTTAGGCCGTTGGTCCGCTCAGGACAATATATAGAATGATGATTCCACCGAAAATCATAAATAAATATGCGAAAATAGCGATCAATCCTGATAAAAAGCCCTTCAGTTTATATCTGCTTAAGTAAATTAAACCAACAGCGAGGAACAACGAGATAATCCCTGCGAAGGATATGTACATCTTGAGCATTGATTCTGACACAGCTCTTTCCTCCTTCAAGCACACTTTGCTTATGGTATTATACCATAAGTCTCTATAAACGGACAGATGAGAAAACAGAGTCTAGCAGTCTTTCAATTCCTACTTGCCACCTTTGTTACACGGGTCTGTTGTCTGTTAAACATTTGTGTGGATGATTAGTTATTAATATAGTGTGCAGGATTGCGAAAGACTCAGAGATGTTTATTGAGCGAATGGAGCTGCAGGGAATGACTCGCTTTCCGCGGGAGCGCGGTGAGCCTCCTCGGACTTCGTCCTGTGGGGTCTCACCCTGCACTTTTTCCTCGTAGATATCCGGTTCCGGCGCCAAGCGGCTAGTGAGACTTCCCTCGCTTCTGTACGATAAGTCAACATCGAATCACTCCGTTCTTCGTGTTTCCTTTATCTCCGCCAGCTCAGTCCAGTCCATACGCCGCTGACCAAGGCGCCTGCACACTTAAAATAGGAGTCTCGCCATTCCCCTCCGCCCCCTTTTCCATGGAATATTCTAGAAATCACTTTTGAAAAATCAGCGTTTCTGTTGTGAGAAGTGGAAAATATAAACCTCCGTCAGTCTTTCAGAAAAGTAAAAGTTTGATACAAGACGCTTCCATACCTGCCTAGGAGGGAATAATGTGAGAGTGCCTCCCACTAACTCGGTGTTGCATGCGCAATACGCTATATACCATGCTTTCGTATTAAGATTAGTGGCAATGAAAGTTAACATCCACTTTCCTTTAGGTGAAGCATATTACACTTGAAGTAGTTTCGAGACACTCTTTTGGCAAAGGGGCGGAGGGAAAAGATGAGACTCCTATGGGACGTGTGGGACAGGTGATACCCCGGAAGGCGTAGCCTGAGGAGGCTCACCGCCCGCCCCATGGAAAGTGTTCAAATGCGGAATCGTCCTGGTAGACACGACTGGCATAAGCAAAACAGCAACGGAATGCGATTTTTCATTCCTTTGCTGTTTTGCTTATGACGCGAGTGTCTGGACGATGGAGCTAGACGAACCTTTTTCCGGAGCACAAAGAACCTTCCACAAACATCTCGAAACTGATTCTTCCACAATCAGGAACTTATATGTAATAAACATAGAGTTGTACCGATCGATCGGTTTAGAATAAGGGCATAAAAAAGCCGGGGCAAATGGTTTGCCCCGGTTGACTAAACAATTCCCTGACCAGCTCATGTGTAATGATTGCTGCGTAATATCTTATGCATACGAATGAAGGACCGCCTCCTCAGGCGCCTATGGTTTCGTAATCATTTTATAAACTTGCCTAAAGTATTCATATCTAAAGGCATGTTCTGCTTCGTGATTGCTTCAACGATTTTATCTTCCTTGGATTTTGATACGTTCTTGTTAGCAACCTTTGCGAGCTGGCGAACAAGACGTCTAACCGTCTTTTCATCACTGAAATCAGCATTCTGTACAGAATTCGCCACTTTGAAAACATCTTCTGGGTCGATGTTTGCCTTTTTCTTCAGATGATCAAAAATATTCTTTTGAAAATCATTCATGAACAATTGACCTCCTCGTGCGTTAGGTTCTGTGTAGTATATGCACGGGAGTCAATATGTGTCAGTCATTCATCTTTTCATCAAGAATATTTGTCAAATCTTCCATCTCATGACGACGTATTCTAGTCATCAATTCGTCGACGACATCTCTTGGATCAGCGGAATCAAATAGAATTCTGTAGATCCCTGAAGTTATCGGCATTTCCACTCCTTGCTCCTGGGCGAGTTGGAAAGCGGCTTTTGTCGTTCTGACTCCTTCTACGACCATCCCCATTTGATCCAAAACATCGTCCAACGGATGCCCTTGTCCAAGCTTATTCCCAGCCTTCCAATTTCGACTGTGAGAGCTCGTACAAGTAACAATCAGATCCCCAATTCCTGTTAAGCCAGAGAAGGTAAGCGGATTCGCTCCTTTGGAGGTTCCTAAACGAGCGATTTCAGCAAGTCCTCTAGTGATCAGAGCCGCTTTTGCATTATCTCCGTAACCAAGACCATCAGAAATCCCGGCACCAAGGGCGATGATATTTTTCAACGCGCCTCCTAGTTCCACACCCACTAAATCAGGTGATGTGTACACCCGGAATTGTCGATTTATGAAAAGATCCTGGACTTTCTCTGCAACTTCCAATTGCTTCGCAGAAACGGTAACGGTTGTGGGCTGCCTCAAACTAACTTCTTCGGCATGACTGGGACCAGAAAGCACAACAATATCCTCATACATATCTTTAGGGATCTCCTCTGAAATCACCTCAGATACTCGTTTATAAGTGCCAGGCTCAATCCCTTTTGAAGCGTGCGTAAGGATCACTTCATCTTTCAATACCTGTTTCAATTGGCCACAGACTTCTCTCATGGCCTTCGTAGGAACGACTAAGATGACATGTTTCGCATTCTCAACAACCGATTCTAAGTCATGACTTGCGGTAATCGAATGTGGAAGATCAATATCCTTTAAATATTTTTCGTTCTTGTGAGTCCGATTGATTTCTTCAGCAAGATTCTCCCGGTGTGTCCAGAGATGAACCTCGTGCCCATTATCAGCAAGAACGAGGGCAAGAGCTGTGCCCCAGCTCCCCGCACCAAGTACAGCTACTTTCTCCATGCTACCTACTCCCTTCCTGAATAAATCAGCTACGTTTTCTTGCAAAAATCTTGATTGGAGTTCCTTCGAAACCGAAAGCTTCACGGATTCTATTTTCCAAAAATCGCTCATATGTGAAGTGCATCAATTCAGGTTCATTGACGAACACTACAAAACTCGGCGGTTTAACAGAAACTTGTGTAGCATAAAAGATCTTCAGCTTTTGTCCCTTAATGGATGGAGAAGGATTCATAGCTAAGGCGTCCATAATCACTTCGTTCAGCAGATTGGTCTGGACACGCTTCGCATGGTTCTCACTTGCTTCCAGAACTTTAGGAATCAACGTGTGAATCCGCTTTTTCGTTTTTGCAGATAGAAAAACAATGGGAGCATAGTCGAGGAAACGGAATTGATCCCGGACCTTATCCTCAAATTCCTTCATTGTTTTTTCTTTAGATTCTATGGTATCCCATTTATTGACGACAATAATGACAGCTTTTCCAGCTTCGTGCGCATAACCTGCAATCTTTTTATCCTGCTCATGAATGCCGGCATCTGCATCAATCAATGTCAGGACAACATCAGAGCGTTCAATTGCCTTCAACGCCCTCATGATGCTGTATTTTTCAGTGTTCTCATAAACCTTGCCTCGTTTCCTCATTCCAGCTGTATCAATGATCACATAGTCCCGATCATCTTTTGAAAAAGGACTATCGATGGCATCCCTTGTCGTACCCGCGATGTCACTTACAATGACTCGCTCCTGACCAAGGAGGCTGTTTACGAGCGATGATTTCCCTACATTCGGTCGGCCGATCAAGCTGAAACGAATCGTATCGTCATCGATTTCTTCCTGAATTTTTTCAGGGAAATGTTTTACAACTTCATCGAGCATGTCTCCTAGTCCCAAACCGTGTGTACCCGAAATTGGGAAAGGTTCACCAAACCCGAGAGAGTAAAATTCATAAATGTTTTCTCTCATTTCAGGGTTGTCTACCTTATTTACGGCAAGAACCACAGGTTTATTCGATTTGAATAGAAGTTTTGCCACTTCTTCGTCAGCACCGGTAATTCCATCCCGGCCGTTGACCATGAACACGATGACATCCGCTTCATCAATCGCTACCTGCGCCTGTGCTCTCATTTGTACGAGCAACGGCTCGTCTCCGATTTCAATTCCACCGGTATCAATGACATTGAACCGTGTTGTGAGCCATTCGGCTTCGGCATAAATCCGGTCTCTTGTAACACCCGGCGTATCTTCTACAATAGAGATTCTTTCACCGACCAGTCGGTTGAAAATTGTTGATTTCCCGACGTTTGGTCGTCCTACAATAGCAATTACTGATTTTCTCATGAAAGGATCATCCTTTCTTTATTTCTATTTTCATTATTCCATGTTTCCTCAGTAGTGAAAAGCAAAAAAATACTGCTCTCCCCCGGGGGATGGTTAAACAGCCCATCTTCCGAAGAACAGCAGGAAGCCATTAACTTTACTATCTTAGCAAACTTTAGAAAAAGAAACAATTCTTTCTCAATGCTTGACTATAATATAGAGTTGATCACTTAATGCATGAGCGATTCCATCTAATATAGCTTCTAAGTTTGCAGCGATCGCTTCCATTTCTTCCTTCGAATCACATTTAAACACAGCTGCACTCCCATGGACACGATTTTCCTCCGTCGTAACAGATGCCAGTATGGTCTTCTCCATTTTCATGAGTGATTCCTCCTACCTTTTTTTCGAAGGCATTTGAATTGCATTTTCAAGTACGGGTACATGTTCAATAATCTCTTTTGCACGCTTCGAGTTCTTCTCTTGAGGGAGAATGAATACGCCAATCCTACCATCATTCAGGTCTCTCTTAATTAATGGTACAAGAGCGGGAGTTCCCGAATCTCGAAAAACGCCAAGGGTTACAGATACATCATGTAAGATCGCCTGCCTTTGTCCAAGGTTTGCAATGGTCGATCGTACGCTGAATTCTTTAGGTGTCAATACGAACCCCATGCCATATTTTAAAATCTCTTCCTGCCTCTCGGGCAGTCCAATGTTCATGATGTAAATGTTATCCACGTACAATCCTGCTCCGTCAAAAGATATGGACTTCTCTTCAACGGTTACGATATCCGACAGCTTCGAACCACTCATTAACATGCCCGATAGAATAAAGCATACAACAGCTGCCCCTAAAGCCACCCAAACATTGAGGGCTAAGTAACAAAGGGTCACTACAAAAGAAGTGAAAATCACGAGGTAATTCCTGCTCTCAAAGGCAACTGCTATCCCTTCAATGTACGTATTGCCACGAGGAACCAGTTCATAGGCGTCCATTTCCGTCAATGTATTCCTTTCCATATTACGTACTTCCCGGAACTGGGAAGCCGCTAACGTCAAAAAAGTTACCGCAGTAAATTCTTTTTCCATGATGGATGGAATTGCAATCGTACCAAGTCCAGCCGCAATAAACCCTAAGGACAAGTGAATGATCTTGCCATGTAGATAAGTCGGGTATTGCCTATAATCCGTACGCAGCATAAAAACTCGAAGAGCTGTACCGACAAGGATTCCGAAGATAATGGGATAAGTGTATTCATTCACACAAAAGCAGCTCCTTTGGATATGGATTTTCTTTTTTTACGTACAAATCTCTTCAATTGATCCACCCCATGAAGAAGGAGCAGCACAAACATCCCTTTTATCGAGAAAGACAGCATCACGTGAGTATCAACGAGACCTTCGTTTTGGTAGACCGCAAAGATAAAGAAGGAAAACAAGGAACCTCCGGCATTTATTAACAACCACAGCCCCATCTGGCCATCTACATCCCTAATAAACATTCGAAGGACACCTACAAGCATGAAAAGGAATAGAGAAATCCCCGGAAAGTTCACCCACACAGGATGAACAATGATAAACATCCAAACAGCTGAGTACCCGGCGCTAAGAATGAAAGGCCAGAAATAGTCAAACATGGGCCTTTTGTGAGATATAAAGAGATAAGTTCCAAATACGAGGAGAATAAGGACATGTAGGTAAAATTGTCCTTTCTGACTCCAAGAAAGCATGTCATATGTAACCATAATGACTCCCAATGTCAATAACAGATCAAATTTCAATTTCCGCCGATGAATAAAAAAGACGACAATCACCGTCATGGACCAAGCAAACCAATAAAATGTTGCCTCCAAAACCCCACACCTCCCTAGCTTCACCCTTTATTATGTGTGGTTCACCAAAGCTTTAAACATGTCGAATCAAGAAAGCAGGCCGTTAGCCGTCGTTTGTGACTTAGTTATTATGTAATATGGCAGGATTCTATAAGGCTTGATTTTGAGACTTTTGTTGAGTGGATCGGGGCTGCGGGGAATGACTCGCTTTCCGCGGGAGCGCGGTGAGCCTCCTCAGGCTAACGCCTTGCGGGGTCTCACCAAGCACTTTTTTCCTGCAGGAGTCTCGCCATTCCCCTCCGCCCCTTTGCAATGTGAGAATCTCGAAATCACTTCTGGAACACTCAGCTTGATGATTGAATAAAGAGGAGAATATTAACCTCTCCACGTTGGGTATTCAGGAAGTAAAAGCTCAATACATAGCGCTTCATGCCTGCGTAGGAGGGAAGAGTGCCTCTATTACATTGGTGTTGCAGGCAAAATGAGATATAAACCATGCTTCGTATTCAGAATAGTATCCACGGAAGTTAACATCCTCCACTCCTTGTAGGTAAAGCAGCTTATCCCAGAAGTAGTTTCGAGATCCTCTTATGGTCAAGGGGCGGAGGGAAAAGGTGAGACTCCTATGGGACGTGTGGGACAGGTGAGACCCCGGAAGGCGTAGCCTGAGGAGGCTCACCGCCCGCCCCATGGAAAGTGTTCAAATGTGGAATCGCCCTGGTAGACACGACTGGCATAAGCAAAACAGCAACGGAATGCGATTTTTCTTTCTGTTGCTGTTCTGATTATGACGCGAGTGTCTGGACGATGGACCTGGACGAACCTTTACCCGGAGCCCCTAAACTCACACAAACTTCTCGAAACTGAGTCTTCAAGAATAGGGAACTTATGTTAAATAAGGCATATAGGAAGATACGTAAAAAAGCCTATGACAAGTTTGTCATAGGCTAATTCATCCTTTGGTCATACCATTGTTTGGTATAACCGAACTTAACATGTGCTTTTCCATTCAACTCTTGAGGTTGATGAGCATTTTGTAGCATCATGGCTATTTTGAATTCATGTAAGATATGTTGGACTTCTTCAATTAATGCGTCTCTTCCTTCATTCACCAGCACCTTGAGCAATGAGCCGGCCATTCCGAACCCTTGTGCACCAAGTACCATTGCTTTTGCTCCATCAAGTCCATTACGAACTCCCCCTGATGCAAAAATATGAAGATCATCATGTATCGACGCCTCTAATACAGATACTGGTGTCGGGATGCCCCAGTTGTTAAATGAAGTGTATGCACGTTCACGCCTCATGTTTTCTACTTTCGAGAAGTTTGTGCCCCCTCTGCCTCCAACATCAAGGTAACGAACACCCATTTCATAGAGTGTATCGGCGGTTTCTTTAGACATTCCATATCCCACTTCTTTTATTATGACTGGAACGTGCATATGATCAACGATGTCCTGAATCCTTTGCATCCGTTGCGTGAAATCGCGATCC
This sequence comes from Halobacillus sp. AWM4_238, assembly GCF_056158265.1. NCBI lineage: Bacteria > Bacillati > Bacillota > Bacilli > Caryophanales > Bacillaceae > Halobacillus > Halobacillus sp. AWM4_238. The sequence continues at coordinate 1,130,000 of NZ_JBSWSY010000002.1, forward strand.
CCTTCAGGCATAATCATTTCCTGAAGGGTGTTGATATGAATTTGCAGCGCATTGGCTTGAAGCATATCAACCGCTTCCTTCGCTTGTTCTAAAGTGGCTTCACTGCCAACATTAGCAAAGATCACCCCATCAGGATTCACTTCCCGAACAATTTCATACGTTTTTCTTTCTTCGGCATTTTTCAATGCTGACATTTGAGAACCGACAGCCATCCCGATTCCGGTCTCTTTGGCTACTATAGCCAAATTTCGGTTGATCGACATCGTCTCTTCTCCGCCGCCGCCAGTCATCGCATTAACAAAAAGAGGGGAACTTAAGTAAAGTTCCCCTACTTTTATATTCATTTGTATATCCTCAAAATTGAGACGGGCAAGACTTTGATGAACTATTTCAATATCATCAAAGTGATTATGAAACTCCCGTTCGTGACTGATGGCATGGCGGATATGGTCAATCTTTCTTTTAGACCTGCTCATATCCATCCCTACTTTTTTCAACTCTTTAGCAACGATACTGATTATATGAACAGCATCGGTTCGTTTAGAGCTTATTTTTTGTATTTATCAAGCTTGTCGCCAATCATGTCACTCAAAGAGAACCCTGAATTGTCCTCTTCTCTCTCATACTGTTGAATTTCTGCACGAGTCTCGTCACGCTCCAACTCTTTCATGCTCAATGAAAGGCGTTTAGCGTTCTCGTCAACATCCAGCACTTTCACCTCAACCGTTTGTCCTTCTTCTAGAACTTCATCAGGTGTACCGATGTGACGGTTGGATATTTGTGAAATGTGGACAAGACCTTCGACTCCTGGGAACACTTCAACGAAAGCTCCGAAGCTTACGAGACGACGAACCGTTCCTTCAAGGGTTTCACCTGTGTTCACTTTTGAAGTGATGTCATGCCAAGGTCCTGGCTGAGTAGCTTTCAATGAAAGAGAGATTCTCTCATTGTCACGATCGACGGAAAGTACTTTGACTTTGACTTCTTGACCTTCTTCAACAACGTCAGATGCTTTTTCCACATGTTGGTGGGATAGCTGGGAGATATGTACAAGTCCGTCAATACCTCCAAGGTTTACAAAAGCACCAAAGTCAGTCAAACGTTGTACTGTACCTTCGATTACTTGTCCTTCTTCTAGAGATTGTAGCACTTCATGCTTTTTCGCTGACTCTTCTTGCTCAACGACTGCACGGTGGGAAAGGATTACACGGTTTTGCTCACGATCCAATTCCACGACTTTAAGGGAAAGTGTCTTTCCTTTATAGTCTTCAAAATCTTCAACGTAATACGTTTCAACCAAAGAAGCTGGAATGAATCCACGCAGGCCGATATCGACAACAAGCCCACCTTTGACAACATCCTTGACTTCAGCTTCAAAGATTTCTCCGCTTTCAAATTTAGCTTCTAAATCTTCCCATGCCTTGTCAGCATCGACGGCACGTTTAGAAAGTACGATTTCATCATCTTCCACTTTCTTCACTTGTAGAGTGAGTTCGTCTCCTTCACTCACTGCATCAGAAGCTTTTTCAACATGAAGGCTGGATAATTCACTGATAGGTACAATACCTTCGACTTTATATCCAACATCTACAAGGACCTGTTTTTCTTCAATCTTCACGACTTTACCAGTCACGATGTCCCCTGCAGAGAATTCTTTCATTCCAGATACTTCTTGATTCATTTCATCCATACCAAGCTACCTCCTTCAAATTCCGACACAACCTAATAATACAGAAATGCCCTTTTGTCTAACTTCTAATATTTAGAGCATTTTGTCAAGTGATTACGCCTCATCATTGATGAATTTTATGCAATTGTCTGATTTCTTCCATGATTCGATCTGTGACAACTTGGGCTGAAGCCTTCTGCTCACGATATTCCGACATATCAATCGGTTCTCCGTAAACCACTTTCAATTTCTTGAACTTTTTGTAGGGTCCGATGATCGCACAAGGTACGATCGTAGCTTCGGATCTCAAAGCAAAGAATCCGGCCCCAGCGAGGCCCTTACCGACTTCACCGTTTTTTTGCCTTGTTCCTTCAGGAAAAAGACCAAGTGCGTGGCCTTCTTTTAATACATCCAGACCTTTTCTTAAGGCGTTCCTATCCCTCATGCCACGTTTGATCGGAAAAGCATGGACTTTTTTCAATATACCCCCAATGACTGGGTTTTTAAACAACTCTTCTTTTGCAAGGAAGTAAATGTTCCGACTGCTCGTTATACCTACAACAGGTGGGTCCAGGTTTGAAATATGATTGGAGCAAATAATTACAGGACCCTCAGCAGGGATGTTCTTTTTTCCGACGGTTTGTATTCGGTACATCGGATATAAGATGATGCTGCACAAGGCTTTTCCTAGTTTGTATAAATTCATCCCTACTCCCCTTTCTCCTTACTCTCTTGCACGATGGTTAAAATGGCGTCTACCACATCATCAATATTCATTGACGTCGTATCAATTTCAATGGCATCTTCTGCTTTTACCAACGGTGCGATTTCCCGGTTGGAGTCAATTTCATCACGTTTTCGGATTTCTTCTTTCAATTGATTCAAATCGGACGGGAAGCCTTTTTCAAGATTTTCTTTATGACGCCTTTCTGCTCTTTCTTCCACAGAAGCGATCATGAAGACCTTCACTTCCGCATCTGGAAGCACATGGGTTCCGATATCTCGGCCATCCATAACGACACCTTTGTCTTTTACAAGCTCCTGTTGTCTTTGAACCATCTCTTCCCGAACTTTTTTGTGTTTTGCGACGAGCGACACTTGATTGGTCACTTCTGATGTCCTGATTTCGTCTGAAACGTCACGTTGGTCCAGGATGACCCTTTGTCCAACGTCACTCTGAACCAGGTTCAAATCCGATTGACTCAGAAGGTGAGCGAGTCCATTTTCGTCTTCTAGTGAAACATTTTGTTTTAAAGCTTTCCATGTCAATGCACGGTACATAGCCCCCGTATCCACATAAATGAAAGAGAGCTTTTCTGCGACTTTTTTTGCTACAGTACTTTTTCCGGCTGCCGCTGGGCCGTCAATGGCAATTGTCATTGTGTTCATACGATCCGTATCCTCCATCTGTCTTATCAAAGAGAAAACGCACTGTCACAGCGCGTTTTCTCTAAAATTTTTGCTTCATGATCAAAGTCAAGAATAACATAATTGGACCACAAAAATCCATTTATTTGAGTGCCCTTTTCCGCGCCTGCATTTGTTGTTCAAAACAATACTTGATAATCAGCTGTCTATCTTTTTCATGAATATCGTTAAATTCAATAGAAACCTTTTCAGGCTGGTGATCTTTAGCGGAAATGACGCGGATGACCTCGCCTCCTGCGAACACATAATGCGTCTCTCCCGTATTCATCGGGAGGACAAGAGTCAAGTCGAGCTTTTCCTCTTCCGATAATTTTTCAGACGGCGATTGTAAGACCATCACGCCTCCTCCACTAATATCGTTCGTAATGGTAGGAAAAGAACTTGTTGTTCCTGCTACACATACAGCCACATCTACACTTGCATCCACACGGACATATTTCCGTCTCTGGATCCTGTTTAAAGCTTCCGAACCAGGAAAGAGTAATCCTATGACTGGAATATTCCTTTTTTCTCTTGCAAACACCTCCGTCTTAAACCAATAAACCGATTGGTCTTGACCGACGAAGCTTGCTTGAAACTGTGTGCCATCCAGAAAAAAACCGGTTCGGCCTGTTTCAGTATGTACAGGGTAATCAATGTAAATTTTATTACCCTCGAAATCCACCAACTTACACCTATATTGATCGACTTCATCCCCATCTGGCTTTTTTAACTCCAGTGTGAGAGGTGTTCCTACCTTCAAGTTCTGCATCCTGCTCCCCCTCCATGTATATGGTTCTATTATCTCACGTCTCTTTATAAAAAGGAAGATGGTAGGTCTAAAGGCAGAGAAAAAGGACCCTGATGAAAGGGTCCTTTTTCAGACTTCCTGGTTAAATTTGATCTCTGCTTTTTTCAGTGTTTCCACTTTTTCTTCTTGGCCATTGCTGGCATTGATAAATATACGGTAGGTTGTGTTTTCCATCGTAGCTAGGAATTCATAACAGAGAACTTGTTCTTTGACATCATTTTCAATTACAGAAAGATGGTGCTCCTGAATTTCAACATTTGGATTCACTTTCTCCCTTGCTTCTTCCACCGAAATTTCCGGTTCATTAAGCTCTCGCTCACTATGGAAATTGTAATAATCACGGGCACTCATACCTAGTACTTCCCCGTTATCAAGGGCTACTTTTACGACAACAGAATCAGGGAAGAACCTGACATCATTTTGAGTGTATAGAAAACGGAAAACACCCATCTTATCGTACTGATTGCTTTCAACGAGTTCAAGGTTTGATATTTTCAAACCCTTGACATATTCCTTTGCCTTTTCAGAAGCTTCATAAAGAGAAATTTTAGGATCCTGTACTTCACGGCTGATCATAATGGTCAAAGGGTGCCCCCCTTTTTCCGTTAAATCGATGTACCCATTCTTATCCCCGTTTTGGAAGGAAGCCGTGTACATGGGTACATCCGCACCTTTTCCTGATCTGGTCATCGTCAACTTATCAGTAGATACTTTTTCCAGCCACTGACTGGCTATTTTCTTTGCTTGATTTTCATTAATTTTTTCACCTTTTAGGTGTCGGTAGCTTTTTTCAGGGCCTGAGGTACCGAGTCCTGTTTGCGTCACCGAGTCTTCGAATCCATCGACAGATTTTTCTACGGTTTTAAATCCATTGACGATCGTATTATCCCCGACTTCATCGTTCGTAGCTAAGGCAAGCTCAACATCCATCCATCTAAGGTTATCACTCAGGACAACATTTTGTACCTTTCTGAGTTCGCCTTCAATTTCACCTGACTTCTGGTGAAGCTTTTCCAACATCTGAACTTCCTCTTCACTGAGGGGTTTCTTTTCCAGGTCCCGAACAGCTGTCCGGTAAGCAAACTCACCGATATCATATAAGAATTCTTCTGTCTTATTAAAAGGGAGAAGAGTCAAAGGCAGTTGACCCACATCTGTACTAGCCTCAGACGAAATTTTCCATATTTCAGCGAGTTGAGGCGATAGCCGGTTTCGAGAGTTCATCGCTAAGCTTGAACCGATTTTGTCATGAAGAAGGTCGACATTGTAAGTCAGTTCATGAAAGGCCCGTTGATAACTGTTCTCCGCCTGGATTAAGATGGCATTTTTATCCTGATTCTCTTTATATCCCCAAACGCCTGCTCCGATCGTAGTTATACTCAATAATATGATGGCGATCCATTTTCCCATGCGCCCACCTCCTATTTACAGAAAATATGTTTGCCGATTTGTTTGATTTGTGGCCTTGACCAAATCCAATCCGATGTAGCTGTGACCGGGTTGAAGTAATACAAGGCCTGACCAGAAGGGTCCCATCCATTAATCGCATCCATAACCGCATCTTTTGCCTGATCATTAGGTTCAAGCCAAATTTGACCATCTGCTACCGCTGTAAAAGCACGAGGTTCAAAGATGACACCAGATGCATTATTCGGAAATGAAGCACTCTTGATCCTGTTCAGGATGACAGCTGCTACGGCAACTTGACCTACATAAGGCTCTCCGCGAGCTTCTCCGTACACAGCGTTTGCCATCAATTGAATATCGTTTTGAGAATATCCACTTGGAACGTTAACAGCTGTCGGTTCTTGTGGTTGTTGTTGCTGTTGTTGCTGATTTTGTTGCTGATTTTGTTGTTGGTTTTGTTGAGTTTGTTGTTTGTTCCCTTGTTTGGTTTGTTGAGATTTAGGAACGCCTCCATAATGTGTGAAGTCTTTCCCCTGCCTGATTTGTTCTTTGACATAACCCTCATCATAGTTACTCGCTTTATTCAGCTTATTTTTCACTTCCTGCCCCACAAGACCATCGATCTCCAGACCAAATTCATACTGGAAATTCCGTACGGCCCAGTAGGTACCCCAACCGAAAACACCATCAATCTCTCCGTTGTAGAAACCTAAGTACTGCAGCCTGGATTGAAGTTCAATAACATCATCCCCTGTTGCCCCTTGCTGAATGACCTGATTTGAAAAACCTAGGACAGGTTTGACATAGGTCAACTCTGATAGAGGGAAAACCAACAAGGTTATACCCAAAAAAACGACCATCGTCTTCTTCCATAACATCCAATATCCACCCCTGACCCAATAGTTTTGTTATAGGGGTAGTTTTTAACAGAACCAAAAGATTATGCATAATTTCATTCCTGAGCTCTGTTAACTAAGAAAGAGTAAATAATGATCCCTGTTATGACTCTGGAATCTACATAAGCGTCCTATAGTGGAAGACTCAGTTTCGAGATGTTCCCGGGGCTCGTTGCCTGGTTGAGCGTCAGGGGTGGCTGGAAAGCAACTCGCTTTCCTGCGGGGATGACGGCAAGCCTCCTCGGACTTCGTCCTGTGGGGTCTCGCCAGCCAATCCATTCCCGCGGGAGTCTCGCAGCTTCCCAACCACCCCATTCGATGTAGGAGAGAAACGACCCCCTTTACCAAGTTGGAATGTCTTCCACTATCCCCTGTTAGAAGTATAAAGCGCTCTGCATCAAGGTTTTACGTCCTGTAGAACGGTTTATTTAATCTAATATCGTTTATGATAAAAGCTGATCTTTTAGCCGTGGTTTCGAGAATCTACCCATGGCAAAGGGTCGGAGGGAAACGGTGAGACTCCTATCTTAAGTGTGGAGGCGCCTTGAACAGCGGCGTATGGACTGGACTGAGCTGGCGGAGATAAAGGAAACACGAAGAACGGAGTGATTCGATGTTGACTTATCGTACAGAAGCGAGGGAAGTCTCACTAGCCGCTAGGCGCCGGAACTGGATATCTACGAAGAACTGCGTGGTAGATGAGACCCCGCAGAGCGTTAGCTCGAGGAGGCTCATCACTCGCCCACGGAAAGTGTTCAAATGCGGAATCGTTCTGGTAGACACGACTGGCATAAGCAGAACAGCAACGGAATGTGCCTTTTCATTCCTTTGCTGTTCTGCTTATGACGCGAGTGTCTGGACGATGGAGCAAGACGAACCTTTTCCCTCCGACCCTTAACTCCCACTACAGACTCGAAATCAAGCCTTACACAATCCTGACATATTGTTCAATAACTATGCTGAACATTAAATAAAAAAAGAACAGCTCGGAAGCTGTTCTTCATAGTTTTAATAATTTTTCATGATGCTGATTGGCTAGCTTAATTTTACGAAGACCGATCAGCCACAAGACAATCATGAAAGGTGTGATCCAATACATCCATGTCATTTCCTTTACAGTAATGATGTAATCATAAATGACGTGAAACCCTACGGGAATGATTAGCGCTAAAGCTAAACACAAGGTGGACCGATTTGTTCTGAACTTCGCTTTCCCTATATAATAGCCCATGATAATTCCGAAAAGGGCATGAGAAGAAACAGGGAACACAGCCCGTAAAATGGCAATTTCAATCCCATTTTGAAAAAGGTAGATAATATTTTCTATCGTTGCAAAACCTAAACTCACAGCCACACCGTAAATGATCCCGTCGTAATGATGGTCAAAATCTGCATGGCGGTAGGCTACAAAAAGCAAAAAGAACCATTTGAAGAATTCTTCAAGTAATCCAGCGAGAAAAAAAGATTTCAAAAATGACGAATGAAAAACATTTTCGGCTTCGAAAGCATATTGTACGAACATAATAGGAAACACCATAATGACGCCTATGATAAACATTCGTATAATTAAAGGAAGGGGTTCTAATTCAATTCGTTTACTCAAGTATATAAATGTCATAATGGCCACAGCAGGAGATATAGCGGCAGTCAATATGGCCATGTTTCTCAACCCTCTCTCTTTCATTCACCTAAGATTCATCGTATCATGAAGGTATGAGAAAAGGAACATTAGAATGGAAGATGGTGTAATTATGAAGCGTATACTAGTCATTCACACAGGTGGCACAATATCCATGCAGGAAAACAAAGACACAGGTGAAGTGAATACTTCATCCAAGCACCCTTTGGATGAATTCTCTACCATGCTTAAAGGGAACACAGTTATTGAAGACGAAATTTTATTTCACCTCCCTTCCCCGCATATCCGACCGGATCACATGCTGAAGTTAGGAAGATCCATCCACGAAAAAATGTCCAAAAAAAACTATGATGGCATCGTCATTACGCACGGGACGGACACATTAGAAGAAACCGCTTATTTTTTGGACTTGTTTTTGCAGACGAGAAAACCCGTGGTTGTAACCGGAGCTATGCGGTCTAGTAATGAAATCGGTTCAGATGGGTTGTACAATCTGCTTAGCGCGATTCGAGTAGCCAATTGTGATGAAGCACAGGACAAAGGTGTCCTTGTAGTCATGAACGATGAAATTCACACGGCAAGAAATGTAACAAAAACGAGCACGAGTAATGTAGCAACCTTCCAAAGTCCCCAATACGGTCCGATCGGGATCACAACGAAGACGGAAGTATTTTTCCACCACAAAATGACAAGGCATGATTCTTATCCGATTCAAAAGATCGGAAAACATGTGTCACTCATAAAAGCTTATGCTGGAATGGATGGTTCATTAATTGATGCTGTACGAGAGAGCGGTGTGAACGGACTTGTCATTGAAGCTCTAGGTCAAGGAAATCTGCCTCCTGAAACCTTGGATGCTCTAAAGCGGACGTTAGATGAGTCCATTCCGGTCGTCTTGGTTTCCCGTTGTTACCAGGGAATTGTTCAGGATACATACGGTTATCCAGGTGGAGGGCGCCAGTTAAAAGAAATGGGAATCATTTTTGCTAATGGTCTAACTGGACCGAAGGCACGAATTAAACTTATGGTTGCGCTCGAGATGACGTCGAACCTGACTGAACTGGAACATATGTTCAGCTAAGCGTATCAAGAGCAAAAAAATAAGCCTGGAGTCCAAGTGACTTCAGGCTTATTTTTTATTTAGCAGGGATAGCTTTAGCTATCTTGGATCCATGGTGTCTTCCATTCTCAATGAAAATTTCATTGTTGTTGTAGCCGGCAGCAATGACTCCTGCGATATAGATTCCAGAAACGTTCGTTTCCATCGTATCCTCATCAAATGCGGGCCTTCCTGTTTCTTCATCCATTTCTACACCCATTTTTGTCAAAAACGCATGGTCAGGACGATACCCTGTCATAGCAAAGACAAAGTCATTGTCTATACGCTTTTCCTCACCTTTACACTCATAGACAACCTCGTCCCTGGTGATTTCTTTCACGTTCGCACAAAATTCCATATCAATGATTCCTTTTCTAACGAGTGCTTCAAATTGAGGCAGAATCCATGGCTTAATGCTTTTTGAATAATCTTCACCACGATAAAGAACGGTGATGTGAGCTCCTGATTTTTCCAATTCCAATGCAGCATCGGCAGCGGAATTCTTCCCTCCTATAATCACCACGTTCTTTTTGTAATAGGGATGGCCTTCTTTAAAATAGTGCATCACTTTCGGCAGACCTTCACCTTTTACATTCATATAGTTCGGTTGATCATAGTAGCCAGTCGCGACGACGATTTGGTCGGCAAGATATGTTTTTTCGGAACCGTCTTCTTTTTCTGTATGGAGGGTAAACCCTTGATCACCCCGCTCCACCTGCGTCACCTTTTCATAAGTGTTTACTCGAAGATCTTCCCGTCCCGACACGGCTCGATAATAGGCCAGTGCTTCATTTCGCACAGGTTTCTGGCGCTCTGAAATGAAAGGGATGTTTCCTATTTCCAGCTTTTCACTCGAACTGAAAAACGTCTGATGCGTCGGGTAATGGTAAATCGAATTGACGATGTTCCCTTTTTCTATAATTAGGGGTTCGAACCCTTCTTTTTGCAATTCGATGGCTGCACTCATTCCACAAGGTCCACCACCGATGATAATGACATGTTCTTGTTGCAAGACCAACACTCCTCTTTCTTTCCCAATAAAGGTCATACCTTTTTCAATATGGTAAGGTTTCCATACACACTGTTCATGCGGCAGTTTGGGCTCTAGTACACCAGGGAACAAAACATTCTGGCACATTAGAGCGGTATTCGATAATTAGGACCCCATTTATTTACGAACTTTAAAGAGTCACAGGTATGTTTCTTTCAAACAAAAAAATGAATCTCCTATCATACCCATGATAGGAGATTGCATTCTTAGAATCAAGTCAGATCCATCCACGGAATCTCGATGCTTCCGCCATTTTTCTAACACCGACCATATAAGCCGCCAATCGCATATCTACACGACGTGTTTCAGACGTTCGATAAACGTTGTCAAACCCTTTGACAATGACTTTGTGAAGCTTTTCATCCACTTCTTCTTCCGTCCAGTAATACCCCTGGTTGTTCTGTACCCATTCGAAATAAGATACTGTCACGCCTCCTGAAGAAGCCAACACGTCAGGGACAAGGAGAATGCCACGTTCAGATAGAATCCTCGTAGCATCCAATGTCGTTGGACCATTCGCTGCTTCAACGACGATGCTTGCTTTTATGTTATGGGCATTATCTTCCGTAATTTGATTCTCGATCGCTGCAGGTACGAGGATGTCACAATCAAGCTCTAACAGCTGCTCATTCGTAATGGTATTCTTGAATAAGTTTGTAACGGTCCCAAAGCTGTCACGACGATCTAATAAGTAGTCAATATCAAGTCCATCAGGGTCATGAAGTCCACCGTAGGCATCCGAAATACCAATCACTTTAGCACCACGGTCATGCATGAATTTCGCCAGAAAGCTTCCGGCATTACCGAAACCCTGAACAACAACTCTTGCACCTTCTACGTTGATTCCCTTTTTCTTGGCTGCTTCTTCTATACATATGGTCACACCTTTAGCCGTCGCTGTTTCCCGGCCGTGGGAACCACCAAGCACAAGAGGCTTTCCTGTAATAAAACCAGGATTATTGAATTCATCAATCCGGCTGTATTCATCCATCATCCAGGCCATTATTTGAGAGTTTGTAAATACGTCAGGAGCAGGGATATCTTTCGTTGGTCCTACAATTTGACTGATGGCTCGCACGTATCCGCGGCTGACTCCTTCTAGTTCACGGAAGGACATTTCACGAGGATCACATACGATCCCCCCTTTACCTCCACCGTATGGAAGGTCGACAATTCCTGCTTTCAAACTCATCCAAATAGAGAGCGCCTTGACTTCTTTTTCAGAAACGTTCGGGTGGAAGCGGACGCCTCCCTTTGTTGGACCGACCGCATCATTGTGCTGGGAGCGGTAGCCTGTGAAGATTTTGATCTGATCATTATCCATACGAACCGGAATTCGTACCGTCATCATCCTTACAGGTTCTTTCATCAATTCATATACTTCATTTGGATAACCTAATTTATCAAGTGCTTTTTTGACCACCGTCTGAGTGGACTTCAACACATCGAGTTTGTCATTATTTTGGTTTGCAGAATCTGTTGGCTTATCGGCTACCATCCATTTACCTCCTATATCAATCCATTCGATTAGGGCTCGTTCTTCAGTGATTAGTATACACGTTCACTACCAATTAGGAAAGCTGAATGCGGCTTTTTCTAACCGTTTTCAAAGAAAAATTGTAAACGTTTACACTTGTGTGTCGTTATTTACGATAGCTCTACGAATTTTTGGATAAGGTCGTCATAACTTAACCCGATTGCCTGAGCCGAATCAGGGAAAAGGCTTGTCGGTGTCATCCCTGGCAATGTGTTCACTTCCAAAATGATGGGTTCATCCTGTTCATTGATAATGAAGTCAACGCGTGAATAAACATCACACCCAAGAAGTTGATGTGCCAAAACGGCGTCTTGCTGCAGTTGTGCTGTCATCTTGTCACTCACTTTGGCTGGTACGATATGTTCACTGCCTCCAGGTTTATATTTTGAATCAAAATCATAATAATCATTCTTAGGAATAATCTCTATGACAGGCAGTGCCTGTTCTTTCCCTTTGCGTCCCATGACAGGTACCGTCACTTCTCTACCTTTGACATAGTCTTCTACTAGAATCATAGAGTCCGATTGTGCAGCCGTTTCAATGGCTTGACGTATGTCCTCATCTTTCTTGACGATGGTTAGACCTAAAGTAGAACCTTCCTGATTCGGTTTTATGACGAATGGAAGAGTAAACGTTTGTTTGACTTCATCCTCGATTACAGAAAATTGACTTTGATCTGTTACATCAAACACTTCACTTTTCGCTGTGTGTAAACCGTTCAAAGAGAAGATTTGTTTGGATTTCGCTTTATCCATAGCCAGGGCTGAAGCTAAAACGCCTGAACCGACGTATGGAATGCCAAGCATATCTAAGAGACCTTGGATCTTTCCATCTTCACCGAAACGCCCATGCAACCCGATGAACACTAGGTCCACGTCTAAATTCAGTACTTCCTCCAGTTTATCAGGAGAAAAATCAATCGCTGTAACGTCGTGTCCTTTGTTCTCCAACGCTTTTATGATTCCCTTTCCAGTTGAGAGAGAAACTTCTCGTTCCCCTGATGTACCACCATATAAAACCGCAATCTTCATTTGTTACACTCCATTCCATAGACCGCAAAATATTAATTAACTTATACCAACTCTTATCTTAACATGTTCCCTTTCAAGCATCTATTTAAAAATCGCGCTCAGGATTATTCAAAAAATTCTCTGTAAATATCCATCTCAAAACTATACTCCCTTTTCTTGAAGGCGCAGTTTCGAGATGTCATCGGGATTCGTTTGCCACATGGGAGCAAGGGGGGAAACCACTCGTTTTCATGCGGGAGAGCGCCGAGCTTCTTCGGACTTCGTCCTGTGGGATATCGCAGCTTCCCCCATTCGATGCATGGATAAAACGAACCCCTTTAACACGTGAGTGTGTCTTCCACTATCTCGGCGATGCAGACATAAAACGCTCTATTCCAAGCTTTCATATTAGAATAGCTTCTGTGGAAGATAGCACATGCCTCTTTCCTTATGAGTAAAGCACCTTTTCATGGAAGTAGTTTCGAGACATTCTTATGGCAAAGGGCGGAGGGGAATGGCGAGACTCCTGCGGGAAAAAAGTGCAGGGTGAGACCCCACAGGACGCAGTCCGAGGAGGCTCACCGCGCTCCCGCGGAAAGCGAGTCATTCCCCGCAGTCCTACCCACAACACAAAATTCTCGAAACTGAGTCTTCCACAATCCACCCAGTTTGTTGAATAACTATCCAGTTTGATCTTCATCTTCATGTCATAAAAAAAGAACGACTCTTGTGAAGTGTCGCTCTTGCAGTTTATGAAAAATGTTTATAGATGGTTCGGCATGCATCTTTGTCCATGATTTGTTTTCCATATTCAATCAAGCGGTGCGATGTCGCTGCTGTAGCGGATGCATACTCAGACAATAACGCAATCACTTGGTCTTGATCTAAATGAAAGATATCTTCATCTTCTAGAAGCATATAATAGGATTCATGATAGAAGAACACACGGCCTCCGGTTACATCAAGCTGATATAGCTGATGCCCTGCCTGGATGACATGTTCGAAGTCTTCAAACGAGAACATCATCTCTTTACTTTCATCCAAAGTGACTTTCATTTCAATGTAATCTTCATCGTCTTCGATATCGGCGGGCTCTGTTTTTGTTACGACGACTAACATGCCTTGCGCCTGCAGGAGATACACCTGTACCAACAGGACACCAGACAGTTCGACACCCAGTTCGATTCCAGCATCATACATCATATCACTGAAAATACGATGCACTCTCGGTAAATCACTCCAAAGCTCCTCACGAGACAAACCTCGATCCATTAGATCATCAAACGTAAGGAAGATTTTAAACTTCTCATTTGTCATTCTTTCCACTCGCACATGATCGCCCCCCTGTCACGATGTGTTATCTATATCTTATGATGACTGATGCGATTATGGCACCTTTTTTCAAATTATATCTAACGAATTGGGCATGGGCAAACATTTTTCAATCGTAACTAAAAGGGTATGTAGATGAATCGACTGATCAAAGAGAAGTGGATTCCATCAAAAGAATGGAACGGCCCCCGTCACAAGAAGGTCCGTTCCATTCTTTTAGATACCTTTAGGTTAAATGATCCGTGTTAAACGCTAGGTGGTTTGCAGCCAGCGTTCCCATGCTTTTTTAGAGTTTCCTACAATAAATGGCTGGATCCGTTTTTTATCAAGTTCAGAAAGACGATCATACGCATAGCCGCCGAGGCCGATTTTCAATTCGGGGTACTGTTTTTGCAACGATTCTGCCAGCCTTACAGTGATTGGGATATTTTTTTTGAGGGTGCATGACATGAACATGTACGTGGGGTCAATTTCATCGATGACAACATCAATGTCTCCCCCTGCAATGCTTTGACCGAGATATATGACATCATACCCTTTTCGTTTCAAGAAAAGAGCAAAGATGAGCAATCCTAATTCATGACGTTCATTAGGACCACACACAAGCAGAGCTTTTGGCAGCATTCCTTCTACAGGAATAGACAAAAGCATCATGCCGATCCTTGAACGGATGAACTGGCTGGCGAAGTGCTCGTGGGCACTCGTAATCCGGTTTTCCTCCCATAAATCACCGACTTTCACCAAAATGGGGCCGATGATATCGATGGCGACCGTCTCTGGTGTAAATAAACTAAACGCATGATCCAGATGACGCTGGGCATCGTTTTCATTAAATGAGAGCAGGCTGTTCAGCAGCTCGTCCCCTATTTTATCGAGTTCGGTTTTATGTTCAGATTCATTAGAACTTGACAGCACTTCTTCGTTGCTTTCTAACAAAGAAACAGCTTGTGATATGGTGAATCCTTTGTTCACTTTTTCCATCAACCATTTTAGAATTCGGACATGATCATCCGTGTACAGACGATGGCCAGCCTCATTTCTAGATGGGCGTATCATTTTGTATCTTCTTTCCCAGGCACGGAGCGTACCCGGCTGTATTCCTAATAACTGTGACACAGCTTTAATATTGTATTTCGCTTTTGTTGTAGCCATAAGTCTGCCTCCACCCGTCCATTTTCCCTTATTATATAGGATGTCTAGATTGTGTGTAAAATTTCAATATTCTCCTATATGTTTTGGAAGTTTATTCAATTTCCGGGACCAGCTCTATCCAATGACATTCTGCTCTTGTACCCAGACGGAGAGGCAATAATGATGTCCCATATCCCTCGCTCACGAGCAAAGACTGATGGTCATTCATTGACCATCCACCCCTTTCATAAGGCCCGAAACCAAAGATCCGTATTTGACCTCCATGTGTATGGCCGCTTATAACCAGATCAAATCTCTCTTTGGACTCATCGTTCATTTGCTTAAAAACATACGGATCATGCACACAAAGGATCTGCAGATATTTTTTATCCTCTATGTAAGACGCGTTACGAATCGGTTTCATGAAATAAGGATCCAAAGCGCTTAATACCACAGGTAAACCATTGGAAAACTCTATACATTCATCTTCATTCGAAAGGGGAACGACTCCTTCTCTGACCAACTCATCTAAAAAAGATCCAAAATTCCATTCGTGATCATTGTTCCCAGGTATGAAGTAAACCGGAGCACCCCACTTTTTCAATATGGAAAGGTTGTGTTTGAACCGCTCCTTCGAAGTTCTTTTATCTACAAAATCTCCTCCAATGATCACTAGGTCCACGGAGCTTATTTGATTGAACGTCTTTACCTTCAATTTCCGGTTATGTATATCGCTGATGAATAATAGTTGTACGCTTTGTTTCGCGCCCAACTCACGACAAGTCAATTGTTTCTGTCGGAGGTGATCCTTTTCGGATAAAAAATACATGTAACCCAATAGAGACAGACCACCTAAAATACCGAGTAGCACCAACCAAACCATATGGACCCCCCTCTTCATTAGAGTAGAACCTATATATTATCACAACCGCCCCCTCGTTTTAAAACATTCATACACTAAAATCATGCGTTTCATGATCAAAGGGAAATGTTCATACCATTCAGTCAGTACCCTTGACTACAATCCATACCTGTTCGTTCCACATTGAACATAACAAAACCGCTCATAATCGCACGATGAGCGGTTTCATTATGTTCCTATGCCATACCAAAGGAATGTCAAACACAATCACACATTCTTTACGCTCAAGATCCTAAAGCCCGTCTTCTCAAGTTTTTTCGTGAATGCTTCAATATTATCGTTGTCTTCAATCTTCAACACAATTCTTCTGGCAAGTTTGTCGGTTTCATCAAACGTAGCCAGTGAAATGACGTTTTCATGATAACTCTTTATAATATCCCCAAGTCTCTCGATCCTTCCAGATGACTCTTCAGAAGTGAAAGCGATTCTTACTCCTTTTTTGTTGACGCCGAAGGCACTTTCAAACTGTTCAATGACATCGTATCTCGTCACAAGGCCGAGAAACTTTTTGGATTGGTCCACGACAGCCAGTACAGAAAAACCCTTGAACATAGGCAGCGTCCGTTCGAAAACTTCTTCATTATGAATATGATAGTCTTCATGCATAGCAACGTCACCAGCCGTCGTCTCGCTAAGAAAACTTTTTCGATCTATGCCTTCGTCCGAATTAAAATAGGCTCGAAAAATGATTTCTTTAGAAATCATTCCTGTGAATTGACCTGCCTTCAAGACAGGCATGGCCTCTACATCTTTATCATCAAGTACTTTCAAAACACCTGAAAGGGATTCGGTTGATTCCGCCGTGAAGGATTTGTGGGCGGGTTTCATAATTCCTTTAACAAACATACACTCACCTCTTCTTTTAATTTGCACGGTTATTATTTCGCCATCTGCATACGAATATCCTCCCTTGGTCGAATAGGACAAGAAATGTTCACATAAAATCCCAAGGAAAAGGATGTGATTTAAGATGTTCACACCAATTAAATGTTACCAGCCTTATCACGGCCCTTTTGACCCTTGTCCGCCAAGAGGGACGGTTTGTTATCAAACCCCACCGAATCTTTACATGGGGTTTCAGCCTCCGAATTTGCAACAGTTCCCTATTCAAGAAGCGTTGTATAAAGGGACGCTTTGGCCTGCATTGTTTGATCCATATCCTACACCGTTAGAGAAAGGAGCTAAAAAATGAAACAAGCGGCCGATTCTGCTAAAGAGCGCTATGCTTTAATGGAAAAAATCCAGATGGTTGATTTCGCTTTGGTGGAACTTACGCTTTATCTGGATACCCACCCCCAGGACACCCAGGCAATCCAACAATTCAACCAGCTTGCGGTTGAAAGTCGAGACCTGAAATCGGCCTATGAGCAGCGATTTGGGCCGTTAAGGCAATACGGGAGTAGTTTTTCAGGGTACCCTTGGAATTGGGGAGACAGTCCGTGGCCATGGCAATTATAACCCTTCGTTCATGAAGGATACAGGAGGGCGCTTATGTGGTATTACGAAAAGAAATTACAATATCCAGTTAAAGTAACAGAATGCAATCCAAGACTAGCGAAATATTTGATTGAACAATATGGAGGAGCAGACGGCGAGTTATCTGCAGCCCTTCGATACTTAAACCAGCGGTACACCATACCTGATAAAGTTATCGGGCTTTTGACAGATATCGGGACAGAGGAATTCGCTCATTTAGAAATGATTGCCACAATGATCTATAAACTTACGAAAGATGCTACACCAGAACAAATGAAGGCAGCTGGACTTGGGGCGCATTATGCTAACCACGATCATGCCTTGTATTACAATAACGCGGCAGGAAGCCCATGGACGGCCACTTATATCCAAGCGAAGGGAGATCCAATTGCTGACCTTTATGAGGATATTGCTGCCGAGGAGAAAGCTAGGGCTACCTATCAGTGGATCATTAACATGTCAGATGACCCATGCTTGAATGACAGTTTAAAATTCTTGCGTGAGCGTGAAGTTGTCCATTCCCAAAGATTCAGGGAAGCGGTGGAAATCCTTAAGTTTGAAAAGGATCGAAAGCAGTTTTTCTAACGTTATCGCTCTACCGTGATTGATTCATGGTAGGGCGATTCTTCTAGGAGAGCGGGTTTTGGAAAAGTCTGTCCGAACCAGACATCCCAGTAAGGATAGGAAAGAATCACAATCATTAAGATGAGTAGGAGCACGAAGAGAAATCGCATCCAAATGGCATTCAACTTCCACCTCATCTTTTCTTGTTTCCCTTCATGAACATCCTTTCTTGGAGGTAGATCGAGGACATCTAACGCTTCTTTTTCGAATTCGCCATCCTCTGCATTCCCCTTCAACTTTTCTGCTTGATCTTCTGATGAATGCTGATCACTCATCGGCTTCACCCCATTTTCCGTAACGTATCCAAAAGGCTAATACGACATCAATAAGAAAATGCGCAACGATAGTAACGAGTAAGTTACCAGTCACCTCATACATATAACCAATAAAAAAACTGACGAATAAAACCGAAACCAATAACACGACTTTCGTTAAGTACCGGATATGCATGACAGCAAAGAGGACACTGGCCACAACATAACCAAACTCTGCATGCAGGACGCCTCGGAACAACATCTCCTCACTAAAAGCTACCAATAAAGTGATACCGATAATGCTAATGTTGGAACGATTCTTAAATACTTTGACATTGATGCCACCATCATCGTACATCCTTTGAGGTAAACGATACACGAGAAAAAGGTCGATGAGAAGCACCATAAGTCCCGGAATCAAACCATAAACCAGCAGCTCACCTGGTTGGAAATCGAATTGTCTACGCCAATCGTCCCAAAAGGCATCAAAAAGGAATGCACTGCCAATGAGAGCGAGAATCAGGATGATCAATTGAGTGAGTACCAATTGTAAAGTGATTTCCCTGTCGTTCATTTCCATGATCAGTTCTGATTGACTCTTTCGTTTCATAAATCGGCTCCTTGTTTGAAAATCAGCTTTAGCCGATCTTCCCAGCTATGTTTTCGATAGGTTTGCCTCTCCTCTTGTAAAGTAAGGTCGTCGATAAGGAAATCACAGACATCACAACAGGGGACGGTTGGCTTTCGGACCGTGTCCTGAAATGGGTGATACAACGCTTTTCTACGACAATCCGTTGCGTGGATCCACTTTAACATTTCATTCAGCTTGTTATGCTTATAGATCCACCTTTCTTCCAGAACACGAGATATTTTCTGAATGAGGTCAGGCGTCACTTCTAATAGTCTACCATTCGTTATTGCCCCTTCTTCCTCTAATTGAAACTTGATGAAGTTCCATTGTGATTCTGATAATTCAAACCGTTCAATCATCCCCTCATCTTCTGGAATGTCTTCTCCCTGCTTCTTCCTCAAAAAGGAAAAGACTCGTTGCAGATCCGTTTTTTCAGGAAGTTCACTCTGAATGAGCCTTTGAGGAAGGTAATGGTCCTGACGCGTAAAGAGCAATAGACTGACGGCAGCTCCCCCATCTCGTCCTGCTCTCCCCACCTCCTGGATAAAAGATTCTAGTTGAGGTGGCAAGTGGAAGTGGATCACAATCCGGATATTCTTTTTGTCTACGCCCATTCCAAAGGCACTTGTACAACAAATGACGTCTAATTGATTGCTCATAAATTGCTGCTGAACTAACATTCGATCGGTTTGCTCCATGCCCCCATGATAAAAGGCGACATTTTGATCTAAGCGATCCCTCAGTTCAAAACTCACTTTTTCCGCCCACTGCCGGCTTGAAAAATAAATCATTGTCGGAGCTTGATTATTATTGAGCACTTGTACAATTCGTTCCGTCTTCTCTTCTGCACTTGTGCATTCTTCAACTGCAAAACTAATGTTTTGTTTATCCATTGGATAGATTCGTTTTTTCATATGTGGACGCTTTAATTTTTCCATGATGTCCTGTTGGACTTCAGGTGTAGCTGTTGCACTCAAGGCCATCACCGTCGGATTTCCCAGGTTTTCGATCGTTTGATGAAGCTTAAGGTAATCCGTTCGAAATTCATGCCCCCATTGAGAGATGCAGTGAGCTTCATCAATGACAAAAAGATGGACATACATACGATTCAACCGTTGCTGCAACCATTCGTTCTGCAACATTTCTGGTGAAATATATACGAGGGAGTATTGATGGAGGTTTTTTAACACAGCACTTCTCTCTGGCTGATCCATAAAACTGTTCAGAGCCGTGACTGCTTTATATCCAGATGCCTTTAATTGCTTCACCTGATCCACCATTAAAGATATGAGTGGGGAAACGACAAGTGTGGTTCCACCAAGAATTTTGGAGGGCAGTTGGTAACAAAGCGATTTGCCTGTCCCAGTAGGTAAAATGCCTAATACATCTTCCCCTTTGAGCACATCTGTAATCACCTCTCTTTGTCCTTCTCGGAATTCATCAAAACCGAAATGCTCTTTCAATACTGAAACTAAATCATCCCTCATCCTGCTTCATACCTTTCTTTATCGCGTGCTGGCCTTTCGCTAATGCAAGGCGCAATTCGAAATAATCATACTGCCCATCGAGAGCTTCATGAATTTGTTTCAGCTTTTTTGTATTCAATCGCTCTCCCATAGCATTGATTTCTCTCACGTTTTCTTCACTCAGGAAAGAAGTGATCGAAAAATCCGGCATGATTAGGGCAGATTCTACAATATGATCTTGAATGGTGCTCTTTTTCAACCTTCTTATAGTCATAATTTCTTGCAAACCCATGCCTTGTTGAATATATTGGTACGTCTTCCTTGCCGACTGAGTGATCAGATGGGAGGCATCGAGCCCTTTTGTACATAAATGCAACACAGGGTAATGATCTCTTTTCATCTTGGATTCAAGAAACAGATAATAATGAGTGTGCTGCAGCATTAGCTCTACATCTTCTCGGTCCAATTCGAACTCCCGTGTGAGCTGTTCAATGGTCATACCGATGACGCCTCCCCCTGTCAAACGATGGACGAACAAATCCGCTTGCACAGAAGAATGCATTTTTAATAGGGCATACATCTCCTCATACATTGAATCCGCCATTTTTGGTAATTTATCTTGAAATTGACGGTAGACGGTACGCACCCATTTTTGTGTGGCAAAGTCATCCTCGATTGGTACATAATGGTGAATACCTGCATTGGAGTTTGTCATCATCTGAGACAAAAGGTTGATTCTTTTAACGAAAGCAGGGATTACATCATGCCAAACCATGCCCTCAAAGAATTGAAGATCATGAGAAGGGAACGTATACAAACGCTCGGCCCCTTTTGAAGTGATGGAAGGGAAAGAATGCTGATTTATTTGGACAAGACCTGCAGAAATCAATGCATCGATCTGCTTTTTCAGTTGTTCACGTTTCAGAGATGGATAGATACCGAAAAACGCATCAAGCTCATACCCTTTAGCATCCTGCATGGTTTGAGAAGATCGTTTCCCTGTCAGTAAATGATAAATCCCCGACACTGTTCGCTCTCCTCTGAATCGATCGACACAACGCAAAACCAATGGTTCGAACATCTTCTCCCCCCTTTTCCCTACTAGCTTCAAATGGTTTAGTTGAAAACCTTTCAACTGGGATTTACAATAAACGGTGTACTTATGTATTCAATGCCTGCATCATATAGAAAGTCTCAATGAAGGAGGTCGTTTTCATGGCCAAGTATACAATCGTAGATAAAGAGACCTGCATTGCTTGCGGTGCCTGCGGTGCTGCAGCCCCTGATCTATACGATTACGACGACGAAGGAATCGCTTATGTCGTCCTTGATGAAAACGAAGGTACAGAGGAAGTTCCAGAATTGTATGAAGAGGACATGGAAGATGCTTTCGAAGGCTGTCCGACAGATTCCATAAAGATCTCGACGTCTCCATTTGAAGGAGATCCTCTGAAATTCGAAGAATGATGATGACCGGACAAAAACCCCTTGAAGAAAGGGGTTTTTTATTTGACCAGTTCCTGAAAACGAATTTCTGCCTCTGTCCGATTGATTGTGGAGAACATCCGGTAATCTTCGGAATCAATAATTCGATAGTGCTGACTGATCAGATTTTGCTGAAGGATGTAGTCCTCCTCCTCTGCAATTGTCTGCCACCATACTTTTCCGCCAAGCGTCTTCCTTCCTTGAGGTTCCACATGCTGATGAGCAATGGTTTCCACAATTTCTATAGGTGCATCACCCAAGACGCCTTTTAAAACATCGCTTTCTTGAAAAAGTGCACACACCGCGACAACCGTCGTCCACCCTGCCAACGTTCTTTGCTTTTCAATTTGAACAAGCGTCTTTTTGGATAAGCCGAGAATATCCGCCATTTTATCTTGTGTATACCCATGCTCAACACGGATTAATTTCATTTTTTCAGAAATTCGCTTCCTTACTTCCTGTTTATCCATCACCTATCGTCCCCTTTTCTACGTTCCTTTATATTAACATGAGCGCAAGGGACAATCCTAGAACAAAGCTTTTACCAAACGGGTCGAATCTCCATCATTTCCTACCTGCTCAAAAACCCTCTGCCAATCACGCAGAGGGTTCTTTGTTATTGTTTAAAAACAGGATTGATTCTCTTTGGAACATCAATAGGTTCGGCGAGATTATAAGTGGAAAACTCACGTACGTTTATTCCATTGAATTTGACTTTTTCATAACCGAACTGTCCGGCTGTCGCAAGGATCGCTTCAATCATCGTAAGCAGCTGTTGCTCACTCGCCCATGATTGATGTTGAATATTTACCTCTACCAGCGCTTCATCGACGGTAATGGAAGGAAACTGCACATGTTCTGGCACAGCCGGGCTCACAAAGAGACCTCTCCCGTTTTCCTTCATCAAAGAAAGAGCATCCTGAATGGTCGACGGACCATTCGTAGATACGGGAACGAGTAACCGTTCCGCTGAATCCTCGAATTGATACAGTTGAAAGATGTATTCTCCCTTTTGAATGACTGGAATTTCGGATACTTCTCCATAGCTTCCAATGGAAACAGGATTGCCTGATTCGGTTTGGACATGAATCTCTTGCAATGGATAGTTTTCCAAGTCCCAACGAATGCTTTCAATAATCGCGCTTGCCCACGCAGAGCCACTGACGCTGAAACCATCCGGGAATGTAACAATAGCAGAATTCTCAGTCTCATCCACCTCATATTCCAATCCTTCTACAGCCCTCTCAGCTAAACCATAGTTTTCTGGTGAAAAGGCTTGGGATCCCTGTTCCATTTGTACCGTGGGCAGAATGACTTCCGCATTCTTTCCTGGATAGGAAACCGTATAGAGTCCTTCCTCATCCCCTCTAAGAACCAGTGATTCAAGCTCCGGTTCAGCCACTTCCTGTTTTTCTGCAAGGTTTGATTCATTCTCTTGTGAATCTCCCTCTTCTTTTTCTTCAGGAGCAGGCCTTCCTTCCTCAGGAGAAGGTTGGGATTCCTTTAGTTCAGATTGTTCTTCTTCACTCTCTGAGATGAATGAATCAAAAGAAGGAGACGTTTCTTCAGTCGCTGTGGAAGATTCTGCATTCTCGTTCATACGATCAGTGGAATCTTCCACAGTCATCATTCCATTGTTACTCAATAAAACAGGGATGAATACCGCAAGCACCACTAAAACAGCAAGGGTAGCAATTCCAGGGAACAGCCAGGGAGCCGCTTTCCTTTTCGGTGTATTTACCCGCGATGAAACCTTTTGATAGAGCATCTCTTTTGATTGGTGGTCTTCCATAGAAGGCAGTTTTCCTAATGCTTTTTTGATGTCTTCGTCATTACGCTTCTTCACGGTCTCCCCTCCCTTCATCCATTTCTTCAAGAATCGCCTTCAGAGCTTTCATAGCTCGATGTTGAGTCGTCTTCACTTTACTCTCACTCCAACGTAAAACTTCTGCTGTTTCTTTAATCGACATGCCTTGTATAAAACGAAAAATCAACACACTACGCTGATCGATCGTACATTTGTCCAACGCTTGGTACACTTGTTGGATCTCATCGTTCTGCACTGCAATTTCTTCAGGCATCTTATCTCGGTCTTTGATTTGTTCTCCTTTTTCCGTCCAATCAAAGAACTCCATGATCCGGTTTCTTTTTCTTTTTTGTTTGCGGAAATGATCAATGGCTACGTGCCTGGCTATGGAAAACAACCATGTTTTCTCAGAGCTTCTTCCGCTGAATGATTCATATGAATTCATGACCCTCACATACACATCCTGAACCAAGTCTTCGGCAAGACTTCTGTCCTTGACCATATAGATGAGAAACTGAAACAGGTCATGGTGGTAGTTATCGTATAGTTCATCAAAGAACGTTCGCAATGGTGGTACCTCCTGGGTCACTTTAATAGTCGTTTATGTATGAAGAAAGTTACACTTCTTATCTTAATATGCAAAAAAAGAAAAAGGAACCGCGTTTTTAAAAGAAAATCACCTCCATCCCTACTCCAACTAAAGCTCCTTTTTCTTGAAGACTCAGTTTCGAGACGTTTGTTGAGTGGATAGGGCTGCGGGGAATGACTCGCTTTCCGCGGGAGCGCGGTGAGCCTCCTCGGACTGCGTCCTGTGGGGTCTCACCCTGCACTTTTTTCCCGCAGGAGTCTCGCCATTCCCCTCCGCCCCTTGCCATATAAGTATCTCGAAACGACTTTCAGTACAAGCAACTTTCCAGAGTAATGGAAGTTCGTGAATCCAACTACAAACAAGCAGTCATCTGTACTATAACGCTTGCTATGAAGCGCTTTGACAACTGGTAAGCAGTGATAATGGAAGACGCTCCACTCGTGTACGTGGGTTCGTTTTCCCTATAACGAATGGGGTGGTTGGGAAGCTGCGAGACTCCCACGGGAATGGATTGGCTGGCGAGACCCCACAGGACGGAGTCCGAGGAGGCTTGCCGTCATCCCCGTAGGAAAGCGAGTTGCTTCCCAGCCACCCCTGACGCCTCCCACGGCAAACGAACCCCGAAAAGTCTCGAAATCGAGACTTACAGAATTCTGCCATAATCTTCAATAAACATAAGGGGTAAGAGCACAAAAAAGCTACCCTTGGTTGGGTAGCTAAGTGACTTTTGATATGGCGTTCCTTTTTTCGTAGCGTTGGAAAAGTGTTCCGAGAATTGGAGATAAAGCCAATATGAACACGGTATTCGAAATCGCGTGATTGATATCCATCGGGAGACCTGCCAGGTAATACGCCCAGAATGGTTGTCCCGCTGCTCTCATAGTCAGAGAAAGAATGACTCCGAAGAAGAGCCCGCTGATAAATCCATAGATCGCAAGACCCCAGAATGGCATTTTGGACCAGTATTTCCCGAGCAAACCTGCTAGGATTCCTATGATTGACCAGGCGATGATCTGCCAAATGGTCCATATCCCCATCCCCAATATCACATTGGACACAAAGGTCGTGAGCAGTGCAATAAGAATCCCTGCACTAGGCCCCAGCCAAAACCCTGCAATAATAATGATCGCTGTCACTGGCTGGATATTGGGTAAATGAGCCAAGGCCATCCTTCCCGCAACGGCCAGGGATGCAAGCATGGCGATCAGTGTGAGTTTGTACGTGTTCATGGTTGATCATTCCCAAGATTGATAATCAAAAACGATTTCGTCTCCATCCTCTACTTCGTACTCATTGGCTCCGACCATGGCTTCATCTCCGTTAATGGTATACATCCAAGCCATTTTTTCTTCTTGGTTCCCAGCAATTCCTTCAATGCTGTTAATGAACCCTTCGGACTGTTCCACTTCATAGTTATCTTCCATAACTTCCATGAGGGTGGTTCCTTTTTCTACCGTGATTTCATCTTCTGCCATCATTTCTTCGCCATCGTTTTTAGATAGCTGGACTTGCACCGTGACTTCTTGTACTTGTTCTTCCTGAGTTGCCGATGTTTCCTTAGACTCTTGTGTGCCACATCCTGCCAGCACAACAACGGCCAGAATCATAGCTGTTAAAACGGAATACCACTTTTTCATTACCATCTCTCCCTTTTTCTTTGTGTTCCGTGGCCAGGAGGAGAGGAGAGTGAAGACAACCAAATGACTTGTATGTAAACATTCAGAGGAAACATATTCTTATCACAAAAAAAAGCTTACCCTTCTAAAAGGGTAAGCTTTGGACAAACGAAAGGATAAGATCTACGTTTCACGTCATACCGATCGGTTGTCTCAAATGCTCAATCCCCGAAGCTTTGAAACATTGGATCAGGCAGGTCTACTGACTTGTGCGTCATCCTAATCAGGATCCTTCCCATACCCAACGGCACAGTGGAATTTCCTTTTCGTCTACACTTACAGTTGCGAGGACAGTTCTGGTTTCGCACCAGATTCCCTATCAAGTCTTATTCAGACACCCGAATCCTCTTCATATGAAGTTTCCATAAACTAGATTACAATAATATTCCGAAAATAGCAACATTATTTTTCCTTATGAGAAAAAGGAATCTTAAACGTGAAGGTTGTCCCTTCTTTCAACTTGCTATGGGCACTGATGGTTCCTTCATGAGCATCTATGATATTTTTCGCGATCGCAAGCCCTAAACCTGTGCCTTTTTTATAGTTTTTATTTTCACGTTTTCTTGATTTATCAGCTTTATAGAAACGCTCAAATACAAATGGAAGGTCTTCCTCGGCGATTCCATATCCGGAGTCTTTGACACTTGCCATCCATTCCTTCTCATCTTTTTCAAGAATCACCTGCACCTCACTGCCAGGGTCGGAATGACGAATGGCATTATCAATCAAATTGGTAAAAACCTGCTCAATACGGTCCGGATCGAAATTCAGGTTTCCGAACTCCCCTACTATTTTCAATTGAAGGTCTACGGACTTTTCGTTGGCGATCCCACTGAACTTACGAATGATCCTGTTCAAATAGGGTTCAATTTCAACGGATTCTTCGTTCAGTTGAATGTGCCCCGCTTCCATCCGTGCGAGATCCAACAGCTCATTAACTAAACGACCAATCCGCAATGATTCGTCATGAATGATTTGTGCGAGTTCGTTTTTATCCTCTTTTGACTCGGCAATATCATCCACGATTGCTTCACTATACCCCTGGAGCATAGAGATAGGAGTTCGCAGTTCATGAGAGACATTGGCAATGAAGTCTTTGCGGAGCTTGTTCAAGCGTCTTTCTTCCGTCATATCCCTAAGAACAGCGACGGCTCCACGTACTTTTTCTTTATCATATAAAGGAGTCATAATGATGACCCAGGATCTGCCCTGCAATGTCATCTCGATCATTGATTCATTCTCATCTGTGATGACATTGTCAAACAATTCTCTCAGCGGTTCTGGAAGTAATGGTTCGTCAGAAGAACTCGATGAACCGCTTTTTTCAAACTCATAAGCTTCTAAATATTGCTGTGCAGGAGGATTCGAGACGAGCACATGTCCTTGACGGTTAAATGTAATGACGCCATCGGCCATCGATCTCAAAATTCCTGAAAGTTGTTCTTTTTCCTGATTCAATGCATTGATATGGAACTTTAATTCGCGCCCCATCCGGTTGAAGGCCATCGCCAATTCACCGATTTCATCATGGGTACGAATGGGAATCTTCGTGTTAAACTCTCCCTTGGCAAGCTCCAGAGCCCCTTCTCTCATTTTAATTAAAGGAGCTGTGATTCGCGTCGAGAGGAAAAAGGCGAAGATGGTCGTCAATACGATGGCAATCCCCGCTCCTAAGAATATGATTTTAGTCGTCTGCTCGGATGTTTCTTCGATCGTATCGAGGGATTGGTAGACGAAAACAGCCCCATCCTGATCTTTAAGAGGCGTTCCGACAACCATGACGCCCGTCTCGTCATTGCCAAGATCGGCTTCTTTTTTAACATCCGCCCCTTCATTCAAGACGGTGGCTAAATCCTGGTCCTTTGTGAACCAGGCGTAATCAAGTACAGGAAGAGATTCTGACTCGCTCTCAGAAACAAGCGGCTCATCCTCTCCCCTGACGATTAAGGCACGACTAGCCGGATCCTTGACAAGAGCCGTTGTTGAAAGCAGAAGTTCTTCTTCTCCCTCATACCGTTCCACCACGCCTGAAATCCGGTCAGCCGTTTGAAGCAAATGCCTTTCTGCTTCTAAGACATGGTAATTTTGAAAGAACTCGAGGAGTAGAACAGTCAAGATAAAGAGGACAAAGCAAACCAATAGTAAGATGGTGAACCATAATTTCCCGACAACACTACGCCAGAACATCAGTCACCAGACACCTCGAATTTATAACCGATGCCCCATACGGTCACAATCATTCCTGCTGCTTCTGCAGAAACTTTGCTCAATTTTTCGCGAAGACGTTTGACGTGGGTATCGACCGTCCGTAAATCTCCGAAGAACTCATACTGCCATACCTCTTTAAGCAGTTGTTCTCTGTCAAAAACTTTATCCGGAGACTGAGCCATATAGTGAAGAAGTTCGTACTCTTTCGGAGTCAACGAAACTTCTTTTCCGTCAGCAGTCACACGGTGAGCATCATTATCGATTGTCATGTGAGGGAAAACAAGTACATTACGAGCGGACGTTTCCGTCTCTAAAAACTTCGTTGTAGAAGAACGGCGTAAAAGCGCCTTCACTCTTAGGACGACTTCTCTCGGACTGAACGGTTTAACGATATAATCGTCTGTTCCCACTTCAAACCCTTGAACGCGATTGGCCTCTTCCCCTTTTGCTGTAAGCATGATGACAGGAGTCGCTTTCTTTTCGCGCAATTCTTTACAAACTTCAATCCCGTCTTTTCCTGGAAGCATCAAATCCAGCAGAATCACATCATATTCATTTTGAAGCGCTTTTTGCAAGGCTTCTTCCCCGTCTTCTGCTTCATCTATGACATAATCCTCTCTCTCAAGGTACATGCGAATCAGTCGTCGAATGCGCTCTTCATCATCCACGACTAAAACCTTGGCTTCTTGGTCCATACAAAAACCTCCAACTCATAAAAATATTCTCCTATAGCTTCATTCATTACACAAAGGGCAGGCGGAGTTCATAAAAAATCTCGCCTGCCTTTTGTTTTTAAGCATAAGAATGTAAGCCTGAAATAATTAAGTTAACCGCAATCAAATTGAACATGATGATACCAAATCCACCGACAGCAAGCCAGGCGGATTTCATTCCCTGCCAGCCGCGGGACAGACGCAGGTGTAGATAGGCGGCATAAAAGAAGAAAGTGATGAGCGCCCATACTTCTTTTGGATCCCAGCCCCAAAACCTATCCCACGCCTGCTGAGCCCATATCATGGCAAAAATGAGTGCTCCCAATGTAAACACAGGGAACCCGATGGCCACGGCACGGTAGGAAACTTCATCGACAAGTTCAGGATTCACTTTTTTATTAAGGAAAGGTTGAATTGCTGCTGCTACCCGCTTCCTTAAGATCAATCGAGCGCCCCAGTATAGGACCAGTCCACCAAGAAGTGCCCAGAGGAAGGTGTTCAATTTCTTAGCTGCATCCTCCCCGCGCATCCACTCAGGTGCTTGAAACAACGGCGACATGGCATCATCACCTGCCACCTCTCCTTGATAAGGTCCGGCAATCGCTGGCATGTTATACGTAATTTCTGCCTCTTGCCCTTCAATCGGAGCCGTGAAAGTCGCTTCATAATTCATTGCACTGAATGATGATGAAACGATAATGAAAGCGAGTGTTACGGCAATGACGTAAATTACAAACTCGAGCCACACCGTATGTTTGGAACGCTTGCTTTGATCCACTTGGCTGATTAAGAAAATCAACCCTGCGACAAAGCTAACCGACAAAATCCCTTGACCAAGGGATGCTGTAGTCACATGGATATATAACCAGTGCGACTGCAAAGATGGGACGAGTGGAGAGATTTCCGTCGGGAACATGCTTGCAAAAGCGATCAGCAGCAACGCAATCGGCAAAGCAAACAACCCCAGAAGATCGACTCTGTAAATAAAGTAAAGAACAATGAATGCGAAAACAAGCATCATTCCAAAAAAGGTTGTGTATTCAAACAAGTTACTAATAGGGGCGTGACCACTTGCGATCCATCTTGTAATAAAATACCCTATTTGAGTAATGAAGCCGATGATCGCAATGGTGATTCCTATATTTCCTGCTACTCGGCTCTTCCCTTTCTTTTTATCCCGAATGGTTCCTGCAAAGAAAAAGGTCGCTATTAAATAGATGAAAAAAGCAGCATAGAGCAGATTGCCGCTTATGGCTGTCCAATCTCCCATTCTTCATCCTCCTGACTCTATGATTTCATTTCATACTGGTCCTGAGGGGCCTCAATGTTCGTGCCTTCAATTGATTTTTCAATCTCCATTCTCAAGGCGTACCAGTTTTTATTCGTATGGCCTGCAATCCAGGCTCCGTCTGATCTTGGTTGCAGCCAGATTCGACGATGGTTCCAATACATTCCCTGGATTACGCCGATCATGAAGATCGCGCCTCCTAGAGAAATGATTCCAAGCGTATGATCTTTCTTCACGGTCAAACCGGTCACATCTCGTACATCGAACCCTGTCAGACCAAGTTTATATTGGTTATTTTCTCCTGCATCAATATTTGCCCCGATCCCTAGGAAACTAGTTTCCGGCGTTTCTTCCCCTGGTGGGTACAAATTGAAGACAAAAGCCGGGTTCTTCGGATATTTGGATACTGAAGCAGGCTGACCATCCTGCATTTCATACTCTGGGAAGTAGTTGACGACTTCTACCCGGAACCCGCCGTCCAGCTCATATGTAGATTGGGGGTCCGCTAAATCGACTGTAAACTCGCCATGGTTGGTATCTTCATCATCCTTGTCATGGATTTTGAAAGACATTTCGCTGAACTCGTCCAATTGATAACTAGCCTGATAGAGGGCAAAGTCATCAAACTTAATTGGGTTATTCAATGTTGCTGCCGCTTCTTTGATCGTCTCAAGCTCAGGATCCGCGCCTGCGACCCCTTGATTGGTCCGCTCATAAATGACAGCGTCCGTTCGGAACGTTTTCGGGATCGCTCCATCCTGGTTTTCAATGGCTTCTTTAAATTTCGCATCTTCCGGGTTGTCTTTATCATAGGTTTCTAGAGTAAATGCCTCATTTTTGATAAAGTATTGACCTTCTGTGCCAGGGATCAGGGTTGTCTCCCCTTCTCTCACCCACACGTGTTCATCGACGTAGAAGGCTGGCAAAAACCGGAGCAACGCGCCTAGCAGGAAAATAATAAGACCGATATGATTCACATAAGGTCCCCACCTAGCAAAACGGTTCTTCTCTGCGAGCAAGTGACCATCTTGTTCATAGACTTTGAATCGTCTCTTCTTCAAGTTGGATTTGAATGTTTCATAATCGATGGACTCTGATTTCGTCTCCCCGAATACCCGCTGCTTTTTCATAAACAGTTCATGACGCTTCGGTTTCTGTTTTTTTAACGTCTTATAAAGCGGGAAAAAGCGGTCAACGGAGGCAATGACGATGGATACCCCAATCATTGCGATTAACAGCATATACCACCATGAGCTGAAAAGGTCATGAAATCCAAGTTGATAATAAATCTGACCGGCTAAGCCGTATTGGTCCTTGTAATGGGTCGCAGGATCTGCACCGCCGATAAAAACGGCCTGAGGGAAAATTGTACCGATCGCAGATGCGACGACAGTGATGAAAATAAGGGTGACCCCCACTTTCACGGAGGAAAAGAAATTCCATATTTTATCAACAAGCGTCCGATTATACGTTTGTGATCGGCGGGCACTGCCGTCGTAGCGCATGTTGAGCAGCTTCTTGTCTTCGTTTCCATCGATGTGCTGGTTTTGCTCGACAGGTTTCCCGCATGCTTCACAAAGGACCGTGCCTTCAGGATTGACATGACCACATTCACAGGTAATCTCTTTCATAGTAAAACCTCACAATGTCAAGTAGACTCTATTCCTCCGGTGCAATGTTTTGCAAGTGGCCTTCCAGTTTGTCTAACGTGAGTGGACCAATCACTTGCTCTTCGATTTCACCTTCAGGATTGATGAATAGCGTGGAAGGAATCGGACCGATGTTATAAAGATCCATCACGTCTCCATTTTTATCTTGGAGAATGGGAAAGCTCAGGTTGTATTCGTTCACAAAATTCTCCACCACAAGTTCGGTTGAATCCAAATTGACAGCTAGAATTTCGACACCTTTTTCTTTATACTCCGGATACAACTCTTCCATATATGGCATTTCATCTTTACACGGCTTACAATACGTCGCCCAAAAGTTGACCATAACACCTTTTCCTTCGAGATCACTCAATTGAACGGTCTCATCTGTACCGAATTTTTTCAATTGAAAGTCTGGAGCATGCTCGCCTTTGGCGATCACCGATTGTTCATCCTTGCCGTTGGCGACAAGAGCGAACACGACAAGCCCGACCATCACGGCAAGCATAGCTGTTCTGAAGATCAGGCGCTTTCTTTTTTTTCGAATGGTTTCTTCCTTCATTTTGACTCACTCCCAAACCATTATAACATTGAATCCATGCTATAAATTTGAACGTTATTCAACAGTTTTCTCAGCCATCGCACGGAGCTGCTTCACTTCAAATGGTTTCAATGGACGAGAATCCCCTGCGTTCATACCATGTAAATCTAGGGTTCCGTACCGTTCACGCTTCAATTTGTCGAGTGGATATCCAAGCGATTCAAACATACGGCGGACTTGACGGTTTTTTCCTTCATGAAGAATAATTTGAACAATCGCTGTATTCTTCTTCGAATCCGTGGAGTTGATTTTAGCATGGACTGCTTTCAAATACTCCCCGTCGACGGTCATCCCTTTCTTCAACTGTTTCAGTTGCTCTTTCGTTGGAATGCCTTTCGTTTTTGCGATATACACTTTGTCCACTTCATGACTCGGATGCATCAGTAAGTTCGCAAATTCCCCATCATTCGTTAACAAAATTAACCCAGACGTATCATAATCTAACCGGCCAATAGGGAAGATTCGTTCCTTGACTTCAGGCAAATAGTCCGTAACAACTTTTCGCCCCTTGTCATCACTGACACTTGAAATGACACCACGTGGTTTATATAACAAATAGTAGACAGGCTCTTCTTTATCAATCGGTACTCCTTCTACTTCAACATCATCATTTTTACCAACTTTTGTTCCTAATTCTGTTACTACTTCTCCATTGACCGTCACCTTGCCATCGACAATCAACTTTTCTGCTTTTCTTCGTGATGCGACACCTGCGTGGGCGATCACCTTTTGTAGTCGTTCCATATCTGCCATACGACCGTCACCAACTTTCTTTAAAATCACTTTTATTCATGAAACGAAGCCACGCTCACACAGCGCGGCTCTTCTGTTCATCTACATTATACACATTCTATAAAGATTTGAACAAAAAATCATCCTATTAACCAAATAGGATGATGACAATGACAATTGATGCTATTATACCAACCAGATCGGCCATCAGTCCAACTTTCAAAGCATCCCCCATTCTTTTGATTCCTACGGCTCCAAAATAGACCGTAATGATATATAGAGTCGTATCGGTACTCCCCTGCATCACGGATGCGAGTTGACCGATGAATGAATCAGGTCCGAACGTACGGATCAACTCTGTCGTCATACTGAGTGCAGCCGTTCCCGATATAGGACGGACAAAAGCCAAAGGGACGATTTCAGGGGGCGCTCCGAACATTGACATCAGAGGTTCAAACAGTTTCACGATCGCCCCCATTGCCCCGGACGCTTGAAAAACAGCAATCGACACCATCATCCCTAGTAAAAAAGGAAGAAGACTGATGGCGATTTGAATTCCCTCTTTACTGCCTTCCACGAATACCTCATAAGAAGGCACCTTTTTTATCGTCGCGGTCACCAGCACAAGAAGAATAATGGATGGGATGAGCCATATGCTGATCATAAACGCATCGCCCTCTCCCTTTTATAATGAAAATAACGATCAATCATTAAGGCGGCGATGGTAGAAATAATAGTCGCTAAAATGGTTGCCCCTACGATAGAAGTCGGATCCTCGGAATCATATTTCATCCGAATGGCGATCACCGTTGTCGGAACAAGCGTCAGAGATGATGTGTTAATGGCAAGCAGGGTGATCATCGAGCGGCTCGCTTTATCGGAACCCGACAGCTTCTTCAATTCCTTCATCGCTTTCAACCCCATCGGTGTGGCAGCATTGCCAAGACCGAACATATTAGCCGTCATATTGGACAAAATGTATCCGAGCGCCGGGTGATCCGCGGGTATGTCAGGAAAGATGCGTTTCACAAACGGGCGGAAGATTTTCGCAAGGCCGGCCAAAAGCCCTGCCTCTTCAGCAATTTTCATAAGTCCGAGCCAAAAGATGAGGACACCTGCAAGGCTTACAGTAATCATAATCGCCTCATCTAACGTCGAAAAAATCGCTTTGTTCACGTCTTCCATCGTTCCATTGAATGCTGCATAAATGATTCCCGTAACCGCTAGGAACGCCCAAATCAAGTTGACCATGGGGCTACTCCCATCATCCTGTTCAAGAAGTTTTTCACTTCTCTAAAGAAAGATTGAGAAGGACGCTCATTCCATACAGGCGCCTCGACTAAAGGAGTGGTTCCGACCATAAAGTACGTCACCCCTGCCAAATTCGAATCGGCTTCTTGTTCATAGCGATAAAAGGTCGCCTGTAACTCATCCTTTTCAGATAAAGTGAGAGGATAATAGAGATCTCTCGGGATGTATAGAGATCGTCCGTTCACTCGGGCGGTTCCCTCACTTTGCAATTTCACACTTTCAAAATGACTGAACCCCCACTCGAACATCCGTGTATGATCCGTCCAATCATCAGGAGCATTCAAAGTGACAGCGATCAGTTCCATTCCATCTTTTTGAGCACTTGTCACCAGCGTTCGTCCTGCGGCTTTAGTGAATCCAGTTTTCCCGCCGTTCGTCGGTTCGTAATATTGGGTGAGCATTTTATTTTTATTCATCCAAGAGTAATCGCGGTTCTCCGAACGGTACAACTCACTGCCTGTCACCTTACGGAATGTATCATTTTTCATGGAATACGCCATGAGTAGACCTAAATCATACGCACTGGAGTAGTGGGTTTCTCCATCCAAGCCATGGGGATTTTCAAAATGGCTGTTATTCATTCCAAGCCAGGCCGCTTTTTCATTCATCAGCTGCACAAAACCTTCCACACTCCCACCTACGTGTTCCGCAATGGCTACAGCCGAATCATTTCCGGACCTTAGCATCAATCCATACACTAAATCTTTTAAAGGGATTTTTTCGTTTTCGGTTAAATAAATGGAAGACCCTTCTGTATAAACGGCCCTTTTACTTACTTTCACTTTCTCTTCCATCATTCCTGATTCAATGGCTATGATAGCGGTCATGATCTTTGTGGTGCTGGCAATCAATGTAGGGTCATAAGCATTCTTCTCATACAACACCCGTCCCGATTCTGCATCCATCAAGACAGCTCGCTCTGCAGATACGGATAGATTAGGTTCCGCCTGAACGCGATCCACCATTAAGTTTGGAACTAGTAAAATCAGTGCGATAACCACATATAAGAACCTTCTCAAGAG
Source organism: Halobacillus sp. AWM4_238 (assembly GCF_056158265.1). Taxonomy (NCBI): domain Bacteria; kingdom Bacillati; phylum Bacillota; class Bacilli; order Caryophanales; family Bacillaceae; genus Halobacillus; species Halobacillus sp. AWM4_238. The sequence goes on from NZ_JBSWSY010000002.1 coordinate 1,165,443, forward strand.
GACTTCCTCCTATTCACATCATTTGCTTCAACTTATGCAAAAGCGTACAAGCTTATGAGTCATAGAGGACTTGATTTCGAGATGTTTCGGGGTTCGTTGCTGAGTTGAGCGTCAGGGGTGGTTGGGAAGCCACTCGCTTTCCTGCGGGGATTACGGCAAGCCTCCTCGTGCTTCGCACTGCGGGGTCTCGCCAGCCAATCCATTCCCGCGGGAGTCTCGCAGCTTCCCAACCACCCCATTCAAAACATTAGAGAAACGAACCCACGCACAAGCATGGAGCGTCTCCCAAAATCACTACTTCCTAGCTGATAAGCCCTCTATAGCAAGCGTTAAATACAATTGGCTCTTTTCTTAAAATTAAACCCACCACCTTATTTAACACAGGAAGTCTGCTTATTCTGGAAGTGGTTTCGAGATATTTATATGGCAAAGGGGCGGAGGGGAATGGTGAGACTCCTGCGGGAAAAAAGTGCAGGGTGAGACCCCACAGGACGCAGTCCGAGGAGGCTCACCGCGCTCCCGCGGAAAGCGAGCTATTCCCCGCAGCCCCCATCCACTCAACAAAAGTCTCGAAACTGAGTCTTCATAAAAGGAAGCCTGTATAGAAAAAAGCTGTTCCTGGTGGGAACAGCTTTTTAGTCTTCGGCGAAGGGGTCTTCATTGAATTTTTCGAAGAAGAGATCAGCTTCTCCTTCTTCCTCCCCTTCCCCCTGCTTGAGTTCAGAAAGAGGTGGGAGCTCGTCAATGGATGTCAATCCAAAGTAGATAAGGAAATTTTTGGTCGTTCCGTAGAGGATTGGACGTCCGATCGCATCTTTCCGGCCTTTTTCTTCAATCAGGCTGCGGTTGACAAGAGTCTGAATGGCACGATCACTTTTGACACCTCTCAAATCATCGACTTCAATTCTTGTTATCGGTTGTTGATAGGCGATGATTGCTAGTGTTTCCAGTGCTGCTTGAGACAGTCTGGTCGATCCTGGTGAATCCAATAAGCGCTTATAATACGAAGCATGTTCCGGCTTCGTGGTCAAATGCAAAGTTCCTTGTGAATCCATGATGGTCAGACCTCTGTTTTTCGATTGATAGTCTTTCACCATATCTTCTAACAGTGTTTTGAACGTTTTTGCATCCAATTCTAGTAGATCGGTCAGTTTCTTTTTTGTGATCCCTTCTTCTCCGGCCGCAAAAAGCAGGCCTTCGGTTATCGCTTTGTAGTCTTCTAACTCCATGGTGCATCCTCCGTCTTATATACGATTAGTTCATCAAAATGTTGTTGTTGGACACACACGATGTCATTGCTCTTCATCAATTCAAGTAAGGCGATGAAGGTAACGACGATATGCGGTCGTGTACGCTTTTCAAATAACTGATGAAACGGCGTACCACCTGCTTGTACATCGATTTTACCTAGAATTTCTTCCATTCTCATCTGGATGGGGATCTCATCTCTTCGGACTTTCGCTTCCTGAGGTTTTTCCGTTTTGGCCCGCTTTAATAGATTGCCCATCGCTTGAATCATATCGTAAACAGAAGCTTCCCCCGGGCGTACTTCCGGCATTTCCTCTTCCCATCCTTCCATATTGAGCGGTGGGCGGGTATAGATGCGGTTCGCGTCGAGTTCTTTTTCCTTTAGTTCTTCTGCTGCCTGTTTGTATTTCCGGTATTCAATCAGACGGCGCATCAAATCTTCACGTGGATCGTCCTCCATCTCGCCATCTTCGAATTCATCCTCCATGTTCTGATTCGGCAGGAGCATCTGACTTTTCATAGCAAGTAAAGTAGCAGCCATGACCAGATACTCACTCGCGAGATCCAACTCAAGCTCCTGCATCGTATGGATATAGTTCATGTACTGATCGGTAATTTGAGACACAGGTATATTATAGATGTCGATTTCGTATCGGTTGATTAAATGTAAAAGAAGATCAAGAGGTCCTTCAAAACCTTCCACTTTCACTTGGTAGCTTTTTTTCATATCATTCTTCCTTTACGGTCCATTGTTCTATTATGGTATCAAAAAACACCTTGCTCTGACAGCACGTATTTCATGCCGGCTTCAATAGTTTTTTAGTTATTTGTGCTCTATTACGTTATAATGAATATACAAATGCAATGATTTGTATATTGAACAACCTTGATTCTGAAGGTTGTAAAAAAGGAATGGATGAATCGTATGTATCCGAAAGCTTATATTGAATTCCTCGCCCATTTTCACGGGACACGAGATTATTTTGAATGTCACGAGGTGCTTGAAGAACACTGGAAGAAAGAAGATCCTAACAACCGGTCCTCCGTTTGGGTATGGCTCATCCAAGTCGCTGTCGCCATGTATCATGACCGCAGAGGCAACCAAAACGGCGCAAAAACTCTCGTCAACCGTTGTATAAAAAAGCTGGGAGAACATGAGAATGAACTCCATCAACTCGGTTTAGATGGTGAGCGTTTAGAGCAACACTTGAATGAATTCCGCGCTCGCTTGGAGGCAGGCAGCCCCTACCGCAGCTGGAACATGTCCATCATAGATCAGGAACTAAGCAAAGAAGTCCACCTTCTTTGTCAGGAATGGAACGTCGCTTACGGTTCTCCGAGTGATCTGTCCGATGAATTCCTTGTATTCAAACACAAAATGAGAAAAAAAACACTGTAAAAGCTAACGAAACGAAACAAAGGAGGTGTCGTGAATCGACACCTCCTTTTTCTTTATAGTTGTGAAGAGGCACTTTCTTCATCACATTTCTCGATGAATGATTCTGTAGCCACATCAGCGCAGACTTCACATGCATCTTTGAAGTGATCACGGACACGGTGGATCATCTGTCTACCAATCCCAGTGTTACGATGGGAAGGATTGACGGATACGTGTTGGATGACGGCTTTGCCATCTTCCAGGCGTACTCCGACCGCTCCGAGGATGTCTTCCTCTTTCCACAAGAATAGATTCCAATCCGGATTGGAATCGTATTCCTTTATAATTTCCTGAAGTGTCTTCACATCGGAGACCTCAGGCATGAAAGAAAGCAATCCCATCGCAATCTTTTCAAATGATTTTTTATATCGAATTAACATAATAACCCCTCAATTATGAAAATAACTTTCCTAGACTTCCAGATGATCGACCGAAAAAAGAAAATGGTTACTTTCAATCATTGTCTAATTCTTCCTATCTGTCAAGCTTACATGACGATGACGAACCAATAGTATAAGCCCCAACCGATGCTGAACAACGATAAAAGTGTAAACAGCACCCAATTTTTCATTTTCATTATACGTTGCCCCCGGTTTTTCGTGATTTGCCCCGCTACATAGAATATAGCATAACCCGTGATTATTCAAGCCTGTTTAAAAACCGGCGTTTCACGATCGACCAAAGCCGATGACCGTCCGAACAATTTCCCTTGATAGAAAATGGAACAAGGTTCATCAGGGCAAGGTAAGAATTGAAAAGAAAAGAGAGACGGAGGAGATCATCCTCCAGGCCCTTATACCATAAAAATAAAACGAAAGCCGTTACCGCATTCAATATAGGACCGCCCATACTGATCCATGCCTTCTCGAAGTCCTTGAACGGAATTTTCCGTTCATTCACCGAGTAAGCTCCCTGGAAGAAAAAAAGGTGGATGTAGATGCGGGTGCCACCTTTTTTCCATCGCCCTATCACTTTTCCCCGGCCTAGATGGAGGGCGGTGTGATCAGCCCCAAAATACAGGCCAGGGATCAGGTGACCAAGCTCATGGATGAACAGACTTATAGGTGCCACTAAAAATATCAATACCAGTAGTGTACCAATCATGAAGGGCTCGATTAGTGATTACTTGTCCTCAACGCGAACCTTTTGCATCACATCTCCGACACGTACACGATCGACCGTATCCACGCCTTCAATCACTTTGCCGAATACCGTGTGACGGCCGTCTAAGTGTGGCTGTGGAGAATGACACACGAAGAATTGACTTCCGCCTGTATCTTTTCCAGCGTGAGCCATGGATAGGGATCCTCTTTCGTGCTTGTGAGGATTGCCTTCCGTTTCACACTTGATCGTGTACCCTGGGCCACCTGTTCCTCGTCCATCCGGGCATCCGCCTTGAATGACGAAATCAGGAATAACACGGTGGAATGTCAGACCATCATAAAATTCATCGTTGGCCAGTTTCTCAAAATTCGCCACTGTGTTCGGTGCCGCTTCTTCGTAAAGTTCAATCACCATTTTTTCTCCATTTTCAAACTCAATTGTTCCTTGTTTCATTTCTCATACCCCTCTCATTTTTCATACGATAAATCGAGTCGTGTCATCTCTTGATAGCTCTCTCTTCTGACGACAAGCTGATGCTTTCCGTTTTCGACGAACACGACGGCCGCTTTTTGAAAGCGGTTGTAATTGTTAGCCATAGCATAACCATACGCTCCTGTGCTGAAAACTGCAAGTCGATCTCCATGTTCAACTGTCGGAAGCGCCACATCCCATATTAGCATATCTCCGGACTCACAGCACTTACCAGCTATCGAATACTCTTTTTCCGGCTTTTGATCCATTTTTTCTACCAGAGCGGCCTCGTATTTCGCCTGATAGAGAGCCGGACGGATATTGTCCGTCATTCCACCGTCGACAGATACATAGGTCCTTACATCAGGAACTTCTTTGATGGAACCGACCGTGTAGATCGTCACACCTGCTTCCCCGACAATCGCACGACCAGGCTCTATCCAAATTTCCGGCATAGGATAGTCGTACTGTGAGGAAAGGTTCTTCACTTCACCGATCAACGCATGCGCATATTGATCTAGCTCAAGAGGTTCGTCCTGTTTTGTATATTGAATCCCGAAACCGCCGCCTAAATTCAGGACGCTCGCTTCATAATCGTAGCGATCACGCCATTCTTTCAAAGTCGTGAAGAGCTTCCTCGTAGCCATCTCAAAACCGCTCGTCTCGAAAATTTGTGAACCAATGTGACAATGAAGGCCGGTCATTCGAATGTTGGAATCCTCCTGGACCTTCAAAAATGCCTCCTCCGCCTGGCCACTGCTCAAATCAAAGCCGAATTTCGAGTCTTCCTGCCCCGTCAATATGTAATCATGAGTATGGGCCTCGATCCCCGGTGTCACCCTCAACAATACATCCATCTGTTTCTGCTGCTCTTTTAGGATGGCGTGCAGAAGTTCAATTTCATAAAAGTTATCGACGACGATACATCCGATTTCATGTTCAACAGCCATTTCCAGTTCCCGAATACTTTTATTGTTTCCGTGCATGTGAATTTTTTCTACAGGAAAGCCTGCTTCAAGGGCCGTATGTAGTTCTCCTTCAGATACAACATCCAAACTGAGTCCTTCCTGTTTTGCCACCTGAAGCATAGCTACTGAAGAAAAAGCTTTACTCGCATAAGCGACCTGCGCAGCTACTTCGTTCTCTCTGAATGTCTGCACGAACGCCCGTGCTTTTTGTCTGATTTTATCTACATCATATACATATAGAGGCGTGCCATATTGTTCGGCAAGTTCTGAGGCTGGGACTTGTCCGATCAACAGCTGCCCTTGTTCATTAACATTATGATTCATCATAACCCACCTTTTCTAAAAACGAAGAAATGATAAAAGAAAATGCCCTTTGGAAATCAAAGGACATCTGGATTTATTTTAATTTATCACATTGCTAAAGAACGGGCAATACGATTATTTCTGACGGTTATTGTTTTGAGGGTGAACGACACTCGGCCTCACTTTTAAAGATGGCATACTGAGACGCAGGATAATCTGGATGGCCGCTTTTCCGTTGAACGGGAGAAATGGCCATAAATACGGAGTGTTCAACGACTTCGTATTCGCTAAAAGCAGAATATAAGCTAAGAATCCGCCCATGAGCCCTTTGATTCCGAATAAAGCGACAAGAATGACGAACAAAACGCGAGCCATTTTATTTGCGACAGACAATTCATAACTCGGGGTAGAATAAGAGCCGATCGCTGCAACGGCTACGTAAAGAATGACTTCAGGCACGAACATACCTACGTCGATAGCGATTTGTCCTATAAGAACAGCTGCAATCAGTCCCATGGCTGTCGATAATGGCGTCGGCGTATGAATGGCTGCAATTCTGAGCATCTCCAGACCTAAATCAGCAATTAATATTTGGAAGATGATCGGAATCGTGCTTTCTTCATTGGGTCCGATAAAAGCAAACGGCTCTGGAAGCAGATCCGGCTGCATGACGAACAACATCCACAACGGCAAAAGAAAAACAGAAGCAAAAATCCCGAAAAAACGTACCCATCTCACAAATGTCCCAACAGGAGGGGACTGTCGGAATTCCTCCGCATGTTGCACATGGTGGAAATACGTCGTGGGAGTAATAATCGTACTTGGTGACGTATCGGTCATGATCACCACGTGTCCTTCAAATAAATGTGAAGCAACGACATCTGGACGTTCCGTGTATCTTACGAGCGGAAATGGGTTCCTTCCCTGTTTGACAATGTATTCTTCAAGACTTTTATCTGCCATCGACAACCCGTCGATATCGATTTTCTGAATCTCTTTTTTCAACAGTTCTACAAGTCCAGGATCGGCTACGTCTTTGATGTAAGAAATACACACATCCGTTTTCGAACGATTTCCGACCTGCATGATTTCATTTCTCAGACGCTCATCCCTGATCCGGCGGCGTGTTAAAGCCGTGTTTTCAATGATATTCTCAGTGTATCCGTCCCTTGAACCACGAATGACTTTTTCTGTGTCCGGTTCCTCTGGAGTCCTCCCCGGATACGTCCGCACATCAACGATGAAGGCCTCTGTTTCTCCATCCACGAAAATGACCATCAACCCGGAAAGCATCTGGGTAATACACGTATCGAGGTCTGAGGTCGTCTCTACTTGTTGATGAGGGATCTCATCTTTGATGGATTTAAAGACAGAGTCCACATGGTCCTCGGAATCATTCATTTCCATCAATTGGCGCATCACTTCTACGACGATCGGCGTCTCTACAAGACCAGTGACATAATAAAAGTTCACTTCCACACCCAGCAGGGTCAGCGTACGGAAACCAGCATCAAATGATTGGTCTACGCCAATTCGTTCATTCATCGTCTTTCGGTTTTGATCGAGCTTCATGACGATCGGTGTTTCTTTTTTCTTCTTAGGCATAAACCTCCACTCCTTGATTTCGATTTACCCTTTAGGCTTAAATATAACAGCAACGATAAAACCAAATAGAATTGCTGATGCAATACCTGCAGATGTCAGTTCAAAGATTCCAATGGCCACCCCGATAAAACCATGCTCATCCGCCTGTTCCATAGCTCCATGCAAGAGAGAATGCCCAAAACTTGTTATTGGGACAGTCGCGCCTGCACCAGCAAATTCAATCAGGTTATCGTAAAGGTCGAATGCATCCAGAACCGCCCCGGCTACAACAAAGGAGGACATAACATGAGCAGGAGTCAATTTGAATACATCCATTAGGATCTGTCCGACCACGCAGATCCCTCCACCGACGAAAAACGCCCATAAAAAGGTCATGATCCTCCCTCCCCTCTAGTGAGGACGACGGCATGAGCGATACCTGGAATCGATTCCTTCTGTTGAAGCATCATCGGACTCATAAGTGCACCTGTCGCAACGATTAAGACACGCTTGTATTTTCCACTGATCAAATCCTGCACGATTTTCCCATAAGTGACGACCGCTGAACATGCGCACCCGCTTCCCCCTGCAAACACAGGTTGATCGCTGTGATAGACAAGCAGCCCGCAATCTTTGTGCACATCACTGATGTCGTAGCCATCCTGTTTCATCAAGTCCTTGAGAATAGGGGTACCAACGGCTGATAAATCGCCGGTGGCAATCACGTCATAATCCCCCGGTACTCGTCCCATGTCTTCCAAGTGCGTTTTAATGGTATCCCAGGCAGCAGGTGCCATTGCAGATCCCATATCAAATGGATCCTTGACACTATAATCCATGACCTTCCCAATCGTTGCCGCTTCCACTTGAATATCAGAAGGTGTTTTAGAGAGCAGCGCAGCACCGCTGCCTGTAACGGTATAGGTGGCGGTCCCTGGCTTTTGTCCACCGTACTCGGTCGGGTAACGGAATTGGCGCTCAGCTGTACAGTTATGAGAACTGACAGCAACCAGAGCTTGGGTGGCATACCCTGAAGAGACGAGCGCAGCACCTGTAGCTAACGTCTCCATACTAGTTGAACAGGCACCGAACATCCCTAAAACAGGAATTCCCAACTGCCTTGCCACATAGTTTCCTGTAACGTTTTGGTTCAAAAGGTCACCTGCTAAAAACAAATCGATATTGGATTTGTCTGTGCCTACTTTTTGCAAACAAGCGTTCACCGCATCGGTCATTAATTTACGCTCGGCAAGTTCCCAATTGGCTTCCCCGCAATGAAGCTCTTCGTGTACGACGTCATACGTTTCTTTAAGTGGACCTTCGCCTTCCATGGGACCAACAGCTGTACCTGTGGATTGTAAGTAGACCGGATCAGTAAACGTCCATGAATGTGTTCCAGTTTTAGCCATTTGCTTTTCCTCCTAAAATATAAGCGACCACACGTATCGAATAATACCTAATACATAAGCAGCAACGACACCGAAGACAATGACAGATCCTGCTAACTTGAATAAATTCGTGGCAACCCCAAGAACGAGCCCTTCGGATTTATGCTCCAATGCCGCTGAGGTAATGGAATTCGCAAATCCAGTGACCGGAACTGCAGAACCCGCACCCGCAAACTGGCCGAGCTTATCATAAACACCAAAACCTGTAGCTAAGGCCGAGAGAAGAATCAAAGTCGCTACCGTCGGGTTGATGGCATTTTTCTCACTATAGTCGAACCAGTGAATATACATTTGAGTCAAAAGTTCGCCAAATACACAAATCAATCCACCCACAACGAAGGCTTTCAAACAATTCATGACGTATGGCGGTTTGGGCTGATACGATTTTCTGGCCTTATCAAAGTTTTTTTCATTCAGCGGTTGTTTACCCACACTACTTCCTCCTAATTACAGATCGTTCATCTGACAAAAATGAGCCATTGAAACAATGAACCCGCGATTTTCCCAAGGACGAGCGCCATCAATAGAGTGAACAAAAAGCCATCGACTCCGATGCGTTTGAATAAGAGCGGAAACACATTCAGGACCTCTGTGAGCGCAGCGGCAAGCATTCCTATGAAGATCCCATGAAAGAGTCCCCAAATGACAAGGCCGATCACCGTCATCTTCACAGGTCCATCCCCAAATGAAAGGTAAATGCCTGCAAAAACACCGAGGATCACGGCCATTTCATAACTCCGGAGCTTCGACTCCGAATGGCTCAACTGCATAAGCCTTGGGACGATACCGAGGACGGTCAGAAAAGCGACGAAGCCTGTTCCGACAGCAATGCCAGCAGCAATTCCAATCAGTGCTTCAACGATCCACATCCTGTTTTTCCACCTTATTCTCCTTAATGGCTACGTAATGGTCGAGGTCTTCCTGGTAATTGAATATCTCCACTTCCATCGGACTCGGTTCTTCGTTGAACCGCTTCTGGAACCAGTGGTTAAAAAACAAGATCATTCCTATTCCAAGGCCGATGGAATACGGGACCTGGATCCATAACGGATGTTCCACTTCCTCCCCTGTCAACATGAAATGCAATTTCTGTTGAACAGCCTGCATGCTCACATCATAGTGGAAGTTCATGATCGCCATCGCCGCTCCAATAAAAAGCAGGATCCATATCGCGCTAATTAGTAAAGGGGACGGCTCTCGTTGGTGTTTCTCCACATGCACCACGCACTGATTCGGTCCGATGAGTTCGATTTCAAGCTCCGGAAATTTCTCGATCACTTGTTCAATAATCATGAAAGAATCAATGACTACAATGTTTCGATCTTCTTCCGTGACTTGATGCAAGACCATCTGCTCCAGCACAGGTTTGTGCCGCTTCTGGCCCGTAACACGAGCCACATCCTGCAAACGTATTTTTGCCAGAGGTTGAACATATATGGATTGTTTTGTACGTATATAGACAGGAGTCGCCAATACTTCCGCCTCCCCTGTGTAAATTTTCTTAGACTTATTATGTGTGAGATCGAAAAAATCATACGAAGAGTCGAGAGTTATTGGATACTTGAATAAGTCGTAGACTAGCTGAAAAAAACTTTCCACAACAAAAAAAGCTGTACCTCATCAGGTACAGCCCTCAGCTTGTATCATTCATCGTTTCTTTCATATCAGCAAGAATTTTCTTCTCCAGTCGCGAGACTTGTACTTGCGATATGCCTAAACGCTCCGCCACTTCCGTTTGGGTTTGATCCTTGTAATACCGCAAGTAAATGATCAACCGCTCCCGTTTGTCCAGTTTGCTCATCACATCCTGGAGGGTCAGATGATCGAACCAATTGCTATCTTCTTCTGCAATCTGGTCGACAAGGGTGATCGGGTCGCCTTCGTTTTCATACACCGTTTCGTAAATCGATTGAGGGGTTCGTCCAACTTCCTCCGCCTGGACGATTTCCTCCCTCGTAAGACCCAAGGCATCTGCCAGCTCATTCACTGTTGGAGAGCGCCCATACTCCTTTAAAAGCTCTTCTTTCTTGGCACGGACTTTGTGATTCAGCTCTTTCAAACTGCGGCTGACTTTCACACTTCCATCATCCCGGATGAACCGCTGGATTTCACCGATGATCATCGGTACGGCATACGTTGAGAAACGCACATCATAACTCAAATCAAATTTGTCGATCGATTTGAGCAGGCCGATACAGCCGATTTGATACAGATCATCCTGATCGTATCCACGTCTGAGATATCGTTGCACGACCGACCACACGAGACGGGTGTTCTTTTCTACCAAAAAGTCTCTCGCCTCTTGATCGCCCGCCTGACTCTTTTTGATCAGCTCTTTGACATCTTTGTCGGACAGACGTTCTTTTGTCGTATCGCTCATAGGCGGCGCCTCAATTACACAAAGCGCGGGTTGACGTCAACTGCTTCGTCATTCGGATCGTCGTTCCGACCCCGGGCTCTGAAGTAATGTCTACACGATCCATGAAATTTTCCATGATTGTAAAACCCATTCCCGAGCGTTCCCATTCCGGTTTCGACGTGTAAAGCGGCTCTTTGGCAATCTCGATATTTTCAATGCCCTGACCGCGGTCCTGAATGATCAGTTCGATTTCTCCGTCATCAATGGCACACGTCAGCATGACTTTTTCATCGCTCTTCTCTTCATAACCATGGATGATCGCATTCGTAACGGCTTCAGAGACGACCGTTTTAATATCCGTCAACTCTTCCATCGTCGGATTGATTTGACTGACAAATGCGGCAACAGATACACGGGCAAGGGATTCATTTTCACTCACACTCGTAAACTCAAGCGTCATTTCATTTCGCATGATGCCACCCCCAACATCTCAAGCGCGGATGCCTCATCATCCACGAGTTGCATGATTTTGAACATCCCTGACATATCGAACAATCTCCGAACTTCAGGTGAAATGGAACACAACACCATTTCGTTCCCTTTCGCTTGTACCTCTTTATAACGACCGAGCATCACACCAAGGCCTGAACTATCCATGAAGGACAATTTTTTTAAATTGACAATCACATGTTCGACACCATTGTTCGCTAGCTCTTTCTGCCAAGCTTCCCGAAGTCTCGTAGCTTCATGATGATCCAGCTCCCCATTTAATCGGACGAGCAAAACATTTTCTCTGACTGCAAAATTGACTTGAAGACTCAAGTGAACTCCCTCCTCTGACTTTATAAGAGTCACTATGTCTTTTCGTACTTTTTGCTGTCATTTCCTGCTCAAATACACAACTAGTGGGAAAGTGCTAAAACCTCTGAAAGCTCGTCAAATTCTTCCATGAGCGCTGCCAGAGAGCAGGAAAACCTGCTTTATCCACGGTTTCGACCGTTTCCAACCGGACTTTAGCTACTTCCTGTTCTCCATTTTTCACGATCACCCAACCCATGTGGGCCCCTTTTTCTAATGGAAGGTCTGATTTCTCGGCTACTTTCAACACCGTGTCATACTTACTCTTCTTGTCATTTTTCTTCTTGAGAACGACCACATCTTTTTCCGGTGAAAGCTTCAATTCCAGAGGATTCCCTCGCGTCACCTTCATGGATTTCATCGTGTCATCTTTAGAATAGAGTTTGACACCCTCATATTGACTGAAACCATAATCTAAGAGACTGGTCACATCCGAATTCCTCATCTTCGGATTTTCAGCACCCATGACAACAGCAATCATGTGCATATCATCCCGTTTTGCAGAGGCGGTCAGGCAGTATTTAGCCTCACTCGTATAGCCTGTTTTCAGTCCGTCCATGCCTGGATAGTTTTTGATCAACTTGTTCGTGTTCACTAACCAGAATTCATTGTCCTGCCCTTTACGCAAATAATCATCATAGATTTTCGTGTACTTGGTCACTTCATCATGCAGCAGCAACTCTCTTGCCATGACAGCCATATCATGAGCCGTGCTGTAATGACCTTCAGCCGGAAGACCGGTCGGGTTTTGGAATTGGGTATTCTTCAAACCGAGATCCTTCGCTTTTTGGTTCATTTGAGCCACAAACTCTTTTTCACTCCCGGCAATCCGTTCAGCCATAGCAACACTTGCATCATTCCCAGATGCGACAGCGATGCCTTTCAATAAATCTTCAATGGACATCTCTTCGCCTGCTTCAAGGAAAATTTGGGACCCGCCCATAGAAGCCGCGTGCTCACTGATCCGGACGCTTTCATCCAGTTTGATGCCGCCTTTATCAAGTTCTTCCATGATTAACAACAGCGTCATGACCTTCGTCATACTCGCAGGGGGCAGCTTTTTATTTGAATCCTTATCATAAAGCGTCATCCCGCTGTTCTTTTCCATCAATATCGCGGATTTCGCTGAATTGACGATCTCTGTTGAATCCCTTTCTTCTGCAAGAGTCATGTTTAACGGAAAAAGTGAGACAACTAAACAAAGAGCGAGACACACACCCATCATTTTTTTCATAACCTAAACCTCCCATTGCTTTAAGTGCCCCTAGCTTTCCCTTACCATCATCTTCTATACATAATCCAAAACAGCACCACTAGGTATTCAACAACAATGTAACTTCGGGGGTTCGTTGCTAAGTTGAGCATTTGGGGTGGTCGGGAAGCCACTCGCTTTCCTGCGGGGATGACGGCAAGCCATTCCCGCGGGAGTCTCGCAGCTTCCCGACCACCCAAACGAACCCACATACATGAATGGTGCGTCTTCTCAAATCACTGCCTCCTAGCTGAGGAGCGCTCTATAGCAAGCGTTAGAATACTAATGACTGCTTGTCTTAAAGTTGAATCCACCACCTTCTATAACGCAGGTAAGCTGCTTATTCTGGAAGTAGTTTCGAGATACCCCTTTGGTCAAGGGGCGGAGGGGAATGGCGAGACTCCTGCGGGAAAAAAGTGCAGGGTGAGACCCCACAGGACGCAGTCCGAGGAGGCTCACCGCGCTCCCGCGGAAAGCGAGCTATTCCCCGCAGCCCCGCACCCACTCAACAAGAGTCTCGAAACTGGTCTTCCACAAACGACTGCGTTATTGGAAAAACAAAAAACACAACCTGGGGAGGTTGTGTTTTAGATGTGGCGTTTGTTTTCTTCTTGTTTGAGCCAGTGACGGATGCCTTTTCCTGCGTGGGGTTCGTCTTGGAAACGGGGAATGATGTGCATGTGAGCGTGGAAAATATGCTGTCCGCCGGTTTTGTAGCAATTGTACCCGATGTTGTATCCGTCCGGTTGCAGGGTTTCGTCAAGCCAGTTTTTCACTTGTTGGATCATTTCCTGAGTATCCATCCACTCTTCTTTCGATAAGTCAAAAACGGTGGTTTTATGAGTTTTTGGAACGATCAAGCCTGATCCCTTTAAAATACGTTGGTCTTTCTGAACAAAGAAGCAGGAGTCATTTTCAAAAATGATTTTCTGATTCTCATCCATTTCAGGTGAGCACAGCACACATTGGTTCATGTCTTCCCCTCCCTATGTAATGGGTATAAAACTCTCAATACAAATAAAGGCCATCATCGTAGACACCAGGAGAATGAAAGCTCCACCCAATATGTGATCGTCTTTCAAACAACGGATGCCCATAAATAAAAACAAAAATGCTGAGATGAGGGCTACGACATCAAAGCTCAGGTTCAAAGAAAACGTCCAGTTCGACAAGACTAAGATAAGCCCGGCCGCTGCAACAAGCACCTCGAAAACCCGTAACATCCTTTACCCCCTTCTACGAAAATCATATCATGAACAGCCACTCATATGAATCATTACCCATCCTTTTCACCTCTAAAGTTCCAAGTCCAAATAAAAAAGCGGACCTGTCTACAAGACAGGTCCGCTTCTTTTCGTTGTTGCACTTGTTTATTTAATGATGTTGTGAATCAGTGTCGGTTTTTCGACTTTTTCATCAGAAATGGTGTACGCTTCTTTGACCTTCTGAATGGAGTCATCCGGTTGCTCGTCATCACTGATCAGTACGACTAGAGCTTCGCCTGCTTTGACAGGATCGCCGATTTTCTTCTTCAGGCTGATTCCGACTCCGTGATTGATTTCATCATCTTTCGTCGCACGGCCGGCACCAAGGTACATGGCAGCTATGCCGATGGATTCTGCATCAATTGCTGATACGAAACCATCTTGATCTGCAGTCACTTCAATTTCATGGGCCGCTTTTGGCAAGCGATCGAGATCATCAATCATGGATACATCTCCACCCTGGGATTCAATCAGTGTACGAAGGGATTGGAAAGCCTTCCCGTTTTCGATATTTGCTTCGATCGCTTCGTACGCTTCTTCATAAGTAGAGAATTTCTCAGCAAGAACCGCCATGTGGGAAGCGATTTCAAGGGAAAGCAAACGTAAATCTTCCACGTTTTTCCCTTGAAGAATTTCTGCTGCTTCTTTGATTTCATTCGCATTTCCGACTTCATAACCAAGCGGCTGGTTCATGTCACTGATGACTGCTACCGTATTCCGTCCCAGGTTATTTCCGATGTTAACCATCTCACGAGCGAGAGCTTCAGAATCTTCAAGCGTTTTCATAAATGCTCCAGATCCAGTTTTTACATCGAGGACGATACTGTCTGCTCCAGATGCAATTTTCTTACTCATAATCGAGCCGGCAATCAGAGGAAGTGAATTGACGGTCCCTGTTACGTCTCTTAGAGCGTATAGTTTCTTGTCTGCAGGGGCCAGGTTTCCTGTTTGACCCGCCACGGCAAGTTTATGTGTATTGACATTCTCGATGAATTTCTCTTTCGTCATCTCAATTTCCAGGCCTTTGACAGACTCTAGTTTATCAAGTGTTCCACCTGTATGGCCTAGACCACGTCCGGACATTTTAGCGACAGGGATGCCGACGGATGCGACCAATGGACCGACGATGAATGTTACTTTATCGCCTACACCACCCGTGGAGTGCTTATCGACTTTCTTTCCTTCAATCGCTGAGAGGTCGATCGTTTCTCCTGAATCTACCATCGCTTGAGTCAATGTGGCTGTTTCTTCAGCCGTCATGCCCTGAAAATAAATCGCCATCGTGAACGCAGACGCCTGATAATCAGGGATCTCACCTTTTGTATAGCCTTCAACGAAGAATTCAATTTCTTCCTTTGTCAATTCCCCGCCATCACGTTTCTTTACAATAATGTCGTACATTCTCATCTCGATCACCCTTTACTTAAAATTTAATTACGAAAGCGCCTAGAATAGACGCTTTCGATTTTTTATGCTGGCAATGTTTTTAGAAGCTCTTTTACGAACCCTAGGAAATCTTCACGCACTTGAGCAGTCGTTTCAATGACTTCATCATGAGTAAGCGGCTGATCCAGGATTCCTGCAGCCATGTTGGAAATACAAGAGATTCCAAGCACACGAATGCCTGCGTGGTTGGCCACCATCACTTCTGGAACCGTCGACATTCCGACGGCATCTCCGCCGAGTGTACGCAGCATACGTACTTCCGCTCCTGTCTCATAAGCAGGCCCTGTGTTTCCTACGTAGACACCTTCCTGCACTTGCAGGTTCAAACGCTCGGCCGATTGTTTCGCGTGATCGATCAAATGACGATCATACGCTTCTGACATATCAGGGAAACGCGCTCCAAGGTCGTCATCATTCGGTCCGATCAACGGGCTGTCACCCATGTTGTTGATATGATCGGTAATGATCATCAAGTTGCCTGGCTTGAACGTTTCATTGATGCCACCAGCAGCGTTGGTAACGAAAAGTGTTTCCACACCTAGGGCTTTCATAACTCGTACAGGGAAAGTCACCTGCTTCATATCATAGCCTTCATAATAGTGGAAACGCCCTTGCATCGCGATAACCTGGCGTCCTTCTAATTCACCAACGACCAGCTGGCCTTTATGGCCGGAGACCGTAGATTCAGGAAAGTGAGGAATTTCCGTATAAGGAATGGTCGTCGGATTTTGAATTTCCTCCGCAAGTACGCCTAGTCCAGATCCTAGAATCAACCCTACACTCGGTTCGTTAGTTAGTTTTCCTTGGATAAATTGAGATGCTTCTTTTACTTGTGTTTGGTTCATTTTGTTTCTCCTCCCTTATTGAATATCTTTCAAAAAGCTCTTGCCGTGTTCTGGCATCTTAATTGAGAAGTTTTCAGAAACGGTTGCACCGATGTCTGCAAACGTTTGACGCTGGTCGAGCTCCTGCCCCTCCTTAATGCCTTTATGGTAGACAATCAGTGGAACAAGCTCACGTGTGTGGTCTGTGCCATGATGAACAGGGTCATTGCCATGGTCTGCTGTGATGATCAACAAATCGTCCTCATCCATTTTTTCCAACACTTCCGGCAGACGTGCATCATATTCCTGTAACGCTTCGCCGTAGCCTTGAGGGTCACGACGGTGCCCGAATTTCGCATCAAAATCGACAAGGTTCAAGAAGCTCATGCCAGTGAAATCTTTATCCAGTGACTTCACCAGTTGATCCATCCCATCCATATTGTCCTTCGTACGGATGGCTTCTGTAACCCCTTCTCCATCATAAATATCGGAAATTTTTCCGATCGCGACAACATCCAGACCTTCATCGGCCATCTCGTTCATAACGGTGCGGCCAAATGGCTTCAATGCATAGTCATGGCGATTGGATGTGCGCTCAAATGCACCCGGTTCACCGATGAACGGGCGGGCGATGACACGGCCAACCATATATTTCTCATCTTTTGTAATTTCACGACAGAACTCACAAATTTCATAGAGCTCTTCCGGTGGGATAACATCTTCATGGGCAGCAATCTGCAAGACTGAATCGGCAGACGTGTAGATGATTAAATCTCCCGTTTCCATGTGATGTTCTCCTAGTTCCGTAAGAATCTCCGTCCCTGAGGCTGGTTTATTCCCGACGATGCCTCTGCCGGTCTTTTCTTTGATCTGATCCAGCAGCTCATCCGGAAATCCATCCGGGAATGTACGGAAAGGCTGATCGATATAGAGGCCCATGATTTCCCAGTGACCCGTCATCGTATCTTTACCGTTCGACGCTTCCACCATCGTTGTGTAATGTGCTTTCGGATTTTCTGCTTTTTCAATTCCTTGAATCTCGCGAATGTTGCTAAGTCCAAGCGATCCCATATGCGGCATATCCAAGCCGTTCATATGTTCTGCGATATGCCCGAGCGTGTCTGCCCCTTTGTCATCAAACTTTTCTGCATCAGGAGCTTCTCCTATTCCTACAGAGTCCATAACTACTAAAAATACACGTTTGAATGAATTCATCAAAAATCCCTCCTAATGTTTAATTTCCCAATATCGTGAAAAACTACCCCACATTTATGAGATGTAGGATGTCAGACAACTTAAAACGCAAAAGAGTTTATGCCCGCGGATGATACGAGCGATAAACGTCTTTTAACCTTGTCTTGGAGACATGGGTATAGATTTGTGTTGTCGAGATGTCTGCATGACCAAGCATTTCCTGAACAGCCCTAAGGTCGGCTCCGTTTTCAAGCAGGTGTGTCGCAAAGGAATGCCGCAACGTATGAGGGGTCAACTCTTTATTCACGCCCATCTCTCTAGCAACCGCTTTCAATATCTTCCAAAAACCTTGCCGTGATAAGGCATTCCCATGGTGGTTAACAAAGAGCTCCTCGGTCTGCTTTTGCTTCACGAGCGCATCGCGACCGACTTGCAAATAATTTTCAACCGCCTCTTTGGCCATGTCACCGAGAGGGATGATCCTCTCTTTCGATCCTTTTCCCAGGCAGCGGACAAAACCCATCGTCAAGTGCAGGTCCGTCACTTTCAGCGAGACAAGCTCCGTCACTCTCAAACCAGTGGCATAGAGCATTTCGAACATTGCTTTATTCCTTGCAGAAAGCGGATCTTTGGCATGGATGTTCAACAGCTTGTCCACATCGTCTGAAGAGAGCACTTTCGGGAGCTTCCGTTCTTTCTTCGGTGTCTCTATATGTAAGCTCGGATCCTGTTCGGTCACTTTCTCCCGGATCAGAAACTGGTGAAACAGACGAATGGATGACAACAATCGTGCGATGGTTGCTGAAGAACGCCCTTGGTCATTGAGGTGATGCAAGTATTTCATAATATGGGACCGGGTCATTTCCTCCCAGCTTTTTATGCCCAATTCCTGCTGTAAAAAACGATCGTACTGGGTGAGGTCCCGCTTGTAAGATTGAATCGTGTTAGGTGATAAACCGCGCTCTACGGTCAAATAGTGAAAAAAATCTTCCAGCGCATGCTGCATCGTCCCTCTACTCTCCTAACCGAAAAAATATCGACAGTCGATCCGTCCATGGTTGGTCCAGAGGATGATAGACTTTAATCGCTGTACCTCCCGGTGGATCGTATCGATGTTGACGCTCGTATTCTTCATGCACCATTCGTAAAGCCATATAGAAAACGCAAGTACAAACAGTGAATACAATCAGGACTTTGATCAAATCTCTGAAACTGCTCTTTAAACGGCTCATGACACTTCTCCCCTCTCTTCCGTACCCTTTTGTAAAGGATATGCCTAAAATCCTTACAAATATACGTAGGAAGATGAGAGAATCCTATGTTCTGACCGCTTATCGAGAGTCCATGTCCCGTCTAGGTTTAACCTACACGATTTTCACTCATTTGTAAATAAAAATGCAAGAGTCAGAGATTTTAGAAAACACACACGAAAGGCTTAACCTGTTTTCTGCCTGCCACTTAAGTATGGGATCACCGGCTGGGCAAAATAAAAGCCACTATGTCTCTTCATAGCGGCGGCCTTTTTATTCTTCATTTGATTTTGCTGACGATGTCGTTACGGCCTGTTTCTGGCAGACACGGCAAACGCCATGGAACGTCAAACGGTGATCTTTGACTTCAAATCCCCATTGGCCCTCGACAATCTTTTCTACATCCCCTAAGAGATCTTCATCGATTTCTTCCACAGATCCACACTCAATACATACGAGGTGATGGTGAAAGTGTTCGGCACCCTCTTTTCTCAAGTCATATCGGGAGACGCCATCTCCAAAGTTAATTTTATCGACGACTTTAAGTTCTGATAGTAATTCTAACGTTCGATAGACAGTTGCTAGTCCAATTTCTGGTGCTTTCTCTTTTACGAGGAGGTAAACATCTTCCGCACTTAAGTGGTCTTCTTCATTTTCCAATAGTACCCGGACCGTAGCTTCTCGTTGCGGGGTCAGCTTATAACTCTGGGAATGCAGCTGTTTTTTTATTTTATCTATACGATGTTCCATATCGTTCGTCCCTCCCTCGTAATACCAACTTCATTATAATCAGAGACAGAACGAGTGTCAAATTATAATTATTTTAATCTGTTAACGATAATCATTATTATCTAATACCACTTACTTGTAAATCCAATTCAATACAAGTTCCAAAAACGTGTTGCTGATAAAGACTTCGACGACCGAGGAAACCATCAGAATCGCAATGAGTGCACCAAACAATGCACTATATCGGACAAAGCCTTTCAAAATCGGCTGGTGAACCCTGCGAATGAAAAGCTGCTTACATAGGGTAAGAGAAAAAATCAATGCAAGGGAACCTGCGATCAGATAGACAGGAATAATTATGACATTTTGAGGGGCGATGGAAACGGAGGAAATCAACAACCCGTACCACCCCATTTGATTAACAAGAAAACCGACGGAAAACCCGATGACGAGTCCTTTAATGAAAAGTAAAACGGTAATGATCGGCATCCCAATGACAGAGATGCCTAACAAAAAAAGGAGAAGCATGTACTTTAGATGATAAAGAACACTATCTTTCCATAACGTTGCTTTTCCTGTTCCGCCGATCGTGGTCTGCTGTTCAAAAAATTGTTTCAGATAGAAAAAGAGATCCTGCTTCTGGACGAAGTTCATACTGTTTACGATGACGGCACCGAAAATCATTCCCATAATAAATAGAACAAAAATGAACACGAAAATATTCATATGTGTTTGAACGTCGTTTTTAACCATTCGCATACCCTGCTGCATTTTTCATCCACCTTTCTCTTCACCGGTCTATGACCAATCTATGAGATAGGTGGAAAAAGTAGACCAATTCCAACTCAGTTTCTACTGGACTCTTCCATAACGTCCGCCACCACCTGCCTGAATGGTGAGCGAACCTTTTCTAAGGGCCTGGATCTGCTCAGCCACTCGTTCAGGAATGACCGTAATCAATTCTTCATGAGAAACATCATGGATAACAGCCATTTCTGTCCCAAACGTCTCTATCAATTTTTCGTACGTACGTGGTCCGACCCCAGGGAGAGATGATAGAGGCACTTGATAGACATAGGGCGGTCTCTCGACTGTCTGAGGACTAGATGTCAACTCCTCAATACGGTCTTTCACGCCTTTGACGATTTTCTTGGACCCACACGAGTCACATTGGGAAGCGGACAACGGTACAGAGGACAGACATTTGGCACAAACGGTCTGGTGATATTTTCCCATGGCGGGACTCATTCCATAATTCTCAAGGACTTTTCTCCCCTGTTCGTTGTGCAATGCCCGTCTCAATTCTTCAAAATTCAATTCCTTCAAAGCGACACGCTGATACTCCCGGGCAAGCTTGCCTAAGGAGTGGGCGTCAGAATTGGTCACATAGGTATAAGGTTCCAGCTCCTTGATCGCATCTGCCATCGCCGTATCTGCACTCAGCCCCAGTTCTACGGCATCGATGCTGTCAGGATCAAGAACTTCCCTTAAGGTCTTTTTCACCCCTTTTCCATAAAGGCTTTTAAAAGGAGTGAAGATGTGAGCAGGAATGAAGATCCCGTCTTGTTCTTTCACATACTGTTGAAGTTCCCGGGCGGTTCCATAAAAACGCTGGGAACTTAAATTCACATTTTTCATCTTTTGAGAAAGCCACGTTGTGAACGTCCTCATTTTCTTCATCGTCGGAAAATAACAGAGCATATGGATGGGACCGGAACAGGCCGCATCATACACTTCAATTTCTGAACCTAGCAGGAGGACCGTATCTTGATAACGAATTCCCCCCTGCTTCAATTCTGTCGCTTTTCCACGATGGATCAAGTCCACCATCTCTTCTTGCACAGCAGGAGCTTGAGCATCGATGACGCCGACCATATCCAGACCCTTCCTATTTGCAGCTTCCTCGAGTATATTCGAGAGCGTCAACGATTTGGATCCGGTAATTTTGACAGGCTTCCCATTCCAATCTCTGCCGATGTGAATATGTAGATCGATGAAAAACTCACCCATCATCTCGCATGTCTCAATTTCATATAAAGGATCGCATAAGCTGTTTTCGCATCATGGATCCGCTCCTCTTTTTCAAGAGCCTCTGCTTCCTCCACCGTCAGTTCCATCTGTTCAACGAACTCGTCCTCATCGCCATCCGGCTGCTCTTCCATCCGTTTGATTTCATCGGTGAAGTAAAGGTGGACGATTTCGTCTGCAAACCCTGGAGAAGTGTAGAACGATGTAACGAATTCAAGGTCATCCGACGTGTATCCCGTCTCCTCTTCCAGTTCACGAAGGGCACATGTTTTCGGTTCTTCTCCTGGTTCAAGCTTGCCGGCAGGGATTTCGATGATGCTTTTCTCCATCGGTTTTCTGTACTGCTCCACACAAACCAATTTCCCTTCATCAGTGACGGCAATGACGGCTACAGCACCTGGGTGACGGATCAGTTCCCGTTTAGATGTATTCCCATCGGGTAAAGTAACACTGTCGATATCCAATTGAACAATTTTCCCTTTATAAATCGTTTCGGTTTCATAGGTTTTTTCTTCGAATTTTTTCACAAACATTCATCCTCTCTTGTTACTATCGTCATTTTATCACAGGAGTGGCATGGAACCGGAACAATCCGCTACACTTAAGATGAAGGTTCCGTTAAAAACTATTATTAATTTACTTGTTAAACAAACTGGTAGGATTGTGGAAGACTTGATTTCGAGACTTTTGTTGAGTGGATGGGGGCTGCGGGGAATGACTCGCTTTCCGCGGGAGCGCGGTGAGCCTCCTCGGACTTCGTCCTGTGGGGTCTCACCCTGCACTTTTTTTCCCGCAGGAGTCTCGCCATTCCCCTCCGCCCCTTTACTATGAAAGTGTCTCGAAACCACTTCCAGAATTAGGCGCTTCCTATATGTAATGGGATCTATAACACATATCTCCATCGTATGAATAGTGCTCATAACCCCTTGTTATAGAGCGTTTTCTTACTATAGGTAGTGATGGTGAAAGATGCTCCTTCCTGGTATAGGGGTTCGTTTCTCACATGATCGAATGGGGTGGTTGGGAAGCTGCGAGACTCCCGTGGGAGAAAGGAGATCGGCGAGATCCCGCAGGGCGGTTAGCCCGAGGAAGCTCGCCACTCCCCCACAGGAAAGCGAGTTGATTCCCAACCACCCCTGACGCCCAACACGGCAAACGAACCCCGGTTATCTCAAAACTGAGTCTTCCACAATCGGGAGCGTTTGTTTAATAAGCCAATAGTACCTTCACATTATTGGAAGTTCTTTTTTTCGATAGTATTTACATTTTAACTTTTTATAAGAGCCAAGATGAAAGGATGATTACATGAACAAACGTCAATTAGGATCTTCAGATTTATACGTGTCAGAAATCAGTCTTGGGTGCATGTCGCTCGGGACCGATCATAACAAAGCCAAGGACATCATCGACCGGGCGATCGATGCTGGCATCAATTACTTAGATACGGCCGACTTATACGATTTCGGAGAGAACGAAAAAATCGTAGGAGAAGCGGTCAAAGGTAAAAGAGACGACCTATTGATCGGTACGAAGGTCGGCAACAATTTCAATCCTGATGAGAAAGACTGGCACTGGGATCCATCCAAAAAGCACATCAAAGAAGGTGTAAAGGACAGCCTGAAACGACTCGGAATCGATTATATCGACCTTTACCAGCTGCACGGCGGTACCATCGATGATCCGATCGAAGAAAGCATCGAAGCTTTTGAGGATCTCAAACAAGAGGGATTGATCCGCGAATACGGCATATCTTCCATTCGGCCGAATGTTATCAAAGAATATGTCGAAAAATCCAACATCGTAAGTGTCATGATGCAGTACAATGCCCTCGATCGGAGGCCTGAAGAAGAAATCCTCAACCTGCTCGCTGACAACGAGATCAGCGTCTTAGCGAGAGGTCCATTAGCAAAAGGTATGTTATCTTCCAAAGGACAAGAGAAAGCTCAGGACAAAGCAGCCAATGGATTTTTAGAGTACAGCCAAGAAGAAGTGATAGAAATCGCTGAGAAATGGCAGGGGTACACAACGGACGAACGGACGGCGGAAACACTTGCGCTTCAATACGTTCTCCAAAACCCTACGGTAGCGACCGCTGTTTTCGGAGCAAGCTCCGTCGAACAGCTGAACGACAACCTCCGTTACCTAGAGGCACCTCGATTGACCGGCCAAGTGTACAGTGAGCTGCAGGCATTGACAAAAGCCATCACTTACCAGAAACACCGAACCAAATAAGATTCTATAAAATAGAAAAAAGAGGATGGCCTTTCACGGGCCATCCTCTTTTTTTAGAGCGCTTCTCATGTATCGTCCTTCCATGTCTCTCTAAGGACACGAAGCCAATTTTTATAGGCGATCTTTTCAATATCCCCCCTGCTCAAGCCTTCTCTTTTCAATAGATCAAACAATTTCGGTACACCTGTTACATCTTTCAAAGCGGTTGGTACCCGCGTTCCATCAAAATCTGAACCTAAAGCGACATGGTCGACCCCGATGCGATTGATGATGTATTGGATATGCTTCGTAATGTCTGATAAAGCCGCCCCTTCATTATTCTCACCGTCCTCCGTCACCATATTGGGATTAATGCTGTATGTGACCCCAATCAACCCGTGCGATTTCCCGATCGCATCGATCTGCTTGTCTGTCAGATTCCTTGTTACCGGGCAAATCTGGTGGGCGTTGGAATGAGTCGCTACAAGCGGAGCGTCACTAATGGAGGCGACGTCCCAAAACCCTTTTTCATTCAAATGAGAAAGGTCAATCATGATTCCTAGACGATTGCACTCACGCACAAGTTTTTTACCATTTTCTGTAAGACCTGGTCCCGTATCCGGAGAAGAAGGAAACCGATACGGCACGCCCTCCCCGAAGGCGTTTGCTCTGCTCCACACAGGACCTACAGAACGTAACCCTGCTTCATATAAAACAGGCAGGGCATGCAAATCCTCATCGATGCCTTCAGCTCCTTCGATATGTAAAATTCCTGCCATGTAATCTCCATGGATGGCGCGTTCTAAATCTTCAACCGTACGTGCCATTTTGAATTTCCCGTTCGATTCTTCTTCCATTTTCAAGAACCGTGCGACCATCTTATTGGTGTACGTACAAGCGTAACCATAGGCTAACGGGCGTGGAAGGGGCTTTTCGTAACCTTTTGCTGTTTTGTAGGCAACAGGTGTTGGATCGGTGGCCGGGTTCGGGCAGAAGACGGCATAGAATCCTCCTGCCAGTCCAGAACGGGTTCCTCTCGGCCAATCGATATGACCAGCTTTCGTTCCTGTAAAAAACGGTTCCACTCCATCTTCAAAGTTCATCAACGTGTCATTATGTCCATCTATAAAAGGTACTTTCATCTACTCTTCCTCCTTAAGTATCATTCTCTAATCTTGAATACTTCGTTTCGATTTTTTGTGTGGGTTAGGGGGCTCCGGGAAACAGTTCGCTTTCCATGGGGCGGGCGGTGAGCCTCCTCAGGCTACGCCTTCCGGGGTCTCACCTGTCCCACACGTCCCATAGGAGTCTCACCGTTTCCCTCCGCCCCTCGACCATAAGAGGATTTCGAAACTATTCCCTGGATAAGCTGCTTTATCTATGAGGTTCTGAATGCGAGAAGTGGAGAAGTTGGTATTCTCCACTTCTCGCATTCATACAGGCTGGTTTCTTGCAGATGTGGTTTCGAGAAACTTATTAGCCAAAGGGCGGAGGGGAATGGGGAGACTCCTATCCTAAGTGTGGAGGCGCCTCGATCAGCGGCGTATGGACTGGACTGAGCTGGCGGAGATAAAGGAAACACGAAGAACGTAGTGATTCGATGTTGACTTATCGTACAGAAGCGAGGGAAGTCTCACTAGCCGCTTGGCGCCGGAACCGGATATCTAAGAGGAAGAGAGTGCTTAGTGAGACCCCACAGGACGACGTCCGAGGAGGCTCACCGCGCTCCCGCGGAAAGCGAGTCATTCCCCGTAGCCCCATCCCTCAACAAACATCTCGAAATTTATTCTTCCACAAACCTTCCTATGCGGCGAGAATAGGAGTAAGAGTCCGCCTCTAGGATGATGAAGAATTTTCCAAAGTCTATTACACTCATATTATCAAAACCTTAGGAGGAATCATATTGAAGAAAACGAAAACAAAACATTGGAATTTGGACCGACTCTGTTCAAACGATCTTGAAGAAGAACTGCGATTAAAAAAAGAACAAATCGAATCACTCCAAGATCAGGTCAACACCGCGAAACCTCCTGAAAACCTGAAAAATTTCCTAGCGGTCGTAGAAGAAGTTCAGCAGCTCTACTCTGATGTTTTCGCCATCGATGAATACGCCATCTGCCTATCCTCACAGGATGTCCAGGATGATCAGGGCCGCTACTATATGGATCAGAGTCAAAGGTTAAAGACGAAAATGGAAACTCTCTTGATGGCATTCAGCCATTATGTCGCAGAGATCGACGACCAAACGTGGCACATATGGATTCAATCCGAAGAGCTGAATGGAATCCGTGCCTCTTTAACAGAGCGTAGAAAACAAATCAAAGACCGGTTAGCGCCTAAATTGGAACAAGCCATCCAAACATTGTCCATGAACGGATTTGAAGGATGGGAAGACCTTTATGAACAGGAATTCGCCCGACTTCGTGTACCTGTGGAGGAAGATGGGGAGCTAAAAGAATGGTCGTTCAATATGGCTTTCATGAAGGCATTGTTATCTGAGGATCGTACTGTCCGCGCTTCTATTGCAACTTCAATCATTGAGGTTTGCAAACAGAACCAGGACCGGTTTGCCACGATTTTCAATCATTTCTCCGGTTTCAGGAATGATTTATATGAACTTAGAGGATGGTCGAATCCGCTAAAAGAAATGTATGAACAAAATAGAATCTCTGAATCCTCGGTCAATAGCATGATGAAAGCATTACACGAACATAAAAACCTTTTGCATCGATTCTTGAAAAGAAAAGCCCAGCTGGATAACATCTCAAAACCGGACTGGTATGATTTATATGCACCTTCCTTCACGAGTAAGACAACACTTACATACGAAGAGGCCACGGACATTATCATCCAACAGTTCTCCCACTATAGTCAAAAGCTCGGAGACTTTGCCAAACAGGCCTTTCATGATGGATGGGTAGATTCGGAACCTCATGAAAACAAGCGTCAAGGCGCTTTTTGTGCATCCTTTCCGAACGCAAAAGAAAGTCGGATCCTCCTCTCCTTCCAAGGAACGTATCAGGATGTCGTGACCATGGCTCACGAACTTGGACATGCCTATCACAATACGTTGCTTCATGAACAACCTGGTTTCGCTCAGCATGCAGGGACAGGGCTTGCAGAAACGGCCTCTACGTTTGCTGAGAATCTGGTGTTGGACGCGGCCATTGATCTGGCAGAAACAGAAGAAGATGCCTTATCCCTGCTGGAGATGAAAATCATCAACGGCCTCAAATACACCACGTTTATTCCAGCAAAATTCGAATTTGAAAAAGGTTTTTATGAGAATCGGAAACAAGGAAAGCTCACCTCATCAGAGATCGTCGATTTAATGGAAACAAAAGAACGTGACTGGTTCGGAGACCATCTGGAGCATGTGAATGCTTATCATTGGATGAGCATCCCTCATTTTTATGATACCAAAAAAGCTTTTTACAACCTTCCCTACACGATTGGCTATCTATTCAGTAACGGGATTTACTCTCAATACAAAGAAAATCCGACATCATTTCCTGAAACGTACGATAGACTATTAAGTCACTCGGGAGATCTTCCGATGGATGAGCTTTGTGCAGATTTTCTTGGTCAGGACCTTAACGAGCAGACGTTCTGGAATGCTTCTTTCCGTCCCTTAACGGAGGCTGTTGAAGAATACATCACGAAAACAGAAAGCTACGTATCATAAGAATGATGTTCCACTACTCTGATACTGATAAAATGATAAAAGTCACTGATAAAAGTGCAAAAGCCACCGATAAACGTCCGAAAGTCGCCGATAAAATACTGAAACCTACCGATAAAAGCTTAAAACCAACGGATAGGATATCCACGCTCATTACTCAAAACGAAAAAGAAGCGAACTGGGTGAAAGTGTCCCCGGTTCGCTTCTTCATTTATTATGTTAATCATCTCACTGTATCATTTTCATAGTGTTATCTTGTGTTTCTTCGAACGAATCATGGCACGGATCTGCCCACGGTGGCTGATTTCATCTTCCATGACGTGAAACCAGAGGTAATAAGGATTGTATTTCACTCCATTCGGCCACGAGCGTTCCTCGAAGAGCCAGTCATCGTCCTTTTCTTTCAAGAGTTCGAGTGTAGCATCTCTCGTCGTTTCAAGGAGATCCAAATAGTCGTCCACCGTAAATGAACGGAATTTTTCACGGGCGTTGGAACCTAATTCAAGAGCCGCTCCCCACTCTTCCTTTTCTTCTGTACTCAAATCCCTACCTTCAAAACTGATGACCTGATGGACGAATTCAATCGCCGCCATATGGGAGAGAAGCATACCAATGGAGTTTCCACCAGTTTCGCACTCATCAAGTTCTGCCTGCGTGAGGTCCGCTACTTCTTGGATCGTCACCGCACGTGCGTGTTCAAGCATGCATACGAGTTCGCCGATCTTCTCAGAAAAACCTTTTTCTGATTGAACTTGATAAGAAATCATGAAAACTTCCTCCTATTCTTTTTTACAATTTCTCAGGTTTTGAGCCCGGATTCTTTGTTTTGTTACAGGCTCTTTAAACATATTCGACACGTTCATGCCTTTACCTTCTTTAAAACGGCGACACCCTCGAATTTTGTAGATATTTTTGTTGTTTAAACATGCAAAAATGACGGTATATGCTAAGTATGAACAAAGCGGTGATGTCTGTTCGTCAAAAATATGCAACCCCCATTAAAGGCTGAGGAGGATACAAAAGATGAACATTAAAGTGGGCATATGGAACAAGTTGACAAACCAAGACAAGATGACCCTATTAAAAGCCGTGAGCCAACACTCTCTTACAAAAAAATCAGCGTAATTATACACAGCCTTCCACGAAAATCTCTTCTTACTATCGCCATACTTTCAATCCCAACCTGAAAGCGGCCCCTATAATCTTCTGACAAAACCTGCATAGGCAGGTTTTTTTGTCGTTCTCTCCCTTTTGTGAATCTCTTGTAAAGATCTGTTCCATTCTTCCCTCTCCTGCATAAACCTTTTTTCCACCGAATAGATAAGTACCGAAGGACAAGGATGCAACCATCTTCGGTAATAAAGGGGGAAGAGAACATGAAAGTGGCTATTTTCACAGATACGTATGTACCACAAGTCAACGGAGTCGCTCGTACATTAAAACGGTGGACTGGATACCTTGATAGAAAACGCATCCCATACAGGGTGTATGCTCCTGATGTGAAAAATAATGAAGAGTACATGGATGCTATCCATAGATGTAGCAGTATTCCCTTTTGGTTATATCCAGAATGTCGTTTGGCCCTTCCGAATGTGGTCAAAATCAAGAAAGACCTTGATGTTTTCCAGCCCGATTTGATCCACATTGCCACTCCCTTTAATCTCGGACTTCTGGGTCTACATTTTGGAAAGAAGATGGGGATTCCGCTCGTGGGTTCTTATCATACGCACTTCGACCAATATTTAGACTATTATAAATTATCTTTCCTCTCCCCCTTTGTCTGGAAATACATGCATTGGTTTCATCAGCCCTTCAAGAAAACGCTTGTCCCTTCCCTTCATACGAAAAGAGAACTGGAGGTGCACGGTCTCCGAAACCTTGGACTCTGGCAAAGAGGGGTGGACCATCAACTCTTTTCCCCCGTTCATAAGGATGACAGGGTGAGAAATCATTTTAAGATCGACGCCCCTATTCTATTAAGCTATGTCGGACGACTGGCACCAGAAAAGGGACTCGACACCCTGCTCCATGTGGCCCAAAGCCTTCCCCATGACGTGAATAAAAACATCCACTGGCTCATCGTAGGCGATGGTCCCTTAAGGAATCACCTACAATCCGTTGCCCCCCAGAACATGACGTTCGCAGGTTTCCAGGACGGAGAAATGCTCGCTCGCATCTATGCATCGTCAACGTTATTCGTCTTTCCTTCTGCCACTGAAACGTTCGGTAACGTCGTTCTCGAGTCCTTATCCTCAGGAACACCCGTCGTTGCTGCAAACGCAGGCGGTGTAACAGAAATCGTGACCCATGGAAAGACGGGTGTGTTGTGTAAACCGCATGCCCCCCTCTCTTTCACGCAAGGAATCATAGATCTACTCTCTCAACCAGAACAACTGGAATTAATGAGGAAACAAGCGCGGCAAGAGGCACTCAAGAGATCCTGGGATGAAATTTTTGAAGGACTGCTCAACGATTACAAAGATGCGATCGGCGGAGTAACTCTCGCCTCTTTCGCTTAGGGACAGGAGAAGATGAACATGAGAAAAATTGCAGTCATCGGTACAGGATACGTCGGATTGGTCACGGGGACCTGCCTTGCGAGCCTTGGTCATGACGTCACTTGTGTCGATATCAATGAAGAGAGAATATCCGCCCTTCAAGAGGGGCAGTGCCCGCTTCATGAGCCAGGTCTTGCCCCGTTGATGCAGTCCAGTCTGCTTGAGAAACGATTGCATTTTACCACAAGCCTGAAAGAGGCCGTGCCCCATGCAGAAGCCATTTTCATTGCAGTCGGAACACCAGAGAACAAAGATGGATCAGCCAACCTTACTTATCTACAAGATGCTGTCAATCACCTATCCCTCTATATGAATGACGGGACGCTCGTGATCATCAAAAGCACGGTCCCCCCTGGAACCAATCATAAGGTCCATGCATGGATCCGATCCCGTTCTGAAAAGACGTTCCATGTGGTGTCCAATCCAGAGTTTCTTCGAGAAGGCTCTGCTCTTCATGATTTCTATTATGGAGATCGCATTGTCATTGGATCGACAGACCGAAAAGCAGGACAGTTCCTTGAAGACATCTACAGCAAGATCAAAACTCCACGATTGCAGACAGATCCACTGAGTGCTGAAATGATCAAATATGCTTCCAATGCGTTTTTGGCGACGAAGATCAGTTTCATCAATGAAATCTCTTCGGTTTGTGAGAAGCTCGGAGCAGATATCGATCAAGTAGCCGAAGGAATGGGGATGGACCGACGCATCGGGGAACAATTTCTGCGAGCTGGCATCGGGTTTGGAGGATCATGTTTTCCAAAAGATACGAAAGCTTTGGTCCAGGTCGCGAAGGAAAGCGGCCATCCATTCAACCTTCTATCAACGGTCATAGATGTGAATGAAAGGCAGAAAAATCTGTTGATCGATAAAGCTCTCAAACGTTATGGGAGCTTGAAAGGCAAGCGCGTGGCTGTCCTCGGAGTCGCTTTTAAACCGAATACCGATGATATCCGTGAATCTCCGGCTGTGTCGCTAGTTGAACGCCTCCAAGAGCTCGAAGCTTTACCGCTCGCTTACGACCCTGTCGTTAAAAGCCTCCCTTCCTGTCCTGTCAGCCATTCCATTGATGAGGTCTTATCGGGTACAGACATGGCTATGATCTGCACGGAGTGGTCTTCCATCAGTGACTTACCTTTACACGTTTATCAAAATACAATGAAGGAAGCTGTCATCTTTGATGGGCGTAATTGTTATGCACGGGAGGACTTAGAAGGACATAGGATCGAATACCATTCGGTTGGACGAAAAACTTATGAAGGACTCCGTCCACATATGCGGACATTCTCTTACAATCTCGAATCTATTTTAAACAATAATCAGGGATGAATCATTCTCCACGAATACGAAGAAATGGGTGCGGTGAGTCATGCAGGATCGATCAAGCCAACAACATAGGAAAAAAGACCATCCAGGGTAGGCATCCTCTCCTGGATGGTCTTTTTTCCATAATGCTCTTCAAGATCGTAAGTCACTTCCTCCAAAAAGCGTTACCCTCGTTGCTTTTGAGGAAATCTAGTATAATTACTATTATTAAGTTTACATAATAATAAACTAGTAAACTGAGTGATAAGAGTTGTCCTCCGATCCTGGCGAGGCGTATAATGTGTAGTTAGTTGATTCATAGGAGGACGACATTATGACATCCAAAGGCACCAACAAAGTGCTGATGGCAGCCCTTTTACTGGCTGGTTCCTTTATTACGATACTAAACCAGACGCTTATGATCACAGCTATCCCACCGATTATGGATGAAATGAATGTGACAGCGAACTCAGCTCAATGGCTAACCACCGTTTTCATGCTCGTGAACGGCGTGATGATTCCTGTCAGTGCTTTCCTGATCGAACGATTCACAACACGGCAGCTGTTCATCTCTGCCATGAGTATCTTCGCGTTCGGTACGGTCCTTGGCGGATTGGCTCTAAACTTCCCCCTCCTCCTGTTAGGCAGGGTCGTCCAGTCTGCTGGAGCGGGTGTGATGCTTCCTTTGATGCAGACCGTCTTTCTCATGATTTTTCCCGTTAGTAAACGCGGGGCGGCCATGGGGTACATCGGACTCGTCATTTCGTTTGCACCTGCGATCGGACCCGCGCTCAGCGGCTACATTACATCTGCCTATTCGTGGAGATATTTATTCTGGATGATCTTACCATTGGCGATCTTGATCATTGTACTCGCGTATTTCATTTTAAAAAATGTAACGGAATTATCCTATCCGAAGGTCGATCCGATCTCCATCATCCTTTCTTCCATAGGGTTCGGAGGCCTATTATATGGGTTTACTCTGGCTGGTAACCAGGGATGGACAAGCATCGACACCGTTACCGTACTGATCATCGGTGCTGTGACATTGACCTTATTTATCTTGAGACAATTGCGTATGCACCACCCGATGCTCGAATTTCGTGTCTTCAAGTACCCCGTCTTTGCGATTACAACGGTCATTGCTATGATCACCTTCTTAGGTTTGATCGGCGCAGAAACCTTAATTCCTTTATACATGCAGGACATGCGTGAGTTTTCGGCATTTGAATCCGGTCTAGCTCTGCTCCCAGGAGCAGTCATCACCGCATTCATGTCACCGATCACCGGCCGGATTTTCGATAAAATCGGAGCCCGACTGCTTGCCGTTGTTGGTCTTACGATCATCACCGGGGCTTCTCTCGCCTTCTCATTCTTGAATATCGAAACGACATTCACCACGATTACCGTCTTATACGCGATCCGGATGTTCGGTTTATCGATGGTGATGATGCCTGTAACGACGGCTGGCCTGAATCAATTGCCAAAGAAACTGATTCCACACGGGGCCGCCATGAGCAACACGATGCGAATGGTAGCCGCATCAGTAGGAACAGCGATTCTTGTCACGGTTATGACGACAACCGCTCAATCCGCACAAAGCAACCCGACGATCGATCATCCTTCGATTTATGGCGTGAATATCGCGTTCTTTATCGTCACGGCTCTATCGCTTGCCGGATTGGTACTCGCCTTCTTCGTCAGACGGACCTATCCTCCTGATGAAGAAAAAGCAACGGAGCCAGAGGCAGCGAGTAACTATAAAGAGGCAGAAAACTACTAGTCATCCATGGTACTAAACCTTTCCTCCATCCCTTGAGGAAAGCTAATGAAAGAAAAAGGTTCCCTCATTCTATGAGGGAACCTTTTTCTTTGTTTATTCAAATAAATGATCCGCTTTATAGTTGGCAAAATCCAGCTCGGTATGTTCTTCTAACAAGTATTTCGAAAGCTCTGCACCAATATAAGGACCGCTCGTCAAACCAGAAGCTCCTAAACCATTAGCCACCACGACGTTTTCATGCCCGGGTACTTTTCCTATAACGGGCGTCGATCCTGGAGTGAACGGACGGAACCCGACGTTCGTTTTGACATAAGTGGCATCTGCAAGTCCTGGGGCTACACGCAGCGCTTTATCCATCAGCTGATGCACAGAACCTGCTGTGACCCTGGAGTCAGTGGCTTTTTCTTTGGTCGCTCCAATGACGATTCGTCCCTTACCGAACGTGAGAATATAATGGTTGAACGGGGGAAGCATCACGGGCCAATGCTCCGTGTCATAGTCTGGCATATCTACATGAACGATTTGCGCTTTTTCAAAGGTGACTTTCGGTTTCATCCCGACCGGCTCGAACAACGGCTTCGACCAGGCACCGTTCGCAACCACAATCCGGTCTGAAAAAACCTTTTCCCCATTCACACTAACGCCTTGGATCCGTTTATTTTCATGAACAAATGAAGCTTCTCCACGGATCAGTGTCGCTCCGTTTCTCTTCGCCGCCCTTAATAAGGAAGCCGTCACTTCCGCACCGTTCACTCGAGCTCCACCTGAGATGTGAAGCGCTTGGTAGTGTTCCGCTACAGGCGGGAACATCGCTTTCGTTTCTTCTTTAGAAAGGCAGGAGATCTCCCCCATTTCCGGCGCCTGCTCTTTCCTATCAAGAGCAACCTTCCGTTTCTTTTCCAATTTTTCTTCGGTATCGAATATATTGATGGCCCCTACCTGATTATAGCCCGTCTGTGTTTCCCCGGCTTCTGCAAGCTCTTCCATCAATTGAGGGTAATACTTCGCTCCACCGGTGACGAGAGGGTACCACACTTTATTGCTTCGGTTCGTAAGCCATGGGCATACAATACCCGCCGCATTCCGCGTCGCCTGTTGGGGGTCATTCCGGTCAATGACGACGACTTCTTCCCCTTTTTTAGCAAGGTGGTAGGCGGTTGACGCCCCTAAAATCCCTGCACCGATTATGATTGTTTTCATCCTTACACCTTCCATCCCTGTCCGATCGTCTGTTGCTATTGTACATGAATGAAGAGACAGGGTACAAAAAAAGATTCATTCACCCGAGTTCTGTACGTTTTTTGGACAATTGAAGTTTCAAGCCATGCTTCATCCTCAGCGTCACTAAAGGCTCCACTTTGACGGGGAAAGCCTCTGAAGAAGGTTTAAACTTGAACGATTTCATAAGAGAGGACAGAAGGACAAGCATCTCAAGCATGGCGAAATGTTGGCCAATACAAACCCGGTGCCCGCCACCAAAAGGCAGATACAAATAATCAGACACCCCTTGAAGACGTCCATCTTCAAATCGTTCAGGCAGGAACTCCTCCGGGTAATCGATATACCTGCGGTGGCGATGCATCAGGTAAGGACTGATCATGACCGTCGCCCCTTTTTTTATGAACGTCGAGCCAATGTTCACGTCTTCTATAGCCCGCCGCCCAAACATCCATGCTGGAGGGTACAAGCGCATACTTTCTAAGATCACTTTTTTCGTGTACAAAAGGTCCCCCGTCTCCTCGATTGATGGAATGTCATGTGACAGAACCTGGTCGATTTCAGCTTCTACTTTTTGATAACAATCGGGATGCTCCATCAGTAACTGTAACGTCCACGTCAAGGCCGCCGCTGTCGTCTCATGGCCGGCGAGAAAAACCGTCATCACTTCATCACGCAGAAGTTGAGCATCCATTTTGTTCCCCTCGGAATCCTCCGCCTTCTTCATGACACTGAGGAGGTGATCGCCCTCTTCACCTGGCTCATCGATGAAGGAATAGACCACTCTGTCCAACTTTTCAACGGCCTCATCGAAAAGCCGGTTCCGAACCGTTTTCAAAGAACGAGGCGATTTGAACACACTGCGGATCCTTTGAGTGGCGATCTCCATTGCGGTATCCAGCTGTTGACCTACATGGTCATGCCCCGTTTTCATCTCGGTACCAAACATCGTCTCCGTAATCACCTGCAGGGTAAGACTTCGGATATCCTCAGAGATCAACCGTTCTCCGTCCTCCCAGAGAGATGTATGTTCCCTTACCACTCGTCCCATCGTTTCACAATAGCGCTGGATATGCTTTGGAGTGAAGAACGGTTGTATTTTTTTGCGCTGCTGTTTATGAAGCTGTCCTTCACTTAATAACAGCCCTTTCCCGAGCAGTGGTTCCAACTCCTGGAAAGGTTTGGACTTGTAAAAAGCGTCTGCCTTTCTTACGAGTACTTCCTGGATCAATGCTGGATGCATCAACATGAAAACAGGTCGATGGGCAAACCTGATTTTTGTCACGGGCTTTTGTGTTTCTTCCATCTCCATGAGGAATGCGAGTGGATCTTTCTTGAATGCTGGCAGTTGTCCAAGTGGTGAACGACTCTTCCATTTATGCATGACGTACCCCCTTCCACCTTCTATTAGAGAGTACTAGAGTCCACTTATTTTTATTCGTTTCTTTATGAAACATATTAACTTTCATGGAAGACTGATTCCGAGATGTTTGACAGAGATTAGGGGCTACGTGAAAAGGTTCGCTTTCCATGGGGCTGGCGTTGAGCCTCCTCGGACTACGTCCTGTGAGGTCTCAGCTGTCCCGCACACCCCATAGGAGTCTCACCGTTCCCCTCTGCCCCTTTACCAAAATTGGTTCTCGAAATCTCAGTTAAAAAACTACAAAATTCAGTGAGAATAACCGCTTTGCATTAATCTGGGAATAGTTGAAGGTTCTAGTTGGGAATTTGAATGGATAAGAAAAGTCGATGGAAAAATCCACCGACTTTTAAGGTTATATTTATCTAAAGTATGAAGACAGACGACCGCCTGCTTTTGAACTGCCTAAACCATACTTCTCCTAAATGTATGGACCACATAAAATTCATAGAGAGTTATGATAAGTCCGTCCGAAATCAAAGCAAATAAATGACTCTGAATCCAGCTTGTTTCATTAATCCTCACCCTTCCCATCAGGAAGCATTCTGATGATTTCTATAATAAAATAGCCGATGAGAAAATAAAAAACAAAGGACAATTCAAATGCTTTTTTAGAAAACAATGAAACAACGAATACACCCAGGACGACACCATTTCCTGTCCGGGTTAAATTCTCAAGTACTTGATCGACTCTTAGAATAAATTTTCGACACCTTGAGCTCTTTTCAACGCGGTTATGGTTCCTTGATGAAGTCCTTCGTGCCAGATGGAGAAGTTCAGTACTTCATCGAGCGTACGGAAAACGACGCCCCCGCCGAGTTCAAACGGCTTTTCTCCTTCTTCGGATAAGCGTCCTTCATACGTTTGGATCAAGCGCTCGGTTTGAGATTCCAGCTCTTCTCTAAGTTCAGACAAACTTGGAACTTCTTCCGGCCATTCGTCTGGGGAAGTTCCTCCGCCAAATAAACGGACATACCCTTCTGGGATCTGAGCTTCTTCCCCGGCGAACCTTGCTAACAAATTTTCCTGTGAAACGAAGATATGGCCAAAGTTCCAACGGATCGTATTCAGAAAACCCTCCGGTTTCGTATCCGCTACCTCTTCTGTCGTTGCATCAAGAGCTGCAAGGCTCCGTTTCCTAACAAAACGCATTTGTTGAAATAAACTTTCTTCTTTCATTAGAATCACCACCTGTGTATAGTCAGAAAAATCAATCACATTTACTATAGCATGAAGAAGGAAGATCATCTATGTTAATCTAGTAATGGAAGAAAAGGAGGAGATCCTATGAATCAGGAGATGAAGATAGGAATGGCATTGATTGGCAGTTTCCTTATCCTCATGGTTGGTTTATTTCGGTTATTTACAGCGGAGCTTGCAGACGTACCGCTTTTTGTTGCATACATACTGACGATCTCAGGCTTGGTCGGGGTGATAACAAACGGGTGGAAGTGGAAAAAGCGGGAAAATAAATGAACGCTATAGTCTCTTGAACGAATGTATGTTTTCTATGCAATTCTAAACATAAAAGGAAAGACGGTCACCGTGTGAATGGTGACCGTCTTTTTAGTTCTTATTTTACCTTTTCCCAATCAAGTTCACGAGAGGTATTCAAATCAATCACAGCCGATTCACTCCAAAAGTTCGTTAACGTATGTTGGGTATGTTCGATAATTTGAGCTGCTGATAAAACATTGTTCGAACAGGTGGTATGAGCATCTGAAATCAAAGTCACATGGTAGCCGCGATCAAAAGCGCCTCTAGCCGTACTATCTACACAATAATCCGTCTGTGCCCCGCAAATAAAGAGATGCTCCGCATCGACTTTCTGAAGGACTACATGGAGGGATGTATTCACAAAAGCATTCGGAATGGATTTAAAAATCAGCGCATCTTGTTCGAATGGCTTCTCAAGATCAGGATGAAGCTGCCATCCTTCCGCTCCCCGCTTCATCGGTCCTTCAGGGTATTCGTGTTGAACGTATACCACTGGAATCTGCTTTTCTCTCGCCCGCTGAATTGCTCGATTCATATTGGTGATCTTCTCTACACACTGATACGCATTTTCCATGACGGCCTTCTGAACATCAATG
This sequence comes from Halobacillus sp. AWM4_238, assembly GCF_056158265.1. Classification (NCBI taxonomy): domain Bacteria; kingdom Bacillati; phylum Bacillota; class Bacilli; order Caryophanales; family Bacillaceae; genus Halobacillus; species Halobacillus sp. AWM4_238. Next base: position 1,203,482 of record NZ_JBSWSY010000002.1, read on the forward strand.
ACAATCAACACTTCTTTCCCCATTCGCTCACATCCTTATTCGTTGTCCCTTGTACCTTTCTCCACAAGAGTTCAGAGTTCCTTCATGAAATGTAAGGTGCAGTTAAGGTGCAAGGTCTCCCCTTCTTTCGCAACTAAATCCCACTCGAGAAGTACACAAGTGATTCTGTACGCCTTTAGAATGAAAGGAGTTAGGTCTCAGCTGTCTAATAGACATAAAAAAAGAGCAAACATTTTAGATGTGTTTGCCCCTCTTCTTCTTACTTCGTATTCGTGAATCCGCCATCAATGCGGATGACATCACCGTTGATGTACTGTGCTTTAGATGTGAGAAGGAAGGCCACGAGTTCGGCAACTTCTTCAGGAGTGCCCAATCGTCGTTGTGGGATGCCTGCTTCTGCGTTTTCTTTCATTTTGGGATTGTTCTCATAGAATTCTTTGACCATTTTTGTTTCTGTCGGTCCTGGAGCGATCGCATTCACACGAAGGCCATCTTTTCCGTACTCAGCGACCATGCTTTTCGTCAATCCGATGATCCCATGCTTGGTAGCTGAATAGGTGACCACGGAATCCTGCCCGATGACACCTGCACTTGATGCCGTATTGACAATCGAACCTCCGCCTTGTTTCAACATCACTTCCGCTACATAACGAACACCGTATAGGGCACCCAATAAATTGATGCCTACAATCTTCTCAATTTCTTTGATTTCCGTATCCAGATAATATTCCCCGCTCCCGGAAATTCCAGCGTTGTTAAAGAAATAATCGATGGTTCCAAAAGCATCAAGCGTCTGATCTACGTAGTTCTTCACTTCATTGGCTTTTGAGACATCAGCTTTTATAAAAACCGCATCTGCTCCCGCTTTTTTCACCAGGTCGACCGTTTCATTTCCGCCCTCTTCGTCAATATCCACAACAGAGATGTTTATGTTTTCTTCTGCTAAGCGAAGCGCAGTGGCTTTTCCTAAACCACTGCCACCCCCTGTAATAATGGCTGTTTTACTCATGGATCGTTCCCCTCCTAGTCTCATTCTCATCTGTAGTTTTCCCCGGGTAACGAAAATAAAACGAATTTCATAACCAGGTAGAAGCATCACTCACATTACAGGGAAGAAATCCTTTGTACGATGGTTTTAAAATACCTCAAAAAAAAGAACCTGCTAGAAAAGCAGGTTCATGCCAAGATGTCTTTCTTAAGCGATCTGGATTTCATTTCATCCACCATTTCCTTATCTGAACTCACCGGATAATGATAGTTCTGCTGATAGCTCTCATGTCCTTTACCCGTGATGACCACCCAGTCGTTCTCTCCACTACTGACGATTGCCTCTTCAATCGCAAGCGTCCGGTCTGGAATGATCCTGCCTTTGGAGTCGCCGTATTCCTTCTGAAGGTCTTCCAATGTGGCAGTCATCTCATCATAGGTAGAAGAATTCAAATCATCGAGCGTGAGAATGTAGGCATCGGCTCTGATTGCAGAAGCTCCGATCATTTCTCCTCTTTTTGTTACGTCCCGATCCCCGCGGAAGCCGAACACATGCGTGAGTGAAGATGCTCCTTGTTGTCTCGCTGTATCCAGCACATGCTCAACGCCGTCTGCGGTATGGGCATAATCGATGACGACGGTCGGCCCGTTTTCGAGTTCGTAAAGTTCAAAACGCCCACGGATGCCAGGCAAAGACTGCAGCGCCTTGTCCATTTCAGAAAAGGAAAAGCCGAGTTGTAGACCTACGGCGATTGCCTCTGTCGTGTTGTATACGTTGTGCGTCCCTTTGAGAGGAGATGTTACTTTTCTGTCTTCTCTTTTGTATTGAACACGTGCGGAAAAGTCTTCGATATCGATATCCTTCAAAATGATTTCATTCTCCAGTTGATGCCCGATCTTACAGACAGGCGTTCCTTTTTCTTCTAAAAGATCCGCCAGTTTCTCTCCCCATGGATCATCCACATTAATGACAGACGTCCCTTCTGGTTTCAACAGATGGAAGAGCTTTGATTTGGCTTCGAAATAAGATTCCATTGTATCATGATAATCCAGATGGTCTTTGTATAAATTCGTGAAAACTGCGTAATCGAATTGAACCCCTTCCAGTCGGTGCTGAGCGAGTCCATGAGACGACACTTCCATCACGACAACGTCATCTTTGCTCTCAAATAGAAGCTTTTGCAGCAAAGGGGCGCTCGGGGTTGTCTGTATGCCGGGAACGACTTTGTCATTGACCACATAATCGATCGTTCCGAACATTCCGCATGAATAGCCCTGCTTCTCACACAAGTGTTTAATCATATGGGAGGTCGTCGTTTTGCCGTTCGTACCTGTCACCCCGATGACGATCTTATCCTTGGATGGATTTCCATAAAAAGCAGATGCGATCTGACCGAGCGCTTTCCTGCTGTTTTCAGTTTGCAGACATACGACATCTGTATGGTGCACCTTTTTTTCTGTGATGAGGACTGTTGCTCCTCTTCGAACGGCTTCTTCAATAAAGTCATGGCCATCGACCTGATAGCCTCTTACGGCCACGAAGACAAAACCTTCCTCAACATTCCGAGAGTCATCCGTGACACCGGTGATGCGCTGTTTGAGATCTATATTCTTTTTCGTGCTTTGGTTGAGTAGTTCTAGCAGTTGTTCAACGTTCATCGTCGGTATCTCCTTTGGTGTATGTTACGTGTTCCATGCCCTATTCTAATGGAAAATACACGTGTGTAGTCGGGGGATCGATGAGATGTAAATGAATCTTAATATATCCGTCACGATTATGTATATCTTCAGGATGGAATCTTTTTAGCATCCTCCTAATAGGGAGAAAATAGACGCATGAGATCTGCGATTCATTCATCTCTATACGACAACGTGTAGACAACACTTCCATCGTTTCAACAAATTCACACTCCTGAAAATGGAAAAAGCGCATGGAATTCAGGATTACATCCCATAATGAGAGTAAAGGATCAATCACCCATGTTTGAAAAAGGAGTGTTCACTCATGAACCAACAGGCAAAAGAGTACTGGGATTCCTATTGGAAAGGCAAAGAAAAACCTGATGACGTCAAAGCATGGTCTTTCGGCACCGCCCCTGACCGTATGGCACGACTTGTAATGGACGGGCTCAAAACAGCTACTTGTTCGGCCCGGCAGGCGTATGAGATTGAAAACGAACCGCTCCCTGAGGTTGGAGAATATAACATCATCCTTAACGGCGAGGACGAACCTGCAGCGATCATCCGTACGACCGAAGTGGAAGTCGTCCCTTTTAACGAAGTCACCGAAGCGTTTGCACGAGCAGAAGGTGAAGGCGATCTTTCTTATAAACACTGGTTAGACGTGCATAAGAAATTTTTCAAAAAGGAAGCAGAAGAAGTCGGTTATGACTACAGTGAAGACATGGACCTCGTTTGCGAGAGATTCCAACTTGTCCATGTGAACCCGGATTGAAGGACGGAAAACACTTCCGTCCTTTTTCCGTTTGCAGACTTCGGCTCAAGAGCCATTCGAATGGACAGCCCGACAAGACCGATTAAAAATACGACGATGATGGTAATAATTAGGATTCTTAATTTATTTTGACTCAACGTCTCATCCCTCCTGCCCTCCTCTACCCGTTAAGTATAGCTCCTATGCTTAAGAATACAGAGATCCGCTTCTTATATAGGACAAGAAGCAAAACAAAAAATTATTCGAAACAAAAATGAACCAAATATGAAACCTTCCAAATCTTCAATCGTAGTAAAGGTGTTCAGAAACATGACAAGTTTCATTTCATATCATTTGGACATCGCCTTATGGTATGGTTGAATTCTGAGCAACAGATAGAAAGGAGTTTACATATGAGCAAAAGAATAACTGCAAGCATCATTGCCGCTACCCTCTTGATTCTAGCTCTTGTCTTCCAGCTGATCGGAACGGTCTTCACTGGCGAAGAAACGGAGAACGAAGCGATGGGATTGTTCGCTGGCAGTGAAAAATTAGAAGAAAAAGTCGTTGAACGGGGTTCAGGGAGCAAGCGGATTGTAGAATTGAATTTGGAAGGAGCGATCATCGATAACCCGAGTACGAATCCGAACCCTTTCGGGGGCGGCGGCTATCAGCATGATCGTTTCATGAAAAAATTAGAGGCGATCAAGGAAGATGCCTCGATCAAAGGGGTTCACCTTTACGTCAACTCCCCAGGTGGCGGCGTCTATGAAAGTGCCGAAATCCATGACAAACTGCTTGAAGTAAAAGAAGCCGGCAAAAAGATTTATGTATCCATGGGGAACATGGCGGCTTCTGGAGGGTACTACGTTTCTGCTCCCGCTGACCGCATCTTCGCGAGCAACGATACCTTCACAGGATCTCTTGGAGTCATCATGGAAAGCATCAACTATCAAGAACTTGCCAATGAATATGGCGTGAAATTCAACACCATCAAAAGTGGCGAATTCAAAGATATCATGAGCCCGACGAAAGAAATGACCGAAGCGGACAGAGAGATCCTTCAAACCCTTGTCGATGAATCGTACCAGCAGTTCGTCGATGTCATCGTAGAGGGACGGGAGATGTCTGAAAGCCGTGTGAAAGAATTGGCAGACGGCCGGATCTACTCCGGAAAACAAGCGGTGGAAAACGGACTAGTGGACGATATCGGATTCCGTGAAGACACGCTGAAGGCGCTGAAAGAAGAAATCGGTGGCGACCCACAAGTGTTCCAATACAAAAATACAATGGGGTCCTTTTTCAACCTGCCGCTCGCTGAAAGTTTGATGCCAAACAGTGAAATCCGCTACATCGAAGAATTGATCAGCCAGCGTCAAGGACCACGCATGATGTATATGTACACAGATTAAGGAGGGAACGGTATGGATTACACCAATCATAACGAAAACGATGGTCAACTCTCATCGTTGATCCATCATCAGAAAAACGACCTCCAAAGACTGTTGTACGCAGGGTTCGGTTCAAGGTTCCTTGCCTACATCATCGACTTGATCGTCATTTGGAGTGTCAATAGCATTGTCACCCGGCCTTTGCTGCGGCTTGTGAACCTGGAAGACGCAGAGCTTTGGGTGCCTATGTTCAGCGCAGCGAATATTACGACATCGATCATCTTTTTTGCTTACTTCATACTGATGACGAAATTTTTCCGTGCGACATTAGGAAAAATGGTGCTCGGCTTATCCGTTGTCTCATTAAAAGGAGAGACGCTGTCGAACGGTCAAATCATATTCCGTGAATGCATCGGCCGTTACATCAGCATGGCGATCCTCGGACTCCCTTACCTTGTCGTCGCATTTACGAAACGACATCAAGGGATTCATGATCTTTTTGCAGATACCTCCGTCATCAAAAATAAATTCAGGAAGCTGAACGACACGATAGAACAACCACAAACGGTATAAACAAGGAACGCCTGCCTCCCATTGGATGCAGGCGTTTTTATTTGCCCTTAACGGTATGGATCTTGTTTGCCCGTACCGTTCGTTTCCCCTTTTTCACGACGTAGCGCGTTCAAATCTTTTTTACTTTTGTTTTTTGCTTTCTTGCCCATATCTGAAGACCTCCCTTCTCCCCTATTTTGTGAAGATAAAGGAGATTCCATGTAATGAAATAGGAGACCAGACGAACCTTGATCCCTTCCGTGTATTTGCCTTGAAAGTGAGCATACTAAAGAGAAAACACATGGGATTCGGGGTGAGTGTATGAATCAATCCTTGGATATAGAGCAGATCCTTCGTGAAAAACAGAAAAACCACCATGTGACCATCAAGAAACTGGAACTTGATGATCACCCCGTCCACGTCCTCTACATACCTGTGATTACAGATACAAAGCAGATTCAAGACGCGATTCTCCTTCCCCTTCAGGAGTGGAATCATAAGGAGAGTCCTCTTCCCCACGCCTTTTCTGCGGAACCTCTCTTGCAACTGGAAAATAAAAACGATGTCGATCAATACCTGCTGGATGGTTTCACTTTGTTGATTGAACAAAATACGGTTTATGCGATCGAAACAGCCCAGTTTGCGTATCGGTCCATTCAGGAACCTGTTTCAGAAATGACGCTGCGTGGATCACGGGATGGATTTATCGAATCACTCGAACAAAATATCGCTTTGCTGCGTGTTCATTTACGGTCAACGGATTTGACTTTTGAAGAGTTCACCGTCGGCAAGCGGTCGTTCACGAATGTGTCCATGGCTTACCTCGATCGTGCCGTCAACGAGGAGTTATTGAAGGAGGTCCGGACCCGGATTCTTGCCGTAGAGGCCGATTACATTCCGGATGGTGGGGTCATGGACCAATTGATTGAAAGGAACAACTATTCGCTTTTTCCTGAGATTCAGGAAACAGAAAGGCCGACCAAAGTAGCCAGTGCGCTTGTGGAAGGAAAGGTCGCCATATTTGTAGAGGGTTCTCCTTCTGTATTGCTTGCTCCGACGACATTGAACAGTTTATTTCAGCAAGCGGATGACTACAACTTCAAGTGGATTCCAGCTTCACTCATACGTTTGATGCGATACATGGCTGCTTTTTTATCTGTCATGCTCCCTTCCATCTATATCTCTTTAATTTCGTATCACCATGGCTTAATCCCCACGGACCTGGCCATATCGATCGCAAAAACGCGTGAAGGGGTACCCATTCCCTCGTTCATGGAAGCCCTCATTATGCAGCTAACCATTGAAACATTAAGGGAAGCGGGGATCCGATTACCGAAACCGATCGGACCTGCCGTCAGCATTGTAGGAGCGATTGTCCTCGGGGAAGCGGCTGTTACCGCTGGTATCGTTAGTCCCCTGATGGTCATCGTCGTTTCGTTCGCGGCGATCTGTTCCTTCACGATTGCGGATTACGCCTTAAGTTTAGCGCTGAGAACTATTAGTTTCGTCATGCTGTTTGCTGCAACATTTCTAGGGATATATGGGTTGATTCTAGCGGTCTTCATCGTCAGTATTCACCTTGTTCACCTGAAGAGCTTCTCTGTTCCCTATTTGGAACCTTTTGCACCTTTTTACGTGAAACGTTGGAAAGATTCCTTGATCCGATTCAAGTTGAAAAAAGGAGGCGGACGGATTGAGTGATTTGAAACAACTGACTATGCTTCAGCTCGTCGTCGTATTCATATCGTCGATGATTGGAATCGGGATCATCCTCATGCCGCGCGACCTAGCTAAAGCTGTAGATTCACAGGACCTGTGGCTGAGCATCATTTTCGGAGCGATTGCTGTTTCCGTCATTTCCTGTATTTATGTAGCATTGGCAGTCCGTTATCCTGGTCTCACCTTTTTCGAAATGAGCTCTAAGATCATGGGGAAATTCGTGGGGTTCGTCTTCAACTTTTTATTTGCTATTTACAGCCTCATCGTTGCTGCCTATATATTAAGAGTGACCGGTGGGATCATTAAAAACTATCTGCTCGACACAACGCCCCTCTATGTAGTGGTCGGCTCTTTCATTCTTGTAAGTATGTACCTCATCTATAACGGAGCGGGTGACATTGTACGATTTTTCCAACTTTACTTTCCGATTATGATGGCGATGTTCCTCATCCTTTGTTTATTGAGTATCAAGAACCTTGACCTAAACCAAGTGCGCCCGGTCCTGCAAAACAACCTATGGGCGACGATCAGTGCAGCTAAAATCACGTTCTTTTCTTTTTTAGGCATGGAGCTTTTGTTAATCTTCGCCAAATTGATTAAAAAGAGGAAAGCCAAACAACTCCTATTTACGATGTGGACGAGCATTGGATTCACCGCACTCATCTATGTAGTCTTCCACATCATATCGATCGGAGTGCTTGGAGTGGAAGAACTGAAAGAAATCACATTCCCTACGATTGAGATGGCGAAAAGCATCGAATTCCAGGGGTTCTTTTTTGAACGTTTTGAATTGATCTTTCTTTTCGGCTGGCTGACGACCGCTTTCACTTCCTTCACAGCTTATATGTATGCGTTGACTCTTGGATTGAAAAATTTGTTTACGCCAAGTCCATGGTTTCTACTTATCGCGGGTTTGCTGATTTATTCATTGACCTTATTTCCTGAAGGTCTTACGGAAGTCTTCCACTACTCGACACACATCCAATTGATTTCGGTCATGGCGATCGTCGCCTTACCTGCGCTTCTATTGATTGTATCCTTAATCAGGAGGAGTACACATGCCACTTAAAAACACCGTTGTAGGTTTAGTGATGCTCTTTTTATTGACTGGATGTTGGGACATTAAAGAAATCGAAGATGTTGGAATCATTACGGGAATAGGTCTTGATTTCGATGAAGAAAAAGATGAACTGACAATGGTCAATCAGTATGTCGTCCCTGATAAAATCCCGACACAACAAAGCACCTCCCAACAAAATGTTCCTTATCAAAACATTACCTTATCAGGAAAGACATTCTTTGAAATCATCAGGAAGAACTCATTGGAAAGCAACAGACCTCCCAATTACACACATTTAAAAACCATTTTGACATCTACAAAGTTATTTGAAAAAGAACGGGCGGATAAAGTCATTGACCTATTCATCCGCGATCATGAATTCAGAAGAACGACACCCGTGTTTCTTACGAGAGAACCTGTCATTGACGTTCTCAGTACCAATCCAACGAAGGAACTTTTTCCAGCGATACAAATTAAATCTCTCAGTGAGAATTTCAACAAAATCAATACCTTTCCCCAAAGCCTGACCATTGGTGACTTTTCCCAATCGATTTCAGTGAAAAAAAGCTTCTTGATTCCAGGCATTACATTACACGATGGAAAAATCAAATCATCAGGAGCAGGAATCATCGAAGCGGAGAGTTCTAAATATGTAGGCTGGATTAATGTTGAAGATATCGAAGGCACTCGGTATTTGGACAATACAGTCCAAGGCGGATTTTTATATTTAGACGAGGAAGCTGTTGAAGACGGCCCAATCATCCTTGAAATTAAAGGGTCAAATACAAAATATAAGACAAAGGTGAGCGGAGATCAATTGGATATGACAATTCAAATTGATACATCCACGGTACTAGCTGAAGACTGGGGTTCCGGAAGAGATGTTTATAGTACCGGTTGGAAAAAAGAGATTGAAGAGGCTGCAAAAAAAGTCATCCAAGGAAAAGTAGAGCGCATGCTAGAACTCGCCCAGCAGGAATATCAAATTGATTTTCTCGATGTATCGAAATGGGTAAACATACACGAACCGAAGTATTGGGAGAAACACGAAAAAGACTGGAATGAAATCTTTCCTGACGTGAATTTCAAAGTGGAAGTAGCGATTGAAATCACAGACTTCGGCACTCAAAACTTCAATTCAGAATAAAGTGGAGGTCTCCCTCCACTTTATTTATGACATAAAAAGCTCTTCGACACCTCTGACGATCTCAAACGCTCCTGAACCATGATTGGAAACAACCGTCACCATCAGCTGATCATCCGGGTATACGCAGGAATGGAATCGGACCCCTGGATCATATCCCATGACATGATAAACGATCTGATCGTTCACATCATCCAACCAAAGCCCGTATCCGTATGAAATGCCCTCTTTAACGTTGACATGTTTTGTGAGCATCCGTTTGGTATGTTCTTCCCCTACCAGTCTCCCATTCAATAACGCCTCCCAGAAAATCATCATATCCTCCGCTGTCACAAACGCTCCCCCATCAGCACCTCCTACGACCGCAACAGCATACACGTTCGTCTTAAACGAACCATCTTTTTCGATGTACCCATAGCGGTGTTGGCTGACAGCTGGTCCAGACGTTAGTAACCCGAATGCTCCATTCCTGCAGCCTTGAAGATGTGTTCTGTCACATATTCTGTAAAGGTTTGGTCCGTGACTGCTTCCACAACCAATCCTAAAACGATGAACCCTGCATTATTGTACCAAAAGGAAAGTCCGGGAGGTAAACGCTAACTTTTGCTTTCAAAAACGGAAACCCGTAAACTTTAAATGGAAAACACGTAAAGGAGTGAGGAGCATGGCACAAGAAATCAATGGAAAAATCGCTTATGTAACTGGTGCTGGACGAGGCATTGGCCGAGCTACGGCTTTGCAACTGGCGCAAGAAGGGGTTCATGTCGGACTGATTGCCCGGACTGAAAGCCGTCTTCATGAAGTGGCCGAGGAAGCACGTTCTTTTGGGGTAAAGGCTTCTGTCGCTACTGCTGATATATCTGAACTCGATCAAGTTGAAAGGGCTATCCAACACCTGCAGGAAGAGCTTGGAGATGCAGATATCCTCATCAACAACGCAGGCATCGGTGTGCATGGAAAGTTCCTTGAACTTGAGCCTGACGAGTGGAAACGAACGTTTGAAGTGAATGTTTTCGGTACATACCACGTCACAAGAGCGGTCCTCCCGATGATGATGGAAAAGGACAACGCAGACATCATCAACATCTCTTCAAGCAGCGGCCTCAAAGGCACAGCTGGGTCCACCGCTTACAGTGGTTCCAAGTTCGCCCTGCAAGGCATGATGGAAGCACTCATGCAGGAATTGAGAAGGGAAAACATCCGCGTCTTCACCTTGAATCCGAGCCTCGTCGCTACAGAACTTGCGTTAGGTGAAGATATGGAAGGTCAGGATAAAGAGAAGTACATGCAGCCGGAAGATCTCGCTGAATATATGGTCGCGCAATTGAAGTTGCATCCGCGTATCTTCATCAAGCAGTCGCTTCAGTGGGCGACAAATCCTTTTTAATCATCAAACGAAGTGAGCCTGTCTTCAGGTTCACTTTTTTACGTCATGTGCTCGCAAGCCTACCCGTGCGTTTCAATCTGTGCTTCAGGCATGTATATCACGAGGAAGCGATCAACCTATCCTTTTAATCCCTTAGTTAAAGGAAGACATAAAAAAAGACTGACGCAAGCACGTCAGCCTTTTCCTTTATTCTTTCATCCATTGTGGCTTACCGAAACCTTTGAATTCCTCATCGATAATTTTCTCAAATTCGTCTGACTCTACAACCTCTTTGATATCCTTCACAAACTGAGCATCGAGGTCCTCCGTCTTGACGGCAACACGGTTACGGTAATCATCAGGCATGTCCTCCAATGCTAGTGCATTCAGAAGGTCCATCCCCGCAGCCAGTGCATAATTTCCTGGAACCATCGACAAATCCTCGCTATCAACAAGACGTGGCAATTGTCCTGCTTCTACTTCAACAAACTGAATGTCTTTTTTATTGTTCGTAATATCTTTTAAAGAGGCGCGCAGCGGGTCAACATTGTCGTCCACTTCCACCAGTCCTTCATCTTCCAGCACAATGAGAGCGCGTGCAAGGTTGGTCGGATCGTTGGGTACCCCCATCGTGCTTCCATCTTCAATACTTTGAATATCTTCATATGTATTGGAATAGATCCCCATAGGAGCTGTAGGGACGATGATGACTTCAGACAAGTCCAAGTCGTTTTCCTTCGCGAATGACTCTAAGTAAATTTTATGCTGAAAAAGGTTGGCGTCCAAATCCCCATTTGCAAGCGCCTTGTTCGGTTGTACATAATCCGTGAATTCTTTGTTCGTCACTTCGTACCCTTTTTCTTCTAATAACGGCGCAATCGCCTGTGTGACCATATCGCTATAGGGCCCAGAAGTCGCGCCAAAACGGATGGTATCTTTACCAGAAGCATCTGCACTTCCTTCCTCTTCTCCGCAAGCAGCGAGAAACGCGATGGTTAATAGCGTGGCACATAACAAGATGGTTTTTTTCATGAGAGAGTTCCTCCTATTTTTTAGTTCTTCTTCACAGTCTTAGCAATATAGTCGCCTGCGTATTGGACGATTTGGACGAGGACGATCAGCAGGATGACGGTCGTAAACATGACGAAGTTATCGTATCTGTAATACCCATAACGAATCGCCAAGTCTCCGATTCCTCCACCTCCAATGGCCCCTGCCATTGCGGAATACCCGATCAAACTGATGGCAGTGATCGTCAAGCCACTAATCAGTCCCGGTTTAATTTCTGGGAAAATGATATCCTTGATGATCAGCCATGGGGAGGCTCCACAGGCGATGGCCGATTCGATCACTCCTCGATCAATATCGCGGGCGGATGATTCCACAATTCTTGCATAAAACGGAATCGCAGCTACAGAAAGAGCTACAGACGCTGCTACAGGGCCCGTCGTTGTTCCGATTAAAAAGTTGGTAAAAGGAAATAAGAACACAAGCAAGATAATGAAGGGAACCGACCGGATCAAGTTCACGACAACGCCAACAATGCTTTTGACGGTTCTATTCTCCAGGAACAAATCACGGTCGGTCACAAACAGGAGCAACCCAAGCGGAAGACCTGCAATCAGAGCGACCACCAATCCGATCCCTACCATGATCAATGTTTCCAAAAACGATTTATTCAGCTCTGGCCATAAGTTGATCAGCTGTTCCATCATTGTGCAACACCTCCACTTCTCCGAGCTTTTGTTTCAGTTCTTCAATGGCTTCCTTTACGACGGGTTGCCCTCCTGTTAATTCCATCACAAAGGTGCCTAGAGCTTGCTCCTGGATATAATCGATCTTTCCATGGAGGATGTTCGCCCGTACGCTTGATCCTTTCAGTAAATCTGAAACGATCGATTCATTCGCAGAATCACCCTTGAACCTCATATGTACAATGGTGCCTTTACTTCTGGAAATGATGTGTTCGGGGATCTTAAAGTCGATGACCGTTTTTATAAAACGCTTGGTGAGTTCGTTTTCAGGAGCTGCAAAGATGTCGTATGTCGCCCCCTGCTCTACGATCTTCCCATCTTCCATGACCGCACAGCGATGGCAGATTTCTTTTACAACCTCCATCTCATGGGTGATCAACACAATGGTCAGTCCAAGTTCGCGGTTGATCTTTTTCAGTAAGCTCAAAATGGACTGTGTTGTGTTAGGATCGAGAGCTGACGTAGCTTCATCACACAGGAGCACTTTCGGATCGTTGGCGAGAGCTCGGGCGATGCTCACGCGTTGCTTTTGACCGCCACTCAATTGAGCAGGGTACGCTTCAGCTTTATCTGACAAACCGACGAGGTCCAGCAATTCGTGCGCCTTCCTCTTTCTTTCCTTCCGATTCACACCTGAAGCTTTAAGAGCGAAAGCGACGTTGTCTAAAACCGTTTTCGCCATGGCCAGGTGAAATCCCTGAAAGATCATCCCGATCGACTGTCTCGCCTTTCTCAACTCCTTGTTTTTTAATGTCATGAGATCGATTCCATCAACAAGGACTCTCCCACTCGTCGGGCGTTCCAAGATGTTCATGCAGCGTAACAGGGTACTTTTTCCTGCCCCACTATAACCGACGACACCAAAGATCTCCCCTTGTTCGATATCCAATGAAACGTTGTCGACGCCAATGACGTTCCCTTCTTTGGAAGGATAAACTTTACTCAGTTGTTCCAATGAAATCATGGGCTTCCCTCCTTTTCCTATGTATCCATAAATGATTGACCTACAAAAAACTCTCCCCCTTTGCGGGAGAGAGTTTCGCGTGTAATAGCCAAACTCTTATCTCCCAGAATCGATTCATTCTGTAGGAATTAGCACCACTCCTTGCGGAAGGTTGCTGTGATGTCTACGGGCCATACCCTCAATCACTCTCGATAAGATTTTTTGTTTATGGTTTTACACTTTAACGCATGTGAGAGGGTTTGTAAATAATTTTCTCAATCTTTTAAATTATAGAATATTATCATTGACATCTCATTTTATTAAATGGATAATGATGGGCATATCTGTGTAGGAGGGATTCCGATGGAGCCGATCAATGTTCAGGGAGCACCGAATATCTATCGCTGTGAACCGGGCATTTTGAAACAATTACCAGAACTACTTCAGGGAGAGAAATTCAAGCATGGAACCATCATCCACGGGGAAAATTCATGGGCGATGGCGGAATCGTACATGCCTGACTTTCCATTTGCTGTCGACACCATTTTGTATGGTGGAGAATGCACGCATCAAGAAGTAGAGAGAATCGGGAAAGAGATGAATTCCACGGATGTCCTCATTGGGGTCGGAGGCGGAAAAATTCTTGACCTCACGAAGGCGTGCGGAGAATCGCTTGATCTTCCGGTCATCCTGATCCCCACATTAGTATCCAATTGTGCCGCTTGGACACCTTTAAGTGTGTTCTATGATGAACATGGGAATTTCCTTGAATACACCATTTTCAAAAGAAGTACATACATGGTCGTGGTTGACCCCGATATGCTCGTCCATTCACCCGTAGAATACCTTCGTGCAGGGATCGGTGACACGATTGCCAAATGGTATGAAGCAGACGTTTTGACGAGACATATAGATAAAAAACCACTTCCTCTGGAGATCGCTCTTCACGCAGCAAAGATGTGTCGGGACGTCCTTTTTGAGGAGGGGACCGAGGCTGTTCGTGCTCTTGAAAATCTTGAACCGAATACGGCTTTTACACGTGTGACAGAAACGATCATCCTCGCTGGTGGTATGGTGGGAGGTTTTGGAGATGGTTACGGAAGGATCTCTGGTGCCCATTCCATTCATAACGGGTTAACAAAAGTACCAGCGACGAAAAGGTTTTTACATGGTGAGAAAGTAGCCTATGGAATCCTTGTCCAGCTGGCCCTCGAAGGGAAAATAGAACAAATCAAGAAACTCGTTCCTTTTTACCAATCCATGCAGCTGCCTTTATCATTGAGTGACCTTCACGCGTCTTCACTAGAAGATGTGGAAACGATTTCTCACTATTCCACCCGGCAAGGCGAATCCATTCACCTCATGAGGATCCACGATCAATCAGATGTGAAAGATGCCATCTATATAGTGGAAGAAAGCTTAGCCTCCCGGTAGAAGGCTAAGCTTTTAGTTTGCGGGCCAAATAGATTCCGCTTGCCGCCGCTTGAGAAAGGGAGTGCGTATCTCCTGAACAGTCCCCGATCAAATACAAGCCAGGGATTTCCGTTTCAAAATGGGCATCTGTGAAAATTTTGGGTTCATAAAATTTGCTGTCGATCCCATAAAGGATGGTGTCGCGATCGATTTCTTCTTCCAGGAGCCCTTCCAATGCCTCAAAAAACTCCAGCAAGGCGTCGATATAAAGAGGCGGAACTTCCAGACGGAGATCCCCTGCTTCTGCTTCTATCGAAGGAACGATTGGACCGGAAGAAAGATCTCCGGAAATTCTTCCTTCGCGTAAATCGCCCAGCTTTTGGGATACAATTCTCCCCCGTCCTTGATTGATTTTCCCGATCGTATCGCGAGCCTCTCTCATCGCTTCTTCCTGATTTTCAAAAAATCGCGGAACGAAAAGGGTGAAATTCAAATTCCTGCTCGGACCCTCCTCATTTTGGTTCTGCCCATCTGCCATCACCAGGTCATGCTGGTATTTGCGTACGACTCTGCCACGGGGATTCATACAATAGGTCGTGGCTGAAAATCGGTCGTTCTTGTAATGAAGCTTCGTTTCAAAGGTTTCCTGAAGGATGGCATCGAGCTGATCTCCGCGCATCTCCACGCGCACACCTAAATCCAACCGGGTTGGTCCGGGCTTCAATCCTAACTCTGCCAACCTTGATTTCATCCAATCACTCCCGCTCATGCCTGTAGCGAAAACGACCTGCTTACTTTGAAAGCACCCCTGATTGGTAGATAGAGAGAATAGTCCGTCATCTTTTGTGACGCTCGTGACATCCGCTTCGAAGGTAAATGTCATCTGTTCAGACATTTCTTCATACAGGCTTTGAAAAATCTTCCGAGCGCGCTTCGTCCCTAAATGGCGCACCTCTGTCGAGAAAACACGCAGGGAATGTTGTGCTGCTTTCATGGAGAGCTTCTCATTTTTTGTACTGTATCTCTTTACAACGTCTCCACCATAAGAACATAAGAGTTCATCGACTTCTTCCATGAGCTCCAGCGCTTCCTTTTCACCGATTTTTCCATTCAGCTGTCCTCCGAAGTCATTCGTATAATTGAACTTCCCTTCTGATTTTCCTAACCCTGCAAATCCTATGTAGCGATCACACGGCCCCTCACACGTGCAACCCTCTCCATCTAACCCACACGTCCGTTCAACGATTGGCTTTCCTTTATCCACCACATGAATGTCCCATCCCGGGTGCTCGGTTGCTAACGTGTAAGCAAGAAAGACGCCACTGACCCCTGCGCCGATGATCGTCACATCATACATACGATCACTCATTTTTTTCACGGACTTTGGCGTAAATACATGTATCGGTCAACCGTTTTCCATCGACAGAGAGGTCTTCGTTGCGGAGGATTCCTTCCAGGTCGAAACCGAGTGACTCGGGTATCGTACGGCTTCTCTTATTCTCTGATTCGCAGCGGATTTCCACACGAGCAGCGCCTAATTCATCCAAGGCATAAGTCGTCAATCCGTCTACGGCTTCCCTCATATATCCCTTTCCACTATGAGCGGTATCCATCCAATAGCCAATTTCAAACTTTGGCACGTCCCAGTCCATTCGATGAAAACCCGTAGAACCAATGAACGTCAGATCCTCTTTCAAGTATATGAGATACCGTAAGTTCTGACGCAGCAGAAACTTGGCATGCGCTTCCCTTGTGTTTGATTCTGTATCTTCAACTGTCGGGGTCTCCTGGACGAATCCAAGCCATGGTTTCAGTTCATTCACGGATCGTTGGATAGCTGCATTGATGGCCGATCCGTCGCCGGGTTCCGGCATTTTCAATAGAAGCCTATCTGTTTCTATGTGTGTTTTGACGTCTCGTAAAACTGGATTCATCATTTCATCCCCTTGTGTTTCGATTTCATCCTTATTCTCTATCAAACAAGAATTCCGATTTTTTTGCAACAGCTATATTCAAAGCTTTCTAAATTTTTGTATAATAGATGGAAATTGTCTCATGAAGGAGGGATCTCATGACGAGGAATCGCGCATTTTTGATGATTTTTCTAGGTGCATCACTATGGGGCATCATCGGGCTGTTTGTGAACGAATTGTACGAATATGGATTTTCGCCCATTCAAGTCGTCGCGTTAAGAGTCACATCAGCGATGCTGCTTTTGTTTTGCTACCTTGCGATTATAAACATCCGGCTGTTAAAAATAAAGCCTGCAGACTCAGGCTATTTCTTCGGCACAGGGGTCATCAGCATCGCCCTGTTCAACTGGTGTCTGTTCAGCGCAATAGAAACGACGTCCATGTCGATCGCCTTTGTACTCCTTTACACAGCACCTGTTTTCGTGACTATTTTTTCAAGAATTTTCTTCAAAGAAGCGTGGACAGGAAGAAAACTGACCGCTCTCTTTACGACCTTTATCGGTTGTACGTTCGTCATCGGGCTCCTCCCGGAATTGGAGGCTTCTCTGTCGCTTGCCGGCTTACTGTTCGGACTAGGATCCGGGTTGTTTTATGCCTTGTACAGCATTTTCGGCAAGGTGATCTTAAAAAAGTACCGCTCGCTGACCGTCACCTTTTATACGTTTTTATTTGCATCGCTTGCGGTCGTTCCTTTCAGCAGCCTATGGAAGGATTTGTCCTTTCTGACTGATCTTCGCATCTGGTTGTTGATGATCGGGCTCGGCCTCATCTCGACCGTTTTACCATTCCTGCTTTACACGAAAGGACTAGAGCACGTGGAATCGAGCCGGGCTTCGATCGTCGCCACCATCGAACCGGTCGTTGCGACCCTCATCGGTTATTTCGTCTACGCAGAAGTGATGACGATTTACCAGTATGCCGGAGTACTGCTTGTACTCTTATCTGTCATCATTGTGCAGGAATCGAAAAAGCAGCCCTTGCACCGAAGAAGAAGATCAGCTTCCTGACTATGAGCCTATGCAGAGGGAATTTCAGGTTCGCTTTTCATCTCTTTTTACTAAGTGGGGCGCTTTTTCCTCGTTAAGTCACTTTCGATCCTCATTAGGTCACTTTGGTCTAGCGTTAGGACACTTTCCATCTTCATTAAGTCACTTTGCCCCACTGTCAGGGCACTTTCAAACACTTACAAAAAACCAGCCCCCAAAGAAGGAGCTGGTTTTTATTATTTAGTACGTATGACAACAGTCGTCAATGGATCGATGGTAATTTCGCCTTTGCCTAGCTTAAATCCGGATGGATCTTTCACTTTCTTACGTCCAGCTTCGTCATCATCGACCAGTACTTTCCCTTTTTTCAAGTTCTCATCAATCGTCAACGTACGCGCTTTGTCATCAGCGTTAATGAACACGTAGTAGTTTCCTTTCGCTTTCTTGCCAGGATCGACGGCTTTGTATGCAATCATCAAGTCCGTCTCCTGAATTTCTGGTGCGTCAATGAGTGTGACGTGCTCATTGACGAGTTCCTCTGAACCAAGACGGAAGGCATCTGTCCAGCGTCTCAGCTCAATCAAACCTTTCGTATATTCCATCGTTTCCTGCTGGATGCTCGGCTCTGATACCGCCTGCCAGTCGAACTGGTTGATCACATCAGTAGAATCATAGGAATCGTGAATGAAGAAAGGATAATCAAACGGATTCCCGTCTTCATCGAACATTTCCGTTCCCTTAGCTTCTGGTTCATCTTCCCCTTTCCACTGCTTCGTACGGCCGTATTCCTGACCGGCATGAAGGAAAGAAATGCCCTGACTTGTCAGAATCATCGAATTCCCAAGGCGTATGCGTTTTTGGATTTCTTTTTCGTGCTTCGCCGGGTCCTTCTTGATGGACTGGGCGATGACATCATGAAGCGGCAGGTTATCATGGGCAGCGATGTACTGCACGATATCACCCGGATCATCTTCATTTACATTTCCAGGCTTGCCTTTGATGTTGTTGAAAATCGTATCGATGTTACGAGCGCCTCCAGTAATGAACCGGGGCTCTCCTTCACTACCGAAACCTGATTTCAATTCATTCCTGATTTCATCCGAGAAGACAGCGGCTCCATCGGTTTCGTTCATCCAATCCTGATCCGCCGGCTGTACATCGGATTCTCCACTATCTCCGGCATAAGTTCTCCATCCTTCACCGAGCATGAGAATGTCAGGGTTCAAAGCTTCCGCTGCATCGTAGGCCGCTTGGACACTCTCAGCATCAAGATCGCCCATCAAGTCGAAACGGAAGCCGTCCACTTTGAATTCATCGACCCAGTATTTGATTGAATCGACCATGAGCTTGCGGGACATTTCGTGCGTCGTTCCCACTTTTCCGCCGCCATAACCGACTTTTGAGTTCCCTTCTTCATCCATGAAATGATAATAATTCGGGACAAGGTCTTCAAGGATGCTCACTTTGGCTGTGTGGTTATACACGACATCCAATATGACGCCCATCTTCCGTTTGTGAATCTCGTCAATCAGATTCTTGAACTCTTCAATTCTTTCTTCCGGGTCTTCAGGGTCCTCTGAATACATGCCGGAAAGAGCGAAATAGCTGTGAGGATCATAGCCCCAGTTGTAATTGTTCCCTGAAGAGGAATACTCACGCTCACGTGTGCTACTGTCGAATTCATCCCCGAAATAATACTTCATCACAGGCAACAGTTGGATGTGAGTCACACCAAGTTCTTTTACATAATCCAGTTTTTCTACAAACGCATTGAACGTGCCAAACTGGGAATCCAATTCATCATCGATGCTCGGATCAGATGTGAAATCGCGCACGTGCGCTTCCCAAATGATCGCATCTTCACGCTTTTCATAGCCTTTGATTTTGGCAAAATGAAGCTTTGGACCGATCTCTGATGGATTGACGATCGCTGCTTTTCCAACAGTATCGTTATCATCATTGTTTGATGCTGCCATGGATTTGGCGTAAGGATCAAGAGCCAGCTTCTCTTCACCATAGGCTTTGATCCGGTACTGGTAATAATAGTTCTCCAATTCATCAAGTCCTGTATTGCTCTCATCCAACGTCACCGACCAGACGCCGTTGTCCCCTCTTTCCATCGGGATGTGATCCTTCACAACTTCATACTGATCGTCTTCATCGTATAGAACCACGGAAACTTCTGTCGCAATCGGAGACCAGAGCTTCAGTTCAGCGGTGCCGTCCTCGCGCAGCGTCGCGCCGAGATCGTCTCCGTCATAAGCAAATCGCTCATCCATCAGCTTCCAGTCTACAATGACATTCGTTTCTTCTTCTTCGTATTGAATCGTGTAGGTCTGGGTCAGATCCAAAGGTTCGGTTGTCTGAAGGCGTACGTCTTGTCCGTCTACAGCCACAGACTCAATCGCGACAAGCTCTCCATCCGCTCCCTTCAAAGCGAATTCAGAACGATCCGCAGAGTCAATGACCTGGCTCATCTTCGCCGTCAGAAGCTTGTCGTCCTTGATTTTCGCCGACTCGACGTATGTGGTCAAGACAGGTTCTTCTAAATAGACGTCCTCCTTGCCTTGGACAAGCCAGAATTCCTTTTCACCTGTAGCTGGAAAGCTACGATCATTCAGGGTATCTTTCATGTCCCCCTTATGTATGATGAAATTCAATCCGTTCTTGATGTCGATGACCGGGATCTCGACAGATACTCCATAATCGGTCTTTTTCGTAAATGTGACAGGGTCCGACCAATCAGTCTCTTGTTCAATCGCTGGATTCGCACCGTCATTATTCCAAAGGTGCAGCCCCCACCCTTCATAATTTCCATCCAGCCGTTTATAGTGAATGGTAACGGTTTCATTTGTTTCCGCATACGTTTCTGTTTTACTCAACCAAGCAAAAGACGTCGGAATCGCAAGCATAAACACAAGCATGACGCTGACAGACACTTTCAAACCTGGGAATCTCATTCTCAAATTCTCTTCCTCCTCATCTTATTTTCTACGTCTATAAAAAGACGTTCAGTGCAACCGCTTCCACAAACGAATATACCATACTCTTCCACTTCTATAGTGATTATTCTGAAAATAATTGAAAAAGAAACCTTTGGCCTGTTTCATTAGTCCCAAGTTCTAAAGCTGCGTTTCCGGAATACATTGAAGAAGGTAAAACGGGAGGTGTTTGTATGTCAGCCGCTCGCATTCTCATGTGGGTCACCGCTGCTCTGGAAGCTTGTCTTGGGATCCCTTTTCTTGGTGGTACGTTTGTCATCTCTTTATTATGGACTCCTTTAGCCGTTATGCTGATCCTTCATATCATCACCCTTGTGCTCGCCCAGAAAAAAGGAAGGGAGACGAGAGGAAGCATCCTCGGAATCGTTACGTCATGCATTGGTTGGGTACCGTTCGTCGGTATGGTCATGCACATTTTGACCGCGATCTTTTTGTTCATTGATGCTGCAGAAACGGATCCAGAAGTAGAAAAGCAACCCGCATAGAAAAGGCGCCTCCTGCCGAGGCGCCTTTTTTTAGAGTGAGATATTACTTTGTTCCTTTTGGAAAGCCCTCAACAATAGAAGAAGGGCGATTTCGAGAATGATGACACCCACCAAACCGATGACAAGGATCGGAATCACCCAGTTCTCAGGGATATTCAATGAAAATGGCATGATGGCATAGTAGATGAGATGAGCCGTTAGATAAACACGGAAAAGACGCTTCGCTCTTGCTGTTAAATCGTCCTTTTCGTTTTTCTCAGCCCATTTAATGAGTACTTGGAAAAGGTAAAAGGACAGCACCAATTTGATCAAACCGATCGACTGGTGGTAGATCGTAACCGGGTCGGAGGCCATAGTCACCCCTTGTACCGTTCCTGCAGGCTGTCCGAGAAAGAGTTGGGGGATGGCAGCCAAACTAATGACCAAAGCCGTCACCCTCGCTCCCTTCATTCCTTTCAAACTCCCCTCTAATCCATTCAAGGCACTCAGTACGAGTAAGAACCCGACAAAATCGGGCAGGACTTCAATCACACCGAAATGGATGTCGATCATGACGAGAAGCAAACCTGAGAACATTCGTTGAAATGGATTCATTGGCTTCCCCTCCGTTCGATGAGGCGTTCCATCTGCTCAGGATCGAATCTAGGATCATTCGAGATGAGAAAGGACTCGGTGACCGCTTCGCCGCTAGTCGTCGTTCCTTCCAAGAACATCTCATAAGTATAGGCGTGGACCGTATCTAGTCTTTCCTGAATCGTGAGCCTGATTCGATCTCCCCGCTTCATTTCAACAGGAAATTGGACGTCTTCCAACGGAGCACCTGCTACCTTGCTCCACGTTTGATTCATTTCTTTGGAGTTGGACATCGGACCTCCCCCATCCGGAGTGCCCGTGGTGCCGATAGAAGGTGTGTATAACTTCATCTTGAAATCTTCCTGCGCCTTAGGAAATGGCGATGTCATCGACTCTACTTCTATATCAGTCTCGACTGTATAGGCACGGAAGGATCGACCATTGCTGCTGCTCGAGCTCATTTGAGAATGAAAAATAGAGTTCACATCCCTCTGACCAGTGAAGTTAATTTTACCGATGTCCGCGATGATTGTTTTTCCATCACTCAAGTGAATCGTCGCTTCCCCTTCATGATCAACGTCCAACTCACGCATTCGTTGGTCATCAAAGCGCGATGTTTTCAACAAATAGTGGGTCGATCGGCTTCGTACCTGAGGACCGTAAGCAGGGTCACTATCTGGATGACGCTGAAAGCTGTGCTCCGTATGTAATAACTCACCATTACTGAATTCGATACTTACAACCGTTGCCGGGTCCGTTCTGTTCGTTAAGTAATACAGTTCAAACATCCCGGCACCGCTGTGAAAATGCTTAAGAAAAATCGGATCCTCCAATTGTTTGGAGTGATTGAACCATAGGTTGCCTCCCCAACTGATCGCGATGATCAGGAGGAAGAGAATCAATGTTCTTCCTTTCATATGTATCTTCCTAACTCTAATTCTTTTTGTTTCACGTGTTGTTTCGCACTCTGTGTGCGTTTCTTCGACTCTTGCGCGCGATGCTCCACTCTTGTGCGTGATGCTCCGACTCTTGTGCGCGATGCTCCACTCTTGTGCGCGATAATCCGACTCTTACGCGCGATGCCCACTCTTGTGCGCGGAACTCCAACTCTTGTGCGCGATAATCCGACTCTTGTGCGCGATGCTACGACTCTTGCGCGCGATGCTACGACTCTTGCGCGCGTTCCTCCGACTATTACGCGAGATGTCCCACTCTTGCGCGCGACTCGTACTTATAGAAAATGAAACCAACAAACCAAATCCACCGTATAGTATAGGAATTCCCTTACAGAAAGCGAGACGATTATGTTACATCATTCTACCTTTTACACAATGCAGACCGAAACCATCATGGCTCATCAAAGCAAGCAATACAGCATCACAAATAGCGAGAATGATAGAGTCGCCTCTTTTGAAGAGGATTCTTCCAGTTCCCGTAATGGATGGAACCAGCTACTGAAAACATTTAACCTTGATCAAATGGCAGGGCTACATATGAAGCTTTTGTCACCATCAAACGAAGTGATCGCCGATATTCATAGAAAAAAAGGTCTCTCAAGCGATGTTACCATTCTAACGGGTGACTCTACTTTCTACCTGCGTTTCAAAGGAGCCGTAAAACAGACAATCCTGGCCGAGTCTTCTGCTGGAAAGACGCTTTTTGAAATCACAGGAAAAAATATGGCGTCAGATTTTGAAGCGAAAACGATAGATCGATCCATCGCTATCATACAAAAGCGGTCAATCCCAGTTCCGTCGACCAAAGAGGCTTGGCTTTCTGGAGACCTCTACCATGTGAGAGGTCATGAATGGACGGAGGAAGAAGTGATACTTTTGCTATGTACAGCGTTGATGATTGATATCACGTATCACCAAAAATAGAGCCTAACTAAGGCTCTATTTCCCAATGATCACGGGAACGATCCAAACAGCTCCAAGGAAAAGATATAACGCGGCGAATTTTTTCCGATCATCCATCCATTCGTCTATTCCTAAGGAAAGCAAGAGACCTCCGATGATGAAAGCATTGATCTCGGGAGAAGGATCGAACCCTTCCAGAAGGACGTTTGCAATCATCCAGAGAAGAGCAAAGCATCCGTAAAGGATGTTGAACACTTTCATGCGGCCATGCCCCTCTCCTCTATGTATTCCTCATAATAATGCTCTTTCGCTTCCCATTTTTTCTTCCCATCTCTGAACCCTGTCACGAGCGCAAACGATAAAGGAACGAAGAAAAAAAACCATGACAGATTAGCGCCAAGAATCGCCGGCAGT
This sequence comes from Halobacillus sp. AWM4_238, assembly GCF_056158265.1. NCBI lineage: Bacteria > Bacillati > Bacillota > Bacilli > Caryophanales > Bacillaceae > Halobacillus > Halobacillus sp. AWM4_238. The sequence goes on from NZ_JBSWSY010000002.1 coordinate 1,227,537, forward strand.
AAATGGCCCAGGCTATTCGAGACAGAAGAACGCAGTTGAAAAAGGGTACGCCGATCTCGCCAGCGTGCATCCCAAATCTGCCACAACTCCTCATTCGTCTTTCTGCTCATATACGTTTCATAAAGGAAAAATCCATAAAAAACGACGGCTCCTAAATAAAACAAGCCAGGGACAAAATCAAACAAAATCTGCCCGAGCCCGATACATAGAGCCATGATCAAGAACAAGTGCCAGACAGACTTGCGGGCTTTATTTCTGATCATCACTTGATCGACGCTTTCTTTTTCTAATGCTTCTTCCATAAGGACCCCCCTGCCTCAAGTGATCAATGCATCCATATGCCGTACAAACATAGGCAAAACATGAACAGGCATAGTGTAATCGTAAGAATAGGTTCTACTTTCTTCCCTCTTTCCAGGATTTCCTCTACCCGTAAGATGATGATCGAAGGTGCTAAGAAAACCCATCCCCACTCCCAGTGAAAAGGAAGGTTGGTGAACAGTGGCAGAACTAGGGCGAGAACGGCACAAATCAATAGAATGTGACCAAGCCAACTCCATTTTTTGCTCATAGGTAACCCCCATTCAATGGATCACGGGTCCCATTGTAACAGAATTTTCCTTTCTTTTGGAAAAAAATAACCCTTCCCTGGCCAGGAAAGGCTATGATTCGTCAACCGGATACACCCCATCCTCATCATGGACTTCATCCCCGCTGATGGGAGGATTGAACACACAGATCATCCGCATATCCGTTTTCGCCCGCACCACATGTTCGTCATGTTCATCGAGCGCATAAAGGACACCATTTTCAATCGGCCATACCTTTTGATCTTTGAGCGTCACCACTTCTCCTTTCCCTTCAATACAATAGACCGATTCCAGGTGATGCTTGTACCATATGTGCGTTTCTGTCCCGGCGCGGATGATCGTGTCGTGGACCGAGTACCCCATTCCGTCCTTTTTGACGATGAGACGACGGCTGTTCCACGTCCCTCCATCGACATCCTGACTCGTCCCAATCACATCTTTCAAAGCAACGACTTTCATCCCATCTCCTCCTTCTTTTCCAATCTATTCCCTATTCGAAAGAGTAGAACGCCACCGATTCGATCCCTCGTAAAAAATACGTCTGCAGACTTATGAAGAAATACACCCGCAGCCACTGAAAATAGACGGAACCCCCGTTATAATAATAAGATAGCCGCTTGGGATCCATCCAAGCGGCTGTTTTGTATGATTTCTATCGTCGATCGATCCATTCAAGACTTCTAAACAAACCCTTACAATCCCAGTTTGAGTTTACGCGAATTTTTCGCTTCATACATTTTCTGATCCGCTTCATCGAGAACACTTGTGAAATCCTGCTTCCCGAATGCGAACTCGCACACGCCGATGCTGAGACTGACATGGATGTGATGGCTATCGAGAAGGAGCGGCACTTCAAACGCGTGGTGGATGCGTGCACATAAATCATCAACGCTTTCATCATCGTTGAGTTTTTGCAGCATGACAAATTCATCACCACTCAGCCGGTACACCTGGGCTGTGCCTTTCGCTGCTTCCCGCAAGATCTCCGCGATCGATGTGAGAGCCACATCCCCTGTGATGTGCCCATATGTATCATTGATCTTTTTAAATTCATTCACATCCAAGAACAACAGGGCGTACTCTCCCTCTTCTTCCTCGTTCAAGAAGAACTGCTCGAGCGCATAGCGATTCGGAATACGGGTCAAGTCATCATGGAAGATGGTGTTACGGGAACGCTCGAGATTAGCGATCGTCTTATTGATGTTCTGGTTCAATTCTCCAACGATGCCGCCGGAACGGAACGCTGTTCTCGCGGATAAGTCCCCGTTCCTGACCGAACCCAAAACGTGATTCACATGATGGATAAACCTTTTCGTAAATGAAAAAAAGACCATATAGTTCATCAATCCTAACAGGGAACCCGCAAAGACGGAAGCGAGGATGAAGAATAAAAACAGCGGTTCCGGAATCGGAATGATCTGGCTTAGCACAAGGGAAAAACCGACTCCCATAAGGACACCGATCAGGAGATAGATGACGAGCATCCACTGTAAGTAATTCAATTTCATAACATGACGACCTTTCCAAAAGGGTATGAGGAAACATCCCTTGCATGGTCATTTCGACCTGAATAAATGTACCCTATGTTTGAAATACCCCACCCTGTCCGTTTGAAACGTGGCAATGTTCAAATGATAGCGTATCAAGTCTCCCGTTCTTTCATTAAACCTAGAGAAGGATCCAGCATGCATAAAAAACCCCGGAACAGAAGTCCCGGGGTTCCATTCACTTTTTCAACATCGTAATGAATTCACAAGCATCCGTATGAAACGTATCCTGCTCTACAAAACCCATGTTTTCATACAAGCGGATCGCACGCTCGTTGAAAGTGGCGACTGAGAGGCGGACAGGCGTCCCTCCCTGTTCTTGCTCAATCTGGGATAACACCTTTTTCCCGAACAGAGAGCCATGGCCCTGCCCGGTAAGCGCGGGGTTCATGCCGAGCCCCATATCGACGGCGTCTGTTTCATAAACGCCTGCTTTTTCACCAGCAGGGACTTTGGCACTCGCTCCCGTACAAAAGAAGCCGACGAATGATCCCTCTTCATTGAAGATTGTCCGGTAACTCCCGTCCATCCGTTCGGATAGCGACTCTTCCGTCAGTTCGACGTTGTAAAAATCATAAGGTGCCTCATAGGTCCACCGGAGTGATTCCGTGGCATAGGCTTCTGTCATGGCTTGGACAGAAAGATTCATCCTTCTCCCCCTCGTTCAGCACCCGTCCTCTTTATACTGTTCCATCTCCGCATGCATCATGCGCAGCCGGGACTTTTCAGGCGCTTTTTTGATTTTATGTTTCTTTTCGTACCGATACGCGCCTTTGCGGTGCGCTTTCGCCAGTTTCCCAGGGTTTTCGAGCCATGGATGGGTTCCCCCACCTTCCCCGTAATGCCTCACGTTCAGCAAGATGTCCAATTGCTTCTGTATGATGCGCTCCCTGTGATGGCGATAATCATCCGCACTTCTGTTCTTCATGCAATCCACGTCCTGTTCCTCGAGATTTGACACGATCCCGCAAGGAGGCTCAAGGAACTCTCTCCCTACAGGAACGTATCAAATGGCGTGGCTCTCTTCACGATCATCCCCCCAATATCCATCAAGCAAGCAGACACTCATGTTCATAGAGATACGCATACCTCAAATCGATGAAAAGGAAGTGTTGATCCGTCAGCGGAAAACTGAACGTCCGCACCATCTCCTTCGTTTCGATATCTGAATAAAGGCCTGACAGCAGTCCGGTATTGAGAGCTTTCATCTGCATGACATTTTCGAGGAAGTACGGACGAAACGCCCAGTTGGATCCGCGCTTGTGCGGTTCGAGTTCCCATACATCCGTCTTTTTTCTGAAGTTCGAGGAGACTTGCTGCCCATCGATATGGCAGACGAACATCCGGAAGCTCTCCTCATTGAATTCCTGGGTCACCCCATCAATGAAAACATCCGCCTTCTTGGGACCTTCCCATTTGGGCAGCAGTTGCTTCACTTTCTTCTCCCACGCTTTAATAAGATCGAGGCGCTGCTGCAGCAGGCTTTTCTCACGCTGCACATAACCTGCCATCTTTTGCCCGAGATCGATGGCAAGCGACTCCCGGTCGACCGGCTGGAAGGCTGGATAACCGAGATAGAAGCCTTGATAAAAACGGCTGCCGTGTTTCCATGCGAAATAGAGCTGATAGTCGTCTTCAATGTTTTCAAAAAGAAGCGCCGCCCCGATCCTATGGGCAAGCATCGACATCGAGAACATGATGTCATGGAACGTGTCACCGTTCTGCTGGCGGATAATCCGCGAATCGATCTTCAAAATATTCGGCTCCAGCTGCCGGATGCGGTCGATGTTCGAGCTCTTCGCTCCGACATGATCGACGGCAATTTGGATGCCATAAGTTTTATAATAGAGAAGCAGATGATTCAACGTCTCGAATTCTTCATCGAAATCATGCTCGGTGACTTCAATGACAATCCGCTTCATATCCAGTCCTTTTTGTTCATAATCAAGCAGCGATTGCAACAGGTCTTCTCCATCGTTGATCATCAGCTGTTTCGCATTGCGGTTGATGAACAACAGCCCTTTCGTCCCTTTTTCCAAGATCTGTTCGACCGCAAGACGCAACACATGCTGGTCGACTTCCACTTTGAATTCTTCCGGAACGTCAGGATCAAGGAAAAACGGGCCCAAGCTGTGCCACCTTCCATCCTCTTCGTAGCGAGCCAGAACTTCGTGGCCGATGACGTCTTGATTGATCGCGCTGACAATCGGCTGGAAGACCGGTTTGATTTTATGTAAGTTGCCTAAGATATCGAGTGGATCCATATGTCCCCCTCCTGCTTTTCTTTATCTGTATCCATTATACATGATTCCGCTTTCTATGAATAAATGATAGGCACGCAGGGAAAAGAAGACAATCCAAGCGTGGACCAACATTCCATTCGTACCATATTTTTCCTGAAATACTTATATCCGACCATACGGTTTGTCTGATAGATTCATATAATACGGGGAAGTCTAGAAAGGAGACTGACTACTATGAAAACAGTTGTCATAGATGCTGGTCACGGAGGGTCGGATCCGGGTGCAACCTATCAAGGGTATCAGGAGAAGACCTTCAATTTGTCGATCGCGATGAATGTCCAACGCATCCTTTCTCAAAATTACAAAGTGAGAATTCTTATGACACGAACAACAGACGTTACGTTATCCCTCGGCGCCCGCACGAGCCTTGCCAACCGTGTGAAAGCCGATTTTTTCCTGTCCATCCACAACAATGCTGCCGGAGGGAGCGGATTCGAAACGTTTATTTATAACGGCTCGGTAAGTTCGAACACGCGCACCTATCAGAACATCATCCACGATTCCACATTTCGTGCAATCCGAAAGTACAATGTTCGCGACCGTGGGAAAAAACGGGCCAACCTTTTTGTAACGCGGGAAACAGACATGAGCTCACTGCTCGTTGAAGTGCTGTTCGTTGACAACCCCGGCGACCTCGCCCTGTTGAGGAATTCCGCCTTCATCAACGATGCAAGCCGCGGAATCGCAGAAGGCGTGGCAGACGCCCTCAACCTGCCGAAAATGACACCGCCGCCTGCCCCAAAACCGACCCCACCTGGAGATGACACGTTGTACCGGGTGATCGCAGGATCGTTCCGAAACCGCGAGAATGCCGAAGAGCGGATCGAAACGCTCTCCCGCCAAGGGTTCTCTGGCTTTGTTGTACCGACCACGATTTCAGGCACAACGTATTACCGCGTTCAAACCGGAGCTTTTGCTGATGAAGAAAACGCGAAAGAGCAAGTTGAGAGGCTAAAGCGTATCGGCATTACAAGTGCCTTCATCGTACGCGGAGAAGATGCCCCTTCCCCGCCACAGCCTGAACCGGAAGAACCCGAAGATGACCTGTACCGTGTGGTCGCAGGATCCTTCCGAAACCGTGAAAACGCCGATGAGCGAATTGCATTCTTATCGAAAGCAGGTATCGACGGCTTCATCGTCCCGACTGAGATCGACGGTGTGACCTATTACCGCGTCCAGACCGGTGCCTACACCGATAAAGAAAACGCTGAAGCCCAAGTAGAACGACTCAAAGCGATCGGCATCACAGGTGCTTTCATCATCGGAGGCGGAGCAACACCGCCGAGCCCAGAGCCGGAGCCAGAACCTGAGCCAGAGCCGGAACCACCGGTCGATGATGGCGGCTACTCCATTTTCGGCCCCATGTATTTGACTGCGAGTCAGCTCGACGCTTACGCGAAAACCGTCAACCCTGGCGCACCAGCACTCGGCCGCTTCTACCTCCGGTACGGGGAGCTATACGGCATCAGAGGAGACGTCGCTTATGCCCAAGCACTCAACGAAACCAACTTTTTCCGGTTCACTGGAGATGTACACTCGCATCAGAACAACTACGCAGGCATCGGCGCGACAGGTGGCGGTGTTCAAGGAGCCACGTTCGGCACTCCAGAAGAAGGCGTCCATGCCCACATCCAGCACCTTTATGCCTATGCGTCCACCAAACCGATCCCTGCCGGATTAAAAAAGGTCGACCCTCGCTTCGACCTCGTCACCCGCGGCATCGCAATTACGTGGACCCGCTTGAACGGCAGATGGGCCATTCCCGGAGAAAGGTATGGCCAACTGATTTTGGAACTGCATGAGAAGAACATCACGCATGCGCTTAAAGAGATGGAAAAGCAGCGCAAGCAGTTGAATGACGTGCTGAAAGAGATTTAATGAATGAAGCCAGTTTCCTATTTAAGGAACACTGGCTTTTTTGTGTCCCATTCCAAACCTCTTTATAATAGAAGAAAAGGATGACAGCTCCTCTTTTCACCAGCCACATCTCATTTGAGTGTTGAGCCGACCATGGAAGCCCCATCTCCAAACAATAGGGCTCTTCCCCTTGCACTTTTCGCCCGTTACTATTAAAGTATATAATGGTTCAAATCCAACCAAAATGGTTATGGTTAATAAAAAAGTAAGCAATATATATTCAACAAAGATATTTTCTATAAAGAAAGGGTTCAGATAGATATGAAAGAAAATTTCTGGCATGACTTGCCGAAACCGTTTTTTGTACTGGCACCGATGGAAGCCGTGACGGACGTCGTGTTCCGTCATGTCGTCAGTGAAGCGGCGAGACCTGACGTGTTTTTTACAGAGTTTACGAATACGGAAAGCTACTGCCATCCGGAAGGAAAAAGCAGCGTACGCGGGCGTCTCACGTTCACAGAAGATGAACAGCCGATCGTCGCCCACATTTGGGGAGACAAACCGGAATACTTCCGTGAAATGAGTATCGGAATGGCCGAAATGGGTTACAAAGGAATCGATATCAACATGGGGTGTCCGGCTCCGAACGTCGCGACGAAAGGAAAAGGCTGCGGGCTGATCCGTCGTCCGGGTGTCGCTGCTGAGATCATTCAGGAATCGAAAGCCGGAGGACTTCCTGTCAGCGTGAAGACGCGCCTCGGTTATACAGAGGTAGACGAATGGCGCACATGGTTGAAGCATCTCCTTGAACAGGATATCGTCAACCTATCGATCCACCTCCGTACGAAAAAAGAAATGAGTAACGTCGATGCGCACTGGGAGCTGATCCCGGAGATCAAGAAACTCCGTGACGAAGTAGCTCCACACACACTTCTGACGATCAACGGAGACATCCCAGATCGTCAAAAAGGACTGGAACTTGTTGAGAAGTATGGCGTAGACGGAGTCATGATCGGACGTGGAGTCTTCCACAACCCGTTCTGCTTTGAAACAGAGAAGAAAGAGCATACGAGTGAAGAACTGCTCGATCTCCTGCGTTTACAGCTCGATCTGCATGATAAGTATTCAGCAGAGCTCGAGCCGCGTCTCTTCAAACCGCTCCGCCGTTTCTTCAAGATTTATGTACGCGGATTCCGCGGTGCGAGTGAGCTTAGAAATCAGCTGATGAGCACAGAATCGACGGACGAGGTCCGTGCTTTGCTTGATGAGTTTACGGAGAATTCAGGAGTGAAGGAAGAACAGAGTTTTTCCATTTCTTAATATATTTCAACCAATTTCTAGAGAGAAAAGCCAGCGGTGCTTTTCTCTCTTTTTCATTTGGCTTTGGTAAAAGGTTGACACGTCCTCCAGCGAACAGCACACATCCTTAACCGTTGCTGATGACTCGTTTTTCACACAGCGAATGACCCTCAAAAGAGATGACTGGAGTAAGGATTATAAAAAAAAGCATAGATTCAATCCATGCTTTTTTGCTACAATATTAAGCTTCGAGCCCTGTGTAATGGACATCTCCAAAAACACGCCCCAATGATGTGTGTAGACGTCTAGAGATACTCTCCGCTTTTTCCATCGACGTATCGGTTTTAACGACAATCGTTTCGAAGTTTTTCTTCATACTTTTATTCGGCCATACATTTACGAATACGTCATATAACGTGTCATCTTCCTCGGTCGCCTGCAAGTAAGAGATCGTTATATAGTTTCCACCAATGTCTTCTATTTTTTGTTTAATTTGATTGTAGTCCATAGGTTTCACCTCTAATAATAATTTATCTTTTGCTTAAGAAGCCAAAGCATGCCTTTCCTACTATACATGATTTAGAGGAAGGAAGATAGTAGGTTTTGACCTATTATAGGAAGTTATCCATAGACGACTTCATGTGCCATCTCTAAAAGTGCCATCCCTGTAGAGGCTGACACCGAAAGAGCATCCATTAAGTATTTTTGGAGGTCATTTTTGCCCTCCCCTTCTTCTCTTGAAGAGAGGCCTCTATTTTTTCTTGATAATGCCGTTTGAACGATGCAAGTTCTTCATTGGAAAAGGCAACGTCATCCCCCCGCCTCCGCTTCAATGCTTTCTCCACCGTTTTGGAAAAAGGAGACTTCAATGCCCACTGCCCAGCCTCATCCTTCGAGTAGATGCGTTCGTCTTCCAAATAATAATAGACCCTGAGGATGTTTAACACACCATAAACCGGATCCTTCTCCACATTTCTCAAACAATCCTCATAGTCGCTCAAAATCGAATCCACGTAGTCCTTCTTCGGAACGGGAGGAAACACTTCTTCGACCGGCTTTCCAAACAACACACATCCACTGTGATGGATGATGGTCAGATGAGCGGCCAAGTCCACGTCTTTCCGTGTTTCCCCTTCTGAATAGGAAGATCCGCCCGCGAGGAAACGATTTCTCCAGTCCTCGCTATAGTGGTAGTCGAACGGGCAAGGATGCTGCCATTTTTCCAGCTGACGACGGTTCAATACAGAGATTTCAATCGGATAAGGAGTCCCCGACCGCTCGAGCAGGAAATCTGTCAGCTTGACGGCGTCCAGCTTGGACAGCGGGCGTTCCGTCACGACGATCAAATCGACATCACTTTTCTCAGGCACAAACCCGCCTAATACGAGCGAACCGTGCAGATAAACACCTGTTAAGTTGTCACCGAAAATTTCATAGAACTTCTCCGTACACCCGACGAGAAAAGAATCGACCATTGATTTACCCTCCTAGATTCTTTGAAGATGAGTGTCCTTGAAACCGGTCGGATATTTCAACCCATACCCGAACATCCTGTCCATCCCGTTATGCGCCATCCAGATCAAACTGATCATCAAGAGCCAATCCAAGGATGCAACAACAGCAGCCATTATGAACAATAACGGTAGAACATAACTATGGGAAAGGTTATAAACAGCCGCCCCTACTCTTACGTTAACGAGGTATCCGAGCATGGAAATGTCGAAGATCAATAAAAGAAACACAAATGCGAGCCAGCTGAAATCATTCTGCTGGTAGAAAAATAGACTTGCGATGAATACTAACGCACCTTCCAAATGAAGCAAAACCCTCGTCACTTTAACCCCTCCTGATTACGACACCGATCCAACCGTCTATCTGCATTTTTTATTGAGTACTTGTATGAATAGACTATCATTTTTCATTGGATAAAAGTTCAAATTTATATTAACTTTAACAAAATGTTTAGGTAGATCGTCAGGCGGGCTAGAAACACGATGTTTAACTACACGCTTCCCATACTTTGTAGTCTGTTATATGGCTAGTGCCAGCATACATTCGTTCTAATTCCCTTTGAAGGAAAAAACAGTCATCCCCACCTCCCATTCGTATCTTTGAAGAGTACTATGTAAAATTGTGAAACATTGAAGCCCATTTGTACGTATATTCATAGTAAATGGAAGATAGTTTTCCCACAGACGATGACTCCTCTCCCTCCTTCTCATGGGAGGTGACGTAGGCCTATCTTAGTCTGAAACCCCATTTTGTGGTATTCTTGAAGTATCATAGATTCATTTAGTCGTGGAAAAAGGAAAGACGGAAAAGGGGCTGACGAAGCATGGAAAACCTCAACTCTTTTATGCTTGAGAATTTGGAAAGAGCATTCATGCCACATACCTCCGAATATCAGCGCTACATCGATTTTCAAACGATGAGAGATATGAAGCAGGTGATCAAAGGGAAACGCCCTGTTTATTTCGATCTGGAAATAGAAGAACTGGTAGAGATGAAGAAGCGATATATTATGGATGGATTTTGGAACGGTGTCTTATTCTCCGTCGTGATACCGAAGTCCAACACATTCAGGGGGACCCTCGAGTTTTACGGCAAGCCGCCGAAAATGCTACTGGGCCGCTTTGAATGGATCGAAGAAGAAAACGCCTTCCTCCCTACTTTTCTGAAAGAAGAATTCACGAGAAAAAAAGGACTCGGAGGCACGCTGAGAGATTTTTCAGAGGTATTGTTCAAACATGTGAACACCTATGTCGAGCACATGGCAGTATCCGTGGAGAGTACAACGTTTGAACATCCTGAGGAACCGATCTTCGAAGACTGGGACTTCCCGTTTCTTGATAACCATCCCGACCTTCAACAGGAGTGGACGTCTTTGAAAGAACGGACAGAGAAACAGTTCAGACGGATGGCAGAACTCGACATCGAAGAACAATACACCCTTGAAACGATGATGGACAAAGACGTCCCTGAATTCATCGCATCGTTTCAGCGATTGTCTGATGAAAACAAGGAAAACCGTAAACATGAACTGGTGGAGACGATGTATGATTTGCAGAAATTCATTGAAGCATTGGAGCGAAAAGAAGAAGAAAGCCACACACAGAGCTTTGCGAGAAGCAAAGGAATCATTGCTTCCAAATATAATAAGGAAGACGAAAACTTCCTTTCGCGAAAGTAAACGGCCGTTTTGTTTTTCTTAAAACCAACGAATGACATACAGGAGGTATGGACATGAGTAAACATTCTCCCTATAAAGATAAAGAAGCGGAAATGAATCAACAGGACCTGAGAGAAGCGATGACGCTTATTGAAAAGGAAGATATCGACCGCCTGAACGAAGAAGCCGAAGCCTACGCAGGAAGGTTCGACTCATCCAGAGACGATTCCCTTTCCGATGTGATGAGAGAGCTCGGAGACCTCGGAGAAAAAGAGCAGCGCGTTGCCGGGGAGACGATGGAAACATTGAAACGCCCGGTCAACGACCTCATGACCAAAGGCAACAACGACATCCCCGATTCGCTGAGAGAACTCGAAACGATCGTTTCGGACCTTGATCCGAAACGCACCGAAGGCAACGGCGTGCAGAAGTTCTTGTATAAACTAAGCAAAAAGCAGCCCATCGACCGGTATATGAAGAAATATGAAACGGTCGACTCGAAGATTGATATGGTCGTCCGCAGTCTCTTAGCCGGGAAAGACCGCCTGGAAGAAGACAGCGTCGAATTACAGCTCATCAAAGAAAATGCCCAAAAGCGTATTTATGACCTGGACAAGCAGATCTACCTCGGGAAGAAGCTGTTCGAGCTTTTGAAAGAAAAAGAAGCGACCGGCGAATACGATCTGGCCCTGCTTACCGAAGGAAAAGAGAAAATCATTACGCGTACGAGAAACATGACACAGATGAAGAGTGTCCTGCACCAGAGCATTTCTTCCGTGGACATCATCAAGAAAAACAATGAAAAGCTGAAAGAATCGATCCGTAATGCAGTGACGCTGACGAAAAACATCATTACCGTCTCCGCTTCGATTCAGCTCGCTTTGAATAATCAGCGGAAAGTGATCGACACGGTGAACGGCGTCAATAAAGCGACCGAGGAGATGCTGCTTTCGAACTCCAGAAAACTGAAGCAGAATGCGGAAGAGACGACTGAGATGATGGAGAATCCTGCGATCAGTATGGAAGCTCTTCAGGAGTCTTTTGATAATGTTTTTGATGCGCTGAAAACGACGGAGCAGTCATCGGAGCGGATTATTGCTTCGAGTGAGCAGTTTATTGAAGAGATGGATGCTTTGAATGAAAATGTTCGGATGAGATTGTCCCAGACTGGTAAACACACACAAAGAGCGCTTCGTGAATAAAGCGCTCTTTGTGTGTTTCAATTTATACAACACTCTTATATTAGTGTTACAACCCTGATTGGTTAGAACTTAGCCTGTTAGATTTCTAGAGATGTTAGTACCTTCATCTTTCAAAAGATCAATAATAATTCTAGGAGGAAAAAACCAACAGTTATTCACGTTTATCAAACGCTGTTTATGCCTTTGTAAAAGGTACTTCACTGTGGAGGAGTTTTTTTGGAATAAAGCGTGGTAAGTAACTACCTCACTTTTGTACGATTTCTTCAACTTAGAAATGGAAGAGTTATCGAGCGACTTAGACGAAGCTTTAAAACCCCCCTGCTTACTTGCGTTTCCATATTCGACGCTCACTATGAAAGCGAAAAGATTTGTATTGTTACTACAAAAATCATGAACAATTAATTAAATAATACGATTGATTATTAAAAAAATTCATTTATATATATTGAGTAACATTTTTATTCATTTTATATCTCTAATATATTTCACAAATACTTGTGTAGCAAACAACATTAAATCCCTACACTCAGTAGCTTTATCTTTATCAATTCCTCCTTCATGTGCAGCGATATTTCTGTAATTTTTTCGTATCTTTTCAACATTACATCCAAAACCTGATTGTTGTTTTACCATAACTCTTTTTTTAATTTTATTATCATATCGAACTCTTTCTGGTTTTAATACCTTATATGGTTTTATTGTTTTAAAGACTGTTGGAAAATAAACCTCAGCTATCTCATGATAATCATCATCTAATAAATAACAGTCAACAGACCCCAATGTGAAAGGTTTTTTCATGGCACTTTGTACGGGTGAATTAAAATTAATTATACCCTCATAAAAATATTTTTTTAGTTCTATTTCAAAAGCAACGGTTAATGGTAATATCGCAGGCGAGTAGTCAACATAATCCTTATAATCTTTGATTGAGTTAAAGACTAACTCGGAAGTTATTAACAGTTCTTTTGATTTATTGTTTAATTTCTGCCAACCATCCATACCAAACCGTTGTTCCTCTTTATACCACTCCTCAATTTTCTTTATTTTTTCCTGACTATAGTTTGTCAATTCATTACGCGTTATCAGCATTTGGTTCATTTCAGTTAGTATGTCTTCATATAAAATTTCTTTTTCTACTTCGGATAAACTTGAACTTTTCAACTGTTGAGTGTAATTACTCCTAATCTCTCTTAGATAACCTGTTAAAGCCTTCTGTTTTATGATTTCTGAATCCTGGTATAATTTATAAACATTAAATATATTTTCATTTCTAAAATGTAAGTCTGGAACATATGCCTTACAAGTTTTATATAATTCTTCTAACTGATTTATTTTTTCACTATAACTATCATTAAATTGTTCTTTCAATAAATCTAATAACTTGTCAATGAAACCAATTAATTCTATAGCATCCAAATTTTCAATTTTGCCTTTATGTTCCTTTCTAATAAGTCCATCCTTAAGATATTGGTTTATAGATGGATCATCAAACAATTCTTTAGTAAGAAAACTAACTCTCGGCTTAATCATATTAATTGTTTCTTCTCTATTTTCTAGTTGATTTCTAAAAGCTTCTAAACGAGCTGCACAATCCCACAATACATCTGCTTCATTGACATTTAAATTCTTACCAATAATCCTTAGAAAAGCTATTTTATGTGGAATCGGATAGTCGAACCTTCCTGCAATAATTTCATAAGCTTCCTTAAATTTTTTGCTTTTAATCAAACTGTCAACAATATAAAATAATTGTGAGCCAATCCATTTAAAATCTGAACCACCCCAACGAATAACTAATTCAACAGCAAATGATAAATTCTGGTCTTTAGAATCATCAAACTCTTTAAACGAATTATCTGGTGAAATTAATTTAATAAAAGACAATAAATCTTTATTGTAATACTCAATTAATCTTTTGATATGGCTTTGAACTTCTTTATATGTAAACCTCTGCTGAACTTCGGTAATGGTATTGTTAAAAAAATAATTCAATGCGAAAGACTTATCTATAAAATTGGCATAATTAACTATTTCAATTAAGTTCACAATATTTGAGTGTTCTTCGAATTTTATTTGTTGATAAATAAAATTCATCATTTCTTCTATAGGAGCATCAAACTTATTATAATCACTTTTAACCTGTACCCATTCTAAAAATAGTTGTCCATTATTTTCATTGTCCTTCCCTAACTTACGAAGTCCATATTCTAACCCTGGTTTTAAAGTATCAATAGCCTTCTCTATTTCTCCATTAGTCCAGTGGGACTCTACTATTTTTAAAACTTCATCTGTTATTTTAAAGTTCAAAAAAATCCTCCTCACTTATTTTCTCCCATTGATTTTAAAATAGGGAGTCATATCTATATGGAATTTGTTTATATGTTATTAGCAATATATCTTTCTGATTCTTTATCTTAAAAAAATGCTTTTAGTTCATTAAGTCTGCTAAGTTTATAATTACACATCAACCCTTGCTAGTTCATACATTTTTGTCTGTGTATCTTCAAAATTTTCTAGTTGGGCAATGATGTTTTTATCTTTATTGTAGACAGTAAATAGTTCTCCATCGAAGTAAAGGGTATAGCCTCCATGACTAAGATCCACATATTTTTCATTCGACGCACCCACAGAATCCTTATAAGTGCAAGCGATTCCTTTTTGTTGCAGTGCGGCATAAATGGCATAACTAAAATATTCCTGACAATAACCGCTCGTCATGGTCGTATCAAGCAACAAAATATTGTTCTCATCATGGAAACGGATCAGGCGTTTGCTTCCACACCGCTCCTGTAAAATAAGCGGGTACTTAATAAAGTATTTTCGCCAGTCCGTTACTTTAGAGTTTTTAATGATCCACTTTAAACTTTCCTCCACTGTATTTGGAGTTACTTTATCTAGAAGTTTCTTTAAATATCTTGCATTATTATGACGCAAGAAACGCTTCCAGCTTATATCACGATCAAACCCTTCAATGAGGAAGCTATAATTTTGACCAGTATTAATTAAATAATCACCAAATGTTAGTAGTGCTCTTGAAAGTAAATTATTAGATACGTTCAGTTTCGTTCTTCCGAAGATAGCAATAGCTTTCTCATAATATGAAATAAAGGAAGCTTGTTTTTGTTTATGCTCATAGTCAGTCCACTTTTCGAAACCATCAGCACCGATAAAGGATAGCAAAAAGCCAATCTCTCCTTCAAAATAACGATAGTCCTCCGCCGTATGAATATGTTTTTCCCAGTCGCTATCGGCTAAAACTAGATTAGCTTTTAATTTTTCCTGGGATAGCTGGGAGCCAAAAAAGCCTGACATCTTAACATTTGGATCTGCTAGATACTTATCAAGATTTTCAGCATGAGGAACGAGTCTATCCAACGCTTGGATGGATTGAATATAATCCTCGATTCGGTTGTAAATTGTATTTACGGTAACATTACGAACTAACCGTATCCAACGGCTAAAAGCTGAAAAATCATCAAATTGACGAATATAAGCTACTATCCCATAAAGCTGAACACGATCTTCATAATTGATACCTTTGGTCATCGCCTGATCAAACACTCTTTTTAGATTTATTACAGATTGTTGGCTATCTAGGTTTCCCTCATAAAGCAAGTCTAGAGTTATTTCTATATCCTTGACCCACTGATCATTATTAATATGCAGGTTTGCCAAGTCATCAAAACGAATCACATCTCCACGATTAATGGCAGCAAACAGCTGATTACGATTTTGCTGTTGACGTGCTAGCTGATTGTAAAGTAAAGCATAGAAAAATTGTAAAAATGATTCGTCATAATTCTCTTTTTGGTGTTTCCAGAAAAAATCAGACCAGACAGTATCTGTCTTTAATAAAATTTCCTTTTCATCGACCCTATCCACACCCTCCAAGTATTGCTGAAAGCGTGCCTTAAAGTTCTCAAACGGTGTCAACGGTTTTCCACGGGCATTCATTTTAATATATAGCGTATCCTCTAGTTGAAAGGAATCTAAGTCAATAAACTGAAAAGTAATAGGTGCACTCACTTTGAGAATGTCATATAATTGATCAGGTAAATCGTATTCATTCGAATAGGTATGAATCTCATCTAACATTGTCAGCATAGAGGCAACTGTTGGATCATAAGCCCATCTATAGTAAAAATCAGACTCATTATAGATTTGCTCCGATAAAGAATCCTTACTAAAATCTAGATTGGTCAACTGAATAAGAAGCTTACAAAACTGTTTACTACTTGGTCGTGTTTCATAGGAAAAATGCTGAAATGCTTCTTGATCACCATGAAGCTCTCCTTCCTTCGCAGCGAAATACCAGTGCATTAAAAATAACGTCGTTAATCGTTGTTGTCCATCAAGTGGAGCAAAGTGCTTAGCTTCGTTTACCGTGCCGTAAATGAAATCTAATTCTATTGGCTCACAAGTTTGCAGGGCTTTAAACAACACTCGCAAAAATTCATGTCGTACATGCTGAACGTCTTTATCCTTCCTACCTTGAGCATAATCTCGCTGAATTATCGGAATGGTAATATGGTAATTTTTCAGTAGCTCCCAAAAACTAAATACTTTTGATTCCGCCATTTACCCCACCTCCCTTTTTAATTGATTAGTGATGACTGGATCCAGAACCTCAAGAATATTTTGCATATAAGCTACACGATCTTCCTGATTCCAATGATGAATTTGCTTCGTTTTTTTGCTGTAATACATTAAAAAGACATTTTTTGTGGCAATCGGAATATATACACCTGTTTGATCTCGAGAAATAATCTCCTCCCGTTTCTTTGGGAAAATAGCATTTTTATACGCACGATTCGTTTTGGCATCAAGTAACGTACAATTGGATATATGGTTTGAATAACCTTGACCGAAGTAATCAACAATTTTCTGTTGTATAATTTCAAATCGCTCCACTTCCATAGCTTCAAACAAAATTTCTTTTTTGTTCTCCTCAAGTTCGGTACAGAAATCTAGATTATCCACATAGGCTAAAGCATCTTGCACAAAGGTAAGCTGTTCATCCTGGTTAGTAAGAACTTCGCTTTGTAGAGCATGAATATGCTCTATATCCCAACGCTCATTTTTATATTGATCAAAATCAAAGCGTTGTTTCGAATGCTTATCATGCTGCAACGTCAAAATATTAAACAAAAGCAAAACGTCCTTAATCTGTCTACGATCAGAATCATAGCTAAGCTCCATAATATCCCAATCATGCAAACGATTCCTGATGCTGATATATAATGACTCAATAAATTCATCTTTCTTCATTGATCTAGCATTTTTAAGAAGAGACTGCACAGAGATAGGATGTTCACTTGCTAATAAGTAACCAATCAGATGATAAAGCTCCCGATTATCAAACCATTCATTAAACTGATAATATAGCTTATGAATTTCAGACCAAAGATCCTCGACTACTTGATGTCGAGGCTTTCCCAGCTCGGTTTGACGCTCAATTTCTTCGTGAAACGCGTGGAAGGTGCGATATGAAGTGTGTATATCTAGATAATGTGGAAATTTAGCAGTTATTAATTCAAATAGCCACTCAATATGATTTTCGTATTTGTCTCTTGCAGGCTGAAGGAAATACCAAAAGTCAGGATCCTGTAATCTCGTCTCCATCGTATCCCACTGTGTTGCCAGCTCAATCTGTTTCATTTTGAGATAATCATGCTGCCCCTTATCCTGACCCAGGTTATTTTTACTTAAAAATAAGGCTTTAATTAGTTCGGCATTTGTTAAAGGAATTTTCCCGACATTAATTCTTGTAAATATATCAATACCATCATATTGATGATCCAGTTCATACCAAAGTACCTTCACTTGATCAGTTAAACGTTGCCAGATATGAATGGGAACATTTTTATCTGATTGATGCTTGAACCATTTTTTGATAGTTTCATAGGCATCATACATATGATAAAAATCAATATTATCATTCCTACTACCTTCTCCGTTTTTAATATCGTTAATAAATGTTTCACTGTCGTTCCGTGTCTCATAACGCAATTTATACCCAGTACCTTCATAAAAAGGAATAATTGACTGAATAAATTTGACAATCAATAATACAGTCGTCAGTCGCTGCTGTCCATCTATCACTTCTATTCCTTTTTCATGCTGTTTAACGACGATTGGCTGTAGCCAGTAAACATCATCTTTTTTCGGATCCATGTTATGAAACTCCAAGATATCCTCAAGCAGCTCTTTAATTTGTAAGGATGTCCACCGATAACCGCGTTGATAACCGGGAATCCAAAAATTAATACCTTCATTCATAATCTCTCCAATACTCTTTGAATCTAATTTTGTCAAAACTAAAAGTCCTCCCTTTTATACAGCTCCATCATGTTTGTTTTTCTTAAAGTGTGTAAATAATTCATAAGCAACATGACATACTATTAACATATCAATCTATCCACTATTTTTTATAGTTTCGTTACAAAAGCCTAAAACCCTTTAAAATTGTAGTATTTACCAATTGTTTGTTGATCATTTTGAATAGGAAGATGTAACTCTAATTATTAACTCCTTGCCATTACACTAAAAAATAATATTAAAGGAGCCTGATCCCCGTCCCGTTAACACTTTAGCGCATTGGGGGTCAGGTACTTTTTAAAATCACCCTTTTTTCCAGATAAGGGAATTGTATGTATAAACCATGATAGAATTAATAAAGTAGATTTTCTTTTGAGGAGGGGGAAGGATATGAATTTAACGATGAGGTTTTACCAAGGACCTGATGATATGAAACTCCAGTACGATTTTTGGAGGAAGGTGACAAGAGATCTGCCTTGGGCATGGAAACCGACAAGGTCACCACTGATTTTTCATGAGCAGCCGACATTTGATCCAAGGTCAAGATGTTTCGTATTTGACGGAGAAGAGCTTGTGGGCCATATGGGGTTTTCAGGAAGTGAGGAGTTCATTTCCCTGGGATATCCATGGGTGCTAGATGGGTATCAAGGGGATATTCAAGATGAAATGTTTGATAAAATTTATACATTTGCCAGCAATGAATATGGGGGTAAAATGTTTGCCCAGCGCTTCCGTTCGCAGTGGAAGGATCAGATTGATTTCTTTGTAGGTAAAGGTTTCGAAATCACTGGGCGGTCTTCCATTTATGGATTGGATGTTAAGAAACGGCTTACACTTCAAATCTTACATAAAGAGGTCAAAGTGGAAAATGAATTTCATTTTGACTCATTTTTACAAGCAGCGGTAAAAAAACAAACATTTCAACAAGAAGAATTAGCTATGCTTCAGGAGTATTATCAATCCGTAGATTTTGATTTTTCCGTGGCATGTTATGAAGATGAAGAACTATCGGGATATTTTGGTGTCACATTCCGTGAAGATAATAAATACGCTGAAATAATCGCTTCTGTTGTAGATGAAGAAGAGGATTTCATCGCCTGTCTCCAATCAACAGTGGCAAAACTTCGAGAGCTAGGGGCAGAGGTAGTAGGCATACATGAGAGTTCCTTACCAGACAATGCGCGGAAAGAAGCAGGCTTTGTAAAGATCTCCGAAGATGTCATGCTCATGAAGAAGCTTTGAGGTTATGGATGTAAATCTTCGTCGTTTACATGCTTATCACTTTAAAAACAATCCAGTGAAAGTGCCTGCGCCCACCAAGTTAACACTTTACGCTGCAGTGATCAGGCACAGAGATAAAAGTGTTAAAGCACTGGGGACAGCTGGAGCTTTTTTAATAAGGAAGCGCACGAGCCGTCCCAGCTCTTCCTACCAGTTTCTCTATCTCTCTTCACGAAGAAATGATGTCCCTTTAGAAACAAAACCTTCCATAATGTCTCTTGGCACCAAACTTCCTCCAGTTGCCCAGACTAAATGCGTAGCTTGACTTAATCGGGAGCCATACATGCTGTTTAACTGTTGTTGAATGTCAACGGAAATAGGACCGGACATGCCTGCAAGTGCCGATGGCTCGAGGGAAATACCTTCTGAATCATGCAAGAGGGCTTATAGCTTGTACAAGTTTTCGTCGTTGATCGTATAAATGCCGTTCACCATATTTTCTACCAGCCGTCCAGCCAAAGCGGATGGTCGCCCCACAGCTAATCCATCAGCTTCCGTCTTATTATCAAGCCCGATATCTTGAACAGAAATGTCCTCATGTTTTCCTGTGGCAAGTCCAAGCATCATGCACGGAGAGCTGGTCGGCTCTGCAAAATAACAGTGCACATGATCCCCAAACACATACTTCAGTCCATAAGTGATCCCCGCAAGTCCTCCACCTACGCCACAAGGTAAATAAACCACGAGAGGGTGCTCCGCATCAAACGTGATCTTCTCCTGTTTCAATTGCTCCTTAAGTCGCAAAGCAGCTACGGCATAACCTAAAAACAAATCCTTGGAATTTTCGTCATCAACGAAATAACAGTTCTCTTGCTCCTGACATTGTCTCCGTCCTTCGTTCACGGCAAAAGAAAAATCCTTATCATGCTCTACTACCACTACACCTTTATCCCTGAGTAACTCTTTCTTCCATTCTTTGGCGTCCACGGACATATGAACCGTTACCTGAAAACCTAAAGCAGCACTCATGATGCCTATACTTAGAGCCAGATTACCTGTGGATCCTACAGCTATCGAAAAGTTGGAAAAGAACTGCTTGAATTCGGGATTGGCTAATTTGGAGTAATCGTCACCTTTTGTAAGCTTTCCATGTTTTATGGCCAGCCCTTCCGCGTATTTTAATACTTCATAAATACCTCCTCGCGCTTTAATGGACCCAGCGATCGGAAGTTCATGATCACACTTTACATACAAATAGCCAGGAATGGATTGCTGATATCGCTTTTCCAATTCCTGTTGCATAGAAGGTATGCCGCGAATGGGAGATTCAATGATTCCGTTCATTTTCTTGGTTTCTGGAAATGCTTTAGCTAAATATGGAGTAAACCTGTGGAGAAGCATTTCTGCTTCATGAAGGTCTTCGGTAGGAATAGGCAGATTTTTTTCAAGCGTGTGATAATGTTCAAGTGATTCATTAGACCAAAACGTTTCTCTCTTGTTTTTTAACTGCTCAATCAATTCTTCCTCGCTGCTATGATAACGTTTAGAAACCATCATATCCTCCTTAAGTGTTTTGTACATAAGGTAACATGAATTTAATGAGGCGGATACTAATAAAGTGCCTGGCCCCTTCCGCTTTAACATTTCATCGCTTATCGCAGCGAGGGGCAGGCACGTTAAAATTGGAGCATATAGTAGTTTACAGGTGAGATTGGAATTTTGATCGAGAATTTAGGAAACCCTCCATGCTATAGAGTTACCCTATATGATTCAGTTAAGATGCTCACACTATATATGAATGAATCATATATAAGAACGACCGTTTACACTCGAGTAGTTAATCCTGTTCTGAAAGCGAAATTTTATAAAGCCTGTCATCATTTTCTTGTGGATCACCACGTCCATCTGTATTGTTACTAATGAAATAAAGATCACTATCGTCTAACAGTACATCTCGAACCCTACCTAGACCAGTGATCACTTCATGGCTTACACCAGAGTCAGGATTAAATTCTAAAACGGCAGACCCTCTTAATGCTGCTACAAACAATTTATCTTCATAATTGTCCATTCCAGATGGTGCCCAAGTGGAGTTATCTCCAGAAGTGAATCCAGGTGAAACCATTCCATCTTGTTCCTCTGAACCTTCTATAATCGGCCACCCGTAATTTTGACCAGCTTCAATCAAATTAATCTCATCGTTTGCATTATCTCCATGTTCACTTGCATACATCGTACCATCTGATAACCAAGTCATCCCTTGAGGGTTGCGATGTCCACGGCTATAAACATAGGAATCCTCAAATGGATTATCATCCGGTATTGATCCATCTACGTTCATTCTTAAAATTTTTCCACCTAATGAATCTAGGTCTTGTGCTATGTCAGGATCAGAAGCATCTCCTGTCGTTGCGTAAAGTTTTTCATCAGGACCGATTTTAAGTCTTCCTCCATGATGGTAAGTACCGCTGGGGATTTGATCAAGAAGCAGTCCCTCTTCTCTCCATACACGATCTTCCAACCGAAGCCTTACGATACGATTGAATTGTTCTTCCCCATCTTCATACGTGTAATAAGCGTAGGCAAGGTTCGATTCGGAAAAGTCAGAGGCAAGAACAAACCCAAGCCCTCCAGCTTCTGAAGCTGTGGATACCTCTTCTTCAAGCTCTATTCTCTGTCGTTCTACTTCACCCTCTTCTATTTTGACAATGTTTCCTGCTCTTTCTGTTAAATAAAATGTATCTTCCATTTTTTCGATGGACCACGGGACCTCCAAATTTTCTGCAATAACTTCTAAATCCTTAGCAGGTAGTGGCGATTCTTCCAGTTTATTATCGCCCGAATTATCAGAGCAACCTGTTATTAAAAAGAAGACAGTAATTGATAACGCTAAGAGTTTTTTCAACTTTATATACTCCTCCCTCTTCTATCTCCTCTAAATGAACCACCGTTTTAGTGCTTCCTTATTTCAGTCACGCCCGTCTACATGATTGAGAGTGTTCTATTTGAAAAAACGCTATATTTTCTTTGTTCATAAATCGAGAATAGAAGCGCATGAACCGTCCCAGCGCTTGTTAGGCTATGATACCTGTTCCCCGCTTCTATTAAGTTTTTAACGGACGGAGTATCAGCACATTAATCTAATGCATTAAATTTTTAGTAGGCCTTTTTCATAGGGAGTATATAATTGCTGACAAATAAACTTTTGGTTAAATATATAATTCTGAAACATATGCATATCCGATAGCAGAACCTGTTCCGAATTTATTTTTAAAGATTTCATTAGATGCTTGAATTTTAGAAAACATTCCTTCATCAATGTGAGGTCCTTCAAAAAAGCTTCGACCGGATTCTGCTCCTTCTTCAACCTGATACCATTTTGAAGGCTGGTACCCACAAACAACTTCACCATTATTTATCCCAAGTACATACTTGATATGCTTTAATTTTTTTCTATTTATCTTCCAGTTTCCATTGGTAGATTCATAAAGGCTTTTACCTTCTTTAATTGCGTTATGTATCTTAACCATCAAAATTTCCTGCTCCATTGATTATAACTCCTAACTATTCTTAGTTATTCATAGTGCATATCTAAATAACAATTTCAAAAGCAGTCTTACCTGCGCTTCGCTAAAGTGCTAAGGCGTTTCTTTAACTTCAAGCATCTCTCCTCCATTCTCTTTAACAATTAACCTAATTAGAAACTTAATTGTCGGTCCCTCTTTTTGTATTCAGTACGAACCAATTCTAATTTTTTTATATAAAATCTCGGATAGAGATCCACTAATATAAATTCCAACTCCTCTTTGTTGAGCCTACTCAAAACGCTCTTACCTTCAATTTTATCTATGTTTGTTCCAAATTCCTTTTCCAATCGCTTATATAGACTTTTTAAAATTATTGAGCCGTTTGTGTGTTTAGAATTTATTGTTGATAACACTAATGCTATTTGGTTATTAGCCTTCCTGTTCCTTTCCAGCAATATCTTATCATCGGAGTCATGATCCTTGTAATTACTTTCTATATTATAGTTGTGCGTAGAAGCAACCCCCCATCCCTTCTTTTTATAAAATTCATAAGCTTCTTGTTCGTATCTAAAGAAATCATGTTTTATGTATGTTTCATCATTCATTGTTTTGAGTACAATGAATTTAGTGTGTTTATGTAAAAATAATTTCGTTCTATCTGCATTACCATAATGGTTACTAATATTGTTCAAGTGTTCAATCCATCGAATAAGAAAATTTCTTTGAGTTTCGCCAACGTAAACTAATTTTTTAGGTTTGTTTATAATTGCATAAATTCCTCTATCTAATAGTTCTTCGCTCAATGATATAACCCCACCTAACAGTAATATTAGGTTGATATTACCAATATTTATCAAATTAGTCGAGCTTTCACCCCATCAATAGAACTAAAAACACCCGCTCTATACTTTGGAGCAAATGATTGTGGTACTTACTGAAGAGCATTATAGACACAAGAACATATAAGATTTTTCAGGTTTTGAATACGAGCAGACGAAATGACGTCACACGGACACTTTAGCGAAGTTGGAATCAGGCACCTTCACAAAAATAAACCAGTCCAACTTTAACTAGGTATCCTGTTTTTTACATTAGCTGCACAATTATATATATCCCTCCTTTTCGCCTAATTCCATCGGTGTATAGAAAGACAAACATTAGAAGCCACTTCCATTTGTGATACCATAAAAGGAAAATATCACTGACCGGAGGATTTCCATGCTTAATAGATTTATTTTAGATTTTGCTAAGCAATCAGAGGTTGTTTATACCTTAAGTACAAATGCACCCAATTACATAGTCTCATCTAGTGAAAAAGGTATCCATGTAGAAACCAAATCTTCACGCAATAAATTTAATGAGGGTAAAAAGGAAGTCCCTTACGTACTTATTCGTAACGACTGGCTGGAACAAGCGTTAGGAATCTTAATAGATAAAAGAACCGTTATTGATCAGGATTTTGTGGATTTAGGAAGAAGGCATTCTTTTATACTCGCTTTTTTGTCTTCCGTTCCCTTCGTAGAAAAACATAAAAATAACCAAGTTCAGCTTAAAACATTCACCACACTAGACATTCCTTTTAGTACTGTTGACCAAACCATGACAATGCTTCAAGAGTTGATTGATGGCGAATATACAGCAGATTCTATAACCCAAACATTTAAGAATGACAACATAAAACGGCTTAAGTCTCATGCTCGTCAAAACTTACAATTACTTGGGTACTTAAATAAAGACTATAAATTAGAGAATAAAGATAACTCCATACAAGAAGTTAGAAAAAGAATACTTCAAAGTCCATTTATAGAAATGGTTTATGAATCACTAAAGTTTATGTCCATGTATCACTACAAGGAAAAGCTAGAAATATTGAAAGAAATAACTTACTTAACTGTTGTAAGTTCAACAGATCAAACAACCATTAAAGAATCTGTTGCTGAGAAAGGAATTAGAAACATTTTCAACTGGCTAAAGCACGCGGAGTTAATAGATGGAGATGGGAATGTGATAGAGATGTCTGAAAAGGTAAATAAAAACCGGAATTACTGGTGGGTGAACCAAGGTCAAACAGCAAAAGATGAAGTAGAAGGCGGTTTCCTATGGGCTCCTAAGAGAAACAAACAAGGCACCCCTCTCACCCATCATACGGATCTTCTTAAAGCTAATTCGGGAGATGTTGTATTCGCTTATTCTCAAGGAGCTATCCATTCCATCTGTGAAGTCACGGAGAGTGCTGTCACTAGTAAGAAGCCTTCTACGTTTGCTACAGATCTGTGGGAAGAAGATGGCAACCTTCTCCGCGTACAATATTTCCCACTATCACCTAAGTTAAAAAAGGTTTCTATTCCAGAGGATAAACGAAAAAAGGAAGTTGGACCTTTTGATGTGAACGGAAATGTGAAGCAAGGTTATTTTTATTCGGTATCCAATGAATTTGCTGAATATCTCCTAAGTTCGTTTCAAGACAGCTTTCCAGCAACTTTCAAACTTGAAGGGTCAACACGCAAAGCAACCAATCTCTCAGAGAAAAGATTGGTCAATCATATCTACAATTATATTAAGAATGAAGGCTTTTACTATAAAGAAGAAGAAGTGAAAAGTCTTTACCTCTCCTTACGAACTAAACCGTTTGTGATCCTTTCAGGTATCTCAGGGACTGGAAAAACAAAAATCGTTGAAAAGTTTGCCAATAGTATCGGGGCAACCGAAGAAAATGGACAGTTTCACCTCATTCCTGTGCGTCCGGATTGGAGTGATGGTTCAGAATTGATTGGTTTTGAAGATATTAAAGGAGATTTCAAACCTGGTCCTTTAACTAAGGTGCTGCTTGAAGCAGAAAAGAACCCTGAGCTTCCTTACTTTGTTCTATTAGATGAAATGAATTTAGCCAGAGTAGAATATTACTTCAGTGATTTATTAAGTGTAATGGAAAGTCGGAAATGGTTAGGAGATCGGATCGTAACCTCTCAGATACCTACGCCGGAAGGCTCTAATAAACGCGTAATTATTCCTGATAATGTTTATATGATTGGAACTGTCAATATGGATGAGACGACACACCCTTTTAGCTCAAAAGTGTTAGACCGTGCGAATACTATGGAATTTAATGAAGTAGACCTTAGCTTCTTTCCAACTCTACAGGATCATCAAGAAGTTGAGGATTATCCTGTGACAAACGACGTCCTTAAAACAAAGTATTTAACATTAAAGGATGCATTAGCTGATCATCAGTCAATCATTGAGCACACCACTAAGCGCCTGATAGAAATCAACACTATCTTAAAAAAGAATAAAACTCATTTCGGATATCGTATTCGTGACGAAATTTGCTTCTATATGATTTACAACCAACTAGGACAATTAATGACACCTAAAGAAGCATTTGACCGACAATTATTACAGAAAGTCTTGCCTAAAATAAATGGAAGTGATTTTTCTACAGCTGAGATTATCGAGGAATTGTTTACTTACTGTACGGGTCAATCCCTTGATATGGCCCACTATGAGCAAGCTATCGAACATGCACACTTCCCAAAATCGGCTGAAAAGTTAGCCACTATGTATAAGAATCAAGAACAACATGGCTTTACTTCATTTTGGCTAGGTTAGGAGGTAAGTAAACATGTCTCACGCTAATGATACGAATCTACTGGTCATTGAACATGAAGAGTTTTCCGTGCATTTGAAGGGCAGGCCATTTAACAGTCGCTTTGAAAATTTAAAAAGCTACAAGCAAAAGGTCAATGTAGAAGAACAAGCAATGTCATTAAAGGTGCATGCGTTAGAAGGGACAGATGTTCATGTCTTCCATCCTGTTCTAGAAAGAATGGTAGACCTATCCGATGGACAATTTCCACCTATCTTTTTTGAGAATGAAGTGTATCAGCTTGTGGTCGTTTCTAAAACTGGGAAAGAACTTTCTTTCTACCATGAACATCCTTTAGTTCGAAGATCTGTAAGTAATGAAAAAGTCGGAGATATTACCTTTTTAATGGGGCAACTTCAATTTATGAATGAGGTCGGCTTAACGCAATTTAGTATTCTAGATGGTAAGGATCAGCTAGCTGATATAACGATAGAACTATTTCCAACAAAACTTGATTACAAAGAGGATTATAAGCGTCTATTAGAGGAAGTAAGCGAAGAAGTGTATAATTTGGCTTTTCATTTTATGAAAAAGACGTTTATCGGGGCATCAAAGATTTCCTCAAAGTCCCCTTCTCAAGCAGAATTTCACAAACTGCTTCATCATTATTTCGATCAATTTGTAAACGCTATTCAACTCATTGAGAGGCAACCACACCATCAATTGATCACTGAATATCACAAAGTAAGAGGCGATCAAATAAGGCGAACGGACAGTCAGTCTCGAAAATATTTACGGAAGAGGCCTTATCTATTCAAAGAAATTAGCCGTGGAGTTGCTATTAATGGAAAACAAATGATGCCTGAACGTGGATTGAATGCTAAAAAGTTTCTTTCTTTCGATACGTTAGAAAATCGTTTTGTGAAATTCATGATGATCCGACTGCAGGAGAAAATAAAATCCTTAAGCTATCAGGTGGAGCGTTATCTGAACAATTCCCCCTCTGCTGATCGTTCTATATTGAATACATTAACCTTCATGCAAGGGAAACTGTATGTTATTGAAAAGTCCCCCTTTTGGCGACAAATCAGTCGTCTAGACCGATCCGTACTCACACTAGTCATGCAAATGAAGCAAGGATATCGTGATGCTTATATGATTTACTTAGTGTTATCGCAAGGTCTCTCCCTCCAAGGTGAGGTTTTCAAGATGTCCGTAAAGGATGTTGCGACCCTGTATGAATATTGGACGTATTTAAAGATGGGTCAAATCTTGCATAAAAAGTACGAAGCGATCGACCAAGACATAATAAAAATTAAACGAAACGGACTTTTTGTGGACCTTGATCAAAGCAAATCCGCCAAACGAAGGTTCAAGCATCCTTTTACAGAAGAACAAATTATACTTAGCTTTCAGGAAAGACATCCTTCATCTCCTACAGTACGACAAAAACCCGATATTATGTTGACCGTAGAAAAGAAAGGTCATCCTTATGCTTACCAGTATATTTTTGATGCGAAATACCGGATCGATTTTGGCCAGAGTGAAAACGAGGTGTCTACCCCTAGTCCGATGGAAGAGGATATTAATACGATGCACCGATACCGTGACGCCTGGGTTTATAAAAATGACGGCCCCTACGAACGCTATGCCTTCGGTGCTTATGTGCTATTTCCGTGGATGGATGAAGAGAATTATGAATCCCACCCATTTTATAAGAGCATTGATGAAGTCAATATTGGTGGCCTCCCATTTTTACCAAATACAAATCGGTTAGTTGAAGAGTTTCTGGAACACTTAATTGAAAGCAGTCCGGAAGACTTACAAACCCAAGGCATCTTACCAAAAGGATCGCTTGAATACTGGGAGTCCTCTCTCGATGAAAAAGTTTTGGTCGGAGTAGTTAACGACCACAAGAGGTTGACGGCGCATTTGCAACATCGTTTCTACCATATCCCCTTAAAGCAATTAAAAAAAGGGTGGCAAGAAGCCAAACACATTGCTCTCTATATTACACAAAAGGCCGCAGAAAGTGGGTCACCCAACGGCATTACCTATTACGGGGAAATAACAAATGTAGATATAGTAAAACGTTTCGAACTGAAAGAGGTTCCAAGTCGGTCTCAAGAACTCTATGTGAAATTCACTGTAAAAGAATGGGACTCTTTACCGAAGACCATCCGTCCTGTTGGATACGGGATACAAGTCTATACTTTAACGACATTAACAATGTTGCAGCATGCAAAAGATCTACCAGAGTTATTTATGAAATCAAATACCGAACTGAAATTGTGGCGGTTCCTACGCAGGTATTTCAATAAGGTACAGACCATACTCGATCATACGCATTTAGATAATTCTACAGGGGTAAAATCCTTTGGTATTGGTCATAACGTTATCAAATTGGATGAAAGTCATAACCGTCTTGTGATTCATGACTCACATGGTAACCAAACTGTGGAGTCATTAAAAGATTTCAAACGGACTCCTGTACCTATTTATAAGAAAATCCAAAAGGTGTTAAGCAACTAAGACTTAATAATCTACAGAAGTTTGTCGGGACCTAGAAGAAGTATCTCTTTTTCTTTTCTAACTAAAACTAGACTAGGTCCTGGCACTAATAACTTATTGAACAACCCACTCCCCATTTAATAGCCATTATTGAACGATTCAATTTGGTACTAAGATATAGGATATGATGGTGCCTGACCTCTGCCGCGTTAACAATTTAGCGAAGTGGGGATCAGGCACTTCCTTTCAAACGCTCTTTTCACGGAAAGACCACACCGAGTTAACAAGTAAATATGTTGGACCTGAATGCACGTACAACCCGCAATCCATGGTGTCTGACGCTGTACTCTGGCCCGGATGTGTCAATGGAGGCACTCTTACAGCGATCGCTCCATAAAATCCAATGATCTCACCAATGTGGGTTTGACTCCATGACTGCCATGCAGCTTCCCCTTCCTCTTATCATAAACTGCCGGCTATAAGCCTTGCACAACGGCATTCAGGAAATGGCATTTGACGATGACTGCCTCCTCCGTCGCATTAACATTTTTAGTAATTTCAGTCACTTTCATAATTGTTTTCTTATATCCATCGATAATCTGTAATAAAATGGAAAATAGTGAATGTCAGTCCGTGGTGCAACAATTATGTTCATACGATGATTTCAGTATGGACAAAAAAAGAGAAGAAGAAGTCAAACAGATATTCGGCCAGCGTTTAAGGAATATTCGTTTAGAAAAAGGAATGTCCCAGGAGGAATTGGCTTTCCTGTAACCGTCAAGTTGTTTTGAACACTTTTTGCTCATTAATTTTGAACACTTTTCGATTCAAATAGAGATTGCCGATGTTTTATTCGATGGCTATCTCCATTTAGGTGAATTACCTGAGATCGATGCAATAACCGATCCAAAATGGCTGTAGTAATTCCCTGGTCACCTAGTAACTCTCCCCACTCCTCAGGTCCTTTATTAGATGTCAATATGATTGAACTTCGTTCATATAAGTGATTGATTAAATGAAAAAACAAATTGGCTTCATGCTGATCCATTGCCATATACATCAGGTCGTCAACAATGACCAGATCGGATTCTCTTATACGCTTGAGGCGTAGCTGCGCTTTGCGGATGTATTCTTCTGTCTTTAATAAAGGGACTAACTCTCCCATAGATATGAAGGCAACTCGATGTCCTCGTTGAATCGCCTCTAACCCTAATCCAATGGCCAAATGAGTTTTACCTACACCGGGAGGCCCAAGAAATATCAAATTAAATAACTGTTCCAACCACGAAAGTTCTTGTAATTGTCTAAGCTGACGCTCGCTAAGTGAAGGCTGTTCATCATGCTTAAACTCCGACAAACTTTTCTCATAAGGAAACTTCGCCCACTTCAAGTGTTTTTGAATCATCTTTTCTTCTCTACGTTTTTCTTCATAAGTGAGTAGTTCATGAAGCAACTCTTGGTAAGTCCAGGAGTGAGCTTCTGCTTTCCTGAGGAAAGCAGGGAGCTCCTTAGATGTCTCTGACATTCTTAATTGATGAAATTGATCTTGTAGCCGTTCGACTGATCCTCCCATATTAAGCACCTCCTAGAATTTTAAGGTATCCATCCATTTCTCTTAAAGCTGCTTTTTGTTTTATTAGTTCCGTAGGAACTTGGGAAGGAATACCTTCATATTCCGAGATGGAATCAGTTTTTCGCTCAATTCTTGAAAGGTGCTTGGCTACATCGTGAAAGTCATTGGCACTCCATAAATTCTCTTGGACACACACGTTTATAGCCTGATTGATAAAGGGTTCATAACTTTTTACTGCACGTTGTAGAATTTGGAGCTGATCTCTAATGTACCTTGGATACCGCTGATGGATTTCACTTAGAAAGGCGTCAATCTTATCATCATTTTCAAAGGGTTTCTTGATGGTCTCCAAATATGCAATGATTCCTTTGGAACGATCTCTTGAATGATCTGTTTTCTTAATAAGCTTTCCTCTTCCAGGATTAATCGCATGAATAGCTAGAGGAGTTCCATTTTTTGTTTTCTTAATGACCAGCTTTCCATTCTCTTCTTGGACATAGACGATGTTGCTTTCTCCTGATTGGTAGGTTCCTAACGGAACGGAGTATCGGTTTGACTTATACTTAATGACATTGTCCTTATGAACCATTCTTGCTATACTTGTATCAAGGTTGCTCTCGAAAGAGAGCGGTAAGGAGACTTTTCGTAAGTGTGGCTTTTCCAGGGCGAACACTTCGACAGGTCTCTTTTTTGTATTGTTATGTACCTGGTAATTTCCTTTTCGTTTTAACCAGGCAAGGCATTGTTCATTCCATGTTTCAATGTTGTGAAAGACCCTGTTCTTTCCAAAGTTTCGTTTCGTAAATTTCACAACGCTTTCGATCTTCCCTTTGGATTCAGGATCTGCTTTCTTACATAGGTACACGCGGAAGTTACGGTTTGCTTTATAAGCTTGGAACTCCTCCGTGAATATAACGTCCCCTCCATTTTCACTTACCGCAATTAACTTATCCTGGTCATAGACAATTTCTTCAGTGATTCCACCATAATATTCAAAAGCCTTTTCATGACACCTTAATACATCTCTAGTAGTAAAAGGATGAATCTGCCATTCTATATATTTGAACCGGGAGTGGGAGAGAACAAATGCGATAGCATACAGCTTAATGAATTTTCCTTCAGAGTTCTTCACTTTCAATTCTCCAAAGTCAACTTGCATTTGTTTGCCCATGGGTAATTCTTTTAGAGCTTCGTAAGTTCTGGTATGAAGCACTTTGGGAATATGGTACTTCTCCCGAAGTTCTCTTACATAAGTACGAACCGTACTTTCTCCAACATCTGTGAAGGAACAGCGTTCCGCCAGCCAATCTGATATTTGAGAGGCTGATAGATCTGGATGTTCCTGAAGCCAATTCAAAATTTGAGATTGATAAGTATCAAGCTTCCGTTTCCTTGTACTTAATCCACCAACCCATACGTTTGCTTCTTGAAAATCCATCTCTAGGTACGTATAAACTGTGTTTCTCGAAAGGTCGCATTTCCTGGCAATCGCCGCTATGCTGAACCCTTCTCTTTTTAACTGATGAACGTAAACATGCTTTTCCAACCTTTCCACTCCTTGAACCTCCAATCAGAAACTTATGTACTCGATAAGTTTAACTGATTAGATTGTTTAATTGATGAAAAAGTGTTCTATTCTATCAAGCGGAAACTGTTGAATTTAGTCTAGCAGTTACATTTCCAAGCCAGCTTCGACAGAACGTATATTAGTAGAATTGAACGGGGACAAAAGAACCCCTCGTTAATCACCATTGAAACACTCGCAGATGCGCTGGATGTCAATACGGATTCATTTTTCAGAGACTGATGACAAAGCAGAATCCGGCGCGGGATAACTCTACTCCAACAAAACAATCTTACAAAGGGGGGACAGGTATCTTACTCGGTAAAATTGAAATCATATATTTTCCGCTGAGCGGACATAAGGTCACTATTGAAATAATGAAAGCCGATCTTTATATAGCGACGTGCAACTTCAATTCCATCAACTACAAAGCAGAGTCTCCCTGCAAATCTTATGCAGTAAACGAAGTCTTAAGTTTCATAAAAGAAGACTATTCCATCTGAAGCTGAGCATTCCCTCCACCATCTGTGGTATTCCACACTCAAAAAAGAGAAGGAATGAAATCCTTCTCTCTCGCTTTGTATATAAAGTCCGAAACCTTTTGTTATCTGTGAACAACGGTGCTAAAAACCCTAATATCAACGTTTTCAAATTCCCCAATAATAACTGATAATCATTTCTATACTAGATAAAGACTTGGAGTGTAGAAATGATGATTAAGATTGGGAAATCAATATGATTAGAATCCGTGGCGTAGATGGCAAGGGTGGTAAGATCCAGTAGCTGTAATCAATAACTTTTTGTAATATAACCTAATCATATATCAAGAGGGAGGGCGCTATCACGTAATGCCGCCCATGTATTCATGTATATAAATATTGGATAATAGTCACCAAAATATCGGAATTTGATTATTTTTTATAGGCCTTAGCCCACTAGGATATCTAGAAGAATATATTCACAAATGAGTAGGAGTATGTCAAAAAGTATGTCACCCCAATTAAAGGCTGATATTTCAATGCCTAAATTCTTTAGCCATCACCCTCATCCAACATCCAGACTCTCTTGATTGGAATCTCCTTTTTAATTTCGTCACTTAAATTCTCATAATTTTTGAAGATTTCTTTGATTACCATTTTCGAATCCCATAAACGCACTTTAAAAAACTGCTTTGGAACTTCTCTCATCACAGAGTTTTTAAAACCACTCCATGAAACCAGTAAACCAAAATCAGCACTGAAGTTACTCATCGTACCAATTAACTGGTCTAATGTAGGTCGGTCAAGAGGTGTATCAGACGATTTCACCTGCACACAAATTCTTGGATGGCCGAATCCGAGCGTATCAGAGGCAGCTAGGATATCAACGCCGTGGTCTGCCCCTTCAGGGCTTCGATAAGTGGTAAACCCCTTAGCCTTAAGCAATTCTTCGATTAAAGTCTCCATGTTGTGTCCTTTAAATCGCTGAATGATGCGCTTGGAGATTTGATCATATATGTACTCATCTAAATCAAACGTAACCTGTTCCTCATTTTCGTAAACCAGATCTTCGATCGTTTTGTCTTTTTTGGCATGCCAATTATTTCGATACATCTCACGTATTCTTTTCTCCGCATCGTTTCGTCTAATCTTACAAACTGTCATAAAAGCGCCCAATGAATAAAGCAAGTCCTGGTCAAAACGATCCCGTGGAATATCCGTCGCGAACCATTTTACATCACGATAATGGTAATAAGGGCTCCCGTTTGATTCTTCGTATTGATACTCACTAATAATCTCTCCAATATGTATCGTTCTGTTCATTTTCGACGGAAGAACGACCCAGTCTCCAATTTTCATCCTGTGAGCAATCGGCCAGATCTGTGAGGCCCAGTTTACCGCAGTCTTTTCCTTTTCAAGATCATATAGTTTAATGAGTGTCTTATAAAGCTCTTCCTTTTTGTTGATCGTGGATAAATCTGTATTGAGATCATCCCAAGTCAAATACACCCGCTTATCCTGCAAAAATTTATTCTCGTACTCCCCCTGCCTTCCAGCACGAAACAACCAAACACTCATCTGTTTCTCCCCTTTTTTATAGTTTTCCCCCATTTTATCACAGCTTAATATACATCGTTCGTCCAAAGCGGGGTTAAAAAGCGTCCCCCCTAATCATTTAATAATGCGTTTTTATTTAACCTTCTTAATTCTAATTATGATAAATAATATCGTATGCAAGTTTTGATAATGGCCTTCTCCCAAAATAGGATGGTTTTAAATTACTTCCATATAAAAATAAATTGATTTCCGTGGGACCAAGATCTAAGTCATAGAATAGTTGAGTAAGTTGACTCTTATAAGTATTTGCATATGCATGTTTTTTATATAAAAGCTCTCGTACGTAATCTTTATGGTTTTTATAAATTTCTCTAAGATGAAAAAGATTAATACTGTTTTCGATTTTTTCCCAGTCATCTGTAGTACTTACGTTTATATTTAAATCAAACTTTAAATTGTTTCCTATTATTGAATCTATAGTACTTTCAGGATTTAATTTGACTTCAAACTTAGCTTCATTATCAAATCCTTTATGATAGGGATATAAGATCTCAACGCTTTTAGCCATTTTAAATCTTGAGTTACATATTTGACATGAAGGAACAAAATTAAATAATGATAATGATAATAATTGGAAAACAGATTTAGGTAAAAAGTGATCCAGATCAGCAGTAGACCTCTCTTTTGAATCTTTTTGATATTTAGTTATGTATTGCCTATTACAATATGGACAAACTTCAATAGCTATTCCTGTTAACAGTTCATGTCTCAGTTCAGCATCCAAAATACTATAGTCTACTATACTACTGATTGCACTATTTAATTTATACAATCTTCTTTCTACATCAGAAATAAAGGCTGAAAAATTTTCGTTATTCTTATAATAATAAGGATGAGACAGAATCACTTCATTAATCCAGTCATTCATATATAATGATACATACTTTTCACGAAATTCATGTCGTTCTTTTTTTGTGATATTGATGTTATATCTTTCTAACTGTTTGTCTATTTGAAATGAACTATAGTGAACTAACTCACAAGTTAAAAAATAATTATTTAAATCAGCATATCTGTCGCGAATGTAATCAAATGGTTTCGTCAACAAATCTTCAACTAACGGAAAGTTCAAGCTTTCCGTTAGCCCATCTTCAAATAAAGAGGTATAAGGTTTACAGGTAAAGGGATTTCCTATTATTGGCTTTGAACTATTTTCATGGTTGTATCGATTTTCTATTTTCTTAACCATTTGTTTATAATACTTATCTTTTATACGAAGCAAAAGCTTAGGGTTCAATTTAATCATTCTGTTCTTCTCCCAATGTTTCTTTTAATTCCCTGAGCTCTTTTTCAATTTCGTTAATTCTTTTGAGCTTTTCTTTTTCCGGTAAAAAATCTATTTTTTTATCATTAAATAGTTCTTCTAGTTTCATACGAATCACCTCATCGCCTATAGACGAAATAATAGCTTTCACCTTTTTAATTTCTTCAACCTCGTTCATCTCTAATGAATTAATCCTCTCAACGACGTCTTTGAAGATACTCATTGCATGTTCTCCCATAGGAGAAGTAATAAAGAAATCATTTTGAATTATGTCATAAAAGTTACTCATTAATCCAAAATTGGCTTGTTTTGCGACTCTTTTAGTACCCTCACCTCTGTCTTCGATAATGTCAATACAGGTGATATGTTCTTTTGGAACATCTGAAACTATAAAAGGTGAATGAGTGGTTATTAGTACTTGAAATTTTATTTCCTTGCGATAATTAACATTGTTTAAAAAAATAAATAAATTGTTAATAAATCTTCTAGACCATTCTGGATGAAATGAAGCATCGGGTTCATCTAAGAGTAGTAATATACTACCTATATTTTTATTTGATATTGCTGCTTGAACTGCAGTGTACATATTTGAAAACACATTAATAAATTCTAATTCTCCGGAGCTCATATTTTTAAACTTAACTTCGAAGGGGTAATATATTTGATTCACGTTTAACTCATCGCAAAGAGAAAGTAAATGATAAATGCTGTCATTAAATTCTTCACTTAACCTAACACGCAATACTCTATCAGAAATGAAATAGATATCCTGGACTCCTATTAAACCTCTAATAAATTTCTCAATTATTTCAAAATTAAAGTACAATAATGTTTTTTTATTCAAAGCTAAAAATACTTCATGTAATACTTGTAGCAAGTATTTAACTCTGTTTATAAAATTATCTTTCTTAAAATTTATATTATTGATGGCATTAATACAATCTTCTTTTTCATCATCAGATAACTCTTTTTCACCCCTTTTGTCCCAATATCCAATTACCATGTGCTCAAGAAACTTAATAATAAACTTTTCCTTAACAGTCCACTGATCAGTTTTTTCTTCTTCATCTCTTAAAAAACCTAAGTCAAAATCATTATTAAAAAGTAATATATCGCCATTACCTTGATATAAAAATAACCCTAATGACTCTGAATTTAGTTCCTCTTTAAAAACTTCCTCTCTTTCTATCTCACACAAGGCATTTTTTGCTGAGAAATTTTCCTCAAGCGCTTTATGTTCTTCACTCATAAAAGAATATATATTTGAATATTGTGGCCTATTTAAATAGAGACGTTTAAAACCCACATAATAATCTTGTTCTTCAATTATCTGATCACCTAAAAACCAGTCTCTCTCTCTATTGTTAGACATGTAAAGAGAGATCATACTACTATCTAATGTATAAGTGTTATTCTCTCTCGAATATTCCTTACCTTGTATATAATCAAAGTAAGTGGCTGCTTGTTCAAAAAAATTATATTTAATACAGATACTGTATTCATCACTTGTGCCAGCTGGAACATTACCTAAATTTTGAATTAGATTTGAATTATTACCTTCTATCACAAACACATCATCAACTATGTGGTACAAAGCAAACCACTCTTCAAAGTGCCTTCCATTTCTTTCACTTTGTGGTGGCTTTGTAATCAAATTTGATCTTCTACCCTTTGTAGATCCTAAAAGATCTAATAAGGTGGTTTTCCCAGAACCATTCTTACCCACTATTAAGTTAATATTACTTATTTTCTCCCCCCATAAATCATCAAAAGGGTTGTACTTCTTAGATATAATTAATTTACTACCGTTAAAATTCACAATAAAGTCATTGGTAAAATGAAACTCCTGTTGAGTAAAACACTTTCTTAAGTCTTTAATATAAACATACAAAAGTTGAGGAAACATTTCTTTAGACCCCTTCCGAAAAACACTAAACTATCAAAACAACTTTATCTTATTTTAAAAACGCCAAAACGTCCCCTATTTTTGAACATAGTATTCTATTGAAAATAAATCAGAAGGTGTGTATAGCCCGAATATACAAGATGAAATAAAATATATATTCGAGCGCCTACTAACTATATAAAAAAGAAGACAACTTATGTAGCTCGTTATTTTTAGACACTACCATTATTCATTCAGTTATTAAAAAAACGTTCTAGGTGCATTATATAATGATGACTGGATAACTGGCTTATTTAAATCGTACTTATGAGTAATGGATTGAACTGTATCAGCAAACCACTTTGGAGCAAGAGGTGACACATAAACTTCATCGATTAATGTATCTATATTACATTTCAGTGCTGTCCCATATTTTTCGAAATAAGGGTCATCCACTGACTCAAAACATAATAATCTAAATTCATTTTCATGGCTAAAAGAACGCCTTTTATAAAATAAACTTTCATAAGTATTGTTACTTGCCATTTCATTATCATAATCAATATATTGAACCTGGCCATAAAAAATATCATCACTTTCCATACTACTGATCATATTATTCACATTGCTTTTTATAGCAATACCATCACCAGCCCGTAAGTATAAGTCCCACATTGCAGCTGACTCATTATCATTTATATGCCAGCAGGATACACCTACTTGATCTAATAGCAATTTTGACTTTTCTATTAAACCTTGCCTTCTAACATCATAATCATACTTAATATCTGGTATGTATGAAACTGGTTCACCAATTATGCGCTTAAAATCAACTTCTGAGTAAGCTCCCTCATAAGGATCTTTAAAAGATGTGGGCTTACTAAAAAAAATAGAGCTGCTATCTAATAAATTTACAAACTTAGAAAAATCCATGTACCGCCATATACCTTTAGATTTGTTCATATTATTGTTATAAATATTATATTCGTTGTTATACTGTGAAAGTTCCACAAACTCTTGTTTTCCAATTAAATATGTCCGTGTTTTTTCTTGATCCAACTCCATCCTCCTCATTCTATTAAATTAAATTTTAAAATAACTTCATTTTATTTAGATGTCTACATGATGTATTCTCCAAATTCTAAAAAAGAACCTCAAGAGTCCATATTACTCATGAGAGGTTCTTAAAATTTTAGGTAAATCCTAAAAATCCAGTCAATTTTCGTTTATCGGGATTCTAATCCTTATCTAGCAAAGGGTTTGAAGACAGCTTACATCATGCCGCCCATACTCTTAATACCTTAAATTTCAGCAAATAAGATTTAAAAACCTTTAATGCTCTGACTTTTAAGTCGCTCGCAGAGTTTTTATGATAAATACTATCTCATTATTTATATACATCATCCAGTCAAAATCCAGTCATTTAATTGAACCCAAACTAGTTAGTTTCTAAAATCCCTTATTAAAAAGAAACTATTTTAATTGGTAATGTATATGATGTGGTTTTCATTTTGTCTGCAGCAATCGTAATTTTTAGTTTTGGATCTTTTGGGTTTCCTACGTATTGACCGTTAAAGAAAAAGGTAGGTAACTTCGTTTTAAATCCCACATGTATCATTGAACTATGACTTTGACCTGGAATCCACTGAAATGCATACCACCCCATTGCATGAGCATGATCTATTGGCATCCACCCTTCTAAATCGTTCTCTCCAAAAAAAATATTTAAAAACTCTATCTTCACTAAAGGGTTAATCGCTGAAACTTTTCCAATATTGACCAAATTTAAGTTCCATTCATTATAAGGGCGAGACAGATCGATTTTACCATCTGCGTCTAGTCTCAAGGTTGGCCCCATTTTTTCAGAATCATAAGGAACTATCTCCAACTTTAATTTTGGACCGGTGACAGAAGCTTTAAAAGCTAAACTCGCAACAAGTAAAGCTCCTGCAGAAAAAATTAAACTAGTGTAAGAGATGATATAATTTACTTCTTGCAAATTCTTGTTAAACTCACCGAATTTCCAAGGAAAAACAAAAAGAAGAATTGCAAAAGAAATTGCCATAATAGAAATGATTACTGTTCCCCATCCCCATTTACTATCCATATGGTACCTCTTTCTTATAATCAAGTTTGATCTATAATTATGTTCTAGAGTTAAAAAGTTTATTTTTTATTGATTTAATAAGCTTAACCTTCATAAAAATTATTGGTCATCCCACACCTAAAGCTTTAAAAACAGCATCAATAGGATCTGAATAAAACATAGGCGTTACTTTTATCAGTAAATCAGAAGGAACAGTTTGCAAGTCAGCAACAGAAGCAGCAGGAATTAAGACACGTTTTGCACCAGAGTCCACACATACTTGAAGGACGTTGGCAAGATTCTCTACTTTACTAATTGTTCCACCGACAGTCATGTTTCCTAATACAACTAAACTCTCCTGTACAGGCTTCTCCATTGCTCCTGAAGATAGTCCGATTAGTTCCGCAATGGCTAATTGATTAGTCAAACCTATTCCTTGCAAATCAGTGGCATGCATTAAATAATCTTTGGTTTTTATACTAATCGTGCCACTTATACTTTTACTATTTGAAGTGAAGTAACGAAAAGCTGTATCTAGGCTCTCTTTTACATCTCTATTCGATCCAACACCAGACTTTTCAAACTTGCCCGATCCTGATACGACTTGGTTTTCAAGCTTAAATACACCAATCATGTCAGATTCGCCATAACCAACCGTATAAACATGCCCTGGTTTTCCAAGACCTTCAGGGATTAACTTACCTCCACCTTGTTCTGGCACAGATACATATTCTTCTTCCAAGGTGTCCTTTTGTATATAAGAGAACATCACATCATAAAATTCCATGCCACCAATCTTTTTAAGCTGTTCTTTAACTCTACGGCGACCTTCAAGAGCATATTGTAAAATCTCTTCAATATCTTCTTTCGTGTACTCATCATTTGGATATAATAGTTTAACTAAGCCTGATACCGTTTTTCTTACCCCAATTACATCACGTTGATTTAGATTATTTCCTAACTTAAAGAATCGATCGATTGAATCACCAAAAGATCTCTTTCGCATTTCCCTGAAATATTCTGCCATGTAGTCTACAATGAACCCATATTTGTCAGTAAAAAAGTCAGGTCTCATCTTAGGGATCTCCCATCCTGGAAGATAGTAATGCATACGATCAAAGAAAGCAGAGTCATTCGCCATTTCTTCAGGGAAAGGAGCAAAGAGGTGGGACGTTTTGATTAAAGAATCTACACTTTGATTGATATTACCTACAAAAACCATGGATGCAGAGGCTGTCTTTTCTTCTTTTCCTCTGGAGAAAGATCCAGAGGCCATAAAGTCCTTCATGATCTGAATACCATCTTTATCTTTAAACTTAATACCTGCCACTTCGTCAAATGCTACAGTATCCCACATCCCCACTAAACCGACCTGTCGAGAAGACATGTTATAAAATAGATTAGCGACTGTAGTTTGCCCGCCTGAAACCAGGACAGAGTTAGGAGAAATTTCTTTATAAACATGGGACTTACCTGTTCCCCTTGGGCCTAATTCACACATGTTATAGTTGTTTTCAACCAATGGTACGAGTCGAAGCAACAAATGCCACTTAACTCGGTCATCTATTTGGGTCGGCTCCATACCAGTTGAACGAATTAATACATCTATCCATTCTTCTTTAGTAAAGTGTTTACGCCCTTCAAATATTTCATTTACATCCATGTTAGGCATCTGAATGGGCTTCAAGTTACTGATGCTGAATGGGTTCATATCACGTTGTTCTTCATCGTAAAAATAGTCCATCTTTAACATACACCAAATTCCGCCTGCTAGGAGCTTATCGAACTCTTTGATATAGTTGGAAGAAATCGGTACACCTTTTAAACCAAGATTTGAAAATTCAGCC
Source organism: Halobacillus sp. AWM4_238 (assembly GCF_056158265.1). NCBI lineage: Bacteria > Bacillati > Bacillota > Bacilli > Caryophanales > Bacillaceae > Halobacillus > Halobacillus sp. AWM4_238. The sequence goes on from NZ_JBSWSY010000002.1 coordinate 1,268,982, forward strand.
TCATAATAGTCTTTTTTAGAATTCAACTTCACTGTTATCTTATCAATAATTGAGTACTGTCCTACTTCACGTATTCTAGACTTTATCTTTTCAGCTTCATCAGGTCGAACAAAGTTTTCAGATAGGATCTTCTTAACACGCTTAACTCCTTCATCAATACTTTCTTCATCATCAGTAGCCGCATACATGCCAAGAAGATATTCCAACACATGAACAGGAACATTGGCTCCCTCTTTAATCAGCTTAGTTAAATCCTTCCTGACCACTCTTCCTCCAAAAACGTCATTCAGTTTTCTATCTAACGATATTGCATCTGACAACCCCTGATTCTCCATTGCTTCACTCCACTCCCTTAAAAGTCGAATTCATTGCTGATGCCTAAGCTAATAGTAAATGGAATGCGTTCTAAAACTACTCCTGTATTCATGTCTTTCACAATTAAATAATATGTCTTGTTTTTATCATAATCCTTCGTTTTAAGGACAAATTGCAATTTAAACATACGTTCTTCTGGTTTATCTGTCATTTTATCTGCAATGACAACTTCTTCATTAGATATTTTTTGCTCTTGTTCATCGACCATGAAAATATTAGCAGTTCTTGGAGTCATCTTCCCTACCACTTTTTCTGTCTGGAAAAAATTAAGCTGAAAGATGCTATTTGTAAGCTTTCGTGCAGTGTTCGTTAGTTTGATGTCCACTTGTTGCGTTTCTCTACTACGAGCTTGACCTTTTCTTGCATTTTTAAACGTGATGAGAGGAACAACTACTTCTTGCAAACTGGCTCCTCCATGAACAAAATTAACCCCTTGTCCTTTCATCTTGAAACGGATTGTCGACTTCGGAACATAGCATTCTTGTTCATTCGCTATGATTCCTTTAAGAGGGATTCGTAACAATCCATCAACATTCTCTTTATCATCAGATAATATATAGCGACGTTTCATTTCATTAATAGTAAAATTAACCTTCTCAATTTTATCGCTTTCTTCGAGAGGATTTCTTTGATAGATGAAACCATGATCGGCAGTAATATAAATGTTCGTACCGCTCAGTTCATCACGAATAATTTTTACAATCTTGTATATTTCCTCAATTGCTTTTTTTACAGCATTAAAGGTGCTTCTTTCGGTTGATGCATGATCTCCTGTAGCATCAATAGCGTTATGATAAATGTAATTTACTTTCTTCCCTTTAAATTGTTGTCTCCTATCATTCTTGCTCATGGCATTTAATTCATTAAAACTGAGAGCAGTGCTTTCTTCAACTGTATCCTGTAAGATCTTTTTACGTTCTGTGGTTCCTTGTGATGCTTTGCCATCAACCATTACATTTTGGTTTGAATCAAACTCTAAAGTACGATGTGGTAAAAGAGATGCCATCCCTAATTTTGTCACAGAAGGAAGAACGCTTAACATGGATTCTATTTGACTACTACCCCTGGTTTCTGCATTTAGATACTTTGCAACTTCAACCCCAATATCATATCGAAGTGCATCAGATATGATAACGAAGACCCTGTCTCCATTCTTCACTTTAGGAGCCACGTATTGCTGATAGAAATTCTGCTGTTTCATTATGCCATCTATTGCCCACTCATCTTCTATCTCTTCCATAATGGAACTTGTCCAGTTATTGTTCAATCCACTCATATACCAATTCGTATATACATATTCGACCATTCTCTGTAGTTCTTCCATGGATTCGCTTGTTTCTGCTTCATCAAATGCATTGTAGAATTTCCGATAATAGGTATCCATTTGGAAATAATCCTCAAGATAAGAATTGTGCATATCCTTCATCGACTGTTTTGGAATACCCATTGGATATTGCTTTTTGAACTCATACATTTCGACTGTGTTGAACAACGCCTCATAAATTGCCTTATTTTCTGGATAGAAATGTTTGGCGCGACGTACACGAATAAGACTTTTATATTCTTCATAATCTTCAAGTTGAGCTTTAATCCCCTTGAAAATATATTGGATGATTGCTTGATCCAGGTAAGGAAAGATGTCTGTCTTCTTACACTCATCAATTTTCATTGGTTGGACAATGTATTCAATATTAATGTCTCTTTCAATTTCCCGAACATATTGATCATATATTTTTGAATCTTCTGCATGGTGCATCCATCGATCAATAAATATAAGAGAGTTTGTTTTATTGTTAGAAGCAATGTAATCTTTCACATTTAACAAATATTCCTCATTAACTGTTTGACTAATAGCTGTTACAGAAAGATGTGTCATCAGCTTTTTCAGTGATGGATGGGGTTGTTCAAATCCATAATGCTTTTTGGCATACTTCCAAAAGGTATTTACATCAAAGAATTTTTCCATTTCAATAATGAATCTATTCTCATCATCTTCCAATGTATCCATCAATACAGCTTTCATTACTTCTTCAAAAGTTGGAGATTTCACATTGCATAGTACACTCATAAGAGTAACTTCGAATGTTTCTTCTGTATATTTTGAGATACCCAATGCTTTAAATTTATTTACTCTTTTACTGCTATTAAAGAACTTTCTATACTTTTTCACTAAGGCTCTCAAAGAAGTGTCAATACCAATTTCCTTCATGATAATGGAGACTTTGTCTGCATAGAAACTCTGTGAATAGAGGTGCATATCGATTAACCAATTATCTTCTGAAGAAAGGTCATCTGTCGTATAAATCAAGTAGTGGGATAATTTGTCTTCTTCTTCCAACAAATATTTAGTCTGAAAGCTGTTATTATCAGTTAATTTGTGAACTTTCACATTAGAAATTTCTATGTCATCTATCACATCAGCAAATTCCTTATCTTTATCCATCCAAAAGACTATTCTTCTGGATTGATGATCCCCAAGAGGTTTTGAATAGGTTTTATGAAGTGTTTGGATTATTTCATTTATTTCCATAGATATGCCACCTTATATAGTCTTGCTATGTACAAGGATATACCAAGTTAATATGGCATATCCTTCTTACTGCTCTTATTCCTTTACTTCTTAGCCAACAGATTTATAAATTTCTTATAATTAATTTCTACACCATCGTCTAAATCTATTTCAATTTGCTGATCTGCCAGATGGTGTAGCACTTCATCATAGTCTTTCAGTTCTCCGATTTTCTTTTCCAAAGATTTTAATTCTTTTTTTGCTTGGGCGATTTCTCTTGAAGTTGAATCTCCATCAATGATGTTCAATAATGACTCTTTTTCAGCATCCATACGTAATTGCAGTTCATGTAGGTAATCAGTGCGTATTCTACCTAACGTTGTAGAATCATAACGATGCAGATATATTAAGCAATTAAAAGCCTTTTGCTTACCTGAAGTAAACATCCAATAAATCGGAGCTTTCCTTCCTCTTGCACTGTAAATGCCTATATGATCTTCATAGAATGAATTTGTAAAGTATCTTCTTATAGTTTCTATAGCAGTCTCGTTCTTTTTCTTTCCAAGAACATTTGCTACATAATTTAAATTTAATTTTAATGTTTCTTTACCAAAAGTAATTTCGATAAATTTTTCCAAACGAGAGGCAATATCATCATTAAAATAAGAACCAGATAAAATAGGTAAGATATTATCCTCGTCAGCTTTAAAGGAATTATACTTTTCTTTATCAAAACTTTGATTAGTACAAATAACACCTGGTATATCAAGAGAGAATCTACCTAACATACATCCTACAGCATAAGAAATAAATGACTTAATGGTATCTTCTTTTTCTACTTTATTAATCGTTATATCCCGATCCTCAACATTAGGGGAGATGAAATAATCATCTACATTATAACTCTGAATAAAGATTTCATTAAGTCGTTCCTCTATTATCTTCAACCTATTGAATCTTGAATCAGATACAAATTCCCATTTATTAAAAATATTTTCAATTAGGTTGGTATCATCCCTATGCTTTATTAAGGGATGTGTTTCGAATTCTGTAGAAGTTTCATAACTGTCCCAGTCGTCTTTAGAGATTTGTATAGCCTCTCTAACTAACTGATTAATTTCTTCAACATTACCATCATTTATTATTACAGGAAGGTCAGAAACATTTCCTACCTCATAATTTAGAGTGGAACTTAACATATTCATCAATTCATTGGAGACCTTTGAATTTAAAAATCCAAGTAATATATATAAATAGTCCTCCTTAATATCCGTAACAGCGGAGCCACCTCCCCCAAAAAGAGAGTTATTAATATACCTTACAGAAAACTTATAACTACTTATCGCCGACCAAGTCAAAGACTCTTCAAAAAAATGTTTAAAGTTTGCTCCGCTTGATTTTCTAAATTTCCTAATTTCTTCGCCTTCATTCTCCCAATTTATAACGTACAGATTGTTCCCATACCACTTTTTAAACCCTCCACCTTTACTATAAGGTTTCCATTTATTAAATTTATTTTTATTATCTATTTCAAACCATAACCTAAGGAATCTTTTATTGTCTCTTGTTTTAACACCTTCAAATAGCTTGCCATAGTCTGACACTTTATCTTTATTTTCAAATGCAGAAAATACACCAGTACTTGCCCAATAAACTATTGGATTTCCACTGATTTTTTTGAATTGATCAGGGAAACATTTATATCTATATGGAACTTCTGGGTTTTCTATAGCTTCCAGTGTTTTGGTTGGTTGATTTTCTGGTCCTGTGAACTTAGAAAGGCTTATAAACTGTCCAAGGTCATTGGTATTAGAACCTCTTAAAGTAAATGTACAAACTGGCACAGTTGCCTCTGGAAAAGCATTGTATTCCAACTGAATCAGCGTGGTTATGCTATTATTATCAATAATTTTTTTCCTCAATTTCTCATACGATGATATAAACATCCATACCAAAGGTGTTAACATACCAATATGTCCTTCTGCTATTACTTTACTTCTACAAAAATCCACAAATACAGCAAACATATCTGACTTAGAATCTGGATAATAAAGACTCACATATTCTGACAAAGAATGCTCCATATATTTACCACCAAAATATGGCGGGTTAGTAACCACAATATCGAACATTTGCGACATAATAGTTGCCTGTTTTAGTACTGAAGGTAATATACCTAATACCTTTTCCCTAATTTCTGCTTCAAAGATATTTTCTGCAGGCTTATCCTGAATGTTTTTTATTTGGTCTTCAATTAAACTTTTATCAGACTCATCAACTTTAATTATTGAACCAAGCATTTTAGCATTATAAAATTGTTTTAAGAATTTTTTTACCTTCTCATAGTTCTCCCCGTCATTCTCACCTGCAATAAATGTGAAATCTTCCTCATCTAAAGTATTAGTTTCTTGGATCGAGTATAAATTAAGCACCAATCCATGCCTCTTTATACTTCTTAAAAAACGTATATTACGTTGCATAGCCTTCATCACTACAGAGAAACAAGCTAATTGATATGCTCGATCGTCAATATCCAATCCAAATAAATTGTTTTCGATAATTAATCTTGGGATATCTCTTTCCAAATACCCACATTTGCTATATAACTCATATAAAACATCAAACAAATAAACAAGAATATGCCCACTTCCCATAGCAGGATCAAAGCATTTTATCTCTTCAACTTTCAAATCTCTTTTTAGATATGGAATTATTTTTTCTTCAAATTCTGGTTCTGTATTAGGACTGTCAAGGTAATAATCCCATTTATCTATTAAATCCCGATCCTTGGGATGGTTTTCAACCCAATATCGGCCTAATGAATTTTGAACCATATATCGCACAATCCAGTCAGGAGTAAATAATTGTGTCGCAAAAGGAATCTCATCAGTTTTATATTTCTTTTTCGCATGAATTACTCGATTTTTTTCTTCAGCAATGTAAAATTGATATAACCATCCGATTATTTGGACGTTTTCCCAATCTCTCTCTGGTATTGATTCTGTATTCGTCATATTTCTCAAAAACGAATCTTTTGATAATAATCCCTCAGGAAACAAAATCTCAGTATAGTCATCAATCTTTTCAAACATAAATGGCATATAATCATACAAATCATTACATTGCTTTATTATCAAATATTGGAAGAGCTTATCGTTTTCGTTTTTGACTTTTCGCTCATAAACCCATTCTTTATCAATATCAAAATCTAATGACATAGCTTCCTTGATAATTTCAGGAATTGGATCTCCTGGACTTGACGAAGACAATACACGTATATTTGATGGTAAATATTCATTCACTTCCATGAACCTTAAAGCTGTAAACCTGTTAAACCATGTGTATGCTACCTCTTCCATTACTTGATTAAAGTCTTTCTGTTCTATTCTCTTAATTAAGTTTTTTCTTTGCTTTTTTTCTTCACTTGAAAGCTGTCTACCTTCAATAAATACGGCATCTGAGCTTTCAATATCAGCTTTTTTCACATTTTCTTCTGTAATACCAATTTTCATAGCCTTCGCTTTTACTTTATCAAGAAGCTCTCTTCGAGCGTTCGTAGCAAACGAGCGTAACGCAGTTTTATTCATCTTATAGCCTCCGTATATCAATCAATAAACTCAATGTGATTTTCTCTGATAAGTTGTTTTAATTCATTAGTTAGTGAATTCAAATACCTATCTACATCCGCCTCTGAAGTTAGTTTTGTAACACTAACCAAGTCCTTAATTCTTACCTGCTTGGTAGATGGCTTATGACGTGCTGGTATTGTCCCCTCCCCACCAGAATCATCTTCATTATCCTTCTCACTTTTCTTCCTAATATCTTCAACTAATATGCGTTCGAAACGACTCTTCAAAGAGTTACTTTGAGTGATGGCTGCATCCACTTTATATATATTGACAAATCCATCAATTCTATCTAAGAGGTCATCAAACGTGCGTTTTATTTTTAATGTGGTTTCCTCAGTAACACCATCTGTATTAGTTTTAAGCATCAAATTATCATAGGTAAGTTGTACTTCTTCTTTTGCCATTACTTTTTTCTTAGTAAGTACATTTTGTATTGCTTCGTCAATCTTATGTGCAAGCTCGGGTATATCTTTGATTTTTTTGTAAGGAATAGGATCATTCACAATATTTTTCAACTGAAGAACTGTTTCTTGGGTACTATCATCCTCAAGGTAAGATTGGTTTTCTTCATATTTTGAAAATGCTTCCAAACCCTGATCAAAAATTTCCTTTTGATTTTCAAAGAAGCTGAGAACTAAAGAAACGTCTTCTTCCCAATCTAACAATTCGTCTTCCATCTCATTTAATTTAATAAAGAAAGATGCATTATCCATTCGGTTAGTAAATTGATTGAAATACTCCAAACCTTTATCCAATAAACTTTCCCCTGGATACTTTCTAACTTCGTAACGTTCTTTATAGGAACAGATCTTTTTCTTCTGATCTTCTATCAAATGTTTGATTTCATGAACCAAACCATCTTCATCATCAGGTAAGTCTGTTTTATTAAATACATTCTTTGCAATGTTTCGAGCTTTTCTCAGTAAACCATCATCAACCCTGACTCGTTTTGTAATAATTGCTCTATCTACATCTGAAGATTTAATCAAAGCATTTAAAATATTTTTACTTTCTGGTTCTACATATTCACCATTATACGTAATACGTATAAATTGTTTTTTCAGTAAGGTTGCAATCAATCCAGCAACATCATATTCACGCCAACCATAAGGCTTTGCATTGAAATGCTCTAACAAGATTTTAGTACGAACTTGTCTACTGAATTCATGTTGTAAATTGATGAAATCTTTTAACTCTTGAAGAGCAAGTTCATTAGACCTTACTTCAACATCTAATGCCATTTGTTCATCACCACTTCGAGCAAGTGCCAGTAGTTCATTGTCGTTTTCCACATGCACCTTGATATATTCCAGCTTTGTATAGACGTTTTCTACTAATTGATTCATACCACCAACAATCTTTTCTTTTACTGTAGACCCTTTTACATCAACTTGCTCCCCGTTGATAAAGAATTGAGCTGACTTAATCGCATCTGAAATCAATCCTTTTACCCTTCTCTTTCGTTGAGCCGCTTCTAACCGTTTATTATTTAGGATATTCTGCATATTTTCAGGCAACTGCTGAATATTCTTCTGCTTACGGTATTCTTCAATTTTTAAAGCTTCTTCCATCTCTTCTACATATCCTTCATTACCTTGAAGGCGAATCCAAAGCTCATCATTTCCAGAGGTTTGCATCAATAGCTCCTGATCGGATAATCGGTAGTAGTCGGACAAAGGAGAGATGAAGTTAATACCTATTGGTGCTGTTTGATTCCCGTAATTTTTTTCGTCCATTTTCCGATTGAAGCTAAACGAATGTTTATTTTTATATCTAAACTTTCGATCATCGAATAGATCTTGGTAGATATAGTTGGCGGTTTCACGCTTCACAATTTCCTCTTCAACCTTGGTTGATTTAATATCTCGGTTTATATCCTGTTCATCATCTGTCAAAAAGATATAAACATCTCCATTTTTTTGAATAAGGTTTTGAGATATCAGTTTTCGTAGTGACACCTTGATACGTTCTTTAAGTTCCAGCTTATCTTCATCTATATTCGTAACCATTAAGGTCGCAATGTTATCCAAGTTAGCAGGCAAATCATCGATATACTTAATCATGAATAATACTTTAAGTACATCCATGTTAAAATCAACATCTTTTAGTGCTGGATTTTCATAGGCTCCTTCTATGACTCTTGCTACAGATGGTGTTAAAAATTCACGAATTGTCTCGTAGAAAGCGTATAGCGGTATTAATGTACCTTCTTCAAGATTTTTAAATTGTAGAGCTGACTCTTGGAAAGCTGAAAGCATAGAACGCTCTCCCTCTGATAAATGCTTTCCAGAGGATCCATGTTTACGTACTTGTTCAAATACTTTTTGAAGCAGTTTGAAATGATAAGGGACAAATGGGTACACGTCTGCAAATTCATTGGCACCATCGTAACCTCTCAAATCAGCTGTGCTTTCCTTAAACGATACTAAATTTTTCAGTTTTGCATTGTTATTATCTTCAAGATAGATTTGTTTCAACTTCTGATTTACAAATTCTTTTTTAGCTAATATACGTTTTTTAATGACTTCATCAACTGAAATGGAAGATAAAGATAGTCTTGTATCAAAACGGCCTTGGATACGGGAAAAATCATCTCCCTTAACTTTCAGCAAGCTATCAATACTTTCTTGTGCTGTTACAATAATCCACACCTTACCATTACAGTACGTCCCTATGTCCTCTGTTACTGTCTGAAGGTTCAACATTAATTTACGGCTATCACCTATGTACTGACCGATTTCATCCACAAGGAAAACCAAATGGAAGTTGTCACCTTTTTGTTCGGTATATTCCTTTACATCCTTGGCAAACTTCTCAATACTGATTTCATAGTTATTCACACCGTTCTCAAACCAGTTACGAGCAGATTCCTCTGACATATCCGTTACTTTTGTCAACGCTCCAATAACAAAGTCTGCATCGAAATAAAAGGTATTTCGACGATCCACCCATTCTTCTCCTGCCAGCTCTTCAAATTCATCTTTGAAGTCTTCGTATACACCTTTTTGATCCAGGTATTTCTCCATCTCAGCCACGCCTGGAATGTCTCCATAATAGCCTCTATGTTCATAAAACACTTTCATGAATACTTTCAATATGGCATCTTCTTTGGACTTTCCATCAAGTGAACTCTTGGAATCAATGTTAAAAAGAATTACTTCTGTTTCCACATCAGCTGTACGTTTCATATTTCCTAATACCATGGGATCTTGAATCTTATTTTCGAAGTAATCTAACGCTCTTTTTCCTTTTACTTCTTTGTTTTCAAGAAGGTAAGAGAGTATCTTTAGATAATGTGATTTACCCGATCCAAAGAAACCCGAGATCCACGCCCCCATTTTATCTGTATAACCATCGATCCCTTCTTGATATTTGTCGTAGAATTTAGAGAAGTGTTTTTGTAGCTCTTTTGTTACTACATACTCCTCTAATTCCTGATAGATATTATCTTCATCCGTTTGAGCTACTTTAATGACACCTTTCAATGGTCTTTCTATATTCTTTTCAAACATTTCACGTATTTGCATTTTAAATTCCTCCTCCTTTTATTAATCCACTAACCGAAATGCTCGGTAATAATTATCATCTTTAAACTTACCGAATAACTGTAATGAAGCCCCGTCATACTTCCCTGGGAAGAACAATATAACTGGCGTATTATCCAATACTTCCTGAAGGTTGTTCAAAATATTATGTGAACGAACAAATGGGTAAACTTTACCTACCCCTGTGATCAGCACAACATTATGGTCTTTTATTTGCTCATCAATCTTACTTAAAAATATATCGGGCTTTGTAAAGTTTCTCATAGCCTTAAACAGGGCATCCTTTCCCTGCTTCTCTTCCATTTGGAAGACTCGTTCAAAGATGCCCTTTTCTTGTGCAATCTCAACCATCATTCTGTATAGATCAAATTCAATAACTTTTCGGTTTGAATTCTCATGGCTGAATTCTTTTTTGATATGTAAAATGTAATCTCGTACCACCAATTCATGTTCTGGATCGTAATCAAAAACATAAAAACTTATCTCATTACCCAATCCTCTTCCTTTTATGAACTTCTCTTCTTTTATCTTCGGTATGATTTTGTCCAACCTTTTGTATATATTGCTCATATTATTACCTCATCATCTCCCATCGCTTTTAAATAAGCGATGTCAGCTATATTTCTCAAATGGTCACGCAAGTTTTCATCTATAAGAAGTTGTCTTATCTTACCGCGTTTCTTATCAATCAAAATTCCAGATTCGAACAATAATTTAAAATATACTTGTCTCAGTTTGTTATAAGTGTTTTCTGACCATCCAGCTATCTTTGTTTCTTGCTCTGCTTTTGATGAAAAAAACATATTAATGTCCTTTTTATCAATTACGAAATCATTAACTTCCAACTTCTCTTTGATGACTTCATCCATGAATTCGAAAAATAACCTATCCGTTTTCATAATTGCATATAAGTTGATTGCTTTACCTGTCTCCAGAGGTTCTTTCAAGACCATTTCTTTTAATGTCTCGTCTAATACCTCCATTCTTTTAACAATGGTAGGTGCTATTCGCTTCAAGCTTGAAGTGAACTTATATTCAAAGATGTTTTCCTGGATAACTTCCTCTTTTATTTCGAAAATATTTAAGCCATCTGCTTCAAGTTTTATCACTTGCTTCAATTCGTATAGCAAGAATGAAACACCTGTCAGATTAGCACTATATTCTAACTCTTTTTTCATGCATACACCTCTTCTCACTCACTGCATCTCTTGTTGCATATGTATAACTCGATCCACAATCTCCAATCTTCTTTTCCCACATTGCTGTTTAATGACAGTTGTATAACTTTGGTTTTTCATCATTTTATTTTGGTTGTTTATATAAAGAACATTTATTTTTTTTATAAGTTCTTCTTCTTTAATATCTTCTTTCCAGTAAGCATCAATTATTGTATTAATAGCTATCGCTAATTCTCGCTGAGTTTTATAGAAGAGTTTTACTTCCACCCGTTTCACCTCATACTTATTCGTTTTTTACTCTAGTATTATTATACTCTTATGAAACCCTTATAACAATGAAGTTATAAGGGTTTGGTGAAAAGAGACCTTAGGCATAACTTCTCCCAAAAACTTTAGCATTCTGCTTTAGGTTCGATGATTCAGTTTTCTTAACACTCTTTAACTCTTCATTCCAATCCTTAGCAGGAGGTATATTTATTTTGCTAAGACGTCTATCTATCATGGTTGAGTATTTATTTGCAAACTCTCGTCCAGCCTTATCATTATCAGTACAAAAAGTTATCTGATCTACTTTATGACCTTCCTTACCCATCCGTTTAATTTCATCAATCATGGTCTGCCGCTTAAGCCCAGACATGGAAACTAGTCGAGTGTTCTGCAACTTTTCCTTCTTAATACTCCAATAAGACAGCGCATCGATCGGGCTTTCAAAAAGGTGGATGGAACTAGGTTTACCTATACCCACCGAAAACCCTGCCGAACCATGGCTGTTCCTAGCAATGCCTTTGAACATTCACCCGTCTTTCATTGGAGAAGTTCCTTGGCGATCTGCTCCTACAATCTCTCCCTGCTGCTTCCACTTAAACACTACATTCCGGAGCTTATCCTGCGCCATTAAATCTTTATCATCAAGCCAAGTAACAATCTTGGGATGAATCCTCCGTTAATTCGTAAGATAATCTTTAGCCTTTGTCCTATCATTCACTTCATAACGAAAAGGATATTGATAAGGTTCCTTAGGCTTTTTCTCTTGGATTTTCTCTTGGACATTGTCTTTCACATTATAACCTTGCGCATTTAGATCCAGAACAGCCTCCGGAAAACTATCCGTTAAAGGCAGCTCTTTTAATTCTTGAAGAGATTCTTTCTTAAGCTGGTAGACTCTTCTTTACTATGAGTCTCCTGAAAAGCACGCATCTCATTTAAACGTTCTTGCAGGTCATTGTTTTCTTCCTTATCTAATTCTTTTCCGACAGTTGGTTTAATAAAAGTTCATGAGCTCTTTTTCATAAGCATCTTTGAAGGCTTGATGAGTATATTCCTCTTCGGCCTCTTCATCCTTAACAAACGGCCTGCTATCCTTCTCAGCCTTGCTCACCTGGCTTCTGTATATCTCCCGAAGCTTTTCTGAAGGTATATCTCTCTTTCTTGTTTCTCCTCTTCCATTTCATGCTTTTGTTCTTTAACACTCATATCTTTCTCTCCTTCCTTTTCTTGGCCCATAGATTCTTCAATGGTTGTAATAAATTCTTTAGCTGTTGACTGAACTTCTTGTAATAGCTTTTTATGGTCTTTAAATTCATGCTCCTTGGTCCAGTGATGCAGATAATCCAATGAATAATCACTGGTATCAATATTGAAATAAGAAGCAACGGTATAAGCTGTCATTTCCTCCTGAAATTCTTTCTCCGGTTTGGTGTAGTCATTCATGTTTTCTTTTGTATGAAGCTTGGAATGAGTCAGTTCATGTAACAGAGTTTTTGTATCTTGTCGCTCAGAGTTACGCGGATTAAGAGCGACTTCATCTCGCCCGGTGTAACTTACACCTTTAGCTGCTCCTAATTCTTCATAAGGCTCTACAATTTGTATGTTGTTTTTATCTGCTATAGCCTCCATCCCTTATCGAAGCTGAGTGTAATTTTGAACCTCCCCATCGATCCATTTGTTAGGAAAGATTTGAGGCAGGTCTTTTTGAGTGGCTGTTGTCTGAGAAACATCAAACACACTCCCGGTAGAATAAACAAGCCGGCCATCTCTTTTATCGAGTTGGCCGGCTTTGACTTGTTGCTTTTCTGTTTTCGTCGCATATTTAAAGGTTTCCATTCGCCTTCTTCATTTTGAAACTGTTGACCTAGCCGGTTAGGTACGAGTACCTTTAGACTTTTCTCTCCCTTGTTTACGGAAAACCCTTTGTCTTTCCAGAAGGCGTAGGAACCTACAGCTTCTGCTCCTGGAAACTGGGAAACAATGAGTGCTGTATTACGTGGAGAATACCGATGGAACTTCCCCATAAAGTCTAGGTACTCTTTCATTTGTTCTGGAGAATGAAAGTGATTCGTAATACTCTTTTCCATTCCCTCTGTCAGTCGATTGATATCCTCTTTGACCTTTTCTGGTGATTTCTCTCTATAAGATTGTTTAGTCTTCACCATGATCCTCAGCTCCCTCACTAATGTTCATGAGTTCTTCCATTTCTTCCTCATCGTAATTAGATTCTGTATTTAATATCAGTTTCTTTGTTTTCTTATGAAAAGGAATGAGTAAGTTCTCTTGATTCACTAAATACTGTTCAAGATCAACCATTTCCTGATCACTCAACGTTAAGGTATATTCCTCCTGTCCCACCTCCAACACGAGCTCATTATTTTCACTTAAACACACCTACTTTATAATTGTTATTGAACATAAGCATTCCTTCCACTCCCTAGTTGGATAATTACTCATTGATACCATTAGCTTGATGCTGTTTGTGTCTCTCCGGCACTTATTCTCTTTTGACGCTGATGACTGATCCTTTCCTCCACCGCTTGTTACGCATCCTACATCTCTTGACTATCAAATATTAGTGTCGTCACATATACTTGGAAGGGTATTAACCACCAAAACTCCCATACTCCTTCCAGAAGTGCAACATCACCGTCCCCACCGGACCATTTCTCTGCTTTCTCAAAATCACCTCCACCACATCACTACCTTCCTGCGTATAGTAATCATCGCGGTATAAGAAGCTGATGACATCAGCGTCCTGTTCGATGTTTCCGGATTCCCTCAAGTCCGACATCATCGGTCGTTTGTCTTGGCGTTGTTCGACGCTTCGGGAGAGTTGTGAGAGGAGGATGATCGGGATGTTGAGTTCACGGGCAAGGAGTTTCAATTCGCGGGTGATGGCGCCGACTTCGAGATCGCGGCGTTCATAGCGGCCTTTGACGTTCATCAGCTGCAAGTAATCGATGATGATGAGGTGATCATGATCGGGACCTGCAGCTACGGAGGATCTGATTTTTGAGGTGATGTCCTGGACGGTTTGTTGACGCTCATGGATGGACAGGTTCCACTCGGCGATTTCCCCGATGGCGTGGAAGGAACGTTTGTAGTCTTCGGCGGAGAAACACATCGTGCGCCACTTCTGACCGTCGATGCGTGCTTCTGATGAAATCATCCGCTGCAGGAGCTGTTTGGATCCCATTTCCAGACTGAACAGGTCGACGGCTCCTCCGTTCTTGCAATGGTTCATGGCGATATTCAAGGCGAAGGCGGTCTTCCCCATCGAAGGCCTGGCAGCGACTATAATCAAATCGCCACGCTGCGCTCCTCCGGTCATTTTGTCATAGTCTTCGAATCCTGTAGCTAAACCCGTTTGTACGGGTGAGGAGATCATCTCCATGGCAATGTCACTGAGTTGCTCTTTCACCGTCTGCTCATCCGCTTCCGTGTCCTAATCCATCAGATGAAGCTGCTGCTTCAAGCCGAGCAGCGCATCAGCACTCGGATTCTCGATGTACTTGATTGCCGACTGTCTCATTTGCTGGTTCGTGTAGGATTCGACGAGGAGTTTTTCATAGAAGTGGAAGTTCTCAGTCGTCGGGACGGATTCAGTGAGCCCGAGCAAGTAACTCACTCCTCCCACCTGGGCGATCTCATCTCCGAGGCTCGTGGTTACCGTCACCATATCCACCGGCGTTCCGTTGTTGTCCACCTGCTGCATTGCTAGGAAAATACGTCGATGGTCGTGTCTGGAGAAATGCTCAGGGGAGAGCGTCGTCTGCTTGATTTTCTCCCCCTCTACAAGTAAGATACCTAACACGGCCTGTTCCGTCTGTAGATTATGACTCATGGGACTTCTCCTCTGCCAGCGAACGGAGCTTGTCCATGAACCGCTGGCGGATTTCATCAGATACTTCCGCTGCTTCCGCCTCCCACACTCTCATCTGCTCCAAGTGACGATTTTCTTCAGGTTCATAGACAGCGATTTCTCCGATGGTCGGCGGGAACGGACTGCGGACGGCAAAATCGGAAAGCTTGGCTATCACCCCTCTATAATCCATTTCCAAAAGCTTCGGAATCAGCATATTCGCGACACGTTCGGTAATATCGAATTTCTGAGGATACAATTCACTGATCGTCTCAAGCACCTCGATGGCTTCTTCTCTCTTCATACCTGCACCTCCTCTCTCAACTTATCGAACACGGATTTGTTTTTGTCATTCTTTGAAGTGGTCCTCTTTTTCTTGTGATCCTGCTGTGCTCGTTCCGCCCCTCTCAGAGTGCGGACGCCCGTTTGCTGCCACTGTTTCAGAATGCCTTCACAATAGCTGAAGAAAGGCTTGTTGCTCTCGACCGCAAGCTTCATCGATTGGATGACGAGCTCATCAGACAACTCTTCACACCACTGAGTAATTTTTTCTGCGATGAACGGCGACAACGTCCCGATGTTGTTTTCGTAAAAATGGTGGGGGTTCTCAGCTGGCGTTTCTACTACTGCTTCTTTTTCTTTCGTTTCGTTTTGTTTACTTAATGTGTTCGACTTGCCGGTATCACTGCCGTTCGACTTGCCGACACTGTTCTCCTCCACACTGTCGTTCTCGCTGTCCATTTCTTCATATAAAGGGATGATCCGATAGATGGGAGCCTGGTTGCCTGGTCTCGAAGTGAACGTCACATACCCTTTCTCCACGAGTTCCTTGCGTGCTTTCCGAATGCTGCTTTCGCTCAAGTTGGATTTCAGACAAAGGACAGTCATTGAAGCCGTAAATTCTTTTTTCCAACGGGATTTGTTATTCACATGCATGAGGCTATGCCAAAGGTTGATAGCGGCAGAAGTTAGAGGGTTGAATTCCTGGTGATCGTAGAAGGCGTTGATTGCTTTGATATAGTTCATTTGGATTCTCCTATTCTTATGGAAAGATGGAGGATTTGTGAATAGAAAAACACTTCCTCAATTCTATAATCGATGGAAGTGTGTGTTAGGTGTCTATGAATTTAAAAGTTTTTTTAAAAAAAGATTCCGCTTGCTGATGCATCTGTAATAAGCACTTGCTCTATAAGAACGCCCTCACTTGAAGCCACACGGATTTTACTTCTATAAAATGGAACAGAACAAGATTTTCCCTGGCACAGGCCAGGGTCTTTTCAGAGGTACACTTTGTATCAGTCATTCATCCATTTCCCGGTTATTGTCATGATTGTTGCTTCTGTCAAAAGGTCGTTCAAGATCAATTTCCCGGTCACCAAACTCGATCTCCTGTTCCTCTCGATCGATGATCGGGTAATCAACATCAGGTCTCGTATCCTCGCCATTGTCATTGTCCAAACGATTTCTTTGCTCGTCCTGGTCATAGCGTGTGGGTTGATAATTCACATCTTCCGGTTCATTTTGTTCGTTCCCAGCGCAGCCGTTCAATACAGCCGCAATGAATATGCCTAATAAAATCGGTCCTTTTATGTTCATTCCTTCACCTCCTGTTTCAACCTCTAATATTTGCAAAAAGCCATGATAAAATGCTCCTGTTATGGAAAAAGTCGTATATTCCTTTGGAGTGATTAGGATAGGCACGTTCACAAGAAAAAGCTTAAGGCTGTAAATAGCTTTAAGCTTTTCCTTCTGATTAGATATAAACGTTTTATTTCAGCTCTCTTCTCCACTGCCGCAGAATCGCTGTATACTTATTCCACTGTTTGGTCCCTTCACTTTCAATTCTCTATAGAAGATGGGTCAGCCACTCATCTGAAAGAAAATGCAAAAAACAAAGACTAATATCCTAATATTCCTTGATTTATTAATTGAAAATGGTTATCATTATCGTTGGTTAATGATAATGATTTTCATTAAAATAAAATAGAGAAATGAGGAGATTGAACAATGAAATTGCGTACATATACGATGTTCGTATTGCTGATTAGTGCTCTCCTGCTTGTTGGCTGCTCGGACACTGAAGGGTCCACAGACGCACAAGAGGAAGACACAGAGAAGACAGAACAAACGACCGAAACGGAAGCGAAAACCATTTCGCATTTAAAAGGGGAAACCGAAATACCAGAAAACGTTGAGAGAGTCGTGGCTCTTCGTCCTAGTTATTTTGACCACCTGTTAACGATTGGGGTTAAACCTGTGGGAGTTACAGCTCAACCTCAATATGGTGGTGACTATATCCCGTACCTTGCAGATCAGCTGGAAGGTGCTGAAATTGTAGGTTCAGCTGCGGAAGTCAACTTGGAAAAAATCCTGGAACTCGACCCGGATCTTATTCTGGTCGATGACTATACAGCATCTGAAGTGTATGAAGATTTAGAGAAAATCGCACCCACTCTCGTTTTGGGGGCATCCTCTGATGAAGAACGGAATGATCCGGACTTTTGGCAGCAGGACTTGATGAAAATCGCAAAAATCTTTGATAAAGAAGAGGTGGCCAAAGAAAAAATCGCTGAGCTTGAAGAAAAAGTAGCAAAAGCGAATGAAACGATCACAAACATGGAAAATAACAAAATGGCTTACCTGCGTATTCGTGAAAAAGTGATTCAAATCTACCCGGAAACCACCCACCCGATGGTGTCCATGTTATACCATGACCTGGGCTTTGAACCGGCTGATCTAACAGATGAGAAAGAACGCGGGGATCTATCGATGGAAGTGATTCCAGAACTTGGCGCCGACCATATTTTCCTGCAAGTGGACTCTTCTGGAGGACCTGAAAACTACTCTTCCATTCAAGACAGTAATTTGTGGAAAGACTTAGAAGCCGTTGAAAATGAAAACGTATTGAAGACGGACTTCTGGATTTACAAGGCATGGGGAGCCATTGGACGGACACAAATGGTTGAAGAAGCCATGGAGTATGTAAACGAGTAAAGAAAGAAAGGCTAAACTTCTCCGTTAAGTTTAGCCTTCTCTTTTTGTTGGCGCTTTGAAAAGGTGCGGGCATGTACCACAACAATGAGAGAGGTCCCGGTCATGTAATAAGTAAGAAAGACAGCAGTGCTCACGAATGTAAAAAGGCTCGCCTTCCTCAGGGGTATGCAATGGGAATGTGTAGGCTAATGGGTTGCTTTCTCCCACTCCAAATAACTCATTTGTTGTGAAGAGATTCAAGTAAAGATCAATCGTCTGCTCATCCGCCTGCTCCTGACGCTTCATTAATAGACTGCGCTGAAACAGGTTATGAGCGACAAGAGAATGAAGGTGCTCTGCTTTGCAGCGGGAAGCCTTAGCTACAGCTTGGAAAAGGGGTTCTAAGTGACCTTTCAAGAACGTGCGAATAAGTCGATGAACCTCGTCAGTGGTTAAATCAGAGACTTCTTTCACCGCTTTTTCTTCAATAAAGTACCGGTTCGGTTTTCCTTCTTCAAGCTTGATTCCGATAAGGTGTGGCGCTGTATCAATCATGATTCCTCTTCTTATAAGAAGCGAGAAGATCCCCATACCTAATACGGAGTATCGCTTTCCGAACAGTGTCCCTACAATCGTCGAAACTTCTGTTCCTCGATGAGCTTTTTGCCTTTCAATAAATTCGTTGGCTTTTCTCTCACTTTGAATGACGTCACTCACCCTAAAATCGATGTGATCGTCAAAATCCGAACCAATATGTATAAATGCCTTCTGGGCTAAGAAATCGTAAAGTTGTTTTCTGTCTTCTGCAATCATAATAAACCTCCGAACTCCGTTTATGAATTAATGATCCTGATAATCATTATCAATTATAAATGCGAGGAGCGAAAAAAACAAATAAAGGTTCCGCTAAACGTGGCAAGAAATAAAGGTGGAGAGAAACATGGAAAGATCTAAGGAAGATCGGTCGAACGTTCCAAAACAAAAAGGAAATAAAAAAAAACATAAAAGCCGGCCTCTTATAGCTACACTCATTCTAATCGTAGGAACGGCGCTGATGATCTTAAGTGTCGGTTTTTCTGTCATGCTGGGAGCAGCAGATATCAGCTTAACAACCGTCTGGAATGGTGTGTTCCATTACAATCCGGACCTTACTTCTCACCAGATCATCCAGGAACTGCGGATGCCAAGAGCAATCGTAGCCGCCATTATTGGTGCCTTTCTGGCGGTCTCCGGTGCGATTATGCAAGGAATGACCCGTAACCCACTCGCCTCCCCTTCTATTATGGGGGTAACAGACGGCTCAGCTTTAATGATTGCGATCGCGTTCGCATTCTTTCCCGGCACTTCTCCTATTGGACTCATGTTTTTTTCTTTTATCGGAGCGGGTCTTGCTGCGGGGGTCGTGTTTCTTATTGGCTCGTTCGCCAAAGGCGGCCTCTCTCCAGTGAAATTGGCGCTTGCCGGTACGGCTGTGGGAGCGTTATTGAGTGCCTATTCTTCAGGGATCGCTATTCATTTTGAAGTCGCCCAGGACATGAGCTTTTGGTACGCAGGTGGAGTCGCGGGGACGCAGTGGATCCAAGTTCAATTTGTTCTCCCGGTTGTCATCATTGGTGGGTTGATCGCGATCCTCATTGCACGATCGGTCACCGTATTGAGCCTTGGAGAAAGGGTAGCGAAAGGACTCGGCCAAAGGACGAACGTGGTGAAAGTTCTTGGGACCATTGTCGTTCTCCTCATGACAGGAGCAGCCGTGTCCGTGGCAGGAAATGTGGGGTTTGTAGGATTGGTTATTCCTCATATTACCCGTTTTCTTGTAGGACTTGATTATAAATGGATTCTACCCTGTTCAGCCGTATTAGGAAGTTTATTACTCGTCCTTGCTGATATTGGGGCACGTATGGTGAATCCGCCCTATGAGACGCCGATCGGGGCGATCACGGCCATGGTTGGCGTTCCATTCTTCCTCTATTTAGCACGACGTGAAGGGAGAGGTTTTTAATGGATGGGATGAAAAGAAGAAACAAGAAATCCTTACTGACGATGGGGCTGCTCGCTGGATTAATTGTGATCACCTTGTTAGTCAGTCTGCATACAGGCGTCATTCAAATCGGCCCTTTAGATGTGTTCAGAACCATGCTGGGATTAGGTTCAGAGCGGCAGGAGCTTGTCTTATTTGACTTCAGGCTTCCAAGGCTCGTCATTGCCATTTTAGTAGGAGCAGGCCTGGCCGTATCCGGAGCGATTTTACAGAGCGTTTCGCAAAATGGTTTAGCAGACCCGGGTATTCTTGGGATTAATGCAGGCGCTGGTTTTGCTGTTGTCCTTTATATTTATTTTACCCAAGGGGCAAGCGCCTCGCTTGGGACCTTATCTATTTTCATCCTGCCGTTCATGGCATTGATCGGGGCAGCTGCAGCGGCTTTTCTTATTTATGTATTAGCCTGGAAAAAAGGCGTGACACCCGTTCGACTGATTCTGGTTGGAATCGGCGTAAACGCTGCCTTTGGGGCAGTACTCATCATTTTCCAATTGAAAATGAATCCACGTGATTTCATGCAAGCGACCATCTGGCTGTCAGGAAGTATATGGGGGACGAATTGGAAGTATGTTCTAGCGATTTTACCGTGGATCTTGCTATTGATTCCTTTTGCTCTATTCAAAGCCAGGTTCTTAAATGTTTTAACCCTGGGTGACAAGCTGGCAACAGGACTGGGTACAAGAGTGGAATGGGAGCGACGAATCCTGCTCCTCGTGGCCGTTGGCTTAGCAGGCGTAAGCGTAGCGGTTGCCGGAAGCATCGCTTTCCTAGGGCTAGTGGCTCCGCATTTGGCGAGAAGGCTGATCGGACCCCGGCATGAGCTGTTAATTCCCTCATCCGCACTTATTGGCGCACTGCTTCTGCTGGTAGCCGATATGATCGGGCGCAACTTACTGGCCCCGTCCGAGATTCCTGTCGGTATTGTTGTTTCAGCTCTCGGCGCCCCTTACTTTATCTACCTGCTAATGAAAACAAACTAAGGAGGAACGTATATGACTTCTTTATCAACGGAGCAGTTGAGAATCGGATATGGAGAAGTAACTGTCGTAGATGATTTGAACCTTCATTTACCTGAAGGAAAAATAACCACGATTATCGGCCCGAATGGATGTGGGAAATCTACGATTCTACAAACGATGTCACGACTGATCCAACCCAAAAATGGATCCGTCTACTTAGATGGAAAAGAGATTCATAGAGCGTCAACAAGAGAAATCGCAACAAAAATGGCCGTCCTTCCTCAAACACCAGAAGCTCCAAGCGGTCTGACAGTCTATGAATTGGTTTCGTATGGCCGCTTCCCTCACCAAAGAGGATTCGGACGCTTAACAGATGAAGATCAGGACCTTATTGAGTGGGCGCTTGAGGTCACAGGAATATCGGACTTTGCGGAACGTGCCATCGATTCCCTATCAGGCGGACAGCGGCAGAAGGTCTGGATTGCCATGGCACTGGCGCAGGAGACCGATTTGCTGCTTCTTGATGAGCCGACTACTTATTTGGACCTGACTCACCAACTTGAAGTTTTACAATTACTTGATCGATTAAATCGAGAGGAAAATCGCACCATCGTCATGGTGCTCCATGATTTAAATCACGCCGCCCGCTTTGCTGATCATATGGTAGCGATCAAAAACGGCAAAGTCGTTCAAGAGGGCGCTTCTAAAGATGTGATGACGAAAAAAGTATTAGCCGAGGTTTTCCAAATTGATGCCCATATTGCTAAGGACCCTCAAACCGGACGCCCGGCCCTTTTAACTTACAACCTTCTAAAGGATGCTGTAGTCAGACCACATGTTTCTGTTTGACGAGCTTCACTGGAAGAGCAATGCAGAGAGTTTGAAACTGCCCTTGTAGGTTACATGTAATGGTATTGAAAGTACCTAAAAAAAGTACCTGCCCCACTACAATTCTCTTAAGTAAAGTGGAGGCAGGCTCTTTTTTTCTCTTAAAGAATGTTAGCTACATAGTGATAATTGTAGAGGGAATTATACATAGAGTCGTTTGTTATTTCAAAATATTACCTTTTGACGTTCTACAAAAGCCTACAAAATCCCTTAATTTATCTATTGAAATTCGATCAATTCTATTAAAATAATGAAACAAGAACTGTGATTGAGAGTTTTGGTCTCCAATATTTTTCATGTGAAAACCTTCCCCTATTTTTATGAACACTTTTCCTTTGAGTTCTTTCAGTCTTTATACTTAAGCAAAAAAGTCACAGGGAATATTCCCCTGTGACTTTAGAACAATATTATTGCTGTTCAAGCACAAATCTCGCACTCTTAACATCCCGACTGTTCGGCCCTACAAAAACTTCAAACTCCCCGGCATCACTCTTATGTTCCATGTTCGCATGATAATACCTAAGCTGCTCTTCTGTAAGAGTGAAATGGACGACTTTCTTTTCACCAGGATGTAGATAAACCTTTTCAAAATCCTTCAGCTCCTTCAGCGGGCGGACAACTTCTCCAACTAGATCTCTTACATATAGTTGAACGATTTCTTCTCCGGAATAATCGCCTGTGTTAGTCACTTGAATAGAGACAGCCAGTAATTCATCTTGTTGGATCCGCTTCGAGGAGATCGTAAGTTCGTCATATTCAAATCGGCTGTAGCTCATTCCGAAGCCGAATGGAAATAATGGTTCGTTCGGGATATCGAGATATTGAGATACATAGCGCTCCTGCGCATCTGGCGCTCCTTTAGGACGGCCTGTATTGTAACGGTTGTAGTAGATCGGCACTTGTCCAACGGAGTAAGGCATGGACATGGTCAGTTTAGCTGATGGGTTCACTTCTCCGAATAGGATATCTGCCAGCGCGTTCCCACCTTCGGTTCCTGGATACCAGGCTTCAATGACGGCATCGGCGTTTTCAATGACTTCGCGTAGATCAAGGGGACGACCATTGAAAAGGACGGCTGTGACAGGTTTTCCTAATGATTTGATTTTTTTCAAAAGCTCTAACTGGATCTCAGGAATGCGGATGTCAGCCCGGCAGCCAGCCTCCCCGCTCATATCGGAATGCTCCCCAAGTGCTACAACGACGGATTCCGCCTGTTCTGCTTTTTTCAATGCGACTTCCATTTGTTCGTCCGTTCCTGTTTCAATGCCGCTTCCGGCTGATGTTAGGAGCTGATTTTCATTTAAGTATCGGGAGAGGCCGGAAGCTACGGTAACGGTATCATCAGCTGAACCTCCCCATGACCACGGCCCGAGTATATCGGTATTGTCGGCGAACGGACCGATCAGTGCGACTTTCTGATCCTGCTGAAGTGGCAGGGTCCCTTCGTTTTTCAGGAGCACCATCGATTTGGAGGCCAGTTCACGGGATACTTTTCTGTTTTCAGCGGAGAGGATATGGGTTTCTTCCTCTTGTTCACTCGCTCCCCGGTAAGGGTTATCGAACAGTCCGAGTTTCTGTTTCAATTGCAGGATGCGCAGCACGGCTTCATCGAGGATGCTTGCTTCCAATGTCCCCTCCTCAATCAGTTCTTCTACATGATTGACGTAACAGGACGTCATCATTTCAACATCGACGCCTGCTTTCATCGCTTTTTCTGCTGCCTGCTTTTCATTTTCAGCGACTCCGTGAGGGATCAATTCCTTCACCGCTCCCCAATCAGAAATGAGCACGCCATCAAAGTTCCATTCACCGCGGAGAAGTCCTCTCATTAACGGTTCATTTCCTGTCGATGGCATGCCATTTAAGATGTTGAAGGCTGTCATCACCATCTGAGCACCTTCATCTAACGCAGCTTTGTAGGCAGGAAGATAGTTTTCACGCAACTGCCATTCGGACATATCGACGGTATTGTAATCACGACCGCCCTCCGGGGCCCCGTAGGCAGCGAAGTGTTTGACACAAGAAGCTACTTTATGAGGATCATTTTCCAAATCTCCTTGAAAACCCCTTACGAATGAACGGGCAAATTGGCTATTGAGGAAGGTATCCTCCCCTGTACTTTCCATGACACGCCCCCACCTCGGTTCCCTTGATAAATCCACCATGGGAGCGAAAGTGACGTGGACGCCGGCTACAGCCGCTTCCTTTGCTGCAATCGAAGCACTCTTTTCAGCCAACTCCAAATCCCAGGAGCAGCCGATCGCTAAGGGTACGGGGAAAATGGTCTTGAACCCGTGAACGATGTCCGACATGAATAACAAAGGAATCCCTAACCGGTTCTCTTCCATATGAACCTTTTGAATATTGATCGTTTCTTTAGCTCCGGAAGCTCCTAGCACTGAACCTGTACGTTTGATATCTTCTTCATCTATGTTCATGTGAACCATCGGACCTGTAATTTCCCCTCGATCGGAAGCTCCTTTAAAGAATGGTGTGGCTAATTGGACGAGCTGCCCTATTTTTTCTTCTACTGTCATTTGGTGCAATAAGTTTTTCAGTTGATGTTCCGCCATGAATGTTCCCCCTCTATTGAGTAATTAGTGAAACGTTTCGAATAAATGTAATTGCAGTATAATCCGCCTAACCCTACCCGTCAACCTCCATAAAATGCTATTAAGTAAACTTCAGTTATTTTTATTTGAAAAATTAAATAAGTAGTTGAAAGCGGATACAAAGTAAATTATAATACAGTCATCGAAACGTTTCAATAAACTTAAAACTTTTAAAGGGGTGCTTTTAGTGAAAGGGAAACTATGGTTGTTGGTCGCTGTTGTTATGACTTCATTGATGTTGGCAGGATGCTCGGATAGTTCATCCTCAAAAGGGGATGAAAATACGGTAACAGTGTGGGCGATGGGAGAAGAAGGTAAGAAACTTAAGGAGTTCAGTAAAGATTTCGAGGAAAAGAATGAAGATCTGACGGTTGATGTCCAAGCTATTCCATGGGATACAGCTCATGACAAATTGTTGACAGCTGTAGCCTCAGGGAATGGACCGGATGTTGTTCAACTAGGCACCACTTGGGTTCCGGAATTTGCAGAAGCAGGAGCACTACTGGACTTATCGGAATATATGGAGGATTATCCTAATTTCGCAAAAGAAAATTTCTTCGATGGTTCTGTAACGACGATGGAACATGAGGACCAAGTCGTAGGAATTCCTTGGTATGCAGATACACGGGTTATTTACTACCGGAAAGATATTTTAAAAGAAGCTGGGTACGAAGAAGCGCCTAAAACGTGGGATGAACTTAAGGATGCTGCTCAGAAGTTAGCTGACCGCGGGGAAGATTCCTACGGTCTTGACATTGATCGCAATGATCAGATCACTCCGTTCATTTTCGCGTGGCAGAATGGTTATGAAGCGAACCTTGAAGAAGGAAAATTGAATTTTGATTCTCCGGAATTTAAAGAAGCAATCCAATACTATACGAGTTATTTTGAAGAGGGAATCAGCCAGAAACAAGAAGGAAAAGACATCGTGGAAGCATTCAAAGATGGTTCTAAACCGATGTTCTTCAGCGGTCCTTGGATGATCAATATCATCAATGACCAAGCTCCGGACCTTGAAGGGAAATGGGCCACAGCCGTCATGCCTACAAAAGAAACGAACACTTCTAGCATGGGTGGGGCCAACTTATCTATTTTTGAAAGCTCCGACAATGTCGAAGGCGCGTTGAAGTTCATTTCCTATATGACGGACGTGGATACACAGTTAAGCTGGTTGGAAGAGTCCAATACCCTCCCTTCTCGCACAGAAGCCTGGGAAGATCCTGTAATGCAGGAGAATCCGTTGTATGCAACATTTGGGGAACAGATGGAAAATACAAAACCTGGTTTGCAAACAGAAAAGTTTGAAAGGATTGCACAGGAACTACTGGCTCATATCGAACGCATTACTGTAGGTGGAGCTGATGTAGAAAAAGAGCTTGAGGAGTTCAATCAGGAAGCTCAAAGCTTGATCGAGGAATAAAACATAACATGGAAGGATGGAATGGAACCCCCATTCCATCTTCTTTTATCCATGTCACGACAAGGTAGGTGGGTTTTCATGAATTTTAAAAATAGACACCCTTTCATGTTCATATCTCCGGCTGTTCTATTGTTATCCCTATTCAGTTTGATCCCGATTCTTATTGCCTTTTTCATCAGTTTCACGGATATGAACTTGAAAGGTCTGGCTGATTGGTCTTCGGTCTCATTCATCGGTTTTGAAAATTATCAATCCTTATTCGCTGACGATAAATTTATCAAATCCATTTTCAACACCATCTTTTATGTAGTCATTGGTGTTCCTTTAGTAATTATCTGTTCTTTGTCCATTGCTTTGCTGCTGAACTACGGAACAAGCAAACTTTTCACGATGTTCAGGGCCGTGTACTATATGCCTTCAATCACGAATATTATTGCTGTCGCCGTGATTTGGGGATATTTATACAATACGGAATACGGCTTATTTAATTATTTACTCTCATTACTTACGGTTGAAAACATTCCGTGGTTGCAGGAACCGACCATCGCTAAAATCTCACTGATTATCTTAGCGGTTTGGAAAGGAATCGGAATTAATATGATTATTTTCCTCGCGGCGTTGCAAGGAATTCCAAAATCGTATTATGAAGCAGCCGAAATGGATGGTGCGAACCGTTTACAGGTACTTTTTCATGTGACGTTACCATTGTTGCGATATGCCACTTTTTTCGTTACCGTTACCACCCTTATCGGCTGGATGCAATTCTTCGAGGAACCGTTTGTCATGACAGATGGCGGACCTTTGGATGGAACAATTTCCATTGCTCTCTTCATTTACAAAGAAGGATTCCAATTCAGTGAATTCGGCTATGCAGCCGCTGCATCCTTTGTTCTATTTGCCATGATTATCGTTGTAACGATGCTCCAATTCAAGTTCAGAAAATCGGATACAGATTATTAATAGAAGGGAGTTCCAGAAGTTATGGCACGAGCGACTAAGAAAAACAAGTGGGAACAAGCGCTTGTCATCTTGATTATGGTAACGGGAGGAATACTCGTTTCAATTCCATTCATATGGATGATCTCAAGCTCTTTCAAACCTGAAAGTGAAGTGTTGTCCATCCCTCCCACCATCATCCCTGATAACCCGACACTTGATAATTACATCAACCTGTTCACCAATATGAATTTTGCCGTGTATCTAAGAAATACCCTGGTTATTGTACTCTTCTCTTTCTTAGGGTTATTGTTCAACGCGATGGCCGGTTATGGCTTCGCTAAATATGATTTCAAAGGCCGGGAAAAGGTTTTTTATATCGTATTAGCAACGATGATGATCCCTGGTCAAGTCACCATGATCCCTGTGTATCTCTTGTTGAATGCGATGGGTCTAACGAACACGATGACAGGTATTATCTTACCGGGATTAGCTGTCGCCTTCAGCATCTTTTTATTCCGGCAGTTCATGACGACGATCCCCGATGACTTGATTGAAGCGGCAAGGCTGGATGGCGCTGGGGAATTCTATATCTTTTTCAAGCTGGTCATGCCTATTGCGAAACCGATTTTCGCTGTGCAGGGGATTTTAACCTTTATCGCAGGGTGGAACAGCTTCCTCTGGCCGTTGATCATCGCCAATGATGAAAGTCTTTACACCTTATCCGTCGGCCTCTCTTTACTGCAGGGGCAGTATGCGAATAATTTTGCCCTCCAAATGGCAGGGGCTGCTTTCATGGTGGTACCAATAATCATTATCTTTTCGTTTTTCCAGAAATACATTGTGGAAGGTTTTACCATGTCAGGTATCAAATAAACAGGATGTTTTAGATAACTGTTATAATAAAATATATGAATAGACAGATGGAGGACTTAATATGGCTACAATAAAAGATGTGGCTAAGCGAGCAGGGGTAGCTCTTTCGACAGCTTCCTATGCGTTGAATGGCAATCAAAAAGTGAGTGCATCGACAATCGAAAAAGTGCTTAAAGCCGCTAGAGAGTTGAATTATCAAAAAAACGGGTTCGCTTCCGATCTGAAGCGAACCAGAACAAATACCATCGCCTTAATCTTAAGCGATATGTCAGGTCCATACTATTCTGAATTGATTAAAGGGGTTCAGGAAGTAACGGCAAGCCATCAATATGATTTGATCGCCTGTAGCTCTTTAGGAGACGACCGATCAACCGCCACGAAATTCCTTCGGGAGAAGCGAGTGGATGGAGCGATTATACTCGCCAATAATATAAGTACCCAGTTAATTGAGGAATCAGCACGTGAAGACTTCCCGATCATTGTGTTGGATCGTGAAGTAAATAACCCGTTTGCTATCCATGTGAAAGTCGATAACCGCCATGGAGCCTATCAAGCCACAAAGCATTTGATTGAGAATGGACATCGATCCATCGGGTACATCAGTGGTCCCAACGATTCCCACGACAACAAGGAACGGTTCAAAGGATTTTCAGATGCCTTGAAAGACTATGACATCCCTTTTCAATCTCGCTTTAAAATAAGTGGCAATTTCACTCGTGAAGGTGGTTACCGGGCGACAAAGATGCTTATTGCCCAGCAGCAATTGCCAGATGCTGTGTTTTATGCCAATGATGAGATGGCCATCGGTGGCCTTCAGGCTTTCTCAGAAAAAGGCATTGCGATCCCGGATGACGTTTCTGTCGTCGGGTTTGATGACATCCAGTTATCTGAGTATGTAAACCCGCCTTTGACGACCGTCAAGCAACCCAAGTATGAAGCAGGAGCTTTAGCGGTCCATACCATTTTTCAAATGCTCGCAGGAGAGCAGGTGGATCAGTCGTTTGATCTTTCCACAGAGTTTGTAAAACGCTCTTCTGTAAAAAGCAAATAAAATAACCCGGTGATTCTCTCTTGAGAGTCACCGGGTTATTTATTATTTAATGGAGAATTCTTCTTTGATCAATAGATCTTCAGGACCGTGACCAATGTCTGATTCATGGAAATAATCTCTGATTACCCCATCCTTGAGATAATTGATGATTGAAACCATCGTCATGCCCTGGTCGAGAGCGAGATAAGCGTTGGTTACTTCCCCTGTTTCTACATTGACGGAATCTAAGAAGCCATACTTACTATAAGTATCGAAACGTTTCAATTGCTGGATGTTTTCGAATACTTCCATAGGTGCATATTCAAGTGCTAGGAATGTAGCGTGAGGGGTTACCGTACCATCTGACTTATACCCATCCATGCCAAGCGGTGTAGCGGCGAATTCAGAATAATCCTCAGGCGTAGCGGCAGGAGACATTCCCCAGGCTGCGTATCCTTCCTCTTTGGCATATTCGATTTGTATGTCAGCATGTCGTTGATTGTTCAGTCCTAGTGCATCTTTACCTAGTTCTTTTTCTTTTAATACAAGAGGTGGCATGAGAGCTTCAAACATGCTTCCGCCCCAGCTTGGTACGTACTTTTTGCCGTTGTAAGAATAGTGGCCTTCAAACACGTCCACACCATCATACGTCGTCATATATCCTTCAGGCTTCTGGGCTTGCCAATCCCAACTGTCAGGCATCGTGCGGTACATCTTCCACCAGTGTTCTTTTGGAACATCCCCCTTACCGATCGCGATGTAGCTGGCCACACGAGGTTCCGTGTAGAATGCTCCATAGTGGTGGGACGTGTAGCTTTCTGCGGCGACATCATACCCGCCTCTCATCTGCCCTACTTCAGGCGTATAGAGCGTGGAATAATCCATATCCTGTACGATTTCGTTGGACTGATCATAGAGCTCCGGGTACGCTTGTCCGACGACGATCAAACCCGCAGACAACCAGCCGTTGTCTACCGTTGAAATGAACTCCCCCCAGTCCGTATAGAGAGACCCATCTGATGTATTGTACCAGTTATAAAACAGACCATTCCATTTTTCCATTTCTTCAAGTGTTGTTAGAGTCGTCTTGATATTATCAACGGCTGAATCACGTGAAATGTGCCCCGCTTCTTCTGCAGCAATCGTGCTCATCATATAGATTCCAATGTTGGTTGGTGAAGTGTGTTTCTGCGCCGTCATCTCCCCGTTTTCATCATATCTGACAGCATCATAAGTGAGTCCTGTTTCTTCCACTGTAAAATCTTCAAAATACCGGTACGTTTTCTTTGAAATCGCTTCCAATTGTTTGGATAAAGCAACCTCTTTACCTTTCGGTGCCTGCTTAGCCAGAGAAGTTGTTGGTACGGTTACACTCATGATCAGAATGAGTGCCAAAAATAAAAGAGCCACCTTCTTTTTCAAAAAAACACTTCCTTTCAAAGTTTGGTGAAACGTTTCGATTAAAGTGTACAAAACTATGACCCATTGGTAAATGCGATAATAGTATTAATTGTCGTAAATTTCAGATAGTTACCAGGAATAAAGTAATGGTTAATTTTTCTAACAGGAAACTTGCTAAGATGTAAAAAAGGCGATCCCTTAGTCAAGGAATCGCCTCAGGAAACGTTTATTTACTCATTCATCATTCTCTTATTCATCGTCATAAGAATTTAGCGCATTCACACTGTGAGCAATAGCCGACCCTGCTTTTAATGCCGTGGCAACAAAAATCGCTTCGGCCACTTCCTCTTTAGAAGCTCCCTGCTGTTTCGCGCCTTTCGTATGCACATCGATGCAGTAAGGACAACCTGTCGTATGGGCGACCGCTACGGCAATGAGCTCTTTATCTTTAGCGGAAATCGCTCCCTCTTTCATGGATTGTTGATCAAAATCGACAAAAGTATGAAACGCACCTTCACTAAGGTTGGAGAGTTCTTTAAGACGGCTGAAGTAAGAGGCTTTGTATAAGGCATCGTCGCCTTTTTCATCGTATGTATTCAACGCATTCACACTGTGTGCGATTGATGACCCAGCTTTTAGCGCTGTTGCTACAAGGATTGCTTCTGAAACTTCTTCTTTTGTTGCTTCCTGTTTCTTCACATTTTTCACATGCACATCGATACAATACGGGCATCCTGTCACATGAGCAACAGCTACAGCCATCAATTCTTTTAATTTTCCATTCAGCTTTCCTGGGGCGAGCGCTTTTTTATCGAACGCTACGAAAGCTTTGAACGCTTCTGGTGCCAAATCCCCAAGTTCCGGCAGCCTCTCAAAATATGATTTTGCATAGAGTAGATCGTTTCCCATAGTCCTCTCTCCTTTGTTTTCATTCGTTCATTATTATGATAAATTTTACCATTTCAAGTTTGCTTCGTAAATGAAGAGAGGGAATTTTCTGTCTTCTTATGAAAAAGAGTGCTCAGCGCTGAAACCTTATTCTTTCCTAAACGTATAGAATAGAGAAGATAACTTGCCTTAGCGGGCTACTTCATCGGAAACGAAAAAAATGTTGGACAAAGTGATCCTCAGGATGAGTACTTAGATCAAATCATTAACTAAAATGCAAGGAAGGTGGAACAACTATGATGTTTGTAGGACTTATTTTAACCCCGATCTTTTTAATAGCGCTCGTTTACCTTTTACGCTTTACTTGGGGCAAAAAAGGAAAAACGGAGGAAGGAAAGGCTGCCCTGAATGCTTCTTACGCAAGCGCCGCACCGGTCTTCCCCATCGGCTGGCTCGCGATCGAACTTTATCATGACTGGATCCAACCCCTATCCTTTTCTACTTACAGGGATGCGATGTGGATCCTCGTGTTGATCACATTCATTTTTATAAGTGCAAGCCTGTTCCGGCACCGGAAAGCAGCGGTTGCCTGAGCCCCTTCACTCCAGTGGGGGCTCTTTTCTTTTTACCGTCGTGTAAGAGATGAGTTCCCCCCACCCTCTTCCCTTCGAGTCCATCAACCCGCTGATGAATGATACCCAGTACCACATGCCCTGGGTAAGGATGACCGGACCGAATCCTAAGACGGCACGCAGGAAGGTCTGGAGGAAGTTCGGCGGCTTGCCTGAATTGGAGTGGATGGTGAGATTCGTCAGGAGCATGCCGATTGTCCTCCCTTTCGCAAGCAGCGGGATCAGAAGGAGCAGTGCGACATGGATGATGATGAAGGCTTTCCAAAAGACGGGGTTGGGATCGAAGCCGCGCCCTGTGTCCTGTGTTGCTGTATAGAGGATCGCGAGGAAGCCGGATACTAAGAGTTCAAGTCCTGTGCCTATGAATCTGAGGAACAAGTTTCTTTCGGACATAAGTGTCCCTCCTTTCTGTGTTGTATTCTATGGGTTTTTGTAGTCATCGGTTTGCCCATTCACCCAGAACGAAGGAAAAGAGATGGAGCTTTTGCCCCATCTCTTTTTCAATGACTATCCTTTTTTCAGCTTTCGAAGCCCTTTTTATGTCCTGTTTCACACTAAATTTCAATCGGAATGTGCTCCTTCGACAAATTGTGCGTTTTCTGTCATAGCATTCTCCCCTCACTTTCTTTATACTGGATTAGGATTCTATAAAGTTATTATGAAAGGATCGATACCATGAAGAAATTCAATTACGTCCCATGGGTCGTGGGACTTTCCATCGCTATCAACCTGATCGTTGTGGCCTTATTGTTCTTACCGAAAATCGATGGGGATCTCGGATTCAACATCAAGCTCCTGCCCCTCTTGAATGCGGTCCTCAATTCCTTTACGTTTGTGTTCCTGTTGGCTGCGTTGTTCATGATCATCAGGAAAAATGTAAAGTGGCACAAGCGCTTCATTTTCGCGGCGTTCACATCGACGGCTCTTTTCCTCATTTCGTACTTGACGTACCATTCGATGGCGGAGTCGACGTCCTTCGGCGGTGAAGGAATCGTTGCGACGATCTATTATTTCATTTTGATCACCCATATCGTACTGGCGGCGCTCATCGTTCCCCTCGCCCTGCTCACGTTGTTCCGCGGGCTTGCGATGAAGGTGGATAAGCACAGGAAGATTGCGAGATGGACAATGCCGCTTTGGCTGTATGTCAGTTTGACGGGCGTCATCGTATACTTGATGATCTCCCCTTATTATTGATGAACGACAAGAAGCGGCAAAGCGCCTGTCTTTTTGTCGAAAGTCTTTCCTTTCTTATTGGAGGATATTATTGTAAGATAATAGTTAGATAGACATTGAAAAGGTTTTCCTTTATTTTTTTGCTCGTCACGTTTCATTTTTCCTATCCGGGGAAAATATACCATTTAGGTCAAAATTTAAGGAGACAATCATGGACTTACTCCAATTTATGAAAAATGAAGGTTTCACAGCTGCCAAGTTCTCCTCGTTGACTGGTGATGATGTCCAATTGATTTTGGATGATGTGACCTCCACGGAAGACCTGTATCGATTGATGGAAGCGACGCCGACCTCCGTCTCGTATTACCCCTATGAACGTGTCCCTTATTTCGATTGTTTCATAGATCACAACGTATTGAAGCTGCGTTTATCCAAAGCATGATCCTACGCTCCGGTCGACTGCGGTTGACCGGAGCTTTCTGTTTTTTTACGAAAATGGTGGTTTACAAATCTACGACTCTCCGCTAGGATGGATTCAAAGGACAACAACTGCATACGCATCAGGCACTAGGGGAGCTGCACGAAGCGGCTGAGAGGAATGGATTCCGACCCTTGGAACCCGAACTAGATAATACTAGCGTGGGGAAGTGCGGTCGTCATTCACAAGGACCTTTTTCAGAATTTCCTTACTAGAATGGGTAGACTGCATTCCCGGCGGATGCAGTTTTTTTGTGCTCAAAAAAAGGAGGAATAGAAATGGATAACAACAATTGTGGAACGTCAAGAATCGCGGGGTGCTCCTTCTCGGTCCACCCGATGTCAGACCAATTCGTGGAGTACATCAAGGACAGTTTGAAAGAAGTGGACAGCTCAAAAGTGTGGATGAAGACGGATGACGTTACGACGACGGTTCGTGGCCGGATGGAGCATGTCTTCGATGTTACGGAAGCGATTCTTTTACATATCGCGAAAACGGGTGTGCATGTCGCATTCCAAGGCACCTTTTCCATCGGCTGTCCGGGAGATTCGTCCGGGGACGTGCCTATGGATGAATCAGAGGAACGCTTGAACAAGCCGCAGTCCAAAGAAATCGAACAGCGGATCGCAGCAAAATTCTCCCTCTACCCAATGGGTGGCGGCGATTATATGGACACCATCTACAGACAGATCGAAGCGATGAAAGAAAAAGGCGTCGAAGTTACGCCCGCTCACTACTCGACCCGCCTGGACGGAGATACGCGCGACATTTTCACAGGACTTGAGGATGTATTCAGAGAGACGGAAGCGAGCGGTTCTTCTCATACAGTGATGACCGTGACGGTCTCGGCCAACAGCCCTTCCCATAAGGATGAGCGCGCATGAACAGTTGGAAGTTAAAAGAAATCGTCGTCATGTCCGTCCTTTCTGTCGTCTTCGCCGTCGTATATCTCGCGTTCCTGCCGGTCGGAAAAATCCTCGTCGGTTTCTTCGGACCGATCGGCTATGACCTCATCTTCGGCATCTGGTTCATCGTCTCGATCATTGCGGCCTATATCATCCGCAAACCCGGCGCCGCGTTTTTATCCGAAACGATTGCCGCAGCGGTCGAAGTGCTGCTCGGCAATGCGGTCGGTCCGATGCTGCTTGTTTCAGGGATGATCCAGGGGCTCGGGGCAGAATCCGCCTTCGCGATGACGAGGTACAAGCGGTATGACCTGTTCACCCTCATGCTTGCCGGTGTGATGGCGGCCGTGTTCAGCTTCGTCTGGGGCTACTTCCTCTCAGGATTCGCAGCGCTCAGCAAAGGGTACGTCGTTGCCATGTTCATCGCCCGCGTCATCAGTGGGGCGCTCATCTCAGGTGTCGCTGGAAAAGCGCTCAGTGATGCCTTAGCGAAGACCGGCGTCCTTTCAAGCTTTGCGTTAGGAAAAGAATACCGAAGGAAGCGAGCCGCATGAAGCATGAAGTGATACGCGTCGAAGGCCTCACCCTCTTTTATGAGGAAAGACAGGAACCTGTGCTGTCAAGCCTCGACTTTTCCATCGAAGAAGGAGAAAGCGTCCTCCTCCTCGGTCCGAGTGGGTCCGGGAAAAGCTCGCTCACCCATAGTTTGAACGGACTCTATCCACGCGAACTGGATGGTTCCATGAAAGGTGAGATTCTCGTAAAAGGAAGACGGACAGATTCTTACCGTGCGGGGGCCATGGCGCAGAACGTCGGCGTCGTTTTCCAAGATCCTGAGACGCAATTCTGCATGATCACGGTCGAAGACGAAGTGGCTTTCGGGTTGGAAAACTTGAATACGCCTCATACGTCGATGGTGGGAAAAGTGGACAAGGCCCTGCGTCAGGTCGGGATGGAAGAATACAAAACAGCGGACATCTCCTCCCTCTCCGGGGGACAGAAGCAGAAAGTTGCCCTTGCCTGCATCCTCGCGATGGAGCCTGATGTTTTGATCCTCGATGAACCGACAGCCAATCTGGACCCGATCGCAAGGAAGGAATTCATTCAGCTTTTGACAACATTGAAAGAGGAACTCTCATTCACTCTGCTTGTCATCGAGCATAAGTTGGACGGCTGGTTGAACTTGTTGGAACGAGTTCTTGTCATCGATGAAGATGGGAAGCTCGCCTACGATGGTCCGCTTCACGACCATTTGAAAACGTATGCTCGTGAAATCCATGAGATGGGCATCCAGCTTCCTTACGCGACAAGGACAGCTCTGGAACAAGGCTGGCCTGCCCCCTACCCGCTTCACATCGAAGAAATGCCGTCAAAAGAAACATTCAAAGCCCCTGCCCCATCCGCACAGACGGGTGACGCATGGTTGCAAGCAGAGGATGTGCATTGGAAGTCGATTTTGCGGAACATCGATGTCACCATCCATGAAGGGGAATGGATTGCGATCGTCGGTGAAAACGGGAGTGGAAAGTCTTCGTTGTCGAGAATCCTTGCAGGCATCGGGTCATCGAGCACAGGAACCGTTACCCTGCATGGCCGTCCCATGAAGAAATGGAAAGAACAGGACCTTCGAACAGAGATCGGCTATGTGTTCCAAAACCCGGAACACGAGTTCATTACCGATCGCGTCTATGACGAAGTTGCCTTCAGTCTCCGTCATGCCGGGATGAAGGAAGATGAGTGGACCAAAATTGTCGAAGAAACGTTAGCGTTCTGCCGTTTGGAAGGACTCGCAAATCAGCATCCTTTCCTTCTAAGTCAAGGACAGAAAAGACGGTTGAGTGTTGCAACGATGATCGTCGAGGACCAGCGAATACTGTTCCTCGATGAACCGACGTTCGGACAGGATGAAAAGTCGACCGCTGACTTGATGTCCCTCTTAAAACAGAAGCACGAAAATGGAACGACAGTTGTGATGATTACGCATGATATGGAGCTCGTGGACAACTATGCGACAAGGGTGCTTGTCATGAAAGATGGCGAAATCACCTTTGACGGTCAGCCGGAAAAACTCTGGTCACGATCAGATTTGTCTGACCATCACCTGGAGCTGCCTCCAAGAGAACTGTGGAAGCGTGCCCTAGCCGAGCGGAAGGAGCGTCACTATGTTTCTTCATGACTTGAATCCAACGGTCAAGGCATTGACGATCATCGGGGCGGTCTTCCTGTTGGCCTTCGTGTTCGATCCTGTCACGCCTTTGATCTACATCGTATGGACGATCATTGTCACATTCGTGTTCGGAACGTTTAAGAAAAGGTATTATCTGTATTACTTCCTGCCGTTCACGCTGTTCGCCTTCGGGATGTTTTGGACGACAATCGTCTTTTCCGACAAACCGGCGGTTGATGCCGATGCATTTACGGTCTTTGGGATGGATATCCCTTCCGAAGACATTTGGACCGCTGCATCTCTAGGCTTAAGGGTCCTTGCGTTCGCCAGTCTGTCGCTGTTGTTCCTGTTCACGACAAACATGGTCCATTTCATCTTGAGTTTGATCCAACAGTTGAAGCTTCCCCCGAAAATCGCTTACGGGGTGTTGGCGGGTTACCGGTTCTTGCCGATGTTGAAGACAGAGTTCCAACAAATCCGTGCCGCGCATCGCATCCGTGGCGTCAACCGACCGGATTCGTGGAAAGAAAGACTCTTGCAGTATCAACGGTTTGCCATTCCGCTCCTGGCTGGTGCGATCCGGAAAGCGGAGCGGACAGCGATTGCGATGGAATCGAAAGGCTTCACTGGGGAGAAAGAGCGCACGTTTTACCGGCCGATGAAAGTGCACCGGAAGGACTGGCTTTTTCCCGTGATGATGTTCGGAATGCTCGGAGCGACGATTGCCGTCTCCATCTATCTCGGATATTTTTCCTGGTATGATGGACAGCTTTAAAAAGAGGAAATGCTATAGAAAACCGCCCCCGTTACCATCAGGGGCGGTTTTCCTACGCTTTTTTTCTCATTCTAAGGCGCTACGTATATCTTCCAAATCACTACTGTATTGGATACTTGTGACGTGATCGTCCTCATTCGTTTGTGCGTTCCCTTTTACAACCATCGTGTTCGTTTCTTTGGTTAGGTTATTCGTATAGGACAAGTTGACAGTGAAGGTGTAATAGTTGTCTTTTTCTTCTATCTCTATATCATCGACTTTCACTTTATAGTCTGGGTGCGCTAAACGCACGAACCATAACCCCATATTGGCATTTACAATATAATCTTCGAAAAAACGTTCACTCATATAGGGTGCGAAATGTTCCATGTTATAATCACTTAACGTCTTGGCTAACTTTTGGATGCCTCCATCATAGCTGTTGATGACCTTCTCCTGCTCCTCGGTGGGACCTGTGAACATATGTTGCAGAACGGTCTGAATGTTTTGCTCACTTTCAGATTCTTCTGCTTCGATCCCTGTGTCCTCTGTATTTGTGCACCCTGCAACTATTAAGAAAATAACTACCAACAAAACTGGTTTCAAATAGTTTTTCATGAGTCAATTTCCTCCTCATTCGCCACTTCTTCTTAATCCTTCCATACGAAAGAGCCAGGTCATCCGTTTCAAAATATTCCCATGTACCAAAAAAGACAGGAGAGACTCACCTTCTCCTGTCTTCTTTCATCAAGAACCACTCACCTCATACACCATTTCCTCTGGATGTTTCCTTCTTATAATGGCCATCCGGGAAAAGTGGATGCCTACAAATACTAGCCCGGCATATAATACCGCCATTCCGTACCCACCGATCACATGGCCGACAATGATACCCAAGGCTCCGAGGATTTTCCCGAACTGAAAAACGAGTCCGTTGAAGGCCATGTAAGCGCCCCGCCTTGTATCATCGACGATTTCAGCAAGGATCGACTGCCTCGTAGGGACATACATCAGTTCTCCGATGGATAGGACGATGACAGCGATAAACAGCCCCGGGATGTGGTTACTGAAGGCAAGGAACGCATAACCGAGCCCGAATAAGGCGAAACCGGCATACATGATCGGTTCTTCTCTCTTCCCTTTGATCCATTTAGAGAAAAGCGATGTGAACAGCACGATGAACAATGTGTTCGCGACCGTCAGCAGACTGAGCAGCCGGATGCCGTCCAGTTCAAAAGAAATCAGACCGAAGAGATCCATCATGTTGGAAGCGATGTCCTGTTCCAAACGAACCGAGATGAAATTGTTGCGCTGGAATTCGATGCCCAGGATGGCGATGCCGCCAATGGTAAAAGCCAGAAACGGGATGTCTTTCATGACGAGGCTGTAATTTTTCAATACTGGCTTAAGCCCGTACCCATCTCTCACTTTTTCTTCACTTACTACGTATGTATCCGTGATTTTCGTACTCGTCATCCAGAGTGTCAGCAAGCTGATGCCTAAGAGGACGGCGATCAACTCGAAGAGGTTCCGCTCGAAAAACCAGCCGCCGATCATGAGTCCGATCATCATCGACATGTTGATCGCCCAGTAGTTGATCGCATACATAAACGCCCGTGAGTCTTTTGTGCTGACATCGATGAGCATCGCTTCAGCGGCCGGATTCACCAGTCCTCCAGCTATTCCGACGAGCAGCAGCATGAAAAACGTCACCCACGCCGATTGGAACCAAGGCGAGTTTGCGAAGAACATGCCGATGAAGGCCACAAGTTTCAGCACTTCCCCTGTTACCATCAAGCGTTTCCTGCCAATGATATCCGCCAAGTACCCGCCATAGAGGCCTGTCAGGAACTGGGCCCCGACTTGGATCAGCAAGAGAATGCCTGCGACCGTCGCATTGATTTCTTTTGTAAAATAGATGGCCATAAAAGGAAACACAGCCGCTCCTACGACCCGGCTTAGGAAAGATGTATAAATACGAATCCGGATGTTCGGGTGCAATTCTTTGAACATGGTACCTCCTCCTTCGTTCCCTCTATTATGGTCTTTCCAAAAAGGGGTAAAAAGGGTACAATTTAGAAAAATCTGTCCCCTTTTAGGAGGTCATCCCATGCAGGTCGAACGCTACTTTACATTGCGGGCCCATTTATATGAGCGGGAAGAAGCGCAAACGATCGTTTTCAAATTGCAGGAGCTTGAAAACATTTGGTACTGCTCACAAAAAAATGCAAAACGAATACTAAAAGACTTGGAAAGCAGCGGAAAGCTTTCTTACATACCCGGCAGAGGGCGCGGCAAACCGTCCACGCTCCGGTTCCCGCAGTCGTTCCAAAAGGAAGTGGAAGATTTCGTCACCGCTTGTGTAGAGCGGGACGAGCTGGATGAAGCCGCCCACCTCCTGCGCCTGCCCATCCCGAAGTCCTGGATCGCCAAGGTGTCCTATGATATTCGCAAGATGTTCAGCTACAGAGAGCAGGGAAATCCGAAAGACATCCTTCATTCTTTCATCGCTCGGCCGCTGACGACGCTCGACCCTTTGGAAGTTTCCATCACGTTCGAATCTCATTTGATCGAACAGCTCGGGGATCCGCTGCTCAAGTATGATGCCGAAACTGATGAAGTGCTCCCCCACATTGCCCATCATGTAGACGCAGACGAATCGTCACAGACCTGGACCTTCCATTTACGAAAAGGGGTCCGCTTCCATAATGACGAAGAGCTGACGAGTGAAGATGTCCAGTCCACCTTAACAAGAGCGATGAACACAGAGTCGTCCACTTCATGGCTGACAGATGGGATCCGGAGTATCCAGTGTCCGAGCCGTTATAAAGTCATCATCGTACTGGACGAACCGAATCCATTTTTCCCGAGGTATATGGCAGCATCGAACTTGTGTATCCTGCCAACGGGTACGCCCTTCGATGAATACGAGTGGATCGGGACAGGTCCGTTTTATTTGAAGGAGCGCACAGAGCACAAGCTCGTACTCGCCGCTTTCGATGGCTATTTCAAAGAACGTCCACTCCTTGATGAGGTGCAATTTTTCAAAGTTTCCCAGGAAGCAGCTAAGATCATCAATTTCACAGTAGAAGACGGAGAAGACGCAAATCCTGTACAAAAACATGAAGTCGAAACCGGATTCCGTTTCCTTACCTTCAATTTTCATAAAGAGAACATCGTACAGGACCCTCATTTCCGGGAAGCGATTTATCATCTTCTCGATATCCAAGAGATGGCCGCTTCGTTCGGTTGGCGCCGTTTGGGTGACGATATGGAAATAGCCGATTCGCCTGGTTCGGATCACTACGTGGAAGCCAGCAGCTTCGTTCCGAAACGGTCCTTCCACTTGGAGAAACAAAGCGAAAGGATCCCAGAGCTCTTGAAGAAGTCCGGCTATAAAGGAGAAACCTTAAAGCTGTTTCACCTTGAATTCCCAAGTGCTGTGAAAGAAGCGGAGTGGCTGGAGAAAGAAGCAGCGGAATATGGCCTCCAAATCGAATGCCACCCTTTCAACTTCTCCAACTTCTATACAGAAGAGATGGACAAAGACGTCGATTTGATCTTCATGGGGGAAGTATCATCGCTCGATCCCCACCTCTCTTTTTTAGGAGCCTTTTATAATAAGAACTTATTCTTCCGTCGGTTTTTCCCGCACTGGGGATTGCAGTGGATCCATAATCGACTGGAGGTTTTCAAACGTGAGGCTACGGCTGAAGGACGTGAAAGAGTCATGGATGAGATCGAAACGTACATACGGAAACAGCATTTGTTGATTTTCCAATACCACCCTGTCAAAGTGCGCACGTTCCACCCAATGATCCAGGACGTCCGGTTTCAATCGTTCGGCCACTTCGACTTTTCAAAAATATGGATTCCAAGATAATCGAAAAGCCCATCCCTCCTGGG
Source organism: Halobacillus sp. AWM4_238 (assembly GCF_056158265.1). NCBI lineage: Bacteria > Bacillati > Bacillota > Bacilli > Caryophanales > Bacillaceae > Halobacillus > Halobacillus sp. AWM4_238. The sequence continues at coordinate 1,310,392 of NZ_JBSWSY010000002.1, forward strand.
TAGAGATGAGCTTTATTGTCATGTAGACATCGATTTATCCAAGTCGACCCAAATGACCGCGCCACGAGGATGAGTATAGGGAACTGGTTTTTCATAAAGGACTGGATTTGAAAGCACCCAGGCATAGGTACGCTTGGATGGCATGTGCTGACAATCCTCTTCTGGGATGCCATGCAAATGTGTGTTTTTCTCATACTCATCTGTGGTCAATTCTATGCTATCCGAGACTTCCACTGTTCCGAAGACATGCCCACTTCCACTCTTAATCAAGGCGATGGTTCCTCGCTGCTTCGTGTTCGTCCCACGGATTTCCCATGTCTTTACGCCACTTAATATCAGATCGATCCATGGTTCTTTCACTACTAAACCTTTCATTTTCCCAACTCCTTTTTCCTATGTACGTACCGAAGAATTCTATGATTGTTTTCAAGACTTCATGGACTGCACCTGATCCGTCGGTTTCCCTATCTAGAAATGATTCCTTCTTTCTTCCACCTGTAGGTGAGGAGATTATACGCTAATCATCCACTATTCCCAAATGGGCGGTTAGACCTAAATCATTTAGGGGAAAGGAATGACTATTGGATGCCATTTCCATTTTTTGCACATTCAAAAGGGAGGATGTAGGTTGAAGAAATTTATCATGACTGCTGTCGTATTGCTCTTTATTGCCGGTTGTTCGAATGACGAAAATGTAGATGCCACTTCTGATGAAAACAACAAATCATTGGAAGATCAGATCATTGACGTGTTGAAACAAAATGACTTCTTCCCTCCGGAAAATATCATAGATTACGAGATAAAAGAGGATTATTTTTATGTTTTCATGCATTCTCAACTGAATGGCTTAAGCATAGCCCTTCTTAAGCATACCCCTGATTCCATCCAGTGGTTGATGGGTGAACAAGCCATCGGAAATACGGCCTCTTTCGGTTATGCAGGCGAAGATGAGAACGCTCCTTTTGTGACTGTTGTACTCGAGGATGATCCGGACGTAAAAGGAGTAAAAGTTTTAGGAGAACATGCCAAGCTTATTCAACTGACCCAGGAACTGACGGATGACTATTCTGTGGAAGTGAAGTACTGGATTCACTTTACTGAAATGAGAGAAAATCCTGAAGATCATTTTGATTACCTGCCATCAAAATCAGTCGAATACATTCGTTAACATTCGGAGCTCATATAGGCATTTTCTTAGACAGTTGTAAAAGGAACTCCCATGCATGCTGGGAGTTCCTTTTTAGGCATTTACCTCTTTATTATTGAGACTCTGTTGATGTTTAATGTTGTAATGTACAGAGAAAAAGTACTTCCATATAAGTAAAAGTTCTTTTTTGTTTTTTGCCTTAATGAACTAATGATAGTTAAAGAATCAATCAGGAGTTAGCTTATTTTAAATGTCTATATAACCTTACTAATCCTATTACAATCAGAATAGTCAAAGCTATACCATAAAAAAATGACTTAAAAGTGTGGCTAAGCGAATGTATACTACTTACCGTTGCAGAACCTAAAACAAAAAATAAAACAACGATTAAAATAAATCTATTCTCCATATACTTATGTCCTCCATATAAGTATAAAACTTCTTGTTTCAACTCTAAATCTCCCCATTTTAATGGAGAATTTAGATAATATAAGGGTATCAAGTGTTTCCTTATTTACAATTACATCAATTCGTCAACTTCTCCTTCTCCAAACCTTCGACATCAATCACCCTTAACTACCGACTGATTTCACGTCTCAATCCAATACCTTTTGACGACATTCCCATCTTCCTCAACGAAATCTTCGTCTTCCACACCGCCATTGTTCAAAATGGTCTTCATCGATCCCATGTTGACTTCATCGCAGACGACAAGCGCATTCGTAATGCTCAGCTCCCTGGATTTCAACAGTGACAAACGCAGCAATTCTGTCGCATACCCTTTCCTGCGTTCTGACGGGCGGATGCCATAGCCGATGTGACCGCCGGCATTTCGCAGCGGTTCCGTCAGGGCATGGCGGATATTGACAGCACCTATGAGCTCGTTCTCTTGATCGATCAGCCAATAGGTCGAGTCTGGTACGAATCCTTCAGGTAAGTTGATTCCATTTGCGTGGTTATGTAAAAACTGGACCATGGCTTGAAAGTCGGAAGGATCTTTTCCAATCACCCATGGGATCAGTGGTTCTCCACTACCTTTCCATTCCTCATAAAAGCGGAGGTAGGATTCTTCTAATTCCATGGTAGGTTCAACTATTTTCAATGTATGCACACAAGCGCCTCCTCTTCCTAACGTTACGAAGTTGAAAGACTATGACGGAAAGCCTCTTATAAACCTCCCATCAAATCTCCTTTTTCAATAAAAGTTCATCTACAATTGGGATACCGTGATTACCGGTCATCGGAATTTCCGGCTTGATCTCCCGAGCTCGTTGGACGGCATCAGGATAGATTTCATGAATGCGAAACCCTCTTCTTTGGTAAAAAGCGATGGCTCTTAAGTTATCATTCGTCGTAATCACATGCAGTGTACGACATCCAAGCTTTCCTGCTTCTTCTTCCACCACCTGAATGAGCCTGCTCCCGATGCCTTTGTTTTCTATCAAACTATCGAGAGAGATGATTTCACATACCCTCTCCTTTTTCATATAAGTAATCAGCCCTTGGATCTCATCATCTTCAAGCCATGCATAGCCTTCAAGCTCCGGGCAGTCGTACACCCCGCTTGAGATGACCATCTGTGTTCCACCCCAATGCGTATGAAAAAAATCCACCTTTTTATCGGTGGATAGGTGGTTCAAGTCTATGATCTTCATTTCTTTTCTCCTTAAAAAAGCCCCTCTGAAGATTGAACGTCTGTCATTCCGGCAGACGGTCAAAGGCTTTCAATTTCTGATACCGATCCACGGCCAAAATTCCCTGCCACTGTCTTTTACTGACGGCAAAGGCTTCGGATCCATCTCCCCAATCCCATGTCAGATCCCATACGCCATCTTCATCCATCGTTTCCAAATAGAAATCAAGGTTATCCTTCAGCAGCTGCGGGTGCTTTTCTGCAAGGATATGTTTCGGCGAGTGGATGAGATCGAGCGGGAGTGGCTTGTAGCTGCTTCCCCAGTTCTGCGTGTCTTTGTCGATGCATCTTTCAGCAAGCAGGACCGTTTTCGCATTCACTTCTTCGAATGTGTAAGGAGTGTGGGTTGAAACTTTGTCCTTATGACGGAAAAGAACATCCATCAGATGCTGGAAACAGTTGACTTCGTGAAAGTCCATCAAATCAAGTTCCATCAAATAGGAGACGGCTTTTTCTACACTGGCCCAGCCGACGTTTGCGGCTTCACTGCCTTCATACGACCAGTGAATGAGAAAACCTGCGAGTTCCGCACCGGGATTGAACATCCAATTTTGTTGGATGCCCTCTTTCCATTGCCACCACGGAGCATGCGGGTGATCGTTGTTTTCAGGAAGGACCGATGGCCACATCCCTGTCTCTGGATCATACGACTTTAAGAGGTAAGCCATCATATCGAGGACGACGCGTTCTTTAGAAGCAACATCCAATTCGATCAAATACTGACCGGCCGCCCATGTTGCCATCGGCGAAGAGGCAGGATTCCAAAAGTCCGGTTCGATCCCATGTCCGAAGCCTCCGTCCTCGTTCTGGAAGGCCCTTATGTAATGGATGACATCACTTTTCAAACCGCCCTCCATCAAAGCATGCCAACGGGCCGCTTCCAATGGTCGTGCGTTCCTTTTGATCCATTTACTCGTGCGTGTCATCGTCTCTTTACCCATCCTCATCCCAATCACACACCCTTCTAAAATGTTTTCCCTCCATTGACGCTGATGTTCTGACCTGTAATGAATCCTGCGTCCTCACTGCATAAGAAGCGGACAGTGTTCGCAATATCCTCAGGCTCGCCCATTCTTTTCACAGGAACATCCTTCAGATAAGATTCTTTCGTCTCTTCTGTAACCTCACCATGACGTTCCACCGGGATAAACCCAGGATGGACGGCATTTACGGTAATGCCATGTTCCCCAAGTTCGTTGGCCCATGAGCGTGTCATGCCAACTACCGCTGACTTCGCGGTGACATAATTGGAAAAATGAGCATTTCCGAGCTCGACGACTTCACTGCCGATGTTGATGATCCTGCCCCATTTTTCTTCTTTCATAGAAGGAATGACGGCTTTCGTCAGCAGCAATGGAGCTTTTGTCGTAAACAACAATTGATTGAGATAGTCATCCCAGCTCACGTCTTCGAGGGACAATTCCGGTTGCGGACCTGTCGCATTGTTGACAACAACCGAGACCGGACGGCCGGCTTGGTTTTCCGCTTCGCTCACAAGGCGATCCACTTCTTCCTCATTCGTCACATCAGCCTGAATGGCAAAGGCTTGTCCACCTTGGGCACGAATCGAATCGACAACCTCATCTGCCGAGGCTTGGTCCCGGTGATAGTTCACGATTACGGTCAAACCAGAGGCTGCAAGATTTTGGGCTATGCCCTTTCCCAGTCCTTTGGATGCCCCTGTCACAAGGGCGACTTTCTCTTCCATAGCCATTGTTTCTCCTCCTCTTATTCCCCCACAGCCAGATGATAACGCTTCTTCTTGCCATTATACACGGCAATCAAAATCGCTGGCATCTCTTTCGTTTCATAGAGGATGCTGCCAACAGGAAGATCACTGGCCATCCCCTTTTCCACGACTGCGATTTTTTCACCCTTTGTGAGGTCTTTATCATTTACCCAATCTGCGCCATGGGTATAGACACTTCCGTTTTCCAATTCTACAAAATCGGCCTCAGGATTTTTGCTGAGCACTTGTCGAAGATTCAAACGTCCTCCTTCACCTGCACCTGGAGAGCAGCCAAGAAGAATAAGGACAACGAGCACTCCTGCAATGGATCCCTTCATTCCTACCCTTCCCTTTTTCTAATACTATGAATCAAGGTAAAACCGAAAATGAAACCGAAAAGAATCGGACCATTGACCGCATGCATGGCAAAAAATTTCGTGACCGGGTTCATCAGGAAGTTCGAATAGACCAACCAATGCGATACCGATATGAATAGGCTAGGCAAACCGATACCAATGAACTCCTGCCACACAAAACCTTTCAGCCGATTTCCCCTATATCTACGCCAAAGGAATGGAAGAGCGAACAACATGCCGAAAAGGATGGGGAAAGACATATCAAAAATCATAAGGGGCAGGAGCTCGTATTCCGTTTCAGCTAGATCTGCAAGCCCCCCACGAATACTCATCAGCCCCATCATAGAGGCAATGAGTAGTACCGCAACACCTAAATAAAACCATAATCTCATCATACGAACACCTCAACACTATGTATGCAAGTCACTCAAGAACTGTGATTTCCTTCGCCGTCACTTTCCTGCTTTCTGGATCTTCCGTGATTTCCGTACTCTCTCTCAGCGTCACTTTGATTTTGAGAAGTTCTTCCTCGCTCGCCCGATCTCGGAACACGCCCATTTCCAAGTCCTCTCCTTCAAACGTTCGGACCGGAGTATCGTTCGGAACGAGAACGAGGCAAGGCCATCCTTCTTCCGTTTCAGCATCATCTTCTCCATTTTTCACAGCCGATGAGCAATCCACTTCGAGACCACCGACTTTGACTGCTGTCACATGTCCTTCGAACGCATTGACGTCTTTCCCTGCAACACTGCAACCCACGACTAAGAGTAAAAGAACGACAAGTAATTTCTTCACGATGTCTCACCTTTCTGCCAAATCGAGCACACTACAGCAGCGCTCTCCGTTGCTTTGATAATTCAAGCGTACCACGATTGGAATAAATTGAAAATACTGACATGGGATTTTAGTCATATATTGTTAATAATTTCAGGATCATGGATTTCCTTGATCAACCTTCTCAATGAAAAAAAGCGAAGTTACTAATAAAACGGCAAAAGTAGCTAATAAATGTTGAAAACCTGGGTATATAATGGACGAGCTATGACATTAGTTAAACTTTGCAATTCAACGAGAAGCTGGATAACAAGAACGACAAAAGTCCCCGGATTACAGGGGGTGATAACACTTGGAGCAGACCGTGTGATTTTTTCCCCTTTTCATCTTATGGCCACAATGGTGGCAGGTGATTACAGAGGAGTCAGGGGACACCATCCCTTTGAATCCACCTTTTGCCCGACCAACCGACAACACTCCGTATTTGAGACTGAGTCCGATCAGCAATCCTATGAAAATAAGAGCAACAATCATCAGCATTCCCCACCTCTATGTATTCGGCTAACCTCTTTGGAATAAACGTTCAAGCTTCGAACTTTAAACGGATGGAACAATCAGCAACCTTTTCAGTGATACGATCTTGATTAAAACTAACCCAAAAACCATGGCCGTCTCCTGACAGGCAGAACCGTTCCCCATTCCCCATAGTAAAAACTAAAGCATAGTCGAAACTAAAAGATTCTAAACACTTTTGATAGATCTCAATACTCTCAATTGTACTGAACAGCGTTAAACCTGAAGACCGAGTAGCGTGTGCCCCTCCTGACATAACCTCGTAGGATAGCGTGTTTGGTGTTTGCTTTTCATTGATCGTAATTTCATAAACGTCCTCAAAATCAGGTCCGTGATCCGCTTCCAGTTCGAATACAAGGTAACGTTCCGGTGTACTCATCAATACCAGTGTTTCACTTGTCGAAAAACATCCATTCTTGAACTCATGCAAATACATGTTGAAGAAGTCGGACTGCATCGCAATAACAGATTCACCTGTCCATCTCTTTAACATCCACGACTCTTTTTCACCGATCTGGTGTTTCACTCTATATCCTCATAAGCTCTAGACCAGTGATACGGCTGAACCTGAGCCAGAGTCTTGAACATCAACTCTTCCCCTTCATGTGTCACAGCGACTTCCACATCATCTCCCCAGAAAAACAAACGCTCCTGACAGACCCCGCACGGCGATAACACTTGAAACGGGGCGTTCTCATCGTCACGAGCGATGCAAAGCGAATGAGTGACTCGTTGGTTCCTTTTATGAGCTTCCAGGATCGCCCCCGTTTCCATGCACAGATTCACAGCGTCATTGATGACATCCGGAGCCACACTTGTAAGGATCGTCCCATCCTCTAACCTCATCGCTGCCGCACCGCCCCATCCACTCGGATACCGATGTTGGATCAGCTTGACTGCTTCTTCATATAATTGTTGTTTTTCCATGTTGATCCTCCTCTTCCCTTGACCGTCTATCATTTTATACGGCTGCGAATGGGAAAAAGTTTCATCAGCATTCGCCCCATTATTATAATAATCTTAAAATTTGGTTAACCTAATGCAAAAGGCCGTTCTTCTTTGCTCTAAAAAGGTATAATGGAGTCATAAGGTAGCATTGATCAAATGGATGGTCTTGAAGAAGAATCTTCAGGAAAGGAGGAACAGCTATGTCTGAGTTGAGGCTTGGGGAGCACGTTCCGAACTTTATTTTGCACGGCGTCGACGGAGAACCGTTTCTATTAGAAACTCATCAGGAGAATCATAACGAGTGCTGGCACTTGATTGTTTTCTTCCGAGGATCCTGGTCACCAGAATGCTTACGTGCCCTGAAAGAAATTGAAAACCATCTCACAACGTTTACGAACGAGAACGTGACGGTCATGGCGATTGCCGCAGAAAACGCGAAGGAATTGAAGTGGATGGCCCAGAAGGAGAACCTCACATTTCCTATCTTAGCGGATGAATTTCTCTCCATTGTCGAAGCTTTTGGAGTTTTTACAGAATACGGTGAAAACCTCACCACTTTCGGAGAACCTGCCTACTTCCTGATCGATCACACCGGAAGGTTGCTTTATCAACAAAAACAGACCGGCCCCTTCGGCAGACCTTGTGCGAATGATCTCATGCAGACAGTCCATCATCTCAAAGGCCAGCCACAAACCAGAAACAGTGCTTCCTAGCGATCATAGGGTAGACAACCTGCCACCACACATCGCTAAATTCCTAGCGTGCCGATTCCCATGCGACACGCTTTTTTGCATGCTTTCTGAAGGTTAGGCAGACAATAGAGACAAAACCGAAGAAAGGAGCCCAACCATGGAAACTGTGAAAGAGGAATGGTTCGGAAATATCAAAGGGGACGTTTTGTCCGGAATCGTTGTCGCCTTAGCTCTCATCCCTGAAGCGATCGCTTTTTCCATCATCGCAGGGGTCGATCCTATGGTAGGCCTCTATGCATCCTTTTGTATCGCTGTCGTGATTGCTTTTGTCGGTGGACGACCGGGAATGATTTCAGGAGCTACAGGGGCCATGGCGCTCCTCATGACCACACTCGTCGCCCAGTATGGTCTGCAGTACTTATTAGCGACTACCCTACTGACAGGGGTGTTGCAGATTCTGTTCGGAATCTTCCGCCTGGCCCGCTTTATGAAATTCATCCCCCGGTCTGTGATGATCGGATTCGTCAACGCCCTGGCGATCCTGATTTTCATGTCTCAACTCGAACACTTTCAAAACGAGTCGTCGATGATCTACGTATTAGCCGGACTGACGCTAGCCATCATTTATCTATTTCCTTTGCTGACGAAAGTCGTCCCTTCGACGTTAGTGGCCATTATCGTTGTGTCGGTCATCGCGATCTCAATGAATATCGACGTCCGCAATGTCGGTAACATGGGGGAGCTAACGAGAACGCTCCCTGTGTTTGCACTGCCTGACATTCCATTGAATCTGGATACTCTTACGATTATTTTCCCCTATGCCCTCGCCTTGACGATCGTCGGCCTATTGGAGTCTCTCCTTACAGCATCGATTGTCGATGATATGACCGATACCGAAAGTGATAAAAACAAAGAAAGCCGCGGACAAGGAATCGCCAATGTCGTCACCGGATTTTTCGGCGGGATGGCCGGATGTGCGATGATCGGGCAATCGGTGATCAACGTAAAATCAGGCGGATCGAGACGGCTCTCTTCCCTCACTGCAGGCGTCGTACTCATGTTTTTGATTATCGTGCTTGGCGGAGTGGTCGTCCAAATCCCGATGGCAGCTTTAGCAGGCGTGATGATCATGGTTTCGATCGGTACATTCAACTGGTATTCGCTATGGAACATCCACAAAGTGCCGATCACAGATGCGGCCATCATGATTGTCACGGTCCTGACCGTCGTCATCACCCATAACTTGGCATACGGAGTATTAACCGGCGTTCTTTTGAGCATGATTGTTTTTGCCGTGAAAATATCGAAAGTACGCGTGCTCGGCCTGTACATGGATGAAGGAACAAGGAAGATCTATTACATTCAAGGACAACTCTTCTTCGCTTCTGTAACGGAATTTCTCGAGGGCATCGATTTTTCGGATGACCTGGAAGAAGTGATCATTGATTTGACGGAATCGCACTTGTGGGACGATTCGGCCATTGGCGCCCTCGATCATATTGAAACCAAATTCAAAGTTAAAGGGACCAGTGTGAAGTTCATAGGGTTGAACGGGGAAAGCAACCGGCTTCTTCAGCGGCTCGGTGGCATGACGAATCAATCAGGACATTAAAGGTCTGAGGAGGGAACGGCATGTATAAAAAAATTTTACTGGCAACGGATGGATCCGAGCATTCTTCCCGTGCGATCGATCAAGCCTTGAAAATGACGGCACCGTACAATGACCAGCTGACACTTCACTTGATTTATGTTGTTGATTGGAATGCATCCAAAGGAGATGTGCTGAAATACGGCGATCCTCAAACAGCAACGATCAAACGGAAAGAGAAGTTTTTGGATACGCTCTCTTATATAGAGGAAAAAGGGGTGCAAGCCGATGTCATCATCCTCCATGGAGAACCGGCTGAAAAAATCACCGATTATGCCAACGAAAACGATTATGATTGTGTCATCATCGGAAGCCGGGGACGCAATAAATTCCAAACGTTCATCTTAGGAAGTGTCAGCCACAAGATCGTAAAGTATGTGCAGGTCCCGGTCATGGTCGTCAAATAGGTACGCCCCTCCCACCTGTGTTATACTGATCGAAGTAAGAAAAATCAGACAAAAGCGGTGAACTGGATATGTTAGAAGACACGGGCGAACGGGTCATACCGAAAAAAATGGACCCGATGAACAACATGCTTCTTGAGCACATTGCACGCTACATGTTTTCCACGCCCTATGTAAACGGCAGGGTACTGGATCTTGCCTGTGGCACGGGCTATGGCAGTCTAAAAATAGCGAAAGACACGAAAGAGAACATCGACGAAATCATCGGCATGGATATTTGTGAGGAAACGGTACAATATGCGGTCCATAACTACTATCATCCTTTGCTCACTTTCAAACAAGGAGATGCCATGAACGATACACTCCCCCAGGAGATCGGGACATTTGATACGATCCTCAGTTTTGAAACGATTGAGCATGTGGAAGATGATCGTTTGTTCGTCAAGCGGATGTACGATTTATTGAAGCCAGGCGGCACCCTTATTCTCTCCACTCCATTCGGCGAAGGAAGGGATTACTCGTCCGGGCAACCTTTCCATTACTTTCAGTTGACCCCGGAGGAATTCGAGGATTTGTTCGAAGGCTTTTCTGAAAAAGAAATCTATAATCAGCGCGGCGTCACGATCGAACCGCCAAGAAAAGGAGTCTATTATCCTTTAGGTGTCGCGGTTTGTAAAAAGTAGGGACTCCATTTTAACTAAGTATTCCGATGACGTGGAGAAAACTATAAAATGCAGATTAAATACCATATGCTTTTGTAGCATATATAACAAACTACTTAACAACAATACGATTAACACACAAAAAGCTTGGGTTACCCCAAGCTTTCTGCCTTTGAATGTGATGATCTTATTCAATCCCTCTAAACGTATAGTTAATCACTTTTTTCATCTGTGTTTGAGCCGTTTCTTTCTTTCATCATTTCTAACTCAATTTGTTTCTCTTTCAAGTCAATTTCTCTTAATTTTTGTTCATGATTCAATTTATTCTTATGAGCATAATAAGTTAGAGAAAATGCAACAATTAACGGTAACCAGAGCCATTCCAACATGACTTCCCCCCTCCCGTTCGTTAATTATCAATGGAATATTATTTATACCCGCTTATTTATTCGTAGTTGAATATCTATTTAGTTCTTCACCACAATTTTACCACATGATGGTTTATGTCCTTGAATTTCTTAAACAGATTAAAACCACTTTTCAAATAACAAGTAAAATAGCACACAAAATAACGACTGCACATTAGATATTGTGTAGTCGTTATTTTGTATACTATTTGCTAAGCTATTTTATTGTTAACATCTTATAAAAGGTTGTTATACCAACCAAAAAACAACCATGGGGATTACTGTGCTAAAAGACATGCTCATTCTTATGCTATTGACAATGTTTTCCCCGAAAACGGAAAGACATAATTCTTATCGGAGTCCCTTTTTGTTACCGAACCTACCACTCCCTATGCAGCAACGAATACATATAGTGATCATAAAAATTCCCTTGATAATAGTGTTTATCACGGAAGACCCCTTCACGTGTAAAACCTAGACGCTCGAGCAATTGGAATGAACGGTCATTTTCAACGGCTACAAAGGCATGAATCCGGTTCAAATGCATGTGTTGAAAACCACTGTTGATACAGGCCACCAGCGCTTCTCTCATCAACCCTTTCCCCCAGTATTCCGGAAACAGGTCATAGCCGATTTCAGCCATCCGATTCCGGCGATCCCACAAATGGAACCCGCATGTACCAACAGGGACGCCTCCCCTTTCCTTGCTCTCAAGGATCCAGCGGTTGTACCCTTTTTCTTCCGGGTTTGCGTACCAGTCTACGAGAGCCTGTGCCTGGTCATAATTCTCAAGGTCTTCTTCATCATATAGATATTGATTCACCTGGGTGTCACTGAAGTGTTTCAAAATGAAATTCGTATGTTTGTGGCTTACATTGACCAGATGTAGGCGCTCTGTTTCTATCGTCGGAAAATACAAACCTTCCCCTCCTTTTCTTCACATCGTTATGTATGGTTCTCGTCTATGGCAGCTGTTCCAACTTGCTGTCTTGGACAGACCTTTGGTAATTATCCAATTCACGAGCGAGGACCGAACGCTGCCAGCCTCGCCTTTTCCACTCTTTCCATTCCGCCTGGGTTTGGTAAGGCAAGCAGATGTGATAGTCGTTGATCTGCTCACCCGCAGCAAACACAAGTAAAAACACCGCCCACCCGTTCCATGAATAGATTAGAACCCCTTGAAGCAGCCATAACCCCGCAGCCATTGTGATTAGGATTCAATTGCTCTTTTTCAGTAGACTGAACCATAGATAATGAGAATCCTCGAGTACCGTCTTTCTCTTATGGGCAATCCTTTTCCACTTGAGAAACCGGTAAAATGTCCATTGGAGTAAAATCTATTCAAGAATAAAAAAACTGAATAAAGACAGTGGTGTAAATAAGACCTCTGCTAGGACATCAATTCTTTTCATTTACTCTCTAACTTTCTTTTCATATTGGATGACACCCATTCCTTTGCCGGCTCGCCACAGAAGGTGAACAATCCCAGCTGAGATGGCTCCATAACCGATGAAATAAAAAGCGAGGAAAAACAGAAATGAACCATAATCCTCTACTCCGGAAAGGGAGTTCTCGACAATGAAGCTTTCATTTCCAACCGCCACGAGAAAAAGAGGAACAAAAATCAACCAGAACCGCTTCCAGAAATAACGCTTGAATTCGTCCTTCATACCCATTCCCTCCATTTTTAATAGCTTCGCTTCGTGCCCGTCCGGTCGCTAGAATCAAGATCCGACTGTTGTTCGTTCCATCCCTCGACTTCCTGCCTCAGCATCTGTAGTTCCTGCTGTATACCTTCCAGTTCATAAGAATAATCTTGTTGTTGAATGGAAGGACCCTCATTTCCGTTTGCAACGGCACAGCCTGCAAACAGGATACAGAGGCCTAGGAAATAAAGAGGGCCTCGCAGCTTTTCAATTTCCACCTCAATCCTCCTCCCCGTTCAACAAGGATTGGATATAGGCTGCGTCTCTTTTTCTAATCTTGAAAAAAGCAGCATCCTGCCATGTGCCGTTTCGTTCTTCGGCCAAGTAACCCCCATCTTCTGTGAACCAAATCCTGTGGTTCTCCAGTCCGATTGAACGCTTCGGACTCAGGAGCTTCAGGGATGCATCCGGTTCATCAATATTCACAGGATTCCCTTCCACGAATTGTTTATTTAAAAGAATGCCAAGCATCGAATCCATTTTTGCTGGATGGTCAACGTCAGTCACTACCACGCCATTCGGCGGCTGACTCTCTCCTTCTTGCTGAATCGTGATCTTATAAGAAGGTTCGTCGGATGTGATGACACCAACGAGATACCCACCTCCGAAGACGACACCGATGCCTAGAAGCCAAAAAATCAATTTCCACATAGGAATCCCCCTTTTTTCAATCCAATCCGTCAACTCAGACCTTCATCATTAAATGAAGAGAACAGTATCAATCATTAGTGTCATAGTCGTAACTAGCATGATTTCCTTCAAGATTCTTCTGTCAAAAACTCGTGACGCAAACGGGAAAACATGAGCGCATCATGATTCTGCTCGTCCTGGAACAGATACCCTCTCAACACGCCTTCTTCTTTGAATCCAAGGCTCCTCAACAACCCGGAGGAAGCATCATTCTCAGGGAAAGTCACTGCGCCTAATCTGTAAAGACTTAATTCATAAAATGCATAGTTCATGACAGCAGAGACAGCTTCTGAGGTGATACCTTTCCGCCAGAACGAGGGATCGAGTTCGTATCCCACCTCGGCTTTTCGGCTATACGGACTCCAGTTGTTCAGTCCAGCCGTTCCGATAAAGGCATTCGTCTCTTTCCAAAGGATTCCCCAGCGGATGCTTTTTTTCACTGCGAAGTTGTCCCTGAACGAGCGGATGATGTTTTCCGCTTGTTCCCGTTCTGTGAGTGAAGGCATGCCATAATATTTGGTGACTTCATCCTTCGACATGATGGCATAGTAGCGTTCAATATAGTCATCTGTCATTTCAACCAGCTTCAAGCGTTCGGTTTCTAATTCTGGAAAATCCATGGGACTGCCCCTCTCAGTAAAGTCGGTTTATATAACTTTCATTCAAATCCTTATTGACCGCTTCCTCATCCAAGTCGGGAAGCTTGGCGTGCTCGGCGAGCATTTTAGCAGCGGATGGACGTTCTTCTTTTTCCAACCAGGTGTCCGGGTCCCATAAACCTGACCGTTTGAATGCTTTGGCACAATGGATGAAACATTCCTGAACTTCTACCGCGATCCCGAGGGCTGGCACTTTTCCCTTGTGCGCCATTTTTTCAAGAAGGTCCTCATCAGCCATGATGCTCGCCCTGCCATTGATCCTTAAGGTCTCTCCAAGGCCTGGAATGAAGAAGATCAAGCCTGCATGGGGGTTGGATAATAGATTTCTCATAGAATCGACGCGCTTATTTCCAGGCCTTTCAGGAATAATGAGACAGTGATCATTCAGGATATGAACAAATCCTTTCTCATCTCCTCTTGGAGACACGTCACACTTCCCGTTCGAATCGGAAGTCGCAAGCGTCAGAAACGGCGATTGTCTGATGAACTGTTGGCAGTTTTCATCCAAATGGTGGATCACCTTGTTGTTTACGAGTTCACTCGGCTCCCCAATGAATGAACGTAGCTCCTTTTCATCTTTGATGACATGCTGGAACATCTCCCACTCCCCCTCCATCCTTTTAAAATCTATGAAAGTTTCGCTTACATGAAAAAACTCATTGCATAGGCTCTATTTTTTATGTAAATTAGACAAGTATGTTTTTAGGAGGGATCATCTATGAATCAATCAACGACGACGCAAAGGGTACAAATGGCAACCGCAGACCCTTCTGCAATTGGACTATTCGGACTCGCCATGGTTACACTCGTGGCTTCTTCAGCTAAACTCGGATGGACGGACGGGGTTTCATTCGTTCTTCCATGGGCGATTTTCCTTGGTGGCCTTGCCCAGCTATTCGCAGCCGTTCAGGATGCGAAACATAACAACACATTCGGGACGACAGCCTTTGCCGCTTTCGGTCTCTTCTGGTTCGGTGTCGGGACTTCCTGGCTGATTGACTTTGGTGTCTTCGGAGAAGCAGCTGCACAAGCGGTGGATCCACATCAACTGGGAATTGCCTACATCGGTTATCTGATCTTTTCCGTGTTCATGACAGTAGGTGCGATGGAGACGCACAAAGTTTTGTTCATCATTTTTGTTTTGATCGACTTCTTGTTCATCGGACTTTCCCTGTCTACACTCGGAATTGCCCCGCACACGACACACATGATCGCAGCCGTAGCTGAATTACTTATTGCGATTATGAGCTTTTATGGTTCAGCTGCAAGCGTATTGAATGTCCATTTCGGAAAAGTCACCCTGCCCGTCGGCAAACCGTTTGGCATTTTTAAATAAAATGAAGGCCGGGATTCTTTCCCGGTCTTTTTTAATGGCTCCACCTTTTGTACATGTTCTTTAGTTCATCCCAGAAAATTAAGAGAAATCCTACTCCTATAAGCACCCAGCTTAAAATCATCGGAACTAAGAGGAAGCCCTGTTGGACCGCACTCCAATACTTCCCTGGTGGGTTGTTCCACCCTTCTAACTGGGGCATGAATAAAACCGCTCCGACTAAAGTAAAACCGTAAAGGATCACGCCGCTGATAAAAAACAAAATGCCCACCCAGTCTTTTTTCACCATTCTATCTTCTCCTAACGATGAATCGCCTCTTCTGCTTTGTGACGATCGCTTTTTCTCACATAAAATTTATATTCTGCTCCGAAGTCACTCCTGTACGCGGGTGCACCTACGGATGACGTATGGCTGACCGTAGCGACCCTGTACTTTATACCTCCTGCAGACAATTTCGAGGCGATTCTGTAATACTCCTCTTGTATAAATGTCGTATAAATGAGTGCTTTTTTATTTGAAAAAATGTATTGGATCACATTAACGATGGCATCCATAAGATTCCTCCTTACAACAATTTACCATACATTCCTTCCAAGATTAACCTCTTTGAAAGCGATTGTATGGTCGTGTGCTGAATTTTCTAAAAATGATTGACGTGTTGTACATGCTCGAATATGATACAACTATAAATTGAAATGATAGAGTTCAGGGTTTAGAAATACGGAGGTAGACCATCCAGTGACTTGAATGATGGAGAGAAGGAGGCTTTGATGATGTTAGCGAAGCTATTCAATTGGTTAGGGCCGGGCATGCCTAAGGTCGATTTGGTTCTATCCAAAACAGAATACGCGCCCGGAGAAAAAGTGACCGGATCTTTCCATTTAATAGGCGGATTGAACCAGCAGATCATCCAACGACTGGAATGTGACTTGATGAAATAACGAGCAGGGGAAAAAACAAGCCTTTTACAGCCGGTAACGACGGTTTTAATGAACCGTGTTCTGGAACCTAAAGAAGAAAGTGGATATCCCTTTCATTTCGTGCTTCCCGAAGCAGAAACGCTTGATTTGGAAGATCCGGAAACGACCTATCACCTTCAAACGAAATTGGTATTGAAGAATGATGCGAAAACTTCGGATAGTGATGAAATTAATATTGTTAATCGGTAAACCAATAAAGAAGTGGGTCACCTACCACTTCTTTATTGGTAACCTATGAACCTAGTTTTTAATAAAAGGTCTGTGTTTACATAATAATAATATGGGTGAATTTAAGTCTACGCTATGAATAACTTCAAACAAGCATCAGCAAAAAATCCTCGGTACGTTTAGCGAAGAACGCGTTTGTGTTCCTAACTACTTGCCTTATATAAAAATAAAAAAATTTCTAGTAAAAGTTTGATTAGGCGGCGATCCCTATAAAGTAAACATAAGCGCATATGTTTACTTTTTTCATATATTCATACTCCACTTTTATTAAGATGTGTTCTTAATATTTAAATCGATTACATCATGCCTGAATGGAACAAAAGTCTTCTTCACTGAAACCAGCTAAGGTCATCCTGGGATGACCTTAGCTGGTAATGTTAGTTTACATGATGATTTTCATCATAACCTCTTAAGAATTATTTAGACAACAATAAAGGTTTTAGTTTTAAGCTATCGAGTTAAATTACTATGCATAATCTTTATTTTTTTACTTTCTTCAAAACCCGGAGCGTATATTGTTCCAGACCAGCTGCTTTACAATTCGTTTCCTCTATCTGCTTAAAACCATAACTTTCAAAAATGTCTTTATAGTTTCTAGGATAAATGTGCCAATGGGACGCATTTTCTGCTTCGACCGTTATAATATATCCCCCAGATATTCTTGCTATCTCCTCAAAAATCCATTCACTATCTGGATGGATATGTTCGAGTACTGCCATAGAGAATACTAGTTGAAATGAATTTGGTAGAAACTTTTTTATGATGTCTTCTACGGGAGAATGAATAATTTGTCCATTATTAACTAGTGACGGATGATGAATCTGTAGAGATTCTACTGCTTTCTGACTAATTTCTATCCCTGTCACCATTTTGTATCCATTTTCGTATAGATAATTTAAATTTCGTCCCACATTACAACCGATTTCAAGCACTTTTCCTTTTTTACTAACATACTTTCTCACATAATCCCCTAAAAACAAGCTTCTCTCAACTCTTTTTAAATATAGCTCAGGAGTACTATTGTTAATCCAATGATCATGAATTTCTTTCAGCTTTTTCGGCTCTGTCATCGTATGCCCCCTAATTTGTACAAAGATACAATATAGTATGCAATAGGTAGATGATTTGTAATGATAAATGCCTGAGTCCAATTCTAAGATCATATATATCATATCAAATCACCATCATATATGATTATTTTATAATTGACTGAATAAATGCACTTAAGAGTTTTGTAGACACCCCTGAAAGATCAGGGTATTTATGAGCAACAAAAGCATTCTTCAACTTAGTCCATTTCTTATTAACTTTTTTTTCTTCTAACGTATTCATTAAGCTTTCTACCAGTTTGATATGGTCGGTAAAGACATAGTTATTTAGCAGACTATAATAATCCGTCGTACTAGGTAGTAGACTGTTTAACTTCCACATGAAAACTGGCTTGTTGGCTAGTATAGCTTCCAAAACTGTAGTTGATTCATAACTCACTACTGCATCCGTATTATGAAGAAGATCATACAAATGTAAATCATCCCCCAAGATAAGATCTGGGTGCTGCTTCTGGAGGAAAAGAGTTTTGGCAGAAGTGGTTTGTTTTCCATTTCTCCTTTTTATTACAATATTAACCTTCCCCTGCCCTTTAAGATGCTGAATAACAGCTTGAGGAATTTCAGTCTCTTCATGATGCAAAATGAGGAGTACTGATTTCTTATTCGGATCCAATTTTAAACGATTGTAAAACAATTTTTTTTGCATAGGCTTGCGTCTAGTTATTTCATCCATTCGAGGATGTCCGAGTATCTTTAAAGCACTTAATGGTATTCCTCTTTTTGCATACCATTCAACATCAGACTTTCCATAGACAGCTAGATAAGTTGCGACCTTAGGCAAATACCCGAACTCAAGCATGGGTATCCCATGCTGCAGGCAAATAGTTGGAATGCCTTTTGAAGATGCTTCTAGAGCTAAAATTCTTGTATCGCTACTATTAGTCGTACCTAAAATCATGCAAGATACTTCGGTAGTAGAGAAGAATTTTTTTGCTGCAGCAATCTGTTTCATAATACCAGGGATCAAAGTAATAAATTTATCTTGAAATATGCTATCTCCAAAAATCGGATGGGACTTAAACTTAGCTAAGTGTTGACGTGCATTTTTTTGAAAAGCGACGATTGTTTGATCAGTCACATTTTGAAGATTAATAAAAGTAACCGTTTGAAAACCCGGGGTATTTTTCTTGTTAATCTTCTTTTGCATGAGAATTAAAGTATCACTTGGTGTAAAATTCTCCTTTAACATCTGGTAAGGAATTCTTGTCACTGAATCATACACGACTACTTTCCCTTGATGTTTCAACGTCGTTTTCTTATATAAATGGAGATGTTTTTCAAAAAGGGGTTGAAGATCTTTCTCCTGAGTTAATTGCGTTTTTATGTCTTTCATAATAGAAGGATTATGCAACTTTTTTATAGCTTGATCCATAATGAGATAATAATAAGGAATGACAAGAGAAATAGGTATACCCAGATAGGTGAGGGACTTAAAGTTATTAAGAAAATCCATATATGAAGCCCAATAACGATGTTCAAAACTATTCATGTACTTTCCTCCTTCCTTATTCCACTTATTTCTCCAGCCTTTTTATCAAGTCAAACAATCTTTGTCCTGAAGGCTTTGCGGATGGGTAAGCGTAAGATAAAAACTCTTTCCGCTTTAGTTCCATTAGTTTTTTATTTTTACCATTCTCTAGATACTCTTTAATCATTTTAGATAGTATCAAAGGATCTGTTTGTACGAATTCACCATAAGAGTCAAAATACCCCGTATAGGTTGGGAACGTTGTGGAGAGTATGAAAACTGGTTTATTACTGATCATTGCTTCCAAACCTACCGTAGATAAATAAGTCAATACTACATCACTATGATGAATCAAGTCATATAAATGGAAATTATTAGAAGAGTAAGCATCTGGAGATTTAGTTGTTAATTGATGAGGAGTAAGGAAAGGATAGTCTTTTATAACGATGTTGTATTTTCCATTATTACTAAGGTGGCTAAGAAGGTTTTCCCATTTCTCAAGCTGTTTTTCATCTCTGACAATCATTAAGATCATTTTCTTACCTGGCTTTAATCCTAATTGCTTTTCCATCTCAATTTTAGAGATAGAAGGGTTCTTACGAATAGTATCAAATCTTGGATGTCCAATTACCTCTACTCCTGGTTTTGTTATGCCTATTTGCTTGAACCAGTCTACTTCAAAATTTCCATAAACAGCATCTACATCTGCAATTTGAGGCATATAGCCAATTTCGTCTCCAATAATCCCGTGCTGCATGCAAATAGTAGGAATGCCCACTTCTGCAGCAACCATAGCGATGGTTCGACTCTGATAATAATGTGTGGACGCTAATATGATGCAAGATACTGGGTTCTTGCTAAAATACCTGTTGGCTTCTTCAATACGATTCAAGATTCCCTCCAGCTGTTTAAAGAAAATAGGTTTAAAGGATGGATCATTAAACATAGGATGGTTAGTATGTTTGGATATGATTTGATCAGCTATGCCTTTAAGAATATTAATATTTGAACTGACATTTGCCCTATAATGACTTAAATAATGGGATGGAACTCCTTCTACTGGAATACCTTTAATAACCTTAGGTTTTTTATTCGATTTGATGTCTTGAAGTAAGACCGTCTGTGTGGATGGAAAATGCTCTTCTATAATTTCCTTCGGAAATCGCAATAAATTTGCTGCATTATATAAGACGACTTTACCTTTACCATGTGCTTTCTTGGACAGTTTACTACTTTTCTTATTAATATGGTATTGTTTATACGAACTGAACTTTTTCTGCAATTCTTGCTTATCATTCACTTTATGAGACAAGGAATTTACAAATTTCTCCGAGGGTAGGTTCTCCCATACATAAGCATTATCATGAAGTAAGCTTCGAAAGTGACACAAATAAGGAACAGAGAAACCTTTATATTTTAAATGTTTGAAAGTTTCTAAAAATTCAACATAAAGGGACCAATAGTTACGTGAGGAAATATTCATTACATCTCTCCTTTTGTTATTTATAATAAAATTCTCTATATCTATATATATACTAACCTTTTACATTTGTGTAGGATTTCACCTAGCCATCCATTCATCGCTCCAAAGGAAAGTCTAATATGTCTTTATATGCTCAAGAAATAAATGCAAACGTGGAGTTATGTCAATAAAGTGGTCACGGTTTTGGTGTGCAAGTTACTCACTTTTTCACTCAGTTCTTTCCTATGAAATTATCGAACACCTCATTTTTGACACATTAATTCCATCATTGATATCTGCTTTTACGCTGATGTCTTTTGGTTATTACTGACCTTGTGCTCCTGGGTTTCATTATTAATCAGTTTTTATCTCTATAGAAATGTCATAATCCAGCGATGAGTACTTCCGTTTCTGATTATATAGTTTTAGTTTAGAAGTCTCCCCTAGCGGTTGCTTCAGCCTTTGTTGGAAACACATGCATATAACAATAAACTTTTCTTCAAGGAAGCTACAAGGCTCTCGCCACAAGCAATAACATTTTTCCATATCGTCATTAATTTGAACATCTTAATAATGAAAGACAATACACTCATCTATTTTACGATTCAACTTTTCTCTTTCTGTCTCTTACGGATGAATCGTTCCACGTAAGTATAATAGCCAGAAGACGACACACCTAGAGCATCGCACATCTTCGTAATAGTGTGCTAATCTCTATGATAATGAATAAATTCAAATTTCTGCTTTGATCTTGCGTGAAGGTGTTCATCGACTTTTCTATAACTCCATTCTCTTCTTTGATTTCTACTTTCTCTTTAGCTTTTTCCATAATGATCTTTATACTTCGAAGTGTGTGGTATGGGATATTAATTTTGCGTGTTGTATCACAAATTTTATGACCATCCAAAACTACCTGTTTGGCTACAAATTTTCGAAACTCTGGAGAATAATTATTCTTTCCTTCAGTCAATGTAAACTCGTCCTTTATTAGATTTACTAATGTTTGACCCATGGGTAACTTGCCTTGCACGCTAATTATTCTAACTCTGCCCTTATGCGCGTTGCTCTTGAGTTATGAATGTAAAAAAATAAAAAAACGCCACCTGATATCGGTGACGTTTTTCGCTTAGGCGGCGGCTCGTTCTTCCTGCCCTTTTTTAATTTTTGATATGGCATGAATGTTGATCAGCATGCCGGCAGAGAACATCATCATGAGTAACGACGTGCCTCCGTAACTGACAAATGGGAGTGGCACACCTGTAAGTGGCAGGAGTCCTGTCAAACCACCGAGGTTGATGATGGCCTGAATGCCGATTAATCCGGATACTCCGATCGCAAGCAGGCGGCCGAACGTGTCATGGCTCTCCATACTCACATAGAAACCGCGGAGAACAATCAACCCAAGCAGCAGCAAGACCACTCCGACACCGATCACACCCAATTCTTCAGCAATGACGGCCATGATGAAGTCAGTATGCGCTTCAGGTAAGTAACCAAGCTTCTGCACACCCGCGCCAAGTCCTGTACCGAACAATCCTCCATTGTGGATCGCAAGGTATGAGTTGATCAGCTGGTACCCGGCATCGTCTGCGTATTCAAAAGGCTGATAGGCCCCGTCAAAACGGGAAAGCTGTTCTTCACTCAGACCGAAATTGTACATGACGAGAGCACCCGCGAGGGCAAGTCCAATCATAGAAAACAGGTGAACTTTCCTTAATCCACTCGACATGATGATCAGTCCGGATACCGCAAGGGCAATAAGGGCTGTCCCTAAATCCGGCTGTTTCAAAATCATCGCAACGACGAGCATCATCAAAATGATTGGCGGCAGTAACGCTCTCGTGAAGTCTTCAATATACCCGCTCTTTTTCGTAAAAATCGTCGCCATGTAAATGATCAGAGACATCTTCGCCAATTCAGCCGGCTGGAATTTGCCAAGACCAGGAACCGGCAGCCACGACTGGGCGTTGTTGGACGTATGTCCGAATACAAAAACCATCGCAAGCAGGATGACGGTACCAAGCAGGATCAGCTTGAATAAGCGCCGGTAGTTTTTGTAAGGGAAGATGATCCCAAGGAAGAGGGCGGCGAGCCCCAGCCCCCATGACACCAGCTGCCTTTTGAAAAAGTAATCCGGGGTTACTTCATAAACCATGACACCACTGACCATACTGGCACTGTACACCATCACTGTCCCGAATGCAGACAAAGCCAATACAGCGAATAGGATGGTAAAATCTACGTTCTTCAATATTCTCCGTATCATGCGTAACCCTCTTTCGTTTGGTACTATTATGTAAATTATAAGGCTTCTCGCCTTGTAAAAAAAGCATTCCTTTCAAATTACTTCGAAAGTCTATATAATAACGATTAGATTTGTAGGAGGTTTGTGGAATGATTTATTTTTATGTCGGAATTGGTGGGCTGATCGGCGCATCCCTTCGGTTCCTGATTGGCGAGTGGCTGAAGAACCCGGATCAGTGGTTCCCCTATTCCACCTTGGCCGTCAATTTGACCGGAAGCTTCGCTCTGGCCTGGTTCACGATGGGGATCGTCGAGAAGTTCTCCCTCTCTGCAAAATGGAAAGCGGCTCTTGGTACAGGTCTTGTCGGGTCGTACACGACTTTCTCCACCCTGAGCATGGATGCCGTTTCCCTCTACGAACGCGGAGATCTATTCCTCAGCCTCCTTTACATAGCCATAAGCATCTTCGGTGGGCTTGCGTTTTCCATGCTCGGTTTTATGCTGGGCAGAAGGAGGGATTCCTGATGCTCACGAACCTGTTACTCGTTGGAGCGGGTGGATTCATCGGTGCGATTCTCCGCTATGGAGTCAGCCAATGGATGAGCAAACGGACGTCATCCGACCTTCCCATCGCCACCTTGTTCGTCAACATCCTGGGTTCTTTTCTCCTCGGCCTGCTCACAGGATTTGACCTCGCAAAGGTCTGGGTCCTTTTTTGGGGAACAGGGATCCTCGGCGCTTTCACCACCTTTTCTACCTTCAAACTTGAGGCGGTGCAGCTTCGCTTGAAAAAGAAATGGAAACCCTTCGCCCTTTATACAGTTCTCAGCTACACGCTGGGCATCTCTTTAGCATGGGCCGGCTACGTCTTGGGAGGCTTATTTTAGGGCTGAAACCAAAAAGACTTCCTCAAAGGGAAGTCTTTTTTCACCCTACACCATTAGAAATCATACGCCTGGATGATCCGCATCGTCAGCTTCTCGTACCCTTGTTCATTCAAATGGAGAGCATCACTGAAATAGCGTGATGACTTTTCCTCAAACAAATCATTCGTTTCGATAAACGTGACGTTCTCATAAGACGATACCATGGACTGACTTGACGAATTCCAGTCATTGATGATCTGACCAATCTCAGGTTTGTCCGGAAAAGGATTATACAACCCGAGAAACAAAATCGGTGCCTCCGGATTCTCCTTTCGAATCTCATTCAGAATCCTTTTCACATTCTTCTCATAATCCTTTTTCCCAAGCGCGATTTTTTCCTTATATAGCGGAGAAAGGTCTCCTCCATTACTCTTGATGATATCGTTCATTCCGATAAAAAATAAAATATAATCCGCCTGTTCTATCGACTTCCGTACGTTGGCTTCATTCATTTGGCCGAGCATTCCATCACTCTGCTGACCGGGAATGGCATAATTATCAACGGTGACGGGGTCTTCGTGATTTCGATCGAACCACTGTTGAAGGTTCTCGACATACCCATGCCCACTCTCATCCCCCACTCCGTAGGTCAATGAATCACCGAGAGCGACGATTCTTTCCTCTTCTTGATGGGACATCGAGGATTGGAAACCAAAAACCCCGAGGCCAATCGCTACGATTACGAGCAGTCCGATCCACCATGTCCGATGTTTTTTCATAAGCTGCACCTCCGAATACGCCCTAAATTCCCTCAAGGTGTAAGGACGAAACATCGTCACGATAAATAGAACGAAAGCACGATGAATAGGCATACTTGTTGTAGGGAGAACATCATGCCCAATTTACAAGTCAAGGCTAATGAAAGCAACATACACCAGCTAAATCGCATATGCCACGAACGTCTCCGTTTATGTATACTTACTTCTGTCTTTTATCACCATCAGCTTTCTTAGGTTGAATAAGCCAAATGGAAACTGTAAAGAAGAGCGCCCAGCCACTCCTGAATAAAGTATTTAAGAATACACTACTTTGGTCAAAGAGACCCTCACTCGGGATGAGGTAACTCAAACAAAACCCTATAATAAAAACCAGGAAATATCTGATCTTAATGATTTATCCCTCCAATTTTTCCTGAAAACCTACCGACTAACTCCAAAATAAAAACGACTATTCTTAAGAATAATCGTCTTTTATTTTGGGTCCAGGTATCTCGTTAAGCATTCTAACTGCCACATCCCTTGATTGAACATGAACTGCCCTGACACCCAGTCACTGCTTGAATGTTTATTCTTGAGCATCAAAATCAGATAAATAGTTTATTAGAATTTCTTTACCTTCTGAACTTAGATATAGCCCACCAGGCAATTCCAAATTATCTTCGCTTATTTCACCCGTGATAAAACAACTTTTGTCTACCGTGTATTTCTGCATGATGATTTGATTATTATGAACGAATATCTCTAATGGATCTCGTTTGTCAATATTTAAAGTCCTGCGTAATTCCATAGGAAGGACCACTCTTCCCAATTCATCTACTTTCCGCACAATGCCGGTACTTTTCATCACACATGCTCCCTTTCCAATAATTTTATCGTGTTACCACTGGCCACTAAAGCTCCAGGTGAAAATATCGCCAATCGGATACCTAACCCAACTTCGGTGCACTTTGGTACGAAAAGGGTAATGGCAAAAGCGTCAGCATAAAATCAGTAAAGTTGCCATAACAAACGATCATCCCCTACACAAAAGGAACCACCTCAACTTCCTTTGATGACGTTGTTATTCAAGTCAGGCACTAACAAAGATTACAGATACGGAAATGGAAGTAAGATTTGTGAAAGATATGTGCTCTGCAGGACGCATTTTTGTACCGTTTTTCAAACTCTTTTAAAGATTTTCTGTTTCCCTTCAGTCTTCCGTTTCTTAAACCATTGCTTCTTAAAATGATTACAAGTAAGAAGACATCCAGTTTTGTAAAAGTAAGGATGGTAAGGTTATTGGCCTACTACTTATTACTTTAAATGTATGTTCTAGGTCTTAAGGATGTGTGAGGTAATATCTTACAGGTAATAATTACTATATTTGCATTTATATGTAACATATAAGTCATTGGAACTTTGGAAAAATGAGTTTTACAATCCACTTCCGCACACCTATGAAGGAAACCGCCTAACCTATAGGAAAAGATGGTGTCATGAAAGGGCACGGGGGATCCTGAGATTATGTTAAGGAAACTCTTTATGGAAAGATCATGGATGAGCATCAAGGGGATCGTTTATTTTAGGTAAAGAATGATAAGATTCTACCGCTATCGGTAACATATGAATTTTTCAGTGCAAATCTTGTTTCCCCTTCGAAGACTTCGTTTCAAGAAAAAAATAAGGTTTTAAGAAGGTTAACATTGGAATTCCTAATTAAACGGGTTCATTCCTTATAAATCTTTTCTAAAACAAATGATCCGATTAACTTCCTTAAACCCCAATTGAAGGTGCATGCGTAAGCTATCCTCGTTTTCTAATTCACAATCACTTGCAAATTCCTGACAACCTTGTTCCACTGCCCATTTCTCACATGCATCTACTAATTTCCTTGCAAAACCCTGCTTACGAAAGTCACTTTTTACATACAGCCCCTCCAAATAGCCCACTGGCCGTGTACTTGTGCCTTCAACATAATCATATCGGAGTTGACATTGTGCAAAGCCAATGGCTTCGTTTCCATGATAAGCTAAAATTATGGTTGCATCAGGCTGTTCTATAAGGTGTGACATTTCTTGAACAAATTCCTCTAACGAAGAACCTGGCCAAAGTTCTAAAGCTAAGCGAGCAACTTCTTCTGTTTGTTGTAAGGTCGCTTGTTTCAGCATAAAAACCTCCGGATATTTTTTAAAATTTGTTGCAATGCTTCTATTGTTCTTTCTTCTATCAGCTGAATCATTGTTTATGTTATCCTTAACCGATTGGAAATAAGTACACAGAATAATTGAAATATTGCTGTAAACCAATTTTTTCAGCTATTATATTAGAAGGCTTATTTGCCTCCTCACAGTCCCAGTATGGAATCATATCCTTACGTGCACTATCCTTCACAACACAATGGGCTGCCTTCTGACCTAATTTTTTCTCTTGATGATCCTCTTTTGTTTCTATATCTAAACCGTGAACATTTTGAGCTATTAAGCTTGAAAAACATAAACTTACAACCTTATTCTCGTGGACAATGCAGTAGCCAATACCTTTTTGAAAGAATTCCTCAGGAGAAGACCAAAATTCTGCGATTTTCGATCGTAAAAAGCCTATGTTTTCAAGAGAATGGTTCCTATCCTCAAAAAGCTCCTTTTTGATTTTCAATACGTTATAATCTTGATTAATGGAAGGTTCATGAGTAGCTTTATCCTGTCCTTTTTCTAATGTGTAAACCTTTTGATTCGATTTCTGCATGTGATGATTCTTAAAGATCTTTTCTATGGTTTTATCCCATTTTGAGTGATTACCAATAGCTATGAAGGTATTTAAGTTCAGCTTCTTGGCTTCAGGAAAAATAACCTTATCAATAAAACCTTTGATCTGGTTGTTAAACCTCTCATTTTCTTCATCACCAATAAAGAAAAAACCATCATGATTCCCCAACCAGATCAGCCCAGAATGTGGTGAATCGAATGAATCTACAAAAATACGACCTGGGTTATTCCCTTCTATTACCGCTTTTACTTCTAAATGACCTCCTTCATTTATCAACTTTTCACATTTATAGAAATCAGATTTATTAAGTTCTCGAATCATTTTAATCCTCCTATAGGAAGTTCACTCATATAATTAAGACTACTATGATAAATAGACTGAAACCATAAATGCATAAACTAGCAATTTTTCTGCCGTTCCACTGCGATTCAATCCCTCTAATTAAGGCGTTTAATAAGAAAATAGTCAAAAGGACCTTAGTGGAAAGGGTTAGCTCAGTAAACCCCACCATTAACAAGTAAATAGCTCCTGCTGAAAGAATCACGATATCAATGGATCGTGAAATTTGTAGTCTTTTTTCCAAAATGGCCTCTTTTCCCTTCAAAAAGTCACCCCATTATTAAGACTCTAAACTAAGTTGTCTTTTATATCTTGTGCACCACATGTTGACATCCCACGTACGAAGCATACCCTCTCATAAAATTGAATGAAATCTTTTACACTAAATAGATTGGATCCATCAATTTAAAAAATTCCCTTCAAAAAACGAGATACTATCTCTGTTCCAATACTTAACTTAAGGGACTCTGTCAGTACTCTTAACCTTGGAAGGTATAGGGAGCAGACGATTCCAGTAATCTTCCTACCCCATCAGCATGGTAAGGCATTCGTTTGTTTGCGGTATGAATATCTACCCAGTCCACGTCAACAATCTCTTCTTCATGTAAGATTTGTATAGCCCCTTCTACAATCTTAGCTTTGTATGTAATGAACAGAGCATGATGACCCTTATCTTCAAAAAATGCCTCATTGACAGCAACGATGTGTTCAATTGCTATCGATACATTTGTTTCTTCTTTACATTCTCGCACTGCTGCTTGCTCAAAAGTTTCACCTTCTTCAACAGCTCCTCCAGGAAGAGACCATCCACTATCTTTATTCTTCACCATCAACACTTTCTCTTCCGCTTCATTAAAGATAAACGCGTAAGCTACATCAACTCGATCCAACTAAAATCACTCCTACTTAGTGGTTTCATTTGCTTCCTTCCAATAAATGATTATATAAATTAAGAAAGTCCCTATTTCGAAAGATTTGATATCCATGTGAAAATGGAAGGTCACATGTAGGACCTTCCATCTCTTCTAGAGTGAGACTAGTGATTAATCGCATCTACAAATCTTTCTGCTTCTGCTTTCGTATAATCTCCATCCATTTGTATGGAATCACTATTGATGACCGTTCGAATTGATGGAGAAGCTAGTTCCTCATCTCCTAAATAAACATGAACCTCTTCATTCAAATATTCCTCCGAAATTTCTGTGATTTCAGCACTGTCTTTGAAGTTGACCGTCACTAGAAGACGACCTTGTTCCTCTTGAACACTTGCATCCTCAAAATCCGCTGCCGTCACCAGGACATTGTCATCCTGATCTTTAATCGAAACATCACTATACTCATGATTGATATCCTGCTGACACCCAATGAGTATAAAAAGCGCTCCTAATGTTGACGCGACTAACCTCATTCTAACCCTCCCTTCATTTTAGAATAGCTCTTGGATAGTAGTTGTCTCTACGAACAAGTATGGAGAAAGTTTCAAATATTCTGCAATACACTTTAAGCAGTGATTGGTTTTTTCATAATCTCTCCTTTGCTTTGGGCATATGATTATTCATTTCCATCATAAAAAAACTATGGTTTAGTTATAGAAAAGACAGGCCCATCTACCTGTAGGAAAGATGGGCCTGTCTTAATCTTTAAACGTAATAGGTCTGACCTGCGATTACTTTTATGTACTTAGATAATGTTTCACCCTAAGTGGCTAAGATATCAGAGGTTATGTATGCTCCCCCTCGAAGTCATAGCTTAAATGCCAAATAAATTTTCCCACCAAGACTTGTCGTCTCCAACACAAATCTCATGATCCTGGGTTTCATTCCAAATCGTACAGCCTAGATCATAACCTGCCTTACCTGTCTTGAAATCATTTGCAGAGACAGTAGAGGTTGCACTTACAAAAAACAGTCCTGTTAACAATAGTGTGATCATCTTTTTCTTCATTTGTCTCGTCCCTCCTTATCTTGAAATTCATTATATAACCTAATATAGATAAAACAGCTAAACAAGGTAGTAGAAAAAAATGATACAAATCGATCAGAACAAGAAGCGTTAATGAAATAAGCCATATACTTAATTAGGACTACAAGAGCTAATTCAATTTATACCAAGGTCGAACCATCCACACCTAAAAGGCTCATCCTTTTAAGGATAAGCCACCGTTTGTTGAAGTCTAAAGTTCGAGATATAATTTAAATATTTTCATAGACATATTCTTTTCCATCAAGTTACTGGAGAAAATGCCTGATTAATGTATTAATTCTTCAGGAGAAACAACCCTTTGACGTACTTATTCGTATAGTTCACGAATCTGATTTAAGTCTTCTATAAACTGACTCGACTCTTCTTGACTCAATCGAACAAGCATCTGTTCATTCAAAGTAAGGATTTGACCATCTCCTTCATCTTTATGGTTGTACAAATAGTCGTAAATGATATCCAATTGGTCTTTATTAAGAGTGGATTGAGTCGTAAAGTGCTTCACTTGATTTAAAACAAATTCGTCGTTGCTATGATCAAACTTTCCTCGTATGATTTTCCCATTAACATCCACGCTACCAGCTCCTTTATAGCGATAGTTTATTCCAAAAGGCTTCATTATAAACGCTTGGTCAGAAAGGACTCAACCTTCTGACCAGTCCCATGAGCCGGTATTCAAAAAGGATTTGTTAACACTAAATTTAGTATTTCAATCAAAAGAAGTACGCCATGGTAAGATTTACGAACCAATTGGTAACCTGGAAATGGCAGACCCCGATACACTTCTATGTACCGGGGTCAGGGCCTACTTAATGTTCTTTCACTCTAAATCTCAAGACAGTCTTCAATTTTTCTGGCGGCGTTCTTCTGGCATCTGAAATATATATTTCTTTGTGTGTTTTTTCAGCCCGCTTCAGGTTATTTTCTAAGCAGAATGCTTGGCTCTTTTTTCGGTAAATAGAGTTCCTTCGCTTGTTTCCGCCATTCATATTTATCCATTTATAAATCTGCCTCCTTCATTAATTAGGCACTGTGTTTATTGATGTAACTAGAACAAAAACTCCATTTATTTAACTAACATCAGTCATACTTTAATGTAATCATATACTGTTTTCACATTAAAAAAATTACTTTCTTTCACAAGTTGATTCAGCAAGTCGTGGACCACCATAAAATACTTTGCTAAGTATTGTGGAGTTATTTTCTTCAGCTCAATACTCTAGATCAGGCCTTCCTTCTATGCTTCCGTCCAACCGAATAGTTCTTTAAGGTTCATGTCTTTAGCCAATTGAAAACCCATCTAATGCCATTCATTTGAAGTTAGTTGAAATTCACCGTTCAAAAAAGATATGTAGACCGCAATTTTCTATTCATTAGACCTCCCCCTTCAACTAAAAAAGAGTTACATTACCCCCGAATCAACGACCAATTGAGGAGGAGATGTTGTGAGTTTCGCATTTACTCCAAGTGGCACACCATAATTGGGCTGGCAATGACCAAAGTGAAAATTTTCAACAACAGGAAAAGGAGCACTTGCGAAGAAGCTTTCAAGTACTTTTCTTAGTTTCACCTCTTCGTCTTCTTCCACTTGAAAGTTACCTAAGACGATACCTTGAACTTCTTCAAACACCCCTGCCTGTTCTAGGTGTGTAAGCTTCAAATCAATAAGAAACGCAGGTTCTCCAACTTCCTCTATGAGCAGAATTGCTCCATTCGTATCTACTTGATAAGGTGTGCCCAATCCACTAGTTAGTAGCGTTAAATTCCCTCCCACTAAATATCCTTCTCCTGTACCATGAATCAGCGTGTTTAGATCAGATTTGTGATCATCATAGATCATCATTTCTTTAGTGAACAAAGATAAAAACGAGGATTCTGTCTCCTTTGTTCTTTGCTCGTCATTCAGATCGGAAGCCACCATTGGACCATGAAAAGTAACCAGGTCACCCCATTTTTGAATGGCATTAAGTAGATATGTAATGTCACTGTACCCCCAGAATATCTTAGGATTGCTTTGTATCTTTTGATAATCGATCATAGGAGCAATTTTTGCTGTACCGAATCCTCCAGTTGCGCAAAAAACACCTCGGATATCAGGATCGCAAAAAGCCTCATGTATGTCAGTAACTCGCTTTTGTTTGAGAGCTTTAAGGTCTTCCTCCTCATCGAACACATGGCGTCCAAGGACAACCTCAAGGCCCATTCCTTCTAATAAACGTTTTCCTTGGACCAATTGTTCTCTATCTGGTGCTCCAGCCGGGGCAATAACTGCTACCCGATCCCCCTGCTGTAAAGCATTTGGTTTAATCATAGGTTTACCTCAATTCCCTTAATTCTAATAGTTGTATTGATTATTGAACGATTTCCGCGTGATATACTTTATGAAATAATAATTACCTTTTACTTGTAGACTTAAATTCAAATAAATTGAAAGCATTTAGCTAATCAAGCAGATAGCCATAATTCTTTTGCTTCATGCGTAGATAGTTGAAACTTATCAATAAAGAACCTTTGGATGTTAATCTCAGAAGAATGATCTACCCAATCCACATAAGATTCAATTAACGTATTCATTTCACCATTACAATACTTCTCAATCAATTTATGAACGATATGAGTACTTCTCCAATAATCATAAAAAGCAGATGCATAACCAAGGTCATTTCCACCCCGATATCCGGATTCACCAAAGCGGTCGATCGTGTACTCTCCAAAGTCAGCCTTATATAACTCAATTAAACGCAGCTCAACATCCATAATCCCATTGAATTTGTTCTTAGATAGAATCATTTTACGGGGTATGTAAAAACACATTGCTTCTTCAAACCACATGTTCTCTTCTTCATCCCATCCTTCAAACTCGGAATGGAAGAAATCAGCATGGTGAGTTAACTCATGTGCAGCAATAACAGCAATATCATCTATCGAAAGATTCTTGTAGTACTGATCAGCCTTCATAAGACCTTTTGTCGTTGATAAAAATATGTCCTTCCATGTGTCGATCAGCGGGTTGATATGTATCAATTCTCTTGATGTATAGGCTGGGAGGGGTATCGTTGAATAAAGCTCTGTAGCCGATTTCAAATCATGAAAGATGATTCCCCTGGGGGATTTAAACGTAGTGATAGACTCTAGAGAACGTGAGAATTGGTTAAGTTTTTCTAAAAGGAGTTGTCCGTTCCTTTCAATTTCTAATGCATAAGACGTATCTGTAACTGAAACTGCATATTCCATCTACTCCACCTCAAAATATTAATCAATAAAATTATTCTTTTCATAAGTTCGAACAATTGTTTTTTTCCATCTTTCAATATAATGGCCACGATAGTCCCTTCCAAGTAACAAACGTATGTTGTTTATATTCATTTAATTAGGAAGAAAACGGTAACATCAGAGTATCATAATTTTTGAAAGATTGGACAGATATTAGAGTGAAATACAACTCTTATGTAATAAAATAACCCTCGCAACTACTTAGTTAACGAGGGCTCTTACTCATCATGCACATATTTATTAAGTTGGTATCATTCAAGATACGAACCATACTACTTATTTAGATACATAATTTCTTATTTTAATAATCCGTCGATGGTTACAAACTCATAGCCTTCTGCTCTTAACTGATCAATCATCTGTGGCAGCGCATCAACGGTACCTTGTAATTTGGAACTTTGGAAATTGTGTTGAAGGACAATGCCTCCTGGAGATTTATCTCTGTGTACGATAGAGAGAATTTCCTCCGCTGATTTTCCGCTCCAATCGACGGTATCTACGGACCACATAATGTTTTTAAATCCATGCCTATCAAATGTAAAAGAATCTGCTAGCGTATAATCACCATAAGGAGGTCTAAATAAAGTTGCCTTTACTCCAGTTACTTCTTCAATGATTTCATTTGTTGTCCTTAACTGTTGGACGACATCATCCGTATAGAGTTTGGATAATTGAGGATGGTCCCATGTATGATTGGCAATGGTATGCCCTTCCTCTACCATTCTTTTAGTCAACTGCGGAAAATAGGAAACTTGCTGTCCAACAACAAAAAATGTAGCAGGAACCTCTTTCTCTTTAAGAATATCGAGTAGTTGAGGTGTAATCAATTTGTCTGGACCATCATCAAAAGTCAACGCGATCTTCTTTTCGGTCATATCAGCCTTATTGTACGCCATTGGTTTACTTGCTTCTGGAGTGTTTGTTTGAATATACGTCCGATTAATTTTAGCGTTGTAGCTAACGTCCATCCCTAATTTTTTCGCTGTTACCAATAAAGGAATATAGGGACGATCATTGATGACCGTTGTTGTAGTAGCCAGGTACTCACGAATCCATTTGTTTTTATCCTTCACGTAATAATCCATATAGGATTTTTCTAAAGGAAGGGCTACAATATTATTTCTCTCAACAGCAATCGAATTGTATTTTGCATTCTTATCAACAGTGGCACCGGTGTGTTTGAAAAATAGATCGGGTACCATGACACGGCCATTTTGCATATAGTAGCTCGTCTTAATCAGTTTACCATCTACAGAAAAATAAGCATTAGAAACGGTTGAAGCTTTTGCAGGCGTTGCGCCAACAAACCCTGTAATCATAAGTGACATTAAAATAATGGTTAAAAATGAAAGCTTTTTCCCCATTTTATATAATTTGTTCATTGTGACTTTATAACCCTCTCTCTTTATCTATTATTACAAAAATATTACAAAGTAAAGTTTATCAGTAAATACTAAATAAAAACACAGTTAATTAGTGGTAATAAAAAGAGAGAACTATACAAGAGTTAATCAGATCCTATTTATAATAAGAAGAAACATTCGTTCAAGATCCAAACAAAGAATGTTAATCATACGTGTCCTACCGGTTTAGTTTCAAGCTTCTTTAAGCCCAACTCTTCATTCTAGTTTTCACAGCATTTGAGAGGACAAGAGACAACACATAAGCTGCTCTAAGTTCATTTCTTTACTTGCTCTTTTCTGTAGCTAACCAAGCGGCCAAGACAATCATGATTCCTCCGGTTATTCGGTCTAAATTCCTTTTCACGCTACCACTCAACCCAATATTTTTAAGTTGTCCTCCAACGGTCGCATAGACAGTAGCACAAATGAATTCGATCAATATATATACCGCGCCAACAACCAGGATTTGTCCTCCAACATCCCCTGTACTGGAGGAAATGAATTGAGGAAGAAAAACCGTAAACAATAATAATGCCTTAGGATTAGCTGCCGCTACCATAAACTCCTGCTTCGCATAATGCCAGGCGGCTAAAGAATCTTCCTTTGCTTCATGCCCCTTTATATGTTCATCTTCATAAGCTCTACTACTCGAGCGAATAGTTTTTACACCTAACCACCCTAAGTAAATGACGCCAACCCATTTAATAGTATTAAAGACAAAGGTGGACGCTTGGAGAATGGCATTCAGTCCTAAAGAAACGGCAATAATCATGAATGCAAAAGCTGTGAACCTTCCTGTGACCGCTATGATAGCTATTTTTGCTCCTTTTCTGAGTCCATTCCTCAGGGAAAGGATCTGATTCGCACCGGGCACGGAAGCCATTAAAAATGCTGCAGGAATAAGAGAAGCCCAGCGAATCCCGAGAACTAAGTTGTTAAAATCAATGTCAAAACGGTTCAGAATCATTAGTGATGATGCAGACAGCAATAAGAAAATTGATGCGTAGACGTGTTCCCGTTTAATAAAAACCACTCCTCCTCCTCTTCCAAATGAAGAAAACATACAAAGAAATGCTGCATTCCCTAGTACTAAAAATAAATATAGGACTTTTTTTCCATCGACCTGTGTCTTGGAGATTTGAATCAGTGAATGACTTGTCTTCTTTTGATGCTTAAACTACGGCAGAGGAACTTGGACTAGTTCACAGGTATATGCAAAAAACAAAAAAACTGCAAGTACTGTGAAGACTATTTTATGCTGCTTTAAATGGGTAAGAGCAAATATTCCTATCCCAAACAGAGTTAAGCTGCAATTTTCATCTAAAATTAGATTGGATAGTATCAAACATATCCCATTCCTCCATTGTTTTCTGAATCAAGTGTTTGATATCTTTCACTCTTGTTTCTCCGCATTCTTTTCTATTCAATAAATCACACAAAGCAATCAGATCTAATAACTTCGCTTTTTGTAACCACTGATCAGGCAAATGGCCCCCATGTGCCTGGTAATTGGAAATGAATGGATCAAATATCTTGGAGTTTATAAAATTTTCATACCTTATCATGTTTCCAATATCAAACAGCGACGAGCCACTGAAAGCAAACTCCCAATCCAATATTGCATGAATAAAGAATTTACTTTCTCTTTCTTCCACGAGTATATTCAACGGGTTGAAATCTCCATGAACTAAAAAATTCTGATCTTTTAGATCGTCGATTAGATATGCATGCTTCCGCGAAAAACTTAAAACTTTTTTGCAAAGATCTCCTTCTAAATGGAATCTGGCATAACCTTTTATGAGACTTTCCTCTATAAACATCAAGAACATGTCTTCATTAAGTATAATAGACTCTTTAATATGGAGCGAGCGATCAAAGAAACCCGAATCAGGGAATTCAATCTTATGAATTTCAGCTAATGAACGGCCAACTTCCCGGGCCACACTTTCTAATTCCGATCTATTATCTTTAACGATCCTTTCTGATAGCTGTTCTCCCTCAACCCAACTTAAAAGTAAAAAGGGATGATCTAAAACTGAGCGAGAAGAACCGGAATATAGCACATGAGGTACTTGAGCTTGGTCTTTAAGGAGATTTAATATCTGTCTTTCAATCTCCATCCTTTCATCATTGCTGTTATAGATGCGGAGAACAAATTGTTGGGTTGAACTGGTTGTGATCTTGATGTTTGTATTATTCAAACCCCCGCTTAACAATTCATAACCGGCGACATTTTGCTCCTCTAAAAAGGACTTAATAGATCTCTTATAGTATCAAGACTTGGTGTTATCCATGTATTCGATCTTTCCCACCCTGCTTTCATCATCCCGTCTCCCCTTCGTATTTTCATCTTAAACTCTATTTACTTTTTCAAGATTGCAAAAAGAAGCAAGTAATAACAATGAAGTTATAATTCCTACTCACAACTTTCTATCTATTGAACACGATACTCTTATCCACTTCTTCCAACAAGGGATCATCCCCTTTGTTAGTTCAAAATTCCCCCTCGGGATTGGTTCCACTCATTACATGCACGCTTCCGTGCATTCTTTTGAAAGACAGTTGTTATTTAATTTGAATATCATTCATAAAATAACTCGTCTACATAGATAGGGGGAGTTCGATGTACAATGTTTTACTGTTCTGCGACCCAGGAATTGACGACTCTCTAGCACTCATGTACGCACTGCTAAATCCAAAAATCAATGTGGTCGGAATCGTTACAGGGTATGGGAATGTGCCCCAACAACAGGCAACCCAGAATGTAGCATACCTCTTACATCTATCAGGCAGGGATGATGTTTCGATCATCTCTGGAGCAAAGAGTCCACTTAGTGGTGAAATAGCTATCTATTATCCAGAAATTCATGGTGAAGAGGGTTTAGGGCCAATACGGCCTCCAGAGGATTTTCAGCGTGAGGTAGTAAATTTCGATGAAATATTTAAAATTATGGATGCCTACGCTAATGACCTTGTTATTGTAGATTTGGGAAGATCCACTTCCCTTGCCATCGCTTATTTACTGGGCGGAGAAGAGTATTTACGGAAGGTTGAGGCTGTTTATTGTATGGGAGGGGCTTTTCTAGTTCCAGGAAACGTCACTCCCGTTGCAGAAGCTAACTTTCATGGTGATGCGATCGCTGCTAACCTCGTTTTGAACAAACTAAAAAATGTCTTTATCACTCCATTAAACGTAACGAACCACGCAATCATCACACCTGAAACCATTCAAGCAGTTACCTCTTATCGTTTTAATGCTTTCACCCATCTTATAAAACCGATTTTTGATTACTACAACAAAGCCTATAAAAAACTTAACCTTACCCATGCAGGTAGTCCTTTACACGATCTATTCACTTTATTTGCTTTAGTAAACCCAGAGCAAGTTCAATATATCAATCGTCAGGCTTCTGTATCTATCAATTTTGACGATACTAAAGGAGAAAGCATAGCCGACTTTAGAGCCAAATCAAGCGAGCAGGTGACAGAAAATACTGATCATATCGCCATATCATTCAAATACGATGCGTTTGTAAGAGATTTCACTACTGTAATGTCTACTCGATATCTATGACCTTTTAATTTTGATTCAACTACTGTGACTCGAACCAGAGGAACCAAGAGCTCATTTAAAGATAAGAATCCCAATCACTCCCAGACCTGCATGAAGTATTTTCATTGACCCTCATTCGATTCATTAATGGAACACAAGATATGATGTATGCTGTTTGTGACAGTCGCATCTTCCACTATTCAACACACTGGTTTTTACAATTGCTTTTTTGGGTATATAAGATTTGGAATTATAATATGAAACAAAGTGGTTGAATTTTGATGAAAGGAAGATTTTTTGCAGACTGTAGATGGTTTACATAAGCAGATCGAAACCGTTAGATTAGAAATGTATGAAGCTTACAATAACTCCGCTGACTACTCTGAATTATTACAGATATCTCAACAATTGGATAACTTATTGAATCAACTTGATAAAATAAATGATCGAAACTGTAAAGTGCCCTGAGTGATCCTTAGGGCTTTCTTTATATCAAATCCAGTGTCATATCTTAGCTAACTCCCCCGAAACCGAAGACTCGATTTTACACATTACTATCCCTGTTCTCCCCTCTTTTTAATGTGAACCTTTTTCTAAGATACACCCTCATCATGCAGACTCAATATCATGAACAAGTTCATGGAGGTCACCCTGAAATACATGTCCATAATTCTCAAAGACCCTAGTTTTCGCGTGTGGAAGCTTATACGCGTAGTACTCGAAATGACGAAAAGGAACGACCTCATCATTTCGGCTATGATAAAGATAGATTTTTGAGATTTGTGAAACTCTTGAAGCAAAATTATTCGAGAGTTCAAATTCTCGGTTAAACCAATCTTTATCCAGGCCCCAGTATGGTGATCCCATCACAAATACGCCGGAGATAGCTAAGTCACAAGCTTCTTCCGAGAGATATTTCAAAAGGACTGAGCCACCCAGTGAATGGCCGATCAGAACAACTCGACCCTCCATCTCCAAAAGTTTCTCGTTTAGGATAGCCTTCCAAGCAGCATAACTCGGATTTTCAGGATTTGGCATGGCCGGACAGGATAAATGGTAATCCTCACTTAATGAATTTTGTAAATAAGAAACTAGATGGCTGCTTCCTTGCTTTCCTTCCTGTGGACCTGCACTGTGAATAAATAGGACTTGCTTCTTCAATAAATCCCCTCCTTGTACCCATTAGTGTAGATGTATATTATCCATAAGTTTTATGTCCCGAAATTACCGAACCCTATCATTCCCATAATATATATCAATAGGATCACCAAACCTAACATCCCAAGAGAAGAAATGGATAAAGCAACTGTTTTCACACGCCCTTTCGCACTAAAGAGTGCAGTAACAAAAGAACTCAATAAAAGAAATAACAATAGTGATTGGTATAAATAACCTATTAATAAAGACTCAGGTAACGGATTCAATAGTTGTGGAACAAAAAATATAAGTATAAAAATGATCATGAATAATAAAGAGATCGATCCTAAATATTTTTTCAACAAAGTCCACACCTCCACATTCTGTAAGTCTTTTAGCTATTAACATCATAACTCCAAATACTACCAGAAAAAAGCGAGGCACTTACAATATGTATTTATCTCGCATTCAAGTATTCAACGAAACTGCCCTTCTCATGCAGGCTTCGTTTCGAGGAGTTAAATATGAACAACAAACTTTAACAAAGCGATTGAGATTAGCTCAAACCATCCACTCCAAGAATCGTTATGTATATTAAAATCGCCTGAACATCATAAGGTAGTGCAGGTATTTTCAAATAGAACCATACCACCAAAAACTTTTTCTGAAAATTCCATTGATTCTTCATTTATTTTCATGTATTGTAAATCGCAAGCGAAATAATTAACATCAAATGTTCGCTTTGATTCTTGATTTAAACGTCTTACGTAATGTGTTAAACTGTTTTTCCAAAAACCACATAAGAATAAAACTTATCCAGAGAGGTGTAGGGACTGGCCCTTTGATACCTCAGCAACCAGCCATAGGCACGGTGCTAAATCCAGAAGGTAGTGATACCTTGAAGATAAGGAGACTCTTGATACATAAAGGACCCCTTATCCAAGGAGGTCCTTTTTTTATTTCAATGGACTGGATCAATGTGGAGGGGAACAGGATTGAATCGGTTATGCCCCTATCAGACAGAAAGTCTCAGAAAGTCAGCTTGTACCTGAAAAAAGGCATGAGCTTTCTAATAAACTATTCTTACAAAATGAAAGGTTGTGGAATGAAATGAAACGAACATTAGAACAAAGATTACAGGATGGACCGGTGATTTGTGGAGAAGGATACTTATTTGAATTGGAGCGCCGCGGTTATTTACAGGCCGGATCCTTTGTCCCTGAAGTAGCCCTCGATAATCCACAGGCACTAAAACAGACGTATCGTGACTATATGCTCGCTGGCTCCGACGTCGTCCTAGCCTTCACCTATAACGGCCATCGGGAGAAAATGAGAATCATCGGCAAAGAGGATTTATTAGAGCCGCTTAACCGTCAGGCCATCCGTCTAGCCAAAGAAGTTGCAGAGGAGCACCCTGAGGAAGAAGCACTCGTAGCCGGGAACATTTCCAACACTAACCTGTTCAACCCGGATGACCCTGAAGCTGTTGAAAAAACAAGAAGCATGTTTGCTGAGATGGTCGGCTGGTGTAAGGATGAAGGGGTAGATTTTGTGAACGGCGAAACCTTCTATTATTACGAAGAGGCGCTGATCGCACTGGAAGAAATTCAAAAACAAGACCTCCCTGCGGTGATCACCTTCGGTCTGATGGGAGAAAACATTTTGCGTGACGGCTACGAAGTAGAAGAAGCCTGCCGCTTATTAGAAGAAAAAGGCGCACTTGTTGTAGGGATGAACTGCTTCCGAGGACCAGCAACGATGCAGCCGTATGTAGAGAAAATCCGTAACACGGTGGACGGTTATGTAGGTGCCCTTCCAATTCCTTACCGCACGACGGAAGAACACCCGACCTTCTTCAATCTGCCGGACGGTGGCTGTGCCTGTACTCTTCCAACGGAAACAACGTTCCCAACGTCCCTGGACCCGCTATACACGAACCGATATGAGCTTGCTGAGTGGGCCAAAGAAGCGTACAGCATTGGTGTGAACTACCTGGGACTCTGCTGTGGAGCATCTCCGGCTATGCTACGTGAAGTAGCAGAAACCGTCGGCCGTACAGCCGTCAACTCCACGTATTCCCCGGATATGGAGAAACACTTCCTGTTCGGCAGTGACGACACGCTGCAGGATCACATCACATCTTATAAGACGAAAGCATAAGGAATAACGCCTGTCCTGTAATTCAGACAGGCGTTTTCAAACATTCACCTTTTTGTCTGTGGACGGTTATGAATCTTCTTAGTCAAGATTCGCTTCCCTATACTTTAAAACTCGAATTCAAGGTTACTACCTTCTGTAAACCACTTGGAGTAAGCAGGTTATTGAATAGCTTCAGTCGTGGCCAAATATTTTTATGATCGTAACAATACGAATACTCAACTGTCTTTTTTCAGGATATACATATGATAGCGCGCGTTGAATTCCGGGTAGTCTGTATAGCGGTCAGCAAGTACTTTCCACTCGACCTCCATCTCATCCAACACCCGCTTCAAGTATGCCTCTCTCTTTTCCCCTTGCATCATAAAAACAGCCAACATCCCGCCGTATTTCAACTCTGAAGCAATACGCTGGACGAGCTTCGTTTCGTTCTTGATATCCTTTTTATAAAAATGCAGCATCGAATCCAACAGAACAATATCGTGTTCCTCTTCAACCGGATACGTGTAAATATCTCCTACTTTCCCGGTTACGTTCAACTGCTCGTCACGGGACGTTTGGTTCATTTGATCAAGCCCGACAGTAGAGATATCGACGCCTGTCACCTTGTACCCCAACCTTCCTAGGCTTAATGAATCTCTGCCTTGTCCACATCCTAAATCAAGGACATGCGCTTTCGGTTCATACGCGTCAAAGAATTCCACGAGTCCAGGGTAGGGGTTTCCGAAATACGCCTGTTCTTGGTAATATTTATCGTAGGCTGGTTTTTTCAAGATGCTCCACCGTTTTCCCAATCTTCCATTGCCATCTCATGGTTCATTTCAGCGGCAACTTCATACCCTTCGCTCGCAGCCTTCAGCAATCCGGAGAATCCATTCTTCGTGTCACCGATGACATATAAGCCCTTCACAGCTGTTTCCGCTCCTTCTTCCGTCTTGACTCCACCCATGTCCGTATAGCCAATCCCAAAATGATCGAGAGAAAACGCCTGGAATTCGCCGGTGTCCATGATAAATCCGCCTGATCTATGGTACGCCTCCCCAGACGCCATCACGACCTGCTGAAGCTGACCATCCGTTGAAACAAGCTCATCAATCGGGGCTTCCACCAGCTCCACACCATGCTCTCGTAAATCTTCTACGTTTTCATTCGAAAGCACTGCCGCTCCGTTTGTAAAAACGATCAGATCCTTGCTCCAGTTATAAATCAATTTCACGTAATGCATAAGCCACGGTTCGTTACCGAAAATCGCCAAGGGCTCATCTCTCCGTTCCCAGCCGTCACAATACGGACAAGGAAAAACAGTGGAGCCATAAACATCCTGAAGTCCTTTGATGGGAGGAAGCTCCTCTTTCATCCCTGCTGCCACAACGACCCGGTAACTTGTATAACTTTCCCCGCTATCTGTCTGAACGGTAAAAACACCCTCCTCCTTCTCGAGTGCCGTCACCTTCGTTTCAACATAGCTGACCGTAGGATAAAACATGATTTCTCGCAGCCCGATTGACTTGAACTCATCAGGCTTTACCCCGTCCCGTGTCAGATAGCCGTGTGATGCCTGCGTTACACGGTTCCGAGCGGCGTTAGCATCGAGTACGAGTACCTTACGTTTCGAACGTCCCAACACAAGTGCTGCACTCAACCCGGCAGCGCCACCTCCGATTACAATTACTTCATAATTTTCCATTCATAACGATCCCCTTTCTTGCCTTCACACGCGCTGTTTTCGCTTGATACATCCCTTCCGCAACCCCAATCGGAAGTTCTCTCACCAGGTCTTTATAATCTAGAATGGTAAGTGAAGGTACAGCCTTCATTTCCTGCGCCACTTCCTCAGATGATGGAAACTCCTCCAACAGACCACCAGGTGGAAGCTCATGCTCTGTTTTGATCAATCCAAGGTAAACGAGCAGCCCGCCTTCCGCCAGTTGCTTTTCTAACCTGGCGAAAAGAAGCGCCCGTTCTTTTTCCAAAAAATGGACGAACGAGAGAAGAATCAAATCAAATGGAGCTTCGCTCGTGTACGTACGTGCATCAGCTACTTCTGCTTCGATAGGATATCCTCGTTTCTTAGAATATTCTCTAATAAACTGGACAGCCGAAGGGACAAAATCGACACTCGTCACGTTCCACCCCTGCTTGGCCAGCCAAAAACTATTGCCACCTTCCCCTGCACCGAGATCAAGCGCACGGCCTGCCGGCACAGCCTTCAACCAATCGACAATCTGCTCATCCGGTCTGGTCCAACGCTTACGGTTTTGTTGATACTCCTCGTCAAAACTCATGACAACAGCCCCTTCTCAAACGTTCTCCATGCAAGCTCCGGAATCTCTTTCGGAGCGACCGTCCCGTTCTGCAACGTCTCCCAAGCCGTTAACAACACCCCGTCATACATATGGAAAACCCAGGAATCCGGAATAGAAGAATTGATATGCCCAGCGTCCCTCAACCGTCCGATCAAGGCATAAAGCTCCTTGTTAACC
The DNA here is from genome assembly GCF_056158265.1 of Halobacillus sp. AWM4_238. Classification (NCBI taxonomy): domain Bacteria; kingdom Bacillati; phylum Bacillota; class Bacilli; order Caryophanales; family Bacillaceae; genus Halobacillus; species Halobacillus sp. AWM4_238. The sequence continues at coordinate 1,354,017 of NZ_JBSWSY010000002.1, forward strand.
TTAGAAAACTTGCACGTCTCCGGATCGTGCTCCTCATGATGCCCATGCTCACGGAATAAAAGATGAAACCCACGCTGACCTGCATTCGTCCTGATGATCATTTCCATCTGTTCCAGCGGATCCTCACACCTGTCCATCGATTCGTTAAAGATAGCTAACGTCCTTTCAATCAGCACTTCATGGATCGTAGAAAACAACCGCTCGCGGTTCTTAAAATAACGGTGAATCGTCATCCGACTGACGCTCGCCTGTTCAGCGATCGACTCCATCGATGCGCTTTCGTCTTTAGAGAGTACATCGATTGCGACATTCACAATATTGGTTTGTGTTTTGTTCATTTTCTCTCACCCCTAAACGTTACAACTATGTAACATAATGTACAACAAAGTAACATTTTCGTCAATATAAAAGCAGCCATTCATTCAGAATGCCTGCTTTTATAGAAAGGATTTTCTAAGATCTATCTTGATTACAAGATCCTATTGCACATAGGTATTCACTTTTAGACTTACCTAATACCTTTCTCATATCTCCTAGACTTATGAAATAAAAGCGATATTGTTTTTAAAAGGTGAATCAGAAATTTCCAAGATCAAGTGGATCCGGTTACCCATTAACTAAAGAACGCCCGGAGATTGAATCCAAGCATTCTTTTTTCTATTCTAGTATTATAGGAAGCATTCATTACTTGAACAAATCCCCCTCTATGGTGTGACTTATACCATTCCCCAAAAATCAGTGCTTAATAACGATATGTATATCAAAAGGATAAAGATTATCTCCAAAATGGTTGCTTTATACGCATTAGGATTTTGTGCATACTTTCGTTCCATCACAGCTCTTCCTATTTCAGATGCAACAAGAAATGCAATAATTAAATACCACGGTTGTAAAAACCAATATGTATTAGTTGGATAGCTCATCATGTTAATGCTATATCCAAAAAACAGACTGATTGCTGCAATGATTCTTATGATCCAATCGATCCTTTTATGTTTTTCATTAACGTGGTTGTAGGAAAGTATCTTCTTTTTCTCCACCTTTAACCATCTTCTCGTTATTGTGTTAAAAGAAATCAACAATACACTTACTATGCTTAACAAAAGCAATAACCCCAACCAAAAATCAAAATCCAGACCATAACCTAACATACAGTGCCTCCTTAATTAATGTTTCACTTCCAAAATCAGCAAAAATTGAATCAGGGGAATCTGACCAGCAGATTCTTCGAGGTGAGAAAATATATCCTCGCTTAAACTCGTTCCCACATTCAGAGCAACTGACAACACCGTCCATGTTTTACCCCTCCTTCTATTTCGTTTTTCTTATTGAGTTTTTACTTCTTTTCAAGGCTCAACATTTTGCTTTATTTCTTTATTGGGTTCAGCAGTTTTTCTCTCTAATATGACAAAAACTCAATGAAAGTGATGATTTCACCTCCAACAGCAACTACACCAAATATCACAAGGTCTAAAATAACTACCACGCCTGAAAAACACTTTCATTCATATACGAATGAGTACAGATATCGTTTCATAACTGGCTATTATCTCGAAAATGACTCTTCCACTAACCTGTCCTATTTTTAATTACACAAAAGGCGACTATTCTTATTGAATAATCGCCCCTTGAACAGGAAAAGGATAATCCCTGCAGAAGAATCCTGTGCGAAGCAAATGTCTATTTACATTTATCGCACCACATGTTTCCTTGTGAAAAAGAAAAGCAGCAAAGCAACCATCATTTCTGCAAGCGGTAAGGCGAGCCAAACACCAGCGATGCCAATAATTTTTGGAAGCACCCACAGCAGGACCAAAATGAAAAGAAAACTTCTTAACAGAATAATGATGATCGATGGACGGATCTCACCGATAGACTGAAAATAAGTCATGTAAACGAAATTTATACCTAAAAAGAGATAACCGATAAAAAACAACCGAATTCCTTGAACAGCTAATTTACGAACTTCTTCTGATTCCAGTCCAAAAAGTGAAACGAGCAATGGTGCGGCAAGCAGACCAGTAATAAGGAGGATGGCCCCAAGCATGAAAGCTGACTTCTCACCAATCTTCACACTCTCTTTGATACGGCCTTTTTCTTTTGCCCCGTGATAGTAGCTGATCATCGGTTGCAGCGCTGCCTCAATCCCAAAGAACGATAGAAACATGAAGCCGTGCAAATAATTCACGACAGAAAAAGCTGCGACTCCTTCTGTGCCCAGTAAGCCGACCATTGCCAGGTTATAACCTGCAACAAAGACAAGAGCTCCGGCTTCTGCAAGGAAGCTCGGGAACCCAATGATGAAGATGGTTTTAAGCGCATGCCATGACCACTGGAAGGAAAGCTTCCTCAAATTTGAATGCTTTTTAAAGAAGTGAAGCAAAAGGACGAGTACCCCGAAGAAACTTGCGAGGACAGTGGCAAGCGCTGCGCCAAAAACACCCAGCTTTAAGATAAAAATCATATAATAGTTCAAGCCAATATTTATAATGGCCGTCAAGCCAAGAGCGACCATCGCCAAAGTCGGACTGCCATCATTACGCACGAATATGCTGAGGAGCTGCTGTACTGCGATCAACCACCCAAACAGAAATAGAACCGTTAAGTAGTCGATGGTATGAGAAAGGGTAGAGACATTTGCTCCAAGCACATTCGCAATCACCTCTACGTTCATGTAACCGACCACTCCGATAGCGAGCAATAGAACCGATGAACTGGCAACAGCTAGTGAAAATACACTTCTCGCCTTCTCCCTATTTTCCTCCCCTATATGGATGGAATAGATCGTGCCCCCACCAATTCCAATCCATAATGCGATTGAGAAAATAAGAGAGAACACTGGCATAGCAAGATTCACGCCAGCAAGCCCTTCCGATCCTACACCGTTACCAACAAAAATCCCATCAATCAGGATGTTCACAGACATCAGCATCATCCCTAATAATGATGGAAAAAAATATTGTAAAAATACTTTTTTAACGGGTTGGTGTTTTAAAAATTCATGTGTTCCATTCATTTATAATTCCTCCTGCAATTTCTTACATGAGAAAGTATAAACCTTCAAGTGGCTTGAAGGTCAATCTTTTTTATCAACCGGAATTTGAATCAAGGTTACATAGGCTTCCTTGTCTTGAATAACGGACTCATCAAGCATCGCTATTTCAACGGGGGCTCCGTTCATTCGATAACCATCTTCCTGAAGACGTTCTATAACAAAGGAAAGAGTGGATTGAACCGTTTCATATGGTCCTCGATGTGGATAACAAGCGTACAACCCTGGCTTCAAATAGGATGTCTGTAAAGTTTCCTTCTCCTGGTGAAGCAATTCAAAGACAGCTCGATATTTCACAGCCCCTTCTTTTAGACTTTCTATTTCCACAACAGCTCCAAAATCACCTGTGAAAAATCCATCATAACCATGTCCAGCTGAAGAAAGCCCCTCCAAGTCCTTTAAATATAAGGAATCTAATTCTTTCATCAAATCAATCGGCGCATCATTATACAAATAAGAAATAGCCCGTTTTGGAAACGAGCGATACACCAATGATGGAGTTTCCCTTAGAGAAAGCCCCTCCTCGATTGTATTAATCTTATTGTTTATTTTCTCAGAAACCTTCTTCAACCGCTCCATTTCTTCCTCCACTTCTCCAAGCTTTCGTTCGAGTAGAGCTTTTGTATTCTCAGGAGTTCGATGCTCTAGTTGCTGCTGAATATCTTTTATGGAGAATCCATTTTTCTTCAAGAAAATGATGGTATCCAGTACGACAAATTGTTTCATGGTATAGTAACGATAGCTTGTATCAGCATCTACATATTCTGGCTGAAAAAGCCCAATCTCATCATAGTAACGAAGGGTCGAAGGGGAGATCTGAAATAATTTAGCCACCTCTCCGACACGGAACCTTTCTTTCATTTGATTTCCACCTTTATCATTTTAAAAATTGTAAATAACACAAACTCTTATGCGCAGGTAAAGGGCTATATGTAACCGACTTTATTCTATATCATTAAAACACTTATTTTTTATTCTTCAAACGGAATAGCCCTGTCCATCCACCAATAACAAGCCATCTCAAGCCATATGCTTTCCCAAAAGACAAGCGACAAGAATTGTTCTCAACAAAAAGGTCTTCGAGATAATGCGTCACTAGATTTATAGACTTATCCATAAGTACTTTTGGTTGAAAATAGAAAAATGAGCAAAACAGATCCTTCAACTAAGCTGAAAGAAATTAAATAAGCGATTGCTCTCATTGAACAATCGCCCCCTATACTTTAAGACTCAGTACCGAGATTATTATTTGTCTATCTTAAACACTCACGGTAATTTCATATCATTACATGACTTTACTATTAAAGCATTCTTCACAAATAAATTTACCTTCATTTCTTAAATATGCCTTAATTTCTGTAAAACCTTTTTGCTTAGGGTAACGCATCTTCACAAAAACGACATCATCTTCTTTTATTTCATTCTCGCAATACGTGCATTTAGGTTTATCAAATAACATTAAATCATCCTCTCCAAAAATTATAAGGATTTCTATTTATTATCACTATTGATGCGGTATAGCTTTTACTCCACTGTAAAAATGAATTGTCGCTTAACCATTCTACTAGTTTAATTCTTTAGCTTAACGAGAAGTATGTGTATCATCGTTAATAACAATATTTCCTACATATTGAGCCACGTTACTCCCATCCTTAAATGTAGCATCTAAAATATAACTCCCTTCTTCAGTCGGGAACCGAAACTCTCTATACTTATTCAAATCGAGTTCGATTTTTTCTCCATCTTTCCATAGAACAGCTGTGATCGTTGGATCTGTCCAAATATCTCCACCATTTTCTTTATTCTCTTGAAAATCTAAAGAAGCATCCTGATGTGGGAAAACCTTTATTTCATCTTGTGATAATCCATATTCTTCTATATCATCTATTTTTTCTTCTACTTCCCCGCTTGATGAATACCAACTGATATTCGCTTCTGTTAATTGTACTGATTGACTAAGTATGTGAGCATCTATATGTAAATGAGCAGTTGGAACTCCAACATCATAATCTTCACCAATACATCCCGCCAGTGCCAAAATGAAAAGCAATCCTGCCAATAATTTCAGAGTTTTGTTCATAACCATACACCACTCCACTTCATTCAAAATATGGTCATCCGTTTCATAGTAACTGTTTCTTTTTTAAAGTCCAGACTAGAAATACATATGCCAAAAAAGAAAGTCATGCAGTAATGAAGAAGATTACTCTTACGAAAAAAGAAGATCGTTGAAGAATCGATGTTAAGAGCACAAGAACTAGACAATAGTTTTTGACAGTCTTTTTTAGATCCTATATACTAATCACCTGTTTGTCGGGAGTAAAATAATTTGTAATCATTAATCGAGAAAAGAGGAGGTACTTAAATGGATGTTAAAATTTCTGATTTAGTTGAAGCAAAACGTCAAATTGACTCAACATTAAACAAACTTAGAGAGACAGTAAAAACTTTTGAAGCTAAAGAAAATCCTGATAGATATAAATCTCAAATCACTCTAGCTAAAAGGCGGATAGAAGCCTTTGAAATTTCTGTGTTTCTCATTGAAAGAGAAATGAACGACCTTAGTGAAAAAAGCTAATTCACAGAAACTTATATAAATGATGCAATTACTTTTTTGAACAATCGCCCCTTCTATGGAAGACATGATTCGAACTGTGTGAAGCATTGGGCACCGTTAGTTAAAGACTTGAAACCAAGAAAATAATAAACTCTTAAAAGGATCAATACTCACTTTCCAATATAGAATAAATCTCTGTATCACTAAACTCTCCCTTTATAAGCTCATTCTTTCTTAAAGTGCCTTCATATTTCATACCTAACTTTTTCATTACCTTTTGAGAACCGTAATTATCTGTATCGGACCTACCCTCAATTCTGTTAAGTTTTAGATCGTTAAAACCATAGCGAACAAGCTCCTGAAGTGCTTCTGGAGCAATCCCTCTTCCCCAATACTCTTCTGATAAAAAATATCCCAATTCTACACACTTATGTTTATTACTCCAATCAATAAAGGCTGCCACACCAATCACTTCGCCTGTTTCATTCCATTCAATTGCCCATTCACCAGCTTCACCTTTTTCGTATCCTCTAATTACCATACCTAGAAACTCTTCGGTTACATCTTTCGACTCATTTACTTCCCATGTCATAGGCCGTGCTACGTTAGGATTAGAACAGAAACTAAACACATCTTCTAAATCTGAAAAAGCCAGCTTTCTTAGTGTTAATCTTTCAGTATTAAACTCCGGCATGTCTCTTAAATAGTCTTCCACTTCCATACGACCACACTCCATACATCACATTAACTTCTTAAATAAATATTATGACATCATATCGCTATTTTACAAAATTTTCAATACTTTCCGATTAATCATTCCCCCTCCTTCTGTCCAAAAAAAGAGGACGATTACTCTAATTGAATAATCGCCCCCGCTTCTTGAAGACTCTAAATCAAGAAATTTTGTTTGCAAATTTCAACGTACATACATGTTAATGCACCAGATCATGTTATTTGGGAGTAACTTTCAGATCTTCTCCTCTAGCTTTCGTTGCTTCATAAATCACACCGTTATCATGAGATTTAATATCAAAGAAACCATTATATTGACCCCAAAACTCTGGTGAGTTGGAGACTTGTTCAAATTTATTTAATATGTTGTTAAACATAGCAGATGCTTCTTCTTGTGATGGATGCTTTTCAACCATAAGCCTAAATTTCACTTGATTCTCACTTTCGCTTAATGAAGCTGCGGTTGTCGTTATTTCGTCTAATCCTCTAAAATAATCTTCTGTCATTCCCATTGATTTAGAAATATCTCCTTCTGGCTGCTGATTACAAGCAACTGTCAAAAGCAATAAACCAACAAAATAGGCATGCAACAATAATACTCTTTCATAAGGCATCACCAACTTCTGATATTCTCACTTTCAGATTTTTAAAAAATACTTATCCAGTTCATGAGACAAAGTCTAAGCAAATGTAATAGAGGCGAGCGCTCTATTCAGCAATCACCCTCGATTGTTGAAAAAGTGAAATTTAGGTATCTTGAAGTAGATCTCACACTAACTCACGCTTGAGTTGAACATAAGATTCACTTAATCTTGCTTTTCCATAGTTTTGTAATATTCTATACCTAAGATACCTAGACCCAAGACTGTAATTATTACTCCTAATACGAATGGAAACCCTAAGAATAATGATTCTACAACTTCATCACCATATTGTTTATCACCAAAAATTGCATGCCATAACTTTGACTTACCAGACCATGACGTAATCTGAGTTGCATAAATAGTACCTGACAATATAATTGTTAGTGTTATTAATAATCCACCTAACATTATAAATCCGCCAATGACAATTCTTTTCATTGAAAAATTTCCTCCAAACAAAATCTCTCTCCTGTTCTAAAAGTGAATACGATATTCTTTATGAACCAACAGTCCCGAAACAGGAAGACTCAGTTAATTACCCTCCATACATCCTTCAAACTTCGATGAAGTAAGATGATGGATCTAACTTAAAAAATCCTTACTGTCCATCTTTAGTATACTTCTTATCATATTCTTCAGTTTTTAATTGGAAATAGGAAATACTTATCCAACCAATAATTGAAACAACACCGACAAATATAGATACCCAAAATCCCATGAGAACACCTCCTACATGAAACCTCCAGACGGTCATAAATACCCTCTTTATATATCTAAACTAGCACCAATAAATGGTGTTGTTTAACATTCGTCCTCGTTTAAGTAAGACCAGATTCTAAGATAACTAGGCTAAAATAAATATCTACACAATAATCGCATGTTTCAATAAGTAATTACTTCTTACCTTTTTGTTCTAACAGTATAGGTCCCATATTTAGGAAGATAGAAACGATTGTCAAAAACCATAATGCCTTTTCCATACCAGGTACTACATCCATTAAAGCAGCCCAATCTTCCACTTCTACCCAATCAGAGACAAGGCTGTATTCTCCACAAAGCGTTAATGCTGTAAATGATAATCCCATCGCCATAGCAAGCCTATAATCCTTTCCTACTTTATACATATAAAGATTTATAAAAGTTGCTACTATAGCAATGACCCCTAAAATTATCCACATAACTATATCTCCAATCCCATGTTAGTTTGTATTATATTGATAAGGCAATGCTGCTGGAAAGAGTGCAACTTAATGACAATCAACTTACCCCTCTCATATAGTCAACCTTCAGATAATCTGTTTACTAGAAGTTATGTACTCAATAAGACGTATAATTCTATGCAAAAGAAAAGCGACTATTCTTATGGAACAATCGTCTTCTTTACTTGAAGACTTGATGTCGAGATAAGTAAATTAATAATCTAATGGAATTATGATACTTTCTCACTCATTTAGTAATTGTTCCTTGATGAAAATACAGTTGCCACCTACTGTCTATATACTTCCATATAGAGCTTCTAAGCGTATTTCTTTTCCTAGTTTTATCTTCAATAAAGTAAGTGGCAAGTACGACATCAGAAGCTAATGGTTGTATCTCGTAATTATGTATGGTCATTTCTGATAATACTACACCAAGTTCAATGCATTCCTTTTTTTCGTATTTAACACCTGAACTACCGATTTCCCAAAAATCATCAGCCAATATTTTATCAAGTTCTTCTGAAGATGCCCTTACCTGGAGATTTATATGTGTTTCTTCTAACTCTCTTAATTGTGCTTTTAAATCATTGGACATTTTTTGTCTCCTTTCTTTTATAACTCTTCTCACATAAGACCCCCTTTTTTTAAGGCATGAAGTCGAGAAAATTAATTAAGCTGATCAAACACCTCACTTGCAAAATAACGTCACAGATAAGATTTTATGAATGAGTAAACAATTGTTCACTTAGTTTTATGAAATCTTCAACATCCTGAACACATCGCTGCATACCTTTCTCCCAGAAGTCTTCTTTTGTAATATCTTCACCCAAATGCTTCATGATTAAGTCTTCAACATTCATTCGTCCTGAATCTCTAAGAAGAGATACGTACTTAGTTTCAAAATCTGGTCCTTCTTGTTCAACTTCTTCATAGATTGCCATAGCTAGCAAATACCCGAATGTGTAAGGGAAATTATAAAAAGGATTTCTTGTAAGATAAAAGTGAGGGGTGGATGCCCAGGAATATACCGATAAGTCATCCATGGATCCACGATAACCTTCCTCTAAAGACTCTCCCATCATTTTATTTAACTGACCTACAGGAACAAAGCCGTGTTGTTTCTCCTGGTATAGATTTTTTTCAAATAAAAATCTTGAATGAATCTCCATAAAGTTCATAACACTTCGCTTAAGTTTTTCATCTAACAAAAATAACTTTTGAGCCTGTAATTTTGATTCTTTTAATGCAGCGTTTAAAACAATCATTTCTGAATAAGTCGAAGCTGTCTCAGCTAAACACATAGGATATTCTCTGTTCAACTGGTTAACAGCTCCCAAGGCATGATTATGGAATGCATGCCCTAACTCATGAGCTAAAGTAAGCGTATCAGTAATACGACCACCATAGGTCATGAAAATCCTAGATTCTCCCGACAATGGGAAACCAGCACAAAAAGCATAGGAAGCCTTATTTGAACGATCTTCTGCTTCTATCCAATTTTGATGGAATGCTTTTCGAGAGAACTTTTCAAATTCAGGACTATGCGTTCGAATATGATTTAAAATGAATTCTATACCATCCTGATAATTGATTGACTGAACATCTTTATTTATTGGGGCCCAAAAATCATAGGCTTGCATAGAATTATTACCTAGCATTTTTGCTTTTTGGTTTAAGTATCGAACAAAAGGCTGTTTATTCTGAGTAACTACATTCCACATAGCATCTAATGTTTTCTTTTTTATTCTGTTATCCCTTAGAGATTTATTTAATTCGCTTTCCCCTCTCAGATTACCAATGGTTGTCCGAACTCCATTAATTCGGTTAATAATAGTAGAAATAACTGTTGAATTGTTTTTCCAGGCGTTTTTAAGCTCAAAGTATGAGTCCTTACGGAGTTCTGCTTTAGGATGAGAACGTAAATTTCTGGTTTGGGCAATAGATAGTTTTTCGCTATTTCCATTCACGTTTATCTTAAGCCTTATTTCAGCTATTAAAGATTGGTACAAATCTCCCCAGGCGTGGTATCCATCCTCAAGCAATAATTCAATGGTCTTTTCTTCACTTTCAGTTAATCCCGTTTGTTCTTGCCGGCGCCATTCTTTAAGAATAAATTGATACTGTTTTAAATCGTCATTTTTCACTATTTCTTTCCATGAATCATCACTCAAATTAGCAATCCATTTTTGCACTTTACGGACTAAAGAATTAAACTTTACACTTATCTTAGAAAACTTTTCTTTCCAGCCAAAGACATTTTGATCTTGGGTATTTTCTGCACTTCGACAAGTTAAGAAAGAAGAAAGTTGTGATATATTAGCTTTTGTTTTTTCAACTATTTGGATAGTTTTCATTAGTTGAACTGAATAAAACCCACTTTCAGATTCTTCTGGATTTACAATAAGAGCCTCTAACTTTGTTACTGCCTGATCTATTTCATTTAAATGATTATGTATAACATTTGAATCTGAAGACACGTTAAAAATTGAGTTAATTTCCCATCTTTCTGGATACCTGAATTCCTCCATCCAATCTCCTCCGCTTATAAATATTTCCATATAATTCAGAATAACAGAATATACGTTCTCGTCCCAGGTTATTTTAGACTTTGGCTCTGTTAAAGTTTAATAATGGTATTACTAACAACAAAGAGGAGCTTCCATTTTCATGGAAGTTCCTCTTTTTTATATTAGGCTTATTCAACTAACGCCCCATTACTTAAAGACTCAAATTCGAGATAAATTTCCACATCAGTTAGATAAAACCTAATTGAGTACCTTCCATAGGTTGCTGTTCTCCATCTCAATTAGCTGACCGTATACACCTAAAGTTCTAACTATTGTTTCCCCTCCATCAGGATCTTCAAATTTTTGTTCCTGCGAAGTAAATAGGCCTGCGTTTTTATAATGAGAGGAACTAAACCTTATTTGGCTTTTCCCATTAAAACAAATTCCATCTCCTTCACAGTTTATATTGTGTTTTTCTGATACAAATCTGTTAAAGGCTGCTTCGGATGGTGTAGTTACCACCATTCCAAAAACCAACACAACCATCGCTATACAAACCAAGAATAATACTTTTTTTAACAATAAAAAAACCCTTTCATATCGACTAACATTCCATATAACCGTTTCCAGAAAACCTTCCTTATGTAAATAATTTGTTATTGAACCTTCAAATCAAGGTCTCTTTTTTTCATTTTATTTACTGCGAATCTAACTATTAAGTAAATTATAAGTACATTAAACATAAAAGTTGCAGGATTAATTGCACAACCATCATTACCACTAAAGAAGTTATCAAAAAACCAGACACTGTAAGGTTCTTTTTGGTGTATCGTTATATACTTTAATGGGAATCCAAAAGTGTAGTTTCCTATTCCTTCATTAGAATAATTACTGGGTATAAAACAGGGTATAAAAATGCAGAAGAGCAAACTCCAACTCAAATGTTTCCAGTCTAACCTCTTCAAAAAATTCCTCCTTGGTTAAACTTTATTAGCTTTGTCAATTTAAAAGTTACATCCATGATAACCTCTATTCGGGTGAGCAGCCTTTTAACCAATAGCACCGGTTTCCGTATGACTAGTATTTATCGTAATTTAATACCGATGTCAGACTTTATGGTCTTCCACCAGTTATGTAATTAATAAAATACCCAGCAAACATTAAGATAAAAAAACTAAAAAGCATAGCAATATTAGAAACTATGAGCCAAGCATTTTTAATTAAGCACGCGAACACAATACCAACTGGAGCTATAATAAATGTTAGCATCCATAACGGGCTAGAGATTTGAAATACTATGTTAGGGATCCAAACTGTTATACATATGATCACACTTGATAAAGCCATTAATTTAAAAAGTTTTTCATTGTTCATAGAGCCCTCCCCCTTCACCGCAAGTTCATCGTGCTTCATTCATGTGAACCAGATAAGCTACCAAGTTTTGCTTTGAAGTATCTCTATTTAAATTTATACGCAAATGTCGAAGGTGAAAATAAGACTTTATATTTCCCTTCAAGTTCTTTCATTAATTGTTCTGTTAACTTTAATCCTTTTTTATTATGCTCTTCTTCAAGTTCAAATCCATTAGAAACTATTCCATTGTTATCCCAATCAATCCAATTACCATACTCTCCAATCCATTTCATTAATTCCATTTTCAAATGGAGTTCAATGGGAACCTCTTCTATGTCTAGATTACAATTACAGTGATTACACCAGATAGGATCCGCTCCCACATCTCCCTCAACTTTTAACTCATTTATTTCTTGTTTACATAGACATCTCATATTGTTTCCATCTCCTGTTATGACCTCAATTTAAGTTTTTTCAGTACCCTCTGATCCTTCAAAAGACATCTCATATAGCCATTTAATAAATGTAGTAAAAAAAAGAGATCTCAATAATGTCAACATCACCTCTAATTTTCACAAGAATACTCGTTATCAATAGCTTCTACATTTTATTTCATTTCTAATAGATCTACGAAAGAAGGCACTATCTCGTTTCATACTAATGGCTTCTTTTCTTCAATAAAAAAAGTGGCTTTATCGTTCTTCAAGACCTGTTTGATATTTACAATCTTTAACTATTCTTAACTTTTCATTAAAATCACCAAATTATGTGCTTGGTACACTCTCGATGAACCAAAATATTGAAGGGAGAATACATATGTTAAAAAAATTAGGGGTCATTACAATAAGTGCTGGTTTGATTTTGGGCGCAGGAGCAGGATGTGTTCAACAGTCTGAGGCCGAAAAGACGGATTCGGCTGGAAAAGGAAAGCCTGACCATGCAGGTTCTCCCCAAGAAAAAGTTGAAAACGTGATCTATATGATTCCTGATGGTTTCAATACGGATTATGCTACAAGCTACCGCTGGTATAAGGGAGAAGATGCAGTTTGGGACGAACATTTAAAAGGGCTGCACAAAACTTATTCTGAGGATTCTAGAGTAACCGACTCCGCAGCTGCCGGAACAGCAATGGCATCTGGTGTTAAAACGAACAATGGTACGGTAGGGTTAGATGACGAAGGAAGTGAAGTGGAAACAATCCTAGAAGCCTCAAAAGCCAAAGGAAAATCTACTGGGCTTGTTGCCACATCTACGATTACCCATGCTACACCTGCTGCATTTGCTTCCCATGTGAAATCACGTGATAATCAGCCTGAAATTGCCAAGCAAATGCTAGATAACGAGGTCGATGTTTTGCTTGGAGGAGGTAAAGATTTCTTTCTACCAGAGTCTGAGGGTGGGAAACAACAAGATGAGAATCTAATAGAGCAAGCTGAAGAAGCAGGATATAAAAATGTGGAAACGCGTGATGACTTAATGGAATCTGATGATATTGATGTAGAAGAAGGGGAAAAACTGCTTGGTTTATTTGCAGATGGCCCATTAAAACCTGAAATGGAGCGCGAAGATACAGAACAGCCAAGTCTTTCAGAAATGACCGAACGTTCTATAGACGTCCTTGAGCAGGACAAAGACGGATTCTTCTTAATGGTCGAAGGCAGTCAAATTGACTGGGCAGGCCACGATAATGATCCAACATGGGCATTAAAGGATACAGAAGCTTTTGAACAAGCAGTGGAAAAAGCCATTGAATTTGCTGAAGAAGATGGAAACACCCTTGTAGTTGTAGCTGGTGACCATGAAACTGGCGGTATGACCGTTGGATCTAATGGCGAGTATGACACAAAGCCTGAGCTTGTAAAAGATGTTACAGCAACGGGTGCAGCTATGGCCGAAGAATTAAACGAAAACCGTTCCAATGTTGAAGAAGTAGTAGAGAGTCATACACCATTTGACCTGACAGAAGAAGATATTCAAGAAATCCAGGAAGCTGAAGATCCAAAACTTGCAATTAACCAATATGTCAGTAATGAAGCTCTTGTCGGATGGACAAGCTCTGGACATACAGGTGTAGACATTCCAGTTTATTCCTACGGCCCTCAATCGGATTCTTTCAGTGGCCTGATTGATAACACTGACCTTCCCAAAATTATGGCAAAAGCAATGAAAGTAGATTTAGGGGATAAGTAAAATAAAAAGAGCCGTTTCGGTGAAGAAGATTAATAAGCAGGACAAACGGCAGTCTTATGGCTGCCGTTTTTTTCGATTTTTTCTTTACTCCAATATTGCCACCGTTTATGTAAGACACGAAATTGAGGTAATCTAAACATACTCTTTATCCAGGATGGTTATTGATTATCGCTATCATTGGTAAAACTATCATCATTGGAAAAATCGTCGTGATAAGTATTAAATGTATTGTAGTACTTAGCGTCAGGGTTACCTAATACTTCTCCCTTTCTTTTATCATATGTTCTTACTACATGTAATATCGAATAACCAATCCCTCCAGCTAAAGCCATGTAAATAAAATAGTCGGCCTCATAAAATAGATATGTACAAACTGCAGCCATTGCTACTATTAGCAATAACACTTCAATTATTTTCATTTCTCACCCCTCCTAAATACATATAGAAATAACTAACAACTTCACTGATCTTATCTATGCATACGTTCATTAAAGAGAACCGTTTCAAATCATACCAAAATTACACAAAATTGTTGTTGAAAGGCTTGAATCCCTATGCTGCTTTACTTAAAAAAGGGATTTATAAATAAAATTCCCTCCATTAACACCCAAAACCCAATTAGTATGATTATATGTGAATCAGTTGACACTTATTTTATCATAACTTACCATTATAACCACTAACTGTTAATTTAATGGTTAGATTTGCGTGAGGAGGTAAAAAATGAAAAATAATACAACGATCAACGGCGAATCTTTTAAACAGAGACAACAATCAATCACGTTGGAAGGTGTTATAGAAGAGCCAGTAAAAATTAACTATACAGACGTAGGATCAGGTCCGCCTATCATGCTATTGCACGGGATCCCAACATGGTCCTATTTGTATCAAAGCGTCATTTCTGAGTTAGAAGCAGAGTACCGGGTCATTGCTCCTGACCTTCTCGGTTACGGATGGTCCGATCAACGTGATCGTTTTGATCGCTCTCTTCATGTACAGGCCCGCATGGTAGTCAAACTCATGGACGAACTAGGATTAGATCAAGTAAATCTAGTAGGTCATGATATAGCTGGAGGGATTGGTTTAATCCTTGCTCTTAATGAACCAGAGCGAATAAATAAGCTGATTTTTTCTAATATCATCGCCTACGACTCCTGGCCAATCGAAGATATGCTAATGATGGGCCACCCCTCGAAAAAGAACGATTCTGTTCAAGAATTAGAGGCTTTTCTAACAAAAGCATACAAAGAGGGGTTCTCCCAAAAGGATCAGCTAACAGAGACCTTTTTAAATGGAATCATGGCACCATATTTACATGAAGAAGGTAAATTAAGTCTTGTCCGTAATGCTGCGGCGTTGAACACAAACGATACCACCACTCTCACTCCAAAGCTTTCCACTATCCAACACCCGGTGCTTCTTTTATGGGGAGCGAAAGATACTTGGCAGCCCGTCGAAACCGCTGAGAGGCTGGTAAACGATTTGCCTAATAGCACATTGATAAGGTTTAACAATGCCTCTCATTGGGTTCCTGAGGAAACTCCAAAAGAATTTGCCGCAGAGATTAAGAAATTCGTATAGTTCAGAATTGAAAATCGTGATTGAAAAGCTAGGATACAGTAAACAAGCAGCGTCCCATAGACGCTGCTTGTTATTATGATATGTAAATCAAAAACTGAGACAATTCCTCTTAAGAATGCCCCCGATACATGAATCCATTCTAAATTTAAAATGATTGAATTAGTTTAGCATCACAAGCTTTTTCATAAAATTCAATTGGCCCTGCTTCACCAATCACAGCATATTCGTAGCCTTTTTTAGCCATTTCATTTAAACATTTATATAATAATTCTTTTCCAACAGAATTTAATCGCTTCTTATGTGAAGTCCCCATAGGACCAAACAGTCCTTTTTTATTTCGCACTATATCATAACAAGCAAATCCAATTATTTCATCATTATAATAAGCAATAAAAATTGGCAGTTCTTCTTTTTCTTCAATACAATCTATATGTTTAAGCCAACGCTTGCCAAATTCATTCGTAACAAATGATTTTAACCTATTCAGTTCTGAATTAGTTGCTCTCCTGATACAATTATTTGAATCCTGGATATCATTTTCTATGTAATTATTTAATTTAACAAATAAGTCTCTTGGAACACATGCGATATTAACAATCCCACCTATAACATCTTCAGTTAGCATAGAACGTAATTTACCTTCAGTCTGAATAATGCTATGGATAATATGTCCTTCATTTATAAGCGTTTGGCCATAACTTATTCTCATTTGATTTGCTTTACTCAATATAATACCTGTATCACTAGAAATTTTATAATGACCGAATTTTCGGGAATGACCATGTGAGTGATTTCTACAACTTCTTAGTATTTCATCATCGAAATCTTTGCCCAGTTTATTATATAAGTACAAATAGAGTTCGCCACAAACACCTGTTGCTTCTTTACAAGCTGCTATAAACAAATCTGTTGGGTTAATAACGCCATCTATACTAGCTTGATTAGCTATTTTAAATATTCTCTCCACTCTATTAGTAAACAGATAATTATTCATTTCTAATCCCCTCACTTTATTGAACAAATATAATTAGCTTTTTATTGGAATTGCTCCCATTACATGAAGGTTTGAAATCAAGATAAATATCAAAGCGTACTACTTTATACCGAGCTTCACAGATACATTTAATGTTTCTTTAAGCTCATTAGAGTCAGAAAAACCCCTCAATACTTCTTTGACCTCTTTTTCAAACTCCTCAACTCTACTGCCCAAGAACCGTTTTGCCCCGTTGGAAGTGGAGTATAAGTTTCCTATAATTGACTCATTCGTCCAATTGATCACATATGTAGGTAAAGTGTGTACTTCAACTTCAAATTTTGCATTTGATATGACTTCTTGGTGACTAACAACTGGACACTATTACTCTAATGGTTAACTCAGCCTTTAACAACTGCTTTTACCTCCCCATGTCTAATTGATCGATCGCTTCCGTAAGTTAAAGACTTGACATCGAGATATATTCGTTTAAATTGACTCTATTAGAGTTTAGTGTTGATATTACTAACAAAAATAACTTCCAATTTTATAGAAGTTATTTTATATTTACCTTCTTCAACTAATGCTCTCTTTAATGGCATAAATACACTTTTATCAAGGTTCAAGAGGTGTAAATAAAAATATCCCAGAAATTATCATTATTCCAAGCAATATTAACGAAAGAAATAAACCAATTACAGCAAGGGTATTTTTTTCGTTTCTTTTAAATAATGTAAATAAGCTTAATATAAATGCAATTGGAGTACCAATAGGTATTGAAAATATTAATATTGAATCTTTAGGAATAATGTACATCACTATGATTAATAGCACTGAAAGCCCTAAAGAAAGATAACTAAGCCAAGTATAATGTTTGTTTAATACCCCACGTCCTAGATACCAAGCAAGGATAGCAATTAAAATACCACACAAGAAAAGAATAAAAAATAGTTGTTCCATACTGTTGTTCCGCCTTCCCCATTTAACAACGAGTAATTTCAATATCACACTTAAAGAATTTCCGTTTAATTTATTCCACAATCTCTGCCCTTTACACGAAGACTCAGTTTCCGGATAAATATACCCACCCGGGAACAAGATACAAGGGTTGCATCGTGAAAGTAGATAATCTAAGGGTATCATAGGTTTCGGGAATTGGAAGTTATTCCCTTTAATCATTATATCATTTATCGTCACTTCATTCCGTTGATGATGGATCCTTTCTAAGACCTGAAACCAGGTCAGGTAATGATTGAGATACTTCGTTACTACGCCCTCAAAGTGCTGTATCCAGCCTTTCACCCTTCGGTGGTAGTTATTGACGTTCTGTATGTGATAAAACCCTTGGTGCGGGTTTCACCGTCTGATTTGAACTGATAGGTGTCCATCCGGTTTTCAAACGCATAGGTTTTAAAAGTCGGCAAGCATCGGTGCATAACACATTCTCACTCGAATGTTCATGCCCGATGGCTTTGTCTAACTGGTCTTTTGTCAATCCCAAAAAGAAAGTCCTCCCGTCCTTCAGGTTGCCGTAGGAAGAGAAAAGGTACGTCTCATTGATAAGTAGAAAAAAAAGCCGCTAACTAAGTAGCGGACTTTCACTATAAGCGAACTTCCTTATCCAACCTTCTGATCAGATCCTGGAACATCCTCTTGTTTATTTTTTTTCATAAGCTTATTAGCAATCATAGTAATAGCTCCATCGCCAGTAACGTTCGTTGCTGTACCAAAGCTGTCTTGAGCTAAGTAGAGAGCAATTATTAAGGAAACCATTGTGGAATTAAATCCTAACATGGATTCGAGAAGGCCAATCGCTGCCATAACCGCTCCGCCAGGTACACCTGGGGCTGCAATCATTGTAATTCCTACCATTAGAATGAATGGAAATACCTCTGCAAATGTTGTTGCTTGTCCTTGCATATACATAACCGCCATGGCACAGCTGGTAATCGTGATCGTACTTCCTGCTAAATGGACATTCGCAAGTAACGGTACAGCAAAGTCTGCTACACGTTCTCGCACTCCAATTTTCTTCACATGCTTTAATGTAACTGGAATCGTAGCCGCAGAAGACTGCGTGCCAAGTGCTGTAAAGTAGGCAGGCATCATTTTCTTCAATAAGCTAAATGGATTCTTGCCCTGCAAACTGCCTGAAATACCATACATAACTACAAGGTAAAGCATGTGCAACGCTATAATCATTAAGAACACTTTGGCGAATACATTCAAGATCGTACCTACTTGTCCTGCATACGTCATATTCACAAAGATTCCAAATATATGAAACGGTAATAGAGGGATAATAATATTCTCTATTACTTTTTGGATAATCGAACGAAATTCATTCATTACATTTAATAAAGAATCGCCTTTAACAGCAGTGATTCCAACTCCTAGTAAGAATGATAATATAAGTGCGGCCATTACGCCCAAAATTGGAGTCATTTCAACTGAAAAAGGTGCTTCCACCAGGGATTCCTCCGGATTAGCAAAAGACCCTCCACTTTCCCCTTGTAAAAAGGATGGGTACAGGTTCTGAGCAAATAAGAAAGCCACCGTACCTGCCAATACCGTAGAGGCATAGGCTAGTCCAGTCGTTAGACCCAGCATCTTTCCTGCTCCTCTTCCCATTGACGCAATCCCTGGCGCAATAAAACCAAGAATGATTAACGGGATGATAAAGCTCAGGAAGTTTCCGAATAAACCTGTAAATGTTGCGGCAATTTCAATAAAGAATTCTGGTGCAAATTGCCCTATAACGATCCCCAGCGCAATCGCTAGAACAATCCTTACTAATAATGGTATTCTTTTCATCTCCCTCTCCCTCTCTCTAGTTGTAAAATTTTAACGTGTTAATGTGTTATAGAATAATTCATGGTTTATACAATAACCTTTTTTTGATGGTTTGTGAAGTACAAAAAAACGATAAAAATAGTGGATATTTATGGATTACAGCTAATGTCTTGTGTTACTACTTCCCCATACATTCTCACCATTAATTGGAATTCAGGGTGTTGCTTACGGTGTCTGATTTCCTATTTTTCATGTAATCAATATGTACAGAAAGATAGCCGAAAATGTATTGTTCATGGTACTAAAAGACTGTTATATTCCTTGCATTTAATTATTGGAATAATTGAATCTATATCTCAACCAAATCCTCTACTTAGCTGCAGAAGTTGATAATAAAACAACGCAAAAGAAAGCTGCTCTACGTATCGATCAAAAAACAGCGAATCTCATAGATATCAACAGCAATTACTTTTTGATTTGGGTTGGCACGAAGGTCAATTCCTGTTGAAAGCGTTCGTGATTAGATTCCTTTAGAGTAAATATACAAGGTCAACGTATCCTTTTCACAAAAACATCTCGAAATTGAGTCTTCCACTAACCTGCACGATAGTGGAAGACTCAATTTCGAGATAATAAAAATGACCAGTAATGTTTTCTTTTCTTTAAGGGGGATACATTACTGGTTTCATATTTAAATATTAATTGGAAAACTTTTTTTTACTTTCACTGCTTAAAATTGCTTATTCCGCTGAGCTTTTGATAATTAAGAACGAAATTGCTTGGCATGTTCCTTAGCGAATTGGATAATTTTGTTGTAAGTTTGCTGTTCAAAATCTTTTTTGGATGGAATGTGCAGCGAAGCATTGTCTTCATCGATGATTTTAATTCGTTCGCCACCTCTTACATAAAGAGTGACGTATAAAAACGGTTCTCTCATGCCAAGCTCTACTCGTAATTCTTTCGGAAAGTCTGCCGTTATGATCAGACGATCCTCTACTTGTTTCAAGCTCAACTGACTATGAAACTTTAGATGTTGTATCCCTTTAATATGCACATTTACGCACTCCCCGTTTTTCATTATACATACCTAATCATACGTCTTTTTAAACCCGTTATCTGTCGTTTGTTGACTTCTTCACAAAGGTTTAACAAAGCGTCTATCCTACACCTAGAATAACCGTTTTCATTTCTTTATTCCTAAACTCCATGTAAAAATTTATTCTGATATGTGAACATTTGAGCATCAAACCTGGCACCAAACTCTCGTATTTTCGTACCAGGTACGGAAAAGTTATCTTCTGTACCTGGTACCCCAAAATCAGCATCCATCAAAATACATGAAAAAGACCGAGCATACGCCCGGTCTTTTCCATGTGATCACCTTCACGGAATGTCTGACACCATAAGTATTCCGATTTGTGCCTGACACCACAACCCACCAACCCTACATCTGCTCTTTTATCACAACCCCACGCCGCATCATTTCATCGATATAGACATCGCCGGGAACAATCGTTTCGGGTGGACATACGCCACGTTTTTTGATCGCTCCTCTGCCGATCATTTGTGCGACGACAGAGATCGTGTTTGCGGTGGCGCGGGCCATCGCCGTCACGTTCGTTGCCCTGTCTTTATATGTGACCATCTCGTATTCACAAGTTTTCTGCTTTCCTTCTTTTTCTCCCCCGACGATGACGCGGAGCAGAACGGCATCGTCTTTGTCCTTCAGTTCAAGGAGCGGATCGATGCTCTTCAGCAGCACGTCCCTCGTCTTGATTTCTATCCCCCCTATGGTCACCGTTTGATTGGCACCTGTCAGGTTGAGATCGACAAGCAGTTTCATTTTCTCTGCGTGACCGGGATAACGGATCGTTTTATATTCCAGACTGTCGATATCCGGATAGGATTTCAACAGGGTCGATGTTCCTCCCGATGTATGGAAAGCTTCCAGCGGACCGAATCGTTCAAAGTAAATGTTCTCGATCTCTGTTAACGACTCGACTTCGCGCTGCTTTCCATCTCTAATGATCATGGAAGGATCCGAGTAATGATCAAGCAACCCTTCCATTGAGAACACATGATTGTACTCTAGTGGAGGATCTGGCCTTACGGGAATGCCGCCGACAAACAGGCGAATCGATTCGAGTTTATCCAGTTTTCCTGCACCGTACCCAGATAAAATGTTGATCATCCCCGGGGCGACTCCGAGATCCGGAATGACCGTCACTCCCGCTGCTTTCGCCTGTGCATCGAGCTCCAACACTTTATCAGTGATGTGACCGATGTGGCCTCCAAGATCGACCGAATGAACGCCGACTTCAATCGCTGTTTTGGCGACGATTTCATTGAACGAATAAAAAAGTGCATTGATGACCACATCGTATTGTTGAATGAATTCAGCAAGTTCGGTCTGGTTGCTGGCATCCACTTTGAATCCTTGGATTTTAGAAGAATTCAATGAATCAGAAACCCGCTGCGCACGGTCGATATCAATATCGGCGAGCCCGACTTTCTCTACCCCTGCACTGTGGACAAGATCGCGCGCTGCTTCTTTTCCCATCAAACCAGACCCTAGAACAGCTACTTTCATAGTCCGCACTCCTTTTTCTCTATAAAATTACTCGACATCGATTTGGGCACGCTGCAGTTTCCCGCTGAAATCGACGTACACCGCTTTCCATTCAGTGAACACATCGAGAGCGGCCACTCCAGAATCTCTGTGGCCATTCCCGGTTCCCTTCGTGCCTCCAAATGGAAGGTGGATCTCAGCCCCAGTCGTTCCTGCATTCACGTACACGATGCCGGTATCCAAATCCCGCTGGGCGGCGAAAACTTGATTGACATTTTGTGTGAAAATCGAACTCGACAAGCCGAATTCCACACTGTTGTTGATTTCAACAGCTTCCTCAAAGGTTTTCACTGGAATCAAAGAGACGACCGGCCCGAAAATCTCTTCCTGGGCGATGCGCATATCAGGTTTCACATCTGTGAACAGAGTCGGTGCGAAGTAGTTCCCTTTTTTATGGTCACCGTTTTCCATGATATAGCCGCCGGTCAGCAGTTTGGCTCCTTCTTCTTTTCCTATGCCGATGTAGCTTTTCACTTTTTCAAGACCGGCACGATTGATGATCGGTCCGACTTTGATTGATTCATCAAGACCATTTCCAATCGAAAGCTTGGCGATTTCCCTCTGAAGTCGCTCTTCCAATTCATCTTTAACCTTTTCATGGACCATCACCCGGCTGCAGGCAGTGCAACGCTGGCCGCTAGTTCCGTACGCACTCCAGAGAATGCCCTCGAGGGCCAGAGACAAATCGGCATCGTCCATAACGATGACTCCGTTTTTCCCGCCCATTTCGAGGGAAACTTTTTTGAGGCGCTGGCCGCATTTCGCTGCGATGCCGCGGCCGACTTCATTGGATCCTGTAAAAGAAATGACGCGGATATCTTCCTGGTCGATCATCGCTTCTCCTACCGTCGATCCCGAGCCGAACACGACGTTGATGACCCCTTTTGGTAAACCGGCTTCTTCAAAGATTTTCGCCAGCTCATACGCCATGATCGGAGTTTCAGTAGCAGGCTTCCAAACGACGGCGTTTCCGGCAACGATTGCCGGGAAGGATTTCCACGTCGCAATTGCGATCGGAAAATTCCACGGAGTGATGATTCCGACAACACCAACGGGTGCGCGGACGCTCATCGCAAATTTATCCTTCAGCTCTGAAGGGGTCGTCTGCCCGAACAGCCGGCGACCTTCGCCTGCCATATAAAAGGCCATGTCGATGCCTTCCTGGACTTCTCCACGCGCTTCTTCTATGACTTTTCCGTTTTCCATCGTCAACAGTTGGGAAAGGCGTTCTTTTCTTTCTTTCATAATTAACCCGACTCTGTACAACACTTCCGCTCGCTGAGGTGCAGGAACGAGCGCCCAGCTTTTCTGTGCTTTCTTCGCAGCCCTTGTCGCACCCTCTACATCAGAAGCGGCGGATAACGGGACGTGGACCAACGTTTCAGATGTCGCCGGGTTGATGACGGTTGTCGTCTTTCCAGAAGAAGGATCGATCCATCTTCCATCTATAAAATTCCTTAACTGCTCCTCATGAATCAATGTCACTTTGATTCTCCCCCTTTTTTTCTTAATTGGCTGATCGTTTTGGATAGTGAAATTTGCTCGGGATCGGTTTCCACTTCGATCACTACAGGCTTGTCCAGTACCAGAGCCTGATCCAGGGCACGCCTGAACTCTTCTGCCGTTTTCACACGAAAGCCTGCAGCTCCTACATTTTCTGCGACTCTGGCAAAGTTGACCTCCCCTAAATCCGTCCCTATGACTTTCATTGGAAAATGCATTTCCTGATGCATGCGGATCGTTCCGTACATCCGGTTGTTGAAAACGATGCTGATGACGGGTATGTCGTATCGGACGGCTGTTTCCAGCTCTTGAACCGTCATCATGAATCCCCCATCACCTGAGAGTGACACGACAGTCTTATCAGGGGTCGCAAGTTTCGCTCCCAGGGCGGCTGGCATGCCATACCCCATCGCACCTGAGGTCGGTCCGATATACCGGTGCTGCTTAAATTGAAAATAGGTGTGCAGCCAGCCGGCGAAGTTCCCGGCATCATTGGTCAAGGTGCTGTCTTCCGGCAGGTTCTCCTGAAGAAGGGCAACCACTTCCCCGTTTAGCGTTTTACGTCCTGATGTCACGAGAGTCGCTTCATAGGCTTTTCTTCGTTCGCTCGTCCATGAAGTCAAATCTCTTCCGTAAGCGGCTGCAGCAAGTGCTTCGAGCATTTCTTTAGCATCTGCGACAATGCCTACATCCGGGGAATAGACTTTGCCAAGGACGCTTTCGTCAATATCACAGTGGATCAGTGTCTGCCCCTTCAGAAGCGTATAGTCCTGGGTGGTGACTTCAGAGAGCCTTGTCCCGACAGCAAACACCACATCCGCATCCGTGATCGTTTGGAGAATGTTCGGGTGGGTTCCCAACCCTAAGTGACCGCAATAGTGGACATCATCGTTCGGAAAAACATCGTGACGTCTGAAGGCACTCACAATTGGAGCCCCCCATTTATAAGCGAGCCGCTTCAGAGCCATTTCTGCTCCTGCGAGTTTTACTCCCCCACCCGCTAAAATCACCGGACGTTCTGCAAATCGGAGGCGGTCCACGACCTCGATGACCTCATGATCCGATGGCTTTGGCATCGGTTTTTTCACGATAGGGCCGAAAGACATGAGGGCTTCTTTTTTCAGGACATCTTCCGGCAAGGAGAGAACGACAGGGCCAGGCCTGCCTGTCATGGCGATCCGGAGAGCCCGCTGGATAAGTTCCGGAACCCGGGGCGGTTCGCGGATTTCTGCCACCCATTTCGCAATCGGTCGAAAAAAAGCTTCAAGGTCGACTTCCTGAAATCCCTCTCGCCCACTGAAGTTCGTATGCACTTGACCGAGGAGAACGACCATGGGTGTTGAGTCCTGGTAAGCGGTATGAACACCGATAGCGAGGTTGCTCGCACCGACGCCTCTAGTCGCCATGACAACGCCAGGAATGCCACTCGCTTTGGCATAGCCTTCCGCCATGAAAGCAGCCCCGCCTTCGTGTCTCGCGGAGATGAGGTCGATGCCAGGCTTTTTCAAGATCGCATCCATCACAGGAAGATAGCTCTCGCCGGGTACACAGAACACTTTGGAAATGCCTTGTCTCTGCAAACAGGAGACGATGGCTTCCGCGCTTGTCATTCGGCGTTCGTCCATGGACTTCATCCTCCTTTCATCGCTTTTTTCATGCGGACCGACGCTTCATGCAGCCGTTCGATCGGAACAGAAAGGCTCATCCGGAAAAAGCCCTCCCCTTTTTGTCCGAAAGCTGTCCCCGGCGTCAGAATGATCCCTGCTTCGTCGAGCATTTTTTCAGAGAATCCTTGCGATGTATAGCCATCAGGCACGCTTGCCCAAATAAAGAAGGTACCCTTCGGTTTTGCAGCGTGAATATTCATCCCGCTTAGAGCATTCATCATAAGATCGAGCCGCTGTTCATACGTCCGGTTATTCGCTCGCACCGATGAAAAATCGCTGCGCAGCGCCGTGACACCTGCTAATTGGATCGGTAAAAACTGGCTGGTATCCATGTTGCTCTTGTACACACTGAGAGATCGGATCAAATCCTTATTGCCGACAATGTAACCAAGCCGCCAGCCGGACATGTTGAACGATTTCGACAGCGAACCGAATTCAACTCCGATCTCTTTCGCACCAGGGACTTGAAGGAGACTCGGAGCTTTATAGTCTCCGAAGGTCACAAGGTCATACGCTGCATCGTGAATAAGAGAAAGCTGATGTTCTTTCCCAAATCGGACTGCTTCTTCGAATACATCCAGGTCGACGGTTCCGCCCGTTGGATTATTCGGGTAGTTGAGCAGCATCATTTTCGACCTGGAAACATCTATAGAAGAGATCTGATCGAACATCGGAGCATAGCTCTTTTCTTCATCCAGGGGAAAAGGGACCGTGACTCCGTGAGCGAGGTGAATGGCGGATTGATAGACTGGATAGCCCGGATCAGGAGCAAGAACCCCATCGCCCGGGTCAAGGACAGCACTAATCAAATGGGCGATGCCTTCTTTTGAGCCGATTAGGGTTAAGACTTCCGTTTCCGGATCCACATCCACGTCATAGTGAGATCTATAGAAATCCGCTACGGCTGCTCTGAACTCCTGGCAGCCGCTATACGGCGAATATTTGTGATTTTTCGGTTTCCGGGATTCTTCTGTCAAACGGTCGATGATGAACGGTGGTGTCGGCAGATCCGGCGCCCCGATGCCAAGATCGATGACATCGACCCCTTGAGCGGTCAGCGCGACTTTCTTTTTATGAAAAATGGAAAACAGATATGGTGGCAGGCTTCGCACCTGCTTCGAGCTTTGGATCACAGAAAGACCCCCTTCAAGCGTTCTGGTTGTCCCATCGTTCTAGCCTATTAATGGACTTGAGCTTCTATGAAACAAAGTTTTCTGGTCATGTTTGAAAGATACCTGCATATAGTGTGATATAGCCCGTCAAGGACAACTCCCCTATCTGAATTGATCCGTGTTTCCCAAGCCAGTTGGATTCATACGTCGTATGGGTTCTTCTGGCTTTTTCTATCGTGAAAGGGTGTGATGAGTGGTGACCGCCGCATTGGAAGGCCTGCGGGTCCTTGATTTGACCCGCGTTCTCGCCGGGCCTTATTGTTCGATGATCCTTGGTGATCTCGGAGCTGACATCATCAAAGTCGAAGCGCCCGGAGGCAGTGATGAAACCCGAACGTGGGGACCTCCCTTCAAAGAAGGGGTGAGTGCCTATTACTTATGTGCCAACCGGAATAAAAAGAGTTTGACCCTTGATCTTAAATCCTCTGTAGGAAAAGAAGTGATGAAGAAACTCATCAAAAACAGTGATGTGATCCTAAACAACTTCAAGACCGGAACGATGGACCGGCTCGGATTTGGCTATGACCATGTAAAAGAAATCAATCCGGAAATCATCTATTGTTCGATTACAGGGTTCGGAGAGACAGGCCCATACCGGCACCTTCCCGGGTATGACTTCATCATCCAGGCGATGAGCGGACTGATGAGCATCACGGGAGATGAAAATTCCGGACCACAGAAATTGGGTGTTGCGATCACAGACATTCTTACTGGCTTGTATGCCTGCATCGGCATCCAAACCGCTCTCTTAGAACGACAACAGTCCGGGAGAGGTCAGAAAATTGATCTATCCCTCTACGATTCTGCCGTCAGTTCCCTCATCAACATCGGGAGCAATTTTTTAATGACTGGAAAGATCCCGCAGCGACTCGGAAACCAGCACGCCAATATCGTGCCGTACCAGACCTTCCGCTCCAGAGACGGTGAACTCGTCATCGCTGTCGGTAACGACCGGCAATTCTTTCAACTGTGCAACATCGTCGGACAACCTTCTCTCGCTCGTAATCCTTTGTTCTCAACGAACGCAAAAAGAGTGGAAAACAGAGAGGAGCTTTCGAAGATTTTACAGGATCTTTTCGTAAAGGAAGATACATCCTACTGGAAAAGCCGGTGTCAGGAAAAAAACATTCCTTTCGGCCCGATCCAATCGCTCGAAGACGTACGGGGAGATGAGCAGCTTAAAGCCCGGGAGATGTTCCTCACTTGTGAGCATCCAAAAGCAGGAGATGTAGAGATGATCGGGAGTCCTTTAAAACTATCCCGCACACCGGTGAATTACAAGCAGCACCCACCGGAAGCGGGTGAACATACAGAAGAAATCCTTGAAAAGCTCGGGTACGACAGAAACACGATCCTTCAATGGAAAAAGGACAACAAGGTGTAAGGAGTGAACGATATGAACTTCGAGTTCAGTGATGAACAGGTAATGTTAAGGAAAGCGGTCAGAAGTTTCGTCGACCAGGAAATCATGCCCTACATCGGGGAATGGGATGCAAACGGACATTTTGATCATCAAACACTAAAAAAGCTGGCCGAGCTTGGGCTGATGGGCGTTTGCATTCCGGAAACGTATGGCGGAAGCGGGATGGATTACAATTCGCTTGCGATTGTTTGTGAAGAACTCGAGCGTGGAGACACCGCTTTTCGCACAGCCGTGTCCGTCCACACCGGCTTGAACAGCATGACCCTCCTGCAGTGGGCCACCGAATTACAAAAGCAGAAATACCTCGTCCCACAGGCGAAAGGAGAAAAAATCGGAGCCTTCGGTTTGACCGAACCCGCAGCAGGATCCGACGTCGCTGCCTTACAGACAACTGCGACCCTTGATGGAGACCATTATGTACTGAACGGACAGAAAACCTGGATCTCCTTATGTGATGTCGCCGATCATTTCTTAGTGTTCGCTTATACCGATAAAAACAAGAAACACCACGGAATCTCCTGCTTTATCGTGGAGCGGACGTTCGAAGGGTTCTCTTCCAAAGCGACCAAAGGAAAACTAGGCATCCGTGCGGGCAACACCGGTGAATTATTTTTTGAACAGATGAAGGTGCCGAAAGAAAACCTGCTCGGCAATGAAGGGGATGGCTTCAAGATTGCGATGTCCGCACTGGATAGTGGCAGATTCACCGTTGCTGCTGGGGCATGCGGGCAAATCATGGCATGCCTTGAGTCGAGTGTGACCTATTGCCATGAGCGAGAAACGTTTGGGAAAGAAATCGGCAAGCATCAGCTCGTCCAACAGATGATTGCCAAAATGGAAGCAGGACTGCATATGAGCCGTCTCCTCGTTTACCGTGCAGGGGAACTGAAAAACAAAGGTGTGAGAAACACGAGAGAAACTTCGCTCGCCAAGTGGCAGGCATGTGATTTTGCCAACCAGGCCGCAGATGATGCGGTGCAGATTCATGGGGCGTACGGGTATTCCAATGAATATCCGGTAGAGAGGTATTTAAGGAATTCCAAAGCTCCGGTCATCTATGAAGGGACACGGGAAATCCACACGATCATGCAGGCAGAGTATGTGCTCGGGTACCGGAAAGATAAACCGCTCAACCATATGCTGCCCGCTTGGAAAGGGTAAACGAACGTGCGTAGGTCACCTACGCACGGTTCTTTTTCACTTTTATCATCCCCCCTATCAAAAACATAAAAAAACCAGCACCCTGGATGCTGGCTTCATGAAGATTTGATATCTTCTCGAAATTCATTGATCTCTCTTTTATAGTCCGCGATCAGAGCATACACCTCTTCCGTGTCTCCATTTGAGACGGAAGAATGTAACTGCTCGTTAAACTCAACGAAAGAATCCTGGAAACGTTGGTGATGATCCTCGTGATCATTTAATAGCTTCGTACCAATCATATAGGACTGTTTGGCTAACAATGTATGCGCAAGAAAAACAACTTCTTTCTCTTCCGGTACAAGTCCATCCTCTTCCAACCGTAGAAGACGGCTCTGTATCTCTTCTACAGATTCACGATGAATTCTTAAGTTGTAGAGGACCTCTTCTTTCGATTTATTTTCGTAATAAGAATAAGAACCGTAGAGTGTCACAGTTACAATTAAAATCGCAAGGATTACATAGATCACATATTTCTTCTTCAAACAAAAGAACCTCCATTTTTACGCCTTCATAAAGGTTCTCATATCTTTAGGATCGCTGTAAACATTCCTTCGTTAGGGTTTCCTAAAGAGTGAATGATTAAAATGAGGAAACAGGATCTTCTCCTTCATATAGCAGACCTTTATGAAGAAGCGCCCTCTCAATCTCGCTTGTGAATGGAATCCCTTTTCCGATCACAAACTTCCAGGTCTGTTCGTTGAGAAACGCTTCCCGCTCCTGCCGTTCTCTAGATTCGATCAAGTCCTCCATCGACCGCTTCACAGGTTCTGCAGCATTCCTTGCTACTTGGTTCTGATAATGAGTGATAAAATCTTTTTCCGTGCATTCATTGACTTTGATGAAGTGTTCCTTCAATCGCTTCATGACAGCCTTTCGTTTGATCCCATCATTCATCCGATGCCCCACGTGATGGATATGTTTTAAATCATGGCAGGATCTGCACAAGGACTGGATATCCCGAAGGATCAAAAGAAACTTCTCTTCATCATATTCCCACACTTCGAGGGCGTGGAGTTTCTTTTCATCATAGAAGCCGCATATCTGGCATTTGTACTCACTTTTTTCAAGGACCTGATGCCGAACGGAATTCCATAAAGAACGCGGGATGGCATCCCTCACTGTCTTATTCTGTGCATAGAAAGGCTTTCGGATCTCTATGCTCAACGTATACTCCGTCATGTGAGCCTCTCTCCCATTCGTTGTTTTGACTACGACCCAATGGAATAGACCAATCCTTTCCAATATATCACTCTGGCCCCCGTTCACCAAGGAGATGGAACGATAGAAAACGAGCAGGCATGAAAACCCCCTGATTTCTTATACCCCTTCTCCTCTATTTAAAGATAAACGTGCATTACAAACTTTCAACCTATGAAAAAGGAAATTTATGTTAAGATAATTAAAAACCTTATGAATCTTACATAGGAAAAGTGGGAAGGATCGATATGAAATATTTGTTCGATTTTACGCTGGCTGTATCTTTGAATGGTTTTTCCTACTATATCGCCAGTTTGTTTCTTAGTCACGGCTTAACCTTTTGGCAGGCCCTGATCATTGGCTTTTCCGTAGTTTCCCTCGGGGCGCTTACGGAAGCCTCCGGGAGTCCGATGTGGTTGATCGTGCTCGTCCCTTTCCCCGTAGGCATGTTATTGCTTTACTCCTTTCTAAGTGTAACCACCCTGTTATGGTTTTTGACCTATCTGCTCACCCTCACCATCTACACTGTGATCCATATACCGATGAGCTATTTTTTTCATTTCCATTCTTTAATCCCGGCTTGGAAACTTTCCTGAGTCCTTTCCACAAATAAAAGCTCAGAGTCAATTCGGCTCTGAGCTTTTGTACGTGTTTTTTCATTGAAATCCTTCTTCTATGTTTCATAGGCTTTGCTTAGTATGGCAAAATCAAATCGTTGTCCTGAAGCATTTTATACATCCTTCTGCATAAACGTTTAAGAAGGAGGCGAGGAGTATGGGGGATTTGATTCCTTTTCCAAAAAGAGAGCCTGCAGAAGTCATCGTGCTGACGCCTGAAGAAAGAGAGGAATTCGCTCAATTAACATATGAACTAATGAATGAAGACAGGCTCATCCCTTTTCTAAGAATCAAACGTCGTCTGAAGAAATTGATAAAAAAAGGGTTGGAACGTGCGAAAAGGGAAGGTTATCAAAAATGAGACTCCTCCCATTCATCACACCTGCCCTGTCCAAATGAATGAACTCTCATCCTGCATGTCTACATCCGGATGCTGCTTCAATTCTTCTACGAGACGAAAAAGCGCTTCATCTTTTTGTTTCGCTTCAATCATGCAATCGATTTGTTCCGCAGAACCGTTCGTTTTGCTGACGAACTCCAGGAACATATCAAGATCGACGAAATCGGCATGACTTTTAAAATCCTTCTCACTCTTTGGACTGGAGATATGCATTTTCACAGGCAGAGAGGAGTGGCTCCACGTCTGTACGACACGCGGCCAATGTTCCTCCCATTTTTCTCCATCGTTGTTCGCATAATGATGGTGCAGATCAAAGACGAGGGGGATGTTCAATTTTTCACAGACATAAAGACCATCCGCTAACGAGTAGGAAGTATCATCATTTTCTATCATGACGGTCTTTTGTATGCCTGTCGGGACCTGTGCCCAATTTTCGATGAACCGCTCCAGCGACTTTTCTTTATCCTTATACCTGCCTCCAAGGTGAAAGACACACCGGTGTGTAGGGTCGATTCCCATATGATGCAGAAGCAGGTAATGATATTTGAGGACGCCCATCGAGGTTTTGAAAATTCCTTGATCCGGAGAATTGATGACAACGAAGTGATCGGGGTGAAAATCCAACCGCATCTTGTTTTCCATAGCGAAAGCTCCCAATTCCTTAAGGTCCTCTTTAATTGGACCCAAATAGTCCCATCCTTGCAACTCCTCATGCGTCGCTAATGGAACGAGGCGGGAACTCAGTCTAAAAAAATGGATGTCATGGGCCTTGTTATGCTTCAATAGTCTGAGACAGTTATGAAGGTTTGACTTCGCAATCCGCTCAAGTTTCCGTTTCGCTGCCTCTGTATCACGAATCTCGGAAAATCGCTTGTAGGTCATCGTTTGAGATGGAGATGCATTCTGCAAATGTACGCTCATTGCCACATAACCGAGCCTGTATAACGTCATGGTTTCCACCTACTCCCTGTTTTCGCTTAGCTTGTGCGAAAAACATCGCTCTTATGTAGTTCATACACCTCTCCATAAATCGCATCAGGTTCCTCATCTCTTCCGGAAAAATAACAAATCCGTTAAAAGGATAAGGAAATACATAACCCCATGACAAATAAAGGTAAAAACACAAACAGCATGACCCATAATTTCATATTCCGCTCATCAGAAAAGAACGTGTCCTTAGTGATATAAACATAGATAATCAACCCAAGGATCCCTATGAAAAGAAATATGACAGACATTGAAGAACCCTCTTTCTCCAGCCTTTGGTGAAGTTTTCTACCCATGTAGCTCACACAAAAAGGAAAATTCCAAAGGGAAGTCTGGTCCATGAGTATTCACAAAAAAGTATGCAAGTTTCTTTATTTCAACCGTTAATCCATCTCCTGTACATCCACTAATGTCG
Source organism: Halobacillus sp. AWM4_238 (assembly GCF_056158265.1). NCBI lineage: Bacteria > Bacillati > Bacillota > Bacilli > Caryophanales > Bacillaceae > Halobacillus > Halobacillus sp. AWM4_238. The sequence continues at coordinate 1,386,811 of NZ_JBSWSY010000002.1, forward strand.
CTTGGATAATAAACCTTTCCGGAGCACTCCCAATAAAATCGAAAGGATAACAAGTAGTCAAAGTAAGCCTCGGATCCTCATGATCAACGATGACTGAACGGTCATCTTCGTCTGTGACCCACGTTTTTTCAACTTCATACTGATAACGCTGCCCCTCATATTCATAATAAAGCGGAGCTCCTTCCTCAATTTCTCCCAGTTCAGTAAAAACCGTTTCCCGGTGGCCGCTCAAGACTGTGTGGCGTTTCTCATCAGGTGTTGTCGTCCATTGACTTACAAACATCCCTACTCCCTGATGAAGCGATTGTTCGTCTGTGCCCCAATACGTGGCATAGCCTTTATTCAAGTGTGGGATTATCAGCCGCCCCACTTTTTCTCCTTTTTCGTATTGTTGAAGTTCATCAGAATACGTAGGTTCCTCAGGTTCAGGATCCTTTCTCACCACGATTCGATCGGTTTTCTTCACCTGTTCTTCGGATTGCCATTCATTGATTTCCGTTTCAGTCACTTTTTCGACCGCTTTTGTTGAATCCCACCATTGAAAAGAAAAGTAAGCGGTGCACGAAAACCCTACAACGACTAGCACGAGTAAAAATTTGTTCAGCATCATGGCCCCCCTCATCTTTCAAAGATGGAAAGAGCCAGGCCTAAGCCCAGCTCTTATTTCATTGCATAGATTTCTTTCGTACGAATAAAACACTTCCGGCGAGCACCATCAGTGTCACCCCAAACAAGGTGTACATCAGATTCGGACTTGCTGTATCAGGAAGTTCGCCTCCGACGGCTTCATCAATCGGTTGAGCGTTGTCCAATACCTCTTGAGGGATCTGGATTTCACCCACACCATTAAAGTTTTCAAGGGTCACTTCTGTCTCTTGAGTGACAGGTAGGGGTTGTCCTTCTTCTGTTTCCAGTTCCATTTCCAAATGGATGGAACTGGACGTTAGGTAATGATTCTCTTTGTCTATGGTTACTTTATATTTCACATCATTAATTGTAACTTTCTCAAGGAATTCTTCCCCTAATTCTTTAAAAGGGTTTTCTCCTTCACCAGAGCCCATACCTTGCTGAAGCATGTTCATGGATGCTTCCAGTAGTTTTTCTCCATCTCCCTCATAATGAAGGACATAAGCCTCTTCGCTTTCTTCTACACTCATATCTTCTGCTAGTGGAAGAGCTTGCGCCAACTGCCCTTCTGCAAGCATGGACTTCATCATTTCCTGGCTTGAATCATCTGCGAGCTGTACCCATCCTTGACCAGGAAGCTCGCTATAATAGCCTTCACTCGTTAAATAAGACTCTGTCGTCTCTCCCGCCAACTCTGTCTTCAAATAAAAAGCGAAAGGATCAAAAGTAACATCGGCCATTGTCTTTGTTTCCATTCCCTCGCCTTCATTCATCATCGGCATTTGAGCTTTAGATACCTGCTTGATCGAATAGCTGTCGAGATTCATCATCGCTTCATTGGATTTCTTCAATACGTCTTCTGCCGACATATCCGCCGCGAACACTTGCAGTGGAGACAGAACTAACACCAAAATACTTAAAAACAAAAGATAACACTTTTTCAACATCCAAACACTCCCGAAAATTATTCGGTAAAAAAAGAGGCTTGTTTATGTAGAGACTGAGGCTGACTTATACATCCCACTATTTTCCACCTAAACTTCTATATCCTTTCACCCACAAAATTAAACACATTTTTCCAAATGATATCAAAAGAATGGAAAATCCCTCACTATTTTCCCATACGAAAAAAGCAGAACCCCACACACTCTCTGCTTTCTTATGCTTCATTTTCCTTTGGATGCCATGTTTGTTTTCTATGATTCCATCAGTTCAACATATAACGTCCCATCCGTATTGACTTGTGCAACGAGAACATCTCTATGGTCGGATATTCCATGGGCATGCAATTGATCCTTCAACCATCTTTCACTATAGCCGCTATCATTCAATTGACTGCGAAGGACCTTTCCCTGAACCATTACGACATGAGAAAAGGTGACCGGATTGATCTCAAGTTTCATCCCATGAGGAGTGACTGGAGAAACATCGGACTTTCTCAACACGCTTACCGTTCCATCTGTTTCTAAAATAGCTGTCTGAACATCACTGAATTGGAAGACACCCGCTTTCCTAAGTTCAGCGATGAGTTCGTCGACATTGAACCGCACTTTCTTCATATTTTTCACGATAATTTTCCCATTATCCATGAGAATGGTGGGCTTACTGTTTACAAGTTTCCTGACCGTCAAACTCTTCATTGTGAGAAAGTCAATGAGAAGGACAAGCAGAGCAAATGTAGATAAACCAAGCGCTCCCTTAGAAAGCGGGACACTTGGGGAAAGAACAGTCGTCGCTGTCATCGACCCCATCGTAATCCCTGCAATAAAGTCGAAAAGCGTCATTTGGGAAATCAGCTTTTTGCTTAGAATTCTCGCTAATACATATAAGACAATAAAGACGGTGATGGCACTCCCAACAAACTCCAGCCACTGATCCATAAGATACCCTCCTTCTCCCTCCTTATTGTTTCTTATCCAGTCATATTTATGTTGAACTGGAAAACTTCGTTCTTGCCTCAATCTTTTTGAAAATAAAAAAACAGTAACCCTTGATTGGTTACTGTTCTGTATGTATCAGCTTTGTTCTGGTGCAGGCATATATTTTGTGAAAATAGCTCCGGTGATAAAGCATACCCCTAACGTGAACCAGGTGAATATGCCTGTAAACCCAAATATATAGAAAAGCAGAGCTACTACAGGGGCTACAACAAAAGCACCCGGGGTAACATAACTTTTCCAACCATACCTCTTCTTCAAATTCTTTCTTTTCTTATACACGACATAAATATAAAAAGCTACTAAAAGAACAGTAATGATGAGTAGAAATAATTCCAGCATGACATCTCCCCATTGTTTATGTTTTTTCTAATCCCAGATGAAACCACTAAATTCTGATCATAAACATCTATGTATTGCATACTTAGGTATACATCCCCATATGTCCCCTCTCCCTTTTCCATTAGGGGATTAACAGCGCACCAAGTACAAAGACGCCGGCAATATAAAAGCCAATCAACGATCCCCAGGACAATGGTTTTCTCATGAACACGACGACTTTCCGCAACCAGCGGAATAAAGCATACATGACAAGGAACAGGAGACTATAACCGACAAAACTCCAGCCCTCTCCGATGAGGATGACCATCGTGTTATGAAAAAGGGTGAACAGTAGCATGAACAAAAGGAACCAAAGTTCTTTGAACTTCGTAAAGTCACTTCTTCTTTGTTGTTTATCCTGCTGCATCCGCAAACTCCTTCCATATTAAAACCCTGTCATCATCAGTAACTTTACCACTTCCTGATTATGCTAGTCAAAGTAGCCCCTGATCACTTGTTTGAACTTTTGCTCCTCTTCGAGATGTGGGTAGTGATTGCTTTGATGGAACTCCGACTTTCACGTGGACATACCCGGTACAGCATGGTGAGGACAGTATACCTGGAACCCGAAAATGAATATCACGTACCTGGTACCCAAAAACGATGGCCACGTACCCGGAACTAAACACGAAAATCACGTACCTGGAACCAAAAAAAGACACCGAGGTGCCGGGTTTCCTGTTCAGCACATCACATGGAAGACAAAACGTTTGATAGAACAGACATGCTCTGAAATAATAAGAAGAAAACCATGGAACGGGGGTTACTTTATGGAACGATTTATCCGCTCCGATCAGTATCATTATATAAAGAACCAGGCTCACAACCTGCTGAATGGTCATATGACATCGAACGATGCCTCGGTCACCCAGGCCCTTCAATCGATCACGAATGAGAAGGTTTTGGAATTGTTTACCGATCTTTCACCCGAGCAGGAGCAATTGATTGCCCAGGCGAGTGATGTCAAAGACGAAACCGATGCCATTCTTTACTTCTCCAGGCTGAAACAGTATGTCGTGCCTTTTCCTAAACGATCAGAAGCCGACATCCAACAGTTGTTTCCAAAAGTAAAGAAGCTGAGAGTGCCTGCCATCCCTGATGAAGAATGGACAGAGCTTTCTTATATTGGATGGAATGATCCCGCAGCCAAAAGAAAATACATCATAACCACACTGGATGGAGAGCTTACCGGTTTGTATGGGCATTACAAACCGCTGCAGCAAAAGAGCATCTGCTCGATCTGCCACGAACATGAAAAAGTAGGCATGTTCACCGCTACCATCAAAGGCAAATCCGATGAAGAAACGATCAGCCGAGGGAACTATATATGCCATGACAGCAAAAAGTGCAATGAAAACATCCAGTCCCGCACTCCCCTTGAGACCTTCATTCGACGGATGAAAGCCTAACAAAAAAAGCAGGACCTTTCCTCTTGGGAAAGGTCCTGCTTTTTTTATTTTTGTTCTGGTTTGTAATCCGGTGCTACGGCTTTTCGTATAAACAAGGCAATGACAAAGGTGATAATCGCAAGGCCCAAAGCGAACCAATACGCCTGATGGACCCCTGCGGTCATGGCTTGATCCATGACCTCTCCTGTAACTTCGCCTGATTCATTGTTCAAATAGTTTCTCTCCCCCTGACTCATGATGCTTACGAATATGGAAACCCCAAGCGCACCGCCGACCGGCTGCAATGTGTTGGCAATCGCTGTTCCGTGAGGGTACAAATGCTTCGGAAGCTCATTCAACGCATTGGTTTGAGAAGGCATAAGCACCGCAGAGACGGCTAACATGAGGAACACATAGGCAAGAATAAAGGACCAAATCGGAATCGATGGATCGATCATGCTGAAGAAAACCATGACGCCTACGAGGACGAGTGTGCCTGGAATGATCAGTTTTCTTGGTCCGAATTTATCAAAAAGTGTCCCCATCACCGGAGACATCAAGCCATTCAACAGGGCTCCGGGTAGCAGCAGCAACCCGGCCGTTTTCGCTGATAACCCTAAGGGTCCCTGAAGATACATCGGCATGACGATCTCTGATGCAAACATCGCCATAATGACGACGACGAAGATGGTAATTCCTCTTGCATAGCTTTTATACGTGAACACACGGACATCGAGTAACGGTTCTTCTAATTTCAACTGTCTCCGAACAAAAAGAATAATGCTGAGAAAAGCGACGCTTAAGATGATGAGAATCTGGATCGAAGCGAACCCTACTCCACTTTCTCCTGCAGCGCTGAACCCATAAACGATGCCGCCAATGCCAATGGATGACAATACGATTGAAAGGATATCCGCTTTCGGACGTGTCACTTCTCCGACATTTTCCAAATATTTGACCGCAAACAAGATCGAAAACACGGCAAACGGAATCACCGTAATAAACAGCCATCTCCAGCCGAGGAAATCTACGATGACGCCTGAGAGCGTCGGCCCAATCGCTGGCGCAAACATGATCACAAGACCGAACGTGCCCATGATCCGACCACGCACCTCTGGTTCATAGAGCAACAGCAAGGCGTTCATGATGACAGGAATCAATAATCCCGTTCCTACCGCCTGGATCATCCGACCTGTCAATAACATTGGAAAATTAAAGGCAGCGGCTGCAATGATCGTTCCCGCTAAGAAAACGGTCATGACACCGATGAACATCTGTCTCGTCGTGAACCATTGGATCAATAAGGCAGAAATCGGCATCAAGACCCCCATGACAAGCATGAATCCCGTGGCCATCCACTGAACCGTAGGTGCATCCAAACCGAAGACCTCCATCAATTCGGTCAGAGCTATGTTAAGCAACGTTTCATTCAGAACAGCGAAAAAGGCGCCGATCATAAATGTAACGAGTATGATTTTTCTATTGTATTGCTTTTCCATATCTATCCCTCTACTTCTCTTTAATGAAAATTCGAACGTGCTATTTCTTCCACTCCTCCGCTAACATCCCATAAATGGTGTGATCGACATAATGGTCGTACAACCATTCGGCACACCTGATTGTGCCTTCCTCCTTGAATCCAAGACGTTCTGGGATTGCCGCGCTTTTTTCGTTTCCATCAGCCACACGGATTTCCACCCGGTTCATGTTCCATTCCATGAGGGCATAATCCGTCAATGCTTCCGTGACTCGTGTCATGATCCCTTTCCCCTGGAAATCCTGACCGAGCCAATAGTCGATTTTAACGATTTTATTGGTGTGGTCGATCTCATTGAAGCCCGCGGTCCCGGCAATTTCCCCTTTAAAGAGTACCATAGTGGTCAGGCTTTTGTTTTCTGAAAAGTTCCGTCTTCCAGATTCTATAAATGATTTCGTATCGTCCACGGTCTTCGTAGCATCCAGCCAAGGCAGCCACTCTCGTAAATACATGCGAGATTTATCTGTCAGATGAAAGAACTCTTCCGCATCTTCGACACCTGCCAGTTTCAGTGAAAGTTCTTGATCAATCTTATGTACAAACATACTTTCTCCCCCTTTTTCATCATTTTACCATGAACCTTTGACAATAGAGCAAAGATAAGGTAAATTACAAATGTACGAACAATTAATTAAACTAATGATAAAAATATTCGGTTTTTAGGAGTGTAACCCATGGAAAATGTATTTGATTATGAAGATGTTCAGCTTATTCCCGCAAAATGCGTCGTAAATAGCCGCTCTGCTTGTGACCCATCCGTCAAGCTCGGCAACCATACATTCAAACTTCCTGTCGTACCTGCCAACATGCAGACGATCATTGATGAAACGATTGCTACGAAACTAGCAGAAGAAGGCTACTTTTATGTGATGCACCGTTTTGAGCCTGAAACGCGTTTGTCTTTCGTAGAAAAAATGCAGGCCAGAGGGTTGATCGCTTCCATCAGTGTCGGTGTGAAGCCAGAGGAATACGAGTTTGTCCAGATGCTCGCTGCAAAGGAAATCACACCTGAATACATCACGATCGATATCGCCCACGGACACTCAACGGCAGTCATTGAAATGATCCAGCACATCAAACAACAGCTGCCTGAAACGTTTGTCATCGCCGGGAATGTCGGAACACCCGAAGCGGTTCGTGAACTTGAAAATGCAGGAGCCGATGCCACGAAGGTCGGAATCGGACCAGGAAAAGTTTGCATTACGAAGATTAAAACCGGCTTCGGTACAGGAGGCTGGCAGTTAGCCGCGTTACGTTGGTGCGCCAAAGCCGCAAGTAAACCTGTCATTGCAGACGGAGGCATCCGCACCCATGGCGACATTGCCAAGTCGATCCGTTTTGGAGCGACGATGGTCATGATCGGCTCTCTTTTCGCCGGTCACGAAGAGTCCCCTGGTGACACGGTTGAAAGAGACGGCAAACTCTACAAAGAATACTTTGGTTCTGCGTCAGAGTTCCAAAAAGGCGAAAAGAAAAACGTCGAAGGCAAGAAAATGTTCGTGGAGCATAAAGGTGCCCTTCAAGATACGTTGACGGAAATGGAGCAGGACCTGCAATCTGCCATCAGTTACGCAGGCGGTACCGAACTCGATAGTATCCGTCACGTCGACTATGTCATTGTGAAAAACTCCATCTTTAACGGAGATAAAGTCTATTAAAAAAGAGCCCCTCCCAGGGCTCTTTTTTGTATTCTATGTTTTAATCGGAATGTAGATATCCAAATGAGGATCATCAAAATCCCTGTCCAGCGGATACTTTTCGAACTTCAAAGGCAGCCCATCGAAATATTCCGTATCCTCTTCTAAGTAAGGCTCTCCATTGCCTTCCTGAAACCATCGATAAATGAAGGTATACGTCTCACCAATGTCTTTTCCACTCGGATGATGGACTTTCATATACGTATGTTTGGGAATGGTGATTTCTTCGTATTCCTCACCGTTCTTCTCATCTTCCACTTCAAAACCGCTGTAATGCACGAACCCATTTTCTATCAAATGAAAAGAGAGCCCCCATTGGTACGCAGGGTCTGCTGCTTTGATTTTCATTTGTTCGTTCTCCACCTCTTGAATCATTTCTTTTAATTGAGGTACTTGTTCATACGTTCCTGCCCATTTCCGACCTCTTACTTTGAACGCGGGTAGAGTAAGAATGGTTACATCCATAACCTCACCTCCTTTTTCTCTATGGTTCTCCATCATTGAAGGTTTTCCCTCTAAACAAGCGATGAATTCTTTATAAAGGTACCTCCATTAAACCTGCTTAGAAGAAAAAAAGTTGAAGTTGTGGCTTAGCAGTGATGCACAATACTCACGGAGAGTTGTCTAGTTAAGAAGGTATTAAGATAATCGCCTGCTCACGTTCATCAATATAGATTTGGAACTGGTTGATCTCTTTTCTCTTAAAATTATCCCGGATTTCTTTAGGAATATAAATGGTTTCTTTTCTACCAACTGTACTAACCACCTCATGCGTATGGCTCCATGATTTTTTAATGAAAACTTTATGATCTTCCACTTTAAGTATCACAGTAATTCCTTCATTTATGTTTAACTTTCTTTTCCATTCCATTGGAATCGTAAAATCACTTTTGAGCTCGATATTAATTGTTTTTTGGGTTGGTATCATGGTTACACCTCTTTTTTCCTTGTTGGATCCCAATTTCATAGGACGGAAACATTTTTTTATCCCCCATAATTTCAGGATTCATACTTCCTCTTATAAAAAAAAGCAACGGATGATCTACCCGTTGCTTCATCTCTTACTCTGTCAAACCTTTAGTCAATGTTTCTAAATTGTGCTGCATGAGAGTGAAGTAATCTTCTTCATTTTCAAGATCTTCTTCTGTCAATACCGATAAATTGTGAAGGCGTAGAGCTTCTGCCCCAATTTCTTTTCTGACGACATCAGCAACTTTAGGAGTAACATTTTGTTCGAAAAATACATGATTTATATTATTCTGTTCAGCCGTCTCAATGATTGTTTCCAATTCTTTTTGTGACGGTTCATTGGTAGGGCTTAATCCAGAAACAGAAATTTGTTCAACCCCGTAGGCTTGTTCCCAGTATCCATAAGCGGCATGAGAAACAATGAATTTATTCTTTGGTGCATTTTCCAATTGTTCGTGGAATTCCTGATCTAAACTCTCAAGCTTACCTTTTAATTCTTCGAAGTTCTCATTAAACGCTTTTTCTTGCTCAGGATTAAGCTCAATGAGTGTATCTTTAACGTTCTCAGCTAACTGCATAGACTGGATAGGGTCCAGCCAGACGTGTGGGTCCTGGTCACCGTGATCATGTCCAGCATGTCCATCTTCATGTGAGTCTTCTTCTCCCTCATGAGCATGTTCATCCTCATGGGTTCCTTCTTCTCCTTCATGAGCATGTTCATCTTCATGCGTTCCTTCTTCTCCCTCATGAGCATGTTCATCCTCATGCGTTCCTTCTTTTCCTTCTTGAGCATGTTCATCTTCATGCGTTCCTTCTTCTCCCTCATGATTATGGACGTGCTCTTTTAAATTGATCCCTTTTGATGCTTCTAGTATTTTGACATCTTCAGATTGAATAGATTCTGAGATTTGCTTGGCATAGGATTCTAAGCCAGCTCCGTTATAGATGAAAGCATCAGCTTCTGCAATTTCTACCATTTCTTTTGAAGTGGGTTCATATGTGTGAGGGTCTGATCCTGGAGGCAGAATGGATTCTACAGTCGCGTGATCTCCTGCAATCTGTTTTGCAAAAAACTGAAGAGGATAAACCGTTGTATAGATTTTCAATTCTTCCTTGGAACTCTCTGATTCTTTCCCTTCTTCACTGTTGCTTGACTGTTCTTCCCCACAAGCTGTTACTACAAAAATTAAAGCAAATAGACTAAGAACGCCTACTATTTTTTTAAACATTTCTATTCCTCCTTATTCCCATAAACCATTCTATCGTAATGATTACTTATTGTAAATAGTAATCATTACTCTCCCTTCTCAAGAGATAAGCCGGTTTATTTAAACCGGCTTAATGACATTGAGGGCATGCTCCGTATATTTCAAATTTATGATTTTCTATTTGATAACCTTCCAGTTTGTCATCCATGGTATTCATTGGACAGAATTCCACCGCTTTAGTACTTCCGCAAATGGTACAAATGAAATGGTGGTGATGGCCGTTCGAATTGCATGCCAGCCTGAAGTGTTTTTCTCCATGAAGCACGGTCGCTTCTAAAATTTCTTCATCCGCTAAAAGATATAAGTTTCGATAAATTGTATCGTAACTCACACTTGGAAAATCCTCTTGAATCATTCTTAAAATTTCTTTTGCCGCAATATATTGATCCTGATTCACGAAAATTTCCAGCATACGTTCTCTTTGCTTTGTGTGTTTATATCCTTTTTCTTTTAACAATTGGATAGCTGTATTCAAATTCATAATGCTTCACCCCTTATCCAGAATTGTGTGCTCACCTTTTTATAAGCAATAGTCAGGATCAGAATGACAATCGCTGTCATAACAATCGTTCCACCCGGGGGTACGCTTAAGTGATAAGCAGAGAACAAACCGATAATAACAGAAGTTTCACCAAACAAGACCGATAGTCCAATCGTTTGTTTAAAACTCGTTGAGATCCGTAAAGCTGAAGCTACAGGTAATGTCATCAAAGCTGAAACGAGCAAGATTCCTACTACTTGCATCGAAGAAGCAATAACCAGGGCTACCATTAATATAAACAATAAATGAATCCATCGCCCATTGACCCCTGAAATAGAGGCGTGTTCCTCATCAAATGATAAAACAAATAATTCTTTGTAAAACAGAAAGACGATTAAGATGACAATAGTAGTTATGATGAGAACGGTCCACATATTTGAACGACTCACGGCTGTTACGCTGCCGAATAGATAACTGAACAAGTCTGTATTAAACCCATCTGCTAGAGAGATTAAGATCACTCCTAGTCCAATCCCACCGGAGAGGATAATAGGAATCGCTAACTCTTCATAATGCTTGTACACTTTTCTTAACCGTTCAATTAATACAGCCCCGATCACAGAGAAGGCCATCCCCATATAAACCGGGTTCCAATCATTGATCCCGGATACTCTTTTTTCTAACAACAGGCTTGCAGCAATCCCTGTTAATGTAATATGAGAAAGTGCATCGGCAATTAAGGAAAGCCTGCGGACAACTATAAAGACACCAAGTAATGGGGCAACCAGGCCGATTAGTAGACCAGTAATCGCTGCATTTTGTAAAAATTCATACTGAAAAAAGCTTTCGAACATTAGTAGGTCACCTCCCCATGGTTATGGGTCAGCTGTTGGACCGAATGTCCATACAGGCGATTTAAATCCTGGTCACTAAACTGATCGTATTCATCGGAATCACCATGAAAATGAATGGTTTTATTCATGCAAGCTACATGTGTCGCATGCTCGGTGATCGTTCCTATATCATGAGAAATCATAAGCAAAGTAATACCATTTGCCTTATTTAGCTTCCCTAAAAGATCATAAAACTCTGTGACATGCTTGGCATCAACTCCGACTGTCGGCTCATCCAGGATAAGGAGCGATGGTTCACTAACAAGAGCCCTGGCAATGAATACACGCTGTTGCTGGCCGCCTGACAACTCTCCGATATTGGAAGTTGCATAGTCTTCCATTTCAACAACTTTTAAAGCTTCCAAAGCTTTTTGAGTGTGTTCACGTTTGAAGAACCGGAAGGCTCCCAATCTGGAAACAAGCCCTGACTTCACTACTTCTAAAACATTCGCGGGAAACCCCGAGTTAAAGCTGTTGGATTTTTGGGAAACGTACCCGATTTCTTTCCAATTATTAAACTGTTTAATCGGCTGGTTAAATACGTGGATCTTCCCCTTATTAGGCTTCACGAGACCGAGAAGCAATTTGATTAACGTCGATTTCCCCGAACCATTCGGTCCGACTAATCCGAGAAACTGTCCCTTATGAATAGAAAAATTCACATTTTCTACGACCCACTCTTTATCATATCTAAAAGAGACATTTTCCATTTCTATAATTTTTCCATCATTCATGCTATATCCCTCACAAAATAAAAATCATTACGAATAACATTACGTCACAAGTTTATATTGAATTCCAATTTTTCTATTGACAACCACTAGTAAATCCTAGTTAATAGAAATTGTCAGAAATCCAAAGTCATTACGATTTACTCCATCTTAATTGTAAAGGAGGATTCCAATTGAATCAAGAACATTATTCATCATCTAGAATGAGCTACCTTTTATTGATCATTTTTTTGGCACTTTTTATATTTGGAGATACACTTCCCTTTGAAAATATGCTTTCGATCCCTTCTTCTCTTTTAGATTTAAACACGATGTTCATCAGTATTGTATTAGAAGCCATTCCTTTTGTCCTGCTTGGCGTTTTCATTTCAGCCGTCATTCAAACATTCTTGAAAGAAGAGACATTAAAAAAGTACATACCCCAAAACCCTATCCTCGCCCTGTTTCCTGCTGTCGGGATCGGTGCCATTTTTCCTGTGTGTGAATGTGCGATTGTACCGATTGTTAGAAGATTAATTCAAAAAGGAATGCCCCTCCACGTGGGTATAGTCATCCTCGTGTCGGCACCCGTACTTAATCCGATTGTATTTTTGTCGACATTCTACGCGTTCCAAACCGATCTTACGATTGCATGGATGAGGATGGAACTTGCTTTTGTTGTTTCACTCATCATCGGTGGTTTCATTTATCTGTTTTTTGGTAACAGCTGGCAATTAAATAAGAAAGCGACGAACGGCATGACCCACAACCATAACCATGACCATGACGACGACCGCGGAGGAAAGATTGCAGAAACCTTTCAACATGCCAGCGATGAATTTTTTGATATGGGGAAATTCCTCATATTAGGAGCTTTGTTTGCTAGTGTTGTACAAACCTACGTACCCAGAGAAACGTTACTGGACATTGGCACTGGATTATTAGCTGGACCTGCAGTCATGATGGGGCTTTCTTACATCTTATCTTTATGTTCAGAAGCTGATGCCTTCGTTGCGTCTTCATTTAAAGGTCTGTTTTCTTCAAGCTCCATTCTCGCTTTTCTCGTCTATGGACCGATGACTGATTTAAAGAATACCGTTTTGATGATGGCTTACTTCAGAAAACGATTCGTTTTAGTGTTTATCGTCATTGTAACCATCGTCGTTTACACGGTGACCCTCTTGTACGACCTATTCTATTTATAAAGGAGGATGGAAGAGTTGAATCGACCGTCACACCAATTCCTTAGAAGTATTATTTTATTCGGATTTGTACTCTTCCTGATCAAGCTTATTGTTTCAGGAGACATCCAAAAGTTCATTGCTCCAAGGATGATGCCCTACATGTATTTCACCCTGGTTGTCCTTGTTATCCTTGGAGGTATCCAATATTTCAGGAGCGGATTTGAGGAAGATTCCCATGATTGTGGGTGCGGGCACGATCATGATTATTCCAGTTCTAAGTTACGATCCGTGTTGATCTATCTCTTATTCATCGTACCCGTCATGACGGGAATGATGTTTTCTGACCATGTCATTGGAAGTTCTGCTGCTTCTAATAAAGGTTTCAAATATGAAATGCGCTCGGCTTCTACGCAGTCGGACATTAACGATCCCCCTGCCCCTGGCAAAGAAACCAATGAAGAAGAGTTAGAACTAGCGGGTCAAACAACATTGGATGACTCAAATACTGATGATATACAGATGGAGAATCCAGGTATTCTAACACCACAAAAAAGACACCCTGAGTTATATGAAGAATTACAGCAAACGGACGAAATATACATGAATAAGGATAACTATATTGGCACCATAACGTTAATGGAAGATGAAATGGATGCCCATGTCGGGAAAAAAATCACAACTCATGGATTTGTTTTTCGGGAGGATAATCTTCCTAACAATCAAATCGTCGTCGGGCGGTTCGGGATCAGCTGCTGCGTCGCCGATGCAGGCATATATGGAATCATCGTGCAGGGAGAAAGTCTAGGACAATATAAGAATGACACCTGGATTGAAGTGACAGGAACACTAAAAAAAGTAGAGTATAATGGATGGGAGCTTCCCTTAATTGAACCCCAATCAATAGAGTCCATAGAAGTACCGGAAGAACCCTATGTGTATGAAGAGTTGGAATTCGCTGGGTAAAGCAAAAAGTCATAGCCTCCCATTGGCTATGACTTTTTTATGGTCTCACTCCGAAAAGGCTGGCAATGGATCATGGAATTTATTCCAGTCCGTTTCCATCTCTTCAGACGTCAGCAAACACTGATCGAGCCCCTTTATGATTTCCTCTTTATTCATTTCTATACCGATAAATACCAATTCCGTCATACGATCACCGTGCGTATCATCCCATCGCTCAGCTAACTCTGGTTCTTCTTTCAAAATCTCTTCCCGTTCTTGTTCCGGGTACGTAGCGATCCACTCTCCGACTCCTTGGATCGCAAGAGAAGTTCCAGCTTGGGATAATAACCCAGACATGTCATTTCTCGAAGCCAGCCAAAAGAATCCTTTAGCTCGAACAATCCCTGCCGGCCAATCCTCTAACCAGTTCATCCATCGCTCAGGATGGAACGGCTTCTTTCTCCGATAAACAAAAGAGCCGATCCCATATTCTTCACTTTCCGGGACATGTTCTTCATTTAGTTCTTTCATCCATCCAGCTCCCTGACTTGCTTGTTCAAAGTTAAATAAACCCGTATTCAAAACTTCATCGAGAGGCACTTCACTGTAGCTCGTATCGATCACTTTAGCATCAGGATTTAATTGTTTTAAGACTCCCTTTAATTCCTCTCGATCGATTTCTTCCACTAAATCGATCTTGTTTAAAAGAATAACGTTCGCAAATTCAATCTGGTCGATTAATAGATCAATAATTTCTCTAGCATCGTTATCGTCTGCCCCTTGATTACGGTCGAGCAGGTTTTCTCCTGATCCATAATCATCCCAAAAACGATTGGTGTCTACTACGGTTACCATCGTGTCCAATCGGCAGTGATTTCCAAGATTGATTCCAAGTTCTTCATCTTCATAAGTGAAGCTCTGGGCAACCGGGATGGGTTCTGAGATCCCCGTTGACTCAATAACGATATAATCGATGTCCAGTTCTGAGAGCTTTTCTACCTCTTTAATTAAATCTTCTCTCAGAGTACAGCAAATACAGCCATTCTGTAATTCAACCAATTTTTCTTCTGTCCGGCTGAATCCGCCTTGCTTTACCATGTCTGCATCGATGTTGACTTCACTCATATCGTTTACAATAACAGCAATTTTACGATCCTCTCTGTTGTGTAACAAGTGATTTAATAACGTTGTTTTTCCGGATCCTAAATAGCCGCTCAAAACGGTTACTGGTATCTTATCTGACAAAATTACTCCTCCTAAGCGGATTGTACAATTCGTTCCGCAGCTTTTCTAGCTCCTGCAATGTTTCTTGCTACCGGCCCAATTTCTAATTCAGCGAGAGCCCCAGCGACAAATAACCCATCCTTCCATTCCAGGGAAGATTGAACAATTGGGAAACCGCAAGGGGCACAAGGTAGATCGAGTTGATCAATCATGGGCTGAATCCATTCACTTCCGGGCATGGTTGATTCTGATCCTGTCGCCAGCACGAGAGACTCCCCGGAAACTGTATATCCATTTTTCATTTGAAGTTCAGTTAATCCCTCTATACTTTGAGCTTTAATGATATCGTCTGTATAGATCGTTAGTTTTCCTGCACTCACCTGTTGGTTTAATTTCACATGGAGATCCCTCGTTATTGATCCTTTATGCCTTGCCTGTTTGATAAGTGAACGTCGTTTTTCATAACCGTCCACCTGGTCGTAGCTCGTTAAGTATTTCGGACCCAGCCACCCAGGATCACTGTCAAAATCATCGATTCTAAAAGGATGACGCTTCACTAAGGTCGTTGATTCAACGGAGTTTGTGTTCGACAGCGTATTAGCCAGATGAGCAGCTGTCATCCCTCCTCCTACAATGACCACATTTCCTTCAACAGGGAGAGGTTCTTCCATATTAAACACATGACTCATACCGATGATCTCCTTGCTGGCCCATTCAGGGTAGAGTGGTGTTTGATTTACACCCATTGCTAGCACTACTCTTTCCCCTTGAACCCTGCGACCATCAGAGGTGGATAGATTCCAAACGCCTTGACTTCTGCCTATCCCATTCACAGTCCCCTGTCTCCAACATTGGCCCACTCCAGCACGTTCCATTGCGTCTAAGCTATGTTGATTAAACATTTCCAAATGCGGCCGATCATACCTGCCTTTAAAAGGCTGAGCGTAGTCCTTTATTTTTGAGTACTTCCTTAAACTATAAGGATCCGTATCCAGATGATGAACGGAAGGAGACCTTAAATAAGGCATACCGATTTTTTCAGTTAATGTTCGCCACATTTTCATAGGTTCTGGATAGGGATCAATGACCAAAAGCTCCTCTACATCCACTTTTTCTTCAAGAAGCCTTCTTGCTACACAGCACCCTTGAATTCCACCACCAATGATGATCCACTTATACATAGATACAGGTCCCCTTTTTCCTTACCAGCTAGATTTTTTTACACCTGGAATTTGGCCTTTATGGGCATATTCTCTAAAAGCAATCCGAGACATTTTGAACTTTCTCATATATCCACGCGGTCTCCCTGTTACTTCACATCTCCCGGTTAAACGAGTGGGAGAAGAGTCGCGCGGGAGCTTTCTAAGTGCTTCATAATCTCCTTTTGCTTTTAGTTCTCTTCTCAGGTCCGCGTATTTCGCCACCATTTCTTGTCTCTTTTTTTCTTTTGCTACTTTTGATTTTTTAGCCATTTGTAGTCACCTTTTCTTTATAAGTAATAATTACGATTTAAAAATGTAAAAAATGATTCTCTTTATCTTCATAGATGGCACTCGCCTTTGTACTCGGTTGACCAGATATTTGCCTTTATAAACTATGTAACATTATTCCACTCCTATGATTAGTGATTGTTATTTAAAACCGTAAACGGAATCAGATAAATGATAATCCCCCATTTAAAATGTAATCATTACGATTTTATTTTAAACAAAAAAATTATTCCTGCAAACGATCAACACCAGGAATGAATACAAAAAATACCCGTTGATTTTCTTTTAATTGCGACCTGGAACGAACGAATTCCGTGCAATCTTTCCATTTAACAGCTTCCATCATCTGTATAAGCTGGCGACTAACCTCTTCCTCTACCTGCTTCATCATTTGCAAAAGTTCAAACAACGTCATATTAAAGTGTTCGGCTGCATGCTTATGCGGCGAAACATCTCTAAGATAATTCATAAACTCTGCTTGAGAACCAACTTCCTCTGCTAGATCATCTTCCATCTTCATGACATAATGATAGATTTCTTTCTGTTGCTCGGGCAGCGTACGAACAATGTTATCTGTTAGGATTTTAAGTAGATATTCACTCATGGTTTCACCTCTATATTCCGGGCCATTTCAGTAAGACAGATCATTACTACCATTTTACCACTTCACACCACACTCCCCCTATTCACCTCTTAAAAAGTGAATGTAGAAAAACCTAATAGTAATCATTACGTTTTAATCAAGGGTAGTGATATTAAACCACATATTCTATTCCTTTGCAATCCCTACGGTAGCCATTCTTTAAAAGATATTCACATAAACCATCTGGAAATCCACCTCAATAAACCGTGGCAGCTCTTGATCTTCTGTATTTCAGTTCCGGAAGTATCTGCAATTTTTTCATAATAGAAAAAATGATTACAAATCACGTAAGTATTTTCATGTGCAGCTGGTTTTGTTCTCTATATTAAGTGGATGGATCTTTGCCTCCTTGAGAGAGGATCCTTTTGCAGAAACACCCTTTGCCCACTCTCAGATCCTCTTTTGCAATCGTGCTACAGAGTGGGGCAAGTGCTTTTGTTTAAAGGACCTTCGTTAATATAGGAAAGATGTAGGGGTTGGTTGGTTCAGGAATTTGATTGATTTCTTTTATCTGGATGAATGGCATTTCTACACCGTTATAGGTTTGTACATCGATCATTCCGGTTACTTCCACCCACGTATTTTCACTAAGATTGCTCGCCTGGTTCGTCTCACTCAACAATCCAATGACACTGGCATCGGCAACACAATGGGTGATCAGAAACCTTGCTACTACTAGCTGATTAGATTCCAACCCTTCCTCCTTGTACACAAAGCCTTTGATTTGAATCGTTTTTCCGATGAACTTATGGGGGTTGGCCTGTATTTCTTGATAATAAGAAGCGTAAATATCCTCGTTCATCTGAATCACATCATTGTTTAAACGATCCATCCTTTGTTCGTATTCTTCATCTGTTAAATAGTTGGTATTTGGAATCGGCTTGTTCTCATCAAGAGTCGGTGGATTGGATGATTGATCCCCTTGATAAGAATTTTCTTCTTGAGGCAGAAGGGAGCCTTTATTTTTGGCGATTGTTGCATCAAGAGATGTGAGGTTCAGCCCGAATCCTGTAAGTAAAGGGAGAAGAAGAACCAAATAGCTCACGGACCTCTTTACATACGATTGCTTGTTATCATGGTCTTCCGTACAGCCGGGAGGGCAGAATGCATGTTCTTCAGAATCCTCCCGCCATACTCTACCCAATTGGACGAAAAACAGGAGAACGATAACCCCAGCGGCTACCTGACTCATCAGGACATATTTAGGGTTGATTAACTTCTCTATATCCCCGGTGTGATGCAATTGTATAATATAAAAAGCAAAGGCGGCCAACAGGATCAGCTTCAAAAATTGATAAAAGTGAAAGCGCACCACCCACTCACCTGCCCACCAGAGATATAGTGATCGTACATAAGAACACAATGACAGTGATTGACAAGAATAATGCCAACACAAACCTGGATTTAAACACACTCAACAGCATGATGGTATTTTTCAAATCAATCATAGGTCCATAAATTAAAAAGGCTAAAACAGCTCCGGAAGGAAACAAACTACTAAAGGAAGCTCCGATAAAAGCGTCTGCTTCCGAACATAAGGATAAAAAGAAAGCCATTCCCATCATGACAACGGTTGCCCCCATTAACCCTTCCCCAAACAAAAAGAGCGACTGGGCTTGTACATAGGTTTGAACAAAGGCAGCAACGAAAGCACCAATAATTAAGTACTTCCCCATATCAAAGAATTCATCAATCGAATGGACACACATACCCTTAAGCTTTTGCATGAAGGGCACCTCTACTTGTGGCACCCTTTCAGACCCATACAAATCGGAAACGGAGTGTTTGAGCTGGTTTGATTTAAAAAAAGAGCTGATCAAGAGGGAGATCAAGAGCGCCGCAACAAACCCTACCCCCATTCGTAAACCTGCCATTCTTATATCATTTCCAAATGCCATATACGTCGATAAAATAACAATAGGGTTAATTAATGGTCCTGTCAGAAGAAACCCAATACTCGCATGCAACGGCACTCCCTTTGCAACTAATCGCCGGACGATTGGTACAATTCCGCATTCACAGGCAGGGAAGACAGCTCCTACGAGACACCCCATCATGATGGCCCGATACTTATTATGTGGGATCCATCGCTTCACATGTTCTTCCGTAACAAATATTTGGATACACCCTGCAATGAGGACGCCAATAAGTACAAAAGGAATGGCCTCAATGATTAAACTGAGAAAGATCGTATTCAGCTGTTTGAAAGAATCGGGAAGGATCATCAACGTACTTTCTCCAACCCGTTGACTATACATAACAAAGTAAGCAACAATGACAAAAGCCAAAACGGCTGTAACATCCAACAATGTGTTGTAAAGCCTAAAAGTCATAGCTCCCTCCTATCCTGTTCTTCCCCTCTGTACCCAACAACGTCAAAGGTTCATAAAGAATCCTATAAGATTAAGCTATTTAAAAAAATTTCATGTCTTTACTAACCGATTGAAACTATTCAACAGTTCAGTTTTCTGAAGCTGATTACCAATCAGGATGATCGCAGGACGCAACCCGGCCGGATGTTGAATTTTTTCAAACGTAACCGTGTTGGAGGAAAGTTGAAAGGAATAAAACCCTTCATGGCCATCAAGATTCACGACCCCTTTTCCTCTTACTATCGCTTTAGGTAAATCGCTCAACCAATTTTCCAGATCTCGTTTCTTCATAATTGGAACCGGATCAATCTTCAATGCATGCAGCCCAGGATGGTGATGATGATGATGATGATGATGATGAGAATGTGGAGTCTCTTCTATAATTTCTGAATGGATCGAAGTAGGAAGATGATCGATTCTTCTCTTGAATAACTCTGACAGTGGGACATTTCCATAGGACGTCTGAAAGATGGGAACGGATTCTCCAAGTAGCCCTTTGATTTTCTTGATGGATTTACTTAACATTTTCCCTTTAGTGAGGTCCAGTTTATTTAACAGAATGATCGTGGCACTTGTAATCTGTTCTTCCAACAGTTTCCGCATGTCGGCTGTGCTTGAAAAAATACTTTGATACTCCAGAAAGGTACTCGAGTCAATCAAGCTAATCATAGAGTATAAATTGAAGTGAGAAGCGTAAATAGGATCTTCTAATACTTTCTTCACTTCCAAAGGGTTGGAAACGCCTGTTCCTTCTATTAATAGCAGGTCCAATCTATTCCATTGCATCTCCGTAATCAATTCATCTAATGTTGTCTTTAAATCCTCTTTGATAGTACAGCATATGCAACCATTTAATAGTTCTTTCACGTTTTGTCCCTTAAATAGAGGCTTTTCTATATTTACTTCTCCCAGTTCGTTTAAAATCACGCCCACCCGAAGATTATTCTTTTCACAATCCTCTATCATCTTCAATAGAACCGTAGTTTTTCCACTTCCTAAGAATCCACTAATGGTATAAGTGGGTATGGCCATCCTTAACATCCTCCTCTTATCATTTAATAGTAATCGATACTATTTACTTCACTCTACTATTTGAAAAGAAAAAATATACCTGATGACCGTTGTTTTCCCAAAAAATCATTCGATTGGAGTCCTCCATATTCGTAATGGTTCATACAAATCACTTGAACATTTAATTATGCTTGATGAAGCGTATAGAACTCTTTTAACGAAAAGAGCGAACCACAACAAAGTGGTTCGCTCTCTTTACAGTCTATAACTTCCTTATCTCTAAAATAAGCATTTCTGCTTGGTGTACCTTCACTAAGCAGAAATGCCTACATTCTTTACGTCGTCTATCATAATGAAAGTGGCTTATGGCATGTCGTGATTTACCCCCTCCCCTCAAAACTTAGAAAATAAATGGCTTATTGGTGAAAATCTTGATCACTTTGATTTAAAAAAGATGCTAAGTGACGTCAAGAAAGAATCTTCTATTATTAATTAAAGAGTCGAATGTCAAAAATAGAATACTCATAAAAATAAAGCACCTCAATAAAAAAAGAAAGAGACCAAATCCTATGACCTTTGGTCTCTTTCGTATGTTTCTGGACTAGCACGTGTCCTTTCTATTCTTCATCAGCCATCGCGTCAGCTTTTGTTTTATGGACTGTGCCAAAAGGATGCTCAGGCGGGGCGTAAATCGAATAGAGCTTTAATGGCTGCTGCCCTGTGTTGGTTAGGTTATGCCATTTGCCCGCAGGGACCATGATGGCATAGTCGTCGGAGACTTGTTGTTGGAAATTCAATTGATTTTTGGAATCCCCCATTTGAACGATTCCCTGCCCTTCTTCAATCCTTAGAAACTGATCGACGTCTGGATGGACTTCTAAACCGATATCATCCCCGACAGCGATGCTCATCAAAGTGACCTGTAAATGATCCCCTGTCCATAAAGCTGTGCGGAAGGTACGGTTTTGAGTCGTCGCTTCTTCGATATCTAAGGCGAACGGCTTCCCTCCATAATCTTTAATCACCATACGCCCCTCCCCCCGTGAGAGGGCAACGATTCGGTTGGTCGTAACGACTTTGTCATGGCAGGCTCTGTAGAACACATCACCAAGCTGATTTCCCTGGTTTTCTACATACGCTTTTTGATAATTTTCAAATTCTTCGATGCCTCGATCATAGCCGGCCCTCAAACCTTCTTCAAACGTCTGGAAGCTCGCTTCTTCTCTTTCATACTCCGGCTGCTCGCCAGTGAGAGATGTATATACCTTCTTGAAATGGTTTAAGTGCCTCTGCTCATTTTCTCTGGCTTGACGGATTTCATTTTTATAGAATTCGTCTGGGGCTGCATCAACCAATTGACTGAAGATTTGAACGGCAGCATCCTTTTTCTTGATCCCTTCTAAAATGTCTTCGGTGTTTTGTTCAGCACTTCGGAACGCCCCAGCACCAGGGTATCCATACCCATATGGATTGTAATTCATCCGACTTATCCCCCTCTCCAAACTCTCCACATTTCTATGCAGAGCAAGAGAGAATCATACGTGTACACCTCTCCCATCTTGGAAAAGAAAAGAACCCGCCTAAGACGGGTTCTTATACGTTCGTATGCGTCGCTTCTTGTTCAACACGATCGAGGAATTCTTCCACCACACGATCATTCCCTTTTTTGTTGGCCAGTTTCATCATCGCTTTTCCTACGAAGTTTACCCCTTTGTTTTGTCCGGAATAAGTGAGTCTTGTATGGTCCTCATCCACTTTCTCCAAAAGAAAGGATGCGGTTACTTCGAAGGCTTTTCCGATGACGAACGCGATTTTTTTATGCTTCCGCCCAGGAGATTCTTCATACGCAAGCGTCTCCACTGTATAAGTTTCCAGGCGCTTACCCTCCCGGTACGTTTGGCGGTGCTTGGCCCCTACTTCCTTCTCTGTCTTCTCAATCAATTCATGCTCTTCTACTTTGGGCATGATTCGTTTGATGTTGTAGTCTCTGAAAAGTTCCCACACTTCATCAATTGGTGCCTGTATGACTCGATCATTTTCCCATTGGATCATTCGTCTTCCTCCCTGCCAGATTCTAAAAATGCATCGATATCCGCAAGCCTCTCTTTCAGGACTTGCATCTCATCATGAATCTTTTTCCGTTTTTCGAGTAGTAATTCTTCCAGTTGTAAAAAGGATTCATCCTCCATCACTTTTTTCATTTCCTGAATGGAAAATCCAAGCGCTCGGAGTTTCCCGAGCATAAGTGCTAAAAAGTAACTGCCATCATCATAATACCTGTAGTGGTTATCTGGATGAATGTACGCAGGCTCAAGCAGCCCGACCTCTGCATAGTACCGGAGCGTCTCTTTACTGAGTCCGGTCAGATTTGAAAATTCGCTGATTTTATACACACGGTGTCCTCCCACTACCTATAGTAAACCGTGGGGTGCACCACAGAGTCAAGTCCATACGGTTTCCCAAAGTTCCATGTGGAGATTTTCCTTGTCCTCCCATGAATGGTAGACTTCCACATGCCAGGACTCCATATCACGAGAGTAACCCTCCTGATCCATCCAATCGTGCAAGGTGAGATAGGCTTTTCGAATATTTTTATTTGAACCATTATAGGTAGAAACCACATACGTTTGCTTCTCAATTGTTAAATGGGTCATATCTTCCGTGATCGTTGTGTCGCGACTCATTGGTACGCCGATCCAGTACCCTTCCTTTTCTTCCGGACACTCCCCCGGGATGAAAGCTCCTAATTGAACATTCGATTCTGGAAAGCGCTGCTGAAGTTTTTTAGATGCTTTGGGTATTTCTACTATGTAATCTTCTCCATCACAAACGACTCGATAACCTACGAGTGTAAAAGCCTCTTTTTCTTGGACATTGTTATTTATTTTCAAAATATTTACATCCTTTCATGTTATGGTAGAAATATAAGATTTAAAAGGAGGAAACGATTTGAAAAGTCCTATTAGCAACCGGCTCAATACGACATTCATCCCAGTCACTGACATCAAACGCTCCGTTCGATGGTACAGCGAATTGATCGGGGAACCTTATACGGAGGAGGATATCCATTCCTCGGTATATAATCTTCCGATGACGACGCATACAGGTGTCATCCTTGATGGAGGGGCAGAACATGTTGAACCATCGCCTCACCCGCTTTTCAATTTTCATACGGATGATATCGATGCATCTTACCGCTTCGTCCAACAGCTTGGATACACCATCAAGAGTGATATTCAAAGGTTCGACGACATTTCTTTTTTTAACATTCAAGACCCGGATGGGAATATCGTAATGGTTTGCACAGGATAAAACTACTTATCCGTAAACATATTGAAGCGATCCGAAGAACAAAGATAATAAGAATGTAGCTAAGGAAAAAACGACGATCGTCCGGCCGTACTTCGCGGCTCTTCTTATGAAGATGACTACAGGTGTACAGAGCAACAACAGCCACAGTACCATGAGCACCAGCGGCACCTTCATTTCCCATAAGTTTCCAATGCTGTATAACAGCGGATAATTGATGATCAAACCACACAACAAAAATATCCACATTCCATTTTCTCTTATTCTTTGCCACCGCCATTTACGATCAAACGGCTTGCCCTTCAACTCTCTCCACTTTCAGAAAAGGACTTCCTGAAAACGTAACTGGCCCGATCATAGTCCATTTTTTCTTCATAAAATCGATGAGCCATCAGACGACTGACCCCAGACGATAGAGCTACGCTTTCCAGGCCATGTTCTCTAGCCCAATCCTCAACAAATGTGAGCAACGCTTCTCCGTATCCTCGAGAACGATGATTCTTGGCTGTGACTAGATCACAAACCCAAAGAAAACGCCCGTAATACAGCGTCGTCATTTCTTTGAACCCTGTAACAGCAACCAATTCATCACCCGCATATAACCCGAACAAGTGGTACCGGTCTACCTCCATCGCCTCCTGCACCAATTCTACATACCTTTCTTCACTTACATGTGACCTCAATTGTTTCATGATCGGAAACGCAGATTTCCATTCCTCTTCGGTTTTCAATTCCAAAATTTGATTCTCCATTATAGAAGGTCCCCTCCTCAATGATTGATGATTTCAATAACCCATGGAGATACGATGAGCAATAACGACCCAAACGTGAGCGTCCAGGTCATCAGTCTAGGCAAATTCTTCCTTTCTTCTCCTTTGTACCATCCAGAAAACTGCCATGTATTCCTGTATAAAACAAAGAGCACCCCAAATACTCCGAGGACTCCAAGCCATTGGTACTCTCCAGATAATGGGAAAGCGTTATATGATGGACCAAGAATGGACCAAACCAACGCACCGACGAAAATGAATAGCAATACGATCCGCAACAACTCTGATAAAACTCTCATCCTATGAAAACCTTCCTTAGAAAAATTAAAGACTCATGCTGATGTAGATGCATAAGGCCGCTGCTAAAAAACTGGTCAGAAATAAACCCTTTTGTACCCGCGTCCAATGTTTCATCCACCCCCACCGCTTACGATCATGATCGAACCAGAAATAATCGAGAAGAATGGCGAGAGCTAAAAGGATCAAGACGCCTGCTGTTTCCAATGGGATCCCCCCTTATTCGTTTACCTGAACAGTGATTGTCCCGAACCCCTCACCATCAATACTCGTTTCCAATGACCACGCTCCGCTCTTTGGTAAAGACATATTCGAAGGAAGAGAAGCATCTGCGCCATTTAACGGTCCCGAGATTTCTGAAGCTTCCAAAACGGTGACGGTTTCCCCAGTTTCTGTATGGGTACCTTTGACTTTAAACGGCCCTGTCAGCTCTTCTTCACTTCCCCAAAAATGCCACATGTACTTTTGTGGTTCACCTGCAATCCATGGGGCATCAATGAACGCGATTTGATCAGGAATCCCTCTCATCGTGTAGGACCCCACTTCAAACTCCTCGGTCTCATCGGCTATCGTGGACTTTGCTTCTTCTGTTTGTTGACACCCAGCAACCACGAGTAATAAGACAAGCCATACGATTTTCTTCATAACATCCTCCTGCCTTTTAGTCAGTAGCTCATCTGGAGCATCTCATCCCCAGAAGATGGTTCATATACAAAACGACCAGCCCCATGTTCCATCTGCAGATTCTCTTTCATATAGACAAAAAGTTCTTCCATCGTTTCTCGATCATCCCCCAACGCACCACGATCCAAATCTATGATGACGTTAAAATCAAGGCTCACGTCTTTATACTCAGGGAGATCTACCTCCCGTTGATACTTCAGAGGAACATTAGAAATATGGACCATATGTGTAACCACACCTTGGATCCCGTCTATAAACGGTCGAAGATCCTTCTCTATTTGATGTTCAAAATAACTTTCGGCGTACGTATCCTTTACACTCTGAGAATCGGCAGCTTCATAGATTAAAAAGTTAACTCCTGTTGTCTTGTGGGTTGCTTTGGCTGCGTATTCGAATTCAAAATTCCCCATATTGTCATAGAGCACATCATAGACTTCCGCCCGCCCATCAAAATGCTTAAGGATATACGCTTCTCCCAAGTCTTCCGCCTTCGTTTCCATCCTTGAATTCGGGGTCATTTCAAAAATGAAAAGAACAATCATAGCGACGATGATCACTCCTATACTTCCAATTACCCAAAGAAATACTCTCACCATTGCTTCACCCCCACCTCATTATACCAAAATATGGATATGTAATCTCTCTCTACATTTGAACGGCTGGTCTATCAAGAGATTCATAAGTTGAGCTATTCCACCATTTTCAAGAGTGTTTGATATTCGCACCGATGGCTGAAGCGAATAGGAAATTCGATAGGAACCCTAGGAAAACTCCCTTATCTTATGAATTCAATATCACACGTTAAAATCCTTTAGGAAGGACGAAACCATTCTGGAACATGGTAACTAGCTTAATGAACGAGCACCTGCCCTTGAATGTTCTCTTTTACCGAAAAGAATCATTACTTTCCACTAGAAAAGGGTATGAGTCTATGTGAGAGATAAATTAGAAAAGGGAGTGTCATTCCATGAGTTTCAAGTTATATCAACATGCCCCGGACTTCAAACTATCCTCAGTCCAGGGAGAAGAATTCCATTTTTCCGAGGATTTAAAAGGAAATGATCAGTGGTACTTATTCGTGTATTTCCGCGGATCATGGTGCCCTGTCTGCATGAGTGAGCTGGATGAGTTCCAAAACACGTTGAGTTATTTTGAAGAACATAATATCAAATTCGCAGCCATTACCCATGAAGGAAAGGATAGTCTGGAAAAGATGGTGAGTGAGCACGACTTCACTTTCCCAATCCTGATTGATGAAAACCTTGATTTCCTTTCCCATTACCATGTTCATTACCATGATGAACATGCGCCATATGAAGACCATGGAACACATGGGGAACCGGCATACTTTTTAACAGATGAACAAGGACGCGTGCTGTATCAGCAGAGGCAGACAAGTCCATTCGGTCGTCCTCATCCGGATGAGATCAGAAAGATCATCAAGTACATCAGAAAAAACATGAAATAAAGAGAAAACGAGCTTCCAACCAGGAAGCTCGTTTTTTAGTTGCAGTGAGCTCCTTCTGAATCCCTCTCCCTCTTCATACAAATAAGAAGGATTGAATAAAAGAGGGTGAATGACTGTGGAAGAACAAATCCATCAGGCGATTGACGCGCTTGCAGATCGTATTCAATCAAGGCAGACAAGCGATGGGAATTTCCATTTCTGTTTCGAAAACAGTTTGATGACCGATGCCAATATGATTCTTTTACTCCAATCGTTCACGAAAGAAAAAGAGCTCATTAAGCTCATATGTGAGCGGCTCTCTTCCCTTCAAACCGAAGAGGGTTACTGGAAACTCTATGCTGACGATGAAGGAAGCCTATCCGCAACGATTGAAGCGGTCTTCGCTCTTCTTTATGCAGGTTACTATTCAAAAGATGACCTCCCGATCAAGAAAGCCAAAGCCTATATTCGAAAGCATGGCGGGCTCAATCGAGCTCATTCCATGACCAAAATCACACTGGCGATCCACGGGCAGTATCCATGGCCGCACCTCTTCCATTTGCCTGTGCATGTCATTTTACTTCCCCCGTCTTCTCCTATTTCTTTTTTCGATTTCAGCAGTTACGCTCGTGTGCACATGGCACCGATTCTCCTGCTTTCCGATCAACCTTTTGTACTGAAAAACAAACAAATACCCGATATGAGCGACTGCCTTTTTAGAGAAGATGAAAACATGCTTCCTGAGGAAAGCCGTTCGTTATTAACAAATGTCCAAGGTGCGGTCAAATCCCTGGCTGGGCTTCCTCATAAACTCTATCTGCTCTCAAGGCAGCGCCTGCTCACCTATATGCTGCAGCGCATCGAATCCGATGGGACCCTATACAGCTACTTCTCTTCCACTTTTTATATGATCTTTGCTTTGGTGAGTTGTGGTTATCAAAAGCATGACCCGATCATCAAAAAAGCGATCCAGGGACTGATTCACCATGCCTACAAAACAGAACGGGGCCTCCATATCCAGAACTCACCTTCGGACATATGGGATACAGCCCTGCTCACCTATGCTCTACAAGCGCATCCAGCATCCGATGTCCCTTTAAATGAAGCAGAACAATTTCTTTTGAAACACCAACACACCAAATTCGGAGACTGGATGGTAACGACCAGCCATACCGAACCAGGGGGATGGGGATTTTCTAAAAGCAACACCATTCATCCAGATATCGATGATACAACAGCCGCTTTACGGGCCATTCGTACAGACCCTTCCCTCCAAAGCCACTACACAAGAGGCTTAGCGTGGGTGCTCGCGATGCAAAACGATGACGGCGGGTGGCCTGCCTTTGAGAAAGGCAAGACAAATTCCCTTATGAAATATGTTCCTATGGACGGGGCCGAAGCAGCAGGCACCGACCCTTCCACAGCGGACTTGACCGGCCGGACACTCGAATTTCTTGGTACAGATGCTCGTTTCCCTCTGACAGATCCTCGCATTCAAAAAGCTGTGAACTGGCTCCGTTCTCATCAGGAAAAAGACGGATCCTGGTATGGACGCTGGGGAGTCACGTACATTTACGGAACGTGGGCCGCTCTAACTGGCATGCGAGCCGTAGGCGTTGGCAGGGATGATCGGTACATCGAAAAAGGCGTTCAATTTTTAGAAAACACCCAGAACGAAGACGGTGGATGGGGAGAGTCATGCGAAAGTGACCAAAAGAAGAAATACATCCCCTTAGGCGATAGTACTCTTTCGCAAACTTCCTGGGCATTGGATGCCTTGATGGCTGTTTACGAAAGACGAACACCGATCATTGAAAAAGGAATTGCATGTGTGCTCAGAAAATTGGAAGCGAACGACTGGACGTTCGAATACCCGACGGGAGCAGGACTTCCCGGCAACTTTTACATCTACTATCACAGCTACAACTATATTTGGCCTCTTCTTGTGTTAAAGAAATACCTATCGCTCGGCGCGTAGGCAGTCTTTTTAAGAAGTTGCTAATAAATCTCAAAGCTGGAGGAAAGGCATGCGCATTCTCTATGCAAACCACCTTTTTTCCAGCTCATGATGCCTAAATGGAAGGATTGTACATATACATCTTTAAGTGAGACTACCTGTGAAGGGAGCAGAACAAATGAATTCTCAAAACGTATCAATGAATTCTGCCATCGACCCCTATGTATACCAGACGCTGATGTCGATCCAAGGCAGCCTCGTAGTCGTACAGACGACACAAGGATCTGTACGAGGCGGGTTGAAGACGGTTATGCCGGATCATATTGTCGTGGAAGTGAGTGGAACCCCTTTTTTCGTCCGGACCCAGCAGATCGTGTGGGTGTTTCCTGATCAACCCTACAAGTAGAAGGAGGATCCTATGTTTAAACGACTCGACCGGATGCAGATTGCTCTGACCATTCCTGAACACGGCGACGCGAATGCTGCGGCTGCCGTTCAGGAGCTTTTAGGTGGAAAGTTCGGCGAAATGTCTACATTGAATAACTACATGTTCCAGTCCTTCGCTTTTCGCCAAAAGAAAAAACACCGTCCCTTCTATGATCTAGTCGCAAGCATTACAGCTGAAGAATTCGGGCATGTGGAACTCGTAAACAATTCAATCAACCTTCTCACGCGCGGAATCACGTTTACCGGGGATCCAAACCTTACCCCTCTTCAAAATGGCTTGAACAAAAGGAATACGTATCAATTCATCGCCACCGCTCAAACAGCTCTTCCCGGTGATTCGATGGGCCGTGCCTGGACGGGGGACAACGTTTTTTCAAGTGGAAATCTGGTCCTTGATCTGTTACACAACTTTTTTCTCGAACTTGGAGCACGCACTCACAAGATGCGTGTTTATGAGATGACAGACCATCCGACGGCACGGGAAATGATCGGATACTTACTCGTACGTGGTGGAACCCATGCACTCGCCTATGCCAAAGCCCTGGAAATCGCAACTGGTGTCGATGTGAAAAAAATGCTTCCGGTTCCTGACCTCGACAATTCAAAATTCGATTATGCGCGTCCCTATATTGACCAAGGATTGGATAACATCTTATACACGTGGAGTGATGGGGACTATCAGGATATCAAGAAAATATGGAAAGGGACGAATCCTGAAAACGGACAGCCACTGAAAGTCATTCAAGGGACACCAAAAGGAGCCCCGATTCCAGATCTCGATGATCTGCCCGAAGAATTTGCACCTGGGATCGACCGGGATGACTACGAACGAATTGCCAAAAAACTGATGGAAAATATGTAAAACACAAAAAAGAGCGTGCCCCTCTCGTTGAGGTCACGCTCTCATTTGTTCTAGTTCCTGTTGTTCTTCCTCTTCTTCCACCGGTGGTTTTTCCAATTTGTACACAAGCACACCGCCGATCAACAATGCAATTCCTACAAGCTTTGAGACAGAAAGTGGAGAAGCATCGAAGCCGAACCATCCTCCCGTATTGATGACAAAAGCGATGACAATTTGTGAGATGAGGGCAATGGAAATCGCATAGGCAGGACCGATCAGTGTCACGCCGCGCATGAGACAGAACACGATCCCTACTCCGAAAACGCCACTGAACAGAAAGATTTTGTTCACATCTCCGAAATCAAACAAGCTCCTCTGTTCCATGGCAAAGAACACAGGGAGAGAACAAACCAGTCCTAATCCCAGCACGAGTGATGTGGTCGCCCATGCCCCTGTCTTTTCACTGACACGCGCATTGAACACATTTTGCAGGCTGATCAATATGCCCGCTACGATTGAAAATAATACTCCGATCACGGTATCCCTCCTTATTCATAGATGTTTCCGTTCGCAAGGTCCCGGAGTTTCTCGAGATTTTTGATTTTTATGGAGCCATTCGTGCGCTCAATGATTTCATCAGAAACCATTTTCTTCAACACCCGGTTCAAATGACGATAACTTGTTCCAACCCACTCGGCAAGCTCTGTAAGATTTGCTGTCCTCATCTCCTGATGAAAAAGCGTCCCTTCTCCATCTGAAGAAATCGACAAGAAGTAGCTCGCGAGCCGCACTTCGACCGGATAAAGCATATGCAGACTCGTCGCTTGGGACTCGGTATAAAACTTGTGCGCTACCGTTTCCAGTAAAAAACGGATGAAAGGCGGATGATTCTTTTCAAGTTCCTTCAAGTCATCAAAAGATGCCGCAAGCATCAATCCATCGGAAACAGCTTCTACAGAATTGATGACCGTGCTTCCTTTTACATATTCCACATCGCCAATCACTCCGAGCGGCCTTTTAAACCGGTTGATCAAAGACTTCCCTTCCGGTGTGAGCGTGAAAATCTTGATTTTCCCCTCTACAAGGAGGTACATTTCATTCAATCTTTCCCCCGGTGCGAAAAGAACGTCTCCTTTTGAAAACGTGCACACCTTAATTTTTGAAGTGAATGCTTCAGGAAATATGTGCTCTAAGGCATATTTCTCGATAAACGGACCTGGTTGAATGGTTTTCGTTTCTTTCATAAAACGTACTCCTTTTTACAATTGAAACAGAATGACACCGGCAAGCATCATAGCAATTCCAATTCCCTGTCTTTTCGTTACAGGGATTTTATTCTCGCCGAACCAGCCTTTCGATTCGATGACAAAAGCCGTGCCGATTTGGGCCACGAGTAAAATGGCGATCGCACTCGCTGGTCCGATCATCTTGATTGCGGTCAATTCTGCAAAGACGACGACAACTCCGAACGTCCCTCCGATCAAATAAAGGAACGGCACTCGTTTAAAGCTTTTCCCTTTTCCGTCTCTGACATAAAAATAAACGAGAATGGATATCGTGAAGGCGACGAGGTGGACCATCGAAGTGGTATGCCAGCCGCCTATGGAATCACTCATCCTCGCGTTAAAGATGCCCTGCATCGTGATGCACAAGCCTCCTAGTAGTGAAAATAAAGCACCTTTCATCGTTCATCCTCCTATTCTGAAATCCATTAAAAAGGATAACGATGATTTCGAAAAGGACATATGTCCTAAAGCCTTAAATTTATCACATCTCCAGTTATTTGGCATGATTGTGGCAGGCTCGTTTCGAGATGTTTTTTAAGTGGATGGGGCTGCGGGGAATGACTCGCTTTCCGCGGGAGCGCGGTGAGCCTCCTCGGACTGCGTCCTGTGGGGTCTCACCAAGCACTCTCTTCCCGCAGGAGTCTCGCCATTCCCCTCCGCCCTTTGCCCTATCAGTGTCTCGAAACCATTTCTGGAAACAAGTCAAGTTCGACTTCATTGAGGTGAGTCGTTTGAGCACCCCATGGAAAGCGAACCTTTTCCAGGAGCCCCTAAATCCTCTCACAATCATCTCGAAACGGTGTTTTCAAAAATTGAGAGTTTTAGTGAGGAAGATGGATTCATAAGAAAAAGACGCTTCAGGAGGAAGCGTCTTTTTCTTTCATGAGCTGCTCACTTCTTTGAACACGTTGTTCCAAAGTCTTCTTCAGCTGTTCCTTGTACTTATCTTCCACGAGAATGTAAAGGAAGTCTCCGGCTTTGATCTCTGTTTCACCATAAGGTGTGATGACTTCATTGTTCCGAATAATGGCGCTGATGTTGGCGCGGTTCGGAAAGCTGACTTCGTGAAGCTTTTTCCCAACGACGGCTGATTCGGCATTGGTTTGGTATTGAATCATTTCCGCTTTGGCTTTACCCATGGAAATCAATTCAATGCTGTGGTGCGGGATGTCTTTTTTCGGTCCGACGAGGTTCATTTTTTTCGCGACGAGCGAAATGGTCGAACCTTGGACGAGTGCTGAGGTCAGCACGACGAAGAAGACGAGATTAAATAGGCTCTGGCTGTTCTGCAATCCTTCCACAATTGGAAATGTGGCGAGGACGATCGGTACAGCCCCGCGCAAGCCGGCCCATGAGATGAACAATTTCTCTTTCGTCGAGTAGTTCATCTTGATCATCGACAAGAAAACGGCAACGGGCCTTGCAATCAAAATGAGAACAATCGATAACAAAAGTCCATTCAACATGATGGTTGAAGTGAACAACTCGCTCGGAAATACATAAAGACCGAGAATGACGAACATGAGAATCTGAGCCATCCATGCGAATCCTTCATTGAACTGAAAGATGGAGTAACGATAGGTCAGTTCGCTATTGCCAATCACAAGGGCAGCTACATAAACGCCTAAGAAACCACTTCCTCCGCTAAACGCGGTGATGCTGTAGGTGGCCAATGCAAAAGCTACGGAAAAGATCGGATACAAGGCGCTTGAATCCAGTTTGATCCGGTTGATCGAGGCTGATGCCAACTTTCCTAAGGCTAGACCTATGATGAGACCGAGTCCCATCTGAATAAAGAAAGTCGGAATCAGCATCCAGAACGATGCTTGTTCTGAGGTGATCAATTCAATCAGAGACAATGTCAGAAAGACGGCCATCGGGTCGTTCGTCCCAGACTCTGCCTCAAGCGTCGCCCCCATTTTAGCTTTGATGTTTCTTTCTTTCAATGCGGCGAAAACGGCTGCCGCATCGGTCGAACCGACGATGGCACCGAATAAGAACGATTCCAACCAGCTGAGTTCAAACAGTAGATAAGCGGCAAGTCCAACAATGAGGGAGGTGATCAACACGCCTAACGTAGCGAGTGATAAGGAAGGTACAGCCACAGAGCGGACCGTCCCCCACTTCGTATGTAGACCACCTTCGAACAGAATGATGACGAGAGCAAAGACACCGATGACCTGGGCCGTGCCGGCATCACTGAAATAAACGATTCCAAGCCCTTCGCTTCCAAAAGCCATGCCTACCATAATGAACAAAATCAATGCCGGGATTCCCCAGCGGCTGGAGAACTTCGCTACCAGCACGCCGCTGAACAATAATAATGCGGTAAGTAATAAAAATGAATCCGTCCCAAAAGCGTCAAAAAACATGTAGGTTTTTAATTCTCCTTATACACTCCATTTGATTTGAATGATTCAGGTGTGTAACTTGTAAAAAGAAGATGGAGCGTGGATTGATGAATCAAGGCAGGATGTCTGGTGTCAGAGATAATAAATGATATATTTTCCATTATCCTATATCCATCGGTTGAAATCAAAGAAATCACCTTTTCAGCCATTTGTGAATCCATACGCTGGCCTGGGCTCCATCCCCCATCGCTGTGGTCACGAATTGCGAATGATCCACGATGTCACCTGCTGCCCATACTCCTTCCACAGTGGTCATTTTCGTCCTGGGATCCACAATGAGGTGACCTTTCTCCGTTGCTTCAGCCCCAAGTTTAATCGCTAAATCGGATTGAACCTGGTTCCCACCAAAAGCCAGAAAAGCTTTTCCTACATCCCAGCGATGACCTCCTTTTGTATGAATGGCTTTCAGTACACCTCCATCATGTTCGAACTGATCCACTTCCACTTGTTGGACGAGAATCCGGTGCTCACGAAGTTTTCCTTGCATGTCAAGAGATAGCGCCTCCCCACCATGATTGAAGAAAATGATTTCCTCGCTCCAGTCTTGTAAAATGAGCGCCAGCTGTGCTCCCTTTTCTCCACTCCCAACAACAGCCGTCTTTTCACCGACGATTTCATAGCCATCACAATCAGGGCAGACATACACAGATAAGCCGAGGCATTCTTTGATGCCTGGAATCGGTGGGAATTTTTCTTCAATCCCTGTGGCAAACAATAGCGTCCTTGTCTGATGTGATTCCCCACTTTGTGTTTCGACCAGGAAGTTTTCACGAACATCGACGACCTTATCTTTCAGCGTTTCCACTCCAAAAGATTCCGCTTGGTTGAACCCATGGTGGCGCAGTTCTTGACCGCTTACGCCATCAGGAAAACCGATGATATTGTTATACCTGTGACAAAGACTGGAGCGGCCTCTTCCGCTATCGATCAACAAAACCCGGTGTCGGTACCTTCCAAGCATGATTCCCGCCTGCAAACCAGCTATGCCTCCACCCATGATGATGCAATCATAAGACATGCCTAACGACCCCTTTCCTCTACTCTACCTACTTTTCCCCTATCGTTTCCTGTCATTCCCCTTTATAATATAGAAGGACGAATCTTACGATAGAAAAGGTGTTAACGACAATGAGCTTACTCACAGTGAAAAACTTGAGCCACGGCTTCGGGGATCGTGCGATCTTTGATGACGTGTCTTTTCGTTTGTTAAAAGGAGAACACATCGGCTTGATCGGAGCGAATGGTGAAGGCAAGTCGACATTTATGAATATCATTACAGGAAAGCTTGAGCCGGATGCCGGCAAGATCACCTGGTCAAAGCGCATCCGTATTGGCTACCTCGATCAGCATGCCGATTTAAAACAAGGCATGACCATCCGTGATGTTTTGCGCACGGCTTTTCAATACTTGTTCGATATGGAACAGGAGATGAATGACCTTTTTGGCAAAATGGGCGAAGTAGATCCCGATGAACTTCAGGATTTACTGGAAGAGACAGGTGTCCTTCAGGATATGCTGACGAACAATGACTTTTACACCATCGACGCCAAAGTGGAGGAAGTGGCCAATGGACTCGGGCTGAACGAAATCGGCCTTGAGCGGGATGTGCATGACCTCAGTGGTGGTCAGCGTACGAAAGTTCTGCTTGCGAAGCTTTTACTGGAAAAACCGGAAATTCTGCTTCTTGACGAGCCGACCAACTACTTGGACGTTGAGCACATCGAATGGCTGAGGACGTATCTTCAGGAATATGAGAATGCCTTCATTCTCATTTCCCACGACATTCCGTTCTTAAACAGTGTGGTCAACTTGATCTATCATATGGAAAACCAGGAGCTGACCCGCTACCCTGGCGACTATGATGAATTTTTGCGTGTGTATGATATGAAAAAGCAGCAATTGGAAGCCGCTTATAAAAAGCAGCAGAAAGAAATCGCCAACTTGAAGGATTTCGTCGCACGGAACAAAGCGAATGCAGCGACAAGTAAAATGGCGATGAGCCGGCAGAAAAAACTTGATAAGATGGACGTTATCGAACTCGATGCCGAAAAGCCGAAACCGCAATTCAACTTCAAGCAAGCTCGTACTCCTGGGAAATACTTGTTTGAAACAAAAGATCTCGTGATCGGTTATGATGAGCCCCTGTCCCGTCCTCTCGACCTTTCTATGGAGAGAGGTCAAAAAATCGCCTTGTCCGGGGCAAACGGCATCGGAAAAACGACGTTGCTGAAAAGTATCCTCGGTGAAATTCAGCCCGTTTCAGGCTCCGTCGAGCTTGGAGAGCATTTGCACATCGGCTACTTTGAACAAGAGTTGAAGGAAATCGGAGACAACACATGTATTGAAGAAGTATGGGAAGAGTTCCGTCACTTCACCCAGTACGAGGTGCGTGCCGCTCTGGCGAAATGCGGACTAACTCGGAAACACATCGAGAGTAAGGTCCAAGTGTTGAGCGGTGGCGAAAAAGCGAAGGTCCGACTTTGTAAATTAATCAATAAAGAGACCAACCTTCTCGTACTTGATGAGCCCACCAACCACCTGGATGTGGACGCAAAAGCTGAGTTGAAGCGCGCTTTGAAAGAATACAAAGGAAGTGTCCTGCTCATCTCACACGAACCTGAATTTTACCAGGATATTGTAACAGATGTATGGAACTGCGAAGACTGGACGACAAAAGTTTTTTAAGCGAGTGAAACCCTCCATTCCGGGATTCCACTCCCTTTCCAAAATTTTTTGATTGACCTATAAATCAATCGCTAATAAAATGTGGTCACGATTTAGAGAAAAACTCTACTCGTGACCACTTTTTTTATGGAAAGGAGGCATTTGTCATGCTTTATCGTGCCACGGTTTACCTTGTCGGCATGTTCATCAATTTCTTCGGTGTAGCCCTGCTCATCAATGCGACACTCGGAGCTGGTTTCTGGACCTCATTCTTCATCGGGGTGTCCGATCACTTCGGTTATACCGTCGGTTTTTGGTACGGAGCTTTTCAGTTGATCATCATCTTCATCAACGCCAAATTGATGAACGCCCTCCCGGAAACAAGGGCGGTCGTCCCTGTACTCTTAGAAAGCTTGATTTTGGACTTTTGGCTGGAGGTCGTATTTGTTCATGTTAACTTATCGTCCGCGCCCTTCGCCTTACAAATCATGACCCTGCTTGCAGGCGTCGGATTCATCGGATTGGGGGTCGCGATCTATATTCTGCCTCAATTCCCTAGAGCTCCGGTCGACCAGCTGTTCCTTGCGGTAAGTTCCAGGTTCCAATTGAGTCTCCAAACGGGTCAAACGTTGGTTGCGGTCATCATGACAAGCCTTGCCCTTGCCATAGGTGGACCAGTTGGACTCGGTACCCTTGCACCGATGCTTTTCCTTGGTCCGGTTATTCAGTTTGTCTATACACGGTTCTACCCGCTCTATTACCGCTTCCACCCTGGCGGAGAAGCCGCGTACCAGGAAGCTTACTAGAGCATAACTCATGAATCATCCCTATCTTCTGTGGTATATTACTTTTGTAATTTTACCGCAGGAGGGGAAAAAGATGAGTGACAAAGAAACGAAGAAGCAGGAAATACTAGAAGCAGCCAAGTTCAGGCATGCCACAAAGCAATTCGACCCAGATCAAACGATTTCCGAAGAGGATTTCAACTTCATTCTGGAAGTCGGACGATTATCTCCAAGCTCGTTCGGATTCGAGCCTTGGCGGTTTGTCGTCGTTCAGAGCCCTGAACTCCAACAAAAAATTAAAGACACCGCGTGGGGTGCTTACGGCAAGCTTCCTGACGCAAGTCACTTCGTCATTTTTCTCGCAAGGACGAGGAAAGATACTCAGTATGATTCTGAATACTTGCAAGACCACTTCAAGAACGTCAAACAACTGCCAGAAGACTTTATGGAAAAGTACCTGAGCCGAATTGAAGAATTCCAAAAAGAAGACTTTGACCTTCTTGAAGGCGATCGCCCTCTTTACGACTGGGCTTCCAAACAAACGTACATCGCATTAGCGAACATGATGACAGCTGCCGCCGAAATCGGCATCGATTCGTGCCCGATTGAAGGATTCAACAGGCAGAAGATGAATGACCTATTGGAACAGGAAGGTCTTCTCGAAAACGGAAGTTTCGGTGTATCGGTGATGTGTGCATTCGGATACCGCGCCAATGAACAACCGGAAAAATCCCGCCGTTCTTTCGATGATGTCGTAAAGTGGGTGTAACACAAAAAAGGAGCTTTCTCTCAAGAAAGCTCCTTTTTTTCTATTAAAAATCGACTAAGAACGGCTGCCTGCTTGCATCCAAACAAAGCTCAATCCGTTCCTTGAAATTTCCCCATGTGACCATTTTTCTCGCTTCACTCATTGGGAAAAAGCCGACCTCCAACGCTTCCTCTGTCGTCTGCATCGTACCGCCGACCACTTTCCCTAGAAACAACGTGTTACAAATCGAACGATCAACATTTTGAAAAACTCCACAAAACCTCGTGACTTCAATATCCAACCCGCATTCCTCTTTCGTTTCTCTGATGGCGGCTTCTTTCAATGATTCGCCTTCTTCCACCTGACCTCCCGGCATCTCCCACCCCCGTTTCGGTCCCTTGATCAATAACACTTCTTCTGCTTCATTCATGATAATGGTTGCTGCTGATACTATGTGTTTCGGTGGTGTCACGATGGTTCCTCCTATTTTTATCAAAAATTTTCATGATGACTTCCTTCCGAGGAAAGTCAATACGATCCAAATGTTCTAAATATGTATCCATGGGGTAAGGAACTCGACGGGTGATGAATTGAACATTTTTCCCTTCTATTTCTATGATTCCGTAACGGGCAAAAGGTTTGTTATGACACCCCAAAGAGCCAGGATTGTAAAATACCCTTTCGTTGATGGAAAAATGATGCTCCTCGTGGTCATGGCCGAAACAGATAATCGCAGACGTATCTAATTCATCCACCTTTGAAAAGTTATCTCCATTTGGAGGGCCAAGCTGGTCGAATGGATCTTCACTAATGGGCAGGAGACTCGACTGGCGATCCATTGGGTAATGCGTAAAATGAAAGGTGTGCCCTTCAATCTCTGCATCGAGCTGGCGCGGCATACGATCCATCCACTTGATGTATCTCTTATACAAACGATCGGCCACCCATTGATGATGCTCCTTCACATTCCATCGACTTTCAGGATAAGCCTCGCCGTTGATCAGCGCTAGCACCGCCTCGTCATGATTCCCTCTGACGATTTCCATTCTACCAAAAGAATATAACCGCTCGCATACTTGATTCGAAAAAGGACCGATCCCTATCAAGTCTCCCATACAATAGACGCGATCCACCTGCTGGTTCTTCAGATCACGAAGGACCTCTTGAAGAGCATAGATGTTTCCATGCACATCTGTCATGACAGCCAACCGTTTCATACGGGGACCCCCTTCCATTTTTTTACTCTCTTGTGATTATATGCGTCCAAGCTATCCTTCTACTAGTTTCATAGAATAGACTATCCCTCTATGATGGAAGGAGGTGATTGCTATGTTTCATACGGGAGACCGCATTGAAGTGTATTCTGCCGGAAATTCGATCGGCACAGGCGTCTTTATCCAGTTCACTTCCGATGACGCCGCTCTGAACCTTACGAACAATTTTCTGTTGTGGGTGGATGATAAAGATCAGTCCACTCATATGACGGATATTAGTACGATTAATATCCGCAAGATCACCTAAACCCTTTTTGAAACCGAACTCTGTTCGGTTTTTCTTCATTTTATGCCGTTCGAAACTCGACCATTCACTGTTTTGAAAGGAACATATCCATAGTCTTATTGTATAAATCGGGTTGTTCTTCATGAACCAAGTGAGACGCAAACGGAAGTACAGCAACATGAATAGAATCAGATTGTTCTTTGTAAGTCGTCACACCTTCAAGTTCATGTTTCTGGCCCTCTCCGATCAAATAGAGGATAGGAATCTTCAATGACTCTAAGGAGCCAGTGGTTTCAAATGGATACCATCCTTCGTCCTGCCCCATGCGAATGAATCTCTGCCATCCTTCTCCGTGAAGAGAATCGAAGTACGCACACGTTTCTTCATCGTTTAAAAGGTTCATCTGAAATTTTGATTCTTCTTCGTTAATCGTTTTCCAATGCTCAGGCTTGGTAGGTGTCACACCAGAAATCGTCATGGAACGGACGAAATCAGGGTGTCTTTTTGCAAAGAAAATCGCTGTGATGGCTCCAAATGAACAGCCAGCGATATGGGCCGAGGATAGGTCCAGAGATTTCAGTGTCTCCGCGAGATCATCAGCCGCTTGATTGAAATAGTCATCTACATCATCAGCTGGAGATTTCCCATGACCTCTTAGGTCAGGCGCAATCACCTTGTAGTTCGATGAGAAGTACTCCCGCTGTTGAATAAAATCCGTTTTCCCTACTTGTAGACCGGTGTGTAGGAATACGAGGGGCTCGCCGTCTCCTGCTACTTCTGTATGTAAAATCAATTATTTTCCTCCTAGCATTGACAGATCATCAACAGATTCCCATCCGGGTCCTTGAAATTGAAAAAGTGACCGAACTGAATGTCAGAGACCAACTCGATTCCTTTTTCTTTCATGTATGTGTAAGCTCCCTCGATGTCATCGGTATTGAAATGAAAGGCCGGTGCGCCGAAGAGAGCTTCTTCTGAAAAGATCTTACTATCCAGCACAACCCTTGTATGTTTCATAGGTAAAACGTAAAGATGGCCACCCGGAAAATCATCATAGGACTCAACTCCAAGTAAATCGCAATACCAGTCACGTGCTTTTTCAATGTCTTTGACAGGAACAAAAATGGCTCCTACTTCGTTTTGAATCGGGCTTTTCATTGGATCGTCCTCCTTTTTATTATCGACCTAGAAATCCACCATCTGAATGGATGACCTGCCCGGTCACCCATGAGGCATCCGGGCTCACAAGAAATCGGATCAATTTGGCTGCATCATCCGCCGTTCCCAACCGCCCTTTAGGAAACAAGGGCAAAAGACTCTCCTTCGTCTCCTGATCCATCCAACCTGTATCCGTCGGTCCAGGATCGACGGCATTTACGTTAATTCCTATGGGGGCAAGCCCTGTGGCTAAAGGCGGTGTGAGTGCCTTCAACGCACCTTTTGTAGCAATATAGGCAAGGTTGTTCGGGTCCGGGCCTCCAGAGACAAGAAATACGATACTTCCTCCTTCTTCTGGATGAAAGGTTTGTTCAAACAGCTTGGCGAAAGCCTGGCTTAACAAAATCGGTCCCCTGTTATTGATCGAATAATGATTGTCCAGAAGTTCTGAAGTCAAATCCTTATAGTTTGAGTTCACACTGAATGTCGCGTTATGGACCAAGATGGAAGGCACACCTATGTCTTTCACGACACGCTCTAATAAGCGCTGCGACAGATCGTCTTCACGCAAATCCGCTTCCATATGAGCAACTTGCCCTCCATGCTCTTCCAACTGTTTGGTGAGCGTTCTTGGCCAATGTTCTTCTACTCCCTCACCCTCTGTTTGATCATAAGGCCGGTAGTGAGTAAAAAAGATGTTTGCCCCCGCTTCTGCGAGCTTTCTACATATACTTGTACCGATACCACTCTCACGGCTGACACCTGTGACGATGGCGGTTCTCCCTATTAATGACTGCGTTTGATTCGCTTCTGT
Organism: Halobacillus sp. AWM4_238; assembly: GCF_056158265.1. Taxonomy (NCBI): domain Bacteria; kingdom Bacillati; phylum Bacillota; class Bacilli; order Caryophanales; family Bacillaceae; genus Halobacillus; species Halobacillus sp. AWM4_238. The sequence goes on from NZ_JBSWSY010000002.1 coordinate 1,428,683, forward strand.
CATGTCTAATTCAACTCCAGTGGTTTCTGATGTATCGGATGATCATTTCCGGATGGTCCCCGTGCATCATAGGAGACGTACACGGAGCATCCACGAATTTAGTTTTCACTTCCTATGCCACTTTTCCAAAACGACGGCTTCATGCTCCCTCGTCAGCCCCGCAAGTCTCTCTTCATTCTCTCTCTGTTGGTCCCATTCGTATGTGTCCATAATGGTTTCTTTTAACGGACGGAAGTTCAATCCACTCCCTATCGCTTTCCTGTTATCCTGACTGAAATCTTCCTCTGTCGGAATCCATACGGGGAGATCTTTCCAAGGTTGGACCCCTTCCTCTGCTAAAAACGATGCGTCTACCCACGTCAACGCCACCTCTTTATTCAACGTCGATGCACACGTTTCCAAAAAGGTTTGCATCGTCAGCTTCTCTTCAGGACCATTGGCATTGAAGACCCCCGTTTCTTCTGTAGCAGACAAACGGACAATCCACTCCGCTAAATCTCTGACATCAATGAACTGTATTTGTTGGTCTTTCCTCCCCGGAGCTAGCACTTCTCCTCCCTCGGCCATTCTTGAAGGCCAATACGTAAAACGATCGGTCGGGTCATGAGGACCTACAATCAACCCCGGGCGGATGATGATGCTAGTATCGTTCATATGTTTTTGGACTTCCTGCTCACAGTGAGCCTTCAACGGTCCGTATAGAGATGGATCGAAGGCTTCTTTCCTTTCCGCCTGTTCCAGTTCATTCTCTGAGAGTGTCACTGGCTCAGCCGTTTCTTTCAGATTATGAACAGCCGTAAAATCTGGATAGACGGATATGGTGGAAATGAACACGTACTTTCTTGTACAGTTGGTCAGGGCCTTCAAACTCTTAGATACGGTAGACGGTTTATACCCACACGTATCGATGACTGCGTCCCAGTTATGTCTGCACAACTTTTTCAAGTCCTCTTGATTTTCCCTGTCCCCGTAAATATTGGTTACATTTTCAAACAAACCCGGATTCGTCTTCCCTCTATGAAACAACGTCACCTCATGACCCTCGCTCAAGGCTGATTCAACGATGTGCCGCCCAACAAATTTCGTTCCGCCAATAACAAGCAGCTTCATGTGCGACTCACTCCTTCTCTATTTTTTATCAATAGATCCATTAATAAAGATTGGTCTTCTGGAAAAGAGAGGTGCATGTCCATCCGTTCATGTTGTGTAATCCAGCGAACCTCATGGATCAAATGATCAGGGTCTTGGATTTGCATACACCCACCCGTAACGGTAGAAGAAAAGTAGTCCACATGGATATCCGTTTTCCCTATCCTTTCCCTTTTTGTATGCAAGCGCCCGTCGACTTGAATGATGTATCCTGTTTCTTCAAACGTTTCTCTCACACAGCATTGTTCAAGGGTTTCCCCTGTTAACATCCCTCCAGAAGGCACGGACCACGTCTTCATTTCGCCCGTTTTCCCCTGAAGGACCATAAGAAGTTCATTCTTTTCATTGATGCAGACGGCAGCTGCTCCCCGCCACTTATCCATCGTTCAGTACACTGAAAAGAAGCGAATCCCGCCTACCTTCTTTCAACTTCAAATGACCACGCAATCGACCTTCCAGCTCCATGCCACTTTTCTCGAGCACCCGTATCGATCCTTTGTTATCAGGGTGGCACGTTGCCTGGATTCGCTTGAGTTGGAACGACTTGAAACCATCACGGATCAATTTCTTAGCCACATGTGTACCCAAGCCCTGTCCCCATTCATCCGGATGTAAGATGTAAGCCATTTCCCCCGTCTGATGATAAGCGTCCAAAATCGTCAGTTCCGCCACACCGATGAGGTCCCCATCATGTTCACGTAAAATGGCCCATGCGTGTTTCCGAGGTTCAGTCTGTCTGATTTCATGGATCAAATGCTGGACATAGTCCTGTGTCTCCTTTTCAGTGTTCGGCCCCCAAGGCTGGTATTTCGAGACCTCCGATTTTGAAGCATAGGTATGGATCTTCTTCCAGTCTTCTTGTTTCAGATCACGGAACAACAACATGACTTTTCCCCTCTCCCTTGACGTATTGTATAATTCTTCTGTTATGTACAATAAAATGATGATGAACTTCTTGCTTTTCATGCAATAAAGTATGGAGGTAATAAGGAATCATTGGACTGACTCCATCATTGTCTTCAGCCAGAATCCAGGACACGTCTTTCCAAGTCAAAATGCCCTCCTCCGTTTCCATAGGCGTTGGGTACAGGGATTCATCGTTTACGTTCACCAAGTAGGCTTCCATTCCACCTGTTTTTTTCCCATCAACTACCCAAGAGATTGTTCCCTTATATTCGAATCGATCTTCATCGAGAAAAAGTTGCGTTTCTTCTGCTACTTCACGCTGCACGCTGGCAAGCGGTGCTTCCCCTCCCTCGATCTTTCCGCCGACACCGTTCCACAATCCGCGAACCGGAGCAGAGTTCCTATTCAACAGCAGCAATTGTTCGCCTCGTTTGATGAAACAGATGGTATAGGTCATATCCAAATCGCTCCCCTCCTCATCGATAGAAAATTAACGTTCTCCAACCTAAAAACCAGACGTATACAGTTCTAGAAGATGGTTCTAAAAATCCTTCAACTAAAAAAAGCGTTCACGGTCTTTCCATCTTCTCCTCTATGACCCTTTTCATGTTTTCATGATCGCGCTTCTTCAACGTATAAAGGATATGTGTATTCTTTTGATTCATGAGTAGTTCAGCATCCCACCATAAAAAATAAGACGCTTGTCCTAACGTGAAAGAAAAATCAGGATCTACAACGTCAGCAACTCCTGGTTGTCTGTCTGCGCCCCAGACTCCCGCTTGAAAGGTTCGGATCTCCTTTTTATCTGTTAGGATGATGGCTTCTTCTGCTTCCTCTTCTTCAAAGCTTTCCATCCCTTGGATCGTCACTCCCTCAGGGATGAGTGGAGTAAGAGGGGAGCAGGAAATTAGAAAAACAGTGAAAATCAGAAAGATCGATCGCACGACTTCCCTCCTGGTGGTGTTCGTTGGTACTCATTACCTTCTACATTTTGGCAATAAAATCCTTTATTCCATAAGAAAAAGCACAGTCCGACAAAGGACTGCGCTTTTTCTGCCTACTTGACTGGGATCCATATTTCAGAGTAATAATCTTCGCTGTTCGGATTTCCCTCGTGATAGACTTCGAGTTCAGGACCCCCGGCATTTTCATAACCACTTGAAGGAAACCATTCGGAATATATCTTTTTCCACGTCTCCTGCATCGCATGAGGCATGCTGCCATGAACACCGAAGATGGCCCACTTCGCTTTTGGAACCTCAAGCGTTTCCAATCCTTCAACCTCTCCACCCTCATGAGCAGCTGCGATCCAGTAATCCATATGGTTCTCTTTCTCAGCGGACTTGTCGACGCAGATACCTAACAGACCTTTCACCGAACCATTATTCTCTTTCAACAATTTCTGATCGGTGCCATCCCCATTCACTTTCCCCCACATTTGAGGAATCCCTTTAAAATTTTCGCCATCTACATAGGAAAACTCTTCTTTCATACCCACCGCTTGAAACGCTTCCTTCTCCACCACTTCATACTTCATCGGATCAGCTCCTTTTAGATTCACCTGGATGACCAGGCGGTTATAGGCGGTCATCTTCCCGCTGTAACTCCGTGCTTCCCGTGGTGATAGGCCATGCTGCTTCCGGAACGCCCGGGAAAAAGACTCGGGAGTTTCATAGCCATAGGTGTAGGCTACATCGATGATTTTCTGCTCCCCTTTTCTCAATTCCTGCGCGGCGAGAGACAATCTTCGTCTCCTTACATATCCCGCCACTGTCATATCCGTAAGAAGACTGAATAAGCGCTGAAAATGAAAAGGCGATGTATGAGCAGCCTTCGCGATTTCTTCTATAGAGATGTCTTCCAACAAATGTTGTTCCATGAAGTCGATCGCTTTCTGCATCGATTGTATCCAAGTCATGGCGTCCCCTCCCGTACGTTCAATCTACCATTATCATATCACGGAAACCTGACCGGAAATGCTACAAGGTGTCATGTTGTTCCTCAAAAAAATGAACGCTCCTCATGACGACTGCCATCTTCCGTATTTAACTGTAATAACTAAAAGGAACCGTTTTATGGTTTTCCAATACATTAAAAAACAATATAAAAATGTGGTTAGCTTTAGTGGGAATTAGGGTACTACACCCTATGTAATTCTACTTTAGGAGGGTGAAAGATGAGTGCAAAGAAAGTGTTGATCGTGACTGGAGATGCTGTTGAGGCTTTGGAAGTGTATTATCCATATTTCCGCTGTCTGGAAGAAGGTTTTGAAGTCGATATCGCCGCCCCTCATCAGAAGAAATTGAATACAGTCATCCACGATTTTGAAGACTGGGAAACCTATACGGAGAAAAAAGGCTACATGATTGATGCCAACATCACTTTTGAACAGGTTGACCCGAATGATTATGATGCCCTCATCATCCCGGGCGGTCGTGCCCCTGAACATATTCGCATGCACGACGATCTGCCGGGGATCGTCAGCCATTTCTTCATTGCAGAAAAACCGATCGCCGTCATGTGTCACGGCAGCCTTGTTTTGACAACGATCGCCGATGTCGTGAAAGGACGCAAAATGACCGCTTATCATGCGTGTCGTCCTGAAGTAGAGAGCACTGGTGCGGAGTACATGGATGAAATGAATTACGTCGATGGTAACCTCGTTTCTGGTCACGCCTGGCCGGACCTGCCTTCCATCATGAAAGAATTTGTGAAGCAAGTAAAAGGTACATCCGTTCACTCATAAAAATAAGACCGTGCCTTCCCTGAATTCGGGAGAGCACGGTCTCATTTTTTCCACTGTTGAATCACGGTTTTCATGTTCGGCTCATCACGTTGGTCGATCCGGTAAGCAGCAAAGAGGTCATTTTCAACCGACAGATCCGGAAAAAGGACCTGGACTTTCCCACTTTCAACAGCCTCTTCAATCAAATACAACGGCAGCACACTGAGGCCCATCCCTTTTTCAATCGCCTTCAATATTGACTGCAGATTCGGAATGATATGTTTCGCCTTCACATCCGGGCGTTTATTGAAATGTTCACGCCAATACCTCCGGATAATCGGAAGGTCGAGCCCATAACTCAACCAGGCTTGCTCCTTGAGCCAAGCTTCCACCTCTTCCCCTACATCCCCCACCTTCATATGTGCAGGGGCCACAACAACGAACGTTTCCTTTTCCAAGAGCCTATACTCAATCCCCGTCACCGTCTGCTTCTTTGGTGTTATCATCAAGTCAACTTCTTCGTTGATCAATTGTTCCAACAGCGCAGGAGCCGTACCGAACTGGACGAGAAACCGGATATCCAGAGCACGCACGTTATCCAGAACCCTTCCTGTGAAAAATTCTACAGGGGAACCGAGTTTGACGAGCGGCATTTCAGAGGGGTGGTTGGACGTCTGTTTGATTTCCTGCGTTGTGCTTTCCAATTTTTCAATCAGAGGTACGAGCTTCGTGTACAATTCCTTTCCCTTGTCTGTCGGAACCATTTTCCTAGGTGCCCGTCGAAACAAAGATTCACCGACCTCTGACTCCAAGGCAGCCAAATGCTGGCTCATCGCCGGTTGTGTCATGAAGCGCGCTTTGGCAGCAGCCGATACCGACCCATGCTTGTAAATGCTGATAAAACTACGGTACCATTCAAAATCAATCATGATTTAAATCCTCTATACTTTTTGAAGCTTGTGAACCGTTCTGGAATCGGTCAAGTCAGCTGTCGCTTCTCGATAAGCTTGGTAATGGTCCGACTCAACATGTGCTTGCAACGCTGTTTCATCTTCCCACGTTTCATAAAAAACGAAAGTTCCTTCATCATCCGACGATCGGTGCAGGGTATATTCCACACAACCCGATTCGGATCTCGAGGGCTCCACCACTTTTTTCAATTCTTCAAAAAGAGCCTCTTCCTGCCCTTGTTTTGCTGTAATGATCGCATTTATCGTAACCATCATCATTCCTCCTTTAAAGAAGGAAAGAACCTGTAAGAACTTCCTCTCACAGGCTCCTCCCCAATCCTTTATTTTTCAAGCTTGCTGATGACTTCTTTTGCAACACTAATGGTAGACTGAGGATTCTGTCCGGTTATCAAACCATCCGCTACCTGAACGTGATCCGCCCAATTCTCAGCAGCGACGAAATCCGCTCCCAGCTCACGCAGACGCGTTTCCAATAAGAAAGGCATGTACGCATCCAATGTCGTTGCACGCTCCTCTTCATCTGTGAACGCGGTAACAGCTTTGCCTTTTACAATCGGAGAACCATCGGAAAGTGTGACACCGACAAGTCCAGCCGGACCGTGACAAACCGCTGCCACCACTTTGTCCGCTTCATAAAGGTCACGGATCACATCTTGAAGCTTCTTGTTATCGGGTAGGTCGAACATCGTTCCATGCCCACCTGGTAAGAAGATGGCATCGAACTTAGAAAGATCTTCAATGTCGTCGATTTTCACGGTGTCTTCCAAATACTTCGCCGTATCCAGAATTTCCTGAGGCGTTTCGCCACCTTCCAGACTACGATCATCCACCGGTGCTTTCCCGCCTTTTGGGCTTGCAACAGTCATATCATACCCTTTATTCGCAAATTCTACATAAGCTTCCCCGAATTCAGAAAGCCAAAGACCCGTATCCAACTCTTCATTCATTTTATCTGACGTCGTAACGACCATTAATATATGTTTACTCATGATTTCATTCCTCCTGAGAAAGTGAATTTGTTTACGAGTCTTATTGTAGAACGGCAGTTGGTATAATACAAATTAGTAAATATGGGATTATGTATAAATATATTTATAACTAGATTCTAAAAATAGAGAAGACCCTAAATCACGGCCTTCTCTGTTGGTCATACCAATTGACGCTCATAAACGAGCTCTTTCGTATTCAAGTCAATCGCATCCACTTTCATTTTCAACACTTCATCTGTTTCATTGTTTTTCGAACCCCACAGACGGATGAAGTTGTTCGTGTTCGTATCAAGGAAGTTGACCTGGACGGTTCTGACCTCTCCTTCTTCTACCTGTTCATCCTGGATTAAACATTCTTTGAACTCCATGCTGGGTTGACTTAATATGTAGTCTTCCATCATTTTTTTGAGTTCAGGGAATGCTAATCCGTCGTTTTCTACACAGACGCGGTTGAAATCGTTGGCGTCAGTGATGTGGAAGGTTTGCTTGGTTTCGTTAGACATTGGGATTCCTCCTGGGTAACTAAATATAACTACCCCATTCCCTCAAAAAGTTGTGTAGAAACAACAAAAATAATATTCTACTAAACATAAACGTCTTTATTTAAAACGTCAGTATCACTGTCAGAGAATCAGTCGATTAGCTGAGTGATCTCCAGAATGAATTTACTTGTTTTATGAAATTAATCATCTAATTAGAATAATAAGAGAAGCCGCTATTCTATCGAAAGAAAAAATAGAATAGCGGCTTCACTTCATTTATGATGTTTTACGTTCTTCTTCAACTGACATAACTTTCTTCTCACTAATAATCCCTTGTTCCTTAGCCATCAGCTTAGCCACTTTCGGCGCTAACCAGACAGGTGGCAGCAACAATAAGGAAACCGGAACAGCGGTCACAACGATAAAGTTCTGCAGCGTTTGAATACTGCTCTCTCCGATACCAAGAAGGGTTGCAGCGATTCCTCCGAACAGCAGCGCCCAAAAAACACGAAGAGCTCGTGGCGGATGGGTGTCCCCTGTGATAGTGACGGCCACAGAGTATGACATCGAGTCAGCTGTGGTTGCGACGAAAATGATGGTAACGATCAGGAATCCAGCGGCCATGACCATGCCAAAAGGTACTTGTTCCATGATCGCCATAACGGCGGCAGGCATGCCTGTTTCATTCAAGGCTGTCGAGATTGCTCCTGGTGATTCGAGTTCGTAAAACAAACCAGAACCTCCGACTACGGCAAACCAGAAATTACTTACAATCGGAGCGATGATTGCAACCGCAAGGATCAACTCACGAATGGTACGGCCTCGGGATATACGGCTGATGAACATCGCCATCGCAGGACCAAATCCGAGGAACCAGCCCCAGAAGAACACGGTCCAATATCCGAGCCAGCCACTATCCCCGCGATAGAGACTCATGCGTAGGAAGTTCTGGATTTGAAACGCTTCAGCAGCGATAAATGAATCGATGATGAACATGGTTGGTCCTAAAATGAGCATCGCAACCATCAAGATGATCGCAAACCCTACGTTCAGACGGCTGAGCAGTTGAATTCCTTTATCTACTCCAGAAGCCGCAGACACGGCAGCAATCGTAACTAAGAATATAATGACGAGAGACTGAGTGAAAATGGTATCCGGAATACCGAATAAATAATTCAATGCATAACCGACTTGTAAGCCTAGGAAGCCAATCGGTCCGATCGTTCCTGCGGCCACAGCAATGACAGAAACGATATCTGCTGTCGCTCCGATGACACTTTTTTTATTGAAGATTCTTTCTCCAACCATCGGATACAAAATGGTCCGTGGCTTTAAAGGATATCCTTTATGATAGTGAGCATACATGAGTACAATCGTAGCGACCGTACCTAAACACGCCCATCCGGTGAATCCCCAGTGGAAAAAGCTTTGCGCTAATCCTGGGACAACCGCTTCAGCACTCGTCATCCCTTCATCTGCAAACAACGGTGGCGTCGTTAAGAAATGATAGATTGGTTCTCCGGCGGCCCAGAAAACCCCTCCACTCGCTAGCAAAGTACAAAGAATCATAGAGACCCAACGGAACCAACTATTTTCCGGTTGATCTTTTTTTCCTAATTTTACTTTTCCATATTTCGATAAGGCAAGCACAACTCCGACGACGAATGTTGCCAGCAGCAGCAATTGCCAAAAAGCTCCAAAGAATGTAACAGAAAAGTCGAACGAGCTTGAGATCCATTCTCCCATCAGGTCTTTTTTCAAGAGAGACAAGAGTAAAAATAAGACGAGAAAGCCTCCGCTGATGCTGAATGTGATCCAGTCAATTCTCGTTCTCCTATTCGTTTTTTCGTTCATTATTTTCCTCCTAGGTTTTTTAACCTGTGATAGTTAAGATATTTTTATATCGATGACGAATTTACAATGGCTTTGTTCTTTGGACGTTTAGAAGACGGATACTCCTCTTATTCTCAGACGTTTTTTACACATAGTTGCTAATTATAGAGATGTTCGTACAACTCGTCAAATGGAAGCGAGGGAAGGATGAATAGGATGTTGAAGCATTTGATCGCTGAGGTTTCCTATTTGCCTGAGAGCAACAAATCTATAATGTTACTGCTATCCATTGATCCATTTGCTGTTTTCCAGGCAAAAAAAACAGCTCATGTCAGACAGGAGCTGTTGGTTTGGGTGAGCTTATTTATTTTTTTCAATATCACAATCAAAAGTATAATGGAGGGCAAAGAAATCTGCTTCCACTTCTGGAGTTCCGCCAATCTCGTAACATTGATCACTGGCATTCTCGATTTCTTTGATATTAAAATAGGATTGGGTGGCGAATAAGAAGATCCCCATAACAAGCGTTAGCGTACATAGCATTGCTACCACCCACTTGGTTTTATTATTCACGCCTACTGACTCCCTTCCATCATTATTCTTTCTCTTAGAATATTTTTTCCGTTCACTATAGTCCTTCTTATTGTACCAAAAAAAGGAATTATTTTAACCCACATATAAAAAAGATGATCCCAACGTAAGGAATCATCTTTTAGCTCGATGTTATTGAACCCATTCATGTCTTAATTTTGTCTTCTTTACGCCTTTTTTGTACTTGATCCATCCATCAATGATGCTCCAAGCAGCAAAGATGATAAAAATGACGGCAAGCCTCCAAGCCAAGCCGTTCTCAACTTGTGATGCACTCACCCCGAACAAATTGGAAACATATTGAATGAACGCTGATTGAAACAACCGTTCATCCGTAATAATCCATACGAAAACACCTACCGCAACGACCTCCTGAAGCGTATGGAACCAAACAATCCCTCTAGTCCATTCTTTTCTCAATAACTTAAAGAGCCCCAAGGCGATTTCCAGTCCAACAACAAGGATGACTCCAGGCCAAAAACTGAGTAGAACATCCTGATTCAGAGCCGGGGTGATGAACGTAAGTCCTTCGCCCTGGTTTTCATAGATTCCAAGCAACTGGTCGGCGTGAAAATAGACGGTACCCCAAATCGCTGTCCAAAGAAAAGCACCATACACTTCCCATTGAGAGATCGCACGTTTCTTAGAGACATGGGCGACTTTTTTCAAATCTTCCGGTGCCCACTTCTTCCGCTGAGGCGGTAGGTTTTCTTCATCGATGCCGGTGTCTACTCGTTCGATGATAGCGAAAATAATCGTTATCCAGAAGAAGACCTGCATACCAACAGAAACCACTCGCCAGACACCCTCACCCAAGATGGTAAGGATCATCGCAATCAAGTTCCCTTCCTCGACGGAACCCAGGATATTCTCCGCGACAAGCGTGATTAACGATATCGTAATGGCAATCGGCACGATCATTTTGACGAGCGAGATGTAGGTATCGTAGTAACGTGGACCAATCAGGTGCATCGGTTTTTCACTGTATCCCTGGGCAAGTTTTGCTGGATCGCCCAATTCCTGTAGAACTTCTTTGATCTCTTCCTCCGTTGGATCTTCAGGTAGCATATCCTCGATGATGGATTGGATTTCAAGTAAGATGTCTTCCCGGTTCTTTTCCGGAAGTCGTCGCTCTACTTCTTGTAAGTAGACATCAATCCATTTCATTGTTCTCCTCCTCTAATAAGCGGAACAATTCATTCGTCGCTTTTTTCCATTCTTCCTTCAACGTTTGAAAAACTTCTTCCCCATACTCACTGACTACATAATACTTGCGGGGTCTTGACTCTGACGTATCCCAACTGCTCGTGACCAAATCCTTCTTTTCCAACCGGCGAAGCAAGGGGTATAAAGTGCTTTGGTCGATGGTGATGCCGGAATCTTCTAATCGTTTCACGAGCGAATACCCGTATTGAGGCGTACGCAGCTGACTCAATACCGCTAACGTCAAATTCCCCCTCCGCTGTTCGGTCAGCAATGAGTTCACTAATTGACTCAACATCTTCACTCCTCTACATACTGTACGACAAACACTATCTACATATAGTATATGTCATACACTATTGTATGTGCAATTGTATTTTCATAAAACCAACTATATTTTTCACAAAAAAAAGCACCTCTTCGCGAAGAGGTGCTTCAAATTAGATGCGATTAATCAAACAATACACTGACAGAATCTTCGTGCTGTACGCGCAGCAGTGCATCCGCCAATAAAGGCGCGACAGAAAGGATCGTCATCTTACTGATCTGTTTCTCTTCCGGCTGGAAGATGGAATTTGTGATGACAAGTTCTTTGATCGGCGACTGCTCAATTTTGATGACGGCCGGATCAGAAAGGACCGCGTGTGTTCCACAAGCATAGATATCGTTGACTCCATTTTCATTGAGAATATCAGCTGCCACGGTTACCGTATTGGCTGTATCCATCATATCGTCCACGATCAGGACGTTTTTACCTTCCACATCCCCTACGACGTCACGGATTTCCGGCTCCCCAGGCTCTGCTTTCCGCTTATCGATGAACGCAAGAGGGGCATCGAGGATGTTGGCCATTTTCCTAACACGATTCAAACCGCTTGTATTCGGAGCGACAACAACAAGGTCTTTAATGTCTTTCGTATTGAAATATTCTCCGAGGATTGGAATGCCTTGCAGCTGGTCAACGGGAATATTGAAGAAGCCTTGGATTTGAGGTGCGTGCAGGTCCAGAGAAATGACTCTGTCCGCGCCTGCCTTTTCCAGTAAATTGGCGATTAATTTCGCTGTAATCGGTTCACGTGAGCGGGCTTTCCGGTCCTGACGGGCATACCCGTAATATGGAATGACGACATTGATTGTTTTGGCAGAAGCCCTCTTCAAGGCGTCGACCATGATCAACATTTCCATCACATGCTCATTGACGGGCTGGGAAGTGGACTGGACGAGATAAATATCATCGCCACGGACACTTTCCTCGATGTTGATTTGGACTTCTCCATCGCTGAAACGGACGACTTTGCTTTTCCCAATTGGGACCTCAAGGATTTTTGCTATCTCCTCAGCCAATGGTTCATTGGAGTTTAATGTAAAAAGCTTCATCTGTGATTGTGTATCCATATGTATCGCTCCTGTTTTGTAAAGGTTTTGTTAAGAAAAACTTATCACTCCAGGGGCTTTGTTGCAAGTTAGGAACCTTTATTGGTAAGAGTTACCCATTTTCGTAATTGGAATCCAACTGATCGGTAATCAGCATGTGACCAGGGGCATGGGTGATCATGATGGATGGCTTCGCTTTCAGAGCAGCATTCTGCGGCGTCACTCCACACGCCCAGAACACTGGCGTTGCTTCGGCAGAATCAAAATCAACCGCTTCCCCGTAATCGGGATGCTGCAAATCCTTGATGCCGATTTCCTCCGGTGCTCCGATGTGGACAGGACTCCCGTGGGACTGTTCAAAACGGTCCGATATGGCAAGGGCCTGATCAACCAAATGGTTGGGAACCGCACGCATACTGACGACCATGTTGCCTTTGAAGATTCCTGCAGGTTCTAAAGGGATGGTCGTATCAAACATCGGAACCACTTTTTTCTGTTCCTGGTGAAACAACGGAATTCCGCCATCCAGGAGCGCTTTTTCAAACGTAAAACTGCATCCGATCAGGAAGGTTACGAAATCTTCCTGCCACACTTCCCGGATGTTCAAGACTTCTTCAGAGAACTTCCCGTTCCGGTAAATCCTGTACCGGGGAAGGTCTGTCCGGATATCGGCATCAGCCACTTTAGGTACGTACTGCCCTGCTTCCAACACTTCCACGAGCGGGCACGGCTTCGGATTCCTCATGCAGAACAATAAGAAATCGAAGGCGTATTCTTTCGGCAATGTAACAAGGTTCGTCTGGGTATATTTTTCACAAAGGCCGGAAGTCGTGCCATGCTTATCTTCGCTTCTGTATTGCAGTCTTGCTTCCTTCGGGTTCATTGTTCCCTCACTCCTTCCTGAGATTGTGGTTCATACTTAATTTGCATATGGATCCCTTGCTCATGGTTTCCAAACTTCGGACCGAACAAATTCATTCCGCCTGCATGGACAGCATCTTCCTTAACGCCTATACGGAAGGAGATATATGGTTGATCATATAAGGAAAATTGATCCAACGTAAGATCACCATTCACTTTTTCCCCGTCAATGAAACAACCGTCTTCCGTCACTTTCCAATGCTTTAAAAGTCCGTACTGGGTAAAATTCGTCCGCCACCAGGAAGGCGTCAACTGACCTCGTTCGCCTCCGAAATCACTAGGTGAAGTCCACGTACCAATGTCTTTTCCATTCAGCCATGCGGTAAGGTCAGATGGCCAATCCAACTTGTAATTGGGCGCTTCTGAGCAAACTTCTGCGCTGAACTCGATTTCTTTCGCGATGTGATCATCCGGAATTCGGTTCGGGAAACGGTACTCCACATAGCCGTCTCTGAAAAACAGCAGCTGCGCATGTTTGCGTTCCGGTTCATAGAACGAGCGTGGATCATCCTGCAGTCCGATATAACCGTTTTCACTTACGAGCCCGCAGTGCGGTTCGACATGGCAATCCAAATAGTCTCCGATCGGCATATCAAAATGAAGGACAGCATCTTCTTGCTGGTCCTCTGTAAACAGATCGATGACGACTTGATCGTAATTGATGGCACTCACCTTTTGCGTCCCCCGGCCTGGGACGAGTTCTGTTACGATGAGACCGACCTCCTCCAACTTTTTCACATGAGAGGCCGCTGTTGAAAAAGGCACATCCAGCTTTTCGGTCAACTCGTTCACGTTATGAGGTTTTTCACTAAGTATTTTTAAAATCTGGATCCTCGTCTGATTCGCAAGTGCTTTGCTCGTGGAGAGCATATCATCAAAGGATAGTTGTAAACGTTTCAAACCGACACCACCTACGTATTGTTACCCTGATTATACCAGAGTGCACGTGTTAGGAAAGAAACAAAACGAATCCCCCTGCTATTGGCAGAGGGATGTTGGAATAGAGTTAAACCGCTTCTCTTTTTCTTTGGTCGAGTTTTTCAACAATCTCGTAGTATTCGTCTTCTGTATAGGAGTAGAAGTACATGACGATCAAACGAATCAATGAACCAAGGGCAGGTAGCAATGCGACGACAAAGAACAAGGCATCCATGGTGGCTGCTGTCTGACCCTGATTCGGAGCATAATTGATCCAGGTGAGAATCACACCCGTCAAACCACCGGCGATAGCAACCGAGAGCTTTCCTGTAAACGTCTGCCCGGAAAAGGTGACGGCTTCATTCCGTTTGCCCGTCTTGTATTCCGTATATTCGATCGTTTCCGCAAGCATGGAAGAAATCAATGGACCAGTCGCTGTGTAAAGCAGCATCGTGATGGCGATGAACACAAACGATACGACGACACTGGAATATCCGACAGAGAACCAGATGATCCGGACGACGATATCCGCTGCGACAATTGTCATCAACAAGTGCTTCTTCTTGAACCTGCGGGCAAGGGATGGAATGATGAAAAATCCGACACAGCTCGCCAGGCTGATGATCCCGAACAGGGACATCAAGGAAGCGTTTCCAAGATTGTATGTGAAAAAGAACACGTTCAACGCCTGGGTGATGTTCATGAAAATGTTGCAGAAGAAGACGACTAACACAGCAAACATTGGTTTATTGGCCTTGACCGCTCGGAAAGCGTCAGAGAGTTTCACTTTGGTCTTCGGAGGTTTTACTCTCTCTTTTGTGTTTTTGAAACCATTCAACATGATCGGCAATGCAAAGAGCATAAGAATGAGTGTGGCGAAGAAGTAGCCTTTCCCTAGGTCATCTCCTCCGATCCATTCAGCCAGAGGGATGAAAACGACTGGAGACAAACCGATGCCGGCGAAGACCCCCATGTTCGCAAACGTAATCAGCTTGGTCCGCTGTTGAGAATCCTGACTCATGACAGTAGATAACGACCAAAATGGGACGTCTGAAACCGTATAGATCATTCCCCAAAGAATATACGATCCACCTGCGAACAATACTTTTGCCGTATAACTCAATCCATCTAGTGGTAAGAAACAGACAACTGTAATGAGCACGATGAAGAAAGGCATGTATTTCAAATAAGGACGGAACTTGCCGTGTTTAGAATGCAGCGTATCCATGAATGAAGCCATCAACGGATCATTGATTGCATCCCACGTTCTTGCGATAACAAAAATCAAACTGGCGGCTGCTGCAGATATTCCGAGAATGTCCGTATAAAAGAACAAGATGTACGACCCGACCAGCCCAAAACTGATGCATTGTCCAAAACCATAACCGAAATAAGAAGCAAACTCTTTCGTTTTGATCTCCTCTTTTTTCTCGGTTTCCTTTACGTCTACAGGATATTGCTTCGCTGTTTCCATCGCTTCTCCTCCTAAAGGTTATTCAAAAACAAAACCGCTTGTCTCTTTAGATACAATGGAGCGGATCTTCCCTGGGTCGAACTTATACTCATGGTTCTCATCCAGTAATCCGTTCACCTCTTGTTCTACATCTGTCAACTGCGTATAACAAAATCCTTGAATGTACCCGGTCTCCAGGATGACAGAAGTCAAACTTTCCAAACGTCGGATCACTTCGTCTGCGTCATCAGGTCTAGCCCCATATCCCCAGTCCCCCTGGCTGTTAGATCCATAAGCGATCCCTCCGTATTCACTGATCATGATCGGTTCACCCTGATAGCGGTAGCCTCTGGCATAATTTTGCTTGCTACTCGTAGAGGAAGGACTGCCGTCCACGAACTCCTTCTGATCTTTGTAATTCTTTTTCATCAGTGAAGGGTCGCTCGTATAATCATGAATGGTAAGAATATCAGTCAGCGTATGCTCCCACCCGTCATTTCCGACTACCAATCTCGTAGGGTCATACGCCTTCGTTTGGTAGTATAAAGCGTTTACAAAGTTTTGCTGGGCAGTTTGGTGGAAGATCTCGTTGACGCCCCAGGACTCATTCATCAGCGTATATACAATGACCGATGGGTGGTTGTAGTGTTTTTCAATCATTTCCCTTGTTTCTGTGAACATGCGCTGCATGGAACGATCGGTGAAATGGAAGAAACTCGGCATCTCTGCCCACATGACTAGTCCAAGTCGATCACACAAATACAGATAACGACGGTCAGCAATCGTCTGATGGCGGCGCACCCCGTTAAAGCCCATTTCCTTCACTTTTTTCAAATCCGCTTCCATCGTTTCCGTATCGGCAGTCATGAGAGATTCCGGGTAGTATCCCTGATCCAGGATTAGCTTTTGATAAAACGTCTCCCTGTTCAGCAATACTCTTCCTTCCTGCACTTCAACTTGACGCATGCCGAAATAGCTGTCTACGACATCATACAATCCGTTATGATCTTTCAAGGTAAAACGAACATCATATAGATTTGGATCATCCGGCGACCAGTAGTGGATCCGAAAGTCCGCGCAGTCCG
The DNA here is from genome assembly GCF_056158265.1 of Halobacillus sp. AWM4_238. Taxonomy (NCBI): domain Bacteria; kingdom Bacillati; phylum Bacillota; class Bacilli; order Caryophanales; family Bacillaceae; genus Halobacillus; species Halobacillus sp. AWM4_238. The sequence goes on from NZ_JBSWSY010000002.1 coordinate 1,445,283, forward strand.
ATTCCACATCGACCATCATTTCTGCTCGTTTCCCTGGCTTCACCCAGGTTCCTGCTGTCGTGATCCACTTCTCTTTAAAATACACATCGGCTTCGAGATACAAGGGTTCTTCATGTTTGTTTAAAGAGGCATCCAGTTGAATCGAAGCTTCCTCCACGTTCGGTGTCAGTTTCACATGTTCCACATGATAAGGATGGACTTCTTCCAGCCAAACAGGTTGCCAGATGCCTGTCGTCCGTGTGTACCAGCATAGGAAGTTTTCTTCTTTCCAAGATTGCTTGCCAATCGGCTGTTCAACACTGTTGGTGTCCTCCACACGGACGGTCAACGTGTTGCTTCCGTCCTTTAGTGCAGAAGACAATTCAAAACTGAACGGTGTGTGCCCTCCTTCGTGCTCTCCGATCCACTCTCCATTGAGCCACACTTTGGTATGGTAATCGACCGCTTCAAAGTGTAGGAGCACATGCTGATCCGTCGTCTCCCAATCAAAGGTGCGTTCATACCAGACAATAGAGTGTTGCTCATTCGAATGGATGCCGGATTTTTCCGATTGATAGGCGTAGGGTACTTCAATCGATCCTTCCAGCTTCCCTCCTTGAAACCATTGCTCCCGCTCTCCATTGTTTTCATCATCGAAATGGAAAGCCCACCTTCCATTCAAGTCGTACCAATGGTCCCTTTTAAACTGAGGCCTTGGATAATCGGAAGTACGATTGTTCTTTTTCGGTAAAAGCAGTTCTGTATCCACCATACATGCGTCCCCTTCTTTCATTACAAGTAGTTCTACGATTCTTAAGACTATATGAAAAGGCTTTCATCTATGAGTTCTATTATTACATGTAAATAGGTTTTATTACAAGTTATTTTGTAATAAAAAATAAATTTTTTCATAGAAAAATCCCCCGCCCTGCCAATGAAGGAGTTCGGAGGATTTTTTTTAACAACAAAAATCATAAGGATGAAGAGGGCTAGATGCTTTGTACAACCAGGCAGGCTCATGTATAGGATCCTGCCAATACCAGGCAGCAAGTGCAGCGGCACAAGCATCAATCGTGTGAGACTCTTTGGCCATTGTTTCCGGAATACCGAATAACTGTTGTGTTTCAAACCATTTTCGGACTTTTTTGCGAACGGAAAGGTCTTGTTTATAGTGGAGTACAGCCTCAATGGACTCCATCCTCGCTCCAAGAGCCCCACCCGGATGGACTTCAACGAGGTGGATGTCGTATCTCGTGGGAAGACGTTCGATCTCCCTCGTGATCCGAATGCCTCTCAATGTTAAGTACACCATGCGCATCATTGTAGGAGGCATGATGGATGCACCTTTCATCCCAAGCTCCGTTACAAATGATCTTAAGGCTCGGTCACTTTCCCGATCTCCTCCCTCATCTTCATAAGAAAGAGGGGCATCCACACCGATGGTAACGGCGTCTTTATTCGCTAGCGACTCGATATATGTCATCAAAGCATGGTCGTTCATCGGTGTTTCATGTTGTATGTAACGAAGCTTGTCCTCCTCCATTTGAAAATGAACGAGCACAGTATCTTTAGTGTTGCTTGGGCCTGATAAATCGATCCCTATGTATTGCATCTGTGTACCTCCTTCTGTCCCCTTTTTTCATGGCAGCTTACTAGTTTTCAGCCAAATGAAAGTCCTATGTTTACATAGTCTACAATTGACAGACTTGAGTTCAATCGTATTTCGACCATAGTACCATGATTCCTAGAAAAGGATCAGCATGGATCAACCGTTTAGGTTATGAGCATTTTAAACGAAATGATCCATCTACACAAAAAAACAGGCATCTATATTTTAATAGATACCTGTTTACCCATTAGCGTTCACATCATCTTCATGGACGGCATAGACGACCAGCCGTTCATCGTGCGTTCCCGCTTCTGTATTGAATTCCCCTGTGCATGTAATGAGGTTCAGTTGTCTACGGTAAGAGAAACCGAAAATCTTGTTCAATGGAGCATTTTTCCGGTCATACGCTTCTGATTTTTGGACGATGAAAGTTTGTTCTGTGCCTTCTTCATCTGTGACGATGATTTCATCGCCTTCCTGCAAATCTTCGAGATCATAGAATACTGCAGGGCCTGTACGGCTGTCGACGTGACCAGCAAGGACAGCACTTCCCTTCGCTCCTGGTTGATAACCGTCTTTGTACCAGGCTACGCCTTCCACACTTTCCGGCTCACCCATCTGTCCATTGGCATAACGTCCGACATTTTCGATATCCGCTTCCACATCAATGGCGGGTATAGAAACTGTCTGTGGTGTGATCGCTGTCTTCTCACTCGTGTCAGCCGTTGCGGATGCATTGATCCTTTGAGAATCATACGTTTCTCTTAAATTACTTTCTTTCCCTTCCACCTGCTGAGCAGAATCCACTGCATGCTGCCCATCTTCCATACTAGCTTCCGGATCCTGAGCACTGGAACAAGCAAACAAGAAGCTTATAAAGAGCAAAGAAATCCATTTGAACATATCCATTCACCTACCATCTATAATGAACTACCCCTGGAAATATCTGTATGACCAGGGGTAGAAATTTTTGGGAATTTACTTATGCATTATTTTTGCTTTTGCGTACGCCGATGGCTGTTGCAAATAGGACGGCTGCCATGCTGGCGAACGCAATCATCCATGCATTCATTCCGTCATCAGCTGTACCACCGAGTCCTGTTTTTGGCATTTCAGAAGGCATGTTGGATGCGAACATCTCAGGGTTTTGGGCTACGATCGCACCTGATAGTCCCTCGCCTACTCCATACATGTGAGCATAAGCTTCACGAAGCTGGTCATAAGCTGCATCAAAATCACCATTGACATAGCTGTCGAACGATCCTGTCAGCTGGTTGATGTGCATTTGCAGACCTTCCGCTGTTGCTTCTGCTTCCAGTCCACCTTCTGTTGCTGTATCAAGGAACTGGGAGAAGTCCGCGCGGTATCCGTCTAAAGCGGTCAGTGCCTGTTCTTTCGCTTCTTCATCTCCTGCACCGGTCGCTTCTACATAATCGACAAAGTAACCAATGTGCTCAGACCACATGTCCTCAAACTGCTGGCCGGCTTCTTTACCGTAGACAGAAGTGATGGCTGCTGTTAGATCTTCTGTATTGTTGCTGAGCGCAGCTGCGGCATTTTCAAAGTCTTCCGCACCATCGCCCCCTTTTTGCATCGCAAGGACGGCAAGGGCTGCGTGCTCAGATAGCAAATGGTTCAAGTCTGCACGAAGGTCAGCAGCTGGTGTCGCTGGGTTCGTGTTTTCGAATTTCTCTGGGAATTGGTCAGTAATCGCAGTAGATAGACCTTTTCCGACTCCGTACATGTGATCGATACTTGTACGAAGCTTTTGATAGGCTTCATCGAAGTCGCCTTCTTCGTAATTGTCAAAAGCTCCGACTAGCTGGTTCACGTGCATTTGCAGACCTTCAGCCAGCGCAGAAGCTTCCAAGCGTTCATCTGTAGCTGTTTCCAGGAACTCGGAGAAATCTTCACGATAGTTGTCCAAATTGCCTAAGGCTTCTTCACGACCAGCTTCGTCTTCTTCCGCTGTCGCTTTCACGTAATCGACGAAGTATCCGATATGTTCAGACCACATGGATTCGAATTGCTTTCCTGCTTCATCTCCGTATACGGAAGCAATCGCTGCGGTTAGATCTTGTGTATTTCCTTCAAGGGCTGCCGCTGCTTCATCAAAATCCTCGGCACCCTCGATCCCCTTTTGCATCGTTACAACGGCAAGATAGGCGTGCTCGGAAAGGGACTGATCAAGTGTCGCTCGTAAATCAGCAGCCGGTGTAGAAACCGTTACATCTGACATTTTTTCACTATGATCCCCATGGTCATCTGCAAACGTAACCGTGGCCGTCGGCAGCATCAGTGCTGCGGACATCGGCAAAGCGATCAAAGACTTTTTCCAATTGATTTGTTTTTTCATTTCCAACCACTCCTCTTATTTTTGATTTCACTAAGCTAACGAGAGGAGATGCATTTTGGATCACAAAAAAACAGAAAAAGTTCAAAAAAACACAAAAAACCTTGTTATATCAACTTATATTTCTTCTAAAAAAAAGAAAACCACCTATGGAAAGTGGTTTTCCATAGGTGATTTCGAACCAATTCTTTACATATAATCTGCTTGGGCATCTTTGGGCATGGCAGATAGTTTCTGTTTCAATTCTTTACCTGTTCGCACCGTCATCACTTTATCTTGAATTTCCTTATATGTTTGAAAAAAGTGAGGCTTTCCGTTCCGCTCAAAATATTTGTTCCACTTGAACATTTTGAAAAAGATGCGAAAGGTAGGTTGGTAATGGGACTCTTCCATCCGGAGCTTTTGTGAAAGGAAGCGTTTGATGATGCGATACGTTCGTACAGAATATTTCGTATCAAGGAAAATGATAAGGTCCGCACGAAGAAAGCTTTCTTCCACCCACGGCTCGTTGTGAACCCCTTCAACGATCCAGCCTTCCGTCCCGACAATCTGTTTCAAGTATTCCGCCCGTTCCTCTTCTGTTCGTCGAATATCCCCAGTTTTATGTCTCTCCCACACGACGTTATCCAACTCATAATAAGGGATGTGCCATTCGTGGGACAGCTTCCTGGCGAGGGTCGTTTTCCCACTAGCTACCGAACCAATGATATGTATTTTCCTTGGACCACTCACTACACTCCCCCTTACCCTATATCACCCTATCATTCTCCTGGTCCTTTATATAGAACTGGTATCCATACTTCCTCTAGAGCTTCAGGATCACCTGGGTGATAGTCTTCCGTAAATCGTTCAAAGTGCTCCCGGTTATCCAGAACATAAGAAGACGACGGCAGCCACTCGTTGAATATGTATTGTAACGTCTGGATGAATTCACTTGCGGGACCATGATGAAAGAAAACCGCATAAAGCCCTCCACTCATTTCGAGCGTTTCCATCCCCTGCATTTCTTCAACATCGTTCCGTTCAACCTCCACACCCGCCCACTTCACAAAAGGGGTAGACGATTGAAATCCACTAGAATTCAAACCCTGGTCAAAAATTTTGAGATTGTACAGCATCTCATCAACACGGTATGGAATGGAATGACGGTGGGGCATAAAACTTTTCCAAAGTTCCTTGGTAAAGTCGTCTTCCAAAGACATCCTCATCGATTTACCAATCAACTTCTTTTCCTCTAAAGCTATGATTTTCGGCTCCATTTCTTCACCTTCCTAACGTTCTTTTCTTTATTTTATAGGAAAACATGGGGAAAGACACAAGAACCACTTCCTCTTATGCTCTCATTCTTCACCCAGTATGGTAATCCCGCTTCTTTATAATCTTCTTGGACCAGCCTTTCAACCTTCATCACTTTTTGTTTTTCATCTCTAATTTTGAAAGTATTGATTTAAATCAATGCGATCTTCCAAAAGAGAGGATAAACTACATAGAAACAAAAGAGGAGGCTTATGATGAAAAATCTGAATAAACATGATGAGTTTCAACGACGACCAGCCATGGTTGCCGGAGTGAGTTTACTTGTCATGACCTTTGCTGCATTATTCTCTTATGGATACGCTCATAACTCCCTGGTGTTCTACGAAGACACAGCTGCAACCTACCTTCACTTGGAGTCCTCTCTTCCTTTATTTCATTTAGAAATAGCTGGTTGGGCGGTGATCATCTTAACAGATCTCATAGTATCCTGGGCTTTTTACAAAGTATTGAAACCAGTCCATCCCACGTATGCATTATGGGCTGGTGGGCTTCGATTCCTCTATACCATCATTCTTACCGCAGCTGTATTCCGTTTATGGATGGCCAGCCAAATCATTCAACAGACCACTGCTTCAAATGAAGAATCAGCATCACAAGTGATGGGAAACCTTATTGGTTTTGAAACGATCTGGTCTTTAGGATTAATTGTATTTGGATGTCACTTAATCATGGTGGGGTTTGTCGCGTTCAAAGCTCCCTACATTCCGAAGTGGATGAGTCTTTTGTTGATGATCGCTGGTGTGAGCTATCTGTTGGTCCACGCAATGTACAATGGGCTTCCTCAGTATAAGTCACTGACAACCTCCCTCGAGACCATTCTCAGCCTGCCCATGATGATGGGTGAATTAGGATTCGGGATGTGGCTTTTAGTCAAAGGAATCAAAGGTAAACCCGGCAGGTCATCTTCATTGGAGGCTTCCTAATCGCTTTTTGATTCTACTCAAGGATTCAGGGGTTATGCCCAGGTAGCTGGCCAACTGATGTTGAGGGACCCTTTTTAATAAATCTGGCCTTTTTTCAAGTAGGGATGCGTACCGCTCTTCTGGTGTGGAGGATATGAATGCAGCGTAATCATCATGCATTTGACCCAAATCCCCTTCTACCATTTTCAGAACCATAGCTTCAAGACCTGGTGTGGTTTCGTACGCTTTCTGTTCGAAAGATAAGTCACCAACGACCAAAACACAATCTTCTACGCAAACCAATGAATATTTGGATGCTTGATCGACGGCATGTTGATTGAAGATCGTCACACTCTGTTCCTCTGTATAAAAATTGACGGTCGTTTCTTTCCCCACTTCGTTTACTGCAAATTTACGGATACATCCTTTTAAAATGAAATAACATTGTTTCGGAATTTCTCCTTGCTGCAACAACACGGTCCCTTTACTGAAAGAGGTGATGGGGACATCAGACGCAATTTTATTCAGTTGCATTTCACTGAGATCAGAAAACTTTTTCATATAATTAATGAGGATCTGTTTCATAAAACCTTTCCTCTCCTTCATTTGTGTCACGTCCTTACTACAAAGATAGCAAGATTAGACATCATTAGGAAGAAACATTTTTTAAAGCACCGCAACCATTCTTTCTTATTCCACGAGTAGTGCAGGGATGAACATGATTTTCGTATATAGAACGGTTGGAAGGTGAAAGATTGACGTAGTGAATCTATTGGAATAAGAAGGGGGATATAGTATGGACCTGTTTTTATTTATATCAGTCATCGTAGGTTTGACATACATTTTTTTATATTTTGTCATCCACTATGACTTAAAAAAGAAAAAAATAGTGCTGGAAGAAATAAAGCTGGAGTTGGATAAGAGAAAATTAGAACTCAACGAAAAAGGTCTTGAAGAAAAGCAAAATGTATAAAGACGTTAAACGTTAAGGGATTTGTAACTCCCTGGTTATGCTGCTGAGAGCAATGGTCCTGTAAGTCGACGATCGATAATTGGGATCGAACGAAAAACCTTTAACCGATCTGGGCTGCAGCACGAGCCAAAATGTTTGAATTTGTATTTGGAAATGCACCTGCAGCTCATGATTTATGAACTCTACCTCGAATGAAGGGATTTTCACCTGAATACGATAGTTCATGGAGGTGACTTCCCATGGAACCAAACGATAAGGAGATTATGGAGGCCGCATTCACCCCTCTGCGGAAAGATGCCACGAAGAAAACCCAGAAAATCAACGAATCTATAAAGAAGGACCTGCCCTTTGCAAAACTGAAGATTGAACAGGAGTGGGCAACACGAAATGTGCTGAAAAGCGTGCCCCTTCCCGTGATCAAACCCGATGATTCGCACCTTCCTGTCTGGAATTTAAAACGCTATGAATTCCTCTTGCAAGACAAACTCCCATCTTCCGTTAACCCGAAACTATGGTATCAGGGAAAACTGAATTTGAATGCCGGGCTGTTTCAAGTGACCGAAAACATTTACCAGGTCAGAGGATACGACCTTGCGAATTTGAGCATCATTCGCGGAAAGACAGGTTGGATTGTTATCGACTGTCTCACAAGTAAAGAAACGGCAGAAGCCGCATTTGAATTGATCGACAGCTATTTTGGCAAAATTCCGGTCAGTGCCATCATCTTCTCCCATTCCCACGTCGATCATTATGGCGGTGTTGAAGGCGTTCTGAATAGTGGTACGACAGAGGATGTGAAAATTTATGCCCCAAGCGGATTTTTAAGTGCCGCTCTGGAAGAGAATGTGACTGCAGGTGTCGCCATGTCGAGGCGGGGATTTTACATGTATGGGGAAGTGCTGCCCCGTGGTGAGAAGGGTCAGGTAGACAGCGGGATAGGGAAATACGTCTCCACTGGTGTGGTGACTTTAGTCAATTCTGCGGAAGAAATTTCACCATCCAGTGATCAATCCTATGTCGAGAAAGTCATCGATGGGGTCCGAATGAAATTTCAAATCACACCAGATACTGAAGCTCCTGCTGAAATGAATATGTTTGTCCCTGAAGAAAAGAGCCTTTGTATTGCAGAGAACTGTACAGCTTCGCTTCATAATATCTACACATTACGCGGAGCTGAAGTACGGGACCCCGTGGCGTGGGCGAAATATATCCAACAGGCGATTGATCTGTTCGGTTGTGAATTGACCTCTGTTTTCGAAGTGCATAACTGGCCGAGGCATGGAAGGGAATACTGCATCGATTATATGGAAAAACAACGGGATCTGTACCAATATATTAATGACCAGACACTCAGGTTGATCAATCAAGGCTACACCATCGATCAAGTTGGAAGAATGGTAACCTTCCCTGAAAGTTTAAAAGACGAGTGGTTCAACAGTTCTTTTTACGGCACCGTCAACCATAACTCTAAAGCGGTTTATCAAAAGTATATGGGCTGGTACAACGGAAACCCTGTCGATTTAAACAAGCTCCTCCCGGAAGAGTCATCAAAAAAATATGTGGATTTTATGGGTGGAGAGGAAGAAGTGATCAAGAAAGCCAAAGAAAGCTATCGGGAAGGTGATTATCAATGGGTCGCGGAAGTCACCAAACACGTCATCTTCGCAAACCCATCCAATAAGAAAGCCAAATACCTTTGTGCAGACGCTCTGGAGCAGCTCGGCTACATCGCAGAATCCGGCCCTTGGCGCAATGAATATTTAATGGGAGCACAGGAGCTTCGGTATGGCATTATTCCGATCCAACAGTCTACCATCACGACAGATGTTCTTGATATCATGACACTGGAACAAGTGTTGAACATGTTAAGTATCCGAATCAACGGGTTGATTGCTGGGGCGTATGATTTCAAAATAAACTTCATCATCCCGGACCGGAAGGAAAAAGCCTTAACGGAAGTCAAACGAGGCATCTTCCGTTACTTATCCAGTGAATTAGAAAAGGATGTAGTGAAGGTCATTATGAGCAAAGACACCTTATACGAGTTAGCCACCACCAACAACCGCCCTTCCCCTTCCGCTATCAAAGTCATTGGAGATCTTCAAAAATGGCATCAATTTTTATGGGCGCTCGATCAAATCGACACCGACTTCCCTATCATGACACCTTTGGAAAAAAAGAGAGACCATGATTTCTAATAAAAAATTTGCGCATCATGAGAAGGCCCATAAAGATGTTGCTTCTAACAGATCTCTAAATGAAATGATACACACATAACGGAATCGAATGTAATGAACAGCCTGTATCCCATCAATTAAGGAGTCACTGAATCCAGTGACTCCTTTTACGTTTGCCATTATTTCTTTCTTCGATCCTTCTTCCATAAGCACTTACTTCCCACCCCATTAAAATTAAGAAAAATAAACGAAGATTTTCTGTTTCTTCAATAAGGATGTTTGGGATGTTGTGCCAATGTACGTCCTGGCAACAATTAGTCATGGAGTGGTGTTTCATGTAAACCTTATGTACTACCTATGGCATCTTTACAGCTACAACAGATCCTCCAGAGACTTATACCCTTCCGCTGTTCCTTTCAAAGTGGTTAACGTGTTCCGTAAGTGTTTCGTTAATACTTCGTGAACAACAGAAAGGTCTTTTTGCTCAATCGCATGGATGATTTCCTCGTGCTCCCGCAAGCTTTGGTTGTCCTCTTCACTCTTATAATCAATGACATCATAGATCCTCAAATAGATATCAATTTGATCGATCACTTTATCTAAGAATTCAATAGTAAATTTATTTTCGCTTTTTTCAGCAAGAAGAAGATGGAACCTCTTGTTTAACTCAATATATTGAGCAAGGTCCTTGGCTTTATAGGCCTTAATCTCGTCCTTTACCAGGTTCTCCAAATACGTTATGTCCTCTTGTGTCACCTTATGCAAACCAAACTTAGCAGCTACACACTCCAGTTCGATTCTTAATTCAAATGCTTGAAGGAGATCATGGATGTCTGGTTGAATGACGTAGGCTCCACGATTGGGCTTGATGGATACATATCCCTCTTCTTCTAACTTGCGATAAGCATTGCGTATCGGCGTACGACTTGTTTTCAGCTTTTTAGCAATAACTGACTCCCTTAACTGTGTTCCTGGAGCCAGTTCCCTTTCCAAAATGGCTTGCTTTAGTTTATCAATAATCACTTGCTCCACCGTTTTTTTAGTCCCCACAGGAAGAACTCCCCCATCTATAGATAAAAATCGTTATCCATAGTATAAGTTTTTTTAAGTAAAAACAAAACGTTGGAGCAGCTGAGAAATGTTCTGGATGAAAAATACACCTCTCGGGTTCACAAGCGAAAGAGATGAGACTATAATGACATTATTGAAGAACAAAATTGTAGCACAATATAGAACGTCAATATTACGATGGACGAATAATGAAAGGTGGAGAACAGATGTACAATCAAATCAAGGATTTGCCTCTAGCTAAACAAGTAGAGACCATTTCTCGTAAACTGATCGAAGTTGAAAGCATAAATGGCTCAAGTGGAGAAGCGAACATCGCAAATATCATTAAAGATATATTGCTGTCATTTCCTTACTTCTCTAAACATCCAGCCTATGTATTCGAGGCCCCTGTCCCCGATGATAAGTACAATAGAAAAAATGTATTCGCTTTAATAAAAAGCCCGAAGCGTCACAAACAAACCATCTTGTACCACGCTCATATGGACACAGTAGGAACAGATGATTATGGGTCCTTAAAACCAAGTGCCTGTGATCCTACCTCACTCGAAAATTTCTTTAAAAACTATGCCTTTGATTCATCAGTTAAAGAAGATGCTCAGTCTGGAGAGTGGCTATTTGGAAGAGGAGCATTGGATATGAAAAGCGGCATCGCTGTTCACATGGCTAACCTCCTCTATTTTTCAGAACACTTAGAAGAACTGCCCGGAAACTTGTTACTAATGGTTAACCCTGATGAAGAAAGCCAGCATAGTGGTGTGATCTCATCCATTCCTGTATTAAATAGAATAAAGGCTGAAGAAGACCTTGAATACATGATGGCTGTGAATACAGATTTTATCTCCCCTCAATATGATCAAGATCCGAACCGTTACATTTACACCGGCTCTGCTGGAAAACTACTCCCTTGCTTTTACATTTACGGAAGAGAGACTCACGTAGGAGATACACTGTCCGGCATAGATTCTACGCTTGTTTCTGCTGAAATTAACCGTCGTATCAACAATAATTTAGACTTAACCGAGGACATTAGAGGGGAACACATCCTGCCTCCTTCCTGCTTGTATGCGAAAGATGAAAAAGAGCACTACAATGTTCAAACAGCCAAGAGCAGCCGGCTATATTTTAATTACTTTATTTATGAACTCTCGGCAAAAGATGTCATGGATCAGTTGAAGAATATAACCGAAGAAGCTTGTGAAGAAGTAGAGCACAAGCTTGCCATCTCCTATGACACATTTACCAATCGTGCGGACATTCCTAATAAGAATCAGTCCTGGAAGATCGATGTTCAAACGCTTGAAGAGTACACGGAATACTTAAGATCAAAAGAGATCGATGTGGATACGGTCATTCACGAGGCTGAAAGGCAACACAAGCATTTAGAGGAGAGAATCAAGTGTTTTAAAATTGTAGAATCATTACAACTTGTTGATCCCGATAAGAAACCAAGAGTGATTCTGTTTTTCGCTCCTCCCTATCTTCCACACAATTACTTGCAGCCTGAAAGTTCCAGAGATCAAATGCTTATGGACGTCATTCAACGGAATTTATCCAAATGTCAGGAAGAGACCAACGAATCATTTTCTTTGAAACGCTTCTTTCCTTATTTGAGTGATGGAAGCTTTTTATCCCTTCATGAATCTGATGAAGAGATTTCAACGTTGCTGAAAAATTTCCCGGATTATAAAAATACATTCTCCCTGCCGATTAAGGAAATCCGCAACTTGAACATTCCTTCTGTGAATATGGGTGTTTACGGGAAAGATGGTCATAAATGGACGGAGCGCGTTCACAAGCCTTATTCATTCGATACGCTGCCCATGCTCATCCGCCAGACCAGTTTGGAATTACTTAGTCTCTACGAAAAGAAATGTCAGGTAGCGCATTAAATATGAACGAAGCAATCAATGAAAAATGATGATGACTTTCCTCAGGGCACAAAAGAAATAATCTATTTCACCCTTACCTGCAAGCTACAATGAAGATTTTGCTACTGTGCCTAACAACCCAGTTACAGCAAAATTATACCAGTTAGGGGATCATACAAAAAAACTGGAGGCCGTTCAATGACATAACTTTGCCATTGAGTGGCCTCCATTCTTTACATTTCTAATCATCATGGGTGACTATGCATGGATTTATATATCTTCGACAAGCTAAATAGAGTGAATACGAAAACAAGTTTCCAATGAAACCTTCCTTTCAATACATGGCGTTTTGGAAGAGTTTTTTTAGGGGAGCTGGATTTCAGTTTCTAAACTTTCGGTGGATACGCATGATAAAACACCGGGAAGTGTAAAATGAGGAATGCGAAATGGTGAAACACTTAAAAAATAGAAACTTCTTTATAATCCTTAGTCGTTGGATATTTTTCGGAAGTCTGATTGGACTTATGGTAGGTGCCTGCACGGCTTTCCTACTAGAAACGAACGACTTTTTAGGCGAAATAAGAGAAGAAAACGGATGGCTCATCCTCTTTCTTCCCTTGGGCGGAATTATTCTCGGGTATCTATACATGCATTACGGAAAAGCCTATGTAAATCACACCCTGCATGACGCGGCTGAATTAGATGATTTAGTCATTGAAGGCGTTCATGGAAAGAAAAAAGTTTTGTTGCGAATGGGCCCCATCGTCTATTTTGGAACTTTTTTGACCGTCTTCTTTGGGGGATCTACAGGAAGAGAAGGTGCAGCTATCCAAATGGGCAGCAGCGTAGCTCAAGCCATTAACGAGTTTTTCAAGATGAATAAATCAGACACTAAAATCCTTTTGATGAGTGGAATAAGCGCAGGGTTTGGTGCAGCTTTCGGAGCACCCATAACAGGCGCGATCTTCGGAATGGAAATGGCCGTTTTAGGAAAAATGAAATTTGAAGCGCTTGTCCCTTGCCTCGTTGCTAGTTTCATCGGCTATTACACAACAACATCCGCTTTAGGAGCTGAACACGTAGATTTCATCATTCAAACGATCCCTAAGGCTTCTCCAGCTACATTCGCGAAAGTAATCCTAGCCGCTATTCTTTTCAGCCTGTTAAGTATTTTATATTGCCAATTAAGACACAGCATACAAACCTTATCTGAAAAAGTTTTCAAGAAAAACCATATGAAAAGAGCCTTTGTTGGAGGAGTAATCATTGTCATTTTAACCCTGATCCTAGGTTCCCAAGACTACAACGGTCGAGGATTAGAAATGCTTGAACAGTCCTTTAAAGAAGATGTCCCTCCCTTTGCCTTTCTTGCAAAGCTTATTTTTACAGCTATTACGCTTGGCACTGGCTTTGTAGGTGGAGAAGCGATTCCTCTATTCTTCATGGGAGCAACATTAGGCAACTCTTTACATGACTTCATGGGTTTACCCCTTTCGTTTCTCGCTGCCCTGGGAATGATTGCTGCTTTTAGTGCTGGTGCGAATACTCCTATAGCAGCATTCCTTTTGGCTATGGAGATGTTTGACGGAAAAGGAGCAGAGTACTTATTTATTGCGTGTATTGTGAGTTATATTTTCTCGGGTCACCATGGATTATGGCCTTCTCAAAAAATTTATCAACCTAAAAGTCATTTATATACTATCGTTATCGGGAATACCATTGAACAGGTTGAAAAAAAGAGAAAAAAAACCAAGAGTTAGAGGAATGGTAATGTCCATTCATTAGAACGTAGAGAAAGAGGTGGACTCTGACAATCCACCTCTTTTAACTATTTTAAAGCTCCGATCATAGAACAACGTTCTCATCAGAAAGCTGGTTATTGTGTTGTTGTTCTTTCATGATGGGGATTGCACCTCAAGATTTCAGATTCTCTCTTTTCTCCCCCCCCCTATAGGATGAATTTTCGTCACACTTCGCTATGAACAACTGACAAAAACACTCAAAAAAACCCTATTGATAAAAGAGTAGGATAATATTATAAATATATTATACAAAAATTATACAACCAATATAGAAAGGGGTATAAAATGTACAGATTAACGAGGGAAATCAATGGTAAAACAGAAGTTCTTAAAGATAGTATTGACCTAAGAGATAAGGTCTTCACAACTTTAAATAAAGCTGAAAATACGGCAGAAAAACTGAACAGTATTATTCCAAAAGATGAGTATAAATGGAAGGTTGAAAAATACTATTCAATCACTCCTGTCCCTACATAAATTTCAATAATCAAATGATTCTCAATGAACTAGTTGAAACAAATAGGGAGCCGTACAATCCACCCTCCCTAATACCAGCTTCCTGTGACACTTTACCGGGTCACAACCTCGCTAAGCGCCAGTTCCTCCCCTTTGGACGATCGTAAATCATCGCCAAAGTAATGGTCTTCTAACGGTCTTTATACAGGACTTCACTTTCTTTTAAATATCCAACCACGTTCTTTACCATGGTATTCATCGTAAGCTCCGGTGAACATTGATCTAACCAGCACAACAGGACAATTTTGAGACATCTTTATCAAACGTCAAACTGGCTAATTTCAACCCTTCCGCCATCGTTAGGTAAGGAGCCATAGTTTCCTGAAGATCTTCAGCAGTTAATTTGAATTTCACAGCTAACGTCGCTGCGTATATGACATCGCCAGCATTTTCAGAGACCACATGAGCCCCAATGATTTGATTGTTTTTTGTGTCCATGATCAGTTTGAACACACCTTGGGTATGATGGTTAACGAATGCTCTCGGAACCGATTCCAATGGAAGCACAGACGTCTTCACATCATAACCGGCTTGCTTGGCTTCGTCTTCTGTCCATCCAATAGAAGCAATGGATGGTGTTGTAAATGTCACCGAAGGAACATGTTCCAAGTTTTGCGTTTTTTTGAATGATTTAGATACGTTATTTCCTACGATGCCCCCTTGGTGAGCAGCCACATAGACGAATTGTGGGCTGAGGGTTACATCACCAGCTGCATAGATATGAGGGAGGTTTGTCTCCAAATACTCATTGGTGAGGACTTCACCATAATCCCCCAATGTTAAACCGATGTTCTTTGCTTGGAGCTTTTCGGAATTCGGCTTCCGTCCTGCTGCAACTAGAAGCTGATCACCTTCCATGATCTTTTTATTCCCTCCCACTTCCAAATGAACAAATTTCCGACCGTTTTTTTCTTCGATTCTTTGATATCGGACCTCTTTCATTACGGTGATGCCTTCTTCTTTTAACATGTCTTCAACAACCTCAGAGATCTCTGGATCATAACGTTTCAATAACCTTGAGCTCCGTTGCAAAATCGTAACCTCAGCTCCAAGATGGCGATACATTTGGCCTAATTCCAAAGCGATGTATCCAGATCCAATAATAACGAGCTGTTTGGGTAATTCCTTCAGTTCTAGAGCAGATGTACTTGTTAAGTAGGGTACATCCTTCAGCCCAGGAATATCTGGTACGTAAGGAGAAGCCCCAGTTGCAATTAAAAAGGATGCGGCTGTTAGCCTTCTTCCTTGTATGGATAGCGTGTGTGAATCAAGGAAGTAAGCTTCTCCATGAATCAGATCAAGTCCGTATTCTTCAATCAGGTCTTCATACTTCTCTTTACGTAATTGATTGACCAACTTCTCTTTTTGATATTGCAGCTTCTCCATATTAGGTTGAGTTGCTGCAGTCCTCAAACCTTGGAATGGCTGATTCTCGGTTTGAAATTGAACGTGTCCAGCCTGAAGAAGAGTTTTTGAGGGCACACAGCCAATATTTACACAGGTGCCTCCGACTTCCCCCTTTTCTACCATCCCTACTCGTAATCCATTTCCAGATGCTTGGATGGCTGCAGAAAAGGCCGCTCCACCGGAACCGATAATTAAGAAGTCGTAATCATAGGCATCATCCAATGATTCTCCTTCATCTTCCGAAGGTATCCGGACCAGTGCCCCTGGTTGATAAGGTGTATTTTGCAGAGCTTCCTGTATATGACCTTCCTTATAACCCTCCGGTATTTGAAATACAGCATTTCCTTTTTGGTAACTCGCATGAATGTTCTCAGCACCACTTTTTTTTAGCATATGTCGGACTTGATCTTCACATTTTGAACATGTCATTCCTTTAATACTCAACTGAATCTTTCTCATGTAGATCTCCTCCTTCATTAAGAACAGCAGTCCTTACCGGTTGATGTTCGTTTTCTTTTCCTATAAGTACTTAACGCAAGCATCAAAAATACAAGTAATAATGGAATTAAAACGTAATCCAAGTACCCTGCCCATGCTCCCAGCCCAAGCAAACCTAACAAGATAACTAATATTGGTGTTGTACAGCAAAGGAGGGTTACGAAGAATCCAATAACACTCCCGATAAACCACTTATTTTTTCTGATTTTCCTCCCCTCCATCTTCAAGCACCTTCTCTATAATTGGACAAGAATACAAATCTCTTTCATTGGGGCAGCAAGTTTTTAATTCATTCAAAACTTTTTGTATGTGTTGCAAGTCATTTATTTTCTTTTCTACATCCTGCTGCTTTTCTGAAATAAATTGATACATATCCTGACATCGATCGGAATCCTTATCTACGACTCCTAAAAGTTTGTGGATTTCACTTAATGAAAAGCCCAGATCCTGCATTTTCTTAATGAAAGTGATGCGCTTTACTGTGGACACTCCATATACGCGGTACCCTGATTTGTTCCGATCTGGTTTAGGCATTAATGATTTTCGTTCATAGTAGCGGATGGTTTCTTTGTTCACGTTACAGATTTCAGCAAGTTCGCTTATTTTTATCTCCAAGGGAATCACCTCTATCCATACTATAAACCCTATACCATGGTACAGGGTCAAGTATTAGTAATGGTGTCATCTATTTTTAGGATCCCAAGATCCATCTCCCTTCATTATTGGTCGTATTATTCAGACGAAAAACTCCCGGTAATCCTTCCCTACACATTAGGAAACCATACCTCTGTTTGAGACCGTCCCACAAAAAGACTTGATTTCAATGTACTGATTAAGTGATATATGGAATAAACACTTTAAGTTTTCCATTTTTCTACAAATAAAATGTAGTTAATTAGGATAGACTGTGTTTTTATAGAGGTGCATTTTCATCTATTGTTGAGGATGTCCGTTTTATGTAAAGGAGTTTGCCATGCTGTCAAAAGTGAAACAAGCCATCTTTCTAAGACGCATTAAAAAAATGTTGTCTCGTTATCAAATTAAAGTCATCCATTTTATCCCAGGTCGCGTTAGGCTGTCATCCCCCTACTGGGCAGGAAACTCGAAGATTATCAATCAGTTAATGCCAATCCTGCAAACGGAAGTGCACATTCAATCCGTCAAGCACACACCCGAAACCGGTACACTTTTAGTCGAGTATCATAGCGATCCAAACGTTACGGAAGAACAAATGGAAGATTGGTTTCATACGGTTCAGCAAATTCATAATGATGTCATTTCAAAAGAGGTTACAAAGTTATGATTCAGTCAATGATTGGTTTAAGCGCTTCTCTTGTTGCACCTCGTTTGATGAAGCAGTTAAAGGATCAACAGGTACAAGTCGTACACGCCATGCCTGGGAGAGTACGACTACGGAGTCCGAACTGGCAGGAAGAACAAATCGCAAGAGCTCTTGAAGAGAATTTTTCCAAATATCCTATCGTACGCCACGTAAGTGCCTCAGGCATAACCGGGAGCTTACTCCTTGAATTTACTGTTGAATCTCTTACCTCTGAACAATTTGATGAAATCGTTCAATCAGCCGTGACAACATCTACGGAAACGTACCCTTATTTAGATGCAAAAATGAAAAAATCGATGCGAAAGGGAGTCAATTCCATTAATCATCTAATAAAAAAACAAACGGGTGGGAAGGCTGATTTCGAATCGTTGATGATTGTCGGATTAGTTTTTAAAGGGGCAACCACATTCACAACGAATCCAGCATTTGCTAGCAGCCTGCTTTACTGGGCATATGCAATCTTGACAAAGGAGGGCGATGACAGGTTGTGAGCAACATCCAAATTCTTCATAACACCCCTGGAAGAACTCGTCTTCATCTTGACGACGAACAAAAATCAAGCTACTTAGAAGCTATGATCCGTTCCATTCCCGGCGTGTATTCTGCGGTATGTACACCAAAAATAAATACTGTCCTCATTCATCATGAATTAACTATTTCCGCCCGTGACATCGTTCGTATGCTTCATGATATGAAACAGAGGGATGAAGCGAAGGTCAATTATAAACGAGAGCTGGGGATTAGTTTAACAGCCTTCCTGGTTGATTTTTTATTTCCCACTAAGTATTTCAGCGGTCTGAATCTATTATTACGGCCAGGGACTCTGCTCAGTTTGTATGCTTCTAGAAATATTATTGCAAATGGCACAAAACCATTGTTTGAATTTAGAAAGCCCAATGCTGATAC
Source organism: Halobacillus sp. AWM4_238 (assembly GCF_056158265.1). Lineage (NCBI taxonomy): Bacteria > Bacillati > Bacillota > Bacilli > Caryophanales > Bacillaceae > Halobacillus > Halobacillus sp. AWM4_238. The sequence goes on from NZ_JBSWSY010000002.1 coordinate 1,464,003, forward strand.
ATTAAGTACAGCGGCCATTTTCGCTTCATTACTCAAAGGAAATCCGCGATCAGCACTTGTCATTTTGTTCATGTCCACCTTTAGTGAAATGATTACGGAAATGACAGCGAATCGAACGAAGAATTATGTTCGAGACATGATGAATTTGGATGTCTCATACGTTTGGAAAGTTGATCGTCAGGGAGTAGAGAAGAAAGTATCCATTCATGATATCAACAAAGGCGATCAAATTGTTGTCTTTGAAGGTGAAAAAATTTGTGCAGATGGAACCGTCATGAGTGGTTGTGCAAGCGTCGATGAATCTTCTATTACTGGTGAGTACATTCCAAAAGACCTCGGCCGGCATCAAAATGTGTTTGCCGGATCAATTGTTCATTCAGGGAATCTTCATATAAAAGTCGAACATGTAGGCAATGAAACAGCTGTCTCACGTATCGTTCGATTAATTGAAGATGCCCAGCAGAAAAAAGCACCTATCCAGTCTTACGCAGACCAACTATCAGAACGTCTTGTACCCGTTTCGTTCGTGCTTGCAGCTTTCATCTATTTGACAACCAGAAGCTGGGATCGCGTCTTAAACATGCTCGTGATCGATTTCGTATGTGGCATTAAACTTTCTACAGCAACTGCCATTTCTGCATCTATTGGGAGTGCTGCAAAGAAAGGTGCACTCATTAAAGGCGGAGAGTACGTCGAAACACTATCCAAGATTAATACTGTAATATTAGATAAGACAGGCACGATTACAAAGGGGCAGCCCGTTGTAAAACAAATCATTCCTTACAACGGATATTCAGAAAGCGAATTACTCAGATATGTAGCCTCTGCTGAAGAACATTCCTCTCACCCTATTGCTGAAGCTATGGTGACGTTAGCAAATGATTGGAACCTCCAGCTCCCTGAACACGATCATGACAAAATTGAACAAATCGTTGGTCATGGTGTTAAAGCGACCATAGAAACGAAAGATGTATTGATTGGAAACATGAAGCTGATACTAAGTCATAATGTGGAAACCGAAGGGCTGAATTGCATCGATCAGCTACCAAACACAAGCAATGTGGTTTACGTCGCAATCGATGGTCAAATGGCGGGAGTTATTGTGATTGAGGATGCGATTCGGGAAGGCATGAAGCACACCATCAACCAGCTTCGTAGACTGGGGGTTGATGAAGTGGTCATGATTACAGGCGATAAAGAACAAGTAGCCCATGAGGTTTATGAGAAGCTTCAACTTGATAACTATTACGCTGAAGTCCTCCCTCATGAGAAAGCAAAGTACGTGAGAGATTACAAAGCAGCCGGGAACACGGTCATGATGGTAGGTGATGGTATTAATGATGCCCCTGCACTTGCTTATGCAGCCTTAGGTGCAACCATGGGAGGAAAACGCACGGATATTGCGGTTGAAGCAAGCGATTTAGTCATCACATCCGACAACCCAATGATCCTTACTGAAGTCGTTGAATTATCCAGAAATACCATGAAAACCATCCATCAAAATTTCTCTATTACGATTGCCGTGAACAGCTTGGCGATTCTGCTTGGAGCCTTCGGGGTGATTGCTCCCATTGCAGGTGCAGCGATTCACAATGCAGCTACGATCGGCGTGTTGTTAAACAGTACGAAACTACTTTTAAAAGAGGAGTGAGTTCAATGGAAGCCACCTTCTCCATCGCCCATGAAATCCCTGGTCGACTCCGCTTAATCATACCCGCCCTATATGATAAGAAGGATTATCAAGAAATCAAACAGCTTTTCACATCGATTAAAGGAATTCAATCCGTTCGTATCGAACCATTTATTCAATCCATGGTTGTAAACTATGATCAAGAGCACATAAACCGTAAGAACATCCTTAGGTTTATCAATTTGTTTTTTAAGCAAACGACATTTGATCCATGGGATAACATCATGATGAACATCACACCTGATCTCAGAAAGAATTTCTTGCGTTCTTTAGTAACTGGCTTTCTCTTATTAGCTGCTTACTTACGCAAATCATCATTAAAAGTTCCAGGTTTACTTGATTATGCCGTCGTCATATCTACTGCGTATACGGTTCTTTCTCACGGTCAGAACAAACTCAGACACCCGGATGTCATTACTGGCATCGCCAGTATGCTCTCTTTAGGCTCTGGAAACATTCTACATGTAGCCACGTTAACATGGGCTGTAAACATACTGGAATTAATTAATGACGCGAATAAAAGCAGAGCACTTTTATAAAAAATTGGAGGAGTGAAAATGGTTATGAACAGAGATTTCTTATATGGATTTGTTTCAGGAACAGTTGTTGGTGCTGTTGGTTATCGCATCTATGAGCAAAATCAAGGGCAGCTAGCACAGTTAATACAAAACCCAGTTGCGCCAGTTGCTAATGGTTTACAATCTCTGCAACAATCTCTACCAAAACAGGACCTAACAGTAGAAGACCTCATAGCACAAAAAGAACGTCTGGAAGACCTGATCGCTGAGAAAAAAGTGAATGGTAATATGTAACCCTAAGTAATCCTTAGATCATGTTGAGTATCAAATTGCATTTTCATTTGATACTCTTTTTTTTATGTGATGGATGCTTTTCCTATTGTAAAGATGCCCATACGATTGTACCTCTCAGGCTCAAAAGATGATGTGTCCATTTATCTCCACTAAATGATAGTCGTATTTTCTAGAAACAAATCCTTCCTGAATCCTGCTCAACACATAAAAAAGAAAGCGATTCCTCTATTTGAGAACCGCCCCCTTTAAAGGAAGAATTTTAATCGAGATAAATGAAGGGCAGCTTTATGAACAAAACTATAACGAAAAAAACGATATCTGTTATAAATCCTTTGATCAGTACAAGAATAATTATCCTTGTACCTTCCACCCTATAATCCCAATCTCAACCCTGTACCATATTCACATGCTGCAATCCTAACTGGAAAACATACTCTTTTTCATTAGGTTTTTACTGATCTTGGCTACTAAACCACGGGGAAGAAATCGTGGCAGCAACGAAGTTATGATGTTGGATGTACCGTCAATAACGTAGCTTCTCCCCTTCTTGATCCCTTTCATGCTTGTGTACACGACTTGCTTCGACGTTCGCATGTTCCCTACCTTGATCGAATCTGGTGCATTTTCAAAAAAGCTCGTTTGCGTATTCCCTGGACAGACGGCCATGATGTGAATTCCCAGATCCTTATACTCTTCATGCAACCCCTCTGTGAAAGAAAGTAAAAACGCTTTAGACGCTGCGTAAATCGACATGTACGGAATCGGTTGAAACGACGCCATCGAAGCGACATTGATAATCGTTCCTTTATTTTTTTGAACCATATCCTGTAGAACCAGTTGTGTTAAATTAACGACAGCATTTACATTCAGCATGACCTGTTGATGATTCCGTTCCTTAGTTTGTTCATGCAGCCTCCCGGTTGTCCCCATTCCTGCGTTGTTAATGAGAACATCCACCTCCTGCCCATTGGATTTGATCTGTCTGTACACATCCTCAGCTGCCCATTCTTCACTCAAATCCTTTCCGAACACATGCGCCTCAACCTTGTAGTCATGCCTGATTTCATGCTGGATCTTCTGGAGTTTATCTAAGGATCGAGCTACTAAAATCACATCGTACCCTTTCGCTGCATAGGCATATGCGTACTCTTTTCCAATACCAGATGATGCTCCCGTAATTAAAACAGTTTGTTTCATTTCCATCTTCCTCACATTATAGGTTTATTAGTTTAAACTTTTAAACATATTGAATATAAAAGAAACGATCTCCTCAAAGATCGCAAACTTTTTCTACTTCTTTCGTCAATGCTTTCAACAGTTCAATGCTATCTTTTATTGATAATGAATAATAGCGTTTCGTTCCAATCTTCTCAAAAGTGACGATCTGCTGCTCTCTTAATATTTTCAAATGATGAGAGATGGCAGGTCTGGAAAGATGGGATCGGTCACTGATTTCGTTCGTGGTTAGTCGGTCCTCTTGAGCTAACGTCATAATGATTTCTTGCCGAGCCTGATCGCCAAGCGCATAAAAAAGCGGTGTACATTCATTTAGTAACGCTAGAGCCTTTGTATTATCCATAACCGTTTCCTTCTTTCTACTATGTTTAAATGTTTAAACTAACAGAATCATAAACGAACAAAGGATACCTGTCAACTCATTGTGGCGATAGAGGAAAAGTAAGAATTCACATCTGATCGATACTTTCCTTTAGCAAGTTTTTATAATGGAAGACAAAAAAGACGCCCTGATCGAAGGGCGTCTGTATTGGAAAATTACTATTAATACAATTTTTGCAGCGCTTCTTTATTAAACGCTAACAAGTCATCCGCTCTACCTTCATGGACTTTCTTCACCCATTCAGGATCCATTAACAACGAACGGCCGATAGCAACGAGGTCGAACTCTTCTTGATCCAATTTTTCCACTAAACCGTCAAGACTTGTTGTACCGGCACCAGAGAAGTCCGTAAAGACCCCATCAAGACCGACAGAACCAACAGAAATTACAGGCTTGCCAGACAACTTCTTCGTCCAGCCAGCAAGGTTTAACTCAGAACCCTCAAACTCTGGCTCCCAGAACCTGCGCGTGGAGCAGTGGAAAAGGTCTACGCCGGCTTCAACAAGCGGCTGAATGAAGCGTTCCAACTCATCAGGAGTGTTGACCAATTTCGCTTCGAAATCATTCATCTTCCATTGCGAGAAACGGAAGATGATTGGAAAGTCTTCCCCAACTTCACGACGGCATGCTTCAACGATCTCTACAGCAAACTGTGTACGCTGAACGAAATCGCCGCCATAACGGTCGGTACGTTTATTCGTGTTTTCCCAGAAAAACTGGTCGATCAAGTAGCCATGAGCTCCGTGGATTTCAATCGCATCAAAGCCGAGCCGCTTCGCATCACTTGCTGCTTTGGCATAGGATTCCACCAACGCCTCGACTTCTTCTGTAGATAATGGTTCGTTCACTTTCTCCCCATCCAGGCTAAGGCCTGATGGGCCCACTGGGCTTGCCTCTTCATTCGGAAGATCCCCTTTGCTGCGAGTCATTCCTACATGCCATAGCTGAGGGGCTATTTTACCGCCGGCCTCGTGGACTTCTTTTACGACATTAGCCCAGCCATTCAACGCCTTCTCTCCATGAAACACAGGAATATTCGCACCAGATACAGAAGCTGGATGATCAATCCCTGTTCCTTCTGTAATCATCAACCCGACTTCATTCTCAGCACGTCTACGGTAATAAGCCGCCACTTCCTCATTCGGAATATTTCCAGGTGAGAACCCACGTGTCATCGGTGCCATGACGGTACGGTTCGGAAGATTTAATTTGTCACTAGTAAAGGTTTTAAATAAAGGTTTCGTTGTTGTTTGGTTTGTCATTGTTCTGCCTCCTTTTCAACGATGTATGTCATTATCACAGATGAAAGAAGGAAACGAAAGAAATCTGTTTCGATCCAACACATTGAATCATCGCCGTGTTTGTTTAAAACTTGGATGCAGGATATTTTTGAACATATCCTTTAACTAATGCCCTTTTGGCGTTAGTGCAATAAAAGACTACATGACTTCTAAAGCAAAAGCTTAAAAGGCATCTCCGTGAGATATGTTCTCCTCTTTTTCATCCAACCACCATACACCATACGAATAATAATAGGTGCCTTTTTCTGTCGGTGCAATAAAGCTGTTTTTCTCGAGCAGGACTTCCTTTTCCTGGCCTTCACTAACCTGGATGAGATGAAATTTATTCGGCTTTGGTTCCTCATTCATCTCTAGAGATATTTTTTCACCAGGGTGCACTCGGATCGGTTCTGTTCCACTCAAAAGTTCAAGCGTACCGGCTGTGTCCACACAAGTCCCATTCCAACAATACGTACCCAGGACGGCCTCATCATTTCCATATTCCGTGAGTATATTTACTTTCGGAGGCTTTTCTCCAGGCATCTTATTTTGTGAACAACTCATCAACGTAACGCTTAAAAGTACGAGGAATACAAAAAGATATTTCTTCATCTTCCTCCCCCTTTATTCAATGGGTCGTATTTACAAGCGTAAACGTTACGAGTCAAACAAAAAAGCGTTGTCCTCCTCGAACAATCGCTTCCACTTGATTTCAAAAGGGTTATCCTGGTCCCCAGTTATTTAACATATCCTATATTTTTCTTCTGTTCAGTGATGTCCACTTCAGGGTGGTATTGTTCAACCAACCTCATAATCTCTTCAATTAATCCCTCTAACTCTTTGACACCTTTTTCCGGATCGCCAAGCAATAGATGACTCATTCGACGATGGAAATTTTCTGGTTTAATCTCCATATGTTCAATACTATCCTGCATCCATTTAAATACAGGGTGATGGATGTACATACGGTTTATGCCAAATAAAACTCCAAGCAATTTCTTTTGCACTCCACAAATGACATCATAGAGCATCAACCAATCCTGACGTTTTAATAGTGCTTTACGGTTATTCCAACGATTGCTCAACCAAAGATTTTCAGTAATCATGTGATGAGAAAGTTCTAAAGGGTAGGTAGCCACCCTATTTTTCAATTCGGCCACCTTCTCTTCCCCGAACAAAGAGACACCATCATGAATAGAAGACAAGATACATTGTTTGTAATAATCTATTTTGTGTTTCTCAACCACATCGGAAATGAACCGATCTACGGTTTCAACTAAAAAGCTGCTGATCTCAAATTTAACGCCATCCTGAGTTAGATATGCCTCCGACCACTCTTCATCTTCGTAAGGATGATAAGAAAGGATGGTGCCATTGATTTGCTGTATGGGACCCTGTCGCTCTTGATCCGTTGGGGTACTCGACCATAAAATATGTAATTCAATGTCTGAATGTTCATCTTGAAGGTTTTTAGATACAGAACCAGCAAGAAGAATAGCTTTGATTTTTGGGTTTTGCTTGTACACAGCCGCCATATCTTTTGATTGTTGAAATAAATCCATTTTTGCCCTCCAAAATTAACGTTTGATTATCATTTTTCAATTTGTTCATACAATCTTCTTAGGATTCTTTTAGATTCTTCTCTGTCTAGTATTCAGGAGGTTGTAAATAGGTAAGATTTCTTTTAAACTCTCCATCCCACCATACAATTCTAGCACCATCTCCATCTGAAAAGTAATGGAAATAAACCTTTTTGTCACATGATTTGATTTTTTCAAACGATTCTAGCGAGCTAGGATCAAGTATTTCTTTAAAGACATTCTTCTTTGTACCAACTGTGTACTGAACAGCCTCTCTGTTATTTCTGTAATTTCAAAAGGATATTCGTTTACTATCTTTTCTACGGCAGTGGGGCCAATCGTTTCCAACCTTTGAAAACGAAGACAGTAAACCTTTTTCATCCTTTACCATCAATGTTCCATAGTCGCAAACGTCCTAAGGAAACAGCGGCACAAGCTGAAAAACTGAGAAGCCAAATGAAAATATCAATAAAAGAAGCCTGGAGTGTACCTACACGCCCCAGGCTTCTTTCAATCTTAATCTATAGTATTGATGGTAAAAAACGTTAAGGTCTTGAGCTGTACGATAGGTTTCTTCGAAATTCAGATGAAACGCAATTTTTTAATTTGATGAAAATAAAGGAATGGCTTATGCCATTCCTTTAAGGTAATGTACTGAACCTCAATCCATCCGAACTATATGAATGAAGTATCCAAACCGTTGGGTTACTCCACCAACTGCTCATTAATATCTTCAATCATCTTCGTGTTTGCAATAGGTCCTGTGTACAACCAGCTGGTGTCATCTGCCTTATATTCGTAGATGTTTCCTTCCTGGACTGCAGGAATGTTCTGCCAAATATCATCCTGAAGCTTCTCCGCGCCTTCTCCATCACTGTTGATGAGGAAGATGTGGTCAGCGTCCAGTTCTGCAAGTTTTTCAAGAGAAATTTCAGACCAGTTGGCTGTGGATTTATCAGCGATTTCCTTCACAACATTTGGTTTTGTAACTTCCAAGTCGTTGTAAAGGACGTCTCCTGCAGACAGTTGATCATTGACTACATAAAAAGTATTCGCAACCAGCCAGATCGCTGCTACAGAATCGTCACCGATAGATTCCTGGACTTGTCCCTTTGTTTCTTCTACTTTGGCTTCATAATCTTCAAGCACTTGGGCAGCTTCATCTTCTTTACCAAAGACTTCACCTACACGCTTCAACTCTTCTCTCCAGTCATTGTTTTCCGCTTCGCCAACGACATACGTCGGTGCGATCTTAGAATATTGCTCGTATTTGTTCCCCTCAACCATGCCGGCTGAGTCCATCAATAATAAATCCGGCTCAAAACTTGCGACAGTTTCAAGTGGAAGATCATGAGGCAGCGTCGGCACGTCTCTCAAAGAGTCCTGCAGATAGCCTTGAACGGATGCTCCATCACTTACAGACCACTGAGCGACAGGTTCAATATCTAGAGCGACCAGATAGTCTTCTAGATAAGAAGCGATGACCCGTTCTGGATTTTCTGGAATGGTCACTTCATTTCCCATAGCATCAGTCAGTGTACGTTCGCCGTTTTCTGCGTTGGAACTATCACTCTTGGTTTCTTCCGTTTGATCTTCCTTTTCTGCATCTGTATTTTCATCGCTACTGCCGCATGCCGCTGTAAACAACAGGGCTGACACAGCAATCGCTATGTAAAACCATTTGTATCCTTTCATGCTACTCCTCCTATGTACTTTTATCTTTTAAATGATAACAATTATCATTATCGTTGACAACTGTTTTTTCATTCCAGGTGACGACGATTGCCCACTCTATTGCTCAATGGACGGATGTATAATACAATGGTAATGTTTTTCATTTATAGCTATGAATCTATTTTTCTACTATATACAGATAAAGGAGGGGACTGCAATGGCGCTCGGTTCAACGAAATCATCCCTAGTGAATAGACGGACTTTTATGACGGTTGGTATATTAACCATCGGTCTGCTCGTTTTAATTTTGACCATGATTCTTTCCATCATGTATGGAGCAGCAGATATCGATCTACATACCATTTGGAAAAGTTTAACCGAATATGACGGGTCCATTTCGTCCCATCAAATCATTGCGAACCTTCGAATTCCCAGAGCTCTGGCAGCGGCCTTGATCGGTGCAGGCCTTGCTATGTCGGGAGCGATCATGCAAGGGATGACACGGAACGCCCTCGCCTCTCCTTCCATTATGGGAGTTACAGCAGGCGCTATGTTCACAATGGCCATTGCGCTTGCCATTATGCCTTCTGCATCAAATGTCATCATGATGCTGTGGGCTTTCGCTGGAGCTGGACTAGGTACGTTGATCGTCTTTTTCATCGGATCGATTTCTAAAACCGGACTCACCCCTGTCAAACTCGCCCTTGCAGGAACGGCGGTGACTGCTTTATTCACTTCAGTTTCTTCAGCCATCACCATTCATTTCAATATCGCGAAAGATATTAGTTTCTGGTATGCCGGAGGGCTATCCAGTATCCAATGGGTGCACGTCCAACTGTTGGCTCCGGTCACCATCATTGGCATCATCCTTGCCTTGCTACTGAGCCGGTCAATTTCAACCTTGAGCCTTGGAGAAGATGTGGCGACAGGTCTTGGCCAGAAGACCTGGATCACAAAACTAATCGGGACGCTTGTTGTTCTTATTCTGACAGGAGCAGCCGTATCTGTGGCCGGGACCATCGGGTTCATTGGACTTGTCATCCCCCATATCACCCGTTTTCTCGTCGGATCTGATTACCGGGCGATTCTCCCATGTTCCGCTATTCTAGGTGGCCTGCTCTTGGTCGTAGCCGACACCGCGTCACGCATGATTAACCCACCTTTTGAAACACCGGTTGGAACGGTGACAGCCTTGATCGGTGTGCCATTTTTCCTCTATCTAGCTCGACATGATGGGAGGAGTGGACTATGAGTAATGATAAAAAAAACTGGATGTTGGCCGGCTTTCTGCTGCTTGCCATCATCACAACGCTGTTCATCAGTTTGAACTTAGGTGTTATGAATATTTCTCCCGGAGAGGTCATCCGGACCCTTCTCGGCAATGGAGACGGTCAAAACGAACTCGTCCTATTTTCCTTCCGGCTGCCACGTATGGTCATTGCCATTTTGATTGGAGCCGGAATGGCCGTTTCAGGAGCGATCCTTCAGAGTGTCACTCAAAATGACCTCGCTGATCCTGGCATCATCGGAATCAATGCAGGAGCAGGGTTCTCCATTGTGTTGTACATCTTCCTATTCCAGGGAAGCGCTGGTGCAGTCTCTGATTTTTCCGTCTTTCTCATGCCGCTTGCTTCCTTGATCGGTTCATCAGTTGCCGCGATTTTGATTTATACCATTTCATGGCGTGACGGGATCTCCCCAATGCGGCTGGTTCTTGTCGGTATCGGGATAAATAGTGCGTTTTCAGCATTAATCATCGTATTTCAATTAAAGATGGATCCGAACGATTTCATGCGTGCGACCGTTTGGCTGTCAGGAAATATTTCAGGCACGGACTGGACATATGTGCTTGCTCTTCTACCTTGGCTCGTAATACTCCTTCCAATCGTCATGTTGAAAGCGGGAACGTTGAATTCCCTCCACTTAGGGGATTCCATGGCGGCTGGTCTTGGAACGAATGTTGAAAAAGAACGCCGCATCCTCTTGTTCATTGCGGTCGCCCTTGCCGGGGCTTCTGTTTCCGTAGGAGGAGGGATCGCCTTCATCGGTCTCGTCGTTCCGCACCTGGCAAGAAGATTGGTCGGACCTATGCATGGAGCTTTGCTGCCAATCACGATGCTGATGGGCTCTCTGCTCCTACTCCTTGCCGATACCATCGGAAGAAACCTGCTCGCTCCATCTGAAATACCTGTAGGGCTGGTCGTTTCCGTCGTCGGAGGGACCTACTTCATCTACTTGTTATTGAAATCATGAACCATAACTACCCCGAAGCTGCCGGTTGGTCCGGCAGCTTTTTCATTTGTAAGTAACTGATCCTGGACCTCATACTGCAATAATTTACACTTTATAAAAAACCGGATCTAAACTAAAATCCTGTTATTTCCTACAATCTTTCTTAACTTCTTTATTTCAATACAAGAAATCGATGCTTTTACATCGCTATTCGTCTACTAAACTCCTACTTCATTACTACGCTTTTTCTAACAAGATAACAATAACCTCACGCCAGCCATTCCACCTATACGTTCTCTTCGTCTAACTTTACGAAAACCATTCTTGTTATGTAATTTAAGACTTGAGACATTCTCTCAGAAAATACCAGCTTGTAATGTCCAATACAGATACATTTATCTATGCGGATTCTAGACACCATTTAATTGGTGAATCACCAAAAACCCCAGACTAAAGAAATTTCATCTGGGGTAATCTTCATATTCAACTTTTTTATCCAAATGTGTATCCATCAAATACTTTCAAGCCTTCGTCATTCAATACTTCTCCTACTACTGTAGGCTTCATTGGGCTCTTCGCGAAAACCTCTTTACAAGGAATCATGATGTTGTCCCCTGCGATATCTGCTAACTGATCATGGGTAACGCTATATACCATTTTACCAAGATTAGACCATACCATTGCACCTGAACACATTACACAAGGTTCACAGCTGGTGTAAAGGGTATAATCCTTCAAATCAAATAGCTGGTTCTCTGAACAAAAATCTCTGATCAGCCCTATTTCTGCGTGGTAGGTAGGGTCTGAGTGAGTATGTACTTTGTTCTCAGCGATTTTTACAATCTCATTGCCTTTAACCAGGATGGCACCAAACGGTTCATTTCCTTCTGCTCTCGATTTTGATGCTTGTTCAATCGCTATTTTCATGAAATATTCGTCGTTGTACGTCATAGAAGCACTCCATTCCTGTTGAATTCTCCTCCATTATATAGGATCAGCAGTTCTCATGCTATCCGGTTACCTACTCTTACAGACCATAGAATACCCGATCTTTGAAACGAACATCCCTTTAAATTTTTGAAAGGAAGATTCACCTCGTATTGAAAGCAGGATAAAACCTTCCTTCTATCAAATTTGCATCCCTTAATAATAAGAGGCCGACTCGATAAGTCGACCTCCAATAAATACTCTAAAGCTCTGCCTGTAAAACGACGTCTCCTTCAGGAAGCTGGTTATTCGGCTGTGGTTCTTTCGTGATGGCGATCGCATCCCAGGACTTTTGATTATCTTCAACGATTCGGAATGTCACCGCTCCGTTTCCTTTACCATCCGTCGTAAATGCGCCGGCAGGTTCTGGTTTTTCTCCTTCAATCAGCCATACTTGATAAACCTGGTTTCCTTCAAGCTGACTCAATTCCTCCACTTGGACAAGAAGCTCAGATCCTATGCTGCGATCCACAAAAGTAGCTACTCCAGATCCGGTTTCACCTGTTGTGGCAAGTTGTGTCCGTTGTGTTGGGGTCATCGTATCATCATTCTCACTTTCACGATCTTCCAGTTCCGATAGGGCGACTTGAAGATCAGAGAGATTCGACTCCAGGTTTTCATTTTGCGAAGATAGCTGTTGAAGCTGTAACCCCGCAAATATATTTCCACCAACGGATAAGAGGAGACCCGCAGCAAGCGCCCCAGCCCAAACTTTCCAGCGGTTCGCTTTTTTCGGTTGGGTCACGTTCGTTTGTGATGGAGTCGGTTCAAGTGCTTCTTCTTCACTATTGAAGACGCCATCAAGAACGCGCTCCCTCATCCCAGCTGGAGGTGTGGATTCTTTGATATAAGACGAGAAATCGCCCATGATATCTTCCAATTCCTGCACTTCTTCTTGACAGTCCGGACACTCCCGTAAGTGCTGTTCGAATGCTTCTTTTTCTTTATCTGTCAGCTGGTCATTCAAGTAATCAAGGACATTCTCGCATTGTTTGTTATTCATCGGTGGTCCCCCCTTTCTCATCCAAATGCTCGCGCAGTTTTTTCAATGCGAGCCGGACCCGTCCTTTGATTGTGCCAAGGGGAATGTCACATTTCTCAGCGATTTCTCTTTGAGATAATCCCTGGAAATAAAAAAGGCAAATCATCCGTTGCTGTTCATCAGGTAAGGTGTCGATCGCTTTTCTTAATTGATCACGTTCTTCTCTATCTGTGACGATTTCTTCAACACCGGGCATTTCTTCATTCAAGGAATCCCTTTGATCCCACTCCACTTCCTGGACTTTCTTTTTTCTGATCAAGTCGATGGAGGCATTTCTCGTTATCGTCAACAGCCAGCTTGAAAACTTGCCGCGCTCTTTCACGTATTGACCGGCTCCCTTGCCTCTCCACAATTTGATGAAAACATCCTGCATCACTTCTTCTGCTTGTTGCTGGTCTTTCATCATTCGATAGGCAAAAGAATACAATAATTTTTCATACCGGTTGTAGAGGGTTTCGAGAGCCGCTTTGTCTTTATTGCGTATTCGGTCGTATAGCTCATCGTCCGTCGTTTTGCTCATTCCAATTCCCCTTTTTTCAGCCATAGTCTCTCTAGTATATCTTTTAAAAGGAGATTTTTCACGTTTCACAAAGCATACGAAAGAAAACGAGTGTCGGATCATTTTTCGTGAAAATTTCTTCCGACCGATGCTTTTTTGTTGACCCTTGATTAAGAACATGCGATAAACAAAGTAACGATTATCTTGAAAGTGAGGGATATTTTATGAGTTCTAAAAATAAACCTGCAGAAATTAATCAGGACGGTTCTTTCAAACGCCAGACAAACCGCTTCACGGCATCGTTCGGTGAAGAACTCCCCGTTCAATCTGGCAAATATCGTCTCCTCTGGTCTCCCGCTTGTCCCTGGGCTCATCGTGCCGTCATTGTCCGGAAAATTCTCGGACTGGACTCCGCGATCAGTCTTGGAACGGCAAGTCCTCTTCGCCCGCAAATCGACCGTGTCGATTGGGAATTCTCCCTGGATGAAAACTGCAAAGACCCTGAACTTGGCATACAATATGTAAGTGAAATCTACTTTCATGCTGATCCAGACTATAAAGGTCGCCCAACTGTACCCGTGATGGTTGATATTGATGAGAAAAAAGCCGTGAACAATGATTATTTCAACTTGACCACAGACTTCGAGACGGCCTGGGCTCCTTTTCATAAAGAAGAGGCTCCTGATCTTTACCCTGAAGAACACAGAAAAGAAATCGATCGATGGAGCGACGTCATTTTCCATGACATCAACAATGGAGTCTATAAATGTGGCTTCGCGCAGTCCCAGGAGGCGTATGAACAAGCGTATGATCGGCTCTTCACCCGCCTCGATGAGGTTGAAAAGCATTTGTCTGAAAACCGTTTTCTGATGGGAGACTTCATCACAGATGCTGACGTGAGGCTTTATACGACCCTTGCTCGTTTTGATGTGGCCTATTACAACGGATTTAATACAAATCGGAACCTGATCCGTGAATTCCCAAATCTTTGGGGCTATGCCCGGGATCTCTACCAGACTGAAGGATTTGGGGAAACGACTGATTTTCATGCGATCAAACAGCATTATCATTTATCCATTACCATCGACCCTGAACACACAGAGGAAAAGATTCTGCCGAAAGGTCCGGAACTCGATGTGTGGGAGTCCCCTCACCATCGTGAGAAATTAAGTAAGTCGGAACAAAAGTTTTATGAAAAAAGGAGAACGACATGACTATAATGATTCGGAATGCAAAGAAAGAAGAAATACTTGAAATCCGGAAGCTGAGAATCGCTGCTTACGAAGACCATATCGGTTCTATTCCGGAAGAACATTGGAAGGCACTGAAAAAAGCGATATCCTCTGAAGCTGATCAACAGCCAGGCGTCGATTTAATCGTGGCGGAAGTAAATGGAGACATCCTAGGAAGTGTTGCTCTTTTTCCAGCCCAGACAGACGCGTATGAAGGGTTCGTGGATGCACTCGATTATCCTGAAATCCGAGTACTCGCTGTCATCCCCCAAGCACGCGGGAAAGGAATCGCTTCGGCTTTGATAGAAGAATGCATCCATAGAGCGAAAGCGAAAGGGTATGCGGAGATCGGTCTGCACACCGGTGATTTTATGAAAGACGCCATTGCCTTGTATGAGCACTACGGATTCGAGCGGCTGCCGGAACACGATTTTGAGCCTGCAGACGATGGGATCATCGTGAAAGCTTTCCGTCGCTCAATATAGGATATTAAAGGGTCACTCTGCATTAGAGTGACCCTTTTCATCATTCATACCTTAAATAGTTGTAGTGTTCAGTAGGTACCTTCTTAATAATGTTCCCATCAGAATCTTTGTAGATTTCATATTCACGGTAGGCCTCCACTTTTGCTCCTTCCACCACTTTCGTCCCCTCATGGACGAGCTCCAACTCCATCGTTGTTGATGGTTCGTCTGGCCCTTGATCAGCCACAGCTTCTTTTTCACTCTCTTCTGTACTTACAGGGGATTGGAAATGATCTTCCGGATTCATTCTTGGTGACTCCATGTACCCCACCAAACCAAAAACAGCAGCGAGCAGTAAGAAGGGATAAACTTTTTTCATCTTATCGCCCTTTCTATAAGTCTATGTACAAGCATCTTATGCATCGGCCATTAAAAAAAGGAACCTTCCCGTATGGAAAGTTCCTTTTTTCTATCCATTTATCCGTAAAATCCCCCATGACTATGGTGATACCCACCGTACCATGGCTGATAACTTCCATGTCCTTGATGATATCCATACCCCGGCACATAGGTGCTGTGCCCGTGCTCATAGCCATGTCCTGGTGCATAGGTCCCTTGACCATGATGATAGCCGTATCCAGGGATGTACGTGCCGTGGCCATGATGGTACCCATATCCGGGGATATACGTGCCGTGGCCGTGATGATAGACTCGATCCAAATCAACCGCCCCTTTCCAAATGTTCTATTTATCATATGTGCCTATCTAGGAAAGGGATGGGCAAAAAACACGCCCCTTCGAGGAAGGAGCGTGCTTCTACTTATTTCACTTTAAGGACGACATTGTCAAAGGTAATCTCATGAGCATCAGCAACCTGCCCCATTAGTAACTTCAGAGAGGTCGAGTCATCCGCTGGCATGACAAGTTCGAATGTATAGCTTTGCATCTCTTTCGTTAACGAAACTTTTTCACTTAGGTAACGGTAATATCCCGCGTTTTCTAAAGTTACTTCAATGTCCCGCTCAACAGTGGAAGCGGCATCAAAAGATAAAGAGTACGTGACATCTTTACTTAAGGAAAGACCTGGCTGCTCCACCAAAACACTCCATGCTTCATTTCCTCCATTTACAATATCCACAGAGAGAGATTCATTGATAATGGAAACCTGAGCTTGAGCATCAAAGTGGATGTATGATGACCAGGAGTCCAACCCTTTCGCGAAATCACCATTTTTTAAAGGAGAAGGGTCGACAGGTTTGATGTGAATCATGCGGACGTGATCAAAGGAAACATCTCCAGCTTCCCCACCGAGTAAAAATCTTAATTGTCCATTTTCATCTGCAATATTCTCAGGCATCTGGAATGTTAATGTATGATCCTTCATATCTGTGGTCAGGGAAACAGCTTCTTTTTTGAAATACTCCACAGAACCGTCTTCATTCACAACGTCTAGTTGAATGTCTCGTGTTTGGGAGGCTTTTGCTTGGAATGTCACTTTATATTCCTGTCCTCCAACAAGAGGGATTCCTGCCTGCGTGAAAAGAATGTCTTCCGGTTGTCCCCCTTTATTCTCGGTGACGATTTCAGCTTCACGTGTCGCTTCTGGAACAACGTCATCAGCTTCAGCACCATTTTGCAAACTCAGATTCCAATAGTTGAGGCGACTCATATCCCCTTGGTCAAAGGTACCATTGTAAATGAGATTCCCATCGCCCAGGGCAGGTTTTGAAGAATCCTCTGCGATTTCATCTGTAATGTCTGCTACACGCACATTCCCAATCCAGACTGGTGCTGTACCGCCACCCATATTGAATTCGAGACGCGCAGCTAAGTCCGTGTCTTGATTCATGGTGAAGGTATACTCGTAGGATTGAACACTTTCACTCAAATCCACCGTTTTTTCACCAGAATAATTCGCATACCCTCTCTCAGCGCCTCCGGAAACCTTCGTCATTAATTTCCGGTTAGTGTCGGATTTCGCATCAAACGTCACTTTGTACGTTTGCCCTTCTATAACCGGCAGATGCTGGATTTGCTGCAGGGACCACAAAGCATTTCCGGGATTGCTGATTTCTGTCTTAGCAAACGGTTGACCGTTTACATCATCAATCGTGAGTGTTCCTTCCCCACCGAAATCTGGAAGCTTATAGAAATTCCAGTCTGTCGGATGTGGCGCATCTTGAGGCTCATCGACTAGCGTGATCTCTTTTTCATAGTTCTGATCGTAAATGAAGTTGCCATCTTCTAGAGGCTGTTTCGCATCTTCAGGAAGCGTTTCTTTTTCAACGACAGGCTCTACCGGTTCTTTATATTCTCTTCCTGTTAATTCATAGACACGTACGTAATCCACTTCCATTTGACCAGGGAATTCGGTCGTTGCATCTGGATTCCCTCCGTACCAGCCACCGACAGCGAGATTCAGAATCAAGTAGAATTCCTGATCAAAAGGTGCAGGGAAAGCATATTGATCCGCCTGGTTTTTCCCTTTACTGAACCAGTCATTCAATGTTTGATATAGTTTTCCGTCTACATACCAGCGGATTTCCCCTGGTTCCCACTCGACAGAGTACGTATGATATCCTGTAAAGTCTTCCCCTTCAGAAAAATGGTACTCTTTTCCTTTGTACGTATTGTTCGGGTACTCTTCTCCATAGTGAATTGTACCTCCGATTGTGCTCGGATCGTCTCCAGCTGCTTCCATAATGTCAATTTCACCTGAAGTCGGCCAAGGTCCATACAAATCATCTTCCGGCATCATCCAAAACGCCGGCCAGTACCCTTTACCTTCTGGAAGTTTCATTTTCGCTTCGAATTTTCCGTATTTCTTACTGAAGAGACCTTTTGTCTTCAACTTGGCGGATGTGTAGTCATAAGATCCAAATTCGTCCGTGATTGGTTCTTCTTCTTTTTCAGCTTTGATAACTAGATTTCCATCTTCAATAAAAGAATTCTCACCGGAATCCGTATAGTATTCCAGTTCATTGTTCCCCCAACCAGGAGCAACAGGTGACCCTTGGTCGTCCACGAGCCAGTTCCCAATATCGTAGCTCCATTTGTCTGTATCGATTTCTTCTGATAAAAATTCATCGTTCCAGACAAGTGACCAGTCCGAAGCTTTTTCAGACCCATCATATACAAAAACTTTGTTAAGCTCAGCATTCACAGTAGCCACTTCATTTTGAATGTCTTCATGAATATAAACCGTTCCAGATACCGTGATCTTGTCTAAAAGGATGTCTTCCCCACTAACAATGAATAAGTCGCCATGAATTGTAGAATCACGTAGCGTGACACCGGAAGCATTGATCCATCCATTCCCCTTGATGTCTTGCCCTATGTATTCTCCTTGCTCGTTATAATAGGCATCGATGTAACGGTCCACGAAGGAGAAGACATGCTTACGCTTCACTGGTTTATTCGAATCATCCCAGGAATTAAGCGCGCCTTCAACTGGGTAGGGTAGAAATTCTGTTAACACTTTCACTGCTTCTTCTTGTTTAATTACAGACCGGAGCTTCCCTTTTGAACCCGTTGCTTCTTGTAGCTTCTGAACCACTTCTTTCTTCTGTACACCAAACAGATGACTAAGAACAACAGCATACTCTCCGCGTTTCATGGATGCGCTTTCATTTTTCTTGTTGTTCAACCCATCAAATAGTCCTTCGTCATACCAATCGATTCCATCTTCTTGTTTCCCTTCTGACTTTTTAGCATGAACAGGTGTAACACTTCCTAAAACCATAAACAGCACAATCAAACCATAAACGATTTTTTTCAATCTGTTTCCTCCTTTAATTTATAAACTGGGTGTCATCCATCTAAGAGGTTTGGGTCATCTATCAAATGATTTCCTCCTTAAATTAAATGGAAGAAATTTTTATGAATGGTTGGGATAAAAAAAAGGGAAACGAGCATCTTCCTATTTGAAATAGAACGAAACCGGTTTCCCTCAAGGTCAAAAAAATTTATACTTCAAATTTGTGATTTTCTACTGTCTCTTTGTACCAGTAGTAACTGTCTTTTCTTGTACGCTCGTATGTTTCAAAGTTTACATGGATGATGCCGAATCTCTTATCATACCCTTCCGCCCACTCAAAGTTATCTAAGAGTGACCAGACGATATACCCGACGATCGGTACGCCAGTTTCCATAGCACGGTTTAGGGAAGTCAAGTGCTGCTTGAGATACTCAACACGCTCTGTGTCATGTACCTTACCATCTTCCTCTACACCATGGTTATAGCAGGCTCCATTTTCCGTGATGTAAATCGGAACATCTCCGTACGTCTCATGAAGATCTTTCAATGTGTAGTAGAAGCCTTCACCATAGATCGGCCAGCCGATGTCTGTACGGCGTTCGTCCAAAGCGATTTCTTCCACTTGAAACAATCCTCCGTCTTCCTTGTAACGCCCAAGACTGCCTGTATAATAGTTGATTCCCATCATATCAATCGGTTGAGAGATGATTTCAAGGTCTCCGTCTTCCATGTTTAAGGTCGCGCCGTTTTCAGCAAAGAGTTTGACTAACGTATCCGGGTATGTACCTTTGAACACTGGATCCATGAACCATTCTTTCTGCCACATCATCCCGCGTTTACATGCATCAACATCTTCTTGATTCGGGCTGTACGGCTCAAGCCAACCTACGTTCGGGGCATAACCGATTTCTCCATCCGGCACGAGGGTGCGGAAAGATTGGACGGCTTTACCGTGGGCGAGCAATAGGTGATGGGCGACATCAACACCTGCTTGCAAACTCGTTTTCCCTGGTGCGTGGATGCCTAGATAGTTAGATAGGAAAGAAGCGCACCATGGTTCATTGATCGTCAACCATTTTTTAACTTGGCCGCCGAACTCTTTGAACATTGCATTGGCGTACGATAAGAACGCATCTGTCGTCTCACGGCTTTCCCACCCGCCTTTTTCCTGCAATACTTGAGGGAGATCCCAGTGGTAGAGTGTAATCATCGGCTCAATTCCGTTATCTAAAAGTTCCTGAATCAAGTTGCGGTAGTACGCGACGCCCTCCGGGTTCAATTCCCCTGTCCCGTCAGGAATGACACGGGACCAGGAAATCGAGAAGCGATACAAGTCAACTCCGAGCTCCTTCAAGTGCTGCACGTCTTCTTTGTACATATGGTAACTGTTGCACGCGTGATCCCCGTGATCACCGTTTTTCACATTTCCAGGGGTGTGGGAGAACACATCCCAAATTGACGGTGTACGTCCTCCTTCATTCGCCGCTCCTTCAATTTGATAGGATGCAGTCGCTGCTCCCCATTTTAATTGGTCAGGAAATTGTATCGTTGTCATTGCCTTTACCTCCAGTTAATCTTTAGGAGTCTAGCGTTCTATGGTAGATGCTCGTGGCACCAGCTCCGGGTCCACTTTGACATCCTGAATGTCATGCTCGTCTTTCATCAAATCTTCGAGCATGTACGCCGCTAGCTTTCCTAGTTTTTGTTTGTCTTGTTTCACAGTTGTCAGTGGTGGATCACTATATCGACAGGCTTCAATGTCGTCACACCCGATCAGTTGGATATCTTCAGGGACAGACAATCCCACTTCCTTGATGGCCTTCAATGCTCCAAGAGCCATCATATCGGAAGCTGCGAAGACAGCTTCTGGAAGACGGTCTCCCTTCAGAATCTGTTTCATACCTTCATATCCACTGTTTTCGAAAAAGTCGCCATAATAGATCCAGTCTTTATGAATCGTCAGTCCAAATTGGTTCATAGAATCGATGAATCCGATGTTCCGGATGCTTGATACAAGGGAGTTTTGTTTCCCGCCAATGTAGGCGATGTTACGGACTTTGTTTAAATAAAGATACTCCACGACCTTCGCTCCGATTTTTGCATTGTCTGTCATAATGTAGCTGGATCTCGGACCTTCCAGCTTCAAATCAATCCCGATACAAGGAATATCGCTTTTCGCAATATCATGAACAGCCTCTTCAATTTCATCACCGGCGATGACAAGGCATCCATCGACATGGAAATGCTTACACCTTTCCAGGTATTTGCTTTCGCCTTTATAAAATTTTTCATTTGAAAATAGCAACAGGTCATAACCTAACGACCCGACCGCCCTTTT
Organism: Halobacillus sp. AWM4_238; assembly: GCF_056158265.1. Lineage (NCBI taxonomy): Bacteria > Bacillati > Bacillota > Bacilli > Caryophanales > Bacillaceae > Halobacillus > Halobacillus sp. AWM4_238. Next base: position 1,485,208 of record NZ_JBSWSY010000002.1, read on the forward strand.
GAATGAATTGACGACTTCATTGAAAAAAGGGTGGGTAAAGTCTACATTGATCTTACCGGCATAGATCAGCCCGATCAGGTTTGATTTCTTCGTAGCCAGAGACTTGGCTGAAAACGTAGGTTGATATTTTGTATCTTCGATAATCTTATAGACTTTCTTTCTGGTCGATTCACTGATGCCTCCATAATTGTTGATGATTTTAGAAACAGTGGCTGGAGACACACCGGCCATTTTAGCTATGTCACGTATTGTTAAGTCCATATCTTGTTCTCTCCTTCAAAGCTAGCCGTTATGTGGTTACCATCTATTGTATCAACAATTTAGAGGGGATGGCATAGATTTACTTAATCGACCCTTCAGTGATGCTTGAAATGAACCAGCGATTGAAGATCAAGAAGATGATGATCAATGGAACCGTAGCCCAGAATACGCCTGAAAGCAGCATTCCAAAGTCGACACGGAACGCATTGTTCAATGAAGCAAGGGCTACCTGCAAGGTGTAAGACGCCGGGTCACGCAAGACGGTGAACTGCCATAAGAACTCTCCCCATACGAGCGTAAAAACGATGATGCCTAAGGTCGCAAAGGCTGGTTTGATAATCGGAAGGACAATGCTCCGGAAAATCCTGAAGTTCGAACATCCATCAAGTTTCGCTGCTTCCATCAACTCGTCCGGTACGGACTCACTGATGTATTGACGCATTAAGAAGATGCCTAATGGATTTAGTAAGAACAACACCCCTGCTCCAAGTAACGTATCCAACCATCCTAATTGGGAAACGAGATAAAATTGTGGTATCAATCCCAGCTGAGGAGGAATAACCATCGTCAACAGGATCAAGATGAAGAAAAAGTTTTTACCTGGGAACTGGAACTTCGCAAAAGCGAATCCTGCCAATGAGCTGATCAATAGCACTGCAATGGTTACTGTCGTACATAATAGAATCGTATTCCACATCGCCTGGAAGAATGGAATCGTATCCAGGACTTTCATGAAGTTTTGTACCAGTTGATCTCCCGGCAATAGTGTCGGAGGGATCGAGTTGTAAGCGGCACTCGGCCTGGTCGCCATGACAAACATCCAATAAAATGGGAAGATGGATAAAATGGAGGCGATCCATAAGATGATGTAAACGGGAAGCGTCCCTTTTTTCATTCCTTTAGCTTTTCTCACTTCTTAAACGCCCTCCTTTTCTGCTTACGACCGACTCCAGAAGTCAACCATGTATTGATTGCTGCTGCACTTACAATGATGATCAATAGCAATACCGCTGTCGCTGAAGCTGTTCCGAATGATCCTAGATTGAACGCATCACGATACAGATACATAACGACGGTCATGGCTTCATCACGGTTGAAAGCGGATGAACCTAAGAATACTGCTGGTTCTGCGAACAACTGCAAGGCACCTACCGTAGACATGAACACTGTTAAGATAATGAATGGTTTCAACATTGGAATGGTAATATGAAGGAATTGTTGAACTTTCCCAGCTCCATCAATAGTTGCCGCTTCATACAAGTCTTTTGGAATACTTTGCAGACCTGCCAGGTAGATGATGGTGTTATATCCGACCCATCTCCAGAAAACCATTAATGAGATAGCAATTTTCGCTCCCCATTCGGATGTTTTCCAACTGACTGGATCAACACCGAAAAGACCAATCACATAGTTTGCAAGAGCTGTTTCACTACTACTGAAAAACACCCCGAATACCAAAGCAACGGCTACCATCGATGTGATGTATGGCATAAAAATCGTCACACGGAAAAAGTTCGTGAAACGAATGACAGCCATGTTCAGGAAGTAAGCTAATATAATACCGACGATTAATTGCGGGGCTGTCCCCATCAATCCGATAATGACTGTGTTATATAAGGATTTCCAGAACAAAGGATCCTGAAGGACGATCGCAAAGTTACTTAATCCTACGAAGTCCATCTCTCCAAGTCCATTCCAATCCTGGAAGGCCAATACGATACTGAAAACAGCTGGATAAAGACCAATGATTCCAAAAATGATGAAAAAGGGTGCAATATATAAATATCCAGACAGCATATCTTTTTTCTTTTCAGACATTTGGGTAGTGGATTTCACTTTTGAGGCATGCTGACGTTTTTGTACACTCTCCACTCGATTCCCTCCTTTATGTAGGAGGGCCGGATGTATCCATCCAGCCCCGAAAACGTTCTAACGACTTACTAGACCTTCAATTCGTTTGACAGCCGCTTCCCATTCTTCTTCAGGATCTGCGCCTTCTTGGACATTTCTAAGAGCCGTCAACACTTCATTGTTCACTGTTACGTATTTCGGTCCTTTGTACACTTCAGGAATTTCTTGTGCTGCTTCTGCAAAGTATGCCGCAGTGTTTTGCCCACCGAAGTACTCATCAGAGTTGTTTACGAATTCTTCCATTTCGTACACTTCTGGAGCAGATGGGAACAATCCACTTTCAACGAAGGACTCTAATTGGTTCTCAGGAGATAGCATCCATTTAGCGAATTTGTACGCTTCTTCACTATGTTTCGTTTCAGAAGGAATCGCTACATAAGAACCTCCCCAGTTTCCGGCAAAGTCTGTTGGAAGTGTCGTTACTCTCCACTTACCTGCGCCTTCTGGTGCATTTTCAGTCATGTAACCTTTCAACCATGCAGGCGCCATTTCTACAGCAAATCCACCTTGGTTCAATGCATTCGCCCATTCTGGTGTCCACATTTCGAATGATCCTACAACGCCTTTTTCATTGAGTTCAACAGCGTAATCATAAGCTTCTTTCACACCATTGTCTGCTTCACCAAGCAATAGTTCACCATCACGGTTGAAATAGCTGACTTGAAGAGCATCCATGTTTGCACGGAAGGCCATTTCCATACTGTCGACCATTGGCTTGCCTGTTTTATCCAATACAGATGTCGCAGCATCTGCGAATTGTTCAGGAGTGGAAATCATTTCACTAACTTGATCAGGATCTGTCGGTAGTCCAGCTTCTTCGAAAACTTCTGTGTGGAAGTACATTGCTTTTGGACCTATGTCTGTAGGTAAACCGAACAAGAAATCGCCTTCTCCATTTTCAGCCATTTTCCATTTCCAATCTAAGTATTGATCTTGTACTTCTTCCGCGCCTAAATCGTACAAGTTAACAAAACGATCTTGCGCTTCGCGGTAACGATCCAGCTGATCGACCTCGATCATCGTCAAATCCGGTGCACCCGTACCTGCTGAAATGGATGTGAACAAACTATCGTGGTGATCACCCAACTCAGAGTTTTTGATATTGATGGTAACATCTGGGTTTTCTTTTTCGTATTCTTCTGCTAATGCCTCATAGTTGGTCGCTCCAAACACCCAAAAATCAAGAGTGACTTTGCCTTCGCCTGAAGCAGATTCTTCATCGCTACTACACGCATAAAGAAACATCGATAAGACCAACAATAGAACGACGGATACATGCTTTTTCACTTTCACCATTCCTTTCAAATTCCTCCGTTATTTTACTTCCCCCTCATTAACGAAACCGGTTTCGTTAATGTTTAAAAAAAATCAATTGATTTATTAGGTTAGCTTGATTATAACGACATATGAATCCGTTTTCAATGCTTTTTTCAGATTTTTTCATAAATAAATGCGATTTTTAGTAAACCGGTTTCCTTAATTTCCATATACAGGATCTATAGGGTTTATTTATTACGAGAAGCAGTCCGTTCGTCGCATTTCTTGTCATAGTGAGCATGAAACTCTACGAAAGGGGAATAGGGTTACTGTAAGCCAAAAACATTGAGGAGGAACGAAATATGTTATGGCTCTTGCTGTTGATCCCGATCGTGTTGATTGGTCTTTCCATTTATTTCGAGCGCAAGAGAAGAAGCCAGCCTCATGTCAATATGGCGCATCAAAATAAAGAAACCTATGAAGAAATGTATTATGACCATGGAGCTGCAAAAAAATCATCAGACCCGAAACATTCCAAACCTTTTTAGAAGCACAACAAAAGCGGAAGCTCTCAAGCTTCCGCTTATTCATGCCCATGGGAGGAGTGTTGTTCATCCCCTAACAGGAAAATTTCCAAGTCCTCTATGAATGGAGTCCGAAAAATGACTCCTTCTGTATCCAACACGATAAATTGCGGCAACTCTTCAATTTCTAAGAGTTTCTTATAGTCATAGGGTTCATCGGGGATGCTTGTGAGGATGTTAAATGAATAGAGCCTCTTCTCCCAAACTTCAGGATCATGAAACATCTGGTTGATCTCCTGCTGAAACTCTTCTGCAGAATCCTCCTCACTTTTGAAAGCGAGAACACTATACCGCCCTTCTACCTCGGACTTTATTTCATTCACCAGTTTCTCTTTTTCTGAACTGCATCCGGTAAGGAGAACAAACAACCCCATTATAGAAATGAGAAACTTCCTCAACTTCTTTCCCCCTTATCCCCTAATCCTATCGATGACCCGCGCGCAGACATAGGCCACCTGATTTTTTAGGACGGCTTTTTATGCTTGTAAAAATTCCGGTGAATAATGGACAGGACCTGATACCTTTTCTAACGCCCCTCTTTTCAACTCTAAAGCCATAAACGCTTCATCAGGAACTTCGAAAGGCGCATTGATCCCGTAGTGGGAAGCTGGTTGAAAACCAAATGTAGAATAGTACCCTGGATGCCCAAGGACGATGACAGATTCAAACCCTAATTCCTTAGCTTTTTCTAGAGAGTGCTTCATCAACGCTCTTCCTATTCCTTGATTTTGATAGGAAGGAAGTACAGAAACAGGGGCGAGGGCCAGAGATTTCACAGAATCTCTTTCCCCTATCGTTATTCTCGTCAGCATGATGTGACCTAAAATTTCACCTTTTTCTATAGCTACGAGGGAAAGTTCAGGGATATAGGCGTCTGCATCCCTCAACCTTCCTACGAGTTGATGTTCGGTTTGATCACTCATTTCTTCTTTTTTAAAAGCTCTTACAATGACTTGTTCGATGGTTTGAAAGTCTTCTTTTCTCTCTGCTCTGATTTGCATGCGTTCACTCCTTCATGTCTTGACTCCATTGTTGGTTTAATAGATGGTTGATTCCTACGGTACGTTCGACATCCAGCACAAAGGCAATTCCCCTGCCCGGCTCATCCAGTCTGGCTCCTCGCTCAATCGCACGTAGAACACCATCACACTTTTCTTTCACAATTAATGTCAGCACCACTTCTTTTTCAGGTTCAATCAAAATGTTGAAAAGCTTCGCCTTTTCATGGATCCCTGTTCCTCGTCCAGTGATGATGGTCCCACCTTCTGCCCCGGCTTCTTTTGAAGCATCCACGACTTTTTCTGCATCCCCTTTGTTGACGATGGTCACAATCAGATCATAGGACATTTTCTGCTTCTCCACCTGCCTCACATCCTCACTTGCGTATTCTTCCGGTTCAAGTCCCAGGCCGATCATATGATTGATGCCGCTGATATTTTTCGTATCGATGACAAATCCGATGCCGTGGCGTGGACGGTTCAATTTTGCTGCTTGAATAATGGCATCCATGACCGACGGATATATAGAATCAGAGACAAGAGTTAAGATGACTTCTCGTTCCCTTTCTACAGGTATGCCGAGAAACCGCTTCTTTTCATCCATTCTGAATCCTTTGCCAAAGAAGGTTGTTCCCCCTTGGGCACCTGCGAGCGTAGAGGCATGGACAACTTTTTTAGCTTTTTCTTTTTTAACGATCGTTACTATGAGCTTTTGTGCGGATTTGGTCTTTTTCATACTGCTCCTGCTCCTTTCTTCTGTAGATCACACCTAGAGTAAGGACAGAAATGATCGGGGCCAAAGCGACGAGAGCAACCATTCCGAACCCGTCCAACAAAGGATCTCGCCCTTCTGTGACAGAGGCAATGCCTACGAATAAACTCAATATAAATGTGGCCGTCATCGGGCCTGTTGCTACTCCACCAGAATCAAAGGCGACCGATGTGAATGTTTTATTGGAAAACCGAACGATGATCAACGCGAACAAATAGCCAGGGACCACAAAATACCAAATGGGGATCCCGATGATAATCCGCACCATAGAAAGAGCGATGGATAGACCGACACCAAACGAAAGTGTATAAAGAAGCAATTTTTGCGGGATATATCCTCCAGAAACTTTTTCAACCTGGTGGGTCAGTACACTGACCGCAGGCTCTGCGTAAATGGCCACAAAGCCGAGGACAAAACCGATAGGCACCAGCAGCCAAGTGTGTTCCATGGCTCCCAGCTTTTCTCCCATCATGCCCCCAACCGGGAGGAAACCGATATGAACCCCTTGTAGAAAAAGAGCCAGACCTACATACGTCAACAGGAAGCCGATCAAGATATCCTGCAATTTTTTCCAAGGGAGCTTAAGGAATGCGAATTGAAATAGAAGAAATAAGAAGAATAAAGGGATAAGCGCTGTCGCAACATCAAACAGGACATGCCAAAACCCGTCGAAGATTTTAATATTCACCCATAAATCACCCCTAATAGGAGGACGGATAAAATCGGGCCGATCGATGCCAGGGCAACTAGTCCAAATCCATCCGCCGATGATGATTTCCCACGCATGACTGCAGCCACGCCGACACCGAGCGAAAGGATAAACGGTACTGTCAATGGTCCAGTGGTCACACCACCAGCATCAAAGGAGATCGGGACGAAGACCGCCGGGGTAAAGGCTGCCAATAGAAAAACGAGCGCGTATCCTCCGGCAAGCATATATACGATGTTGATACTGAAGATGATTCGAAACATCGCGAGAGCAACAAACACACCTACTCCGATCGCAACAGAAAGAATAAGGATATCCATAGGAATCTGGCCCCCTGATACTTGATCCACCTGAGAGGAAAGCACCCGGACATCAGGCTCTGCTATGGTTACCACGAGCCCGAGGAGAAAACCAAAAAAAACGATCAGCCACACCCTTTTCGTTTTAGACAAGGCAGAACCAATCATTTCTCCTATCGGTAACAATCCAATATGGACACCAAGCAAAAACAGCACAAGACCTGCCCCGACCATCACGACCCCGATGAGAAATTGGAAGAACATGTCCAAAGGAAGCCAGACTAAGGTGAATTGAAGAATGGTTATAACGATGGTGATGGGAAGGATGGATAGGACGACTTCAAGAAACGTTTCTTTTATATTGTCCATCTAAAGCCTCCTTCTTAAAAAGTTGAGGAGCTTGTAAATAGATGTTGGGTTTCTAAAAGTTTTTCTGTATCCATTATATCATCAAAAACGGGCAATCATGATAGAGATCAGTGACTTACCTTTTTCTCATGGCTCGCCGTTCAGCATAAGGGACACAATGTCTGCAGACGAGAACCGATTCCCCCTGGTCATTTTCATAACCCTTCGGATCCACAGGTTTTTTCTTACAGATCGCACAAGATTTTCGTGAAAATAAGGACTTCAACCGTTTAAACAAAAGACCCCCTCCTTCTCATCATTAGACAAACATCAAGCTACATCCTTTTGAAAATAGACGCTTGTATCTGGAATAAGTTTCAAACAAATTATTTTGAGACACGAAATACAGCTGATATGATAAGTGATGTTAAGTGTAGTAAAGGGTTTAGCACCCGCTCAACATAAAGTGTAATAGAAAAGAGGTTATTCGATGTCTGTAAAAGGTTTAGAACATATAAAATTCTCGGTCCTCGACCTTGCCCCTGTCATTGAGGGAGGCACACCAGCGGATGCGTTCCAAAATACGGTGGACCTTGCCCAGCATGTAGAGAAATGGGGATTTACAAGGTATTGGATGGCTGAGCATCACAATATGCCTTTTATCGCAAGTTCCGCAACATCCTTAGCCATCAGTCATGTGTTGCACCACACTGATTCGATCCGCGTTGGGTCTGGTGGTGTGATGCTTCCGAATCACGCTCCTCTCATCATTGCAGAACAGTTCGGTACACTTGAAACATTGTTTCCGGGACGTGTGGACTTAGGACTTGGACGTGCACCAGGAACAGATGGTATGACTGCAAGAGCGTTACGAAGAAACCTGGACTCTGATCCGAATGAGTTTCCTGCCATGTTGGATGAGTTACGAGGTTACTTCTCCGGCGACCACCAAATTCGGGCAATCCCAGGTGAAGGGCTGGATGTTCCAATTTGGCTTCTCGGCTCTAGTGGATTCAGCGCCCAGCTCGCAGGGCAGCTTGGACTGCCGTTTTCTTTTGCCAGCCATTTCTCACCGAACAACACGCGTGGAGCTTTGAATTTGTATCGTTCCAGTTTCCAGCCATCTGAAATTCTTGAGGAACCTTACGTCATGGTAGGCGTCAATGTCATCGCTGCAGATACAGATGAAGAAGCAGAAAGACTGGCAACGTCTCTACAGCAACAATTTCTGAATCTCGTCCGGAACACGAACCACCTGCTGCAGCCACCTGTAGATGACATGGATGAAGTATGGACGGCACAGGAAAAAGCTGCACTCAGACAGCAACTTGGTGCTTCTATTATCGGAAGTAAAGAGACGGTAAGAGAACAGTTGGAGAAATTCCAGGAGGAGACGCAAGCGGACGAAATGATGGTCATTTCACAAATATACGACCACAATGCTCGTCTGCGCTCCTACGAAATTGTGGCAGAACTGATCAATAGCTGATTACGAAAGACTTGCTCTTAGAGCCCTCTGTACCCCAGGGGGCTTTATGATTAAATGACATAAGAGTAAAAAAGAAAGACAAAGACAACTGTAGCCGTGAGAAAAGGAAGAATCGATTGAGCACCTTTGTGTTTTTCAATCTTTATCATCCCTAACACAAACATCAAAACCCCAAGCATCAATAGCATGAAAGGAAGAACCCTATAATCATCTGTCCATAATCCATAGCCGCTCAAGATTAATACAAGCATACCAACAATCCATCGTACAATCGTTAATGTCCGTAAACGCGCCACTGTATTCACCCCCTTTTTCACTTCAGCCTCCCATAAAACCTACAAGAAACAGAGCAAGGACGGCACTCAGCAATACGGAAACGGCCCAGTCCATTTTTCTCGTCGTCTTTAATAAAAGATTAAGGGCGGAACTGATCGCAAAACAAACCAAAAATGTAAAAAGCACCATAGAAATGGTGTACATCCAACCCCTCCTATTTGATCAGTAATTGGAAGATATCCTCCGCTTCATGTAACGTCTGATTGAGTTCAAAGGAAGCCGTAAACACTATGTAGATCGATACGCACAGGGTCAGGATGATGACAGGTGAAGACTCTATAACCACGTGCTTTTGATTCTTAAATAGAAGAACAGTGACTGTTGAAACAATGAATAAGAACATACCTGCAATCCAGAGAGTAGTGAGATGACTGTCCGCATTTTGTACAGCGGACCGGAAGGATTCTAATTCTTTTTCATTTCCTTCTGTTTCTATGACCGTCTGCATCCGGTCTTTTCCTTCAATCAACCAGGTGTATGTACCTTCATCTTTGGTCACTTGATAATAATATCCGCCGGCTGCTCCCTCGCTGATCACAAATGTTTCAGAAGCGTGAACCGTCATGCTTAGGACAAGAAGCAAGAAACCGAAGATGAGGATCACTCTACTCATTCAGTGCCTCTGTTAATAAATGAATTCCTTCCTTGACTTGTGTATGATCCACTACGTTTTTTCGTGCATGAAGTAAGACAGGACGAACCGATTCCACTGAACGTCCGAATTCATACATCCAGTCGTAGCGGGGAACCATCCATAAATGGAAGTGATGGGTCGTGTCTTCATTATAAAAATAGTACACGCTTTCTATCCCTAAGACATCTCTTTGTGCTTTCCTGATTTTCGTGATGAACGTAATGTAATCCAGTTGTTCTTTTTCCGTCAATTCATCAAGCCCTTTGATGTGCCGTTTGGATGCTACAATGACTAACCCTCGAATTGGGTAGGCGACATCCTGGTGAGCGTGGAAATGTTCAGTTTCAGCAATGACTCCCCCTTCCGGTTCAATCTTGCCACTGGTCAATGCACAACTAAGACAGTCGACATCCACTGTTTCTCCATTCGAAAATGTGATTGTACGCATATCATCCCTCCTTTTTTGTTTTTATGTGACATCGGAAATGAGACCGATCCATTTGAAGATCTCTTTTAATAACCAGGCAACCACCCGGATCGGGAAAATGATTAGCTCAGGTATCCAAAACAATAGTTCGAGCAGAAAATCAAAAACGCCGCGCTTGTCAACTTTTCTTCTACGCCGTTTCCATACGGATTTCCTCCTTTTTAACCATTGTGTCATTCTGCCCACCTCCCATCTATTCCTACGTTTCTTTTTAATGGAAGGTTTCATGGAAGAAAAAATTTCCTCGTCTGAGCTTTTCTCCTTCTATACAAACTACTCCTAAGAGGAGGTTGATGAAGATGGGAAAACGAACATCACAGATGAACGCAGCAAAAACGAACAATAAAACACCGAAAGAAAGTTTGCCGATTGAAGAAGAAGTTGGTCACCGCACCAACCGGAATCGCCCTAAGCAAGGACCAGGAGCAAATGCCTAAACGAACAAAATCCTGAGGTTTCCCCCTCAGGATTTTTCTATCATGAAAATTTTTTTATTATGCATGAATCACTTGCTCCACAAAGCAGTACTCTCATATTCCTTGCCGTTAAATCACCCATATCACCATAAGATTATTGGACCTCTAATCCATTGTTGCAATTTGGGCATAGATATCACTCAAATTTGCAAACCCTTCTTTTTTCAATGCTTCGATACAGACAACCCACAATTCCGCGGTCGCCAGGCTATCATAAAGTGCATGGTGACGCTTTTTTATCTCGATTCCATAGTGCTCACAACATTCGTCCAGAGTTGTCATCCCTTGCTGTCCATGAAGAATCCTTGTCAAAAAGGCTGTATCTACAATTCGATGCTGAAATCTTTTTTTCAAGGCGATCCATGTGGCATGATTCATAAATTGCTTCTCATGACTTGCATGATGAGCGACAAGCACATCCGCTTTCACGTAATCATAAAAACTCTTCAAAGCATCTCGAAGAGGCGGCGCCACTTCAATCATGTCTCTAGTGATGGCTGTCAATTGCGTGACTTCCTGGGAAGGAACCGCATCTGTCTCTACCAACGTGTAAAACGTTTGGGTATCCACGATACGATTCTCTTTCACTTTTACGGCCCCTATGGATAGAATCTGATCGCCATTGTATGGAAAGAAACCGGTCGTTTCCAAATCAAAAACTGTAACATTCAAGTCGTCAAAAGGAAGTTCAAGCGTATTCTCATTTTTCATTTCTCTCTCTAAGTTCCTCAGATAGGCCATATTGGATGGATTATTTTGATTCAATGAGGAAATTCCACCGCCTAGTTTTCCGGACAAATCTTTGACGAATTGCACAAAAGGGTTCATAAACGTTCCTCATTGATGATGGATTTGGCCGTTTGGTACAGTTTTTGTGCGATCTTGACCTGCTTTTTCAGCTGCTGTTTTTCCTCTTTCGATAACTGTTCCACCCTGATCTTATGGACATCTTGATAATTTCCAGCGTCTTTTTTCAACTCCAATCGCTGCTTGAGAAACTGACGGAATCCATGTTCATATTCAGTTAGCGAAGGATACGTTGAACGTAGAGCTTCAAACCTGGACAACGTTGAAGATTCTTTCACCTGTTGAAAAAGTGACAGGATCCTCAACGCATTAATGTATGGGAAATAAACCGTCTGTTTCAAATTAAATTGACCTTTTTTCTCCCCACTGTAATCCGGCAGCAGCTGCCCGAACACGCCTACACCTTTTTTTACATAGTTGGCATTATCCATCAACCTTGTCATAAGTGCTGGGTTTTCATCTATAACAGTGAATGAAGCCTCTTTGACGTTGAGCAGCAGGTCTGAGTTGCCTACCAACACTCTTGAGTCGAAGAAAATAAGAAAGTGACGGAGCGACTGCCACTCCGCGTCTTTCAGCCAGTCTGTTATTTGATGTGTGAACAAATTCAACGATTGACACCACAAAGGGTTGGAAGCCATCACCTTCCCCTCACAGCGTTCATAACCGACAGTAGCCATCCCATCTTCTATTTCTTTTCCCAAGGATAAAAAATAGCCCTGGTCCTTCTCATCCCCATCAAATAGAATTCCGTGATCTTGGTCACTCCATAATGATTGCTCGTATCTTCCCGCACTACCCATCAAAAAAAATGCAAAAGGAGCAGGAGTCGGCCCCTGCTCGCTTTCAACCTTTTCTTTTGCCAGATGGAAAGTATGGTGAATCAATTGATCGTGAAAAGCGTTCAACTGAAAATGATCATCCCTTACAGATTCAATCATATCTTCTCGCCATCGCTTGATTTCTTCATATGTCTTGAACATTCATTCCATCCTTTATGATTATGTCTTTACGCTCCCGATTTTGTTTTTTGAGGAGGTGTCAAATTCTCCGGGTATCCATATCCGCCATGTTCACTCAAGTCTAGACCCATGATCTCTTCCTCTTCAGATACACGAAGACCTCCCATCGCTTTATCCATGATCTTCAGTATGATGAAAGAAACGATGAATGCATACAATCCGCTACTTACAACTCCGAGGGTCTGCACCCAAAGCTGCTCGAATCCACCACCATAAAATAGACCGGGACGACCTACCGTAGCGAGTTCCTGGGTTGCGAATAATCCATTGGACAAAGTTCCCCACACACCCACAACACCGTGTACAGAGAGAGCGAAAATTGGATCATCGATTCTTCTTTTATCGAAGAAACGCATACTGAAGAATACAATTCCTCCACCGATCAATCCGATAAGGACAGCAGCCCAAGGCTCAACGAAAGCACAGGAGGCTGTAATGGCAACAAGACCAGCCAGGGCGCCATTCAACGTTGTCGGCACATCAGCTTTCCCTGTGACTATCCAAACCATAAGCATCGCACCGATGGCACCCGCACCTGCAGCCAATTGAGTATTAAGTGCTACATAGCCAAAGAATGCATCCGCTACCCCAAACGTACTTCCTGCATTAAATCCGAACCATCCCACCCATAAAAGGAGGACGCCTAATGCTGTAAACACCTGGTTGTGTCCCGCAATCTCATTGGAAGAACCATCTTTGTTGTATTTTCCAATCCGGGGTTTCAAAATGATCGTTGCCGCTAATGCTGCCATAGCACCTGTAAGGTGAACGACCGTTGAGCCGGCAAAGTCCTGCTTCCCATGCGCTCCTAACCAGCCGCCACCCCAGATCCAGTGAGCAATCACAGGGTAAATGAGAATAGAGAACAATACTGCGAAAATGACGTAGGCGACAAGTTTAGCCCTCTCAGCAAAGCCACCGAAAGCAATTGTCATGGCGATGGCTGCAAACGCCAACTGAAACAAAAAGTCAGTGGATCCCGCAAGACCTTCCCCCATCGTCGTTGCATCGCCGTAAAAGAAATTAGAAAATCCTATGAATCCATTACCTTCACCATAAATCAGTCCATACCCTAAAGCCCAAAATACTACAGAAACAATTCCTACTGTAAATACTGTTTTCCCTGCAATATGGCCTGCATTCTTCATTCGTGTCGACCCTGCTTCAAGTAGGATAAATCCCCCTTGCATCAATAAAACCAGGATCGTACAGACGATGATCCAAAGATTGTTCATTAAAAAAGTAGCGTCCATTCTCTTAACTCCCCTTATGTCAGATTTTATAACATCTTATGTTATTAAGCATTGTATCAAAGTCGCAATATTTACACAACTATAAATGTCAGGTTTCTTAACATAAGGTATGATGGAAATTCTCTAAGTTGCATAAAACCCCATTCTAATAGGCTTTTCATTAAGTATGAAAGCAAAAAAAAGATCCCAAAAGATTGGGATTGTACCATTATTCTACGCCATTGACTCCATGCAGGAGGTTATATTTCGCATGTTTCTGAAGCAATTCTGAGACGGTAATCAATTGATACCCTTCCTCCTTCAACTTCGGGAGAATCTGTTTTAATGCCTCAATCGTTTGTGAACGATCTCCTCCAAAATCGTGAAAGAGAACAATATCCCCATTTCTCGTGTTGTCTAAAACGGTTCGAACGATCTTTCCGACTCCTGGACTTTTCCAGTCTCTTGTATCCTGGTGCCAGGACCACATGACCACCATGTACCCTTCCTCATTGGCTGTATTGACTATAATGTCGTTGTATACCCCTCCGGGTGGCCGAAACAATCGGGGCGGCGCTCCCGTCAAACTTTCAAGAACTTCTGATGTGTTGTCCATTTCATGGATCAATTCCTCTTTCGTAATCCCTGTAAAATCAGGGTGATGAAAACTGTGGTTGGCAATCTCATGACCACTTTTCACCATCGACTTGATAATCGAAGGATTCTCCTGGGCTCTTGATCCTACAACAAAAAAGGTGGCTTTCGCGTTATGTTCCTCTAAAATCTCCAAAATTTCTGGTGTGTATTCTGAACTTGGACCGTCATCAAAGGTCAGGGCAATATACTTTGATGAGATCGGCACATCCCAAATCGCCGTCCCTTGTTCCTCGTAATAATCTCTAGGGTGGTTCGCGGAGTAAACGCTTACAATATTCGCGTGAAAAACAATGATTAGAAGTGAAAAATAGAGGAGCATTTTCTTCAAATCCCATGGCACCCCTTTCCTTTTTCATATAGTTTGTGGTTCCATTTCCTCTCTTATCCCAGCTAAAATACGGAAAATTGCGCGCAAAAAAACCAGTCCTCTGCAGGAACTGGCTCATTATTTTTGAGGTTTTAAGATCGTTCGCTGTAAAGGAACCCCTCCCATAGGAACATTCCTCTCATAAAAGAGATAGGTTTTCCCGTCCACGATGAATACATGGTCGCCTTTATAGTCCACTTTATGTCCTCTTTCCACCAACTCTTTCTTAATCGCTTGAACATACTCCTGATGGTCCATATATCGTTCATCAAAATCAATTTGTATATGCCCTTTACGGTAACCCATCAGCCAATTAAAGAGAATGAACAAGCCGATACCCGCAGCTCCTGTCAATAAATACACCCATATCATCGTATCCCTCCTGTTTACTAGAAGTACGTACAGGATGCTGGACAGGTTTCAGGAAAATAAAAAAAGACCAGATTCGACTTATCTTTTTCCTAAAAGGGCGGCATACAAGCCCTGCGGTTATTGCTTTATATCGGTGGTTTATTTTTCTAAGACTTTACTACATACTTCCTTTACATAGTCATCCGATTGATTCCACGGAGAAGATTTTCATGAATTCCTCTCCTATTTTTCTAACATGCAAGGCAAAGCTCTGCACTTCTGGTCCCTTGCCGGAATGGTATACCCAACGACTTGATGTCCTTTTCTTCTAAGCAGACGCGCCGCCAAATTCTTCTCCACGACATCTGAACTAATCAAGACTACTGGATGATTCGGTATATCCTTATGATGTCTTTCTAAATAAGCAAGCGGCAAGCAAACAGCATGCTCGACTTTTTCTTGGGATGACGTTTGATAATCCCTCGTATCCACAGGAACGACCATGCCATCATTTGTTGCGGCGATCTCAGACATATTCATCTTTTTCACGTGAGCGACAGGGAAATATCGGTGAAGAATAAAAAGCACTGTTCCCAAGAATATCGTTACGATGATCACGAATGACATGATGTTCCTCCTTTTATCTTGAACTAAAAACATTTTATACCCTTGTAGGTATATATGTCAACACGTTTGCTTTCTCTATCCAATGAATATTTAAGCAGAGAACGAGACAGTTTTCCAGAAAAAAAGCCTAAAGCACATGTGCTTTAGGCTCTGGTTTATAAACATTCAATTAATCATCCGGCTTTGGTCTTTCCAAAACTTTTTCCGTATGACGACTTTCTGTATCTTTCCAGAAGCTGTCTTCGGTAGCTCTTCGATAAATGAAACGCTTTTTGGCGCTTTGAAATGAGCCAGCTTCTCCCGGCAAAACAGGATCACTTCTTCTTCTGAGAGGGTTTCTCCTTCTTTCACTACCACTACGGCATGGGGTACCTCTCCCCACGTGTCATCCGGAACGGCAACGACAGCCGCTTCAAGAATCGACGGATGTTCATATAAGGCCGCCTCTATTTCGATGGATGATATGTTTTCTCCACCGCTAATAATGACATCTTTTTTACGGTCGACGATTTCGATATTCCCATCATCATCCACTACGGCCATATCCCCTGTATGAAGCCACCCATCTCTAATGGCTTCATTGGTCGCTTCTACATTTTTATAATACCCTTCCATGACATTGTTCGATTTCGTTACGATTTCCCCGATGGAAGTTCCATCGTTGGGAACTTCTTCTCCCAACTCATCTACAACCTTCACCTGACTCCCAATCATGCTATAGCCAGCTTTTGCTTTTAAACGATAACGTTCTTCCGCTGGTCGTACCACATCCATAGACCTAAGTTCCGATGTCGTAATCAATGGCGAAATTTCTGTCATGCCGTAGACCTGAACGAACTTCCATTTCAAATCTTCTTCCACTTTCCGGACGAACGCCGGCGGAGGGGCTGAACCAGCAATGACCACCCTTACATCTTGGTCAATGGATGGCCTCTTCTCTTCATACGCTCCGATGACCATGTTCAATACAGTCGGCGCCATATGTAGCACGGATACGTTATGTTTCTCTACTCGCTCTACAATCAATTGTGGATCTGTTTTCCGAAGCATCACTTGTGTCGCACCATTTGCCGTGTAATAAAAAGGAGATCCCCATCCGTTCACATGGAACATGGGCAGAACATGGAGGAGAGTATCCTGATCTGACACCTTCAAGTGATGCATAGATGATAAGGCGTGGAGGTAATTGGACCGATGACTCAGCAGTACCCCCTTGGGATTGCCTGTCGTTCCACTCGTATAAAGTAAAGAAGCGATGTCCGTTTCCTCTAAAAGCTCCCGTTCAAACCGATCCATTGAAAATGTCGATAACCATGCCTCATACCCCTCATCGGAAGGATCTCCATGGACAATGATTTTTTCCAAGGAAGGAACATCGTGCACAACTTCCTGTACGAGCGGGAGAAGGGTATGGTCCACGAGAAGGACTTTACTTTCACTGTGCTCTAAAATGAATTGGTAATCCGCCGGTTTCAGTCTTGTATTCAACGGCGTCATGACCGCCCCCAGTTGAAAGACACCATAGAACCCCTCAAGCATTTCTGTAGAATTGGGAGCAAGATAAGCTACCTTGTCCCCTTTTTTAACACCCAAAGATTCAAGTCCTCTCGACAGCTGGTTGACCCTTGCGTTCAATTCCCGATAAGTCAGTGTCCACTTATCATCTATGATCGCCGGTTTTTCTCCATACAACTGTACCGCTCTATCCAAAAACTCTGTCAAAATCAATGGAACATGCATCGGCTACCCTCTCCCTTTTCATTGAAATGATTAAGCGCTTACATATTATTCTAATTGCAATGCTGTTCTATATCAACAGATGAATGGATATTGTGTACACGAACAGGTGAATGATCTTAAAAAAAAAGAAAACTGCGGGTCAGCAGTTTTCTCACATCATCACCTTATCTGCATTTACGACGTCGATTTCAAATCCCAGGTCCTCGATCATCCGATGATCTTCCGTACTCTCCTGCCCATCCGTTGTTAAGTAATCTCCGATGAATATAGAATTCGCGGGATAGAGACTGAAAGGCTGAAGGCTTCTTAAATTCACCTCACGGCCACCTGACACACGTATTTCTTTCGTTGGATTGATGAAACGAAACAAGCAAAGCACTTTCAAACAATAGGATGGCGTCAGTTCATCCGTCCCCTCTAAAGCCGTTCCATCAATCGCATGTAAGAAATTTACGGGAATGGAGTCTGCATCAAGCAATTTCAAAGCACGTGCCATATCAATGACGTCCTGCTTCGTCTCTTTCATCCCTACGATGACGCCTGAACAAGGAGAAATGCCAGCCTCTTTGGCATGATTAACCGTCCCCACACGGTCCTGGTATGTATGACTCGTCGTTATTTCATCATGATGACTCTCCGACGTATTAATATTATGGTTGTAACGATCTACCCCTGCTTCTTTCAATTGTTCCGCCTGTTCCGCTTTCAGTAAACCAAGACACGCACAAACCCTCATATCATACGCTTGCTTGATTTCTTTAACTGCTGATGTGACGATATCAAGCTCCCGCTTCGACGGACCACGACCACTTGCGACGATACAGTACGTCCCGGATCCCATTTTAAAGGCCTTCTCGGCACCTTTCACGATCGTATCCTTATCCATCATCCTGTATTTTTGGATGGGCGCACTGGAATCTCTCGACTGTGAACAATACCCACAGTTTTCCGGACAAAATCCGGACTTCGTATTGACGATCATATTCAATTTCACTTTGTTGCCATAGTGCTCTTTCCTTACTTGGAAGGCATGATGTAATAAGTTTAGAAGTTCATCTTCAGGACAATTCAAAACTTCGAAAGCTTCCTGATCTGTGATTCCTTCCCCATTCAACGACTTTTCCGCTAGACGACCCCACATACAGATTCCCCTTTCTGATGCTATTAGTTAACCATTTAAAATGACGGTTAACATTTAGAATCAGAATACCATAACCTTTCAAAAAAATCACCTTCTTCCTTTGAACGAATCTCTCACCTAAGTTCTCTATGGTTGAAAGTATCCTTCATAGCCAGGGTACAGGAATCCTTTTCCTTCACTTCTACATGAAAGGTAGATTCGCTTTTGTGGAGACGATGGGCAAAAAAAGAGCAGCGGCAAGTCTTTTACATTCCGTTGCTCTTTTTTATACTTGAGTGTCTGGTCGAAGGTTCAAGACAGACCTCCTACATCAACTGGAAAGCACTCACTTCATAATTCAACTGCCTCACCTTAAGAATCCTCCTAAGATAATGAAAGAAAATAAAGAAACCAAACGGCATGGTTTTGTTCGTCAGCAGCCGCTTGACGAAACGTTTCCTGGATGGAAAGATCCTGAGCTTTCCGCTCGATTTTATAATAGAAGTCGGTGGTCTTCTGCTCATCTACAAAGGCAGCTTCTATTCCATCCTTGTATTGATCAGGGCAAGGTTCCGTGATTTTTGGAGAAGGTTGTTTTCCTGTCAGTTGTTTATAGATGTTTGTAAAAGCCTCATAATGACGGATTTCATCTTGACGAATTTCATAAATTTGCTGCCTAGCCTGCTGGGTCGGAGCTAAATCGGCCAACTTGTTGTAGCAAGCAATCGCACTGTACTCACCGTTGATTGCTTTTTCCACATCTTTTACAAGGGATTGGTCATTTTGGATGCGGAAGTAACCATCATATCCATAAGGGTTGAATGTATATCCATACTGATTCCGATACATGAGATCCAACCTCCTTTTACGGTCATTTACCTATCGTATGAAAAATTGGGCGGTTTTGTGTCGTAAGTCGGATTTCTTGCGCCTTCTTTACCATTACACCAAAAAATAAGCGTGGACCTTTCCATTAAAAAAGCGTGATGAAGGCATTCTCTTCATCACGCTTTTCCAACTCTAGATTAGTAAGGAGTCCATCCCCTTAATAAAACTTTTCGGATGAGGATGGAGCATTGGCTAGAAGAGGCTGTGGTTGCTTTTCTATCCACTGGTCTCCTGTTGTCAATAGAGCTCTCCTGTAAAAGGCTCCTGGATATTCGACCACCCATCCTTCTTTATCAATGACAAGAGCGGTCTCGTAATCTCTGCAGCGGTATTGGAAAATCCTATGGCCGTCAGTATCGCCTAGATACGTGTACACTTGAAGAAGTG
Source organism: Halobacillus sp. AWM4_238 (assembly GCF_056158265.1). NCBI lineage: Bacteria > Bacillati > Bacillota > Bacilli > Caryophanales > Bacillaceae > Halobacillus > Halobacillus sp. AWM4_238. The sequence continues at coordinate 1,504,967 of NZ_JBSWSY010000002.1, forward strand.
GAATGACTTCCTTCTTCAAGACATCAATATACACCATTTTGAACGTCCGTCGTTCTCCTATATGCCAGGTCACACGATTGATCGGCAGTGTGTTTGAAAAAGGAGTAATCGTCAAGTCGACATTTGTAGCCCCATCGAGATTCTCATCGTATTTTCCATTGATCCACCACTTGTCCTGATTTTCCGCCTGGACGACAAAAGGCTCTGTCTCCTGCTCTTGATAAATCTTCACTTTTTTTGTCTTCCAATCAAGGCCGAGCTTCATATCATAAGTTAAATGATGGGGCACTCCCCGATCCACAAGCAATACTGTACCACGCACATCCATATGGGTGGTTAACTTTTTTAAGGTTACATGTTCTGCCCCAGCTGACTCCAAATGATCCCATATCACACGTTGTTCCATATAATTCCCTCCTAAATGGATTTTGTGACAGACCCTTTCATCCGAATGACTTTTCCATCAAGTTCAGGACCGATTGCCTTCATACCTGCCTTTTCATAGAATCGACGCGCTCGATGATTTTCAGGAGCAACGCGCAAATGATATTCCTCCAGGTTTCGTTTTTTAAAGAAATCCATCGCATAGTCGTGGAGTGCTTTCCCCATGCCTTTTCCACGCTCGGAAGGGATGAGGTAAAACAAGTGGATATATCCTATTCTCCGACCTTCATACTTTTTCACAGATAACTCGAGCTGACCAATGACTCGCCCATCCACTTCTGCCATGACAAAACCATCAGGGTATTGCCCTATTTTTTCAAGGACATAGAATAAGTATGCCGTTGCATCTAAGCCTGAAGTGTTTCCGAAACTCACCATAAATGAATCTTTACGGAAATCAAGGATGGTTTGTCGATCTTTTTTCAAATGGATCGTTCGGAACTGTACCATCTTATTCCCTCCATTTCTCCTCCAAGCAGCGCAGAAGCATGGCGGGATGGACCATGAACGCGAACAGTTCTCATTGAAAGGTGCCACCACTCCTCCTCTCATTTAGGAAAAATAAACTTCTGTGTTCTCTGTGATCACGCGAATGCTGGTGAAGAGGTTTCATTCTGATCGTGCTTCGATTCGTATCATTGATTCGTCCATCGTTATCTTATTCTCCAAAGGGGACTTCCATCTCCCTCTTCTTTCTCTTAAAATTCGCTATCTGATTCGAAATTCCTTCCTCATTTTACATAGAGAATAATGGCAGACAAATACTAAGTTAATCATGATGGATCCGTTACGGAAATATAGTCATAGTAGGAGGTGGGAAGGTTTTGTTTTCATCTAAATGGCGGATGCTGAAAAAGGATTTGAAAGCCGCTTTGAAATCCTCGCCGGAAACTTTAACGACCGAAGAAGAAACGCTGGTGGAGGAAATAAGGAAGGTCACGCAGGAGAAGAATCGAAACAACATCACCCGTACAATGGCCTATCTTCATTTCTTTGAGAAACATCCTGATATTCACTGGGCACTGCTGGCCCATCTCGTATCCAGAAACGCAGGATGGAACATGACCGACCTGAAGGGTGAATATTTGCCGAAGTTGTTGACCGGGAAAGAAGGGACCGACTTTTTCGTATTTTTAGAACGGGGAAATTGGCTCATTTTTCAAGACGCTTACCCTCAACTTTTATTATATGATGCCAGTCTTAAGCATGGACGTCCTCTCTTTCATATGTTAGATGCGATGAACGTTTCCAAGTTCATGCGGCCCTTTTGGGAGCGATTTTGGAAAGTAGGAAACAGTGAAGAACTGACCAAAGCATTGATTATCAACGAACAGCATTATATCGAAAATCGCGTAGTAAGAAATCACATTTATATGGCGACTGTCATGGACAAAGTCATGTTTAAGCTTCAAGATGTGCTGTCCATGAATCATATCCTGTTCCCTTATGTAACCCCATTACAACAAAAAATAAAACTTGCCGGAGGAACCGTCCACCATTTTTCCGCTGTGAATGAGCGTATTTTTCTTGGAAGATCTCTTTACGAGCTTCTTTATGGCGTGCGGTCTCGCCTGGATCAAATCATACAATGGAGCTCCAATCATAAACACACAGGTTCCCGCAAAGATTATTGGCCTCAACTATTCAATGATGTCAATGAGACGCCCCCGGGCCACGTCCATGAAATGACTAAGAGTCCGTGTCAAAGAAAACAACAAGGGCCCAAAATTTACAGTCCCCAGCTTGAGCATACGTGGGAAGATTGGGTTCATTCAGGCGCTGAACCAGGAGACTGGTTCACGAATATAAACGTTCTGGATCTTATGAAAAAGAATGTCAAAGAATTCAGCGGAGAAATTGAATCTGTGTATTGCCGGACACTGGAAGAAATCGAATTCGCCTCCCAAACTAAGAATACATTTTCACATATAACGGAAGGACGATCCGTAGACCGCCCTTAATTATGTAACTCGTTTTTAGAGGTTGGTCTGATCAGTTGGAGAACCTTACGGAAGATGAGGTCCGGGTTCGCTAGATGGACGGAATGCCCGGAATCAGCAAAAGCTTGAACGGTGGATGGGTTCCAACAATCACTAATTCTTACGTAATAGTTCGGAAGCATGGTTTGCGCTAATGACAATCAGGCAGGGAACGTATGCAATCGAACCATGCCTTCTGTTTCTATTGTCTTGGCGCAAATAACATAACACATACACCGATCAGACAGATCCCTGCACCTACCCAGTCATATACATCAGGCGTCTTGCGGTCCACGCCCCATCCCCACAAAACGGACAAGATGATGAAGACACCTCCATAAGCAGCATACACTCGTCCAAAGGATGGGAAACTTTGAAAACTGGCGATTACACCATACAACGCGAGAGCGAACCCTCCCGCAATCCCCCATGAGAGCGGCTTTCCTTCACGGATCGCGAGCCAGATCAAATAGCCGCCTCCAATTTCAGCCACTCCTGCAAATAGAAATAATACAAATGCTTGAATCATTGCGGTCACTCCTATAGAACACACTACATTAAACTTACAGGATTAAACCCTTTTTTCACATCAAAACGTCCTTAGTGTTTATAATCCGGATTCAATTCACTCCAAACATCCAACCGATTTCCGTTGATATCTTTAAACACAAAATTCAAGCCAGGGTGTCCGCGGTCTTCCACTTCACCCACTTCGACGCCTTTATCTTTTAAGTCCATCTGTAATTCTTTCAAAGCTTCTTTTCCGTCTACTTCAAATGTGATAGAAAATCGTTCGCTCCCACTTTCATCCACAAAGTTTGAAGTTTGCTCAGGTGATGATCGCACTAAGAATATACTGATATTCGCTAAACCAATGATGGCCTTCTGCTCATCCTGATAATGGATGGCTGCTCCTAGCTTATCTTTATACCAAATAGCGCTATCACCCACTTCATTCACAGGTAAGTAAATCGTGCCTACTCGTACGAATGCATGATTCATAGAACACCCTCCTGACGATATGTATTCCATTTAACATTGGAATCTCCTTCTTAGGAGACCGTTTTCTTTTGTTGTAAAAGCTACCGATTGTAGAAGTATCCGTTTCGATATGTTTGGGTGAGTTTAGGGGCTCCGGGAAACAGTTCGCTCCTTCCCTTTACCATGTGAGCGTCTTGAAACTACATCAAGGATAAGTTGCTTTACCTACGAAATGGAGGATGTTAAATTCTATAGCTGTTATTCTGAATACGAAAGCATCGAATAGAGCGCATTGTTTCTTTAGCACAGAGGTAGTGAAAGACACTCTTTCCTCCTATGCATGCATTAAGTGCTAGCACTATGAATCAGAACCCTGCCATACACTTTAATAAATCAAAAAAGGGCATGCGTTTATTTGTAACGCTGCCCTGTTCTGTCTTTTTCTTCTTTCTCTTCCCTTTTTTCTTCATGAAAAGGAGTCTCTGTTTGGCCGCTCACATAATCAAACGGCGTATAAAAATTGTCCGGATATTGTTTCTTTACGAACATACGGAAGGCCGTGAGCACGACCACTGAGACGACTAGCAAGAAAAACATCACCGAAATAATGGTTGAAATCATAACCGCCCCTTATATCTTTAATTTAACGGCTCTTGTGGCAAGCATCGTTTTAATGTGATGATCTATAGTTCTTCCACCACCGAAGTCATCTTCATAGATGCCCGCAATGACAAACCCTGCATCTGTCTGGCCTTGAAGCTGGTCTTCCAGTGTGTGACCGAACTCAAGCGTTTCACCTTCAACCACTTCTTCCTCTTCAAGTGCGGAATAAGGAATCGTATGAGCCACTTCCAACTTGCCTTCGTCCTCTTTATCTGCATCAAACAAGTAGAGGACGGGGTTCATAAAACCTGAAATGAGCGTTCCTTTCTCTTTTAAAACACGTGCCGCTTCCTTCCAAACCGGCCGTACATTCTCGATGAATACGTTCGCGACCGGATGAACAATGAGGTCGAAGGTTCCATCTTCGAATGCTGATAAATCCGTCATGTCACCTTTAACCGTTTTCAATTCAAGTCCTGCTTGTTCAGCAACCCTTTCGTCTTGTTGAAGCTGTTTTTCCGATAAATCAAAAACGGTGACGTCAGCACCTGCAGCAGCGAGAACAGGCCCCTGCTGTCCGCCTCCAGATGCAAGGCAAAGGATCTTCATCCCTTTTATTGATTCAGGAAACCAGTTTCTCGGCACCTGCCGATCGGCTGTTACCCCAATCGACCACTCTCCGTTACGAGCTTTTTCAATGGTTTCGTTTCTGACACTTTGAGTATAACGCACCCCATCTTCTACTTTTTTGTCCCATGCTTTACTATTATGCTCTGTCGTTTGACTCATCTTTTTTCATCCTCTCGTTAATAAATTCATGCGGATTTTTGTAAAGGATCGATCAAATTGAAATCGATGAATGACTTCGGTGCATTCGATTTCCATACCGTTTTTTCAGCTCTTCTAAGATAGAATCTGCATCTTCATCAGATAAATATTCTAAGTAAATGTTCTCTTCCTCACCTTTGTTTGATTGTATGGAAATGACATCATCCATCTGTTGAATACGCTTGATTTTTTCATCTTCCAGACGGGTGTTCGGATCTGCCATACCAATCCGTATATCCAGGACATCCTTCTCTAATCTCACATAATTACGCTCAGGCATCCTGTAATAATGAATCATTTGCCAAAGTCCTAAAAATAAAACCACACCCGATAAGAATACAATCCCCTGATCGATGCGGCCGTACAAATAGAGAGAAAGCGCTGCCGGTAATAAACCTGTGAAGATATTGAACAAGGAACCCCGCGCTTTTTTTCTCCATACTTCTGTGTTGCTATATTTATAATTCAAGACATCACCCTCTTAAACCTCTTACTGCAAGACTGACCAAAGAATTTCACTCCTTATGGAAAACTTCCTCATCAGTTAAGCGGATCACCAGCGGTTGGACGAATACAACAATCACTAAAAGGAGAGCAGCAAAAAACAAAGCGGACGTGACTCCCATTTGGAACGTTTCCATTAAAAACATAAACACTAAAAAGGCAGAAACTGCCAATACCCCTGAACGGTGTTGGGAGCTTTTTGTAGAATAGTTTTCCGCTCCGCAATAGGGACATGGTTTCTTCCCAGTGACTTTCATGGAAGATCGCAGCGCTCTTCCAAACGTCCAGCTACGCCCGCATGCCTTACACTTCACTCCTCTCACTCTCCTTTACTACTTGCACTTCTTTTTCTAATCATCGAATCCGCTCTGCTTCATCTGTGGAACAAAACTTCACCCATGATCGCATGAACACAACCGATGGAGACGATCGTCACCCGTATGGTCCCTATAAAGAATACAGGACAAATCTGTCATTTTGTTCCCACCTGTCTTTCTTTACGATCCACATGGTCCGAATGTTTCAATTTTTCGAAAAAAATCACTGATCGCGCCCTAACCCAAGGAATAACACCCGATTCGAAACGAATAACGACCGAACAAAGCACTATTGCGACTCTACTCAACATTCCCACAAAAAATAAGCACTCCGCTATGGAGTGCTTATTTTTTGAAGGACTTCCAATCAAGGTCGCTTTCATTCAGCAGTTCCTCAAAACTTTTGTTTGCTTCTGCTCGCTTGCGCTCTTCGATGCGGCGCTGCTTTTCCTTTTCTTCCTGCTCGACAGCCTGCTTCTTCAGCTCCGTCTTTTTAGAGGTGAGCTTAGAAAGAACATCGGCATTCAGCTGATCTCCGAGTGAACCAGGTTGAGGTTTTTTCTTACTCATACGGTCGCTCCTTCTTTCACATCTTTGATTGGGATGATCGGGTTCAGAATACCGTCCGGGCTTGAAAGGCGGAACGTGCCTTTTATAAAGTCAAGCTTCATATCCTTCTTGAAAAAGGTGGCTTGCTGATTGTCGATAATGACGGAATAATCCTCATTTTCTACGTTAAGATCTGTAGAGCGTTCTTCTTTTTCCAGACGAATGGTTGGCAGTCCATTCACACCGCATCCACACCCTTCCGTATCATAAAAAAGGCGAATAAGCGGACGCTCGGGATCCTGAATTTGTTCCAGCTGTTGCTTTGCTTCTTCGGTGATGCGTAATTTCATCGTTCATCCCTCCTGTTTCTTCTATTGTAAAAAAACCGCGCTTCAGAGGCAACGGTTCTGCTTTATTCTGCATAGTGTCCACCGACGAGGCGGCTTCTGTGACGGGCGGTTCCTGCATCGGTCCAGGAAACCGCACGAAGAAGCATATCCTGCCCGTAGCGTTCGCGGATTTCATCCATCACATAGCCAAGGTCCCTCTTTTTATCGCGGCCATCGTCAAACAAGTCGAGTTGGACGTTGGCATCTTCCGTAATGTTCCCAAGGGTGATGGAGATGCGGCGGACGACACCGCCGTTGTAGAATCGGTGGAACAAGGTGAGGCAGGCATGGTAAATGTCCATCGTAATGCTCGTCGGATGTTCAATAGATACGGAGCGGTGAAAGCCGCCGGCACCTTCACTTTTGCTGTAGCCGATCCCGAGGGAAATCGTTCTTCCTGCATGGCCTTTTCTGCGGGCACGACGGGCAACTTCTTCACACATTTCAAGGATGACATACTTTACCTCTTCAGGATCTTGATAATCTCGAAGGAGAATTTGACTTTTTCCATAGCTTACCTGGCCATGAATGATCGGTGCGCCCGGGTCAGACAGATCGACACCATTCGCGTGGTAATACAGCTGATTCCCCATCACACCGAAAGTTTTTTCAAGACGCTCAAGCGGGAATTTTGCCAGTTGCCCGACTGACCAGATGCCCATGCGATTCAGCCGGTGCTCCAGCCGTGGTCCGATTCCCCACATTTCAGACAGGGGAGCGACCGGCCACAGCTTCTCGCGAAAATCATCATACGTCCAACGCGCGATGCCTTTCTTTTTTGCTTCAAGATCGAGACAAAGTTTGGAAAGCAGCATGTTCGGACCGATGCCAATAGCAGCATCCAGATGGAACGTTTCTTTTAATTCATCGACAATCATCTGAGCCGTTTCCTCCGGGACACCGAACTTCCCCTTGTTGTCCCCTACTTCTAAAAAGCTTTCGTCAACACTGTACGTATGGATTTTTTCTTTCGGGACAAATTTATGGAAAAGGTTCGTCACTTGCGTGGACACTTCTAAGTACTTCCTCATTTGCGCGGAGACGATGACGATTTCCGGTGCGGAAGGTATTTCGAACAGGCGGCTTCCTGTGCGGATGCCGTATTTCTTTTTCATCGCCGGAGTCGCAGCCAATACGACACTGCCTTTTCGGTTCGTATCCGCTACAACAGCAAGCGGGACCGTGAGCGGATCGAGTCCGCGATCGATCGCCGCACAGCTCGCGTAGAAACTCTTCATGTCGACACACAGAATCCCTCTGTCCGTATACTTTCCATAATCGATGTTCGGATTGCCCATGTCGTCTCCACCTCCTTTACCTAGTATATCCTCATTATGCGAATATATGTTCGCATTTGCAAGTACCAATTCCTGCTACCATTTCCTGTCTGACCTTCTGCCTGACCTGGTCATACAAATATTGGCGCACCAGGTCTTACATATTTTTCCACCAACTCCCGCACACCACTAACCAAAAAATGCTCTTCCCGTGTGGGGAAGAGCATTTTTTGGTCGTGTTTCATTATTTTTATTTCTTGTTGAATTGTCTTTGCATCAGTTTTTCCATTGCGACCGGTGCGAGGGAGTAGACTTTGCTCCCGGAATCCATCCAGGACGGCATATTGATCTCTCTCTGTTTTGTGAATAGATGTTGGACAACGGTTCTTGCTACGCGGTTCGGATCAAGCATGATCTTATCGACCGACTTCTCATACTTCCCGCTTGGATCCGCCTGTTGGAAGAAGTTCGTTCTGACAGGCCCGAGATTGACGGAAGTGACATAGATGCCTAAAGGCTCCACTTCCATCCTTAGGGCATTCGTGAACCCTATGACCGCGTGTTTAGTCGCAGCATAAACGGCTGATTTCGGTGTGGCGATTTTGCCTGCTTGGGAGGCTATGTTGATGATATGTCCTTCTCCATGCTGTACCAAATGTGGAAGCAACTGATGGGTAGCGCGAAACAGCGACTTCACGTTAACAGACAACATGCGTTCAATATCTTGCCAATTCGATTCAGCCACTGAATCAAACACAGCAATCCCGGCATTGTTGATCAGCCCGTCGATCGAGCCGTGTTCATAGCATATCCGGTCAATCGTATCTTTCCATTCGGCATCATTCGATAGATCCGCGGGATACCATGGACTTTTAATGCCAAAGGCTTCTTCTATTTTTTCTGCGATGATTTCCAGTTTGTGTGAAGTACGCGCAACAAGAATCGGTGTCCCGCCTTCCCGAGCGACATGAATCGCGAGAAATTCACCAATCCCGCTAGAGGCTCCTGTGATAAGTACTTTCTTTCCTTTTACTCGTTCGCTCATTCAATCACCTATTTGCTTGATAAAATTTCTCTCCGTCTACGTAAGAGACCTTCAGCTTTTCAACGCTTTCTAAGTAGTCCAGCTGCCCAATTGTTTCAGACATCGTCAAACCGAATTGATTCTCGATGTGTTTCGGAAAGAGACGCTTGCATACGTCATATGCACGTAATGGCCCCTCGCTAAACATCTGCCATACCTTTTCCGCTCGGTGCTCCTGTTTTCTCAACCGTTCGGGAATCAGTGTGGCCGCATCATCGAAAATTTTCCCATGCCCTGGGTAGACGGTCCCGATCTGCCGGTGCAACAACTTTTCTAAAGAATGGCGATAGTCAAGCATAGGTCTCGGACGCGCCTCCCCTTTGTTATGGGGTGGTTCAAGGAGAGGATTTGAAGAGATGTGGGAGAGCAGGTGATCTCCACCTAGCAAAGCTCCATCTCCTTCTCTAAAAAATGACAAATGACTTTGCGCATGGCCGGGTGTTTCGATCGTCACCCATTCTTCATGCCCCGGTAGCCGGTCACCTTCCGTCAATTCATGAGTGAGCTTTCCTTCCGACGTCCATTTCAATGTCTTTCTCAACCCTTTTAACAATGGAAGGAAACGCTCAGGAACGCCGGATTCCTTGTACATCCCTTTGAAAAATTCTTCATAATGCGTAAAGTATTCCTCTTCCCGCTCAAGCCAGGGCTTTAATTTCGGGTGGCCGGCGATGGTATCCACGTTCGGAAAGCGTTCAACAAGCCCCATATGATCCGGATGATGGTGGGTTAATATTACCTGTTCGATATCTTCCGGCTGATATCCGACTTCCTTTAATTGTCCGAATAGAGCTTCCCAACACTCCTCCGTCTTCACACCGGCATCAATCAGGGACATTCGGTCTCCTTTTACTAAGTAGACATGAACATCCCCAACCGCATAGGGGGTTGGCAACGTGAATTGTGTGATGGTATCCTTCAATGTCTTCATACACTCCCTCCATACTGAATGATCATTCACTTTTCTATATTGTAGCATGACTTTCATCTATTTTCCTCTACTATGACAAAAATTACGGACGTCACATTATTCATAATTCTTTTTCTAGTGGGACTTTTTCCAAAAGACTTCAAATAAAAAATACATTTCATTATACTTTAACGCGTCATTGTAAAATTTAAAGAAATGTAAAGGGAAATAAGGAGGAAGATCATGGAACAACAGGAAAAGAAAGGGTTAACAATGCGTATTCTCGACTGGATTGAGCGTGTCGGGAACAAATTGCCTCACCCTGTCACATTGTTCGCAATATTTGCACTCATGGTTGTCGTCGCTTCCTGGATCTTCTCCACGATGAACGTGGAAGTTGAAGACCCAGCGACCGGCGAAACGTTACAAGTCGTCAACTTGCTCTCCAGTGACGGCATTCAATACATGTTTGAAAGCATGGTGGATAACTTCGTAGGCTTCGCGCCGCTCGGTACGGTCCTTGTAACGATGCTTGGTATCGGAATTGCTGAGCGCTCAGGGCTGATCAGTGCGATGCTTCGTGGACTCGTTACATCCGTACCCCGTTCATTGATGACAGCTGCTCTTGTATTCGGCGGTATCATGTCCAGTATGGCTGCCGATGCGGGTTACGTTGTTTTGACACCACTCGGAGCGGTCCTATTCGCAGGTCTTGGCCGTCATCCCCTCGCAGGTCTTGCTGCAGCCTTCGCGGGTGTCTCCGCTGGTTTCAGTGCCAACCTGCTGCTCACATCGCTCGATCCATTGCTTGGAGATTTGACCATTCAAGCAGCAGCGACCATTGATCCTGCATATGCCGATACGATCCTTTATACGATGAACTACTACTTCATGATTGTATCTGTTTTCGTTTTAACGGTCGTCGGTACACTTGTGACAGACAAGATCGTGGAACCGCGCCTTGGAGACTACAAAGGTGGCGTGAAAGAGGAAGTCAACTATCTTTCTAAGCTTGAGAAAAAGGGTATGATTGGTGCTCTGATCGCGTTTATCGTGACCATTGGGTTGCTATCCCTGCTTGTCTTACCATCCTGGGGACCGTTGCGTAACCCTGATGATTTCTTAGCGTCTCCATTTTTCCATAGCTTAGTGCCTGTCATTCTGATCATGTTCTTCGTGCCTGGTTATGTTTACGGGAAAATTACGAACGAAATCAAGAATGATAAAGACGTAGCCAATCAAATGTCCGAAACGATGGCAAGCATGGGAATTTACATTGTCCTTGCCTTCACGGCTGGTCAGTTCGTTGCTTACTTTAACCATACCAATCTCGGAAAAGTCATTGCTGTGAGCGGTGCCGATTTCCTTGATTCCATCGGTTTCACAGGCATTGGTCTTATTATTGCCTTCATGTTCGTGGCAGGCTTCATCAACCTGTTCATCGGAAGCTCGTCAGCGAAATGGGCGATTATGGCTCCTGTATTCGTTCCGTTGATGATGCAGCTCGGTTATTCTCCGGAGCTTACAACACTCGCTTACCGGATTGCCGACTCTACGACGAACATCATTTCACCATTGATGCCATACTTCGCCATCGTCATTGCGTTTGCACAGAAGTATGATAAAAAGGTCGGAATTGGTACACTGATTTCTACCATGCTCCCTTACTCCATTGCATTCTTTGCCATTTGGACATTGATGCTGTTAATTTGGATGCTGACTGGTGCGCCAATCGGTCCTGGAGCAGGGTTCGAATACAACGGCTAATCGATCCTGAAAAAAAAGCGTCCGGAATTGAATTCCGGACGCTCTTTTTATGCTTAAATCCTGACTTGTTGTGCTATAACCAATAAGCTCTTTAAACGGTGGGCCACTTCATCAATCCCCATGTTTGAAGTGTCAATGACTACATCCGCACCCGCTTTTAGCCTTGGCAGTACGTGCTTAGTGTTTTCTATGATGGCTTTCCGCTCCTCAGGATGCTTTCCATAGGGGTTTGTTTCTCTTTTTTCAATACGATCGAGCATAACCTCCAGGGCAGCATGCAAGAGTACGACGCAATCGAAAGATGGATAGAATCGTCCTTGATTTGAATAACATCCTGATAAAATCAAATGAGGATGCTCGTTCTGTTCAATGAGTCGGGAGATTTTTTCTTCATTCCAGACTACCTCTTCCCCGTCACCCGTAACGATTTTGCTTGTGAACCCATGATGGTCCGTATCAACCACATAGTAGCCTTCATCGTCTAACCTTTGAAGCACACGGCTTTTTCCGACACCAGATAATCCTGTTACAAAAATAACAGCCATTCTACCACCGACCTTTTTTCAAAGATATCACCAGAAAACCTATGACACTCTCTCCTGCTTGAAGAACTCATGAATGACCCGGGTCAAAATCTGTGGCAGTTTTTCAAAGCTGTAGGAAAGCTCCAGGCGTTCTGTCCATTGGTGCGGATCCCTTCCCAGTGGTCCGATATTGATGATCGGCATTGTAATCGATTCCATCACTTCCGTAGGCCATTCAAAACCATTGCCATGAATGGGCATCTGTTTCGTCAAATCCGAGAGAGAAGACGTGGATGATGTCGGTCCGATAAAACTCAAATCACTCAACCCCGTGAAGTATTCCACCACTTCCAGTTCCTCTTCAAACGTTTCCTTGGCATATTCGATCGCCGTCCTGACTCCTTGTTGGATGTATGGATCATTATGAGAGGATACGGCCGGATAAAATGGCGGGCTGTAAAAAAGCACGATCATCGGACTGATCTCTTTACATATGGAAGCAAGACTTTGGACGAGGGTCGTTGAAAAATCACGGTCCCCCTGATCTCTCAAATTGACCAACCGGTTCTGTCTGCGCTCGACTTCCATTTTTCCATAGCGCTCGACCGCTTCTTTGTACAATTGATCATAAGTCAAGATGGTGATATCCGGGTGAAAAGCGGACGTTTGGGTTCCTTCCAAGTAAAAAGATGCCTGGTGGTGATAATGGTTGATGATCTTCGCTTTTGCCCGTTGCGCTGCCTGTAGGAGTTTTTCATTCAATTCTTTGATCGTCTGCTTCATATAAAGGACATTGTACATCGCGACCGCTGCCTGAGGTGTTTGCACGGAATATTCGAATTTCAAGTCCCGCTGCATCAGACTGATCGGTGGTGGGGTCCGTTCTCCACCGACTTTTTCAATAAAGGCTTCATTCAGCTCCATTTCCTGAGCTAAGTAGCTGACCATCAAGTTGGCATTCAAACCTCCGAAAGGCTCTCCTGCGTGCGTTTCTTTGCCGTAACATAAAAAGCCTGGTAGCGTCTTCCCGATGGAACCAGTGTACAAATAATAAGCAGGATCACCAGGATATTTGCTGAACATCGGTTCGCCATTGAGCGCTGCTTTATATACAAGATCTTCTCGATCACGGATCTCAGCAAGGGCTGGAAGAGCAGCAAGCATTCCTTCCGAGTTCACTTCTTCATCAGGGACAGCGACGAGAAGCAGATTACCATCAAACTCACCGGCCATGGCTTTTTCCAAAAGAGAAAGATGGACGGTCAGCCCCGCTTTCATATCCATCGTTCCGCGCCCAAAGAGCCAATTTCCTGACTCCAGGTCACGGGCCGCTTCTTTAGGCAGATCCTCGATATTCTTATGTAGCTCTTGTGTGAGCTCACGAGGGTAAAAGGCCAGGTTTTGATAAGAGCCATAGTCTTCGATTCCTACGACGTCGACATGAGAAATCAGTACGAGCGTCTCTTTAGCCTCGCCTTTTTTCACTAAGGCTGTCAGTAATTGACGTCCATCGTCCAGTGGATGCAAGTTGAGGTGACCCGGCCGTTTTTTATAATAATCGCGATCTTCCAAAATATAATATAAGTATTCGATGATCGCGATTTCTTCATTGCTGTTCGTTATACTCGGATACTCTACAAGCGAACATAATAGATCCGTCAACTGCTCTTTCGTCTGCCAAACGGTCATGGGGTCACACTCCTTATTGACTTTTCTTAGATTATCAAACACAATCAAACTCATAAGCTACTTGGAAGAGGTGAAAGTCACGATGAAAACCCTTATTTACGCTCATAGAGGAGCGAGTAAGCTTGCGCCGGAAAATACGATGCCCGCCTTTGAACTGGCGCGTGCAGCCGGAGCTGACGGAATTGAAACCGATGTGCAGCTTACCAAAGACCAAATCCCCGTCCTCATCCATGATGAAAATCTACGCCGTACCACCAACGGAACAGGGTTCGTACAAGACTATACATATGCTCAACTGCGCCTGCTTGATGCAGGTAGCTGGTTTTCTACTAAATTTTCTGACACTTATATTGTAACACTGGACGAGTTTCTTCGCTGGTTTAGAGACCAGCCCATGTTTTTAAATGTCGAACTGAAAACAAACGTCATCGCCTATAAAAACATCGAACGGATTGTCTATGAATCTCTAAAACGATACCACGTGCTGGAGCGGACGGTTATTTCCAGTTTCAACGCCGATTCCCTCACAAGGATGAAAGAGATCAACCCATCGATTCAGACGGCATTCTTAACATCGACGAGAATGCGGAACCTCCCTCAGTATGCAAAGTCACTCGAGTGCGACTCTTTGCATGTCAAACACCGCCTACTGGATAAGAAACTCGTGAAACGGTGTCACAAAGAAAACCTCGAACTCCGGATTTACACGGTAAACCGTCCATCCATGATGAAAAAATGCTACAGCCTGGGCGTAAACGGAATTTTCACAGACGTTCCCCACCAGGCGCTCGAATACCTTGATCTTTATCGGAAACGGAGAAATCGATAACATGTTTTGGCTGTTTTCAGGACTCACACTCTTATGGATCCTCCTGCTCTTTGACTTCCGATTCGGGATGAAAAAGATCCCAAAACTTGAGGAGACTCCCCCTGCTCCAACGGATCACCCGATTTCTGTCATTATCGCGGCCAAAGACGAAGAAGAATCCATACGCGAAACCCTGCACACACTGATCAACCAAAAGGATGTTCAGCTTGAAATTATAGTTGTGAACGATCGCTCCTGCGATCGAACAGGTAAAATCATCGATGAAGCCGCTGATCAATACACTACCGTTCACGCGGTTCATATCGATCACCTCCCTAAAGGATGGCTGGGAAAGAACCATGCCCTGCAAAAAGGCGCCGAGCTTGCTTCTGGCGCTTATTTACTTTTCACGGATGCTGACATTCGTTTTGAAGAAAGCACCCTTGCTCGGGCCATGACCCTAATGGAAAGTGAAAACCTTGATCACCTGACAGCATCCCCCGATTTAAAAGCGGATTCTTTAGCGTTACGCGGCTTGATTTCTTACTTTTTATTTGGATTCGGTTATCTGAAGCGACCGTGGACGGCGAATCAGAAAGAACCTAAAGGGGGAATGGGCATCGGGGCATTCCAAATGCTTACAACAGCATGCTATCAAAAGGTCGGAACCCATGGATCCGTACGCTTTCGACCGGATGACGATCTTGCACTCGGGCAGAAAATCAAAGCTTCGGGATTCAAACAAAAACTCGTAACGGCGAAACATCTTCTCTCTGTCGAATGGTATCCCGACTTCCATTCTGCTCTTCGTGGATTCGAAAAAAATGCCTTCGCCGGACTGAATTACTCCGTGTTTTTATCCTTATTTGCCCTTTTTGGTGTCCTTGTTTCACAGGTCCTTCCGTTCCTTTTCGTCTTTTCCGGTGATCCTGCCGTTCAAATCATTAGCGCAATCAACATCCTTTTGTTATTTTGTTTATATGGTTTAACCACCCATTCTTTCACAAACTATTCTTGGTGGATGATCTTCGGTCTGCCGTTTTTCGCTCTCCTGTTCATATTCATGCTTGGTAGAGCGCTGGTCCTGACATGGATCCGTGGGGGAATCGAATGGCGCGGGAACCGTTATTCAATCAAAGAATTAAAGCAATTTTTCCGTAACTCTGAGGAGGATCATCGTTGAAACACAAATTATTTGAACCTTATACAGTAAAAAATCTCACACTGAAAAACCGCATCGTCATGTCGCCGATGTGTATGTATTCATCCGACAATCAAGACGGCCATGCCCAACCTTTTCACCTTACCCATTACGAAAGTCGTGCGGCTGGACAAGTGGGTCTAATCATTACAGAAGCGACCGCCGTTTTGCCCGAAGGCCGTATCTCCCACGAAGATCTTGGCATTTGGAACGATGAACATATCGAAGGACTGCAAAAAATCAATGAAGGCATTCACCGTCATGGTGCTAAAGCTGGTATCCAATTGGCTCATGCAGGGCGTAAAGCCAATTTAAGGGATGAAATTTTTGCCCCGAGTGCTGAACCTTTTAGCGCCTCTACGAAAGTCCCAACAGAGATGACAATCGAAGACATCCACCGTACGGTAGAAGCTTTCCGTGAAGCGGCTGCCCGCTCTAAAAAAGCAGGCTTCGATATGGTTGAACTTCATGGGGCTCATGGATATCTGATCAACCAATTCCTCTCCCCTCTTACAAACAAGCGAGAGGATGCATATGGAGGTACCCGCGAAAACCGCTACCGCTTCTTGCGCGAAACCATCGAGGCTGTCAAACAAGAATGGGATGGACCCCTCTTTGTCAGAATCTCAGGAGAAGAATATAACGAAAACGGGAACCAGATGGAAGATTTCATTTACTTTGCCCGTGAAATGAAGTCCCAGGGTGTCGATTTGATCGACGTCAGTTCAGGAGGTGTCGTGCCCGCTGCCATCGATCCTTATCCAGGATACCAGGTCACATATGCGGAACAAATCAAACAAGGAGCTGGGATTGATACAGGAGCTGTCGGACTGATTACGAGCGGCAACCAGGCTGAGGAAATTTTGCAGAATGAACGAGCCGATCTGATCTTCCTTGCACGAGCCCTGTTAAGGAACCCGTACTGGCCTAAAGAAGCAGCCGATGAACTCGGCTACCCATTAGAAGGTCCAAGACAGTACACCCGTGCTTGGTAAACACTTTCGAGCTGCCGGAAAGAGCATCCGGCAGTTTTTTTATGGCTTTTGAAGTGTGTTCTCCCTCTTCGGGTGGTATGATGTTAGGTGTAGGAGTGTGTTGGCAATGGAACTATTTTTTTTAGGTACGGGATCTGGTGTCCCATCAAAAGAGAGAAATGTCTCCTCCCTTGTCCTCCGCCTTCTTGAAGAACGCGGAACAACATGGGTCTTTGACTGTGGAGAAGGCACGCAGCAACAAATATTGAATACAAACATACGCCCGAGGCGAATTGAAGCGATTTTCATCACCCATCTCCACGGAGATCACATTTACGGACTGCCGGGATTGTTGAGCAGCCGTTCATTCCAGGGCGGTGAAACTCCTGTAACCGTTTACGGACCGCGCGGTTTAAAAGATTACATCGATATCAGCCTGGAGTTAAGCGGAACCCATCTCCGCTATCCGCTTTACATTGAAGAAGTGGAAGAAGGAGAGCTTTTTGAAGACGAGCAGTTCGTCGTGGAAGCCGTTAAACTTGAACATGGGCTGGAAAGCTACGGATATATTCTCAAAGAAAAAGACAAGCTTGGCGAACTACAGCCAGAAAAGCTGAGGGAACTCGGGGTCAAACCCGGCCCCATCTATCAAAAAATCAAGAATCAACCACGAACAATGCTTGAAGATGGCACGATCATCCTTCGCGAAGATGTGATCGGCCCACCGAAAAAGGGTCGTAAAGTTGCAATTATGGGCGACACACGCTACCTTCCACACTTGAAGGAACATTTGAAGGACATGGATGTGCTCGTCCATGAAGCGACGTTTGCAGGCGACGAAGATAAAATGGCCCATGATTATTTTCATTCCACTGTTAAACAAGCGGCAACCCTTGCAATAGAAGCAGATGTCGGAGAACTGATTCTCAATCATATTTCTTCACGGTATCAGGGAAACGCTGTCGAAGAGCTCCTGGAAGAAGCGAGGAGCATTTTCCCTAATACACGTATCGCACATGATTTTTATCAACACCCCATTAAACGGAAATAACAAAGGAGGAACGGGATGCATACAACAGTGAAGCAACAAAAGTCATGGTTCAAAGAAGGACATACGAAGAGTTATGCCTTCCGTAAAGAGCAGCTCTTGAAACTGAAGAAGATGCTCACGACCTTTGAAAAGCCGATTCTCAATGCTTTGAAATTCGATATGAACAAATCGGAGTACGAAGCTTATGTATCTGAAATTGCTTTTTTGAAAAGTGAGATCGACTACAACGTCAAACATTTGAAGTCCTGGATGCAGCCGACGAAAGTGAAAACACCTCTCACCCATACAGGTTCAAAAAACTTCATACGGAAAGAACCCTATGGAACCGTACTGGTCATCGCTCCGTGGAACTATCCGATCCAACTCGCTCTCGCGCCGGTCATCGGGGCGATTGCAGCAGGGAACACAGTCATCATCAAACCCTCTGAGCTTACCCCGACCGTTTCATGGGTGATGAAGAAGATGATTGAGCAATACTTCCCTCCTCACTATATAGCTGTGATTGAAGGTGATAAAGAGGTGACTCAGGAGCTGCTTGAGCAACCGCTTGATTATATTTTCTTTACAGGAAGCGTTCCTGTAGGAAAAATCATCATGGAGAAAGCGAGTAAGCAGCTCATCCCTGTGACACTGGAACTTGGAGGAAAGAGTCCGACAATTGTTCACAAAGATGCGAACATCGACCTTGCCGCCAAACGAATCGTCTGGGGTAAATTCACCAATGCCGGACAAACATGTATCGCACCTGATTACCTCTATGTCCATCATGAAGTGAAGGCTGACTTGATCCGTGCAATGAAACAGTACATCCAACAGTTTTATGGAGAAGACCCATTGGAAAACAGTGATTATACTAAAATCGTCAATCAATCCCATTTTGAACGAGTGTCCTCTTATCTAGACTGTGGGACAGTCGTTGTCGGTGGCTCTGTAGATGAATCCACTCACAAAATCACCCCCACTATTCTCGACCAAGTGGTATGGGAAGATGAAATTATGAAAGACGAAATCTTCGGACCCGTGCTTCCTGTTCTAACCTTTGATGACCTGGATGAGGCGATTGACAAGGTGAATAGCCGCCCCAAACCACTCGCGCTCTACTATTTCGGCGAAAACGAAATGGAACAGCAGCGTATTCTCAACTCGATTTCCTTTGGCGGCGGATGCATCAATGACACCCTCTACCATATCATTAACCCGCACCTTCCATTTGGAGGCGTTGGCGAAAGCGGCATGGGGAGCTACCATGGCAAACGAAGTTTCGATACCTTCACTCATGAAAAAAGCATAACTAAACAAACGACACGATTTGATCAAAACTTCCGCTACCCCGGATCACAAATTGGTTTGGCTGTCGTGAAAAAATTCTTCGGATAGAGAAAAGCGAGCCTAGTGCTCGCTTTTATTGTGTCTCGGCTTTCTTGCGCGCGTACATCCTTTCTTGAGCGCGTACATCCTTTCTTGAGCGCGTACATCCTTTCTTGAGCGCGTACATCCTTTCTTGAGCGCGTACATCCTTTCTTGAGCGCGTACATCCTTTCTTGAGCGCGTACATCCTTTCTTGAGCGCGTACATCCTTTCTTGAGCGCGTACATCCTTTCTTGAGCGCGTACATCCTTTCTTGAGCGCGTACATCCTTTCTTGAGCGCGTACATCCTTTCTTGAGCGCGTACATCCTTTCTTGAGCGCGAAAAAGGACAGCGGCCAGGCCGCTGTCCTTTTTCTCTAGTCCTGTTGTTTTTTCAATGCTTCCTCCAATGATATACTCTTCAACTTACGCTTAGATAAACCGAGAGAGAGCCAATAAGTGAACAGGATGACAAAGAACCCGACCAGAACCATCCACCACGCTACATCTGTTGGGATAAGAAATCCTGTCTCCTGGACAAGTGAGTTCATCGTCTGCTCTAGACTCAAGCTCGCTAGTGGGATGGAGATAAAGTAGGCAATCAACACGATGGGAGTGTACACACTTAAAACAAGCTTTGAAACTTCTTTGTTATTATAGCCCATCACTTTAAACAATGAGATCGACGGTGAATTTTCTTCAACAATCAAATTGGTGAGCAAAGTGAGGACAATCACTCCAATCAACACAGCAAATACGGCCATACCGGCTACAGACGCTCTCGTAGCTCCTGTCGTCGATTCAAAACTGTCTATAGCCTTCTGCTTATCTTCTACCATATAGACATCTTCGCTATTGCTTGGGGACTGGCTTTGCCACGTTCCGGTGTAAGCCTCATCAGGAAAACCAAGAAAATCATTCAAATCTGCACGGGAAAGATAAAGGTTATTCCCAATGTAAAGGTCGGCAACGTCAGCGACCTCTACCTTCATTGTATCTGAATTCAATGAGTTTTCGAGGTTGATTTCATCCCCTTCCCCTACACCAAGGACAGCGGCTAGAGGGGCACTGATCACCACTCCTTCCGATAAATCGGAGCGTAAGCGCTCACCTTCAGCACTTAATTGAATATATTCATTATCTTTTTCCATGCCGTAGGCTGTAATTTTCACATCTTCTTCTACGACCCCGAGTTCGTTCATAGTAAAAGGACTTTGATCTTCATCTGTTTCTTCGATCATTAATGATTGGTAATGAACGGCATAGTCGTATTTCAATATATCCTTGTATGTCGTTTCTACAAGCTGGTCCATGCTGTTGAATGTAATCAATCCAAACAATAATAAAACAGTTGAGAACATGACCCCAATAAAAATATAAAAGCTTCTCACTTTGTTTCTTACCAGTAACCTTAATCGGAACCTCCGAATAAAACCTCCTCGCTGCAAAAGGGGAAGTTTTTCAAGCCAAGATTTTTTCCCGTTGGACATTTCTTTAGGCCTAAGAAGCGTCAATGGTTCTGTTCGCAATGTCCGACTGATCACGAAGGTCGTAAGTAGGATCAAGAGCAATAATGGAATGACAAACCCTATCACAAGTACGAGAGGATCCCAGTCAAACATAGAGAGAGCTGGTAAGTTAAAGTAGTTCGCATACAAATTCGAAAGTGGGACGGATAGTCCAGCACCAGCAGCTAAACCACCCACTGTCCCTCCTAGCCCAATGATCCAGGCATACCCTAGATAATGGTGAATCAATTCTTTCTTCCGGTATCCGAGTGCCATAAGCGTCCCGATTTCTTTTCTCTGCATTTCCATACGCCGTTTCATGAGCATCAGCACCATAGCTATCGAGAGGGCTAGAATGAACAACGGTAATGTAGTGGTCATGCTTTTAGCGCCCTCAATTTCTGTTTCTACAAACCCGATGCGAGGGTTATCGTCTGATTGGACAAATTGCAGAAGGGACACTTCAGACCTCACCTCTTCCCTGAACCCATCAGGAACATTACCATCGTCTGTCCATCCTAGTATTTCAGGCTGACCATTCACTCCAGAAAAACTTGTAGCGGAAATGACTGCGACTCCAAACTTTTCAGCATCCGCTAACAAATCTGTCATTTGTTCAACCATATAAATATAATCAGGCAAATAGACGAAACCGGTAATTTCATAATCAAGTCCATCTAGGGTAATGGTATCCCCCAGCTGATAGCGATGTTTCTCCGCATACACTTTGGAGATGGCGAGTTCTTGATCATTCGACGGCGCTGTCCCCTCAGCAATGTATGGGATATTGACGGATTCAGTCGTTGTGAACACGCGTAATGTGGAATCATCCACTTCAAAATCAGCATATTCACGCTTTTCCAGGCTCAGATTGTATTCTTCTTCCCATAAGGAAAGCTGTTCATCTGTCACATCCTCCCCCGCTACAAAATGGAAGCTTTCCTGTTTGTAATCTTCCGTGAAGGTTTCGTTTCTCGATTCCAGTGTCGTTATAGCCATGGATAAGGAAACATAAAGCATAACAGCAAGTAAAAGTAGAACGGCCACCCCGGCATATTGGAATTTCTTTTCTTTTAAAGTCCGGTACACAGATTTTTTTAAAATCATGACCATGTCACCTTCTCAGGGTCGACAGGTTTTTCGTTTTCATAAGAATCGATGATTTCACCGCTTTTCATACGAATAACAGAATGAGCCATCTCACCGATTCCCTGATTGTGAGTAATAATGAAAACCGTCGTCCCATACTGTTCATTTACGAACTTCAACAACTTCAGTATGTTTTTTCCTGTTTCCTCATCAAGGGCTCCTGTCGGTTCATCACAAAGCAAAAGTTGAGGGTTCTTAATCAATGCTCTCGCGATGGCGACACGCTGTTGTTCCCCTCCGCTTAACTGATAAGGAAATTTATCTTTCTTATCCCACATTCCTACCTTCTCAAGCGTATCTTTCATGTCGAGTGGCTGCTGACTTAATTCCCGCCCCACTTCCACATTTTCTTCAACGGTCAATGTCGGGATTAAATTATACTGCTGGAAAATGAATCCTACGAATTTTCGGCGGTAATCCGTAAGCTGTCGATCCTTCAACTGATCAAGAACCGTCTCTCCGACTTTAATGGACCCAGAATCGTATCGGTCAATGCCACCAATGACATTAAGCAAGGTTGACTTTCCCGATCCTGAAGGCCCAAGAATCGTTACGATTTTTTTATCCGGTACTTCTAATGACGCCTGGCGTAGCGCCTGAACGGTCACCTCTCCGCTCTGATACGTTTTATTGACTTGATTTGCGAAGATTGCCATCTCATCATCTCCAATTAAAAGTTTTGTAATAAAAGACATCATTTATTTCATTTTCAGTGTACCTCAATAAAAAAAGAAGTCAATAACTTTTTGAAATATTTATATGTATATATTTCATTATTTATCATCCCACTTGCATTTTTTATTGCAGATAATGGCAGGATTGTGGAAGACTCAGTTTCGAGACTTTCCGGGGTTCGTTGCCTGGTTGAGCGTCAGGGGTGGCTGGGAAGCAACTCGCTTTCCTGTGGGGGAGTGGCGAGCTTCCTCGGGCGGTCTGCCGCACTAAGGGATCTCGCCGATCTCCTTTCTCCCACGGGAGTCTCGCTGCTTCCCAACCACCCCATTCGATTTTGTGAGAAACGCCCCCCTATACCAGGAAGAAGCATCTTCCACCATCATTACCTATTGTAAAAAAGCGCTCAATAACAAGCGGTTATGATCTCTATCCATACGATGGAGGTTTTGTGTTATTGCTCCTAATACGTATAAAGCGCCTAAATCTGGAATGGTTTCGAGATATTTATATGGCAAAGGGGCGGAGGGGAATGAGGAGACTCCTGCGGGAAAAAAGTGCAGGGTGAGACCCCGCAGGACTGAAGTGCCCCCCAATAGTTGGACACTTATCCAACCTGAAGGGGGTACTTATTTTGAAAAGATTTACGAATGATGAAAAACATCAGGCTGTGCGTCAATACTTAAAAAATTCGATTAGCTATGATCAACTTGCGAACCAACTCAACGTGGACGCCTCTGCCTTAAGGTATTGGGTTAAACTAGTGGAATACCATGGAGACCAAGCGTTTGTCTTTCCCTATACAAACTATTCCTCGGCCTTTAAACTGAGGGTAATTCAGTTTATCGAGGAGAAAGGGTATTCCATTCGTGAGGTCTCTGCCCTCTTTCACATTCCCGACTTTTCCATGGTCCGAAGGTGGAAACGCAAGTGGGAAAATGGTGGTATGGAAGCCCTTGAGTCTAAACGAAAGGGGAATCAACCTATGCCACACCGTAAGAATAATAAAAACGAAAAACCTTCCAAATTCAATTCCATGGAGGAAGAACTGGAGTACCTACGAATGGAGAACGCCTATTTAAAAAAGTTGAGAGCCTTGGTCGAAGAAGAAGACAACCGTCAATCGAAAGGCAAAAAGTCCAAGCGGTCTTCGAACTAAGGCATACCTTCCCTGTGAAAAAACTAGTGGAAGTGGCCGGAATCTCCCGCAGCACGTACTATAACCAGATCAAGCGAATGCACGAACCAGACCCCGACCAGAACTTAAAAGATAAAATCACAAAGCTTTATTATAAAAAGGACAAGAAATATGGCTACCGCCGTATTCAAAATGAACTTCAAAATAAAGGCATTCTCGTCAATCACAAGAAGGTATATCGCCTTATGAAAGAGTTAGGTCTTCAAAGTCAAGTAAGAATGAAAAAATACAAATCCTACAAAGGAAAAATCGGTAAGGTCGCTGAAAACTTGTTGAACCGGGAATTCAAGGCTGAAAAACCAAATCATAAATGGGTCACAGACATTACGGAATTCAAGCTCTTTGGTGAGAAACTATACCTTTCTCCTATTCTTGATCTTTTTAATGGTGAAATCATCTCTTATACGCTTGGCACCCGTCCGACCTATGCCCTTGTCGAAGAAATGTTAGAAAAGGGCCTCAAACACTTGGATGAGGATCACAACCTATTGATGCATTCCGATCAGGGTTGGCATTACCAAATGCCCCAATACCGTCAACGACTCAAGGAAACTGGGGTTACGCAGAGTATGTCCCGGAAGGGCAACTGTCACGACAATGCGGTAATTGAAAACTTTTTTGGAATCATGAAATCAGAGCTCCTGTATTATAAAGACTTTGAGAGTATTGATCACTTTAAGAAAGAACTGACTGTGTTCATGGATGAATACAACCACGAAAGGATTAAGTCAAAACTTCGTATGAGTCCAGTTCAATACCGTGAAAAATTTGCGAAAGCTGTTTAATTACATAGTGTCCAGAAATAGGGGGTCAGTTCAGACGCAGTCCGAGGAGGCTCATCGCGCTCCCGCGGAAAGCGAGTCATTCCCCGCAGCCCCATCCACTCAACAAAAGTCTCGAAACTGAGTCTTCAAGAAAAGGGAACTTTAGTAAAATAAAAGAAAACCCAGGCAAGCGCGAGGCTTTGCCTGGGTTCTCTATTAGAAAGATGGAAGGTTGTCCAAGTTGTTGGATTGAATGCCATCTGGTTCACTGCGCAGATGGTCTTCTCCATCTTTGCCTCGAATGAGGTTCACGTGTTCCAGTTCACCACTGCGCGCCATTTCATGTGCCCGCTTATAATCGACCACTTGGCCTGACGACAGCTGCATTTCAACAATGCTCCCTTGCCCGTTTTTTCTAACGGCGACAATTTGTTCTGGCATCATTCTCAACCTCCTCAAGAACTATTTTGTCCAAATGCCCGAATCCTATGAATGATCATCTGTGGGTATTATTGGGAAAGAAAAAGACAGCCACATGGCTGCCTTTTTCCATTACATATCGTGGGAAGATTTTTGCTTTTGACGGGAATGCTGCGCGTTTTTCACTTTATGTGATCCTTGAGCTGGTTCACCATAAGCTTGTTTCGGCCCCAAGGGTAAGTTCGGTTGTTCCTGCTGTTTTGGTCCCATGCGTCTACCCATAAAAATCCGCCTCCTTGATTATCTGCGTTTACGAGCTGCTTCTGGTCCCTCCATCGCGGTCGCACCTGGATAACTTAGGCGCTGATCGCGATCCGACTCTACTTTGCCGGAATTTTTTAATTTTTTCTCCTGTCGATCTCTACCCATCTTCAAACGCCTCCCTTCTCTTTTAGTATGGAAAAGAGACAGGAGGCTATGCCTGGGAATCATTTTTTATAATCGTCGAGAAAATCCTTTTGAAAGCTCGTATTCACCTGAGGATTTGACGGATTACTCAGATCACGAAACGGATTTTCCCCGTATTTTTCCGTTAAATCATCAATGGTTTTATACAACTTTTCCTTACTTGCAAATTGTTCAAAGCTGAAAAGATCAAGTTGTTGACTGACTTCTGATTTCTCGGCTAGATCACTTGCCGTGACGCCGAGCAAACGAACAGGCTGCTGATTCCAGTGATCGTCGAATAACTGCATCGCCACATGAAAAAGGTCTTCTGACGAATGAATAAATTCTTGTAACTGACGGCTTCTTGTAACGGTTTTCCGATCATGATAACGAATCGTCAGTTGAACATTCCTTGCAAGGACCTTTTTATTCTTCATCCGGGCTTCCACTTTATTAGAAAGTCTTCGGACCACGGTTTGGATTTCTGTGTCGTCCGTAGTGTCGTGGGGAAGCGTTGTTGATGTTCCAATGCTTTTAAATTCATGGACAGCATCAGGATCGACAGGCCGATCATCGATTCCATTCGCCCTGTTTTTTAAACGCTCCCCGTTGATTCCAAGGACACCTTTCAACTCAAGGACGGGGTGTTCAGCTAATCCACCAATGGTTTCTATACCGATTTTCCTTAGTTTTTCTGCTGTCTTCGAACCCACTCCGTACATTTCTTCAATCGGTAAAGGCCATAATTTTGTTTCAAGATCTCTTTTCCGTACTATTGTAATCCCCATCGGCTTTTTCATATCGGAACCCATTTTCGCCAGAAATTTATTAGGAGCTATTCCAATACTGCATGGAAGATCAAGTTCGTCCATTATCCGCTTTTGGATCCGCTCAGCTATTTCCGGAGGCGAGCCCTGGTCTGCACAGTCGGTAATATCCATATATCCTTCGTCAATGGAAACTGGTTGCACAAGTGGAGTCACCTCAGCTAAAATTTTGAACATTTCTTTGGAAGCTGTTCGGTACCTGTCAAACGTAGGTCCCATGACGATCAATTCAGGGCACAACCTTCGCGCTTCCCCTAAAGGCATCGTGGTTTTAACTCCATATTTGCGCGCTTCATAGCTACTTGTAACGATGATTCCACGCCTTTCTTCAGGGTTTCCTGCGATCGCAAGCGGCTTGCCTTTTAGAGAAGGATCGAAAGCCGCTTCCACAGAAGCATAAAAGCTGTTCATATCGACATGAAATATGACGCGTCCTTTTTTTGGATACCATTTGGACTGCATAACGTTCTTCCTCCATTGGAACATTTGTTCTCTATTATACCATGCGAAGCTTCGATATTGTCCAACAACGCCTCAATTATTGTTTGTCTAATCCATAAAACTCATAATCATTATTTAACTAGTTGGCAGGATTGTGGAAGACTCAGTCTCGAGATGTTTCGGGGTTCGTTGTTGAATTGAGCGTCAGGGGTGGTTGGGAAGCTACTAGCTTTCCTTTGGTGATTGAGGCAAGCCAGCTAAAGCTCTGCGGGGTCTCGCCAGCCAATCCATTCCCGCGGGAGTCTCGCAGCTTCCCCACCACCCCATTTAATGCTTTAGAGAAACGAACCCACTCACACGCATGGAGGGTCTTCCAAAACCACTTCTTCCTATCTGAAAAGCGCTATTTAGCAAACCTTGGACTACAATTAGCTCTTATCATTAAGTTAAATCAACCAAATCCTATGACGCAGGAAAACTGCTTATTCTGGTAGTGGTTTCGAGATACTTATCAGGGAAAGGGGCGGAGGGGAATGGCGAGACTCCTGCGGGAAAAAAGTGCTTGGTGAGACCCCACAGGACGCAGTCCGAGGAGGCTCACCGCGCTCCCGTGGAAAGCGAGCTATTCCCCGCAGCCCCCACTCACTCAACAAAAGTCTTGAAACTGAGTCTTCAAGAAAAGGGAGCTTATGTATAGATAATCGAATAGACCATAAAAAAGACTCCCTGAGATTTCAGGGAGTCTTTGCTTATTATTGTGCGACTTCTTCAACGATTGCTGTTACGAACTCTGTAATTTTTTCAAGCTCGCTCACAGGCATGCGTTCGTTAGTTGTATGGATTTCTTCGTACCCTACACTTAAGTTGACTGTAGGGACACCGTGGCCTGCGATAACGTTGGCATCACTTCCACCGCCACTTGTAAGGAGTTCACTTTCACGGCCGATGCGTTTCGCTGCAGAACGGGCCACTTCAACGACTTGGTCGCCGGCCTGTTGTTTGAAACCAGGGTACATGATTTCTACATCCAGTTCGACTTCGCCACCCATTTCTTCTGCTGTTTCTTGAAACGCTCGCTTCATTTTCTCTACTTGCGCTTCCATTTTTTCAGGGTTTAACGAACGGGCTTCAGCTAATACCTCTACGTGGTCACAAACGATATTCGTTTTTTGCCCACCTTCAAAACGTCCGATGTTCGCTGTTGTTTCGTCATCAATCCGTCCAAGAGGCATTTTAGCGATCGCGCGGGAAGCGAGTGTAATCGCTGAGATTCCTTTTTCAGGTGCCACTCCTGCGTGAGCAGTTTTCCCTTTAACGATGGCATTGATCTTTGCCTGGGTAGGAGCCGCTACGATAATGTTTCCTACCTGGCCATCACTATCGAGTGCATACCCATATTTCGCTTTAAGCATGGAAGCATCGAGAGCTTTCGCGCCAACAAGACCGCTTTCTTCTCCAACGGTGATGACGAACTGCAGGTCTCCATGCTCGACGTTTTGCTCTTGAAGGGAACGGATCGCTTCAAGGATTGCAGCGACACCAGCTTTGTCATCCGCTCCAAGGATGGTTGTACCATCTGTCACAATGTAACCATCTTCAACAGACGGGTTGACACCATTCCCTGGTACTACCGTGTCCATGTGTGAAGTGAAATAAATCGGTTCTGCGTCCTTCTTTGAACCTTCCAAATTACAAATGAGGTTATTTGCACCATGACCTGTAACGGAAGCAGCATCATCTTCCAACACTTCCAAACCTAGGTCCTGGAATTTCTTTTTCAATACTTTGGCGATTTCAGCTTCCTGGGTTGTTTCTGAGTCAATTTGCACCAACTCTAGAAACTCTTGCAGCAAGCGTTCTTTATTTATGGCTACCATCTATGTCTTCCTCCTTCATATGTAAACACATTCCTCTTAGTACGTTAGCGGAACGAAAGGTCTGTGTCAATTATAGAGGAATGTTGCCGTGCTTTTTATATGGTCGTTCTTCCTGTTTATTCTTGAGCATATCCAGCGCTTTAATGAGTGTCGACCGTGTTTCTCGTGGATCAATGACATCATCGATCATTCCGAGCCCTGCTGCTACATATGGATTCGCGAATCGTTCTCTGTATTCATTGATTTTGCTTTGACGCGTTTCTTCCGGTGTTTCGCTTTCTTTGATTTCTTTTGCAAAAATGATATTCGCCGCCCCTTCAGGACCCATAACCGCAATCTCTGCGTTTGGCCAGGCGTAGACGAGGTCTGCACCGATTGACTTACTGTTCAAGGCAACATAAGCGCCACCATAAGCTTTTCTCGTAATGACCGTTAATTTAGGGACAGTGGCCTCTGAGTATGCGTATAAAATTTTTGCTCCGTGGCGGATAATCCCCCCATGTTCCTGTTTGATGCCCGGAAAGAAGCCGGTCACATCTTCAAATGTAATCAGTGGAATGTTGAACGAGTCACATGTACGTATGAAACGGGCCGCCTTATCACTAGAGTCGATATCGAGGCCACCAGCCATGTACTTCGGTTGATTGCAAACAAGCCCTACAGTCTTTCCTTGCAGGCGGGCAAACCCGACAACGATATTCTTTGCAAAGTCCTTATGAATTTCAAAGAAGGAATCCTCGTCGACAACTTCATCAATGACGATCCGTACATCGTAAGGACGAATCGGATCGAAAGGAATTTTATCCGTGATGTCAGGTCTAAAGTTATCCTCAACATCCACTTCAACTTCAGGAGTTCGTTCTTTATTATTCTGAGGAAGGTAACTGACGAGATCCCGAACTGAATCCAAGGCCGAAGCCTCATCAGGGGTTTTCAGATGAGCATTTCCGCTCAAGGAATTATGAACGCCAGCGCCTCCGAGGTCCTCAGCAGATATTTGCTCCCCTGTCACTGTTTCAATGACTTTCGGACCAGTAATAAACATTTGCGATGTTTTTTCTACCATAATGACAAAATCAGTGATGGCTGGAGAATAGACAGCCCCTCCGGCACACGGCCCCATAATGACCGATATTTGTGGAATAACCCCAGAATAAATGGAGTTGCGGTAAAAGACTTGTCCATACCCATCCAAAGAAGAGACACCTTCCTGGATTCGAGCTCCTCCAGAATCGTTCAATCCAATAAACGGCGTGCCATTTTTAGCTGCGAGGTCCATGACGGCTGCAATTTTTTTCGCATGCATTTCTCCAAGTGCTCCACCATAGACCGTGAAATCCTGAGCGAACAGATACACATCACGACCATGAATCTTTCCAAAACCCGTCACCACTCCTTCGCCTGGAGCTGATTTTCCATCCATTCCAAAGGCATCATGACGATGTTCAATAAATGGGTTGAGTTCTATGAAGGACCCTTCATCTAACAGGTGCTCAATGCGTTCCCTTGCTGTCCATTTCCCCTTATCATGCTGTTTATCAATTCGTTCATCCCCGCCCCCAAGTTCAACTTGACGACGTTTATCATACAATTCATTAATCTTATCAAAAATATCCACCGTTATTCCTCCTCACCATGCTGACATAATTCAAACAGGACACCATTTGCTGCCTTCGGATGCAAAAAGGCGATCTGGCTGTCATGTGCACCCGTTTTAGGCTCTTCATGAATAAGACGCACGCCTTGTTCTTTGTATTGCTTCAAACGATTCTTGAGATCGTCCACTTCCAAAGCAATATGGTGCACACCTTCCCCTTTTTTCGTCAAAAACGATCGAATTGGTGACTCTTCACTTAGAGGTTCCAGCAATTCGAACATCGTTTCGCCGATTTTAAGAAAAGCTACACGCACTTGTTCGGATTCCACCACTTCCACTGCTTCGAGCTCTAAATGAAGGTTATGTTGGTAGAAGGGCAGGGCTGCATCAATGCTTTCCACCGCAACCCCAATATGTGCGATTCGTTTCGGTGCATCCATGGTTTCCTTGTTAAGGAGTTGCTTAATATAAATCGCAATCGCATCTGTTGGGGACCCACTAGTGAAGATCTTGTTCACTCCTTTTCCCTCGAGAAAAGGAATGTCTTCTGCAGGGATGACCCCTCCTCCAATCACAGGAATATCAGATGCCCCTTGTTCTTCCAATGCCTGGACAACCTTTGGAAACAACGACTTGTGAGCACCGGATAGAGAGGAAAGGCCGACTACATCGACATCTTCCTGTATGGCTGCTCTGGCAATTTGTACAGCCGACTGCCTCAGGCCTGTGTAGATGACTTCCATTCCATGGTCTCTGAGTGCCTGGGCAATAATTAAAGCTCCTCGGTCATGTCCATCTAATCCTGGTTTCGCAATCAATACACGTATTGGTTTCATCCTCATCATCCTTTCCTACATTCCGGTATATTCTCCAAATTCCTCTCGTAAAACGTTAGCGATTTCCCCTACAGTTGCGTAGACTTTGACTGCAGCCACGATATGCGGCATGACATTTTCGGTTCCTTTTGCCGCTTCTCTTAATGCTTTCAGGCATTGGTCGACAGATGCTTGATCACGGGAAGATCTCACTTCCTGTGTTTTCTTGATTTGTGCTTGTTCCAGTGCTTCATCAACACGTAATAAGTCTGCATGGATCTCTTCTTCCAGTTTGAATTCGTTCATCCCTACGACGATGTCCTCGTTTGATTCGATCCGTTTTTGGGCATCGTACGCTGCTTTATGAATTTCCCGCTGCATATAGCCTTCTTCCACGGCTTGGACAGCTCCCCCGAATTCTTTGATGCGATCAAGATAAGCATTAGCTTCTTTCTCGATTTGGTCGGTAAGAGATTCAACGTAGTAAGAACCAGCCAGTGGATCGATCGTGTCCGCCACACCGCTTTCATTAGCAATGATTTGCTGTGTGCGTAACGCAATTCGTGCGGAATCTTCTGTCGGCAAAGCAAGGGCTTCATCCCTGGAATTGGTATGCAGACTTTGCGTCCCCCCCATGACTGCTGCAAGCGCCTGCAGTGTGACACGTACAATGTTGTTATCCGGCTGTTGAGCTGTCAGCGTACTTCCACCTGTTTGTGTATGAAAACGGAGCTTCCAGCTTTTTGGATTTTCAGCTCCATAGTGTTCCTTCATGATTTTTGCCCACATACGACGGGCTGCCCGGAATTTTGCCGCCTCTTCAAAGAATTGGTTGTGAGCATTGAAGAAGAAGGCAAGCCTAGGAGCAAATTGATCGACTTCAAGTCCAGCTTCAATCGCAGCATCTACATAGGCCATGCCGTTCGCAATTGTAAAAGCGACTTCCTGCACGGCCGTAGAACCCGCTTCTCTGATGTGATAGCCAGAAATACTGATGGTATTGAATTTCGGTAAATGTTCCTGACAATATCCGAATATATCTGTGATCAGTCTCATCGAAGGTTTCGGCGGATAGATATACGTACCTCGGGCGATATACTCTTTTAAGATGTCATTTTGAATCGTGCCCGTCAGTTGTTCAGGAGACGCGCCCTGCTTCTCACCAACAGCGATGTACATGGCCAGCAGAATGCTTGCAGGTGCGTTGATCGTCATGGATGTACTCACTTTATCGAGGGGAATTTGATCAAACAACTGCTCCATGTCCTTTAATGAATCAATGGCTACTCCGACCTTCCCGACTTCCCCATCAGCCATCGGATCGTCGGAGTCATAGCCGATCTGGGTCGGCAGATCGAAAGCGACCGATAAACCCGTCTGTCCTTGTTTCAATAAATAACGGAACCTAGTATTCGTTTCTTCTGCCGAACCGAAGCCCGCATATTGACGCATCGTCCAATAGCGGCTTCGGTACATCGTCGGCTGAATTCCTCTTGTATAAGGATACTGGCCTGGAAAGCCGATCTCCTCTATGTAGTTTTCATCCATCTGTTCAGGCGTGTACAATCGGTCGACCGGAATATCGGAACTTGTATGAAATGCTTCTTTCCGTTCCGGGAAACGTTCCGTCGTTTTTTCTACATCTTTTTCCCAATTTTGTTTGAGGTGATGTTCATTCGATGATCTGTTCATTAGAAAGGCCTCCTTAATCAGTCCACTCATACTACTAGCATACCAGAAATGAAGCGCTTACCTATCTAAAAATTACTATCATTCGCAATTTTATTGTAAATGATTTCACGCCCTTGTCCAATTTCTCTTTTTTAGGTAAAATGTCAGTAGGATTGACTGAGAAGGAGGTTACACACCTTGGCTGCAAAAAAACGTTCAAAACGCGAACGCCGTATGAAAGTCGTGATCTATGTCATGATTTTGTCTATGCTTCTATCTAGTGCATTGGCTGGCGCGAGTTTCTTCTTATAATAAATAAAACCATGTAAAAAGCCGAAGAGATGGACGGTCCATCTCTTCGGCTTTCTTAGTTTCTAGAGCTGCTTCTCTAATTTGTTTCCTTCCCAGAAACGATATAAATCGGGCATTTTCTTTTCACTATCTACAATCAAGACATCCGTTTCAGCGGGAACCATATCAAATAGAGTCTCGACATCTTTGTTCTTCAACCTGATGCACCCCGCCGAGACTGATTTACCTATGGAATCAGGCCGGTTCGTACCATGAATGCCATAAATCCTACCATCTGTCCCTCTCGCATCAAAACCGATCCACCGGCTTCCGAGCGGATTCTCAGGATCACCGCCCGGGATATCCTTTTTACGATAATAGGGATCTTTGGCCTTCACTTTCACATTGAACTGTCCCTCTGGCGTCAAATCTTTCGTCTTCCCTATGGCTGCAGGAGCCTCGAATAGAATGTTATCGCTTTGGTAGAGCACAACCTCATGGGTTGCTTTATTTACAATAATAACGGGCTCAGCCGGAGTGTGTGGAGGAAGTAAAGGGTTTAATAAACTGAAAAGCAGAAAGAAGCTGTACAACGCAATCATCCTCTTTTACTAAGAGTTTCCCCTCACCGTTTCCCCCTATACATCACTCTTTTTGAATGACCGTTTAATGATCAGATAGTCCTCAATTTCATTTAGTAGATGAAAAAGGCTGGCTCGTACTTCGAACTCTTCCCGCGTTTCAGGCAGCCGATCTTCGCGAAACTCCTCTTTCATTTCTTTAAGCATTCTCAAATAAATCACGGCTGTATTCCCAGGGTGCACAGCATCAGCTAAATCATCGAAAAAATCAGCCATGCGAACGCCATGGATGTCAGAAGACGATATACGGCTTACAAGAGGAAGCATACGTTCTAAGAGTTCAAATTGTTTTGTCCTCATATGAAAATAGTGATAAAAATGATTGTGGGAGCGCAGCAAGTGATTTTCTACGTCTCGATAAGAGAGAGATTTGGCTTTCTCCAGCAGTTCAGCCGTCTCGGTTAACTCCTTTCCTGTCCAATCGTTATCTCCATCACGTAAAAATTGAGCAATCTCTCTCAAAATAATGGAAAAATTGCTTTCCACTTGCTTTCGATACTGGTTTAACTTCTTCTCCAGACTGGGCATATATAAATTCAGCAGCAAGGCTGTTCCAATTCCCACTGTAATGAGTAACACTTCATTCCATATAATCCCCCATCCGATATCCCCTGAACCATAGAGATGAAGGATGATGACGGAGCTGGTTACGATTCCAGGTGTGATTTTAAACCACACCGTCGCAGGAATAAAGGCAAACAACATCAATCCAATGGCAATGGGGTTATATCCCAACAGCTCAAAAAAGCCGTAAGAAAACCCCATCGCTAATAAACAAGCG
Source organism: Halobacillus sp. AWM4_238 (assembly GCF_056158265.1). Lineage (NCBI taxonomy): Bacteria > Bacillati > Bacillota > Bacilli > Caryophanales > Bacillaceae > Halobacillus > Halobacillus sp. AWM4_238. The sequence goes on from NZ_JBSWSY010000002.1 coordinate 1,539,293, forward strand.
GAAAAGCGATGCCAAGCACTTAAAAAAGACCGTTTTCTCGTGATTTGGATACAGAGAATGGTCAAAATTCCTGCTGAGGCGAAATTCTCCAGCTGAAGCAGCTGAGCAATCCATATGGCAAATGGGGTTCCTAATGCCGTTTTGATGGTCCGGTATCCTATTTTCAATCCAGTGTTCACCTCTGTTCTTTCTATCTAACGCTGACCTAAGAAGATCAATCATTCAGTTATGTAAGAGAAGAGTCTTACGAAAAAAGGATCTTTGCTTAAAAAACAAAGATCCTACACTTATTGTATTCTTATACTTCTTCGCAATACTCTTCAAAACTGCGCTGAAGCTTTCCGATGACTTCCATCGGTTCAAACCCTTCAATGTCATGACGCTCGACCATCGTCTGGATTTTACCATCTTTCAAAAGTGCAAAAGATGGAGAGGAAGGAGGGTATCCTTCAAAATATTCGCGGGCACGATCGGTCGCTTCACGATCCTGTCCTGCGAAAACAGTCACAAGCTGATCCGGGCGTTTATCGTAGTGAATCGCATGAGCAGCAGCCGGACGAGCAATACCGCCTGCACATCCACATACAGAATTGATCATCACAAGTGTTGTACCTTCTTTATTTAGTGCCTGATCGACTTCTTCAGGTGTCGTCAGTTCTGTGTATCCAGCTTGGGTAATTTCTTCGCGAGCTTTTGAAACAACGTCGTTCATAAAAATATTAAAATCCATTTGACATGGCCCCTTTATAGAAATGCTATGAACATTTTACCAAGATATCTGACATCTTTCAATTGAATTGTCTAATCCTTGGTTTTGAGATGCATGAAAGATGAGAGAAGCGTTTGGGAAGGGCTCCTGTACCCCAGGAGTCTCCCCCCTTGTCATATGAGATTCTAAGTATAGAAGATGACACCTATCCATAAGAATCCTTTCCTAGAGACCATATCCACTCAAAAGGGTCGAGACTAAATATTGAAGAAAAAATGTGGAATAAAAAGATAAAGCTGCCCTCCGGATATGGAAGGGCAGCGATTGATCTTAATATACGGATGTGTTTTCTTCCGACATTTTTTCTAGAATATCTTTTACGCGAGCAAGGAAGTTGCCGGCGACGAGGCCGTCAAGCACACGGTGGTCCAGAGACAGACATAGGTTGACCATGTCACGCGCTCCGAACATGCCATTTTGATAGACCGGCTTTTTCACGATTGATTCTACTTGCAAAATAGCGGCCTGAGGGTGGTTGATGACACCCATGGATTGTACAGAACCGAAAGAACCTGTGTTGTTAACGGTAAATGTACCGCCTTCCATATCTTTCGATGTGAGCTTACCCTGGCGAGCTTTATTAGCAAGATCTGTAATATCTTTAGCGATTCCTTTGATGCTCTTTTCATCAGCATCTCTGATAACGGGAACAAACAATTGATCATCTTTAGCCACAGCAATGTTCAAGTTGATGGCTTTGCGCTGGATGATCTTGTCTCCTGCCCACGTACTGTTCAATTGTGGATATTCTTTCAATGCTTGGGCGACAGCTTTTACAAAGAAAGCAAAATACGTCAAACTGAAGCCCTCTTGCTGTTTGAATTGGTTTTTCTTTGCATTGCGAAGTTCGACGAGGTTTGTGACGTCGACTTCCACCATCATCCATGCATGAGGAATTTCTGTCTTCGATTTCACCATGTTCGCAGCGATGGCTTTGCGGACACCTGTTACAGGAATCTCAATGTCGCCTTCACCAGCTTGTACATTCGGCGTCTGAGATGATGGAGATGGCGAAGGAGAAGCCTTCTGCTCTGTTTGTGCAGGTTGCTCAACTGGCGTCTCTGCTGGTGCTTCACCTGCTTTAGGAATATCGCCGCTTGCAATGATTTTCTCAATATCTTTACGCGTAATTCGTCCGCCGCGACCAGATCCCTCGACTTGATTTAAATCGATATCGTTGTCCTGGGCCAGGGTCATCACAGCTGGAGAATAGCGCTTTTTATTGCCGTTGTCCTGCTTCTTCTCAGGCTTCTTTGAAGATGAAGATGCTTGTTCCTCACCTACAGGCGTCTCTTGTGCAGGCGCTTGTTTTTTCTCTTCTGATGAAGGCTCTTCGACAGAGCCGGCTCCTTCAACTTCGATGTAGCACATGAGTTCACCGACTTCAATGGTATCTCCTTCAGATGCGACGAGCTCTTTGATCGAGCCGGAAAAAGAAGATGGGACTTCTGCGTTCACTTTATCTGTCATGACTTCTGCAATAGGGTCATATTTATTGACCTGATCTCCAGGCTGGACAAGCCATGTACTGATCGTTCCTTCTGTGACACTTTCACCAAGTTGAGGCATATTGATTTTTTTTACACCCACAGGAATCTCCTCCTTCAATTAAAATTCAGCAAGATCTCTCATCGCTTTTTCTACTTTATCCGGGTTCATCATGAAATGCTTCTCCATCGTCGGAGCGTAAGGCATGGAAGGTACATCTGGACCTGCAAGCCTTTGAACAGGCGCATCTAGATCGAACAGGCAATTTTCGCTTATAATAGCGGAAACTTCTGAGATGATGCCACCTTCTTTATTGTCCTCTGTTACCAGCAGGACTTTCCCTGTTTTGGAAGCCGCTTCGATGATCCCTTCTTTATCAAGAGGATACACGGTACGAAGATCGAGAATATGAGCATCGATACCTTCTTCAGCCAATTTCTCTGCGGCTTGTAAGGCAAAGTGTACACAAAGGCCGTACGTAATCACGGTAATATCGGAACCTTCACGCTTCACATCGGCTTTACCGATTGGAAGGGTATAATCCTCATCAGGCACTTCCCCTTTGATCAGACGATACGCACGTTTGTGTTCAAAGAAGAGGACCGGATCATTGTCACGGATCGACGCTTTTAACAAACCTTTGACATCGTAAGGAGTCGATGGCATCACAATTTTCAATCCAGGCTGGTTCGCGAAAACGGCCTCAACGGATTGGGAATGGTAAAGTGCACCGTGGACACCGCCACCGTAAGGGGCACGGATGGTAATTGGAGCACTCCAATCGTTATTGGATCGGTATCGGATTTTCGCTGCTTCTGAAATGATTTGGTTGACTGCAGGCATGATAAAGTCTGCGAACTGCATTTCAGCTACCGGACGCATGCCGTACATGGCTGCACCGATTCCAACACCAGCGATGGCCGATTCAGCAAGTGGAGTGTCTAGCACTCTGTCTTCACCGAATTCATCATAAAGACCATCAGTTGCACGGAATACGCCTCCACGTTTTCCGACATCTTCACCAAGGACGAACACTTTTTCATCCCGCTTCATTTCTTCTTTCAACGCTTGAGTGACGGCTTGAATATAAGATATAACTGCCATTACTGCTCCCCCTCCTTACTCTTCGTACACATATTTCAGTGCTGATTCCGCTTCCGCATAAGCCGCATTCTCGGCGTAATCGGTCGCTTCGTTGACGATTTCGCTGATTTCGTCATTCATTTCTTTTTCCTTCTCATCCGTCAGTACACCTGTATCACGCAAGTACTGGGCGAATGTGACGATCGAATCCTTCTTCTTCGCTTCATCCACTTCTTCTCGCTCCCGGTACGTACGATCATCATCATCACTGGAGTGTGGAGTGAGACGGTAGGATACCGTTTCAATTAGCGTTGGTCCTTCTCCATTACGTCCGCGATCGGCTGCTGCTTTCACCGCTTCATAAACAGCTAGAGGATCATTACCGTCCACTGTGAAGCCAGGCATGCCGTAACCGATGGCGCGGTCAGACACTTTTTCGCAAGCCAACTGTTTCGATACCGGAACAGAAATGGCATATTTATTGTTTTCGACCATAAAGATAACAGGAAGCTTGTGAACCCCTGCAAAGTTCGCCCCTTCGTGAAAATCACCCTGGTTGGAAGATCCTTCACCAAATGTAACGAGAGAAACAAAGTCTTTCTTCTCCATTTTCCCTGCCAATGCGATACCGACAGCATGTGGCACCTGCGTTGTTACTGGTGATGAACCTGTCACGATGCGGTTTTTCTTTTGGCCAAAGTGACCTGGCATTTGGCGGCCACCTGAGTTTGGATCTTCTGCTTTTGCAAAACCAGAAAGCATCAAATCTTGGGCTGTCATGCCAAAGGAAAGGACGACTCCCATATCGCGGTAATAAGGAAGAGCATAATCTTTTTCAAGATCAAGAGCATAGGAAGCTCCTACTTGAGCCGCTTCTTGTCCTTGACAGGAAATAACGAATGGGATTTTACCAGCGCGGTTCAACAACCACATTCGTTCGTCAATTCTTCTTGCTAATAACATTGTGCGAAACATGTCCAACACTTGATCATCACTTAAGCCTAGAGCTTTATGGCGATTTTCAGCCATGAGGATCCCTCCTTCATATTTATCCATGGATTTGGTTGCCGTCGACGGCCATTGCCGCTTCTCCGATCGCTTCAGAGAGCGTTGGGTGTGGGTGAATCGTTTCGGCGATTTCCCAAGGGGTCGCATCAAGAACCTTGGCTAATGCAGCTTCTGAAATCATGTCAGTCACATGTGGACCGATCATATGGACGCCTAATACATCATCCGTTTCTTTGTCTGCTACTATCTTGACGAAACCATCTGTTTCTCCGTGAACAAGCGCTTTCCCTATTGCTTGGAATGGAAACTTGCCTACTTTCACATCATACCCTTTCTCTTTTGCCGCTTTCTCCGTTAAACCGACACTTGACACTTCAGGGTTCGAGTAAATACAAGATGGCACTTGGTCCTGGTTCATCGGATGTGGATCCTGGTTAGCCATATGTTCGACAGCGATCATACCTTCGTGTGAAGCTACGTGGGCCAGCTGCATACCTCCAATAACATCACCGATTGCATAGATGTGGCTTTCCTTCGTCTGATAAACATCATTGGTTTGAATGATTCCGTTTTCAACTTGAATGTCGGTGTTTTCAAGACCGATATTGTCAACGTTTGCTGCTCTTCCGACAGAGACCAACATGCGCTCCGCTTCATAAGTGACCGTCTCGCCGTCCACTTCTGCCTCAACTTTCACGCCATTGTCTTTCTCGATCGTATCAGGAAGAACCTTGGCGCTCGTAACAATGTCGACGCCTTTCTTTTTCATCTGCTTCAACATTTCCCTGGAAATATCTTCGTCTTCGGTAGGAAGAATGTGGGGTAAATATTCAAGAACTGTCACTTTCACACCAAAGTCTGCAAGCATGGAAGCCCATTCAATCCCGATAACTCCTCCTCCGACGATAATGATGGATGCTGGTAGTTCATCCATATAAAGCGCTTCATCAGAACTCATGACAACATCTCCGTCGATTTCAAGTCCTGGTAAAGACTTAGGACGCGAGCCTGTAGCCACTAACACATTTTTAGGGATCAACATTTCGTTTTCTTCTCCATTATTCATCTCCACAGAAATCGTTCCAGCTGTAGGTGAAAAAATAGATGGACCTAAAATACGGCCAAAACCTTCAAACACATCGATCTTCCCTTTTTTCATCAATCCTTGAACACCCTTATGTAGTGTATCTACAATCGATTGTTTCCGCTCTTGAACTTTGGTGAAATTTAATGCCGTGTTCTCTGTTGAAATACCATACCGGTCAGCTTCTTTCGTCTGTTTAAACACCTCAGCACTTCGAAGCAAAGCTTTAGAAGGGATACATCCTCTATGCAAGCATGTTCCTCCAAGTTCTCTCTTTTCTACAATCGCTGTTTTAAGACCTAATTTTGAAGCTCGGATGGCAGCTACGTAACCACCTGTGCCACCTCCGAGAATGACCAAATCGTATTCTTGTGCCACCTTGGACTCTCCTTCCTATTCTTGAAAGTTAGGATATTGCTTTGGAACTTCTTCGTTATTAAGGACACGCAGAGCCCCCTCATTCAACGCTTCCAGCTCATTTTCACCAGGATAGACGAGCACATCTGCAATCCAATGAACGCGCTTTGAAATTTCTTCGACAAACGCTTTTCCGTATGCAAGTCCACCAGTGAGTACAATGGCATCCACTTTCCCTTCCATAACCGCACTCATACTTCCAATTTCTTTAGCGATCTGGTAAGCCATAGCATCAAAAACAACTTTCGCTTTACGATCGCCGTTTGCGACCATTTCTTCGACTTCACGGGCATCATTTGTGTCCAAATACGCCATCAGTCCGCCTTGTCCAACCAATTTCTTCATGACTTCATCGCGATAATATTGACCGGAGAAGCATAAGGAGACAAGATCACCTGCAGGGACAGTCCCGGCACGCTCAGGTGAAAAAGGTCCGTCTCCGTGTAAACCGTTATTGACGTCGATCACGCGGCCTCCCACATGAGCGCCTGCCGTTATTCCTCCGCCCATATGTGTCACAATCAAGCGGGCATCTTTATAAGACAGCCCAAGATCAGTTGCCGCTCTTCTTGCGACAGCTTTCTGATTTAAAGCGTGGAAAATACTTTTCCTTGGAATTTCAGGCACACCAGAAACACGCGCTAATTCATGGAGTTCGTCCACAACGACCGGGTCGACGATATAGGCCCCGATGTTCAACCCTTGAGCGATTTCATTAGCAATGATCCCTCCAAGATTGGAAGCATGTTCTCCATTATAACCATTTTTCAAGTCTTCAAGCATCGCCTCGTTAACCTCATACGTCCCACCTTCGATCGGACGCAGCAAGCCTCCTCTCCCGCATACGGCACTTAATTTACTAATGTTGATACCTTCACGGTCGAGTTCTTCAAGAATGACTCGTTTACGGAATTCATATTGATCAATGATGCGCTTGTACGAACTGATTTCATCCGCTGTGTGACGGATTGTTTTTTCAAAAACGACTTCCTGATCATCAAAGACTCCTATTTTTGTAGATGTGGAACCTGGGTTGATGACCAGAATACGATGTGTTTGCAATTCCTAAACCCCCGTTAACCGTTCTGTCTTCTGCTTAAGATGTGTTGACCATTTTGAAGGAACTGACTGCGGGACCTGCGCATACGTTCAATTCTTTCTTCTGCCATACGGTCTGCAGCTACATAAGTTGGGATGTTATCCCGACGTGAAATTTCAAATACGCGTGATACATTGTCGTAGATCGTTTCTACTCTCTTCATAGCACGATCTTTATTATAACCATAAAGCTCATCGGCAACATTGATGACACCACCCGCGTTGATTACATAATCCGGTGTGTAGACAATGCCTTTTTCATGTAGAATGTCCCCATGTTTCGTTTCTTTCAACTGATTATTCGCAGCACCTGCAACGACTTTTGCTTTCAGTTGTGGGATCGTTTCATCGTTGATTGTTGCTCCAAGTGCACAAGGAGCGTAAATATCACAATCCACGCTGTAAATATCATCTGGATCAACCGCTTTTGCTCCAAACTCTTCTACAGCTCGTTGAACCGCTTCTTTGTTGATATCTGTAACGACCAGATTCGCTCCTTCTTCATGAAGATGACGGCAGAGAGTGAAGGCCACATTTCCGACACCCTGAACGGCTACTGTCTTGCCTTCTAATGAATCTGTTCCGAACCCTTCTTTAGCCGCTGCTTTCATCCCACGATATACGCCATAAGCAGTAACCGGAGAAGGATTTCCTGAAGAACCAAATGCAGGAGAGATCCCTGTCACGTAATCCGTTTCTTCGTGGATCAGGTCCATGTCTTGAACAGTTGTTCCTACGTCTTCTGCGGTAATGTATCGACCATTCAGACCTTGAATGTACCGGCCGAAAGCACGGAACATCTCTTCATTTTTTTCTTTTTTCGGATCTCCGATGATGACTGTTTTACCTCCGCCGAGGTTGAGTCCTGCTGCTGCATTTTTGTATGTCATTCCTTTTGCCAAACGCAGCGCATCTTCTACAGCATCGTCTTCAGAAGCATACGTCCACATACGTGTACCTCCGAGAGCAGGTCCAAGTGTCGTATCATGGATAGCAATAATCGCTTTTAGACCTGATTGTTCGTCTTGACAAAATACCAATTGCTCGTAATCATATTCTTTCATATAGCTGAAAATTTCCATTGTGAATCCTCCTATTGTTGACTGGCTTGTAAAGCTAAAGCCAGTGAATAAATTTTACTTTGAGCATCATCCGCTCTTGACGTCAATACGATCGGAGCTTTAGCCCCGCTGATCACGCCCGCCACTTTTCCTTTGGCGAAATAGATGAATGACTTATATAAGGCATTGGCCACTTCAATGGACGGCACGACAAGAATATCCGCTTGTCCCGCAACTTCTGATGTAATTCCTTTTTGTTGTGCAGCCTTTGGATCGACCGCATTATCAAAGGCAAGGGGACCATCAACAATACATCCATTCAATTGCCCACGCCGGTTCATTTGAGTAAGCATAGCAGCATCTTGAGTAGCTGTCATAGAAGGGTTTACTACTTCGACTGCAGCTAGTGGAGCGACCTTCGGATTCTCCCAGCCTGCCCGCGTAGCTACTTCCACGGCATTATTAATGATTTGAACTTTTTCCTCAAGACTCGGTGCGATGTTCATCGCAGCGTCCGTGAGGTAGATCAATTTGTCTCGACCTGGAATTTCAAATAAAGCGACGTGTGACAGCACCGAGCCTTTTCTGAGCCCGAACTCTTTGTCCAGGACAGCTTTCAATAAAGATTTTGTATCCACATGCCCTTTCATGACGACATGAGCTTCACCAGAGTGGACGGCTTTTACAGCGACCCGTGCACTATCTTTTTCACTTGCATGAATCACCTCAATTCCTTCTTGCGTTAAATCCAAACCTACAGCATTCGCATGGGTTTCGATTTCTGATTGATTTCCCACAAGAAAGAATTCAGCCAGGTTGGAAGCCCGGGCCATTTTAACTGCTTTCAATACTTCTTCATCTGCTGCTTGAGCAACAGCGACCGTTTTCGGTGAATGACGGTCAATTTGCTCGACTAGTTCATCTAACTTTTTCATGCGTCACCTCTTCCCCTCTTCTAAACATGCAACATTCATGCCAACTCCAAGCAACCCGAGAATTGGTTCATATGGAGATTCCCATGTCTGCAAAAAATTGCATCATGAAAAACTTTGCATGCTGTTTTTGTCTAATTGGTATTTTTCTAACTTATAGTATAAGTTTCGAATCGAGATCCCTAACGCCTTGGCTGTTTTAGTCTTATTGAAATCATGAGACCGGTAAGCATCTGCAAGCAGACTCTTTTCATATTCATCTACGGCCTGCTGCAACGTTTCTCCAAGCCATGGAGTACCATCTGCAGAACCGACGGATTCCGCAGATGCTTTTTTCAGTCGAGGCAGATGTTCAACCTTGATGGTATCTTCCATATTTTCCATATAAATCATCGCTCGTCCGATTATATTTTCAAGCTCCCTCACATTCCCAGGCCAATCATATTCTTTTAACATAACAAAAGCCTCTTCATCCACTGAGGTGACATGCCTACCGTAATCTTCATTCAACTTTTGAATCAAATGTTCCGTTAAGAGTTCAACGTCCCCTATCCTCTCACGGAGGGGAGGAATGTAAATCGGGAGCCGGTTCAAGCGATAATAAAGATCTTCACGAAAGTTCTTGTTCATAATCGCTTTTTCCAGATTGACATTTGTAGCAGCAATCACACGGACATCCACATGGACTGGCTTTGTTCCTCCAACCCTGATGATTTCATTCTCTTGTAAAACTCTCAACAGTTTTGCCTGCATGGGCAATGTCAATTCACCAATTTCATCAAGGAAAATACTGCCATGGTTCGCTTCTTCAAACAGCCCTTTTTTCCCGCCTCGTTTTGCTCCAGAAAAAGCACCATCTTCGTAGCCGAACAATTCACTTTCCAGTAGAGATTCAGCAATGGCCGCACAATTTACACGGATAAACTTATTATGGCGCCGCTTGCTCTCGTTATGAATCGCATGGGCGAAAAGTTCTTTCCCCGTTCCTGATTCCCCCCTCAGCAACACAGAAGCAGGCGTACGCGCACCCACTTTCGCTTGCTCAAGAGCCAAAGTCATTTCCTGAGAATCTCCGATAATATCATCAAACGTGTACTTCGCTTCCAAACTGCGTATGATCTGCCTGGCTCTTTTAAGTTCACTCGTCAATGACTGAATTTCTGAAACGTCGTGAAGGACCCCGACACTCCCCTTCAACTTTCCATCGACAATGACCGGGGCCACATTAACGAGGACGTCTTTTTTTGAAGGTCCCACCTTCATACGCACCCCACGGACAGGCCTTCTGGTACGAAGAACTTTCATGTGCATACTTTCCCCTTCAGAAATATCGACCGTTGCCGGATTCCCAACGATTTCTTCTTCAGAAAGACCGGTAATCCTCGTATAGGCAGGGTTAATCATTAAACCGCTTCCATTTTCATCGACAACAGAAATCGCTTCATCAGAAGATTGAATGATGGCTTCGAGCATCGTCTTCACTTCTTTAAGGTCCGTGATTTCCTCAGCAAGGTTCACAACTTGCGTAATGTCTTTAAAAACGGCGAAAGCACCGATAACCTTCTGATCCTGACCAATCATAGGGATTCGTGTGGTCACCACTTTATTCCCATTACCTAAAGAAAGCTTCTGATTCACTTCTTCCTCCCTGGAGGCCAGGACTTGAGGAAGTCTTGAATCCGGAATGATTTCATTAACAGGTTCGCCAATCATCGAGGATCGACCCATCCCTACAATGCGTTCTGCACTGCGATTAATAAATGAAATATCACCTTTCTCATCGATAACAATCATCCCATCATGAATGCTGTTTAAGATCAGGTTTTGATTTTCTGTCTGCTGCTTTAATTTCTGCACAAGCGATTCTTTTTCTTCCAATAATTCCGCGGTCACGTAAGCCACCGATCCTGGTATGACGACTGTCGTGCGCCCTCTCGTTTCCCGAATATCATTGAAAACACGTTCTTCGCCCGTGGCTTCAATAACGATATCTATTTCTCTATGTATCCAATCCTGCCAATGGCGGTCTGTAGATATTCCGTAACTCTCTGCTAGCGCTATGCCTGGCGCATTTGAGTCGATGTCTGTAACCGCAACCACTAACATACGGTCCATTTTCCTCAACAACTTCAACAGGGCGGTTCCACCCTTCCCCGCTCCGACAATCAACACACGTTTCATTTCACCACACCCTGCAACTTTTTGCGTAACTTCATCGTACCCTAATCTGCACATTTTAGCAAGCATGTCTATAGTTCCAACCTGCCTCGCCATTTGATATACTTATTCATGGATTGAATTAAAGGAGTTACGAGTATGCGATTAATTGCTTTACTAATATTAGTCATCCCAGGTTTGATCGCCGTATACGGGATAAAATTGATTCGGGACGCCCTTTTTGGGGAGTTTCACACCATCTTTTTTCACATAGCCATCCAAGGACTGGTTGGCATTCTGTTTGTTGTTGGTGGAATGGCCTTCATCGGCGGCTTTATCCTACACAGAGACAGAAAACGCAACTTAACCAAAGGACGATTCAGACAAAAAGATTAGCTTAGTGATATCAACAACTGTGATGAAGGAGTTTTGCTCTGTGACAGAGTTTGAAATGTTTAGAAAGCAATACCCTTTCGATTTGCTTTCTGAGGAAGAATTTGAAGAAGTTTTTGGTAAAGCCATGGTCAGAGAATTCTCTACAAACGAATTCATCATCCATGAGGACCAGGAAGATGATACGATCGATATCCACTTCATGGTGTCAGGTCTTGCAAAAAATATCATGCACCGTTCGAACGGCCGACAGTTATCCGTAAGATTTTATTACCCTGGAGATTTGGTAGGGGTAATGATCCTCCTCACAAGCGGGGAGATGCGTTTTTCGGTTCAGGCATTAGAACCCATTAAAACCATTTGTTTTGAACGTGAGTCATTCTTGGAAGTGATGTCGAACAACAATCACTTCTCAAAAGTCGTCATGGATGGAATCAGCCATCTAATGAAAAGCTTATATGATGAAGTCAAATATAAAAGCTCTACAACAGATGAGCAGGATGATCGTGAATTGTACAAAAAACGTGCAGACGCTTATATGGAACCTCCTACGTTTATACATCCCGAAGCCTCAATCGAAAAAGCTGCCCGGATGTTACAACAGCAGAAGATCGAAGCTCTGATTGTAAGCGATGATCAACAATCCATGCTTGGCATGATCGGATATGGTGAGATCCTGAGGGCGTATTTTGAGAACGATCACAGAAATCCAGTCAAAGCCTACATGGCTGAAGAGGCGTATGAGATTAATGAGCAGGAGTTCATCTATGATGCATTGAGTTACTTGAAGCACCATCCAACGGAGATCATTCCTGTTCTTCATAAAGACAAGGTCGTCGGAATTTTGAGGCAGTCATCGTTCTTCACAATTAAAAATTCTGTTTATTTCGACCTGACTTATAAAATATCCAATGCTGTTACGATTGAAGAAATTAAGCCACTGTCACCGATTTATAATGAACGGTTCCAAAAATTCGTTGCGAGTTTGATTAAAGAACACATGTTCGCTTATGACATTGCAGAGTTGATGACGAATTATAACGATCGGATCCACAAACAAGTCGTGCAAATTGCTGAAGATGAAATGATCCGGGAAGGGTACGGTGCGCCACCGGTCAATTACTGTTTCCTTGTCATGGGTAGTGAAGGAAGGAAAGAGCAAGCCTTTTCCACCGACCAGGATAATGCAATCATCCTTGCCGACTATGACAAAAGTAAGCATAAAGTGAAAATCGAAAAATACTTCGAAATCTTCACTAATAAAATCAATGATATGCTGAACGAATGCGGTTTCCCTTATTGTACAGGTGGCATTATGGCGAAGGAACCGAAGTGGCGGCAGCAGAAAAGTGATTGGCATGCAAGCATCGATCAATGGATCAACAAGATGGACGCAGAAGAAATCCGTGACTTCACCATATTCATGGACTTCCGTCCGATTACCGGAGATTATTCTCTTGCTTATGATTTAAAAAAGTATGTGACGAAACGCGTCCAGAAATCTTTGAATTTGCATCAATTGCTCATGAAAGATACGCTGCGCTTCCGAGTCCCTGTCCAACCTTTCGGGAGAATTACAGGGATTGGAAAGAAACGTACGCTTAACTTAAAGAAATCAGCCATAATGCAAATAGTCAACGCTATTCGTATTTACAGCATGAAGTATGGTATTGAAGAAATTAATACCGTCAATAGACTAGAAGCACTAGCAGAACAAGAACGATTCCATCCCCGTGATGTGGAAAATGCAAAAACAGCTTTACACCGTCTCATGTTGTTCCGTTTGAAAGCCAATCTGCAACAGTTGGACGACGAAGAACCTTTAAGCAATGATTTAAAACTCGGGCCTATGAAGAAAGAAGAACGTCGATCACTCAGAGAAGCGCTCATTATCGCCAAACGCCTGCAGCAGGTGCTCGAATTGAGCTATAACCGAAATCGGGTGGTCTGATGTTGCCAGTTGACTTACAAATTATTAAATACCTGCTGTTTGAGAAACCCATGTACTATTTCAAAATTAAACCTTTTTTGAAATGGCACACCTACCACCAATTAGAAAAACAGCTGACCGAATTTAATAAGAAGGAAAGTTTTCACCAGAGGCAACTAGAGGATTTGGACTTTACCATCTTCGACCTTGAAACTACCGGCTTCTTACCAGAAATCGGACATGAGATCATATCCATAGGTGCAATTAGGCTGCAAGGATTGCATGCTTGCCGAAAAGAGAAGTTTCATCAAGTCATCCGGCCCATTCGTCCTGTCAACAGACAAACGCTGCGCTTAACAGGATTATCTCGTGACCGTCTGAATAATGCCAGCCCTTTCATTGAAGGGTTTCAAAATTTCATGGACTTCAGCGAAGGGTCTGTTCTTGTCGCCCACCCTGCAAAATTTGATATGCGTTTCTTGAAGGCCATGTTGAAAAGATGGAAGCTTCCTGATTATGAACCGCATGTGATCGACTCACAACTTATGGCGCAATGGCTTCTGCCGGATGTAAAGCACCAGCTTGATCCATTGCTAAAGTATGTAGGCATTGATAAAAGGGAACGACACCACGCATTAAATGATGCGATTATGACAGCCGAGTTATTTAGGTATTTGCTTTCAAAAACGATTGATTATGACGTTCACACATTGGGAGAATTAAATAAAGTGTTAGCTCAACAGAAAAAAACGAAGCAGTGAATCCTCACTGCTTCGTTTTTCTATTTCTCCCACAAGAGCTCCCGGTTGTGGAAGACTCAGATTCGAGATGTTCCCGGGTTTCGTTTGCCGTGTTGGGCGCCAGGGGTGGTTGGGAAGCAACTCCTTTCATAGTAAGGAGAAACGAATCCCTTTACTAAGTTGGATTGTCTTCCACTATCCCACTGTTAGAAGTATAAAGCGCTCTGAATCAAGGTTTTACGTTCTGAGGAGCGGTTTATATAATCCACTATCGTTAATGATAAAAGCTGATCTTTTAGGTGTGGTTTCGAGAATCTTCCATGGCCGAGGGGCGGAGGGAAACGGTGAGACTCCTGTGGGAAGTGCGTGGTAGATGAGACCCCGCAGAGCGTTAGCTCGAGGAGGCTCATCACTCGCCCACGGAAAGCGAACCTTTTCCCGGAGCCCCTAAACCCCCACAAAAGTCTCGAAATCGAGTCTCCCTCAACCCCTCCAAATACTTTAGTGAATTACATGTGAATGCTCAGCTATATCGTTTAATAATGCTTATTCAAAAAATGTTCGGTACAGGGATTGGACAGCTTTGCCTAGGCCTGCGGATTTGACTCCGAACATCATGGACACTTCAGATGAACCTTGGTTGATCATCTCAATGTTGACCTCTGCCTCACGGAAAGCAGTGGCTGCTCGACTGGCGATACCGATGGTCTGGTTCATTCCTTCCCCTACAATCATGATCATAGCCAATTCTCGTTCAATCAACACGGTATCGACTTGCAATTCATCTTTAATCCGCTTCACGACCTTTTCCTCTTTTTCAGGTGGAAGCTGATGTTCACGGATGACGACAGACATGTCATCGATTCCAGACGGAGCGTGCTCAAAAGATACTTCTTCATCTTCCAGGATTTGAAGCAACCTGCGACCAAAACCGATTTCTCTGTTCATTAAGTATTTACTCACGTATAAGTTCAAAAATCCATCATCACTGGCGATTCCGACAACGTGACTTTCCCGTTCTGGTAGATCAGCTACAATCATCGTCCCAGGTGCTGCGGGGTTATTTGTATTTTTAATGCATACAGGAATTTTTTCTTTGAATGCAGGGATAAGCGCTTCATCATGGAAGACGGAAAATCCGGCATAGGAAAGCTCACGCATCTCCCGATAGGTTAATGAGGTCAATTCCTTTGGCTGATCCACGAACATTGGATTCACACAATAGACGGAATCGACATCTGTGAAGTTTTCATACAAATCCGCTTTTAATCCAGCCGCTACAATCGACCCGGTTATGTCTGATCCGCCTCGTGAAAATGTTACCAATTCACCTTCTGGCGTATAACCAAAAAATCCAGGAATAACAAGGATTTCATTACGATGTCTCAAACTATATAATTTTTCGAAGCTTTCCTCTAAAACCAATGCCCCACCAGGTTGATCTCGGACGAGTATACCTGCTTCTTTTGGATTCACATAGGACGCTTCAGCCCCAGACTTCTGCAAATATGCACTCACAATATGGGCAGAACCATCCTCACCACAAGCTTTTAAGGAATCAAGTGCATGTTCTGCTTCCTCTTGGACGAGTTCGATTGCTTCATCTATTTTATCCTTCACTTGTTCGGCTACATGTAAAGAAAGACCAAGTTCTTCGGTCATCGATTGAAAGCGATCGATGATTTTTTTGTATACCGTTTCGTCTGTTTTGTTCATTTGAACGGATGCACCTAAGGCAATAAGGAGATCCGTCACTTTCTCATCTCCGCTATGACGTTTCCCAGGAGCTGAGACAACAATGACTCGTCGGTCATCATCTAAACTAATAATATCTTTCACTTTTTTAATTTGACCAGCATCTGCGAGAGAGCTGCCTCCAAATTTCACGACTTTCATTTATCCAACACCCCACTAAAGAACGAAAGTAATTAATAATTAAGAATTGTATCACAAATGGGGCGTACAATTGAACAACTTTCAAAAAAAAAGCGATTCAACAGCAAAATTCGACGTGAACTTGGGAATTATTACATTAATTCCACAAATCTGTTACATCTTTTGGCATTTTCAGATAAAATGGAAGATAAAAGGAAGGGTGGTTCTATGGTATTAAAAAGGGATGGATTTGGTGGATCCAGGTATTATCCCGAAAATAGTGAATTATCTATACTATGTACATACAAAGATCAAGGACACACCTATGTAATCATCCAATATTTGGACCTCCCTTTCAGTTATCGTTTAATAAACAGAGACATCGTGTCATTTTTGGAGAATGATCTTTACGAATTTTTGTGTGACCAACTCCAGGAAATTGATGCAGGCACTTATGAGAATGAAAACCTGGCAATAGAGATCACAAATTTGATGACGGGACCAAAATAAAAGCACGAAAGGTGTTTCACACCTCTCGTGCTTTGTTTCATTAGCTGGCTTTATGCTCTAAACGCAAGCGATCTGCCACCATGGCAATGAACTCGCTGTTCGTTGGTTTCGCTTTTGTGTTAGAGATCGTATACCCGAATAGTGAAGAAATGGCATCGATATTCCCGCGATTCCATGCTACTTCAATCGCATGACGGATGGCGCGCTCCACTCGGGATGCCGTTGTGTTATATTTGGTTGCAATATCAGGATAAAGGACCTTTGTAATTGAGCCTAGAAGCTCAAGATCATGGTAAACCATCGTAATCGCTTCTCTCAAGTACTGATAACCTTTGATGTGTGCAGGTACACCCACTTCGTGAATGATATGAGTAATACTTGTATCAAGGTCAGGTTTTTTCGATTTGGTTGATGTGTAACTGTTGCCCAATGCACGATTTATTGGATCACCGGCATGTTTGATCTGACGAACTTGCTCACCTAGGTGGTCAAGGTCGAATGGTTTCATCATAAAGTAAGCGGCTCCAAGTTCCACTGCTTTCTTCGTGACTTCTTCTTGACCGAATGCTGTCAACATAATGACTTCTGGATGCTTGTCCATGTCTTTTAATTTGTTCAAAACAGCAAGACCGTCTAAATGTGGCATGATGATATCGAGAATTAATACATCTGGTTTTTTCTCCTCCACCATTTGAAGACAATCTTTCCCATTATAGGACGTGCCAACGACATCAATATCCGACGCATCATCAAAATATTCCTCAAGTAGCTTTACAAGCTCACGGTTATCATCAGCCAGACAGACGCGAATTTTCTCCATTTATCTTCCTCCTTACAAAATAGTCCTTCATTTTTCCGTAATACACATATTCGACATTGAAAATTTTAACCCTCTTTTATTATAACAAAAAAATTTCAAAATTTTAGATTATCTTGAAAATGCTTTAATATACTCATGAATTCGTATAAATTCGACATGTATATATAAGTATTGTCGAATTTTGTCGAATAACTTAATCTTAACAGAATGTTCATAAAAAAAGAAGAGCCCTTACTAAGGCCCTTCTAACTTGCTTTTTGTTTATTGTGATGCTCTTCGTATATTTGTACCCCGGCTTCTTGTAGCATCCATTCAATGTGTACACCGTACCCGCTTGTTGGGTCATTGACGAACACATGAGTGACTGCACCAATGATTTTTCCATTTTGAATGATGGGACTCCCACTCATTCCTTGAACAATACCACCCGTTTTTTCAAGCAGTTCAGGGTCTGTGATTTTGACAATCATTCCTTTAGTCACGGCCGACTTTTTCGGCATGTTACTAACAATTTCCACATCAAAGGTCTGCATTTCCTCACCATCTAACACAGTCATAATTTGTGCAGGGCCTTCTTCGACTTCCTCTGCGAATCCGACAGGGACACCTTTAGGATAAGTGTCGTTCTTCATATCCCCATCCAATTCCCCAAAAATGCCAAACGGTGTGTTTTTTGTAATCGTGCCTAAACGATCATCGCGTAAAGAAAACTTTGCTTTTTTCTCGCCAGGAATCCCCTGACTTCCTTTCTCAATGGAAGTTACATGGGATCGAACGATTGTCCCTTCATGGATTTCAATTGGTTTCTTTGTATCCATATCAGAAATCACATGGCCTAGTGCTCCATACTTCTTCGTTTCTGGATCATAAAACGTCATTGTTCCAATACCCGCAGCGGAATCGCGGATATAAAGACCAATTTGATATTCTTTCTCCTGGGCGTTAAAGACAGGGGTTAGAGAAGTAGAAATCATCTCTTTCCCTCGCTTGATCTTAAGGTTTATGGGCGTCTCCGCTTCGCCAGATTTTTTGACGATGGCGGACAGCTTTTCCATACTATTGAGTTCCTGGCCATTTCCTTCAAGGAGAATGTCACCAACGAGGACATTCGCTTCCTCTCCTGGTGACTTCTTCGTCTCCCTTTCTCCATTAACTAAATGGTGTCCGACAACAAGCACGCCTTTTGTATGCAATTCGACCCCGACCGACTGACCGCCAGGTATCAAACGAATGTCACGCATTTTAGTTACATCTGTTTTCTTAAGCGGAACTCCGGCAAACTCATAAAAGACTTGGTGATCATCAGTTGATGAAAATGCAGTCAATGCTTCTAGATCTTCCCCTTCAGAAAAGACCTCTGAATCATTGGATGCACTGATTTTCACATCGGTAGGGATGGACAGGTAATCATGAACAGGGGCTATTAAAGGTAAAATGAGCATAAACAGCAGGAGAACGGAACCACATATATATTTAACTGTCTGTTGATCTTTCACGGGTTCACACTCCTTATCACTCCAGTACCAACTAAATGGCTTACTTATAATGTGGTCTTCCACAGGCATTTTTAAACGAGCATAATCTCAGTAATTATAGTACCGTTTCCCTTGTGTAGAAACATTCTCCAACGTATATGTAAAGATTGGAATATAAAAGTCAATTTCGTTGACCCTAAAGGATCGAACAGAAAAAAGCGTATGGACTATTCGTCCATACGCTTATCTTTTGTTGATTTAACGATTCTTATGTTTTTCAGCCATGAGAAGCAGTTCACGCGCATGTTCCACCGTTGTTTCAGTAAGCTCTGCACCTGTGATCATTCTCGAAATTTCGTCCGCTTTCTCATCGTATGTCAATTCTTTTGCTGCTGTATGTGTTCGATCATTATCCACTCTCTTTTCAATTCTTACATGAGTGTCAGCCATAGCAGCTACTTGTGGGAGGTGTGAGATACATAAAACTTGCGAACCTTCCGATATCCCGTAGATTTTTTCAGCGATCGCTTGAGCCACTCGACCGCTTACACCTGTATCTACTTCATCAAAAATCACACTTGTGACTCCCTGGTGTCTTGAAAAAATGCGCTTCAATGCAAGCATAATCCGCGACATTTCTCCTCCTGATGCAACTTTATGTAATTCTTTTAACGGCTCTCCTGGGTTTGTGGTAATCAGGAATTTTACAATATCTATTCCATTTGGGAGCAATTGTACAGGATGGCCGTCAAGTTCAGGGTCCGATTCCCGTCCTTCTTTTAAGTTGATGTCGACTGCAAAGGATGCTTTTTCTAAATATAAGTCCCTCAACTCTTCATGGATATAATCTGATAAAGTCGACGCTGAGCTGGTTCTAATGTCATGAAGAGCCTTAGCTTCCATTACAGCATCCTGTCCTAGTTCATGGATTTCATTCTCCATCTTATTCAGGTGGGAATCTTTATTCTTAATTTCATCGATCTCTTCTTCAATCCTGGATGCGTATTGAAGCATATCATCAACTGTTGCTCCATATTTCTTCTTCAATCGATTCAACTCGTTTAAGCGTGACTCGATTTGATTTAAACGTTCAGGGTCAAATTCAAGCTCCGCCATCTGATTACTCAATTGGAAGGTCAACTCTTCAATAATGTAGTATGAGTTCGACATTTCTTCTGAAAGCTTGGCTAGCTCGTCGTCCACGTCTGACGTACTCTCTAGAGAAGTCATGGCATGACTCAACCAGTCCAAGCCTTTTTGTTCTCCATATAAAGAATAATAAGCATCATGAATCCCTTGATAGATCTTTTCGTAATTCATCAGTTTTTTTCGTTCTTCTGAAAGTTCTTCATCCTCAAGTGGCTGCATTTCAGCCTCTTGAAGCTCCCGCAATTGAAATTCAAGCAAATCCAGACGTTGAGCCATCTCCTGCTCATTTTCACTCAATTCCTTGTAGCGTTTCTTAAGCACTCGGTACTTGTCATAGACTCGGTAATATTCTTCCAAGGAAGATTTCATCTCCTTATCAGAAAAAATATCAAGGAGCTCAATATGACGGTCTGGATCCATCAATGACTGTGTTTCATGCTGGCTATGGATGTCGATTAAACAATGACCGAACTCTTTCATAATTCCAAGCGTGACCAGTTTCCCGTTAACTCGACAAATGCTTTTTCCTTGATGAGTAATGGTCCGCTGCAGCACGACCATGCCATCTTCTTCAATGTCAACGCCAAACTCTTCCCCCACCTTATAAATGGGGTGATCGCTCGCTACGGTGAACAATCCTTCAATTTCGGCTTTTTTTGTTCCATGACGCACGAACTCGACAGACCCTCGTCCACCAGATAGCAGTTGTATGGCATCGATGATAATCGATTTACCCGCACCTGTTTCCCCTGTGAGTACGGTGAGACCTTGTTTGAACGTAATTGAAATTCGATCAATAATTGCAAAATCACGAATAGACAATTCTGTTAGCATGAAACTTCCACCTCAGTTTATAACATATTGAGCAGCTGCTCACTTATCGTCTCTGTTTGTTCTGCACTGCGGCAAATGATCAGACATGTATCATCCCCACAAATCGTCCCCATAATTTCATCCCATTCCAAATTATCGACGAGTGCCCCAACAGCATTGGCGTTTCCAGGTAATGTTTTTAAGATGATAAAATGCCCCGCTCGATCGATACTTACGAATGCATCCATCATTAACCGTTTTAATTTTTCAAATGGATTAAAACGTTGATCCGCCGGTAGGCTGTACTTATACCGTCCATCCATCATAGGTACCTTGACAAGGTGCAATTCTTTAATATCTCTCGACACAGTAGCTTGAGTAACATTATAACCCATACCCTTTAAACGATCGACTAACTCATCCTGGGTTTCAATGTCGTCATTCGTAATCAATTCCCTGATTTTGATATGACGTTGTCCTTTGTTCATGACCATCCTCCGTTTCCAGTCCTTCCATAAGAAAAGGGCCTTTGATAAGCCCTTTTACGATCATTATGCGTTTTTACGGTGAGCTTCATGCGCCTCTCCAACAACCGCATCAATATTAATATCTGTTGACACTCCACTTTGACCTTCTCCATCAAGACGCAGGTGGACGAGAAACTCGATGTTCCCATCTCCTCCGGTAATCGGTGAAAATGTAAGGCCATGTACAGAATAGCCGTGTTCAGTAGCAAAATCAAGAATGTTTTCAATCACCTGTCTATGTATGGACGGGTCTTTGACGATTCCTTTTTTACCTACCTGCTCACGTCCGGCTTCGAATTGAGGCTTAATTAAGGCAACCACATCGCCTTGTTTATCCAAAAGCGTAGCCAGTACTGGAAGAATGATTCGTAAAGAAATGAAGGAAACATCAATGGAAGCAAATTGGGGCTGCCCTTCCTTCAAATCGTCTTTTGTCACATACCTAAAATTCGTTCTCTCCATGACTACGACTTGCTCGTGGTTGCGAAGGCCCCAATCCAACTGATTATAACCAACATCAATGGCATAGCTCAGTTTCACTCCATTTTGCAAACCGCAATCTGTGAATCCTCCGGTAGACGAACCGATGTCGATCATCACTTTTTCCTTTACAGATAGATCAAAAACATTTAAGGCCTTCTCTAATTTCAATCCACCTCTGCTTACGTAAGGAATCGCTTTTCCCTTTACTGTAAGCTCTGTGTCTTCTTCTATTTTTTGGCCTGGTTTGTCCAGGCGGACTTGATTATGGAAAACAAGCCCTGCCATAATGGTTCGTTTCGCCTTCTCACGGGTTTCAACGTACCCTTTTTCTACTAATAATACATCTAGTCTAACTTTTCTTCCCATATCCTTAAGCCCTTTGCTGTTTATTCGGTATCAATTGTTTCAAATTCTGAACGATGTGATCCGTCGTTAAGCCGATTTCTTCCCAGAGCTTTTGGACACTGCCATGTTCGATGAACCGATCTGGTACACCCATGCGCTTCACCCACTGAGAAGTGTATTCATGTTCTTCTGCAAACTCTAGAACACTTGATCCAAATCCTCCCTGAAGGACACCTTCTTCTACTGTTAGAATCGGCATACCCGCTTTCATAATGTCATGAAGCATAGCATCGTCCAATGGTTTGATAAACCTCGCATTCACGACTTTTACCGAACGGCCTTCCTTCTTCATACGTTCACTAGCTTCAAGAGCCATGTCGATGGTTGTGCCAAAGGTTAGGATAACAGCATCTGTACCTTCTTTTAAAACTTCCCAGCTTCCAATAGGGATGATCTGAAGCTCCTCATCCGTTTGGACACCTTTCGCATTTCCTCTTGGATAACGAATAGCAAACGGACCCTCATCATAGTGAGTAGCCGTATGAACAAGGTGTTGGGCCTCATTTTCGTCTTTGGGCATAGAGATTACAAAGTTTGGAACAGATCGAAGGAAAGCAATATCAAACACACCTTGGTGCGTCTCGCCATCAGCTCCTACCAAGCCCGCGCGATCAATGCCAAAGATCACATTTAATTTCTGCCTAGCCACATCATGCACGACCTGGTCATATCCTCTTTGTAAAAAAGTAGAATAGATAGCCAAAAACGGCTTCATTCCCTGGGTAGCAAGCCCAGCTGACATTGTTGTTGCATGTTGTTCAGCTATGCCGACATCAAAGAGACGATCCGGAAACTCTTCACCGAACTTCTCCAATTTAGACCCAAGGATCATCGCCGGTGTTACGGCAACGATACGATCATCTTCTCTGGCTTCTTTACGCAAAGCTTCGCTGATGACCGAACTCCATGCAGGTGGGGCATCCACGGGTTTAATTTTTTCACCAGACTCTATTTTGTATGGTCCTACTCCGTGCCACTTGTCTTTTACATCGGTCTCTGCAGGATGATAACCTTTTCCTTTTTGAGTCATCACATGAACGATGACTGGGCCGTCCGTCTTTTTGGCGTAATTCAAATTCTCGATGAGGTCATTAAAATCATGACCGTCTACCGGCCCATAATAAGTGAAGCCAAGCTCTTCAAAGAACATCCCGGGTACAACAAAGTATTTCATGCTGTCTTTCAACCGTTCAGCAGCCTGAGCAATTTTCCCTCCAACAGCAGGAATTTTCTTCAATACCCACTCGAGATCGTCTTTCACCCGGTGGTACTTCCCTGCGCTTCTCATTCTTCCTAGCGCACCGTGAAGAGCTCCCACATTTTTAGCTATGGACATTTCATTATCATTGAGGATAACGGTTACATTCTTCTTCTCGTGTCCAATGTGGTTTAAGGCCTCTAACGCCATCCCACCTGTAAGTGCTCCATCACCGATGATCGGTAAGATCGAATGTTTTTCTTCTTTCAAGTCCCTTGCGATCGCCATACCCATCGCTGCAGATAAAGAAGTAGAGCTGTGTCCTGTCTCCCATACATCGTGCTCACTTTCGTCACGTTTTGGAAAGCCACACAACCCTTTATATTGGCGGAGGGTATCAAATTGACCACCACGTCCTGTGAGAATCTTATGGATGTAAGACTGGTGACCGACATCCCAAAGAAAACGATCTTCAGGGCTCTTGTAAACTTTGTGGAGAGCGAGAGTCAACTCGACCACTCCAAGGTTCGCACCCAGGTGTCCCCCTGTCGTAGCCAGGTTTTCAATAAGGAATTGTCTCGTTTCATCTGCCAATTGTTCTAGTTGATTCGTATTCATATCCTTCAAGAGTGAAGGGTCTTTAATTTTACACAGATCCATTGAAGGACCCCCTTGTATTTATCTTGATTTTTTAGTGGACGACGTTGCACTTGTTACTATTCTTACTTTCAGTCGCTTTTCTAACCAGGAAATGACTTTAGCAGCGAAGAAAATAATATCTGTGGATTTATTAATGGCAAAAAATTTACCAAGGGCTTTTCCACCGACTGTAAGTGCAGCCACAATACTTGTGAGGACCACCGATATGACAATTTGAATGGTGGATCCTTCATTATAACCGAAGTTGTTGGCCAACTGAATGACCACAACCGCAGACGCCGTACCACTAACTATACCAGATATATCCCCTATTACGTCATTACAGAAACTTGCGAATCGATCCGCGTTTCTGACAATGGCTATCGCTTCTTTTGCTCCATTCACTTTTTCTGACGCCATAGCATGGAAAGGCTGCTCCTGGGCAGCTGTCGCAGCAATACCAAGCATGTCAAAGACGACACCCGTAAAGACGATAATGAATACAATGACCAGGCCGATGATCCATATGACTCCACTCAAAACGGAAGAAGATATAACTGAAAAAATAGCCGCTAACACGAATGTGATAACGGCGATACTCAAACTGAATTTTAAAGATTTTTTTAATTTGTTATCCATATATACCTCTATATCACTAAATTGACGTGTCTTATGTAAGGAAAGGAATGGTCATGATTCAAGTAAAAATTGCGGCTTAGGTCTAGTAGGTTTTCCCAGTCGAGTACCGAATGTCACCATTCTGGCGGTTCCCCTTTAAACTCGACTCAGCCCCGTCTCCGGCAGCTGGACTAGATTGCCACTTAGTCCGCACTATAATTCCTGAATCATGTCCAGGGAACAGTCTAGGGGATTTCCCCGACAGCCTTTAGCCGTTCCTTAGCCTCTTTTGCAGTTCTGATTTCATATAGTTTCCGCATCAACACCTCAGTGGCCATCTGAAGCTGCTTGATGTTCACTGACTATAATCCCCTCAATAACCACTCAAGGCAGGCTACGCTGCGCATATAGATGTTACTCCATATGCTGCAGGTTCATACCCCATTTCATAACAGCACCTGGCTCAGATGCCATTACAATAATGGGCCTCCGCGGAAGCAGGGTCAACGCCCACATGCCTTTGTGGATCGCCCTGCGACCTTAACTCCCAGCATCGACCCAAGGCTGGGCGCCTCAAGCCAACACAAGGAACTTCATCGATGTGCCCTTCGGCGGATTTTTAGGCCCGCCTTCAGGAACGGAGGGCCGACTAGAATACTGCACCATTCCTTTTGTAATCATAATATATCACATTTTGTCACG
The DNA here is from genome assembly GCF_056158265.1 of Halobacillus sp. AWM4_238. Classification (NCBI taxonomy): domain Bacteria; kingdom Bacillati; phylum Bacillota; class Bacilli; order Caryophanales; family Bacillaceae; genus Halobacillus; species Halobacillus sp. AWM4_238. The sequence continues at coordinate 1,564,667 of NZ_JBSWSY010000002.1, forward strand.
TGGCTCAATCTAAATCATTTCGATCAATGATCACGCGTGCTCAAATAGTGAATGAGTTCAGACAGAGTGGTTCCTTCCACCCCAGCATTTTTCAAAGCTTGTTGAGCCTTATGGACGTATGCATCCCTTTGTGCTATGGCTCCATCCAGTCCTAGTAGCTGTGGGTACGTGCTTTTATGGTTGCCTTCGTCACTTCCAGCAGGTTTGCCGATAATCTCTGAGTCCCCGGTTACATCCAAAATGTCATCTTGGATTTGAAAAACGAGTCCAAGCGCTTCAGCCATATCGGTCATTTCTTTCATGACCTTCTCTGAGGCTCCTCCTAAATATGCTCCAGCAAGAATCGAGAACTTCAACAATTGCCCTGTTTTATTTTTATGAATATGTTCAAGTGTTTCTAAAGAAATTTGAGCACTTTCACTTAACATATCCTGCATTTGTCCTTCGACCATGCCTCTTGCCCCACTCGCTTTTGTCAACTCACGGACTAAATACACCCGCTCCGCATCATTTAAGGCAGCATCCTCGGCAATCACCTGGGAACTAAGCGTCAACAATGCATCTCCTGCCAAAATTGCTGTTGCTTCATCGAACTGCTTGTGATTGGTCGGTTTTCCACGTCTTAAATCATCATCATCCATAGAAGGGAGGTCGTCGTGGATCAGGGAATAGGTATGCACCATTTCAAGTGCAGATGCGACTCCCATTACTTTCTCTTCAGGAACACGAAAAGCTTTTGCTGTCGCCATTAATAAGATCGGGCGCAACCTTTTACCGCCAGCGTGAATGGAGTATAACATCGAATCTTGAAGGCGCCCTGACACCGTATAGTCGCGGACAAGCATTTCCAATTGCTGATTGATTCGTTGCCTTTTTTCTTTTAGGTAGTCAGTTAAATGCACCGTTCAATCTTCCTCCTGGACAGAGAACGGTTCCAACTCTCCGTGTTCATTCATGATTTTCTGCATCTGTGTCTCTACATTTCCAAGCTTTTCACTGCAAAGCTTGGAAAGCTTCATTCCCTCCTGGTAATATTGAATTGCTTTTTCCAAGGGAACTTCTCCTGTTTCCAATTTCTCTACAATCTCTTCTAGCTGTTTCATCGCTTCTTCAAAACTGATGGTTTCCTGCTTATCTGTCATTTTCATCCTCCTTCACATCCGTTACCTGACAATCAACAATCCCGTCCTGCATTTTCAGGGAAAGAGATTGGCCTTTTGTGATCTCTGAAGAGCTTTTTATGACGTCTCCAGCTGAATCAAAGGGTACAGCAAAGCCTCGTTTCATTATATCTAAAGGATTCACTAAGGTCAGTTTATCAACATTTGTATAAAACCGTTCCTTTTTCTGCTGTAGAAGAGCTTGGAACCGCTTCTGCAACTGGTTGGTCTGACGTTCTAGAGACTCTGTGCCTTCTTTAATCTTCAACTCAGGCCCTTGCTGTCGTAACCTTCGAGCTGTATTCCCCCAGTGAACGTGACTCGTTTGATGAAGGTGCTTCATTTGAATCGCCATGCGTTCTATGACCCTATCCAGATCTTGTTCTTTTTGTTTCATCATCTGTTCAGGATACTTGAAAGCATACGATTTTTTTAACCGCTCCAATCGTTGAGTCGCCTCTGCCTTTTTCACTTCCATAACCCGGTGCAGTCGATTGCCCATCCCCTTGACCTGTTCTCTCAACTCAATAATTGAAGGAACGGCCAGTTCAGCAGCACCTGTCGGGGTGGCTGCTCTTACATCTGCTACAAAGTCACTGATGGTCGTGTCCGTTTCGTGACCCACGGCTGAGATGATAGGGATTTCGGAGGCTGCAATGGCTCTTGCAACCACTTCTTCGTTGAATCCCCACAAATCTTCGATTGAGCCGCCACCTCGACCAACAATCAATACATCTACATCCATATTCTCGTTTGCATATGTAATGGCATTGACTACAGAGGAAGCCGCCTTCTCTCCTTGCACAAGGACAGGCAAAACGGTAACAGGGACAATCGGGTAGCGCCTTTTTATCGTCGTCATAATATCACGTACAGCTGCCCCTGTAGGCGAAGTAATGACACCGATGTGTTTCGGGTATGTAGGAAGAGGCTTTTTACGCTCAAGAGAAAACAAGCCTTCTTTTTCCAATCTCTCCTTCAACTGTTCAAATGCATAGTAAAGTGCGCCAATTCCATCTGGCTGCATTTCTTTAATATACAACTGATATTGCCCCATAGGTTCATAAACATTAATCTCACCTTTGACTAGGACGTTCATTCCATTCTCAGGAACAAACTTCAGAGAGCGGTTATTCCCAGCAAACATGACAGATTGAATTCTGGCCTGGTCATCTTTTAGTGAAAGGTACATATGCCCTCGACTGTGATGCTTGAAGTTTGAAATTTCACCTCTTAACCAAACCGTTTTCAAATGCGGATCCCCTGAAAGTTTGCGTTTGATGTACTTCGTTAAAGCTGAAACGCTCAAGTACTGATCCTGCATAACGCAACCTCCTTACTGGCTATGAATTCGCTTGGCTGCTTTAATCGTATTATGGAGGAGCATGGTAATTGTCATCGGACCTACACCTTTAGGGACTGGCGTAATATGAGAGGCTACTTCTTTTGCAGACTCAAAATCCACATCACCTGTCAGCTTCCCATCCACACGGTTGACTCCAACATCAATGACAACCGCACCGTCTTTGATATCTTCTCCGGAAATCAAGGCTGGTTTCCCTGCAGCTACGATGAGAATATCGGCTTGTTTTGTATGTGACTGGAGATGCTCTGTACGTGAGTGACAATGAGTGACAGTTGCATTCTCGTTTAGCAACAATTGCCCCACAGGTTTCCCTACAAGGTTACTGCGGCCAATGATCACCACATGCTTTCCTTCAAGTGTAATGTCTGCACGTTTAAGCATGACAAGGATCCCATAAGGTGTACATGGGAAAAAGGTGTCTTGACCTGTCATCATTTTTCCGACGTTCGCTGGATGAAAACCATCAACATCTTTTTCGGGATGGATAGCTTCGATGATTTTTTGGTCTGAGATATGATCAGGAACTGGTAACTGAACAAGAATTCCGTGTACAGAAGCGTCCTGATTCAATTTTTTAATCAAGTTAAGCAGTTCCTTTTCAGAAGTTTCTACCGGTAATTCAATAAGCTCTGAATCCATACCGATTTTCTCAGAAGCCCGTTGCTTTCCTTTAACATAACTCTTTGAAGCCGGATCTTCACCTAAGATCACAACGACCAACTTCGGACGGATGCCCTTTGCATGGAGCACACTTACTTCTTCCTTCATTTCTTGTCGAAGATCTTCTGCCAGTTGCTTTCCATAAATCACTTCTGCTGACATATCCCATTCCCCCTTAGTTGTTTAAACCATTTTGGATAAAACGCCGTTCACAAACTTACCGGATTCTTCTTCCCCGAAAATTTTCGCAAGCTCTATGGCCTCATTTATGGCTACCTGCGAAGGGACGTCTTCTTTGTATTTCATTTCGTAGGCAGCCATCCGTAAGACAGTCTTCTCTACTTTGGCAAGCCGCGGAAACGTCCAATTGTCAAGATTGTCAGAAATCCATTGATCCAATTCTTCTCGTTTTTGCATGACTCCATGTACGAGGTCATATAAGAACTCGTCCACTTCCTGGTCTTCGACTACATGAGCAATCGCCTCATCGGTTTCAATATCGCTCGTAATCGTTTGAAAAAGCGCCTGAAAAGCTTTTTCGCGTGCTGTACGTCGTTTCATCTTCATTCTCCTTTAAGGTAATATCCGTTAGAATAATAACATTTTAGCTAGATAAAAGCCATTGTAATCAGGGAACCGCGAAATTTTGCTGCTCTTCAAACGAAAAGGTTTAGAGGAATAACAAAAAAATCAGAAAGGGAAGGACCCCTTTCTGATTACTCTCACAATTCTTCTGCTTCTACTTCTTCCTCTTTCCCTGATTCCATTTGTACGCCGACAATGTGGACATTGATTTCCTTGATATCAAGTGCTGTCATGTTTTTAAGCGCTTGCCTTGTGTTGTCCTGGATTTTCTGTGCCGTGTCAGGTATGGAAATCCCATAGTCCATGACGACATAGGCATCAATTAAAATGCCATCCTCTGTGAGCTCCACCTTCACGCCTTTTCCGTGGTTCTTCTTACCCAGGCGTTCGGCTACACCGGATGCGAAATTGCCTCGCATGGAAGCAACACCAGCCACTTCAGAAACGGCGATTCCAGCGATCACTTCAATGACTTCAGGAGCAATCTCGATGTTACCTAATGTCGATCCATCTGTCACATTCAACAATTGCTTATCACTCACAATGACCACTCCTTTTATGATTCATCCTTCATTATAGTATATTTTTCAAGAAACTTTGTGTTAAAGTCTCCGCCAACAAATACTTCATGCTCCATCATTCTTTGGTGGAACGGGATCGTTGTATGAACACCTTCAATGACGAATTCATCTAAGGCACGCTTCATTCTGCGTATGGCTTCATCTCGATCACGGCCGTATGTGATGAGCTTAGCTACCATAGAATCATAGTATGGCGGGATCATGTAGCCTGGATAGGCAGCCGAGTCGACCCGTACACCAAGTCCTCCCGGAGGTAGATACATATCAATTTTCCCAGCTGATGGCATAAAGTTTTTATGAGGGTTCTCCGCATTGATTCTGCATTCAATGGACCAACCTTCAAATTCAATTTCTTCTTGCTTGAAGGAAAGCTCATTGTTATCAGCAATCAACAACATTTCTTTAATCAAGTCTACACCCGTAACCATTTCTGTAACAGGGTGTTCAACCTGGATTCTTGTGTTCATTTCCATAAAGTAGAAAGAATCATCTTCTTTGTCGTAAATGAACTCAACAGTTCCCGCACCTGAATAGTTTACGGCAAGGGCAGCTTTTACAGCTGCATCTCCCATTTTCGCTCGCATTTCCTCAGAAATTGCTGGAGACGGCGTCTCTTCAATTAATTTCTGAAGGCGGCGTTGAATGGTACAATCCCTCTCACCTAGGTGTACAGCATTGCCATGGTTATCGGCAAGCACTTGAATTTCAACGTGACGGAAATCCTCAATGAACTTTTCGATATAGACACCAGGGTTTCCGAAAGCCGTCTCTGCTTCCTGTTGAGTCATACGAATGCCTTTTTTCAAATCTTCCTCGTTGCGGGCAACTCGAATTCCTTTTCCGCCTCCGCCTGCTGTCGCTTTAATAATGACAGGATAACCAATTTCTTCAGCGACTTTTAATCCTTCTTCTTCGTCTTTGATGATCCCTGAAGAACCAGGAACAACAGGTACTCCTGCCTCTCTCATCGTTTCACGTGCAACGTCCTTCGTACCCATCTTTTGGATAGCGTAAGAAGAAGGTCCAATGAAGGTGATGTTACATTCTTCACACATCTCAGCGAACTCTGCATTTTCGGAAAGGAAACCGTATCCTGGATGGATGGCATCTGTTCCTGTCAATGTTGCCAAGCTCATGATGTTCGTATAATTCAAATAACTATCTTTACTGAGCGTCGGACCGACACAATAAGCTTCATCAGCCATCTGAACGTGTAACGCTTCTTTGTCAGCTTCGGAATAAACCGCTACCGTTTCAATCCCCATCTCTTTACAAGCGCGGATGACCCGAACAGCAATTTCTCCTCTGTTTGCTATCAGAACTTTTTTAATCAACGTCTCAAACCCCCGTTTACTTGGACTTCACGCGGAACAACGGCTGACCATATTCCACTAGTTCACCGTCTTTAACGAGAATCTCAACAATCTCTCCTGAAACTTCCGCTTCAATCTCATTAAATAATTTCATCGCTTCAACGATACAAACAACGGAATCGTTTTTGACTGTGTCTCCGACTTTCACATAGGCATCCTCTTCAGGCGAAGGAGAAGCGTAGAACGTTCCGACCATTGGTGATTTCACTTCCTCATCATAGTCGGCATTGCCTTGTGCTTTTGGAGCTTCTTCTGGTGTTTCTGCTTTCGCATCTTGCTTAGGCGCTTGTTCAACAGCTTCTGGTTTAGGCTCCGCTTTTGGTTGAGCCTGGGCTGGCTGTTGTACGTGGACAGGTTCAGTGACAACTTGTCCCTGTGGTTTTTTCATGTGAACTTTTGTTCCGTTTGCTTCATAAGAAAACTCATCGATATTGGATTGATCAATCAGTTTGATGATCTCTCTGATTTCTTGTACCTTTAGCATTTGTGGCACCCCTCTTATGTAAAGTTACTTTTTATAAACTGGTACTAATACCTCTTCATATTCTATTATACATTACCACCTCCCTGCAACTCGCTTCAAGAATAACCCCCAGTAATATTCTGACAACGATTACACATCCCTCCTATATTCCATAATAGCTCTCGATTGTGGAAGACTCAGTTTCGAGACTTTTGTTGAGTGGATGGGGGCTGAGGGGAATGACTCGCTTTCCGCGGGAGCGCGGTGAGCCTCCTCGGACTGCGTCCTGTGGGGTCTCACCCTGCACTTTTTTCCCGCTGGAGTCTCCCCATTCCCCTCAGCCCCTCTGCCATATAAGTATCTCGAAACTACTTCCAAAATTAGGCGCTTTATATGTATTAGGAACAAAAACACAAAACCTCCATCGTATGGATAGAGCTCATAACCGCTTGTTATAGAGCGCTTTCTTACAATAGGTAGTGATCGTGGAAGGTGCTCCTTCCTGGTAGAGGGGTTCGTTTCTCCTTACTATGAAAGGGGTGGTTGGGAAGCTGCGAGACTCCCGTGGAAGAAAGGAGATCGGCGAGATCCCTTAGTGCGGCAGACCGCCCGAGGAAGCTCGCCACTCCCCCACAGGAAAGTGTTCAAATGCGGAATCGCCCTGGTAGACACGACTGGCATAAGCAGAACAGCAACGGAATGTGCCCTTTCATTCTTTGCTGTTCTGCTTATGACGCGAGGGTCTGGGCGATGGAGCTAGACGAGTAGCTTCCCAGCCACCCCTGACGCCTCCCATAGCAAACGAACCCCGGAAAGTCTCGGAAGGGTTTGGATTATAAATGAAGGAAAACAATAAAAAAGCCTCACTCCTTTTTGTTGAAGGAGTGAGGCTTTTGTTTTATTTTTAGCCTGCTGGCTGGAATTGTACTTGGACTTCTTTTTGACCGAATTCATCAGAGACCATTTGGATGATGTGATTCGTTTCTGTCTTGGATAACTCATCCGCTTTTACAGTAACGTGGACGACATCGTCTTCCGCTCTTACAAGGACATCATCGTAAGAGGCACTTGCACGGATCGTATTTTCAATGATGGATTCTTTGGACTGATTGGCTTTGATTGTCTCCATTTTTTCTAAGGCTTGATTCTTTTCTTCTGTACTAAAGTCACTGGAAGCGAGCACTTCAGACAATTGTTCCTGTATTTGATCCCGTTGGTTTTGCATATCCAAACGAATCGCTGTGAAAAGTTCATCTGTAGAGATTTGTGAGATGACCGTGCCATCGCCTGTCGTTTCTACACCCTCTTCCCCAAGAGCTCCATCTGTCATCTCTGCCCATTCATCTTCCTGTATGAAGGCCATTTCGCCATTGTCCGGAGATGTCATGTAATAAACGCTTAGAACAATCAAGAGACTCAACATTGTCAACAACCAAACCGTTTGTTTTTTAACCAAAGTAACCCCTCCTTATTGTTTAGGCAAAACAGAAATCCTGTGAGTCGGGACATCCAAAACTCTAGAGACAGCTTCCACAACCCACGCTTTCACCTGCATTTGATCGACCCCCTCGGCTGTTACGAAAACTCCGCTTACCTCCGGCTTTGATGTCTGCGTGAGCAGCGGAACCTCTCGATCACCTTGGCGGACGAGAACTAGCTGCTGTTCTCTCGAATAATCCTCAATTTCGCGTTCCCCTCCGTTCTTATCATTTTCCTTGGTGGTTTGTTTTCCGACGATTAAATTTTTATCGTACACTTTTTTATGTGTCGATGACAGGTTGATCATAATGTCAACAGCACTCACCCCTTGGATGTTCTCAAGAAGAGGTTTCAGCTGTTTCTCGTATTCTTTTTCCAACTGAGATATAGAGTCTGTCATTTCAGGTGTTTTTTCAGCCGATGTGTCAACTCCTGATTGACTTGGGACATTCCCATCATCAAGAGATGGAGATGGCGAACCACTTGGCTGAAACCAGTTGCTGGTCAAGATGATCAACACTCCGATGATACCAATCGCGATCAAATACTTCGTTTTATTCAGCTTTCTCCCCTCTTTGTTTGATAGAGGTTCCGTCAGCTTGTTCCACCATTTATTCATCCTCATCCTCCCAGCGGATAATGATTTGTTCTTCGTTTAATTCAAGATAGTCAGCGACCCATTTTAAGAGTTCTGGATCTTGCTTTTCTTCTTGGGTATCCCTTTCATCCATGATCGAGATCTCTACATCTTCAACCGACTGGGTCAGTTCTTCACGAGAAAGTGTGAGGGTAAGCATGTCCAATGTTTCCAAACTATAGGGTTGTTGATGGAAGCTCATTTCAACATCGACGAGAACCAGGTTTTGTTCTTCTTTTAATGGCGTCTGGATTTCATCTGCTAGTGCTTGTGTAACTTGTTCTAATTTATATGCATCTTGTCCAGCAAGTATTTCATTTTTCTTGGATTCTACATTCCCCTCAAAAACCTCTGCATCCAGTTGCTGCTGCATCGTCTGATCTGCCTGTTGGATCAGACGATCAGGATCGATTTTCAAAATTTGTAAAAGGGGTCCTAAAAAGATTAGTAACAACAAGATGGACATAACCAAACGAGCGTACTTCTGCATGACGCCGGACGGAAGAAGAGCGTCAGCAACCATCGCTAATAAGAGAAACAGAACAATTCTAGTGATCCACTCCACAAGATACTCCATGTTCACCACCCTATCTGACCATCATCGTAATGTTACTTGCTGCCACCATAATCACGATGACAAGAAAAAACATCATTGAGACCATGAGAAGTGCTGCGAAAATATAAAGGATATGTCTGCTCACGACGTCCATCGCCTGAATTATTGGTCCGTCTCCCAGGGGCTGAAGAAGAGCAGCTGCAATTTTATAGATAAGCGCGATGGCTAATACTTTAATGGCCGGGAATACAGCAATACCAAGTAAAATGACGACCCCAGCAATTCCTAGTGTATTTTTTAGTACAAGAGAAGCCCCCAGGATGGTATCGGTGGCATCCGTAAATAATCTCCCCACCACAGGTACAAAATTTCCTGTAACAAAACGAGCGGTTTTCATTGTAATTCCATCCTGTACAGCGGTTACTGTACCTTGTACAGATATCACTCCAAGAAAAATGGTCAAAAACACTCCCATGATTGCCATTCCAGTTTTCCTCAAAAGTTCAGCCAGTTGATCCACTTTATACGTCTCATTTAAACTTCCTACGATCAATAGAAGAGCAGAAGATGCAAACAATGGGATGAGTAAGTATTTGACCAGCAGGCCACTGGATTGGACAAGGGCAATAATAATAGGATGAAAAAAGGAAATAGACATCAAATGACTGAATGAGGCCATGATTCCAAGTAACAGAGGGATTAAACCGATCATAAAGCTGCTCATGCGTTCGATCGCACCTAGTGTGTATTCAATCACCTGCCGAAAACTCTCGAGAGCAAGGGTCAACAAAACTAAATACACCACCATATAAGCGATTTTACTTACCACAGAATTTTCAAATGCCGACTGGACGGAATGAAGCAGCGTACTGAATAACGTTAAAAACAATAAAGATGCAAGCAATTTTCCGTTAAGGAGTAATTCATGAAAAAAGAATTCCAGGATTCCAGAAAACCAGTCCGATGATTCAACAGAACTCTCACTTTGGATGAATTCTCGAAAATTATTCGTATGAAAGCTTGGTAGATAGTCTCCATACTGCTGATTCAACTGATTCCAACTTTCCTCCAATTCTTCTGTAGAGACATGGTCTATCATAGATATATCAGAATCTGGAGGGGAGGGAGCAGCATCAACGATGATTGGATGATTCAAGCAACCGATAACGATCAGGCAGCACAACAGTGTCCGTTTCATGGCATCCCCCCAGCTTCCTATGCCCCTGGAATGAAATTCAGAATAGTCTCGATTACAGCTGTAACAATTGGTATAGCGAGCATCAATATAAACAGTTTCCCAGCTAGTTCCACTTTAGATGCCAAAGAATTGAGTCCAGCATCCCGAATAAGCTGAGCTCCAAATTCTGCGATATAGGCAATACCAATAATTTTCAAGATCGTCTTAAAATACACCGGTTCCACTTGAGCCTTTTCTGCCATGTAAGACAACAATGCAAAAATATGTCTGACCTGATCAAGAATCGTTAAGAACAGGATGATGACCGTGAATAAAAGGAGTAGGAAAGCGACCGATGATTTGTGTTCCTTTAAAAGTAAAATCAATAAGGCCGCAACTAATCCTAAAGAAACAATTTGAATAATATCCATGTGGGTTACCCCTGGTAAAGAAAAACCGACTTGATTTGTTGAAACAGATCAGCGAGTCTGTGGAGAACGATGAACAGTACAATGATGAACCCTGTCAACGTCACAGCTTGTGCAATTTCTTCTTTTCCCATTTGTTTCAGAATGCTATGAATCATCGCGACAATAATTCCCACACCAGCTATTTGGAATAATATCGTTGCATCTTGGAGCACAAGGCCTCTTCCCCCTTTTGAAAAATCCATAAAATGAAATATCGTAACGATCTAAATGATTAATATAATGACGAGCAATCCACTTAATATCCCCATCCCTTTTGCCATCTTCTGATATTGATCACCGACTTCCAGTGCATCATGCAGCTCTCGATCGAGGTGATGGATGGTGAGTTGGATTTGTTTTTGCTGCTGTTCCAGGTCGTGTTGACCAAGTGTTCGTCCAAACTGCAACAGGATTTCGAATTCGTTTTTCGACATTGCATTCAACGACCAGTGTTTCTTTAACTGCTTGGACCATAAAGAATAGAAATCATCCCAAACGCCATTTTCATTGAGAATTCCTCGAAAGAACTGGTTAATGGGTTTAGGTAAATGGGAAGATAAGTTTTCACAAACTTCCATGAGCGAACATTGTCCGTAGACCATCTCTGCTTCTATCATCTGTAAAGCATTCTTCCATTGCCGAATATGGCCTGGACGCTTCTTGAAGCGGGAAGCCATATCAAACCCTGCCCAGGTCGTAACGGTCAATACAATGACGGCCCCGATCCATTGCATTTAATTCCCTCCCTTTGCCATGGCCCAGCACTTCTCCCGATTGGTCAAGTACGGTCCACCTTCTATCTTTTTGATGCGACATACGATCTAAAACAACATACCGTTGAAATACTTGCTCCTCCATCAATTGCTTTGCGGATGGACGCTTCTTTACATCTGCAAAGCTTTGGCCGTGAATGCTGCAAATCACTTCTACGCCTGTATAAGTTGCCTCACGAACAGCTTCCGCATCTTTTTGTCCACCAATTTCATCTACAATTAACACTTCAGGGGACATGGAGCGAATCATCATCATCATACCTTCCGCTTTAGGGCAAGCATCCATCACGTCTGTTCTGAACCCGACATCCAGTTGAGGAACTCCCCTCATACTTGCGGCAATCTCAGAACGCTCGTCCACTATGGCGACTTTTGCCGCAAGGTACCCCTGTTGATCGGACCCAATATAACGGCCCAACTCCCGAAGCAGTGTTGTTTTCCCAGAATGCGGTGGACCGATTACCATCGTACTCATCCATCGCCCGGATTGATAAAGGTAGGGAATGAGAGGCTCGATATTCCCGGAAGTCATTCTAGCCACCCTTATGTTCATGAAGGATATGTGCTTTAATGTTTCTACATGATCTTGATGCGTGTTCGTCTTTCCAGCCAATCCCACCCTATGGCCACCCTCAATGGTAATAAACCCTTCTTTCAACTCTTCCTTAAAACGGTAGAGGGAGAATTGGCTGATCTGGTTTAGGACGAAAGAGAGGTGGTCAGCGTTCATAATGGCAGTTTTAATAGATGCGTGACGATTGTTTTCAAGAATCTCTATTGGACGTCCAATCCTTAATCGAATCTCCTGCACACTCTTCCACTGAACCTCACTTTTTAAGAGATGCTGGATAGAGGGTGGGAACAAACGGATAATCTCCTTCATCCTCTCCTACTCCTTTATTAGGTTTACTTCATATGTATGTGCTTATCGAGAGCTTATGACTGTGAAATGGTATAAAACTAGAAGATTTTGAGAGAGGAACTAGAGGAGTGATAGAGCAAATGATAGAAATCACCCGCCATACCCTTATTAAGCTATATGGCAGGATTATGTAAGACTCGATTTCAAGACTTTTGTGCTGTGGGTAGGAGCTGCGGGGAATAACTCGCTTTCCGCGGGAGCGCGGTGAGCCTCCTCGGACTTCGTCTTGTGGGGTCTCACCCTGCACTATTTTCCCGCAGGAGTCTCGCCATTCCCCTCCGCCCCTTTGCTATAGGAGACTCTTGAAATCACTTCTGGAAGATTCAGCTTGTATGATTAAGGAAAGTAAATCATATTCCCCCTCCTAAAGCAGACATCAAGAACATAAAGCTTAATACCTGCTTAGGAGGGAAGAGCGTTTTCCTCTAACCCGGCGTTGAAAGGCCAATGCCTTGTACCATACTTCCGTATTTAGATTAGCGGCCATGGAAGTTAACATCATCCACTCCTTATAGGTAAAGCAGCTTATCCAGGAAGTAGTTTCGAGATCCTCTTATGGTCAAGGGGCGGAGGGAAACGGTGAGACTCCTGTTTTAAGTGTGGAGGCACCTTGATCAGCGGCGTATGGACTGGACTGAGCTGGCGGAGATAAAGGAAACACGAAGAACGAAGTGATTCGATGTTGACTTATCGTACAGAAGCGAGGGAAGTCTCACTAGCCGCTAGGTGCCGGAACCGGATATTTAAAAAGGGACGTGTGGGACAGGTGAGACCCCACAGAGCGAAGCTCGAGGAGGCTCACCGCCCGTCCCATGGAAAGCGAACTGTTTCCCGGAGCCACTAAACTCAACCAAACACCTCGAAACTGAGTCTTCAAGAAAAGGGAGCTTTTATGGAGGAGTAGTTATTCGTTTCTGAGGTCACTAGATGTTTACACAAAAAAAGAACTTGTCCGGTATGGACAAGTTCTTTAAGAGCTCCTATTAGGCACGGGATACGTATTTGCCATCCGTTGTACTGATGACCAATACTTCACCTTCATTAATGAAGAAAGGTACTTGTACAGTAAGTCCTGTTTCAAGCGTTGCAGGTTTGGTACCTCCGCTTGCGGTATCCCCTTTGATTCCAGGTTCTGTCTCTGTAACTTCGAGCTCAACGTTTTTCGGTAATTCAACACCGATGGTTTCACTTTCATAAGACTGAATGTGAACCTCCATGTTTTCTTTTAGATAGTTTAGTTGATCCTGGATAGTAGCTGTTGGGATTTCAACCTGCTCATAGGTCTCCATATCCATGAACGCATGCATATCACCATTGGCATACAGGTATTGCATCTTACGGTTTTCAATATGGGCACGTTCTACTTTTTCACCACCGCGGAACGTTTTCTCTTGAATATTCCCATTACGAAGGTTGCGGAGTTTTGAACGAACAAATGCCGCTCCTTTTCCTGGCTTAACGTGTTGGAAATCCATCACCTGCCAGATATCTCCATCCACTTCAATGGTTAGACCTGTACGAAAATCGTTTACTGAAATCATTTGACTTCCTCCTTTTAATTACAACGTGATTAATTCTTTGGTAGACTTGCTCAATCGTTCATTTCCTGTCTTCGTGACAATCGTGTCATCTTCAATACGGCAGCCGCCAACATTCGGTACATAGATGCCCGGTTCTACGGTAACAACCATACCTTCCTCAAGCGTCACGTCGGAGCGGAAAGAAAGCCCAGGACCTTCATGGACATCCAGACCAATTCCATGACCGGTGGAATGACCGAAATATTCGCCATACCCTTTGTCTTTAATGTAATCACGTGTCAGAGCATCCGCTTCTTTGCCAGTGATGCCTTCTTTTATTCCATCCATACCTTTTAACTGAGCCTGTAAAACGGTATCATAGATTTCTTTTAGCTGATCATTGATTTCTCCTACCGCTACTGTTCTGGTGATATCGGAACAATACCCTTTATAAAGGGCTCCAAAATCCAGGGTCACTAACTCACCGGATTGAATCTCTTTATCAGAGGCAACCCCGTGAGGCAGCGCAGAACGGTAGCCTGATGCGACGATAATATCAAAACTAGAAGAAGTTGCTCCCTGTTTACGCATGAAGAACTCCAGTTCATTCGATACATCGATTTCTTTCACACCAGGCTTTATGTAACCAAGAATATGTTCGAAAGCATCATCAGCAATCTTAACGGCATCCTTTAATATACTAATCTCCTCGTCTGTCTTAATCAAGCGTAATTTTTCAACAATGCCTGATGTAGGGACAAGTTCTGCGTCTAATGCTTCATTATATTGTTCAAAAAGGGTGTAGGTCACATGATCCTTTTCAAACCCGACCCGTCTCAACCCTAATTCTTTGGCTTTATCGGCTACCGTTTTAGGCATAGGTGTTTTATGTTCAAGAATCTCAAATTCTTTGGCTTGCTCGGACGCTTGTTCCGTATAACGGAAATCTGTAATTAATACCGCTTGATCTCTCGTCACTAAAAGAGCTCCGGAAGAACCGACAAATCCTGATATATACCTTCTGTTTTTAGGACTCATAATTAAGAGACCGTCTAGTTCCTTTGAAGCGATTGCTTTTCTTAAATTTGAAAGTTTACTCACGAATGATTACTCCCTTCACTTTCTATCTTTTGAATGATCCCCGATGTAGCTATTCGGTAGCCATCGATACCAAAACCGACAACTTGCCCCGAGCATACCGGTGCCAGCATCGAGGTATGGCGGAAAGGCTCCCGTGCATGGACATTTGAAATATGGATTTCTACCACAGGTTTTGAAATCGCACTAATGGCATCCCGCATAGCAATGCTCGTATGTGTATAAGCTGCAGGATTTATAATGATGCCTTCAGCTTCTTCCTCTGCACGCTGTATCCAGTCTACAAGATCGCCCTCATGATTGGATTGAAAAGATGTCACTTCATACCCCTGATCGCCGGCCACCTGCTCAACCAATGTTACAACATCTTCAAGAGATTTTTTCCCGTACGTATCTGGCTCTCTTTTACCTAACCTATTCAAATTCGGGCCATTGATTAAGAACAGCCGTTTTTTCCCCATTCACCCATCCCACCATTTCCAAAATTGTCATACACTTTAAGTTTATCATACTCTCCCTTCGTTTGAATAAGAATTCACTGTCTCATTGAACTCCCTATATTCATAGGAAATGGAATATCCAATAAAAATCCCGTATAAAATAAACAAACACCCTGTTGTAACCCATGTATCACTGTTTAATTCCATAAAAGTTGGAATAGCCGGGAAGATAGGGGTTAATAAGAAGTAAACAATCGCCCATAGCGTTATTCCATATAATGCTCCAGGCCACATCCCATTCGTTTTCTTCAAGAGAAGGTAGTAAATGAGAGCCGTGCCTAAAGATAAAATACCAACGATGAGAACGGCTAATACTTCAGCAAGCCATGTCCCTGTCCAATCCGTCTGCCAAAAAGAACGGAAAATAAACGATGCTGGAGAAACCTCCGTAAAATTGAAATAATAAGCCAATGCCCCTAGACCGCTCCATAATATCCCTGCCGTAAAACCCGTAATCAATGCTTTTGCTATGACACTTTGTTGTGGCTCTTGTTGTCTTTGATCTTTTTGTTTTTCAGCCATTTTCATCACCTCTATCCTCATTTTAACCAACCCCAAATTTTTCATGCTCTTTTCAATTGTTGGGCTAGTGATTCGGAAAGAATTGAGGTAAAATAGAAGTCCAACCATTATTTATAATCTTTTGTTTAGAAAAGCCCTTTGAAGGAAAGAGTTTAATAAAACATACTCTTTCACAATCAAAAATATAGATGGGCCTGCATATTTTACTCTATAAAGGAAACAATCTTAAATAGCACATAACAGCCTACAATCCGCCGCACCTGATGATGAAAAGTGTTGAAATAAGGGTATAGTTCAATAACCAGATATTCATAGTCGACCATTTCGAGAAGGGAGGAAAATATCATGCGTAATTGGATGACTCCTGTCATTTACACATTGATCGGGCTGGCCATCTTCTTTGTTGGCATTCAGCTGTTTACGAACACAACTGGCTTCCTCACCAGGATCGTCACGATGATCGGAATTGCTGCTCTCATTTATGGAGCCATATACTTCTTCTTCCTCCGCAAACGCGGTTTTGGTGGAGCGACAGGCGGGAACCGGAATGAGATGAAAAAATACAAGCAAGCGGTCAAACAATCCAAACAAAAATACAAACAACCTACACCTGCCATTAAGAAAAGTCCTGTAGCGAAAGCACAAGCCAAAGCCTCTACATTAGGGAGAAAAAACAGAAAACGTTCCAACGGGCCACAGCTTCGTGTCATTGAAGGAAACAAAAGCAAAGGAAAAAATCGAGCCACTTTTTAATGGCTCGATTTTTTTATTTCTATACGAATAACGTTAGGAATCATCTGCTCCACCTTCTCAAAAATTTACTCGCGTGTTCGCGACCTAAATCCATTAAGGCTTCTTTTTCTTCATTACTCATGTCAAAATCTGTTGTCTCCACCCCATTCACCGGGATGAAGATAATATCCTTACTCAGTGTTTTGGAAATGTATCTTGCATCATGAGCTTGTTGCATCGTTTTAAAAAGGGCATGAAACATTTGAATGGCGTTCCTAATCTTCTGCTCTGGCAGTTTATCAGGCTCGTCACTTAACTTCATTCCAATGATCGGCCTGGTCCGACAACCGTCCTGCTTCTCCCAAATCCACAAGGGGAAATTACTTAACACTCCCCCATCTACGATAATGGACCGGCCACGCTTTCCATGAATTTTAACCGGAATGAAGAAGTAGGGGAGTCCCGAACTCATTCTTACCGCTTTTGCTACAGAAAAAGTGGCTGGGTCTATGCCGTAAACTTTCTTCAAATCATCAGGGATGACGACAATTCTCCCTAACGTCAAATCAGAACAAATCACTTTCAAAGACCCAGGCGGCAGGTCTGCGAAAGTTCGGACACCTTTTTCACCAAGCCAGTCTTCAAGCACATTCTCCAACTGGTTCCCTTTATAAAGCCCCATCCGGTAATACAAAAGGAGCCATTTCATAAATGGAAACAGGCGGTCGGTCAATGGAACATCTACTAAACTGAGAAACGAAAGTTTTTTTAGTCTTTCCTTCAGTTCTTTAGCTGTGAATCCTGCTGCTGTTAAACTGGATAATATAGCTCCAGCAGATGTTCCAGCCACTCGTTTAAATGTGTAGCCTTGCTCCTCCAGTTCTTCAAGAGCCCCAATGAAAGCCAAGGCCTTCACACCGCCACCGGAGAAAACTCCGTCCACTTTCATCCTGCTTCACCCCGCTTTATTTCATTATAAACGCGCTTTTGGCAAATTAGAACGAAAGCAAACGAATCGGATTGTCCTGCTATTATTTATGGTTAATGGTGACTGACAAAATCGATGAAGGTTTTGCTACTTTTAATCGTTATTTGTAATTGCATTGGGATTGATTAGAGGCTTTCATAAGCGATGACAAGAATCGTATAACCAATAGTAATTGGTAAGCTCATCGAGAAAAAAGCTCAAAAAAACGCATGGAAGACCATGCGTTTTTTCACTCATCATTTTGTTCTTCATTCTTCTTTTGTACTTCTCTTAACGAATCCACCCGCTCTGGTTTTTCATCAAAAAATTGAACAAGATCACCGATACGGTCAATTGAATTCCAACTCATGTGGTGTTCAATTCCTTCAACATCGTCATAAATGTTCTCCTGATCGACCCCTATGATCTCCAAGAACTGCTCCAATAACTCGTGACGATATACGAGACGCTTGCCGACTTTCTTTCCTTTTGGTGTTAAAATCAATCCTCGATATTTTTCATAATTCAAGTATTGGTCGCGGTCTAGTTTTTGAACCATCTTCGTTACGGATGATGGATGCACCTGTAGGTTTTCTGCGATATCAGAAACACGTGCGTATCCTTTATCTTCAATCAAAATATATATTTGTTCAATATAATCTTCCATGCTAGGTGTCGGCATGTTGAACCCCCAATACCCTGTCTTATGTACACGCCCTAAACTGTTTGACGGACGGTTTGTATAGCATATGTTTCCACAACAAAATGATACACCAGATTCTTACCAGTGACAAGCAAGGCCTGTACAGAAGATTTTCCCTATTGGTATGAAGGGCAAAGAAGATTCATCCTAACGATAGAAAAGGACCGGTCGTTTAAACGACCGGTCCTTTCTATTACAATCCACATTTTAGTTGAGCATTACAATTCGTACATGTATTGCATCCACCAATATCCTCAACGGTACCCTGGCGACAAACCGGGCACGTATCTCCAACTTCAGATCCAATTGTCACCTTCGTCTTGTCAAGTTCATGAATGGTATCCATAAGAACAACACGTGGTTTCTTGTCTTCAGATTCGAAAAGTTCCGTCTGTTCTCCCTGGAAGTCATTTTCTTCTGCTTTCAAGGATAATACTTGACTATCCCTACTTCCATCCACATACACCGTACCGCCTTTGGCACCTCCACGATAAAGTCGTTGATACACTCTTTCCACTTCTTCTACAGTGTATCCTTTAGGAGCATTTACCGTTTTAGATATACTGCTATCTACCCATCGCTGAATGATGCACTGCGTATCGGCATGTGCCTCAGGGCTCATTGTCATCGCGGTGATGAACCAATCAGGTAGGTTATTTGGATCTTGCTCAGGGTGAGCATCCAAATACTCCTGAAGAATATCTGCTTTCACCTCGATGAACTTACCCAATCGACCGCTCCGGTAATAAGAGAAGGAGAAGTAAGGTTCCAGACCTGTACTCACACCTACCATCGTACCCGTACTTCCTGTAGGTGCAACGGTCAAGAGATGGGAGTTTCTGATTCCATAGGTAAGCACATCCTGACGAATATCTTCGGGCATTTCCTTCATATAACCAGTTTGTATGAAACGTTCACGCAGTTCTTTTGTTTCTGCATCCGTTTCCCCTTTTAAGAATGGAAAGCTTCCTTTTTCTTTAGCAAGTTCAACGGACTCACGATAGGCCGTTGTCGCAATAGCTTCAAAAATTTCATCCACCAGCTGATTTCCTTCTTCTGAACCATAAGTGGTTTCACAGTAAATCAACAAATCATGCAGCCCCATAACACCAAGCCCGATCCTCCGTTCTCCCAGGGCTTGTACTTTGTTTTCTTCTAAGAAATAAGGGGTTGCATCAATAACGTTATCCTGCATACGTACACCACGACGGACCGTTTTCTTCAGCTTCTCAAAATCAACCTGCTTGCGATCCTTATCTGCAACATTTGCCAGGTTAACGGCCGCTAGATTACAAACGGAATAAGGAGCAAGAGGCTGTTCCCCGCATGGGTTGGTAGCGACGACCTTTTGTCCATATGCGGTGGCATTTGTTTTCTCATTGGCGTTATCAATAAAGAATATGCCAGGCTCAGCCGAATACGTCGCGCAAATGTTGATGAGATTCCATAGTTCGCTCGCTTTCACTGTGCGGTATGTCCTTACACCAAATCCGCGCGCTTCCCATTCACGAACATCCCCACTTTGGTGCCATTCTCCATTGTATATTTCCATTTCTTTCTCCGTGTATGACTCAACATCTGGAAAACGAAGTTCATATTCAGTATCATTTTCCACGGCTTGCATGAATTCATTCGTGATACAAACAGAGATGTTGGCACCTGTTAGAAACTCAGAATTATGGACGGTATAATTTCCACCGAGGTGAAGCTTTTCTTCTGCTTCCTGAATGCTTTGGTCCGTAAACCCGCCTTGACCTTGAATGTGCTTATAATTGACTACACTTTGATACAAGTCTTTCTCCGTTTCAGTCAAAGGTGTAAACTTCAATTTATCTTTTGCTAACTGTTTAATCGCCTCGTCTTCAGTGTTCTGAATAAGGAAACGAAGGATTCTCGGGTTTTGCATCTTAGAAATAATAAACTCGAGAATATCAGGGTGCCAGTCGGATAACATAATCATTTGCGCACCACGTCTTGAGCCGCCTTGTTCAACAAGGTGTGTAAGTTTCGCAATATCATCGAGCCAGGACACGGAACCTGAAGATTTCCCATTTACCCCTCTAGCCAGCGTATTCCGAGGACGTAACGTCGATCCGTTCGTGCCGACTCCACCTCCGCGAGACATAATCTCCATCACCTGCTTGCGGTGATCTGATATTCCTTCTCGAGAGTCTTGGATGTACGGCATCACATAGCAGTTGAAATACGTTACATCTGTTTGTGAACCTGCACCGTACAACACACGTCCAGCAGGAATGAAGTTCAACTCTGATAACTCTTCATAAAATTCGTTGAAGCTCTGTTGTTTCTTTTCTGGATCCGTTTCTACTTCCGAGAGCCCCGATGCATTACGAAGTGCAATTTGTTCGTAGTAGACTTCCAAAGGTTTATCAATGGTATCGAGATTACGATTAATCAAGCCTGTCTTTCGTTCTTCTTCATGTTCGAGAACATTCATGAATTCATTTTCCACTCTCACAACTGCTTGGTGAGATTGCCAATCAATCGAATGAATAAACCCAAATCCTCTAGCAGGAAACTTAGGGTCGTCCTTGACTGTAAGAACAACGAAATCTCCTTCTGCAAGAGTCAACTTTTCTGTATCTTTAAACGCATATCTATCAAGCATTACGAGTCTTGAAACACCTTTGTGTGTAATCGACATAGATTCTGTGATTTCATGAACCTGCGGAAACTGCCTGATGTCTGCATTGAGGCGGTCCACATCAATTTTTTTGTGTACATCGGTGGAGGTCGTCGTCTGCATGTTAGCATCTCTCCCTTTGAACTAAATACTATTTGATATAAGTAACATACCACATATGCAAAAAGATAATCAATATATTGTGTTGTAATAATTTTCAGTCACCATATATTGTGCTGTTGAACGAATATGTAGAATCTTGTCAATCAAAAAATCGTGAGATATAGACCGAATAGTAAAGGGAATAGAAGAAAAACCTGTTCCTCATTGTTTCTTTGAGCTTTTTCATCATTTGCATCCCTATCTATTCTTCAAACCTCGACAAAATCATACTTTTCCTCAAGTTTCAGAAAAATTTTTTTGAAATACTCCCCATTCCCTCCTATAATAGATAGAGGAATAGAGAAATGAGGGGGATGGAAAGATGGATTTATGGATCTTAATCGCAGCGATTCTATTGATTATCGCTTTCGGTTTGTATAGATTCTTCAAAGCAAGAAAAATCATGACCACATTACCAGAAGACAAATTCCGTGAAGGGTACCGAAAAGCCCAGTTGATTGATGTCAGGGAGCCAAAAGAATTTGATGGCGGCCACATCTTAGGGGCACGGAACATTCCATTGTCTCAAATGAAAAACCGCCTGATTGAAATTCGTAAAGACAAACCTGTTTATCTATACTGCCAAAGTGGCGCCCGCTCTGCGCGTGCTGCCATGATGCTCCACAAGCAAGGGTATGAAGACCTCAATATGCTTGAAGGTGGATTCAAGAAGTGGAATGGCAAAATCAAAGCTAAAAAGTAACCACCCTCCCGGTTCACCAAGAACCGGGATTTATTTTTTTCCTCAAATTAAACTATAGATCCCTTTTCTTGAAGACTCAGTTTCGAGACTTTTGATGAGTGGATAGCGGCTGCGGGGAATGACTCGCTTTCCGCGGGAGCGCGGTGAGCCTCCTCGGACTGCGTCCTGTGGGGTCTCACCCTGCACTTTTTTCCCGCAGGAGTCTCGCCATTCCCCTCCGCCCCATTGCCATATTAGTATCTCGAAACCACCTCCAGGATTAGGCGCATTCTATACGTATTAGGAGCTGTAACACAAGGCTCCCATCGTATAGGAGCTCACAACCGCTTTCTTATTATAGGTTGTGATGTTGGAAGATGCTCCTTCTTGGTATAGGGGTTCGTCTCTCACATTATTGAAAGGGGTGGTTGGGAAGCTGCGAGACTCCCGCGGGAATGGATTGGCTGACGAGACCCCGCAGAGCTTTAGCTCGAGGAGGGTTGCCGCCATCCCCGCAGGAAAGAGAGTGGCTCCCCCCCTGCCGCTCAACTCAGCAACGAACCCTGAACCATCTCGAAACTGAGTTTTCAAGAATCCTGCCATATTGTTGAAGAGATAAAACCCGGAGTCCATATGTAGGTGGACTCCGGGTTTTTGTTATTGCTCTTTTTGGTATCTTAAAACAGGTTTACGTGCGGCTTGAGTTTCGTCCATTCGACTGACGATCGTTGTATGAGGAGCCTCCTGGACCTTTTCAGGATCATTCCTTGCTTCGTCAGCGATTTGAATCATACGGTCAATGAAATCGTCCAAGGTTTCTTTTGATTCCG
Organism: Halobacillus sp. AWM4_238; assembly: GCF_056158265.1. Taxonomy (NCBI): domain Bacteria; kingdom Bacillati; phylum Bacillota; class Bacilli; order Caryophanales; family Bacillaceae; genus Halobacillus; species Halobacillus sp. AWM4_238. Next base: position 1,587,229 of record NZ_JBSWSY010000002.1, read on the forward strand.
TTTCTGTCGGTTCAATCATGAGTGCTTCTTCCACATTGATCGGGAAATAAATCGTTGGTGGGTGATAGCCGAAGTCAAGTAAACGCTTGGCCATATCCAACGTGCGTACTCCAAGTTTTTTCTGTCGCTTTCCAGACAAGATAAATTCGTGTTTACAATGGCGGTCGAATGGAAGGTCAAATTCTTCTTGAAGACGGCGCATCATGTAATTCGCATTGACGACGGCGTATTCACTTACTTTCTTCAACCCTTCCGGCCCCATTGTCCGGATATACGTATACGCACGGACGTTAATACCGAAGTTTCCATAGTAAGGCTTCACTCTTCCGATTGATTGAGGGCGATCATAATCGAATACGTACAGATTATTTTCTTTCGTCAAAATCGGTGTTGGTAAATACTCCGCGAATTCTGCGGTTACTCCGACAGGACCTGAACCTGGTCCTCCGCCACCGTGAGGGCCTGTAAACGTTTTATGAAGATTCAAGTGAACGACATCAAAGCCCATGTCTCCAGGACGTGCATAACCAAGAATCGCGTTAAGATTGGCTCCATCATAATAAAGCTTCCCACCCGCTTCATGCACGATAGCCGCCATTTCTTCAATATCCTCTTCAAATAAACCGAGTGTATTCGGGTTGGTAAGCATCAATGCTGCCGTTTGTTCATCGACCACTCGTTTCAAGTCTTCTAGATCTACGAGACCTCGTTCATCTGACTTGACCGTGACAGCTTCAAAACCTGCGACTGTCGCAGAGGCAGGATTTGTACCGTGAGCCGAGTCCGGCACAATAACTTTCGTCCTGTTCATCTCACCTTTTGCTTCATGATAAGCACGGATCATCATCAATCCTGTCCATTCCCCATGAGCGCCGGCAGCTGGCTGCAAGGTAACGGTATCCATTCCAGTGATCGCAGCCAAAGACTCTTGCAGATCATACATTAAATGCAGTGCCCCCTGGACACTTTCCACCGGCTGGTACGGGTGGATATGACTGAATCCAGCCAGCCTCGCAACATCTTCATTCATTTTTGGATTGTATTTCATCGTACAAGATCCAAGAGGATAAAACCCTGAATCGACACCGTGATTTCTTTTAGAAAGAGCGGTGTAGTGGCGCATAATTTGTAATTCACTTACTTCTGGAAGGTCTGGTTCGCTTTTTCTAACATAGGCTTCACCGATCACCTCATCAACGTCCGTTTCGGGTACGTCGAATTCTGGTAAACTGTAACCCGTTCTGCTTTCTTGGCTTAATTCAAAAATCAAAGGAAAATCCTGATTAGACATGAAGATCCCCCACTTTCTGGACAAACGTATCGATTTCTTCTTTCGTCCTGATTTCTGTTACGGCTACTAACATACAGTTCTTCAGTTTTCCATCAACCTCACCAAGGTCATATCCTCCAATGATTCCTTGATCAAGAAGCATGTGGTTGAACTCTTTTATGTCTCTGTCTAATTTGATGACTATTTCGTTGAAAAATGCCCCATCAAACAAGATTTCTATGCCATTTTCTTGGAGCTGCTTCTTCATGTAAGCGGCTTTTTGGATATTCATCCACGACATCTTTTTCAATCCTTGTTTACCAAGCGAAGACATCGCTACGGACGAAGCTAGAGCATTCAATGCTTGGTTAGAGCAAATGTTGGATGTGGCTTTATCACGACGGATGTGCTGCTCTCTTGCCTGCAGGGTCAGCACGAATCCGCGACGGCCCTCTTCATCGACCGTCTGACCGACGAGTCTGCCTGGAACTTTTCTCATCAATTTCTTCGTTGTCGCAAAATAGCCACAGTGCGGTCCGCCATATTGTGCTGGTATTCCGAACACCTGGGCATCTCCTACAACGATATCAGCTCCAAATTCACCCGGAGGGGTTAAGTATCCTAGTGCGAGGGGGTTGCTTGATGTAATCATCATCGCTTTTTTCTGTGTATCCACAATAGATCTAACTTGCTCCAATGGCTCGATTTGACCAAAAAAGTTCGGGTACTGGACCACAACACTTGCCGTGTCCTCATCGATTTCTCTTTCTAATTGTTCGAGGTCAGTTTTCCCGTCTTTATGGTCAATCTCAACCACTTCAACACCTGGGCCTTTTACATAGGAATGGATTACCGCTAACGATTCAGGATGAATGGCTTTTGATACGAGAACTTTTTTCTTCTTCGTTTGGCCTGCAGACAAGTTCACTGCTTCAGCCAAAGCTGTTCCGCCATCGTACATGGAAGAGTTCGCTACATCCATCCCTGTTAATTCACAAATCATCGTCTGGAATTCAAAGATGGCTTGCAACTCCCCTTGAGAAATTTCAGGCTGATATGGGGTATAGGCCGTATAAAATTCCGACCTGGAAATCACATGATCTACTATAGAAGGAATGTAATGATCATAAACACCAGCTCCAAGAAAAGAGGTATGAGATTTTAAATGAACGTTCTTCTCAGCAAGCCCCGTCAATTCTTTCATCAGTTGAAATTCATTTTTAGGCTCTTGGATATCCAAATCACCTTTAAAACGGATGCTTTCCGGTATGTCTGCAAAAAGTTCATCGGAGCGCTGAACACCGATTACATCCAGCATTTCTTTTTTATCTGTTTCTGTCATGGGCAAATAACGAAACTCCATGCTTTCATCCCCCTTGAATTATCTTTTATAGAAAGGTGTTTGGACCACTTTCGCTTTCAGTTTCCTTTTACGGACTTGAACCGTCACTTCTGTTCCCTCAGTCGTGTATTCTTTATTGATTAGTGCCAGACCTACGTTTTTACCAAGAGTGGGTGATTGTGTCCCAGTAGTAACAAATCCAATGACCTCTTCTCCGTTCAGGACGTCATAATGGGTACGAGGAATTCCCTTGTCGATCATCTCGATCCCCACGAGCTTTCGTCCAGGTCCCTCTTCTTTCTGTCTTTTCAAAACGTCCTTACCAATGAAGTCTGCTTCTTTATTCACTTTCACAGCAAAACCCAACCCAGCTTCAATTGGGGTAATCTCTTTACTCAGTTCTTGACCGTACAAGGCAAGGTTCGCTTCAAATCGAAGAGTATCACGAGCTCCAAGTCCAACAGGTTTCAAGCCAAACGGTTCCCCAGCCTCAAGGATTGCCTGCCACAACTGAGCGCCGGAATCTGAGTGGAGATAAATTTCAAACCCGTCTTCCCCTGTATATCCTGTGCGGGAGACAAGAGCCTCACCATCAACACCCTTCAATGTTACTCCTTGTTTGAAACGGAAAAACTTAATGGCTGAAAGCTCCGTGTCTGTGAGGGTCTGAAGCGCTTCTTCCGCTCTCGGCCCTTGAACAGCTAACTGTACGTATTCATCAGAGACGTCTTCCACGGTCAGGTCACCTTCTTGATGTTCTTTCAACCACTCATAGTCCTTTTGACGGTTCGCTGCATTAACAACCAGGAGGTATTTGTCTTGATCCAGATGGTAAACGATCAAATCATCAACGGTACCTCCGTCTTCATAACACATGATTGTGTATTGAGCTTTCCCTGGTTCCAGCTTAGACACATCGTTGGTCAGCATTTTTTGAAGAAAAGGAAGACTATCCGGGCCTTCAACCATCACTTCTGCCATATGAGACACATCAAACAACCCTGCAGCTGTTCGTGTCGCGTGATGCTCCTCTTTGATACTGGAGAACTGTACAGGTAAATCCCATCCACCAAAATCAATGGTTTTTGCTCCGAGTTTCTTATATTCAGAGTATAATGGTGTTCGTTTTAAATCTGCCATTGGAACCACTCCTTATCACTATTTCGCCCATAAAAAAAGAGACCTCACCGCTTGTACGGGAGTCTCTGTCCGTTTCACCAGAAAGTTTCACATCAGGGAGACCTGACGCTTGCTTCTTGGGTGGTTTGCACACAAATTGCAAACACTCTCCAGAGGTGCGTCCTATAGAGGTCTTTTTGCCTGAGAGATTCACAAATGAATGCTTGCTCCTTCGGCGCCATGTTTATGGTCTCTCCCTCTACAGTCATTCGCTTTCGTATTTTCTAGATTTTACCGGGCATACTATTGTGTAACGTTCACACAATGTTTTGTCTATTTTCAGCATCATTATATCACGCGGCTTCCACAAAAGACATGATAATTCTACAATAATTCGCAATCTTTTATCAATCCTATAGATGGAGGGCTACTCATATGATCGATATTCATCCAGACCAGTCATTTGTTGGATTACTGAGCGAAAACTTGGAACATCCAGACAAACTAGCCACATGGGATGGTTTTAAGCTTGCTTATCAGGCAGCTCAATTTAAAACCGTACCAAAATTCGATGGACTTCTTGCTCTTGAACACCTTCCGCATGTAGATTTTATGGAACATCAAATTGAAGCAGCAGAAACTGCGGTCCATCAAATGAATGGACGTGTGATTCTTGCAGACGAAGTAGGACTCGGAAAGACTTTGGAGGCAGGACTGATTTTAAAGGAATATATGATTAGGGGAAGAGCAAAAAAGATTCTCATTTTGACACCTGCTTCCCTTGTGAACCAATGGATTCAGGAACTAAATGAAAAATTTTATATTCAGGCGGCTACTCCAAGGAAGAAACAAGCCTCATGGAAAGAATGGGATGTGACCGTGACATCCATCGATATGGCCAAACGCGAAAACCACAGGGAAGTCATTCTAGATATTGACTATGATCTAATCATTATCGACGAAGCTCATAAATTGAAGAACCACCAAACAAAAAATTATCAGTTTGTACAATCCTTGAAAAAGACTTACTGTCTTTTGTTGACAGCTACGCCTATTCAAAACAAATTGAGTGATTTGTTTAATTTAGTATCCATTCTTAAACCTGGTTACCTCGGAAACCTGACTGATTTTAAGAAAAAGTACAAAGAAAATGCCGACGATACAGATAATATCCAACATATCCATTCCCTCGTGGGTCATTTGATGATCCGAAACCGAAGAAAAGACACCGGTCTCGATTCTTCCAAGCGTAAAGTCGTCAATGAGCGCCTTTCGTTTTCGGATGAGGAAATGGCTATGTACAAAAAACTAGAACATCTGAAAGCTTCCCACCCCTCCTTTACATGGCTGACACTTGCTAAAGAATTATGCTCGTCGAGGGAAGCTTGTTACATGTCTCTGAACCAATTGAAGAAACATGCACCAGAAGAAAAAGCAGACGTATACAACGAATATATTGAAGCAATCGGACAGGTACCTCATCATGTAAAAGCAAAACGGATGACGGAACTTATCGAAAAAACTGGAGAAAAATTCATTGTATTTACAGAGTACCGTGCAACCCAATTTTATTTACAATGGTATCTTCAGCAGAACGGGATTACATCTGTCCCCTTCAGTGGAAAATTCAATAAGAGTAAAAGGGACTGGATGAAACAATTGTTTAAAAACAAGGCCCAAGTGATGGTCGCTACAGAAGCGGGCGGAGAGGGGATCAATCTTCAATTTTGCCACCACATGATCAACTACGACCTTCCTTGGAACCCGATGCGACTCGAGCAAAGAATCGGACGCATTCACCGCTTTGGTCAGGAGCACGATGTTAAGATCTTTAATTTTGCGATTAAAGATACGATAGAGGATCACATTATGAAGATGCTGTATGAGAAAATCGAAATGTTCAAAAATGCCGTCGGCGACCTGGACCATATTCTTGAGCAGATACCTGGGGGGTCGTTCGAACATCAAATCCAGTCCATTCTCAAACAATCGGAAAGTCAAGGAGAAGTAGACATTAAACTGAACAACTTGGTCAGTTATGTCGAACATACAGTGAACGAAAGGAGAGAATCGAGTTGAATGCTCACAATCCACATACATCGTTCGTCAAGAAGTTCTTCTTGTCCCATGGTTGTTCGATAATAAATGATGCTCCTTCTCATTTCACTGTCCAACTGACAAATGAGATGGATGAGGAAATCATGAATCGACCATTTTATTGGCATTACATGAAGAAAATGAATAGAGAAGGCACCCCTATGACATTGACATTCAGCGATACGGAACAGAAACAAATGGGTGGGATTTATCTGCATGCGGGTACACCTAAACTGCATCGTTTGTATAGTACAGCGATTTCAAAAGCACGAACAGCCAGACTCTATGAAGTGATTCATCAAACAACAGGTCAGAACCGGGCCATGAGCCCCTGGCTGGTTGTAAATGGTCTTCTGCACTTTCGCGGAAAACATACAAAGGACGAACCCATCTCCATTGGAATCAACCTAATCCACGGGACAATGATGCTTGGAATGATGGACAAAATCATAAACATGGAGTTTGAAACAACCGTTTCAGATTATACGTTTCCGATGAGGGCAGTCATCTCCCTTTCTCATGCTTATAAACGTATGGAACGTCATATTGAAACATATGTCCATTCGCTCGATCATCAATGGGCGATGGATTCTCTACACCACCTTGAAAAAGAAACCCACTTGCTTGAGTCTTTTTATGAGTCTGAAGACATTGGTTTGGAATCATTCACGAAAGAACGAGAACAGCTCGACAATCGGTATAAGCCCTATATAGAAATGGAAGTCATCAATGGTGGTTTGTTTTATATTTCACAGGAAACCAGCAAGGCCTGGCTACAGAACGAAGGAGAATAGTGGACAATCCTACCAAGGTAGATCTGTGGTTCCAAAGATTGAAGCCCTTCCTTTCCTGAAATGACGAAAAAGCCGCTGATATACATTCAGCGGCTTTTCTTATTCTTTCAATGATTGTTAATTCGTTTCCTTTTAAACATTTTCAAAGCGAAAGGAAGCAATCCGAACCAGTAAAAGGAAGATTTTTTGGAGGGCTTGGATTCTTTTCGTTGCTGCTTCTCATCCTTAGACATGTGCATATACTTGACAACTTCTTCTGTCAAAAACTTTACATAATCATTCTGATTCATGAAAACCCCTCTTTTTCCATTGTTGCCTTTAGTATGCTCCGAACCTTGCTATTTTAGACGTGAGACTATTTCTTCGGTGATTTGTTCAGGGGTTTTCCGGTCCACTTCTACGACGATGTCTGCCGCTTCTTCATACAAACGTAGTCGCTCGTCAAATCGTTTTCTCTTTTCTGAGTCATCGCCTTCCCACAAAGGACGATTCTTATCTCCTCTCAGCCTTTCGACAATCGTTTCCCATTCCGCTTTTAAGTAAACGACGGTTCCCTTTTGCATAAGCGCTCGATTTTCTTCCCTTAGGATGACCCCTCCTCCTGTAGATACAACAACATCTTCCTTTACGTTTTTCAAAAAGGATGATTCTTGATCCCTGAAGTATTTTTCTCCTTTTTCGGCAAAAATGTCCGGGATCTTCATTCCTTCCGTATCTTCTATCGCCTGATCCATTTCTATGTAAGAGGAATTCGTTTTTTCACTCACCATTTTTGCTACGGTAGACTTGCCACTGCCCATGAACCCTATTAAAAAAACCACTATAATTTTCCTCCTTTTTAAAATTGTTGCAGGAATTAAGAGCTTTTTGTCGAATGGTATAAAAGGTCAAATCCTATGAAAGAGGTGGTAAATGATTGAAATCGATCGCTCAATATGCCCATGACCTTATTGTTTCTGCTATCCAGCAAACTGCTACGGACATCCATTTTTCCCCCTATGAAGATACAGCCACCATCCATTTCCGCATTCACGGCAACCGGATCTTCCACTCGACGACCCCACTTCCCATGTACAAAAAGCTTCTTTCCTATTTTAAGTTCACTTCTGGAATGGATATAGGAGAACATAAACGTCCTCAAAACGGTACGATCCAACACCGCTCCAACCAAAGCATCTTCGACCTGCGCCTATCTACGCTGCCGATAACGGGCACCGAAAGTTTAGCCATCCGAATTCTAAGGCCGATGGATCATACCCCACTCGAACAGCTCTTCCTTTTCCCTTACCAATTAGAAAAAATCCAACGTTGGTTGAATCATCGAAGTGGCATGATCCTATTCACCGGACCGACGGGAAGTGGAAAAACGACCACCTTATACGCCTTGCTGCAATCCCTTACCTCAACAAGTTCATTTCAAGCAATAACTTTAGAAGATCCGATTGAAAAGAATTTGAACAACATCATACAAGTACAAGTTAATGAGCGTGCAGGCGTGACGTACGATACCGGATTAAAAGCAGCCTTAAGACATGATCCTGATCTCCTAATGGTAGGAGAGATTCGTGATAAATCAACCGCACAATTCGCCTTTCGCGCTGCATTAAGCGGACATCTCGTCATCAGTACCATTCATGCCCGTGATGCACATGGAACCATTCATCGACTAAAAGAAATGGATATCAACCAGAGCGATATCGACCAAACCGTCATCGCCATCGCTTCTCAACAACTGGTTTCTCTTGAAGGAGCCAAGCACTTACCAAAAAGAGCAGCGATTCTAGAATTATTGCAAGGAACCCAATTAAGGAAAGCGATTGATGGGCAGACCCTAAACCAGAATTTTCAATCATTCACACACTTGAGGAGGAAAGCCTATGCACTTGGCTTCGTTGCAAAAGATGAAGTGGACGCGTTTTCGTGACCCGCCTATACCAGTCAGTCAGCAGATTTTGTTTTTCAAACGGTGCAGTCACATTTTAGACAAAGGCTATCCGCTTCTCGATGCTTTGCAAATGACTGGATGGGATACAAAATTAAGAGCAACGTGTGACATCTTGACCCAGCACCTTAGCGCTGGACAGCCCATCCATGAAGCTTTTAGGAAAGCCCGCTTTTCCGCATCCGTTACAAACTTCCTCTACTTCAGTCAGGTTCACCATAACTTGTCCAGAAGTTTTCATCAGTGCAAAGACATGTTGCAATTGAAGAAGGATTACAAGGAGAAATTCGTAAAGGTGATCCGCTACCCTGTTTTCTTATTTGTTTTCCTCATCATTGCTTGCACCATCTTACAAAAGACGGTCATCCCAAACTTTTTAAATCTATTCGAAGGGGAAAAAGACGGAACTTTCCACCTCATGGTCATCCTCATGCACTGCATGAATGGAGCAGGCCTCCTCTTACTTCTGTCTGCCCTCCTCCTTGTAACCACTATGTTTATCTTACCGCGGATGTCATTGAAAAAAAAGCTGTCGCTATATGAAAGAGTCTCTCTTTTCAAGCTGTACCAATCCTACTCCGTATCCTTCCTGTTTACGACCCACCTCCATTCCTTACTACAGGCAGGACTCCCATTAAAAGATGCCATCGGAATGATCAAAGACCATAAGAAATATGAACTACTCTCTCATTACTGTCATGAACTCCTTGGCGAGCTGTCCAACGGCAAAACTTTTGCTCAAGCGATATACAGCTGCCCTTTGTTCAGAACAGAACTCACCAATATTTTTCATCATACCAACGATATCGATGCATTGAAGGATGAGCTAGAACTTCTTGCCGAATATTTCATGGAGTACCTCAACCAAAAAATCACCACCTGGCTCCATATCATTCAACCTGCCTTCTTCGTCATCATTGCCATCGTGATCATCCTGATCTACGCCTCCATCATGCTGCCTCTATACCAATGGATGAACCAAATTTAAACGAGGAGGAACCCCCATGATAAAAAACGAAAAAGGATTCACGTTAATTGAGATGCTTATTGTATTGCTTGTCATCTCTGTGTTGTTGATCATCACAATCCCCAACATGTCTAAGAACAGTGATTCTGTAAAGGCAAAAGGATGTGAAGCACTTATGAAGACGGTGGAAGCACAAGTACAGGCTTACTTTATTGAAAAACAAGAAGTACCAGATTCCATTCAAACTCTGGTGACTGAAGAATACATCTCACAGCATACATGCCCTGACGGTACAGAATTAGTCATCAACTCAGAAGGAGAAGTCAGTGAAAAAGCAACACCTGCTGGAACATAACGGCTACACTTTTACAGAGATGGTCATCGTTTTACTTTGCTGGTCCATTCTCCTCTCCTGTTTCATACCTCTGCAATTCCGTACTTACCATGAGCTTGAAGCGAATCTTACCCTTCAACAATTAAAAGAAGACCTTCTCCTTACCCAACATCTCTCCATGAACGAACACGTTTACTATACACTGAATTTCGACCAAGAATCAGGAGGTTATACTTTGTATGATACGAAAGGAAGAAACATAGTTTTCACTAGAACATTGCCCCCAAAATGGGTGATGCGATTGACCACCCTCCACCCTACGGTCCGTTTCAATAAAAAGGGGATCATTCAAAGAGCAGGAACGATGTACTGGTATGCACCAAATAAAACATATAAAATCATTTTTCCTTTTGGGTCAAGCCGGTTACGCATTGAAGAAATCTGAAGGCTTTACGCTGGCTGAAACCCTGAGTGCTTTTTCCCTTTTGGTAATTGTCACACTTTTCACACTTCCTATACTTACCGAAATAAAGTGGGCACAGCAAGACCTTCAAACTGAAAGAGAAGCCATCACGTTCCTTCATAACGAGTTCTTTGAACACAAGGTGAGGAAAGATCCACTCCCCTATACAGCAAAACTTCATTTGACTAAAGAAATCGAGGTAAATATTCAACACGACAAAGAATGGATCACTGGCTGCGTAACTTGGAAAAACAAAAGAAAAGAAAACAAGGAGTTCTGTTTGCATGAAAAAAGGGAATAGTTTATGTGAGAGGGCTTTCACTTTATCGGAAGTATTACTAAGCCTAATGGTGTCCATGATCTTGTTATCGATTTCTGTACCTTTATTTTCTTTACTGAAAGCAGAGGACTATTATTCTGAATTATCGATTGGTCAACTAAGCGCGGTCATCCAATGGGAGATCAATCAGTGCCGTTCTTATAACATTTCTGACCACTCCATATCATTGATCGATAAGCAAAACCGTCATATTGTTATGGAGCAATATGAAAAGATTTTCAGGCGGACCGTCGACGGATCTGGACACGAAACCCTTGTTCAGAATGTAGAAGCCATTTCTTTTAAACATGAGACTCCTTCACTTCTTATGGAGGTAGAGGTTGATGACCAAACATACTCGAGAAAAATCCACCTTCCATAATACCCATGGAACAGTCTTTCCATGGGTGCTCATTTTTTGCTTTTTACTTCTCATTGTTACTCTAACTACCATCAATCAATATAAAAATCACCTACTCCTTGCCAAAAGTCACCAAGCTTCAGTTGTACAGCAGCATATTCTGGATACTTCACGAATGAAGTTGGATAAAGAATTAGAAACTGTCACTGTAGAACAAATGCAGTACTCTCACGCCTTTCATACACCAGACGGCGAAAGCACCGTAGAATGTACGCAAGAGGAGAGCCAATGGGTATGTCTATGGCGGATTTCCAACGCAGTTAATGGTAATGAGTCTCAGGTCAGAACTTTCCACAAAAAAAGAAATCGCTCCTCATAGAGGAACGATGTTTTATGAAATGTTCTTTTTATATTCCATCCGATTATCTGTAATCCCGCGTAATCCATCCAAATCATAGCCGATAACCAATTTATTCCCATTCGTCAAGATTGGACGTCGTAGAAGTTTAGGCTTTTCGATGACTAGATCAAGAAATTCATTTAGAGTTAGGTCCTCTACGTCAACATCCAGCGTTTTAAATTCTTTACTTCTTTTCGCTAAGATTTCATCGATTCCATGTGTTGTTAGGGATAGAATTCTTCTTAGTTCATCAGCGGTAGGAGTCTCACGAAACAAATGCTGTTCGTTAAAATCCACCCCTTGACTTTTTAACCAGGACTTCGTGCGGCGGCAGGATGTACAACTCGGGTATGTGTAGAATTTTAACTTTTCCATGTTTAACGCTCCTCGCTTTTTTGTATAACCTTATCGTATATTGATTGTATAACCTTTGTACAATATTTTAAACTCCTTTTTTTAAGAGACAAAGAATGTTCACAATTCGTATGGTTAAGGAATAAGGACATGTGGGAATACAAATACTGAGAAATGAAAGATGAATACGTTTTATTTACAATTGTATCCGGGTCGTTTATAATATGAATGATAGTTTTACGATAGAAAAGGAGGGGGAAAAAGCATGGATCGAATGTTTCGAGTACTAGCCTTTTGGACAGGTATCTTCGCTGTCATGTTCTATACAGGCGATATGATGGAAGCTTCCTTATTATCTCTAGTTCAAACGGCTTTTTTCCTTACTATTGGTTACCTTAAGCTGTCAGAACGTATGTATGTGTACATATTTTTCTCATACTTGACAGTCTTCATGATCGGATTCACGTATTATTGTTCCTTTATTTTAGTACCAGGATTTGGTGGCCACTAAAAAAAAGAACCTGTCATCCTTAAAGGGGTGACAGGTTCTTTTTCTATTATCTTATGATGCATAAGGCTTAGGTTAGTTCAGGAAAGGATTTTCTTCCCTCTCTTCCCCTATGGTCGTTGGCTGGCCGTGACCTGGGAAGATGCGCATGTCATTACGTAGAGGGAAAAGTTGTTCTTTAATGCTTCTTTCAAGCTCTTCACGGCTACCACCAGGTAGATCTGTACGCCCGATGCCACGTTGGAACAATGTATCTCCAGCAATAGTCAATCGCTGATTTCTAAACACAAACGACACGCTTCCCGGTGAGTGCCCTGGGGTATGACGAACTTCAAAAGGAAATTCACCGATTTGCATTTGTCCGATCTCAAAATAGTGATCAGCTGGTTTGGCTTTAATTTCTCCTAACCCGAATAAGGCAGAGCCATTTTTTTGGGGATCCCCGAGCCATTCCGCTTCTTTTTCATGTATGTAGACAGGTGCATCGTAAGCATTCCTTACTGCATCGACGGCCCCTATATGATCAAAGTGTGCATGTGTTAAGAGGACTGCAATGACATCAAGTTTTCTCTCTTGTAAGTAGTTCTGTAACTTTTCAAAATCCCCACCTGGATCAATAACAAGCGCTTTATGATTTTCATGGATGATATAAGCATTTGTCGCTATAGGACCTAGTGGTAATCTAGTTATTTTCTTCATTATTCACACCTCATTTATTCATTCCATTTATAAAATTTCAGGGTTATCACACCCTGCACAAAAAAGATGTAGATAACTCGACAATTTTTTGTTTATACTATAAAATAGATAAGTATCAATAGTAACTACATACAGTATAACATCTATCCTTTTGGGATGATAATAATGAAAAGAGACTTAGGGGGTGCTGAATTTGGTAACAGCTATTCTTCTTTTACTCGTAACAATCTTGTGTGTTTGGGCAATTTTCCGTGAACTTAAAACGAAAAACTTCTTTGCTGTGCTTTTTGCAGGTGCATCAGCGTTGATCTTCGGATGGTTCTCCGTCATGACCATCTGGTACAACTTATTCGGTTAAACAAAAACAAGCAGAACCTCAGCGGTCTGCTTGTTTTTTATATATGAAATCCTATCAGGAACGGGAACTTCTTATTTCCTCATCTGTCTGCAACAACTGTTTGTTTTCATTAAAGAAATACTTGTACATAGATAAGGTGATGAACATAGCACTTAATGAAACCGATGAAAAAATACTGAGAGAGATGACTAATTGATACTTGATGGCCATGACAGGCGAAACACCACCGAGAATCAAACCTGTCATCATCCCCGGTAGCTGGACAAGCCCGATGGTTTTTAGTCGGTCTACATTAGGTATTAAAGAAGCATGCAATGTTTTTTGAACAATTAGGTGAGAAGCCTGCTTGGGTTCCGCTCCTAAGGATAAAGAGGCTAGCAGGCGACCATTGTTTTCTTTAAACTCATTCTTCATTCGTTCAAGAGCCAATCCCATAGCGGTCATACTGTTTCCAATGACCATCCCACTCATTGGGATAACCTCAGAAGGTTTGAACTGGATCATATCAAAGATGAGCCACAGACTTAATACTCCTACCTCAATGGCAACGAGACCTCCAAAAAGAATGAACCCTACATAAGGCAGTTCCTTCCCTTTTTGCCTGGCATGGAAGGTGGCAATGATAATCATCACCGTCAGCATAAAAGGGATCCCGTATCGGGCCGGCAGATCAAAAAGAAACGTTAATATGTACCCGATCGCAAATAATTGAATCGTTCCTCTAAACGTGGACCACAGAACATTTTTGCTCACACCAAGCTGATAAAAATAAGACAATGCTAAAGGAACGATAACGAATATAATTAAAAAGAAAAGCGACTGATTCGATATTTCTGGTTCCAAACCTTCTTCCTCCCTACTCTTCTAAAAACTTAGCCAGTTCTTCTGATTCCGGTTGATCAAGCATGTCTGGTATTTTTCCATCTTCTATGATCTGGCCATCACTAATAAACAATCCCCGGTTCCCAAGCCTCCGTGCTTGGTTGAGGTTATGGGTCACCATCAGCATGGAGAGCTTATGTTCTTCCATCAAGCATTCCAGAACTTCTTCAATTTCTTCAGCTGTGCGATAATCCAAGGCACTCGTTGGTTCATCAAGCAGTAAAACTTCAGGTGAATTGGCTAATGTCCTCGCCAGTGATACCCGTTGCTTTTCACCACCAGAAAGTTGATCCACATCCCGCTCCAAATATTCGGAAGGAAGTTGAACATAGTCCAATAATTTTTTACCTTGCTCTTCTTTCCATTCCCCGAACAAGGACGGTCCATATTTGATATTATCCAACACAGTGCCAGGAAACAAATTCGGTGCTTGCAAAACGAGACCTACTTGCTTTCTCAAATCCGTGATGGAGTGTTCTTCGATCGGTTTCCCATTGAAATAGATATCCCCCTGCTCTGGATCGTTCAAACGATTCAACAGGAACAATAATGTACTCTTCCCCGCACCTGAAGGCCCGAAGAGAATGACTTTATCCTGCTTTTCCATTGTAAAGTTAATATCCTGAAGCACACCTTGGTACACATGTTCGAAACGAAACATACCCTTCCCTCTCTCTATAAACAATGTTTGTCCATATCATTACCCTTGTATGTATGAATTTATGTGATAGCGAATGAAAAACTATTGGGTTATTTTATACGACCTCCTTTTCCCCTCTCCCTTTGTTCCTAGCCTTTCCTTTTAGGGGATGTCCCCCTACCTCCATAATTATCTACTGATTCTCCACTTCTTCATAAAGCTTATCAGGTTTTGATTTAGATTTCTAAAAACTACGTTTCAAGTGACACATGGGCCCCTCAAATAATCAAAAAAAAACCGCTAAGACATCATGTCCCAGCGGCTTTCCATTATTTTTCTGATTGATCAAAATCGTAAAACCTGAACAAGTCACCATAAATAATGTTATCCGAGTAATTCATTTCTTTACTCACTTTTTCTTTAATGGGTAGACAAGCTTCTGCGTTTTCTTCAAGAAGGGGTTCACCTGAAGAACGATCATAACAGGTTTCATTGGAGTACAAATAATCCTCTGTAATGAAACTTCCGTCCCTTAAAGCAACGAATTCTTTATTCTTCTTGGCAAACATATTATCACCAAAGGTTAAATCTCCGTTCTCTTCTATACCAAGGAGGTGTAGTAATGTCGGTTTGACATCAATCTGACCGACGACTTTTTCCTTCACCCCACCATTTTCATACCCTGGAATGTGAATCATAAACGGTACACGTTGCAATTGTGTCTGAACATAAGGATCCACTTCTTTTCCAAGAAATTGACCCATCGCTTTATTGTGAAAATCACTGATACCATAATGATCACCCATAAGGACAATAATGGAATCATCATATAAATCAGCATCTTTCAACTGTTGGAAGAACTGCTCCAAAGCTTCATCCGTGTATCGAGCTGTTTGGAAATATGAATTCAATGTTTTTGAATTGGAATCATATTTATCAATATTTGCCTTTTCTTCAGGAAGTTCAAATGGAAAGTGGTGAGTCAAAGTAATGAATTTACTGTAGAACGGCTTTTCCTGTGACTGCAAATATTTGATGGATTGTTCAAAAAATGCTTTGTCTTCAAGTCCCCAACCAAATGAATTTTCAGGGGTTACTTCGTATGATTTCTCATCATAAAACTGGTCATATCCTACGTTGTCATACATGACGTCCCTGTTCCAGAAGCTTGCGTTATTCGCATGAAAGACAGAAGTCTCATATCCTTCTTCATTCAATAATTCAGGCAGAGCATTGTATTCATTTCCTGCGTGTGTGAAATATACGGAACCTCTTCCCAACGGATAAAGAGAATTTTCAACGATGAACTCAGAATCGGATGTTTTTCCTTGTGCTGTTTGATGGTAGAAGTTTTCAAAAGTAATCGTGTCGTTGCTTTGTTTGAGATCGTTAAGGAATGGTGTCGCTTGTGTTCCATTAATTTCCGAGTCAAAAAGGAAGTTTTGGAACGACTCAACACTAACAAAAATCACGTTCTTGTCTTCGGCAATACCATATAACTCTGAATCCTTGTTTGTTTGATCAGGAGAGTTTTCTTTTAAATACGTTTCTATTTCACTAATTTCACTGCCATCCGCAAAGACACGCTGAGCCTTGGTTTTCGTTTGCATCGTTGCATCATAGAGATGGTAGTTGTATATCCCAATATTCTTCACCAAATACTCGCGATCAAAGGCCCGTACAAAAAGCATCGGTCGTTCAATCTCAGCAAGTACAACATTCCCAGCTAGAAGCAAAAAAGTAACGGCTGTAGCTGCAATTTTCCCACGTTTCGGAAGCTTCACTGTAAGATCAAACTTTTGTCTGCTCAAATACCAAACGAGCGCCACATCTGCGAAGATGAAAATGTCTTCAATGTGAAGCAAGGTCAAAAAACTTCCTGTAAGGTCTGCGGCATTATTCCCCTGAAACAGTACAGGGATGGTTATAAAATCTGTAAAATTCCTATAAAAAATTAAATTTAAGAATAAGACCAATGAACCGATTAACGTCGTCCAGCGTAAATATTTCATTTGATTTTTTGGTTTTAGCCATACACTAATAGCGAAAATCAAATACGCACTGGCAATCGGATTGAATAAAAGTATAAATTCTTGCATTGGATTTTCAATCGATAAGTCGAACATGAATCTGTATACGACATAAGTTTTCAGACCAAACAACAATGTCGCAATGATAAATAATGGCATGTTCTTCATTCTCCATTGCATCATGGTTCCTCCTCTAGCACGGTACTGGTTCATTATTTACAATTATTAACCAGTTTCCATATCTTCTTTAACAATTTCCACTTATAATCCTTATTAAACTCACTCATCATATATGACGTAAATGGCCCCATAAAGGTTTCATAAAATTTACATTTTCCATCATTTTCAAAATGATAGGATGGAGCTTTTCTTATCATAAGACAAAAACATGATAAAAAGAAGTCCTAGCGATTAAAATTTTTTTACAAATTTTATACAATCAGAACATAAAAAAGTTGGAGCCTTTAGGCTCCAACTTTTTTATTTATTCTTTTTAACTAAGAAAGCTCCACCTATGACACCTGCATCATTCCCTAATTCTGCTATGCCAAAACTTGATGCCATAGCTGTTCTTGGTAAAGCATACTTCCGGTAAGCTTTTTCAAGAGGCTCCAACAGCCACTCTCCTGCTTTGGAAACTCCCCCACCAATAACAATTTTTTCTGGGTTCATAGCAATAGCCATGTTTGCAATCGCCAATCCAAGGACATCTGTAATTTCATGAATCACAGCACTTGCTGCTTCATCGCCATTCATAGAAGCTTCAAAAACATCCTTCGATGTTAGCGTCTCTTCCTGTAAATATGAATTTAGTTTGGATTCAGGATGTTTTTCTGCTGCTTCTTTTGCTTTTCTAACAATACCTGTAGCTGAAGAAACGGTCTCCAGGCATCCGGTCTTCCCACAGTTACAAGGAGCCCCTCCCTCTTTTACTGCGGTGACGTGACCTAGTTCTGCTGCTGTACCATTGGCTCCATTGAGAATCTGGCCGTTGGCAATAATGCCACCACCTACCCCCGTACCTAGAGTGACTGCAATCAATTCTGTGCAACCTTTTCCGGCACCGAGCCAATTCTCACCTAAAGCAGCCAAATTAGCATCATTATCTACCCATACAGGCATTCCTGTCAATTTTTTAAGCATGTTACCAAAGTCAAAATCCTTCCAACCAATATTTACGGCTTCATGAATATAACCTGTGGTTGTATCAACAAACCCGGGGGCTCCTGCACCGATTCCTACAACCATACTTTTCTCAATACCCTCTTCTTTCAGAGTGTTCAATATGGATGCTGCGATATCGGAAGGAATCGCTTCTCCCTGATTGTCTGTATTGGTTGGAATCTCCCATTTATTTAAAATGGTTCCGTTCTCTTCAATAATAGCCAGTTTCACTGTCGTACCACCGATATCTGCACCGATATAATAATGACTCATCACTTTTCCTCCCCTATTTGACGATCCTTTTGTTTTGCCATTTCACTTCTTAAAAGCAGGATGGCCATCTGATAGTCTTCTGAAGGCATGCATTGGGCTTTGTATAGCTCCCTGACTTCATCTTCCATCATCTCTAAGTCTGCCAAACGATCTCCTATGTAAATGATCGTCCCAAATTTTTTTAAGTATTGTTGAATATCATAAATCGTTTTCATTATTCATCACCACCATTTATTATACCAATACCTTTAAGACTTGAAAACGTAAAAACCCCGATCGATCAACGATCAGGGTCCTTGGGGTGTAAAAATGCAGGTCTCCGGTTTTTTAGAGGAATCGGAGACCGAAGCAATACATCTCTGAGCGGTTTCCATGAAAAAGGTAGAAATGGCCACAAATACGGTGTTTTGAAAGTCTTCATGCTCGAAACATAGAGGATCCAGAGGGTCACTCCCAATACATAGCCTTTTAGTCCGAATAAGCCAGTAAAAAGAAGAAGTACAAGTCTTGTTATACGATCAGCCAGTCCTAATTCATAACTAGGTGTAGCAAATGTCCCTATTGCAGCAAGGGCTAAATATAAAACCACTTCGCTTGAAAAGAGACCAACCTCCACAGCCACTTGGCCGATTAATATAGCAGCCACCAAACCAAGAGCGGTCCCAAGCGTCGAAGGGGTATGGATCGCTGCCATACGCAGCATATCGATGCCGATTTCAGCTATTAAAAACTGCACGAGGAGTGGCAATGTTCCCGAATCCGTAGGTCCAATGAATGCCAGAGCTTCAGGAAGTAAATCCGGTCTTTTAGAAAAAAGAAAATACAGTGGCAGAATAAAGATGGATGCAAAGAAAGCAAAAAAACGAACGGCGCGCAGATAAGCACCGACCAATGGCTTCTGCCGATATTCTTCTGCATGTTGCAAATGATGCCAAAAAGTTGATGGCGTAATCATGACACTCGGAGATCCATCAATAATGACGAGAATGTGCCCCTCATAAAGGTGAGCAGCCGCCGTATCCGGACGTTCTGTGTAACGAATGACCGGGTAGGGATTCCAATAGCGACCGCTGATATATTCATCAATGGTCTTCTCTGCCATCGGAAGAGCGTCGGTATCAATGTCTTGTAAAACTTTCTTCAATTCGTCTACGCGGTCAGTATCTGCTATGTCTTTAACATAACAAATGCACACATCTGTTAAAGAGCGTCGTCCAATTTGTAAATATTCCATTCTCAAAGAACGATCCCTGATTCTCCTTCTCGTTAAGGCCGTGTTAAAGATAATCGTCTCCACGAACCCATCTCTCGACCCTCTCACGACTCTTTCGAGATCAGGTTCCTGGAGACCGCGGACAGGGTATGTACGAGCGTCAATCATAATGATTTCGTCTACGCCTTCAACGACCAATGCTGTAGGACCTGCCAACACCCAATCTGCCGCAGCATTCAAATCTTTCTTCTTATCTAACTCAACGTAAGGAAGGTGGGTTTTTAATAGCTTCTCTAGTGGATCCGGTTCCAATTGATCTGGTTCCAACTTTGATAGAAGTTTCATTAAATAGTGAAGGATATCATCTTTTACAAAACCATCCACAAGGAATAAGGACATCCCTCTTCCAGCATAGACAAGGTCTAGATGAACCATGTCGAAGCTTTCATCTACTCCTAGTCGATCTCTGAGATACGATACATTTTTTTCATAACTGTCAAACAAACGTTGTTCTTTCAAAACGCACCCTCCTCTAAGCCTTCTGCGAGTAGTTTCTTCTAAATCTTAGAAAACATACATGAAGAAGGACGACATCGGATAGTACGCATGTCCTTTGAAAATGGAACATATCTTGAACTATATGCCCTGCACAGAGAGGATGTATGAGGAGATGATGGTTTGAAAAAAGTTTGGGTTCATTGGGTACTTGTTCCTTTGGCCTTAGCCATTTTCATCGCACTATATACTCAATATTATAATGAGGAATCGGTTATCAAATATTTCCCTTTAGATGAAGGAAGTGGTTTTCATTCTTACGGGACCACCTTAAACTTTGCTTCTCAGGAAGATGATGACGAGTATGAAATTCTATGGAACATGTTCTCTGAAAGTGATAAAACCATGTATTTAAGGCAGGATGTCTCCCTCTTATATGTAAATGGCCGTTTAAAAGGGGTCGTGAGCAAATGGGAAGAAAATTCATCAGAAATAAAGAAAGAAACGTCCCTGCACGGAGAGGATAGTCAAAAGTATCAAGCCATTTCTTTTCATCACGGGGAGATCCATGAAGATAGTGGTCCGATTAAAAGCATACAGGCAAGCTCGAAGGACGAGCTTTACGTCATCGATTCTCCCCACTCGAAACGAACCGCTTTCAAAGAACCAGCCAATCAAGAAGAGGAAGAATGGAAGAAGAGATTGGATCATTCCATTCAACAGCAACTGGGAGTCCAATGGGAAGAACTGGTGACATACTATGGCATCAACAAAGAGGACTACACGCTTGTCCCGTTAACGAACCTTGCAGACTATGAAGACCGACCACTTCCTGGAACGAATGAAGATGATTCCGAACGAATTAAAGGACAACTGTGGGAAGGATTATATAAAAATTATGTGCTGGGCATTAGTGATACAAAGTCTTCCCACCCGATCCAAAGCTATATCCCCTTGATTCTTTTTGATAATAAAGGCAAGCACTTGATCGTCCTTTATGAAGATGATACTGGAAAGAAACACCGCCTCATCCAGGCTTATTAACGGAGGTTGTCATAAAGTTCTTTAAAATCATTTTGATCCGGGTTAATATCAGCGGCTCGTTCCGCATGGTGAGCCGCTTTGTCTTCTTCTCCCACTTGTTGATATAACAGGGCCAAATTATAATGTGCTTCTGCCATCTCAGGAGAGAGTTCAAGCACCCGGAGCAAATCTTCCCTCGCTGCACTTGTCTCGCCAGTTTGTAAGTATGCAAACGATCTGTTAAAACGTAAAGCAGCTTCGTACTGACCAGGCTGATCTAAAGCCTCGGTAGTGATTTCAATCACTTCATTATAAGCACCCGTTTGATTCAACTCCTGTGTCTTCTGTACCTCATTCAAACCTTCATCGTTATTAAATAGTCCTGCATATCCAGCAACCGCCATGCCAGAGATCAGTAAAAAATAGACACAAAAAGCAATCCACTGTTTTGATCTATCCTTCTGTTTTGGCAAACGTACCATGGCAGTGGCAAAAAAACCACCGATCATTCCACCGATATGTGCTCCATTATCAATTTGAGGAACGAGCAATCCAAATGATATGTTGATGAGAACGATAAAAATTAGATTCCAGCCCATTGTACGGAAAAACAACTGTTTATGTTGGACACCAAAAAACAAGAGGGCCCCAAACAACCCGAATATAGCGCCTGATGCTCCTGCTGCCACATGGGGATTTAACATAAAGCTTGCTACACCACCAAACAACCCCGAAAGTAAATAGGTCCATGTAAAACGCCATGTTCCATACAATTTTTCAACAGCTGTCCCCAGGTAATAGAGGGCGAACATATTCATAAAAAGATGAAGAAATCCTATATGCAAGAACATCGAACTAGCGATCCTCCACCATTCCCCATCCATAATTGCAGGATTAAACTTTGCTCCATACTGGATAAGGGTTTCTACTGAAGTACTATCTCCCACCCATTCAATGTAAAGAAAAATTAAGACATTGACAGCTAGTAGAAAGTAGGTCATTCGAGGTTTGCCATAATCGAAGATCGACATCACTTGTCTTCTTTGATCTTGTTGTTCTTTAACAAGCTGATGTTTCAAGTATGGAAGCATAGCCTCCATTTCGCTCTCACTCACCTGCTGATTCATGAGAGGTTCCTCTATTTGAAAGGAATCATAAAACTTTTTCTTTTCGGATGACTTGTTCTCATCATCCAAGTAATAAGGGAATATCTTATTTTTCTGTGTAGGAATTTCCTTATCTACATTTTCCCACTCTTCAACAGGAGGGTATTCTGAAACATATAAAACATGGAACTGGACCTTTCCACCCCTAAATAATTTCTTGTTTTGGGACAACTGTCGATATGATTTTTCCAAGTCCCTCCTCAACTCATTCTTCCAATTGATTTGTTTATGATATATGCGGATGACATGTGTTTGCCACCCCTGTTCTTTCTCAAGCCAAACTTCTCCTCGTTCTGTACTCATATTAAGCACTTGAAAACCTTGTGCAACAACTAAATCATAGGTAAGTTTCCATAAATAATACTCTTGTTCAATAAACATGTTGCACCCCCTAGATAACACCTACATCATATCATGCCCCTTTGTTAAGGAGCTAATTGAAAGCATTGAAAAAGCTGTCAGGAAGATACCCTGACAGCTTATTATATTCATAATCCTCGGAACATCTGTGAAAGAAATTTTTGACGTAACCAAGGAAAGTTCATAGACAACCGAACGAGCAGCTTTCGAAGAAAAGGGATTTTGGTAACGAAGTCCAACGCTTTGTATCGATACTTGTAAACCGTTGCTACAACCGAACCGATAATCATGACCCATCTGAAAAATTGACGCATCTCATCCACCTCTTCTATTATTAGGTGAACTTATCTTTCACTTGAGTCGTCTTCCTTATACACATAGTTATCAATGACAGGTTCCATAGTCTCCTTTAATATAGCAGCAGAGGAGTGGAATTTTGTCATTTCGTCTTCATCGAGGTTCAATTCAATAATTTCTTGGATTCCCTTTCGATTAACAATCGCTGGCACACCTATATAAAGATCATCTATCCCATACTGCCCTTCTAGATAACCAGATACTGTTAATACCGCATTCTCATTGTGAAGAATGGCTTTCGTTAAACGAACAAGTCCCATCGCAATACCATAATGAGTGGCTCCTTTACGTTTGATAATGTGATAGGCTGCATCCCTGACCTGTTCAAAAATACCTTCAAGGTCCTTCACATCATACAAGTCAGGATGGTCCTGGATGCGATCATACACCGAGCGTCCAGCTACATTGGCATGACTCCAAACCGGGAGCTCAGAGTCACCGTGTTCACCCATGATATAAGCATGAACATTTCGACTATCGATATTAAAATATTCGCTAAGGTTAAAACGTAGTCGAGCTGTATCAAGAATCGTCCCAGATCCAATCACACGTTCAGCAGGAAGGCCGGAAAATTTCCTAGTCATATAGGTCAGGATATCAACAGGATTCGTTGCAACAAGGAAAATACCATCAAATCCACTTTCCATAACAGAGTCCACGATGGACTTAAATATGGCCGTGTTTTTCTCAAGCAAATCTAGTCTCGTTTCGCCGGGTTTTTGATTCGCCCCAGCAGTAATGACGACAAGATCCGCACTTTCACAATCAGCATATTCTCCAAACCATATCTTCTTATTTGCAGGTGCAAAAGCCAGGCCATGATTTAAATCCATGGCATCGCCTTCTGATTTCTCTTTGTTCAAATCAATCATGACTAACTCATCTGCAACTCCCTGGTTCAATAAAGCAAACGCATAGCTGGAACCTACCGCGCCTGTTCCGATTAACGCTACCCTATTTAAATGTTCCAATCCAATCCCTCCCCTTTTAATCTAACTCTATTATAACCCCGAAACATTGTTCAATACTTCACAATGTTTGAATGTTTCGTGACATAATAATCTTAAAGCTGGTAGGTAGTATGAATACCGCTTTCTGTAAGCACATACTCCACTCTTTGGTCGAATTCCTCTATAGGAAGAGGTGAGTATTTTTGTCGATCTGAAGCAATCATTATTGTCTTCCCCCTAAAGCCTTCAATAAAACGGTCAAAATATCCTCCACCATATCCTATCCTGTATCCTTTTTCATCAAACAACAGCCCGGGTACAAGAAGGAGATCCAGATCATTTTTATTTACCAAGGTTGAGCTTTCAGGTTTAGGTTCTCGTAAACCAAAATAAACCCTCTCTAGTTGATCGTACTTTTCCAAGTGGTAAAATTCCATCTGCCTACTCTCAGGAACGCATTTTGGCACAACGACCATCTTCCCGCTCCGCCAACCTTCCTCTATGATTGGCTCTGTCGACCATTCATGCTTTTGAGATAGCGTGACACCGATGACTTGGGCGTTCTTCCATATTTCACTATCAAATAGACATTCTTGAATTTTTGCATCTATGTAGAGCCTTTCCTTCACATTTATATCCTGAAGAATCTTTTTTCCTTTAAACCTAAGCTCGTTCTTTTCCACTTTTAACAACCTCCAGTATAGCTCTAAAGATTCATTCCCAGAAAAGCTCCCTTTTCTTTAAGATTCAGTTTCGAGACTTTTTTTGAGTGGATGGGGGCGGAGGAGTATCTCGAAACTACTTCAGGTATTAGGTACGTTCCATACGTATTAGGAGTTGTAACACAAAGCCTCCATCGTATGGGTAGAGCTCATGACTGCTTGGTATTGAGCGCTTTCTTACCATGGTGGAAGTTGCTCCTTCTTGGTACATGGGTTCGTTTTTCACATGATCGAATGGGGTAGTTGGGAAGCTGCGAGACTCCCGCGCGAATGGCTTTCCGTCATCCCCGCAGGAAAGCGAGTAGCTTCCCAGCCACCCCTGACGCCTCCTATGGCAAACGAACCCCGAAACATCTCGAAATTGAGTCTTCCACAATCCTGCCATATACTCCAACAACTAATACATGTGTGATCGGGAGAACATTAGATATAAAAAAAACAGTAGGAAATAATCCTACTGCTTACTTTGTTTCACGGTGAAGCGTGTGCTTCCCTACGCGTGGGCTGTATTTCATAAGCTCAAGACGCTCTGGGTTTTTACGCTTGTTTTTTGTGCTAATATAATTGCGGTCACCAGTTTCGGTGCATGCAAGTGTAATGTTTACGCGCATTATTATTCCTCCTAATCATAAAAGCTATTCACTGTCTCATTCACATTATCAGACTAATTCATAATACCAAAAACGAGTAGACCTTTCAAGTAGTTATTCAGGTAAAAACGGTGAAATATCCCATAGCCACTCATCTATTTCTATGATATAAATAAATGTGGACATCCAAAGGAGTGATACAACTTGATTTACGTGATCAGTACATTGACTGCTGTCGGCCTTGGTCTATTTGTTCTTTCATTCTTCATGAATGACCGGATGAAAGAACTTGAAAATCAGGTCGAACAGGTCAATATGACAATGATGCAGAGCAACTACCAGCTTAAAAAGAAAATGAAGGTATTGGAAGAAGAACTTTTAGCGGAGGATTTAACTCAAGAAATCTTGAACAATCCACCGAAGAATAAAGAAACTGCCCAAAGCCTTCCATTAGTCGATAGAGTTCAATCGATGTATCAAAAAGGCTATAAGACCCATTACATAGCAAAACAGACGAACTTAAGCGAGCACGATATCCATTCGATGATTCAACAGCAAAGAAGTGATGGTGTTCGAGCATGAAACAATGGATAAGATCCTATGCCTTAGGTTTACTTACAGCTTCCCTTGTGTTTGCTATTACCTACTTGAATACAGCTGACACATCCTCGAAAACCGTAGAAAAAGAGTATGAAACCGAAGAGTTGATTGAACAGTTGGAAAGTGAAGGGTATCGCACTTTAACTACAAGCGAATGGCAAAGCCTCAAGGAAAATGCAAAACAAGAAGCGCCACCTCCCACAGCTGTTGAAGAAGCGCCTTTAAACACCTTTTCAATCGACATCGTTTCAGGAACTACTACCGATGATATTAGTGAAAAGCTGATCCGAGCAAACATTATTGAAGATGCTGCTGAATTTGAAACCTTTATGAAAGAAAATGATTATAGCCGCTATATACAAATTGGTCAGGCTACACTAAATTCAGGAATGTCGCTTAAAGAAATAGCTGAAGCCATTACATCTAAGTAAAAAAGCCGCACACCTGCGGCTTTTTTACTTGCTCATTTAAATATGACCGTGCACAACTATTCAGAGACTTGTTCATCTAATCCCCATACAGCACCAATTAATAACAGTCACAATGGAAAGTGAATGATACAACTAAAAAAAGACATGAATCAAATTTGATTCATGTCTTTTCTTCTATTATTTGTTCAGATCATAAGTTCTGCCCTTCACGAGATAGAAAATGCTTTCGCCGATATTTGTAATATGATCAGCGAATCTCTCTATATACCTAGCGATATAAGCCATCTGCATAATGTGCTGAATCTGTTCTGGGTTTATTGCTGTTAATTCGAGCATTTCTCTAACAATCGAACCATATTTCTCGTCTACAACATCATCCATTTCAGCAAGCTTCTTCGCTAATGAAATATCTTCATTTTCGAAAGATTTAATTGCCAAATCCACCATATCCATGACAAGGATAGCCATTTCACGCAATTCAGGATCTATCTCAATGCCATGTTCTTTACCTAAATGAATGGTTGCCTTTGCGATATTGGTCGAGTGATCTGCCATACGTTCCAAATCGCTGGAAATTTTAATAGCAATAATAATTCTTCTCAAATCCCTTGCTACCGGCTGTTGCTTAGCAAGCATTAAGATAGCATCATCGTTGATTTTCTCTTCCTTACGGTCGATGATTGAATCATCGGAAAGAATCTTTTCCGCGGCTTCTACGTCCCCTTTATATAAGACATGAATCGCTTGATCAAGTGAATTTTTTGTATCTAGAGCTAACTCTTTAATTTGATTTTTTAAATCTTCGAGTTCTTCTTCAAAATGAACACGGATTGACATGGATATTCCCCCCTGAATGATTAGCCGAAGCGTCCGGTAATATAGTCCTCTGTTCGCTTATCATGAGGATTTTGGAACAAGTCATCGGTGTCAGCGAACTCAATTAATTCTCCATTTAAGAAGAAGGCTGTTTTATCTGAAATACGCGCGGCTTGTTGCATGTTGTGAGTAACAATAATAATGCTGTATTTTTCTTTCAACTCCTGAACTAACTCTTCAACTTTGGCCGTAGAAATTGGGTCTAAGGCTGAAGTCGGTTCGTCCATTAGGATAACGTCCGGTTCAACTGCCAAAGCACGAGCGATACATACACGCTGCTGTTGCCCGCCAGAAAGACCATACGCATTTTCGTGTAGACGATCTTTTAACTCATCCCAAATCGCTGCACCTCTTAAGCTTTTCTCAACGATTTGATCTAATACTTCTTTCTTTTTGATTCCATGAATTCTTGGTCCATAGGCTACGTTATCATAGACGCTTTTAGGAAACGGGTTCGGTTTTTGGAATACCATGCCTACTTTTGTACGAAGGTATTCTTCTTTATATTTACTGCTGAAAATTTCCTGGTCACGATATTTGATAGAGCCGGATGTCTTTACGATCGGAACCATTTCCACCATACGGTTTAATGTTTTCAAGAAAGTCGATTTTCCACAACCAGAAGGTCCGATAATCGCTGTTACCTGTTTTTCAGGAACCTCCATACTTACTTCATATAGAGCTTGATCAGAACCATACCATAAATTCAGATCATTAACTTCAATAATGCTATTCATTTTCTCTTTTTTAATTCCCTCTTTGTTAACCTCAGGTTTCGTTGTTCCCTGGTTAACTTTTTTGTTTGTTTTCTCTTCCATTACTTTATTCATGTTGAAACCCTCCTCATCCTAATTAAAGACGACGTTGATATTTATTTCTGATTAACACAGCAATTGAATTCATCAGTAGCAGTACTGCTAAAAGAACAATAATTCCTGCACCCGCAACATATTGCCATTCTTCTTGGGGTCTTCCCGTCCAGTTGTAAATCTGAATCGGCATGACCGTATATTTAGCAAGTAAGGACTCAGGTAACGTGTAAATCGCTGTGGCTGCACCTACAATAATCAAAGGTGCAGTCTCACCAATTGCACGAGACAAAGCAATAATAGCACCAGTAAGAATTCCTGGAATGGCAGCTGGTAAAATGACACGTGCAATAGTTTGCCACTTAGTCGCTCCCATGCCGTAAGATGCTTCTTTGATTTCAGCTGGAACCGAGCGAACAGCCTCTTGAGCTGCTACTACGATGACTGGAAGAATCAACAAGGCCATCGTCAAACCACCAGCGATGAGTGTATAACCAAAGTTAAACATATAAACAAAGAATGTTAATCCCAGCAGTCCGAATACAATGGAAGGCACTCCAGCCAAGTTTTGAATGTTAACTCTGATAAAATCCGTGAACTTATTTTTAGGCGCGTATTCTTCCAAGTAGATCGCTGTTGCAACACCAATAATGACGGCGAATATAGCAACAATAATCATTAAGAACACGGAACCAATCAATCCAGCGTATATACCAGCTTTTTCTGGATATGGTGCTGGGAAGTTCAAAATATAGTCAAGACTTAAATAACCAATTCCTTGAGTCAATACACGATAAAAAAGTAAGACTAGGAAAACTAATCCCACTGCAGTAGCCATACCAAACAAAACCATAAGGATTTTGTTGATGGCTACTCTTCCTTCCATGCGTTTCTTGATATTTTGTTCATTTTGACCAAGCATCAATATTCCTCCCTGAACTTACGAGAAATGTACTGAGCAATAAGGTTCATGACGAGTGTAAAGACAAACAGTGTCATACCTACTGCATACAAACTGTAATAAATGGTAGATCCGAAAGTGGTATCTCCTGTCGCTGCTTGTACAATGAAAGCAGTCATGGTCTGGATCGATTCTGTCGGATTGAAAGTAAGGTTCGGTGTTGCCCCTGCTGCAATCGTAACAATCATCGTCTCTCCGATAGCTCTTGAAATAGCAAGAACAATGGATGCAATAATTCCGGAAAGAGCGGCAGGTAAAACGACCTTAAACACAACTTCCAATTTTGTAGCACCTAACCCGTAAGCACCTTCTCTTAAAGCATTAGGAACAGAGTTCATAGCATCTTCTGAAAGAGATGCGACCATAGGAATAATCATAATACCGACTACAAATCCGCCACTCAGGGCGTTAAAGATTCCCAAATCAGGAATGAAAGATTGGAACATTGGTGTAATGAACGTCAATGCAAAGTAACCATACACGACGGTCGGGATTCCTGCCAAAACTTCGAGCACAGGTTTAATGACACGTCTCACTTTATCATTTGCATATTCACTCAAAAATATGGCAGACATAAGCCCCAATGGTACAGCTACGAGTGTAGCGATCAAAGTGATGAGTAATGTTCCACCTATCAATGGAGCAACTCCATACTCACCGGACCACGGTGACCAACTTGTTCCTGTATAAAAATCAACTAAAGAGACATTGGAAAAGAAGCCAATCGACTCTCTCAATAAAGTAAATAATATACCCACAGTTGTCAAGACACTAACTGCAGCACAAAGAAGCAAGAAAAAAGGGATGATTTTCTCTATTCTTTCACCTATGCTTTTCTTGTTCTTATTCCTTTCAATCATTTGTTGGACGTCAATCATTTTCCCCTCTGATTGTAACCCCTTGTCCATGATAAAAACTCCTCTCATCCATAAGGCAAGGTGAGACTCCAATTCAAGTCTCACCTCCCTTGTTAGGTTTTCAAATCAATTACTCTGCCCAGCTTTTCGCTGTTTCAAGTTGCTCTTGATACTTGTCTTCAGGAAGAGCTACATACCCTACTTCTTCAGCAGCTTTTCCAGCATTGTTTAACGTGTACTCAACAAAATCACGAACTTGTGCTTTTTCTTTATACGCATTCACATTTACATAAGTGAATAGCGGGCGAGAAAGTGGTGTGTAAGAACCATCTTGAATTGTTTCAGGGTTCGGTTTTACAGCTTCGTTCTCACCTTCAGAAATTCCAAGAACCTTCAATACATCTTCGTTTTCAGCATAGTAAGCATATCCAAAGAAACCGATAGCGTTTGGATTGTTTTCAATACCACGGACTAGTACGTTGTCATCTTCAGAAAGTGTAGTATTTTCGCCTTCTTTCATTGGCTCTTCTTCAAGGATTACTTCGTTGAAATAGTCGAAAGTACCGGAATCATGTCCAGGGCTGAAGATTTTGATTTCTTCTTCTGGCCATTCTGGATTGATATCAGACCACTTCTTAGCATCTGAAGACTCAAGGAAGATTTGCTTCAACTGTTCAATGGACAGTTCTTCAACGAAATCGTTTTGTTGGCTGACAACTACAGAAAGACCATCGTATGCAAGTTCAAGTTCTTCTAATTGAATGTCATTTTCTTCGGCCTTAGCCATTTCTTCTTCTTTAATAGGGCGAGAAGCGTTACTCAAGTCAATCTCACCAACAGTGGATTTTTTAAATCCGCCACCAGAACCAGAAGAGTTCACTGTTACGTTCACATCAGGGTTTTCCTGATTGTAAGTGTAAGTCAAGTTTTCCATGATTGGGAAAACAGTAGAAGAACCATCGATATCGATAGGTCCGGAAACTTCTTCAGAACCTTCAGCGTTATTGCCTTCTTCTGTTGTGTTACCTTCTTCTTCTGTAGCAGAATCATCTTCTGATCCTCCACAAGCTGCAAGTACTCCAAGCACTAGAATGAACATAAGCATTAGTGCCAAACTTTTAAAGTTTTTCATTTCTTTCTCCCCCTATTTTTGTGGTTATGTTTTGTGGGTGACTGCTTGGCCAACTCACATTTTATATATTAACGAGAGAGTTTTAATGACATATGAATCAAACGTAAAGGTTTTGTAAATTGGCGTATTTTGTTGAATAAAAACCTTTATGTTCGGCTAATCCAGTCGAATTTTCGTTAATATAAAAAAAGGAGCGATACGTGTCGTATCACTCCTCAGTTTCTGCTTCTTCATCAGAATTATTCACTGTTATTCCCTTCTCTTTCCGTTCCTCTTTCAATTCAAAATAAGCCTGACCGATCCGAGCACCAATATTGTTGCTTATATTAAACGTGCTTGTCGCGTCTTCACCTAAATATGGAGATACTATGGAAAAAGCAATTTCCGGATCATTCGCAGGTGCATACCCGACTAATGTTTTATTTAAAAGGTCTCTATATGTTGTTCTCTCGCCATCTTCATTAAACACAGCTTTGAACGATTGTGCGGTACCTGTTTTAACGGCCATATTATATTTTGCGTAAGGTTCTTTAGAGAACACATGACTCGCTGTACCCTGATTTGTTTGAGCCACTTGCCTGAACCCTTCCTGTACTCTCTCTATATAAGATTGGTCCATCTCAAGTTGGTTTAATACTTGCGGGCTGTAATCTTTATACAATGGTCCTAACCCATTTTCAAGTGAGGGCTCATGAATACTTTTCACCAATCTTGGACGCATTCGGTCTCCCCCATTTGCTATGGTGGAGACATATTGGTTCAGCTGCATTGGTGTGTAGGTACTGAATTGCCCGATGGAGAAGTCCAAGATGTGTCCTGGGTTCTTCGGTTGACCAGTGACGCCCAAACCTTCATAAGGAAAATCTATACCTGTTTTCACTCCAAGTCCAAGTTGATTAAAATTAAAGATGAAGTTGTCGAATGTTCCATCTTTTAAGGATAGATAATTCATATCATAAATGTTGCTATACTCCCCACCCAAGTACATCGCTAGGAAGTACATATATACGTTAGAAGATTGTTGCAAAGCAGAAATGTCGTTGACTGTACCTATATTGGAAGTATAAGAACTTTTTTGATCTCTACCAATTGAAATAGGTCTGTCATTGATCCACGTATTAGGAGTTACCGCACCTTCATGCAAGCCGGTTAGGACAGTAGCACCTTTTACAATAGATCCAGGCATATAAGAGTTATAAAGCGCTTGATGGGACGTGTCGGAAAACCTCGAATCCCCTTCTTTAGGGTTTCTATTGTAGGTTTGACCGGTAATCGCTAAGATTTCTCCTGTGTTCGGATCAGAAACAACCGCAACAGCATTCTCAAGGTGCCTATTAGGGCCAGGGGCTTGGCGAATCGCTGATTCCAATTCCTCCTGAACGATCTTGTTCACTCTCTCCTGCAATTCCATATCAATCGTAAGGACAAGATCTTTCCCTTTCCTTCCCTCTCGGATGACTTTGGAATTAATTACGTTATTGTTTTTATCCGTTTCGTATTGTACTTTTTCTTTCGTGCCTCGGAGAACATCCTCGTATTCCTGCTCTAACCCACTTGTTCCTACGCGATCATTACGGCTGTAATCCAGTGACATAAAATAATCCAGCTTATCTCTTGGGACACCTTGTTCTTTTGAGGTAATGCTTCCTATATAGCTTCTGAAAGTAGATTCGTACGGATATGTACGCTCCCAATCTGATGTTACATTGATCCCTGGTAACTCGGCTAAATGTTCAGCCACAACAGAATATTCCCTTTCAGAGATATCCGAGTTTTTCAAAACATGTGGGGCAAGAGCATAAGCCTTATCTAATTCCTTTTTTATCGCAATGATTTCTTTGGTTTGATTATCGTATCCATTGATCTCATCTTTTTTAATACTATCTAATTGAAGTTGGTAGACTTCTCCGTTATCCAGTTCAGATGTATCTTCATCTTCGATCCGTGCAGCAACCTCTTCTTGATTTTGAAGAAAGAAGTATTCTTTAAAATCCCTATCCGTCAATTTCCCTTCATATTCCATATCGATATACTTAGATATTTCTTCGGCTAGGCGAAGCTTATCGTTAGGTTGGACACCTTTTGGAGGTGTGTAGGTAATCGAATATAATGGCTGGTTATCAACCACTACACGTCCATACCGATCATACATTTCTCCCCTCGGGACTGGTATGCTTGTCGTTGTGTTTTCTGTCCGGTCGATTTCTTCCTGGGCCTCTTCCCCATTTAAAATTTGCACGACCCCAAGTTGTAATATGATTCCAGCAAAAATAAGGAATACAACAAAAAACACCACGTTCAATCGGAAAGAAAGGTGTGACTTGTGCTTCGTATTATTCTTTTGTTTCTTTCCCATGAACTCCTCTCCTTCTTATCATGCTTCATCCATTATAGCATTTTTTGCGCACCATAGAATAGACGTAGTTCATGGGTTATTGGTTTCAATTATGTGTCGATTTCGTGTACTGAGTGTCAATTCCTCTCACAAAGAAATAAATAAAGAAATGTCCACCTCCAACAATCAAAAGGATATAGGGAATACCCGTTTCAGGTGGAATGACAGTGATGGCAAACAGAAAAATAACAATGGACAAAACTCTTCCGAAATTAAGGAAAACCTCCCTGACAACGATGTATTCAATTCTCATTTCAGCAGCATTCCATGATTTCCCGATGACATCATAAGTCAAAGAAATATAAGGCACGTATAGCATAGGGAAGAATACCCCTGCAACCCCTGCATAAATGAGCAATAAAGCCATCGTATCACTGAACAACAAAATCAGGACACTCAAATACAGCGCCAGCCCGGATATAAGAATTGCTTTTTTCCTCCGTGTTGGTTTTACCCAGCGACTAACAAGGAAATAAAACATAAAAGAAAATCCAGAGTAAACGAGATTGAAAACACCCAGGGACAATTCATCTTTAGTCATTAAGAAGATCCAAATGGATACGGCAAATAAGAACGTTCCTTCTCTAAACCCTTGAGATACATGAGCGTTTAAGATTCGCCTCCAATTTGAATTGTTTCTTCTTTCCGACAAAATCCTCCGAAATGAAAAATGACCTCTTGCCTTCCTTCTGGATAAACCGAAACTGACGAGAACAGCAATGATAAATAGACCAAAGGATATCGTAAAAATCACCGTATAACCAGTGAAATTATTCAATCGAGAAATAATGTATCCAGCAAGCAGCGGACCGGTCATACCCCCAAGTGATTGCAACACACCAAGAAACCCATTGAAAAAATCCCTCGTATCGGGTTCTGTAATTTCAAAGGTCAAAACATTGTAAGCAAGCCAATAAAAGCCATACCCTACCCCTAACAGTGACCCAAGCATGATATTAAATGTGGCAGCACGCTCTCCAACTAACAAAACAGTTAAAAAAAACAAAGAGAGAACTGTCACACCGGTTCTCAATACAATCACACGATCTAATCGCTTCGCAAACTTCCCCGCGATTATGAAAGTTATGGGTTGTAAGACATAAATGGCTAAATTATAAAGAGCTATATCAACGTAGCTATTGGATTGTTTCCATAAGTATATGTTCACAAATGTACTGGATAAGAATATACCGAGAGAGTATAAGCCTCCAATGAGAAGTAACAGCAATAAATCTTTTGATACATTTTCGTGGCTGAGCCACACACGCAGCTTACTCACCATATCCATGTCTCCTTTGTGTTCACCTTTAGTGTTTTCAGAACAAAAGGAGATATACAAAAAGAGAGGCATGGATTAATATCCATGCCTCTCGGAATTTTGAATTATTTAGCTGTATCGAAACGCTTAGCTACTTCATCCCAATTGACAACATTCCAGAATGCTGACACATAATCAGGACGACGGTTTTGATAGTTCAGGTAATACGCATGCTCCCAAACATCAAGACCTAAGATTGGAGTTTTACCTTCCATAATCGGAGAATCCTGGTTAAGGGTATCGATTACTTCCAGATCGCCATTATTGACTACTAACCATGCCCAGCCAGATCCGAAGCGGCCTTTTGCCGTTTCTTCAAACTTTTCTTTAAACTGATCGAAGCCACCGAACGTATCGTTGATTTTCGTAGCAAGATCCCCTGTTGGTTCACCGCCACCATTCGGAGACATGATTGTCCAGAATAGGCTGTGGTTTGCGTGTCCGCCACCGTTACGGCGCACTGCTGTACGAATATCTTCCGGTACAACAGCTAGGTTGTTGGAAAGAAGCTCTTCCAAGGACTTGTCTTGAAGATCAGCATGTCCTTCAAGTGCATTGTTAAGCTTTGTTACATATCCGTTGTGGTGCTTCGTATGGTGGATGTTCATTGTTTCCTTATCAATAGTAGGTTCTAGTGCATCATAAGCGTAAGGTAGTTCTGGTAGTTCAAATTTAGCCATAATGTAACTCCTCCTTTAGAATAATATGTAAAACAGAAGCAATTCGCTTCACATTTTACATTATCAAACGGAAAAATGATTAGCAAATGTTTTGCATCACGATATTAAGAATTCCCTTAAAGCAAAATTTAAAACATAAAAAAACAACCAAGATTCACTTGGTTGTTTTCAAGAAGTGGCTCGGGACGGAATCGAACCGCCGACACACGGATTTTCAGTCCGTTGCTCTACCGACTGAGCTACCGAGCCATAATTAGTATTATACTACGTATTGCTTGCGCTTCTTGCAAATCCTTTTACCGCCTGATCTTCAAGAACATCATCCATTTTCTATAAACTCGTCAGGCCATACTGCTATCATTATTATGTAATCATGGCGGAGGAGGAGGGATTCGAACCCCCGCGGGCCGTAAAGCCCCTGGCGGTTTTCAAGACCGCTCCCTTCAGCCAAACTTGGGTACTCCTCCGTAACATGTTGTGGTGGACCCTGCAGGACTCGAACCTGCGACCGATCGGTTATGAGCCGATAGCTCTAACCAGCTGAGCTAAGGGTCCACATGGGGCGGCTGATGGGAATCGAACCCACGAATGCCGGAACCACAATCCGGTGCGTTAACCACTTCGCCACAACCGCCATGCTTTTTTAATATGTATAATTGGTGGCGGTGGAGGGAATCGAACCCACGACCTCACGGGTATGAACCGTACGCTCTAGCCAGCTGAGCTACACCGCCATTAGATATCGCTTATGAGCGACTTTATTAATATATCATTTCCTGTTGAAAACGTCAACTGTTTTTTTCTCTTCCAAATCAGCGACAAAAATAATATACCACGCCCTCCTATTCCTTTCAAGGGTTTTTTTCAAGAAAACACAACATCTTGAATATCTGTCCCCATAAACCTCTGAAGTTGATGATTAGACTTCCTGCTTAGAGCCCTTTATTTAGGGAAGTTTTCGAGTGAAAGTCCTACTGACAGTCATGATAGGC
The DNA here is from genome assembly GCF_056158265.1 of Halobacillus sp. AWM4_238. Lineage (NCBI taxonomy): Bacteria > Bacillati > Bacillota > Bacilli > Caryophanales > Bacillaceae > Halobacillus > Halobacillus sp. AWM4_238. Next base: position 1,623,472 of record NZ_JBSWSY010000002.1, read on the forward strand.
AAAAGCAGAGAGCATGTTTATGTGCGACGGGGGAAGGCCATCACTTTTCATGAGTAAAAAGAATCATACAAACATAAAACACCCCCCTTTGCACAACCTTTCCATAATTGCTATCTCATATAAACAATAACAAAATAAAAAAGGCGGCTGATCCAGCCGCCTTTTTCCTTTAAAGACTTTCTTTTTCTCCCAATACTTCTTCAGCAATGTTCACTGCATGATCACCGATACGTTCTAAGTTGCTGATCATATCTACAAAGACAATTCCTGCTTGTCCTGTGCAAACACCCTCATTCAAACGGATGATATGCTTTTTACGATAACTGCGTTCCATACGATCCAATTCATTCTCTTTTTGGACGACAGCCAGCGCCTCTTCACGACTCATCGTTTCAAGAGATCTTGTGGCTTGCTTAACGGTCATTAACGTAAGATCAAACATTGTATTTAAATCCTCAATAGCCTGAGGGGTTAGATTCACTTTATTTGAGTTCTTATAATCAATCAGCTCAATGATATTTTCAAAGTGGTCACCAATACGTTCCAAATCTCTGACAGAATCCATTAAAGCTGAATGCTTATGACTTTCTTCATCAGATAGCGATGCTTGAGATAGATCAACAAGATAATCTGTTATTTTGCGATCCAGGTTGTTCAAGGCATCTTCAATTTGCATGGCAAGTTCAGAATGCTTTTGTTGTTTATTGTTCAAATAGAGACTTGTCTCTTCAAGACCTTTATAAGCATACTCACCCATACGTACAACTTCTTCTTTTGCCTGGTCTAACGCAAGGGATGGAGATTGTTCAATGAAAATCGGATCCAAATGCCTTGGTTTGTGATCAATTTCTGAATCCTTCCCGGGTACCAGCTTAATGACAATCCATGCAAGGACTGCAATAAACGGGAATTGCACAACCGCATTCGCAATGTTGAAGGATCCGTGAGCAAAGGCAATGGTCATCTCGGGCTCTAAATCCATACTCGTTTGTAACCAGTTCACATATCTTTCAAATGGAACAAGGAAAATCAAGAATACGGTAGCACCTAACACGTTGAAAATGACGTGTGCAAAAGCAGCTCGCTTCGCTCCGACACTTGCACCGATTGAGGCAAGAACAGCCGTAATCGTTGTACCAATATTATCTCCAAACAAGACTGGGATCGCTGCTTGCAAATCGACAAGACCTTCCCCAAGCAATGTCTGCAAAATTCCAATTGTAGCACTGGAGCTTTGTACGATCACTGTGAATAGGGTACCTACAATAACACCTAGAATAGGATTATCACTCATGCTGACGGTCAAGTCTTGGAAAGCCTGTAATGATCGAAGCGGCTTCACTCCACCACTCATAACTTCAAGACCAAAAAATAAAGCACCTAGACCGAAGATGGTCTGACCAAGGTTTGCCACTTTTTTACTTTTGAAAAAGAATAACAAGAATGCACCAACAGCTAAAATAGGCAACCCATAAGCTTTAATATCTATACCAATAATAAATGCGGTCATGGTTGTACCAATGTTGGCCCCCATTATGACACCGATCGCTTGTCTGAATGTCATAAATCCTGCATTAACAAGACCAACAGTCAATACTGTTGTCGTACTACTACTTTGCAAAAGAATCGTAACAATTGTACCCGCTACTACACCCATGAATGGATTACTCGTAAAACGGTCCAACAGTTCCCTCAAACGATCTCCTGCTGTACGTTGTAGTCCATCCGCCATATACTTTAAGCCGAATAGAAAGATACCGAGTCCACCGATGAATTCAAATATCATCTGTTGTACATCGATTTCCATTTTCTCCACCCTTTCTTCATCCAAATTTCATCATTTTTCTCTTTTTTAAAAACAACCTCACTCATATTAACCATGGAAAAAGCTTTTGTAAAGACAATTAACGAATCTTAACATTAAATTTACATTCCTATAATACTGACATAATTTCGGTTTGTTATTGAAATTTTCCGATAAAAAAAGGCCCGCTGTGGGGACCTTTTATGAAGCTCTTTCTTCCATTGTGGAATCCTGATCTGGATCTTCTTCCACATCATGATGGGATACTTCTTTTCGTAAATCCTCATTTACAAATTGATTCGAAGCTATTATGCCTGAGAGCTCTTGTGTAAGTCCAATCAGATCGTGCGTAAATGCATCAAAAGTTTCCATTGTGTTTTGTTGGCGCTCGGAAGTTTCAGCTAATCTTTTTGTGGAACGAAACTGGTTTGAGGTAACATTGTTCATTCCTTCAATGACGTGTTCCATACGCGGCATAATCTCTTTCCCATCATTCAGCTGATGTTTGGTGGACTCTAATTGTAGATTAAATGTATTCATCCCGTGCGATAAATTCCTAAAAGCATCTTTTGATATATCCATTTGTTGTTGCCGTTCCTGAATTTCTTTTTCCATCTGGTCAAATTGTGCGGAAAGATCTCCTCCGAGTGACATGACATCCTTCATCCGTTGGTCAATATCAACAGCCGCTGTTCTGGATCGGTCAGCCAGCCGCCTTACTTCCTGCGCAACAACGGCGAATCCATTGCCATGCTCCCCTGCACGAGCCGCTTCAATCGAAGCATTCAATGCAAGCATTCTGGTTTGCTCTGCGATCTCTTGTATCTTGGTTCCGGAATCCTGAATGTTTAGCATGTAGTTTTGAAAAGATTCAATCCTTGAGGTCATGCCTTGAATTTCTGTTCTAAAAGTACGGAAAGTTTGTTCGACTTGCTCCACCCCTCCATTTCCTGAACAAACAGCACCATTCATTCGTTCCTGTTCACCAAAAAGATTTTCCAACGTCATTTGCAACTGGCCGAATACTGTATTCAATTCATTAAAGACTTCTTTTTGGCTCTCCATATTTTCTGAAGTTTGTCCGCTTTCATCCTGGACTTGATTCACACTTTTCTGAAGATCGTGGTGGACAAGCTTCAGTTCATGTGAAGAGTGATCCATCTGCTCTCCCCCCTTTTCAAGTTGATCGACAGCTCCTTGAAGGGATGACAGTATGTCAGCAATTTTATGTATAAGTTCCTCATAACTTTTTCTTAATGATTGAATTTCAGGAAGGCTCGTATTAATGGTCGTTGCCTCACTCAAGACTCCATTCCTCGCTTGCTCCATAACACGCTGCATTTGTTTCACTGGATGGACAATTTTCCCCACAACCAGATAAACAATTACACCGATCGTCAGTACAGTAATGAAACCTAATAACGCCGTATTCACAGCCATTTGACGAACTCCACTCATAAAGTCTCGTTCTGGCACCCCAAGGACATAAATCCCTTGTAATTCTTGAACAGGCGCGTAAGATAGCACGAAGCTCTCACCATCCAACTGTACGGTTTCTGTACCATTCTCTTCTGTCAGCAGTTCCTCCGCCAGCGACTCAGGCAGAGATTTTTCATCCATGGCAGGGTAAGAATAGACTCCCTCGTTCGTAATGAGAAAAGCTTTAGAAGATAACCCATCTTGTTGGATTTCTGCTTGCTGCACGTTCGAATACCCTTCCATCCGTTTTGAAAATTGTTCCTGATCCCCTACGAAGGCATACATCAACTGTTCTGCTACATCCTGAGCCATCAACAGTTCTCGTTCCAAACGGTCCTGGACCAGATCCATTTGAATGTCTTTAGCTTTCGTGTAAGAGAAAAACCCGATCATGGAAACTGAAATAAGCACTAGGGCACAAACAATGACTGTAAGCCTTATTTGCAAGCTGTTTCGAGGCCATTGCCTTCTTAAGGCCATTGGTTTAAGCCGTATCCTTTTTTTCATAAAAAAACACTCCATCTCTTTGATTGATTGCACAAACCAAAGTATGACGACAGAGTGTTAAGGTATTGTTAATGATTTTTTAAGATTAGGTAATTTCACAACTTCTTGACCAGGATTTTTGTCCCATCCACTTTTACGACCTTAATAGCATCTCCAGAAGCAACCCACTGGCCGTTAGAAACTGCGCTGTATTCTTCATCGTTAATGATGATCGTACCTACGGGTCTCATATCTGTTAAAGCTTCCCCTTGTTGTTCAAGTAAGTACTGGTACTTTTCATTCATTGAGTTGTATCCCATTTCAGTGGATAATTGGTCGTTGAGAGCCATTTTGGACCACATCTTTCTGTGTTTGAAAACCTTCAAAAAAAGCAAAGAAGACGCTCCTCCCAAAATAACCCCTATCACACTGTACAAACCTGCGATCCAGTTAGGCGCACTAAAACCCACTGCAATGATCATCGTTACCGCACCAATTGTTGCAAGTGTACCGTCGTTTATGAGTTTTCCATCGATGATCATCAGGGCAATTCCAAGAAAATAAACGAGCATCATGACAATGAACATTTCTGTCTCAAGGTACCCTGAGAAAAAAACCGTTATAAAGCCGAAGCCGATAATAGCAAACACGCCACGCATATTTACGAGTAATTCTCCAATTAAAAACATCGTACCGAGAAAAGTAATAAATAAAGCAATCCAATCATAAGTAAACAAGATGGTTCACATCCTCTCCTTAATTACTATACGTACGTTTGAAGATGATCTTTCGTTTCAAAGTTCTTATTATTTTTTGTCTCCAACCACCATGGTATAATGATGACAACATTTGTTCGTTTACACAAATTTAACTTACAAATGCGCATATTTAAGGTTCCTGACTTCTCATTTACAAAAATAGCCCTTATAATGAAGGTTGGAATTCATCTTGCATACCTTTTTGTGAATATACAAAGGAGCGATACTAATGGCAATTACGCACAGAAAAGATACACGTCCCGTAAGAGTCGGAGACATTACAATAGGTGGATCGGATGAGGTTGTCATCCAGTCTATGACCACCACTAAAACACACGATGTAGAGGCAACAGTCGCTGAAATCAAGCGCTTGGAAGAAGCCGGCTGTCAAGTCGTTCGAGTCGCCTGCCCGGATGACCGAGCTGCTGATGCGATTCCTGAAATCAAGAAACGCATTAACATCCCTTTGGTTGTTGATATCCACTTTGATTATAAAAAGGCTTTGAAAGCCATAGAAGGTGGAGCAGACAAGATTCGTATTAACCCAGGGAACATCGGGAAACGTGAAAAAGTGGAAGCAGTTGTAAAAGCAGCCAAGGCAAAAGGCATTCCGATCAGAATTGGAGTCAACGCTGGATCCTTAGAGCGCCACATTCTTGAGAAATACGGTTATCCTACTGCAGATGGAATGGTAGAAAGTGCCTTGCACCACATTAAGATCCTTGAGGACCTTGATTTCCACGATATCATTGTGTCCCTAAAAGCTTCTGACGTTAAGCTGGCCATAGAAGCTTACGAAAAAGCTGCCGCTGCATTCAACTACCCTATACACTTGGGTATCACTGAATCAGGGACGCTTTTTGCCGGCACTGTAAAAAGTGCTGCAGGACTGGGAGCAATCTTAAGTAAAGGAATTGGAAGTACGGTCCGAATCAGCTTAAGTGCTGATCCTGTGGAAGAAGTTAAAGTAGCGAAAGAACTTCTCAAATCATTCGGCCTTGCATCCAACGCCGCGACACTCATCTCATGTCCGACGTGTGGACGAATTGAGATCGACTTAATCTCCATCGCTAATGAGGTTGAAGAATATATCCAAACCATAAAAGCACCGATTAAAGTAGCTGTCCTCGGCTGTGCTGTTAATGGTCCTGGTGAAGCAAGAGAAGCAGACATCGGAATTGCCGGTGCACGCGGAGAAGGACTACTCTTCCGTCACGGAGAAATCATCCGTAAAGTACCTGAAGACATCATGGTAGAAGAACTGAAGAAAGAAGTCGATAAATTAGCTGAGGAACATTACGAAAAAGAGCGTAAAGAAAAAGAGAAATTAAAACAAGAGCAAGAGCAATCCTAAAAAAAGGTGACCCGGATCCGGGTCACCTTTTTTGTCTATATCAAGTTATACATCGGAGCGAAGAATAATGAAAATGCAATGGAAACGATACTGACTATAATCGCCATGTTGCCTAGTGTATCAGCTCCACGTCGCTTACCAATGATGCCCAGGATAATCCCGGCTGCACCGAGAATTAGAGGAGCGAAAAAGAAAGAAAGGATTGCGGCTGATAATCCCAACCAGCCCATCCCCACTTTAACGTCTTCCTCTTCTTCCATCGTCGTTTCTTGTTCCTCATTATTCATCGGCTCATCGATCGGTCCTACGGCCGCTTCCTGAGCAAACTCTTCCTCATAACTATCGCCATAAACAGGTTGATCTGAACCTCGACCATGATCATCAACAGCTACAACGTCATCAAAATCAGAGGCACCTGCTTCACTATTTCCAGATTCCTGACGTAGATCCTGGTCTTGAATTTCTTCAAATGCTTCATTCAGGACTTGTTCATTTGAAGGCTCATCGTGCTCATGAATTGCATTTTCATGAACATGCTCTAATTCATCCCCGTGTTCAGGGGCTCTTTGTGTTTTATGATTCTCAACAGTATCTTTCGGATCACGCATTAGAATACCCTCACTTTCTGTTTGAAGAATCATGATTATTATATGGAGAGCCTAAGAAATTACATGAGGGATTTGATGGTAAAAAAACGTCTGACTATACATCAGACGTTTCCCGATCAATTTGCTAATACTACGGTTGTATGACTTTCTGCCTTCTCTTGAATTTCTTTAGCATACCAGCTTTGAGCATGTCCATTTTCTTGTTTATATTCCTTCAAGCCGCCCATTCCTCGATGATACGCCGTGAGTGCCTCGTCCCAATTTTGATATTGATTTTGTAAAAAATCCAAATAAACTAGAGATAATTGCATGGAATAATAAGGGTCGAAAAGCAACTCTTCTTTGTAAGGTAAGCCAGCCATATCAGCAATCCAAGGAGCCGTGTTTTTCATGAATTGTGACATTCCGTAGGCATGTCCATATTTCGTTTCGGGTCCCACAAGCTCAGGATCAAAGGTTCCCCCCGTTTCTACTTTTAGTAACTCATAAACAAGAAAAGGGTTAATTTCATAACGCTCGGCTTCTTTCACTAAATACATCGCCCAGGATTTCTTAAAATTCCCATCACTTTCGTTTACTAAGCGGTCTGCCTTTTTTTCAATTTCCGGCCATGTAAAGTACCCATTTTTTTCTTCTTTTGATGCAGGCTGTTCCTTCAAATACTCATTCGTTGACTGTAATCGATCAACTTCTTTAGATAGCGCTTCATTTTTATTTTTCAATTCCTGCTTTTGATCAACCAGGGCTTGTTCCTGCTTTTGGTTCCATTGATTTATAGTAAAGAATGTCGCCGCAACGAGCAGCAACGCAACACCCGTAGTCCAAAGAGGTTTTTGTTCCTTCATGTTCATTCACTCCTTCACTCCCAGCACATTAGCACTTTTAACAAGTACCACTCAAACCCATTGGCTTATACTAACCGATTGGAATATGTAATTCAATTGAAACACTTATAGACATAATTTTTTAAAAACACAAATCCTTCTCTACATTCATATGGTGTAGTAATTACGGAGAGAGGGAGTATAAGCCTATGAAGAATGTGGCACAACAGTTAATTACCCAGAAATTGAAGCAGTTAACCGTAAAAGAACTACTTTTTTATAGTGAAAAGTATCAAATCCCGATAACGGAGGACGAAGCTGCTGCCATAGTCAAAGCATTGAAGAAGAATAAAGATAACCCCTTCGACCCTGATGGACGGAAGCGTATGTTCAGCAAACTCGCAAAAATCACCTCAAAAGATACAGCAAGATCTGTATATAAACTTCTTATGAAAATGGCAAAAGAGTATGGAGTAGAGCATTGGCTAAAATAAAGGAACCCTAACCAATCTCCATCCTTCATTCCACAAACGCTCCCGATTGTGGAAGATGCTCCTTCATGGTAAAGGGGTTCGTTTCTCACATAATCGAATGGGGTGGTTGGGAAGCTGCGAGACTCCCGCGGGAATGGATTGGCTGGCGAGACCCCACAGCGCGAAGCACAAGGAGGCTTGCCGTCATCCCCGCAGGAAAGCGAGTGGCTTCCCAACCACCCTGACGCACAACTCAGCAACGAACCCCGAAACATCTCGAACCTGAGTCTTCCACAATCCTGCCATATAATTTAATAAGGAATAAACAAAAGAAGGAGCCCGAGGGCTCCTTCTTTATTGTTGAATGATTTTTTCTTTTAAACCTTCATCAAATATACCTTCTTTGACCATATCAATTTCAAAACGGTAAGGAGGCTTTTTATTTTTCTTATCTTCCCCTACATATGGTGTTTCAAGGATTTTAGGCAAATCTTTTAATGTCGGGTGATGAATGACTTTATGAAGAGCATCGAAACCGATGTGACCAAAGCCGATATTCTCGTGACGGTCCTTGGCCGCTCCTTTTTCATTTTTGCTGTCATTCACATGGACGACTTTGAGACGGTCGATTCCGACAATTTTATCAAATTCATCCAACACACCATCAAAGTCTTCTACCACATTGTAGCCTGCATCATGGATGTGACAGGTATCCATACATACAGACAGCTTCTCATTGTGGGTTACCCCATCAATGATCTGGGCCAACTCATCAAAACTCCGACCGATTTCAGATCCTTTTCCTGCCATTGTTTCTAAAGCAATTTGAACCTTTTGGTCTTTATGAAGAACCTCGTTCAAGCCCTCGATGATTTTCGGCAGTCCTTTGTCTACCCCTTGTCCTACGTGAGACCCTGGGTGAAGAACGATTTGTCTTGACCCAAGAGCTTCTGTCCGTTCAATTTCACTTCTTAAGAAGTCAACACCGAGCTGGAACGTTTCAGGCTTTGTCGTGTTACCGATATTAATGATATACGGGGCATGAACGACGATGTCTTGCATGCCGTTCGCTTTCATATGCTCGGTTCCTGCTTCGATATTTAGTTCTTCAATGGGACGACGTCTTGTATTCTGCGGCGCCCCTGTATAGATCATAAATGTGCTTGCACCGTAGGATTTCGCTTCTTCGCTAGCTCCAAGCAACATCTTCTTCCCTTTCATAGAAACATGTGATCCAATCTTCAACATACGATCTACCCTTTCTTATTTCTTCTTGAAACGGTTTTGTTTCATTTTCTTCATGTTTTTATCTGCCTGTTCTTTCATCTTTTTCTTATAACCAGGCTTAACTTTTTTCGGTTTACGCACCATCTGTTTAGCTTTTTTCTCTAGATCAGAGGTTCTCCGTTCCCTGTTCTGCCTCTCGTTATAGGCATTCGTTTCTTTCCATTCTCCATTTTTCACTTCATAAAATTCAAAAGTGAGTCCTTTTTTCTCTAGCTTCTGTATAAGTGGAAGGTCGGAGTCCTTATACAAATTAATAGCCGTCCCTTGCAAGCCAGCGCGAGCTGTTCGACCAACTCTATGGATGTAGAACTCTTCTTCTTTCGGCATTTGTGCGTTGATGACATGACTGACGCCCTGAATATCGATTCCCCTGGAGGCAAGGTCTGTGGCTACAATATACTGGTAGCGCAAGTTTTGCAACTCTTTCAACATTCTTTTTCTTTCTCTCGGCGAAAGACCTCCGTGGAGGATTCCGGTTTCAAGACCTCTCTTCATTAATTCATCGGCAAGCTCATCGGCATGATCTTTTCCGTTTGTAAAAATAATGGCCAAATAAGGTTGAATGGCCTTCGAAATTTCGACGATCACATCCGCTGGTGCTTTATGTCTTAGAGGTACAAGTCGATGTTCCATCGTTTCAGGAGATGGTTTATCATCCTCGATTTGGATGTGGGTAGGATTCGTCAAATATTTTTTCAGGAATGGTTGGAGACGTTCAGGGATGGTCGCTGAAAATACGAGCATTTGTACATCCTGATCCATTCTAACCAAAATTTGGTCTACTTCTTCTATGAAGCCTAAATCCAGCATCAAATCTGCTTCATCAAGCACAAATGCTTTGGCTTGGTAAAGATCGATCGCTTCTTCTTTTACCATGTCCAAGATGCGCCCTGGTGTACCGACAACAATATGCGGGGGAGTGGAAGATAATTTACCCACCATTTTCTGCTTATCTGTGCCACCTATGAGGAGCTTGGAACGCCAAACCTGTTCTTTACCAGCCATCTGGATAGCTTTTTTTACTTCTTCCTGAATTTGAATCGCCAATTCTCTTGTAGGTGCTGTGATCACAAACTGCACATGGTTGGACTCTTCATCCATCTGGTTGAAGAGTGGTAGTAAATAGGCATGTGTCTTTCCTGATCCTGTATGGGATTGTCCAATGAGACTTTCCCCTCTCAAAGCTGCCGGCAACACCTGCTTCTGAATCGGTGTGGGTTTCTTAAAGCCTAATCCCTCTACAATTTGACTTACTGTAGAAGTGATAGCGTATTGATCAAATGTATGCTTACTCATAACCGTTCTCCTTTAATGTAAAATGTTCCTTCCTTATTATAATAGAGCAGAAGGTAAATTGCACGATAACCTTGTCTTAGAACGTCTTTCTTTGTCATCTTTCCCTTTACCCTTTATAATGATAATGGTATCTTTAAAGTTATTGGATTGGATTAATAGAGGAGGACGTTAATCAATGGAAGTCATTAAAATCGCCCCTCGCGGTTATTGTTATGGTGTAGTAGATGCAATGGTTATTGCTCGAAACGCAGCGAAAGACCCTAATCTACCACGTCCTATATATATATTAGGTATGATTGTCCACAACACACATGTGACCGATGCCTTTAAAGAAGAAGGAATCATTACTGTCGATGGGAAAAACCGTAGTGATATGTTGGATGGTATACATGAAGGGACTGTTATTTTTACTGCTCACGGTGTGTCTCCTGAAGTGAAGGAACGTGCGAAAGCAAAAGGCCTCACTGCTTTAGACGCCACTTGTCCTGATGTGACCAACACTCACAATTTGATTAGAAAAAAAGTGGCTGAGGGCTTCGAAGTCATTTACGTAGGTAAAAAAGGCCATCCTGAACCAGAAGGTGCTATGGGTGTAGCCCCAGGGAAAGTCCATCTCGTTCAGACTGAAGAAGACGTGGAAGCACTTGACCTTGATCATGAGAAACTGATGATTACCAACCAGACAACGATGAGTCAATGGGACGTTTATGATGTCATGGAAAAAGCAAAGGAAAAATATCCACAACTCGAAAAACAGCAGGAGATTTGCATGGCGACCCAGGTTCGCCAAGAAGCGGTCTCTGAACAGGCTGGAGAAGCAGATTTAACGTTGGTTGTTGGTGATCCGATGAGTAACAACTCCAACAGACTTGCACAAGTGTCTATGGAAAAAGCAGGTACCACAGCCTACCGCATTGCTGATGTGACAGAAATTCAATTAGAGTGGTTGGAAGGTGTCGAGAAAGTAGCCGTCACAGCGGGTGCCTCCACTCCGACCCCTATTACAAAAGAAGTTATCAAATTCATTGAACAATTTGATCATAGCGATGAAAGCACATGGGTCCGCGAATCAAAAGTGGAGCAGAAAAAGATTCTGCCACCTGTTCGTGCTAGAAAAAAAGTGAAAAGATAAAAAAAGATGAAAGCCTCGGCTTTCATCTTTTTTTATATCGTTGTAAAGGGCTCCGTATCCGCTTGGGATACCATAATATTTAAGTGTCCTTCAGAATTACACTTCTCTTCCAAGTATCGTTTCACTCTAGGACAAACCACTTTCTCAACATGATGACCTGGGTCAATGATGGAAAGCCCCATTTCCATTGCATCCTGGGTCATATGGAATGTCATGTCTCCTGTAATATAAACATCAGCACCGCTTCTTTTCGCCTTATGGATGTATTTTTCACCACTGCCTCCTAGAAGAGCGACTCGCTTCACTTTTTTGTCCATATTTCCGGATACACGCACATGAGGAACATCGTATTTCTTCTTAACACGATCGGCGAACTCACGTAAAACGATCGGGCTTTCGAGTTCTCCAACACGTCCTGCCCCCATTGCTTCCCCTTCATTTAATAAGGAATACAGATCATAAGCGACTTCTTCATAAGGGTGAGCCTCCTCCATCGCTTTCAAGACTCCAGATAAGCGGGACTTTGGAACGATTGTCTCTATTCGTTTTTCATCCACGATCTCAAGCTCTCCCTGTTCACCGAGATATGGATTCGTTCCCTCTTCCGGTTTGAATGTCCCTTGCCCTGAAAGTTGATAGGTGCAATGGCTGTAATGACCGATATGCCCTGCTCCTGCTTCACTGATAGCATTGCGTACATGCTCAGCGTGATCTTCAGGCACGAAAACGGTAAGCTTTACAAGCCCGTCGCTTCCCGTTTCGATCAACGGACGGCAATTCGTTACTCCGAGAAGCTCAGCCATAACATCATTGACTCCACCTTTAGCAATATCAAGGTTCGTGTGAGCAGCATAAACGGTTATGTCATGTTTTATTAGTTTTTGGACAACTCTTCCTTTTGGTGTATCCAAATTGATTTGATTCAATTTCACAAAAAGCAAAGGGTGATGAGCGATGATTAAATCCACATTTTTTTCAATAGCCTCGTCAACGACGTTTTCTAACACATCCAGGGTAACCATAATGTTTTTTACTGGTTTATTAAGGGTGCCCACTTGAAGACCCACATTATCCCAATCAAAAGCTAATCCTTTAGGGGACCATTTTTCAAACTCTCGAATAATCTCCTGCGCGGTGTGCGTTCCATTCATGTTTGCAATACCTCCTCTAACCATTCCATTTCTTTTTGGTGTTGTTTCAGTTTCTCTTCATCAAGAGTAGTCGCTTGCTGCATCTGTTCGACAATGTATTGCTTCTTCTTCCATTCCTCTTTACACTTTTGGATAAACGGCTCTGTTCTTTTCTCCAATAAAAACGGCCCCAGCCACATTTCTTTCTCCATAATAGACTGATGATAACAGGAGGATGGGTCTCCTTTTTCTGCCACAAGGATTTCGTAGATGTGGCCACTTTCCTCTAAAATAGCCTCATCAACAAGCGTATAGTCATGCTCAAAGAACCACTTGCGAAGTGACCTTGAGTCTATATTGGGTTGGACAACAATTCGATTAACATGAGAAAGTTTATCTTTTCCTCCCTCAAGAATGTCACGAATTAATGGTCCGCCCATGCCAGCAATGACTACCTGCTCTATTTCTCCAGGATCTACAACTGTGAGTCCGTCTCCGAGGCGGACATCAATGCGATCCTCGAGGTTATGTTTGGCTACTTCGTTTTTTGCACTATCATAAGGCCCTTGATTCACTTCGCCAGCTACAGCTCTTGCTCCAGGATCGTTCAAACAGACATAGCACGGAAGATAGGCATGATCCGATCCGATATCAGCAAAGTAGGCCCCCTCCGGTAAATAATCGGCCACCTGTGCCAAGCGCTGAGATAATTGATTTACATTCATAGACTCTGTCCTCTCATAAAAGAAAAGCTTTCTGATTGGCCAGAAAGCTTTTCGTTCTTCTTATTATTGTTATTTTTTTTCAGCTAACCATTCGGCCAATTTAGTTGCTTGCTCACCTGTGTATAACCCAGCAGGCATGGCAGAACCTTTACCATTGACGATGATGTCATTAATTTCTTCAGCAGAGTAACGGCTTCCTACTTCTTGAAGGTTTGGTCCAGCCCCTCCTCCAAGTTCTCCACCGTGACAGCTTGCACATTGATTCTGGTACAACTCTTCAGGACTTGCGCTTGCGGTTTCTTCTTGCTTCTCACCGTGGCCCTCTTCTTCATTCTGAATAGCTTCGCGTTGATTAATTCCCGCTGCGGATACGACGATCATAACGACGATTCCCAGGGCAGCGATAATAGCGAATGGAATCACAGGGTTCTTTCTCATTTGTTGCAACCTCCTTATGTATTCCCATATATAGAATTTTCGTGTCTATTCGACTATATTTATTTTACTTGAAAACCGTTACTTATTAAAGAGATATCATGTGAAAACTTATGAAACAATGTAAATTAATAAAGAAATGAAGCCAATGACCCCTGAATAGAAAAGCGTTTTCACCTTCCATACCCATCCAAGAAAAATCCATAAGATCAAGTTTACCGTGAGCGTTATGTAAAAGGATAAACCCAAACCAAACAGATTACGGTTTAAGTCAACAGTCAAAAGGAGAAGAATTAAAGCTCCATTCAGAAGCGGAATAAAAAGCCAGTCCGACTTTTTATATTGTAACCAACGTATATGAATCCATACCCCGATTACAAAACTCGACAAAACCACTGTTTGCATTATGATTCCCATTTCAGTAAAATAAATGACAAGAAATGAAAGGGGTAACAAAAAAGCATTCATGACCATGAACATAGAAAAAGAGAGGCTTTCTGAACCTTGAGCGCTCTCTTCGCTCTCCTGGCTTTCGCCTTGAGTGTAAAGCGCTAACAAAAAATTGCAGTATTGATCAGGAAGCAGTTGGTTTTGTTTCCAGTACTTGATTTCGTTAACGATGGTTTTTGTCCTTTCATGTTTCATAGCAGCCTCCAAAAGAAAAAATAACTCAGGAGCCCTCCCGCATATAGTTGCGAAAAGACCCCTGAGTCGGAAAATTCTTTATTCCATGAAGTCCTTCAAACGCTTGCTCCGGCTTGGGTGGCGGAGTTTACGTAAAGCTTTTGCTTCGATTTGACGGATTCTTTCACGAGTTACCCCAAACACTTTCCCTACTTCTTCTAGTGTTCTTGTACGTCCATCGTCCAATCCAAAACGAAGTCTGAGGACATTCTCTTCTCGATCTGTCAATGTATCAAGGACATCTTCAAGCTGTTCTTTCAACAGTTCATAAGCCGCATGATCTGAAGGAGATGTCGCTTCCTGATCTTCAATGAAGTCACCTAAGTGAGAATCGTCTTCCTCTCCGATCGGTGTTTCAAGAGATACTGGTTCTTGAGCAATCTTTAGAATTTCACGAACTTTATCTGGAGTGAGGTCCATATCCTGTGCAATCTCTTCCGGTGTTGGTTCACGCCCAAGATCTTGTAAAAGTTGACGTTGAACGCGGATGAGTTTGTTGATTGTCTCCACCATGTGGACAGGGATACGGATCGTACGCGCTTGGTCAGCGATCGCTCTAGTAATTGCTTGTCGAATCCACCATGTAGCATAGGTACTGAATTTGTATCCTTTACGGTAATCGAATTTTTCCACCGCTTTGATTAGTCCCATGTTCCCTTCTTGAATCAAATCAAGGAAAAGCATACCGCGGCCTACATATCTTTTAGCGATACTAACGACAAGTCGCAGGTTGGCTTCCGCCAAATCACGCTTAGCTTCTTCGTCGCCATTTTCAATCCGTTGAGCAAGACTGATTTCATCTTTGGCAGAAAGTAGGTTCACTCGACCGATTTCTTTAAGGTACATTCGGACAGGGTCATTGATTTTGACTCCAGGTGGTACACTTAGGTCATTAAGGTCGAATTCTTCCTCTTTATTCAATTGCTTCATACTAGGATCTGATTCTGAATCCCCGATTACTTCAACGCCTTGCTCATTCAGATGTTCATAGAATTCATCCATTTGATCTGAATCCAGTTCAAAGCTCGATAGTTTTTCAGCTACCTCTTCATAAGCAAGGATCCCTCGTTTTTTCCCTAACTCTACCACTTGCTCTTTCGCTTGCTCAAGTGTTAATTCAGTTTGATTCTCATTTTCTTTAGAACGTGATGGCTGTTGTTGCTTATCTGCCATAAGTCCCCCTCCTTCCAACAATCTATACAAACTCTACCTAGTGATGTTTTAACTCTTTCTTGCGCTTGATGATCTCCATCGCAATTTCAGCTGCTTTGATCGGCTCATTTTGTTGTTCAGCCTTTTTCAACTCGGATTCAAGGTTTCTAATATCCGTTCGATCCCACTGTTCTGATCGGATCCTTGTAATATAATCATGGATTTCTTGATCAGAAACTTCCTCGCTGACAGGGGCCATCGCAAGCTCGATTGCCAAATTTTTAATGGAAGCATCTTCAATCATCTCGACGAACTGACTGATATCCGATTCATTGCCGTCTTCATAATATGCATAAAGATGGGTGACAATGACCTGATGGTCTTCAATATTAAAAGCTCCTCCAATTTCCTCTTGAACTTTATCAGCGATATAAGGATCTCTCAACATATACGCAATCAGATTTCTCTCTGCATTATGAAAAGCGGGTAAAAGTTTTTTTTGAACCGTCGGCTGCCTTGTATCATTAGTATATCGGTTCTTAGGTTCCTTATCCTTTACACCGTTTTGTGATCGGATCCGCTGAACTTCTTCTTTCAGAGTTTCTACGGAGAGCTGAAATTCTGTAGCCATATCATTGAGGTAGTGCTCTCGTTCGACAGCACGGTCAAGCCCTGCGATCTCTTGTAATACTTTTTCGATATAGGTGATGCGATCTCCTTCTACCTGCAGATTATAATCTCTGCGCAGGTAATTCATCATGAAGGAAATATACGTATCACTTGTATCAATGATCTCACGCTTGAATCGGTCTCCCCCATACTTTTGGATAAAGTCATCTGGGTCGAGTTCATCAGGAACACGAGCAACGTAGGTTTGACAGCCCACACTCTTCAACAGTTTCGCTGCTTTGACAGCTGCTTCAATCCCAGCGCGATCGCCATCATAACAAATGATGATTTGCTCGGCGTATTTCTTTAAAAGATTCGCCTGCATGCTTGATAAGGAAGTACCCATTGTACCTACGGAATGATGTATATTTGCTTGATCTGCAGATATGACATCTCCGAAACCTTCGAATAAAATGACCGTTTTTTCTTTTCGTATGGCGGAACGGGCGAGGTCGAAGTTATAAAGCAAACGACCCTTATGGAAAAGCTCTGTCTCCGGGCTGTTTAAATATTTCGGTTCCTGTTTCCCGAGAGACCTTCCCGCAAACGCCACTGTCTTTCCCAAGTGGTTTCGTAGTGGGAAAATAACTCTTCCTCGGAACCTGTCCGCATATTCACCATGATCATTGGTACTGAGCAGGCCCGCCTTGACCATCGTCTGTGGATGGTATCCCTTTTTTTCAAGGAACGTTACGACAAAGTCTTTGGAATCCGGTGAGTACCCCATTTGATATTTCTGAATGGTCTCATCCGTGAAACCACGGTCGATTAAATATTGATAAGCTTCTCGGCCATCTTTGGAATTCTTTAACAAATGATGGTATAATTTAGTCAACCACTGATGAGCTTCGAGCATCGCCTGGGATTCTTGGCTCTTTTCTGTCGGGGCATCTTCAGACAGTTGATCAGGAAGATCGATCCCTGTCTGTTCAGCCAGTTGTTTCAGTGCCTGTATGAAACTAAATCCTTCTATCTCCATCAGGAAGGTATAGACATTCCCTCCCTTTCCACAACCAAAGCAATGAAAGATCTGCTTATCTTGAGAAACGGAAAAGGAAGGAGTGTTTTCCCCATGGAAAGGGCAAAGGCCGAAATGGTTCCTGCCTTGTTTCTTCAAATCGACGTAATTGCCGATTACTTCTACAATATCCGTTGACCTTCTGATTTCATCGACTTTTTCTTCTGGAATATGTCCAGCCATAAGATCACCATACTACTCAATTATTCTCGTTTCATGCTTAAATTCCTTCATGTTCTGACAACAATTTTTGGAAAACCGATCGGAACCTTTCTCGATCCTGCATTGTAAAGGCTGATGGACCTTTCCATTTCTTTCTCTGCTTCATCGTCTGCTGCCGTATGAATTTTTGATTCATGATGAGGTCAGCATCATTTTCTCTAACCAGTTTACCTCTTGGAGTAAGGACATAAACCCCTTTGGAAGTCAATAACACAGCCAGGGAAAGATCCTGTGTAACAACGACATCGCCTTCTCCCACTTGATTGAGGATATACATGTCGACAGATTGTGATCCGTCATCGACGAACATCCATCCAGCATCTGCCTTTTCACGACTATAATGATTGACAGTAGCAATAAAATGGGGGTGTAGATCATAGTGAGCACAGACATCGATGATTTCTTCTTGTACCGGACAACTATCTGCATCGACATAAATATGAACATTTAAATTTGGCATAGTATCAATATTTCTACAATAAGCGGTAGAATCCTCCTTAAAAGTGAATGTTTTATTTTTCTGAAAAGTATGTGCTTCTTCTAACTTTTCAACAGAAAAACTTTGTAAGAATAGATATCCATTCATATTAAGGATTTTTACCACAAATAGATATTATAATACATTCCTATCATTTACGCTATGTCTAATTGTACCTAATTTCATTCTTCCCAACAAAAGTCGCGCTTAATCAAAGCGCGACTTCCGCTATTTGTACTATTCTTGGGTATTCTGACGTAATTTGTTGACAATGACATTCGCTGTCTCTTCCACAGCTTTGTTTGATACATCAATCACCGGACAACCAATCCGCTCCACAATACGATTAAAGTGGTCGATTTCCTGCTTAATGCGATTCATATTCGCATAACTTGCTTGATCTCCAAGCCCTAATGACTTTAATCTTTCTTTTCTTATATCATTTAATTTTTCTGCACTGATGCTCAAGCCTATGCATTTGTCGGGGTCCACACGGAACAATTCCGAGGGTGGCTGCACTTCAGGTACAATCGGCACATTCGCAACCTTCAGGCGTTTGTGAGCTAAGTATTGAGACAAAGGTGTCTTAGAGGTTCGAGACACCCCGATCAAAACGATATCTGCTTTAGAAATGCCACGCGGGTCCCTGCCGTCATCGTATCTGACAGCAAATTCAATGGCCTCTACTCTCTTAAAGTAATCTTCATCTAATTTATGGACAAGACCTGGTTCAAGGCGAGGCTTGATTTGTAGATGATCTTCCATCACTTCCATCATCGGCCCCATAATATCGACACACTGAATGCCATGTTTTTCAGCTTCTTGTTTCAGATGCTGCCTGAACTCTGGAATCACCAAGGTAAAACCGATCATCGCTTTTTGCTCTTTCGCTTGCTGCACCGCCTCATTGATAGTTCCTTTGTCTTCCACATAGGGAATTCGCTGCAAATCAAATGGCCCGTCATCAAATTGACTTAAACACGCTTTTACGACCAGTTCTGCTGTTTCTCCAACTGAGTCTGATAAGACATAAATCAAAGGCTTTTCCATAGGATTCCTCCTCCCCTCTAAAAACTACAAGTGTTGATCTCTAGCCAATTCCACGAGGGCTTTCGTGATATTGGTTTTCGTTAGTCGTCCGACTACTTTCAATCCTGCCTCAATGGGTTGGACGACAGGCAGACCATCAATCTGTTTTTCAATTAACTTCTGCGCAGCATCCAACAACAAATCTTCCGGTTCACAAACGGTGATATTCGGCATTCTCGTCATGATGATGTGCACAGGAACAGATGTAAGGTCCTGGTTCCCGATACTCGCCCTAAGAAGGTCTTTTCTAGATAAAACACCGGTTAGTATGGAATGTTGATCCGTTACGAACAGCGTCCCTACGTCTTCTAAAAACATGGCACAGATGGCATCGTAAACCGATACATCTTCCTCAACTACAATAGGACGGGATTGATATTCATCCACTTTAAACTTCTTCAACTTCTCTGTGAAAAGCTCGGAGCCTGTTTTTCCCGTAAAGAAGTAACCGACACGCGGTCGTGCGTCCAAAAAACCCGCCATCGTCAAAATGGCCAAGTCGGGACGCAGTGTGGCCCGTGTCAAATTTAGCTGATCTGCGATATTCTCACCTGTAATCGGTCCATTATCTTTCACAATTTGAATAATCTGCTCTTGCCTGTTTGATAGTTCCAATCTTTCTTCACCCCGATCACTAACTGTGACATACTATTTCTTAATTATAGCTCATTTTTAAGCATCGGTAAAAGAAAGCTGATTAGAACTGCTGTTTCCATTCAATTGCATTTAAGTCGGCGAACGCATAGACATCATCGGAAATCTGTCTCAATAGACCTAAGCGGTTCCGGCGTATGCTCTCATCTTCTGCCATAACCATCGTTGCATCAAAGAAGGAATGGATGGGACTTGCAAGTTTAGATAACTGTTCCAAAGAAAGCTCCAATTGAGTCTCTTTCAATGCTTGTCGATATTCTTCTTGCATTTGTTGATAAGCATCAAACAATTGCTGCTCTTGTTCGTTTTCAAACAATGAAGGATTGACATCTGTAGAATCTGCCTTCTTTGCTAAGTTCAACACACGACCGAGTGCTTCATGTACGGGCTTGAAGGAAGGGTCTTTGCGTTTTTCTTCTAAGAGAACCGCTTTTTCCTTCGTTGTCGGATAGACTCCGATGCCTCTTGCCAACACCGCTTCTACAACATCGGGTGCAACTTCCTCTTCTCTCATTAAATAAGACGCACGGACACGGAAAAATTCATGCAAGTCGTTAGAGACTTCTGTTTCATCACGTGTCGGCAGTTCCAACTCATAGTAAAATTGATGCACGAGATCAATTAATTTTTCAACTGGAATTGACCAGCCATGAGCTGTCAAGGTTTGAAGAATACCCAATGCTTGACGTCTCAATCCGTAAGGGTCCTGTGAACCTGTTGGAATAATACCGATGGATATACTCCCTACGATTGTATCCAGCTTATCTGCAATACTGACAAGAGAACCGATGGTCGAAGAAGGTACGGCGCCATTTGCTTGACGAGGCATGTAATGTTCATTGATAGCCACGGCTACCTCTTCGTCTTCACCGAAAATACGAGCATACTTTTCCCCCATGGTTCCTTGCAGTTCGGTAAATTCATCGACCATCTGAGTCACAAGGTCAAACTTACAAATTTCTGCCGCTCGTTTCGCTTTTTGGAGTTGAGCATCTTCTAAACCGATCCATTCCCCTAGTTTACCTGTGATGGCTACGATTCGTTGAACTTTATCTGCTAACGTGCCTAGCTCTTCCTGATAGACCATGCGTGTAAGTTTCTGCATTTTTTCATCGATGCTTCCCTTTTGATCTTCTTCATAAAAGAATTGGGCATCTTTAAGTCTCGCTTTCAACACCTTTTCGTTTCCTCTTGCTACTGTTTCAAGGTGTTGATCGTCTCCATTACGTACACCAACGAAATGAGGTTTCAGCTCCCCATTCAAAGAACGTACTGGAAAATACCGCTGATGTTCCTTCATAGAAGTTACGAGAGCTTCTTCAGGAACTTCAAGGAATTCCTCAGAAAAATTACCGCTGAATACAGTCGGGTATTCGACTAAATGCGTGACTTCGTTCAATAAATCTTCATCAATAGTCAGTTTCCACTCATTTTCATTTTCAAGATTGTTGAGCTGAGAAACAATCTCCGCTTTTCTTTCCTCTACGGAAGCCATCACATATTGTTCTTTTAAGGTTTGTTCATATTGATCCGCTTCATCTACTGTAGTTTCAGTTCCCAAGAATCGATGCCCATAGGTCGTCTTTCCTGTTTGGACCCCTTCAATTGTAAAAGGAATGATTTCTTCTCCGAAAAGACCAACCATCCAACGGATTGGACGGGCATAACGGAGCTCACGATTTCCCCATCTCATATTTTTGGGGAAGGTAAGGGATAAGAAAACATCACGGAAATCTTGAAGAAGCTTTGCTGTCGGTTCCCCTTCAATAAACTTATTGACATGGACATACTCGGTGCCCTTTATTTCCTTGAAATAGATATCATCCACATCTTTTCCTTGACCTTTAGAAAAGCCGATTGCCGCTTTCGTCCAATTGCCTTCCTCATCAAGGGCGATTTTCTTAGCTGGACCTTTTGCTTCTTCTTCAATATCCGGCTGTTTTTCTTCAACATGCGAAATCTTAACTGCCAATCTTCTTGGGGTAGCGAAGCCTGTGATGTCTCCATAAGGAATACGGTTGTCCTTAAACCATGCCGCTGTTTTTTCTTGCAACTGATCTAAAGCATCATTGATAAAACGAGCAGGAAGCTCTTCTACACCTAGTTCAAATAATACAGTATTACTCATGATGACCCTCCTCCTTCTTCAACATCGGGAACCCGAGACGCTCCCTTTCTTCTACGTATGTTTTAGCTATTTTACGGGCGAGGTTCCTTACACGGGAAATGTATCCCGTTCTTTCCGTTACGCTAATGACACCTTTGGCATCAAGCAGGTTAAACGTATGGGAACACTTCAAAACATAGTCATAAGCCGGGAACACCAAGCCTTGTTCCATGATTCGCTGAGCTTCTTTTTCATACGTGGAGAAGAGTTCAAATAACATGTCCTCATCAGAAGCTTCGAAAGTATAAACGGAGTGTTCATATTCCGGCTGTGTGAAAATATCTCCAACGGTTACCCCGTTGGTCCACTCTAATTCAAAAACATTTTCTTTGTCTTGAATGTATGAGGCTAGTCTCTCCAGACCATAAGTAATTTCTGCAGAAACAGGTTTAGCTTCTAAACCACCAATTTGCTGGAAATAGGTGAATTGGGTAATCTCCATGCCATCGAGCCAAACTTCCCAACCAAGACCTGCAGCACCCAATGTTGGGTTTTCCCAGTTATCTTCAACGAAACGGATGTCGTGTTTTTTCGGATCGATCCCCAGAGCTTCCAGGGACTCCAGATACAACTCCTGGATGTTGTCTGGAGATGGTTTCATGATGACCTGAAACTGATGGTGCTGATACAACCGGTTCGGGTTTTGGCCATAGCGTCCATCAGCAGGACGGCGGGACGGCTCTACATAGGCTACGTTCCATGGCTCAGGTCCGAGGCTCCGTAAAAGCGTCATAGGAGACATCGTCCCTGCACCTTTCTCTGTATCATACGCTTGCATAAGCAGGCAGCCTTGCTGCGACCAATGATTCTGCAAAGTTAAAATCATGTCTTGAATATTCATACGTTCCCTCCTAGTAAATGAATGGCTAAATAGAAAAGAGACCCCGTCCTACGTCTGTATCCAGACATAGGGACGGGGTCTCCGCGGTTCCACCCTAATTGCTTCCCCATAAAAATGAGAAAGCCACTTTCATCATTGCTCCAGAACGCCTTCACCAGTTGGTTTCCACTTGTCTCTCACCGTCACAAGCTCGCTTTTGGAAACAGAAAGACTGGTTACTCCTCTCTTTCACAGCAACACGTTATTTAGTAATAGAATCATACTCTACATCCAGCAAAGTTGTCAAACCTCAGTCTGAAAACAAATCCAGCTGTTTTAAGAATTTTTTTGATTTAATAAAATATCCACCATAACGATCATAGTATTCATCCATAATCTGACGCAACAGTTTTTTGTTCTCTTCCTTCATAGTTATCTGACCGAGTCGCTTCACGTCCATATGTAAGAAGACTCTCAACAATTTGGGTAAAGGATCTGGCAATCCATAGGCTTGAGGATCCCGTTGCTTACACCTGGAACACAACAGGCCGCCTTCCACGATTGAAAAGGAAAAAGGTCCTTCTTGACGGCCACATTGGATACAGTGATCGACGACAGGGGCGAACCCCGCTTTTTTATACATCTTCAACTCATACATCAACGTGAGGATATTCGGATCTTTTCCTTCATGCATCCAAAGGAGAGTTTGAAGCAACTGTTCATAAAGAAAAGGATCCGGCTGTTTTTCTTCAATGAGCTTGTCGGTCAATTCGGCGATGTAAGACGCGTAAGCCGTTTTTACAATATCTTCGCGAATCGACCTTAGAGAAGATAACATCTCCCCCTGGCTCATTGATCCTAAGCCGGATCCTGTTTGAATTAAAAATGTGCCGTGGATGAATGGTTGGGTGATTGAGGACATGCGGCTCTTCGGCTTTTTCGCACCACGAGCCATCACGCCGATTTTCCCTTTTTCTCGTGTCATCATCGTGACGATTTTATGTGTTTCTCCGTAATGATTCGTCCGGATGACGACTCCTTCCACCTTGTCCATCAATGGGCTCACCTGCTCCGTTTACGAATTCAAATCATCCGTAGATATTGGTTCAGTAGGGGAAGCGAGCTTTTCTTGAGACTGCTGATCTTGAGACTCCAATTCTTTCATCAATAAATAGGTTTCCACATTGCCTGTTTGACTGAAAACGTTCCATGAAAGCTTGTCGCGCACAAGAAACACCGCCTTTCTTATCATCGCTAAACGAGTGTACATTACTAGAATGCTTCCCCTAACTGAAAACATAAGGCTTAATTTTTTCCAACCCTTAATATTCGTCCTCGCGATAGCCGAAATCACTAAGTTGGATTTGTTTGTTTCTCCAGTCTTTTTGCACTTTGACCCAAAGTTCTAAATACACTTTACTTCCCAACAGGGACTCAATGTCTCTTCTAGCCCGCTTACCGATTTCTTTTAACATGCTTCCCTGCTTACCGATAATGATGCCTTTTTGAGACTTTCGTTCCACTATGATAGCCGCTTGAATCTGAACTTTGTCATGTTCATTTCGAGGCTCGATCCCCTCAATGACAACCGCAATGGAGTGAGGGATTTCCTCACGAGTTAAATGCAGAACTTTTTCCCTGATAAACTCGCTGATGACAAAACGTTCCGGATGGTCAGTGATTTGGTCTTCCGGATAGAACTGAGGTCCTTCAGGCAAGTGATTCTTTAGAACGCCCAGGAGATGATTGACATTATTCCCTTCAAGTGCTGAGATCGGAATGATTTCTTCAAAATCAAGCTTTTCTTTATACTGATCAATTAATGGCAATAAATCATCCGGATGAACCCTGTCTATCTTATTGATAATTAAGAAAACAGGCTGATCGACACGCTGCAGGCGATCCAAAATGAATTGATCGCCTCTGCCGTATCCTTCTTCTGCATTGATCATGAAAAGAACGGCATCCACTTCGTTCAACGTGTTCTCGGCAACGTTTACCATATAGTCTCCAAGTTTATGCTTCGGTTTATGGATTCCAGGCGTATCAATAAAAATGATTTGTGATTCTTTATCTGTCATGACTCCCTGGATTTTGTTTCTCGTTGTTTGGGGTTTATCACTCATGATGGCGATCTTTTCACCGATTACACGGTTCATAAACGTCGATTTGCCCACATTCGGACGGCCGACAATCGTAACAAAACCCGATTTGAAATTCTCTGTCATAAATGTTCCTCCAATAAATGTTCACGCAATCGTTCTAATCTATTTTACTATATCATCGTCTTTATTTCATTCCCATATCATCAAAAGCTTAGGAAGGAAGATCATAATCCCGATCATAACCGAGACCACGCTCGCTACAAGGACTGCTCCAGCTGTAATATCTTTTATCGAACCTATGACGGGATGTTGTTCAGGATGGTAAAAATCCAGCAGCCTTTCCATCGCTGTGTTAACCATTTCCAACGTTAGGACCATGCCCATAATAATGAGGATCGTGATCCATTCCCATTTTGATAAGCCGAATAAAAGGGCTGCTATGATGACCAATAAAGCCACGGTCAGTTGTATACGGAAGTTTCTCTCTGACCTATACACTTCTTTGATCCCATTCCATGCAAACCGGAAACCGATCCTTGTTTTCTTTTTACGATCTTTGTAGTCCGAACTCATGTAAAATTTCCTCTTGTCTGCCGAACATCTTCTTCTCATCTTCTTCATTCATGTGATCATAACCAAGCAAATGTAAAAAGCCATGCAACGCCAAGAAGCCGAATTCTCTTTCAAGGGAATGGTTATAATCCTCTGCTTGTTCTTTCGCTTTATCTACAGAAATGATAATATCTCCGAGCATGAGCGGCATGTTCTCATCGAGAACATTCATTTCGTCTTCCCCTAGTTCCTGCATGGCAAAAGAGATCACATCTGTCGGTTCATCTTTTTGACGGTAATTGCGGTTGATTTCCTGAATTTCTTTATTATCCACGAAGCTCACCGATACTTCCGCATCCCCTGTAACTTCCTCTTTTTCTCCTGCAAAACGGATGATGCGTTGAATCATATCGACAAATGCTTCATCTACTGAATTGGTTTCGTCTTGAAAATCAATGGTAATCATATTATTCTGCCTCCTTGGCAAATGGATTATTTTTCGGGATCCTTCATTCTTGAGCGAAACATGCCAAGCTACGTTTCACATAGGACTGTTTCCATTGTATTCAACACATTAAACGTCAAATTACGGTCATCCAGCTGACCAACACGCATAAACCTTCCACAAACATGAGGGTGGATTGCTTAACCAACGTCATGGTAATAGGATGCCACACGTGCAAGAAGACCATGAGCTTCAATTGACACACGCTGCCTCGCTTGTGGTGTGATCATACGTAACTGGATTTTCAAAGAGAACTTCCGTTAAAGCTGGTGATTGAACTGGCAATGACCGCGAGCTGAGAATCTTTAAAATGGTTATGTAAAAGGTTCTCAAGCATGTGGACGTTTCTAGTGCCGAGCTGGATTTATCAAATTTTCAGGGTTGAGAGTACATAAATATAAGCAGCTTAAAAAAAACAGCACCTAAAAACGCGGGGGTAGCCCAACAGGTTTCACTTTTCACATAAAGCTGTTTTAGGAATCGTGTGTGCCCCCAACGCCCTCCTCCTAATTTATTCCATGTAAAGACAACAAATAAGACCCAGGGACTGGGTCTTATTTGTTTTCCCCTTCATATGCATCGATAATGCGCTGCACAAGTGGGTGCCTGACAACGTCGGATTGATCCAAATGAATAAAGGCAGACCCTTTCACTTTAGCTAACCGCTCCTCAGCGACTCGCAAACCGGACTTTACACCTTTAGGAAGATCCACTTGAGTGATATCTCCAGTAATAATCATTTTTGAACCGAATCCTAAACGAGTCAGAAACATCTTCATTTGTTCTGGTGTCGTATTTTGAGCTTCATCCAAAATAGCGAATGCATCATCCAGCGTCCGCCCTCTCATATAAGCTAGCGGAGCAATCTCAATCGTTCCTCTATCAATCAAGCGTGCTGTATGTTCTGCACCGAATACATCATGTAAAGAGTCATAAAGCGGTCTCAAATAAGGGTCGACTTTTTCTTTTAAATCCCCAGGAAGAAACCCTAAACTTTCTCCAGCTTCCACAGCTGGACGAGTCAGGATGATCCTCTTCACATCTCCATTTTTCAAAGCATTGACGGCCATGATCACAGCAAGATAGGTCTTTCCTGTACCAGCAGGGCCAATACCAAAGACAAGGTCATTCTTTTTGATCGCTGCGATATAATTCCTTTGACCAAGGGTTTTGACCCTGATTGATTTCCCTTTGGAGTTTTTTGTGATTTCGTCTTCGAACAATGCTTCGAATTGATTGATTTTCCCTTTTTTAGCGAGTTCTACAGCGTAAACGATATCTCGTTCCGTAACGGTCAACCCTTTACGAATAATCGCAAGAACGCTGTTGAGTATTTCTTCTACAAGCTGAACATGTTCTGCTTGCCCAGATACTCTGACTTGTTCTCCACGTGAAATGATCGTGACTTTCAGCTGTTCCTCAATTTGCTTAAGGTTACGGTCTTCTGTTCCAAAAAGGGCTAATGCTTCTGTTGTATTATCTAATTGAATGTCCATTGTTTTCAAATCTTCTGGCATACTCAATCTCCTTGACTTAAATACTTGGTCACTGCAATATTTTCATAAACTTTGTACATAAGGATTAATTTTACTTTACCATTCTCCTCACTGAGGTGCAAAACTTTTTCATCCTTAATTTCTGCTTCCGGATCGAGTTCTTGCTGGAGGTTGCTCCTTGCAGAGGATATCCCTATCTGTTCAATCTCTTTCCGGGAAGATTCATATTTTTTTCGGTCAATCGAATAGTAGTCGATCGTCCTCATGTTCACAGGAATTTTGAACCCGAAAACACTCCAATCTGATGTATGGGACTCTTCCCTGAAGTCCCCTTCATCTCCACGCCAAAATCCCCAAATAGGAATAGAAAGCTTCCCAAGTACCAAGCCATATTCACTTTCTACTGAACCATCTGTCAACGATAACACCTGTTGCATTGGAAGTGATTGAGCGACCCGGTACCATGTTTCCGCAATTACTTCTCCTTCGGAATGAATGAACACATCCTCTTCTTCCACTAGCTGACCCGTGGCAAGGATTTGACCTTTTTGCACAACATCGTAGACCGATACCATAGGACGACCTTTTTTAATGAACGTTTCAATAATCATCCCTTTCTTTGCGGCTACAAGATTGGAAGGGCGAGTGTTTATTTCTGTATCGTATCTCGTCTTCTCTACGCCATACAGATGATAGCTTGTCCCTTGCTTTTTCACACCGATCCATAAAAGATCCGGGATATCCTCTAATAACTGTTGCTGTATTTCAATAGGATCCTTCATTCCTATCGTTAGTTTTCCGGGTGAGACACCGTAACTATTCAATTTACTTTCAACATTTGCTTCAAGTTCCGGAGAGAGGCCGTCCACTTTGATGGACCACAACGTATTCGCGAGAACAAAAATTATCACAACGGCTGCGATGAAGGCGAGAAGAACCGATAGCCTCCCTATTACATGCTGGATCAGAAATGGAAGCCCTCTTCCACCTTTAATGGAGATTTTACAACGGTATTTTTTCCTCAATTCCCTGAAGATTTTCCAATCCTTTAATCGGATCGTTAATACGACAACCGAAGCATCCAATCTTCTCATATTTGTAATATGACAGCCACGTTTCGTACAGGCTTGCAAAAAAGGTTCGATCAACGGGCCCTCCACTTGTACCGTCATGATTCCCTGAAAGAAATCATGCTGGTTCTTCATCGTCTCACCCCCTTATGAGTCCGGCAAAAACTCCACGGACTTGAGTTCACCTTCAAGTAACAATTCTTCCTTCAGCATCATTTTCACTCCAAGGTCTTTGCCTATAATGCGAACCTGACCTTTTTTGTATTGAATCCTAACTTCTTCATCCGAAAAATGCAGGAGGCCTGTATGATTTTCTATGTACACATGAATGGATCCGATCGTCGTTATTCTAGGAAGATCCAACATGACATCAGATGGTAAATCAAAGTAACGACTGATCCAAGTCCGTATATGCTGCTGCCATTTTGACATGTGACGCCCTCCCCTCTTTTCATTTATACGAAAAACGCACGAATTGTATCACTACAATTCGTGCGTTCGGGTTATCTTTTTCGAGGGTGGGAGCTGTGAGGCTTGCGAGCACGGGGGGGACCGAGCACTTCAGCCATTAAAATCCCTTCAGCTAACCGCTTTTTATCCCACTTTCTTGTTTTTTCTATAAGCGGACCATTTAAATTCAACTCAGAAGATACCTTCTGCTTTTTTCTTAACTCCGGCCGATGAGAGTATGTTTCTTCTTCCATTCCCTGACGCTCTTCAGAACGAGCCGTCTCGGCTTCAGCAAGCTTCTTCTGTTTGGTCTCGTAGTAATCCCTAAACCTTTCTTCCCCGGACCTGTCGTTCGTTTCTGTTTTTTGAACGTCACGAGAAGGCCCGCTAGGATAGGCAGGAGGAACTGGAGATGTTCTCTTTTCAGGCCTTTTTTTATTCTCATTTTCTTTCGACATCCCGCTAAACCAGCTGATAATCCCGCCAATTATGGCAGCGAGAATAAGGAAATTGCTGAAAATGAGTTCTATCAGATCTCCCATACAAATTCTCCTTTAAGTTAAACAAGGATTATTTTTCTTCTTCCTCTTCATCGGACATTTTACCTAGAGTGTTTCTCATATCCGTATCCGCATTGATGTTCTGATAGTTCATGTAATCCATGACACCCATCTTACCGGAACGTAAAGCTTCCGCAAGCGCTTGAGGAACCTGGGCTTCTGCTTCGACCACTTTCGCCTGCATTTCTTGTACACGTGCACGCATTTCTTGTTCCTGAGCAATAGCCATAGCACGACGCTCTTCAGCTTTTGCCTGTGCAATGTTCTTATCTGCTTCTGCTTGATCGGTTTGTAGAATAGCACCGATGTTCTTGCCGATATCGATGTCCGCAATATCAATGGAAAGAATTTCAAAGGCCGTTCCAGCATCTAAGCCTTTTCCTAAAACATTTTGTGAAATCCTATCCGGGTTTTCTAGTACTTTATTATGATTTTCACTTGACCCGATGGTGGATACGATTCCTTCACCAACACGAGCGATGACTGTATCCTCACCGGCACCACCGACAAGTCGGTCAATATTCGCTCTTACGGTAATACGCGCCTTTGCTTTCACTTCAATTCCGTCCATAGCCACACCAGCGATAAATGGCGTTTCAATAACTTTTGGATTAACACTCATTTGAACAGCTTCCAGTACATCACGACCAGCCAAATCAATGGCTGCACAACGCTCAAAGCTAAGTTCAATATTGGCTCTTTGTGCTGCAATAAGAGCATTTACGACACGGTCAACATTACCACCTGCTAGATAGTGACTTTCCAGCTGGTTTGTATTCACATTCACTCCGGCTTTATGAGCTTTAATTAACGGATTGATGACACGTGAAGGAATAACCCTTCTTAATCGCATACCTACTAATGTGAAAATGCTAATCTTTACACCTGCAGCAAGAGCACTGATCCACAGCATTACAGGGATAAACGTAAACAACACGGCTACGACGATAATGATGATACCAATGATGATGATTGGCATTAATTGTTCTAAAGTCACTCTTTTTCCTCCTCTTGTTCTTCTTTTTTCATTTCACGAACGACTATACGTGAGCCTTCTGTTTTCATGACTTTCACTGTCCTATGAACAGGAATGAAACCACCTTCTGTTACGACATCTAAACGTTCTCCATCAAAGTCAGCTGTACCAGAAGGGCGGAGAGGTGTAAGCGTCACCCCTTCCATACCGATTAAATCCAAGCGATTTTGGGAAGATACATATCCCTGATCAGACGAAGTGGAATCGTTCAAGATGATATGGCGAAAGAATCCTCTTTCCAAGCCAACGAATTTAAAGAGCACGATAGATATAATAATTGTCACCAATAGAGCAATTCCTATACTCATGGCCATATGCCCCATATCCGCTGATGAAAGCATCAATGAGGATACAATCGCTACAACCCCCGCAATTCCTGCAATCCCACCAGGTAAAAAGAATTCAGCAATGACTAACCCGATCCCAAGGACCAATAGGATAATCGCTTCATAACCGGCCAATCCGGCAACTATGTGGCCATAAAAAAACAGGACGAGCGCAAGCGCCCCCATCGTTCCAGGAATCCCAAAGCCAGGTGAATACAATTCAACAACAAGACCAATACTTGCGATGGATAATAAGATCGGAATAACAACGGGATCTGTCAAAAATCTGGCTATATTCTCAGAGAGAGTGGGGTTTTCCTCTATAATGGTTGCATCAGACAAGCCAAGTTTACTGAGAAGCTCATTACGATCCTCAACGATTCCTTCAGCATAGCCAACCTCTTTTGCATCTGTTGCTCCCAAGGTCAAAAATTCTCCTTTTGGAGCTCCATAATCTTTTAAATCGACAGATGCATCCGCCATAGCCCGAGCATATAAGGGGTCACGCCCGGTAGATTCCGCCGCAGCTACCATTGATGAAATCCAAGCAGATTGAGCTTTCTTATCGGCAGCCGTTCCATCAGAGTTGATGACTCCGGATGCGCCCATCGTTGCGGTCGGCTTCATGTAGATTGAATCTGCGTTTAGCGCAATGTATGAACCGGCTGAATAAGCCCTGTTTGTTACAAATGCACTATTGGGAACATCTAAATCTTGAAAAATTTCTCCGATATCACCGGCAGCATCCACACGGCCCCCGGGCGTATCAATCTCAAATATGATATGATCCACGCCATTTTCACGAGCTTCTTCTGTCGTACGGTTAAGAAACGCAGCCATCCCACGCTCCACCGTATCTTCTACCGGAATCACATAAACAGTCTGACCTTCTCCATCTGCCTGAACAAATGAGTGAAGATGGAGAAATGATAAAACGCTTCCTAAAATGAGAAGCATCCCCCAAACACCTAAACGCAATGATCGCTTCATTCATTTCACCTCCTTGACAGGTAGCCTTCCCACCATATAATACGTTTACGAATCAAAACCACGGTTGGTTTCAAAAAGTTTAAGACTTTCAGAAACGCGTTGAAGAGATGTTATACCTATGTAAAAAGGCCTCTCTTAACAAAGAGAGGCCTTTATATTTACGATAGTTGCTGAAGAACGAGCTTATTGACCTTGGTTCCGTCGGCCTTGCCCTTGACTTTAGGCATGACGGCACTCATGACTTTACCCATGTCACTCTTGGAAGTAGCGCCTACTTCTTGAATCGTCTCATCAACGACTTGCTTGAGTTCTTCATCTGTCAGCTGTTTCGGCATATATACTTGTAAAATCTCAATTTCACGTTCGAGTCCTTCTACAAGATCTTCACGTCCAGCTTCTTTGAATTCATGGAGGGAATCATTTCTCTGTTTTACCTCACGGGATAAAACAGTCAATTCTTCTTCTTCAGATAATGAGTCTTTCCCCAGTTTAATGGCTTCATTTTGCATAGAAGCTTTCACCATGCGTATCGTCGATAATCTTTCTTTATCACGGGCTTTCATGGCTGTTTTCATATCCTGGGTGAGACGGTCTGTAATTGTCATCTCTTCAACACCCTCTTTAATTACTTACGCTTTCTAGCCGCCTCAGACTTTTTCTTACGGCGTACGCTAGGCTTATCGTAATATTCACGCTTACGATATTCCGCTAATGTACCACTTTTTGATACATCACGCTTAAAGCGACGAAGAGCATCTTCAAGAGACTCGTTTTTACGAACGCGAGTTGTTTTTGACATGCTAATTTCCCTCCCTCCGAAGCAAACAAAACTGTTTCTCTTGTATGGGAACCCCCCATACCTTTGACAATTATATTATATGCATGTCATATGGTCAACTTTTTTTGCAAGATAAAGGGTCGTTTACTTCACTAATTTCTACCTCTTCATTCAGCCTCATGTAACTTGAACGCCCGAGGTATAGCGGAATGTTTAAATCCTCAAAGTTTGGCAATCCATTTTCAAGAAATTTTTCTTCCTTGTAGAGACAACCTTTGATGTCACCAATCACCCAATCGTGATCCCCTGTAGGTACAATTTGATGGACATGGCATTCGTAAGCAAGATAAGCATATTCAAGCAAAGGGCATCCATCCTGCTCCATTCTCCATGGTTGTTTGTACTTTTGATTTTTATCAACATCTGCACCTGAAACCGTTCCGCTGTATTGTATAAAACCTGCTTCATCAAAAGGAAGGAAGTTAATGGTGAATCGGTTCGATTGTTTTACCATTTCATATGTATGTCTTTCTCTTCCTATGGCTACACCGTACATTGGCGGGGACATGGATAAGTAGGCGTGCCAACCAGCAGCCATAAAGTTCACTTTTCCCTCGTGAAAAACTCCCACAACGGCTACCATCCCAGGATAACTATGCATTTTTACGTGATCTTTTCTATTCATCTCATCCCTCCTCCCCTATACATTCTTTCAATTCCCCTCCAAAGTCAAATCCCAATACCCTCTTCTCCAGTAAGGCTCCCTTTAGTTGAAGACTCAGTTTCGAGATGTTTGTTGAGTGGATGGGGGCTGCGGGGAATAGCTCGCTTTCCGCGGGAGCGCGGTGAGCCTCCTCGGACTGCGTCCTGTGGGGTCTCACCATGCACTTTTTTTCGTGATATCCGGTTTCGGTGCCTAGCGGCTAGTGAGACTTCCCTCGCTTCTGTACGATAAGTCAACATCGAATCACTCCGTTCTTCGTGTTTCCTTTATCTCCGCCAGCTCAGTCCAGTCCATACGCCGCTGATCGAGGCACCTCCACACTTAAGATAGGAGTCTCACCATTCCCCTCCGCCCCTTTTCCATATAAGTATCTCGAAACCACCTCCAGAATTAAGCGCATTCTATATGTATTAGGAGCTGTAACACAAGGATTCCATCGTATAGATAGAGCTCACAAACGCTTGTTATAGACCGCTTTCTTACTATATGTTGTGATGTTGGAAAATGCTTATTCTTGATGTAGGGGTTCGTTTCTCACATTATTGAAAGGGGTGGTTGGGAAGCTGCGAGACTCCCGTGGGAGAGAAGGAGATCGGCGAGACCCCTTAGTGCGGCAAACCGCCCGAGGAAGCTCGCCACTCCCCACAGGAAAGTGTTCAAATACGGAATCGCTCTGGTAGACACGACTGGCATAAGCAGAACAGCAACGGAATGTACCCTCCATTCCGTTGCTGTTCTGCTTATGACGCGAGTGTCTGGGCGATGGAGCTAGACGAGTGTCTTCCCAACCACCCCTGACGCCCAACATAGCAACGAAACCCGAACCACCTCAAACCTGAGCCTTCAACAACCCTGCCATATTCTTAAATAAAGGTGAAAATTAAAAAGAAGCCATCCCTTTTGGAGATGGCTTCTTTCGTTTAATTAATAATCAGAAGTTCCTTGTTCGCCGTTAACAATGGCGATTCCGGAGCTTGCACCGATACGAGTAGCACCAGCTTCGATCATGGCTTTAGCTCCCTCGTAGTCACGTACTCCGCCGGAAGCTTTTACACCCATGTCCGGGCCGACAGTTTTACGCATTAAGCTGATATCCTCAACTGTTGCTCCCCCACCAGAGAAACCAGTTGAAGTTTTGACAAAGTCTGCACCTGCAGCCTTAGCCAGTTCAGATGCTGCTACTTTCTCATCTTCTGTAAGTAGGGAAGTTTCAATGATTACTTTGACGATCGCTTTGCCTTCCGCTTCACGGACGACTGCTTCGATATCTTGCTGAACAAGTTCTTTGTTTCCTGATTTCAATTCACCGATGTTGATGACCATATCAACTTCAGTTGCGCCTTTTTCGATGGCTTGTTTTGTTTCGAAAGCTTTTGTTTCTTTCGTAGTTGCCCCTAATGGGAAACCAATAACTGTACAAACCTTCACATCTGTTCCTTCAAGTAACTCTGCACAGTAGGATACCCAGTGAGGGTTAACACAAACAGAGGCAAAGTTTTGTTCTTTCGCTTCTTGACAAATTTGCGTGATCTTATCTTTCGCTGTATCAGGTTTAAGCTGTGTATGATCAATCATTTTTGCTAAATTTTGTTCCATTGTTGAATCGTCCTTTCAAATTTAAGTTGTTCGTACATCTCTTCTATCATAGCATGAAAGCGATTAAAATGCGAGCTTGTCTACGTACATTCAAACTTCTTCCAACTGATAAGAAAGACTGGATAAAAAATACAGAGGAGCTGTTTCCATGCGTAAAATGCGTGGACCTAACCGAATCGACTTGAACCCTTCCTGCAATAGTCTTTCCACTTCACTTTCAGAAAATCCACCTTCAGGCCCGAAGACAACTAAAACAGATTCCTTCCGCCTCATCGGTAAGAAGGCTTCACTTAACGAGCAGGACTTTTCTCCCCTCGCATTCTCAGCATATCCAAACAAACAGTGGTCATAGTAGTCTTTTAATTCCAAAAGCTGCTGAAGTGCATGAACAGATTGGATCTCAGGTACAACCGTTCGCTCTGATTGTTCACTCGCTTCTTTAGATATCTTTTGCAATCGCTGGATTTTTTTCACTGCTTTTTTTTCATCCCATTTGGCAACTGAACGATCTGCTTGGTATGGGATAAAAGCAGAAGCTCCGAGTTCAGTACCTTTCTGAACAATTCGTTCCAGTTTATCACCTTTTCCAAGACTTGCTACAACTGTTACATGAACGGGAAGTTCACGGTCTTCCTCCAGCCAGTTGATGACGTTACAATCAACGACGTCCTCAGCCACTCGAGTGATTTCGCATAAAGCGGGTCCTTTTTCAGGATGGATGGCGACAAGGTTGTCCCCTTCCTTCATTCTCATCACCCTCACAATGTGATGGGTATCTTCTCCCGTCACATACAGGGAACCATCTTTCCAACATTCTTGATTAACAAAATATCGTTGCATTCAATCACTCCGGTTTTTTAGCGATAATGCTGACCCAGTCTTCCATTTTGTTTGTTTCAACAATCTCAAAACCTGATTGAATCAATTGTTCGCGCACCATTTCTTTACGTCCAGAAATGATACCGCATGTAATGAAATATCCTCCAGGCTTGACGACACGATAGGCATCATCGGTGAATTTGACGATAATCTCTGCCAAAATGTTCGACACAATTAAGTCAGCTTCCCAGTATACTCCCTCTAGAAGGTCATTGAGCTTAGAGGTCACTTTATCTTCCACGCCATTTAAAGCAGCGTTGTTTCTCGTACTTGAGACGGCAACATCGTCTAAATCATAAGCATAGGCATGTTCGGCACCCAAAAGGACAGAAGCTACACTTAAGATCCCAGATCCAGCGCCAACATCAAGCACTGTATCTCCGTTCTCCAAGTACTGTTCTAATGCCTGTATGCTTAGAACGGTCGTTGGGTGTGTACCTGTTCCAAAGGCCATTCCAGGGTCCATCTCAATAATGATTTCATCACTGGAAACTGGTGTGTAGTCTTCCCATGTCGGGATGATTGTGATCTTTTCTGAAATTTTGACGGGTTTATAATATTTTTTCCACGCCGTTGCCCAGTCTTCCTCATGGATTTCACTGATGGTCACATGATTATGCCCGATATCAATGTCGAATTCAGTTAGGTTTGATACCGTTTTTTTAATCCCATCGACAGTTTCGCCAAGAAAACTATTCATCGGAAGGTAGGCTTTTACATACACACCTTCTGCTGGATAGTCATCGGGATTCAATTCGTAAATCTCTCCCAGTTTGGTTTTCTGCCTTTTCATATCTGATGGGTCTTCGATGACGACTCCGCTTGCTCCTGACTCGTGAAGAATATTTGATACCGGTTCAACTGCTTCTGTTGTTGTATGGATACACACTTCAGACCATTTCATTGATGATCCACCCTTTTCATTATTTTTTCTAAGTACAAGTACTTTACAAAACTAAACCAGAGTCTAAGATAAAAAGTGCCTGTACGAATGAACGGGGAATTCCACTTGAACTACCCATCTACCAATCGTACAGACACCTTCCTTTTAACCTTTAGCTGTCTCCCTTAAACGCACGTTTCATACGCTCAAAGAAATTGCCGTGCTGTTCATCTGTTGCTTCATTGCCACTGATATCATTGAATTCACGTAGCAGTTCTTTCTGTCTCTCCGTTAAATTCTTAGGTGTAATAACTTTCATCTTCACATGCTGGTCACCTTGTCCACGGCCATGAACGTTTGGAGCCCCTTTCTCTTTCAAACGGAACGTCTTTCCTGTTTGCGTTCCTGCAGGTACTTTTAACTTTACGTTTCCATGTACGGTAGGAACTTCAATTTCATCACCAAGTGCCGCCTGTGCAAAAGTAAGAGGAATTTCACAGAAAATGTGATCGCCCTCGCGTTGGAAAAACTCGTGTGGCTGAACGCGGATGACTACGAATAAGTCACCAGCTGGTCCGCCATTGACACCTTCTTCTCCTTTTCCAGGCACGCGGATCTGTTGACCATCATCAATACCTGCTGGGATATCGAGGTGAATTTTCTTGCGTTTTGTCACGCGGCCATCGCCGCCACAGGTGTTACATTTTTCTTTAATGAATTTCCCTGTACCTTGGCAGTGATGACAAACGCGGCGATTGACGACGCGACCGAACGGGGTATTCTGTTCTTGGTTGACTTGTCCTGAGCCTTGACAGTGGGAGCATGTTTCAGGTGATGTTCCTGGTTTAGCCCCTGAACCATCACATGTATCACAATCTTCTTCCATAGGAATTTCGATGTCCGTAGACTTGCCGAAAATGGACTCTTCAAATTGAAGTGTCATCGTATATTGCAAGTCTGCACCTTTACGTGGTGCGTTCGGGTCACGGCGTCGTCCTCCTCCACCGAAGAACATGTCGAATATATCGCCGAAACCGCCGAAATCTTCTGCTCCGCCACCGAAACCGCCAAAGCCGCCCTGATTTGGACCGGCATGACCGAATTGGTCATATTGGGCACGTTTTTGCTGGTCGCTTAACGTCTCGTAGGCTTCTTTTGCTTCTTTAAACTTTTCAGAAGCATTGTCTTCCTCACTGACGTCAGGGTGATACTTACGCGCCAGTTTACGGTAGGCTTTCTTTATTTCATCTTTTGAAGCATCCTTGGACACGCCAAGGACTTCATAATAATCACGTTTACTCACTTATCGATCACTCTCCCGGACGCTATTACATAAGGTTTATATTAACATTGAAAATCTAGGCAGGCAAACGTCATCCCTTTGCCTATTCATGAAAAAAGTCAAAGTCAAGAAGAACCTGACTTTGACTTTTTTTCTACCTATTCTTACTTCTTGTTCTCATCGTCGTTAACTTCTTCATAATCCGCATCAACGACATCTTCGTCAGCACCGCCGCCTTCTTGGCCTTGAGCAGCTTCAGCCTGTGCTTGAGCCTGCTCATAGAGCTTCACAGAAAGAGCTTGCACTTGTTCTTGAAGTGCTTCTTTTTTCTCTTTGATTGCTTCTAGATCTTCGCCTTCAAGGGCAGTTTGTAGTTCTTCTTTCGCAGATTCTGCTTTTTGTTTTTCTTCTTCACTGACTTGTTCACCAAGGTCTTTGATTGTCTTGTCTGTTGTGAAGATCAGCTGATCCGCTTCGTTACGAAGTTCAATCGCTTCACGTTTTTTCTTGTCTTCTTCAGCGTTTTCTTCTGCCTGACGAACCATTTCTTCGACTTCCTCATCAGAAAGACCAGAAGAAGACTTGATTGTGATAGATTGTTCTTTGTTTGTACCCATGTCTTTGGCACGAACGTTAACAATTCCGTTAGCATCAATGTCGAAACTTACTTCGATTTGAGGCACACCGCGTGGTGCTGGTGGAATATCTGTCAACTGGAAACGACCAAGGGTCTTGTTATCTTGAGCCATTTCACGCTCGCCTTGCAAGACGTGGATATCAACAGCTGTCTGGTTGTCAGCAGCAGTTGAGAACACTTGAGAGTGGCTTGTCGGAATTGTCGTGTTACGTTCGATCAATTTCGTCGTAACGCCACCCATTGTTTCGATTCCAAGGGAAAGTGGAGTAACGTCAAGAAGTACTACGTCCTTCACATCTCCCTGAAGTACGCCACCTTGAATGGAGGCACCAAGGGCTACAACTTCATCAGGGTTTACACCTTTAGAAGGTTCTTTGCCGATTTCTTTCTTGATTGCTTCTTGTACAGCCGGGATACGAGTAGATCCACCTACAAGAATAACTTTGTGGATGTCGCTTGCACTCATGCTGGCATCTTTAAGCGCTTGACGTGTCGGCTTCATAGAACGCTCGACAAGATCAGAAGCAAGCTCTTCGAATTTCGCACGAGTCAAGTTCATCTCAAGGTGAAGCGGTCCCGCTTCTCCTGCAGTGATGAATGGAAGAGAAATTTGAGTCTGAGCAACGCCGGAAAGGTCTTTCTTCGCTTTCTCAGCCGCGTCTTTCAGGCGCTGTTTAGCCATTTTATCCTGGGACAAATCAATGCCGTTTTCTTTTTTGAATTCAGCTACCATGTGATCGATAATGACTTGGTCGAAGTCATCCCCACCAAGGCGGTTATCACCGGCCGTAGAAATAACTTCGAACGTTCCATCTCCGATTTCAAGAATGGATACGTCGAATGTACCACCACCAAGGTCATAGACAAGAATCGTTTGATCCTGATCTTCTTTATCAATGCCGTAAGCAAGAGCAGCTGCTGTTGGCTCGTTAATGATACGCTCGACTTCAAGGCCAGCAATTTTACCAGCATCTTTTGTTGCCTGACGCTCAGCGTCATTAAAGTAAGCTGGAACAGTGATGATTGCTTTATCTACTGTTTCTCCAAGATAGTCTTCTGCATAATTCTTAATGTACTGAAGAATGATGGCAGAAACTTCTTGTGGCGTATATTCTTTACCTTCTACTTCTACCTTGTAGTCTGTTCCCATATGACGTTTGATGGAAAGAATTGTGTTCGGGTTTGTAATCGCCTGACGTTTAGCGACTTCCCCTACTTGACGTTCACCATTCTTAAATGCAACAGCAGATGGTGTAGTGCGGTTCCCTTCTGGGTTGGGAATTACCTTCGCTTCCCCACCTTCCATTACTGCTACACAAGAGTTTGTTGTACCTAAGTCAATACCAATGATTTTACCCATGGTTAAATGTCCTCCTTTACGTACTCGTTCATTTGATAATTTTTACTGATTTACTTTTACCATTGACGGGCGGATGACCCGGTCTTTCAAGCGGTAACCTTTTTGCAACTCTTCAACGACAATGTTACTTTCGTAATTTTCATCTTCGACTTGCATGATCGCCTGGTGCATATGAGGATCGAATTCTTCCCCTTTAGCAGGAATTTCTTCCACGCCTTCTTTTTCCAGAGCTGCTTTGAACTGGTCATAAACCATCTTCATTCCACTTGCAAAGTTTTTGGCGGCATCGCCATCCACTTCTACTTGGAGAGCTCGTTCAAAGTTATCCAAAGCCGGTATCAATTCTTCTACAAGACTTTGGGATCTATATTTCCTGTCCGCCTCTTTCTCTTTTTGAGTACGGCGGCGGAAATTATCATAATCCGCTTGCAAACGAAGCAGTCGATTATTGATTTCTTCTTTTTCCTGACGAAGTTGTTCTAGCTCATCCGTCTCTTCTACAACCGTTTGTTCAGGTTCCTCATTTTGAGATTCATCTTTTTCATCAATGATTTCTTGTTTGTTCTCTTCCACGACTTCCACCTCCTACTTTCCATTTCACCGTTACTGACTATAACATGAATCCTTATCCTGAAAAAGCATGACACATAAAGAAGCGGTGGACCGTTCTAATACCAGCCACGGAAAGTATCTGTCATGTGCTTGGATAAGACGTTCATCAGTGAAAACATACGGTTATACTCCATGCGAGTCGGGCCTAAAAGTGCAATCGTACCTACTTGATCATTGCCAAGCTGATAAGTTGCGGTAATTAAACTGCAGTTCTGCATAGCATCAAAAGGGTTTTCCTGTCCGATTCGAACTTGAATCCCTTCCTTACCAGTACGCAGCAAGTCAGCCATCTCACTTTCCTGTTCGATGGTTGCATATAAAGACCTGACTTTATCAAGGTCCCTGAATTCAGGTTGCATGAGAATGTTAGTCTTTCCACCAATGTACAGTTTCGTCGGATGCTCATCCACAAGAGCTGCACGCAAATATTGGAAAGCTTCTTCATGATGATCCGTATGTGTTTTT
Source organism: Halobacillus sp. AWM4_238 (assembly GCF_056158265.1). Classification (NCBI taxonomy): domain Bacteria; kingdom Bacillati; phylum Bacillota; class Bacilli; order Caryophanales; family Bacillaceae; genus Halobacillus; species Halobacillus sp. AWM4_238. Next base: position 1,664,522 of record NZ_JBSWSY010000002.1, read on the forward strand.
AACAGATCATTGATTTCGGAATAGAGTTTTTCATGCAGTTTTACTAACGGGACTCCTTGGAGACGGCTGTTTAAAATGTTCACCATCTTTTCCAAATCCGCACCTTTGATTTCAACAGGGACATTGAATGCCCGATGCTCTACATGACCGGTATCCGTAACTAAAATGGCAATAGCAGATTGATCGGATAATGGAACGATCTGCAATTGTTTTAGTTTCGTTTCAAATACTTCCGGTCCAAGAATGATGGATGTGTAGTTCGTCATATCAGAAAGAATGCCTGCTGATTTCTGAACGACACGTTCGAACTCCATCATTTTATCATCGAATGCTTCCCGAATTGTCACCATCTCTTGACTCGAAAGGCGCAATGGAGAAAGAAGATGGTCGACATAGAAGCGGTACCCTTTTTCAGAAGGGACCCTTCCGGAAGATGAATGGGTTTTTTCAATAAAACCCAATTCCTCTAAATCAGCCATTTCATTCCTTATTGTTGCTGAACTAAATGTCACAGCATCTTTTTTGGCTATTGACCGCGAACCCACTGGTTGTGCGGTCAGAATGAAATCATCAATTATGACTTGCAAAATGAGCAATTGTCTGTTTGTTAACATCGATGATCACCCCTGTTAGCACTCGTTTGTAGTGAGTGCTAAATCTAATAATAAATTATCAAAAGGGTTGATGGATGTCAACGGAAAAAGCTCTTTTTTTTACTCATTCGTCCAGGCCCTTCTACCCTTCGAATTTGTGCTTCATGTGTTTCCCACTGCAAAAACAGGATATCAAGTCTGTGACACATGGAGATCAGATTGGAGATAAAGAACGGTTGGATCCTGTGGGAATGGAAAATCACCCCCAACAACTTATTCTGGCGGTGATCTCTCCTACATATCCCTCAAAAAAGGCTACCGTACCCCCAATGGAAATGGCTCTTACCAAAGAAAATTATTGCATAATCATTCATCCAATAAGAACTCTTGGAAAACTTCGTTACCGAGTATGCGCCCCTTGGACGTGAGGCGGATATGGCCAGCATCTTCTGCAATCAAGGAGCGTTCTTTCAGTTCTGTCAGTTTGTTTCCAAAAACATCGACTAGTGTTTTGCCGTATTTTTGTTGAAAAAGGTCTTTGGATACCCCTTTTGTTTTTCTTAACCCGAGAAACATTTCTTCCTCCAGCTGTTCTTTCTCACCAATAGGTTCCTCATGCAGAACAGGCTTTCCATCTTCTGTGGCTTTTTTTACGTAAGCAGGCAAAGGACGGATATTGATTGTTCGTTTACCTGGAAGATATCCATGTGCCCCGGCACCTATTCCATAATAAAATTCATTATTCCAGTATGTCAGGTTGTGTTTACTTTCAAACCCAGGCTTGGCAAAGTTACTAATTTCGTATTGCTCAGCGCCCGCTTCTGCTAATTTACGCTGCAGCAATTCGTACATTTCTGCTTCATCATCTTCCTTGGCCTTGGAAAGCTTACCCTTTTTATACCGTTGATAAAACACCGTTTTTGGTTCAATTTGAAGAGAGTAGGAAGAGTAATGCGGCAGGCCGAATTGCATCGCTTCATCAATTGTTTCCTCAAAATCTTCAACAGTTTGCCCAGGGAGAGCGTACATAAGATCAATACTTATATTCGTTAAGCCCGCTTGAACGAGGCGGTCGATATTTGTATACACATCTTTAACTTTATGGACACGACCAATCTTCTCCAACATGTCATCATCGAAAACTTGGACTCCAAGCGAGATGCGATCGACGCCATAGGCTTTTAACAACCGTACTTTTTCCACATCCAAATCACCAGGGTTCGCTTCAAATGTGTATTCTTCACACCCTGCAATATCAAAATGGTCATCAATCATTTGTAATAGTTTTTCTAACTGTTTGTGGTTGACTGCAGTGGGGGTCCCACCTCCGACAAAAATAGTGCGCACACTCGCTTTTTGCCCTGGAATATACGTGTGTATTTCTTTTTCGAGTGCTTCTAAATAGTCATCTGCCAGCCGCTCATTATAGAAAAACTTCGTAAAGTCGCAATAGTGGCAGATCTGCTGACAGAATGGAATGTGAATATATGCGGATGGAATGTTCATGGATGTTACCACCTTTCATAAGGAAAACCGCAAGAGAAAAAGTCTCCTGCGGTTTCAACTGTCTTCCTTTAGCTTTAGTCTTCGTTCAAATCAAGGACGGACATGAAGGCCTCTTGAGGTACTTCGACTGATCCGACCATCTTCATGCGCTTTTTCCCTTCTTTTTGCTTCTCAAGCAATTTACGCTTACGGGAAATATCTCCGCCGTAACATTTAGAGAGAACGTTCTTACGCATTGCTTTGATCGTCGTTCGAGCAACGATTTTATTCCCGATCGCAGCCTGGACAGGTACTTCGAATTGCTGCCTAGGAATTAATTCCTTAAGCTTCTCAGCAATCAGCTTTCCACGTTCGTACGCAAAGTCGCGGTGGACAATGAAGGACAAGGCATCAATGGTATCCCCATTCAACAAGATATCCATTTTCACGAGGTTGGAGACACGGTACCCGATTAACTCGTAATCGAAGGAAGCATAACCTTTGGTTTGGGACTTCAAGGAATCAAAGAAATCATAGACGATTTCAGACAAAGGAATTTCATAAACGATGTTCACCCTATTGTCATCCAGGTACTGCATATCCATGAAGTTGCCACGTTTGCGTTGACAAATTTCCATGACTGGTCCGACATAATCGTTAGGAACCATGACCGTCGCTTTTACGAAAGGCTCCTGAACTTCTTCGAGTCTTTGGTTATCCGGCATCATCGAAGGGTTATCGACATTGAAGACCGATCCATCAGTAAGGGTCACCTGATAAATAACACTTGGAGCAGTCGTAATGAGATCAATCTTATATTCCCTCTCAATACGTTCTTGAATGATTTCCATATGGAGCATTCCCAGGAAACCACAACGGAATCCAAATCCAAGCGCTTGAGAAGTTTCAGGCTCAAACTGAAGGGAGGAATCATTAAGTTCCAATCGTTCAAGTGCATCTCTAAGGTCATTGTATTTGCTCGCATCTACCGGATACATTCCACAGAACACCATCGGGTTCATCTTCTTATATCCAGGCAGTGGTTCCGCTGCAGGGTTATTGGCAAGGGTGATGGTGTCACCCACACGGCTGTCCCCGATGTTTTTTATCGAAGCCGTTAAATAACCGACATCCCCAACATTCAACTCTTTCATTGGGGTCGGTGTTGGACGAAACACGCCTAGTTCGTTTACTTCGAATTCTTTACCCGTCGCCATCATTCTTATTTTATCTCCAAGTTTGATAGAGCCTTCACGGACACAGGTATAGGCTACAACACCCCTGTAAGAATCGTACAAGGAATCGAAAATCAAAGCTTTCGTCGGATCGTTTCCATTGCCTTCGGGAGCGGGGATATCGCTCACAATCCGTTCTAAAATCTCATCAATTCCTACGCCTTCTTTAGCAGAAGCAAGAATGGCATCCGATGCATCAATCCCGATAACATCTTCGATTTCTTGTTTAATCCGTTCAGGATCTGCACCAGGAAGGTCAATCTTATTGATGACAGGGATGATTTCTAGATCATTCTCCAGTGCTAGATAAACATTGGCAAGTGTCTGTGCTTCTATGCCCTGGGCGGCGTCTACTACGAGAATCGCCCCTTCACAGGCCGCCAAACTACGAGAGACTTCATATGTAAAGTCGACGTGGCCTGGGGTATCAATTAAGTGGAATGTATAGTCCTGTCCATCGTTCGCTTCATAGGACAATTGAACGGCGTTCAATTTAATCGTGATTCCACGTTCACGTTCAAGATCCATCGCGTCCAGGAATTGTTCCTTCATTTCTCTTTGTGTTAGTGCTTTTGTTTTTTCTAGAATACGATCGGCAAGTGTCGATTTCCCGTGGTCGATATGGGCAATAATCGAAAAATTGCGGACCCTTTCTTGTTTAGATTGTGCTGTCAACTTAAATCACTCCTACTGAATTCGACACAAATATCTAGGTTGATTATAGCAATACGTCAAGCAATATTCAATGTAAACCCCAACAACATTTGAATCTTATTAACCTGCCTGGATGATTTCGGATAAAACAACGATGACTCCATTGAAGCTCGAAGCTACCCCTTTCCCCATCCCTCCGGCAAGTTGGGAGATCCAGGGAGGATCAAAATCCATTTGAGGAGAAGCACAAAAATCCTTGGCTTCCTGTGTTGTGGGTTCTTGTTTTTCAACCCCATGGTCCAATTCCTGTTCTGAGCTTTGAGATGTCACCACAGTGGGGCGGTCATCCAGCTTTTCGTTTGTTTTTTCAATGCCATAAAATGCTCCCGTAACAAAAACGATGACAACGATGAGTCCACCCGCTAACCATTTCATTTTGCCCCTCCTCTATTAGTCTGTGGAGACTTTTTCGTCTTTGAAGTAGAAATCACTGAATACTTCAGCCATTACATCTGCGGAACGATACAACTCATCCAAATGATTGTAAACGCCTCCAAATTCAACAAGCATGGCATTTGGATGCAAGTCCTGGTTATACACACCGTCTACTCCGGAACCTTTCTTCGTTATAACTCCCCTGCTGATCCCTGGATATTTTTCCTCCAGCATCTGATGAATGGTGGATGCGAGTTGTAAGTTTTGTTCATATTGAGGATGTTCAGCCCCAATAACAAAAGCAAAACGTGCGTAAGTTTTCCCATCAATTGAGGTAGTTGTGTGTTCCTTGGAAAGGGAATCCCTATGAAGGTCAAATAAAAACTGTATGTCTCCATTCTGACTGATAGCTTCTTCCACGACCGGTCTCACGGCATCGTAGGATTGATGATACTCCATACCGTTTTCATTTCTAAGTGCAGCGACATCTGTTGTGTCTACAATCGTGCCAATCCCTCTTTTTTCTAACCCTTCACCGAGACGTTCTCCAACAAGAGTAATATTTACTTTTCCATCATAGCTCGTGGACTGATCCGGTAAATGAGGATAAAAAGATTCTGTGTTGTGAGTGTGGTAAATATAGACACGTTCTTCACCCACCGGTTTCTGTTCCGGGTCACGATCTCCATCGTTATTTTCTTCAACCTCTCCTTCCTCCCCGCGGTTATCTACAAACCTAGGAGGTTCTGACTCAATGGGAAGGGTGGAATAGTCCGTTCCTTTACCGGCAATGATGATTTGACTATTGTAAGAGGACAGCCCCGGAATCTCACGACCCAAGAGACTTCTTGGGTCGTTCGGTGTAAGGCTTGTGAGTAGTTGAAAAGACAATGTCGTCAAACTAGGAATTCGATTCCCTTCCGGATGAGCATCTTTGAAAGAACGGTTTTCCATTTCGAACAGATATAAAAATGCACTGCCTTCAAGCTTGGTTGTCCACTCTTGTATCGTACTTGAATAAATACGATACGTCGTTTTAGCTCCTGTAAGGATACCGATCCCTATAAACAATAAAAGCAAAACAGTGACTGTGATGATGGTCCATCTTGTCCCCTGTTTCATATAACTCTTCTTATCTTTTTTCATGATCGGGTAACGAGACATGAAAAATCCTCCCCCTCATCCACTATCTATTAAATGGTATGAGAGAGAGGAATTTAATAGAACCTCTCTATTAAATCATTATTTAAAATAAGATTGTGCTTCTCCATCCTCAATACCTGGATGCAAGGCTCCATTGATTCCCTTCGCAATGACATGAGCCATATCCTGGATGAAGCTGTCCACCTCTTTAGGGGTGACCATCAGGTTATGGCCGAGGGGCGTGAGCACTTCTTTGATTAGTTGCTTCTTTTCTACGTCTTCCAATTGGCCGAACATGCCCATGACCGCTTTGCTCTGTTCTTCATTCGGGTGGTCTTCAGCCGTTAACGTCTTTCTTTCAAACGGATTCATTGCGGGTGACAACGCATTGGAAGGACGATCTTTTTCCCGCCACTCTCTACCAAAATGTTTTAACACATAATCAATCGCATCACTCGTGATGGTCACAGCATCGACGACGGTTGGTACACCAATGGAGATCACAGGAATCCCATAGGTCTCCCGGCTAATTTCTTTCCTCTTATTGCCCACACCAGACCCTGGGTGGATTCCCGTATCAGAAAGTTGTATCGTTGCATTAATGCGGTTGATTGAACGTGAAGCAAGGGCATCAATGACCAGAACGAAATCAGGCTTCGTCTGTTCAATAATTCCATGCACCATGTCACTTGTTTCTATTCCAGTCACACCCATGACCCCGGGTGTAAATGCAGACACAGGCCGGTAGCCATCCGAGACGGTTTCCGGATGAAGCTCAAATAAGTGGCTCGTCACGTAGACTTCTTGCGTTACCAATGGCCCTAAAGCATCCGGTGTCACATTTTGGTTACCAAGGCCAACAATCAGCCCCCTGTCCATTTCCTTGATTCCACACTCATTCATTAATTTTCTCAGCTGACCGGATAATGTTTTGGATAAATTCACTTGCAGGTCGTGATCCTGCTTTCGAATTGCGAGTGATTCCAACGTGACATAATGCCCCGCCTTTTTCCCAATTCGTTCAGAGCCTGCTTCATCCACCGTTACATACGTAATTTTAATTTCATTTTTTTCATTTTCATGAACCTCAACCCCATCAGAGTCTGAAGACTCAGGTTCATCTTTGACGTTCATTTCCTGTGCCTCCAGAGCCAGGTCCGTTCTCAACGTGTAGTCGAAATTTTCCTCCATTCAACTCAACCTCCTTAAGAAAATCTTCTCCCAACCAGATAAAAACTATGCAAATGAAAGGATTGGTATATAGATAAGTATTGAAAACCGTGCACCGCTCTGGTAAAATGTCTCTTGTTCGATATGAATGAGTCTTTTGTTTTTACCTAGGAGGTGAAACTATGCCTAATATTAAATCAGCGAAAAAACGTGTACGTACGAATGATGACGCTCGTTCTTTGAATGCAGCTTTCAAATCTGACATGCGTACAGCGGTTAAACGTGTAGAAAAGCTTGTTGAAAGCAAAGATGTAGAGAACGCGAAAGAAGCACTTCCTACAGCTGTTAAGAAAATCGACAAAGCTGTTCAACGTGGCGCCCTTCCTACAAATACAGGGAACCGTAAAAAATCCCGCCTAACTAAACTTGTCAACGCATTATAATTCATTCGTAATTTATGACCAACAGACGATCCTTCTTTCTTGAATGGGTCGTTTTTACATGAAAAGAAGCCCTCCGAAGAATCGGAGGGCTTCTTTTCATTCATTTTCTTTTTTACTGAAGGCTTCGTTTTGACACTCCTTTTAAGAGAGTGTGCGTGTAGACTAGGTAGAGACGGGTGCTTTTTGTTTGATGTTGATCAAGCGATAAAGAAGCATTTCAAAAGCCAGTGACTTCTCCATTTTCCCCTGCTTCAAGTTATGATCGGTTTCTGCCAGTTGGTTCATAATTTGGTCCAGCTCATGCTGAGTGAAGGCACGCTCCCTTTTCAGCGCCATTTTTATCACGTACGGATGGGCCTTAATATAACTCTTCATTTGATTTTGACCGTACCCTTTCTGCTTAAGTACCTTCGCCTGACTAATAATCCTGAATTGTGAAGCCAGGAGAGCAGTTAAAGCAATCGGCTCCTCATTTAGTTTCTCAAGATCCTTAAAAATCCGGATCGCCCGTCCCAAATCTTTTTCCATAACGGCATCGACAAGCTTAAGCCCTGATGCTTCAGCACTGTGGGAAAGGAGCTGTTCTGCGATTTCTCTCGTGACCACGCCCCCTTCACCTACATATAAAGCTAATTTTTCCATTTCTTTTCTAAGCGCCATTAAGTTTGCTCCAATTTCCTGAGTGAAAAGTTCATGAATTTCTGGTGGAACGGTGATATGTAAATCGTTCGCTAAGGTTTGGACCCATTTGTCAACATCCCACTCTTTGACCGGCTGGCAGCTGATGACTTCTCCATTCTTCTTTAATTGTTTGAACAATTTTTTCCGTTCATCAAGCTTCTCATAAGGAGCAATTAAAATTAGCACCGTGTATTCAGCAGGATTTTGAAGATATTCCAAGAGGACTTCTGTGTCATGTTCAATTGGAAGTTTATCTGGCTTCGCCTTTAAAAAGACAGGATGATGGGCAATGACGACTTTTCCTTCACCAAGAAACGGAAAGGTTTCTGCATCTGTAACAACATCCTCTATAGGCGTCTCTTCTAAATCATATTGGGATATATTAAACTCCCGGTCTTCTTTTTTTAACGTTTTTTCAATAATTTTATTCTTATGTTCTTGAATCAGATAGGATTCTTCTCCATATAATAAGTACACTTGTGATTGTTTTACATTGACCATAAAGTGGTTGTCCTTCCTTTATAAAAAAAGAGTACGGCGCCCCATAAAGGGGAACTCAGTGTCACCATTTTATGTTTCTTTCGAATTTCTGTCAAAATGGTGTGCTGATCTCGCCGTATGAACCATCTATATAAACGCCATTCCAAAAGCCCCGGGAGCTTTTGAAGAGGACGATGTTGTTCCTCTCTTGCGTTTAGTTTGACCGCTTACGTAAGAATTATCTGTGACAAGTCTTGCTAGGAGTGGGAAAGGTATGAATACTCAATAAAATTCGTTTTCATGCCCGGTAAATGTAGATTTTTGGGTAAAAATGGACTATACTTAGTAATTGATATAGGAGGGGTAACAGTGAACGAGTTTAAAAACGATATTCAATCCAAAACTAATGATGTGATCGACTCTGGGTTAGGGTTTGTATTTTCATTTGTTTTCTTCTTCGTCATCTTCTTCATCGGTGTTTTGTTTTCTTTTCTGGGACAATAATAAGATGCAAAACGGGAAGGCTGCTGTTTTCGGCAGTCTTTTTTTATTCTCTGCTCGCATTATACGGGAAAAACGTTGAAAACGTTCCACTTTGCCTAGAAAAAATGTATTGAACGGCTCCGTGACGGCTGGTTTGAAGCCTTACAACCCCATGCCTGTTTAATCTTTCCACCACCTCTTCATGAGGATGACCGTAACGGTTATTAACACCCGCAGAAATGAGGCCGATGTTTGGATGAAGCTCATTTAAGATGTCTTCTGAGGTGGATGAATGACTGCCATGATGAGCGACTTTTAATACATCTGTTTGTAAAGTAGCGTTTCGACTTACAATGTCCCTTTCAATTGAAGTAGATATATCCCCAGTAAAGAGCCACCGCTCCCCTCCAAAAACGGTGTCCAATACAAGCGAATTGTCATTTGGGTCTCCTTCATCCCTCTCTATCATTGGATGTATGACATGAAACACATGTCCCCCGATCCAAACACGCTGTCCTGCGCTTACTTTCTCGATCTTACTCGTTTTTTCATATTCTTCAGTATGAAACGGACTCACAAAGATTTGGTCAACTTTCATTTCGTCAAGGATGAAAGGTACGCTCCCACTGTGATCAGAATCTTCATGAGTTATAAATAACGCGTCAATACGATCGATCCCCCTTGACTTTAGGAAAGGTAAGATTACCTCCTTAGCCGTTTTTTCTTTATTCGTGGTGAAAATCGGTGGTCCAGCGGCATCAATCATAATGACCCCCTTCCTTTCCGGCAGTTCTATGACAAAGGAATCCCCCTGACCCACATCCAACATGGTCACGACTCCTTCTTTAGAGAAATACGGAATTGAACTATAAAAAACAAGGACAAAAATTGTGGCCAGCGAAACAAAAAACGCTTTCACCTTTTCCTTCTGCTCCCATTTTTTCATCATTATTACGAAAAATGATATGTATAAAACGATGTAAAAAGTGGGTAGTTCACCAATGACCCAGGGATAGTCAAGCCATTCTGATCCCTTAATAAACAAAGATAGAAAAAAATCATGAAAGCTGGAAAATGCATAGGAGAGAACCATGCTTAAGGAAGGGATTAGAAAAGATAAAAGAAAGAGGCTCATTAAGAAAGGGATAACAAAGAATGAAAAATAAGGAACAGCAATCATATTGATCCATAAAGAAAAAGGTTGAAATTCATAAAAATAGTGCACCTGTAAGGCAAGAAGAGAAAGCTGGCTGATCAACCCTATAATTGCTGACTGTACCCATTTACTTTCATATTGCTTCAGGACAGGTATCGTGAGCAACAAACTGAAGGTAACTAAAAATGAAAATTGAAACCCGAGATGGTAAAAATAAGAAGGGGAAGAGATCAATAAAAGAAGACAAGTGAAAGATAAGAGATCGATGATGGGGATCTTCCTCCGGAAGAAGCCTGCGAAAATAAGAAGCACGCCCATTAACCCTGCTCGCATAACTGAAGGAGCAGCACCAGAAATGAAAATATAAAAAGGCAGAAGGGCAACCAAAAAGAGTTTGGATTGCTTTTTTGTTGCTATGCCTGTCCGATATAGAAGAAAATAAATTCCACCAAGTGTAAGACCTACGTGCAGCCCTGATATAGCGAGAATATGGGATAAATTAAACTCTCTAAACCATTCAATAGTCGAAGAATCGATAAGGTCCGTATCTCCAAAAACAAGGGCTTCCATCCACATATAAGCACTTGGATGAACGTGCGCCTTAACATCCGATTTCAGTTTTTTCCTAGTGTCATACAAATGACTGATCCAGGATTCTCCTTCACATTGTAGAGCTGCTTCATTATCTAAAAGGATTTGACCATGAATTCCTTTAGCTGTCATATACGAGCGGTAATCAAACTGCCCCGGATTTCGTGCGCCTTCAAAAGGCTTGACCTTCCCCTTCACCACACAAACAGCTCCATATTTCAATCTGGCCGGATGAGGTTCACTTCTCTCACCTTTTACATACCGAACGGCCACGTTCCCTTCCCTCCCTTTTATTACGAAAGATATGGTTTGATCACTTTCCGACACATCGGATATGATTTTACCTTCCATGGATTCTTTATTGAAGAGTTGAGGAGGGAAAGAAGAGGAATCGAGTGAGAGATGGATATACCCACCCACCCCAAATAGAAGAACGAGTGAGAGGAATAAAGGGTGGCGTTGGTAGCTAATAAGCCAGATAAGGAAAATACTGCCAAAGACATAAAAGGTCAGACCTGCTTGGACAGATAACACCCCGCCAAGCACAAAGGCGATGACGGGGATATGCCAGATTCCTCTTAATGGGGTCATCGGTTTTCCAATCTTAGAAGTTGAGCCGCTTCCTGTACCAGTTCCTCTGACTCAGGGTCGTCCATCCTTTCAAGTTTCTCAAGCATTTGTCGAATGAGAAATTGCTGTTCAGGTTGAAGCGGTTCCTTTTCAACAGGAACCTTTTGCATGCGGACACCTGCCTGTTGCAACAATTCAATCGCATACGAATCATTTTTGTAATCCTCGCTGTAATAGACAGCTTTTACCCCTGCTTGAATGATTGCCTTTGTGCAGTGAAGACAAGGAAAATGAGTGACATAAATCTCTGCTCCTTCTGTAGCCACACCAAACTTCGAACACTGAAGGAGTGCATTCATTTCAGCATGAATGGTACGAACACAATGGCCATCCACAACATAACAGCCCTCATCGATACAATGAACACCTCCAGAGACGCTTCCATTGTAACCGCCAGCAATCATACGCTTGTCTCTTACAATAACAGCTCCGACAGCTAGCCTTTGACATGTACTCCGTGATTTTAATAAATAGCTTTGCGCCATAAAGTATTGATTCCAAGTAATCCGTTCCATTATGTAACCCCCACTATTTTTTCATCAAGTGTACTCTGACCATCTAATTCCGTCAAACTTAGGGAACCTTAATCATTTCCTTGACATTCTCCAACGTCTTTTCACCAATGCCAGGGACTAGCACAAGATCTTCCACTGAAGAAAAGGGTCCATTCTCTTCTCTATACTCAATAATACTAGCTGCTTTTGATGGTCCAATTCCATTCAATGTTTCGATCTCACTTGCTGAAGCACGGTTGATGCTTACTTTTCCTTCCTTAAATGAATCGCCATCACTTGATTCATTCTTGGACGATTGATGAGAGGCTACAAAGATGACCATTTCATCCTGTATCCTTTGAGCCAGATTGACACTTGTCGGATCCGCCAATTGTGTCATCCCTCCAGCTTGCTTTATGGCATCATCCACGCGCGTTTCCTCTTTCATTGTATAGACACCAGGGTTATGCACTTCTCCTTTCACATCCACGAATAACTCAGTAGGAGAGTCTTTTTTTTCAACCGTTTCCTGTACGGTCATTTCTTCAACTTTTACTGTCTGGCTCTCCCCATCATTTGGTGGCTTGAAAAAATATAGCACACCGATTATGGCAAAGACGATAAATAGCCACACGTATCTTTTTAATACGCCCATGTTCTTACCTTCTTTCATAATTAAATAATTTCAGAATAAGGATATATAGGTAATCAATAAGGAGGGATTCCAATGAAATGGGGAATCATCGGCACAGGGAATATGGGGAGTATGCTCATCTCTACGCTTATTAAGAGCGGAGCCGTACCTGCTGAGAAGTTGACGATTTACAATCGCACATTAGAAAAAGCAGAAAAGATCCAAGAGAAATTTCCAATGCTCCACGTAGCGGAAAATTTAGCTTCCCTACAAAGCAACAGCGATATCATCTTCATATGTGTTAAACCGCATCACTACAAAACCATTATTGATACCTTAGAAGGAAAATGGTCTGAGGACCAATGTCTTGTTTCCATAACAAGCCCGGTTGCTGTTGATCAGTTAGAAAAAGTTACTCCCTGCCAGGTCGCAAGAATTGTTCCATCGATCACAAACCACGCATGGTCTGGTGTGAGTTTATTCACCTTCGGATCAAGAATAAAGAAGGAAAATCAGGATTTATTAAAGCAGACGTTCCAACATATATCCACTCCTATCGATGTAAAAGAAGAGCATATTCGTGTAGCGTCAGATATCGTCTCATGCGGTCCTGCTTTCATCAGTTACCTGTTAAGCCAGTGGATTGCAGCTGCCGGTGATGTTGCAGACCTTCCCAAAGATCAAGCTACCTCGTTGACTGAGAATATGATGGTTGGTTTGGGAGAACTTTTGGCACAAAAAATCATGACATTGGAAGAATTGATGGAAAAGGTTACGGTGAAAGGCGGGGTTACTGGCGAGGGCTTACAAGCATTAGAAGATCACATTGGACCTTTGTTCCAAAAAATGTTTGAAGCCACTCAGAATAAACATAAAGAGGATAAAAAACACATTGATTTATAATCTTTACTATTCGACAAATGCATCGAAATTCCTGCAAAACTTTCCATTTAAATTGTTATTGAATATAAGCTCCCTTTTCTTGAAGACTCAGTTTCGAGACGTTCCCGGGGTTCGTTGCCTGGTTGAGCGTCAGGGGTGGTTGGGAAGCCACTCGCTTTCCTGCGGGGATGACGGCAAGCCTCCTCGTGCTTCGCACTGCGGGGTCTCGCCAGCCAATCCATTCCCGCGGGAGTCTCGCAGCTTCCCAACCACCCCTTTCATAGTAAGGAGAAACGACCCCCTTTACCTAGAGGGAGTGTCTCCTACTTCCCCTCCTAAGGCAGGCATAAAGCGCTCTGTATCAAGCTTATAGATTCTGAATGCCTGTTTGTGGAGATGTTATATGATCCACTTTCCTCAGTCATTCAAGCTGATTGTTCCAGAAGTGATTTCGAGAATCTTCCATGGCAAAGGGGCGGAGGGGAATGGGGAGACTCCTGCGGGAAAAAAGTGCAGGGTGAGACCCCACAGGACGCAGTCCGAGGAGGCTCACCGCGCTCCCGCGGAAAGCGAGCTATTCCCCGCAGCTCCTACCCACTCAACAAAAGTCTCGAAATCAAGTCTTCCACAATCCTGCCATATCCTTTAAAAACTGACAATGACCTCGATTCTAACTTTTAACAAAGCCTAAAAAAAAGAGTCCGACATTTACGGACTCTTTCATCACTTTTATTCCTTGGTACAAACAAACAGCCAGCGCTCCCCATCCGTGGACGGGGCTTCACTAAAGTCAGAAAATACACCTTGCACCTTAAATCCGGATTGCGTGAGCCAGGATTGCAAAACCGTATGGTCATATCCGCGTTGCTCATGAACTTCATCGAATCGTTGATATTTCCCATGATCGTCAACGAAAAACGTCAAATCGTGTACGATGCTATTGTCCAGTTCCCCGGGATCACAAAACCAGATAAAAGATAGATCATCACGGACTTCAGCAAATGTTGCACCACTGAGGTCATTGTGAATATGATCTATAGAGTGTACATCGAATAAAAACACTCCCCCTTGAGTAAGGGTTTGATGGATGGACTTGAAGGCCTGCTGTACCTGCTGATCATCAGTCAAGTAATTGACCACATCACAATAACTGATGACGCAATCATATTCTGATAATCCTTCTAATGAAGTCATATCCTGTTGAAACCATTGAATGGCAGCACGAGGGTTTTTCTGTTGCGCGACAGTCAACATATCAGAAGACAAATCAACACCCGTCATTTGATATCCTTCATCATGGAGTCGATGGGTGATCTCCCCAGTACCGCAGCCTACATCAAGAATTCTTTGAGCTTTTGTACAATGAATTTCAATCATTTGCTTTGTGAATTTCACCCATTGATCATAAGGTGCATCCTGCATGAGAAGATCATATACACGCGCCATATCAGCGTAGCTCACTTTAATTTTCTAGTCCTTCTACAGCGACCGTATCTGCGTCGCCCCATAGTCTTTCCAGATTGTAATAATGGCGTTCATCTTTATGGAAAATGTGACATACGATGTCATTTAGATCAACAAGCACCCAGCGTGCTTGTTCAAATCCTTCCATTCGCTTCACTTCAATCCCTTTTTCTTCGGCTTGATTTTTCAATTCCCTCGCAATAGCTTGCACTTGGCGTTCATTAGAACCTTCACAAATTAAGAAGTAATCCGCAATTAAAGAAACTTCTGACATATCTAATACAACGATATCTTGTGCTCTTTTTTCATCACACGCTTGTGCTGCTAAATTTACTAATTCTTTACTTTCCATGGGTTTCCTCCCTATTTCATCTCTATCTTTTCCATGATCCTTATAGATCATATTAAATCATTATATGCATGAAACGTGTCCGGATAAACGGTCCTTTTCTTACCTACAAGAAAAATGATTGTATTTTTCAAGGCTAAGGAACACGCTTCATTCAAATTTTCTTTTGCTTTTCTCCGGACTTGCTCCACTCCCGGGAATTCACGGGCGGGTTCGATATAATCTGCTAAAAACACAACTTTATCCAAAGTGGACATGTGTTTCTTTCCTGTGGTGTGACAGCTGATGGCAGAAATAATTTCTTCATCTGTGAGCCCTACCTCTTGTTCAAGCATCCGCGCCCCAACAGGTCCATGCCAAAGTTCATGATGATAATCCAGAAGATCCTTAGGAAGTCGTCGATCGCTCTCAATCCAACGCTTCATAAGATCCAAAGGTTTATATTTTGCATAATCATGAAAAGCTGCTGCCAATTCCGCTTTATAGACATTCACGTTATATCTCTCAGCAAGTTCAACCGCTTGATCAGTCACCCGTACTGTGTGTTCGTACCTAGAAGTTTTCAAGGCAGGCCGCACGTATTCAAGTGCCTCTTCACGACTCATTTTCATACAAGTGATGCTCCTTTATAAAAGAATCAACAACTTCCGGTAGTAAGTACCGGACGCTTTTTCCTTGTGAAATACGTTCGCGTATCATCGTGGAAGATATATCAACAGAGGGAATATCAACAAAATGGACAGGAATTTCATTATTCCACCCATACCCAGGTCTTTCAACTCCGATAAAGTGGACCATTTTCGAGAGATCTTCGACTCGATGCCATTTCGGTAAATGTTGGACCATATCTCCTCCAATAATGAAAAAGAATTGATGGTCAGAATAGCGTTCGATCAAATCTGTCATGGTATCCACTGTGAACGACGTTCCTTTCCGCACTAATTCAACGTCACAAATGCGAAAATGCGGGTGATCCCTGGTTGCTGCCTGCACCATAGCAAGTCGTGTTTCCGGTTTCGTAGAAGACTCCTGTTTATGAGGGGGAATATACGAAGGCATAAACCACACTTCATCAAGAGTCATGGCTTCACGGGCAAACTCTCCCATGATTAAATGACCTTGATGGAGAGGGTCAAACGTACCACCAAGAATTCCGACTTTTTTCATAGATCTTCCCCTTTATGGTAATTCGATTTGTTTGTTTTCTTTGGATTCTTTGTAAAGAATAATCGTATTTCCGATCACCTGAACAATATGAGCATTCGTCGCTTCAACAATTTCATTTGCAACGACCTGATTATCTTCAAAGCAATTTTGTAGAATGCTTACTTTTATCAGTTCCCTTTTTTCGAGAGCTTCATCAATTTGTTTGGTCATATTTTCATTCACTCCGGATTTACCTACTTGGAAAATCGGTTGAATATTATGGGAAGCGGCTCGTAAATGCTTCTTTTGTTTACTTGTTAACATTCTATACCCCTTTCAATTTCTGCTCGAATTCTGTGAGCAAAAGCAAAGCATCAGGTTCGGTGTCTGTCCAAATTTGAAAGGCATAAACGGCTTGCTGTAACAACATTTCATGTCCAAAATGGAGACGCGCGCCCCTTTTTTCTGCTTCATTTAAAAATTTCGTTTTCATAGGACGGTAAACAATATCGCTTACAACCGTCCCATTTGTCAAGTGTTCCAGTGAAATGATCATTTGGTCATCATGAGGATTCATCCCGACTGTCGTCGTTTGTACAATCAAGTCGTACTCCCCGAGGTTGTTTTTGGCCTGCTCAAGTGTCAGGGCGGTTGAATACCCTTGTGAATGAATATCCTGAATAATGTCCTCTGCTCTCTTCATTGTACGATTCGCTATGTCTACGCGGCTAATATCTGTTCTAGTGAGAGCTTCGAATATCCCTCTTGCTGCACCTCCGCTTCCTAGCAGGAGAGCTTTAGAGTCTTTATGAAAAATATCCGGGAAACGATTCTTAAGCGAATGGACAAACCCCCTGCCGTCGGTGTTATATCCGATCCAGCCTTGGTCAGTATGATGAACGGTGTTCACAGCACCCAAGTGGCGAGCGCTTTCATCCAGGCTATCAAGGTAGGGGATAATTTTCTCTTTGTATGGCACGGTTACATTGAAACCATTCAACCCTTTTTCTTTCAATAATTTTACTTTTTCACCAAACTCATCTGGCTGAATCTCCAACAGTTCATACTTGCCCTCAATCCCCTGTTGTTCCATAAGTTTTTCATGAATCCATGGAGACATGGAATGACCAATGGGATGGCCAATCAACCCTAGTTTGTACAAATGATCCCCTCCTATATGAGTGACTCTCTTAAGGATACCTTAACTCCTTCAGGTACATGGACGGTCACTGTGATTCCACCTTCCGGAACCGTCACCCAACCGAGTCCAGAAAAGACGATGTCCGTCTTATCCTCTTTGATTTTCAATGTATGTCCCTTAAGCGGAGGTAACATCGAAATCGTGTCTTGATCAGGGGGTGATAGCAATTCACCTAAATGATTCTTATATAGTTCATCCGCTTTTTCTAACTTTGTCCGGTGAATGGTCAATTCATTAGAGAAGTGACAAACAAAAGAACTCCGGTCCCCTGCTTGAAAATCAAGTCTTGCGAGCCCACCTACAAAGAGAGTCTGCTCTTCGTTCAATTGGTACACTTTCGGCTTGATCTCTTTTCTTGGAGTGATGAGCTTCAAGTCCTTATCTGATACATAATGGGCCATTTGATGGCGCTGAATGACCCCTGGGGTATCGTATAGAGAGCTTTTATCATCTAAAGGAATATCGATGAATCCTAAAGTGGTTCCAGGGAAATACGATGTCGTAATGGCATCCTTAACCCCAGATGTATTTGAAATAAGGGTGTTGATGAATGTTGATTTTCCAACATTCGTTGTCCCAACCACATAGACATCCCCACCTTCACGGTATCGATCGATAGCTTGCGATAATTCTTGAACCCCTTGATTTTTTTCCGCTGAGATCAAGTACACATCTTCAACCTCTAGACCGTTCTCTTTCGCTGAACGTTTTAACCAATGTTTTACCTTCCCGTGATTCACAGACTTTGGAAGGACATCCATCTTGTTACCCACAAGGATGACAGGGTTGTTACCAGTCAAACGCTTCAAACCTGAAATAAAACTTCCATTAAAATCGAAGATATCGACTAGCTGAACAACCAGCCCCTGTGTATCGCTGATTTGATTCAACATCTCGAGGAAGTCGTCATCTTGGAATGGTACATCCTGAACTTCATTATAATGTTTCAAGCGAAAGCATCTTTTGCAAATGATGTCTTCCCTTTCTAGTGCTGACGCAGGTGCATACCCTGGTTCTTCTGGATTTGTCGTTTGAATGACGGCTCCGCATCCTTGACATTGTATTTCAGCCATCACTGATCTCTCCTCTGCCATGTGATTTTTCCTTTTCTTCGCATCCAATTTAATATCCGTCTTTCAATTTTCCTGTTAAATCTCGTAACAAATCCGTCCGTTTCAACGATAGGAACAACTAAAATCGTATGGAAACCAGCAGAATTTCCACCCAGGACGTCCGTAAGCAATTGATCTCCAATAACAGCTACTTCATCTTTTTTGAGCTTCATTTGCTTTTGAGCCTTCTTGAAAGCCTTGGATAATGGTTTCCTTGCACTATGGATAAACGTAGTATCCAACGGTTCAGAAAAAAGCTTTACACGAGCTTCATTATTGTTAGAAGCAATTGTCACTTGAATGCCGTGATCGCTCATTTTATTGAACCATCCTTTAATATCCTCTGTTGCATCCGGTACATCCCAGGCGACAAGAGTATTATCTAGGTCGGTGATGACACCTTTAATTCCTTTTTCTTTTAATTTGTCCGGGTCGATATCAAAAACACTCGGAACATGTTCATCGGGTAAAAAGTTTTTTAACATCTATACAGTTCATCTCCTCATACAACGGCAAAATCTCCTTCACCATCATATACAAAATTGAAGCATGTTTCAAAAAGACTTAGGATCAGAACAAAAATCGTTCGACAAATCCTGACAAAAACAGGTTGTGGATAAGTTTATACACATATTCCACACAGTAACTTCTTTGTTATCACTCAGCTAAACCTCTTTTTTCTAAAAGTTATCTACAATTTCATGTAGATAACTTCCATATTGTGGCGAAATAAGGCTCGTGATAAGGTAAGAATACATTAAAAATTGCGACGTTGAATGATTCAAATGAAACGGGAGGTGACTGTCACATGTGTGACAGCGGCATGAAGCAATTATCGGATTCCCTACTAATACAATCTTACCACAAAGCCATTGAACTCAATCTTTCAGATGAGTTTATAGAACAAATCAGGCAGGAGATAAAAACGCGATCCATCCAGCACCTTTTAGATAAACATGTTTCACATGTAGGCTGAATATTACACAATATGACAAATCGCGACAATCTAACCTATGAACGCTCGTCCACTTAAAGAAGGACGAGTTTTTTTGTGACTTTTTTTATTCGATGAAATGATGTCTTCCTTCTTATTTATAAGGACAAACTAAATAAAGGCTATCTCTGCACATTCCTGATATGCTAAAGTTGAATAATGAGCCTCTTTTTGATTACAATTGAGTGAACACATGGTTACGAACACCCAAATCCAATTAAAAATAGAGGAAAGTTATGTCAAAGGAGGAACATTCGACATGTTGGTGGCTGTATTACTGCCTTTTATCATTGCTATTTTTATCCCATTACTAAGTAAATGGAAAGAAAGAATCCACACAGGGTTCTTCGTTACGATTGTACCAGTATTGGTATTTATTTATTTTGCCAGCTTTTTAGGTACTGGTTTTGAACCAGTCGTTCATGAATACACCTGGATTCCATCACTGGATATCAATATGGTCTTTCATTTGGATGGACTGAGTTTACTCTTTGTACTTTTAATCAGCGGAATCGGCGCCCTAGTTGCCTTCTACTCGGTTTTTTACCTACATAAATCGGAGCAACTGGGACATTTTTATGTGTACTTTCTTCTTTTTATGGGGTCGATGTTAGGTGTCGTATTATCTGATAACGTATTCGCCCTTTATAGCTTCTGGGAGTTCACTTCTCTATCATCTTTCTTATTGATCGGATTTTGGAACTATAAGAAAGAATCAAGATATGGTGCATTAAAATCCATGCTCATCACGGTCTTCGGTGGATTAAGCCTTTTGGGTGCCTTAATCTTCATGAGTCTATTGACAAACACATCAAGTATACGAGGAATGATCGATCAGCAGCAGTTGATTCTCAATAGTGAATACTTCCCGCTGATCCTTATTCTTTTATTGCTTGGTGCTTTTACAAAATCTGCACAGTTCCCATTCCACATCTGGCTGCCAGATGCAATGGAAGCTCCAACGCCAGTCAGTGCATACTTACACTCGGCTACGATGGTTAAAGCAGGGATCTATTTGGTTGCCCGCTATTCCCCTATGCTTTCCGCCAATGAATGGTTCTTTATCATTGTGTCGCTAGCAGGGATTGTCACACTATGTTGGGGTTCTTATATGGCTGTAAGACAAACAGATTTGAAAGGAATCCTAGCTTTCTCCACAATTAGTCAGCTTGGAATGATTATGGCTATGCTAGGGTTCGGAACAAAAGCAGCGATCTTTGGTGCTGTTTTTCATATTCTAAACCATGCTACGTTCAAAGGCAGTCTGTTTATGGTAGCCGGTATTGTTGATCATGAAGCAGGAACCAGAGACATTCGTAAACTGGGTGGCTTAATGACATTTATGCCTATAACAGCTACTCTTGCCTTATTTGCATCGTTTTCGATGGCTGGCGTACCTCTACCATTCCTAAATGGTTTCTATAGTAAAGAGATGTTCTTTGAATCATCCTTGCATTTGGAAGCAGCGAGTACCGGAATCGCTGGAATGTTACAAGCGAGTATACCTTACTTAGCTGTGTTCGGAAGTATATTTACTTTCGTCTATTCCATGTACTTTTTCTTCGGGACATTTCGTGGTCAGTCACACTTGAATGAACTGCCTAAAAAGCCGCATGAAGCTCCGATTGGGATGCTCATTTCTCCATTGATTCTAGTCGCAGGTGTGGTCGTGATCGGCTTGTTCCCGTCTTTGATCAATGAGCCTTTTATTGCTCATGCTGCAGAAGCTGTCAAAGGATCCGGATTAAAAGAAAAAGACATTTATTTCTGGCATGGTTTCATTGCGCCGTTCATCATGTCCTTGACTGTACTTGTTTTCGGAAGTATCTTAGCCCTCTCCAGAAAAGTATGGACACCGGTCTACAACATTGTGCCCGGGGTGCTAAGCATGAATAAAGTTTATGATGGTACTGTTGAGCGGGTGGAACGTTATTCTACTACAATCACAAAAGGGTATATGAATGGTTCTCTCGGAAGATATGTCCGACTCATTCTAGCTGCGATTATCGTCATTTCTTTTGCCTTTATGGCGATAACAGGTGGATTTACATTGGATACGTCTAATGTAGCGGACGTAACAGCTGCGGAAATTCTCGTTGCTGTAACGATGGTCATCGCAGCGATCGGGACCGCCCTTACCAACAATCGAATAGCAGCGATTCTTATTTTAGGTGTCGTTGGTTACGGGTTATCTATGCTTTTTGTCCTTTACCGCGCACCTGACTTAGCTCTTACACAGCTAATTGTAGAGACTGTAACTGTGGCCTTGTTCTTACTTGTCTTTTATCATTTACCGAAGCTACGTAAAAAAGACGAACCAGCCAGCACTAAGGTGCTAAACCTTGTTATTTCTATTGGGTTTGGTGCATTGATGACAATGGTAGCTATTTCTTCACATAGCAGTAAGTTTTTTGATTCCATTTCGGATTACTTTGTAGACAATTCATATAAGCTCGGCGGCGGAGACAACATCGTAAACGTCATCCTCGTTGACTTTCGTGGGTTGGATACGTTGTTTGAAATCGTCGTACTCGGAATTGCAGCTATGGCGATTTTCGCCTTGATTCGTTTCAGAAAGAATAAGGGGGAGGAATAATTCATGGAAATTATTATGGCCGTTCTAGCCGGCATACTTTTCACAACCGGTGTGTACAACCTCCTTCAGAAGCAGTTGCTTCGCATTATTATTGGTACGGGTCTTATTTCTCATGGGGCCCACCTGTTCATCCTTACAATGGGAGAGTTGAAAACGGGAGCACCTCCGGTATTGACTGAGGGAGTAAAGAATTACACAGATCCGCTCCCACAAGCATTGATTTTGACTTCAATCGTCATTAGTTTCGGTGTGACAAGTTTACTACTTGTGTTAGCTTATCGTGCTGCTAAAGTGAACGGCACAGATAATATGGAGCAATTAAGGGGTAACGATTATGAGTAATTTAACAGTATTGCCTATTCTGATGCCTTTGATAGCAGGTATCATCTTAGCTTTCATACACAACAAAACAACAATCGTAAGAAATTTATCCAAAGCTTTTGCGATTATTAACTTTCTCGTCGTCGGATTTGTATTCTTGCAAGTGAGAGACAAGGGTAGCCTTGTTCTGGAAGTAGGTAACTGGGAAGCCCCCTTCGGCATCGTGCTTGTCGGTGACCTGCTGGCCATGACTCTTGTTTTGACGACGAATATCATTGCAGTCGCCTGTGTATTCTTCGCCCCTCAATCCCTAACAAAAAAAGAAGAATCCTTTTACTTTTATACTTTCTTCTTTATGTTGATCTCAGGGGTAAGCGGTGCATTTTTAACTGGTGATTTGTTCAACCTTTTCGTATTTTTTGAAGTTTTATTGATGGCATCCTATGGATTAATCGTCCTTGGGAATGGAAAAGCTCAACTAAGGGAATCTATCAAATATGTATTGATTAACTTGTTTTCTTCTATGTTGTTCGTTACAACTATCGCTTTTCTTTATTCAGTTGTCGGAACGGTCAACATGGCTCAAGCTGCTCAACGTGTTCAGGAAGTAGAGCAACAAGGAATTTTAACAACAATCGCCATCTTGTTTTTCTTTGTTTTCGCTACAAAAGCTGCGGTCTTCCCTCTCTACTATTGGTTGCCAAGGCCTTATATTTCACCGAACCCAGTCGTATCCGCTTTATTCGGTGCCCTTTTAACCAAGGTAGGAATTTATTCTATCTTGAGAACGTTCACCTTGATATTCAACCAAGAGGTCGAATTGACACACACGCTTTTCATTTACCTGGCAGCTCTGACGATGATCTTCGGAGTGGTTGGTGCTTTATCCACGAACAATATCAAACTCATTGTCGCTTATAATATCATTCCAGCCGTTGGGTTCATGCTCATGGGGATTGGGATCTTCACTGAAGTCTCAATAAGCGGCACCATTTACTATCTCGTTCATGATATGGTAATTAAGGGAGCCCTTTTCATTCTAGTCGGAGCAACGGCCTATGTCGCAGGAACATCCGACTTACGAAAAATGGGTGGTTTGATTCATCACTATCCTGTTCTCGGATGGCTTATGTTCTTGGCCTCTCTTGTACTTGCAGGTATACCGCCATTCAGTGGCTTTATTGGAAAACTGCTGCTCTTACGCGGGGGATTAGGCGAAGAAGAAATTTTCATCGTAATCATTGGGTTAATTTCAAGTCTATTGATCCTATTTTCGATGATCAGAATCTTCATCAGAGGATTTTGGGGAGATAAGAGGGATATCCCTCTTCCAGATCGAGAAAAGCGAGGAAAACGAATGGCCCTTCCTGCTGCCGGCCTGCTTACGGTATCTATCCTCCTCGGTGTAGGAGCTGAATGGTTTTACCCAACCATTGATACCATTTCACAATATATGATGGATCCAGAACTCTATATTGATTCTGTGTTAAAGGAGTAGAAGCTGATGCCTTTACAAATCGTACTGAACATTATCATCGCTATGATGTGGATGTTCCTGAGTGAAACGTACAATTTCACAACCTTTTTTGTAGGTTATATATTAGGAATCATACTCCTCTTTGTCCTGCAGCGATTCGTACCAGATTCTTTCTATATGAAAAGGACGTGGAAGTTTTTCCTTCTCATCCTTTTATTCATACGGGAGCTTGTCCTGTCCAACCTCGACATCGTCAAGCAGGTTTATAAGCCTAAGATGGATATGCAACCAGGAATATTCGCACTTCCGATTGATGTAAAAACAAACTTTGAAATCACCCTTCTCGCCAATTTAATTTCCTTGACTCCCGGAACCTTATCTGTCGTTGTCAGTGAAGATCATACAAAAATCTTTATTCACGCGATGGATATCCCAGACGTTCAGGAATCTGTTGACGAAATTAAGAATTCATTCGAAAAGCGTATCATGGAGGTGACTCGTTAAATGGAAGATATCCTTGATATGACACAAACTTGGATACAAATTTCAGCGACCATCGCTGTCGTAGCTGTCGCAATCTCCGTGATCCTTCTTTTATATCGTGCCATTCTAGGGCCTACGAACCCGGATCGAGCCGTGGCCCTCGATATCATCGGAATTAATTTAATGGCCTTAGCAGGGCTGATCGCCATCCTGCTTGTAACGACTAGGTTTAATGACGTCGTCCTACTGATCGGGATTCTATTATTTATCGGTACGGTCGCACTGGCGAAATTCTTAGAAAAGGGTGTTATCATTGAGCGGGACATGGATTAATCTCATTTTCGACATCACTATATGTCTGTCTCTATTGATTGGTGCCTTTTTTCTTATATCTGGCTCCATAGGAATTTTGCGTTTTCCTGATGTTTATACACGTCTGCATGCGGCGACAAAGAGTTCGACACTTGGCGTGGCAGGGATCATGATTGGAGCTT
The DNA here is from genome assembly GCF_056158265.1 of Halobacillus sp. AWM4_238. NCBI lineage: Bacteria > Bacillati > Bacillota > Bacilli > Caryophanales > Bacillaceae > Halobacillus > Halobacillus sp. AWM4_238. The sequence goes on from NZ_JBSWSY010000002.1 coordinate 1,689,348, forward strand.
TTCTCTTCCACTACGTAGAACATGACATCGTAAGTGGTAAACTGCTCCTTGGGATCTTCTTCGTTCTTTTGACAGCCCCTGTATCAGGACACATGATTTCAAGAGCTGCCTACCGTGCAGGCGTCCCTCTTTGGGAGAAAAGTGTAAAAGACGAATACGCAGAAGTTTTAAAAGAAGAGCAGAAACAACAAGCACCAGACTCATAACATGACATGCCTCCATATGAATGGAGGCATTTTTTTACCTTTATGAACATTATTTTTATATACAGACAAGCACAGACGACATCTCAAGGACATAAGTATGTTGTAGGCAATCGCCTAATCCTTGAGGAGGTGCGTCGTATGAGCAGTCTGATCGCTTCCATCCTTTATTTTTTCAAAGAGTCCCTTTTCTTCATGTCTTATGTAAAAAACCAAGCTTTTCCAAACCCCCTGCCTCCCGAAGAAGAAGCCAAACAGCTCCAATTGATGGCAGAAGGTAGTCATGAGGCCAGAAACAAGCTGATCGAACACAATTTACGACTTGTGGCACACATTGTAAAAAAGTTTGAAAACACGAAAGAAGATTTTGAAGACCTCATTTCCATTGGGACGATCGGTTTGATCAAAGGTATTGAAAGTTATTCGACGGGTAAAGGGACAAAACTGGCTACTTACGCGGCACGATGCATTGAAAACGAAATACTCATGCATCTCAGGTCGACGAAAAAGATGAGTAAGGACATCTCCTTGCAGGATCCGATCGGCCATGATAAAGAAGGGAACGAATTAAACCTTCTTGATATTCTACAGGCGGATGTCACGGATATTGTGGAGGAAATCCAACTTCATATGGAACTTGAAAAAATAAAGGATTTCATCACTGTATTGGATGAGAGGGAAAAAGAAGTGATTATCTTCCGATATGGACTGAATCAGACGGAAGAGAAAACGCAGCGGGAGATTGCCAAAGAGCTTGGGATCTCGAGGAGTTATGTATCAAGAATTGAAAAGCGTGCACTGATGAAGATTTTTCATGAGTTCTATAAACAGAGCAAGCAAGGGAAGAATGGATAAAAAACAGCCACTACCATTTTATGAGAATGTAGTGGCTGTTTCATTCAGTCTTCTATGAGATGTCTTTTCCATTTTCTTATTTTGAACGTCATGATCAACGCTGCCAAAAGGGCTGTACCAATGACCGGATACAAAAATATATAAGTTTTCGTACCGTATTCATAAAGGCTGATCAATGTCCCTATATAAAGATAAGTGCTCATGATTAATAGTGTAACCACAAACCGTTTGTAATCCGTGATTTTTTTCTTTAACCATTGGGAAGTATCCATAATGGTCCACCCCCTACTATGTAAATCGTAACATACAAGACTCATAGTGTCGGGTGGAAATCATTGTCACTCGTAATTTTTAACCATTTCCATAATCATGACCGCTGCATTTTCAGCGGCTTTTGGTAAGAATTGATCAAATGAAATAGACGATTCTTTACCAGCAATGTCTGACAACGCGCGAATGACAACAAATGGTGTTCCATACTTATAACAAACCTGGGCAATGGCAGCGGCTTCCATCTCTGCTGCAATCATCTCAGGAAATTTCCCACGAACAAAATCCACCCTGGATTCCTCTTGCATAAAGGAATCACCTGTAGCAATGATGCCCTTAGCTGCTTTAGCATCTGTCTCCTCGACCGCATTCATCGCTTGTTTCACAAGCTCTTCATCCGCGGCATACATCTCAGGCATCCCAGGGACTTGTCCATACTTGTATTTAAAAGCTGTCACATCGACATCATGGTGTGTCACTAAGGAAGAAATAACCACGTCCCCGACTTCGAGATCTTTAGCAAATCCGCCAGCTGATCCTGTATTAATGACTGCATCTATGGCATATTGCTCGTGAAGGATCGTTGTAGACATCGCTGCATTTACTTTACCAATGCCTGACTTTAAAAGAACGACTTCTTTACCGTGCAGTAGACCATCAACAAAAAGACTGCCCGCAATTTCTTTTTCTGATGACACTTCCATTTTCGATTTTAGTAATTCCACTTCCTCATCCATAGCTCCAATAATTCCAATAGCCATAACTGAACTTCCTCTCTCAACCGTTTTTATTATTTAATACTTCAAGTTTCACTGGTTTATACCCCTGTCCATCGATCCAATCAATGTGCACTCTGAGGTATCCTGTCTTATTTTTGTCAGAGACCGTTGCTTTAGCTTTTTGTTGGTGGCCTCTATTACTCACATCCCAATAGATAATATTGTCCTCAGAAAGGCCGACAGCGCTTCTGATTGCCTCTTTGAGTTCCTTATAATCCTGAGTGCCGGGTTGATACGTGATTCCGTGTTCGCCATTCGTTTCCATTTGGGTTGAAATGACGGGCCAATCCTTTGTAATGACACGTTCCACGTTAGGGTCATCACTTTTTTCTATTTTCAATCCATTTTCATCTTCTATCGGCTTCAGTTCTTCGAAACCTTCAATGGATACCTGGTGTTTATCTGATTGCTCCTGCTCATCTTCACCTTTTTTATCTTTATCCTCTTTTTCGTTATTCTCATCGCCTAGCGTGTGAGAATCTTCTTTTTTACCTTGATCGTTCATAGAGACCTCTTCACTGTCTGTATCCTTTGCTTGTCCTTTTTGGTCCTCACCGCCAAAGACCAGCAATCCAACGAGTAACACCATGAAAACACTGCCTGCCCCTACGAGCCAAGTCAACATCTTTGTACCGCGACGTTTCTTCTCATAACGACCTGAACGAGAATACGGGGATTGTTTGTTTGACATGATTTTTCTGCCTCCTTTTTACTCGCCGTTTATTATACCTGAAGTTTCGATAGTTACCAATGCTTTCTTTTTCCTATCTCATTTCCCGGGCTATATTCCAATTCTCACAATAGCTCCCTTTTCTTGAAGACTCAGTTTCGAGACTTTTGTTGAGTGGAAGGGGGCTGCGGGGAATGACTCGCTTTCCGCGGGAGCGCGGTGAGCCTCCTCGGACTGCGTCCTGTGGGGTCTCACCAAGCACTCTCTTCCCGCAGGAGTCTCGCCATTCCCCTCCGCCCCTTTGCCATATAGGTATCTCGAAACCACTTCAAGAATTAGGGGCTATCTATACGTATTGGGAGCTATATCACAAAGCTTCCATCGTATGGATCGTGCTCATAACCGCTTGTTATAGAGCTCTTTCTTGCTATAGGTAGTGACGGTGGAAGATGCTCCTTCCTGGTATAGGAGTTCGTTCCTCACATAATCGAATGGGGTGGTTGGAAAGCTGCGAGACTTCCGCGGGAATGGATTGGCTGCCGAGACCCCGCAGAGCTTTAGCTGGCTTGCCTCAATCACCAAAGGAAAGCGAGTGGCTTCCCACCCACCCCTGACGCTCAACTCAGCAAAGAACCATCTCGAAACTGAGTCTTCCACAATCCTGTCATATACTTTAAGAAGATCATTATGTAGGCATGAAAAAAGGCAGGGGAGCCCCTGCCTTTTTTTTATTCGACTGTGATGATTTTTACGTCAATCTCTCCGCCTGGTGTCGCGACTTTGACTTTGTCACCAACAACATGTCCAATTAGACTTTGAGCCATTGGAGAGTCGTTTGAAATCTTGCCTTCAAATGGGTCGGCTTCTGCACTTCCGACGATCGTGTACGTTTCCTCGTCTCCATCCGGAAGCTCTTGGAACGTAACCGATTTACCCATCGTCACTGTGTCAGGGTTTTCATTATCATTTTCGATAATCACTGCATTTCGAATCATATTCTCTACTTGAGTAATACGTGCTTCTACAAATGCTTGTTCATCTTTAGCTGCATCATATTCAGAGTTCTCTGATAGATCCCCAAAACCTCGAGCGATTTTAATCCGTTCTACTACTTCTTTACGTCGCTCTGTTTTTAAGTGATGCAATTCTTCTTCTAACTTTTGTTTTCCTTCTTCTGTCATATAATAGCTTTTTTCTTCTGCCATGGTCCGAATACACTCCTTTAAATACAAGAAAAAAATGATGTCCTTAATATAGGAAATGAGCAGTACGACTGTACGCTCATTGAAGATAATTTACTATACTTTACCCGAGGACATTAGGATTTAGAACTACTAGTGAAAACTATGCCAGATTTTTGGTAGTATTTCAACTATTTTCTTTCGTCACTGTTTGTCCTTTTTCGTAGAGAACCGTCTGGATCTTCGTTGCCATAAGGTCAATGGCGACGTGGTTTTGTCCACCTTCTGGGATGATGATATCCGAGTATCGTTTGGTCGGCTCTACGAATTGCAAGTGCATAGGGCGAACAACATTGATATATTGTTCAATGACTGAATCGAGCGAACGTCCTCTTTCATTAATATCTCTCATTAATCTGCGGATAATTCTTACATCTGCATCTGTATCTACAAAAACTTTAATATCCATGAGATCTCTGAGGCGTTCATCTTCGAGGACTAGAATCCCTTCAACAATGATTACTTCCTTTGGTTCCACATGGATGGTTTCATCTGAACGCGTGTGCATTTTATAATCATACACTGGTTTTTCTACAGGTTTTTGATCAAGCAATTGCTTTAAATGTTCAATGAGAAGGTCATTATCGAAAGCGAGAGGATGATCATAGTTTGTTTGTAACCTTTCCTCGAACGGAACATCGCTTTGATCCTTATAATAATAATCCTGTTCTAGCATTAACAACGTTTTATCTGTAAAGCGTTGGATGATCGAACGAGTCACACTCGTTTTTCCTGATCCTGATCCTCCTGCTACTCCAATCACTACTGGTTTATCACTCATGCTCCTGGGTGCTCCTTTCATCCATTCCATTCTTTATCTATATTTGCTTCTGCATTTCCTTCTTCTTTGTAATCGCAACCCCGTCTCCGATCGGGACAATGGTTGTATGATAATCAGGGTGGTGAACGAGCCATTCATTGAAATCCCTGATTTTTTTAGCGATTTTCGCCATTCTTGGGCTGGCTTCTGAATCATCTGCAACGAATCCTTTGAACAGAACATTATCAGAAACGATGATGCCATTCTCTGAAACCATTGGAGAATACATGTGGAAAAATTCTTCGTATTTTCCTTTGGCTGCATCGATAAATATTAAATCAAACGGGCCTTCTTTTTCAATGGTAGATGCTACCTCTAGCGCATCCCCATGAATGACATGGATCTGGTCATCGGCATGCCAATCCTTAATATTTATCAAGGCATCTTTATATCTTTGTTCATCACGTTCGACCGTTGTTATTTGGCTCCCTGGACAGGCTTCCAGCATTCGAAGAGCTGAATAACCGATAGCTGCACCAATTTCCAGGATTTTTTTGGGTTGTTGGATCCTAAGAAGCTGCATGAGAAAATCGATCCCTAAGGGTTCCATGATGGGTACCCGTTGCTCGGCTGCATAGGATTCCAATTTCGTTACAGCTGTGGAAGGCTTGGAAAGCAATGACTGCAAATATTCTTCTTGATTCACCTTGTCTCACCCTTCCCATCATTTTTACATCCGTTTTACAACCCCATTATTTTAACATAAAAAAAAGAAGGAATGCGAGTACCTTTTTGCATTCCTTCTAAAAACATGTTAATTAATATACTGATCTTTCAGTTGGTTATGTTCTTTAAGGGAACTGGCGTAATGAATCTCCCCACTACTGTCAGCTAGGAAATACAAGTATTTATGCTCCTCAGGTTGAGCAGCTGCCTGGAGAGAGTTCTCATTGAAGTTTGAAATTGGTCCGACCGGCAGTCCGGTTATATAATACGTGTTGTAAGGCGATTCAATTTCAAGATCTTCATACAAGACGCGGTCTTTATGCTCTCCGTGGGCATATAAAACCGTTGGGTCTGTTTGTAGTTTCATTTCTTTATCCAAGCGGTTTTGGAACACTCCAGAAATCATTTTTCTACTTTCTGCTGTTCGGGCTTCGTTCTCAAGAAGAGAGGCCATCGTGACGAGATCGTGAACATTTTCAACCCCTTTAAGGTCCTCCATCTGATTAACGTAAGGAAGAACTACGGATTGAGTTTTATCAAGCATTTTCTTAACGATCTGATCGATGGTTGGATCCTCTACATAGATGTTATAAGTAGCAGCAAATAAATACCCTTCTAAAGGATGACGAATTTCTTCACTCAAAATTTCTTCCTTTAATAGCTCAGGATATTCAGACATTTTTTCTTTTACAAAAGATTCATCATCCACTTTTTCTATAAATTCATCTTTTGTAAATGGTAAGTCTTCAGCATAAACTTCTGCAATCTGTTCGAGATTACGTCCTTCAGGAACCGTCACCTTGAAAACAGGATCTTTTACAAGCTTTCCAGTTTTTAATGTCTCGATAATTTCATTTAGGGTCATGGAAGATGTAAACTGGTAATTTCCTGCTTGAAAACCAGATTCGTTTTTGAATTTCGTATAAAATCGGAAGATCAAATCGTTTTTGATCACATCATTCTTTTCCAGAATACTCGCTATCGAAGATGTTGATGATCCCAAAGGTATGTCGACATTGATCTGTTTATCATTCCCTGGCTCTACGGGCTCTAAAGCAGATTTCACGTAAAAGTAGCCAGAAGCTCCGCCGATCAAAAGAGCAAGAACTAATACCGTGAGGATAATAGACACAATTTTTCTCACTGTACTCGCTTCCTCGATTCTATTTTTTAATCTTTTTTTATATTGATTTTTAAAGTCAGAATTAGACAACGGACTTCCCCCTTCCATCCGGTTCATTATACTATAAAATAAAAGAACCTTTCTACATATTCCCTCAATTTTCTACAAGGAGATGGAACTTGGAGGGTTATCTATGGTTGAGGATAGAACAGAGATGTATCAGAAAGTTACCCTATGAGTAGTATAAAAGCCTGCAGCAATTGCTGCAGGCTTTTCAGATCACGTCAAATCTTCATCTGTCAACGTGTTCAACATTTCTTCAACCATTTCCCATTCATCATCGGATTCGATTTGGAATAGAGCAAGGTCGTCCTCTTCATTCCCTTTTTCTTCATAACGGAAGGCGAAGACTTCTACTTCTTCTCCATCCTTTTGTTCAGCAGGGACAACTGCAATGTAAGAATGTCCGGTTTGTTCAACATCGAAGGTAAACAAAACTTCGAATAAATGCTCTTCCCCATTTTCATCAGGGATGATGATACGTTCTTCTTTTTCTAGTGCCATATAAGACATCCTCCTTATTGTTTCGAATCCAAATAACTTTGTAAAATCATGACAGCAGCCATTTTATCAATCACTTTTTTCCGTTTTTTCCTGCTGACATCTGCATCCAACAGCACACGTTCGGCTGCCATTGTAGTTAAGCGTTCATCCCAAAGATGTGTTTGGAGATGAAATTCTTCTTCCAGCCATGTGGCGAAAGTCTGGCTCGCTTCTCCTCGTGGTCCGACCGTTCCATTCATATTTTTCGGAAATCCTACGATTGCTTCCGTCACATCATGGTCACGGATGACTTCTTTTAACGGCTCTTTGGCCGTATCGTAGTCCTGTTCGTCCCAACGGAGTGTGGTGAGACCCTGGGCCGTCCAGCCCAGAGCATCCGATATGGCGATGCCTATCGTTTTTTCGCCCACATCCAATCCTATTTTTTTCATTCAATGCCCTCTTTATTCTCTTTGATGTAAGATTTAACCAGCTCTTCAATCAACTCATCACGTTCAATTTTACGGATCAAGTTTCTGGCATCCTGATGACGAGGAATGTATGCAGGGTCGCCTGATAGCAAGTATCCGACAATCTGATTGATCGGATTGTACCCTTTCTCTTGTAATGCTCCGTAAACAGATAGAAGTACGGATTGGACATCTTGATCAAACGGTTCTTCAGAGAAGTTGAACCTCATCGTTTTATCCATTGAACTCATTACAGTCACCTCGCACTTTTGTAGTATTTACTCTATTATATACCTAATTCTTCTATAGGAAAAACTAGGCGTTTTGACTTGCATATTCCTTGGCATATTCAAGCGCTTCTGGAATTTTAGAGGCGTCTTTACCACCCGCTTGAGCCATGTCTGGACGGCCGCCTCCGCCGCCACCACATCGGGTCGCTGCTTCTTTGATTAATTGCCCTGCATGATATCCTTTTTCTATTAAGTCCTTGGATACTCCTGCAATCAATTGAACTTTGTCTCCATTCGGAGCGGCAAGAAGGATCATTCCGGAGTCAAGTTTCTGCTTCAGGTCATCAACCATTGTCCTGAGAGCATTCATATCTTTGACATCCACTTGCTTAGCAAGAACTTTTACTCCGTTGACTTCCTCCACTTCATCCAGAATATTGGAGGCTTCCACGTTTGATAATTTTGCACTCAGTGATTCATTTTCTTTTTGAAGATCTTTCATTTCTTTATGAAGAACTTCGATGCGTTCAGGAACCTGCTCAGGCTTCGTCTTCAACTGCTGGCCGGCTTTTTTCAGCAAGGATTCTTTTCCATTCATATACAGATAAGCATCCTTAGCTGTGACAGCCTCAATTCTTCTTGTGCCCGCACCAATTCCAGACTCTGAAATAATCTTGAATAAGCCGATTTCAGCTGTGTTCATTACATGGCAACCTCCGCAAAGCTCGAGGCTGTAATCTCCGATCTGCACGACTCTGACGGTGTCTCCATATTTCTCACCGAATAGAGCCATCGCGCCTTTCGCTTTTGCTTCTTCGATAGAATTAAGCTCGATGGAGACCGGAATAGACTGCCATACTTTTTCATTAACGATGGCCTCGATTTTCTCCATTTCTTCGTTCGTTACAGATCCGAAGTGAGAGAAGTCAAAGCGCAGGCGGTCTGGAGCTACAAGAGAACCGGCTTGATTGACATGCTCGCCGAGGACATCTTTCAATGCTTGATGCAGAAGGTGTGTCGCCGTATGGTTTTTAACAATAAAGGACCGGCCACGTTGATCAACTTCTGCATTCACTGTGGCTCCTTTTTCAATCGTACCTTGTATAACGACCGCTTCATGCATATGCTGCCCATTCGGTGCTTTTTGAACATTCGTTACTTCAATTAAAGCAGACTCCGTTCTCAAGAAACCACGATCGGCAATCTGACCACCACTCTCGGCGTAGAAAGGGGTTTGGGATAGGAAAAGGTAAATCGTGTCGCCTTCTTCTGCAAAACCGCTGAACTCTTTTCCTTTAATCAATTCTACAATCTCCGTTTCAACTTGAAGAGTGTCATAACCAATGAATTCACTTTTCACATGAACATCACCTAGTACTCCATCTTGGACCTGCATGGAATCCGTCTTTTGACGAGCACTACGTGCGCGCTCCCGCTGCTTTTGCATTTCGTTTTGGAAACCTTCTTCGTCAATGGTGAAGCCAGCTTCGGCTACGTACTCTTCCGTCAGCTCTTTCGGGAAGCCATACGTATCGTATAAACGGAAGACTTCGGTTCCAGGGAATACGTTGCTTCCTTTTTCTGTTTCCTGTTTGATGATGGTGGAAAGAATTTGTAAGCCATCATTCAATGTTTCATGGAAACGCGCTTCTTCTGTCTGAATGACGTTTTGGATGAAGGCTTCTTTTTCTTTCACTTCAGGATAGAAGTCGACCATAATTTTAGAGACTTCAGGAACTAGTTTATACATGAACGGCTTGTCGATCCCGATCTGCTTCGCAAAACGTACAGCTCTACGCAGCAGACGTCGCAAAACGTAACCACGTCCTTCATTGGATGGTAATGCTCCATCACTGACAGCGAATGTCACTGTTCTCATATGGTCTGCAATGACTTTGAAGGAAGCATCTGTCTCAAAGCTGTCGCCATAATTGTTGTCTGCCATTTGTTCCGTTGCTTTAATAATCGGAAGGAACAAATCTGTTTCAAAATTCGTTTCCGTTTCTTGAATGACACAAACAATACGCTCAAGCCCCATCCCTGTATCAATGTTTTTCTTAGGAAGTGGGGTATACGTATCATCAGGGTTATGGTTGAACTGAGAGAAAACAAGATTCCATATTTCCAAATAGCGTTCGTTTTCTCCACCAGGGTAAAGTTCTGGATCATTGGAGTCATTTCCGTATTCTTCTCCACGATCGTAAAAGATTTCCGTATTCGGTCCACTTGGTCCTTCTCCGATATCCCAGAAATTTTCTTCAATGCGGATGATGCGCTCTTCATCTAATCCAATTTTTTCTTTCCATATTTGAAAAGCTTCATCATCTTCCGGGTGCACGGTTACAGAGAGCCGTTCTGGATCAAATCCAATCCATTGATCACTCGTAAGGAACTCCCAAGCCCATTCCATGGCTTCTTCTTTGAAATAATCGCCGATCGAAAAGTTGCCAAGCATTTCAAAGAAGGTATGGTGCCTAGCTGTGAACCCTACATTTTCAATATCATTCGTACGAATGGATTTTTGTGCATTCACAATGCGTGGGTTTTCGGGAATGACGCGACCATCAAAATATTTCTTTAAGGTTGCCACACCACTATTGATCCACAGCAGTGTAGGATCTTCGTGGGGAACGAGTGATGCGCTAGGTTCAACGCTATGTCCTTTTTCTTTAAAGAAGTCAAGAAACATTTGACGGACTTCCGCTGATGTTAATGATTTCATTTTCAATAACCTCCTCAGTTTCATCGATAGAATAGAGACCGTTCCGGACGAAGAAGGAACAAAAAAACCCCGTCTCTGCCTTAAGTTCGGCAGGGACGAGGTTTTGATTCCGCGGTACCACCCTGGTTATAGACCATACTCGTCTATCAGCTTGAATGCCTGTAACGTGGCATGAACCCGGCGGGAATTAACCGCACTCCGGAATAGCTTTCAACAACTTTCATGTAATGCGTTTTTCAGCCTGGAACGCATCTCTCTGATCATGAATGAATCGCCTACTCTTTTCCTTCATCATGTTCTTTCGTCCTAATAGTCTTTGCTAAGCGTAATTATAGATAACTGGTGGTCATCTGTCAATATTTAACCTACCTGTACGGATTTCAGCTGCTACAACTTTTAAACAAGTCAATACAGGAACTGCTAAAATCAGCCCTGTGATTCCAGCTACTTCTCCACCTACCAGGAGGGCTAATATGATGAACAAGGGGTGGATGTGTATACTCTTCCCCATAATATAAGGAGAAAGTAGATTTCCCTCCACTAATTGAATGATCAGAATGACGGCTAATGTGAAAACGAGTGTATTCACACTAACTGTAAGAGCTACGATAACCGCAGGCCCCGCTCCTAGAAGAGGACCGAAATAGGGGATGATATTTGTTAGCCCAGCAATCAGCCCTAAAACTAGAGGGTACGGAAGGTCTATCAACCAGAAACCAGCCGTAGCTATGACTCCGACAAATAAACTGATCAGCAGCTGGCCACGAATATAGCCCCCGAGAGAATGATTCAACTCTCTGACCAGCCTTTTGGATTCCTCGTGCCATTGAGAAGGGAGCAAGGACATAAGAGACTTCCCTATACTTTTATAATCTTTCAAAAAATAAAACGTCATCACAGGCACGACAGCTAGAAGAACAATCATATTGAAGATTCCGCTAAGACCAGCCAGTAAGGCCATCACTCTTCCACTTACCCATTCCTCAAAACGGGCAAAACGCCCATCCACTTCATGGTGCAGCCCATCCGGCAGTTTTTCTGTTTGAGCATAAAGCTGCTTCGTCCAATCCTGATAGGACTCAACCAACAAAGGCAAATGCTCATTTAAGAGCTTCAATTGATCTAGCAGGCGTGGAATACCTTTATATAATCCAAAGGCCGTCAACGAAAAAAACAACACAAAAATTAAAAGGATACTGATCGTTCGAGTCAGACCGAAATCCTCGATCACATGCACAAGGGGATGGAGCAAAAGAGATAACACAAGAGCCAGTAAGAACGGCAGCAATACTTTCCCCATGACGATGAGGACGCCGTCATAATAGGGAAACAACCAGGCTAGTAATAAGAGAGAAAGTAAGAGAATGAAAAAGATGGTGAATCTCCGCAACCATTTTGAGGAGCGATCACTCATGAATCATCAAGATCCTTGCTGATAAAAAATATCATTCAAAGAACTTAAACTGCCATCTTCCTCAATTTGGTTGATATTCATCTTCCCATCTTCAATGGTTAACTCAAGACAACAATTCCAACAATAGTATTGTTCGTTACCGATCTTCCCAAGGTTCTTGTTATTGCAGTTCGGACATCTCATCGGACATACTCCTTTTTTTACCAAATAGTATGTCCACGAAAATGAGATTCATACATTACTTGAGTTGTTCAATCACCCAGTCAATACCTTCATCCACCTCTGCGAAAGATGGGTTGGTGTGTGGTGTATGCTCCAGTATAAAATATTTGTCCCGGCCTTTAGCCAGCAGCTCTATACAAGGGGCCATGTCAAAAGCTGTGCCTTGTTTATCAAAATCCGGGTGGATGGGTGTCCAAATATATCCTTCGTTTGTGAACCGGACATTATGCATATGTACGACTTTCGTAAATGGCAGAAGCGGCTCTATATATTCCCTCCAATTATCCTCCACGGCAATTCTATAATCACCGATATCGATACAAATACCAAGGCCATACTTTTCCCATTTCTGTACAGGAAAATGATTCAAATATCGAATCCCCTCTGATGATCTATTGTGACCGAGTTTTGGTTCACAGACGATCGGAACTCCGTAAGAATTCTGCACGTGATGTAAAAACTGCAAGCCTTCCTCTATCCTTGCATAGGGAAGAATCAACCTCACCTTTGAAGTAAGGAAAATGAACGAGAACATAGGAAGCTCCTGATCGAGCCGCCTCTTGTACTTCCTCTATAAACAATTCCCTGGCAAGTGATGGATGCATGTTCACTTCTTCCAACAGATCATATTTACTATTCTCTCTGAAATGAGGAACATGGATCCCAAAACTAACGTTGTTCTGTCTGACTAAATTCAAAAAGGAGAGATAAGAGTCTCTGTCTCCAAACTCCCCTATTTCCACATGAGGAAATCCTTTAGCAAATAGCTCCGAAAGACGATCACGACTGGACAAGATGGTACTTCCAGACATTCCAATAGAATGAGCCAAAACGTTCCCCTCCTACATAAAATCGTATGGTGACAACTGTTCTTCCTCTTCTTCGGTATCGACTTCAGGAACGGTTTCTTCTTGCAGCTTCTCTTTTAACCGTGTGTATCTTGTATTCGTATCTGTCGTCCCCACACCGTCAAGGAAAGCTTCACGATCTCCACATATGATGAGTGACTGCTTGGATCTTGTAATGGCCGTATAAATTAAATTCTTTCTTAACATTCGACGGTAGCTTCTTACGATTGGCAGAATCACAATGGGAAACTCACTTCCCTGGGATTTGTGGATGGACGTACAATAGGCGTGCATGATGCTGTTCAAATCTTTTTTTGGATAAACCACTTCTTTTCCTTCAAAGTCGACGACCACCTGCTCCACACCATCGACGTTTTCTTCTGCACGGAAAATTGCAACAATCTCACCAATATCTCCGTTATAAACGCCATCTTCTGGTTGATTGACCAATTGGATGACCTTATCCCCTTTTCGAAAGATGACTTCGAAATGCTTTAAATCACGCTTTTGTTTACTTTTTGGATTAACGGTTTGCTGAATGCTTTCATTCAATTTATGAATCCCTACGTCTGTTCGATACATAGGAGCAAGCACTTGAATGTCTTTCAATTCATTCCCCTTGTCCAACGCTTTTTGGACAATGTTTGTTACAAGTTCACTTAATTGATGTTCTCTTGCTGGGATGAAGTTAAAGTCATGGTCCTTTTCGAGAGAGGCCGGCGTACATGCATCCTTCTTTATTTCATGGGCTAGCTGGATGATTTTCGAGCCTTCCTTTTGCCGATAGACTTCCGTCAACTTGACGGAAGGAAGAGTGTTAGATGCCAACAGATCAGCAAGCACTTGACCGGGTCCAACCGATGGCAGTTGGTCTTCATCTCCTACAAGTAAGACCTGCATATCATCAGGAATGGCCCGGAACAACTGATTGGCAAGCCAAATATCGACCATCGAAAACTCATCGATGATCAATAAACTTCCTTCTAGTGGGTTGTTCTGATTGCGTTCGAAAGAATCATGTCCATCCCAACCAAGCAAACGGTGGATCGTGCTAGCAGGCAGCCCCGTGGATTCTGTCATCCTTTTTGCCGCTCTCCCCGTAGGTGCGGCAAGGACGAATGGAAAAGGCTTGTCACTATCGTAATCTTCCGGGTGGATAGAAAAATCGTTCAATTCTGCATACGTATGGATGATTCCTTTAATCACTGTTGTTTTCCCTGTCCCCGGTCCACCCGTTAAAATCATTAATTTAGACTGAAGAGCCTTTTCGATGGCGTTGAACTGATCTTCCCCGTAACTCATGGCTTCCTCTTCTTCTAAATCTCCGATGATTTTCATCAAATCCGCTTGGGTATGCTCGACATCCACCTCTTTTTCTTGAATGCGAGCCACATGACTGCGAAATCCATTCTCAGCAAAGTACAAAGTCGGAAGGTAAATACGTTCTTCTTCAATATACACAAATCGTTCTTCACCAAGATGGATCATTTGCTCGGATAGCTGTTCAAAAGTAATCGCAGGCTCAGGACCCTGATTTAACAGCTGTTCCACTTGAACAAGGCACTCTTCTGTTGGCAGATAGACATGACCTGCACTCATGCTCTTCTGCATCATATACAAACACGCCGCCCGAATCCTTGTCGGGTGGTCATGCGAAAGGTTTTGTATCTTCGCCATTTCATCCGCGCGATGAAAACCGAAACCATCGACATGAAAAACGAGCTGATAAGGATCCTCTTCAATGATCGCCATCGTTTGATCCTTGAAGGCTTCATAGATTTTTTGAGCCAGTTTCAAACCAAACCCATATTGAGACAAATGAATCATGACGTGTTCGAACCCTTGATGCTCTTTCAAGGCCTCGAATAGTTGATCCGCTTTTTCTTTCGGTAACTTCGGAACAGCATCAAGAACATCACGATCTTCCAATATTCTCGAGATCGCTTGCTCCCCTAACTCATCCACGATCCGTTCGGCCGTTTTTTTTCCGATGCCGTGAAATAGATCACTGGACAAGTAGAGGACGATCCCATCTTTCGTTTCCGGCAAGACACGATTGTACATTTCTACTTCATATTGCAGACCAAATTTTTTATGGTTTTTGAATTGACCATAAAACAAATAGGTTTCGCCCTCCTCCAAAGGGGAAAAATGTCCTTTGATGACAAGGGACTTCTCGTCGAAAGCTTCGTTCGTTTCTTTCACATGAATGGAAGCAATCGAAAAATGCTCGGATTCATTATGAAAAATCATCCGGCTCAATTCCCCTTTGACAAACGGGCGTTCTTCATTCGATTCTTGAAAGAGCGATTGTTGTGTC
Organism: Halobacillus sp. AWM4_238; assembly: GCF_056158265.1. Taxonomy (NCBI): domain Bacteria; kingdom Bacillati; phylum Bacillota; class Bacilli; order Caryophanales; family Bacillaceae; genus Halobacillus; species Halobacillus sp. AWM4_238. The sequence continues at coordinate 1,704,744 of NZ_JBSWSY010000002.1, forward strand.
ATGACCATCGAACTCCTCTACTCGCTTAACGCTTGTTCCACTTGCCCTTTGGCATGAGCTGCCAGCATATGCTCAGGATTAATGTTCAAAGCTTTAGAAAAATGCTCCAATGCTTTTTGAGCATTCTCCTTATGAAGAGCTACCACACCAAGGTTGTAATGTGCATCACTGTGTTGTTCTTCTAATTGTAGCACATGGTTCATGACTTGTTCAGCTTGATCAATTTGACCATTTTGGGCGAGGCACAAGCCATATTGGAATTGGACATCAACGTCTTCCGGTGCAAGTTCTGATGCTCTCAAAAGATAAGGAAGGGCAAGCTTCACGTATTCTTGATGAATAAATGTCATCCCTAACATAAAGTGTACATCTGCTTCATCCAATCCTTGCTGAATGGCTTGAATGAACTGCTCTTGCGCTTTCGTGTACTTTTCCTGTTCATAATACACATTTCCCAGGCCATAATAAGCGGTTGCAGCGGTGTCATCCAACTCAATGGCACGATGAAAGAAGCGCTCGGCTCTTTCGTGATCGTTCATATGTGTCAGCAAGTTACCGAAATTGATATACCCGACAGGCTCTTTCGGATTCTCGTCGATAGCCTCCGTAAATAACTTCGCCGCTTCCTCATAATTATGGTTTTGCATCTGTTCGATTCCTTGTTTTAATTTATCCATTTTCTTACCTTCTCCTTTCAAATGCCTCTACTAAAAAACATCTCTTCCATGGGATTTACGTGGGGCCTGCAGAGCAAAGCTGCCTACCTCCATATAAAACATAAATATACACTCATAAAAAAGTCATGTCCAAAAAATACGGACATGACTTTTTCATTCTATCCTACATAAGTGATGGCTTCATCTTGTTTAAGAACAACATCAATGGTCGCTCCGCCGAGGCAAACATCACCATCATAAAACACGACTGCTTGCCCTGGAGTGATCGCACGCTCTGGTTCGTCAAACATGACCTTCCATTTCCCATCTTCCAGCGGGTATACCGTCACTCCACTGTCATCTTGGCGATAACGGAATTTAGCGGTACATTTGAATGGTTCAGACGGAGCGTCTCCTTTTGTCCAGCTCGCTTCTGATGCTATAAGACCTTCAGAGTACAGCGCCTCATGATGGAACCCTTGTCCAACGTAAAGGATGTTATCCTTAACATTCTTACCGACAACAAACCATGGGTCCCCAGCGCCTCCAATGCCTAGTCCTTGACGCTGACCTAATGTGTAGTACATCAAACCGTCATGCTTGCCTTTCACTTCACCATCGAGCGTTTCCATGTTGCCCGGTTGTGCCGGCAGGTACTCACTGAGGAACTCCTTAAAGTTACGCTCTCCGATAAAGCAGATCCCTGTAGAATCTTTCTTTTTTGCTGTGGCGAGACCATGTTCTTCCGCAATCGCACGCACTTCTTTTTTCTCGAGGTGACCTAACGGAAACATCACTTTAGAGAGCACTTCTTGAGAAAGTTGATTCAAGAAGTATGTTTGGTCTTTATTGTGATCGACACCACGAAGCATTTCATACGTACCGTCGTTTTCACGGACTTGCGCATAGTGGCCCGTTGCCAAATAGTCAGCACCTAGAGACATTGCGTGCTCCATGAACGCTTTGAACTTGATCTCTTTGTTACACATCACATCAGGGTTCGGTGTACGTCCTTTTTTGTATTCTTCAAGGAAATACGTGAACACCTTGTCCCAATACTGCTTTTCAAAGTTCACTGCAAAGTATGGAATATCCAACTGGTTACACACACGGATGACATCTTCATAATCTTCTGTAGCTGTACAGACACCATTTTCATCGGTATCATCCCAATTCTTCATAAAAATACCCACAACATCATAGCCTTGTTCTTTCAGGAGTAGAGCTGCGACGGATGAATCCACACCCCCACTCATCCCAACGACTACTCGTGTATCTTTAGGATCTTTCATTTGTTTCACCTTCCTTTATCAAGTCAGTCGTTGAATTATTTGACTGACTTTCCTTGCTGCTTCTATTATATTTTCTTCATTATTTGCAAGTCCAAAACTGAACCGTATCGAATTGGTCGTTTTTGGGTGATTAGAGCCAAACATTGCTGAAAGAACATGGGAAGGCTCTACAGATCCTGCCGTACATGCACTCCCGCTCGAAGCAGCGATCCCTGACAAATCAAAGTTCGTGAGCAATGCCTCCACGTTCATCCCAGGAAAGCTGATGTTTACAATCGATTCTATGGTTTTTTCATGGGACCCGTTCACTTCAAATGATACGTTCTCTTCCTTTAGCGTTTGAAGGAAGAGCTGCTTGTAATGAAGATATTTTTCTTTATACGTCGAACGCTCTGCCTGCATCATCTCAACAGCCGTCTTCAGTCCATGAACCGCTGGAATGTTTTCTGTACCTGCCCGCCTTTTCCGCTCCTGTTCACCGCCGTATTGAAGAGATTCAACCGACGTACCTTCACGGATATACAAAAAGCCGATCCCTTTAGGCCCATTAATTTTGTGGCCGGAAACTGCCATCAAATCGACTTCGATTTTTGAAACATCTAAATCCATCAGACCATAAGCCTGAACGACATCGGAATGGAAATAAGCCTGATGCGACTTTAAAACAGACGCGATTTCTTCAATTGGCTGAATCGCTCCCGTTTCATTATTGACCATCATAATGGATACAAGAATGGTATCATCACGAAGCGCATCCTTCACATCATCCACATTCACTACCCCATGCTCATCTACAGGCAGATAAGTGACTTCAAAGTCCTTGGACTCCAAATATTCGACTGCATGTAATGTAGCATGATGTTCAATCGAAGTGGTAATGATATGCTTGCCCTTCGATCGATTGGCCCTTGCGGTACCGATGATGGCTAAATTGTCCGCTTCCGTTCCTCCGCTCGTAAAAACAATTTCTTTCTCATTCGCACCCAGGCCGCGAGCGATGGTTCTTCGCCCTTCATCCAAAATTCGACGAGCTTTCCTTCCAAACTGATGAACACTCGATGGATTACCAAAGATCTCTTTATAAACAGGCATCATTTCTTCGATCACTTTTGGATGGACAGGTGAAGTCGCAGCATGGTCCAAATATATTGAGTTCATCTTTTCACCTCCAACCATTAAATATAAAACATATACGCATCCTGAGTCTGGTCATCTACATGATCTTTCAAGTCTTCAAGCGTTGTCGTGTCAAGGACATCTTTCACTGCATCTCTGACCCTCTTCCACAAGGCTTGCTTCGCTGGCTCTTCATTTTCAATACCCTCAACAGGGGTGATCGGCCCTTCCAGCACACGAATCACATCTCCTGCTGTAATCTCATGAGGAGCCTTCGTAAGCATATAGCCGCCATAGGCACCACGCACACTTTTTACGAGACTTGCATTACGCAATGGAGCGATTAGTTGCTCCAAGTAATGTTCGGATAAATCATTATCCCTTGCGATTTGTTTTAAGGAAATGGGACCGTCCCCATATTTCCTTGCCAGCTCAATCATGATGGTTAGCCCGTAACGGCCTTTGGTAGATATCTTCATACAAGTCACCCTTCATTATTAAAAACTGTAGCCATGTTTTTGCCTGGGGTAAGGTGTATCCTACGAAGGTTCCCAGAAACAGAGCGATAAATACAGTACCTGCTCCGACGGGCCCTCCAAGGGCAAAACCTGCAACGGCTACGATGATTTCAATTCCATTTCTTACAGTCGATACTTTCCATCCTGTGGCCTTCGTAATCAATAACATCAGACTATCTCTCGGCCCTGCTCCAATTTCAGGTGCAACATAAACACCAATTCCAAGAGCAATGACAAACGTTCCTGATATAAATATAAACAATTGCATCATCAATGTTTCCGGTTCCGGTAAAAGCCAATTAAAAAAATCTATAAACACACCAATGAGTACCATATTCAATAGTGTTCCTATTTGCGGCCACCTTTTTTGTAAAACCGAGCTCGTGAGAACGATCATTAACCCTGCGATTACTGACCAGGTCCCTACAGTGAGGCCAAGTTTCAGAAACAAACCATAATGGAAAACATCCCATGGTCCAATTCCGAACTCTTTCACCTGCATCGTCATTGAAATTCCGAGGCCAAGGATGACTAAACCGATAAAGAAAAAGCTCCATCGAATCGCTCGTTCGCGCTTTTTCTTCTTATCATAAATCATGGTCACCCTCCTCTCTCTATTATACCAAACGCTATTATAGCATGAATGGCAAGTCTCTTGCATTTTCCTGAAAATCATTCTACGCTTACATTCATAACTACCAAAAGGAGAATGTTGTATGAGTCAGCAACCACTCGCTTTTCGATTGCGACCAGCAAATATAGATGAAATCATCGGCCAGTCCCATCTCGTTGCCGAAGGAAAAACCATCAACCGCATGATCAAGGCTGAACGTCTGGCATCGATGATTTTATTCGGCCCCCCTGGTACAGGGAAAACTTCGATGGCGACTGCGCTAGCTAAAAGTTTAAATATCCCTCATAAAACGTTGAACGCCGTAACTGATAAGAAGAAAGACATGGAAATAGCTGTTGAAGAAGCAAAAATGCATGGGCAACTCGTGTTGATCCTTGATGAGGTCCATCGTCTGGATAAAGCCAAGCAGGATTTCCTTCTCCCCCACCTGGAGAGCAATCGTTTAACCATGATTGGTTGTACGACAAGCAATCCATACCATTCCATTAATCCCGCGATACGAAGCCGTTGTCATTTATTTGAACTGTTCCGATTGGAAGGGGATGACATCAAACAAGCCATTCACAGAGCGTTAAATGACCGTGAAAAAGGCCTTGGCCACATGGACATCCAGATTACAGATGAAGCACGTAACCACTTTTCTCAATCGTCCAATGGAGATTTGCGCGCCGCCTTGAATGGATTGGAACTAGCCGCTTTTTCTACACCGGCTGATGAAAATGGAACGGTGAAAATCGACTTGGAAGTTGCAGAAGAATGTATGCAGAAGAAAAGCTTCACACATGATAAGGATGGAGATGCTCATTATGATGTCCTCTCCGCCTTTCAAAAATCGATACGTGGGAGTGACGTTGACGCTTCTCTTCATTATTTAGGCCGACTGATCGAAGCCGGGGACCTCGATAGCATCGCTAGAAGATTAGTAGTCATTGCCTATGAAGACATTGGTCTCGCCAACCCTCAAGCAGGTCCGAGAGCCTTGTCTGCCGTAGAAGCAGCTGAGAGAATCGGCTTTCCTGAAGCCCGAATTCCATTGGCAGTAGCGGTGACAGAGCTTGCTCTCTCTCCTAAATCCAATAGTGCCTACAAAGCACTTGATGCGGCGCTCTCTGATATTAGAAATGGAAAAAGCGGAGAAGTTCCGCAACATTTAAAAGACTCTCATTATAAAGGTGCAGAAAAGCTAGGCAGAGGAATCGATTACAAGTATCCCCATAATTATGAGAATGCGTGGGTGGACCAACAGTACCTCCCTGATCTCATTCAAACACGTCAATACTATGAACCGAAACGGACAGGTAAATTCGAACAAGCTCTAGAACAGGTTTATAGCAAAATCAAAAAGCAGAAGTCTACTTGAGTATATTTCGACTACTTCTTGGCTACACTACTACTAAATCTGACAAACTATTATCTTTAAAGATAAAATTAGGAGTGGTGAATATGCCTAAAGTAAGACAAGATGCCTGGTCTCATGAAGATGATCTTTTATTAGCCGAAACTGTTTTAAGACATATCCGGGAAGGTAGCACACAGTTGAAGGCTTTTGATGAAGTCGGAGATATATTGAACCGTACTTCCGCAGCTTGTGGGTTTAGATGGAATGCTGAAGTCCGTCAAAAATACGAACAAGCTGTTGAGCTTGCAAAGAAACAACGAAAAGAGAAAAAGCGAAAAGAAGCGAAGCAGCAACCTGTCTACCAAAGGCCTCAGGCTCCTGTTGTGTACCAAACGGAAATAGAGGAAGAAGACTACTTGCTTCCTGAACCGGTTTCAGCAGAAATCCGTGAAGAGAAGCCAACACGAAAAGAAATTGACTTAGAAGACGTCATCACCTATTTAACAAACTTAAAACAAGAAAATACGGTTTCTGGAACACTCCAAAACCGCGTATCTGAACTAGAGAGTCAAAACAAAGAATTGGCAGAGCAAAACCACCAATTAAATGGACAGTTGGAAGCAATGACTGAAGACTATCAAGCATTGATACAAATCATGGACCGCGCTAGAAAAATGGTCATGTTTGATGACACCGATCATGCTTACAAACCTCAATTCCGTATGGAGAAAAACGGAAACCTCGAGAACCTTGCACGCTAACTGACAAAGACAAACGGTATCGTTTCTGAATATTGTAGGTTGTCTTATCATTTCATAGACCAAAAAAGCGTTTCCCCTTTGCAGGGGAAACGCTTTTTTATCATTTATGAGCATTCATTTTTTAAGTGAGGAATTAAAAAGACCAATCCCAATTGTGCCGTCGTATCATGAGTTTTGAACCCGCTCTAGGCAGGTGGGTGCCCTGTTTCACATTTCTTGCGTCCTCCCATCAATGATGGTTAAGAGGCGTGCATTCCATATGAAAACACCAGGCTCCCGTATCAAAAATGTTCGGTCAAAACGTACATTCGAACAACGTACACATCAGGATTGGTCTCTTTAATTTTGTAATGTAATCTTAGCATATAACCTTAACAGAATCAACAATTAACCTCACATTTATTGATCTGAGTCAGACGGACTAGATGGCTTCAACTGTAGGTGAAGTTCATCCAACTGCGCTTCGCTGACAGGTCCCGGTGCATTCGTCATAGGGTCTTGTGCCGATGCTGTTTTCGGGAACAAGATGGTGTCGCGCAAGTTTGTCCGTCCTGCTAGAAGCATGACGAGTCTGTCTAGTCCGAAGGCAATACCTCCGTGTGGCGGTGTTCCATATTCCAATGCTTCAAGAAGGAACCCAAACTGCTCATTTGCTTCTTCCTGGCTGAAGCCAAGCACTTCGAACATTTCCTGCTGCATTTCTTTTTCAAAGATACGCAAGGAACCTCCACCAAGTTCGTATCCATTGAGCACAATGTCATAAGCTTCTGCCCGGACGTCTTTTGGATTTTTCTTCAGTTCATCCATGCTACCGCCGGCAGGCATTGTAAACGGGTGGTGGGCAGCATGATAACGCCCCTCTTCCTCATCGTACTCAAATAACGGCCAGTCCGTTACCCAAAGGAAGTTGAACTTGGACTCATCAATCAAGTCTAAACGGCGGGCAAGTTTTTGACGTAAGGCTCCAAGGCTGTCATGAACAACAGAGATCTGATCCGCTACAAAGAGAAGAAGGTCTCCATCTTTTGCCCCCATCTTTTCTTTAATTGAAGCGGCCTCTTCTTCAGAGAAGAATTTCGCAATCGGCCCGTTAAACTCCCCGTCTTTCACTTTCAACCAAGCCAACCCTTTGGCTCCATAGACCTTGACATCTTCTGTCATTTTATCGATGTCTTTACGGGAGAATTCATCCGCCTTTCCTTCAACGTTAATAGCACTTACCTGACCGCCGGAAGCAACGGCACCACTGAAGACTTTAAACCCGGAATCTCTCACATCTTCTGATAGATTCACTAATTCAAGACCGTAGCGGGTATCAGGCTTGTCAGAACCGTAACGTTCCATCGCCTCATCATATGGCATACGAACGAATGGGGTTTCAATTTCCTGACCTTTTACTTCTTTCATGACGCGCTTCATCATCCGTTCTGTCATCGCCATAATATCATCTTTCGTCATGAATGAGGTCTCCACATCGACTTGTGTGAATTCAGGCTGACGATCTGCGCGCAAGTCTTCGTCACGGAAACAACGAACGATTTGGTAATATTTCTCGAACCCTGACATCATCAACAGCTGTTTGAAAAGCTGAGGCGATTGAGGCAAGGCATAGAATTCACCTTCATGTACACGGCTCGGAACAAGGTAGTCACGCGCTCCTTCTGGTGTACTCTTGGTCAGCATCGGTGTTTCCATATCTAAAAATTCTTCTTCATTCAAGAAATTACGAATGGACTGTGTCGTTTGGTGACGCATTTTAAATGTTTCCTGCATTTCCTTCCTTCTTAAATCCAAGTAGCGGTATTTAAGACGAAGATCCTCTGATACCTCCGATTGATCTTCAATCATAAACGGGGGAGTTTTTGCCTTGTTTAGGATCGTCAATTCTTTTGCTGCAACTTCAATCTCTCCGGTTCCAAGATTGTTGTTGATCGTTTGAGCATCCCGTGCGACAACCGTTCCATTCACTTCAAGGACATATTCGCTTCGAACGTTCTCCGCTTTCTCTAATGCTTCACCAGAAGTCTCAGGATTAAAAACCACCTGGACTAAACCAGAACGGTCTCTCAAATCGATAAAAATCAAACCACCCAGGTCACGGCGTTTTTGTACCCATCCTTTCAGTGTGACCTCTTGCTCCAGATGTTCTTTGCGTAAAGAGCCGCATTTTGTTCTTTCCATCTTATTTACCTCCTGTCAGTTCTTTTTTCATATGTTCGATAATTCCATCGAGAGCTACCTCTTCTTGCTCACCGGATGTCATGTTTTTGACATTAATGCGTCCATTTTCAAGTTCCTGATCTCCGAGAACAAGTACAAATTTACTGTCCAGTCGATCAGCTGCCTTAAACTGGGCTTTCATTTTCTTCCCTAAGTAATCCTTGTCCACTTGGATACCAGCACGGCGTAATTCATCTGTCACCTTTACAGCTGTACGATTCGCTTCATCCCCTAGGGATACAAAAAACACGTCTAGACCTTCATCCATAGGAAGTTCAACGTTTTCTGCTTCTAAAGCCATCAATAAGCGTTCAATACTCATGGCAAAACCGATTCCAGATGTTTCAGGACCGCCCACTTCTTGAACTAATCCTGTATATCGACCTCCACCGCTCAGTGTCGTAATGGCTCCGAAACCTTCTGCTTCGCTCATAATTTCGAAAGCCGTGTGGTTGTAATAATCAAGCCCGCGCACGAGATTCGGATCTACAACATATTCAATGTCCATCACATCTAGATATTGTTTGACCTCTTCAAAGTAATCTTTGGAGTAGTCGTTCAAGTATTCAAGAATGGAAGGCGCTGTTGCCATTGCTGGATGTTCACGGTCTTTTTTACAATCTAGGACCCTTAGCGGGTTTTGATCAAGCCTCACTTGACAATCCGCGCAAAGCTCCTCACGGTGTGGATCAAAGTGACGAACCAATGCTGCACGATGGGCCTCCCTGCTTTCTTTGTCACCAAGACTGTTCACCACAAGTTTTAACGATTTCAGCCCTAGTTCCTTGTAAGAGTTCAGTGCAAGGGAAAGGACCTCGGCATCAATAGCTGGATCGTCACTGCCTAAGGCTTCAATACCAAACTGCACAAACTGTCTCATTCTACCTTGTTGTGGGCGTTCGTAGCGGAACATAGGACCCATGTAGAAGTATTTAGTCGGTTGGTTAGGTAACCCGTAAACTTTATTCTGAACGTAAGAACGAACGACAGAAGCAGTACCCTCCGGCCTTAAAGTAATGCTTCTACCTCCTCGATCTTCGAATGTATACATTTCTTTTTGGACGATGTCTGTACTATCTCCAACTCCTCGTTGGAACAGCTCGGTATGTTCGAAAATCGGTGTTCTGATTTCTTTATAATGATAGCGTCGGCATAGGTCAGCCAATTGCTTTTCTACATATTGCCATTTTTCAGATGTACCAGGCAGAATATCCTGCGTACCACGAGGGGCATTCATACTCATTTCTAAGTCCTCCTAACGAAATAAACCATTTTTTACCACAAAAAATCCCGTCCCTTTTCCGCGCTTGCGAAAAAGGGACGGGATTACCCGCGTTGCCACCCTGATTTGAGACTGTGTCAGCCTCCACTCAAAACAGTTAACGCCTGTGTACGTCTACACCTACTCTTATTTCGATGTAGAACCTAAGAAACGTCTTTCATCAGAATATAACGATCGAATGCTTTCAGCCTAAGGCATTCGTTCTCTGTCCGCATGGAAACTGATTACTTTTTTCCTCAATGGTTTTGTTCGAATCATTTTAGAATTGATTATAATCATATAATCTTCTTCAACCCTGTGTCAAGTTTATGACAATAAATTTATCACTTCAATCTTTTTACGATGGAGAAGGAAATCTAATGATTTTGTCGAATAATGAAAAGGAGACTATTGAGGAGGTGGAATATTTTTTGAAAAAAGGAATAATATTCTTCATTTTTATTTTAGGAGTCCTCACCTTTTATGAGACTCCTCCCGTGTATGCAGACAAAGCGGTGATCCAGGTCGATCACTTGAATGTAAGGACAGGACCTGGATTGAATTACGACCGTATTGGCAAAGTGCATACAGGAGAAACGTACACGATCTTAGAAGAGAGAGACAAATGGCTAAAGATTAAGCGAAGCGGGACAGATGGGTGGGTCGCTAAATGGCTGACAAACGTAAAAGCAGAGCAAACCGCTAGTAGCCGTCAATATTCCAAGTATGACTATCTCAGGATACGATCCGCTCCGAACTTGGATGGAAAGATTGAAGGTTATTTAATGAAAGGAGACGCTGTAACTCCACAAAAACGCCAAGGAAAATGGGTGTTTGTACAAAAAGGCAATACAACGGGGTGGGTTCATGGAGACTACCTAACGAAGGAGAAACAAGGAACTCCATCACCACCAGAAGAAGAGAAAAAAGATGATCATCAACCATCTACCGTCAAAGGTATGGTAGAAGTAGGTACAGCCGTTTTAAATGTAAGAAGCGAAAACTCTACGAGAGGCCGCATTCTTACAAGAATTCGTAAAGGTGAAACATATGAATACATAGCGAAGAAAGACCGCTGGTATCAAATCAAGTACAGCAGCGGAAAGACGGGTTGGGTAGCCGGTTGGCTTGTAAACGAAACCAATCAAGAACAAACGAATACCCCTACTACGAAAAACACCTATGTATCTTTGAATTACAACGGAACGAATTTAAGATCAGGACCATCAACCAATTACAAGATCATCGGCCGCGGACACAAAGGGGATCGATTCGAAGTTTTAAGCAAAGAGGGACAATGGTATAAGATCTCTTATGACAGTAAAACAGCCTATGTGGCTGGATGGATTGTCAAAGAGGTGAATGGAGAAAGTGCCGCTACATCTCCTGCTCCTTCAAATTCACTTAAAGGAAAAACCATCATGGTTGACGCCGGGCACGGAGGGCGCGACCCTGGTGCCGTAGGAAGAGGCGGAAGTTATGAAAAGACACTAACGCTAGACACGGCTTTTCTTCTTAAAAGTCAGTTGGAGAGTAAAGGAGCCAAAGTGCTGATGACAAGATCCAATGATCAGTACATCTCCCTTTCCATCCGCACGTACCATTCGAACCGTTCCAATGCGGATGCTTTTATTAGTTTGCATTACAATGCAGCGCCTTTAAATATTGTAGCTAGAGGACTTAATAGTTATTATTACTCTTCTAAAGACAAAGCGCTTGCAGATTCTCTGCAATCCTCAATTGTTGCCCATACAGGACTGCGGGATCGTGGTACGAAGAAAGGCAACTTCCATGTGATCAGGGAAAATAATAAGCCGGCTGTTCTATTAGAACTTGGCTTTTTATCAGACGCTAGAGAAGAACAAACCGTCAAAACCCGTTCATATCAGACAAAAGCTAGTCAAGGAATTACAGAAGGCTTAATCAATTACTTCAACTAACCAGTAAACCCTTAATAGCTACGGATTGTGAATAACTCAGTTTCGAGATGGTTGTGTGCGTTAGGGCTCCGGGAAACAGTTCGCTTTCCATGGGGCGGGCGGTGAGCCTCCTCAGGCAATGCATTCCGGGGTCTCACCTGTCCCACACGTCCCATAGGAGTCTCACCGTTTCCCTCCGCCCCTTGACCAAAAGAGGATCTCGAAACTACTTCTGAGATAAGCTGCTTTACCTACAAAGAGTGGAAGATGTTAGAATTCTGCCAGGTAGTTGAATAACTTTTAAACTAGAACAAAAAAAGCTGTACTCAAATGAGTACAGCTTTTTTTATCGTTCTTTACTGTCGATGATTAATGTGACAGGTCCTGAATTGGTAAGTTGGACGTCCATCATGGCCCCAAACTGTCCTGTTTCCACTTTAACCCCTTCATGCTCAACCATTTGATTAAATGACTCATACAACTCTTCAGCTTGATCAGGCTTTGCTGCTTCCATGAAGTTCGGGCGGCGTCCCTTACGGCAATCTCCGTATAGAGTGAATTGAGATATAGACAGCAACTGGCCGCCTAGATCAACCACGGAATGATTCATTTTTCCATCTTCATCTTCGAAAATACGCAAGTATGGAATCTTTTTAGCTAAATAACGTGCATCTTCTTCTGTATCCTCATGTGTCACACCTAATAAAACGACAAGGCCCTGACCTATGGTACCTACGGTTTTTTCTTCAACGGTGACAGAGGCATTTACAGCTCTTTGAACCACTGCTTTCATCGTAGATTCCCCTTTATACTTCTATTGCATAACACGACGAACCGTGTACACTTCCTGAATTTGTTTAATCCGCTCGACAATCTTACGTAAATGGCTTGTATTTTGTATTAAAATGGTAATATGAATAGTTGCCATTTTATTTCGGTCTGACTTTCCTGAGACTGCGGTTATATTGGTCTTTGTTTCATTCACTGCTTGTAGTACTTCGTTAAGCAAACCACGTCGATCGTAGCCCCAGATTTCAAGATCCACATGATACTGCTTGGAATCTGTGACTGAAGTTTCCCATTTTACAGGCAACAGTCTTGTCTGTGCTTCTTCTGTATGGACATTCGGGCAGTCGGTTCTGTGGACGGATACCCCTCGTCCTTTTGTAATATAACCGACAATTTCATCTCCAGGTACTGGGTTACAGCATTTGGATAGACGGACAAGGAGATTGTCCACCCCTTCCACACGGACACCTGAATCCTTTTTACCTGTTTTGGTCGGTGTTTTAATTTCGGTTGTATTAACATCAGCAAGCGTCTGCTCTAGATCTTGTTCTTGTTGCTTCTGCTTTCTGATCTTCTCGGTTAATCGAGTTGCAATCTGAGCGGCTGTAATTCCCTGGTAACCAACAGCGGCAAACATGTCTTCTTCGTTTGCGAAGTTGAACTTTTCCGACACACGTTTCAAATTATCTGTCGTGTATACATCTTTGGGTTGAATACCAAAATTGCGAATTTCGCGCTCGACGAGTTCTTTCCCTTTAGAGATGTTCTCATCTTTTTGCTGTTTCTTGAAAAATTGCTTGATTTTATTTTTCGCCTGGGATGTCTGAGCAAGTTTAATCCAATCTTTGGAAGGTCCATAGGCATGCTTGGACGTCATGATATCGACAATGTCTCCGGTTTTCAATTCATAATCCAGAGGCTCCATTTTGCCATTCACTTTTGCCCCTATCGTTTGATTTCCAACCTCCGTATGAATTCGATAAGCGAAATCTACGGGTACGGAACCAGATGGAAGCTCAATAACGTCTCCTTTTGGTGTGAAGACATAGACCATGTCTGAAAACAAATCCACTTTTAGAGATTCCATGAATTCCTCAGCGTCATGTGTTTCACTCTGCCATTCTAGTATCTCACGGAACCATGTAAGTTTCTCTTCAAACGATTGTTCTGCTGATGTCTGCTTACCTTCTTTATACGCCCAATGAGCAGCGATTCCATACTCCGCAATTTCGTGCATTTCGTGCGTACGGATCTGGACCTCAAGAGGGTCGCCCTTTGGTCCGATCACTGTGGTATGCAGAGATTGATATAAATTGGGCTTCGGCATAGCTATATAATCTTTAAAGCGACCCGGCATCGGTTTCCAACACGTGTGAATGATTCCGAGTACGGCATAACAATCTTTGATACTGTTAACTGTAATTCTAACGGCTAACAAGTCATAAATTTCATTGAACTGTTTATTTTGAAGAACCATTTTCCTGTAGATACTGTAGAGATGTTTCGGACGTCCAAATAAATCCGCATCGATGTTGACTTCCTTTAGTTGACCACGAATTTCATCTATGACTTCCTCGATATAATGCTCGCGTTCATTCCTCTTCTGCTTCATCAAATGAACAATCCTGTAGTACTGCTGAGGATTCAAATACCGAAGAGCCGTATCTTCAAGCTCCCATTTGATCGTGGATATCCCCAAGCGATGAGCAAGAGGTGCAAAAATCTCCAGCGTTTCATTGGAAATCCGGCGCTGTTTTTCCGCTGGAAGGTGCTTCAAGGTGCGCATGTTATGAAGCCTGTCTGCAAGTTTGATTAAAATGACACGCATGTCTTTGGCCATAGCCACAAACATTTTTCTGTGGTTTTCCGCTTGCTGAGCTTCTTTCGATTTATATTTGATTTTACCTAATTTGGTTACACCATCCACCAGCATAGAAACTTCTTCATTAAAAGCATCTTCAATTTCTTTTAAAGACACATCCGTGTCTTCAACCACATCATGAAGAAAACCTCCAGCAATCGTTTCAGGGTCCATCTCTAAGTTCACAAGAATACCTGCGACTTGAATGGGATGGATGATGTAAGGCTCCCCTGACTTTCGGAACTGGTTGCTATGGGAACTTTCAGCAAATTCATACGCACGACGAATAAACGCCAGATCTGACTCATTCAAATACTGACTCGCTTGTTCTATGACTTCTTCCGCAGTTAGAACTGTATCTTTCGCCATTCAATCACCCTAGTTTCTTTAGAACTTTCAAAAGTATATTTGATTAACATTATCAAAAAAAGGACTCTTCTTGTAAAGGAAAAAGCCCGATCATCAATTGTAAAACAAAGAGCGCCCCTAATAAGGGCACTCTTTCCATTAATATTGCATTAAAGTAAGAACGTCATGTCCGTCTAATTTGCTGCGACCATCTAAGTATGTGAGTTCAATCAAAAACGCACACCCAGCTACTTCTCCGCCCAACTGCTCGACAAGATCAATCGTAGCTTCAATTGTGCCTCCAGTAGCAAGAAGGTCATCGACAATCAACACGCGTTGACCAGGCTTGATTGCGTCTTTATGAATCGTCAATACATCTTTTCCATATTCCAGGCCATAATCCACTTTGATCGTCTCTCGTGGAAGCTTCCCTTCTTTACGGACTGGTGCAAAACCGATTTCCAATGCATAAGAGACTGGGCACCCGACGATGAAGCCGCGTGCTTCCGGTCCCACTACGATATCAATTTCTTTATCTTTTGCGTACTCTACAATTTCATCAACCGCTGCTTTGAATGCCGGACCATTGTCCATTAATGGAGTGATATCCTTAAATTGGACACCTTCTTTCGGCCAATCTTCAACGATTGCAATATGCTCTTTATAATCCATTCATTACTTCCTCCTTGACTTGCTTAAAACGCTGGTTCATATATTGGTCAAACCAACTCTTCAATTCTTTATATGTGGAATAATACAAGGTACGTTCAATTTGCAGTTGTTCCTCCCGTTGAAGATAAAGCGAAGATTCTCGCAAATCTTTTTGTGAAGGTTCGGATTCCGCTGTAATAATCCCGTCTTTTATTTTAACAAAGTCGAGTTCAAAAAACACCTCAGAAATAAATTCCACCATGGACTTGTCCCACCCTTTACGGTTGGCAAGTAGATCCGCTTCTTCATAAAGGTTGAACTGACCACGCTTCAATAGCATACCATAAAACCATTTGAAGTGGTCCCTTGAAGGCCATGTTTTTAGAAATGTACTCTCCTGAATGTGATAACAGGCAAATACTTTTCGAGCTTCCAGCTTAGATAAAAGGTCGGTCAGATCCGACATCTGTTTAGGTAAATCAATGAGCAGAAGACCATCAAACGAATCTCCATGATCCACTGCCTCTGCCTGGATGACAGGAACATCACATGGGGCTTGTTCTTGCCCTCGAAAGCTTACAGCTGCATAGGTTTCGTTCGGTGGGATAATCAATTTCTTCTCAATATGCTTAGAGCCTCTGTGATCGAACAACTGCCATTCACTCACTCGAATGTCTCTAATCATCACTTGCAAATTTTTCCGTCCGTTCCATTCATTAATTCCCAGTTCCCCGACTACATCCAAGGGCGCTTGTGGAGATATTTGTTGATAGAGATCTCCCATCCCGAATGCGATCCCATCGACACGGGATTGTTGGCTCTGGAATTGGAACTTCAAGTGATTTTTTTTACTGCCAATCAACCGAACTTCTTTCGGGGTATGCTTGATATGAAAAAGAGGTTTCGGATTTCCCATTCCAAAAGGACGGAGCTGGTTGACTTCCTCAATTTGTTTCAATGATATGTCTTCTAAATCAACGGTGTTTTCAATATCAAGAACCTGCTGATAGTCATCATCCGATAGTTTCTCCTCAGCTAAAGAAATTAAATCGCTCCGCAAGTCATCAATTTGATCAATATCAAGTGTCATTCCGGCTGCTTGGGCATGTCCACCAAAGTGTAAAAAGCGGTGCCGTATTTCCATACAATTCCCGAATAAATCGAATGCATCGATACTTCGCGCAGAACCTTTGGCTTCCCCTTTTTCTTCATCAATGGCCAGTACGATTGCCGGTCGATCAAATTGACGAACAAGTTTAGATGCGACAATTCCAAGAACACCAGGATTCCACCCCTCTTTAGCAACCACGATCACGTTCTCAGCTTCCCCATTTTCAATGGTAACCATTTCTTCGGCTTCCTTCGCGATCGATGCTACGATTTTCTGCCTTTCCTGGTTCAACTGGTTAATGAAGGTGGCGATTTGTTCTGCTTCTTCCATGTCCTCTGAAAGCAATAAATCAACCGCTGGCGTAGCATCTTGTAAACGCCCTACAGCATTGAGACGTGGGCCAATCGTAAAACCGATTGTCTCCTCATTCATATCTCCCTCAATGCTACATATTTTCCTTAACGCCTGAATGCCCGGACGGGTCGAGTGGGAAATCGCCTGTAGACCAATCGAAGCGAGCACCCTGTTTTCCCCTTTTAATGGAACAAGGTCGGCGATTGTACCAATGACGACGAGGTCGAGAAACTCTTTCGGAAACCTGCCAAGTAAAGCATGAGCAAACTTGAAAGCCACTCCGACACCTGCTAATTCCTGGAATGGATAGTCAGCCGATGTCTTCGGATGGATAATCGCATAAGCATCCGGAAGCACTTCCTGGACCTCGTGGTGATCCGTGATGATCAAATCGATGCCAAGCTCCCTCGCAAATGTTGCTTCTTCCATAGCCGCTATTCCTGTATCTACTGTGATGATCAATGCATAACCGGAATCGAAAGCAAACTGAAAGGCCTCTTTATTCGGTCCATATCCTTCCGTGAAGCGGTTTGGAATATAAAAGTCACAATCCGCCCCGGCTTTCCTGAGTGCTTCCACCATGACGGATGTAGACGTCACTCCGTCTGCATCGTAGTCACCAAATACCAGAATAGACTGACTGGAATCGATGGCTTCTTGCACACGAGCCACAGCACGGTCCATTCCCTCCATTAGCATAGGATCATGAAGCTGGTTAATCGAAGGCTTTAGAAAGCGCTCTGCCTCCTCTGCACCTTGAATCCCTCTTTTTTCTAAGAGCTGCTGAGTTAGCGGAGTAACGCCTGGAAAGACGGCCGAGCTTTCTTCCGGGTTTCTATATGTAAATTTCCATTTCATCTTGCTTTGTATCATAAGTTCACCCCTGACCCATCTATTATACAAGAGCGGACCAGGGGTAGCAAACGCAATTATGTGACTTTCGATGACGTGCTTTCCTGTTCAGAAGTCTCCTTTTCCTCAAGAGAAAGATCCCCGTCCTTCTCTGATTCAGATGGTGAAGACGGTCTCTCTGCTCTCAGTCGGCTTATTTCTCTTTTCAATTTAAAATACCGCACGGCTCCTACGGATGCTGTAGCTAAACCACCTAATAACACAGATATAAGAATAACAAGAATCAGTGGAGCTTCACCCGATCCGAACAAGTAATTGACTTGGACAGGATCGACATTGATGACAGCAAAAATTGAAATCACTAAGGCAAAAATGAAAGCCAATATTAGATAGCTTTGCCCTTTCATAATTGTAACACTCCTTTATAGATAAAGGTTTACTTATACTATTGATATACCCCGAAACAGATCTGTATAACCAAAAGAAGACCATCCTTACTAAGGATGGTCTTCAGTAAATGCCCGATTCGATTTTACACTTGAGGGCCTTCTGTTCTCTTCTTTTTCACATAATTGATCGGGTTCTCACTAATCTTGCGGCCACGCCAAATGAGCCATAGCTGAGACGCAATGAACAGAGAAGAATACGTTCCTGCTAATAGTCCGATGACTAGTGCGAATGAGAAGTTTGTAATGGATGATGCTCCGAAGAATAACAACATCGCTGCAGCAAAAATTACGGTAAGGACCGTGTTGAAACTACGGGCGAGCGTCTGCATCAAACTCTCATTTACCACTTTAGCAAGCTCTTTAAAGGATTTCACCTTTTTCTTCATCCTCAAGTTCTCTCGGATTCGGTCGAACGTGACAATTGTGTCGTTCACTGAATAACCGACAATGGTAAGAATGGCTGCAATGATCGTAATGTCAAACTCCAACCTTGTTATACTGAAGAACGCAACGATGAAAAATGCATCATGCAACAAGGCGATAATGGCTGTCAAAGCAAAGAAGATTTCAAAACGAATGGTCACGTAGATAATGATTCCGATCGATGCATATAAAACAGCAAGGGCTGCGTTTTTAGCAAGCTCTTGACCGACGATCGGTGATACAGTGCTGACATTCGGTGTATTACCGAACTCTTCTTCATAATAGCTTTGAATTTCGCCGATTTTATCTTTGCTCAGTTCATTATCAAAACGAGCAACGGCAATCTCACTATTGTCACCGGAAATGATGACCTGTTTCGGATTGACGTCAAATTCTTCCTGCATCGTTTGTTCCACTTGTTCGGATGAAATGTTTCCATCAGACAGGATGGATACTCTAGAACCACTTGTAAAATCGATGCCCAAGTTTAAGCGGAAGAAAGCAAGCGCCAGAATTCCCGCTATTACAAGGACGATGGATAACGTAAAGAATCGTTTCCGCAGCCCTACAAAGTCAAACTTCCGTTTCATAAAGGTTGCTTCCACTTCTTCTCCTTCAGCAATATCATGAATATCCTCTGGTTTCACCCCAAACCATTTCGGTCGCTTATTCAAATAACGGCTTTTCACCCATAAACTCATGAACAATCGCGTACCATAAACAGCGGTTATGAAACTAACGAGTATGCTGACAATCAACATCGTCGCAAACCCTTTAACAGAGCTTGTCCCGAAAATAAATAGAACTGTCGCTGCAATCAAAGTGGTTATGTTCGCATCAAGAATGGTCGCTAAGGAACGTTTGTTACCCGCCTTATATGCAGAAAGAAGCGATTTACCTGATTTTAATTCTTCCTTGATTCGTTCATACGTAATGATGTTTGCATCCACGGCCATACCGACTCCGAGAATTAAGGCAGCAATTCCAGGCAGAGTTAATACGCCATTCATCAACTCAAAGACTACAAGAATCAAGTAAATGTACACACTAAGTGTAAGAGTTGCAATAACTCCCGGGAAACGATAATACGCAATCATGAACAAGAAGATGGCTGCAATGCCGATAAAGCCTGCTAGAATCGTTTTGTTCATCGCCTGCTCACCGAATTGGGCCCCTACAGATGTTGAATAGGTCTCTTCAAGATTGACCGGAAGTGAGCCTGCATTCAGAATATCTGCCAATTGTTTAGCAGATTCCTGTGTGAAATCTCCACTGATCATTACTGAATTACTACGCACTGGGCCATCAGAAAACCCTGGTGCGGAAATGTATCCCGGATCTTCCTTCCCCCACTCTTCAGCAAAGGAAGTCTCTTCATTATAATCCAACCATATAACTAAAAGATTATCCGGATATGGTGTATTCGGATCGTTCGGCGTATTGTATATTTGTTCTGATACATCATAAAACTTTGAAGCACTCTTGACCTTCAGGGTAACGATCGGTTCATTTGTATCTGGGTGATAGGACTGTTGAGCACTTCCTTCAACCAGATCAGAACCATCCATGTACAACTTTCCATCTGTACCCCGGAAAGAAAGTTCAGCGGTTGTGGATAGAAGTTCTCTTGCTGTTTGTTGATCTTCTACACCAGCAAGCTGGACACGAATCCTTCCCCCGTCTTCAATGGTGATGTTCGTTTCACTGATTCCCAGTGTATCCACACGTTCGGTCAATGAACGTGCCGTAGCTTCGAGAACCTGTTCATTTACTTCCTGGTCCTCATCCAACGGCTCGACATCGTATAAGATTTCAAAGCCACCCTGCAAATCTAATCCTAATTTAATATCCTTTGTAACTCCTGTTAAGGTCGTCCCTATCGTAGTAGCAAGCAATAAAACCACGATAAAAAAGGCGACGATCCGCCCTCGTTTCACCATACTGTCCTGTTCCTCCTTTATGTACGAACACATGCGATGATCCATCGGCTCTATGTATAATTGCTATTAGACAATATTTGATAATCCCCGTACCTATTCTACTACTTTTTCAAACTTTCGCAACAATAGGAAGAACTTTATGCTATCCGGTTGAAATAGACCACCGCGTTATTACTCGTATTCAGAAGTTTCCTCCAGAGCTTCAATGGAGGCAAGCAAATCATCATTTTGATAAGCCTCTGTGGTCAAGTATCCCGTATATGTATGTGTCTGCAAATGAAGGATATCCTGGACCATTTGATGCAGTCTTTTTTCAGGTTCACCATTCCACACCTTTTTTATTAAACAGTCCCACACATCTTCTTCGGTCGCGCGTTTATACCCTAATAATTGAAACTCTTCTACTTTGCTTTGCAAAACGATCTGTAATTCTTTTCTCCAACTTGTGACCGGTTTTTTCTGATCCATTCGACTGCTCCTCACTCTAAGGTTTTCGTAATCGGGTGTCATGCCTTGTCCATCCATACGCATATACTTTATTGTAGCGGAATTTCATTTCTTTGAGAAGGCGGATCAATCATATGTCAAAACAATCTTTTCTGCATGGTGCACTGATTCTGGTTGCTGCTGGACTCATCACCCGATTGCTGGGTTTCATTAACAGGATTGTCGTTGCCCGCGTGATGGGAGCTGAAGGTGTAGGACTCTATATGATGGCTTTACCTACATTGATTTTAGCCATTACCATCACCCAGTTCGGGCTCCCCGTAGCCATTTCAAAGAGAGTTTCAGAAGCAGAGGCAACAGGTAACGAAAGTAAAATCAAGCGGATCTTATTAGTTTCTCTTGCTATTACAGGATCATTAAGCATCTTGTTTACGATCGGACTTTTTCTGTTAGCACCCGTTGTAGCCACTTATTTTCTTACAGATTCAAGAGCCCTCTATCCATTGCTAGCCGTTACACCGATCATCCCTATCATCGCTATATCTTCTGTCATTCGAGGGTATTTTCAGGGTAGGCAAAACATGAAACCCCAGGCGATCTCTCAAGTCATTGAACAGATTATACGCATTGGTTCAGTCGTGATTCTAACAAAAATGCTTTATCCTTACGGGGTGGAATTTGCAGCTGCCGGGGCCATGGTGTCTGCTGTAATCGGTGAACTCGTCTCATTGATGTACATGTTGAGACAATTCAATGTCCACAAAAGCTTCCGGCTGCGGAAATCTTGGAAGAAGCACATTGCTGAAGGGAAAAAGACACTCAACGAATTGATGACCATTGCTCTTCCTACAACGGGAAGCCGCTTTATTGGTTCCTTAACGTATTTCTTTGAACCTATCCTCGTCGCACAAAGTTTGGCTATCGCCGGATTTACAGCGATCGAAACGACGAAACAATACGGGGAACTCACAGGATATGTACTTCCATTGTTATTTTTACCGACCTTTTTGACTCACGCTCTTTCTGTTGCTCTCGTGCCTTCAATCAGTGAAGCTGCAGCCCAAGGAAAAAACGAAACCATCGCTTACCGGATCATGCAGTCCATTCGATTATCCATTGCTTCTGGGGGACTGATCACCATTGTGTTCATGATCTTTCCAGCTGTCATTCTTATGACTGTTTATGGGACGAGCCAGGCTTCCTTCATGCTTCAGTTTATGGCACCATTCTTCCTTCTTCATTATATCCAGACACCTCTCCAAGCAACCTTGCAAGCTCTGGACCTTGCTAAGCCAGCCATGTGGAACACGTTGATCGGAGCGATTGTAAAGTTTATTGTCCTTGTCGGTTTAAGCTCACGTCCGGAATTTGGTATTCATGGAGTCGCCCTTGCGATTGTAGTCGGTGTCGTTGTTGTGACCCTGCTCCATTTAAGTGTACTCATGAAATACAAAGTCATCTCTTTCCCTTTACAGATGTTTTTAAGATTTGGACTTGTCATTGGAATCATCGGAATCGTAGGGTTTCAATGGAAACACAACTGGCTTCTTGAGAGTAAACCTCTTTCGCAATTGTTGACGATGGGGATCGGCCTTACAGTTTTGTACATGGTATTACTCTTCGTTTTTCGATTAATCCGCATGGAAGAACTGAAGATGATCCCCTGGAATCGCCTGTTCCACAAAAAATAACCGCGCATAAGCGGTTATTTTTTGTCCCCTTTTTAAAATCCCATAAATCCATAACTAAAGCTCCCTTTAGCGGAAGACTCAGTTTCGAGACTTTTGTTGAGTGGATGGGGCTGCGGGGAATAGCTCGCTTTCCGCGGGAGCGCGGTGAGCCTCCTCGGACTGCGTCCTGTGGGGTCTCACCCTGCACTTTTTTCCCGCAGGAGTCTCGCCATTCCCCTCCGCCCTTTGCCATATACGTATTTCTAAACTACTTCCAAAATTAGAAGCTTTATACGTATTAGGAGCAATAACACAAAACCTCCATCATATAAATAGAGCTCATAACCGCTTGTTATAGAGCGCTTTCTTACAGTAGGTAGTGATGGTGGAAAGTGCTCCTTCCTGGTAGAGGGGTTCGTTTCTCCTTACTATGAAAGGGGTGGTTGGGAAGCTGCGAGACTCCCGTGGGAGAAAGGAGATCGGCGAGATCCCGCAGGGCGGTAGCCCGAGGAAGCTCGCCACTCCCCCACAGGAAAGCGAGTAGCTTCCCAGCCACCCCTGACGCCCCCCATAGCAAACGAATTCCGGAAAGTCTCGATATCGAGTCATCAACACTCCTGCCAAATAGATGAATAACCTTATTTCTTGAAGAAATGAGTTAATTGAATTCGTTGTTTTGGTCGATTTGGACTTCACCCTGGTCGTTGATTGTGCATATAGAGATATCTTGGAAGGAATGGAACCCTTGCTTGCGGACTTCGTTTACGAGCCATTGTTTATTTTTCCGAATCGTTTGCAGACCACTGTATTGCACTTCTCCATCAGCAATTAACACAACAGCATAATCAGAGCTGCCGTCATCTTTTCTTTCAAAAACCGAGAGTTTACCCGATGGCTCAAGAATCGCATAAGCGACATCTCCGACTTGATGAAGACCATGTTCTCGTAATTGTAATAATAAATCATTGAAATTATAACGTTGACGTCTCATCTCTTTTTCATCAACTTTTCCATGCTTAATAATGATCGATGGCTTGCCGT
Source organism: Halobacillus sp. AWM4_238 (assembly GCF_056158265.1). NCBI lineage: Bacteria > Bacillati > Bacillota > Bacilli > Caryophanales > Bacillaceae > Halobacillus > Halobacillus sp. AWM4_238. Next base: position 1,728,396 of record NZ_JBSWSY010000002.1, read on the forward strand.
CAAACCAGTTACGGAATCGCTGATTTTTCATTGAAAACCACGCACTACCTATTTGAATCGCAAGGAGTACGGCCATGGGGACAATCGCTTTCCAAATGGCCTTCTCTGGACTTTCGATAAGAAAAACAGCAATTTCAGCGAGCATGATAAATACAACCAAATCCATGACACTAAGCTCACCAATTTCTCTTTTTCCCATAAAGCGGAAAACTAAAAGAATGAGTAAATAGGTGATGAGTGTGCGAATGATTACACTGAGTACAAGCACTCGGAGCACAACCTTTCCTAAAGGTTTCCCTTTAGTTAACATCACCTATTTTTTCTGTTTTATTAAAGAAATGGCAGCAGATAGCGGAACCAAACATATATGGAAGATACGATTAAGGAAAGGATTAGAACCGGAAAGCCATACAATGAAAATTTAATAAAGGGAATCGGTTTATTATGACTGGCCGCTAATCCAGCAACAACCACATTTGCAGATGCCCCAACGAGCGTTCCATTTCCTCCAAGACATGCCCCAAGAGCTAACGACCACCAAACGGGATCGACATTCATCATTCCATACCCTTGCAGCTCCTGCACGACCGGGATCATCGCAGCTACGAATGGAATATTATCCACCACACCTGAAAGAATTCCTGCACTCCAGAGCATCACCATCGAAGTGACCGGCATATCCCCACCTGAGATCCACACCATACCTCTTGCTAATTCATCAATCACTCCTACTGTCTCTAATCCTCCTACAAGCATGAACAAACCCATGAAGAAAAACAATGTAACCCATTCTACTTCCTGAAATACGTGTTCAACATCAAGCTCTTTTTCTGATAAAAACAGTAATAAAAGAGCTCCACTGACAGCAATCGTCGTAATATCCATATGAATGAAGGGGTGCATCATAAAACCGATGATCGTAAGGAGCATGACGGAAATGGATTGGAAAAGCAAGGGAGACATTTTCAAGTGCTCTTTTGCATCTAATTTCATTAATTTATCCGCTAATTCGGGATTATACGTCAGTCTTTTTCGGAAGAGTAAAATGACTCCCATCGTTACTAAAACAAAAATAATTAAAACTACAGGTCCTAGGTGATAGAGGAAGGAAACAAAACTGAAATGGTCTACCGCCTGTCCAATCATGATGTTTGGAGGGTCGCCGATGAGCGTTGCGGTACCCCCAATATTCGAACTGAAAATCGTCATAATTAAATACGGAAAGGCTGGAAGCTTTAAGCGATCGACAAGGGATAAAAGAACGGGTACAAACAAAAGGACCGTGGTGACATTATCTAAAAAAGCAGACCCCACTGCAGTAAAGAGCGCTGTTACAAGTAAAAGTGGAACGGGTCTCCCTTTTACAAGCTGAGCTAACCAAATAGCCAAAAATGTAAAAATCCCTGTCTTTTTAGTAATGGAGACTAACACCATCATAGAAAATAGGAGGGCAACGGTTTCCCAGTCTATAAAACCAAAAGCTTGTTCCCACTCATAAATTTTTGTCATTAATAGAAGTACGCCACCTGCTACAGCTACCAGTGCACGATTTAACTTTTCCGTCATAATCAGTACATAGCTAGCTACGAAAATGAGTATTGCGAGTACAGTTGACATAGATCTTCCCCTTCTTGGACGGACTTTACTAATACTTATTCAAGTCCAGAGGAAAATATCTGCTTCTATCTATAGAGTTTTCATGCATATAGATAAAAGTGACAAGCATATCAAGGGGGGATGGGATGAAAAAGTTATTGTCAGGAGTCCTGGGGTACGGAGTCGGCTCTATATTTATTCTCATGATCGTGTTTGCTGGTGTTTTAGCACTTTTACTAAGGTTTACTGGGATGGAATATGAGACACTTAATCAATTGGCTCTAGTTGCCGGCATTAGTATACTTGCCTTTGGTGGCATGCTGGCTGCTTACAAGGGAGAGCAGAAGGGATGGCTTTCTGGAGGAATGACGGGGCTGATTTTCGTTAGTGCGATGATCCTGTTCCAAGTCATTTTTGAAAACTCGTGGGTTTCCCTGCCGCAATTAAGCTATTTCGGAGGGTTGGTGCTCGCCGCCTGGCTAGGAGGCATGATTGGTGTCAACCTGCCGCGAAAAACCGCGAAAAGGTGAGGGTACGTAAAATCCCGCTACAAAGACATGTAGCGGGATTGCATTTGATTAGCTCAATTTTTCACGTACGGATGAACGATCGAATTTCATTTGAGTACCATCTTGTACAGAAATCACAAGAGTACCTTCATCAATCGCATGAATCGTTCCGTGTAGTCCTCCGATTGTTATAACTCTATCGCCTTTTTGGAGGTCCGACTGCATTTGTTGCACTTGTTTCTGTTTCTTTTGCTGCGGTCGAATCAATAGGAAATAGAAAATGACAAACATTAGAATAATTGGTAGTAAGCCTACTAATGTATCCATTTATTTTCCCCCTTTCTAAAAGTTCTTTGCGTTTGGTTTGTTGAAACCATACATTTCAAAGAATTCTTCTCTAAAGTCACCGAGTCGATCTTCTCTAATGGCTTCACGCACTTGCCTCATTAAGTTTAACAGAAAATAAAGATTATGATAAGTCGTAAGTCTGAAACCGAATGTTTCATTCGCTTTGACTAAATGACGGATATAAGCACGGCTGTAATTTCTGCATGTGTGGCAATCACAATTCTCATCGATCGGACGGAAATCACGCGCGTATTTCGCATTCCTCACAACAAGTCTTCCCTCTGAAGTCATAAGGGTTCCGTTTCTAGCGATTCGTGTTGGGAGCACACAGTCAAACATATCAATTCCACGGATGCTGCCATCAATGAGTGAATCCGGTGAACCGACACCCATCAGATAACGGGGCTTTTGGTCCGGCATAAGTGGAGTAGTGAATTCAAGGACACGATTCATGACGTCCTTTGGTTCACCAACAGACAGACCCCCGATTGCATACCCCGGAAAATCCATGGATGTCAGGTCGCGGGCACTTTGACGGCGTAAATCTTCATACTCTCCACCCTGGATGATCCCGAATAACCCCTGATCATGAGGACGCTTGTGTGCTTCCAAGCATCGCTCAGCCCAGCGGCTCGTACGCTCCACAGAATCTTTCATGTATTTATGCTCAGCTGGATATGGTGGACACTCATCAAAGGCCATCATAATATCCGGACCAAGGGAGTTTTGAATGTGCATCGCTTTTTCTGGAGATAAGAAAAGCTTTTCCCCACTAATATGGTTACGGAAATGAACCCCTTCTTCTTCAATTTTTCTAAGGTCGCTTAAACTGAAGACTTGGAAGCCGCCGGAGTCCGTTAAAATGGATCCGTTCCAGTTCATAAACTTGTGAAGACCACCGGCTTCTTCAATGATGTCTTCTCCAGGACGGAGCCACAAGTGATACGTATTGGACAAGATGATTTGTGCCCCCATCCGCTCTAACTCTTCAGGGCTCATTGTTTTAACGGTTGCTAATGTTCCGACAGGCATGAACATCGGTGTTTCGAATGATCCGTGCGGCGTGTGGACCTTACCTAAACGTGCTCCTGTCTGCTTACATGTTTTAATCAATTCATATGTGATTGCCATGATTTCTACCCTTTCTCACTCTTGATCTCTACGATCATTTAATGAACATCGCATCTCCAAAACTAAAGAAACGATACCTTTCTTCTACTGCCTGTTGATAGGCTTCCAAAATAAAATCGCGCCCAGCAAAAGCACTGACCAGCATAATTAATGTGGACTTCGGCAAATGGAAGTTTGTAATTAACCCATCGATCGCTTTCAACTTCTGAGGAGGATAAATGAAAATATCCGTCCAACCACTCGCCTCTTGGAAGGTTCCATAATCACGGATGATCGTCTCGAGGGTTCTGGTGGAAGTCGTTCCAACAGATATAATTCTTCCGCCTCTTTCTTTGACAGCATTCAACTGATTCGCAGTGTCCGCGCTCAGCTGATAAAACTCTGCATGCATATCATGCTCTTCGATTTGATCAACACTGACAGGACGGAAAGTTCCAAGACCCACGTGTAGTGTCAAATAGGCGAGTTCTACCCCTTTGGCCTGCAACTCCTTTAACAGATCTTCTGTGAAGTGCAATCCGGCAGTTGGAGCAGCTGCTGACCCCTCTTCTTTCGCATAGACGGTCTGATAGCGGTCTCTATCTGACAATTGCTCTTTGATATATGGAGGTAAAGGCATCTCCCCTAGAGATTCCAATACTTCAAGGAAAATTCCTTCATAACTGAATGTAACCTTGCGCCCTCCGTGCTCCTGCAATTCCGTGCATTCGGCAACAAGCTTTCCTTCTCCGAAAACGATCTTCGTGCCGACTTTCACTTTTTTCGCAGGTTTCACGAGTACCTCCCATTCATCGCCTTCTGTTTGATGAAGAAGAAGGACCTCTACTTTGCCACCGGTACCCTCTTTTGAACCATATAGTCGAGCAGGTAAAACCTTCGTGTCGTTTAATACAAGGCAGTCCCCTTTTTTCAGGTACTCGGTGATCTGAGAAAAATGCCGATGTTCGAGGGTTTGTTCTGTACGATCACAAACCATAAGCCGGGAAGCTGTCCGATCTTCTAACGGCACTTGAGCAATCAGCTCCTCAGGTAAATCAAAGTCGTATTGCTTAATATCCATGTGAATCCCCTATTCTAATGTGTAATGTATCAAAACTTTCTAATGAAATAGAAAACCAGCGAAAGGACGATGCTCACAATAATGGAAGTCATAATGGGAAAATAAAACGTGACGTTCCCTTTTTTAAAGCTGAGATCACCAGGTAATTTTCCAAATATACTCCATAGTATACCGACCAATATGAACACAATCCCTATTACAATAAAGATTTTACCAAAGCCCGTCAAGAGCCAGGCACCTCCCTGTTGAAGTGTGCGTAGGCTTTAGGTGTAACCACACGGCCTCTTGGCGTCCGTTGGATATAGCCGATTTGCAATAAGAAAGGCTCATACACATCTTCGATGGTCTGAGGCTCCTCCCCTATTGTAGCGGCTATCGTATCCAAGCCTACAGGTCCTCCCTGGAAGCTGTCCATGATCCCTTTTAATAACTTATGGTCGATAAAATCCAGACCCTCTGCATCGACTTGGAGCATTTCCAGGGCTTCCTGAGTCGTTTCTTTACTGATGACGGTTTCGCCTTTCACCTGGGCAATGTCACGGACACGTTTCAACAGTCGGTTCGCAATTCTCGGTGTTCCTCTGGAACGACGGGCAACTTCAACGGCCGCTGCCCCATCAATTTCAACCGAAAAGATTTCTGCTGTCCGTTCTACAATCGAACAAAGCGCCTTTGTATCATAATACTCCAAGCGGCTGTGCACTCCGAAACGGTCCCTGAGAGGCGCAGAAAGCAAACCTGCACGTGTAGTGGCACCGACCAATGTGAATGGCGGGAGATCAAGCCTGACAGACCGGGCACTAGGACCTGTACCTACAACAATATCGAGACAGAAATCCTCCATGGCAGGATAGAGAACTTCCTCTACAGACCGTGGAAGGCGGTGGATCTCGTCAATAAAAAGGACATCTCCGGGTTCCAGGGAGGATAAGATCGCCGCTAAGTCCCCGGCCCTCTCGATTGCTGGGCCAGCCGTTGTTCGAAACTGGACGCCCATCTCATTAGCAATGATTGAAGCTAGCGTTGTTTTACCTAACCCTGGAGGTCCATACAACAACGCGTGATCAAGCGGTTCATCCCGCATTTTTGCTGCTTCAATGAAGATACTTAGATTATTTTTCACTTGATCCTGTCCGATATACTGCTTTAAGGTTTCTGGACGTAAACTAAGCTCAATCTCCTGATCCGTATCCTGCTGTTCCCCAGATATCATTCGATCTTCCAACATTCATCCCTCCTCACCTTAAGATTTCATTAGTAGTTGAAGTCCTTGTCTTACATAATCGTCCACGCTGCCATGTTTGGCTTTTTCAAGTTGTGTCCGGACAAACTTCACTTCTTTTTCTGTATAACCTAAAGCTTTTAAAGCTTCGATTGCATCGTCTAATACCGCTCTTTTCTCTTTCGCAGTCAAATCTTCCTGATAGAAAAGGGTGTCCTCATTTTCTTCATCAGGAAGCCAGACAATTAATTTCCCTTTCAAGTCAAGGATCATCTGGCGAGCCGTCTTTTTGCCGACGCCTGGGAATTTCGTTAAGTATTTATCGTCTTCTTGCTCAATCGCCGACACAAATTCTGGTACACTGACGGTTCCAAGGATAGCAAGCGCACCTTTTGGTCCAATACCGGAAACGTTCAGTAATTGAGCAAACAATTGTTTATCTTCTTTTTTCTTAAAACCGTAAAGCGACTGAATATCTTCTCTTATATAGTGGTACGTATGTACTTTCACTTCTTTGTTCATTGCATCTTGAAATTGATATGGATTTGCGCATAACACTTCATATCCAATGCCACTTGTTTCTATTGTTATCGACCCTTCATCGAGTGTCGTCAATTGCCCTTTTACATAACTAATCATTGTAAAATTCCCTCTCTACCCTTTATTGCTATCCTTCCTATTGTAACATACAAGCACATGTTCGCCCATGACCAATAGCCGTTGCTTTCCCCTTGAAACGGAACAAAACAGCCACAAAAGTTGTGGCTGTTTCACGTCTCTATACTTCGTCTTGTTTAGAGAATTGACGAACGACTTGCTCAAAGTGACGATGGTCCTTGATCTTGATCCCATTTTTCAACTCATTCTCTCTTTTCGTTTCCAATGGTTTAATGGGTACGGGCTTGAAGGATTCTATGACTTTCCCTTGATCAGGAAGCCCTTGAAAAACGGCTAACTCCCCATCCTCAGTCAAACCAAAATACCCTGTCTGCTTTGTCAAAGGAGAAATATCTTCAACATCCCTTTGAAAAACCACTCGATCCAGCTGTTGTTCCTCTACCGTCCATCCTTCATACGCAGCCCAAAAATCCATCATAGACCAAATGGTTTCTTCTTTCTTTGTCGTTTCCGTCACACCATCTATATAATGCTCCTTCAGAATGACCGTGAGATTCAAAGGTGCAGGTTTCACCAAAGTCTCCACTGCTTCTACATGCTTTTCTTTTCCCTGTATCGTCCTTTGCGGTGTGTTATCTTTATAGGTTTTCGGTGCCGTCTCACCGATCATTGACCAACTCAATACGGCAACCCCTATGGCTAACCCTACAATCAAGGCCCATCGTTTCATGATAGGATCCCCCCTAATTAAAAATAACTTCTGTTTCTAGTGTGTCCAGAAACAGAAGTTATTATCATAGCGACAGGGGTTCACGACAATTTTTCTAGAATCGCTTCATCGGCATCCAGGTTGTGATAGACTTCCTGAACGTCATCATTATCCTCGAGCATATCAATCAGCTTCAACATTTTTTCTACGCCTTCTTCGCCGAGTTCTGTATAAGTTTCAGGAATCATCGTTACTTCGCTTGTAGTAAACTCATAGCCACTGGACTCAAGCGCCTGTTTTACATCGGAAAAGGATTCGGGTTCTGTATAAATCTCAAATTGTTCTTCCGTTGTTTCCATTTCCTCTGCGCCGGCTTCAATAACTTCAAGCATGAGTTCTTCTTCATCTGCCTCTGTTGTATCCCGGTCGATCACGAGATAGCCTGAGCGGTTGAACATGAAGGAGACACAGCCATTTTCACCTAGATTGCCATCGTTTTTGTTGAAGGCGTGTCTGACATCAGCAGCCGTACGGTTTTTATTGTCCGTTAAAACCTTAACCATGACCGCTACCCCACCAGGACCATAGCCCTCATACGTATATTCTTCATAATTGACGCCTTCAAGATCACCAGTCGCTTTTTTAATGGCGCGGTCGATGTTATCTTTTGGCATGTTGTTTGATCTTGCTTTATCTACAGCTAAACGAAGGGCAGAATTGGTTTCCTGGTCCCCGCCTCCTTGTTTTGCTGCCATGAAAATCTCACGAGCAAGCTTCATGAAGAGTTTTCCGCGTTTCGCATCTTGAGCACCTTTTCGATGCTTGATATTACTCCATTTTGAATGGCCAGCCATTGGACATTCTCCTCTCCCAAACAAATCTTTATCGATCTTTTTATTTTTTCGTAAGTATACTTACGCTTATGACTCTACTCTTAAATATATCACAATCCCCATTCTTCTTTAAAGCAACACCTTTACTTCCACCATCGTCTCTGATTAATCTCATGAGAGGCATAAAAAAAGCTCCCGATATTGGAAGACTCAGTTTCGAGATGTTTGTGTATTATTAGGGCTGCGGGAAAAGGATCATCTAGCTCCATCGTCCCTTTTTCAATATCCGGTTCCGGCACCTAGCGGCTAGTGAGACCTCCGCTTCTTCACGATAAGTCAACATCGAATCATTTCGTTCTTCATGTTTCCTTTATCTCCGTCAGCTCAGTCCAGTCCCTACTCCGCTGATCAAGACAGTAGTCTCACCGTTTCCCTCCGCCCCTTGGCCAAAAGAGTGTGTTGAAACTACTTGCAGAAAAAGCAGTTTTACATACAAGGAAAGAGGAGGATATCAACCTCCATAATTGTCAATGTGAAAACGAAACTGTGGTATAGAGCGTAGTATGCATGCAAAGTCAATGTAGTGAATGACACCCCTCCCACTCTTCCCTCCACGCTTGCATTAGGAGCTCTATCTCAAGCTTTTACTCTTCTGAATAACTGCTTTGGAGAGGTTTATATTGTCTACTTTCCTCAAGCATACAAGCTAATTTTTTCAGAAGTGATTTCGAGAATCTTCTATGGCAAAAGGGCGGAGGGGAATGGGCGAGACTCCTGCGGGAAAAAAGTGCATGGTGAGACCCCGCAGGACGAAGTCTGAAGAGGCTCACCGCGCTCCCGCGGAAAGCGAGTCATTCCCCGGAGCCCTACCCACACCACAAAAGTCTCGATATCAAGTCTTAAACAGACCTTCCATATACTGTAATAGCCAAGCATTCAAGTTACACGGTACCAAGTAAGCTTATTGATTGAAGAAATTGCCCATCCAGTCCCTGATTCTTTGAGGGGTTTCCGATGTGTCCTGGCGTGAGTTGAAGTTTTTCATTTGGTCCCATTTATTATTGTTCGTATAGACAATTAAGTCTTTATCCGACACCTGCTTAACCTTAGCTTCTATTTTCTCTGGTATGGTCTCGTCTCTCAAATCGTATGGGTTAATCATAACCGCCACATACATTTTATCATCCGTAGAATAGGCTTGAGTCATTGTAATCTCTTTTAGTTCATTGACCTTCTCCACGACCTCCATGGCATCTTCATTATTGAAAACATTATCGTGTGAGCGATTGGTTTCGCCATACTTCGCGTTTCTAAACTCTTCTTCTGCCGTACGTTTGAAGTAGCTGTCTTTTCCAGTAGGAATCTGCCCACGACGTTCAATCGCGCCATCCTGCGCATAACCAAGAGGTTGATAAGGGGACGCTTCTTCTTCCTTCGGTTCTGTCGCTTCTTCCGCCTGACAACCAAACATAAACAACGAGGTCATTATTAGAATACTTACGATTTTCCACATAAAAACATTCTCCTTTTACCCTTACTATGGGTCCAAGAAGAATGTTTTAGTCTGTCAATATTCGCCAGGCTTACTTTGGAGGTGCAGGAGGCAGTTGACGTTTGTGGGCGGAGCGCTTGTGCATCGCTTCGATGATGTTCCGATCTTCTTCAGGGATCTCTTCTCCCTTCAAGTGACGATCGATCATCTCATAACTCGTGCCCATTTCATTCTCATCTGTCTGTCCTTCCCACAAGCCTGCACTTGGTTGTTTATGGATGACTTCATCAGGTACGCCCAAATATTCAGCCATTTCTCGAACTTCACCTTTTGTCAGGTTTGCAATGGGTACGAGATCAACGCCTCCATCACCGAACTTCGTGAAGTATCCCGTGTACCATTCTGCTGCATTATCTGTACCCACAACTAAGTATTTATGATTGGTGGCGATTGTATAAAGGGTGCTCATTCGTAAACGGGCCCTCAGATTAGCATCGGCCAATTTTTCTTGTTCTTCATTCAATGAACCAGCATCGTTCAATTGCTGTTTAATTGTTGAAAACATCACGTTATGTGTTTCTGTCAAATCAACGGTCATAACTGGTAAATCGCATGCTTCCACAACACTCTTCGCATGGATTTGATCATCGGACTGACTTTTACAAGGCATGATGACACCTAATGATCGATCAGGGAATGCTTTTTTAATAAGATTTGCAACGACAGCAGAATCGATACCACCACTGACTCCAACGACCAAACCTTCCACTTTTGCTTCTTTGACCTGTTCCTGAAGCCAGGACACGATTTCTTCAACTTTTTGTTTCACCGGATTGTTCATCCTTTCACACATATGATACCTAATCATAGCATATGCTCAGCATATCGGACAAACTTCTTCCGGTTTTCCCAAGCTTTTTCAAGTTTTCTTATGTGACGGGTCGTCGATGCTTCTTCCCTTAAGCTTAGTCGGTACCCATACAGCCATTCCCTCAAAAGGTCAGCAGGTACTAAAACCCCTTTCCACCAAATTTCCTTATCGCTTACATGGGGGAAATAAGGCAATAATGTCGATTTTCTTAGATCCACGTACGGTAAAAAACGCTGAGCGAGTTGGATGTGATCATACAACCGTGGCCCTGTGTGCAAGAGATCAAAATCAATCATTTTTATATTTTTATCAGCATCCACAATGAAGTTATGATGGGCCACATCTCCATGGAGCCATTCATTACGATCCCATGCCCCTTCTTCAAGTTCGCCCCAGGGGTATTCTGTAAAATCTTCCAAACGCTTGCTCATGCAGGCATGCAGTTCCTGAAATAAGTCTCGCTTGCGAAACTCGGTAAACAGATCTTTCGTTTCCTCAAACTGCTCCAACCGTCTTTCCCATTTGATATACAGAGGGTCCTTCGGGATGGATAACACGCCAATTCCTTTAGTCGTTCGATGAAAATGGTGGAGAATACGTACCGCTTGCTTGCGATCCTTATGCCGGCTAAAATCTGCATGTCTTCCTTCCAGTCGTTCAAATAACGACCAATCACACCCCAGTTTACTTAAGGTGTATACTCGTTCATAAAAGGGAAACGGTCGTGCAGCTATTTTATAGGCATAATTCCAGTGTTCAAAAAACTCCACCTGTTTTTCAATAACATGAGACCTGCGATATCCTTTCAAGATGAAAGGGAGACCATCATAACTCACTTTGTATACTTTCGGTTTGATGGTCTGCTCATACTCGATGGGAAGCTTTTCCTCCGTTTGCATCCATTGAAAAAGGCGATCCGTGTATGAATCGCCCATTCGATGTTCAGCTTTCATCTACATCATCATCCCTCCAAGGCTGTTGATACCCTTGGCCCATCTGCTGAGGATCCCACGGTCCCATTTGTTGAGGTCCATAACCTTGCTGCGGCTGACCCCAGCCCATGTGTGGAGGTTGTTGTGGTCCATAACCCATCGGATGTTGCATGCCACCATAAGGAGCTTGCTGCCATGGCTGGTGATACCCATGTGGATGGTGGACCCATGGTCCCATCATCGGTCCGTATCCTTGTGGTCCCATTTCTCCTTCACATCCACAGTCCTCACCTGCTTGCACGCCTTGGACCATATCATCGCCTGATTCATCGCCCATCATAGGCATCGGCTGCTGCATTGGCATAGGCTGGTGGTGCATCGGCATTTGCATTGGCATCATGACAGGGTACGGCGGGCAACAATAATAATCTGTATGAACTAATTGCGGCTGCATTTGTTGTGGTTGCATTTGTTGGGGCTGCATCTGCTGTGGTGACATCTGTTGTGGTTGCATTGGTTGATAATAGGGCTGCTGAGGCATTGGAGCTTGTTCCGGAGATTTCATCCCCTTCACTTCTTCCATTTTTTCTCCCTTTACTTCTTCTTTAGAAGCTTTCTTAGGTGCTTCTTCTTTAGGTTGTGGCATCGGCATTTGTGGAAGGTGGAAAGTTGTGTAATAATTTTGCATCTGTTGATCAATGCTAGGCATGGTAATCGGCATGGTCATATTGATCGGCTGCATCGGTTTCATCGGTTTTTCCATTACACCTTTAGTGACCGGCTTTTTCTCATCTTCTTTAATCTTTGGAATCGGCTTTGGTGATGTATCTTTATATGGTGGTTGAGAAGGCATCTCCTTCTTAGGTGCTGTGACTTGTTGTTTAGGAGCCTCTTTTTTAGGCGTTTCTTTTTTCACTTGTTTCGTACCTTGAGGGACTTTGATTTTCATACCCGGCATAATCATATCAGGATTGGAAAGCTGGGTATTCATGGATTTCAACTGCTCAAAGTCGACCCCATATTTTTTGGCAATCTTCCAGAGTGTATCTCCTTTTTGTACAATGTGAATTCTCACATCTGCAACTCCCTTCCTGTAATTCTGAAAAAACAATAAGGCAATAATAGCTTCATAACACTCTATGCAACACAAGCCAAAACATTGATGAAAAAGCCTATAATAATTTGATAAAAAATATAAACAAACCCCTGAATCCCTACTAACAAAGGGATTCAGGGGTTATGAGGGTCAAGCCTTTTTCACAGGGGTCGGTACATCAATCTGGTAACTTGGATATGTTCCCAATACCTTCAACTGACACCCTAATGCTTCAAGTTCGGCTTGCACGCCGGGAAAAAGCACGTGATCGTAAGGCTGATCGACATCTATCAAGAAGAAATAGTTGCCAAGACCTGTTTTCATCGGTCTTGATTCGATTTTTGATAAGTTCATTTTCCTCCATGCAAAGGCTGCGAGTACTTGATGCAGGGCACCGACATAATCCTTCGGCAATGTAACCATCACAGTCGTTTTATGTTTTGTCACTGGATGATCTTTTACTTTCAGTGTGGTGGGGTTCTTCTGAACAACCGCAAACCGTGTATGGTTATTATCATAATCATGGATATTCGTATCCATGAACCTCAACCCGTTTTGCTCTGCGGCTAAATGGTTCGCGATCGCAGCAACCCCCGACCCTTCCCTGGCAACCATTTCAGCTGCTTTACCAGTTGAAGCCGTGTATTCAACTTCAGCGTCAGGGTATTGGGTATGCAAGTACTGGTGACACTGAGCAATCGCATGACTATGTGAGTATACCTTTTTAATTTCTCCTTCATGATCCGGATGGACCAAGAGGTGTTGTTTGATAGGAACTGTTAGCTCTGCAATTATCGATTGGTTCACATGATGGACGAGATAATCGACCGTCAAATGCACAGAACCTTCAATCGCATTTTCAATGGGCACAACGGCTGTACTGATCTCCCCAGCCTCTACTGCATCCAAACAGGCTGGAATGTTCTCATAACCAACGAACTCTCCACCCTCAAACAGGGCGTCTACAGCCATTTTTGTAAACGTCCCCTTTGGTCCTAAATATCCAATCCGTTGTTCCGACATGATTTCCCCTCCAATTAAGCTCCCGTACTTAAAATCTCTACTCGATCCACAAAATCTAACTTGTGCAGCTGCTGCAACAGCTTTTCTATACTGTCTTCCATACCGGAAGTATTCAAAGAAAGCGTAACATTGGCTTTGCCTTGAAGAGGAATCGTTTGATGAATGGTCAACACATTACACCCTGACTGAGCTACCGTCATCAACAAATTCGACAACGTTCCTTTACGATCTTCAAGGTGGAAGAACAATGTAATCATTTGCTCTTTGACCATCGCTTGAAAGGGAAAAACAGCATCTCTGTATTTATAAAACGCACTGCGGGATAAGCCCACTTGCTGAACAGCTTCAAAGATGGATTCAACTTTCCCCCGCTCCAACAATTCTTTTGCTTCGATGGTCTTCATCATAGCTTCAGGAAGAATGTCGCTACGGACTAAATAAAATTTTTCATTGTAATCCGCCATGAAAAATCCTCCCCTTTAATCGACAAACTCAAACTCATAATCCATTAATCTTACCGTGTCGCCATCTTTTGCCCCGCGTTTTCTCAGCGCTTCATCGACACCCATACTTCTCATCTGACGAGCGAAGCGGTTAATGGATTGATCGTGAGAGAAGTCCGTTCTTTTGAATAAGGATTCAATTTTCTCACCATACAAGACATAGGCGCCGTCATCGTCCCGTGTAATCTTAAATGGTGCTTCCTCTTTTTCAAATTTGTAGATGACTCGCTCATCCACTTCCTCGACCTGCTCTTCCTGCTTAGGAATTTGATCTAATTTATCGGCAACAGCATACAACAATTCATCCAGACCTTCCCGTGTCACTGTGGAGATCGGATAGATCGGAATGTCATCATTGCCAAGCTGCTCTTTGAACAACTCTAAATGATCTTTTGAATCTGGAATATCCATCTTATTCGCTACAATGATTTGAGGTCGGTTTTCTAACCGTTGATCATAGGAGGATAGTTCCTTGTTGATTGTCACATAATCCTCATATGGATCGCGGCCTTCCATTCCGGACATATCAATGACATGCAGCAACAAACGGGTCCTTTCCACATGTCGCAGGAATTGATGACCAAGACCGACACCTTCATGGGCTCCTTCAATAAGCCCCGGAAGATCGGCCATAACGAAACTACGATGGTCCTGACTTTCTACCACCCCTAGGTTTGGAGAAAGTGTGGTGAAGTGGTAGTCCGCAATCTTCGGTTTTGCAGCGGTTACGACAGATAAGAAAGTCGATTTCCCGACACTTGGAAAACCAACCAATCCAACATCAGCCAACAGCTTCAACTCAACAACGACGTCCAGTTCTGTCCCTGGTTCTCCATTTTCAGCAATTTCAGGAGCGGGATTTCTGGCTGTAGCGAACCGAGCATTTCCGCGGCCTCCGCGACCACCTTTAGCAATGACTGCTCTTTGTTTATGGTCCGTCAAATCAGCGAGCACTTTATCCGTTTCCGCATCTTTAACTGTCGTTCCAGGAGGAACACTGACCACCAGCGGATCCGCATTTTTCCCGTGCTGCTTCTGATTCATCCCGTTCTCGCCTTTAGCTGCTTTAAAATGGTGTTGATACCTGAAGTCCATCAATGTGTTAAGACCTTCATCGACTTCAAAAATGACATCTCCGCCATTTCCACCATCACCGCCAGCAGGTCCGCCTCTTGGTACAAACTTTTCACGACGGTAAGCCACAAGGCCATTTCCACCGTCTCCACCTTTTACAAATACTTTCACCTGATCGACAAACATGTCTATTCACCTCTTCATTCTATTGTCATTTCAATAGAAAGTTCTTTACTGTCAAAAATCGTTGCAATAAATCCTTCTTCATTGAGCGTCTCTTTCAAACGTTCCGGCTCATGGAAAAGACCTTCCCATTCCCAACTTAACCCAAGGGTATCCTGACCACCGACATAGATGGTACATGTACCTTCATAAAGTTCTTCATTTCCAATATGTCCATCCATGATTTCAATCATCCGTTTTCCATAAGCCAACAATGTATGGTCATGACGGGATAAATCAACTTCTTCTCTTATGAAATACCGTAGGCGGTAGGTTGTATGTACCCAATTAAAAGTGAGCAGCCATAAAGGAAATTGTAGAGCATCGCTGTTCAATAATTTCCGTTCTTCTTCTGCTTCTTCTTTTATTTCTTCCATTTGTGACAGCAAGCGATCCTGCTTTCCAAGGGCAGCGTAGCCTTGGAGCAATTGAATTTGATTCATCCAGTCATGACGCTTATGTCTGAGTAGCGCAATGATTTCTTTTTCTTCCATCCTCTCAGCTCCCTCGTTCAACCCATAATAATAAAAAGTATAGCAAAAATTCATGAAAACAAAAAACCTAAACGGACAAGGACCCATTGGTATTTTTCTTTCCATTCGGGCAGGTGCTGGGAAATGAATAACGATGCGAAACCCTTGTTGTATGTGAGGTTGACTTAAAACTTAATCACCCTGCCTCACACTATAGAGTGAAAGAAACGTTTTACAAGTACATGCTATAAAATTGCGAAGTTGAAGATATAGAAAAGCCGCGCTTATGCTAAAAGCAAAGCGCGGCTTTTTTGCTGATGGACTATTCGCTTACGCTTCCTGTGCTACAGGATAAACGCTGACTTTTTTACGGTTACGTCCGTAACGTTCGAATTTAACAACACCATCCACTTTCGCGAACAATGTGTCGTCTCCACCACGGCCAACGTTCGCACCAGGGTACACCTTTGTACCGCGTTGGCGGTAAAGGATTGAACCAGCTGTTGCTTGTTGTCCGTCTGCACGTTTAGCTCCAAGACGTTTGGACTCAGAGTCACGACCGTTTTTTGTACTACCTACACCCTTCTTCTGGGCGAAAAACTGCAAATCAAGACGTAGCATGAGTCTTCACCTCCTTATCGTTGGGATATTTTCATATATTGATCGTATTCTTGTTCAATCGTTTCCAAGGACACCTGCATGCCTTCTAATAAGGTTTGAGCTTTTGAATGAACGGATTCATCCAAATCTCCAGGAAGCGTGATTTTTAAATAACCACCTTCACCACCTTGTTCGACATCAGGTTCGAATCCACAAAGACTTATAACAGCATTGACAGCACCGAACGAAACAGCCGATACGGCTGCACAAACGAGATCATGACCATAAGGGCCACTCTCGGCATGTCCGGAGATTTCAAAGCCTGTAATTTCTCCTTGTGAGCGAAACATCGATATTTCAATCATCCGATACGAACCTTACGCGTTGATCGCTTCAACGACAAGTTTCGTGTACGGCTGACGATGACCTTGTTTGCGCTTGTAGTTCTTTTTAGGCTTGTATTTGAAGACAGTCAATTTCTTCTGAAGGCCTTGTTTTTCAACTTTAGCTGTTACAGAAGCACCGTCAACGTATGGAGCACCGACTTTCGTGTTGTCTCCACCTACGAAAAGAACTTTGTCAAAAGTGATAGACTCACCAGCTTCTACGTCCATTTTCTCAACATAGATTTCCTGGCCTTGTTCTACTTTTACCTGCTTACCACCAGTTTCAATAATTGCGTACATACTTGCACCTCCTCAATATACTCAGACTCGCCATTCAGGTACCGGAAATCGGTTTAAAAACCTGTTCTGTGCGGTTGTAGCAACGGAGTGCTACTAGAATAACAAAACAATGTTACCACAGATCAAAACAAGTTGTCAACATGATATCCGCGACGCTGAACAGCTTCCCGGATCATGTTTAAAGACCCTTCAAGCTCTATTTGATAGCCAGAGATGTCAGCATCCTGCCTAACAAACAGCTCCTGTGGAATTTTACTAGAAATCGGCTCAGAAAGCAATCGTTTTTTGCAATCCATAAATGTCGGATGCACAGCAATGAGCAGGGCCTCCGCTTCCCTTTGTGCAAGCAGCTCCCTCTCTAAACGATAAACATTCGTTTCTTCCGAAAGATTCCGTTCCTTGGAATGAGTCAATAAAGAAGGCAGACTCGCGCTTTCTCTCTTTCTCGTCATTTCCAGGAGCCCCAACCTTGTCATTCCAAACACGTTTGTTTTGGTAGGATCCTCTTTCACCAGTTTTCTCATTTCGGTAACGAGCTGCTTCTCCTTGTTCTCATTCTTCATCGAAATGAAATCGATGAGAATGATCCCCGATAAATTTCTTAACCGAATCTGCTTTTGAATTTCTTTTGCAGCCATAATATTAACATCAAGAGCTTGAGAGTTGGAAAAGGATCGCCCTTTGACTTTGTGACTGTTCACATCGATCACAGTCATCGCTTCCGTTTCTTCGATGACTAAGCTCACACCATTACTCATCTCAACATGAGGATGGATGATTTGCTCTTGAAGACCCGAGAAGGACACGGGCAGCATGCTTTCCACATCCCTCTCCCAGCGGATGCGATTGGCAAGCGAAGGAAACTTTTCTTTTAAACGTTTGGACGTGGCGGCTTCGTCAATGAGTACTTCTTGTATCGTAGTTGCTGGAAATTTACGAAGAAATGCCTTTGGTATGACTGGCTCCCACCATAAGCAGCCGGGTTGATTGACTTCTGTCTCTTGAATCGTTTTCCACTCTGCTCGAAGCCCCCTTAACTCTTCGATTATCGTTTCGGGATCCACGTCTCCTGCTGCCGTTCGTATGATACAGCCTTCTGTATTTTCCAATTCCATATCCAATAGGGACTCAAGCTCAGCTTTTTTCCCGACCTCCAGTTTTCTAGAGATGGAACGTTTCCCTTGAGCGAAAGGCTGATAGACCGTATACAACCCAGGAAAAGTAACATCAGCTGTGATCAGGGCTCCCTTGTTTCCGACAGGGTCTTTCACAGCTTGTACCATCACGTTCTGTCCTACGTTCAATGCCGTAGACAATTTCCCTTCACACCAGGGGACCATATCTTTCCTAAGAAACGCTGAGCGTTCTCTTCCAATATCAAGAAAAGCAGCATCTAAACCTTGATCCACCCGTTCAACTTTTCCTAAAAAAATAGAGCCCGTGAGCTTTTCAGCACCGGGCCGGTCGATGACATATTCTTGGATTTCACCATGTTCAATGACCACTCCCGATTTTTCAGCTGCTTTAGTATGTATAACTAATTTTCTCATAAAATCCCTCATTATATAGCGATATCAGCAATGTCACGGACTTTTAAGTGCGGCTTCTTTTGTTCAAAAAAAGCCCGTAGACACTCTTGTTCATCTACTATATAGAAAGGAATCGTATGTTTCAATACATACTTATGGCGCCGGTTGGAGTGGATATTTTTCAGCACATCACGGACGAGGGTTTCCTGATGAACGTTAACATACTTCGTTTTTAATGTTTCCCTGTCCTGATACGTGCAATACAGGAGATAACGCATCATTGTGTACGACTTCCGTTTCCATTCAAGTGCGTTTTCAATGAATAAAAAGGCGGTCAGGAGGATGGCGGCTAATGTCCAGCGACCTTCCGAAAACAACCAGAATCCCGCCATTGTCATGAATAGAATGGATAAACTAAGTGCTAATGCCAAACTGATCCTGAAAGAAAAGAAACGATTGAATAAATAAAAGATCAACTTCCCACCATCCAACGGCCAAACCGGGAGCATATTGAATAGAAAAATCACCCCATTATAAAACAAAGCCGTGTCTAATAAAGGATGAGTTCCTATCATTGATTGCAGAGCTATGAGAAGGGCAAAGATCCAGAGGTGCTGCAACGGTCCAGCGATGACCACAAGCACCTGTTCACGAAAAGGCCTGGTGTTATGCTCTTCGCTAACGACAGCACCACCAAAAAGCCAGATCTCCATTTTTTCCACGCGCCAGTCAAACCGTCTAGCCATGAGGAAATGGCCCAGTTCGTGAACAATCACAATCGAAAATAAGACAACAAATTCATAAATCGCCCCTGTCAACAGAGCGGAGAGAGCGAGTAAAAAGAAGAGGGGATGGATATGGATATAGTCGTGAAATTTAAGGACCTTCATTCACTTTGATCACCTGTACTGGATCTAGAAATGTATTGTTCTTTTCAATGGCGAAGAAAAATTCGGCTGCCTGCCCCTCTTCCGCTTCCACGGATCCTAAGTCTTTCTGTGACTGGACGTGCTCATATAAATGAACATCGATGGATGATAAATAGCCGTACGTGGTTTTTGTTCCATCTTCATGTTGCAGGACAACCGTCTTCCCTGATTCCGGATCATTGCCTGCAAAAATGACGGTCCCTTCCCTCACTGCTTTTACCTGAGATCCATTTTCCGTCGTTAAAATGATGCCTTTGCCATCATTTTGAAATGAAGTCGTCACCGTTCCGTTCACAGGCATCGCCAGAGGTTCCTGATCTGGTTCATCCTCCGGTTGGATGACCTGTAAAGGATCTCCGAAACGGTCGCTGTACCAGGCGGTTACTTTGGCGAAAGGGAATTCTTCCTGCATTTGGCTTACCGCCCAATCGCTTGGTGCTTTAACAATAGCCAAGTCGGTATTTTTTCCAATGGCTACGACCGCAAACAACAAAACAGCGAAAAACACCTGCATCCCTAAGCGGTTCGTCGAACTCGCCTGGTCTTCCCTCTTTACCGGTTTAGGACTGTAGCCGTTCACGAGCGGTGGGTATCCATGCATTTCCTCATCCTGAGGTGGTGTGATCACTCCAGGGGGGCTTGTCCCCTGCCGATGGACTTTTCTCTTTTTACGATCCGCTATATTCTTACGTACATCACGAATGTTCTTATTCACAACCAAACCCCTCTCTACGTCTTTTTCTATCAGTCTATGGGACAAGGAGGGGGTTTATTAATTCAAATTGAAAAAACCTGCCACATGTAGTGACAGGTTCTAAAGATTGTTTATGTGCGCATACCAAAGAATTTCTTAACCTTAGCAAGTACGCCCCGTTCTTCATCTAACTTCATCAGGGGTACCGTTTCCCCGAGAATTCTTCTTGCAATGTTCCTGTAAGCGAGAGAAGCTTTCGAATTGGGCTTCATGGCCACAGGCTCACCACTATTGGAGGCTTTGATGACTGCATCATCATCAATGACGATGCCCAATAGATCAATGGACAGAACATTGACGATTTCATCGACATCCAGCATATCGCCATTTTTCATCATATGATTGCGGATACGGTTGATTACCAGTTTGGGAGATTCCATTTCTTCTTGCTCCAACAGGCCGATAATTCGGTCCGCATCACGTACGCTTGATTTCTCAGGAGTGGTTACGACAATGGCCTTGTCTGCACCTGCAACCGCATTTTTATACCCTTGCTCGATCCCTGCCGGACAGTCGATGACGACATAATCGTATTCCTGTTTCAGTTCCTGAACAATAGCCTTGACCGCTTCAGGGGTTACTTCCGATTTATCCGATGTCTGAGCCGCCGGAAGCAAGTGCAGGCAGTCAAAGCGTTTATCCGTGATTAGGGCCTGTTTGGTCTTGCAGCGTTCGTTTACGACATCGACAATGTCATAGATGATGCGGTTTTCAAGCCCCATCACGACATCCAAATTTCTGAGACCGATATCAGTATCAACGAGACACACCTTTTTCTTCTGCAAGGCCAAAGCGGTCCCCAGGTTCGCAGTAGTTGTCGTCTTTCCGACGCCTCCCTTTCCAGAGGTAATGACTATCGCTTCACCCATTGATCATTCTCCTTTCAAAACTAACCAGATCCGGTCTCTTTTTTACAACCTCTTGTATTCGATCGATACGGATTTTTTCCATGGAATCATCAATGAATCCACATTCCATATAGACACCCTCCGATTCATAATCCGGAGAACGGCTTAACTGATCCGCGATTCTTAATTGGCTCGGCTGCATGTAGGAGGAAGCGATCACAGCCTTCGTATCCCCCTCGTATCCTGCATGAGCAATCCCTCGCAAATTCCCCATGACAAAAATGTTGCCTGTAGCCTTGATTTGTCCTCCAGGATTTACATCACCAATTAAAAGCAAATCCCCCTTGACTTCAATCAACTGTCCGGAGCGGACGGTTTTAGCTAAAGGGGTAATGTCCGTATTTTCTTTCCATTCAAGAGCTTCTTTTTTCGTCAAAACATCCGACTCGATTTTATCAACCACAAGCTTCTGTTTTTCCCGGACAACCTCTGTCAGTTCTTCTTTCTGCTCTTCATTCAAATACCTATTGCCAAGCTTGATCGTGACATGGATCATTGGATGTTCCTCTTCAGTCCATCCGTTCATAGACAATTGGTTTTGCAATTCTTTTAAAAGGGATGAGAAGGAACATTGATCATCCAGATGCAATGTCAAACCGTCCCTTGTTCCTTTTATCATAACCTTTTGCACATTAGCAGCCATAGGCCCGTTCACCTCAAACCTCAAACATTTCCACCAGATTAGATCTTGCTCACTTCTTCTCCCCAGTCATACACTTTTTCCTTCACCAGTGGATATAAGAGAATGAAGAAAATCATATTTGCCGCCAGGGTCGGTAGTAATCTTAATAGAGCGTAATCTCCCCAAGTCATGGATGTAATTTGTACGAATGAATAAATGATATACAGCATCGTATCAGCTAAGAACACACCAACGATCGCCAATAAGGATGCCGCAAAAAAATTGGCATGCAGCCATTTGTTTAACCCATGCACGGTATAAATAATCAAGGTATACGTAATCATATATACCCCGAGCACACCCGTGTAGACGACATCGATTAATAAACCGAAAGTAAGTCCATACCAAACAGCATTGTAGGTGTCGTCCTTGTCATAGAAAATGGCAATAATCAAAAGGAATATCAATATCCAGTGGGGGGTCATCAACAAATCAGAGTAAACAAGCTTCGCAGGAAGCATACTCATTGCCATCCCCTGCATGATCAAAAAAAACAAACATAGGAGTCCAATGAAGTATCGACTCATGATGCTTCTTCCTCCTGTTCAGCATTCGGGTCAATCGTTTCTGCTGTACGATCGACGACCATCACATGATTGATATCAAACAAATCGGCGAACGGTTCAACATAAGCGGTTTGAGTCAGTCCGAACTGATCATTGACGACTTCTTCAACCGTCCCGATTCTCAAATCGCTGGGGAACACCCCTCCTAAGCCAGAGGAGATGACCGTGTCTCCTGGTTTGAGCTCTTCATCGAGCTTAATTTCTTCCAATAACAGCCGGCCGGTTTTATCATCATAGCCTTCAATCAGACCAAACGCTTCATCTTGATCTTCACGAACGACCCATGCAGAGATTTTGTTCGAACGATCGAACCCACTTAGAAGTTGAACAGTGGAGTGAAAGGCACCAACGGATTTAATCTTCCCGATTAAACCATCACTTGTCATGACGGCCATATCTTTTTCAACTCCGTGCTCTTCTCCCTTGTTGATGGTCATCTGTTCAAACCAACGGTCTGAACTTCTTGCAATGACCGTAGCTTGCACAGGGGAATAATCACTCAAACTCTTGGACTTATCCAACGTTTGCTGAAGCTCACCAATGTCACTGCGAAGCCTTTGATTTTCTTGTATGACACCCTTGTATTCAGAAAGCCTTGCTTTCAACACTTCGTTTTGTTCATAAACCCCAAACATGTCTTGAATATTTTCTATAGTATTGTCAACAAGACTGACCGGTTTATGGAAGATCGTTTGCATCCATCCCACCGAGTCTTGAAGAAACTTTTCAGGCGTGCTTAACGAATCCCGGTCACGGATTGAAAAGCCGATTAATGCGACGAGTACTATGAATCCTACTAAAACAATCATCAGTCTTTTTCTGCGAAATAACGAAGGCATAACGCGTTCATCTACTCCATCTTCGCTCGGCTTGCTACATTCGGTTGAGAACGGAAATGATGGATGTATTCCAATGATCTTCCTGTTCCAACAGCCACACAATCAAGAGGATTGTCGGCTATGAATACGGGCATGTTCGTTTCATCACTGATGACTGTATCGATGTTCCTCAGCAGGGCGCCTCCACCGGTTAGGACAATTCCTCGCTCCATGATATCCGCCGCTAGTTCTGGAGGAGTTTTTTCCAGAGTGTTCTTGACCGTTTCAATAATCGAATCAATCGTATCTTTCATAGCACTTACAATTTCGTCACTTTGAATCGTAATGGTTTTAGGGAGACCGCTGAGCAAATCTCGTCCCCTAATATCCATTTCGTCAACTTCAGAGACTTCTCCTGCTCCACCTAGTTCCATTTTCACTTCTTCAGCCGTACGTTCACCAATCATTAAATTGTATTTTTTGCGTACATGTTGAATGATATTGTCATCCATCTCATCTCCAGCCACACGGATGGACTGGCTTGTAACAATTCCCCCGAGAGAGATAATCGCCACTTCTGTCGTACCTCCACCAATATCAACGACCATGCTTCCCGTCGGTTCCCATACAGGAAGTCCTGCACCAATGGCAGCCGCAAAAGGTTCCGCTATCGGATACGCTTCTTTTGCTCCTGCCTGTTTCGTTGCATCGATGACCGCACGCTCTTCGACCATTGTAATGCCTGAAGGAACACAAACCATGACATTAGGTTTACTTGCAAAAGAGGATCGCGTTTTCAACGCCTTTTTTATATAATATTTCATCATTTGAGCAGTCGTATCATAATCGGCAATCACGCCATCCTTCATCGGACGGATAACATTTATGTAACCCGGCGTACGCCCGATCATGTTTCGTGCATCATTTCCGACAGCTTCGATGTCTCCCGTTTGTGTATTTTTGGCAACAACAGAAGGCTCACGGACAATGACTCCTTTACCTTTCAGAAAGACAAGTGTATTCGCAGTGCCCAAATCAATTCCTAAATCTTGAGAGAATCCAAAAATCCCCAATAATATCTTCCTTTCTAAAACCCGCTTCCCTTTCAGCGGGGGTTAGGCATCTATATAGAATCATGATTAGAAGAAGCGCCTATTTATAAGAAAGTCCTATAAATGGCGCTTTTTCTTTTTCATCTATTCAATTATACGAAAAATCCACAAAAATAGATAGTGTTACAAATATCATATGCTCAACAATTTACATATCTTCTGGAAACTACTACTAAGAAGGGAAGTTTTGGAACTTCCACCCCCGCATACAAATACCCGTTAATAAACTTCATAATCCTCTTTTCATCTTAAATCATGAACTTTTGTTCTAATAAGACAAACACCTACAATAGCAACCTAAATTGAATTGCAAATTGAAGGTGTTTGATCAGTCTCATTTTATTCAGTCTCGAAAGTTACAAATACCCTTTTTCTTTAAGACTAATAAATTTGCGATCCCCAATGACAATATGGTCAAGCAATTCTATGCCAATCATCTTCCCGCATTCTTTCAATCTGCGTGTAACTTGGATATCTTCCTGCGAAGGTGTCGGATCACCAGAGGGATGGTTGTGGGCACAAATGATGGAGGCGGCAGACCTTTTCACCGCTTCTTTAAACACTTCCCTAGGATGTACAATCGAAGCATTCAAACTGCCGATGAAAATCGTTTGTCTGTGGAGGACCTGGTTTTTCGTATTTAAAAACAAGCAGATGAAGTGCTCCTGCTTTAAATCTCTCATTTCTTCCATGATAAAGTCTGCTCCATCCTCAGGGCTTCGAATTAAATAACGTTCTACAGGTTTCATTTTTTGCATTCTTTTTCCTAATTCAATGGCGGCCAAGAGCAATACTGCTTTTGCAGATCCGATCCCTCGGATGGCTGTCAGCTCTTCGAGGGTGGCATCTTTCAGAAGCAAGATCCCTTCGAAGTGAACAAGAAGTCGATTGGAGAGTTCCATGACGGATTCCTGTTTGGTACCACTGCCTAACAGAATAGCGAATAATTCCTGATTGGATAAATGAGAGGATCCAAGCTCAATTAGCCGCTCCCTCGGCCGGTCTTGTCTCGGAACATCTTTGATCATTACACTTGATTGGGTCAATGGTTCGCATCCTTTCCCTCTAAGTCCCCATGTTAGAAGGAATCACTCAGGGAAGATGCCTATATTCTTAAGTTCACGCGCCACCCTTGACAACGGCAGACCGACCACGCTGTAATAATCTCCATGAATTTTTTCAACAAACAAAGCTCCTTTTCCTTGGATGCCGTAGCCCCCTGCTTTATCCCAGGCTTCTCCTGTTCGAATATAGGTCTCAATTTCATCTTCTGACAAATTATGAAACGTCACATCTGTTTTGACATAAAACATATCCGTCGTTTGAGTTGTTTTTAAACAAACTCCTGTATAGACCTCATGTGTTGTACCACTCAAAGAGCTCAGAAAAACTCTTACTTGATGAGCATTTTTTGGTTTTCCTAAAATTTCACCATTGTGGACAACAACGGTATCCGAAGTGAGCAGTACCTCACGATCAACCAGCTTTACATGTTCAGCCTTCACCCTGGCCAAATGAAGAACAGCTTCTTCCGGTGTCATCCCTTTCTCAATGACTTCATCCGCATTTGAAGGGCGGATTTCGAATGCATAGCCTGCAAGCTCAAGGAGCTCCTTTCGTCTAGGAGACTGTGATCCTAATACTAAGCGCTTCATCTTAACCATCATCCTTTCTAAACATGGGGCTCTTTCTATACTACAAGATTTCGACGAAACCGAGGATTTAATAAAGATTCATTTTCAAGTAGAAAAAAATATAAAAAAAGAGCTTCCCATTAAGAAAACTCCTTTTCTCCTAGATTATCACGTAACGTTTCCTTTATTCTAAGGATTGAACAATTTTCAACCAATTGATATTCGTATCATCCTGGGACTCCCATTGATTCAAAGCTTGTCCAAGTGATGTATTCTCTCCGACTTGATCGATCAGCATCTTTCTTTCATTTTCAGACAAATCACCCATTTGATGCGTTTCAATCGGTGTAACCAGTTCTTGAGGAATTTCTTTTTCAACCGCTACTACAAATGGCTTCACGTACGTTTCAAGACTCTTTGCTGTCAGAACGTTCGCCATTTGATCTGCCTGCTGTTTGCTCGGCGAACTCCCTACAAACAAGAAATATTGGCCATCTCTTTGCCAAATCATCGAAGGGACGAGGAGAGCGGTTAGTTTGCTCTGCCATTCCTTCGCCTTTCCTTCCGTTGAAAAAGCCCCGGCTTGAACGATGTACGTATCAAACGTTTGCGTTGGACCACTTGGAAGCTCAGACGTAGGCTCTTGGGGAGTAATCACTTCTGTGTCTGTCTTTCCCTCCCCAGACACCGGGACGGATTCAGACCCTGTTGAAGAGGGATCGGTTAAAGATACAAACATACGAAGCAGCAAAAAACCAAGACCCAGACTTACAAAAAGAGCGGTTATAGCGGTAGTAATCAATGGCCTGACAGGTTTCGAAGAAAAGCGATTCAACTTTTTTAAAGGGATGGGGGAGACCCGTTTAGCCGGACGTTCATCTTCCTTATCTTCTACGGCAGCGGCTTGTTCCTTTTGTGTCCGTACCACTTCATTTTTCGTTTCCTGCTGTTGTTCGTTCCGAAATGTGATGGAGATCTTATTTTTGGAATCCATGGTTTGATCACTCCTGCAAGGTTTGTTCCCACCCTATCACACGAGTTTTGAAAACCACGCTGAAATTTGTCAGCAGCCCTTCGACAATTTTGGCTTACAATTGACTTTCAAGTTCTGAATCAGACTGTTCTTCCATCTCTTCTTCTTCACGTTCTTGATCTTCTTCATCCAATTCTTCTTCTGCATCTGTTCTAGTAGATACAGATGAATTTGAATCATCCCATTGTTCGATAGCAAAAGGATTCACCTTATTCGGACTTCCACCATAATGGTATTGTGGCGCCTCATTTGCGAGATTGGCATACAAGGGCTGATAATAACTATTCAACACGATTGAATATCCTAGTTCATTCTCACTCTTAGGTACATCAAATTGGATCGAGTCGATTTGTATCACCCGCGATAATGATTGAATCTCTTTCATGAAGGAAACCATTTCATCATAGTTTTCAGAAGTTACATCAACCGTGAACTGAAGTGTATGCAATCCCTCGATCAATGCCTCTGCCTCATCTTCAACTGGCTCATCAGGAACATCTTCCTCTAAAACATCCGTTTCTTCCGGACTATCATTGAGGCCATTTTCCTCAGGCTCATTCTCCGATTCTACAATTGGAATCGTTGACTCCGAATCAGAAATAGCAATGCTGTTAATCAAACTGGTCGAAGCATTCTCTGCACGGTCAAGACCAATTAACAGTTGATCGATGAGCGGGATCACCGGCAACTGCTGCTGTATAGTTCGGGAAGTTAAGATTTGCTCTCTTTGACTTTCCTCCTGATTACTCTCTATAGCTGTAAGAATCTTTTGTTCCTGGGCTAAGGTTGCTTCCTTTTCAACTACCTGCTGCTGGTATGGAGCTAGAATGACTCTTTGACCTAGTATGTAAAACGCCAGAACAAGGACAATACCAGCAAGGACGATCCATAAACTCGAACGACTCCATTCGACTTTCATCTTGTGGACACCCCCTCAGTAGCAAGCGTCGATTCTTCAAGAACGATATAATAACTCGCAATGTACCGAGGTCGATAATCGTATAAATCCTCTGTATTGTCTACGACATCAGTGTCCACACCTGCTAACTCAACGTCAGAAATGAACGACTGTTGAAGAAGGGTGTTCGTGTATTTTGCTACTTCCTGGATTGTATCGAACCTCACATTCACTGTAATCTCAGAAGTGCCTGTTAAAGCAAAAGATTCAAAGAAACCACGCTCCGGCAGCAAGGACACGAGTCCTTCGACTACAGGAATGGTAGGGACAACCGTGCCTTTGAGCTGCTCAAGAGAAAGTTTCAACTCTTCTCTATCGGTTCCTTCGCCCACAGGTGATGTCGTAAAGCTTTCCTGTTCGACCTGCACCTGCCCTATCTGTTCACCCAACCGATCAGACTCATCAACCAAGTTTGCCTTTTGAGCATTGAACAGGAGAGCAAGGGCCAATAATAGGAGCGCAAAAAAAGCGACAACGATATACGGCAGAATATTTCTTTTTTCTTTTTGTTCTAGTAAATTGATCTCTACTACCATTCTCTCATCCCCTATATTCCTTATGGTTTGATTGATAGTCCAATCGCATCCATGCCATCCATTTTAGAAGATTGGTCTGAATCCAAGAAAATATCAGCTTCCTTCAGAGTAGACACCTGTATCCCTCTTTCTTCAAGCAATGTACGGACCAAATCGTTTTCCGGCCAATCTCCCGTAAGAAGAACTTTGGTTACAGATGCATTTCCATTCATAACAGAGAATTTATAAAAATCCATAATTCTTTCCACTTCGTTCACCTGGTCATGGGTGAATTCAGTTGGTTCGCCTTCATCTCCATGCCACAGGAAGCGGCCATTCTCCCTTTTCCATAACGTCATAGAAAGTGGAGTTCTTGTATGATTAGTAAAAGCTGGCACATGGTTATTAAAAACCGTTAACACACAACCATCCAAGTTCCAGTCGATTAATAACAAATGTTCACCTTCAGAGGCCAAATCCAAATATTCGTACAGTCGGTAAATGGATAGTGCCCCAATGTCGGCGGCTCTTGTTTTTAGTTTCGAATTACTGAACACTTGGTCCAACATACGGATTTGTTCTTCTGGAAATGCGAAAAGAAGCAGCTTTTTCTTCTCTTCACTATCACTCAGGATGCTGTAATCAAACGCAGGGTCTTCAAAAGGAAGATGCAACGTTTCGCCTAATTGCATATACAAGTAGCCTTTAATTTCATCATTCTTTAGATGACCAGGAACTTCAAAAGGACGCACAACAACAGAGTGATCCGGAACTGTAAAATAAAGGGCCTTGTTGCTCCACCCTTTACTCTCAATAAAGTTTTCTACGATTGTCGTAAGCTCGTGGGTATCGTTGATTTTACCGTCTTCCATTACATGGGGAGGAAGAACAATCTCTCCCGTGTCGTCTATCTCCCATGCATTTCCGGACTTCGAATACACATAACGGATGCAATGGTTCTTCATAACGAAATTCACACGTCCGTTTGATTTAAAAAAGTTAAACAAAAGGCTCCCCTCCTACGATAAGAAAAACGTCTCAAAATATAATTGCAATAAATCCAATCCATACAAATAACTAATAACCGCCGCCAATACTATGGAAGGACCAAAAGGGAAGGGATCTTTCCTTCCAATCACTTTCAAGCTCAACAAAGTAAGACTGACCACGGTCCCGATTAATGTAGCTAGAAACAAGGTAAGCAAGGTTAGCTTAAATCCAAGTAACATCCCTAATGTGGCTAAAAGCTTCATGTCTCCCGCTCCCATACCGCCTCTGCTCAATAGAATAATCATAAAGATGATGCCAAATCCGGCGAGCGCACCAAAAATCGAGTCATACCAAGGGTGCAGTGGGTGAAGAGTTCGGAAAACGATAAAAACAACCGCAAAAAAGAGCAGCAGTCGGTTTGGAATCAACATATACTTCATATCACTGACTGTGACAATAACAGCAAGTGAAACCAAAAGACAGGCGCCTATGAAAGGCCAAGACAAACCGAGCTTTATGTAAGCTAATAAAAAAAGCAAACCCGTGGTCAGCTCCACGAGTGGATATGTCATCGAAATTGAATCCTGGCAATGCCTACATTTACCTTTGGATAAGAAGTAAGAAAAGAGTGGGATTAAGTCTCTTGCTTGTAGCGGTGTGGAACAGTGGGGGCAGGCGGAACGTGAGGTAGTGAAGGGGATGTTTTTTGGTAA
This sequence comes from Halobacillus sp. AWM4_238, assembly GCF_056158265.1. NCBI lineage: Bacteria > Bacillati > Bacillota > Bacilli > Caryophanales > Bacillaceae > Halobacillus > Halobacillus sp. AWM4_238. The sequence continues at coordinate 1,758,535 of NZ_JBSWSY010000002.1, forward strand.
GCGTAGACCGACGACGTTTAGAAACGAACCTAATATAGTACCAGTAATTAATATATATAAAGTTATAATTGCATGCATTCTTCCACCTCATTAAGATAGGGAGAAAATTAATTCTCCCTATCATTAAAGAATTTATTGACTCAGTTCATTTTTGGTTTTAGGAGCTGACCAAACGTCTTCATCATTATTTCCTTTCAAATAAACTGTATAAACTAACGAACCATCTTCATCTTCTGTAATTTCAACATATCCGCTCTTATATGGTCCCTCCCCTTTTGGGTCCTGAGGAATAGAATCTAAATAATTATTAGCAAAAAGAGTGGACATAGAATAACCATCCAATGCATCTCCTGTGCCAACGGCCTCTTTTTGTAGTCCTTGTGCTTCCGCCAACCTTGCAGACTCTATTAGACTTAAGCCATTTGCGTCATGTGCATCAGTTTCAGTATTATCGATCACTCCACCAATAGCAGGAATGGCAATCGCAGCAATAATCCCTAAAATAACAATCACAGCCAAAAGCTCAATCAACGTAAAACCTTTCTCATTCTTTAACATTTCTCTCAATTTCTTCATTTTTTTCGCTCCTTTTGTAGTACTATCGTTTTTCTGCTAATGGTTATGTACTACTTTTTTCATTAGCAGGATTCCCTATGTTCATTATAAAGGATAGTTCTCTAGTAAACTAGCTTTTTTGCATATTCTTACATGAACTTAATTAATCGTATCGAAGATGGAGAACATGGGTACAGCAATGGCCGCAACAATTCCACCGACGACGACAGCCAAGGCCAGAATCATCAGGGGTTCGATCAACGTTTTCAATCTGTCTGTCGTATATTCGAGCTCAGATTCATAGAATTCAGCAACTTTTGCAAGCATGTAATCAAGGGAACCTGTCTCTTCCCCGACAGCCATCATTTGTATCACTAGGGGTGGAAAAATGGGATACTGACGTAATGGATCTGAGAGCTTATTTCCCTTTTCCAACGATTTGTAACTATTTATGATCGCTCGTTCAACGACTTTATTCTCTACTACGTTCTGAGTGACCTGTAAGGATTTTAATATGGGAACAGAACTGTTCATTAAAGAACTCAACGTACTGGTCATCCTTACTAATGCGGCTTTTTGTAGTAAAGGACCGAATACTGGTACTTTAAGCTTTAACACATCGACTGTGTATTTCAGCTTGGGATTTCTATCTACAAGCAGTTTGAAAATAAGGATTAAAAGAGCCGGTACAAGGATCGCTACATACCAAAAGCTTTGAAAGAATTGGCTCAAACTTAGAGTGAGTTGGGTAATCCATGGAAGCTCTCCCCCCATCGTATCGAACATGCTCGCAAACCTTGGTACAACGAAGGTTAATAGGAAAATGACGATGCCAATGGCAATGAGGCCGACTACCAATGGGTAGGTTAAAGCGGAAATGATTTTTTGCCTGGTATCGTACTGCTTCTCATTATAAACCGCCAGACGTTCCAAAATGTCGTCGAGATTACCGCTGACTTCTCCAGCCCGAACCATATTGATGAATAAATTCGAAAAGATTTTGGAATGAGAGTTTGCAGCTTCTGAAAAAGCACGCCCGCTTTCCAATTGATCACTGATATCATATAACGCTTCACTTAACGCACGGCTATTGGATTGTTTGGCAAGAATCTTTGTCGACTCCAGCAAAGAAATGCCCGCTTTCATGAGCGTAGAAAATTGCCTCAAGTAGATGACAAAATCCTTTTGTTTTACGGGGTTTCCTATTTGAATATCTTTCAAGAAAATGCTGTCGATTTCTTTAATCTCAGAAATGGTAATGCCGCGCTCTTTCAGTGACATGACTGCTTCTTTTCTCGAATTGGCACGCAGCCTTCCCTTCTGTAGTTTACCGAGCAGACTGCGTCCTTGGTATGCATAATAGGGCATCCTATAAGCCCCCTTCTTTCAAGTATGGAACGGCATCACGTTCGTCAATGACTTGTTCTCTCAACAATTCCTGAATCGACATTTCCAATGTTTGCATCTGCTGTGCCTTCGACGTTTGCATGACATTCTCAATCTGGTGGATCTTTTCATTTCTGATCAGGTTTTTGACGGCTGACGTGTTCAATAAAATCTCAACGGCGGCTCTTCTTCCTTTTTTATCTACACGACGAAATAAACGTTGAGAAATAACCGCCTGCAAAACGTTGGCGAGCTGAACTCTGACTTGACCCTGTTGATTGGGTGGGAACACATCAATGATCCGATCAATCGTGTCTGGGGCATTGGTCGTATGTAAGGTCCCAAATACAAGGTGCCCGGTTTCAGCAGCTGTCAACGCTGTGGAGATCGTCTCAAAATCCCGGAGTTCACCAACCAAAATGACATCAGGATCCTGCCGCAGACAAGATCGTAAACCATTGGCAAAATTTCTCGTATCAAATCCTACTTCCCTTTGATCTACGATGCAGTTTTTATGGTTATGGGTGTACTCAATTGGATCTTCCAGTGTAATGATGTGCTTGCGAGTGGATTGATTGATGTAATCAACCATCGAAGCGAGAGTCGTAGATTTACCTGATCCTGTAGGACCCGTGACGAGAACAAGACCCTGGGCATAGCTGCTTATCTTCTTTAACACTTGCGGCATATAAAGGTCTTCAATGGAAGGGATCTCCCTCGGCACAATCCTTACTGCCATAGAGAGACAATTTCTTTGATAGTATATATTGATACGGAACCTTGAAACACCTGCAATCCCGTATGATACGTCCACTTCCCGGTTACTGATCAACTGTTTATGTAAGTCCTCAGACAAGATCGCTTTGGCCATCTCATCTGTATCTGCCGGTTTCAGTGGATTTTTCCCGTACTTTCTTAACTGCCCGTGTATTCTGAATATCGGGGGTACTCCGACTGTCAAATGGATATCAGAAGCTTCATATTCATTCGCAGCCGTTAGAAGTTGATCAAATTTCTCTTTCAATCCTTACCACCTCGCTAGTCGACTTTCGCGACGCGAAGCACTTCTTCTAACGTCGTCAGTCCCTGCTTCACTTTCAATAAACCATCATCTAACAAGAAGAGCATTCCCTGCTTCAATGCGTAACGCCGGACTTGGTCCATACTGCCATTGTTCATCATCATTGTTCGGATTTCATCATCGATCACTAACACTTCCTGAATCGCCATTCGTCCGCGATAACCTGTATTTTGACAGCTGTCACACCCTGCGCCTTTGTAGATTGTTTCTGCAGTCATTCCACGTTTTTGAAAATGTTTCTTTTCCATCACAGTCAATGTATGAGGGGTTCGGCAATCGCGGCATATTCTTCTGACTAATCGCTGGGCGACCACACCCGATAATGATGAAACGACAAGATAGGGTTCTACGTCCATATCGAATAAACGAGGAATGGTTGCAATCGCACTGTTCGTATGTATTGTGCTCAATACTAAGTGTCCGGTGAGAGAAGCACGGATGGCGATTTCTGCTGTTTCTGAGTCACGAATCTCACCAACCATGACGATGTTAGGGTCCTGACGTAAGATCGAGCGGAGACCTTTCGAGAAAGTTAATCCGATCGATGAATTGACTTGAACTTGGTTCAGGCCTTCAATTTGATATTCTACCGGATCTTCTACCGTAATAATGTTCACATCATCCGTGTTCAAACGATTCAAGGATGCATACAAGGTCGATGACTTCCCCGAACCTGTCGGACCCGTAATGAGGATGAGCCCTGAGGGCTGCTCAATCAATTGCTTATATTTCTGCGTATTGATCTTGTTAAAGCCCAAATCTTCGATCGTGCTCAATGCATTTGAAAGGTCAAGAATTCGGATAACAATTTTCTCCCCGTACACCGTAGGAAGGACTGAAATCCTCAAATCAACGGGGGAGCGGTCGATATTTGTTTTAATTCGTCCATCCTGTGGCAATCGACTTTCAGTGATATTGAGGTTGGCCATGATTTTGACTCGTGCAATCAAGCTGTTTTGGAAAGACTTCGGTAACGTTCGTTCCGTCCTTAACACACCGTCTATTCTATAACGGATCAGCACCCGTGATTCCTGAGGGTCGATATGGATATCGCTTGACTTCAGTTGGACACCCGCCTGAAGCAGTTGATCTACTAACTTAATGGCCGGAGCTTCGTCTGTGTCTTCCTCATTTTCCACGAGACTTGAATCATTCAAGTTATAATGGCGGTTAACGGCTTGAAGAATTTCATGCTTGGTAGCAATGACAGGAGATATTTTGAATCCCGTAGATATTTTCAAATCATCAATAGAAAAATAATCCATTGGATCTGTCATGGCAACCGTCAACTCTTCCCCTTTCCGTTGTATAGGGACAAGAAGGTTACGAAGAGCGAATTCTTTACTTACAATGGTGATTACATTAGGATCAATCGGAAAGTGAAACAAAGAAACATGTGGAATGCCCAGTTGAAATTCTAATACTTCAATCAATTGCTTTTCAGTCACAAAACCCTTCTCTACAAGTACGTCACCGAGTTTCTGATCTGATTTCTTGGTTTCCAGCGCTTCTTGTATTTGATCCTCTTCGATAATCCCTGCTTCTTTTAACAAATCACCCAATCTTTTTCTCTTGATCATGACCAGTCCACCCTTTTTCGTCCATCACTTAGATTCTTCATCAGGAACTTCCTCCCAAACGCCTTCTTTATTCTTTCGAATGGATTTGGAGTCACTGGATTTCTCTTTTCCTTCATCTGTTTCCGTATCTCTTTCTTCACCTTCAGAACTCGAGCTCTTACCTTCATCACCAGAGTTTGAATTTTCATCCAGACTCTCTTCCGAACCTGGTGGGTGCTCTTCTACTCTAGCTACCGGTGGGTAATAGTCTTCTGAAATAAACTCCTGCACTCCATCCGATAAAGATTTGTCGACACGATAGACAGAAACTACCTCACCTTTTTTCCCTTCTTGCAAAAGATTGAACGTCCCTCTATTTACAAGAGAAGAATACTGGATGATCGTTTTAGGGGAAATCTCTTCTCGATCCAACAATTGCACATGAAAGTCCGAGGTGGTCGGATAACCGATCCATTGAATTTTTACATGGCCCTCTTCTAAACTTACCGCCAATTGATAGTCCCCTGAGAATGGGTTGTACACTTTTAAATCCTGACCTTGTTCCAGATCTACATTCGCTTCTAAACCAATGTCAGCGTATGCTGGCATTCGGTGACTGATATGTCTTTCCTGAATGATCATCCCTGCTTTCACACTCGCTCCATAAATGGCAGAGGCTAGTACATCGAGAGAAACATCATCATATACACCATCATTATTCAACAAGCGGTTGAATGAAAAAGTGGCCCCATCTTCAAGCTCTGTTCCATCAAAGAGCTTCACAGCTCGTTCCATGCTTGTCTCTTTAGGCACATCAACTGTCTGGTCACCGATGCTTTCATAAAGAGCAGAAGCATTCCCTTTTACAAAGTCATAAGCCACATACTCTAAAGAGGAATCTATCAATTGTGCTGCTTCCCTTTTCACAGTTTCAATGAATTGTTCCTCGGAAAACTCTGCAGCCAACGAATCGTTCATATAAGATTTCAAATCCGTTACATAAGATTCATCAATGGTTACCTGCAAATCCCTGATGGTTGTATCCATGGCTTCTTCAACTGTTGATTCCACATCAAAGCGTATCATTTCCGTATCAACAGCCAGTTCCTTACCATCCACTTTGACTACAATCGAATGGCTGTCTTTCCAAGACTGCACCTTTTCTCGGAGCAGTTGTACCGCTTCATCTCTACTTTTCTCCGAAATATTGACGGAAGCAATGACTGTGTTTTCCGGGAGGTGTTTACCAGTGGTTACATATTGGATTGCCGCTGAACTTCCAATTGTGAAAAGAAACATAGACATCCCCACGGCAACCACTAATGAAAGCAGCTTAAGATTCAATGTTTGTTTCAATCATTCACACCTCCTCAGAACCTATTTGAATCACTTTACATTCATGCTCAATTCAACCATGACACTTGGACCGTACTGCTTCAATTGGTCGATTTCAGCTCTAGTTAATACTGTCCCTTCTGAGACAACGGTTTCCCCCTGGGAATTCACGATATTTTTCGTCGCTTGCTTCCCTTCCAACAATTCATCCTGCTTACGGTCTAAGTCATTTATCCGCTCCTGGTTAGAGGTTGCTTGGAAATGATAGGATTTCTTTGTTTCAACAGGCATGGGAGATTCCTCAACCTTTTCAGTCTTCACTTCTCCAGTAGCAAACTCTTCGTTCAGTATGAGCAGATTTTCACCATAGGTGATAATGTATTCAGCAGAAACTTCCATACTACTTTGATCACCTGTTGTTACATCCACAGATAGAATTTGTCCATTCTTTTCATTCACGTAGTACTCTGTGATTTCTCCTACTAACTCCCCGACTCGAGTCATAACTTGCGCGCCTTTAATATACACCTTTTTATTAATCAGTTGATTGGCAATCGGGATTTCATTTAAGTCCAGAATGGAATGCATACTTTCCACAGTGATCGCATATTTCCCGATTCCGATGATTTTTTGAAATGGAATGGCCTTTACACTTACTTGCCAATCCTCATGTTCAACAGTTAAAAAATCTACGGATCCTTTTTCTGGATTGATTACAATGGATTTCACCCTTCCAATTTCTTCTCCGGCTGAAATACTGATGATTGGAAATCCGATAATTTCTATACTCTTTTTCATATTCTTCCTACACACCCATCATTATTTTGTATATTGAACTTGTTGTTGTAACACATACTGTAACTGCTCGACAATGAGAGAGTATGAATTGAATTTATCGATCAACCCACCAACGAACAACTCCAGCTCATCTATTTTTTGATGCTTGATATAATGTTTGATTAAATGATTGGAGATCGAATAATACTCTAAATCCGGCAAATTTTCGGACAGATGTGCTTTAACGTAATTCTCGTACTCAGACCCTGACATGCCCTCTTCCATATGCTCAATCTTTTCAATCATCAACTCTAGCAACTGTTTTCGTAACGCTTCATCTGCAATTAGTTCTTCCTCGTTGTCTTCCTCTAGAGAGAGGCTGTCTTCGTTGTCTTCTATATCCGGATCACTTGAGTAATTGATAGATGGGACGCTGACTTCTTCTTGATATTTTCCCTCTAACGCATTATCCGCATTGTTCATTTCCCGGGTAATATCTTTGTCAAAATCTGTTGTTTCTTTGCTTTCTTCTATGATTTCTTTATTAGATCCTTCATATGGCATCTTAAAGCCCTCTGTATTCTCTAAATCACTCTGGCCAACTTCATCCTCGATAGGCTCAAGCTCCAGATGGCTATCTTCGAAGGCTGAATCAGTCATAAGTTCATTTTCTAAGATGCGCCCCGACTCCTCATTTTCATCCCCTTGAACAATACGTTCTTCATCCTTCTTCTCTATTGAGAGGTCTTCATCTTCAATGGAGTCCAGCTCCGCTGCTTCAAAATCCAATTGTTGATTCCGTTCGGACATCAGTTCTTCTTCTGTCTCTTCCTCTAAAGGTTCCTCTTCCAAGCCCATAGTTGTTTCTTCATTCATCCTACTCTGCACGAGCTCTTCTTCCAATAGAGATTCTTCTTCATTGGCGGCTGCTTGGTCATCATTCGAAGGCCATTCACCTCCAGATGTTTTCGCGTTTAACTCTTCTTCTTGTGGATTGTTGTCTTCTACAAAAAGTTCATCGAGCACTATTTTATTGGAGGGCTGTGAGACCTCCTTCTCATCATCAAGTTTCCCAAGCTCAGGATCCACCTTTTGCTCTTTTAACTCTTCAGTGGATTCACGTTGGTTTAATTTAGGCTCTTCTTCATTGGAAAGAAAATTCGTGGATTCTTCCCCTTCGCCACTCTCTAGGGTTGCATCTTCTTCTTTCGCCCCATTGTACCAATGATCAAAATCATCAGTCGTCGGAGAATGTGGATGCTCCATGGATGATCCTTTTTCATTATTGAATTCAAAAACACCTGGAGCTTTTTCTTGCAGTAGGACTGTAAATAAGAATGCAAGCACCAGCGCAGAAACCATCCCTATCCAAAACGTGTAGGTTAAAGAAGCAAGAAGAGCTAATGAACTAATCAAAGACCCCGTTAACCATAAAACCATCCGCGCCTTCACGGACATATTTAAAGGTGAAAAGCGTAGTATGATAAATGCGAAAGCTATCGTTCCGAACCAAATGAGTAAGTCTGTCATGCTATTTCCTCCTCTCATTCATCATAAAAGTGGGAATCTATTTCTTTCACGGTGATTTTGTCGACCGTGGGAATTCCATCAGGCGGATTCGAGATGATTTCTTCCCCATAATCGATAATGAAACGAGATGTATTCATCGGAAGTTTCTTCTGACCTTTCTCAAACCATGTATCACCAACAAGGAAGTGTGTTCTTTCTCCTACCCCACTCTTTTTCGTATCGCCTTTCATGGCGTTGAGTGTAATGTTTTTACCATAAATTCCGCCTTTAATGACGAGGTTGGACCCAACGCCATACATATCAAGATTGCTATTGGTGTAAAAGAAAGCATTGATAGTTTTTAAGTTTTCATTGTCAGGACTAATATACAAGTTGTTGTTTGCTATGGTCAGTGGACCTTCACTTAGAATAATAAGCGTCCCCGACTTATTTTCTATCCCTTCAATCCGTCCACCATAACTAATATAAATCGCACTATTTGTATCAATATCCCCTTTAATGTTCAAGGAACCATCGACATAAACAGCACCATTTTCCAATGTCAGATCTTCAATGGTGGAATTATTTGTAAAGTAATCAGACCATACGCTATCAATACGATCTCCTACGTAGATAAAGCCATTTTCATCCACACTCAATTCGCCTGAAAGCTCCGCTTCGCCTTGGATATAGATTGACCCGTCTACCTCCAAATTCCCTTCTAATATTAGATTCCCACTCACAAAAAGATCTCCCTTGACTTTCAGTGAGCCTCGACTAGTAACCTTGAGGTCGGAATAATATTGGTCACATTCATCATCATCACATCTTTCGTATTCACTTAAGGAAATACCTCGATTAATCGTCACAGCGTTACTTACTTCCTTATCTCCAGTTACTGAGAATAGTCCACGGGCGTCTTTTAATGAGTGATTCTTTTTAGTGTTGATATAGGTTTCCACATCTATTTTATCCACTTGCACCGACTCTTCGATTAGTCTAGGAGATATGCTGAAGTATTGTTCGAGATTCTTTTCATCCGGTGTAAACTTAACGATGTTTTCCCCGGCGGACTTATAGTGAAAATCACCCATTACACGCAAGTCCCCATCAATACCAGCATAAGTGGAAGGCACCCAATACCTATTTCTTGATGTGTAATACCCATGATCATCAAGGTAAAGATTGCCACCGGCTTGAACGTCCCCTTTCAAATAAGAAGGGCCATTCAGCACCATGTTCCCCGGTGTTACAGCACTATATTGAAAGACATCAGCGATGGTAGAGACGGTTAAGGTGCGTACGAACTTCCGATCTGACCCTTCAACATCAACCTCAATATCCACTCTTTGTAAGTAGGCCCCGTCCACTCCATCTTTAATTAATTTAGTTTTAATTGTACCGCCTTCATCCAGGCTTTTTCTTGCATCATTCATAACCCTCGAAATTCTACTGATTACATCTTCTAACCTTAAGTACCCTTGCGCCAATTGATTGTTAATTTCATTTATTCCCTTTAATATCCTTGCATGAGCCTCTTGAACTCTCGCTTCCGCGTCGGCTTTTGACTCTATAAATTCCGTATTAGCCGTTGAGAACTGCTGAGAACCGATCGTATAGCTCATCAAACTCAACCCCAAGATACTGAATATGACAAACATTACTAGAACGGTAACCAAGACATATCCATCTTGTTTCATAAATAAATTTCTCATTCGTTACTCATTCCCTAAGCGGAAAATTTTTACAAGGCTGTAGGTTTCATCGGTGTTTTCTTTTAAAATTTCTAAATGAACGGTCAACTTACTGCCAACCTGTTCGAAAGTTGTATTAGATAAATCCATGTCATCAGCATTTTGTTGACTATTGTTAATCAGCAGATGACCATTTTGAATAGATATATCCGTCGTTTCTTCTATGTAAGTAAACGTGGCGTCTTGATCCATGTCGTCTAAACGTGATGATATTGCAGTAAATGCTTGAAAGGATTCTTGATCTTCTCCTTTTACGGCAATCTTATCTACATTGAGTAAATGTTCTTCTATACTCAACATGAGAATGTTTGCTTCTTTTCTTATCTCTGTTTTACTTGAGGACGTTTCAACAGCTCCTGTAACGAAATAAAAGGCATGGTAAGCAGCCACCATGACAATCATGGAGAGGCTCACGACCGCCAGTACTTCCACTAATGTCAGGCCCTTTTCATTCTTGAAGTTCATCGTTCTACATACCCTTCTAGTTGGGTTTCCTTATTGTTGGATGTAATCGTAACAATAACCTTAGTCAGGTAGGGACTTAAACTTTTCTCTTCAGGTTCTGTAACCTTCACATGCCCAGTGTATGGTTCAACGTTTTCAGCATCAGGTAACTCTAACAATTCAGGTATATTCACTCTTATTTCCCCTCTGCCTTTCTGAGCATCCAAATCTTCCAATGATTTAGATTGATAGGCTTTCAGCACTCCATCAGCAATTTCCATAGATGTAAAATCCTCATCAATCGTATTTGATTGTGTCATCGTATTCATAACAATTTGGGATGAAACAATGAACACGACGAGAAGCAAGGCCATCGCTACAATGACTTCCACGAGTGAAAAAGCTTTTTCTTCGCCAAAATGAGGCATCCGCCTTCTCCCCCAATTTACATCTTTTATCAAAATTATAACGCAAATCCAGGGCTTTGTCCTGTCAGAATTCGATAAATTCCTTACGAAACATACAAAAAAACTGTCCAATAAAAGTCATTGAACAGTTTGTACGATTTCATTAAAACTGGCTACACGGTCTCTCCCTCTTTGTTTTGCCCCTACATACATCGCCCGGTCTGCTTGACGGATCAAATCAACCGCTTCTTCGCAATGATCAGGGTAGGTAGCTACACCAATACTTGCTGTTACTGAGATGGAAATGGGTGTTGTTGATTCACGAATATGTTCATAGGCAATAAACGGTTTCTGTATAATACAGGCCCGAATCGAATGAGCAATGTCTAATGCCTCGTTGTTCTCGTAGCCGGGTAATAGAAGGACAAACTCTTCGCCTCCATATCTTGCGAGCGTTCCACGCCCCCTCACTACTTCCTGAAGTCTCTCCGCTAATGAAGCGAGCACTTCATTGCCACTTTCATGGCCAAAGGTATCGTTCACTCGTTTAAAATGATCGATATCTAATAGTATGAGTGAAATGGATTCTATTTTCTTTTGCTCTTGTCCTTCAAAGATATTCAATAGGTGATCCTCAAAATAATGATAATTATATAAACCCGTCAAGCCACAACGTTCACTTCTTTCTTTCGTTTTCTCATAATGTCTTGCATTATCAATCGCTACACCTAAATAGTTGCCAAGGATGTTCAAAATCATGAACTGAAACTGGAAGAAAGCACGTTTTTTTTTGGAGAAAATAGAAATAACTCCGACAATCTCTCCGTTACGCTCTACGGGTACGGACAAAACACTTTCTGCCTGTGTAGGTGTGTATTGATTTTCCAGGTGAGACCATTCTACTTTCTTTTTATAAAAAACACTTGCACCCTTCTTCCACGTATTTCCACTAATGCTCTGGCCCTTAGACAATTGAATAGTAGGAAAGTGAATGTTACCAGAACGATCGAAGAAACGGATCAGTTCCATGCGGTTTTTTGAAGTAATGTCATACACATAGATGTAATCAACGGGAAGGAGTTCACTTAAACGTTCGACAAAAATATCAAGAACTTCTTTCACTCCTAGCTTCCCTGTAAGTTCATGACCAATAATACTCGTTTTTCTTAAATATGTATTTACCCGATTGCTGTTATGGTAGAGCATCAACATCCCTGAAATGAACACGAATGGGATGCCAACAAAGAAAATGGCACTTATCCCAAATTCTGTATAGACTATGTAAAGGACAAACCCGATCGGCAGAACAAGACACGCCGTTAACAGATCCCATGCCAGACCTTTATCCAGCCATTTAATTTCTTTACGATAAAGAACATTGGCTACAAACTTAATAGAAAATTGGTTAAGGGCGATTTGTGATAGGGCATAACAGATGATTGGAAGGGCATCTCCACTATCATTGACAGCTGACGGGCCGTGTGTTCCTCCCAAGGCGTAATAGATCCCAGCTGATACTACTGAAATCATTAAAAACATAAACAAGTTGATAGGTAATCGGTAAAGATTGGTTCGACCAAGCCTCATCTTCCCCATCAGTGCCAATATGGCCACTTGGGAAACCATAAGCTCCACAAAAAGTCCATAATATAAAAAAACTGCAAATGCGATCCCCTGAGTGAAAAAGACAGGGTGATCTCCGATTTGCAGCGGGAATAACGCAACGATGGAAGCAAGGATGATAAATGCAGCAATATCGACCCAGTTCCCCTCAAAAACGGGTGATAACCTTGTGTATAAGTACACTAAACTTGCGGGCCAAATGGATGCCCACACAAACCAAACCGCATATTGCTTTTGCTTCGTCATCCCATCACCCCAACCTAAAGACCTACACTGATTTATGACCATTTATCCATAATAATATAAAGAATATCCCTATCCTATCATAAGTTTTCTTTACTTTCAAAATATTCCCTAATTAAGGAAATGAAATAAAGGGACCCTGTGATGAGCAATAAACCGTCTTCTCCTACAGATGAGGTTGCTTCACGAATTGCCTGTTTATAGTCTTCAACCGCGATGGTTTGATTAATCTCTGAATATTCCGCAAGTTCGTACCCTTGCAAAGCTCTTGGAAAATCAAACGTTGTCATGTAGGCTGTGTCGACGACCGCTTCCAGCTGTTTCAACATTTTCATAACGGGCTTATCCTCCAAAGCAGAATAGACAAGGACAATTTTCTTGTCAGGGTAATGACGTTCCACTGTATCTACTAGCGCACGTGTTCCTTCCTCATTATGCGCCCCATCTATTATCGTTAGGGGAGATTCATTCACTTTTTCAAACCTAGCAGGCCAACGAGTGGAAGCAATCCCTCTGCCATAAAGATTCCGTTCGATGTGCAGCCCGCTTTCTCTCAATAATTCTGCAGCTTGAATAGCTAATGAAGCATTCTCCACTTGGTGGGGGCCCTTCATCATACTCAAATAAGTTCCTGAACGGAACGTTTGATTGTAAAAAACAAACCATTCCCCTTCTTCAGTACTGGATTGATGAAAAACATCAAATTCTTTTCCGAGTTTGAAGACTTTCGACTCGCATTCCTTTGCTTTTTCGTTGACGACTCTCATCGCATCTTCCTGTTTGATCGCTGTCACAACTGGAATCCCCTGTTTAATAATCCCTGCTTTTTCTTGTGCAATTTCCTCTACTGTGGAACCAAGCACATTCATATGATCATGTCCAATGTTGGTGATAAGAGAAAGGATTGGTGTCAAGATGTTTGTCGAGTCAAACCTTCCCCCAAGCCCTGTTTCTATCACCACTATGTCAAGCTGAGCCTCTGAAAAATAAAGCATCGCCATCGCTGTAATGATTTCAAATTCAGTTGGTTCCCCTAATGGTGTCCGACGTAATTCTTCGGATAAGGGTTTAATTTTTACCACCAATTCAGCCAATTCTTCATCTTCTATCGCACGCCCATTGACACTGATCCGTTCGTTGAATGTCTCGATATAAGGCGAAGTGAACGTCCCGACAGACATCCCTTGCTCTTGGAGGATATGGCGCAGAAAAGAGAGTGTAGAACCTTTTCCATTCGTTCCAGCAATATGAACTGCCTTGAATTTCTTTTCCGGATGATCCAGTTTCTCCATCATCCACTCCATTCGCTTCAACCCTGGCTTCACTTTGAATTTCTCTCTAGAGTGAATCCAGTCAATTGCTTCTAAATACTCCATTTCTATTCCCTCACTTCAAAAAAACTCTGTTTCCTTCTTAGTTCCATATAAGCTCCCGATTGTGGAAGACTTAGTTTCAAGATGTTTAGGTGAGTTTAGGGGCTCCGGGAAACAGTTCTATTTCCATGGGGCGGGCGGTGAGCGAGTCATTCCCCGCAGCCCCCATCCACTCAACAAAAGTCTCGAAATCGAGTCTTCCACAATCAATCCTGCCATATAGTCTAATAACTAACCTTAAAACAAACATGGATTCGCTTACTATAATCTTTCAAAAAAGGAGAGTACTCCGTAGAATACCCTCCTTCTCGTTTATGCTTTTAACTCTTTGATCCGTGCTTCTACTTTCGCACGCTTATCAAGGTAGTCTGTTTCTTTTTTACGTTCTTCTTCAACTACATGTTCTGGGGCTTTACTTACGAAACCTTCATTGGAAAGTTTCTTTTGAACACGTGTGACTTCTTGATCCCATTTCTTCCATTCGTTCTCTAGGCGTTTGATTTCATCTTCAATATTGATCAAGCCTGCTAATGGAAGGTACAATTCCGCTCCAGTAATAACGGCTGACATCGCTTTTTCAGGTGCCTGCAAGTCTGTTGCAATTGTCAGTTCACTAGGATTACAGAACCTTTCTAAATAGTCACGGTTCTTCTCCAGTTCTTGAACGATGGCATCGTCTTTTGCCTGAATCATTAGTTGGATTTCCTTGGACATCGGTGTATCCACTTCTGAACGGATATTCCGGACTGAACGGATGATAGAGACCAGGCGATTCATCTCTTCCACAGCTTTTTCATTGTGGAAATCTTCCCTTACTACCGGCCATGATGCCTGTGTAATTGACTCTCCTTCATGAGGAAGGTGCTGCCAAATTTCTTCTGTGATGAAAGGCATAAATGGATGGAGCATACGCATCGTCTGATCAAGCGTGTACGCAAGAATGGAACGAGTCGTATGAATGCGTGCTTCGTCTTCTCCATACAATGGCAGTTTCGCCATTTCAATATACCAATCGCAGAAATCATCCCAGATAAAGTTGTAAAGGTGACGGCCGGCTTCACCGAATTCGTATTTATCGATATTTGTCGTCACTTGCTCAATCGTCTGGTTGAGACGAGTCAAAATCCATTGATCGGCTACTGATTTTTCACCTGTGATATCAATGTCTTCAAATTTCAAATCGCCCATGTTCATCAAGGCAAAACGGGAAGCGTTCCAAATCTTATTGGCGAAGTTCCACGTGGACTCAACTTTCTCCCAATGGAAGCGCAAGTCCTGCCCAGGAGATGAACCGGTGGATAAGAAATAACGGAGAGAATCGGCCCCGTATTTATCGATAACGTCCATCGGATCGACACCATTTCCAAGCGATTTACTCATCTTGCGTCCATCTGCATCACGAACAAGACCGTGAATTAGTACATCATTGAATGGGCGCTCGTTCGTAAACTCCAGGGATTGGAAGATCATGCGGCTGACCCAGAATCCAATGATGTCATAACCTGTAACGAGTACGTTGGTTGGGAAATAGCGTTTATAATCCTCACTGTTCTCATCAGGCCAGCCCATTGTGGAGAAAGGCCAGAGTGCGGAAGAGAACCATGTGTCCAGGACATCTTCATCCTGCTTCCAGTTTTCCAGATCTTTCGGCTCTTCTTTGCCAACATAAATTTCGCCAGTTTCTTTATGATACCAAGCCGGAATACGGTGGCCCCACCATAATTGTCTGGAAATACACCAATCTCTCGTGTTCTCCATCCAGTGTAGATAAGGCTTTTCAAATCGATCCGGAACAAACTGTACTTGATCGTCCCCTTTTTGCAAGTCGATGGAAGCATCAGCGAGTGGTTTCATATCAACGAACCATTGTGTAGATAAATAAGGTTCCACGACCGCTCCGCTTCGCTCAGAGTGACCAACCGAGTGCATGTGTTCTTCAATCTCGAATAGAACACCATCTTCCTGAAGATCTTTAACGATTTGTTTTCTACATTCAAAGCGATCCATGCCCTTGTATTTGCCAGCATTCTCATTCATTGACCCGTCTTCATTCATGACGAGAATTCGTGCTAGATTGTGACGGTTGCCAATTTCGAAGTCGTTAGGGTCGTGTGCTGGAGTGATTTTCACAGCACCTGAACCGAACTCCATATCGACATAATCATCAGCAACAATGTCAATTTCGCGACCGACAATCGGCAGAACCGCTTTTTTACCGATCAAGTGCTTGTAGCGCTCATCTTCCGGATGTACCGCGATCGCTGTATCTCCAAGCATCGTCTCAGGACGTGTGGTTGCAATTTCAATGGTTCCTTCTTCATCTTTTAATGGATAGCGCATATGATAAAAGGCGCCTTGCACATCTTTGTACTCCACTTCAATATCAGATAAAGCTGTTTGCGTGGCAGGATCCCAGTTGATGATGTATTCTCCCCGGTAGATCAGACCTTTCTCATAAAGGGTTACAAAAACTTCTTTAACCGCCTGAGATAGACCTTCATCAAGAGTGAAACGCTCACGAGAATAATCAAGACCCAAGCCCAGCTTTTCCCATTGGGCACGGATGAACTTCGCATATTCATGCTTCCATTCCCATGATTTTTCAAGGAATTTTTCACGGCCGAGATCGTGGCGGGAAATTCCCTCTTCACGGAGCTTTGCGTCCACTTTGGCTTGTGTAGCAATCCCCGCGTGGTCCATCCCCGGAAGCCAAAGCACATCAAATCCCTGCATTCGCTTCACACGTGTCAGGATGTCTTGCAATGTCGTATCCCACGCATGACCTAGGTGCAGTTTACCGGTCACGTTCGGAGGTGGAATGACAATTGTATAAGGTTCCTTGTTTTTATCTCCTGTTGCTTCAAAAAATTTACCATCTACCCAGTACTGATAACGGTCCTTCTCAACGGCTGCCGGATCGTACTTTGTAGGCATTGAAAGATCTTTTTGATCCATTCGATCTTCCTCCTTTTATTCTCTTTATAAAAAATAAAAAACCCTTTCATCCTAGAAAAGGACGAAAGGGTTTCATTTCCGTGGTACCACCTTTAATTTACAGGAAGTTTATCCTGTACACTCAAATAAAAATAACGGCTTCTAACCGGCTTCTCCTAATCATCGTTCAAAGAAGCTGCATCAAGGGCGACTTCCATCAACAGGGTTCCTGGAAAACTCTCACCAACTGTTTTCCTCTCTGAAGGAATTGTTCATGTACTCTTCCCTATCTAAGCATTTCACGTATAAAGACTATACTACATATTGTATATAAAAAAGAGGCATTTAGTCAACTACGTCAAAGAAAAAGGCGAAAACCCCTGAGCGAATCGCCCAGGAGCCTTTATCCTCCATGGAAATGAGGTGCTCTTTATGAGTCGTTTGTATCGTTACCGCCTGCCTCCTTGGTGCAGAACTTGGTTGTTTGTTATTGAAAAATCATTGCTGCCCATTGTAATCTTCCAGGCACTACGTACCATCATCTTCCCGACTACATTCGATATCTTCCTTCTCGGATTGGTCCTCGGTTTGTTTTTTGCTTTTAAATATAAATGGATTTAGTTCGGAATATACACAATCTGCCCAGGGGAAACATCATCTTTGTAATCATTGACACGTTCTAACTGTTTTAAAGAGACTTCATACTTCTCCGCAATCGATGACAACGATTCTTCTTCCTGGGCAATATACATTTTCATTTGCGTGTACGTGTCTTCTCTGTTCGGGAACAAATGCTTAAAGATTTGTTTGATCCCATCCATACCCCCAGGTGCCTGAGCACTTTCTTGATCGGACTCCTCACTGCTCGACTCTTCTATACTGACTTCGCCCCAATCCTCACTATCATAGGAAGGCTCCTCCTGTTTGAACTGGGTATTTTCTTGTGCGTGACCGAAAAACTCAGGAAAACTTTGTGACTTCTTATAAAACCAGCGTCCATCTTCCTCTTCTTCCACATGCTCACTTTCATCACTATCATCAATGCGGAAAACAGGGGCTTCCCGTTCCGGAAAGACAGGGGATTCTTTAGGACTATGCGCTTGGAAATTGACGGGTCCAACTGTTGCTGATTCATCGAACCCCGGTTCATTCGATGCTCCTTGTTGTTTTTCTTCCAGCCCGTTAATATTCACATGGGCATGAAGACGAAGTTGACGGTTGGCTGGAAGCTCATAATCAAAACTTTCGATGTCGATGAGTACATCTTCTAAATTCGATACTCTTTCTAATGGTACCGTGATCTCCACCGGAAATGAGTGGTTGAATGTATGAACACCTTCTTCCGATGGTTCGACTTTATCCATGGTTCTCACAGAAGGTGCAAGGGGACTCTCATCCTGAGCATCCTGACTTCCTGTAGGAATGTATTCACCTGCAAGGTCGACCGTCCCTTTCAGTCGGACCTCATCTCCAAGCTCTTCTATAGTAATTTCAGGTTCCAATGATATACCGATTAACTCGCGAACTCCCTGTCCTTCCTTAAACCATATCGATTCATCTAAATAAAAGGAAAATACATTTTGTTTGTTTTGCAAAGTTCGGTCCCCTCCCTAAGGTAATAAACACTTTCCTCTATTATCACCTTATGCGAGACTTAGAGTAATATACATAACGAAAGCGCATGGGGAACCCCCATGCGCTTTCATTTGAATTACCGTTTTATTTTTGAAAAGACTTTATCCGCTGCTTGGATCGTTTTCTCAATATCTTCATCTGTATGTTTGACAGATAAGAAGAGCCCTTCAAATTGAGAAGGAGGGAGATACACACCTTCTTCAATCATCCCCTGGAAATAGTGCGTAAATAAATCCAAGTCCGATTGGTTGGCTGTTTCAAAATTGGTGACCGGTTCGTTTGTAAAGAAGAAACCAACCATGGAACCAGCACGGTTGACCGTCAGTGGAATGTTATATTTTTCCGCAGCTTGTTCGTATCCTTCAATTAAGCGATCCACTTTTTTGTTAATGGAAGCATAAGCTTCTTCTGTCATGGCCGAAATGGTTTCAAAACCTGCTGTCATCGCAAGCGGATTTCCAGAGAGTGTACCCGCTTGATAAATGTCGCCGACAGGAGCCACACGTTCCATGATTTCCCGTTTTCCACCGTAGGCTCCTACAGGAAGACCGCCTCCGATCACTTTCCCAAGGCAGGTCATGTCAGGAGTCACATCAAAGTGTCCTTGAGCACTGTAGTATCCCACGCGAAAACCAGTCATCACTTCATCAAAGATCAGTACTGTGCCATTGTCTTCTGTCATCTTCCTTAACTCTTGCAAGAAACCTTCGTTTGGCGGGACGACACCCATGTTGCCGGAGACAGGTTCAATAATGACTGCCGCTAAATCGTCACCGAACTCTTCAAAAACATATCGGACGCTTTCTAAGTCATTATACGGGACTGTAATTGTATTTTGTGCAATGGATTCCGGCACACCAGGGGAGTCTGGGAGACCGAGAGTGGCTACACCTGATCCTGCTTTAATGAGTAAAGAGTCTCCATGTCCATGATAATTGCCTTCGAATTTCAAGATTTTGTCCCGACCAGTGTAGCCTCTGGCCACACGAAGGGCACTCATCGTCGCTTCTGTACCTGAGTTCACCATGCGGAGCATTTCAATAGACGGCACCCGTTCTTTCACAAGGGAAGCCAGTTCGTTTTCCATTTCTGTAGGAGCACCAAAGCTTGTCCCGTTCGCCGTTGCTTTGGTTAAGGCTTCTGTCACTTTCTCATCGGCATGGCCCAAAATTAATGGTCCAAAGCTTAAGACATAATCGATGTACTCATTGCCATCGAGGTCATAAAGTTTAGAGCCTACACCTTTTTCCATAAAAATCGGATCCATCTGGACCGATTTAAATGCACGTACAGGTGAGTTTACTCCACCCGGCATTAAATCTACGGCTTTTGAGTAAGCTTGTTTTGAACGATCAAATGTTTTCATAAAACGACACCCTTTCTGTCCACGTTATTGGTTTAACCAACGTGCTGCATCTTTAGCGAAGTAAGTAATAATAAGGTCGGCGCCTGCTCGTTTCATAGAGGTCAGCTTTTCTAGAACGATCTCTTCTTCATTAACCCAGCCGTTTTGCGCAGCAGCTTTGATCATAGAGTATTCACCACTAACATTGTAAGCGACCAGTGGCAACCGGAAACGATCCTTCACTTCACGCATGATATCAAGGTAGGCGAGAGCCGGTTTTACAATCAAGAAGTCCGCCCCTTCCTCTACATCTGATTCCGCCTCCCTTAATGCTTCCAGACGGTTAGCTGGATCCATCTGATAAGCACGACGGTCACCGAATTGAGGAGAACTGTGAGCTGCATCGCGGAATGGACCATAAAAAGAAGAAGCATATTTAACAGCGTAAGACATGACAGGAATCTGACTGAAGCCTGCTTCATCAAGTCCCTGGCGAATAGCTGCTACAAAACCATCCATCATGTTCGACGGTGCAATGATATCGGCACCTGCTTCCGCCTGAGAAACAGCTGTTTTCGTAATGTAAGTTAGAGACTCGTCATTGGCTATATCTCCATCCCGGACAATTCCACAATGCCCATGATCAGTGTATTGACAAAGACACGTATCTGCAATAACAGTTAGAGTAGGGAAATTTTCTTTGATTTGACGGATGGCCCGTTGAACAATCCCCTCTTCGTGATAGGCTTGACTACCCACATCGTCTTTTTCTGCTGGAACACCAAAGACAATGACCGATTTAATATCCAAGCTGACCAGCTCGTCCATTTCCTCATTCAAGTGATCAAGAGAGACTTGATGTACGCCTGGCATCGAGGCGACTGGATTTTTAATATCTTCCCCTTCTACAACAAAGATCGGGTAGATCAAATCATCTTTTCGAAGATGCGTCTCTCTCACTAGCGCTCTCATGGAATCTGTGCGGCGCAAGCGGCGGTGTCGTTTGAACTGCAAATCTTTCATATTTATCTTTTCCCTTCGTTAGAAAAATAGTAAGCCATTTGTTTTAGCATATAAGTAATCGTGTATTGTTCAGGAACATGGACGTTGGTAAACCCACATTTCTCTGCTTCTTTTGCCGTCGTTGGACCGATACAAAAGCAAGGCAGGTCTTTCCCTCGACTCTCCACCATAGACACAAAAGCACGGACCGTTGACGGGCTTGTAAAAGTTAATGCATCAAGCGTTTGTTCCTGAATCCACGTAAGGAGTTCAGGCTTTTTTTCTTCCAATAGTAGCGTATCATATACGGTCATGGAATGGAAAAATACACCCTTTGCGTCAAACATACGGGGAAGAGAGTCCCTTGAACGATTACCTCTTATGTACAAAATGGGGCCAGGTTGTGGGTGACAGGCAAGAAACTCTTTTCCCATTGAAGACGCATGGTATTTTGAAGGGAGGAAATCAGCTGTAACTCCAAAACCGTTTAAACGTTTTTCCGTTTTTGATCCGATAATCGCAAATTTCAAGGATGGTGGGACTGCGACTCTATATTTTTTCAGAAGTTCGAAAAAAAACTTCACGCCATTCGCGCTTGTGATAAACACCCAGGAATAGTCGTGAAGTCGTTTTACAATCTCTTGATGAGATTCAGAATCATTCAATTGGAAGGTAAGAAGGGGAGCATGAAAGACATCTCCACCTTCTGCTTCTATTTTTTCAATGAATGAGCGCGCTTGGGACTTTCCTCTCGTAACGAGAATTCTCTTCCCTTGCAATGGCTGCATTACTGGTCATACTCCTCTTTAGCACGATCGACGATTTCCTGTGCTCCTTGGGCCTTCAAACGATCAGCCGCTTCTTTCCCTACTTCAACCGGGTCTGTTCCAGAAACCGTTTCATGCAGGATGGTCTTTCCATCAGGTGTTCCGACAAGCGCTGTCAGGACGATTTCCTCGCCTTTACGATACGCATACCCACCAATAGGCACTTGGCAGCCACCATTTAAATCATGAAGAAACTTCCGCTCAGCAGTAACCGTTGTTTCGGTGTACTCATGATTTAACTTCTTAAGAAAATCGCGTAATTCTGAATCGTTCTCACGGCATTGTATCGCAAGCGCTCCCTGTCCAACAGCCGGAACACAAACATCAGGTTCCAGATATTCGGTGACGACATCATCATCCCACCCCATCCGTTTTAAACCGGCAGCTGCGAGAACAATCGCATCGTAGTCTTCTTCCTTACACTTGCGGATACGTGTGTCAATATTTCCACGGATCCATTTGATTTCCACATCTGGTCGAACCGCCTTGATTTGAGAACCTCGTCTCAAACTGCTCGTCCCAACGATGGCTCCAGCAGGAAGGTCTTTAAGAGCAACATTACCGTTCGACACAAAAGCATCGCGGTGATCCTCGCGAATGGGAACAGCTGCAACCATTAAGCCTTCTGCCACTACAGCAGGCATGTCCTTCATACTATGAACAGCCATATCGATTTCTCCATCGTACATGGCCTGTTCGATCTCTTTAATAAAGAGCCCTTTTCCCCCAACTTTAGAAAGGGTGACGTCCAGGATTTGATCACCTTTCGTTGATATTCGCTTGATTTCAAACTCATAGGATGGATCGATTTCTTTCAACTGTTCGATCACCCATTCCGTTTGTGTAATCGCTAATTTACTTTTGCGTGACCCGATGACGATTTTTCTCAAAACACTTCCTCCTCGATACTAAAAATGAAAGTTGGATAATGAACCAAATAAGAAAAAGTTAATTAATAGAAACAGAAACGCTCCCGCATTGAATATGGCAATCGCACGTCCTTGATACCCTTTGATAATCCTAAGTATCAAATAAATGATATATACGACTAACACGAGCAGTGATCCAAGCGTTTT
Source organism: Halobacillus sp. AWM4_238 (assembly GCF_056158265.1). NCBI lineage: Bacteria > Bacillati > Bacillota > Bacilli > Caryophanales > Bacillaceae > Halobacillus > Halobacillus sp. AWM4_238. The sequence goes on from NZ_JBSWSY010000002.1 coordinate 1,781,400, forward strand.
GGAATCGTACCAATAAAATGCAGCCGTAGAGACGTATCCCCATACAACACCAAGGATGATCGCAATCAACAACAGAGGAACCCCTAATATGATGGATACATAAGAAAAATGATCCAGCTTTGTTAAATCTCCAAGGCGGAATAGCTTTGCATCCCATTTCTTCTTTTTCAATAAACGATATTGCAATAGATACATCACAGAAAAAATAAACGATAAGGTAAAGAACCCGTAGGATATGATCGCTAAACTAACATGGATGACAAGCAGCTCATTGACGAGAGCCACACCCCTATTCTCTAGAACATTTTGAGCCCTCGTAGAAATATGAATGATCATGATCAAAAAACCGACCACATTTGTGAAGAACACAAGAAAATCCACTTTAAACAGTCTGTTAATAATGAGGGAAAACGTCACTAGAATCCACGAATAAAAATAGAGACCATCATAAACCGTCATGATTGGAAAATCGGTATTAATAAACACCTGAGAAAGCAAAAAGAATGTTTGCAAAACCCAAACCATACTAAGTAACCAGAAGGCAGCAATGTTCGCCTTCCGGTTATTTTGTACAAAGTCGATGAAGTATCCAATAATACTCAATCCATATAGAAAAAGGATAAGTTCGTAAACCCATTTTAATTCAAGCATTTCACTTCCACCTTATGAATGGGCTACAGGGCTGACCATGGAGATGGAATCACTGGCCTCTGTATCGTTCTCCACCTTGTTCTTTTTTTCTTGTTCTTCCGCCTCTTTCTTCACCTGCTCTTCAATTCCAAAGATTTGAGTGAATAAACGCAGGGTTTCCTCTGCATCCGGCTGAGCTGCCATTTCCTTCGCCTGAGAGATCGGTTCTTTTAACATTTGGTTAATGATACTCTTTGTGTGTTTACTTAACACTTTCCGTTCACGATCAGTCAATTCCGGCATTTTTCTTTCGATACTCTTCATCGTTTCTGCCTGGATGTCCAAAGCTTTCGACCGAAGAGCTGAAATCACAGGAACTACGCCTATTGTCTGTAACCATTGTTTAAACTCGACTATTTCCGCTTCAATCATCACTTCAATTTCTTTTGCTGCTTGTTTACGGAGTGCAAGATTGGCATCTACAATCCCTTGCAAATCATCAATGTCATACAGGAAGACACTCTCCAGGGATTCCATAGCCGGGTCGAGATCTCGTGGAACAGCGATGTCTACAAAGAAAAGAGGTTTTCCTTTTCGCTTTTTATGAATAGGTTCCATCTTTTCCTTCGTGATGACATAATCTGTTGCACCTGTTGAGCTGATTACGATATCAGCATCTTCCAACACACCTTCAAGCTCGTCCATGGTGTGAGGATGACCGTTAAATTGACCTGCTACATTTTGAGCTTTTGCTAGTGTACGATTCACGACCGAAACTTTTCTTACGCCAGAACCATGAAGGTTCTTGGCAGCTAATTCGCCCATTTTCCCTGCACCTAAAATGACAATATGCTTGTGGACAAGATCACCAAAAATCTTTTTAGCAAGTTCTACAGCCGCGTAGCTTACAGATACAGCGTTTTCACCGATCTCCGTCTCTTTATGGCCTTTTTTCGCCATAGTTATCGCTTGACGGAACAACTGATTGAAGATCGTCCCTGTTGTCCCAGCTTCCTGTGCCTGCAAGAAAGATTGCTTCATCTGCCCGAGAATCTGAGTTTCGCCAAGCACCATAGAATCCAGACCTGCCGAAACGCGCAGCAGGTGCTCAACCGCTCCGTCGGTTTCGTAAATTGAAAGAAAAGGAGAAAACTCCTCTTTTTCAATCTCAAACCAATCCGATAGAAACTGTTTAATATAATAGCGACCTGTGTGAATTTGATCCACGACCGCATAGATTTCCGTTCGGTTGCATGTAGAAATAATCACATTTTCCAAAACACTCTTTTGTTTATTAAGGCGCTGCATGGCATTTGTCAGCTCTTCCTCGGAAAATGTAAGCTTCTCGCGAATTTCCACAGGGGCTGTTCTGTAATTAAGACCGATAGCTAAAATGTGCATTTCATCTACCCCCATTAAACGTTCAAGACTTATCACATATCCATTATTATAGCACAAAATCAGGTCGATTTTTCGTTAGAAATATGAACAGATTTTGAATCCCTTATGATAGGATAAAATTAGATGGAATTGAAAATAATAACGACTTTTTTAGAAGAACTCTAAATTATAATCCGATTGTAATATACCAAAACCTACTCATAATCGCAAGGATCCGACATTTATGTACAACAGAAAAGGATGTGATCATGTTGAATAAACAAAATTCACTTATAGGACTGTTATTCATCGGGTTAGGCGCATACTACTTCCTTCATCATCTCAATATTCCCGAATTGAGCCCATTCTACTCATGGCACACGCTAGTAATATTCATAGGGGTGGCCTTTTTATTACATAGCTATTGGGCGAAAGATCACTCATCCTTGTTCACAGGTGTGATATTGGCTGGATTCGGTTTTCATTTCTTAGCCGTCAACTATGTACCTTTTTGGCGCGATCACTGGGGAATGTACCTGATTATTGTTGGGGTTGCTTTTCTATTGCACTATAGAAAAACTAAAAATGGACTGTTTCCTGCTCTGATCTTACTTGGAGTCGGCTTTTTTGCGATATTTGCGCCAACCAATCCAACTTGGTTTCAATGGATTCAGGGCGCTTTTCAATTGATCGAACGTTTCTGGCCACTCGTCCTGATCGCTTTTGGCTTTTATCTATTAAAAAAGAAATAACCAATCCTAAACTAAAGCTCCCTTTAGTGGAAGACTCAGTTTCGAGATGTTCCGGGGGTTCGTTTGCCAAAGTCCGCGTCAGGGGTGGTTGGGAAGCAACTCGCTTTCCTGTGGGGGAGTGGCGAGCTTCCTCGGGCTAATGCCCTGCGGGATCTCGCCGATCTCCTTTCTCCCACGGGAGTCTCGCAGCTTCCCAACCACCCCTTTCATAGTAAGGAGAAACGAACCCCTACCTAGGGGAAGTGTCTCCCATTTCCCCTACTAAGGTTGGCATAAAGCGCTCTGTATCAAGCTTATAAATTCTGAATGCCTGCTATGGAGAGGTTATATGATCCACTTTCCTCAGTCATTCAAGCTGATTGTTCCAGAAGTGATTTCGAGAACCTTACATGGCAAAGGGGCGGAGGGAAATAGCTCGCTTTCCGCGGGAGCGCGGGGAGCACACACCGCGCATGCTTAAAGGCAGCCTTGTCTGGTTGAAATAAAGATTCACAATTCCTGGGCAGGGAAACGACGATTTGCAGTGTTTTGGAACAGTCAGTAGAAAGACACACACGTTCGTGTCTCCATTCGGTTTTCATGCGGACGTTTCCCAGACCCTGTTTCCTCGCTCTAATTCGTGCAGAACTCTTGGTTTAAACAACTCTATAACGGCTTGGGTGAGCAGATCTTCATGACAGAACTCGTCAGGTTGCTGTAAAAGGGAATTTTCGAGAACATTATTATAGCAAAGGGGCGGAGGGAAACGGTGAGACTCCTGTGGGAAGTGCGTGGTAGATGAGACCCCGCAGAGCGTTAGCTCGAGGAGGCTCATCACTCGCCCACGGAAAGCGAACCTTTTCCCGGAGCCCCTAACTCCCTCGAAAATCTCGAAATTAAGTCTTATAAAAACCTGCCATTTTCTTTAATAAAGAATAAATAAAACACCAAACCCCCAGAGGCAGCCTCTGGGGGTTGTGTATTATAAGATGGAGCTTAGGAACGCTTGGGTTCGTTCTTCTTGTGGATTTTCGAATAAGTCTTTCGGAGCTCCTGACTCGACGATTTTTCCGTCATGCATATAAACGACACGGTCAGCAACTTCTCTCGCAAAGCCCATTTCGTGGGTGACAACGACCATTGTCATTCCTTCCTTGGCAAGGTCTTTCATAGTCGCAAGAACCTCACCAACAAGTTCTGGGTCAAGCGCAGATGTCGGCTCATCAAACAGCATGATCTCAGGTTTCATAGCAAGGGCTCTAGCGATGGCAACCCTTTGTTTTTGTCCCCCTGAAAGTCTGGATGGGTAATCATTTGCTTTATCTCCGAGGCCAACCTTTTCCAAGAGTTCCTGACCTTCTTTCTTGGCCTGACTCTTAGAAATTCCTTTGACTTGGGTGGGAGCTTCGATGACGTTACCTAAAACCGTCATATGCGGAAACAGATTAAAGTGTTGGAACACCATCCCTACTTGCTGACGAACTTTGTTAAGGTTATCTTTTTTAGGATCAATTTCTTCCCCTTTAATAAAAAGCTCCCCACTGTTTTTCATCTCTAGAAAATTCAAACAGCGGAGCATGGTACTTTTCCCTGAGCCGCTTGCCCCGATCAGTACAACAACTTCACTTTCTTCTACATGGAAATCTATATCCTTCAGTACATGAAGGTCCCCAAACGATTTATTTAATTTATTGACTCGAATCATTTGCTCTGACAATTGTGTTTCCTCCTCTGTTAGTCACTCACAGCCATTTTCTTCTCAATTGCACTGACAACAAGCGTCAGAATAAATACGAGAATCAAATACCATACAGCACTTACGAGCAACCATGTCATATAGTCGAATGTGTTTGCCCCTTGTGTGGTGGCAACAGCGAATATTTCGGATACACCGATGAATGCAGCTAACGATGAATCCTTCAAACCAATGATAAACTGATTCCCAAGTGGAGGCAATGCACGTCTAAAGGCTTGTGGCAAAATGACACGTCTCATCGTCAACGCACCGCTCATTCCAAGTGAACGCCCAGCTTCTGTTTGACCTTTACCGATGGACTGGATAGAACCCCTGAATATTTCTGCAATATAGGCGCCATTGTGGAAAGCAAGTCCAAGAGCCACGGACCAGAAGCCACTGATCATCCAAACTTCTGTCAATCCATAGTAGAACACGAATATTTGAACAATCAGAGGGGTTCCCCTAACCACATAAATATAAATATAAGCAAGCCATTCCAACGGTTTAATTTTGGATATTTTCATAAAAGCAAACAGTAATCCGATGACGATCGCAATTAAAATCGAGACCGCCGTAAGGGCTAGAGTCATTTGTGCCGCTTCAAAAAACATGCCTCGACTTTCAATCAGTGCTGTCCAAAAGTTAGCAGAATACAAATACAATTCACTTCAACTCCTCTTTAATGTCAAAAAGAGTACGCTCGTTGCGCACTCTTCTTAACTTCGGTCTTTAACTGAAAATCGAGCGGTTACTCTGGTAGAGTTGTAATGTCTTCACCAAAGTATTCTTTACTAATTTCAGCAAGTGTTCCATTCTCACGAAGTGTTTCTAGAGCTGCGTTGATTTCTTCAAGTAGGGCTTCGTTTTCTTTTGCAACCGCGACTGCCTGTTCACTACGCTCAATCATTTCTTTCGCTTCGATTTCAAGACCTTCACCTGAAGCTTCTTTACCAGTCAGGAAATCTGTGATTACCGCGTCATGGCGACCTTTGGACAGGGATTGCAAAGCGACAACATCACTATCATAAGTTTTGATATTCTCTGTCACTTCTTCTGCATACTTGCTGTATGTCGAACCTTTCGAAATAGCAATTTCCATTCCTTCCAAATCTTCTAGAGATTCAACATCACTATCCGATCTAGTGAAAATTTGTGCTCCTGAGTAATAGTATGGAGTAGAAAAATCTACCTCCTGTTGTCTTTCCTCTGTAATCGTGTGACTAGCTACTGCCGCATCAAAACGGCCTGTCTTCACACCTTCAACGATACTTGCGAATTTCTGCTTTTGAGGGTTTGGTTCTAGTCCCAACTCCTCGGCAACAGCATTCGCAACGTCAATATCAAAACCTGTCATTTCACCGCTTGCATCTGTCATGCTAAACGGTCGGAATTCACCAGAAGCAGCAAACGTGAACTTCCCATCTTCTACTAGATCATAAGCTGTTTCTTCTGAAGAATCACTTGAATCACTTTCATTTGTATCCCCTGAAGTTTCACCCTCATCGTCACTTCCGCCGCAGGCAGCGAGCGCAAAGACCATCAAAAGGCTCAGGGAAATCATCAATAAATATTTTCTCATAACCAAAATTCTCCCCTTCATCAATTTGTCATTTCTCTGTAATAATAGCAACACTTTAAATTATATCTATTTATCAAACAATTCCCAAAATTAAACATAGTCCAAAAAATCCCGAATTTTGCTATTGAGAAGCTTGGCCTACTAAATGCCATGATTTTCGCATAAATGCATGAATTTGCTTTGAAATAATATAATTTTGCATGAATATACATTTCTAACGACAAAAAACCACCCCTCTAAAATAGAGAAGTGGTGTCATCATTATAGATTCAAGTGGGAAAGCATCGTCTTCCATGCCACGTCCTTGCCTTCGCCCGTTTCTGATGAAAAAGGAATCAACGCATCTTCCTCTTCCATTTCCAAAACTTCATGAATCATTTTCAGTTGTTTCTGCCGCTGGCCCTTTTTAATTTTATCAAGCTTTGTTGCAATGACCATGACAGGCAGCTCAAAGTGTTTTAAATAATCATACATCAATTGATCATCTTCTGTTGGCTTATGACGGATGTCGATGATTAATGCTGTTGCTTTTAATTGATCACGCTCAGCAAAATATTCCTCCATCATAGCTCCCCACTTCGCGCGTTCTTTTTTAGAAACTTTTGCATATCCATAACCGGGAACATCGACGAAGTGGAATCTGTCATTAATGATATAAAAGTTTAGTGTTTGCGTTTTACCGGGCTTCGAAGAAGTCCTCGCTAAATTTTTTCGTTGAATCATCCGATTGATAAATGATGATTTACCAACATTCGATCTTCCTGCCAGTGCAATTTCAGGAATCGGTGCTTTTGGGTACTGCTTTTTGCTCGCCGCACTGATGACGATGTCTGCAGAGTTAACTTTCATGTACTGCCTCCGTTAATGCTTGTTCTAAAACTTCATCCAAATGCTTTACAGGGACAAAATTCAAACCTTCCTTAATACTGTCTGGGATATCCTCTAAATCTTTTTCATTTTCATCAGGTATGATGATTTTTGTTAATCCTGCACGGTGAGCGCTCAATGATTTTTCCTTCAAACCACCAATCGGCAATACGCGTCCCCGTAAAGTGATTTCCCCCGTCATCCCCACTTCTTTACGGACGGGGCGCCCTGTCAATGCTGATACGAGGGCAGTAGCCATAGTTATACCGGCTGAAGGACCATCTTTTGGTGTTGCCCCTTCAGGAACGTGAATATGGATATCGTTCTTTTCCAGAAACTCTGGATCAATGTTCAGTTCGTTCGCCCTTGAACGAATATAGCTGAAAGCTGCTTGTGCAGACTCTTTCATCACATCACCGAGTTTTCCTGTTAATGTAAGGTTCCCTTTACCAGGGTAGATTGAAACTTCAATCGATAGAGTATCTCCACCTGCTGTCGTATAAGCCAGACCGGTTGCTGCTCCAATTTGATCTTCCAATTCAGCCCGGCCATATCGGAACTTCGGGCGTCCAAGAAGCTCTTCCAGTTGCTTTTCCGTCACAACGACACGTTGTTTTTCACCAGAAACGATGATTTTCGCAGCCTTCCTGCATAGGCTCGCTAATTCACGCTCAAGACCCCGAACTCCCGCTTCTCTCGTGTACCGACGGATCAACTTCAAGAGCGCGTCATCGCGTAACTGCAACTGTCCTTTCTTCAAGCCATTCTCCTTCACTTGTTTAGGAAGCAGATGCTCTTTAGATATATGGACTTTCTCAACTTCTGTATAGCCGGCAATAGTGATGATCTCCATTCGATCACGCAACGGTCCTGGGATGTTCGAAATGTTATTAGCTGTGGCGACAAACATGACTTTCGATAGGTCATAGTTCTCTTCAATGAAGTGATCACTGAACGTTCCGTTTTGTTCTGGATCGAGCACTTCCAGCATAGCGGAGGAAGGATCTCCTCTGAAATCACTCGCCATTTTATCAATTTCATCAAGTAAAAATACTGGGTTCACAGTCTCTGCGCGTTTCATGCCCTGGATGATACGTCCCGGCATAGCCCCGATATAAGTCCTACGATGTCCCCGGATTTCGGCTTCATCACGGATTCCACCTAAAGAGATTCTTACAAATTTACGGTTGATGGAACGTGCAATGGACTTAGCAAGTGAAGTCTTTCCAACTCCTGGTGGTCCAGCCAGACACAAGATGGGTCCTTTTATGGTTTGAGTCAGCTTCTGAACCGCTAAATATTCGAGCACGCGCTCTTTGACCTTCTCCAAACCATAATGGTCTTCGTCCAAAATCTTCTCGGCACGGTTTACATCAAGATTGTCTTCTGTCTCATTGGACCAGGGCAAAGCCACAAGCCACTCGATGTAATTTCGGATAACTGAACTTTCCGCTGAGCTTTGTGGAACTTTTTCGTACCTTCCAAGCTCTTTATAAGCGACTTCCTCTACTCGTTCAGGCATTTGAGCCTGCTCAATTTTTTCTTTAAGCTGAGCCACTTCACCTGATTTCCCATCTTTATCGCCAAGTTCATTTTGGATCGCTTTCATTTGTTCACGCAAATAGTATTCCTTTTGCGTTTTTTCCATGGATTTCTTAACCCTTTTGCCGATCTTTTGCTCGATTTGCAAAACTTCACGTTCATTACCGATCATATCGACAAGTTTTTGAAGTCGCTCTTTCACATTCGCTGTTTCTAAAATCGACTGCTTTTCTTTTAATTTTACCGGCAAATGGGAGGCAATCATGTCGGCCATATGACTCGGTTCATCAATGTCCGCCACGGTATTAAAGGTTTCCTGACTTACTTTTTTAGACACTTTTACGAACTTCTCAAATTGGTCCATCAGCGTCCGCATGAGGGCTTCTTCCTCATTTTCTCCTACATGCTCATCCTCAATTTTTGAAAAATTCGCATGATAAAAGTCCTCATCATCCACTAATCGCTCTACCCGGGCTCTATATAAACCCTCCACTAGAACACGATTGGTGCCGTTGGGCAATTTAACCATTTGTTTAACCCTGGCAATGGTTCCAACCTCATAAAGATCATCTTTCGATGGTTCATCAATATTTACTTCTTTTTGTGACACGAGAAAAATTTCATTGTCATCCATCATGGATTGCTCTAACGCTTGCACCGACTTTTCACGACCAACGTCCAAGTGAAGGACCATGGAAGGGTACACGAGCAATCCTCTGAGAGGAAGTAGAGGTATCTTTGTACTTTGTTTATCCGTCATTTCTTGCACCTCCGATTATTGCAACTACGTATTTTTATCATATATAAATGTACTTGGAAAGTAAACGAAACGGCACCAAATCATCCCAACACCGAAATCCCCTAACCATTGACTGTAAAGGGGTTCGCTCCTAATACTTTATTATGAACAGAAACCAACCTTTCATGCTTATGTAGCAACCTGTCCGCTTTTATTAAAGCAATAATACAGAAGCCGTGCTACATCAACATCGTAGCACGGCTTCTTAAATATTATTCCTTAAGGTTTACGCACTCTCTTTAGGAGATTGTTTATTATCATCTTCAACAGTACCGTCTGTTAAAACGAGCTTAGGACGCCCATTCTTAGCAGTGACTGTCTCTTTCGTAATGATACATTTCTCAATGTCATCACGTGAAGGAAGTTCATACATGACATCCAGCATGATCCCTTCGATGATCGAGCGAAGTCCACGAGCCCCTGTCTTACGTTCTATAGCTAGACGTGCGATTTCACGAAGCGCATCTTCTTCCATCTCCAATTCGACATGGTCGATTTGGAAAAGTTTCTGATATTGCTTCACAAGTGCATTTTTCGGTTTTGTAAGAATTTCCACAAGCGCATCTTCATCCAGCTGCTCGAGGCTGCCGATGACTGGAAGACGGCCGATGAATTCTGGAATCAATCCATAGCTCAACAAGTCTTCAGGAAGCACTTTTGTCAGCAATTCTTTCTTCTCTGCTTCATCTGCTGCTTGTTCAGAACCGAAGCCAATCACTTTTCGTCCTAGGCGACGTTTAATGATTTGGTCGATGCCATCGAAAGCTCCTCCAACGATAAACAACACATTTGTTGTATCGATTTGGATGAATTCTTGATGAGGATGTTTACGACCACCTTGTGGAGGTACACTCGCTTGAGTACCCTCAAGAATTTTTAGAAGCGCTTGCTGCACTCCCTCACCAGACACATCTCTCGTAATGGATGGATTTTCTGATTTACGGGCAACTTTATCAATCTCATCGATATAGATGATTCCTTTTTCAGCTTTTTCAACATCATAATCTGCTGCTTGAATCAACTTCAAAAGAATGTTTTCAACATCTTCACCTACATAACCCGCTTCTGTTAAGGAAGTAGCATCTGCAATGGCAAATGGTACATTCAGAATACGTGCCAGTGTTTGAGCAAGTAGTGTCTTACCGCTACCTGTAGGTCCGAGCATGAGGATGTTACTTTTCGCAAGTTCGACATCATCATTTTTCACACCTGCATTGATACGCTTATAATGGTTGTAAACGGCTACTGACAAGTTCTTTTTAGCTTGATCCTGGCCGATGACATAATCGCTGAGAATTTCGCGGATTTCTTGAGGCTTCGGTACCTCTTTGAATTCCACTTCTTCTTCATTACCCAGTTCTTCTTCAACGATTTCCGTACAAAGTTCAATACATTCATCACATATATATACGCCAGGTCCTGCAACGAGCTTACGGACTTGTTCCTGACTTTTACCGCAGAAAGAACATTTCAACTGTCCTTTTTCATCGTTAAATTTAAACATACGTTTCACCCCTTATTATAATGACGCAATCGTTGCGACTGAAGTTTCATGATACGACGCTACGTTTCCACTTCACTTCTTTTGCCCATCATATCAGATTCACTTCAAACAAAAAAGCAATACCTATTCAGAGGTGTGCGCAACTTTTCCTGCACCATCCTCATTATGTAATTCAACGGCAGATAAGTCAAACAATCAAGCACCATTACTATAGTATGTAAACAACTGGAGAAGTATCAATTATCTTCCCCATTAATCTCTGCCTCTATACTCTAAAATATATAAATATATCAGAAGACAAGGTACGATCATGCACCTTGTCTTCTTAGTTTATTATTCAGCTTTAGAATTTGCAACTAGAACGTCAATGGCTTTGCGGACTTTAAGATCTTCTTTGATCATGTCAGTATTCCCGCCTAGCATTTGCGTCAATTGAGCAACATCTGTTTGATACATGGAAGCCATGTTCTCAAGCTCAGCGTTCACATCTTCTTCAGATGCTTCAACGTTTTCTGCCTCTGCGATCGCTTCAAGAGTCAGGTTCGTTTTCACACGCTTCGCTGCGTCTTCTTTCATTTGCTCACGTAGGGCATCTTCGTCTTGACCTGTGAACTGGAAGTACATGTCTTTTGTCATGCCTTGCATTTGAAGACGTTGTTCAAACTCTTGAACCATGCGGTCAAGTTCTGTATCCACCATTGCATCTGGAATTTCAACTTCTGCGTTTTCAGAAGCTTGCGTTACAAGGGTGTCACGCTTGCTGTTTTCAGCATCTGTTTTCTTTTGCTCTTCCAGACGCTCACGAGTTTTCGTCTTCAGTTCTTCAAGAGACTCGACATCTTCGTCGACATCTTTCGCGAATTCATCATCAAGCTCAGGAAGTTCTTTTCCTTTTACTTCATGAATTTTGACTTTAAACGTCGCAGATTTACCAGCTAGATCTTCTGCGTGGTATTCTTCAGGGAAAGTTACTTCAACGTCAGTCTCTTCTCCTGCTTTCTTACCAACAAGCTGCTCTTCAAAACCTGGAATGAAGGAACCAGAACCAACTTCTAGGGAGTAGTTGTCTGCCTGTCCACCTTCGAATGCTTCGCCATCAACGAAACCTTCGAAGTCCATAACGACTGTGTCGCCATTTTCAACAGCTGCATCCTCTTTAACAACGAGCTCAGCTTGACGCTCTTGCATTTGTTTTAGTTCGTTCTCAACATCTTCCTCTGATACTTCTGTATCTTGCTCTTCTACAACAAGTCCTTTGTAATCGCCTAGTTTAACTTCAGGCTTTACAGTAACTTCAGCTGTGAATACAAGGTCTTGACCTTTTTCGATTTGTTTCACGTCTACTTCTGGACGATCTACAGGTTCGATTCCTGCTTCTTCAACAGCTTCTGTGTAAGCTTGTGGAAGAACAATATCAAGGGCATCCTGATAAAGGGACTCCACTCCGAAACGCTGTTCGAAAAGTTTACGTGGTACTTTACCTTTACGGAAACCAGGTACTTGTACCTGTTGAACTACTTTTTTGAAGGCTTGGTCAAGTGCTTTGTCAAATTCACTTGCAGGTACTTCTACTGTTAAAGTTCCCTGATTGCCTTCTTGCTTTTCCCATTTTGCTGACATAAAAAATTCCCTCCAACATCTATTCATTCATTTTCGTCCGAAGACGATGATCTGATGATTCTATGACTCTTTTTACATACGAATCTCGTTTGCAACCACTACATTATAACATAATCCTACAGCCTTTCAAGACGTGAGCTTTTCATTTACTCACCTACGATCAATACATAATGCTGTTCACATAATTCAATTTCGGATTTGTATTTCTCAACGTTTTCCAGTTCTTCGTTATTGGACAATGGGAGCTGCAAATATTCATGTCCAATTTGCTTAAGTGCCTCGACGAGAATAGGAACTTCCTTTTCATCCGGATAGATCGGATAGCGCACATAACAATAATGGTATAAAAGACGATTAATCATTTCATACATCGTTGGGTTGTTTTGTTCAATTTGTCCGAGCCTCATTTGAATCTGCTTAATAATGTAATCCGAATGAAGCTGGGTTAATTCCGCAGGAACAACCGTAGATCTTTGCCCAAACTTTTTAATTGTCAGTTCTTCACGCCACCCTGCATCCCTGAACCATTCTAAGATGGCCGTTTTAATGATTGGGTGAACGGACTCGTTCATTAAAACACGTTGAAAGTCATCTGCAAAAGTGTCAGGAGCTTGCTTTTTCAATTGGTCAACCGCTTGCCATTGCTTATGTATATCTTCAGAATCTAATGCATTCATAAACTCATCAAAATATTTAGAGCCTTCTTCTTTATGGCGATCCTCTAGAAGTTTCCTACTTACCTCATACATCTGCCAGAGCTGTGTACGGCTTTGATGAGGAATTTCTTCTGATTCGAACACTTCTTCCAAAAGGTTGATAATTTCTTCATATTGATTGCTTTGAAATAAGATGGTGATATAGATATGTAAATAATGGTAGTATTGGTCGTAATCTTCCTTCATTTGCTCCTGACATAATTCTTCCGCTTCATCGAACAACCCGAGTTCTATCCAACTCATCAAAAGACCTGTAATGACATCTGCATTTGCCACCCCATATTCCACCAGTGGCCCCAAAGCTTCTGAAGCATCTTTATATCTTTTTTCCTTCAATGCCTCCAGTCCTACACGTTCCAAAGTGGTTTTCCATTTTGGGAACATCACTAAGTTCCCGTTTTTATTTTCCATAAGACACCCTTCCCTAGAGTTCATACTTCCCTCATTCTAACCTTATCGTAAGTTTTTCAAACCTCTATTCATTCAGCTTATTAGGATATACTAAAGTATATTCAAGACAAACACAAAGAAAACACTTATACATTCAGATTCTATACGCAAAAAAGAATCATCATTTGTATCATAATTGCAAAAACAGGACTTTGTACTCATGATGAATTCATATTTTTTGCTAAAATAAGTGAATGTGAATAAAATTTCACCGAATTATAAATTTAAGGGGATGTATCGTTTTGTCATTGCTAGATGATCAAACACTGCTGGAAACGTACATAGAGTCCGTTAAGCTTCAACTAGATGATGAATTCGTTCATTTGTTGACGAAGGAAATTGATAAGCGATCTATGGAATTGCCAAAAGAAAATCTCCAACTAACATGAATCGACATCAAACGTTCGCTCAAAATGGGAACGTTATTATAGAGGAATATAGAAAGGGTGTGCTCAACGAGCACACCCTTTTTTTATTGATTAGAGGTTGGGTTGCTCTGGCTTTGCCCAGACATCTTAGCAATGCTTGGGATGACGTTTTGCAATTGCCCTGCCTGACCAGTCATCATGCTGTAAGTGGCAGCACCGATTCCGATAGAAGCGACAATCGGCAACCACTGAACATTCTTCTTCTCCATCCTGATCACTCCTCAAATCACTTGGCTTAGTAGCCATTTCTATTGTGTGCTTGAGAAGGATTTCATATGTGAGTTAATACCATGTTCTATACCCTATATTTACCTTTAAGTAAGAAATGGATTAAGAATACTGGCCAAAGAATGATCCACCCTAATAACACCAACATATATAAAGATCGCTCTTCTTTACTTTGGTCAATCGGTTCTTGTTGTTGGAAGCAGAAAAACACACCAATCAGGATATAAGCGAAGGCTATCAAAAGAATCACTCCTCTACACGATAGCGTATGAAGAGTACGTGTGTTGTGCCTCTTGTTGAGAACACTTTTTTAAGAAACTAAAATGTTTACGTGATAAAATGTTTGTAGAGGTGATGAAAATGGAACGGATTATCCTATTTGACGGGGAATGTAATTTTTGCAATCAAAATGTGCAGTTCATTATTAAAAGAGATCCTGAAGGACTTTTTACATTTGCTTCTCAACAAAGCCATGTTGGACGCACACTCATGAGGAAATTTGAAATTCCAATTGAAGTGGACAGTATCGTCCTCATCGAAGGTTCCAAGTCCTACATTCGGTCCACGGCAGCTTTGAGGATATGTAAATATTTGACGGGTTTTTGGAAAATGGGGTTTGCTTTGATAATTGTCCCTAAAGCGATAAGGGATTGGGCTTACAATTTTGTGGCTAAAAATCGTTACAAGTGGTTCGGTAAACAAGAAGCCTGTCAGCTCCCTTCACCAGAGATAAGAAAACGTTTCTTATAAATTTCAATCCGCTTCTTTCCTGGCGTTCAATAGTAGAATTACTGGGCTGTGTAATCATGCAGCCCACCATGTACCTTGGGTCAAACCTGAACAATTTCCTGTTTCACTCTTACAATACAATCATTTGATTTATGAGTGGTTATTCCTTTCACTTTATTGAACATAAAAATGCTTCCTTTGCCAAAGCAAAGGAAGCATTTTTATATAGCGTCCCAGGAGAGATTCGAACTCCCGACCCACAGCTTAGAAGGCTGTTGCTCTATCCAGCTGAGCTACTGGGACATGCTTATTAAAGTTTTAAATATGTATTGGAGCGGGTGAAGGGAATCGAACCCTCGTCATCAGCTTGGAAGGCTGAGGTTTTACCATTAAACTACACCCGCATCATTAATATTCTTTGGCTTTGTTTGTAATCGTACCACTCATGCCCCTTCCTCTTCTAGATTACTCAAGGGAGTATATCCGTCGGGGCAACTCGCAGCTTATTCGGAAGAAGTTCTGCTCGTGGCTGAGGTTTTACCATTAAACTATACCCACAAAGTAGAAAACTTACTTTTAATTAAGCCCTTTTTTGTTGATGTCTTGTGAAGCGGACAAGAATTATTATATTAAGGATATGAGAAAATGTCAACAGGTTTGCAGCAAAGAATTTAATTCTTCGCTGCAAGTGCTGTTGACATCTGGAGATCGGGCATAGGATCCCCATTCACATGATAAAATTGTAAGTGAACGTCGCTTCGATCAGTCCATTCTAAAATCGCATAGGTTGGCTCTTCACGATCTCTAGGAAGCCTTGCGCTTCCTGGGTTAATGAATAGTGTGTCGCCAACTTTCTCTGCTCCTGCAATATGCGAGTGGCCAAAACAGGCAACTTGAGCACCGACTTCCTCTGCACGGTAAGAGAGGGGCATCAAAGTTGATTTGATTTGATGTAAATGTCCGTGAGTGACCAAGAAGGTTATTTCTCCTACTTGAAGAATTTGTTCTTCTTCCATTCCTGGTTCGAAATCACAGTTCCCTTTTGCATAAGTAAAGTCTTCCAATTCTTTTGAATCATAGTCGAGTTCAGAATCTCCGCAATGAATCATCGCATCGACATCCTGGTGTCTTTCTTTAATTTCCATCACTTCTTTTTTTAAGCCGTGGGTGTCACTTACGATTAAAACTTTCGGCATACGTTTCACCTCGTTTAGCTTTGAGTTTTCAACCACTCTTCGATTTGTTGTATGGCGTGGTGACGGTGACTGATTGCGTTCTTCTCTTCAGAAGTGTGTTCAGCCATCGTACGGGAAGACCCTTCTGGTATGAAAATTGGATCATAACCGAAACCATTCGTTCCTTGAGATTCAGTAGCAATGGATCCCTCACACGTCCCTCTTCTAACAAAGGTGTCTTCACCAGGTCTTGCGACTGCTACAGCACAGACAAAACGGGCCATTCTCTTTGATTCGGGTACGTCTTGAAGTGCTTTTAAAAGTTTTTCTGTATTTTTGTTGTCATCTTTTTCTATTCCTGCATAACGGGCGGAGTAAACACCAGGTTCCCCATTCAAGGCATCGACTTCTAAACCTGAATCGTCAGCCACGACAGGAACGCCAAATTGCTCCGCCATTGCTTCCGCTTTAATGACGGCATTCTCTTCAAATGTCGTACCTGTTTCTTCTATATCTATGGAACGATCGATATCTAACAAAGACTTTACAGAAATCTCATATTTGGAAAACATCTCCCGAAACTCGTTCACTTTACCTGGGTTCTTCGTGGCAACAATTAACTCTTTCATTTCACTTAGCTGCCTCCACTTTTGTACGGATGACATCTGACCATTCTCCAATTGCTTCTTCTTGGAGTTTAATGAGGTCCGAAACGCCTTCCTCAGCTAGGGACAACATCTTTTGCAGCTGCTGCATAGAGAATGTTGCTTCTTCTCCTGTTCCCTGCAATTCAACGAATTCACCGTTTCCGGTCATGATTACGTTCATATCCACTTGGGCTTTACTGTCTTCCTCATAGCAAAGGTCCAAGATCTCACTCTTATCAGGCATTACTCCCACAGAAATGGCCGTTAAGAAATCTGTAATTGGCAATTCTTTGATTGCTTTTTTCTCTACTAACTTGCCTAAAGCTAAGACGACAGCTACAAATGCTCCCGTAATGGAAGCCGTACGTGTTCCTCCGTCAGCCTGGATGACGTCACAATCCACCCAGATGGTGCGCTCACCAATTTTATCCAAGTCTACAACCGCACGAAGGGAACGTCCGATCAATCGTTGAATTTCCATTGTACGCCCTGAGACTTTTCCTTTAGAAGACTCACGGATATTCCTTTGTTCTGTAGCACGAGGCAGCATTGCATATTCAGCAGTAATCCAGCCTTTTCCTTGTCCACGTAAAAAAGGAGGTACACGATCCTCTACGCTGGCATTACAAATTACTTTTGTATCTCCAAAGCTTATCAGTACGGACCCTTCTGGATGCTTTACATAATCCGTTTCAATTGTTACTTTTCTTAGTTCGTTTACTTCCCGATGATCACTTCTCATCAGTAATGACCTCCTTTTCGTACACCATTATCCTTGCCCATCTTAACACAAATTACATATCGGAGGTAGTTAAAGATCAAATGAAAAAGCGCTTCAAAAGCTTTTCACTTTTGAAGCGCTCTCTGGACAATTTAATGGCTACATCGCTTCTGCCCCATTAATATCTTGTCTTGAAACAGGCTCAGCCAACGGTTCCCCAGCTTCGTTGAACACTTGTTCTGTACCATCTACATGAACCTCGACTGATTCCACATCTGCTTGATCGGTAAGACTCATCACAAGACTTGCCAAAGCCGCATCAGATAAGGACGGTTGCTCTTCTACACTCGTCAATATGTTCTCATTAAATGAAACAGTAAGAACACCATTCTTCAACTTAGATTTGACCAACTCTGCCCCTTCATTGAAAGGATTCATGAGGGCACTGCCAAGTTCAGGCCCTTCCAGCAATGCCTGTACCATAGCTGTAAATTCGTCACTGCCCTTAGTGACCCGAGTGGTCACTGGAACTTGATAGACCTGCTCCCCATTTTGGGCAGGGAAATAAACCGTAACCGCTTCACTATTTACAATATCCGTGTTGTTCCCGACGCTATGATTAATCCCGTCGGCACGGGATACCCCTTTAGAAATAGGGGTCCCGTCAACAGGCATCACTTGCTGCTCGTGACCGTTGATCCAAAGCTTCATTCGTTTCACATTTTCAAACTGAGTCAGTGTATAAGTCATAGCCTGTAAAATCTTCTGTTCGTCTTCTGCAGCGTAATTTTTGAATTCTTCCGATACATCTACAATAAGCGTTCCATCCTCTTTAGCATTCACACCAAGAATTTCTGTACCAGCAGGAAGGACCGCTTCAAATCCATTTGGCAGAAGGTTCGTCACAGGACCATCCTTTACCATATACTCAAGCGCCTGTGTCGCCACCTCTTCTGAAACCGGTAATTCTAGTGTCTGGGGAGCAACCATGCCGTTCGCATCCAACAAATACAACTCACGAGCGACCGTTGCTGAAGAAGCTTCATCTTCAGCCCCCTCTCCATCTTCCCCTTCTGTATTTTCACCTTCTCCTTCAGGAAGAGGGGCATCACTACTCGGATCTGGCGTTGTTGTAACCGCCTCTTCAGGTGTATCCATTTTCTCTAATGATTGCTCTCCTTCAAAAAGGCAGCCTGAAAGCAACCCTGCACTCAACAGCAATAAAACCGTGAGTATAAAGGGTTTGTAGCCGTATTTCTTCATAGTTTTCCCTCCTGAGATAGATTGTACTACCATATATACGAGCCCCTTGAGGGAATAGACCAGAGAATTTCATGAATGAATGGCAGATCATTTTGTAACAGGATGAACACGGAATTTAATTATTTTTCAAAGTATGGTACTCAAGTCTTTCTACCTGTCCCATCTCCATAGTTTTAATTACTGCGACTGAACAGCGCACTCAAAACTAGAAGCTGGATCTTCTTCTCCATCATTTTGATATAAAAAAAAGCTCTCCTTTAGTAAGCAGAGCTCGGAACATGTTCAATTTGTACGGATTTAAGAATTTGTACAGGGGTATCAAACCAACTATTTGCTACCAAGCGGAACTTTTCAATATCTCCCGTTGTATAAAATTCATGAACAGGGGAGGTATTCTCTTTCTCTAACAACTTGTGATAAGCAAGGATCAAACTAGCTTCCCTAGCTGTTTCTTCTCCAGAACTAATGACTTGAATATGATTCCCCATCTCGTTTTGCACTAGATCCTTAATCAATGGATAGTGAGTGCAACCTAAAATAAGAGTGTCAATATGATTCATATCTTTTAGAGGTCGCAGGGTATTGGAAACGATTCTTTTTGCTCTTGGGCCGGATAGAATTCCATCTTCCACCATTGGTACGAAAGGAGGACAGGCGAGACCGTTGACTCGGATGTTTTGATCAATGGCTAAGAGGGCATTCGGATAGGCTTTACTTTCTATGGTTCCTTCCGTCCCGATGACACCAATTCTTTTATTTCGACTGAATTTAATAGCAGCACGAGCCCCAGGCTCGATGACACCGATGACAGGAATATCCAGCGTTTCTTGCAATTCTTTAAGGGTATAGGCAGTGGCTGTATTACAAGCAATCACCAACATCTTCATGTTTTTCTCTAATAAGAAATTCACCATTTGCCATGTGAATGCTCGGACTTCCTCCTCTGACCGAGGGCCATATGGACACCTTTTGGTATCGCCTAAATAAAGAAAAGTTTCCTTTGGTAATTGGCGCATTAATTCTCTAGCTACCGTCAAACCGCCTACTCCAGAATCTATGACTCCTATGGGTTGTTTCAATTCGCATCCCTCTTTTATATCTTAGTTGTCTGGTTCTTTGTCTGTCTCTTTCATGTTTTCATGGAGAACGCGAAGTAAGCGGTTCAGTGTTTCCACATCCTCTTCCGGCACGTCCTTCAAGACTTCTTCGAGATAATTCTGACGTTTCTCAATAACTTCATGGATGATTTTTTCTCCCTTTTCCAACACATGAATGCGAACAACACGACGGTCTCTAGGATCACGAACTCTCTCGACAAGCTCGTTCTTTTCCATTCTATCTACAAGATCAGTCGTTGTACTGCAAGCAAGGTGGATATAGTTGGAGAGCTCTCCGATCGTCATGTCTCCTTTTTCCATTAACCATTGAAGAGCAACGAATTGTGGAGCTGTAATTGGGTAATGATTTAAAATGACTCGTCCTCTTTGTTTGATAATCCCGGCTATGTATCTCAACTCTTTCTCTACATCAGCCATCATGGACGTCTGTTGTGATTTTGTCACATTCAGCACTCCTAACGAAAATACTTTATAAATCTCATTCTCATGGTTTCAGCAGAAAAATTCAAGGTCTAACTTCTCTTTATAAGAAAAACCCTTTCAGGTTTGGCTGCGTCAAACGCAACCCTACCTGAAAGGACCCCCTCCTTCTCAAAAGCAATGGTTTGCTGTTCTATGGAGATCACAATTCCAGTTCCCCCATACGCAGCAGTTCTACCACTGCCTGGGAACGTCCTTTCACCCCTAGCTTTTGCATTGCGTTCGAGATGTGATTCCGCACAGTTTTCTCTGAGATGAAGAGCTCTTTTGCGATCTCACGTGTCGTCTTATCCTGTACTAGAAGCTCGAAAACTTCTCGCTCCCGCTTGGTAAGAATTTGTGTTGGCCGATAGCCGTCCTCCTTCACAAGCGTACCCCTCCTTGTTGTCCCTGAGCTTATATGAGGGGAATTATTTAGTCTCTGTATCGTATGAACAGGGAGGCCGCCCTGTGCTACGCTTTCATGATTTAGACACAAGCCCGAGTTCTTGCGCTTTGAAGAGTGCCTCCGTACGCGACCTGACATTCAGTTTATTAAAGATTCCGGTCAAGGTGTATTCCACACTTCGCTGCGACATGTGAAGGGTTTGGGCAATTTCCCTGTTCGTATATCCAGACGCCACTTCCTGTAAAATGGACTGTTCTTTTTCGTTCAAAGAAAAACCATTCCCTTCCTCGGTTTCAGAAGGAGAACTTACACTAGCCTCAGACCTTCTCAACTGTTTGAACAAATGAATAGGAATAACTACCTCATCCCTCCACGCACAACGGATGGCTGTTACTAGTTGCTCACTAGTTGCTGTTTTACTGACAAAACCATTAATATCCGCTTCCACCAGCATATTGAAGTGGGTGTTCAAATCAAAACCCGTATAAATAAGTAGTTTCAAATCAGGATAGGACTTCCGAATTTTCTTCGCCAACTCAATTCCGTTTATACCTGGCATATATAAATCCAATAGAACAATATCATATTTCTTTTCTTTTAAAAGGGGTTCTACTTTTTCGTTTTCATGAGTGACATCCACTTGCATGTCCCCTTCTTGTTCGAGCATCGACTTCGTACCTGCCCCTACGGCAGGGTGATCATCAACGATTAACACATTCATCATACTTGGACCTCCCTTTTCGACTCAATCGGAAACGTTATCATCGCTTTAAACCCTTCGCCTGGTGCGGTCTCAATTTCCAGGTGTCCATTTAGACCATTGACTCGTTGTTCAATGCCGGATAACCCAATATGGGAGAACAAGTCACGTTGAACGGAATAGTCCATACCTTTTCCGTTATCTGAATACAGAAGCATCACTTGATTCTCATAGTTGGATAAAGATAGTTTTACAATCTTTGCATCTGAATGTTTCATAGCGTTTGTCAGAAGCTCTTGAACAACTCGGAAGACAGCTAGAATCCTTTCTTGATCCAGTTCTGCTCCAAAACGTTCATCTGTGAAATAAACCGTAAAGTTCGAGCGAAGCTGGTATTGATGAATTAAATTCTTTAATGATTGAACAAGACCCATCTCCTCTATAAATGCTGGACGCAGCTCATTACACGTCTCACGAATCAGGTGAATGCTATCAAGGAGGGATTCTTTATAAACCATCAACTCCGCATGCAGACTTGGAGTTAAATCATTTCTGTGTCTAATCAAATCATCCATTTTTCTATAAAGGTACAGCTGCTCTTGAAGCACGGTGTCATGCAAATCAATGGAAAGTTGTTTTCTTTGGTTTTCAGCAATTGTAAACAACAGCCTTGAAAGCCAGATTGGATATTTTTGTGTTTGATCACTTCTCAATTTACGGAGTTCTTTTAGAAGATCCTCAATGGTGTTCATATTCTGTATGGCAATATTCGCATTATGAGAAATAGTTTGTAAATACGTCTTCTCGTCACGGTTCAGATTTGTGTAGTCTTTTTTTCCTTTACACCACATCATTGTGAGCTTTTCCAAGGAGTAGCCTACAATAACTCCAAAACCTTTCTCCGTTTCAATTACAGAACCTATATCATATTGGTGATCGTTCAGATGCTCGTCAAAATGATCGATGATGTCATCAGGTATTTGGTCATACACGCAATACATGTTTCGTTTATTGTGCTTGGAATAAATGTAAATATCCCGAACATTCAGTACGTTTTTCACTTCATCACGCATGACCTTCATTAAATCAACGGCATTGGATTGATCCTTCATGTCCTGAGCCATCCGGTGCATACTCTCCTGATAGCCATATCGAGCAGAAAACAAATAACGCTGCAGTCTGAAATCCAACACTTCTTTTGCAGATAAGAATAAGACTAAAGAAGATTGAAACAACAAGAACATTTGAATGTAACTAACAAGAAATAGATCCCCTTCTACAAGCCAACCGACCGTAAACATAAGAGCTAGACTCGGAAGTACAGAAAGAATCATGTAATATCTGACTCGCGTCATGACAAAGTCAATATCAATCAATCTTTCTCTCGTTACCAAATACATGAAGGTGATCGGTAAAGCGATGAGAAACACCCCTCCAACTTCTAGTGAAATCACCTTCACTCCAAAAGCTAGAGCAGGGATCAAATAAAGCAGAATATAAGGAAAGAACGCAATCGTCATTCCTATAGCCATGTATTTAAAAATTGGTCCGACTGCTGCATCTTTGTGGATAAACAGCCCTCGGTAAATGATATAAAAAGAAATAATATACAAAATCAATAGCAGACCACCAGGAATCGGCTCAAAAAAAGCTGGATAAGCTTGTACGGTAAGGAAGTATCCTTCAAGCAAGGATACAATTCCAACAGTTAGGTATAACAAGTAAACGAGTTTCTTAGAAAACCAATATATATGGAGTTCCTGAAAATAATTATATAAGAAATGAATCAATATCACAGGTGAAAATAAGAATAATCCTGTGTTTAAGAATAAACTGTACAAATCATCCCTTACTGCACCGCTGTTGCTTATATATCCGGTTGCAATGGCTAAGAAAAATAGAATCAACTGCCCAGCCGAATATCTTTTAGGCACTCTTTTATGGACCAAGTAAGATATACCCAGGATAACTAAAAAGAAAAGAGCAGGGAGAACAATATACAACAACCAATGAATGGCACTTGAATTTTCGATATTATCGTAGGAAGTCTCTTGTCCATTGTGTTGGATTGAGAATGAGTTTGCTCCCTCTAACTCATTAAACATCGAAACAGAACGATGCTCTTCTGGAGGGGCTTCATCTATTAAAATGACTTCACCTCCAACCGGAACCCCGTGGCGATCCCCCCAACTTCCAATGTGGACTGAATTAACTACCCATTCTCCTTGTCTTTCGTTCACGGTTATACCAAGGTATGGCTGTGTGACGGATAATACCATCATGTAACAAGCAGATAAGATGAAAAAGGATAGAACCAGCCACTGAGACCATTTGAAATTAAGCATATAAATCCACCTTCGTACAATATTCAACCAAGTCTATTATACTATGGAACTTACAGCCTACAACCCATAGTCTTTTTCAACAATATTTATTAAGCTATTTGGGAGTATTCTTGAAGGCTTGATTTCGAGACTTTTGTGCAGTGGGTAGGGGCGGAGGGGAATGACTCGCTTTCCGCGGGAGCGCGTTGAGCCTCCTCGGACTGCGTCCTGTGGGGTCTCACCAAGCACTCTCTTCCCGCAGGAGTCTCGCCATTCCCCTCCGCCCCTTTGCCAAGGGAAACTCTTGAAATCACACCTAGAAAATCAGCTTGTATGATTAAGGAAAATGGGTCATTCCCCCCTCCAAAGCAAACATCCATAACATAAAGCTTATTTCAAAACTCTAAAGCTTAATGCCTGCTTAGAAGGGAAGAGTGTTTTCTACTAACTCGGCGTTGAAGGCACAGTGCCTTATACCATACTTCCGTATTCAGATTATCGGGCATGGAAATTAATATCCTACACTTTCCTTGTGGATAAAACAGATGATCCCGTAAGTAGTTTCGAGACCCTTACATGGTAAAGGGGCGGAGGGAAACGGTGAGACTCCTATGGGACGTGTGGGACAGGTGAGACCCCGGAAGGCGCAGCCTGAGGAGGCTCACCGCCCGCCCCATGGAAAGTGTTCAAATGCGGAATTGTCCTGGTAGACACGACTGGCATAAGCAAAACAGCAACGGAATGCGATTTTTCATTCCTTTGCTGTTTTGCTTATGGCGCGAGTGTCTGGACGATGGAGCTAGACGAACCTTTTCCCGGAGCACTAGAACCTCTTACAAACATCTCGAAACTGAGTCTTCCACAAACGGGAGCTTTTATTGAAGAAGGAAATATGAAAAAAGAAGTCTCCAAAAAATTTGGAGACTTCTTCTAGTAGTAATATTAAACGCGTTGATCGCTTCCGAAGAAACTTTTGAAAGATTCAATAGCTGTGTCACGGTTAAGTGCAGCAATTGAAGTTGTTAATGGAATTCCTTTTGGACAGGATTGAACACAGTTTTGTGAGTTTCCGCAACCCATGAGTCCTTCTGCATCCATAATGGTCTGCAATCGTTCACTTTTGTTCATTTCTCCTGTAGGGTGAGAGTTGAACAAACGAACTTGAGACAATGGAGCAGGTCCGATGAAGTCCGACTTACTATTAACGTTCGGACAAGCTTCCAAGCAAACTCCACATGTCATACATTTGGATAACTCATATGCCCATTGGCGTTTACTTTCTGGCATTTTAGGCCCTGGACCAAGATCGTGTGTCCCGTCAATCGGGATCCAGGCTTTCACTTTCTTCAATGAATCGAACATCCGACTGCGGTCAACAGCTAAATCTCGGTTGACAGGGAATGTCGTCATAGGTGCTAAGCGAATTGGCTGTTCCAGCTGGTCAACAAGCGCTGTACATGATTGACGAGGCGTTCCGTTAATCACCATGGAACACGCACCACAAACTTCTTCCAGACAGCCCATATCCCAATAAACAGGAGTGGTCTGTTCACCATTTGCATTAACAGGATTACGACGAATTTCCATAAGCGCAGAGATGACGTTCATATTTTCACGATACGGAATCTCGAATTTTTCTTCATAAGATGGTTCATCAGGATGGTCCTGACGAGTGATGATCATCGTGACCGTTTTATTTTCGCTCATGATCGTTACCTCCTTTATTTACTTTTCGAGTAGTCACGTTTACGAGGCTCGATTAAGGATGTATCGACTTCGTCATAACGGAATACCGGCTTATTGTTTTCTTTATCAAAGCTAGCCACCGTCGTCTTCAGCCATTCTTCGTCATTACGTTCAGGGAATTCAGGCTTGTAATGAGCCCCACGGCTTTCATTACGGTTGTATGCCCCTTGAGTAATAACACGTGCCAACTGAAGCATGTTCCAAAGCTGTCGTGTGAACATGGCTCCCTGGTTGCTCCAGCGAGAAGTATCGTTGATGTTGATTCGTTTGTAACGATCCATCAATTCTAAAATTTTCTCATCTGTTTTCAGGAGTTTTTCGTTTTCCCGAACAACCGTGACGTTGTCCGTCATCCATTCCCCAAGCTCTTTATGAATCTGGTAGGCATTTTCGTCGCCATCCATGTTCATAATTTCTTCGAATTTATCCTGCTCTTCTTTTACTTTCGCTTCAAACAGCTTGGCTGTCATATCATCCGCAAGAGTTTCTAAGCCATCAATATATTTAACGGCATTCGGTCCAGCTACCATTCCTCCGAAAATAGAAGAAAGCAGTGAGTTTGCTCCGAGTCTATTTCCGCCGTGTTGTGTATAGTCACATTCTCCTGCAGCGAAAATTCCTGGAATGTTGGTCATCTGATCATAATCGACCCACATTCCACCCATAGAGTAATGGACGGCAGGGAAAATTTTCATCGGTACTTTACGCGGATCGTCTCCTACGAATTTTTCATAGATTTCAATGATCCCGCCAAGCTTGACGTCCAATTCCTTCGGATCTTTATGAGATAGGTCTAGATATACCATATTTTCGCCATTGATTCCCAGCTTTTGATTGACACAAACATCAAAAATTTCACGGGTTGCAATGTCTCGCGGTACAAGGTTTCCGTAAGCCGGATATTTCTCTTCTAGGAAATACCACGGTTCACCATCTTTATATGTCCATACACGTCCACCTTCACCACGGGCAGACTCACTCATAAGACGCAGTTTATCATCCCCAGGAATCGCTGTCGGGTGAATTTGAATGAACTCTCCATTGGCATAGTCTACACCCTGCTGATACAAGGAACCTGCTGCGGATCCTGTGTTGATGACAGAGTTCGTTGACTTACCGAAAATGATTCCAGGTCCGCCTGTCGCCATGATCACAGCATCTGCTGGGAAGGCTTTAATTTCATGGTCACTAAGGTTCTGACCAACAATGCCTCGGCCTACGCCATTATCATCCACGATTGCAGATAGGAATTCCCAGTTTTCATATTTTGTTACGAGACCGTTCACTTCGTGGCGACGTACTTGTTCATCCAGAGCGTAAAGAAGTTGTTGTCCGGTTGTTGCTCCAGCAAATGCGGTGCGGTGGTGCTGTGTTCCACCAAAACGACGGAAATCAAGCAACCCTTCCGGAGTACGGTTGAACATTACACCCATACGGTCCAGCAGGTGAATAATTCCTGGTGCGGCATCACACATTGCTTTTACAGGGGGCTGGTTCGCTAAAAAGTCTCCCCCATAAACTGTATCGTCAAAGTGTTCCCATGGGGAATCGCCTTCCCCTTTCGTATTGACTGCCCCGTTAATTCCGCCTTGGGCACATACAGAGTGAGAACGCTTAACAGGAACAATGGAAAGCAAGTCCACGTGAACCCCTTGTTCTGCTGCTTTAATTGTTGCCATCAGGCCGGCTAGACCACCACCGACCACAACAATATTACGGTTTGTCATGATTGAAGCTCACTCCCTTGAATACTAAAAATCTACCTTTTCATGTCTCAATTTTTTTATGAATTATATGCCATATGCGAATTGAATCAGTGTACGAACACCGACATAAGAAATCGCAACGAAAATGATGATACTTGCATAGGTCATAATTTTCTGTGAGCGAGGTGATACTGTGATTCCCCAGCTGACAAAGAACGACCAAAGACCATTAGAGAAGTGGAAAGTCGTTGAAATGACCCCTACTATGTAGAACCAAAAGAAGAAAGGTTCAGTAAGGATGCCTTCCATCAAGGAATAGTTCAGTTCTGCCCAACCAAAACCAATAGCAATTCTCGTTTCCCATACATGCCATGCAATGAATATGAGTGTGATAATTCCTGTGATCCGTTGGAAGATGAACATCCAGTTCCTGAAATAACCGAAGTTAGATAAGTTACTCTTGGCTGTGAAGGCAATATACACTCCGTATATAGAGTGGAACAACAGTGGTAAAAAGATAATGAAAGTCTCCAGTACATAACGATATGGCAAGCTCTCCATAAAATGAGCTGCAGCGTTAAATGCCTCTGGTCCACGTGTTGCAAAATAGTTCACAGTCAAGTGTTGGATCAAAAAGATCCCGATTGGGACGACGCCCAAAAGTGAATGCAGTCTTCGATTGACGTATCCGCGTGTTCCCGCCATATTTACCCCCCTCAAGATGATAACAGTTTGAATATGAACATTTTTCAGACAGTTAAGCGCTTTAATTAAGCGTAAAAAATAATAAGGAAAAGCCCCTTTTCCCTTTTAGCTTGTCTGACCAATGTACAATTTGTGACATGTTTATTGTACTTCTATCCCGTATAAGCGTCAAGAAAGCACGTTCATAATCTGCTTAAAAATACACATTTATTTCCTTTCGAGGAAAAAGAACAATTTTCATTGCACCGAACTTCGTTTCGAGTGATAATAAGGAGAGAAAGGAATGAGCGTTTTGAAAGAATCTACAAAGCTAACAACGGGCAACATTTCATCGCTTGTAGGGACAGGCGCAGGTTTTGATCTGATGCGTTATTACACCCTCCCTGATTTTTTAGGGAAAGATGCCCCTTACCTCCTTTATTATATGGGGAAAAACATGGCTAGACAGACAGAAATCAGCACCATGGACGAGCTCTATGAGTTTTTCCAGTACATGGGCTGGGGTGAACTTGTTCTTGTAAAAGAAAAAAGAAAAGAAATGATCTTTACATTGAGTGGCCACATGATAGAGAAGCGTCTGAATCAAAAAATGTTCGAAGTCGAGTTCCGCATGGAATGTGGGTTCATGGCAGAAGTCATCTGCCAAATTACTGATCATACATATGAATGTTTTGAAGAGAAAAACCACAAAGAAAACATTGTTGAGATTAAAGCATTTAAAGGATAAATAGAAAAGCAAAGAACCAGCTGTTATTCTTCAGCTGGTTCTTCTACGTTATCCTGATTCAAATGGATGAGAATAGTATTGGCTACAGGTTCAGGAACACCTAACTTTGTAATATCTGCAAGATCTGCATTTTTAATTTCCGCTACAGACTTGAAGTGTCTTAATAATAGGCGCCGACGCTTCTGCCCTACACCTGGTATACGGTCCAGTTCAGATTGAATGGCACCTTTGCCTCTGAGTTGTCGATGAAAGGAAATAGCGAACCTGTGTACCTCATCTTGAATTCTCTGGACAAGATAAAATTCTTGAGATTGACGATCCAGATCGATAGGACTAGGAGGATCCCCATACAACAATTCACTGGTTTTATGTTTATCATCTTTAGCTAAGCCACAAAGGGGGACGTCAACACCAAGTTCATTCTCAAGAACATCAAGAGCAGCCGTCATCTGGCCTTTTCCACCATCCACGATAATTAAATCAGGGAGAGGCAGATCTTCTTTTAACACACGCTTGTACCTTCTTCGAATGACTTCTCTCATGGTCTCATAATCATCAGGACCCTCTACATCCCTGATTTTGTATTTCCTGTACTCTTTCTTATGGGGTTTTCCATCAATGAAAACAACCATCGCTGAAACAGGATCGGCACCTTGTATATTGGAGTTATCAAAAGCTTCAATCCGGTGAGGGGTTTCAATGTGTAAATGATTCCCCAGTGATTCCACGGCTTTAATGGTTCGCTCTTCGTCTCGTTCAATTAAAGCAAATTTCTCTTCTAACGATATGGTTGCGTTTTTCATTGCAAGCTCTACCAATTCTTTTTTTCGACCGCGCATTGGAATGAGGACTTTAGTATCTAAAGCACCCTCCAAAACATCAACGTCTGTCGCCACTGGCACGAGAACCTGCTTCGGGTATGGGTGGTTTTGATGCAAGTAAAAGCGACCAATGTAGCTGATAAACGTTTCTTCTGGGTCATCGAAAAACGGAAACAGCGTGACATCCCGTTCGATGAGTTTGCCCTGTCGTACAAAAAAGACTTGGACACACATCCACCCTTTATCATAGGAATATCCAAAAATATCACGATCCACTTGATCATTCATCGTCATCTTCTGCTGTTCCATGACAGACTCAATATGTTCGATTTGATCTCTCAATTCTTTCGCACGTTCAAAGTCAAGTTCTTCGGATGCTTCGAGCATTCGCTTTTTCAAGTCTTTCTTTATATCCGTATGTCCTCCATTTAGGAAGGAAGTTATATTTTGAACAATTTCTTCATTCGTCTTTTTTGTAACGGTATATTCACATGGTCCCAAACATTGATGCATGTGGTAGTAAAGACAAACACGGTCAGGCATCGTATTACATTTTCTTAATGGATACAACCGATCCAGCAGTTTTTTCGTTTCCCTTGCAGCAATAACGTTTGGGTAAGGCCCGAAATATTTTCCTTTATCTTTTTTTACATTTCTCGTGACAATCAATCTTGGGTGTCTTTCAGCGGTCACCTTCAAATAAGGGTATGTTTTATCATCTTTTAATAAGACATTGTATTTAGGATCATATTTTTTTATTAGATTCATTTCCAAGATTAATGCTTCAATTTCAGAATTGGTCACGATATATTCAAAATTGATGATTTCACGGACAAGTCGCTGTGTTTTACCGTCATGTGCCCCCGTAAAATAGGAGCGCACTCGATTCTTTAACACTTTCGACTTACCTACATAGATGACGGTGTCGTTTTTATCTTTCATAAGATAACAACCGGGCTGGTCCGGTAAAACAGCCAGTTTCTCTTTAATGGTTGAGTTCATATATGTTCACTCCATGACTTGTAGTTTATATATTGAGAATTACCACAACTGTGGAACAAGTATGCAGGTTCAATGCGTCTGGACCAACTTAAGCAACGTCTCGAGTCATTGAAAAGACGCAAAAAGCTGCTTAAGATCTCGAACCTGAGTACATTCTTAAAGATGATGAAAGCCGCGCTGCTTGGCAACGCGGCTTTCGAAATGTCTTTCTTTAGGAATGTTTTTGAATCAGTTCAGCCAGGGCTTCTTTAGGTTGGAAACCGATGACTTGATCAACCACTTGACCATCTTTGAATAGAAGCAGTGTCGGGATACTCATAACACCGAACTTACCAGCAGTTTCTTGGTTTTCGTCAACATCCAACTTGACGATTTTCACTTGATCACTCATCTCAGCATCCAATTCCTCTAATACGGGTGCAATCATCTTACAAGGTCCGCACCATGGCGCCCAAAAATCAGCTAAGACAAGACCTTGACCTGTTTCTTCAGTAAAGTTTTGATCTGTTGCTTTTACGATTGACATTATATAATTCCTCCTCGACCTTATAGTCTGTTTAAGAGTATATCACTATCTATTTTTAGTGACTAACAATTTGTTTATACCTTATTTAAACATGGAATAAAGCCGAAGCCAAATAATTGGCTTCGGCTTTATGATTAGGCGTTCACTTTTATTTCTTTAATTTGTTCAATGAGCTTAGGGACAACGTCAAACAAATCGCCGACGATACCGTAGTCAGCAACATTGAATATGTTTGCTTCCGGATCCTTGTTGATCGCCACAATGACTTTGGAGTTCGACATTCCAGCCAAGTGCTGAATGGCTCCAGAAATACCACAAGCGATATACAAGTCTGGAGTTACGACCTTCCCTGTTTGACCGATTTGTAATGAGTAGTCACAATAACCAGCATCACAAGCTCCACGGGATGCACCGACCGTACCGCCAAGAGCCTCGGCTAATTTTTCAAGTGGTTCAAAACCTTCTGCACTCTTCACTCCACGCCCACCGGCAACAATGACTTTCGCTTCTGACAGATCGACACCATCCGAAGACTTGCGCAAGACATCTTTGATTATGGTACGGATGTTTGAAATCTCAACTTCTTTTTCAGATACGCTTCCTGTTAAAGAATCATCTCTTGTAAGGGACGGAATATTATTTGGACGGATTGTCGCAAAAACAAGACCTTCCGTAACTACTTTCTTTTCAAAAGCTTTACCGGAGTAAATTGGTCGAGTGAACACAATGTCTCCACCTTCTGCAACTACCTCCGTAGCATCTGAGATTAATCCAGACTCAAGCCTGCTAGCAAGCTTCGGTGTCAAATCCTTACCGATTGCTGTATGCCCCATGATGATTCCTTCAGGTGATTCGTCTTGAATCACTTGATGTACTGCTTGAGCATAACCATCAGATGTATACGTTTTCAATTCTGGGTTTGAAACAGTGATCACTCTGGATGCCCCGTAATAAACCATTTCCTGGCCCATTTCACTCAAGTCGCCATCTCCACAAAGGACACCGATGACTTCTCCCCCATCACTGACAATATTGGCTGCTGCAATTGCTTCAAATGTAACATTACGAAGAGATCCTTCTCTAGCTTCCCCAATTACTAACACTTTTTTACTCATAAAGATTCTCCTTTCCCTTGTCTATTTACAGTACTTTCGCTTCTGTTTTTAATAAAGATACGAGTTCTTTTACTACGTCATCAACTTCTCCTTCAAGTACTTTCCCTGCTTCTTTTTCAGGAGGAAGGAAAATTTCCATTGTTTTCGTTTTTGGTTCCACATCTTCTTCTTCCAAGTCGAGGTCATCGATTTCCAGTTCATCCAGAGGCTTTTTCTTCGCCTTCATAATTCCTGGTAAAGAAGGGTATCTCGGCTCATTCAAACCTTGTTGACATGTAACCAGGACAGGAAGCGTCGTCTCGACTTTTTCAACATCTCCTTCAACGTCACGTTCAATGTTGACTGTCGTGCCATCAATCTTGATATCTGTTATCGTCGTCACACATGGCATATCCAAACGTTCAGCAAGGCGAGGACCTACTTGACCACTGGCTTCATCAATGGCTACGTTACCTCCAAGGATAATATCGACTTCCTTATCTTCAAAGAAAGCTTCAAGAATCTTAACCGTTGTAAACTGATCCCCTTCTTCAAGGTCATCTTCCGTGTTAATGAGAACCGCTTTATCTGCTCCCATAGCAAGAGCCGTCCGAAGCTGCTTCTCTGATTCTTCTTCTCCAATTGTCACGACAGTCACTTCTCCGCCGTGCTCATCACGGAGGTTAATCGCCTCTTCCACCGCATACTCATCGTAAGGGTTGATGATGTATTCGGCACCATCATCAGTAATAACTCCATTACTTACAGAAATTTTTTCCTCTGTGTCGAATGTTCTTTTCAACAAAACGTAAATATTCATGTCTATATACCTCCTGGACTATTGATTTTTAAATTCTGGTTTTCTTTTTTCAATGAATGCTTGGATGCCTTCTTTAGCATCTTCATTCCCAAACACCTGACCAAAGGCCTCAGCTTCTGCATTGTTCCCTGCTTCAAATTGAGAAGTATGGGCATACGGGATTAACTTCATGACGTGGTGAATCGTCGGTCCACTTTTCTGAGCAATCGTTTGAGCCAATTTTTCTGCTTTCTCGAATAATTCCTCGTTAGAAAAGCTCTGATTTGCTAGACCCAATTGAGCAGCTTCTTCACCACTGATCGGTACGCCTGTCAAAATCATTTCATATGCTTTCGCTTCACCCACGTATCTTGGTAACCGTTGGGTACCAGCAAAACCAGGGATAATCCCAAGATTCAATTCAGGCAACCCTAGCTTTGCATCCTCTGCTACGTAGCGGATGTGACAGGACATGGCTAGCTCTAGACCTCCGCCTAAGGCCGCTCCATGAATAGCAGCTATGACAGGAATATGGAAATTTTCTATTCTGCTAAACAGTTGCTGGCCTTTGGCTGCCAAGCCCTTATAATCGTTTTCTCCTTGAAGAGAAGTGAATTCCTTGATATCCGCTCCTGCTGAGAAGAAGCGCCCTTCCCCTTTAAGAAGAATGGCCTTAATGGAAGGATCGCTCTCAATTTGATCCAGTTCCTTAGAGAGATCTTGCAGTATTAAACTGGACAGTGCGTTTGCCGGCGGACTCTGAATAGTTATTTCAGCAACATTTCCTTTTACTTCTGAATTTAAAGTCGACAAATCTTATTCCCCTTTCTCACTGATCCTGACGGGCTAATCCATTCACAATTAAGCTATGGACTTCTTTTGCCTGTTCTTCTATGTTATAACGTTGGTCTTTCATGACCCAGTTTGTCACCGTCTCATCCATGGTTCCAAAAATCATTTGACGAACAAGACGGCGATCCAGGCCACTACGGAACAACTCCTCCTCGACACCTTCTTCAACAATTTGATCGATCACGTTTAAATAACGTTTCAATACGTGGTTGATTTTTTGTCTCAACTCTTTATTGGATTGACGCAATTCCAACTGTGTCACAATTGCCAGATGGTGATCGGCAGCCAGCTGTTCAAAGTGTGTTTGTATTAATGTCAGAAGCTTTTGTTCTGCTGACTGCTTGGAGGTTGTTTCTTGCTCAATCTTTTCTATGAATTGCCCCATTTTTTCTTGAAACAATGATACAAGGATATCTTCCTTGTTCTTAAAATAAAGATAGATGGTTCCATCAGCCACTCCAGCCTTTTTTGCAATTTTAGAAACTTGAGAAGAGTGGTATCCATTTTCAGCAATGACTTCTACAGCTGCATCAATGATTTGTTTGAATTTCGGTTTATTTTTTTTCATTGTATATCTCCTTGCGTTGCAAACTGAAAAATGAATGAATCATCATTCACTTATTATTCTACAAGCAAAGAAATATTCTGTCAACTTTCTTTTTTTTGGTTTATTGGATACTCTCCGATTCCTCATATTTCCGCTTTTCTTCATCAATTAATGTCCTTCTCAAGATTTTACCGACGGCGGTTTTCGGCAGCTCTTCTCTGAACTCATACAACCGTGGAACTTTATAAGAAGCGATGTTTTTACGACAGTACTCATTCAGTTCATCTTCTGTAATTTCGCTTCCCTGTTTCTTAACAATAAAAGCTTTTACGGTTTCTCCACGGTAAGGATCAGGCACCCCTACAACGACAGCCTCTTGAATTTCAGAATGTTCATAAAGAACTTCTTCTACTTCACGAGGGTAGATGTTATACCCACCTGCGATAATCATATCCTTCTTACGATCGACGATGTAAAAATAACCAGCATCATCCATATATCCCATATCCCCTGTGCGGAACCAGCCATCTTCACTGAGTACTTGGGCTGTTTCTTCGGGTCTATTCCAATACCCCCTCATCACTTGAGGACCTTTGACTACGATTTCTCCAATTTCTCCGTTCTCTGCTACTTCATCAGCATCCATCTTGAAGATCTTCGCATCTGTATCCGGCCAAGGTACACCGATACTTCCGCTCATACGCTGTCCCCAAACCAAGTTGGAATGCGTAACAGGAGATGTTTCCGTCAACCCATACCCTTCAACAAGACGTCCGCCTGTCACAGCTTCAAAACGTTCTTGTACTTCAACCGGCAATGGTGCTGAACCACTTATACAAGCTTCAATGGATGAAAGGTCATATTTTTTCAAATTCGGGTGGTTTAACAAGGCAATATAAATCGTAGGGGCTCCAGGAAATAACGTCGGCTTTTGTTTTTCGATGACTTTTAAAACATCTTCAGGTTCAAATTTCGGCATGAGGATCATTTTGTTCCCCATCATGACAGACAAGTTCATAACGGAAGTCATTCCATATACATGGAAGAACGGTAAGATAGCTAGAACAATTTCCTCCCCATCTTTACACTTATACAACCATTTTTTCGACATTTGCGTATTGACGATCAGGTTGTAATGAGTAAGCATGACACCTTTAGGAAAACCAGTCGTTCCTCCAGTGTATTGCAGTAAAGCAAGATCCTCTTTTGGATCAATTTCTACCTCTTTGACGTTTCCACTAGCATTTTTTAATACATGGGGCCATAAATGAGTATCTGTGGATTGTTCCGGTTTGACGAGTACTTGATACTGACGCTTTTGAATAAAAGGATAAATTTTATTTTTAGGGAAAGGCAGGTAATCTTTAATACCTGTCACGATGATGTGTTCAAGAGGGGTATCAGGTTTGATATTTGCAGCCTTCGGATAAAGTAGATCAAGACAAATGATCATCTTGGCACCAGAGTCATTCATTTGATACTCCAGTTCCCTTTCCATATAAAGAGGGTTCGTCTGTACAACGATTCCTCCAGCCATAAGGACTCCATAATAGGAGATGACGGATTGAGGACAGTTCGGCAGCATGATAGAAACACGGTCGCCCTTTTCCAAACCGAGGTCCTGCAAATAGCTTGCTACTGCTTGGGCTTGTTCATAAACTTCTGTATAATCCAACTCCTTGCCCATAAAATAAAGCGCTTTCTTTTCTCCGTATAATTCAGCACTTTCTTTCAGGTAATCTTGGAGTGGTCGTTCTTTGTATTCAATAGTGACAGGGACTTCTGGTGGGTATAACTTGTGCCATGGTCGTTGAAAATCACTCATTTTGACAGACCTCCCTAATAATTGTCTTCTCTCCTATTATAACGACTTAAGGCTAATATTTGAATTATTATTTAAAAAATTGAAAATATTACCCCTAAACTTTCCCCTTTCCTACACATAAGCTCCCTTTTCTTGAAGACTCCGTTTCGAGACGTTTGTTGAGTGGGTGGGGGCTGCGGGGAATAGCTCGCTTTCCGCGGGAGCGCGGTGAGCCTCCTCGGACTGCGTCCTGTGGGGTCTCACCCTGCACTTTTTCCCCGCAGGAGTCTCGCCATTCCCCTCCGCCCCATTGCCATATAAGTTTCTCGAAACTACTTCTAGAATAAGCAGCTGTCCAGCGTAATGTAAGTTCGTGAATCCAACTAATAAACAAGCAGTCCTCTGTACTTTAACGCTTTCTATGAAGCACTTTTTTTACTGGAAAGCAGTGTTATGGAAAATACTCCATTTGTGTAGGGTTTTCGTTTCTCACAATATCGAATGGGGTAGTTGGAAAGCTGCCAGACTCCCGTTGGAGAAAGGAGATTGGCGAGATCCCTTAGTGCGGCAGACCGTCCGAGGAAGCTCGCCACTCCCCCACAGGAAAGTGTTCAAATGTGGAATCGCCCTGGTAGACACGACTGGCATAAGCAAAACAGCAAAGGAATGTGCCCTTTCATTCCTTTGCTGTTCTGCTTATTACGCGAGTGTCTGGGCAATGGAGCTAGACGAGTTGCTTCCCAACCACCCCTAACGCTCAATTCAACAACGAACCCCGAAACATCTCAAAACTGAGGCTTCAACAATCCTGCCATATACTTTAATAACTGCAATTACATTAACATAAAAAAACAAGAAGCCGGATGAGCTTCTTGTTTGATGGTGAATTGAGTACTTATATGATAAAAAACAGGATGCCTACGACGAGAAAGGCCGCGGCAACGACCATTAATATTTTGGCTAAGGTTTCCACTGTCTCTCTCCTTAAATGATATTCGCTCCTATTACATACGATAAGCCGATGGATATGACTAAAGAAATGAATCCTACGGCACGGTTGTCTTTGGCAATTTCTTCATCGATCTTAAAAGATGGGGTTAAGAATTCAAAAATAAAATAACCGCAGAGGAGAAGTGCAAATCCATACAATCCCCAACCCATCGTTTGGGTGAGTGAATCATTGTGTTCAATTGAAAAACGAAAGATGTTCGCAATTCCAAATAGCTTCCCCCCGGTAGCCATAGCTACAGCAATGTTGCCTTTTTTGATTTCTTCCCAGTTATTATAAGAAGTAACGATTTCAAAAATGGCCATGAATAAGACGAGACATAGGACAACAACACTGTAACGGGCGGCGGTTTCCACTAACGTGTATTCCCAAAAATTACTCATTCCTCCGCTCCCTTTTCATCGAAATTATCGAAGCTCAAGTACAGTAACTCCACTTCCACCTTCATTCATGCCACCTGCCCGATGGCTAGAGATGCTCCGATGGTTCTTAGCGAAATTTTGAACCGCTGTCCGAAGCGCTCCTGTTCCCTTTCCATGAATAATGGATACTTGGGGATATCCTGCTAGAAGAGCGTCATCGATATATTTTTCTATGCGATTTAACGCATCTTCATAGCGCTCGCCACGCAAATCGAGTTCTGTTTTCACGTGGAAATCCTTCCCTTTTACAGTTGCCATTGGCTTTTCTTTATAAGGTTCCTTTGCCTTCACAAATTCAAGGTCTTTGCGTTTGGCTTTCACCTTCATTACACCAACCTGAACCTGGT
The DNA here is from genome assembly GCF_056158265.1 of Halobacillus sp. AWM4_238. Classification (NCBI taxonomy): domain Bacteria; kingdom Bacillati; phylum Bacillota; class Bacilli; order Caryophanales; family Bacillaceae; genus Halobacillus; species Halobacillus sp. AWM4_238. The sequence continues at coordinate 1,819,264 of NZ_JBSWSY010000002.1, forward strand.
ATTCATTCTTACCTGTCTGCTCCACAATGGTTCCCTGCTGATTAAGAGTCAGTAACTTCACTTCATCCCCAGGGTTCAATTCTCTTGTCTCTTTTTTAGGTGCAGGAGCAGACTTTGGTTTCTTCTTCGCAAGTTCCGGCTGCGCTTCATCAAACATCTTGCGAGCTTCAATCCATTCATGCTCTTTCATTTGTGTCTGTGATTTCATGTTTCGGATTTCGCCAACGATTGTTTCCGCTTCTTCTCTAGCCTGACGAATGGCTTTCTCTGCCTTTTGTTCTGCTTTCTCATATAGCTTTTCACGCTGATCTTCGAATTGATCCCACTTTAGCTTTAATTCATTCCGGAGCTCTTCCGCTTCTGCAAGCAATCGCTCTGCCTCTTCATAATCCTGCTCTGCGCCCCGTTTGGATTCTTCTAATGAAGCAATCATATTTTCAACACTTTGAGAATCCACTCCAATATGACCTTTTGCCGAGTCAATCACGGATTCTCTTAAACCTAAGCGTCTGGAAATCTCAAAAGCATTACTCCGACCTGGAACCCCAATCAACAAACGGTATGTCGGTTTAAGGGTTTGGATATCAAATTCGACAGAGGCGTTTATGACATCTGGCCGGTTATAGCCATAGGCCTTCAATTCCGGATAGTGAGTGGTCGCGATGACTCGTGCTTTCCGGTTAACGACTTCATCCAGGATGGACATGGCAAGGGCCGCTCCTTCTTGAGGATCCGTCCCCGCACCAAGTTCATCAAATAGAACCAGCGATTGGTCATCCACTTTATCCAAAATGTCCACGATATTGGTCATGTGAGAAGAAAAAGTAGATAAACTTTGCTCAATCGACTGCTCATCCCCAATGTCTGCATAAACTTCTTTGAACACAGCCATCTCACACCCATCCAATGCTGGGATTTGTAACCCGGACTGTGCCATCAAAGTACACAAACCCACGAGTTTGAGCGTAACCGTTTTCCCTCCTGTGTTCGGTCCAGTAATAACGATCGATGTGTAATCCGTTCCAATTTCGATGTCATTTGGAACGACTTCATCTCCAGGGATGAGCGGATGTCTCGCTTGTTTCATATCAATACGACCTTCGTCATTCATCTTAGGCATGGCCGCTCTCATTTGTTTACCCAACTTCGCTCTAGCAAACATAAAGTCTATATCGCCTAAAACTTGCACATTTTCATAGAGAGGTTCATGGTTTTCAGCGATCGCATCCGAAAGTTCCTTCAAAATCTTTTCAATCTCGTTTTTTTCTTGGACGCGAGCCTCCTGCAGTTGGTTATTCAAGTCAACGACTGTTTGTGGCTCGATAAATAATGTGGCCCCAGAAGATGATTGATCATGGACAATGCCGCCTATAGACCCTCGATATTCTTGCTTAACAGGAAGGACATAGCGTTCATTTCTAATGGTGACAATCGCATCGGAAAGCATTTTTGATTTGGACTTTGTAAAGGATTCCATTTTATCCCTAACCCGGCTCTCGTTTGTCCGGATCTTAGAACGGATCGATCTCAATTTTTCAGAAGCCCCATCCATTACTCCTCCATGGTCATCGATACAGTTTCTGATTTCATTCTCAAGTTCCCTTAAAGGAGCGATTGTAGAAACCATCTCTCTCAAAATAGGCATTTCAGGTTCTTCCATATCCTCAATGAAACGTTTCAGTTGTCTGCCCCCATAAATGGTACTTGCAATATCCAAGCACTCCAAAGCACTTAGCGTGCCACCAATGGTGGTCCGCTTCAAGCTTGGCTTGATATCAAAAATCCCACCTAGTGGTACATGACCTTTTAAGCGGAGAACTTGTCCAGCCTCATCCGTCTCCATCTGCAAGTGGCGAACCTCTTCCAGATCCGAAGATGGTTTTAGTGCGGATGTTTTTGCTTTCCCTAAAGAAGAAGCCGCTTGTTCGTTCAATTGTTCTATGATTTTTTTAAATTCTAGTACATGAAGGATGCGTTGATTCATGTGTACCCGTCTCCTTTATTACTCCTTGTGGATCTTGAACTTATCCATCAACTGTTCTTTCGTCCATGTATTGATGACTGTATCTTTTCTGAGCCAACCTTTTCGGGCTGCTCCCAATCCTATTTTCATATGTTCCAGCATTGGATAACTGTGAGCATCCGTATTTACAGCAATGTTGCCCCCCTCTTCCTGAGCTCTAATCAACCATTCCCAACTCAAGTCCAGCCGGTTTGGGTTCGCGTTAAGTTCAAGAATCGTCCCTGTTCGTTTAGCACCTTCAATCAAGGCTTCAAGGTTTACATCGTATCCATCACGTCGCCCAATCAAACGTCCGGTTGGATGAGCAATCATATGGACATGAGGGTTTTCAAGGGCATTGGTCAACCTTTCCATAATTTGCTCCTGTGATTGCTGAAAGCTGGAATGAATAGATGCAATGACAAAATCCATTTCTTTCAGGAACTCATCATCAAAATCCAGGGACCCATCAGGAAGAATGTCCATTTCTATACCGGCAAAGATATGGAAATCTTCCATCTCTTCATTCACCTTTTCAATCTCTTTCCTTTGCTGACGTAATCGTTCTTCATTCAAACCGTTCGCTACGCGCAAGTATTTAGAGTGGTCGGTGATGGCGATGTAGTCATACCCTTTCGCTTTTGCTTTTTCTGCCATCTCTTTGATGGACTGGGCTCCATCGCTCCACGTAGAGTGCATGTGAAGATCCCCGCGGACGTCATCCAATTCCACGAGTTCGATTGGTTCTTTAAATCTCTCTACTTCCCCATAATTTTCTCTAACTTCAGGGGGGATGAAATGAAGACCGAAATGTTCAAAAAATTCCTCTTCTGTTTCAAACGTTTCAACTTCTCCCGTTTCTACCTTTTCAATACCATACTCACTGATTTTTTCATCGTTTTGCTTTGCCAGTTGTCTCATAGCTACATTATGGTCTTTGGAACCTGTAAAATGGTGCAAGGTAGTAGCAAATTCTTCTGGGGCTACAATACGGAAATCAATGCCTATATCATAGCCTTCATTAACAACTACAGAAACTTTCGTCTCACCTGAGGCAACAACCTCTTTTATATCTGGATACGCCAAAAGTTCATCTCGGGTTTCAGACGCATTCTCAGAAGCAATAATGAAATCTAAGTCTTTAATCGTTTCACGCATTCTTCTTAAACTTCCCGCTCTTGAAAAACGTGTGAACGTCTTCCCTTTTTCAAGAAAGTGCTCGATTTTTTCTGCTAATGGAAGCATGACCGCAATCGGCAAGCGCTCTGGGCGTGCACCTGCTTCTTCAATGGCTTTCAACATCTTTTCAGCAGACTTTTTCCCGAAACCTTCAAGTGCTTCCACCTTTCCAGCTTCCAGAGCTTCTTTCAATGTCTCGGCATCTATCACACCTAATTGTTGATAAAGTTTGGCCAATTTCTTCCCACCAAGGCCTGGAAGATCGAGCAATGGCACAAGGCCGGCTGGGACTTCCGCCTGTAATTGTTTTAACGTATCGGATTCTTCGTTTTCTAAGTACTCATCTATGACTGTTGCCGTACCTTTCCCGATGCCTTTCATTTTGGTGAAATCGTCGATCTCGTTTAACGATCGGTCATCACGCTCTAAAGCTTGAGCAGCTTTTCGATAAGCAGAAATTTTAAAAGGGTTTTCCCCTTTCAACTCTAAGTAAACAGCAATTTTCTCCAACAGTTTAATGACTTGCTTTTTATCGATAGCCATCATATATCGACTCCTTCAATTTTATCCTATTTTCAAGATGAAAAAGAGCCGCCATGATCATAATCATAGCGGCTCTACCTGTACTTTCATCCTAACGTCTTACTCAGCCAGCTACATGTTCAATCCACAGCGTTTTCAATTGTTCTGAAAAGACTGGTGTGTGTTCGATGATCAGCTGTGCAAGAATCGATCCGTCCAAAGCGCTTTGCACCCCAGCAAGAGGTACAAGCGCCGCTATGTACAGCACCACGAATAAGATGACATAGTTTTCAATAAAGCCTAATATTCCACCTAACAACGTGTTCAAAGAATTCAAGATCGGCAGCTCTGAAACAAAGTCCAACATGGACGCTATAATATGTAAGATGATTTTGGCTCCAAAAAAGATAATGGCAAAAGCAACAGCGTTATAAAAGGCTTGTTCCAAAGGTAAATTCTCTAAGAAAATTGCCCAGGAAGAATCTTGAGGCAGTTCAGGATAAGGTACCCACAGGGTCAGCTTCGGTGCTAGATCATCATAGTAAATGACAGCGAGTACAAAGGCTACCACGAATCCTATCAGATGGAAAAGCTGAAGAATAAACCCTCTTTTCAACCCCGTTATTACACCTATAAACAAAATAAACAACAACAATAAATCAATCATTATACCCTCTGTCCTCTTTCTCTTTCTTTTCAATATAATTCATAAGTTCGGTACATTCTTCCTTTAATTTCATATATTCATTCATCGTATTTACAGCGGTCAAAACGGCGAGCTTTGCCGTATCCAGGCTAGGATTTGCTTCATGGATCTCTCGCATTTTTTGATCCACCAGACTGGATACCATACGGATATGATGGGGCTCTTCATGACCAACTATAGTGTAAGATCGTTTGTTGATCTCCACTGTAATTCTTTTTTTTCTTGGTCTGACTGCGACACATTCATACCCCCTAGTTTCTCTCAATCCTAAACTTTATATTAACACGAAGCTTGACAAATAGGAAACCAATATGGATGTTTTTCGCAAATGTTCTCTTTTGTCATCCATTTTGCTATACTAATCCTATCATTTTAGACAGAAAGGAATCCATTATGCCCCAAGTTGTATTGAAATTACCTGCCTCTACATTAGAGAAGATGAAGAAATATTACGCTTCAAGTCAGAAAAACAGTCCACCAGCAGCATTGTTCGCGGCTAAAACATCGAGTTGCACCATAACCGCATATAAATCAGGCAAAGTGCTTTTCCAAGGTCAAAAACCTGAAGCAGAAGCAGAAAAATGGGGAACCGTTCCAGCTGCTTCCTCAGGGGGGCAGAAGACCAATAAGAATAAACGTCATGCTTTTCATCCCGATGAAAAGCTTTTCGTTAGCTCCCATATTGGATCTGATGAAGCTGGAACGGGAGACTATTTCGGCCCCATCACTGTAGCTGCCGCTTTCGTAACCAAAGAACAAATACCGCAATTAAAAGCGATTGGTGTTAAAGATTCAAAAAATCTATCGGATGCTCAAATCACAGACCTTGCCAAAGATATCGTGGCTATGAAAATTCCTTACAGCCTGCTGAGACTCCCCAATAAAAAGTACAACCAGTGGCAGAGAAAAGGATGGAGCCAGGGTAAAATGAAAACCATCCTCCACCATCAAGCCCTGAATCGTCTTTTGGAGAAAATTTCACCAGAAAAACCTGATGGAATATTAATCGATCAGTTTTCAGAACCGCATGTTTATGAGAAGCACCTGAGAAGTGAAAACCAGCAACTTCAAGAACATGTTTACTTTATGACAAAAGCGGAAAGTTATTCGATTGCTGTAGCTACAGCTTCGATTATTGCAAGGTCGGCATTTGTAAAAGCTATGAACCAGCTGGAATTCGACACAGGTCTTCCAATACCGAAAGGGGCTTCTGGGAAAGTCGATCAAGCTGCTGCATCTATTATCGAAGCTTATGGTGAAGAGAAGCTCGAGGAATTAGCAAAAGTACATTTTGCCAATACACAAAAGGCAAAAAAATTCGTTAAATAGAATTTGAGAATACAAAAAGCTCAGAGTTATCAAAACTCTGAGCTTTTCTTCTTTCTTTTATTTACCCACGAAGTTCAGCTTGATGCTGATTTTTCACCGCGTCTAGGATAGCGTTGTGAGTTTCTTCTACTTCTTGGTCCTTCAACGTACGAAGCGGATCCAAGTAAAGCAGTCGGAAAGCGAGAGACTTTTTGCCTTCCTCTAGATGTTCCCCTTGGTAAAGGTCAAAGACTTGAACATCCTTCACTAATGGACTTCCAGCTTCAGCAATCGTCGCCTCAATAGACCCTGCGGTCACCTTCTCATCAACGACAAGTGCAATGTCACGAGAAACAGAAGGGTGGCGTGGGATTGTTTGGAATTTCTCTTCTTTCGTATATTCTTCAATAAGAGTTTCCAAGTTTACATCGAAAACATAAGTTTCCTTCAGTCCAAGCTGTTTTTGAAGCTTAGGATGAACCTGACCAATGAAGCCGATCACTTTCCCATTGATGGAAACAGTCGCCGTACGTCCTGGGTGCATATGGTCCAGCTTCGTTTTTTCATAACTAAATGAAAGGTCCAACAGCTCGCTCAGCCCTTCCAAGATTCCTTTGGCCACGAAGAAGTCGACGGATTTTTTCTCCTGCTGCCACGGGTGGGAGAGCCATTCACCTGTAATGGCACCTGATGCACGCAGCATTTCTTCTGGCTGTTTCGTTACTTTTTCTTCCTCACTTATGAAGACGGTACCGACTTCATAAAAAGCAAGGTTATCCTGTTTACGCGCAACGTTGTAAGATAAGGATTCTAACAACTCAGGAACCATGCTCAAACGAAGCGTGCCATGATCTTCACTCATCGGCATAGCGAGAGCGACAGGGCTTACCGATTTTTCTTTCACTTCAGGGCTTAAAAGCATTTGAGCTTTATTTTCATGTGTTAGAGAATAGGTAATGGTCTCATGAAGTCCAGCACCTTCAAAGTATGCTTTCACTTTACGTTTCAGCAGCTGCTCAAGTGTCAACCCACCAGCTTGAGAAGCCCCTTGCGGAAGGGTGTACGGCAGGTTATCGTAACCATAAATACGAGCCACTTCTTCTAGCATATCTTCAAAAATGGTAATGTCCCCACGGCGTGTCGGAATAGACACATGGAAATCATTCCCGTTTTGGTCATAATTGAACTGCAAACGACGGAAAATATCAGCGATATCCTCGTTAGAAATATCCGTTCCAAGTCGATCATTGATCGTATTTGTATTTACAGTGACTTGCTTCTCCGAACGGTCCAGTTCATCATGGAAAACCACTCCATCCAATACGGTTCCTCCAGCATACGTTGTAAGAAGTTCACATGCTCTCAGACCTGCACGTTCTACACGGTTTGGATCGACCCCTTTTTCAAAACGAGTGCTCGATTCACTACGAAGCCCGTGATCTTTGGAAGCTTCACGCACGACAGATGGATGGAAAAACGCGGCCTCAAGAATGATTGTCGTCGTATCATCTTGAACCTCTGATTCTGCACCGCCCATAACGCCAGCAATGGCATGAGCTTTTTCCCCATTCGTAATGACGAGATGATCGCTTTTCAGTGTGCGTTCCTGATCATCAAGCGTTGTCACTTTTTCTCCATCTTTGGCACGGCGTGTAACGATAGTGTTTGAACCAAAACGGTCGTAATCAAAAGCATGAAGTGGTTGGCCATACTCCATAAGTACATAGTTGGTAATGTCCACGACATTGTTGATTGGACGGATGCCTGCTGCTGTCAGGCGGTTGCGCATCCATAGTGGAGATGGTCCCACTTGAATATCTTTAATAATGAATGCCCCGTAGTAAGGATTGGCCTCTGAATCTTCCACGACGACGGAGATATGATCTGATGTTTTTTCATCAGAAGTTTGGACATTTTCTTCTGCCAATTCATACGTGCCATCAATAGCTGCTGCTACTTCATAAGCTACGCCAGCCATGCTTAGTGCATCTGAACGGTTTGGTGTTAATCCAAGCTCGATGATTAAATCATCGAGATTCAATAAGGAAACCGCATTCGCTCCGATTTCCACATCTTCAGGAAATACAAAGATCCCCTCAGCGAATTCTTTCGGTACATCTTTTTCATCCACACCAAGTTCTTGAAGGGAACAGATCATACCGTTCGATACCTCTCCACGAAGCTTCGTCTTTTTTATCTTGAAGTTTCCTGGAAGTACTGCTCCGGGTGTAGCTACAGGAACTTTCTGACCTTCAGCTACGTTCGGTGCTCCACATACAATCTGAAGCGTTTCTTCTCCGACGTTAACTTGGCAAAGGTTCAGTTTATCTGCGTTCGGGTGCTGTTCACACGATTGGACATACCCCACAACAACGCCTGTGACCTCTTCCGCTACAGGTTCTACACTTTCCACTTCAATCCCTGTCTTCGTAATGATTTCTGCCAGTTCCTCCGGGGTATAACGACTGACATCGATATATTCTTGCAACCAATTTAATGATACGAGCATGATTTCATTCCTCCTTTAAGCCTTGTGATACTGTTCTAAGAATCGGATATCATTGGTATAGAAGTGACGAATATCATCCACTCCATATTTCAGCATGGCGATTCTCTCTGGTCCCATACCGAATGCGAATCCGGAATATTCTTTTGGATCATAGCCTGCCATCTCAAGGACGTTCGGGTGGACCATTCCACCTCCAAGAATTTCGATCCATCCGGTTCCTTTACATACGGAGCATCCTTTTCCTCCACATACTTTACAGGAAATGTCCATTTCAACGGATGGTTCAGTGAAAGGGAAAAAGCTTGGACGCAGACGTATTTCACGATCAGCTCCGAACATTTGTTTCGCGAATGCATTCAAAACGCCTTTCAAATCACTCATTCGCACATTCTTATCGACTAACAACCCTTCAATTTGAGTGAACTGGTGAGAGTGAGTCGCATCATCCGTGTCACGGCGATACACTTTACCAGGGCAAATCATTTTCACTGGTTCGCTTCCATCTTTTGCTCCCATTGTACGGGCTTGAACAGGCGATGTATGGGTACGCATCAAGAGTTCTTCAGTGACATAGAAAGAATCCTGCATATCCCTTGCCGGGTGCCCTTTCGGCAAATTCAGTGCTTCAAAGTTGTAATAATCCGTCTCCACTTCAGGTCCTTCTTTGATTTCAAAGCCCATACCGATGAAGAGATCTTCAATTTCTTCTACGATACTCGTCAACAAGTGAGGACCTCCAATTTTTACAGGACGGGCAGGAAGAGTGACATCAATGCTCTCTTCTTCCAATTGTTTTTCTAATGCAGCGTCCTCAAGCGACGTTTGCTTCGTCTCAATGGCTTGAGCGATCGTTTCACGAACATCATTAGCCAACTGCCCAATGACTGGACGTTCTTCTTTGGACAATTTCCCCATTCCTCTAAGAACTTCTGTAATCGGACCCTTTTTTCCTAAGTATTCGACTCTTACATCCTTCAAGCCTTGAACAGAATCTGCCTGATCAACTTTTGTCAGGGCCTCCTGTTGCAGCTCTTCTAAACGTTCCTTCATGCTTTTTCCTCCTTTAAAATCGTTTCGACTCATTTCCCATTCATGTGTAGGACCTTTACTAAGGCATCAACATGAAAAGAAAATAAAAAAAGCCTCATCCCTGGAAAGGGACGAGACTTGTATAATCGTTTCGCGGTACCACCCTTGTTGACACACATGTACATGTGCCCACTTTGATGAGAATAACGGACAAAATCCGGGCCACAGGCCAGCTCCAGAGTGAAATTTCGATACATGCCACGTTAGAAACACTTCCAGTCCAAGGTGCTTCCTCCCTATAACGATCTACATTTATCTACTTTGCTCTTTCTAAGCTTTTCATTGTTTAATTTTAATCAACTGAATATATTATAGTCAAAGAAGCCTATGGATGCAACCTCATCCCTTTAAATGATACATAAGAACAGCACCTGCTATTCCCACATTCAGGGATTCCGCCTGTCCATAAATCGGAATATATACACATTGGTCTGCTTCATCTAGAAGTTTTTCCTGAATTCCCTGTCCTTCATTCCCTACGATGAGTGCTGCTTTAGAAGGAGCTTTAAGTTCTTGAAAAGGAACAGCATCCTTAAGAGCAGAAGCCCAAATCTGGATCCCCTCTTCTTTCATAGGTCCTATGAAGTCATTTAGCTCTCCTGCGACGACAGGGATGTGGAAAATCGACCCTTGTGTAGCTCGTATGACTTTATCATTGTAGGCATCTACTGTTCCTGAACCTAAAATCACCTGGTCAAACCCTGCCGCATCGGCGGTGCGAATGAGTGTACCTACATTCCCAGGGTCCTGAACGGAGTCAAGCATTAATGTCAATGCCGATTGATTTACCCTTGGCTCCTTCTGCTTTACGACCGCTGCAATGCCTTGAGGTGTTTCAGTTTCTGCAATGGCCCGAAATACAGAATCATTGACCGTTACAGTGGTCATATCTTCTGGGATTGAAAAATCCGTTCCTTCCCGAACAATCATTTCAACTATCTCCCAATCGCTTTTTAACACCTCTTCCACAAGATGAAACCCTTCTACAATAAAAGTTCCTGTCTGATTTCTATATTTGCGTTTATGTAGTTTTTTCCATTCCTTCACCTTTGTATTCTGTAAGGAAGTCAGCATAGTAGTCCCTCATTTGCATGTTTATTTCTCATTCATCATACATAGCAGAACTATGGTTGGTCAAACTAAAGAAGAATATTCATGAAGTTATGCAGAAAAGGAGGTTGAATGACCGATGAACTTAAATTTAAGAGCAGCGATTCTTTCTAACGTCAGTGGCCATAATGCCGAACAATTAGAAGCTACCATTGATGATGCCTTGCAAAAAGGGGAAGAAAAAATGCTTCCTGGTCTTGGTGTCTTTTTTGAAATGTTATGGAAAGAATCGAATGAACAAGAAAAGCAGGAAATCCTGGATACATTAGAACAGGGATTAAAGCAGAACCAATAATAAAAAGCCAACCTGAAACAGGTTGGCTTTTTACGTCGTCGTGATTTAATTAAAAGTTATTTCCTGCACTTTATCTGCATCAAGTCCCTTAATTACTTCAACAATCAAGCGAACCGCATTTTCAAAATCATCGCGATGAAGCATCGCTGCATGAGAGTGAATATAACGTGTTGCAATTGTAATAGACAAAGCAGGAACACCATCATGACTCAAGTGAATCGCACCAGAGTCCGTGCCTCCGCCTGCAAGTGAATCAAATTGATATGGAATCTCATTGGCATCCGCCGTGTCTGTAACAAAATCACGAAGGCCTTTATGCGAGATCATGGATGCATCATAGAGAATGATCTGAGGACCTTCACCCATCTTGCTTGAAGCATCTTTGTCTGACACGCCAGGTGTATCTCCGGCAATACCAACATCCACACCAAATGCGATGTCAGGATTGATGACGTTCGCAGACGTTCGAGCCCCGCGCAGACCTACTTCTTCTTGAACGGTGCCAACACCATACACGATATTCGGGTGTTTTTCACCTTTCAACTGTTTAAGTACTTCAATGGCGATCGCACAACCAATACGGTTATCCCAAGCTTTTGCTAGAAGCATCTTCTCATTTTTCATTTGGGTAAATTCAAAATATGGAACAACGGAGTCTCCAGGTTTCACACCAAATTCCATCGCTTCTTCTTTGCTTGAAGCACCAATGTCAATGAACATATCTTTAATATCTACGGCTTTTTTACGTTGCTCTGGAGGCAGGATGTGTGGGGGTTTGGATCCAATCACACCTGTCAAATCACCATTACGTGTCATGATTGTCACACGCTGGGCAAGCATGACCTGACTCCACCAGCCGCCAACCGTTTGGAAGTATATATACCCTTGATCATCAATGCGGGTAACCATGAAACCGACCTCATCCAGGTGACCAGCCACCATGACACTCGGGCCTTTTTTATTCCCTACCTTTTTAGCGATCAAGCTGCCTAAGTTATCTGTAAACACTTCGTCGGCGAATGGAGCGATGTATTGCTTCATCACATCACGAGCTTCTCGCTCATTCCCTGGTACTCCTTTAGCATCAGTCAAATCTTTCAACATTTGTAGTGTTTCGTCTTTTTTAGCCATATGTAACCTTTCCTCCTTTTCCTATCCAATGGATATTATAAACCTTTTGAAGCGATTTCACAAAAAATTCAGTTTCCTGCAGTTAATACCCTTCATTTTGACGCTCGAAATTAATGGCATTTTTTCTTTCGTACGCATCAATCAACTCTTTTTCGGTAATTCCTAGTGTAAGACCAAGAACTAAATAATCATAAAAAGCTTTCACATAGGATTGTTCATTCTTTTCCACCCTCAAATGCTCAATTGAAGAATAAACAGATAGAAAAGCTGTTGTTTGGGAATTGGATTCCACCAGTGAAGTAGATGTATAACGGTAATCAAGATCTAATCCCAGAGAAAGCAGGAAGTGGACACCATCTACATACTCTTCCAAGATCACAGATTTCTCACTCGGCCCTTTTGTACTCCAAAACTTAAAGCAACGGGTTTCATTAGCAAGTTCCCCTAATTCCACAAGCAGCGCAAGTACTTTTTCCTCAACCTTCTGTCCTTTCTCAATCCCGTGCTGCTCTTCTATATAATGATCTAATTTCCACTGCATACTATACAAACTGTCCCAATTCATCCTCTACCACTCCTCTATATTATGATCTGTTAAATCTCATTGCTCATTATATATAAGCTCCCGATTGTGGAAGACTCAGTTTCGAGATGTTCCCGGGGTTCGTTGCCTGGTTGAGCGTCAGGGGTGGCTGGGAAGCAACTCGTCTAGCTCCATCGCCCAGACACTCGCGTCATAAGCAGAACAGCAAGGAATGAAAGGGCACATTCCGTTGCTGTTCTGCTTATGCCAGTCGTGTCTACCAGGGCGATTCCGCATTTGAACACTTTCCTGTGGGGGAGTGGCGAGCTTCCTCGGGCTAATGCCCTGCGGGATCTCGCCGATCTCCTTTCTCCCACGGGAGTCTCGCAGCTTCCCAACCACCCCATTCGATGTAGGAGAGAACGAACCCCTTTACCATGTTGGATTGTCTTCCACTATCCGACTGTTAGAAGTATAAAGCACTCTGCATCAAGTTTTACGTTCTGTGGAGCGGTTAATATAATCCACTATCGTTAATGATAAAAGCTAATCTTTTAGGTGTGGTTTCGAGAATCTTCCATGGCCGAGGGGCGGAGGGAGACGGTGAGACTCCTGTGGGAAGTGCGTGGTAGATGAGACCCCGCAGAGCGTTAGCTCGAGGAGGCTCATCACTCGCCCACGGAAAGCGAACCTTTTCCCGGAGCCCCTTAGCTCTAACAAAAGTCTCGAAATCAAGTCTTACAGAATCCTTCCATTTCCTTAAATAATCATCAACAGGATTAACAGAGCCCTCTTTAAAAATTTTCTCATTAAATGTATCATTTTTTGAAACAAAAGGATACGTTCATACGTATGGAAGCAAAAGAACAGTTACAGGGAGATGAAAGAAATGATCATCCTATTATTCCGGTTGCTCTTACTGATTGCCATAGCCTTCATTATTTATACCGCCTATAAATTCATTGTCAATCCACGGAGAAAATTAGAGCTTGCCAAGGACAAGAAACAATTTTATTTTCATGATAATAAGGAGAATTCAAAGGAAAACTTTTTAATGACACTAAAAGGACATGTGTTCGAAGGCGAGAAATATTTAGGGGCCACGGAGGATGCTTTTGAGGTCATTAATATTAGTGTGAGTGTACACAACCCTGAAAGGTTACAAGGACTGGATAGAGAAGATCTTTACTTTATGGAGAAAGAAATCTTGATTCGCTATCCCTATGCTTCTATTGAGTGGAAATACCCAATGAATCGTTTGATTATCCAACCACTAAACAATCACGATGAAAAAAAGCCCCACTCCTTTGAGTGAGGCTTTCCTTTATGGACTCGTCTGGAAAAAATCTTTCCATAAGAATACTTCATATTTTTTGCGTATTAAAAAACTTAAACCGATTAAAGCACCGGAAAATAAAATCATCACTGGAATGGATAATAAGGTAATCCATTGTCCGACAGATGTATAGACGACTGCCAAAGGTAAATTCGCAAATAAAGATGATTTCGCATATTCTTTAAAGTCTGCACTAATCTCCAATAGACAATAGGATAGTAAGTGAAAATGAATAAATGGTACAAGTCTTAAGACTGCCACTTGTTTTACTGTCAAATGAGCGTTTTTCTTTAGCCATTTTTCTTTTAACGACCTCAATTTTTTTAAGCCAGAAGGAACGAGCCTGATGGTGCGATAAAACAATAAACTTGAGAGCATTGTACCTACCACCGAATACGCACTTCCAGCTATTGGTCCAAACAAGACGCCACCCGTGATACAAACGAGCATAACGGGTAAAAACAAAAATGGTCGTAATAAATGAATAGCAATGAATAAGAGCGGTGCCCAGGCTTCTTGATGTTCTAACCATGTGAAAATGGCACTTGCTGTTTCGCCCATCTCATCCCCCTCCCTGTCTACATAATATGACAGAGGGGTTAGAGATAGAACTGATCCACCAGATAGACGACCCCTGCGAAATACAAGAGGGTGAGAAGAGGAAACCCGAACTTGAACGAAGTATGTTTCGTTTTATGCCTAAATACCATCATACCTATCCAACCTCCAAGCGCTCCTCCTGCTAAAGCCACTCCCCAGAGTCTTTTTTCTTCAATACGCCAAGATCCTCTTTTAGATCGACGTTTATCTACCCCCATCATAATGAAAAGGATGAGGTTGATGACGATTCCAAATATCCCTGCAAGGATAACAAAATCCATAAAAAAATACCTTCCTTCAAAATATTGTCTAACGTACTATGTATATTCTTAAGTTTATGAGTATAAAAAAGAGCCATTTCCTACCGTTCGGAAATGGCTCTTTTCATTGTCATTTTATTACTTAAGAGCAGATTTAGCTTGCTCTGCTAGGCTTGCGAAACCTTGCTCATCGTTTACAGCAAGATCAGCTAGCATTTTACGGTTAACTTCAATACCTGCAAGCTTCAAACCGTGCATTAGACGGCTGTAAGAAATGTCGTTCAAACGCGCTGCAGCGTTGATACGAGCGATCCATAGCTTACGGAAGTCGCGTTTTTTCTGACGACGGTCACGGTAAGCATACTGACCTGATTTCATTACTTGTTGTTTTGCAGTTTTGAATAGTGCATGTTTTGAACCATAATAACCTTTTGCTAGTTTAAGGACACGGTTACGACGTTGACGTGTCACTGTTCCACCTTTTACTCGTGGCATGGTAATCCCTCCTATTTAAATCAATCGATATTAGTCGTTTGGAAGCATGTGCTTGATGCGGCGGTAGTCTCCAGCAGAAACTAGTGCATCTTTACGCAACTTACGCTTTTGTTTTGTAGATTTGTTCGCGAACAAGTGGCTAGTGTAAGCGTGAGAACGTTTCACCTTACCTGTTCCAGTCTTTTTGAAGCGTTTTTGAGAACCTTTATGGGTCTTCATTTTTGGCATGTGAATTTCCTCCTTTAACTTGATTCAGTTCCTTACTTCTCGTTAAGAGGAGCAAGCATTAAGAACATACTACGACCTTCCATTTTAGGCTTGGTCTCAACTTGGGCAATGTCTTTGCACTCATCCGCCATGCGTTCAAGTACTTTTTGTCCAAGTTCTTTGTGTGTGATTGCACGCCCGCGGAAACGGACAGATGCTTTCACTTTGTCACCTTTAGACAAGAACTTACGTGCGTTACGAAGTTTTGTATTAAAGTCATGGTCTTCAATCCCTGGGCTGAGACGAACTTCCTTGACTTTGATGACCGTTTGTTTCTTACGAGCTTCTTTTTCTTTCTTTTGCTGCTCGAAACGATATTTACCGTAGTCCATCACTCGGCAAACCGGAGGCTTCGCATTTGGTGCCACCATAACAAGGTCAAGATTTGCATTTGCTGCAATATCAAGAGCTTCGTTACGTGATTTAACTCCAAGTTGCTCACCATTCACGTCGATCAGACGAACTTCACGGGCACGGATTTTTTCATTAACGTTCATGTTATCCTTGCTAATATCGAGCCACCTCCAACAAATTTTAGAAAACTTATATGAGATCTGTCATCGACAAGATTTCCTGATGCAAATAAAAAAAGTGTCGGTACACATACTGCACCCACACGACTCCTAATAATCAAAGGAATAAGTGACCTGCCAACTGCGCTATGCGTCGATCAGGTGAGAAGCGGGTGCTCCTACTTGTCTCTAGATCCGTTCATTCAGTTACCTAAATTATAATAGCATGCCTTATGATGCATGTCAACAACTAAACTCCGTCGACATGACTACTTAAACTAGGATAAGCCATGAACCCACAAAAATCAAGGCTTTTTTACATGGCCAAACCATACATCTTCTTCCACTATAGCTCCCTTTTCTTGAAGACTCAGTTTCGAGACTTTTGTTGAGTGGATGGGGGCTGCGGGGAATAGCTCGCTTTCCGCAGGAGTCTCCCCATTCCCCTCTGCCATATAAGTATCTCGAAACTGAGTCTTCCACAATCCTGCCATATAGCTGAATAGATAGAAAGAAACCAAAAACCCGAAAGCTTATGAAAGCTTTCGGGTTTTGTTCTTTTACTTCCGTAGCAGTTTTTGATCAATTTCGTTGCGGATTTCTTGTTTGAATGTTTCCACCGGTTTAGTATCGGAATTCTGTTCCCCGTAGCGACGGACGTTAACCGCATGGTCTTCGATTTCTTTGTCACCAACCACAAGCTGGAATGGAATTTTCTGCATTTGAGCTTCGCGGATCTTGTAACCGATTTTCTCGTTACGCTCATCGACTTCGACACGCACTCCTGCTTCACGTAATTCATCTTCAAGTTTCTTCGCATAATCAAGATGTACGTCCGCGGATACTGGGATGATCTTCGCTTGAACTGGAGCGAGCCAAGTTGGGAATACTCCTTTATACTCTTCAATAAGAAAAGCAACAAAGCGTTCCATTGTTGATACGACTCCACGATGAATAACAACGGGACGGTGATCTTCTCCGTCTTCTCCAACGTATGTCAGGTCGAAGCGCTCTGGCAAGTGGAAGTCTAATTGAACAGTAGACAGTGTTTCATCTTTTCCAAGAGCTGTCTTCACTTGAACATCGAGTTTTGGACCGTAGAAGGCCGCTTCTCCTTCTGCTTCTACATATTCAAGCTCCATATCTTCCATCGTTTCTTTCAACATCGCCTGGGCTTTATCCCACATCGCGTCATTGTCGACATACTTTTCTTTATCCTCAGGATCTCTGTAGGAAAGGCGGAAGTAGTAATCATTGATACCAAAGTCGCGATACACTTCCTGTACGAGACGAACAACACGTTTGAATTCATCCTTCAATTGATCCGGACGAGCGAAGATGTGGGCGTCATTCAATGTCATTGCACGTACACGCTGCAATCCTGCAAGTGCGCCGGACATTTCGTAACGGTGCATCATGCCTAGCTCAGCGATACGTACCGGAAGATTACGGTAGCTGTGCAGTTGATTTTTGTAAATCATCATATGGTGTGGGCAGTTCATCGGACGAAGAACGAGATCTTCGTTATCCATTTCCATTGTCGGGAACATATCATCCTGATAATGATCCCAGTGCCCACTTGTTTTGTACAAGTCCACACTACCTAGTACCGGTGTATAAACGTGGTCATATCCCAGGCGTTCCTCTGTGTCTACAATGTAACGCTCAATTGTACGACGGATAGTTGCTCCTTTTGGAAGCCACATGGGTAATCCTTGGCCGACCTTTTGATTGACTGTGAAAATGTCTAGTTCTTTCCCTAATTTACGATGATCTCTTTCTTTTGCTTCTTCAAGCATTTGCAAGTACTCGTCAAGGTGAGCTTTCTTTTCAAACGCTGTACCATAAATCCGCTGCAACATTTGATTATCGCTGTCTCCACGCCAGTAGGCACCAGAAATGCTCAAAAGCTTGAAGACTTTGATTTTACTTGTTTGCGGAACATGGACCCCACGGCAAAGATCGAAAAATTCTCCCTGCTGATAGATAGTCACCTGCTCTCCTTCAGGGATCGCTTCGATCAGCTCCAGTTTCAAATCATCACCGATCTCTTTATACTTCTCAATCGCTTCTTCACGTGAAAGCTCAATGCGTTCGATTTCTAAATTCTCATCGACGATGCGCTGCATTTCTTTTTCAATCTTAGGAAGGTCTTCAGGTGTAAGAGACTCTTCCATATCGATATCATAATAAAATCCGTTTTCAATTACTGGACCGACACCAAGCTTCACGTTGCCATACAGACGTTTAATCGCCTGTGCCATTAGGTGAGCAGATGAGTGACGGACCACTTCCAAACCTTCTGGATTTTTATATGTCAAGATTTCGATGTCACCATCTTGTTCAATCGGCCTTCTCAAATCATATGGTTCGCCGTCTAACTTGATTGCTAGGGCTTGTTTTTTCAAGCCAGGGGAGATCGACTGTGCGATTTCTTCACCTGTCGTACCTCTCTCAAACTCCTTTATGTTACCGTCTGGAAATTTGATTTGAATCGCATTCGACATGTTTAACACTCCTTTTATCTAAAATAAATATAAAAAACGCCCGTCCCTCAGCATATAAGCTAAGGGACGAGCGTTATCACTCGTGGTTCCACCCAAATTCCCGCAAAGTTTGACCATGCGGCTTCATTCTCCTTAACGCGGATCAGACGCTGTCTATTACTAATCATATGTTCACAGACAGAGCTCCAAGGTGGTAAACAATAAAGCCGTCAACAAGGAGCTTCCAGCCGATGGCTCCTCTCTCTGATCTCGCGTCACTTTATGTTCGTGTCCTTTTCCAAGCCGTTGTTTAGATATGTACGTTATTATATCCATTTAGGAAAAGGAAATCAACCCATTTTGAAAGGAAATTGTGATTTAGGCCTCCAAGAAGCTTTTTCTTCAAAGATATTCATTAATAACTCCAAGTTGGAATGATCGGTTTCGTCCGAGTAAATGATCAACTCATCAGGTGCATGAGCAAGGGCTGGAGTGACCGGCCATTCGACCGGAAGATGAGCAATACAATTATCCGGATATTGCTTCATGTACAACTTCGTTTCTGACTCACTAATCGGATTCCCTTCATCATGATAATAGGTTAAACGACCATCATCGAGCAAATGGAGCAACTGCACGCCTGTGTCTTTATGGTGGACCCTATGGCGCCACGAATCAACCAACAGTTGATAGGACTCTTCTTGTTTGTATTCATCAATGATTTTCCCTGTGTAATCAATAAGCGATTCATGAACGGACTGCAAGCAAGCAGCACTGAGCTCGTCAAAATCTACAAAACTTCTGGCAATTAAGTAATCCTGGATAAACGCGCGCAAATAGTGGTAAATCGGCGGAAGGTGGAGGCCCCCTGGTGGTTTATCTTCGAAGTCTTGTCCTATTTCAAGCATCCGCTGTATTTCTTGGACATCTTCATAATGGTACCGGTATTTCAACACACCTTCCATCCATCCGAGCATTTTCCTTTTCCGAATCAATTGTAAAAAAGCTCGAATGGCCTCCACATAAGAAGCTCCATTTAAAGAAGCATTCATCAACCTCACATCAAATCCGTCTTTCTGTTCCTTGAAAATCCAAAGTTTTTGTTCTGAGACAATAGCATTATAGAATAGGACCGCTTCCGTACGGTTAGAAAAATGAATGCAAAACACCAGAATTCCCCCTCGTCCCGACTTCATTCAACTTCTATGTTCAATGGAAGACCTCAGGGCTTTTACTGAAAATCAACCATTAAAAGATGATTCACCTATGACATAAAGTTGGCTATTCCCTGTTATATCTATGTGAGAGAGGTGGGAATCATGCTAGTGTCTTCAGTTTTGTAATCGCTATCCGCGCCTATTCCGACCATTTACATGGACACCTTCACTAAGCTGGCGGATTCGCTCAGTGATTCTTTTCGCTTTCACTTGTTCTACATCTCCACGGTTACTCGTCATCAACACTTTTTCTAACTCATTTAAATTATAGTTTGAAGTGAAGAAAACAGGAAGTCTTTCCATCATCCGGTAATGGAGAATGCTGCCAAGGACTTCGTCTCTAAACCAGGCGGATTGAGATTCTGCCCCAATATCATCAAGCATGAGTACAGGAACTTCCTTAAATGCTTCAATCTTTTCATTCATAGAGTCATCTTTAATGGAAGCTTTAATTTCCCTTACGAATTCGGGCATGTAGATGACCATGGAAGGGATGTTTTTCGAGCTTAACTCATTGGCGATCGCTCCTAGGAAATAAGTTTTCCCTACACCAAATGGTCCATGAAAGTACAGTCCCTTACTTGGCAATTCATCGTTTAGGTTTTCAATGTAATGAACGGTCCGCTCCACCGCAGCTCCCCGATCAGGGTCTTGAAGATCCATCCGCTCTAAAGAGGCTTCAAGAATTTCACGTGGCATATGCAGACTTCTCACTAAAGACTTTTGCTCTTCCTGTTGCTCGTGCTTCCGTTGACGGCGACATTTATCATAAATCAATTTCACGTCAGAGCCTTCCACCTCTACTCTTGGAACATACCCTGGTAAGATGTTGATACACTCTTCACGCGACGGACACTTTTCACAGTTTTTGGATTGAGTTCGGTACTCATAGAGTTTGATCAATTGTTTCTCGATCGCTTCTTCTGTTAACTCCTCATGCTCCTGCATCAACTTTTTCACTTCTGAAGATTCCATAACTTCCGCTTTCATATGGTTCATTCGTTTTTGAAACTGTTCGTTGTTACGCATCCATTTTTTCAACGACTGTTGAATAGGTTCCAATGGTCTCCCCCCTTTTAATTACTTTTGTTAGTCAGTTTCTTAATCCTTGCTGCTATATCGTCTGTATTGACTTGTACAGATTTCCCCTTCTCATGTTGAGGTCCTTCTTGCTGGTTAAACCAGGCAGGGATCACTTCTTCTTTTTGATTTTTACGCTTATAGGATTTCTGCTTACCCCATTGCTGGTACTTTTGATGTTCAGCTTTCGCGAGGTTCATCGCTTGTCTAACCGTTGTGACATTTTTCCTTGCCCAATGACTTGCAATTTTCTCAAGGTAAGGCTTAGACAATTTCATATCCGTTTTTAACAACACGTAATGAACGAGAACATTCATAACCCCTGGTTCTATCCCTTGTTCCGTCATTACGTCACGAATCATTTTCAAGTCTTGCTCTGATGCCCGGTTTCCACTGGATACATCTTCAAGCAATTCCCTTGGAGAGATCTCCTCCAGCATTTGAATGAACTGATCTTCTTTCGTCCCACTTGATGGTGTATCTTCGACCTTCATTTTCTCTCTACGATCTAAAGCGGCATCCTTTTGGCTGTCATTTGTTTGTTCCTTCATGAAATCATGACAGGCTGCCTTCAACTCTTCTTCAACTAAGTAGTGATTTTCATCAATGGCCCATGTGACGGCTTTTTCCAACTCCGTGTTTGATAAGTCATACAACGTAGCAAGTTGGACAATTAATTTTTTGTTCCGACCTGTTAAGATTTGCTCTGATGGATACATTCGCTTCTTTAAAGCATGGTTCAGCCAATGAAAGTCTACTCGATCCATGGACGCTACCGGACCTCTTGATTCTTGCTGATGATTTTGCTGCTTTGCAATGGCTTCCGTTTCTCTTTGGACGGTTTCAATCATTTTATTATGAAAAACTTCATCAAAAGTAGCCGTTACTTCAGTAAAACCCTCAATCGTTTGTTCAGTGTTTACTAAACGGCTTTTTAAACGGTCATACTTCTCCTTACCCAGCTCATGATAAAGCAGTAAGGAAAGCATATCATCGAGAAAGAATTCTTCAGGAGAAAACGGAGGACGGACAGAGTAGAGATATACGGCCTGTTGGTCTTCATCATATGAGCGGAACGTCCGTAGAAGCCCGATGGCCTCTAATTTCCCCCTCGCTTCATATATTCTGTCCAAAGGTGCAGAAAGGTAAGACATCAAGGTATGGTGAGACTGTACTTGTCCTCCTTCAACCATTTCCGATTCGGATATAAGGACATGATAAAGAGAAACAGCCAATCTCCCTACAATCGGCTGGTATAAATGTGACAAGGAACGATGAAAACTACGAGGCAGTTCTCCACTACGTATAATTTTAAACCCGTCCACTGGGAGAAGTTTGCCAATAGAGTAACTCACCGTCTCCACCTCCTTCAATCGTTAAAGCTTATTCACTCATTCAATAAGGAAGTCAAGATTCATTTCAAATCTTAAAAAATCAAGATCTCCCTTACAAAAAACGTTAATCCCAGAAAAAGAAAATGAGCCGGAACAGGCTCATTCATTGTCTTCATGTTTAATTAATTCCTTTAATTCGTCGATGAAAACATTGATGTCCTTGAACTGTCGATATACGGAAGCAAAACGAACATAAGCAACTTCATCAATGTCAGACAGACGCTCCATCACCATTTCACCAATATCTTCACTCATGACTTCAGACACGCCACGATTTCTTAGTTCCTTTTCAATATCCATGGTCACGCCTTCCAGTTCCTCCACGGCCACTTGTCTCTTTTCACAAGCTCGGATCAGTCCACGCATCAGCTTTTCACGACTGAACTCTTCCCTTGTGCCTTCCTTTTTCACAACGATCAGCGGAACTTCTTCGATCCGTTCAAACGTTGTAAATCGGAATTGGCATTGTTCACATTCCCTGCGTCGTCTGATCGCCTGTCCTTCTTCAATGGGCCTGGAATCAAGGACTTTTGTACTTTTATAGTGGCAATTCGGGCACTTCACGTATGATCAACTCCACATCATCTTCTTTTCGGCAGTACTCAGGAAGGGTCCACCGTTGTGAACTGACTGTCTAATTTTTTATAAAGCTGAACGATTAGATTCCGGCTGTACCCAAAATCAACCGGACCTCCTGAGTCTGTGGTAACAGAAAAGTCAACGGCTGTTCGAAAAGGACGTACCATAATGACCGTCACAACAATAAACGCACGTCTGTTTCCTTTATACTTGACGGTCAGTTCCCCACGTTCTTTAGAGCTTGCAACAATTTCTGAAGGCGACGGAAACAGTCCTTCAACAGCACGGAAAAGATCATCATGCTTAGCTTTATAGTAGTGTGTGACAAGCGCAGAATCCTTATGCTTTTCACTCGTTTCGGAATGATTGCTGAAATACCTGGAAATAAATGCTTTCACTTACCTAACCCCTTCAATTCCATTCGACATAATCTCCCTTTATTTTAACATGACTTATGAAAATAAGAAATGATTATTGAAACCCAACGAAAACGAGCGTGTTCTAAACACTATGGATTATTCCCTGAAAACGACGCTCTATTATCTCGTATTCTAGTCTCTAAGAACCCTGCATTCGTTGAACTCCGGAGTCGAATCCAACCATCTATCAAATGGTTTATAAAGATAAAAGAAGCCACGCAGAATGACTGCGCGGCTTCTCTTTCCATTATAGAGCGCGAGACTGCTGTACTTCTACAGGTCCCATTCCTCTAGGTACTTCTACGGTTTCATTTTTACCCGCTTCTAGTGCATCAACGATGTACTGAGCAGCAACATTAGGATCAATGCGGTCTCCGCATGTATAAACGTCAATACTTGCATACCCATGCTCTGGGAAGCTATGAATCGTCAAATGTGATTCAGAAATAATGACGACACCACTAACTCCGTGAGGGGCAAATTTATGAAACGCGACTTCTCGCACTTCTGCACCTGCTTTAAGGGCAGCATCTACAAAAACTTGTTCTATATACGACATATTGTTCAATTTTTCTTCATTACAATTCCACAGTTCAGCAATTACGTGTCTTCCCATTGTATCCATATTAAGGATCCCCCTTTGTACATTCACTCTTCATTACCTCTGAAATAACAGCCATGCACTACCACGGGGGAAAGTTAGTCCTGAGAGGTCCTAACCCTTTGAGTAGACATGAATTTATATGAAATTCAGAAGTTCAAGAGAAAGTATATATGGTTTACCCCTAATTTGCAAGAAATATTTTACTGCCTCTCGTACATATCATCTTGCTGGTTTCGGGAGGAGCATAGATACAATAGGGTGCGAATGGTTTATGACACGCGGGCCTCTTTTTCTTGTTTCATCATATTACCAACATACTTAGCAAGATCTACCACTCGGCAGGAATAACCCCACTCATTGTCATACCAGGCCAGCACTTTTACTTTACGGTCATCGATGACTTGTGTAGATAGTCCATCGATGATAGCTGAGGATGAAGATGTTGTGTAATCAATGGAAACGAGTGGTTCTTCACTGTATTCCAAGATTCCTTTCATCCCGCCCATAGCCATTTTCTCAAAGGTTTCATTCACTTCTTCTGTCGTAACTTCCCTCTTTAAATCCACGACAAGATCAACAAGCGATACATTGGGAGTCGGTACACGCAAGGCCATCCCGTTCAACTTCCCTTGAAGAGTCGGAATCACTTCTCCTAGGGCTTTTGCAGCTCCAGTTGATGTAGGGATGATCGATTGAGTACAACCACGAGCCCGTCGTAAGTCTTTATGTGGATTATCTAAATTCTTCTGATCGTTAGTGAAGGCGTGGACCGTTGTCATTAAACCATTTTCAATGCCGAATTCATCCTCCAACACTTTTACTACAGGGGCGAGACAATTCGTAGTGCAGGAGGCATTCGAGATGACATCGTGACGATCAGGCCTATAGGATTCTTCATTGACACCCATCACGATTGTTGCATCTACTTGTTTTCCTGGCGCAGTAATAATTACTTTTTTAGCTCCAGATTCCAAGTGGAGACCTGCTTCTTCTTTGGTTTTAAACTTGCCTGTTGCTTCGATTACAATATCGATATCCAGTGCATCCCACGGCAGTTCCAATGGGTTTCTTGTAGAGCAAAGCTTTATTTTCTTTCGATTGACGACTAAGTCCCCGTCAACGACATTGACTTCCCCTTGAAAACGTCCATGCACACTGTCATATTTGATCATGTGAGCAATTGTTTCGGCTGGATAACTTGCATTAACGGCTACCAACTCCATAGATTCATCCGCCACAGCCTTTCTAAATACCATGCGACCAATTCTTCCCAAACCATTAATAGCAATCTTTGTTTTCCCCATGCTGTTCCAGCCCCCTATATATGATATACTTTTACTCTCCAATTCCTAAATTAGTATAACATATTGTAAGCGGTTTTACATAAAGAATGAAAACTTTCTACAAAAAATAACACGTCTACCCAGACGTGTTATTATACGATGTTCCAACCTTGAAGTATGTCTTTTAATTGCTGTAAACTTTCCTCAACAGATCCCGTGTTATCAATGACCGCATCGGCCATATCTGCTTTCTTTTTCACAGGTATCTGTGCGTGAATGCGTTCTTCAGCATCCTCTCGATTCGATTCATCCCTTTCCATCAATCGCTTCAATTGTGTTTTTTCATCCACATAAACCACGAGAATTTTTTCTACGTAGTCAGTTAAGTTGCTTTCGAATAAGAGAGGAATATCCAGGACGACCGCTTGATATTGTTGCTGTTTATATTGCTCCCGCCGCCTGATCATTTCTTCTCTCACTCTAGGGTGGACAATTCCATTCAAGCGCTCTCTTTTTTTCTCATCGGCAAAGACGATTTTTCCGAGCTTTTTCCTATCAAGACCCCCGCCCTCTTCAATCACTTCTTCTCCAAAAACCTCTATGATATCTTGAAAAGCAGGTTCTCCGGGCTGCACGACATCCCTCGATATTTGATCGGCATCAATAACAGGAATAGCCATATCTTTGAACATCTTAGCTACTGTGCTTTTTCCACTTGCAATACTTCCCGTTAATCCAATGACTAAAGTCATCCTGACACCTCCTTAAGATAATTTAATCAAACCAATGATTATGAGTAATACGCCTGGTAAAATGGATAAACTTTCTGCTTTATCACTAAGCTTTGAACCGCTTAACATCCCACAACCGAGCATAAAAAAAGTGGCGACGGTAATCATAATCGCTGTGAATAAAATCGGAATTCCCATGAGCGCCCCGCTGATTCCAGCACCTATTGTGTCGAGAGATAATGCAGCTCCCAAAAGCCATACTTCTTTTCCACGGATACCACCGGAGTGATCAACATCCGCTGCTATAGGATCATTCAGTACTTTTGCCGGGTTAAGCCATGGTTCCTTCTTCGCTTCACTATCCTTCTCTTTTTTGAAAAACTGCCATAGAAAATAGATACCAATTCCAATTAACGCAAGTGCCCCTGCACGTTCAGCGTCGTCCGCTGCCACAACTGCCGCTAATAAATGACCGAAGTAGGAGGACAACAAAAACATACACCCTGAAACAATCGCTATTAAAAAGACGCCTCTTAATGTAAGGCCGACTTTTTTCAAACCTAATACGCAGCCAATCCCAAAACTATCGATGCTGACTGCCGTGACGAACAAAAAAATGAACATGCCAATCCCCATGCATCCCACACCTTCATAACTTAAGCTGTGGGATAGTATATGGGGGTTTACCTAGGAATGTGTAAAGGCTGGCATGTAGGACAGATATGCGTTCCTCTTCCACTAACCTTCAACTTCGTAATTGGAGTTCCACATTGGACACAATCTGTATCCTGCTTCCCATAAACACGAAGCTTCTGCTGGAACATCCCGATTTCTCCTTGACTGTTCAAATAGGAACGAATGGTCGTTCCCCCTTGTTCAATGGCCTCAAGGATAACAGAGATACTTGCTTCACGGACTTTTTCAACTTCAGCTTTAGTCAGTGTATTCGCAATTCGTTCAGGATGAATCCCTGCTCTGTAGAGGGCTTCGTCCACATATATATTTCCTAATCCAGCCACGATCGACTGGTCAAGCAGAACGGCTTTCATATTTCTTGAGGTTTTATTCAGCTTCTCATAGAAATATTCAACGTTGAAAGCTTCATTGAAAGGATCAGGTCCCAATAGAATGAGTGGTTTGTTCTCCATTTCCATCCCTTTTGGAAAAGCATGCATGGTACCAAATTTACGAACATCGTTATATCGGAGTTCAGTTCCGTCCGTAAAATGAAAAATTACGTGGGTATGTTTAGGCTTCTCTAGTGCTCCTTCATACACGCCGAATTTCCCTTCCATGCGCAGGTGGGAGACAAGGGCAATGTCATCCATATGAAAGATCAGAAATTTCCCTTTCCGGTCGATGTCCTGAATGGTCTGTCCAATCAGTAACTGTTCGAACTCTTTAGGGTCTTGAGGTTGTTTGATGATGTTCCCCCAAAATACAGACACTTTTTCAATCTCTTTTCCTAATGCGAGGTGTTTCAATGTTTTTCTGACTGTTTCTACTTCAGGTAACTCTGGCATCGTTTCATTCTCCTCTTACTTTGCATCATACCATGTGTCCCCGTAAGAAGAATCGACTTTTAGAGGGACATCTAAATCTACGGTATTTTCCATGACGGATGATACAATCTCCTGTAATTGCTTCACTTCATCTTTTGGTGCTTCAATGATTAATTCGTCATGCACTTGCAACAAAACTTTGGCTTGCATCTTCTCTTCTTGGAGTCTTTCTTCAAGGTCAATCATTGCTTTCTTTATGATATCTGCAGCACTACCCTGGATCGGTGTATTCATAGCCGTCCGCTCGGCAAAGCTGCGCTTATTGAAATTTCGACTCTTAATATCAGGTAGGTATCGCCTACGGTTCATGAATGTAGATACATACCCTGTCTCTTTCGCTTCCCTCACCGTGTCATCCATATAAGACTTCACTCCAGGATAGCTCTCAAAATATTTATCAATGAACGCTTGAGCTTCCTTCCGCGAAATACCAAGACTTTGGGAAAGCCCATAATCACTGATCCCGTATACAATTCCGAAGTTAACTGCTTTCGCCTGTCTTCTCATTTCACCAGTAACGTCATCGCTCGATACCCCGAACACTTCACTTGCTGTTTGGGTGTGAATATCTTCCCCTTCTCTAAACGCCTGCATAAGCTTTTCATCCTGAGCAATATGAGCAAGGACACGGAGCTCGATTTGAGAATAATCACTAGCAAACATGACCCATCCTTCCTGGGAAGGGATAAAGGCTTGCCTTATCTTACGACCTTCTTCGAGACGGATCGGGATATTTTGCAAGTTAGGATCTGTAGAACTTAATCGCCCGGTTTGTGTGAGAGCTTGATTAAAGCGTGTATGAATTTTCCCGGTCTCTTCATGAACGACCTTCAGAAGACCTTCAATATAAGTTGACTTCAACTTTCGAAGCTGACGATTCAGTAGAATTTTAGGAATGATTTCATGTTGATCTTCCAATTGCTCTAATACGTCCGCAGACGTGGAATAACCAGTCTTCGTTTTTTTGATCACAGGGAGCTCGAGCTTTTCAAACAAAATGGGACCTAATTGTTTAGGTGAATTTAAGTTGAAGCTTTCTCCTGCAAGTTCGTAAATCTCTTGTTCAACCTTGTTCAATCGTTCTTCAAGTTCTTCACCCATATGTTCTAACCGCTGAACGTCAACGCAAACTCCCCGATGTTCCATCCGTCCAAGAATTAGCGCCAAAGGCATTTCAAGTTCTTTGAATAATCCATATTGTTCATTATCTTTCAATTTCTTTTCCATATCCGCTTTCATGTTATAAAGAAGAGAGGCCTTTCTTCCAATATGCTCATAAAACTCTTGATCATCATCTGGTCGCTTCATTTTTGCGCCTTTACCATACACTTCTTCATCATATTTGACGGCTGTCTCACCTAAACGGTGTCCAATTGCAGGAATATCATGGTTATTCTCAGCAGGGTTAATCAAATAGGAAGCGAGCAATAGATCGAACGTGATCCCTTTCAATTCAATGCCATGACGTAAAAGCGCCACACACGTCCGTTTCGCATCAAATACCCATTTTTCGTTTTCTGCACTTTCTGCCCATGTTTGAAACGCTTCTGACTTTTTTGCATCTTCCATGGAGAAGACGAACTTTCTTTGATCATTTACAATAGCAATGCCTTCCACTGGTGAAGTATGGTAATTGTCGTAAAGCATTTCAACAACGACCGACTCTTTCCCTGTGAATAGATCAGCCCGGATTTCGTTCACCACTTCTATGTCAATCTGAGGAAGGTCCTGGATTTCTTCAGATTCCGCTCCACCTTCTTGAACACGGGAAAGAAGGGACTGGAACCCAAGATCTTTAAAAAACTCACTTACCTTTTGAGATTGATACCCTGAATATCCAATATCAGACATGCTGATTGAAATCGGCGCTGCTCGTTCGATCGTCACAAGTTTTTGACTCATTAACGCCTCTTCTTTATTTGTTTCCAGTTTCTCTTTTAATTTTTTGCCACTTACCTCATTTACGTTCTCATACAAGTTTTCAAGCGTATCAAATTGTTTTAATAGCTTGACTGCCGTTTTCTCTCCCACTCCGGGAACACCGGGAATATTATCAGAACTATCTCCCATAAGAGCTTTCAAGTCAATGATCTGATCTGGACGTACTTCCATCTTTTCCATGAGGAAAGATGGGGTGTATGTATCCACATTCGTGATCCCTTTTTTCGTAAGGCTCACGGTGATTTGTTCATTTACAAGTTGAAGAAGGTCCTTATCCCCAGATATCACTTTAACTTCTAAACCTTTTTCTCCTGCTTGTGTGGCAAGGGTTCCGATAATATCGTCCGCCTCGTAATTGTCAAGTTGATAGTAAGGGACCTCAAACGCATCCAAAAGTTCCTTCAGCACAGGAAACTGTTCTGATAGTTCGGAAGGTGTTTTTTGACGACCACCCTTATAATCCTCATAGGTTTTATGACGGAACGTCGTTTTTCCAGCATCAAAAGCGACGAGCAAATGATCAGGTTGATCCTCTTCAAGAATTTTCAACAACATGGTGGTAAAACCATAAACGGCATTCGTGTACACCCCTTTATCATTGTTTAACAATGGCAGTGCAAAGAATGCCCGATACGCAATACTGTTCCCATCAATTAATACAACTTTTTCAGCCATAGGCTCACTCCTCGTTGTATAAGATTCGCATAGGAGAATCTTATACTGTTTCTTTACCTTAGTCTTCGTTCGTTTATTGAATCAATGTATGGTTCTTCTATAGGACCTGAGTCTACCCTTTCCTAATAAAAAACGCCTTTTTCATCATTCTACCATGTTTAGAGTAGAGAGGAAAAAGGCGAGCCTGATCTATTATTTATTCGAAATATCCTAAGAGCAATTCGGCATAAGGGGAATCCTGAGGGAGGATAATGGTCGTCTCTCCATCTATCGTCTTCTTATAGGATTCTAACGTACGATATAGTTGGTAGAACTCTGGATCCTGAGAAAAAGCATTATTGTAAATCTGGGCGGCTTCCTGTTCCCCTTCTGCACGGATTTTCTCAGCATTTGCACGCGCTGTAGACAGCATTTCCTGGACTTCACGATCCACTTCTGCTCGAATTCTACTTTTATCCGCTTCCCCTTTGGACAAATACTGTTGAGCAATTTTTTCACGGTCTGTAATCATTTGGTTGAAGACCGCTTCCTCGTTCGCTTCGGGCAGGTCTGAACGTTTGATTCGAACGTCGTTTACAACGATTCCATAATCATCTCTTCGCAAGTACTCATTGACTTTGTCCGTAATTTCTTCATTCAGAACTCCTCTTGAACTCTCCTCTTCGTTAATGATTTCAGAGAAATTCATCTTCCCTAATTCAGATCGGACAATGGAAAAGATAAATTCTCCCATTCTCGCTTCCGCATTCATTTCTGTACGTGCATTAGCAATCATATTTTCAGGGTCTGTGATGCTCCAAATCGCATAATTGTCAATAATCATCCGCTTTTTATCCAACGTGGTAATCTCTTTCTCATCGACGTCATAAACCATCTTTTTCTTAGAAAGAGTAGATACTTCTTGAACTAACGGGATCTTGAATTTAAGGCCTGGGTCTTCATGAATTTTAACGACATCCCCAAATTGTCGGACGACCTTATATTCTCCCTCCTTAGCAATGACAATGGAATTCAATCCAATGAGTAGGACTCCTATGATAACTAGTAAGGTAACCCCTGCTTTTACGTACTTTTTGAGGTCATTCTTTTGTTTTTCATTTTCATTAAGTAGATCTTCACTCACGATTCTTCACTCTCCTCTTCTTCCGTCGAACCAGGAGGTACCACATTTTGAACGTTTCCTTGGTTTAAAGGAAGGTATTTCATTGTGTTTCCATCATCATTCATGATGTACACGTTTGCTTCCGGAAGCACTTCTTCCAGTGTTTCCATAACGAGACGCTCGCGTGTTATGGTTTCATTTCCTTGGTATTCTTCCAACAGGGCATCAAAACTCGCAACAGCACCTGTGGCCTGTTGAATTCTCTCTACTTTCGCACCCTCCGCCCGTTGTATGATCGCATCCTTTTCACCAAGAGCTTCTTCCCGCTTCTGGTTGGCATACTTCTCTGCTTCGTTTACTTTACTTTGTTTTTGTTCCCTGGCATCTGTCACCTTTGTAAATGCCGACCGTACTTCCTGGTTTGGGAGATCAACTTCCTGAAGGCGGACATCTATGATGGATACGCCAATTTCATAGCTGTCAATTAAGCTAACTAACCCTTCTCTTACTTCATTTTCAATTTCAGCCTTACCAGAAGTTAGAGCTTCATCAATCTCACTACTTCCAATTACACCCCTGAGTGAAGAAGAGGTGGCATTGAACAAAACCTGTTCAGGTTTTTCAGAGGCAAATAAATACGCAGCAGGATCCGTTATTTTCCATTGAACGACGAGGTCTGCCTGTAAAATCATATCGTCCCCTGTAATCATCGTTACTTTATCGGTTTCTTCTCCGCTATCATCGAAACCGAAATCTAAACTAAATGTTTCTTTCGACATTTTCTCTACTTCCTGTATAGGCCAGGGCATTTTAAAGTGCAACCCTGGTTCAGTTATACCGTCTTCCGCTTTCCCGAACGTAAGGACCACGGCCTGTTCTGATTCATCCACGGTGTACCATGTCGTAAGCAGAACGATAATCAACAACAC
Organism: Halobacillus sp. AWM4_238; assembly: GCF_056158265.1. Lineage (NCBI taxonomy): Bacteria > Bacillati > Bacillota > Bacilli > Caryophanales > Bacillaceae > Halobacillus > Halobacillus sp. AWM4_238. Next base: position 1,851,110 of record NZ_JBSWSY010000002.1, read on the forward strand.
GCCTACGACGACCAGGCCTGTCCATTTGTAAAATTGTCTAAGACTCATATCGACTTCCCCTTTATCTTTATGGATACTATAATTACGATTCTGTAACAAAAAGGTTTCAAAAAAGTGACCGCTGCACCACTTTCCATTAAAGCTCAATATTCTTGAAGACTCAGTTTCGAGACGTTTGTTGAGTGGATGGGGGCTGCGGGGAATAGCTCGCTTTCCGCGGGAGCGCGGTGAGCCTCCTCGGACTGCGTCCTGTGGGGTCTCACCCTGCACTTTTTTCCCGCAGGAGTCTCGCCATTCCCCTCCGCCCCTCTGCCATATAAGTATCTCGAAACTACTTCCAGAATGAGGCGCTTTATACGTATTAGGAGCAATAACACAAAACCTCCATCGTATGGATAGAGCTCATAACCACTTGTTATAGAGCACTTTCTTACAATAGGTAGTGATGGTGGAAGATGCTCCTTCTTGGTATAGGGGTTCGTTTCTCACAATATCGAATGGGGTGGTTGGGAAGCTGCGAGACTCCCGTGGGAGAAAGGAGACCGGCGAGATCCCTTAGTGCGGAAGACCGCCCGAGGAAGCTCGCCACTCCCTCACAGGAAAGTGTTCAAATGCGGAATCGCCCTGGTAGACACGACTGGCATAAGCAGAACAGCAAAGGAATGTGCCCTTTCATTCCTTTGCTGTTCTGCTTATGACGCGAGTGTCTGGGCGATGGAGCTAGACGAGTAGCTTCCCAGCCACCCCTGACGCCTCCCATAGCAAATGAACCCCAGAAAGTCTCGAGGCTGAGTCTTCCACAATCCTGCCATGTAGTGGAACATTTAGTAAGGGAGTTGTATTGAATGAGGAAGATAGGAAGGTGTATTTTTACATGATTATTACTAAATCTAAACAAAAAAAGGCAGAAGCGAGGGAAGCTTCTGCCAAAAAGAGAAAACACCTTGGATGAAAGGGTTTCAAAGGTATTCTAACGAAGTATTGTTAACCTTAATTTAATAAAATATTAATTTTCCGTAAACTTCTTCGGAATCCGGACATTAAAGGTCGTTCCGACATCCACTTCACTCTCTACGTGAATGGTGCCTTCATGAGCTTCTACAATGTGTTTTACTATAGCAAGACCGAGACCCGTGCCTCCTGAGTTCCTACTTCTCGCTTTATCCACACGATAGAACCTTTCAAAAATACGTGATATTTCTTCCTCAGGTATTCCCACTCCATTATCCGTGATTCTGATTGTCACATGTTCTTCTGATTCTTGAAATTCCAATGTCACTTGTCCATCGTCACCAGAATAGTTGATGGCATTTGTAAGCAAGTTCATAAACACTTGTTTCAAACGGCTGGAATCGCCTTGAATCCAGGTGTTCCCTTCTACAGAAGCGTGAAGTTTCACCTGTTTTTGCTCGGCATGTTGTTCCACAATAGGGAGGAGGTCATTTAATAAACGCTGGACTTCAATCTGTTCCACGTTTAACAAAAAGTCATCCCTTTCAAGTTTGGATAATTCCAAAAGGTCCTGAATCAAAGATTGTAAACGGCCACTTTCTTTCAAAATGATTTGTAAGAACTGTTCGAGCATCTTTTCATCTTTCATCGCCCCATCAAGCAGTGTTTCTGAAAAGCCACGTATAGAGGTGATTGGTGTTTTCAATTCATGAGACACATTTGCTACAAAGTCTTTTCTCATTTGTTCCAACTGCTTCAACTCAGAAATATCATGAAAAACCAAAACAACGCCTCTCCATTTCTGATCTTCACTGAAAATCGGGGCACCGGTTACTTCTAAATGCTTTCGGTCAATATTAACCGGAAGAACAAACGTTTCGCTGACTGTTTCTTCAAACATATATATCTTTTTCACCGTTTCATGAATGGTCGTGTAAGGGATGGCATCGTGGTACAAATGACCGATAAAATCTTTCTGCTCTCCCTTGAATGTTTCTAAAAAAGCACGATTCAAAAGGAGAATGTACCCCTTTTCATCAATCAACACCAATCCATTTCCCATATTATTAATAACGGCTTCCAGCTGATTTTCCTGCATTCCTTTCGTACTCGTCATTTCCTGCAAATTTCTAGCCAAAATATTTATGGACTGACTGAGCTGTCCTGCTTCGCCAAAATGACCTTCGTACGTTCTTGCTTTGTAATTTCCTTTCGCAAGTTCTGTAGCGACATTAGCGGCGGATCGAATCGGACGGATGTATTTAGAGAATACATTGAATCCAATAACAAAAATGACTAAAAGTCCAAGAAGTAACGTAAAACCGATCAAAAGCCATATATTCTTTGTAATATTGGTCAAGGCTTCAACAGGTGATAGAAGAATCAGTGTCCCATTTATATCATCTACGCTATTATTAACAGGGTAATAGAAGATATCATCAATCATCTGTCCTTCATTGATCTCGGAAGCCCCACCTTCAACCCTAGAAATCACTTCCTGTTTTTCACCTTTACTTATGACAGGGACAGCATCTACTGTATCAATGATTCTTTCTCCGGAATCTGAAATGAATATCATGCCCGTATTCAGCTGATCACTAAAGTTATATAACTCTTCCTGACTTACTTCCCGATCTTCCGTAAACCGATCCAAATACGTGATAAAATATTGACTTTCTAACTCGACACGTTGTTCAAATATATTAATAAAATATCCACGGGTCAGTTGCGCAAGAATAATGCCCAACCCGAACATGACAATGACCACCAAAACCGTATAGGTCATTAGTGGCCTAGTGTTGGAGGCCATTTATTTAGGTTCCTCCATCTTATATCCCAGCCCTCGTATCGTTTTGATATACACCGGCTTTTTCGTCTCGGGTTCGATTTTTTCACGTAAATGGCTCACATGGACATCGACAATGCGTGTGTCCCCAGCAAAGTCATAATTCCAAACGGCACTCAATAGTTGGTCTCTGGAAAGAACTCGGCCTAAGTTTTGAGCAAGGTAGAGAAGCAACTCAAATTCTTTTGGCGTAAACGTTAATGGCTCTTCCTTAATTGTTGCCTCATACTGTTCAGGGTAAATGGATAGATCAGCAATTTGTATGACCTTCTGATCATGGACAACATTTTCACGAACCATCCTTCTCAAAATCGCTTTAATTCTTGCTACGACCTCTCTAGGACTGAATGGTTTTGTTAAGTAGTCATCAGCACCAAGCTCTAGACCAAGAACCTTATCAAATTCATCATCTTTAGCTGTCAGCATAAGGACGGGAGTATTCACTTGCATTTGCCTTAATTTCTTACACACTTCCATACCATCCATCCCTGGAAGCATGACGTCAAGTACGATCAGATCAAAATCATCTTTCGATGCTTTTTCAAGAGCATCCGTACCATTATAGGCCACGTCCGTCTCATATCCGGCTTGATCAATATTATATTTTAATAAAGTTACGATTGATTCTTCATCGTCTACGATTAAAATTTTTTGTTGCAATGCCATCACCTCTACTACAAGTTACCTTCATCATACAATGAAGTTTACAATTTGAATACGGATCTTTACCATTTTTACTTAATCTTAATATAGACAACAAGCTCTATTTCATCCAAAGGATGCCTTTATCGTGTTTCATCTCAGGGGATGATAAGAAGGGAGGGACCGAGGATCCTAGGAAGATTATTGAATAGAAGAAAAAGGCCGCTAGTCTCGTTGGAGTCCCAGCGGCTTGTGGCCATAAGTGAATGCTAGTCGACTTATTAATTAATAAAAGTTTTCAAGAGAAATGGCATTCATAGAATCAGGTTCATAAGGGGGTTGAACAATTAGAGTCCCTTTCACCACCTCGTCGCCTTCTTCATCATATCCTACCACCTGAAGTTCAACTTGATGTTCTTCCTTATGGATCGCTGTCACTTCAGCATGAAAACGAACATCTCCATAATGATAGACAGGTTTAGGATATTCTAAATTCTGTTGGATGATATGACTTCCTGGACCAGGCAAATGCATAGAAACAATGGAAGTGATCATACCAAACACCATAACTGTCGGAACCACTGGGCGCTTAAAAGGAGTTTGGGACGCGTAATCATGCTGAATATATAAAGGATTGGCATCATCCGTCAATCCTAAATACATAAGTAGATCACGATCTTCCACTGAAAAAGAAGTTGTGAATTGTTCCCCGGATTTTATATCATTGATTTTCTTTCCAAGCTTTCTCTTTTTGCCTAACATATCCTCACCTCTTGTAAACGTTTTCTTAAAAGTTTAAAAAAGGGATCCGAGGGTTTTCCCCGAATCCCTTCATCTTTATTTTAATACATTCAACACATTTTTAACAGAATCCGCTGATTTATCCAATTGCTGTTTTTCTTCTTCTGTGAGCTCAAGTTCAATGACCTCTTCAATTCCATTTCCTCCAAGAATAGTAGGAACCCCTAGATAGATCCCATCATATCCATATTCCCCTTCCAGGTAAGCAATAGACGGAAGTATACGACGCTGATCTTTCAGTATCGCTTCTGCCATTTGAACTAACGAAGCAGCGGGAGCATAATAGGCACTTCCATTCCCAAGAAGGCCGACGATTTCTCCTCCACCTTTACGCGTTCTTTCTACGATCACATCTAAACGCTCTTCGGAAATTAGTTTTTCCAATGGGATCCCGCCTGCGAAAGAATAGCGTGTGAGAGGTACCATATCATCTCCGTGACCACCAAGAACAAAACCAGTCACATCTTTGATCGACACATTTAGCTCTTCTGCAACGAATGTGCGGAAGCGCGCTGTATCCAGAACACCGGACTGTCCAATGACACGATTCTTAGGTAGTCCAGCCTCCTGAAATACAGAATACGTCATGGCATCAACAGGGTTCGTCAACACAACAATAAAGCAATCAGGAGAGTTCTTGACGATTTCTTTCGTCACACTCTTCATGATTTTTGAGTTTGTATTGACTAGATCATCACGACTCATTCCAGGCTTACGGGCAATTCCTGCAGTGATGATGACAAGGTCTGAATCTCTTGTGTCCTTATAATCAGAAGTGCCAGTAACCTTCGCATCAAATCCCTGAACAGGACTCGCTTCCAACATATCAAGAGCTTTCCCTTTCGTTGGATCTTCCATATCAGGCACATCAACGAGTACAACATCTCCGAGCTCTTTTTGTGCGAGCATAAGCGCAGTCGTAGCACCAGTAAAACCAGCACCGATCACTGATATTTTGTTTCTACGAATAGCCATCATGACCCACTCTCCCTTATTGATTAGTCCATATTCTTAATAAGTTCGTCACCGAACTCAGAGCATTTAACTTCTGTAGCGCCTTCCATCATACGAGCGAAGTCATAAGTAACAACTTTACTTCCGATCGTCTTATCCATAGACTTCGTGATCAAGTCAGCTGCTTCTCTCCAGCCAAGGTGCTCAAGCATAAGCACACCGGAAAGAATAACGGAAGATGGGTTCACTTTATCCATACCTGCGTACTTAGGCGCAGTACCATGTGTCGCTTCGAAGATCGCGTGTCCTGTTTCAAAGTTGATGTTCGCACCTGGAGCAATCCCGATTCCACCCACTTGTGCAGCCAATGCATCAGAAATGTAGTCTCCATTCAGGTTCATCGTTGCAACTACATCGAACTCTTTTGGACGAGTAAGAATCTGTTGAAGGAAGATATCTGCAATCGCATCTTTAACGATGATCTTACCTTCAGCTTCAGCAGCGTCTTGAGCTTTATTCGCAGCATCTTTTCCTTCTTTTTCTACAATACGGTCATATTCAGCCCAAGTGAATACTTTGTCACCATACTCCTCTTCAGCAACTTCATAACCCCAAGCCTTGAAGGAACCTTCAGTAAACTTCATAATGTTTCCTTTGTGTACGAGCGTGACGTTCTTACGTCCTTCGTTCAGTGCATAATCAATGGCTGCACGAACCAAACGCTTCGTACCTTCTTCGGATACCGGCTTAATTCCGATTCCGGAAGTTTCAGGGAAACGAATGTTATGTACACCCATTTCGTTTTGAAGGAAGTCGATTACTTTCTTCACTTCTGGTGTTCCTTTTTGCCACTCGATACCCGCATAAATATCTTCAGTGTTCTCACGGAAGATTGCCATGTCTGTATCTTCTGGGCGCTTAACCGGAGAAGGTACACCTTCGAAGTAACGTACTGGACGCAGGCATGTAAACAAATCCAGCTCTTGACGAAGAGCTACATTCAACGAACGGATTCCCCCGCCAATTGGAGTCGTCAAAGGACCTTTGATTGCAATCTTATAATCTCTAATCGTATCTAGAGTCGCTTCTGGAAGCCATTCACCCGTTTGATCATAGGCTTTTTGACCTGCAAGTACTTCCTTCCACTCGATAGATTTCTCACTATTGTATGCTTTATCAACAGCAGCTTCGATGACGCGGCTTGCGGCTGCCCAAATATCTGGACCGATTCCATCTCCTTCTATGTAAGGAATAACCGGACGTTCTGGTACATTTAGTGATCCGTTTTGTTCTACTGTAATTTTTTGTGCTTGTGTCACAATAAACCCTCCTAATATTTTGTAAGAAATATGGATGGATCATCCTCTTCTATCATACGTTAAAATAGGTTGAATAAAAAGGGAGGCTTGCCGGCGTACCGGCTGCACTCTTATCGATCCTCAATTGGTGTATAGCTTTGGCCTTTAGGTCCTACGTATTCCGCACGGGGACGAATGAGACGATTGTTGGAGTACTGCTCTAAGATATGCGCCAACCACCCGGACACACGGGAAACCGCAAAGATCGGTGTGAAAATATCGTGATCGATTCCAAGGCTATGATAGACAGAAGCTGAATAAAAGTCCACATTCGCAGGAAGACCTTTGTTTTCTTTGATATAGTCTTCAATTTTAATCGACATTTCATAGTATTTGGAGTGACCTGTCAGTCCTGTCAATTCACGGGACATCTCTTTTAGATGTTTGGCACGGGGATCCCCTGAGCGATAGACACGGTGTCCCATACCCATGATTTTCTCTTTATTCTCTAATTTTTTCTCGATAGCCGGAATCGCGTTCTCTACGCTGCCGATTTCCGTCAGCATTTTCATGACGCGTTCATTCGCACCACCGTGCAATGGACCTTTTAATGCTCCAATTGCAGCCGTCACTCCTGAATAAACATCAGAGAGAGTAGCCACGCAGACACGTGCTGTAAATGTAGAAGCATTCAGCTCGTGATCTGCATGAAGGACAAGTGCTTTATTAAATGCTTCTACTTCTAAATCTTCCGGGTCTTTTCCGTTAAGCATATAAAGGAAATTTCCTGCAAAGCTTAAATCTTTTTTAGGTGATACCGGATCTTCTCCTTTACGGATGCGAGCAAAAGCAGTTACAACGGTAGGAATTTTCGCTTGTAAACGCAGCGCTTTACGTTTGTTCGCTTCTTCCTCCATGACATCAGACTCAGGATCATAGAGTCCCAGCATAGAAACAGCTGTACGCAAAGCTGCCATAGGGTGAACAGTTGATAGGTCATAAGACTTCAGATGATCGACAACCTCAGTCGGAATGTCCATATTTGAAATAAGTTCTTCCTTGAAAGCATCCAATTCTTTTTTATTTGGTAGCTTTTGATTCCAGAGAAGATAGACAACCTCTTCAAAACTGGAGTTATTGGCCAGGTCATCGATATCGTATCCGACATATGTCAGTTTATCGTCGATGATAGAACTTATGGATGATTCAGTTGCTGTAATTCCTTCAAGACCTTTAGTTGATGATGACATACAATCTCTCCCTTTCAAAAAATTCCATTTTCCTTACAATTAAAAAATAAGAAAACGCTTTACTATTTGCTTTTTTACCTTTATAGGAAAACTACCCCACAGACAATTATAAAGTATTCTGAAGAGAATGTGAATTGAAACCGTTTAATTTTGGTGTATTTTATCGAATATTCCTACATAATTATTAAAATTATACGTTTGTTGTTATTACTTTACCCCTGCCTGATTACCGTTGAGACCCATTTCTATAAAGGGGAGGTGGACGATGTGGAGAACCAAATATTACAAGTATTTCTACGATCACTATTTGTCATCTTTATGGCATTCATTTTAATATTTTTCACTTATTATTCCTGGATATACTTGCAACCTTTTATTTTTGCTCTTCTACTGTCTGCTTTTATCCAACCCTTCATTCAATTGCTGAATAAACACCTGCGAATTCCAAGAGTTATGGCTATTTTACTTGTTTTATTTATTTTCGGCGGGCTGGCAGGAGGGCTCGTGACTTTATTGGTGGCAGAGATCATTCGAGGTGTGCAGTATTTTGCATCTGGAGTTCCTGGTCACTTTACTATACTAACAGAGTACTTAACCCAGTCATTTATGAACCTCATGAGTCCCTTGTTATCAAAAGGCGAAGCGTTCACTGATAAATTAAGTCTAGATCAACAGCAGGCATTGGAAAAATACTTTATATTAGCTCAGGAAAAGTTCAGTGAGACAAGCCTATCTTTGTTAAACAGTGCTCTTGAAGCTACAGGACACTTCCTTGCAGAGCTCCCCTCTTCGTTCGCCTTTATATTCATCACCCTGCTTGCTACTTTCTTTATATGTAAAGACTGGAATATCATTATGACGTTCTTAAAACATGTATTTCCTGACGCCATGACTGAACGCATTTTCATCTTCAGGGGGGAATTTGTTCACACCATTAAAGGGCTGATTCGTGCACAGTGCATGCTGGTCACGATTTCAACTTCAATCATTGCTACAGGTTTACTTTTAATTGATGCCCCTTACCCTTTGACCATAACATTCCTTGCCGCTCTTGTCGATTTCATCCCCTATGTAGGGACAGGCATTATCTTTATTCCGTGGATCATCTATCAATTTCTCACAGGAGAATTCATGATGACCATCTGTTTATCCATCCTCTATATAGTCGTCCTGCTCACTAGACAAACGATGGAACCAAAATTGCTGGCTGATCAATTCGGTGTGCCCCCGATCATCCTTCTTGTCAGTCTCTTCCTTGGTTTTCAACTGTTTGGCCCTTTAGGTATGCTGATCAGTCCCTTAATCCTCATGACGATTCAAACATTTAATAAAACAGGAGTAACCAAAGAAATTTGGACATTTATCACAGGAAAACCATAACAAAAGCTTCCCTAGTTATTAAAATAAATGGCAGTTTTGTGGAAGACTCAGTTTTGAGACTTTTGTGTTATGGGTAGGGGCTGCGGGGAATGACTCTCGAAATCACTTCTGGAAGGATCTTCTTGTATGATTGAATGAAGAGGAGAGTATTTACCACTCCACGTCTGGTATTCAGGACGTAAAAGATCGATACATAGCGCTCCATCGATGCGTAGGAGGGAAGAGTTTCCTCTCCTGCATTGGTGTTGCAGGCATAATGAGCTCTATACCACGCTTCGTATTCAGAATAGTATCCATGGAAATTAACATCATCCACTCCTTGTGGGTAAAGCAGCTTATCCCGGAAGTAGTTTCGAGAACCTCTTATAGTCAAGGGGCGGAGGGAAACGGAGAGACTCCTGTTTTAAGTGTGGAGGCACCTTGATCAGCGGCGTATGGACTGAGCTGGCGGAGATAAAGGAAACACGAAGAACGAAGTGATTCGATGTTGACTTATCGTACAGAAGCGAGGGAAGTCTCACTAGCCGCTAAGTGCCGGAACCGGATATTTAAAAAGGGACGTGTGGGACAGGTGAGACCCCGGAAGGCGTAGCCTGAGGAGGCTCACCGCCCGCCCCATGGAAAGTGTTCAAATGCGGAATCGTCCTGGTAGACACGACTGGCATAAGCAAAAGAGCAACGGAATGCGATTTTTCATTCCTTTGCTCTTTTGCTTATGACGCGAGTGTCTGGACGATGGAGCTAGACGAACCTTTTCCCGGAGCCCCTAGAATCACACAAACGTCTCGAAACTGAGTCTTCCACAATCGGGAGCTTATATAAAGCCGGATAGTAAGGATGAGCTGCATAAAAAAACTCAGAGAAATGAATCTCTGAGTTTGCGTTTATTTTCTATAAATGGTTATCGTTCCTTTTTGCATCGCTTTTTGAATCATATTTCGAATGAAGCGTTTAATTGGGAATCTGGTAGCTGGAAACAACAGTAAAAAGCCAATCGCATCTGTTATGAATCCAGGGGTAAGCAGAACAGCTCCACCGACAAGTATACAAGCACCATCCAGAAGTGTATCTTGGGGCATTTGTCCATACTGTACAGATTGTTGGAAGTTCCTAATCGTTTCTAATCCCTGCTTTTTTGCCAACCATGCACCCAAAACGCCGGTCAGTATTATTAAAAGAATAACCCATATAGGTCCAACTAAGTTTCCTGTCCATATGAGCACACCAATTTCTAATGCGGGCACTACTAAAATAAAAAGCAATAACCAACGAAACATAGCATCTTCCCTTCTTTCCATTTCCTCTATTATACCTGTTCTACGAATACAATAAAAGAAAAGACAGAGAAGTATAAACTCCCCTGTCTTTTTCATTCCATTTATTTCTTACAATACACTTGCGTGACCTTCGTAAATATCCCCACGTGAACTATCGATTGTAATGTCAGCTCCATCTTTAATTAATTCAAGAGCATCATTAACACCAACGATCACTGGAATACCAAGACTCAATCCTACGACAGCTGCGTGAGAAGTAAGCCCTCCTTCAAGGGTGATGATGCCGGCAGCTTTTTCAATCGCTGGCATCATGTCACGGTCTGTTCCTTGTGTGACCAGGATATCCCCTTCTTCGACACGGTCGATGGCTTCTTGTGCATTTTTAGCTACGATGGCACGTCCATATGCACTCTTCTGGCCAACACCTTGGCCTTTAACAAGCACATCTCCGATTACATGAACCTTCATCAAGTTCGTCGTACCACTCTCGCCAACGGGTACACCACCTGTGATTACTACGCGGTCGCCACGGATGGCAAGACCGGAAGCAAGACTGCGTTCAACAGCAACGTCAAGCATATCATCCGTAGAATAAGCACGTGGACCCATGACGGCATAGACTCCCCATACGAGGGAGAGCTTGCGGTTTACTTCATCATCAGAAGTAATGGCTACGATCGGAGCTTTCGGACGATACTTAGAAATCATGCGAGCGGTATGTCCACTTTCTGTAGGTGTTACGATAGCTGCTGCATTCAAGTTAATTGCCGTATGCGTAACCGATTGACTGATCGCATCCGTGATCGTCATATCGCTATGCTTGGAACGTTCTTGTAAAAGAGCCATGTGATTTAAGCCTGTTTCTGTTTTGCTTGCAATATTATGCATCGTTTGAACGGCTTCTACAGGGTAATCTCCTGCTGCTGTTTCACCGGAAAGCATAATGGCATCCGTACCATCAAAGATGGCGTTCGCAACATCAGACGCTTCCGCTCGTGTTGGACGAGGGTTACGTTGCATTGAGTCAAGCATTTGAGTAGCTGTAATGACAGGTTTCCCTGCTTCATTACATTTACGAATCAAGCGCTTCTGTACAAGAGGTACATCTTCTGCTGGAATTTCAACACCAAGGTCACCACGGGCAACCATCAATCCATCACTGACTTCAAGAATATCATCGATATTATCGACACCTTCTTGGTTTTCAATTTTTGGAATGATTTGAATATGGCTGGCTTTATGCTTTTCAAGAAGTTCTTTAATTTCAAGGACATCTGATGCACGACGTACAAAAGAAGCAGCGATAAAGTCAACCCCTTGTTCGATTCCGAACTCGATATCCTTTGCATCTTTTTCTGTAATTCCAGGCAAGTTAACACTTACGTTAGGAACGTTGACGCCTTTTTTATTCTTTAATGGGCCATTGTTCAAAACAGTCGTCTTAATCTCATTTTTCTCTTTGTCGATTTCTTCTACTTGCAGTTCGACAAGACCGTCATCCAACAAGATCTTAGAGCCTGGGTGTACATCATTAATCAAACCAGGGTAAGTGACCGAGAACCGTTCTGCACTTCCTTCAATTTCATCCATAGAAACATAAGTTGTAGAGCCTTTTTCCAAATAAGCTTCTCCATCTTTTAGTGTTCCTGTACGAATTTCAGGGCCTTTTGTATCAAGTAGAATAGCTACAGTTTTTCCCGTCGCTTTAGAAGCTTCACGGATATTGTTAATTCTAGCTCCGTGCTCTTCAAAATCTCCGTGAGAGAAATTCAAACGAGCGACATTCATCCCTGCTTCAATCAGCTGGGTCAACTTTTCTACAGACTCAGATGCAGGTCCGATTGTACTAACGATCTTTGTTTTTCTAAACATTTTATTTCCTCCTCAAGTGCCTCTTACATTATATAGATAGTTCTTTGGAAAGACGATACATATCAAGGTCGATCTTGTGCTTCGTGTTCAGGATTTCTACAATATCATGATCCACCAATTTGTTCTGCTGTATACCTACCATACGGCCGGCATGTCCATTCAACAATAAGTCCACGGCATATGCGCCCAGACGACTTGCAAGCACACGGTCGGCAGCACTTGGAGAACCACCTCGCTGGGTATGACCAAGAACGGTCACACGTGATTCTAAACCAGCAGCCTCATCTATTTTGTGACCGAGATCCACACCACTTCCAACACCTTCTGCTACGATGATGATGCTGTGTTTCTTGCCTCGGTCATGTCCGCGTTTCAAGCGGTCGATGATGTCCTCAAATTCATCCTCAGCTTCTGGAATGATGATACTTTCAGCCCCGTCGGCAAGTCCTGCCCAAAGAGCAAGATCTCCGGCATTACGTCCCATCACTTCGATAATAAATGTGCGTTCATGGGATGTAGCCGTGTCACGTATCTTATCAATCGCATCAATGATCGTATTTAAGGCTGTGTCAAATCCGATTGTGAAATCAGTTCCAGGAATATCATTGTCGATTGTACCTGGTACACCAATGCATGGGTATCCTTTTTCCGTTATTTTTTTTGCCCCCATAAAGGTACCATCACCACCGATGGCTATCAAGCCCTCAATGCCATGTTTTTTCATTTGTTCGATCCCTTTTAGTTGACCTTCTTCTGTTTTGAATTCTTCACAACGAGCAGAATATAGTTTTGTACCCCCTCGCTGAATGATATCCCCAACAGAGCCAAGTTCCATCTTTTCAATGTCACCATCAATTAAACCTTGGTAGCCATACTTAATTCCGTAAACTTCCAAGCCGTGATAAATTGCTTTACGAACAACTGAACGAATCGCTGCATTCATTCCTGGAGCGTCGCCGCCACTAGTAAGTACTCCGATTTTCTTCATTCTCATCACCTCTAAAGTTTTCTAGTTATGTTGTCCCCAACCAAAGATGAATCGAAACCTCCGTCTATTTTTATAAGGATAGCCTATCCTCTAGTCTATACAATTAATAAAACTTCAACATTCCATCCATCAATGATAGCGTTACCATCCTGTTAAGATGCGAAAAGTCGCACCCATGTGCGACCTTTCTTTACGGACATATATTATTTTCAACCATCCTATTATAAATCAAGATACGTGTAATCGCCAATATTTTTATACTTTAAGAAACGTTTTTCTAATAAATCCTCGACCTTGAGAGCGCTCAGTGATTCTAGCGAGTCGGAAATGATTTTCTCAATTTCTTGCGCCTGGGCCTGGATATCCCTGTGTGCTCCACCTCTTACCTCTGGAACCACACCATCAATCACATTTAGTTTCTTCAAATCATAGGATGTGATTTTCATGGACTCCGCTGCTTCTTGAGCAAGGCCTGCATCCTTCCATAAAATAGAGGAAGCCCCTTCAGGGGAAATGACGGAATAAGTAGAATTCTCGAGCATGAAGATACGATCCCCGATGCCAAGACCTAGTGCACCGCCGCTGCCTCCTTCACCAATCACGATACAAATGACCGGGACTGTAAGACCGGCCATTTCCATTAAGTTTCTGGCGATGGCTTCACTTTGACCTCTTTCCTCTGCTGCTTTTCCTGGGTAGGCTCCTTTTGTATCAATGAATGTAATGATTGGTCTTTTGAATTTTTCTGCCTGTTTCATTAAACGAAGCGCTTTTCTGTACCCCTCTGGGTGCGGCATACCGAAATTACGACGAATGTTTTCTTTTGTATCTTTCCCTCGTTGGTGACCAATCACGGTTACGGGTTGATCTTTGAACTTTGCGATTCCAGAAACAATGGCGGCATCGTCCCCGAAATTGCGGTCTCCGTGTAGTTCAAGAAAATCTGTGAAAAGATATTCAATATAATCAAGAGTCGTCGGTCTCTCAGGGTGACGTGCCATTTGCACACGATCCCATGGCGCCATACGGTCATACACATCTGTCTCTAGTCTTTCCAACCGTTTTTCTAACGTAACGATTTCATCGCTTAGATCCATTTCACTGTTTTCAGTCAGCCGTTTTAAATCAGAGATCTTTTCTTTTAATTCAATAACCGGTTTTTCGAATTCGAGCACGTGCTTCATGTTTGGCCACCTCCCACTTTATGAAGATCAAGAACAGTCGTTAGCGTTTTTTTCATGTCATGACGGTGTATGACTCTATCCAGTTGGCCGTGCTCTAGAAGAAATTCAGCGGTCTGGAAATCATCTGGCAGCTTTTCACGAATCGTCTGTTCTATGATTCTCCGACCAGCGAAACCGATCAATGCCCCAGGCTCAGCGAAATTATAATCTCCTAGTGATGCAAAGCTTGCTGAAACGCCACCTGTTGTCGGGTGGGTCATGACTGAGATGAACAGACCCCCATCTGCATGAAGGCGCTGGAGAGCGACAGATGTTTTCCCCATCTGCATAAGGCTCAGTACACCCTCCTGCATCCTTGCCCCGCCGGATGCTGTGAATATGATAAATGGCATTTTTTCTTTTCTGGCGTTCTCGATGGCATTTGTAATTTTTTCACCTACCACCGATCCCATGCTTCCCATTCGGAAACGGGCATCCATGACTGCAACAGCTGTCTCCATGCCATTCATTTTCGCCTTTCCTGTGACAACCGCCTCATTCAAATCAGACTTTTGTCGGTCCTTTTCCAGTTTTTCTTCATATTCAGGAAAGTTTAAGGGATTATTGGAAATCATGTGCTTGTCCCACTCAACAAAGGATTCCTCATCAAACAAATGTTGGATGCGTTCGTACGCACTAAGGCGATGATGATGATCGCAGTGAGGGCAAACATTCATATTTCGATTCAATTCTTTTCTATAAAAAATTTTTTGGCAGTTTGGGCATTTCTGCATCAAACCTTCTGGTACATCCTGCTTTGCTTCTTGGCTGGGAATGGATGCGTATCTTTTTTTCTTGCTGAAAAAGTCTCTTAGCAAGGTGATTCCTCCTTTGGGACAAAGCTTCCTTTCTTATTCAATATACATCTATTCCATTTCATAATATCACTCATTCTGTCGAATTAGATTCGACACGATACCATTATTGAAATACACGTATGATTCTCATTGTATCTTCTTCTTCCAAGATGGTTACCATTTCTTCATACCATTCATCAGAATAGCTTACATCATGGAAGGTGTGGGTAAATCCTGAGATGAATTGCCACATAGACAGAAGAAGAGGTTGATCACAAAGGCTAAACAAATACTCAAATACCTTCTGGTGCCTTTGAGCGTCTGAATAGTCCTTGATGATTGCCCTTAATTCGCTTAATTTACGGCTCTCTAAATTTCCATTTAACAATAGAAGCACTTCTTTTTCTATCATTTGTTTAGCCGTCATCAATTCACTCTTGGTTCTCGATTCATTAAGTAAGAAATTTGAAAGCAATTCGACCATATGATAAGGACGATAGGCTCTCATATAGGTGCCCTCTCCCCTTCTTGTTTCAATCAACCCTAAAAGCTCCATCGCCCGGAAGGCTTCTCGGATAGAGGACCTGCCTACATTCAATTGCTCACTTAACTCTCGTTCTGAAGGGAGTTTATCTCCAGGCTTCAACCGGTGTTCAGCAATGTATGATTTCAACTGTTGAAGAACGCCTTCATAAACTTTTCCTCGCTGCTCCTGGGCCACGGTACTCGGACACCTCTTTTCATCTCTAACCACAATCAAGTTATGTAGAGGGAGAAACCCAAGGGCTTCCCCCTCTCATATCAATCTTCATCAATTAATGTCAGTTGTCTGGTTTTTTCTGCTACCTCTTCTGGATCTACATGATGACGAGCTACACCAGACTCCATAGCCGCTTTTGCTACACTTGCAGCAACAGCAGGGGCCACTCGTGGATCGAATGGAGCAGGAATTACATAGTCTTCACTCAATTCATCCTCACTTACCAAGGAAGCAATGGCTTCTGCTGCAGCAATTTTCATTTTCTCATTTATTCTTGTCGCTCTTACGTCCAATGCACCTCGAAAGATCCCTGGGAATGCCAGCACATTATTCACCTGATTAGGGAAATCTGAGCGGCCTGTTCCGATGACTCGTGCCCCTGCTTCTTTCGCATCTTCTGGCATAATTTCCGGTTCAGGGTTGGCCATGGCAAAAATGATAGAATCATCATTCATTTTAGAAACGGTCTCTTTGGAAAGCAATCCACCTACGGATACACCAATAAACACATCCGCTCCTTCCATGACCTCTTCAAGATTCCCTTCTGTACGGTCTTTATTCGTAATTTTAGCAATTTCGTCTTTCACATCGTTCATTCCGTAATCGCGGCCTTCAAAAATAGCTCCTTTGGAATCGCACATGATGATATCACGCACACCGAAATGATAGAGCAATTTAATAATGGCAATTCCTGCGGCTCCGGCTCCGTTTGCGACTACTTTAATTTCGGAGAAAGATTTCCCCGTTACTTTCAATGCATTCATAAGACCCGCTACTGTAACGATTGCTGTACCATGTTGGTCATCATGAAAAATTGGAATATTCGTCTCTTTCTTCAGTCGATCTTCGATGATGAAGCAGTTAGGTGCTGCGATATCTTCCAGATTTACGCCGCCGAATGTAGGTTCCATCAATTTTACTGTTTGAACGATCTGATCAATGTCACGTGTGTTCAAACAAATCGGGAATGCATCTACACCTGCAAAACTTTTAAACAAAGCAGCTTTACCTTCCATGACAGGCAGGGCAGCTTCAGGACCAATATTCCCCAGACCAAGAACAGCTGATCCATCACTTACGACGGCTACCATATTGCCTTTCATTGTATAATCGTACACCGTATCTTTATGATCATAAATCTCCTTACAAGGCTCTGCTACTCCGGGGGAATAGGCAAGGCTCAAGTCTCTAGCATTTCTGACAGGAACTTTCGAATGGGTTTCAAGTTTCCCTTTATTGACACGGTGTATGTGCAAAGCTTCATCTCTTAAATTCGACACGACGACACTCTCCTTTTTAACTTATAGTGAACCGACCCTGGTGGTCTGACCACCATTAACCTCTTAATTATAACAGATGAATATAGAGTGTAAAGAAATACAAAAATCCGGACTGAGTATTTATTTCTCTTCTTCGTCTTTTACCGTTCTGACCGCTACGGATGACTCTCCAAAAAAGTCATTCAATTTACCCATCGAAACATCATTCACGTCGAGACAATACACTTCATCCAGCTTGTAAGTCACTCGATCTTCTGATCGAAAAATGAAGATTGGTGTATTACCCGGGAAATACTCAGCAAGCTTCCTCAATTTTTCTATAGAATATTGTTCGTGTTCTTTTGTTACCTTAATAAAAAGTCGTTGTTTCCTTTCTTTCGTGAATTCATCTATACCTAATGGCTCGGCATCGTTAATGATTAGTTGTTTCTGACCTTTTCTTTCATCAACTTTCCCTATTACATGGACAAGCATCTCTTCCTTGACCCAGACTTTTATCTTGCGGTAGGCCTCCGGAAAAAGCACGGCATCCATCTCAGAGGTTTCATCACTAATGGTCAAAAACGCCATAGGATCGCCACGTTTCGTACGTATTTCTCGAATCCCATCGATAACAGCGGCAAGCTCGACTTGTTTCTTAGTAAAATGATGAGCTTCTCTAATTGAAAGGATTCCTTTCTCTTGAAGGTTCTCCCTCTGATGTCCTAATGGGTGTTGAGACATGTAGGTACCTAATACCTCTTTCTCCATCGATAACCGTTTCAAAGGAGGGAATGGATCTACATCCACCATCTCCATATCCAACTCATTACCAAAGAATCCTGGTTGGTCTTGAAATTCCTTGAAAAGTTCTCCCTGTTCTAAAGCTTGATCAATACTAGCAAGAACACTGGCTCTATTTTGATGCAAATCATCGAATCCCCCTGCTAAAACCAAGGATTCAATGACCTTTCTTGAAACAACCTTACCATCAACGCGCAAGCAAAAATCATTGAGATTTAGATAGGGTCCTTTCATTCTCTCCTCCATAATCGCTTGAGCAGCTTGGTAGCCGACACCTTTCACAGCCGTCATGCCGATTCTGATTTCTCCTGTATCATCATGATTAAGAGCTTGACTTCTATTCACAGAAGGAGCTTTGACTTTTACGTTCATATCTCTGGCTTCACGAATATACAGGGTCATTTTTTCATGATCACCCAGATGAGCATTCATCAATTCTGCCATGAAATAAGAGGGGTAATGGGCCTTCATGTAGGCTAACCTGTATGAAATTATGCTGTAAGCAACCGCATGGCTTCTGTTAAATCCATAGTTTGAGAACTTGACAATCCAATCGAACAACTGGTGAGCAATGGAATCAACATAGCCTTTAGACTTACACCCTTGAACAAACGTCATCCGCTCCTCTTCTAAAACATCCGCTTGCTTTTTGCTTACCGCGCGCCTTAATAGATCCGCTTCTCCTAAAGAATACCCTGCCACACGACGAGCAACTTCCATGATTTGTTCTTGATAAACCAACACCCCGAACGTATGGGCAAGAATAGGTTTCAAGTCAGGATGAGGATACTCTATACTTTTTTTTCCATGCTTTCTTTCAATATATAAAGGAATGTATTCCATTGGCCCGGGCCTGTAAAGAGCGTTAACCGCGACCACATCTTCAAAATGACTTGGTTTTAAACGATGGAGCACATTTTTCATCCCTTGGGACTCTAATTGGAAAACACCATTCGTTCTTCCCTCCTGTAACAGATGGAAGGTTTGAGAGTCATCTAACGGAATATGTGTGATTGAAAAATCTTTTTGACGATACCGTTTCACTTTCCGTTCCATTCTTTCTAGGAAGGAGAGATTCCGCAGTCCGAGAAAGTCAATTTTCAAGAGACCCACTTTTTCAAGGTCCCCCATAGCATATTGGGTCAATGAAACAGGACCTTGACCTTTTAAAAGGGCCGTGTAGTTTACAAGTGGTTCTTCGCTTAATACGACACCTGCTGCGTGTGTGGATACGTGCCGTGGAAGCCCTTCTAGCTTCGTAGCTACTCGGAACAACAATTTTAATTGGTCGGAGTTTCTGATGTACTCTTTTAACTCCTCTGATTTTTTTACGACATCGACGAGTGATGTTGTGTTCGTTTTCGGAATCTGATGAAGAATAAATGAAGCATCACTTTCATCTATTTTTAATACCTTAAACAACTCTCTCAACACACTTCTTGCAGCAAACGTACCAAATGTACAGATTTGAGCCACATGATCACTTCCATATTTCTCAGCTACATAGGAAATGACCTCGTCTCTACGATGGTCCGGAAAATCGATATCGATATCCGGCATCGAAATCCTTTCCGGGTTGAGGAAACGTTCAAATAGCAAACGATACTCCAATGGATCGACCTGGGTGATTCCCAGCAAATAAGAGACGATGGACCCTGCGGCTGAACCACGACCTGGTCCGGCATGAATGCCGTTTTCCCTTGCATAACTGATGAAATCCCAAACGATCAAGAAATAATCGCTAAAACCCATGGAGGCTATGATAGACAATTCATGTTCCAGTCTCTCTATCGCTTGATCGCGATTCTTTGAGTCGTATTTTTCAGGCAATGAGGATTCGCAAAGTTGACGCAAATATTCATCTGAACCTTTATTCTCAGGAGAAGGGTAGGCAGGAAGCAATTGTTTGTTCAATTCCAGATTTACCTGGCACGCATCTGCAATTTCGTTCGTTGCTTCAAGTGATTCAGGCCACCATTCTCCAAAAAAACGCTCCATTTCTTCTTGAGATTTTAGGTAGTGATGATGGTCATTGTTTTCAGGACTATAGCGAGCCCCTTCGTTTATGGCTCGCAAACATTGGAAAGCATCCGCATCTCCCCGATTCAAATAACGCACGTCACCGATGGCAACAACCTTCATCCCGTTTCTACTCACCCATTCTCTTAAAGGCGTATGTAATTGGCGTTCCGAATGGAGATCACGATCCTGTATACTCAGGTACAACCGCTTTTGACCTAAGAGATCTACCCACCGCTCTCTGGACGGTTCTATGTTGTCAGTCATACGATTAGCGATGGACTCGGCCCACGGAGTACTTGAGGTCATTTGGATAAAAATCAATCCATCTTTATACATCGCCAACTCCTCAAGTGTCATGTTTTCCTTTTTCGTTTGAACGAGGGTACTAATTTCAAGCAGGTTGTGGTATCCCTTTGTTGTTTCCGCCAACAGAATCATTGGAAAGGAGAATGACTGATCCATGATTGTCGTCTTAAGGCCAATGATTGGTTTTACACCCTCCTTTTTACATTCTTCATAAAACGAGACCGCTCCGCTCATCGTATCCTGATCTGTAAGAGCAACAGCACCAAATCCGGATTCTTTTACTGTTCGCACTAAATCCTTGATTTTAATCGTACTGTTCATCAAGCTATACCCTGATTGCACATTCAAATGGGTAAACGTCATTTCGTACACCTTCTTTCAAGTAAATTATAGCTACTATGAGGAATGGATGAAAGCCTCCTGCATAAAGAGAGGGAGAAAAGAATAATGGTTAGATAAGAGACTATTTTCAGTCAGCGAAAAGAGGGACAAGATGGAAGATCGTTTAGTCGTATCCATGATTCAATGCTTCTTTATCGCATTCGGAGTGATTGTCGGAGGAACGATCATTGGAAGTATAGGAAGTTTATTGACAGGGGAAGCCGTCTTGACATCCATGTTTCGGATTGCTAAAGCGCTGAGGATCTGGGCCATCGTTGCAGCCATTGGCGGAACATTTGACGCGATAAGCAATTTCGAAAAAGGAATTTTTGATGGATCTACTTTTGATATCTTCAGGCAGGTGATGATTATTATTGCAGCCATGGGTGGAGTGAAAGCAGCCCTGCTTCTTTTTGAATGGTTACTAGGTGATGAGGTGACGTAATGCACTTTCCTGCCTACCATAAAAACAAGGAATGGAGACGTTTTTTTGCAGGTCTTGTTTTAGGAGCGGTGATTGGTTATGCATTTTTCATTTACGTCCATGGCCAATTGCAGCAAAAATACACTGAAGAACACATAGAAATGACGGCACAATTGAGTGAATGGGAAACAAAATATGAGGCTCTCTTGAACAACCAAGACCAGGGTTCAGAAGGGAAGCCCATGAGTGTCAAAGAAATAAACGTCGTTTTTACCAATGCCAAAAAACTGGCCGTCGACCTTTTGACGCAACACCAGCTGAACGCTTTAGTCAAAGATCAACTCGTAAGCGTATCCGGTAAAGATGTGTCCATTGTGGCTGGTCAAGTGGATCTCATCATCTCGACCATTGAAAATAAAAATTACGTGGTCGATGATTTCACATATGAGTTGAAAGTAACAAGACTAGTTGTTGCTGAAACGATGACCTTGCACCTCGAAATAAAATTAAAAAGATAAGAATACGAGCAGGCTTATTCAGCCTGCTCTTTTTTGTATTTCAGACATTCCAATTCAAGTTCTTTAGCAATTTCAGCAGTCTCTTCCCAAGAAGATGCAGAAGCACCTGAGGCCATTGGGTGTCCGCCTCCATTATGATTGGCAGCAATGCCGTTAATCACCGGGCCTTTTGAACGCAGACGCACACGAATGGTATCATCTTCCTCTACAAAAAATGCCCATGCAAGCATCCCTTCTATGTCCCCAAGCAAGCCTACGAGCTGACTCGTTTCTGAAGGAGAAACGTTAAATTCATCCAACGTTTTACGATCCAGACGGATCGTTGAATAGCCTGCTTCATGCACCGTGAAGTTTTGCATAACGTAACCTTTCAGCTTTGCAACGTGAACAGGAGTCTTATACATTTCATTATATAATGAAGATCGATCGAACTCATAGTTCACAAGGTCAGCTGCATAAGACAATGTTTGTTTCGTCGTACTTGGAAAAAGGAAACGCCCCGTATCCCCGACAATTCCCGCATAGAGAAGACGTGCCGCCTCGTCAGTAAGGACCAGGCCTTCTTCTACAAATTCTGAATACATTTGATAGATCATTTCTGACGTGGAACTAGCGGTCGTATCTACCCATTGGATATCTCCATAAGTGTCAACTTCCGGGTGGTGATCAATTTTTATTAACTGCTCTCCCTGATCATACCGTTGATCATCGATACGTGCCTGGTTGGCGGTATCACAAACAATGGTCAGTGCTCCCTTAAAAGCTTCATCTGGCACTTCATCCATCGAAGTTAGGAATTCAAGGGAAGGTTCGCTTGTACCGGTCATCCACACTTGTTTTTTGGGATAAGTGGCTTGAATCAATGTTGCTAATCCAGCCTGTGATCCATAGGCATCCGGGTCTGGACGGACGTGACGATGGATGATGATAACGTCGTGATCCTTGATTGCTTTCATAATGTCCTGTTTACTCATAAAGGGTCCTCCTCTTATGCATGGGGTATCATTTAATCATAGATTTTTTTGTTCAGGTAGCCTTTTCATGAAAAACAAGCTACAATAAAAGGGAAATTCAAACGCAGGAGTCGATCAAATGATTATCTTTCCCATCCTTATATTAGTCTCTTTTGTTCTTTACATTTATTACAAAGTGATGATTGTCCGTTCTAATGACCCTCTTACCCAAGAATACTTAAACAGTAAATCAAAGTTATTTTTGGGAAGTTTCATTTTCTTTTTTGGTATCAATCAATATGTATTCTACCAAACCAAACTCTCCCTCTTCGTAGGACTCGTATTCATTGCCCTTGGTGTTTTCCAAGCCCAGCTAGGGTGGAAAGCAAGCAAGCATTACCAGGCAGAATTTAAAAAACACCGGACAAGTCCTCAATCATGAATGTCGAAGAAAAAGTCGCTGTTGCTCAGCGACTTTTTTTATCGGTCAATCAATTGGGCCATAAGAAGAGCCTTCCCAACGATTGATTTTTCATGGTGAACTTCGATGTCTACTTTTGCAAATTTTCTGCCTACCTCAAGAATTTGTGGTCGCACTTCAATGTCACTTTCAATTTGGACAGGCTTGATGAAGTAAACAGAGATATTCTCAACCACAAGGTCGCCTTTTTTATATTTCCTTAATAACCTGCTGGAGGCTTCCGTGATTAAAGAAATGAATACACCGTAGGACATCGTTCCTAGTGGATTCGTCATTTGTGGCGTCACTTTCGTTTGCCAGACAGGATTTGAATCATCCTCTTCAATGACTTCCATTCGATTTGTCGCAAGATCATCAATGGTTTCCCCTACTTGAGGCTGCCTCTGGATATGTTGCAGAGCTTTCAACACATCCTGACGGGATATGATTCCCTGAAGTTTGTGGGAAGGATCGACAACGGGCATCAGCTCAATCCCTTCCCAAACCATGACATGGGCGGCGTTGGCAAGAGAGGTTTTGGCATGTACGGTCATCGGGTTACGGGTCATCACCTTATCAATACGCGTATCTTTATCCTTTCCAATCACATCTCTGGAAGTTACAATGCCGACTACACGATTCTGGTGATCTACAACCGGGTAGCGGCTATGGCTCGTCGCTGAGTTAAATTCATGCCAGCGGACCACCGCATCCGTTGATTGCAAGAACTTTGATTCATCATAGGAAGTATAAATATCATCCACAAGCACAATTTCTTTTTTTATTAACTGATCATAAATGGCTCGATTAATCATCGTTGCGACGGTAAATGTATCATAACTGGTGGAGATGACGGGAAGCTTCTTTTCATCAGCAAGCTTTTTGACCGTATCACTCGTATCGAATCCACCCGTAATCAGCACAGCTGCGCCTTCCTTGACGGCAAGCTCATGCGCATTCGTGCGGTTTCCTACAATAAGAAGCGAACCCGCTTCCGTATATCGCATCATAGCTTCAAGCTTCATAGCGCCTATGACGAATTTACTCAAGGTCTTATATAAACCTTCACGTCCTCCGAGTACTTGACCATCGACGACATTTACGATTTCAGCAAATGTCAGCTTTTCTATGTTCTCTTTTTTCTTTTTTTCAATTCTGATGGTCCCGACACGTTCCATCGTGCTGACAAGATCCTGATTCTCCGCTTCTTTGATTGCCCTGTAAGCTGTACCCTCACTGACATTCAAAGCTTTCGCTATTCTTCTGACAGAAATCTTACTGCCGACTGCCAAGGATTCAATGTGCTCCAGGATCTGTTCATGTTTTGTTGCCATACGCCCACCAAACTTTCTAACTGTACTAATCCAATTTCTTATAATTGTTATTATACAGTTGATACAGATGATCCGCAATTTCTTCCTGAAGTTTCAGAAAAAGCCGTTTGTCATGGAGTAGACAAACGGCTTTGAATACCTGATTATTAAAGCTCGATGGATTCTCCCGGCTTTAAGGCAGTTCCTTTACCAGGTTTTACTTCCTGCGCAAACGCATCGCCGTCCTGAGCAATTAAATCAAAGGTGTTGTAGTGAACGGGCACGACCTGTTTCGCTTGGATCCATTCAGCAGCGACGAGCGCGTCTGATGGCCCCATCGTAAAGTTGTCGCCGATAGGCAGGAAAGCAAGATCGATGTCATTCCGTTCTCCAATCATTTTCATATCAGAGAACAACCCGGTATCTCCGGCGTGGTAAATGGTTTTCCCACCAATCGTCAGTAAAATTCCAGTAGGCATCCCTGTATAAACAATCGTTCCATCTTCTTCTTGATAGGAAGAGCCATGAAAGGCTTGCGTGAATTTCACATGTCCAAAATCAAATTCATGCCCTCCACCAATATACATAGGGTGGGCGTTCAGCCCCTTATTTCCAAGGTAAGTTGCTAACTCAAACGGAGCGATGACTTGAGCATCATTTCTTTTCGCAATGTCAAACGTATCGCCAACGTGATCGTTGTGACCATGTGTGAGCAATATGACATCTGCTTTTACTTGATCAGCATCCAGGTCTGTAATCCCGTTGTCAGAAATGAACGGATCAAACAGGATTGTCTTTCCATTTGCTTCAACTTTCACAACCGCATGACCATGATAAGAAACTTTCATTCATAACACTCCTTTTGTAAGCATTGATTATTTAATAATTTCGCCAAGCTTGTTCGTATTTCTGAATGAGGTGTGGATTGATTAAAGTATTGGGTACCAACTTGACCACTTGGCCTTCCCCATTCAAGATTTCCCTATCTTCATCTTTTCCAAACACTGTCATGGATTGAAAAACTTCCCCTGTTAAAAATTCAGTTTTTACATTGAATTGCACCTCTTCAATCGCCACTGGTTCACGAGTAGCCAAAATGAACCCCCAGTTCCCGAAACTCGGGACATCTACGTGAAAATTCTCTGAGTACAATCCTGTGGATGTAATCGTTTCATCAATTGTCCAATATACTTCTGTCGCAAAAAGCGGGCTCGTTGCCTGAATCATCGCTGCTCCTCCAGGTGCCAGGTGATTCCTTACTAAAGAATAAAACTCTCGTGTATAGAGTTTGTTCAAGCTTTCGTTGTTCGGATCAGGAAGGTCGATGATGATCACATCATAAAATTGATCCGCATTCTCTAAGAATTTGAATGCGTCTTGATTTAATACAGAAACCCTGGAATCATCGAGAGCTCCTTCGTTGACCTGCAGCAAATGAAAATTGGTTTGTGCTAGATCGGTGACAGCAGGGTCTAGGTCAACGAGGGTAATTTCTTTGACCTCTTGATACTTCAATAACTCTTTAGCAGCAATTCCATCTCCCCCACCAAGGATCAGGACATCTTCCTGCTTATCAGAAAAAGCGACAGGAGGATGGACCAGTGTTTCATGGTAACGGTGTTCATCGGTTGAACTGAACTGCAACGATCCATTTAGAAATAGACGTGTGTCTCCCTGCTCCTTTGTGAGTACGATCCGCTGATAAGCACTCTCTTCCATATGGATGATCGGGTCTTTATAGAGCTTCTGTTCGAAAGAGAAAGCCATTTCCTCTCCAAAAAACAATCCACCTATCAGAAGCGTTCCAATGACGATGGCTCCTGTCAAATGGACAGAAAAAGACTTAATTTCAGAGCGGAATAAATACAAGACTAAAACGGCAACAGCTAAATTAATGCAAGCCACAAAAAAAGCACTCTTCACCATGCCCATTTGGGGTCTAAGATAAAAAGCGAAAAGGAGACCCCCGATCAGTCCCCCGGCATAATCGGAAAATAGTACCCTGGCTGTACTTCGATTAAGCTCTACACCTATTTCATTTGCTTTTCTAATGAGAATCGGCAACTCAAGACCAGTCAGGGCTCCAATGGTAAATGTAACGAGATAGAGAAATAGAGCATCCGTCCCAGCAGGAGCAAAAGCGGTCATTCCAAACATAGTAAAGCTTGAAAATCCTCCAATTAAGGCCACCATAAATTCAATCCATATGAACGTGACAATCAGCTGCTTCATGACCCGCTCACTTATACTCGCACCGATCCCCATCCCGGTAAGGAACAAGCTGATCGTCAATGTATACTGTTTCACACCATCTCCGAGAATGTAAGATCCGAGGGCACCGAATAAGACTTCAAATATAATGCCGCATATGGAAACAATGCCTGAGGCCCAATAAATAAAATGACTCTTTCTAATATTCGCTTCCACTTCGTTCACTCCACTTACACTTGTATGTTAAAAAGCCACTATGAGAATGGTTCATAGTGGCTTCTCTCAGTTGTTCAAACGCCTTTATGTAATCGACGCACCAATAACGAAGGCTAATCCGATCGATACACCCATCGTGATGATTCCGACCGCAGTATTATTTTCCTTCAGTTTCGTTTCAACGGAAAACTTGCGTGTGAACAATTCAAATAAAAGGTAGGCGATCATTTGAAGAACAACTCCGTACGCTCCCCATATTAATGTATCCCATACCGTAAAACTATGGTAGATTGCGAAGGATAAAACAATACAAATGCCGATAATTTTTCCTGCAATGGACATAGCTACGGCTTGATTTCCCTGCTTTACCTCTTCCCAATCCTTATACTGTCTGGTTAACCATTCAAAAATAACCAACCCAATCACAACAATCACAATCGCCATCACAAAATAGCCTAAAGTAGCCAAAAATGGTTCCATCATGATAACCTCCTTTATTTTCCTGTCCCAGGTCCTCCACCGCGGTTTGTTGACCCTCTCATAGAAGTGGTTCCACCTGAGTTGTAATTCCCGTACATCCCATATCCACCATAACAGTTCCCTGTTTGTTGACAGTTCGCCCTACGGCGATCATACCAGTCGTTGGACCCCAAAGAACGGTTAAGAATAGATCCTAAAAATAAACCACTAAAGAAGCCGGGAGAATAATGATTTCTCACAAAATCATCCGATGCAAGTTCAATGGTAATGACCCCTGGTTCCTCCGTACTTTCCTGGAGGATCACAAAATGGTCAGGATAAATAAGCGCTTGCTTATTTTCCTGCCTTTCACTGATTTCTTCCGGAGGTATAGCTGAGGTCAAAGAATCAGATACCTCGGTCAACGTCAATTCCTTTGTCATATAAATCTTAGAGATGCCTTGATCAGACCGGACTGTATCCAATAGAGGGAAATTGTCCTCGACGAGTGATTCAATATTGGTGGTTTCAGAATTTTCTATTCCACTGATAATCTGTGACCGATCAGGTTCTGAAGGGAGCTCTCCATATGTATTTTCGGTATAAGAACCTGACATTCCTCTTTCGTCATTTCCGCCGAATACATTGAACAATAAGAAAAAGGCAATGATTCCTACGACTATGATCCCTGCATAATCTTTCAACATACATCCTCCTTCCTCAAAACAAAGGTCCAAGTCGCAGTGATCGGACGATTACAGACCATCCAAAACTTGGACTTTGTTATTTTTCCAGCCCGTAAAACAACTGTGCCTGACCACTTGGCCAGGCACGAATGTTGGACCAGAGATTACTCTTTGTTCATCTTTTTCTTCAATGCTTCTAATTCACTGTCTACGCTATCTTTGTTATCCAAGTCTTCGAATTCATCATCCAGGGAGCGGCTCTCTGAAGACATATCCTCACTCGTTTCGGCTTCTGCTTCATAGTGCATAACCTTTTCTTCCATACGTTCGAATCCTTGGCGTGACTCATCTCCGCCGATGTTGGACATCGTTCGATTCATTTTCGTGCGTGTTTTTGCTGACTCGGCACGTGCTTTCAATGAATCTTTCTTAAGCTTCATTTCCTGGTATTCCTTTTTCATTTCATCTAGTTTTTGACGAAGGCTATTCGCATCCTGTTGGGCACGTTCCCAGGAAGCCTTTAATTGATCGGCTTGATCCTGATGGTTCTTCTTATCTTCGAGTGCACGACGAGCCAAATCTTCATTTCCTGCCTCTATCGCTTTTTCTGCTTGCTGCATGCGTTTATCAACAAGAGCTTGAGAGTCATCATACTTACGTTTCAACATTTTCTCATTCGCAATCTGCTTCGCTACTGCACTTTCAGCTTCACGAATGTCATTCTCCATATCACGCATGAATTGATCGAGCATTTTCACTGGATCTTCGGCTTTATCTAACATCGAGTTCAACTCTGAACCTACGACTGTTTTAACACGTTTAAAAAATTTAAACATTTGAATTCCTCCTTATTTTGAACCTGCTAGGATTTTAATCTCATACGCTTCGATGTCATACCCGACACTTGCTTCTACTTCACTGCCCCAGGATTCAAGACTGACATAAGTTTCTTCATCTTCAGAAATATACTCCGCATACCGGGAAGTACGTCCATTGATGTTTTTGCTTCTGCCTTCCCCGGTTACGCGCGCTTCTCCTTCTTCATCTTTAAAGAAGGTTTGACCCTCATAGTCCAATTCCTTAGGGAAGGGTAAGGACACAGGAAGTTTAACTGTCTCATACATTCCTAACTCCAGCTCATCATCCATTTCAGCAGCGAGCCATTTCGTTTGATCCCCTTCTAATAACTGATAAGAGAACCACTCGTAACCACCGTCCCGGTAGGTGATTTTCCCAACAACTTCGTAATCCACAAGATCGTATGTGACAATGTCACCGACTTGGATATTCAACGGTGTTCGTTCTTTCACTTCTGGTGCCTGCTTCTCATTCTTTGAAAACAATCTAGAAAAGAAACCCAAATCTTCACCTCTCCTTCAACTATGACCCTGTGTACCTGTATGTACGTGTTGTATCGATCAAAGGTTTCACCTTTTTCTTTTTATTTTACGCAGGATTCAAAAGAATCTCAAATCCTTGGACTTTTCTTGCTTTTTTTCATTTTTTTCTATTCGATGAACCTTTGTTTTTTCTGAAAAGAGCGTATAATCAGAAAATATCTTTTACATAAGGAGTTGAAACAAATGAAAGCATTAGAAAAAGTAAGTCAATTTGCAGGCAGCACCTTCGCTGTCTGGGTCCTCCTTTTTGCGGCCTTATCTTTTTTTCTTCCAGAAGGGTTTACTTGGATCGCTCCCTATATTGTTCCCTTATTAGGGATCATCATGTTTGGGAAGGGATTGACTCTTTCTAAAAAAGACTTCCAGGAAGTGTTCACAAGACCAAAAGATGTTGCCATCGGTGTAGGGGCACAGTTTACTCTTATGCCGCTTCTCGCTTTTCTCTTAGTAACCATCCTTCCGGTTTCACCTGAAGTAGCTGTTGGTGTCATTCTTGTGGGATGCTGCCCTGGAGGGACTTCATCAAATGTCATGACCTATCTCTCCAAAGGGGACACGGCTCTCTCCGTGTCAATTACAGCCGTATCCACATTGTTGGCCCCTCTTTTCACCCCTTTACTCGTTTGGGTGTTTGCAAGCCAGTGGCTACCCGTTTCTGCAGGAGCTCTTTTTGTCTCAATCGTTAAGGTGGTTCTCGTGCCTATCA
This sequence comes from Halobacillus sp. AWM4_238, assembly GCF_056158265.1. Classification (NCBI taxonomy): domain Bacteria; kingdom Bacillati; phylum Bacillota; class Bacilli; order Caryophanales; family Bacillaceae; genus Halobacillus; species Halobacillus sp. AWM4_238. The sequence goes on from NZ_JBSWSY010000002.1 coordinate 1,881,267, forward strand.
TTCTCGGCCTGATTGTCCAAGCCCTTTTCAAGAAAAAAGTGCAAGCAACAGTCAAAGCCCTTCCACTCATATCAGTTATTAGTATCGTAGCCATCGTTGCTGCTGTTGTAAGTGTCAATCAATCTCAGATTGCCGAAACAGGTGCTGTTATATTTGCAATCATAGTCGTTCATAACCTGCTGGGTTACTTGGCTGGGTATGGATTAGGGAAAATGTTTAACATGGAACCGGCCAAACAACGGGCCATTTCCATTGAGGTGGGTATGCAAAACTCAGGCCTTGGAGCCTCACTTGCAGCTGTTCATTTCAATCCGCTCGCCGCTGTACCCAGTGCCATTTTCAGTGTCTGGCACAACATTTCCGGCCCCATCCTGGCAACCTTCTTTAGAAAACAGAAGGATAAAGACACGAAAGGTACAGACCAGAATCATATCAAATCCGCTTAACCGGACACTTTTACAACGTATCTATTTTTGAAGACATAGATTGGAGGTTTTTATCATGTGAGAGGAAGGTGGGGTGAGAAGCGAACCAAGCTCTTCCATTCTCTCACAAAATCTCAATTCGGTTTCTCAGTATTGAAATGATTGATGGAAGAAGAAAAAACGCGGACGGTAAGTCCACGCTTCTCGTAATCCTCACGTATTAAAAAGCTCCCGTGCATCTGTAAATTCAAGACCTTGAGCTTCTGCAACTGCTTTGTAAGTAACATGTCCACCAAGGGTATTAAGACCTTTATAAAGCGCCTCATTATCCTGACACGCGTTCACAAACCCCTTATTTGCTAGTTGAAGAGCATAAGGAACCGTTACATTCGTTAACCCGATCGTAGAAGTCCTCGGAACGGCTCCCGGCATGTTTGCTACGGCGTAGTGAAGCACCCCATGCTTTTCATAGGTAGGATTGTCATGAGTTGTGATTCGATCGCTTGTTTCAAAGATGCCTCCCTGGTCGATGGCTACATCAACAATTACAGAGCCTTCTTTCATTGATTTGACCATATCTTCTGTTACAAGACTTGGAGCTTTGGCACCTGGAATAAGCACAGCTCCAATAACAAGATCAGACTCTTCCAAGGCCTCTTGGATATTTAGCGGGTTCGACATCAGCGTATTGATAGCAGAACCAAAAATATCATCAAGTTGGCGCAAACGTTCAGGGTTAAGGTCAATGATTGTCACATCCGCTCCCAGACCCATAGCAATTTTAGCTGCATTCGTCCCGACAACCCCACCACCAATGATCGTCACTCTTCCACGTTGAACACCAGGGATTCCACCTAGGAGGATTCCTTTTCCACCTTTCGATTTTTCAAGGTATTGAGCCCCAATTTGGGAAGCCATTCTTCCTGCTACTTCACTCATTGGTGTTAAGAGTGGTAACGACCCACTCGGCAGTTGGACAGTCTCATAAGCAATGGAAGTGACTTTTTTATTAATAAGAGCTTTCGTCAATTCAGGTTCCGGCGCCAAGTGTAAGTAAGTAAACAAAATTAATCCTTCATAAAAATAGTCAAATTCTTCTCTAACGGGTTCTTTCACTTTCATGACCATTTCTTGGCTCCAGGCTTCCTGCGCTGATTCAACGATCGTAGCTCCCGCTTCTCTATACTGATCATCCGTAAATCCTGACCCTAGTCCCCCGCCTGTTTCAACAAACACTTCATGTCCTGCATTAGTTAAGCTGACGACCCCTGCAGGTGTCATCGCTATACGATTTTCATTATTTTTAACTTCTTTAGGTACGCCTATTTTCACCGCAACTCAACCTCCTTGATCTCCATACATGTATGCTGCTTCTTCTGTTTATGGTTCTGCTGCCTATCCCTAATATTCACGAAAGCCTTTTCATTGTAACAAATCTTTACAGAGTGATGAAGATTTCCCTTTCTAAGATCCTTATCGATGTCTATGAATGACATCCAATCCTCCGGTGACTTCGTAAATGGTCCCTGTGATCATATCCGAGTCTTCCTGACATAAGAAATCAATGGTCCGCGCTACATCTTCCCCTGTGCCCGGCCGTCCGATTGGTGTTTCTTCGTCTTTATATCTTCTACTTACAAGAATGGAAGACTCCTTCCAATCTCCTATAATGTTGCCAGGACAAATCATATTTGAAGTGATTCCATATTCCGCTTCTTCATAAGCAATAGTCTTAGTTAGTGATACTAATCCAACTTTTGCTGCAGCAAAAGCAGAACGATAGATCCATCCTGACGCCGATTGCGCCCCTTGGAACCCGTAATTAATGATTCGCCCGAAATTTTGCTTTCGCATATGAGGTACGGTGGCTTTCATCAGATGAAACACAGCATCCAGATTCCCTCGGATCATCGAATCCCACTCCTCTTCGGTGTAGTCCATCAGTTTTTTTCGCTCAAAGATATACGGCCCTGCATTGTTGATCAAATAATCCACCCTGCCGAATCGCTCGATCGTTTTTTCTACGAGCCGGTGAATATCTTCTTTCACAGTAACGTCCGCCTGTAGGATCTGGATCCTATCATGATCCCCAGGAAAATCATCAAACAACGTAAGAGCTTTATCTTCATCAGTTCTATATGTAACGGTAATGGAATGATTTTGTTTCAGCATGTGCTCGGCTACTTTTCTTCCAAGCCCCTTAGTTCCTGCTGTAATCAACGCATGTTTCATCTTTCCAAACCTCCCTGAAATTCTATTATTATTTACACTTGTGTTCCCTTTCTGTACAATGATTGGGTCAGAAAGGACGTGAATGTCTTGAAAGCTTTTGCACCAAGGAAACATATGGTTGAACAATATGGTTTAGAAGCTGTTCCCGCAGAAAAACAGGACACCCCCTGGTACCGTTTTGCTTTCATACAGATTGCCATTGCTGCTAATGCCGGGAATTTTCTTGTCCCCGCATTAGCTGTATTGGAAGGTGGGCTTTCCTTTTGGGCAGGGGTTATTTCTACAAGTATCGGAGCACTCCTCGGCTTCTTACTCGTGTCCTTTTTATCTTTACCTGGTGCTAGACTTGGCATTCCAGCTCAGTATGCACTACGTACAATTCTTGGAGTTAACGGCACCCGTTATTTATCTGCACCAATAAGAAGTCTCACTTCTCTTTATTGGTTTAGTGTACAAACCATCGGCGGTACTTATGTCATCCAGCAACTTATCTTACGTTTAACGGGCATAGATCTCCCGTTTTGGGTTTATTCCATACCATTCTCTATCCTTATGGTTACACTTGCGATCATAGGTTTTGATGCGGTAAAACAAGCCATGAGCTACTTCTTGCCATTGCTCCTCATCGGTGAAGCAACAATCTTGTATGTTTACTTTACTACAAACCAAGGACGTGATTCACTGATGATGCTTCAACATGGAGGTTTGGAAGGGTCTTTCTCCTCTATGTTATTCTTTGCAAGTCTTGCTTTTGTTCAGTATGTATCAGGAGTAAGTGCATCAGCGGACATGACAAGGTATGCCAAATCTCCTTCTCATGGTTTTTATGGGTTATTTGTAGGAAATGGTATCGGCTTCTTTCTTACAGCTGTCATTGGATGTGCATCCGCTTATCTGTTTGACGATCTCAACCCTTATGTGTCATCCACGGACCAGATAAACTCCCCGCTTCTGATAGCGATCATTACAGGAACTGCCCTCATTTCTATGATCAGCATTAATGTCAGTAATGCATATACAGGCGGGTTCAGCCTACTGAATACCTTCCCAAAACTGTCCAGAGTTCAAGCTGCTGTCGTTTTCGGATCATCAGGGGTGTTCCTTAGTGGTTTCCCAGCCCTTGTAAACGAGGCGGAATCATTCATCTCTTTACTTGGGGGCTTGATCATTCCTATCTCCGCTGTCATATGCAGTGATTATTTAATCGTGAAACGAAACCATTTGAGCAAAGAAGATCTGAGTCTTTTAACGAAACCAGGTTATGTGAACAGCTTGGCTATGGCCACTATAGTCGGAGGTAGTGCACTTTATTTCTTTCTTCCTGATGAATGGTCTCCAGGATTTATTACCTTTGTTGTCATCTTTACTCTGTACCCACTACTTATGAAAAGAATATAACTAAAGCAGCCCAACAGCCTAAGGCTGCTGGGCTTTTTATTAATGTTTGTCCTTATTCTTACTCCCTGACTGGTAACTCTCATTCATCGATTGCATCATACGTTGTTCCTGCTCCATTTCCTTTTCTCTCTCCATTGGATTCTTTGGTTTTTTCATGTGCCCACCTCCCTTTTTAGTTTTCGCAAAATTGTCAGTATTATGTACAAAACGGTCGTCTATCCAATAAACAGGCGTGATATACTATAGATATAGTAAAGAGAGGGGGCATCCAGCATGACTTTTGAATACAAAGACATTGTAGTGGCAGTGGATGGTTCTGTTACAGCTGAAGTGGCCTTTAATAAAGCCATTGATATTGCGAACCGGAATGAAGCGAAATTGGTGTTAGCTCACGTGGTGGATACACGGGCTTTTGCGACGGTCGAAGCATATGATCGTTCCCTTGCGATCCGTGCTGAGCAATATGCGACGGAGTTACTAAATAACTACCAGGAAAAAGCACAAAAAGCCGGTGTCAAAAATGTAATTGTAGACATTGAATATGGTTCTCCAAAAGTTAAAATTGCTAAAGATGTCGCTCCGAAGTATAAGGCTGACCTCATCATTTGTGGTGCAACAGGGTTAAATGCGATGGAACGTTTCTTTATCGGTAGTGTGTCCGAACACATAACAAGATACGCTTCCTGTGATGTCCTCGTTGTTCGACCAGATGATGCAAAAGAAAGCCCAGACAAATAAAAGAGCCCCGTACAAGGGCTCTTTTATTTGTCTTTATTCAACTCTCCTACAATGTGAGGAAGTTCTGGAAGGATTAATCGTTCCATCGCAAGTTTGACCGCCCCCGATGAACCAGGTGTTGAAAAAACAACTGTTCGTCCAGTTACACCAGCAATCGCCCGGGATAAGATAGCAGCCGATCCGATATCTTCTGTGTAGCTAAGCATCCTGAAAATTTCCCCGAATCCAGGCATTTCCTTATCAAGTATTTCTTCGACCACTTCAATCGTTACATCCCGTTTAGCGATTCCAGTTCCACCATTAATCAAAACCGCATGGATCTCGGGATTATTTACAGCTCGATTAAGAGAATCACGGATAAGATTTTGTTCGTCTTTTACGATACGGTATTCACCCACGGTATGTCCTTCGTTCATGAGCTTATCGATCATCAGCTTTCCACTTTTATCTGTCTCTTCCGTACGTGTGTCACTCACTGTAAGTACCAGGCAAGGAATAGGATTACCGGCACCTGCTTTATGGTCTTCTAAGGCCAATCAAGACGCTCCTTCCTTATTCATAAGGTGACGATATTGATAAAATTTCATAGCGAACTCTGTCACTTGTTTTGTTAAATGATAGTTCGAATAAGCCCCGATTGCGATACTTATAAATGGTAAACCTTGAATAAGTTTTTTCCTGAACATGAGAATAAATAACGATTTAAAACATTGTTTCATCGGTTGTTCCATCCAACCTTCATCCGTCAATTGATCCTCGCCTGCGAAAATATACGGGTGTTCTTTCGTTTTCACTTCTTCAATTAACTCATTCCAGGCGCTTGCTTTCAGTCTTTTCGGTAAGGTAGCGGCATGAAAAACTTTGAGGGAGATCATCATTTCGTAGGGGTGGTTCATCTCATGACCAAACGTTAAACCAATAAGTTGTATCGCTCTAATATTCATTAGCATCATCAACGGATAATCCATTCCTAAGAAAAGCCAGCCTCCGGCGCCTGTTAAACCACCTTGAGCGAATGAATACAGTCGTCCCCTAGCCATTTGTTGTTCAGCTATGTAGGTCAACTGTTCAACAGTCAGCTCTTTTTCCATATCTTCAATTTTTTCAATCTGATTGGAAAAAATTCTTCCCACTGTAAGAATTCGCTCTCTGGCCTCATATTGATATGATGTTCCTTGTAAAAAAGCATGGGTATGAAAAAACCAGGCATCTAATTTTGAGAAAAATGCTTTTTTCACTTGAGGATCCACATTCATCATACTTTGTTGCACCCAGTGATCATAAACCATTTCAAAATCATTGGGCTGATATTTCTGATATTGATCCAACCATGTTTTTAAATCCGCACGTATTCGTTGATGTGACAAAGCGCTCCCTCCTCGTCTTTGTTCCTTACCATATATTGTAGACTGAAAGCTAAAAAAAAAGCAATCGCACCTATGGTACGATTGCTTTTCTTCTTATAGTCCTTTTTCAACAGTGTCGCGGGCAATCATGACTTCTTCATTTGTAGGAATGATCATGACTTTCACTGGGGAATGAGGATAGTTTACAAACGCTTCTTTTCCACGGACTTTATTAAGTGCAGGGTCCCAATAAACACCCATGAACTCAAGTCCTTTCAGCACGCGCTCACGCATGGAAACACTATTCTCACCAACGCCAGCAGTAAAGATAATACCGTCAATGCCATGCATACGCGCAGCATAAGAACCGATATATTTGTGGATACGAGCTGCAAAAACTTCAAGAGCGAGCTCCGCACGCTCGTCCCCTTCTTCTGAACGCTTTTCAATGTCTCTCAAATCACTTGAGAAACCAGAAAGAGCAAGCATACCACTTTCTTTGTTCAATACATTCATGACTTCGTTCGCTGTTTTACCTGTTTTCTCCATAATGAATGGAATCAATGCAGGATCGATGTTACCAGAGCGAGTCCCCATGGTAACCCCAGCCAGTGGTGTGAAGCCCATTGATGTATCGATGGACTTTCCGCCTTCAATGGCCGCGATACTCGCACCGTTACCTAGGTGGCAGGACAGGAGACGTAGTTCCTCGACCGGGCGTCCGAGCATCTCTGCAGCACGCTCAGACACATACTTGTGAGAAGTCCCATGGAAACCATACTTACGGATACCATAATCTTCGTAATACTCATATGGCAGGCTGTACAGATAAGACTGTTCCGGCATGGATTGGTGGAACGCCGTGTCAAAGACAGCTACGTGAGGTACGTTCGGAAGAACTTCACGGAAAGCATTGATTCCAGTCAAGTTTGCAGGGTTATGCAAAGGAGCTAGATCGGATACTTGCTCGATTTCTTTAATGACTTCATCGGTGATGAGGACCGATTCGCTGAAGCGTTCGCCTCCGTGAACGACACGGTGACCGACGCCATTGATTTCATCGAGTGAATCGATGATTCCATTGGCTGTCAGCTTATCAAGAAGCATCGTAACCGCTTCTCCATGATCAGGGATATCTGTTACGGTTTCATCTTTTTCATCATTCACTTCAATCGTAAATACAGCATCATTCAAGCCGATGCGCTCGACTAGACCTTTGGTAATTACAGTTTCTTCAGGCATTTCAATCAATTGGAATTTCAGTGATGAACTACCTGCATTTATAGCAAGAATTTTATTACTCAACGTTGCTCATCCCCTTAAAATATAGGTTCGTAATTTTCTACCACTACTATTTAATCACCCGTTTTCAACGATTTCAAGGTCGTTGAGCGATGATAACGTTTACTTGTTATATTCGTTATTTTCTCACAATTGTTCTCTTTTATATTCATCAAACCATTGATTCATCTGAGTTAGAATATCAGCCATCCCATTCGGATTCTTGAAAGAAGGAAGCTTAGCCAACAAAGCTTGCTTCGGCGCTTTCGTTTTTTGACCTTTCTTCTGTAAGATCAAAATGCTCTTTCCATGCTTTTCATCTTTAAATAAGCTATCTGAAAGTTGAAGCATCCCCACGATATGAGCGTGTTCGCGCAAGAACGCGTTAAGCGCCTTGGACTGCTCACTTTCGAAGAGGAAGTTCGGCACGATGAACATAAGGAAGCCGCCGTCTTTTGTATAATTCAATCCTTGTTCAATAAACAAATGATGAGCGTAGGACAAGCCTTCCTCCGCTTTCAGCTTATATCTTGCTGCTTGAGCATCGTCAGGATAATAACCGACCGGAAGATCAGCCAGTACAAAATCGACGGGCTCCATTAGGAAAGGGGCCAGGCTGTCCTGATGGAAGAATTCAATTTCATTCTTTTGAAGATTGGCATTAGCAACAGCCAGTTGGATGAGCGTCGGATCTACTTCACTGGCATATGCTTGAAGCGGCATTTCAAGCTGGTTCATGACAGAAGTGATTAAATTTCCGCTACCAGAAGCGGGGTCGAAAAGCTTTAAGCTTTCTTTTCCTTCAAACAATTTGGAAGCTAAATACCCCATGAACATGGCCACAGAATCTGGTGTGATCAAATGCTGCTGTTGAGTAGCCCCTTTCATTCCTTTAAGAATGGCTAGTTGAACAGCTTTTCTTATTTCTTCCTTTTCAAACTCTTCTTTTTTCACTTTAAGAAGTTCATTCGTAAGAAAAGTTTGTAAAGATTCTCCCATGTCATCAAAAGGCTGTCCATTAAATAGAACATCCATTGTCTCAGCAATGGCTTCTAAATAGGTAATATTCAAGTCTTCGGATATGACCGTCGAAGTATCATCGATCCATTGAAATAGTTTTTCCACTTGTTCCTGCTTCATAATCATTCTCCTTAAAATATAATCATTCGTTTACACTTGGTACACGTCATCGAATCTCAAAAGAAATTGGCGCAGCTGTTTGAGATAAACATGATGCGCCAACCTTCGTTTACGTTTTCATCTATATCCACCATATCGAATTCCACCCATCAATTCAACAATGTTAAACTTTCCCGATTTGTTTGAAAATTGTGTGCGGTTTCAACGATGAAATGATAAAATGACATCAAGCTATACATATGAGGAGGATGCTAGATGAACGACCAACGAAGAAACTTATACTTTTTTTATCAGCAGACCGAAGAATTAAATGATAAATTGGAGTCTTTATTTCAACTCGCCCGCGACAACCATTTCCATATCGTTGAAGATTCCAGAGATGCGAACATCATCATCGCTGTAGGCGGCGATGGCACCTTCTTACAGGCTGTCCGTAAAACGGATTTCCGCCAAGACTGCCTTTATGTAGGAATCCGGACAGGGCATGAAGCAGGGCTTTACTGTGACTTTGACATCGATGATCATGATGAAATGATAGATGCGATGACGAACTCAGAAGTTGAAGTACGCCGCTTCCCAGTCATCGAAACAACGATCAATGACGAATCCACTTTCATGTGCTTAAATGAATGCAGTGTTCGCTCAACGTTGATTAAGTCCATCGTCATTGATGTTCATATCGACGATTTGCATTTTGAAACCTTCCGCGGTGACGGCTTAATTATTGCCACTCCTACTGGAAGCACAGCTTACAATAAATCCATTAATGGTGCGGTTGTGGATCCGAAACTTCCGTGTTTCCAGATCAGTGAACTTGCTTCCCTTAACAATAACCGCTACCGCACACTCGGATCTTCTTTCATTCTAAGTGGAGAACGGTCATTAAAGCTCAAAGTCCGCCAAGATGGAAACGACTATCCGATTATAGGGATGGATAACGAAGCCTTTTCCGTTCGTAATATTCACGATGTCACCATCAACCTTAGTGACAATGTCATTAAGACCGTCAAACTTAAAAACAATACGTACTGGGACCGCGTTAAACGTACGTTCCTATAAAGTTTGGCACTACCCAAAAAGGAACTTCCAACAAATTGGAAGTTCCTTTTTTCAGCTTGAGAGCCAGTTTCACAAAAGCTCCCTTTAGTTGAAGACTCAGTTTCGAGACTTTTGTTGAGTGGGTGGGGGCTGCGGGGAATAGCTCGCTTTCCGCGGGAGCGCGGTGAGCCTCCTCGGACTGCGTCCTGTGGGGTCTCACCCTGCACTTTTTTCCCGCAGGAGTCTCGCCATTCCCTTCCGCCCCTTGGACATAGGAGGATCTCGAAACTACTTCCAGTATTAGGTGCGTTCTATACGTATTAGGAGTTGTAACACAAAGCCTCCGTCGTATGGATAGAGCTCATAACCGCTTGTTATAGACCGCTTTCTTACAATAGGTAGTGGTGGAAGATGCTCCTTCCTAGTATAGGGGTTCGTTACTCACAATATCAAAAGGGGTGGTTGGGAAGCAGCGAGACTCCCGTGGGAGAAAGGAGATCGGCGAGATCCCTTAGTGCGGCAGACCGCCCGAGGAAGCTCGCCACTCCCCCACAGGAAAGCGAGTTGCTTCCCAACCACCCTTGACGCTCAACTCAGCAACGAACCCCGAAACATCGCGAAAGTGAGTCTTCCACATTCCTGCCATTTTGTTGAATAACTTGTAATGAAAAGCGCGATCAGGAGCGTTGGTAGACGATTTCTTCGTCTACCACGGTCATGGTGACGGTTGCGTCTGCAAGTTCATGGGATTTAAGAGCAAAAAGATCCCGATCTAACACCGTAAAGTCAGCGAGATACCCTTCCTGAATCATTCCTTGTTCATTCTCCTTGTGAATGGCTTGGGCACTCCCTTTCGTATAAAGGGATATCGCTTCATAGACTGTAAGCTTTTCTTCCGCTTGATAGACGGCGTGATCATAAGTGGCTCTCCTGTCGACTGCGGCTCGGATTCCAAGCAGCGGATTGATTTCTTCAATGGGGGCATCCGATCCTCCGGCACACTTAATCCCTGCATCCAGCAGCGTTTTCCAGGAGTAGGAGTTCTTCAACCTCAAATTCCCTAAACGTTCAATAACCCACGGAAAGTCAGAGGCAACAAATGTGGGTTGAATATCCAATACAACATTTAAGCGCTGTAACTGATGAATTAACGCAGGACTTAGTATTTGCGCATGAATGATGCGATCTCGTTCGCCATTATTCAGAGGATTTGATGCAATAGCGTTTGCCACAGCTTCTACGGCTCCATCACCGATTGCGTGGACAGCCACTGGCATCTCCCTTTTTCTTGCTTCTTTCACGAGCTGATCAAGCTCTTCATTGGTATGAATGGCTACTCCTCGGTTTTCCGGATCATCTGCATAGGCATCTTTTAACCATGCGGTCCTTCCTCCTAACGCTCCATCAGAGAAGATTTTCAAAGCCCCCAATTCTACAAAATTTGTTCCTTTTTTGAATCCTAGATTTTCTTGATCTACCTGTTCTATGACACCGTGATGAATAAGAAGGTGGGCCCTGAATTTTGTTATTTTTCCATCAATGACATGAAGGAAGGCATCATACGTTTTCTTAAACCCACCGTAGTAATTCAAATCTTCACTATGGCCGCCTACAAGACCAAAAGAATGCATATCCTTAACCGCTAAGTCCGTGGCTTTCCTTAGATATTCAGGAGTGACCTCTGGCATGGCATCTTTAATAAGTTCCTGTGCCTGATCATGGAAGTACCCCGTCGCTTCTCCTTGATCATCTCTTACGATTACTCCTCCCTGCGGATCTGGAGTGTTTTTCTTTATTTCAGCCATATTCATCGCTTTTGAGTTAGCTAACAAAGCATGTCGGCACACCCTGGTCAGCATCATCGGGTGTTCAGAAGAAATTTCATCAAGCTCATCTTTATGTATGATTCGCTTTTCTTCCCATTGGTTTTCATTCCAACCGTCACCAATGATCCACTCTCCAGGGGGTAATTGTTCTGTATGCTGTTGCAAAGCTTGTTTGACTTCCTCGGCAGATTTCATAAACGAAAGATCAAGCCTCATTAAACGTTCTCCGTGCCCGATGATGTGTAAGTGGCTATCGGTAAATCCGGGGTACATTACCGCCCCTTTTAAATCGTGTTCTTCTGTGATTTGGTCTTTATAGGTTTGATATAAACGCTGGGTATCGCCAACGGCTTTCACTTTTCCCTCGGAAGTCACGATTGCTTCCACCCATTCGCCTTCCTTTTTCATCGTATAGATCTTCCCACCATACCAAAGCTTCACTTTTAGCACGCTCCCTCTTTCATCCTTTTATCTATACCATAATCGATATGCGGAAAGAAATGAAGTACGAGCCATTGAAAGCAAACAGGGGTTGTCTGATTTCCTGAGTACGAATTGTCGAGTTGCTGTACGTTCATCTTTAACGAATCTATGATTTCCTGGAAAATAAAAACCCCTGACCTTTGAGGTCAGAGGTTGAATAATTTACAGCAAATCATCGAAATCGTCGTCTTTTTGGCCTAGTTGGTGGTCAGGGGAGACTTCAATGACATACGATTCTTCCAATGCTTTTTCTATATCATGGGTGAAGTCTGAATTGGATTCATAATAATTCGCATTCTTTCTTGTCGGCTTTGTCTTAGGTGCTTTGGGCACGAAAACCGTACAACAATCTTCAAAAGGACGAATGGAAATCTCATACGTTCTTATCTTTCTGGAAATATCGATGATCTCCAATTTGTCCATAGAAACAAGTGGCCTGATAATTGGATAATTGGTAACCTCATTAATCGTATTCATGCTTTCCATCGTCTGACTGGCTACTTGTCCTAGACTTTCTCCAGTCGTGATCGAAAGAAGGTCGTTCTTGGCAGCTACTTGCTCACTGATTCGCATCATCATACGGCGCATGATAGTCATGCTGTAACCTTCTGGCATTTCACGATGAATTTTTTGTTGAATGGCTGTGAAGGGAATGACATGGATCTTCACTTTTGTTCCGAATTTGGATAATTCTTGAGCAAGATCGATGACTTTTTGTTTCGCCCGCTCACTGGTATAAGGAGGAGAATGAAAATGAATCGCTTCGATTTCAACTCCACGTTTCATCGTCAAATAACCAGCAACAGGACTATCGATTCCGCCTGAAAGCATCAACAAGCTTTTCCCAGTCGTACCAACAGGCAACCCACCTGCTCCTGGGTAATCCTGGGCCGTGACATAAACTCCTTCATGACGAACTTCTACTTTAATTTCTACATCCGGGTTATGCACATCAACCTTTACACCTTCTGTTTGACGAAGAATATGTCCCCCTAATAAAGGGTTGAGTTCTTGAGAAGGTACTGGGAAACTTTTGTCCGTACGCTTTGAGGAGATCTTGAATGTGCGAGCATTCCTTGCATCGTCAAATGCCAACTTGACGGCACCTTTCATTTCCTCTTCTTCTTTTTCCACTTTCACAGCGAAACTAAGGCTGTGAATACCGAATACTTCCTGGCATTCTCTCATTACTTCATGAGGATCTTCCCCATTTAGTAGAACAAACATGCGTCCCTGTGTCTTTTTTATTGTTGTTTTTGGATATTTTTTTAACTTGACGGCAATATTACTTTGGAGTTTTTGTTCAAATGCCCGTCTGTTCTTCCCTTTTAATGCCATTTCACCATATCGTATCATAATTCGATCGAAATTCATTTTCTTCACCCCATCGTAGCTTGTAAATGTTCAACTGTTTGATCTAATTTTTTCAAGAGCAGATCGATTTCATTTCTTTCATTCCTTATAGAAAAACTGACACGCAAGGCAGAAGTTGTCCGCTCATAATCCAGATTACATGCCTTGAGTACAGCACTAACATCGGGATGTTTGGAAGAACAAGCAGATTTGGTGGAAATGAATATTCCTTCTTCCCCCAGCGCATGAATGATCACTTCGGGTTTATATCCTGGAATGGAAAAATTCACGATGTGGGGAGACCCGTCTTCTGGTGAATTGATTTTACAGTAATCCCGACTTTGGAGTCCGTCCCACAATGCCTTCCTCATATTATTTAAGTGCTCTACCTTTTGTTCCTGATCTTCATGAAGCAATCGAAGAGCTTTCACAAAGGCTACGGTACCGGGTAAATTTTCTGTTCCTGCCCGGACTTCTGCTTCTTGACTTCCTCCATGCAAGAGAGGGAAAATACGCACATGTTTTTGCATAAGGAGTGCACCAGTCCCTTTCAACCCATGGATTTTGTGGCCGGAAAGGGTACAAAGATCAATGCCCCACTCTTTGACGGGCAACTCTATTTTCCCTAACCCTTGTACATGGTCGACATGAAAGAATACTTTAGGATAAGCCTTAAGTATTTCCCCGATCCTTTTAACAGGCTGAATAGTACCAAGCTCATTGTTTACACTCATCACGCTGACAAGAATCGTATCATCCCTTAAGGCTTGTTTAATATCTTCGGGATTAACTTTCCCGTTCTGATCAACATTTATATAAGTGACTTCAAAACCCAATGTCTCCAGTGCCTTGAATGCTTCCATCACAGAAGGATGTTCAATCACCGTCGTAACGAGGTGTTTCCCTCTGCTTTGATGTTGAAGCGCTATCCCTTTGATCGCCATATTGTTCCCTTCGGTCCCCCCGGAGGTGAAAACAACTTCCCGGGGATCAACGCTCAATAGTTGGCCCGCTTGCTTTCTTGACCGATCCAAAAGCCGCTCAGCTTCACTTCCGAAACGATGAACCGATGAGGGATTAGCAAAATATTGGTCTGCGACCTTTTGAAAACTCTCCAACACCTCGTGGTGCGGATGAGTAGTGGCACTGTTATCTAGGTAAATCATGGGCTCTGACTCCTTTATTATCGAATTGCAGCTCATTATTTTATCATAACACGAAGTCAAAGGAAACTCCTGATTAATGAACAATAAAAGAGCACCCGCCTTTAAGCAGGTGCTCTTCTTTCTAACTATTGTCACTGTCATCTAATTCTAGAGTTTCAAGGAGAGTGTCGATACTAAGTTTTCCGTCGTTACGAACATCGTTTATCCAGGATTTAGTTAACGCTGTTTCACCAATGATCGTTCGAGCTTCATTTTCCACTGTTATGTTCTTTTCAAAAATATCAGTGGCTAATTGATTATTCCAGCTTTTACTTTCTGTATGGATGGACCTCGTAAAACCATGTTCCTCACTTTTGAAATCCTTTGCATCCAAATTCAGAAAAAAAACGACCAAAACACTTGTCCATATGAGAACGTTTCCCGAAATTAATCCGATGATGGTTCGCTTTTTCAAATGAAACACTTCCTAAACGAAGACTTCTTCCTCTTTATCAATCTTTGCAAGAGCGGCTGGATCCACTTCTTTAATGGCTTCTGTAGCTAGGGTCAGGGCTTGATCATAGTGATAGGACCTGAACTTTTCCTCTGCTTCAAGAAGTTTGGCTGCTAAGATTGGATATTTGCTTCGATAACGATTGCCGCATTGAATCACTCGTTCTGCAAGCTGTGCTGTTTCCATGACCTTTTCAGCATCTTGACTCAACTGTTCTGTCATAACCATGGCCTCATCCAACTTTTCATTCACTACGCCCATATCGAGCGGTTGGGCTTCAAGACTTTGAAATACTTCATCCACTTTGAAGCTCGCGGCTTTCATATCCTCATAGATAGAAGTAGGAATGCCAGGGATGTTGCTCCTCTTCAATCGACGATGGGTATCTAATAGCAGGCTTTCCATCTTCGTCAATTTCTGTTTAGCTTCCCGTTCATCTTTCCTGAGGTTTTGTACACGCTCTTGGAAATACCCATGCTGTTCTTCGAGCTCTTTCAGTTGTTTTTCCGTGTCTTCTACCTCTTCACGGAGAAGGGCGTAAGAAGTTTCCCCGTCTGATCGTCTTAAATCGAGGCTCGTTACACGTTTACTCATTTGAGTAAACCATTTTCTTAAGCTTCTATGGGACTCCAAATGTCCTTCCTCGACTTGGTACGTTTGTTGTATTTCCTCTAATTCCCGTTCCGTGTCTGCCAAAACGTATTCCAACTCATCCAACTGAGCTTTAAGCGGCACAAATTGCTTTTCCACATAATGATGAGCCACGGCTTCTCTTTCTAGAAGCTGATACATTTCCTGGATTCTCGTCTGTATTTCTTCTAATCCGTCTTCCAATCCTGATTGGTCTCCCTGCTCCATTTGCAGGAGCATTTCCTCCAAAGACCGCTCGTATTTATGTAACTCCGGAAGAAATTCGAAATGAGAAACCCGGTACCCTTCCGTCTTCATCTCTTCCACACCGCTTTTCAGCTCTTTCAACTGCTCAGGTAATTCGATTTTCACCTGTTTTAAACGATCAGGAAAATGTTGGACATCCTCCTGCAATTGTGTGGTCTCTAGACGTATTGTTTGAACAAGGGTGTTGGCTTCGATGTAATCGCCTTGCTCGGTTAATTGTTCATATTCATTCAGCTTGTCCTTCAATTCCCCTACCCTTTTTTCAAAGATCCGCACGGCTTTTCCATATTGATGACGGTTCTGAATGAGAAGCTTGGTCAATTCTTTCAGCTCAGGCTCCATCGTTTCAATTTCCAAACGGCTTTGCTTTTCAGAGTCAAGGAGGTTTTCTAATTCTTGAAGCATCATTTTGATGTCTTCCTCAATGGCTACTAACTTTTTCTCTGTGTTTGCCAAGACGACTTTCACGCGTTTAAAACGATAGCGATCCGCCGCTTCTTCTGCATCGAAAAGGTCTTCCTCCAATTCAGGCAGCTCCTTGGTCAAAATTTGATCCCAACGAGACCGCCACGCTTCGAACTTTTCCTGTGTCTCACCAGAAAGGTTTAAACTTTTCACCTTGGATAATTCTTCGGTCACGCGCCGGTTCATGATATCCATCTTCCAACCTTCCAAGCGATCCACTTCATCATAGACCTTTTTCCGCCAAATCAGCCCTATGATGAACAATGCAATGAGTAGTAAAATAGCCCCGATGACGTACTTCATAAATAGCCTCCTTACAATAAACGTGCCATACGGATGTATTACGTTCCGAATTGTGATTTAGTTGTTTATAATGATACCATGTAAAACATCCTTTTGGCTAAAATATTTCAAATTTATTATCATATTGACAAAAATTTCAAGTGCAGAGGAGAGACAATTATGTTTGATGGTCATATCCATTCACCGTACTGCCCACATGGTTCTTCAGACACCCTTAAAAGCTATATTGAACAAGCTATAAAATGTGGCTATCAGTCCATGACATTCACTGAACACGCACCGCTTCCCCCATCATTTGAAGACCCCGTCCCGGAAAAGGATAGCGGCATGTCTTTCCGACATGTGGAAGAATACTTAAAGGAGATTGACCAGCTAAAAACAGCATACAAAAATGAAATTCGCATTCAAACAGGATTTGAAGTGGACTATATCGCAGGGTTTGAAAAAGAGGTGGAGGGCTTTCTAAATACCTATGGACCTTCGCTTGATGACAGCATCCTATCTGTTCATTTCTTAAAAGGGAAAAAACAGTGGTACTGTATCGATTACAGCCCGGACATGTATAAAAAAGCCATGAAAGATTTCGGTGGAATTGAACAACTTTACCTATCCTATTACAACACGCTCACACAGTCAGTTCTCAGTGATTTGGGAGCATACAAACCGAACCGCATCGGGCATATGACACTTGTGAAGAAGTTTCAAAACCTCTACCCTGCACCGGAAAAATGGGAAAAGTGGGCCCAAGCGTTCCTTGAAGTCGTAAAAGGGCAAGGATATAGCCTGGATTATAATGGGGCAGGTGTAGTAAAAGAGCATTGCAAAGAGACTTACCCGCCACTACAAATGGCTCGACAAGCCTCCTCTATGGGCATACATTTAATTTATGGTTCTGATGCTCACACGGCATCTGGACTTGGACAAGGATACAACTGTATGGACACACGGATTCTCAAGCTCGAGCAAGCTCCTTGACCGACCTGTGATCATTCATGAGTCCACTATACACTTCTACAAAGTGATTAAGAGAAGCGTCTGTAATGAAAGGGTCCTTAAACTCATGCGGCATCATGAACGGAGCATTTAACAGACCTTTCAGTTGCAGCAGACATAACTTTTCTTTGAACGTTACTTCAATATGAGAATTTTTACGGAAGAGAATCTGAGTAAGTAAATGATTCTCTTTCGCCAAATAAGTGACGAGCATTTCTCTGGCGAACGTTGTGTTCAACGTCAACTCCCTATTTAACAAACAGGATAGTTGATAATGGATCTGTTTGTAATGTAGAATCTTTTTCACTAATTCGTTTAGACGATAGTCGCCTTCCGAGGGTTGCTCGTTCTCCAGCATTTCAAGATAAGGTTCAAAATAGCTGACAGCGAGCGATTCAAAAAGGCCTTGTTTGCTCTTAAAGTAGTAATGGATCAACGAGACATTGACATTCGCTGCCTTCGCGATATCCCGGACAGATGTTCCATTGAAACCCTGGCTGTAAAAAAGGCGGCAGGCTACATCTAGCACTTTGTCACGCGTTACGTTTGGTCGGCTCATTATTTTTCCCCCTCAGGAAAAAGATTCTCTCTATTTGGTGGATTTCCTGCTTGCAATCGTCCACCAAATACCGACAGAAAATATTGTTTTTTGTCGAAAACTATAAGCTCAGGAGGTTTATTGATGTTTCAAACAAATTCCTATACAGGTACAAAAACAGAAAATTACGATCTCGTCATTAAACAATTAAAAGCACTCATTGAGGACGAACCAGACCAAATCGCAAACTTGTCCAATGCATCCTCTCTCCTCAACCAGTTCTTAGATGATGTGAATTGGGTCGGTTTTTATTTGTGGAAAGAAAGTCAGCTTGTACTCGGACCTTTCCAGGGGCTACCAGCCTGTGTTCGCATCCCCTCAGGCAAAGGGGTTTGCGGTACTGCAGTAGCCGAGAACAAAGTTCAACGGATTGAAGATGTCCATGCGTTCCCCGGCCACATTGCTTGTGATGCAGCAAGTCAATCTGAAATTGTCGTCCCGATCGTAAAAGGTGATGAAATCTTTGGTGTCCTTGACATCGACAGCCCTTCTAAGGGTAGATTCGATGAAGTAGATGAGGAGAAACTAGTCGAATTCGTACAAATGTTACAAAGATATATCTGAAAAAGAAGCCGCTGGGATGTTGATTACACCAGCGGCTTCTTTTTCAGCCTCTTTCTTTAATGGGATGAGCCGTTACAATTCTGTTTCTCCCAGAACTTTTTGCTTTATATAAAGCTTGATCTGCCTGCTGAACAATTTGTTTCCTGTTCGGCCGAAGCCACTCTGACTTCCATGGAGCAATCCCACAGGAAACTGTTACGGCTGGGGAAGTCGACTTAGCAATCTTTTCGCGGATCATTTCTGTTAGATCATGGGCGTTTTCAGATGGCAGCAGCGGAAGATAGACAGCGAGTTCCTCCCCACCCCACCGAGCCGCAAGACCCTTATCTCCAATTACGGATTTAATAATATCCGCCACCTGACAAATAACCTCGTCCCCTACCTGGTGTCCGTAGGTATCATTGATATTCTTGAAATTATCAATATCAAAGAGGATCAAGCTTCCATTCGCATCCTGCTTGACATGTTGTTCCACACAACTGTCCAAATGCACCCTGGAATGTAATTTGGTTAGATAATCAGTGATGACCGCCTTCTCCAATTCTTCTCTCAGGATTGAATTCGCGAACGCGAGCGTTGAATGGGCAGCAAGGGACTGTAGAAGTTTAAATGACTCAAAGGAAAAATAATAGGCATCTCTATGGAGGACAATGGTCAGACCGCTAAAGTGTTCATGATCTTTCATCGGTACGGCCATCAATGAGCGGTATGGCAGCGCATGTTCAATCGGCTCCGCTTCCAGATCACCCATCAAGAGTGGTCCCTCTTGATGAGAGACGGACTTCTTCACATATTCGACAAGCGTGTTAGATTCTGGAGAAACAAAATAGTCTGTACTCCCCTCAAGAACGGTATGACTTGAAAGTTCTTCATACGTGACAAAACCTACTTCATCCGCATGAAAGAACTGTTGAATTTTATACGCCATGTACCTTATTTTTTCTGTTAATCGCATAGTAGAATTGAGTTTTTGTGAAGTAGAGTTAATTAATTGTAGATCACTGTTTAACTTTCTTGATTGCTGGTATAACTGGGCGTTTTCTAAAGCCTTCCCAGCTGTGTTTGCAATAAAAACGAAAAATTCGACATCTCTCTTTGGAAAATACAAATACCCTGGGGTGACGACTTTTAATACCCCATAGACCCCTTGTTTTCCTTTTAGAGGAGCAAATAGAAAAGAGCGCTTTTCTACCAAATGATCTTCGATTTGAACTTCTCCTGTTAAATAAGCTTGCGTACTTGCACTTGATTCAAGATCCATGTCGTAGATCAGCTCACGAACAGGCAAATGGTTATCTATTGTATAATCATTTGACAAAAGTAAATAGTATTGAAAATCTGGATAGGTTTTTCTTAGAGTTTCTATGATCTCTTTCAACACTCCATCCGTATCAATAGAGGAATGGAAATGAGACGTGACTTTATATAACAACTCGTATTTCTTCTCTTCCTCCATGGAGGTGTAAAAACCCTCGACCTTTTTTATAAATTTCGTAACTTCTGTACCAATTGCACGTAACCATTCCTCTTCCATTTGGACAAGAGAAGGCCCCTCGAGTACAACGAATCCAAAGACCGTACGACCAGAGTGTAGAGGAGTGACTCTTGCAGAAGAACGCGTGTTCATTACACTGACCATTTGATAAACGTCTGGTTCTTTTGCCGTTTGGGTGTACGAATCATCCAGAGGAAAGTGGCTTCTCCATGATTCTTTTATAGACGGATCCTTTGAATGCAATTGAAAACGACCTTTCCACTCATCCAGCAAGTAAATCCCACAACAAGAGGCTTCAGTAAATTCTTTTATTTCATCAGTCAGGTTGACAATAAAATGCTCATACGTATAAGGTGATTCTGAGAAAAAATATTGGTACAGTTGGCTTTGTAGCTTTTCAACTCTCTTTTTCATGAGGGATTGGACAACCATGCGATTCACCTATCTTCCCTAACAAACGATTTGAGTACATTGTACCATTACTTTAATCATAAAAACGAGTGAAATTATGGAAAAATATATTTGTTTCTATTCGATTTAAAAATATCTTTTGTTTACCTAGAGTCCTCACACTTTTATTGTTTCTGAAAAAACTCTGAATGGAGAATAATAAGGAACTTTTCAAGAATATAAGATTAGGAACAGTACAAAGGAATGTCAGGTTTTTCTCCTATCCTCTCCAACCACTATATCATTTTCGAATTACCCCTTGACTTCCACCTCTAATAAGATTACAATATTCGTTGTGTAAAATAAATGGCAGCCTATGTGAACCACCATTGTCACCATTTTGTTCCTCTTACTTGAGGTGCATCGTGTAACTCTCTGCTGCTGGGGCGAAGGTGCATGAAAACATAATGAGCAATGACCGAAGGGACACACTGTTTTTATTTTATGCAAAATAAAATAAAAAGGAGGAAATTCCTATGGCACGTTATACAGGTCCAACCTGGAAAAAATCACGTCGTTATGGTATTTCTTTAAGCGGAACTGGTAAGGAGCTTGAAAAGCGCCCTTACGCTCCTGGACAACATGGTCCAAATCAACGTAAAAAACTATCCGAATTCGGTCTTCAACTACAAGAGAAGCAGAAGCTTCGTTTCATGTACGGTTTGACTGAGCGTCAATTCCGTCGTTTGTTTGAAGAAGCGGGTAACATGAAAGGGATCCACGGTGAAAACTTCATGATCCTTCTTGAATCCCGTTTGGATAATATCGTTTACCGTCTAGGTCTAGCTCGTACGCGCAACCAAGCTCGTCAGCTAGTTACTCACGGTCACGTAACTGTAGATGGTGGACGCGTTGATATCCCATCTTACCGCGTAGCTCCTGGTCAAATGATCAGCCTTCGTGAAAAATCTCAAAAGCTTAACGTCGTAGAAGAAGCGATCGAAGTAAACAACTTCGTACCAGAATACCTTACTTTCGACGAAGACAAGCGTGAAGGAACGTACACTCGTTTCCCTGAGCGTTCTGAGCTTCCTTCTGAAATCAACGAAGCTCTTATCGTTGAATTCTACTCTCGTTAATATCTGCTTTTGCAGATCTACAACAAAAGCACCGTTGGATTGTGTAAACAATCCAACGGTGCTTTTTTATGCAATAAAATAATGAAGGGGTCTTTTCCACCCCATATAAGCAAAGAGGCAGACCCATCAGGTCTGCCTCCTTGCTATTATTATTGGAACTTAATCAAGAAATACTTTTTCTTACCACGACGGATGATAGTAAAACGATCCTCAATACGGTCTTCCTCACTAATCGTATGTTTGAGGTCCTGATTCCGCTCTCCGTTTATATAAACGGCACCATTACCAATGTCTTCCCGAGCCTGACGCTTGGAAGAAGAAATGCCTGCAGTAACAAGAAGATCCAGCAGCTGCGGCTCTTTCTCTTCAGACGTGTAGGTAGGGACATCTTTGAACCCTTGTTCAATTTCAGCACCTGATAAAGCTTTAATATCGCCACTGAACAACGCAGCAGAAATGCGCTCGGCTTGTTTTAATGCTTCCTCATCATGGACGAGTTTGGTCATTTCTTCAGCTAGACGGCGTTGAGCCACACGTTTTTCTGGTTGATGCTCTACTTCTTTTTCCAGTTCAGCAATTTCTTCTAAACTCAGGAACGTGAAATACTTCAAGAAACGGATCACATCACGATCATCTGCGTTGATCCAGAACTGATAGAATTCGTACGGGGACGTTTTCTCTGGATCAAGCCAGATTGCTCCACCAGCTGTCTTCCCAAACTTCGACCCATCCGCTTTCGTAATCAAAGGTACAGTCAAACCATAGGCTTCCACTTCTTCTTCTCCAGCAGCTTCTCTTCTCAGCAATTCAAGCCCTGCAGTGATGTTCCCCCACTGATCGCTTCCACCAATTTGAAGTGTACAATTCTCTTTTCTATACAACTGTTGGAAATCAAGGGACTGCAAAATCATGTACGAGAATTCAGTATAACTGATGCCCTGTTCAATACGGGATTCTACGGAATCCTTTGCCAGCATATAGTTGATCCCAAAATGTTTCCCTGTATCTCGCAGGAAATCAATGATCGTCATTTGCGACAGCCACTCATGGTTATTACGGGCAACTGCTGCATTTTCTCCCTCATCAAAATTAAGGATCTTCGCTAGTTGCTCCTTGATGCTCTCACTGTACCCGTGAACGACCTCTGCGCTGTTCAGTTGTCTCTCACTAGATCGGCCACTCGGGTCACCAATCATGCCTGTGCCCCCACCCACAAGGGCAATGGGACGGTGTCCTGCTTGTTGGAATCTCTTCAACATGAGAACAGGAAGCAGATGTCCAATATGAAGGCTGTCAGCTGTCGGATCAAAGCCACAGTAAAGCGTTACTTGTGTCGTTTCCAGGTGCTTTTTCAAACCCTCTTCGTCTGTCATCTGATTGATCAAACCACGTTGTTGCAAATCCTTCAAAATATCCATTGGATCACTCCTCAATCTTTATAAGTAAACTTGTGCTAAGGTCTTAGAGATGAATTTTCTGAAAACAAAAAAGACCTCACCCCCTGTAAAAAGGGACGAGGTCTCGCGGTACCACCCTTGTTGCACACTCCTGTCATGTGCCACTCCGATCGATAACGGCATTTAACCGTCTTCTGATTGATACCAGAAGAATGCTCCAGGTCGTAATTCAAAAACAACTATGTACCGACTCTCACCCACCGCCGGCTCTCTGAAACAGGGAATTGTTTTTTACTCCAGTCCTTCCACGCACATATATTCATCTATGTATATATTTATCACAACACAAACCAAAAAGCAATAAACCAGGAGTAGAACGATATCCTATCTCCCTCCGGTGTGTTATAATATTGGTGGATTTTTTAGGAGGTATTATCATGTCTAATAAACCGGAAAACGGGCGAAATAAGCTGGATATACGTGCTTTATGGCAGAATGGCACCCTCCAGAAAAATGGCCGGATCACCTATGATGTCGTTTGGAACGTCATCTTATTTTTTATCATCATCGGTGTTATCGGGTTATTCTTCGCAGGTGGTGTAGGTGCCGGCTATTTCGCTTCTCTTGTGAAAGATGAAGAGGTTAGAAGTGAAGAGCAAATGAAAGAAACGATTTATAACTATTCAGAGACCTCGACCATGTTATTCAGTGATGAAACAGAGATCGGGGATGTCAGGTCGGACCTCTATCGTGAGGAAGTCCAATTGGATCAGGTCAGTGAAGATCTAAAAAATGCCGTCATCGCAACAGAGGATGAATATTTCGGGGAACACAAAGGTGTCGTTCCAAAAGCGGTTATGCGAGCTGTCGTTCAAGAAGTGACGAACTCCTCCGTAAAAACAGGTGGAAGTACTTTGACCCAGCAACTGGTCAAAAACCAGATCTTGACGAACGAAGTATCATTCGAGCGTAAAGCGAAAGAAATGCTCCTCGCTTTGAGGATTGAACGATTCCTAGATAAAGATGAAATTTTGGAAGCTTATTTAAACATTGTGCCTTTTGGAAGAAATGCGAATGGACAAAATGTCGCAGGTGTCCAAACAGCCGCTCAAGGGATTTTTGGTGTGGATGCTAAAGACTTGTCCTTAGCACAATCCGCTTATATTGCAGGATTGCCTCAATCCCCTTTCGGATATACCCCTTTTTATAATGACGGAACGATTAAAGAACCAGAGAATTTAGAAGCGGGAATCGACCGCATGCATGAAGTTCTGGAGCGGATGCATGAAGCCGGGTATATTACTGAGGCCGAGTATGAGGAAGCAATGAAGTTTCAGATCAATGAAGAAACACTTACAGATCCAAAAGCTACTGTCCTAGGTACTTATCCTGCGATTAACCAGGAAGTCCAAAGCAGAGCAAAAGAACTAATTAAAGAGCACTTAATGAAAGAAAACGGTCATACTGAAGAAGACCTTGAAGAAGATGAAGAACTAACAGAAGAATATGACACCATGGCAGAGCGCGAACTCTCTTCCGGCGGTTACCAGATTCATACCACACTAGACAAAGAAGTTTATGACGCTATGCAGAAAGTAAGAGACTCCTATAAGGACGGAAATTGGCCTATTGGTCAGAAAACGGCCTACGATGAAGAAGGAAAAGAAATTAAAGTAAAATCTCCCCTTCAATTAGGAAGTGTCATCATAGAAAATTCAACCGGTAGAATTCATGGTTTCATAGGCGGTTATGACTTTGAGAAAGAAAACATGAACCACGCAACTCAGGCTGCCCGCTCAAATGGTAGTACAATGAAACCATTACTAGTTTATGGTCCAAGTTTTGACATGGGAGAAGCCCAACCAGGCTCAGTCATTGCAGATGTTCCTTACAATTATGAAGCTCCACCATATAAAGAAGTAAGAAACTTTTCAAGGAATCACCGTGGTTTTGTATCTGCAAGATATGCTTTAGCCCAATCTTACAACGTACCAGCAGTAAAGCAATATAACAAAATTAAAGATAAGAACCCGGTTGAGAACTATCTTGAGAAAATGGGTATGAAAGAAAATTTATTAAAAAATGTCACAATAAATGGCAAAGTTTATAATGATTACGAAGCTGAATCCATGGCTCTTGGAGGCTTAACTAAAGGAATAACAGTAGAACAAAACGTAAATGCCTATGCGACTTTCGGAAACATGGGTAAATTCGTAGATGCATATATGATTGAAAAGATTGAAACGAAAGATGGAGAGAAAATCTACGAACATCAAGTAGAAGAAACAGAAGTATATAGCCCACAGGCCGCTTACCTAACCATTGATGTCATGCGTGATGTATTGGAATACGGAACAGGGTCAAGAGTACGCGGTATGCTATACAATCGAGGTGTTGACTGGGCTGGAAAAACTGGTACCTCCCAATCAACCCGAGACTCCTGGTTTGTAGCAACAAACCCTAATGTCACAGTCGGCATGTGGACAGGTTTCGCTGAAGGAAACATGCAGAACTTAAATTATAACCAGCGGACTCAAGGATTATGGGCAGACGTCGTCAATGCCGTCTCCGAATTACGTCCTGAACTGATGATTCCTTCTGATGATTTCCAAAGCCCTGGTGGTTTGGTGACACGTTCCTATTGCGCTACATCAGGATTGCTTGCATCAGACCTCTGTTCTTCTATCGGTCTTGCAAAGAAAGATCTATATGATGCAGACCATGCACCAACAAAAGTAGATGACAGCTTGATCAGCGGTGATTTTGTACGTGTCAAAGATCAACTTGTTGTAGCAGGTCCAAATACACCTGGCGAATTCATCATCGATGGTGGCGGGGTTACACTTGCCCCTGAATTCTTAGAAGAAAATGGATACACGAGTTCTGAAGTGTTAAGAGAACTGTTACCAAACTCAGGTGCATGGTCCAAAGTAGCTCTACCTTCAACAGAGAGTATAGGATCTACCGCCTCTTCTATTGATAATGATGGACAGGCACCCGCTCCACCAAGTTCTGTGAGCGCCAGCGGATCTTCAATTTCCTGGACACCTTCGTCCAGCAGCGATGTTGTAGGATACCGTGTCTATCGCGCTTCTACACCAGGAGGATCATTTAAGTTTGTCGGAAATACGACAGACAACTCCCTCGGTTTCTCAGGAAAAAGCGGGATCTATGCTGTAAGAGCCGTTGATTATTTCGGGGAATCTTCAGAGTTGTCCGGAACAACAACGGTAGGTAATCCTGGCGAACCCGAACCTTCTAACGATGAAGATTCTTCTACAAATGATGGTGGAGATAATTCTGAAGGTGGCGATGGTTCTTCCAACTCCAATGAAGGGGACGGAAACTCAAGTGACACAGACGAAGATGATTCTGGAGAAAGTAACTCCGGCGAAGGAAATTCTAATGATGAAGATTCAAGTGGGAACGATGATTCAGAAGACAATGGTTCCGGAGACGATGACTCAGGAGAAGACTCTGGTTCTGGAGAAAATTCAGGGGGAAATGATTCGGATTCAGAAGATGAATCCGACGCATAATAAAATCTTCACAATGATTAAAATCCGATCGGCTAGCCGGTCGGATTTTTCTATTCCCATGAAAAGTTTGTAGGGTTTCATGTATAATGGAGGAAATTAGCAAAATAATCTATTAATCTATGACAGGTGGTGGCTGAATGAATCACGAAAAAACCTATCATTACGAGGCATTTGACACAGAACATGGACCTGTCATCGTTGAAGGTCCATTGCCCTCAGAAGATCTTGAGAAGTACACATTCCACGAAGGTTTGACGGCTTTTCGTCCTCCAGAAAAGCAATTTGAGGCGATCAAAGGAATCGCAGACTTCGAAGAAGGGCGCATCATTATAGCAAGACACAATGAAGAGATTATCGGGTATGTGACCTACTTGCACCCAGATCCTCTTGAAAGATGGTCAGAAGGAAGTATGGAAGATCTCATAGAGCTTGGGGCCATAGAAGTCATTCCAAAGTTCAGAGGCTATCGGATTGGCTCACGCCTCTTAAAAGTATCTATGATGGATGAGTATATGGAAAACTACATCATCATTTCCACCGAATATTATTGGCATTGGGATCTCAAAGGAACAGGACTGAACATTTGGAATTACCGGAAAGTCATGGAAAAAATGATGGCAGCAGGCGGTCTCACTCCTTCTCCTACTGATGATCCTGAAATCATATCCCATCCAGCGAACTGTCTGATGGTGAAAATTGGCCAGCATGTTCCCGAGCAATCTGTAGAGCAATTTGATCGACTACGGTTCTTAACCAGACATCAATACCGACAGACGAGGAGGTAGTTAAATGTTAGTGGAAGAAATCATGAAAGAAAAAGTCATTACACTTTCGCCTGAAGAAACCATTGAAAAAGCACTGAAACTGCTTCACGAATATCACATTCGTCATATCCCGATAGTAAATGAAGAAAATGAAGTCATAGGAATCGTCTCTGACCGTGATGTTAGAGATGCAAGTCCTTCAATATTCGACAAGGAAACCATTCATGAAGAGCTTAAAAACCCCATACGTTCCATCATGACCTCACCCGTAACAACGGTTCACCCGCTGGACTTTGTAGAAGAAGTGGCCTCAATCTTTTATGAACAGGAAATAGCCTGCGTTCCCGTGACTAGGGATGAAAAACTGGTCGGAATCATTACTGAGAAAGATATGCTGTACACGCTCATACAACTGACCGGCACGCACGTTCAAAGTTCACAAATTGAAGTGAAAGTAGTAAACAAACCAGGAATACTCCCGCAGGTCACTCAAGTTTTTGGTAAAAGAAAAGTGAATATTAGTTCCGTCCTCATTTATCCTTATAAGCCTGACCCTAAATACAAAATCATTGTCGTAAGAATTCAGACGATGAATCCCCTGCCTACGATTGAAGACTTAAAAACCGAAGGCTACGAAGTATTATGGCCTCAAATGCCAGGGATCCCATCATGACATGTCAAGCTGGGTTTGTGTACTCCGAAGAATTTACAAACTACCGCTTTCGTGACGATCACCCTTTCAATCAACAACGTGTAGTTATGACAAAAGAGTTGTTGGAATCTGCAGGTGCGTTATCCGACAAGGACATGATTGCTCCACGTTTGGCTACTGAAAAGGAATTGGCTCTGGCGCACAGTAAAAAGTATATCGAAGCTGTCAAGAAAGCAGGGCAAGGGTTATTGACAGAAGATGAGGGGATGGAATACGGGATAGGTACTGAAGATACTCCGATTTTTAAAGGCATGCATAAAGCTTCTCAATTATTGGTCGGGAGTACCTTATCTGCTATAGATGCAGTCATGGAAGGAAAAGTACAGCACGCATTGAATCTTGGCGGTGGCTTGCACCACGGATTTGAACGTAAAGCTTCCGGGTTTTGCATCTATAACGATGGATCGGTAGGAATTAAATACATTCGAGAGAAGTATAAAGCTAAAGTCTTGTATGTAGATACCGATGCACACCACGGGGATGGTGTCCAATGGGCTTTTTATGATGATCCGAACGTATGCACTTTTTCTATACATGAAACCGGGCGCTACCTCTTCCCTGGGACTGGGAATGTAAATGAACGCGGACTCAAAGAAGGCTACGGATACTCATTCAATATACCTATTGATGCCTTTACGGAGGACGAATCTTTCTTAAATGTTTATGAATCCGCTTTCAGAGAGATTGTGGATTTCTTCAGACCAGATGTCATTGTCACTCAAAATGGCGCGGATGCCCACCATTTTGACCCTTTGACTCATTTGTGCTCTACTATGAAAATTTATGAAGCCATTCCTAAATTGGCTCATGAACTCGCTCACGAATACTGCGAAGGAAAATGGGTTGCCCTCGGAGGGGGTGGATATGACATCTGGAGAGTGGTTCCACGTGCCTGGTCACAAATCTGGAAAGTAATGAACGATCAAACTCCTTTTCAAGGACCCTTGCCAGTGGAATGGGTTCAAAAGTGGCAAAAGGAATCTCCAGTGACATTGATTGATACATGGCATGATCCCCCAGGGGCATGTAAACCCATCCCACGCCGTAAAGAAATAACAGAAAAGAATAAAAAGGTTTTAGAGAAAGCTTTACAATTAATCTACAACCAAAAAAAATTCAATTCGATGTGAATAAAAAAAAGCCACTACTTATGAAGTAGTGGCTTCTGTTAAGTAGAGGGGCTCTCATAATCCGGATCCAGGATTACAATTTCAACCCTTCGGTTCTTACTCCAATTTTCTTCCGAATCATTCGGTGCTACAGGCCTGGTTTCCCCATAAGCGACAGCAGTAAAACGCTTGGGATCTAACCCTTTAGTGTTTGCAATGATATAGCGAATGACGCTGCTTGCTCTCGCACCGGACAATTCCCAGTTTGAAGGATAACGATACGTGTTGATCTGCCGATTATCGGTATGACCTTCTACTTTGACGAAATTAGGTATCTTCGTTAACAAGGTTCCGACTTTCATTAAAAAAGGTTTAGCCCCATCCAAAATCTCAGCACGGCTCGTTTCAAACAGCAATTGTTCTTCTAATACAAGAACAACGCCCCTTTCTGTTTGAGTGGCAGCAATGATATCACTGAGCTCGTTTTCCTTTAAATATTCATCGACTTCCCGCTTCAGATTCTCAAGGTCTTCCACTTTTTCTTCTTGTTCAGTCCTATTATCCTGTTCATCCGCAGGTGTCTCAAACTCATTATTCATTTCCCCATTTTCTTGGACCTTTGTTTGTTCTGTAGGGTAATCACTTTCTACCGCGGATGGATAAAAATCAAAAATCATCCGGTTGCGAAAAGAATCAGCTATAGCCTCAAATTTAACTAGATTGATCTGGGACATGGAAAATAAAAGAATAAAAAACACCAGGACTAAGGTGATCATATCGGCATATGTAGTCATCCATTTCGGTGCACCTTCTTTTTTCCCCTTTTGCCTCCTACGCTTCATTAGCTGCTCCCCCCAGAGCTTCATCTTCTTGCTCTGTATCAGCAGATTTTTTATCATCTTTGGGTAAGAAAGCACTTAATTTTTCCTCAAGAATTTTCGGGTTTTGCCCTGACTGAACACCGATGACACCTTCAATGATGACTTGCATTGTGAAAATTTCCTGGTCGGTTTTATTTTCCAGCTTACCTGCCATCGGAATGAATACGAGGTTTGCCAGTAATGTACCGTAAAAAGTAGTCAGTAATGCGACAGCCATTTTTGGACCGAGAGTCTCTGGAGAAGAAAGAGTGTTCAACATTAGAACAAGACCAATCAAAGTACCAATCATCCCCCATGCAGGTGCGTATTCCCCTGCTTTTTCAATAATGGCTCTGCCTTTTTGATGGCGCTCTTCAACAGCCACAATCTCTGCGTTCATAATGTCGTTGATGACTTCAGGTTCTATTCCATCTACAGCAAGAAGGATTCCCTTTTTAATAAAAGGATCTTCCACTTCTTCCAATTCTGTCTCAAGAGCAAGTAAGCCTTCTCTCCTTGCTTTCTCAGATAAGCTTACGAATAAAGCAATCAACTCTCTCAAATTCATGTCATTTTTATTAAAAGCCTCTTTCATCACTCGGAAAGTCAGCTTCACTTCATTCATATTGAAGTTTACTAGAATCGCTGCTGCAAGTCCCCCAAGGACGATAAAGATCGAAGACACTTGAATAAATGACTTGAATCCTCCAAAACCAGCGTTTGCCATGATCCCAAACATGACCATGGCAAAACCGATTGTGATTCCGATGGGAGTCAATAAATCTTTTTTTGTCATTCCACTCTCTCCTCAGTTTCGAACAAGTACCTTATAGTACATATATCGGTACTATTTCTGCTGAGTTGAGTTTCTTTCGATAATTCTATGCGGTAAAATAACGTTCTGCTCTTCCACTTCTTCTTTATTCATGAACTTCGTGAGTAGACGCATAGCCACAGCACCAATATCATACATAGGCTGTACCACTGTAGATAGCGTAGGACGGACCATGGTAGCTAGACGAGTATTATCGAACCCGAAGACTTCCATATCCTCTGGAACACGAATGCCGCGGTCTTGTGCCCCGTGTATAACACCAAGAGCCATCTCATCTGAAGAAACGAAAATAGCCGTTGGCTGGCTGTCCATCTCTACAATCTGTTCAAGTGCTTCAAGTCCAGAATCGTAGGAATAATCTCCTGTAACCATCCACTTTTCTGGCTGGTCTTCACCACTTTCTTTCATGGCACGCTTGAACCCTTCTACTTTTTCAGTATTAATGACCGTATCTTCAGGTCCTGAGATAAATGCGATTTGTTTGTTGTTCTCAAGCAAAAGCTTTGTTGCATCATAAGCCGCTTCTTCATAATTAATATTTACAGATGGGGTTTCTTTTGTCTGATCCACTGTGGCAGCAAGAGCAATTGGTACAGAAGATGTTTTGAATTCACGGATGTGATCTTCTGTAATATCTCCGCCCATGAAGATCAGGCCATCTACTTGTTTCCCTAACATGGCATTGATTAAGTGAAGTTCTTTATCTTTATTCTGATCGGAGTTACTCAAAATAATATTGTAATTGTACATGGTCGCGATATCTTCAATTCCACGCGCTAGCTCGGCAAAGAAAATACTGGAGATATCAGGGATGATCACTCCAACGGTCGTTGTTTTCTTACTTGCTAATCCACGAGCAACAGCGTTCGGTCGGTACCCCAGTCTTTCAATGGCATCATGTACTTTTTTCCGGGTGGCCGGTTTTACATTCGGGTTTCCATTAACCACCCTTGATACCGTTGCCATCGAAACATTTGCCTCTCTTGCTACATCATATATTGTTACATTCATCATGCATCCTCCTTCATCAAATCCAAGCGTTCATTTTTGTTCAATAGGATAATCATACGATAAATCGCTTACCCGCGCAATATTCGTAGTTTTTCTCAGTATTATTATACCCTAAATATTATAACGGATAGCGGTTTCGCTGCAAAAGGATAAGATATAGTAAAACTCCATAAATAAGTCATCCACAGAATCGTCCTATGAGTGTTCCTGAAAAACACAAAAAAAGTTAGGCGGGGTAACCAGCCTAACTCTTTTTATCATTTGATTTGCCTACTATCGTACTCGTTACATTTGAGGCTTTAAATTACTTTTTTAATTCTTCCATGAAAGAATGGAAGGTAGGAATATCCATTTGTTGTGCTGAATCTGACAGGGCAACAGCTGGATCTGGGTGAACCTCCGCCATAACACCATCAGCACCGATGGCTAGAGCAGCTTTTGCAGCTGGAAGCAGTAGGTCACGTCGTCCGGTAGAGTGCGTGACATCCACCATGACAGGCAAGTGAGTTTCCTGCTTCAAAATTGGGACAGCAGAGATGTCAAGGGTGTTTCTTGTGGCTTTCTCGTACGTTCGAATGCCACGCTCACAGAGGATAATATTTTCGTTTCCTCTCGAGATGATGTATTCTGCTGCATTAATGAATTCAGAGATTGTAGCAGACATTCCTCTTTTTAATAGGACTGGCTTATTCACAGAACCCGCTGCTTTAAGAAGTTCAAAGTTCTGCATGTTGCGTGCTCCGATTTGAATGACATCCAAGTAATCCAACGCTTCTTCAAGATCCGCAGGGTTTACAATCTCACTGACGACTGCCAAATCTTGTTCGTCAGCTGCTTGCTTGAGCATTTTCAAACCTTCGATACCCAGACCCTGGAAGTCGTAAGGAGACGTTCTCGGTTTGAAAGCACCTCCACGCAATAGTTTAAGACCCTGGTCTTTCACAGCTTTTGCGACCGTTGACACTTGTTCATAACTTTCTACGGAACAAGGTCCCATAATGAAGGAAGGTGCTCCACTTCCTACCTTCTCTCCTTTAATTTCTACAACAGTGTCTTCAGGTTTCTTCTTCCTGGATACAAGAAGGGCTTTCCTGTGATCATCTTCTTGAAGCTCCAAGGCTGCTTTGAATATTTCTTTGAATAAGTGAACGATTGTTGAATCCTCGAAAGGACCCTTATTATGTTGAGACAGCTGATTGAGCATTGCTCTTTCCCTTACTGGATCGAAGCGGTTCATCCCTTGCTGCTCTTTGATTTGACCAATTTCCTTTACCAGATCACCGCGTTTATTGATTAAATTCAGAAGCTGTAAATTAACCTCATCTAATTGGCTACGTAATTGGTCAAGATTTTGATTACTCATTATGTTCGTCCCCCTACAAAGAATTTTAATGTTATGAAATGGATAATTACTTAAAGAATTAGGGACAATTATAGCTAATATTTAGACAGATGTCACCCCTAAGAAAAGGTTTTTATGAAATTCTTTATGTAAAAGTTTGCCTGAAAGGTGGTGAGCGAAACAAAAAAAGGCCTGTTTTTTCGCAGGCCTTGTGGAAACTATACTCCTAATAATCTTTCTTTTGTAATTGCCGAATGACTGTCATGCCAAACAGCTTCTCCTTCTTGAAATTGAATGACTTGAGGAGACTCGTGACGGATTCCTGTGAATTCAGCAATATGGTTAGATAATCCTCTTGATTCCTGTACATAAAGAATAAAGCATGGCACAGATGTCTCTTCAGCAAAACGATCGAATTGCTGCTGAGCAGCTGAACTGATCGGGCAGGTTAGACTATGTTTTAGTAAAAAAAACTCCTGATTAGCTTCCAGGGTGTTGATAAATTCGTCATTGTTTTTAATTACTTCTTTATTCAAGTTTAGTCCTCCTTCAACAGAAAAGATGAAGGTTGCCGTTCAACCTTCATCTCACTTTTCATTATAAATTAGATGATGTCGTGGAATCTTGTTGCTTTTCAAGCTCTTGTGCAGCTTCTTCAATAGCTTCTGCTACTTCTTGAGCTGCTTTTTCTGCTTCATCTTCTTCGTTAGTACGGAAGCCCTTCACTTTATCTTTTACAGCTCCACTGAACTGCTGTGATTTTTCTGTTACGTTTTTAGAAAGCTGAGAGGAAGATTCTACGGCTTTCTCTTTCCACTCCCCGCTTTTTTCATAAGCGACGTCTTTCCATTCGCCTGCACGCTCTTTCCATTCACTAGAGCTGCTGTTGATATTTTCTCTAAGTTCACGTCCGGACTTTGGTGCGAACAGTAAGGCTACGGCAGCTCCAACGAGCCCACCAATTAAGGAACCTAGTACGAAATCTTTTCCATTTCCATTTTGTTGATTTTTTTGACCCATAACTGAATTCCTCCTTAAGATTTAGTCTCTTCTTTCTTCGCTTTTTTCCATAAATTGATGGCAACTTGCCCCCATTTCATGGCTTGAGCTGCTGTATCCGTGTTATCCTGGGCTGACTGGGTTAGCCCTTTGGATACAGACCGAATGGACTGATTGAACTCTTGAACTGTGTCACCAATACCTTTGACTCCGTCTACTAAAGTATTCAACTTCTGTGACTTTTCTCCGACATCTTCAGCCAATTTATTGGTTTTATTCAAGAGCTCGGTTGTCTCTAGGGTGATTCCTTCCATTTGCTTCTCCACACCCTCAAGTGTGTCAGCAACGTTGTTCATTGTACGGCGCACGGCCGTGAGTGTCCTCGCCAGAAATATGACAAGAACAGCAAAAGCCACTGCTGCAATCAATGCAGCAATGTACAGAATAATAATCATTCCCCCTGCACACTCCTTCTTATGTAATCAACACAGTTTAGTTTATTCCCTAAACGGGCATTTCTAAACGTGGTGGCTTCTATAAATGGACTAATTCGCTATTCAATCTCCAAAATCCTTCAACATTTGGGCTATTTGTTCAAAAAAGTTTCCTTTTCCATTTTTCCTTCTATAAAAATATCTTTTTAGTAAGAGAAAAGTTCTAAACCGTTGCTTTTCCGAGACGGTTGTATTTAGGTGTAGCCGCTCTAAATTACGAAAATTCCTCACGGTGAAAATCTTCCGACAGTGGATAATATAAATAAGAAACCGAGTCCTTAAGGAACAGAATTCAGTCCAATAAGTCGGCCAGTTGACCCTCCAGAACATTCTCTTAGAGTAAAAAAACATGCGACTTTGTTACAAGCCGCATGTTTTTTTACTCACTGTGTTTTTCATAAGCTTCTTGGAATTTTTGAATGTCTCCCGCTCCCATAAACAATAGAACACCATTGTCATGCGCTGAGAGTTGTTCAACTTCCTCCAATTGTAATACACGAGAGTCCGGGATCAGTTCTTGCAAATGATTGATGGTCAACTTCCCTTCATTTTCTCGTGCGGAGCCAAAGATATCGCAAAGATAGACTTCATCCGCTTCGTTCAGACTTTCTGCAAATTCATTTAGGAACGTTTTCGTTCTTGTGAATGTATGAGGTTGAAAGATAGCGACTACAGGACGGTCCTTATACTTTTTACGAGCGGTCTCGATCGTAGCGGTAATCTCGATTGGATGGTGTGCATAATCATCTACTAATATCTGATCATGCCACTGTTTTTCTGTAAACCTTCGTTTGACACCCTTAAAAGTAGCAAGCTTCTTTATTTCCTCTGGCTGCATGTTTTCATAGTGACACAACGCTATGACACTTAACGCATTCAATACCGTGTGGTTGCCAAACTGAGGAATGGTAAAGGTATCATAATAATTGTTCCTTACAAAAACATCAAAAGAAGTACCTTCTGAGGTTTCGGTTATGTTCTGAGCTTGGAAATCATTGGTATCTGCCAGTCCATAATACAGAACCGGTACGTTTGCTTGAATGTGTTGAAGATGCTCATCGTCTCCACAAGCAATGATTCCCTTTTTCACTTGTTTCGCCATTTCCTGAAAAGCCTGGAATACATCATCGACACTACTGAAATAATCAGGGTGATCAAAATCAATATTGGTCATGATGGCATAATCCGGTTCGTATGAAAGAAAGTGACGTCGATATTCACATGCCTCAAAAGCAAAATACTGACCATTTTCATGGCCCTTCCCTGTACCATCTCCAATAAGATACGAAGTTGGGTAGTTTTCGGATAAGACATGAGCCAATAACCCGGTCGTTGAGGTTTTGCCGTGAGCTCCCGTAACTGCAATACTGGTATAGTTTTGCAGCCACTCTCCCAGAAATTCATGATAGCGATAAAATGACAACCCCTGCTCTTTTGCTTCTAGAATTTCCTCATGATCATCACTAAAAGCATTTCCGGCAATAATCGTCAATCCTTCTTGAATGTTTCCCTTTGAAAACGGCAATATTTCTATATTCTTAGATTCTAAAACTTCTTGAGTGAAAAAACGTTTTTCAACATCTGATCCTTGAACCTTCTCACCAGAATCATGAAGAATCTGGGCAAGCGAACTCATTCCTGTTCCTTTGATACCAATGAAATGGTAAGTTGTCATAAACAAGAACCTCCAAAATAAAGTGGGTCACTTTAAGTATAGTATATGTAATATTCATGGATATGCGATTTAAAGTTGCATATAAGAAAACCATGCATTTGCATTTCCTAATCATATCACGGAATGGACTGCAGAAAAAGTAAATATGACCCAATCAAAAGGCACAAACAAACGTCGTCCGTGCCTTTCTCAAGCGATCATTCCTCTGCTCCAGTATATTCAACATATTCCAGGCGTGGATTATGCTTGTACCTTCTACCTTCTTTCGCTTCTGGTTCACCATCAATTAATACATTGTCCCCAGTAAAACCTATTCCGATTTTCAACAAACTCCCGCCGACGCCATACATATCTACAGGTACTTTCTTTTCTTCAAATGCCCGGATTCTTTCTTTCGTAAATCCTCCGCTGACAACAATTTTCACATGCTTGTACCCTTCTTGATCCAGGGCACGTCTAAGGGCGAAAATCAACTCAGGATTCACTCCCCTAGGGTCAAAAGTACCCATCAGATGCTGATTTCTTAAGAAGTATTTGTCCACTAAGTTACGCGAAGTATCCAGACGGACACCTTTTAATACATCGCCAAATTCCCGAGCGACCTTCAGAGAATCTGTAATGACATCATTGTTGTAATCCACTAGAGCCATCAGCTGGTCATTTGGAAATTGTTGATGGTAAGCTTTCGTAGCGGCTACAACGTCTCCTTTAAACATCTGGATAAGGGCATGAGGCATAGTTCCCATGCCTTCCTTCCCCCACCATTCATTCATCGCATGCGTCGCTTGAGCAGTAGAGCCACCGATGAAGGCAGAATACCCGTCTCCCGATTGCTGCGTGAAGTGATCATCACGATCACCCATAAAAATGATTGGCTTTTGCTTCCCGGATGAACGAGCTGCTTTGACGACATTATACACATTGGTGGCGACAGAAGTTCTTCTCGCCAATATCCCGTCAATGATCCCTTCTAAGAACCCAAAATACTGATAAGGTCCTGTCACTGTAAGTACCGTTTCATAAGGACTGATCTTATCTCCGTCTTTCAGAGAATGAATTTCAAGCTCTTCCGGGTGCTCGGCGAACGTATGAATTAATGCAATGACTTCATCGGTTCCACATAATACTGCATGATCCTTTTGAAAGAATTGCATCGTTACTTTATTATCAGGTAAATGATTTTCTACAATATCTCTTGTCTTTAAAAAGTAAACAGCAGAAAACCAGCCTTCCTCTACACGTTCATCAAACTTAAACGTCTTATTTGTTAATCGGCTGATTTCGCCATTCAACTTCAGTGCTATTTCCTTCATGGCTTAACTCCTTAAACATAGAGGTCATGATCACTCTCATTTTCATTCATTGTTAATCATATAAAATTGAGAAGTTTTGCACAAGGTTTTTGCCGAAATGATGGATTCACTCCATCATTTCTTCAATTTGCTGCCTCGTTAATAAAATGTCTCGCGGCTTGCTACCTTTTTGTTCGGATATAATCCCATACGCTTCCATTTGGTCAATTAATCTGGCCGCACGATTATACCCTACTTTGAACCGGCGTTGAATGAGGGAAGCACTCGCACCGTTCTGCTCGACTACAAAATCTACCGCTTCGTCAAATAAAACATCGGTTTCTTCTTCCGTTGAAACCTGCTTCATCAACTCTTCTTGGTGGAAGAGGTATTGAGGCGGAGCAATCTTCTTAACATAATGGGTTACCCTTTCAATCTCATCATCAGAGACGAAAGCTCCCTGGATCCGAACCGGCTGCCCTGAACCATTCTCAACAAACAGCATGTCCCCCCTGCCAAGGAGTTTTTCAGCCCCGCCTGAATCAATGATTGTTCTCGAATCCACTTGGGATGAAACACTAAAAGCAATTCTTGTCGGTATGTTCGCTTTGATCAACCCGGTAATGACATCAACAGATGGACGCTGGGTTGCTAACAGCAAGTGGATACCACATGCTCTTGCTTTTTGTGCAATGCGGCAAATAGCATCTTCGACATCTTGTGGGGACACCATCATTAGGTCAGCCAGTTCATCA
Organism: Halobacillus sp. AWM4_238; assembly: GCF_056158265.1. Classification (NCBI taxonomy): domain Bacteria; kingdom Bacillati; phylum Bacillota; class Bacilli; order Caryophanales; family Bacillaceae; genus Halobacillus; species Halobacillus sp. AWM4_238. Next base: position 1,919,814 of record NZ_JBSWSY010000002.1, read on the forward strand.
ATGACAATAACTAGGTAAGGAAGCTTTTCAGAATCTCTCTGCTGCTTCTTCATTTTTTCATTGTATCGTTCAACGTCACGCACGCCTTCTTCTACAAACTTCTCATAACGGTCTTCCATTTCTTTGACAGCCCACTTCAATGCGGTTGTAGCCGCTTTAACGTCTGTAATTACTGGGGACACAAGGTGTGGAAGATCATTATAAGGTGCAAGTTCAACCATTTTTGGATCGATGAGCAAAAATTTCACATCTTCATGGTGGGCTTTATATAAGAGGCTGATCAAGATGGTATTGATACACACACTCTTTCCTGAGCCCGTAGCGCCAGCAATTAATCCATGAGGCATTTTCTTAAGGTTCGTAACGATGGAATCTCCACCGATATCCAAGCCTAAACCGACACTCAAAGGAGAATCGTCCTTTTGGAAAGCGTCCGACTCAAAAATTTCCTGCAAACCGACCATCATGGATTGCTTATTTGGAATTTCGATTCCCACCGCTTGTTTCCCTGGAATTGGTGCCTCAATTCTAATATCTCTGGCAGCCATACTAAGTTTGATATCATCGGACAAGTTTGTAATTTTACTAACCTTAACCCCTGGCTCCGGCTGCACTTCAAATCTTGTGACGGTTGGGCCTTTCATTGCATTTACAACTTTAGCACGCACATGGAAGTGTCTGAGTGTCGTTTCAAGGAGCTCCATCTGTTCTGTAATCCAACTATCATCTAGAGACGTAGGACGAACCGGATCTTCAAGCAAGTGAAGTGGTGTATGATACTCTGTTCTCCTGCTTTCTTTTTTCTCATCGATGGTTACGGATTCACCTTTTTGTGGTTCAGACTTCTCCTGTTGTCTGTTTTGTTTTTTATCCTGATCTCGATTTCTTTTGTCCCTTGGCGTCATAAGGACATTAAAAGGCACACTACGTTTTCGACCTTCGTTAGTCTTTACAGGTTGACTGTTATTTGAATCCCTTTTGTTTTCTGTTTGATTTATTAATGGCTCTTGTTCTTCCCTCTTAGGTTTTTCCACTTCTGCTTGTTGATACATTGGCGTTTTTTCCTCGGAAGTTTCAGATGAGATTAAGCCACCCTCTTCAGAACCTTTGGATTTCGGTTGTTCATCGCTTTCTTTTTCAAGAGTCTTCTCTTCCCTATGAGATGAGAGAGATTCTTCTTGATGACTAGCTAGTGGATCATGTTCGTCCGTTTGTTCATAAGAATCTAAAGTCTCAGAAGGTTCATGGTCCTCACCACCGAAAATCCCCTTTACACCTTCTGTACTTGTATCAGATTCTTCTTGATCTTTCTTCATATCTTCATTGTCATTATCAAATCCATACTGTTCTCTATGTGTGAATTCATTCTCTAAAACGGAATTTTCCTGATTGCCATTCGTTTCTTTATGACTAGTAGAAACTTCAGAAGTGGAGTCCTCACCTTCTTCAAGGTCGTTAGCCTCTTTCATGTCTAAGGATTCTTCTCCTCTTTGAATAGCTTCTTGTAAGGATTCTGAGAGGTTTTCTTGTCTAACTTCTTCTCTTTCAACCTCTTTGTGTTCTTCCTCTTTTCCTGTTTCTAAAGTGAGGTTGTTTTTGACCGTTTGATCGTCATTTGCTTCTTCCTCAAGTGAAGATCCATTTGGATTATCATCAACTTGTTGATTCTCCTCATCTTCGGCGAAAGTAAGCCCCGTATACCCTTTTGATATCTTTGGTCTAAAGTCATTTCGGTCCTCACTTTTCTGCTTTTCCTTTGTTTCCTCAGAAAAGGTGAATTCTGTAGTGGCTGCCTCTTCCCGGTCAAGAATCTTAGGTCGTTTAGAACTGGGTTCTGGCCTGGAGTTTTCTTCATCGACACGTGCTCTCATCCGCTTCCGTAATTCCTGCCACTGCTTTTCATCATTGGAATCGGTAAAGAATTCTGGCTGTGCTTGTTGTTCTTCTACGGCATACTCCAACCTTTCCAAGCCTTTTGTCAGTTGTCTTGCTTGGTAGCCATAAATAGGCGATGGAACATCGGTCGGTGTGAAAGGAATGGATGACGTTTCCGGCAACTCCTCCGGTTCCTTTTCTTTCCTAGGGCGTTTCTGCCTTTGCTGTATTCCCTCCGCTGGTTCCTGTTTATCCACTGTTTTCTTACGTCGAGGACGTTGGTAACTTCCATTTTCATCTTGAGCTTTCCCTGGTGTATCGGGAATGACAGGAAAACGAAATTCCCCTTGTTTCGGATAGCGGTACGTCATTTTTGTTTTAGCGTTTACGTCATTTCTTTCTTCTTTATTATGTAACGGCTCCTGGTCATTTTTCTCTTCTGTATCCAACCATTTTTTCATCTTATTTTTAATGTCTTTCCACATTACGTTCACTCTCTTTTCAGTTTATAAATCACTTATAGGATTATCCCTATTTTAACAGGTTTGAGGCATTGGTTGGTTTACAATCCCTTTAAAAATGACTTTTGAATCAAAAAAGCAAAGCAGCTGGGCTACTTTGCTTATCTTTATCCTGATTAAACTTCAAAAGGCTGCCCGATAACAGCATCTTCGTCAAGAACTAAAATCCCTTTTTCTTTTGGTGCATCCGGTAAATTCAATTCTTTAGCGGAACAAATCATGCCAGATGAAGGAACGCCTCTCAACTCTGCATCTTTTATTTTCATACCGCTAGGCATGACCGCTCCTACTTTAGCAACGACGACTTTTTGTCCCTGGTCGATGTTCGGAGCACCACAGACGATCTGCAATGTTTCTTCTCCAACATCTACTTGACAAACACTCAGTTTATCAGCGTTCTCATGTCCATCTTTTTCCTTCACATATCCAACAACGAACTTAGGACTCAAATCGAAGTCCAGAACATCGTCCAACTGATTTTTTGTGAACAGATCTTTAATTGGGGATAGCATCTCTTCGGTCAAACGCATTTTCCCCTGTCCATCGATGTTGAAATATTTAGAAGCATTGAATATATTGTAGCCTAGCAAAGAGCCGTCTTTGCTATCCGTTATTTTCACTACATCTCCGTAGGCTTCCTGTTTAAAGGTATCACGGTCTCCTTCTTTAATTGGAATGATCAGGACATCGCCAATACCTTGCTTATTGTAAAATACATCCATGTTCTACTCTTCCTCTCGGTCTTTTTTCGGTTTCTTTTGAGCCAGAATGAAGATCGGTTCGAGCTGTTTATCCTCATATAAAAACGATAAGGAGGTAACGGGAACCGTTCCTTCTGCAAAGAATTTCATTGCCATCTGAGCTAATATATCATATCCTTCTGAATTTTGGACATCTGCAAATATAATGACGTCCTGGTGAGGGATGCTGATTGCAAGCTCGCCTTTACATTCGGCTTTCAGCTTTTCAAGGAGGGCTTCATTTAGAATGCGACTTGCATCATACCCATCCCGCGCTGAATGGAAATAAAAGTCATTTCCATATACGGTGTCTTTCTTCATTTCAACTGGAAGAGAACGCACATTAAAACCAGCCACTTCCTTGATCCTTTCTAAAGACCAGCCCTCATTTTCTAACATTTTCTCATCAATCAATTGATAAGATTTGCCTAAATCAAGAGCATAATAGATCCGCGTTTCAGCCGTATGGTCAACATAAATCAACTTTTTCCCTTGTTCCGTTTCTGTCGGAAAAGATGCGGCTCTTATAACAGGGAAAATGTGCTGCTCTTTCCCCGTCAGCTTGTGATCTTCATTCATGACTCGGAGAGCTTCTTTCACATGGTCTTCGAGCTCATCAATAGCTTCTTCCCCACGTGCTTCGTACTTCGAAATTACGTTAGGCAATGTAATCGTAATTCCTTTTCCTGAGTTGCTCCACTCGACACGGAATGTATCTTTATCTCTATTAAATGTCGTCTTCCATTCGTCGTTCGCGAGACGTTCTTCAAGTTTTTTCTTCATTTTAATACTTGTCATCTTCATCTTTTTTCCTCCTTTATTATGGGAAGAAAGAATTTGTTAATTATTTTCGTTTCTTCAAACTACATCGTTTTCTATTATACACATTTCACCCTACATAACAAAAGCACAACGCTATTCAACTAATTGGCAGGTTTCTTGAAGACTCGATTTCGAGATGTTTGTTGAGTGGTTGGGGCTGCGGGGAATGACTCGCTTTCCAGCCCCCCCTAACGCTCAACCAGGCAACGAACCCGGGGAACATCTCGAAACTGAGTCTTCCACAATTGGGAGCTATAGTGATGTAATTAGAATAATAAAAAGAAACAGGCCGCGCTTTGGCGCGGCCTGTTTCTTTTTATTGGTCAATTTTGTTAATGAATTCTTCAATCTCTTCTTTTGTTTTTCGGTCCTTACTGACAAAACGGCCGACTTCTTCACCGTTTTTGAAAGCTAGAAAACTCGGAATGCCGAATACATCGTTTTCTGCACAGATGTGGATGAATTGATCGCGATCGACATATACAAATTTCCAAGCTGAGTACTTTTCCTCCAACTCTGGAAGGAATGGTTCAATTACTCTGCAATCCGGACACCAATCTGCAGAAAATAAGAAAATGACAGATTCATTATTTTGAAGTTCTTTCATTTGTTGATCTGATTCTAATGTAATCATTCCAGGTCACCTCCACTGTTATTCTAGCACACCATCAATCGTATTGAATAATCATATCACCTGGCTGAATCCACCCTTTTCTACGGAACCAAAACGCAACGATAAAACTGATCAGGGCTGGGCCTATAAAGTGAAAAATGATAATAACCCAAAAGATTTCCCAGGAAAAACCCATGGACTCAAAGGTCATGATTTGACCGACAAATCCGCTTGTCCCCATTCCTGAACCGGCAGCATTGTTTTCTACACTTAACCATACGGTTGCTATAGGAGCTAAAACAGCCCCTGCAATCGTTGGAGGAAGAATAATCAGAGGCTTCTTCACCACGTTCGCAATTTGAAGCATAGATGTGCCTATGCCTTGCGCCAGAGCTCCGCCAAACCCGTTGTCTCTATAGCTAATCGTCGCAAAACCAATCATCTGTGCTGCACAGCCTACGGTAGCAGCTCCAGCTGCTACTCCATCTAAATTGAGCATTAATGCAATGGCTAGACTGGAGATAGGAGCTGTCAAAGCCAATCCCATTAACACAGCCACAAGAACTCCCATAATGATCGGTTGTTGTTGTGTTGCCCAATTAATGATGCTTCCTACCCCTGTCATAAAGCGTCCTATCGGTGCCCCGATAGCTGCTCCCACAGCATAGCCCACAATGATGGTAACAAAAGGAGTTAGAATAATATCTATTTTCGTTTCTTTACTAACGATCTTACCGAATTCCGTCGCTAATAAAGCTGCAATAAAACTTCCCGCAGGCCCCCCCAGCTCTGCACCAGAGGCTCCACTGAATAAAGCTGCAAAAATGACAAGAGGGGGTGCTTTCAAACCATATGCGATAGCCGCTCCAATTGCTCCGCCCCATATTTTTGTATCCATTGCAAAAGTACCCATCTCGATAAAAGATTGAGAAAGAATGATAATATCTGTCTGTTCGCCAATCGTTTTAATAATTAGTCCAATAATTAACGAAGAAAAAAGCCCCAATGCCATATAGCTCAATGCTGTGACAAAATAAGCGTGAAAAGACAATTGGACTCCTTTTCTATTTAAAAAAGTAAGCATAGCTCAACCTCCTGATATGACCAAAACTATAATACACCCATTTCTAACAGGTGTAAATACACTTTCACACAATTAAGATAAGCCAAAAGACCCCCTCTATTCACAGTACCCCCTATTGTTTTACTAGATCATTAGTTCTATAATAAATCAGTATATAGAGAAATTTGCGAATATTTAAAAGGAGGAGTCGAATGAAGTCGATTAGAGGTCGGATGCGTTTTCTATTAATCGTAGCGATTGTTGGAACGTTTGCTATCTTTGGTTTTTCTACATATTTCTTTCAAGAACAAAAAGAGATGGCCCAACAAACGAAAGAGATCCAACAAGCACTCGCGGACAGTCAAGAAATCAATTACTTAATGTCTAAAACGTTGGTTGAGCAACAAGAGTTTTTTCATGACCCGAGTGCTGAACAAGGGGAGTCTACAGCAGCCGCTATCCAAGCAGTAAAAGAGACATCGACTAACTTTGCCACATTGTATAAGAGTTTCCCTGAAATTGAAAGGAAATTCATGGATATCACTAAGAAAGCCGTTCAATATGAAGAAGAATTGGGTCCATTAGTTAATATGTACAAATTAGTTGGTTTTTCTGAAGATGAAGGGCTACATCAACACATACAAACGTCTTACGAACAATTCAACGGTGTGATTGAGTCTGTAAATAGTAATCCATTGAAAAACTCATTACTGGCTATGAAGGTAAGCGAAAGAAATTACATTAACGATCCAAATGCTGAACATTTGTCCGAATTCAAATCCAGCGCTCAAAATTTCAACGACATGATAAAGGGAATGGATTTAAGTACCGAACAATCTTCCAGCTTAAACCGGAACCTGTTGAAATATGAACAGACGATTAACTCTATGGATAATACTTTCACACAGGCAAACTCCATCCGATCTTCCTTTGAAACGATTGCACAGGATGTTTCTAGTCAAGTGGATCTCGTCAAGACCACAGCAGATGAATTGAATGCGTCCATGCTTGAGGACCAGAGTCAGCGTCAGCAATGGTTGATCACAGCACTCGCTATGATTGGCGGGACCATTATATTCTTCATTTTGATTACAGGCTTTTTCTTAATTCGCTCCATAAAAAAATCCATCGACAGACTCAAGGAAAGTGCCACAATTATTGGTGAAGGCGATTTGTCTCATCGTGTGGATCTGACTTCCAAAGATGAAATGGCTGAGTTAGGTCTACAGTTCAACCATATGGCTGACAGAATGGAACAGTCCGTACATAAGGTACTTCAAGCCACAGGTGTCCTCAATACTTCATCTGAGAGTCTGGCTTCTATATCTGATCAAACGGCAAATCAAGCAGAAGAAGTGAACGAAGCCATAAGTCAAGTAGCTGACGGTTCTCAAGCTCAAGCTCAACAAATTGATGAAACTCATCAATTCATCCAGCAAGTTTCTGCAGCGATTGCGGATACAAAAGTAGCAACTGGAAAAATAGAATCAAATTTGATAGAAGCAGAAACAGAAGGCCATGCCGGCTTACAAACAGTCGCAGACTTAGAAAAGACATCTAGAGATTTCATCGAACTAGCTTCACATATGACAATAGAAGTACAGAATGCTTCCAAAAGATCCGATGAAGTAAATAAAGTAGTCACAACAATTGAAGGGATTGCGGATAGTACAAATCTTTTAGCCTTAAATGCAGCGATTGAATCAGCAAGAGCTGGTGAAGCAGGAAGAGGTTTCGCTGTAGTTGCCGACGAAGTAAGAAAGTTAGCCGAACGCTCAAAAAGGGAAGCTGGAAGCATTCAAGACATGGTCACAGCCATGTCTTCCCAAATGACGACTCTTTCTGATGAAGCAGAAAAATTTAAACATTTCCAATCCTCGCAGGATGAAGCAGTCATCCAAACGAGAAGTGCTTTTGACCGGATCGCCTCCCATGTACAATCGATGAATAAGCAGATTCAGGAAGTAAATAAAGCAGTTGATGGAGTGGACCAAGTAAATGAAGAAGTGAAAGAAAGATTGCACAGTATTAGTGTCATCTCAGAAGAAGCAGTAGCTACCGCAGAGGAAGTGGCCGCTTCTAGTGAAAACCAATTAACATCGATTGAAAAAGTCCATCAATCAGCTACAGACCTGCAGGGACTTTCTCAAGAATTATCTGCTGAAGTCAGCCAGTTCAATATAAATGAAAATCCAGCATTTGGGGAAGATTTGGTTGACACTCAAGAAGGTATAAATCAGAAAGGTCTCATTAACAATGGATTGAAGAATGCGGAAGAACAATTTGAAACAAGAGATATCAAAGATCGTCCAAATACTGACTCTTTTAGAGAAGATGAATCTATATATGAAGAAGAAAGACTTTCTTCCTAAACACAAGGAAGTCCAGCTAAAGTTGATTTGCTGGACTTCCTTTTTCCCATCTTACATACTAGTGGAAAGGGAAATTTAAGGAGGATGAACCAATGGAATTAACGATTTATCTAGCAGGTCAGATTCATGATGATTGGCGAAATGATATAAGAAAAAAGGCAGAAAAAGAAAAGTTGTCCATCCATTTTGTCGGGCCTCAAGAGGATCATGCACGGTCTGATGATATCGGGGAAAATATTCTAGGGGAGCAGCCAAATAAAGTCTATCGCGATGACGCTGCATCCAGCGTAAATAATTTCAGAACACGTGTCTTACTCCAAAAATCTGACGCCGTCATTGCTTATTTTGGTGAGTCATACAAACAATGGAATACAGCCATGGATGCAGGTGCTGCCATCCAGGCAGGAAAGCCGTTAATTTTAGTAAGACCTGAATCTCTCGTTCACCCACTAAAGGAATTATCCAACCAAGCCGATGTAACCGTCGAGACTCTAGATCAAGCCCTAGAAGTCCTCACCTACTTATACGAATAAACTTCTAACAGCATTAAAGATAATGGCAGGATTGTGGAAGACTTGATTTCGAGACTTTTGTTCAGTGGATGGGGCTGCGGGGAATAGCTCGCTTTCCGCGGGAGCGCGGTGAGCCTCCTCGGACTGCGTCCTGTGGGGTCTCACCAAGCACTTTTTTCCCGCAGGAGTCTCGCCATTCCCCTCCGCCCCTTTGCCATATAAGTTTCTTCAAACCACTTTCAGAATTAGGCTCTTACTATACGTTGGGGGCTATTACGCATATCTCCTTCGAATGGATCGTTCTCAAAACTGCTTTTTATAGAGCGTTTTCTTACTATAGCTAGTGATGGTGGAAGATTCTCCTTCCTGGTATAGGGGTTCGTTTCTCCTTACAATGAAAGGGGTGGTTGGGAAGCTGCGAGACTCCCGTGGGAGAAAGGAGATCGTAGAGATCCCGCAGGGCATTAGCCCGAGGAAGCTCGCCACTCCCCCACAGGAAAGTGTTCAAATGCGGAATCGCCCTGGTAGACACGACTGGCATAAGCAGAACAGCAACGGAATGTGCTTTTCATTCCTTTGCTGTTCTGCTTATGACGCGAGTGTCTGGGCGATGGAGCTAGACGAGTTGCTTCCCGGCCACCCCTTACGCTCAACTAGGCAACGAACTCCGGAAACATCTCGAAGCTAAGTCTTCAAGAAACGGGAGCTTATATTCAATAAGTACTATGATATAAGAAAAGGATGCATCTGATTTAGATGCATCCTTTTCTTATTGATCGTAGGACCACTGTCCTTTTAGTAATTTTACAACGTGGGTGAACATTTCTTCCCTGTGAATAACACCGTTCGTAAAAATGCCGATGGCGCCTTCATTTTTTCTTACATCGTGTTTATCCGTGAATTCATCCATGACTTCTCCAAGCTCTTTTCCCTTTTCCAACCCTGCTTTAATTTCATCAGGGAGGAGAATGCGAGCACCACTTGCGGTGTAGACGTTCTCTTTGTTGTCTACCAATGCGCCCCAATTACACAAGTATAGGTCATCTTCAATTTCCATGACTCCACCTTCAAGTCCAATACCAATGTGGGCTTTGTTTTGAGATGCACATTCCCTCGCACGGTTGATCGCCCCTTCTAATGTCTCTTCATCAGAAAAAGGTTGAGCAGCAACTTTGGACTCCACTTCCATTCCGATAATTTCCATATCTGGGAATACACTTTTTACGGATTCAATTTTTGTAGGGTTTTTGGATCCCACATAAATTTTCAGCATAGCGAGCACCTTTCTCCTTCTCTAGCCGTTTATTGCCATTATCTCTCTTGATTCAATTCTTCATACAAGAGGAATGGGACCTGTTCACTCATTCTAGCATAAAGTAACGCCGGCTGAAATCAGCCGGCAATAACTTCTAGTTGGGTTACACATTTCTTCTAATTTGGTCCACAGTGTTTTGATCAGTTGTTTTAACGAGTTGTACCAGAAGCTCTTTCGCTGCTGCATAGTCATCCACATGGATAATGGAAGAGGATGTATGGATGTAACGAGAACATACGCCTACTACTGCGGAAGGGACTCCGTCATTCGCCATGTGGACTCTTCCTGCATCAGTTCCTCCTTGAGAAACAAAATACTGATAAGGTATATCATGGGTTTCTGCAGTATCAAGAATAAATTCACGTATTCCTCTATGGGTGACCATCGAACGATCTAAAATTCTAAGAAGGGCTCCTTTCCCTAACTGGCCAAACTCCTTCTTATCTCCGCTCATATCATTCGCTGGGGAGGCATCTAACGCATAAAAAATGTCCGGTTTGATCATATTAGCGGCTACCTGGGCGCCTCGTAGTCCGACTTCTTCTTGTACGGTAGCCCCTGAGTAAAGCTTATTCGGGACTTTTTCACCTTGCAGCTCTTTTAAAAGCTCGATGGAAAGTCCGCAGCCATAACGGTTATCCCATGCTTTTGCCAGGACTTTCTTTTCATTAGCCATCGGAGTAAACGGACAAATCGGCACAATCGGCTGTCCTGGTTTTATACCGATTTCCTTGGCATCTTCTTTATCATCTGCACCGATATCAATAAGCATATTTTTAATTTCCATAGGCTTCTTCCGTTGTTCAGGTGTTAAGTTATGAGGAGGAATCGAACCAATCACTCCTACTACAGGTCCTCTCTCTGTCATAACTTGTACCCGCTGGGCAAGCATAACCTGATTCCACCACCCACCAAGGGTTTGGAAACGAAGCATGCCGTTATCCGTAATTTGAGTAACCATAAATCCTACTTCATCCATATGACCTGCTACCATGACTGTAGGGCCTTTACCATTCTTCAATCCAAAAACGCCACCCAAACGATCCTGGATGATCTCATCTGAGTACTTTTCAAGTTCCTGCCGCATGAACTGACGGACAAGGTGTTCATTCCCGGGAGCGCCTGGGAGTTCGGTCAATGTTTTAAAAAGATTTTGCGTTTCTTGGTTCATATGTACATCTCCTTTTTTTCCTTCTTTCCATAGTTTAACGGAATTTTGAAAACGTTTCTACAAATGAGTCATGATTATACGTTTTGATTTCCTTTTATCGGGAATATTTAGTATACTGAAGATTAGAAATAAGTTGTGAGGTGATTGGTTGATGAACTGGAAAAAAGTCGCACTAGCAGCTGGTGTAGGAGCATTGGCAGGCTACGTAGTAAAAGAGCAATTAAATAATGGCCAAGGAGTGACTCCTGAAAAAGCATTAAAAATTGCTAAAGAAGCTTTTAAAAAGCAAGGACCGATCAGTGGGTCATGGATTTACATGAAGCCGGAAGAATTGAACAAAAACGGAATTAATTACGATGTGTACCGTGGAGGAATTTCAAAAAACCAGGACGGGGAAACATCTCAATTTGAATTTTACATCGATACGGAAACAGGAACGATTGTTGACGTTGCTGAAACCACAGCTTAAACACAAAAATACCCTCGCATTCGAGGGTATTTTTTATTCATAGTGATGTTCTTTTTCCTTTAGCTTGTCGAGAACCTGACCACTCTCATCAAACTTCAAAGCTCTGTATAATGCATCATGGTAAAAGATATACCAGGCACGCCGCTGATAACCATAATCCATCCACTTTTGTTTTTCATGCACAGAAGTTACAGGATAATCATCATAAGCAAGGGCCCACAGTGGATTCTGGTGAGCATGAGTAGGCATGAGGTCTGCCATATGAATGAACACATCTTCACCATCTTCAAAGACAATGATCGAATGCCCATCACTATGACCACTTGTATGAATCATCTTCAAACCAGGCAGCACTTCCAGGGAATCTTTAAATGTATGTACCATTCCTTCTACAGCTTCCCAATTCGACGACCAATACGTATTCTTTGACCTCATGTTCGGATGACGCATTTCAGTCCATTCTACTTCGCTTGTGTAAATGGTAGCGTTAGGAAAAGTAGGAACAAGCCCTTCCCCTTCCCATTGTGTCATCCCGCACGCATGATCAAAATGCAAATGAGTCATTAGCAATGCGTCGATATCAGCAGGCTTAATGTTTAACCTCTCTAAACAATGAAGAACGGATGACTCTTCCCAGACTCCAAAATTCCGCTTCTGTTTCTCCGTCATCTTTTCATTTCCTATTCCTGAATCGATAAGCATCTTCTTCCCATCTATTTCTAGAAGGATCGGGTCAGTTCGCAATTCAATTTGATTTTTTTCATTTACGGGATACTTATTGCTCCATAAGGGTTTCGGAACCACTCCGAACATGGCCCCTCCATCCATGTGGGTCACTCCACCATCCAACCATGTCAAAGAAGCTCGTCCAATTTTCAGGGTTTCCACCGGAAATCTCCTCCCAATAACAAAGATAGCTCTAGTTTACCATAGGAACTAGAGCTAATGAAAACGTTATCATTCGGGGAATCGTGCCGTGCAACGATAAATCGACTGTCCTTTTGCAGAGAACTTTTCCTCATATTCTGTCTCTACGTTTAAAGGATCTTCATCTGCATGCAAGTCGACAGATACATCTTCCAGGATCATTCCAAAATTAGAAAAGCTGACGAGGGAATACTCAAATAGACCTTTGTTGTCTGTCTTTAAAGTCACTTGCCCTTTATCCTTCAACACGGCTTTATACTGTTCCAAGAACGTATGGAAAGTCAACCGGCGTTTTTCATGTTTATTCTTCGGCCAGGGATCTGAAAAGTTTAAGTAAATGTGATCCACTTCATTATCTTCAAACAAGTCCCTTAAGTCTTTGGCATTTTCGTTGACCATACGGACATTCGTCGTTTCAGCTGCCAGGACTTTCTTGACCGCTCCAACAATCACACTCTTTACAAATTCCAAGCCGATAAAATTAATATCCTGATGCTGTTTCCCCATACCAGCGATAAACTGACCTTTACCTGAACCTATTTCTAAATGCAGGGGCTGTTCCTGATTATCAAACAGCTCCTTCCATTTCCCTCTCATTTCAAATGGCTGTTGGACGACAACTTCATCCTTCTCCCTCAAAAAGTCATCAGCCCATGGTTTATTTCTTAAACGCATGTATTGGATTCCTCCTTCTTATCGATAAAATGTTACCACGAAGCTGTTAAAAATAAAAATTTTTCTCGTTTTCTTTGGTACAGGAGGAAAAACAGATCTAAGTCGTCAATCTAAGACGATGCATGAGCTAATCATTCACCAACATGATTATTACCGATTCTTCTGGAATTATGAAAGTTTTAGGGGGTTGGGTTGTAAGCGCTTACTGATATACCATTAGAATCGTGCATTATTAAATAAACAGGAGTGATGATCGAAATTATGAAAATGATCTCTAAAACGATTGAACTGACTGTATTGGCTGTTTTCTCTGTCCTATTCGCAGGTTATGCACTATTTATATACCCTTTTGAAAAGTTATCCGAAATGATGAGTGCTGAAGTTAAAGAAAAGAAACTTAAATATACACCAGCTACAGAAAAAACCGTTGCCTAAGCAGCGGTTTTTTTCCTTTACACCAAACCCTCCCTCTTCACTATCGCTCCCTTTAGTGGAAGACTCAGTTTCGAGATGTTTGTGAGAGGTTTTAGGGGCTGCGGGGAATGACTCGCTTTCCGCGGGAGCGCGGTGAGCCTCCTCAGGCTAACGCCTTGCGGGGTCTCACCAAGCACTTTTTTCCCGCAGGAGTCTCGCCATTCCCCTCCGCCCCTTTGCCATATAAGTGTCTCGAAACCACTTTCAGAATTAGGAGCTTACTATTCGTATTGGTAGCTATAACACATATCTCCATCGTATGGATCGTGCTCACAACCTTTTGTTATAGAGTGCTCTGGTAGTATTGAGGAAGATGCTCCTTCCTGGTATAGGGGTTCGTTTCTCACATAATCGTATGTGGTGGTTGGGAAGCTGCGAGACTCCCGTGGGAGAAAGGAGATCGGCGAGATCCCGCAGGGCGATAGCCCGAGGAAGCTCGCCACTCCCCCACAGGAAAGTGTTCAAATGGCGGAACCGCCATGGTAGACGAGTAGCTTCCCAGCCACCCCTAACTCAGCACATGGCAAACGAACCCCGAAACATCTCGAACCTGAGTATTCAAGAATCCTGCCATTAAGTTTAATAAGGAGGAAATGAAAAAGTTCCATCTGATTATTAGCTCAGATGGAACTTTTTTATATGATTTCGTGCTTTTTCATAATTTTTTTCAGCTTTACTGTCCGAATGGAAGCTTCATCGTATTCGCCTCTCATTTGGTGCCATTGTATGAAAGCCAACGCCTGGGATACAGAATACCACTTCATTCGTTCAAACATATGAGAATCTGGATAGATTCCATATTCTTTTAACCATACATTCCAGTGATCTTCAGGAATGTAATTGTACAATAGCATTCCAAGATCAAGTGCTGGATCAGCGACCATAGCGTTATCCCAATCAATAAGGTACAACTGGTCTTTGGAAGACAACAACCAATTGTTATGGTTTGTATCGCAATGACATACGACGTGAACATCATGGTGGACCTGGTGTGCGTGTTTTTCTAAAAACTTGATGGCTTGATGAATTTCGATTCGTGGATCGACTTGATCCAGAATCTTTTGGTTATCCTTAATATCTTTTAGTACTTCATCTGGTGTTAACGGATGCTTACCGAGCCTCATGAGCATATCAAGAAGTTCTGTAGAATGGTGGATTTTGCTAAGAAGGCTTGCCACACGTTTATGCTTCATTTCCTCTGGTTTTAGTTCGCGCCCTTCCAGCCATTCCTGTGCTGTAATTACATCTCCGTTCTCCAACCGTTTGGTCCAAACAAGCTTTGGCACAATACCTTCAGCAGATAATACGGCTAAAAAGGGGGAAGAATTACGTTTTAGGAATAAACGTTTTCCTTCGGTCTGAGCGTAGTAGGCTTCTCCTGTCGAACCGCCTGCTGGTGTTATCGTCCAATTACTACCAAGAATATGTTCCAACCATTTCACCTTCAATTCCTCAAATCCTCTTGTGATTGAATCACGTCTTTGTTTGTTGTCCTAGTATATCGTACTTTGGTAATGAGCCAAAATTTTCATGATACCGATTCAACAGTTACCTTATTTTAGATTAACCCATCACTCTGTCAACTTTCAAGAGATATCTATCAATCCAAGTAGAATGTTGTCGATGATTCCGCTTTCTTGATGCTGCACTCCAAACAACTGCCACTTTGACCATCTACTTGAAAAGGAAGCGGTTGTCCCGAAGTTATATGTACAGAGGATGCTTTCCATTCTTCCACTTCCTTCATCTTAGTATGTAGACCTAAAAATACGCTGATAAACATGGTCAGCAGCTTCTTTTTAGAAATTGGTTTGACTACAAGGATGGATAAGCTTTTATTATTGATCTTTGCCTTTGGGGCAATCTTCATCCCACCACCATAATAAGGGTGATTGGTTATGGTTACCATCATGGCTTGATGGATATTCATTTGTTTCCCGTCAAGAGAAAGCTTAATTTGGATAGGTTGGGCCTTTGATATGGATCGAATGAGAGCAAGAGGATAAGTAAGTTTGGTTATGTGGAGTCTTCTTGTCCATGAGCGGTATTTTGACTGATTGGCTGCCGCTACCACTACACCATCTAGTCCGAAACCGATACTGTTCATAAACGTACGTTTTCCAAAACTTCGATGGTTGTTAAGGCTGTAGTTTGCAAGAAGAACCTCTGATTTTCGTGAGTTTTTCATATACGATTGAAACAACTTCAGTCCCCGCTTCTTCAACGATATACCTCTGGCAAAGTCATTCCCAGAACCCGCTGGAATAAAACAAACCGGTGTCTTAGAATAATGCCTTATTCCGTTCACCACTTCATGAAGGGTTCCATCCCCTCCAAGGACAATTAGTCCCCTGAGTGACTCATGATGGATTTTTGTCACCTGAAGCGCCAGTTTTTCCGCATGTCCTGGTCCTTCGGTAAAGAAGGAACGGCAATTCATTTTCTTATAGAACGGATCTTTTTTTATGCGATGGAACAGGTTTATGGCACTGCCATTACCAGCTGCTGGATTGACAATCATTATGTACATAAGACATTCCTCCCACCTATATAATCATATCATTATACAATTTTTCTATTATTCTAGTATACTATTAGTAAAAAAGGAGGAGGATTTTTTGGGTAAAGATTGTCAATATTGTGGTACTTCCGTATACATCCCGGAGCAAGGGGCTTTAGTGATGAACTCCAAATATACCCTTCAGGAGGGGAAAGGACTTAACCTCCGTTTCATGTATGAAAGTGCTGAAGCTAAGGTTTATGCTTATCATAGTAAAGAAGAATTGAAACTTGCTTTGGTGGACGGGTTCAGTAATTCACTTCCAGATTATTGGGTACATATTCTCAATACCGAAAACTCACATTCATTTCCGATATCTGTTCGACATTTGTATGAAAGACTACAGCATCCTGAATTAGCCAAATTGATTCATTCCGGTCATTTCCAATCGCATTTACAACCGATCGTTGATATGAAGAGCAATCGCGTCTACGGCTATGAGTCGTTACTACGGACAAAAGGGCAAGTTGTACCCCCTCGTGAATTATTTTCATATGCCAGCCGCTCTGGTCTACAGTCCATGCTTGACCAAAAAGCACGGAGAAGTGCAGTGAGGGCAAAATCAAACCACCTGAATGCAGGGGACAAAATTTTCATTAACTTTTTACCATCCACGATTTATGTACCGGAATTCTGCTTAAAGCATACATTTCAAATCGTTAAAGAATTTAACATTAATCCAGAAGACCTTGTTTTTGAAGTCGTTGAAACAGAAAAAATCGAAGATGTGGACCATTTAAAATCCATCTTGGAAACGTATAAGGCATCAGGAATGAAGGTGGCATTGGATGATGTCGGTTCTGGTTACAGCACCTTGGAAATGCTCCGTTTGCTTCGACCGGATTATTTGAAGATTGACCGATCATACATACGCGATTGTCATTCGGATACGCACAATCAAGCGTTCTTATATGACGTTATGGAACGAGCAAAACGATTGAACATCCACGTTCTAGCTGAAGGGATCGAAACGCTGGAAGAATGGGCATGGCTTCAGGAATTAGGTGTTGATTTTGGCCAGGGGTACTTCATCGGAAAGCCTCAGCCTGCCCCTGAAAAAGATCTTATTCTTCCGTAAAGCTTTCTTCCAAGTCCCATTCCGGACGTTTAACAGCCACCGTTCTGCAATGTTTCAACATAGCTTCTGCTATCTTTAATTGATTGTGTTTCAACGGAGATCTTACCGCTCTTTTCTCTTGCAGCCATGCGTCATAACGATCGCTACCCACCCAGTCGGTTTGATAAGGAACGGTTCCCGAAGCAAATGGCATTTCTTTAGATATGACGACTTTTCTGTACGGAAAGTCCAGTTGGTATTTTTTCAGAACACTTCTTACAAATGTTTCTGTTCTTCGAAGGGAGTGCATCGGATTCAGCACTTTACTTTTCACTCCCTCCTTTTCAATATACCAACTTTTTTCCGTGGTAGGATGAATCCATTGTCCAGTTGGGGAAGAGAGAATGGAGACCATTTCAATTCCATATGGACCAATAAGCAGATGGTCAATCTCCACCTCTGCTTGTTTCATTTGCACAACAGGTTCAAACATGAGCAGGAAAGTATCAGGTAACCGTTGTAAAAAATATTTCAAATCAGCATTATCTTTATATGAACGGTCAAGAAACGACTTTTCTCTTAACGTGGTTGTCGCCCATTTCAGCTGGAATGGAATTAAACCATCCAAATAGTATTGTTTCAATTCTTCCTTTGAGGAAGGAAGAGCTTTACTTGTCACTTGACTTCCCCAGGTTTCTTCAACTTCTCCACTTGTTTTCTTTTTAAAAAATTTCCTGAACCCTTTTTGTTCCTCTTCTTCTCTTGCTAATTCTTCTTCCTTCGCCTCTTCAAACCACCCCTGTTCAAAACGTTTTTTCATTTTACTCCAATGGTCATTTTTCAATTTTACATATTGGCTTGGGTACTGATAGATATTCGTTTCGTATCTAGATATATAATCATTTAATTTAATCAGTTGTGCCATATTAAACCTTCGGACCACCTTTTATTGTTGAAACTTTTTCATACTTTGGATGTCTTCCAGGGTGGATTCGGAAAATGGAAAATTCACTAACAACCATCTGGTACGTATCAAAGAAAACCGACTCTTCCTGAGCCGTTATTAATGGAGAAATCCCCTCCGCCTGCTTTTTTGCTACTGTAATGTGGGGGTGATAGGGACGGTTCTCCTTTTGAAAACCGCACTCCTCTCCAACCCTTTCCACTTTTTTTTGCATTTCCAACAAAGGAGGTGCCTTTTCCACTTGTGAATGAAAAACTCTCGGTCGCTCTTTATCACCAAATCCTCCGGCGGGGCCCACAGTTAAAGAAAACTCAGAAGGCCAACTTTCATCTTTTAACCGGTGGATATAACTTTCAATCCTTTCATCGGAACAACTCCCAAGAAACTTAATTGTGATATGCAAATCCTCTTTTTCCGTCCAATCTTTATAGTTCATGGTTTCCTTCAAAATGGATTGCCAGCTCATCAATTTTTCACTAATCTCAGAATCAACTTCTATGCCAATAAAATAATGACTCATGCCATAACACCCTTTCTAACAGGTTGAACCATTTTATGAACGAAGATAAGAATAATAATCCCTATAAAAGTCATGAAAGAAAACACTCCATACATAAAAGAAACACTAAAAAGATCAATCACCATTCCCCCGGCGAAAGTAAAACAAGCGTTCCCAAGACCGTTCCCTACAGCTGAATATAATCCTACAGCCGTAGCCCTTACATTATCGGGAGCTAGTTCCCGAACAAGAATAAGAGCAGCAGGAATGTAGAGTCCTACGGAGACCCCCTGGGCAATCGTTGTTACGTAAACCACTGTACTAGAGGGTTCAAAATAATAAAGCAACCACCTTAGACAAGAGACAGATGCACTGAAAATAATAATAAATACAACCCCAAAACGGTTGATGACCGATTGGGCGAACTTCATGAAGGGAGCTTCACTTCCTGCGGCAAACAAAAAAGCAAGCCCTACACCTGAAAGTGTTCCCCCCACAGCTAAAATAAACGTACCAAAATAATAGTTATTCGCTAAGACAGGACCGAAGATGAGAAAGTTGGATACAAGAAATAGCAAAAAAGGCTTTTCTTTAATCAATGTCTTCAATCCTTCGCTGAAGGAAACTGTCACTTCATCCGCGCGCTTGGGAAATTCATAAAGCGTAATCAACGCCAGGAGCAGTCCTAATGAAAAAGAATAAAAAATCCAGTTCATCGAACCTGTCACTTCTGTCAATCTTCCTAAAATGAAAACAGCGACAGCAAACCCGATCGCTCCCCACAGCCGAATGTTGCCATACTCCTTTCCATTACGCTGTACAAAATTCAGTGATAAGCTGTCAGACAAAGGAACAATCCCTGACTGAAACAACGCGATACCAATGATGCCAAGCAGGAGGATGGGGAACAACTGTAAAAAGGGATAGAAAATTCCCATTAAGGAAGCAAAAATGGAAGCAATCATTAATAGCCGCTTCGGATTTCTAGTAAAGTCACTCAGCATTCCCCAAATCGGTTGTACAAAGATGGTGACAAGGGGGAGAGCTGCGATGACGATCCCGATTTGGGTATGACTCAGCCCTTTTTCCTTCTCTAAAAAAACGGAAAGTAGGGGAAAAATCGAACCGAACGCAAAAAAAGTGAAAAAATAAAACAGCTGAATGAACCGGTACGTTTTCTCCGTGGAGTTTTCGGGCATGATGGGTTCCTCTTTCTTTATCTTGTCAATTCGTACAAACTTTCGGCGTAAATCTCAATAGCTTTGATCATATCTGAAATTCTAACATGTTCGTCTTTTTGGTGAGCTGTGTCGGGGCTGTCACCAAACATGGCTCCAAAAGCGACTCCTGATTCAAGGGCTCTCGCATAAGTCGCTCCTCCCATCGCTTTTGCTTCAGCTTCTTCACCTGTGACTTTGTTATAAACAGATAGTAATGTCGTTACAAACGGATGGTCCTTCTCAAGATGAATCGATTCCAGGTGGTCATAGACTTCATACGTGCCTTGCTCTCTTTCAGCGACATCTCTTAGTTTCTGATCAATCTCTTTATAATCTGCACTCACAGGATACCTGAGATTGAAACCAAGCTTACATGTACGCTCATCCATTGCTATCGAACCGAGGTTTGAAGTGAGAGCTCCGGATACCTCATCTCTTTGCTTTACGTTCAAACCTTCCCCATCTGTACCCACAAAAGCGCTATACGTCCTTTGAATAAATTGTTGGTACTCACCATCTAATGGAAGGGTTTGTAGGAAACGTAATAACTCGGTAATGGCATTCCGTCCTTGTTCTGGTTTGCTTGCATGCACGGCGTTCCCTTTCACTTTCACTTCATACTGTCCATCTTTACCCTCTACAGTCCCCTCAAGCTTGTGCTTGGCTATATATTTATTGAAAACTTGATCTATGTTCAGGGTTGAATCAATCCTTGCTGTTGCTTCATCAGGGACCATATTTAACCGGTCACCCCCATGGACTTCACGCACCTTCGTTTCTCCATCATTTAAAGGCACTGGATAGGTGATGTAGCTGTCCAACAACCCTTTTTCAGCATGGATGACCGGAAAGGATGCATCAGGGGTGAAACCTAAAGAAGGCATCGTCTCCTTCTGGAAATAATAGTCGATTCCTTTCCAGTCTCGTTCTTCGTCTGTACCAAGAATTAACCGTATTTTTTTCTTAGGTTTAAATCCTTGTTCTTTTAGAAGTTTCATAGCGATATAGGCAGCCATGACAGGGCCTTTATCATCCTGGGCACCTCTTGCGTATAATTTGCCATCTCTTACGGTGGGTTCAAAAGGTGGAGAGGTCCAGCCGGCTCCTGCCGGGACAACATCCAAATGACCAAGAACTCCTATGATTTCATCACCTTCCCCAAATTCGATGTGGCCGCCTTGTCCATCTACATTTTTAGTGACAAATCCATCGTCCTCCCCAATCATCAGCATTCTTTCTAAGGCATCATGAATTGGTTTACCATAGGGATACTCCCGATCTTCCTCAAAAACACTCGGAATTTTCAACAACTCGGTCGCTTTTTCTAAATATTCCTTTTCGTAACTTTTACTCAAGGCATCGAAGTTCACAATCATTCTCCTTTACTTGAAATTTTTTCATAGGTCTGCTTGTCACATACGGCATATAACTCTGCCCCATCTGGGATAGATTCATCTAATTTGCGATTGATAGTTAGGTCATTTCGATCTGCGATTAACGTTGCACCTTCATCAAGTAAAGACTGAAACGCATCTCGGTATGTTCTCCAACTGCGTTTCTTAGGAATAAAGTACAAGTCTTCGCCAACGGATCTCTTAAGTAATTGACCATAGATGCCGGAGACACCTTTTCTGAAAGCTGAACGAACGGCTAGAGAAGAAATCGTTTCATTGGAAACGATGAACTCATCAATATGAGCATGTTTGAAATTTTTCACGTGTTTTTCTTCCATGATTTCTGCAATCGTATGGACATTCGGAGCTACCGTTTCAATAGAAGACGCAATTAAGAGTGTTTTCCCATCTGTCATCTGTTCATTCCCCATACGCTCATCTGCAAAAATGAGGACTGCTTTTGCTTGAGAGATATTTGCCTTTTCTAACGTTTCTCCGTCTGAAGCTTCGCCTTTTATGTAATGGATATTTTCCGTTAGTAACGGAGCTTCCTTTAACTGATCGATGATGACGATATTGCATTCCTTATTTGTTTCCAGCATTTCCTTTACCGCATAATGAGCCTTTTGGGACCATCCAATAATGACGAAATGACCGCTCTCTTTATACACAATATCACCTTCCAATCTTTTTTTTCGAAAAATGGCTAACCCATCAATAATTTTCCCAATAGCAATACCAATAAGTCCAATACCTATGACATATAATAGTATCGCGATGGAACGCCCTGCCACAGTCACCGGATAGTAATCCCCATAACCGACAGTCGTGACCGTTGTCATCACCCACCAGAAGCCATCAAAAAAAGTCGGAAATGTATCATTTTCTACAACAACGATTAGAATACTAGAGGATAGAATGAGAAGAGCGCTGGCAGTAAACAGGACTGTGTTGTTTATTTTCACCATTTTTAAGAATAATTTCCGAAGTAACATCATCGCTTTAGCCTCCCAACTTTAAATATTATGTAAATTAGATGAATAATCTGTAAATTAAAACGATTCTTGTAGCACGTTCGGTCACATTATTGTAGAATGAAACCAACTTCAGAGATTCACATGCACCACAAGTTCCATACAATGACGATTAAGGAGTGGTTTTTTGAATCATCCATCATCCCGCATGCTCAATCGGATCAAAGCTGTTTACCTCTATATTAGAGACCGAGGGACAGTATCGACAAATGAGTTAGCAGACGAGTTCGGTATTACAGACCGTACCATGCAGAGGGACTTAAGCATTTTGGAATACAACGGGCTTGTATCAAGTCCGAACCGTGGAAAATGGACAATCACTGAAAAGAAAGTCAAAATATCATAGAAGATGAGGATATAGATGACACCCGGAAAAAGTTCCGGGTGTTTTTTTGATTATTATTCATAGTTGACTATTGTTCTAAGTTTGTAATTTCCATCAAGTAGTTTATTTCTTCATCTGTCAGCTCTCTATACTCCCCAAGGTCTAATTCACTGTCGAGCTTAAGCTCTCCCATCATCACACGTTTAAGGTAGGTCACTCTCTTATCTACCGCTTCAAACATGCGTTTCACCTGGTGGAACTTCCCTTCTGTTATCGTCAATTCTATTTCTGAAACGTCGCCGGATTCAAGAATGACCAGCCTGCCGGGCTTGGTATGATACCCATCATCCAAGACGACTCCTTCAGAGAATTTCTTCACATCTTCATCTGTAACTCTTCCATCGATGACAGCGTAATAAGTTTTGCCGACATCTTTTTTTGGGGAGGTTAGACGATGATTAAGCTGACCATCATTCGTAATTAACAATAATCCCTCTGTATCCTTATCTAACCTGCCAACAGGAAACGGGTCAAAAACCTGGTCCTCAGGCTGAAGGATATCAATGACCGTTGGATCATGAGCATCTTCAGTCGCAGAAATCAGATCCCCTGGCTTGTTCATCATCAAATAAATGTACTCTCTATATTCTACTTCTTCCCCCATCACCGTAACCAGATCTTCATTAGGATTTACGTGGGTTTTCGGACTTTTTTCAGGGTTGCCATTAATTCGTACGTTTCCACCCTTTAAAAGGGTTTTCACTTCTTTTCTTGTGCCATATCCCATATTGGCTAAGAGCTTATCGATTCTCATTTTGGAAAAACCTCCTTATTATCCTCTTTTCAAAAATCTATCCAGTACACGAACTCGTCCACCTAAGATACGCTCAAGCAATGTCGTCTGATAGGTTAACCACAGGTAAACAAGACCTCCAGCTCCAATACTTAAGACGAGAACAATCAAAGCATCCAATCTGCTTTCCATAGGTTCTAGAAGGAAGCCAAGTAACCATTTGAAAAACAGCACAACGACAGCCATAATTGTAGTCAAAATTAGAACGAGCAACGTTCTCTTAAACAACTGTTGGTAGGAAAATTCAATGGAAGTGAAAATCCGCCAAAAGTTGAGAATGACAGCTGCAGCAACCCCGATACCTGTTGCTAGGATCGCGCCTCTTGCTCCAAATAGTTGAATAAGCCACCAGTTCAACCCAACCTTTAACAGTATGCCTGTTCCAAGACTTATGACAGCAAAGTTCTGTTTGTTGATGCCTTGTAGAATGGATGAGGTTACGGTGTACAACGCAAGGAACAATCCTACAGGAGCATACCAGCGTAATAGACTTCCTCGGTATGCAAGCTCATCCACCCCATAGAATGTGCCATAGGCCTCATAAGCGACGACTGAGAGACCCACGACAGCGGGGATGATTAACAAGGCTACAATTTGCAATGCCTGGTTGATCTGATGATTCAAACGGTTCATCTCATTTTTAGTAAAAGCCTGGGTAATAGCCGGTAAAAGAGCTAAGGATAATCCAAGTCCTAACGTAACCGGGATCATGATCAATTTATGACTCAAGAAATTAATGATGGAAAAAGCATTTTCATACTCCAAACCAGAAGCTTTGATGGCTTTTTCTAATGTAAACTGATCAACAAGCTGATAGAGCGGTGTAGCAATTCCCACTAAAATGAATGGTCCTGCATAGGCGAACAACTCTTTGAACATTTCCTTATTGGATAGTCCATACGTGTACTCCTGAGCCTCTAACTGCCGATCCAAAAACGGTTTTCTTTTTCTCCAATACCAATAAAGGACAATACAAGAAGCAATTCCACCAATGAATGCAGCAAAGGTTGCAAAACCGACGGCTTGGGGAGTTGTCCCTTCTAGAACTTGAACGATAATAAATACAGACGTAAGCAAGAACACAATCCTTACAATTTGTTCAATCACCTGCGATACGGCTGTAGGCGCCATGGATTCATGTCCTTGGAAGAATCCTCTAGTAATACTCATCGGCGGGATGACTAGCAATGCAAAGCTGACCATTTGTATGACCATTGTGGCATGTCCAAGGCGGTCAGAGTTTTCACCAACCGTCCACGCAGCCACCTGTTCTGCAGAAAAGAATAAAATTAAGAATGCCATTACACCAGTAATGGACATAAGCGTCAAACCGGCTTTTAACATCTTTCTTCCTGTTTCATAGTCTCCCAAAGAGTTATACTTTGACACAAACTTGGAGACAGCTACAGGTACCCCCATACTGGAAAGACTAAGTAATATACTGTAGGGGACATAGGCGATTGAAAATAAATCAGTTCCTTCTGTACCTACCATATTTTCAAACGGAACGGTATAAATCATTCCTAGAAACTTTGACAAAAATGTTCCGGCCGTTAATAACATCGTACCTTTAAGTATCTTTGACATAATTCGCTTTTCACCTTCAATTTTATTGTAGAATCGACCTCATCTATTTTATCATAGATAAAGGAAGAACAAGGAACGAATGACCTAAGAAAGGAAGACATCCATGACTTATCAAGTAACTGTCATAGGCGGAGGCCCTTCAGGACTTATGGCTGCAATTGCGGCAGCCGAGCAAGGTGTCGACACGCTATTGATCGATAAAGGAAAAAAGCTAGGAAAAAAGCTTGCCATATCCGGAGGAGGACGGTGTAACGTCACCAACCGACTCCCCGAAGATGAAGTCATCAAACATATTCCTGGGAATGGGAAGTTTCTATACAGCCCTTTCTCAGTATTTAACAATTATGACATCATCGATTTCTTCGAAGGACTCGGTGTAGCACTGAAAGAAGAAGATCACGGAAGAATGTTTCCAGTCAGCAACAAGGCCAAAGATGTGGTCCAAGCCCTTTTGGACCGTATGAAAGAATTGAATATTGAAGTTCGGACAGAAACCCCGGTGGAGGCGATCCATTACGGGGAAAATGAACATGAAGTCATTTTAAAATCAGAGGAAAAGATTGTGACCCGTTCCCTGATCCTCGCTGTAGGAGGGAAAGCTGTGCCTCATACCGGCTCCACGGGGGATGGATACGCATGGGCAAAAAAAGCGGGACATACCATTACCGAGCTATTCCCGACTGAGGTCCCCCTTCTTTCCAAGGATCCATTTATTAAGCAGAAGACGTTGCAAGGTCTCTCACTCAGAGATGTTGATGTTTCTGTGTTAAATGAAAAAAATAAGAAAATTGTCACCCACCGTATGGACATGTTGTTCACTCACTTTGGCTTATCAGGCCCTGCTATTTTAAGGTGCTCTCAATATGTCGTGAAAGAGTTCATGAAAGGCCACCGACCTGTGACCATTGAAATTGATGCTCTTCCAGATGAGAAAGAAAACGTCCTACTTGAAAACTTCCAGAAGATGATGGAAGAACACGCTAAGAAAACCTTCCGAAATGTTATGAAGGGCTTAGTACCAGAACGACTGCTTGATTTCGCTCTTGAGCAATCCAACATAGCTCCTGACGAGAAATCTGCCAACATCTCAAATGAGAAATTACGGGATTTCACGCACATGCTTAAGAATTTTCATGTTCATGTTCATGACTCCCAGCCGATTGAAAAAGCCTTCGTTACTGGGGGCGGTGTTTCGATTAAAGAAATTGTACCGAATACGATGCAATCCAAGCTTATGGACCGCCTCTACTTCTGCGGGGAGATCCTTGATATTCACGGCTACACAGGGGGATACAATATCACATCTGCTATGGTAACCGGAAGAGTCGCAGGTATGCACGCAGCTTGGGAAGCTATGGCTTAAATAGTGCAGGCACCCTTATCGTTTATGGGTTTGGGGATAAAAGCGGAACAAGAGCTTAATCCTCCCCAACACGGTTTTGAAATGGATTCCCTAAGATAAGAGGGCACCAATAGTAATTTTGAAGTAAAAAAGTCGAGAGAGGGTTATCCCTTTCTCGACTTTCTTTGTTCATATTCTTTCAGTCTGCCTAATTCCTCATTGATCAAATACTGCATTTCCTCACGATCTTCCTGAGAAACAAAAGGATCGGTCTCATCCCAATCCACCATATACACAATATAAAACCTACGAATTCGTCTAAAATAAACGGTCGAATGAGGAAATTTATCAAAATACCCTCGGACCATCTTTCTTCTCGAGTAGCTCCAACGCACTAATTGCATAGGGTTCCCTCCGAACATACATTCTCCCTCTCAGTATAACGAGGAATAGTCGGATACTCAATATCTTCTACCAAATAAATACAAGTCCTAAATAAGCGAAAAGAAGACTACTAGATAAGTATAAGAAGCCATACACTTTCAGCCTTTCGAAACGGTTGGTGATCCCAAAGACTCCAACAAACGCCAGCCAAACGATAATCCCTACGAAAAAGACATGTTGAAGAAAACTGATTTCCTCTTTTAAAGATACCAAATAAAAGCCAATCGGGATTAATAAAAACATCACTGCATATTTCCAGTTCCAAAACGTATTCCTTTTTCTAACCAATTCTGCCATCTTTTACACCCTTCCATTCAGAAATAAACCGTCAATCACCATTTCAGCCCGAGTGACATCGGTTGAAATGGGGCCTTGGCAAAAAGACTATGATGGAAAATGTTAAAACTATGTATACTATTATTCTATCAAATGTTGAAAGGAAATCTATCAAATAAATAACCCTTCAGGAAAATTCCTGAAGGGTTGTCTAATGACGTGGCGGCGTCCTACTCTCACGGGGGTAAACCCGACTACCATCGGCGCTGAAGAGCTTAACTGCTGTGTTCGGCATGGGAACAGGTGTGACCTCTTCGCCTTCACCACCACATCAATATAAAGATTGAGGTAAACCCTCAAAACTAGATAAGGAAACATCTTTTTGAAAAAGGAACGTATTTCACGACTAATTGAAATTAGATAGATAAGTCATCGATCCATTAGTATCCGTCAGCTCCACGTGTCACCACGCTTCCACCTCGGACCTATCAACCTCATCGTCTCTGAGGGATCTTATTACCTTATAGGTAAGGGAAATCTCATCTCAAGGGGGGCTTCATGCTTAGATGCTTTCAGCACTTATCCCGACCACACGTAGCTACCCAGCGATGCTCCTGGCGGAACAACTGGTACACCAGCGGTGTGTCCATCCCGGTCCTCTCGTACTAAGGACAGCTCCTTTCAAATTTCCAACGCCCACGACGGATAGGGACCGAACTGTCTCACGACGTTCTGAACCCAGCTCGCGTACCGCTTTAATGGGCGAACAGCCCAACCCTTGGGACCGACTACAGCCCCAGGATGCGATGAGCCGACATCGAGGTGCCAAACCTCCCCGTCGATGTGGACTCTTGGGGGAGATAAGCCTGTTATCCCCGGGGTAGCTTTTATCCGTTGAGCGACGGCCCTTCCATGCGGAACCGCCGGATCACTAAGCCCGACTTTCGTCCCTGCTCGACTTGTAGGTCTCGCAGTCAAGCTCCCTTGTGCCTTTACACTCTGCGAATGATTTCCAACCATTCTGAGGGAACCTTTGGGCGCCTCCGTTACCTTTTGGGAGGCGACCGCCCCAGTCAAACTGCCCACCTGACACTGTCTCCGGACCGGATCACGGTCCTGGGTTAGAATGTCCGTACAGCCAGGGTAGTATCCCACCAGCGCCTCCACCGAAGCTAGCGCTCCGGCTTCCAAGGCTCCTACCTATCCTGTACAAGCTGTACCAACATTCAATATCAGGCTACAGTAAAGCTCCACGGGGTCTTTCCGTCCTGTCGCGGGTAATGTGCATCTTCACACATAGTATAATTTCACCGGGTCTCTCGTTGAGACAGTGCCCAAGTCGTTGCACCTTTCGTGCGGGTCGGAACTTACCCGACAAGGAATTTCGCTACCTTAGGACCGTTATAGTTACGGCCGCCGTTTACTGGGGCTTCGGTTCAACGCTTCGCATAAGCTAACGCATCCCCTTAACCTTCCAGCACCGGGCAGGTGTCAGCCCCTATACTTCGCCTTACGGCTTCGCAGAGACCTGTGTTTTTGGTAAACAGTCGCTTGGGCCTTTTCACTGCGGCTCCTCGGCAGAGGAGCACCCCTTCTCCCGAAGTTACGGGGTCATTTTGCCGAGTTCCTTAACGAGAGTTCTCCCGCTCACCTTAGGATCCTCTCCTCGCCTACCTGTGTCGGTTTGCGGTACGGGCACCTCTTTCCTCACTAGAGGATTTTCTTGGCAGTGTGAACTCAGGAGCTTCGGTACTTTATTTCCCTCCCCATCACAGCTTGACGTTGCCGGACGGATTTGCCTATCCGACCGTCTCACTGCTTGGACGCGCACATCCAGTGGCGCGCTCTCCTTATCCTCCTGCGTCCCCCCGTCGTTCAAACGGAAAGGAGGTGGTACAGGAATATCAACCTGTTGTCCATCGCCTACGCCTTTCGGCCTCGGCTTAGGTCCCGACTAACCCTGAGAGGACGAGCCTTCCTCAGGAAACCTTAGGCATTCGGTGAAAGAGATTCTCACTCTTTTTTCGCTACTCATACCGGCATTCTCACTTCTAAGCGCTCCACCAGTCCTTACGGTCTGACTTCACGGCCCTTAGAACGCTCTCCTACCACTGATCATAAGATCAATCCGCAGCTTCGGTGGTGTGTTTAGCCCCGGTACATTTTCGGCGCAGAGTCACTCGACCAGTGAGCTATTACGCACTCTTTGAATGATGGCTGCTTCTAAGCCAACATCCTGGTTGTCTAAGCAACTCCACATCCTTTTCCACTTAACACACACTTTGGGACCTTAGCTGGCGGTCTGGGCTGTTTCCCTCTCGACCATGAACCTTATCACCCACGGTCTGACTCCCAGAACAAAGTCTATGGCATTCGGAGTTTGACTGAATTCGGTAACCCGATAGGGGCCCCTCGTCCAATCAGTGCTCTACCTCCATGACTTTCTATTCTGAGGCTAGCCCTAAAGCTATTTCGGAGAGAACCAGCTATCTCCGTGTTCGATTGGCATTTCACCCCTACCCACACCTCATCCCCGTAATTTTCAACTTACGTGGGTTCGGGCCTCCAGTCAGTGTTACCTGACCTTCACCCTGGACATGGGTAGATCACACGGTTTCGGGTCTACGACCGCATACTCACTCGCCCTATTCAGACTCGCTTTCGCTGCGGCTCCGCTTCTACTGCTTAACCTCGCATACGGTCGTAACTCGCCGGTTCATTCTACAAAAGGCACGCCGTCACCCATTAACGGGCTCCGACTACTTGTAGGCACACGGTTTCAGGTTCTCTTTCACTCCCCTTCCGGGGTGCTTTTCACCTTTCCCTCACGGTACTGGTTCACTATCGGTCACTAGGGAGTATTTAGCCTTGGGAGATGGTCCTCCCGGATTCCGACGGAATTCCTCGTGTTCCGCCGTACTCAGGATCCACTCCGGAGGGAGAAAGATTTTGACTACAGGGCTGTTACCTGCTCTGGCTGACCTTTCCAGGTCGATTCGTCTATCTTCCTCCTTGATAACTCCAATGGAGTGTCCTACAACCCCAGAAAGCAAGCTTTCTGGTTTGGGCTGATTCCGTTTCGCTCGCCGCTACTCAGGAAATCGCGTTTGCTTTCTCTTCCTCCGGGTACTTAGATGTTTCAGTTCCCCGGGTGTGCCTGCCTATACCTATGTATTCAGTATAGGATACTGTTCCATTACGAACAGTGGGTTTCCCCATTCGGAAATCTCCGGGTCAAAGCCTACTTACGGCTCGCCGGAGCATATCGGTGTTAGTCCCGTCCTTCATCGGCTCCTAGTACCAAGGCATCCACCGTGCGCCCTTATTCACTTAACTATCGTCGTGAAAAGACGTTTACAATTTCAATTAGATGTCTTGTCATCAAATGTCTCATCGTTAGATGAAGACAATGATTCCTTATCCAGTTTTCAAGGTTCACAAGTTGAAAGATCGTTTGATCTCTCAAAACTGAACAACCAACACAGTACGTTTCCGTTATATCCTTAGAAAGGAGGTGATCCAGCCGCACCTTCCGATACGGCTACCTTGTTACGACTTCACCCCAATCATTGGCCCCACCTTCGGCGGCTGGCTCCAAAAAGGTTACCTCACCGACTTCGGGTGTTGCCAACTCTCGTGGTGTGACGGGCGGTGTGTACAAGGCCCG
Source organism: Halobacillus sp. AWM4_238 (assembly GCF_056158265.1). Taxonomy (NCBI): domain Bacteria; kingdom Bacillati; phylum Bacillota; class Bacilli; order Caryophanales; family Bacillaceae; genus Halobacillus; species Halobacillus sp. AWM4_238. The sequence goes on from NZ_JBSWSY010000002.1 coordinate 1,950,585, forward strand.
GGAACGTATTCACCGCGGCATGCTGATCCGCGATTACTAGCGATTCCGGCTTCATGCAGGCGAGTTGCAGCCTGCAATCCGAACTGAGAATGGTTTTATGGGATTTGCTACACCTCGCGGCTTCGCTGCCCTTTGTACCATCCATTGTAGCACGTGTGTAGCCCAGGTCATAAGGGGCATGATGATTTGACGTCATCCCCGCCTTCCTCCGGTTTGTCACCGGCAGTCACCTTAGAGTGCCCAACTAAATGCTGGCAACTAAGATTAGGGGTTGCGCTCGTTGCGGGACTTAACCCAACATCTCACGACACGAGCTGACGACAACCATGCACCACCTGTCACTTGGTCCCCGAAGGGAAAGCCCTATCTCTAGGGTTGTCCAAGGATGTCAAGACCTGGTAAGGTTCTTCGCGTTGCTTCGAATTAAACCACATGCTCCACCGCTTGTGCGGGCCCCCGTCAATTCCTTTGAGTTTCAGCCTTGCGGCCGTACTCCCCAGGCGGAGTGCTTAATGCGTTAACTTCAGCACTAAGGGGTGGAAGCCCCCTAACACCTAGCACTCATCGTTTACGGCGTGGACTACCAGGGTATCTAATCCTGTTTGCTACCCACGCTTTCGCACCTCAGCGTCAGAAACAGACCAGAGAGTCGCCTTCGCCACTGGTGTTCCTCCACATATCTACGCATTTCACCGCTACACGTGGAATTCCACTCTCCTCTTCTGTCCTCAAGTTCCCCAGTTTCCAATGACCCTCCACGGTTGAGCCGTGGGCTTTCACATCAGACTTAAGGAACCGCCTGCGCGCGCTTTACGCCCAATAATTCCGGACAACGCTTGCCCCCTACGTATTACCGCGGCTGCTGGCACGTAGTTAGCCGGGGCTTCCTCGTTAGGTACCGTCAAGGTACCGCTCTATTCGCACGGTACTTGTTCTTCCCTAACAACAGAACTTTACGATCCGAAGACCTTCATCGTTCACGCGGCGTTGCTCCGTCAGACTTTCGTCCATTGCGGAAGATTCCCTACTGCTGCCTCCCGTAGGAGTCTGGGCCGTGTCTCAGTCCCAGTGTGGCCGATCACCCTCTCAGGTCGGCTACGCATCGTCGCCTTGGTGAGCCGTTACCTCACCAACTAGCTAATGCGCCGCGGGCCCATCTGTAAGTGATAGCAAGAAGCCATCTTTCAACTTTCCTTCATGCGAAAGAAAGTATTACCCGGCATTAGCCCCGGTTTCCCGGGGTTATTCCGATCTTACAGGCAGGTTGCCCACGTGTTACTCACCCGTCCGCCGCTCGTTCCACGAGCTTCACCCCGAAGGGATCCACTCGCTTCCCGCGCTCGACTTGCATGTATTAGGCACGCCGCCAGCGTTCGTCCTGAGCCAGGATCAAACTCTCCATAAAAGTTAAGTTTGACTTGCTCATTTGCACACCGAATGTGCTTGTTTCAAATTTCTTCAATAAAGAAGAAATGTTTTGACGTACTGGTTGGTTCGTTCAGTTTTCAAAGATCAAGTACTGCCTCACCCGACAGTAATCAAATTCTAGCATAATCGACTATGTCTCGTCAATAGTTTTAATAGAATTTGTTGAATTAAATCTTTTGTTGATATGTTTTCTGCGCTGCTGAATAAGCAACGTTACCTATAATACACCGCATTCAATCCACCGTCAATAGTTTTATAGAATTTATTTGAATGAATTTTTCTCTGCAGCATGGAGAGAGAAAATTAAAAGCCCCTTCTTGTGGAAAGGGCTTTTGTGTAGGACTATAAAGGTCTACATAATATAGAAGCGTCACAACAAACATCATTTGAAGAGCTTACCGCATACACCCGACTTGTTAAAAGACGAGCTCACCTTCCCACTTCAACATGCCGCCCTCCATGTTTTGGACGTTCCCGAATCCTTTTTCTTTCATGAACTCCGCTGCGTTCATGCTACGGCGACCGGATCGGCAAATCATGACATACTCTTGATCTTTAGGAAGGTTCTCTATTTTTTCAGGAATATCCCCAAGGCGTATGTGCTTAGCATTCGGCACCATTCCTTGAGCTACTTCTTCATCTTCTCTAACATCGATCAGGGTAAAGTCATCGTTATTGTTTATTTTCTCTTCCACTTGTTGAGGTGTGATTTCTTTGATTTGATTCATGGTTATCCCTCCATATTAATCGTTTGCACATTTATTCTAATTTACTGTTAATGAAAGTCAAGGCATATGACCACTACAAATAAAGCACCCTGCTCTAAAGAACAGGGCGCTTTCAAACCATTTAATTCGCTACAATGTTAACCAGCTTTCCTGGTACTGCAATAACTTTCCTTATTGTCTTACCTTCCAGCCACTGCTTGACGTCGTCATTTTCAAGTGCCTGCTTCTCGAGATCTTCTTTAGAAGCTTCTTTATTCACCATCATTTTCGCACGCACTTTACCCATAATCTGAACAACGATTTCCACTTCATCTTCAACGAGTTTGGATTCATCAAACTTCGGCCAAGGCTGATAGCTGATCGTTTCTGAGTGACCAAGCTTTTGCCAAAGTTCTTCTGCAAGGTGTGGAGCGACAGGAGAGAGAAGTTTAACAAATCCTTCTACATACTCTTTCGGTAAGACTTCTGCTTTATACCCATCATTGATGAAGACCATCATTTGAGAAATACCTGTATTAAACCGAAGCGCTTCGAAGTTCTCCGTCACTTTTTTCACGGTTTCATGGTAGACCTTCTCCAACGTGTTATCGTCAGTATTATGTTTGACGGATTCAGACAATTCGCCTTCGGTAACGAACAATCGCCATACACGATCAAGGAATCGACGCGCACCATCTAAACCGTTCTCAGACCATGCCACGGAAGCATCTAGTGGCCCCATAAACATTTCATAAAGTCTCAGAGTGTCTGCTCCGTGAGAGTGGACGATATCATCAGGATTGACGACATTCCCTTTGGACTTACTCATTTTTTCATTATTTTCTCCAAGGATCATGCCTTGGTTGAATAGCTTTTGGAATGGTTCTTTCGTTGGCACGACTCCTGCATCGTAAAGGACTTTGTGCCAGAAGCGTGCATACAACAAGTGAAGTACTGCGTGCTCCGCACCACCAATATAAACATCAACAGGAAGCCATTTTTTCAATGCTTCGTAATCCGCGAATGTTTCTTCATTATTGGCATCAATATAACGCAGGTAATACCAGCAGCTACCCGCCCATTGAGGCATGGTATTGGTTTCTCTGCGTCCCTTCATCCCTGTTTCAGGATCCACGACATTGACCCATTCATCAATATTTGCTAGCGGGGACTCCCCTGTACCGGACGGTCTGATTTCTGTAGTCTTCGGAAGTTTGACAGGAAGTTCTTCTTCTTTGACTGCTGTAATCGACCCGTCTTCCCAGTGAATGACAGGGATAGGCTCACCCCAATAGCGTTGACGGCTGAAGAGCCAGTCACGAAGTCGGTAGGTGGTTTGTTGCTTGCCTTTCCTGTTTTCTTCAAGCCACTGGATGGCTTTTGTAATGGCTTCATTTTTCCCAAGTCCGTTCAGGAAGTCAGAATTGATGTGTTGACCATCTCCTGTGTACGCTTCTTCCTCTACATTTCCTCCTTCTACAACCGGAATGATTGGAAGATCAAATTTCTGAGCAAATTCAAAGTCTCTTTCATCATGGGCAGGAACCGCCATGATGGCCCCACTGCCGTAGCTCATCAGTACATAATCAGCTACCCAGATCGGGAGTTTCTCCCCATTGATTGGATTGATCGCATAAGCACCAGTGAAGACACCTGATTTATCTTTAGCCAAGTCCGTACGCTCAAGATCACTCTTGTTCTGAGCTTTTTCGATATATTCGGCTACCGCATCCTTCTGTTCAGAAGTGACGATAACATCGACCAGTGGGTGTTCAGGCGCAACAACGGCATAGGTTGCTCCAAACAACGTATCTGGACGAGTTGTAAAGACATCAAAGGATTGATCGAAACCATCAATGTCAAAAGTCACCTCTGCGCCTTCTGATTTTCCAATCCAATTTCTTTGCATATCTTTTATACTTTCCGGCCAATCCAAATCTTCCAGGTCTTCTAGAAGACGATCTGCATAAGCCGTGATTTTCAGCATCCACTGTTTCATCGGACGACGTTCGACCGGGTGATCCCCTCGTTCACTTCGCCCGTCTATGACTTCTTCGTTAGCGAGTACAGTCCCTAAAGCCGGACACCAGTTCACCGCTACTTCATCGATATAGGCGAGACCTTTTTCATAGAGTTTCAAAAAGATCCATTGTGTCCATTTATAATAACCAGGATCTGTTGTATTCACTTCACGATCCCAATCATAGGAGAAACCTAATTCCTGTATTTGACGACGGAACGTGTCGATGTTTTGTTTTGTAAATTCTTCAGGGTCATTTCCTGTATCCAGTGCATATTGTTCTGCTGGAAGACCGAAAGCGTCCCAACCAATCGGATGCAGCACTTCATATCCTTGCATACGCTTCATACGGGAAAGGATATCTGTAGCTGTGTATCCTTCCGGGTGCCCTACGTGTAAACCTGCACCAGATGGATAGGGGAACATATCCAACGCATAGAATTTATTTTTGTCTGAATAGCTGTCTGTCTTGAATGTCTTCTCTTCAAGCCAGTATTTCTGCCATTTCTTTTCAATGGTCTTATGATCAAAAGCCATTTCATTACCTCCTCATAATCTCTCTAAAAAATATAAAAAGCCCCTCATCCCAATATGGGACGAGAGGCTTGATTCCCGCGGTACCACCCAAATTAACACTAATGTGTTCAACTTGACGTCAATAACGGCGACCACACCGGCAGAAACTACTGTTTGTTCACTTCTGCGACATCCAAGGCGAGTTCGTAATCTTCAAGGACAGCTTCCACCAGCCGCTGCCTCTCTATCACTTGAAAAAATCACTACTACTCCTTTTCAACGTCATCCTATTATAACCGTATATTAATGAATGAAATCAGCTTTGTCAAGCGGCATACGCTCATCTACATAAGCGTTCTATTCGTGCTACAATACTAAAGAACAACACTATGGGAGGATGCCTCATGACAATAGAACGAATTTTAGACTATGCCCATTCATTGATGAAAAAAACAATAGAACCTGGAGATGCCGTCATAGACGGAACATGCGGCAATGGCCATGACACGACTTTTCTAGCAGAACTGGTCGGAGAGAGAGGTCATGTTTACGCCTTTGATGTACAGGAAAAAGCCATCTCCAACACTCAGGAGCGTTTAGTTAAGCATGGATTTGCAAACCATACAACCCTTATCCATGATTCCCATGCGCACGTTCAAAAATACCTACAAGACGAACACCTAACCAATATATCCGCTGCTATATACAATTTAGGATATCTGCCAGGCAGCGATAAAAGTGTAGTCACTAAACCTGAAGGAACCATCGAGTCCGTTGAAAACGTGCTGGCTACTCTGAAAAAAGGCGGAGTGATCGTTCTCGTTGTTTACCATGGACACCCCGGGGGAACCGAAGAAAAAGACGCCATTGTGGACTATGTGTCTGAGTTGGATTCTAAGCTCTACCAAGTCCTTCATTACGGATTCATTAATAAAAAGAGAACTCCCCCATTTATCTTAGCGATCGAGAAGCTCTCTTAAAAATTCATACACAAAAGCCTGGTCGCTTATAACTCCCGACCAGGCTTTAATTTATGGTACATCTTTGTATTGTAATAAAAGAATGTTGCTTTTTTGCCACTCACTTTCAACATCTCTTTCACAAAGCCTTTAGCATTGGAAAGCCTGCCTACTTTACGATCAGCTAAATACATACCAACAAGACCTTCATGGATCATCTGGTGAAAGGGTGCATCTGGAAGCCTTTGGATTTCCTCGTGCGTCCTTTCAACAAAGTACCTGAAACGTCTCTTCATTTCATCTTCATGGTCGTAGTAAGAACAAAAATTCAAATCCCCCTCTTTTTTATCTTCCTCTTGATCAATGTAATAATCGAGCAAGATATGTAATCCCTGCATATAAGGAAAATAACTTCTTTCAATCTGATTGGATAACGATGGGTTCATCTTTCCACTCAACGTATAGGAAACAAGACAAAAAATCCCTAAGGTAGATCCTGTACACGCCGAAAACTCATACCAGCTCAGTTCTGGCCATTCCTCTTGATAGCGTTTGAACCAATTTTGCAGTCTGGGAATCCTTTCATTTTCAATCACATGCTTATGCACTTGCAAATCCCCATACAACTTCCCTAACTTTACCGCTTGCTGCTTAACGGTTGGGTAATCTTCCGCTTCTGAAAGAACTTGCTGGCATGTCCTCACTAGGTCATGAAGGTACCCTCCATCATCCTGCTCCTCCCGGTATTGGTAATAGTCCTGTAATGGATTCCCCGGAGTTAGCGCGTCAATCATTGATTCATGCAACATGCGGAAATCGTCCGGGTCCATGGAGGTGCTACGATCACAGAGGTTGTCCAAGTAATCACTAATGGTTTGATAAGCAACGATGAAGCGGATGGTTTGTTTATCGTTGCCCCGTGAAAGGACGGAGTAGATCGATCCACCTTCACAGTGAAACGTCTTTTCTTCTATGCTTGCCAAAGCCTGACTTCTAAGTTCTTCGTTAGGAATCGATTTCGCCTTCTCGATCCAGTAAGATAATTCGTTGTGAACAGCGGGAAAAATATTTCGGTATACTCTGTACATCAAAAAGACGGCATTACCTGGGACTGCACGTGTCAAAAGAAATCCTCCTCACCGATTTACTTTAGATGATCCTCTAAAAAGGATAGCGTGTGCTGATAGACATCTTTCCATTCAGGCTCATTATATATTTCATGATAGAGGCCCGGCCACTGTTTATACCTTTTTTCTTTTACCGGAACTTTACCGAACCATTCGGCTGTGCTCTCGATCTTCACCATATAATCTTCTTCGGCCTGCATCATTAGTAATGGCAGATCAGGAAAACGCTCGATATCAGAAAACGCCTCTCTCGTCGCTTTTTGAAACTCACGATACCAGCGAACAGAGACTTTATCTATAATCAAAGGATCTTGTTGAAACTCTATAATTTTGTCCTTATTACGAGTGATATATTCGGGATCCTGCGGGGCCTTAATTCTTAATGATGGAATGAACGTGTTTAAAATAGAGGAAAGGACTTCCAAGGGGAGACTCGCCTTTTTCAAAAGTCCTAATGCAGGAGAAGAAAGAATGACACCATCTACATTCGGTTGTGCGATCTCCATCGTCCTTACAACGGCAAGGCCACCCATACTATGCCCCATCAAAAAGATTTTTTTGTTGGGGTCTGCTTGTTGGATCCACATCATAATGGTATTAACATAATCCTCAAACGAGCGAATATGCCCCCTCTTTCCTGAGGAGCGCCCTTGACCTGGCAGATCTCCATAAATAACAGAGAACCCATCCTTTTGTAGTTGGTCCACCAGTCCATGATACCGCCCTGAGTGTTCAAAGGCTCCATGAACGAGCACAACCGTAGCACGATCATTAACTGATTCTACTTTCTTCACAATTTCCCCTCTTTTCTTCTGCTATACTATCAATAATAGTATAAGGGGGTTTTTCATGATTTGCGAATATAAAGGAAAGATACCTGACATACATCCGACCGCCTACATTGCAGAGGACGCTGTGATCACAGGGGATGTAACCATTGAAGAAAACGCCAGTGTTTGGTTCAAGACTGTCATCAGGGGAGATGTTGCTCCCGTACATATTGGCAAGAATACCAACATCCAAGATTTGAGTCTCTTGCATCAAAGTCCCGACCAACCTTTAATTATTGAAGATGGGGTCACCGTTGGTCATCAGGTCACGCTTCATTCTGCTCATGTAAAACAAAACGCACTGATCGGCATGGGGTCTCTTATTCTGGATGGTGCTGTTATTGGAGAACAAGCGTTCATCGGTGCCGGGAGCCTTGTCCCTCCAGGGAAAGTGATCCCTCCAAATACTCTCGCCTTCGGTCGTCCTGCCAAAGTCATAAGAGAACTGAATGAAGAGGATATAAAGGAACTGAACCGTATAAGAAACAGCTATGTAGAAAAAGGACAATATTATAAAGAACAACGAGGATAATGGTTGTGCCCGTCCAATCAAAAAAACCGTTCCAAACAAAGGTTTGGAACGGTTTTTTCTTCTTATTGGCAGCGTGCCTTCAATTCTTCTGCTTTATCTGTGCGCTCCCAAGGGAACTCCACATCTGTACGGCCGAAATGGCCATAAGCAGCCGTTTGGCGATAGATCGGACGACGCAGATCCAACATTTTAATGATGCCTGCTGGACGTAAGTCGAACAGGTCACGTACAGCTTCTACTAGCTGCTCCTCAGAAACTGTACCTGTTCCGTTTGTGTTAATGGCGATGGAAACAGGCTGAGCAACCCCGATCGCGTAAGCAAGCTGAACTTCTACAGAATCGGCAAGTCCTGCAGCTACGATATTCTTCGCAACATAACGAGCAGCATATGCAGCAGAGCGGTCCACTTTCGTAGCGTCTTTACCACTGAAAGCTCCCCCGCCATGTCGAGCATAACCCCCATATGTGTCCACGATGATCTTTCTTCCGGTTAGCCCGGCATCCCCTTGTGGACCACCAATAACAAAACGTCCAGTCGGGTTAATAAAATATTTCGTTGCTTCATCAATATATCCTTCAGGTACAATCGGCTCAATGACATGCTTTTTCAAATCTTCCTGGATCTGCTTAAGCGTCACTTCTTCTGCGTGCTGGGTAGAAATAACAATCGTGTCGACACGCACTGGCTGATCGTTCTCATCGTACTCTACCGTCACTTGCGTCTTCCCATCTGGACGAAGATAATCGAGTGTCCCATCGTTTCTTACGTCCGATAGCCGTTTAGATAGTTTATGAGCTAAGGAGATTGGCAGAGGCATCAACTCTTTGGTTTCATTGTTAGCAAAACCAAACATCAATCCCTGGTCTCCTGCACCAATCGATTCAATCTCATCATCACTCATTTTCCCTTCGCGGGATTCTAGAGCGACATCCACGCCACCTGCAATATCAGGAGACTGCTCATCAATCGCTGTCAGAACAGCACACGTATCTGCATCAAACCCGTATTTAGCACGAGTGTAACCGATATCTTTAATCGTCTGACGGACGATGGATGGAATATCTACATAAGTATTTGTACTAATCTCACCGGAAACCAGTACAAGTCCCGTTGTCACTGTTGTCTCACATGCAACCCTCGCGTTAGGGTCGTTTTTTAAAATTTCATCTAAAATCGCATCAGAAATCTGATCACAAATTTTGTCCGGGTGTCCCTCCGTAACAGATTCTGATGTGAATAACCGGCGGTTTGCAGGCATTCTTAAAAACTCCTCCTTCTGTAAGTACAAAGTATTAGACGGAACTCTTTACCAGTATGTGCAGAAACTATTATAAGTTTCATATATGTTGCATGTTGCCTCTTTTCACAACCAATGGAGCATTTACATAGGAATATCCACAGGGTTACCTGTTCGAATATTTCTTATTAAAAGGCAGGTTCATTCTGGGAAGGTCGGTAAAACTCATCCACCTGTTGGTAAAAGTGCCTTAAAAAAAGAAAAAGCCTTTCCTATTCGAGGAAAGGGGCTGCTTCCTTTCGCTCTTATCGTCCAAGGAGCATCACTCCTTGCTTCAGGTTAGCACCGTGTCATGTCCATGACGGTTGCTGGGTTTCAAAGGGCCTGTCCCTCCACCAACTCTGGATAAGAGAGTATCCGTTCTTCGTTATCGTATCGAAAACGCTTTTTAATGTCAATTGAATTCCATCTCTTCCAACCTATTCGTAAACGTTTAAAGGAAATGAACATATAGTATTAGAACACTTTTTTCAATAAAAAAAACAAAAACTAGTTAATCCATACAAGCTCCCGTTTGTGGAAGATTCAGTTTCGAGATGTTTGTAAGATTTTAGGGTCTCCGAGAAACAGTTCGCTTTCCATGGGGCGGGCGGTGAGCCTCCTCAGGCTAGGCCTTCCTGGGTCTCACCTGTCCCACACGTCCCATAAGAGTCTCACCGTTTCCATCCGCCCCTTGACCTTAAGAGGATCTCGAAACTACTTCCGGACTAAGCTGCTTACCTACAAGGAGTGGAGGATGTTAACTTCCATATGCCAGCAACACCGATGTAATAAAGAACACCCTTCCTACGAAGGTATGAAGCGCTATGGATCGAGCTTTTACGTCCTGAGTACCCGACGTGGAAGTGTTAATATTCTTCTCTTTATTCAATTATACATGCTGATTTTTCCAGAAGTGATTTAGAGAGACTTCCATGGCAAAGGGGCGGAGGGGAATGGCGAGACTCCTGCGGGAAGAGAGTGCTTGGTGAGACCCCACAGGACGTAGTCCGAGGAGGCTCACCGCGCTCCCGCGGAAAGCGAGTCATTCCCCGCAGCCCCCATCAACTTAACAAAAGTCTCGAAATCAAGTCTTACAGAATCCTGCCAGATTCTTGTACAAATGGGTAGGTTTTATGATTGATTATTCAGAATAAATAAAATGTAAGCTTTTTCATGTACAGTATGGACGAATGAATTCAATGTGTTATACTAATCTCACATTAGGTTGATCATAATTAAATGCAAAGGCGGGTCGGCGCATATGAGTACCATTAATCAAATGTCTGAACTGAATCTATTACTTGCCCAAGAACATGTCCACCATCAGCTATCTGTTCCACACTTAGTGGAAATGATTCTATACCGCAATGAAGGTACCCTGACAGAAAAAGGGGCCATCCAGGCAACGACGGGTACTTATACGGGTAGATCTCCGAAAGATAAATTCATCGTTCAGGATGATGTGACGAAAGATAAAGTTCAATGGGGAGCTGTCAACCAGCCCATCGATGATCAAACATTTGTAAAACTATATCATAAAGTATTGGATTACTTAAAAGAACGGAATGAACTATTTGTATTTAAAGGCTATGCAGGAGCGGATGAACGCTATCGTCTGCCTCTTCAAGTACTTACAGAGTTCGCCTGGCACAATCTTTTCGCACAGCAGATGTTCATTCGACCGGATGAAAAAGAAATAGATAATCATGAAGCAGAGTTTACTGTTGTGTCAGCTCCAACCTTCAAAGCTAATCCAGAAATTGATGGAACGAATTCAGAAGCTTTCATCATGATATCTTTTAAACACCGAATCGTATTAATCGGTGGAACGGAATATGCGGGAGAAATTAAAAAGTCCATTTTCTCCGTCATGAACTATATCCTTCCCGAGAAGAATGTCCTGCCTATGCACTGTTCAGCAAACGTAGGAAAGGAAGGAGATGTAGCATTATTCTTCGGCCTTTCAGGAACAGGAAAAACAACATTATCCGCCGATCCCCAACGCAGGTTGATTGGTGATGATGAGCATGCATGGTCAAACTACGGAATCTTTAATATAGAGGGTGGCTGTTACGCGAAATGCATTAACCTTTCTCACGAAAAGGAACCTCAAATCTTTGACGCCATTCACTTTGGTTCTGTTCTGGAAAATGTCGTGCTGGACCCACAAACTCATCAGCCTGACTACAACGACACAAGTCTGACAGAAAATACAAGAGCCGCTTATCCATTAGAGCATATCGACAATATCGTACAACCAAGTATTGCCGGGCATCCGAACGCCATTATCTTTCTAACGGCTGATGCCACTGGCGTCCTTCCGCCAATTAGTAAATTGACCAAAGAGCAGGCCATGTATCATTTCTTGAGTGGGTACACGAGTAAACTTGCCGGGACGGAACGAGGGATTACAGAACCACAAGCCACTTTTTCCGCTTGCTTCGGTTCACCGTTCCTTCCACTTCCACCTTCCACTTATGCAGAGATGCTTGGCGAAAAAATCGACCAGTTCAATGCAGACGTTTATTTGGTCAACACAGGTTGGTCAGGAGGGTCTTACGGAGAAGGTCAAAGAATCAAATTGTCTTATACAAGATCCATAATCCATGCCGCTTTAGAAGGGGAGTTAAGCTCCGCTGACACCTATCAAGATCCATTTTTCGGCTTGAATATCCCTACCCACTGCCCTGGTGTGCCAGATGAAGTTCTATTCCCAAGAAAAACTTGGGCAGATGCTGAAGCCTATGACCAGAGTGCCAAGTCATTAGCTAACAAGTTCCACGAAAACTTCAAGAAATTCACCTATGCTAGCGAAGAAATCAAAAAAGCAGGACCGACCTACCACAGGTCATAACTATCGTTTCCTCATCTCCTCATATATAAGAAGGCCCCGCTGGACATCCAGCGGGGCCTTCTCTATCCACTCCAGCTCGAGGAGGCTCATCACTCGCCCACGGAAAGCGAACCTTTTCCCGTAGCCCCTAAACGCACACAAACATCTTGAAATAGAGTCTTACAGAATCCTGCCAGATTGTTGAATAAACACAAGAAAAAAGGTAGAAAAGTTTAGTTAAACTTTTCTACCTTTTTCAAGCACTCCGGTAACACTTCATCTTTCATCATGAAACTGAAACGATCATTCGATTTTAAATTACGCGGGAGATGACGGAACAGTACAGGACCATGTGTCTCAAAATAATGATCCTGATCGTCAATCGATTCAATCATTGCATAGTACACATTCTTAATGACCGTTCCCCCTTTACCTTCTACATGGTATTGACCAATATAAGATAAATCGGAAATAATGGCCCCTGTCTCTTCTCTAACTTCTCGAAAAGCGGCGTCTTCTGCTGACTCCCCCTCTTCTACTTTTCCACCTGGAAATTCGAGACCGCGATCTTTATGCTTGGTGAGCAGCCATTGATCCTTGTATCGGCATATCACCCACACATGTTTCGGTGTCTCGGAAAAAGGATGATCTTCAAAAGATAACCGGACAGGGTTGTGGTAATAATCATAAAATGTTTTCATGTCTGCTCAACTGCCTTTAATCCTTGATATACGTTCTTTCTTTTACCTGTTTAAATCGTACCACAAGCAGCGCTAAATACAAACCGGCAGCAAGCAAACTTCTTCCTTTCCTGAATATATTGGAGAAATTCACAGAAATATGAAGAATATAATCCCATTCAGCTCATTAGAAAGAAAGCTAAAAGGAATGGGGATCTATAATTGCGGAAACGTTCCGATACAACAATAATTTGTCTGTTTTCTATTACTACTCTGATTGCTTTTGGAAGTGCAGAAGCAAGGAATATCGAAGAATTTATAACGGAAGCTTTTGAGGTGAACAAAGATTTACAAAGGTATGCGGTAAAAACCAAGACAGAACAAATCATCAAGAAGGAGGAGCCTTTTCACCAGACCATTGAATCTATGGGACAGGGCTACCCAAAGTAAAGCTTGTGTTTGTGCATTCCTTCAAAAATTCGATTTAATCTGAAGACGTTTGACTATTCGCTTGCAAGCCTTGAATTAACAGCTAAAGTAGGTCATTTATATTTTTACATTCCAAACGGAGGTGGGGGATACAGAAGAGCCCACGGTAGATATACCCGGCTTGTTCTGACGTGATACGAAGGACCGCTTCTCTTTCAAGAAGCGGATCCATCAATCATTCAGGACTCCCATCTCTGTGATATGATGCTTGGTCGTTTCATCTCCAAGATCATAAATCTTTTGAAACGCTTTTTTTATACCGACGTCTGCTTCATCATTCGCATGATCATTATGATAGGGGTTAAACGGAACGTGGGACCGCCAAAAAGATTCAGCATCGGCATTATAGATCACATCAAAGACTTCTCTTAAAGCTTTCACTTCTTCCTCTGTCGCGTAAATGGTGAAGTCATCATTGTTCCCATCGTGATTCAAAGAGATTTCTCTTGTTCCCATATTGATATAGTACTTATCCTTTTCCATCACTCAACCTCCTCTTCCCTAGTGTGAACCACGGAAGGGCAACCTATTACAGTTGGAGGAAGTTAAGAGAACGACTTCATAACATGCGTCACTTCTTCTAAGTAATTTTCATCGACGCCCATCCCTATTCCCGCTTCCTTTGGGACCTCAATGGCTCCTCCACGCATCACAATTTCAGGATGTATCAGATCTTTATGAAAATACCTGGTAGAACCAGACAAATCGCCTGGAATCGTGAAGTTTGGCAGAGAGGCTAACGCAAGGTTATGCGCTTTCGAAATTCCCGACTCAACCATCCCTCCGCACCATACTGGGATCCCTCGGGATTGACAGAAGTCATGAATTTGTTTCGCTGCGGTTAACCCACCGACACGGCTGATTTTTATATTAATTACGCGACAACTTCCCAGTTCAACCGCCTGTACTGCATCATGAAAAGACATAATGGACTCATCCAAGCAGATGGGCGTTTTCATTTCCTTTTGTAATTGTCGATGCTCATAAAAATCTCCAGCAGGAAAGGGCTGTTCCATCATGGTTAACCCAAAGTCATCTAATGAATATAAGTGGTTCCGATCATCTGCAGTGTATTGGCCGTTAGCATCAATCATGATAGGAAGGTCCGGATCGATTTTTTGAATGGTATCGATTGCTTCTTTTTCTCTTCCTTTCACAACTTTTAATTTGTATCTTTGAAACCCTTGTTCTTTCAGCATGGCCACATCCTGTTCCAAAGAGTTCCCCAGACTGATCACTGCCCCCGCGCTTACAGAGGAGCGGGTACCTCCCAAAAGTTCAGAGAGGCTTTTCCCTTTTTGTTTCCCATACAAATCCCACAGGCCCGCTTCCAGACCTGCTTTTGCCATAGGATGACCTTGTATGTCTTTATTTTGTTCTGCAAAATCAGAAGGGTGATCCGCTCCATTATCTAACAGTGAAGGAATTAAGTAATTCTCTAGAATGAGCCAAGCTGTGTCGATCGTTTCGTAGGTGTAAGAAGGATCAGGAAATGCCGTCACCTCTCCATAGCCGACACGTCCTTCTTCATCGTGTACCTCTACAATGATAAGAGGACGTACTTTTAGTTCAGCCTGGTGTGTAACAAAAGGACTTTTGAGTGGAAGGGACACTTTTCTTAAACGAACCGTGTGAATTCTCATTCGTCTTCTCCTTGTTTGGCCAATCGTCTCCGTAATAGTTTGTTTGAAGCATTCCTCGGGAGTTCATCGATCCAATGTACTTCTTTTGGACACTTATAATTCGCCAACCTTGTCCTGCACCAGTCTATAACTTCTTTTTCCGTCAAGTTAGCACCTTCTTCTGTTACAATGTACGCTGCAGGAACCTCTCCCCATTGTTCATCGGAACGACCGGCCACACCCGCTTCCCGCACACCAGGCACGGATGATAACACACTCTCCACTTCTGCTGGATAAATGTTTTCCCCACCTGAGATAATGACATCTTTCACTCGGTCCACGACATACAAAAATCCATCTTCATCTTCAAAGCCTAGATCCCCAGTGCGCAAGTACGCGCACTCCCTGGCCGGTCGGTTGTAGTAACCTTTGGACACCATCGGACCACGAACGATGATTTCTCCAACTTCTCCTTTTTCTTTGCTGTCTATATACAATTGCGCAGAACTGAGTGCCTTTCCAGCTGAGCCGAGTTTTGAAAAAGCGAATTCAGGGCTAAGGGTGGCGATTTGGGAAGATGTCTCTGTCATTCCATAGGTTTGGAATACAGGGATCTTTTTTGCAGATGTCTTTTTCAGTAAAACTTCTGGAACAGGCCCACCACCTAGAAGCATACACCGGAAGTATTCAGGGTACGTATCGTCACCAAGCACCTCTAGTAAACGCTGCAACATGACCGTAACGACAGACACATGAGTAATTCCTTTATCCATAATGGCTTCATGAACCTGTTTGGCATCAAATTTCTCAAAAAGCATGATGGGCATGCCGTAAACAACACTTTTCATCAAGATGGAGAAGCCGCCAACATGAAACAAAGGCAAACAATTTAACCACTTGTCTCTATCGTGAACGCCTAAATTCAATGCTGATGCGACGGCGCTGTGCCAATGGTTGCCGTACGTGTGCATGACAGCTTTTGGGTTACCTGTTGTTCCTGATGTATACATCATCGTATAAACATCATCCAGATTGAAATCAGTTTGAAGCTGGCCGGATTTTCCTTCTTGACCTTTTATATGGTCAAGATCCCGCACAGCAAGCCCGACCTCTGATGCCGACTCTCTAGCACAACGCATGTTGCTTCCATCCGCATAAAAATGTAAAACGTGAGCATCTGAAAGCTGGTATCGAATTTCTGAGGGAGTCAATCTCGTATTTAATAGGACAGCAACTGCTCCAACATAACTGATCGCGTGAATGAAAACGGCGTACATCGTACTGTTGCTCGCAAGTAATGCCACGTGGTCGTTCCGTTTGACCCCGTTTTCCATAAGAGCATAGGCTACACACCGGCTTTTTTCCCGTAATTCAGAAAAACTGACCCTCTCACCATCTGCTGTTTCGATTGCTATACGCTCTGGAAATAAAGTTGCTTGTTTATCTAACCAATGAGGAATACGTTCGCCCATTTCCACCCTTCCTTTACGTCGTTCTATTTTGCTGCTCCAATGATAAAAAGGGGACATCCTATCAACAGGATGCCCCTTCACACATAGTTTCATATTTAGAGGAGAATCAAGGGAAACGAGGGAACTGATCAAAGTCAGGCTTTCTCTTCTCCTTGAAGGCGTCGCGTCCTTCTTTCGCTTCCTCCGTTGTGTAATACAACAATGTTGCGTCTCCACCCATTTGTTGAAGACCAGCTAAACCATCTGTATCGGCATTGAAAGAAGCTTTCAAGAAACGTAGAGCTGTTGGAGACTTCTCAAGCATTTCACGACCCCATTGCACGGTCTCAGCTTCAAGATCTTCCAATGGTACAACCGTGTTCACAAGACCCATTTCCTCTGCTTCTCTCGCAGAATACTGACGGCATAAGTACCAAATTTCACGGGCTTTCTTATGACCAACGATACGAGCAAGCAACCCTGCACCATATCCAGCATCAAAGCTACCCACTTTTGGACCTGTTTGGCCGAAGATGGCGTTATCAGCAGCAATCGTTAAATCGCAAACGATATGTAAAACATGTCCACCACCGATAGCATATCCGGAAACCATAGCAACCACTGGCTTTGGAATGACACGGATCAAACGCTGCAAATCAAGTACATTCAAACGAGGAATATGGTCATCCCCTACATATCCACCATGGCCACGTACTTTCTGGTCTCCACCAGCACAGAAAGCATCATCTCCAGCTCCTGCAAGAACAATAACCCCGATTCTAGAATCATCACGAGCATAAGCAAAAGCATCAATTAACTCATGCACCGTTTGTGGACGGAAGGCATTACGAACTTCCGGGCGGTTGATCGTAATTTTAGCAATCCCTTCAAATCTTTCATACATAATATCTTCGTATTCGCGTTCACTAACCCAATCAAAAGACATCATATTTCCTCCTTTTTCTATTTCCATTTCCAACATCCCTCATGAAAAAACGCTTTCATGCATGTATCATTTTATCATGAAGCCATCTACAATTTTAGCAAAAATTCCAGGATTCTCAAGGTGAACGGTATGACCGGCACCTTTGACCACTTGATGAGTGGCCTGAGAGAAGCGTTCAGCCATATTTCTATTGATGGTTACGAACTTTTCGTCTTCCTCTCCGGTTACTAATAAGACGGGGCACCTGAGTGTCGATAACTGATTCCACCAAGAGGGCTGATGACCTGTCCCCATTCCTAAAAGCGATTCAGATAGACCTTTAGCCGTCTGACTTAGCCGTTCTTCTCTTAATGCGTTTTTCACATCATAAGGAAGAGATTGTTGCGAATCAAAAAGTGGTAGACTTCCCCAAAAGTTTATGAAGGATTCGATTCCTTCTTCCATCACTTTTTCTGATAATCCTTTATCTTTTGCTTGTCTTGCGAGCTGTTCTTCTGTTGTAGGTAACCCCGGAGACGCACTTTCGAGAATTAATCGATCAACATATTCAGGGTAGAGCATAGCAAAAGATAAAGCGGTTCTTCCTCCCAGAGAATACCCAAGCAGGGACACCTTTTCCAACCCCCACTGATCAAGCATAGCTTTGAGATCCCGGCAAAAGCGTTCCATCGTTACAATGCCAATGGAACCTGTCTCTCCGTGACCTGGCAAGTCCACTTTTAATAAGCGGTAGGACTTTTCAAAACGGGAAGTGATCAAGTCAAAGGTTGAAGTACGCCCCGTAAACCCGTGCAGCAGGATGAGGGGGTGTCCTTCCCCCTCATCCTCGACCCAATATTCTCTTCCGTTCACTTTCATCCTCATAAACGGTCGCTCCATTCTTGAACCGCTCTTTCTACATTCGCCCAGCGCTCTTTATGAAAAGCTACATGATCCTCACGGCTCGTCACCACTTCAACGACGTTTAACCCTGGACTAGCATAGCTATCTGCTAAAGCACGCTTGTAAGACTCCCAAGTCGTCACTTGTCTGTGTGTCCCTCCATACATTTCGATGGCAGGCTGGAGATCAAGCCCTAAAGGAGTCCCGAAGAGTTCTTCAAAATGATCCGGATGATTGGATTGGGGCAAATAAGAAAAGATGCCTCCTCCATCATTGTTAATCACAACAATCGTTAAAGGAATGTTCTTATTCTTTGCCATCCAAAGCCCATTCATGTCATGGAAGAAGGATATATCCCCTAACAATAATGTCGTTTGCTTCCCAGTGGCTGCAACTCCAATCGCTGTACTGATCACACCGTCAATCCCGTTCGCTCCTCTATTAGCCATCACCTGCACATTCTTTGGTGAAGCCATGAAGAAACTGTCGACATCTCGGATTGGCATACTATTCCCCACAAAGAAATTGGAACCATCCGGGACCGTTTCTGCCAAATAAACGACAGCATGTCCTTCATTGAGCGATTCCCCAGGTTCAAGGAGCATTTCATTTTTTGCTAAAACATTCATCTGCTGCCAGCTTGAAAGCCACGATGTTTCTACATTTCCTTCAGGCATGAATTCAGCTAAGCGTTCACACAGTTTGACCGGCTCACTCCAAATAAATGTTGTCTGAATGCCGGCTGGCTCCCGAAATTCTCGTTGCTCATCCACAACATAATGATCGATTTGATCTTTATATTCCTGGATCCATTTCAAGTACGCTTTAGAAACCGGCATAGCACCGAACCTTACAATATAATCAGGGACAAAGCGCTCCTTAATCGCATGTGACTTTAGAAGAGCCCCATAATTTTCAATAATATTCCTTTTGTCATGACCACCTGTGCGCAGCTGCGATAAAGGGTCGGCGAAAACGGGAACCCCGAGGCGTGAGGCAAGGCCTGCAACAGCTTCAGCCATTTGAGGATTGGTCTGCGGACCTACGACAAGCAATCCTTTTTCCCCTCGTGCAAGCCGTTCAAATAGTTGCTTTAACGCTTCATCCCGCATAGATAAACTTCCTCTTTCAGCTTTAGGGATCGGTTGAATGTCTCCACGCCATGCACCTTCCAATTGAAAGTTCGGAATCAGTGGCTCACGAAATGGAAAATTCAAATGGACAGGTCCTTGCCCGGCATACGCTTCTTCCACTGCTCTCGCTGCCTGCTGTCTCGCATAAAAGAAGTTGTCTTCTTCCGGTAAAGCCAGATCCTGATACCATTTCACATAATGGCCAAACATCTGAATTTGATTAATGGCTTGAGGGGCGCCCACTTCTCTCAACTCATGCGGCCTGTCAGCGGTCAACACGACGAGTGGTACTCGACTGTAGAAAGCCTCGATGATTGCCGGATAATAGTTCGCAGCTGCCGTGCCGGATGTACAAACAAGTGCAACTGGCCTTTGCTTCTGCTTGGCAATTCCCAACGCAAAAAAAGCTGCTGAGCGTTCATCAAGGTGAACCCAGTGATTCACCTCAGAATGCTCAGCAAAAGTCATGGCTAATGGAGTAGACCGCGACCCTGGTGATATGACGACATGTTCGACACCCGAAAACACGAGTTGGTCTACAAAATGAGTCACATATCTCGATAATGCTTCTACATGTCCCATTCTGATCCTCCCAATACATTCAACATAGGTTTTAATTTCACAGCTGTTTCTGCATATTCCGCTTCTGGATCTGAATCTTCCACTACTCCACACCCTGCAAACAAAGAAGCTTCTTTTTGCTGGATGAGAGCCGAACGAATCGCTACAGCAAACTCACCGTTATCCTGTGCATCGAACCAACCGATTGGACCAGCATACCAGCCTCTGTTCAACGTTTCATGCGTACGAATGTATTCGACTGAAACTTGTTGCGGCATTCCTCCGAGAGCCGGAGTAGGATGGAGCTTTTCAATCACGTCAAGCAACGTGTAGCCTTGATCCAATACGGCTTTCACTGGGGTGTATAAATGCTGGAGGTTCCGGAGTGGATAAAGGACGGGGCCAATCGGTACCTCTACTTGGCTGCTGCAAGCTTCTACCGCATCTTTAATCATTTCAACGACAAACTGATGCTCCTGAAGATTTTTAGGATCGTTAAGCAGCTCTTCCCCAAGCCTATTATCTTCTTGCTCAGTCCTGCCACGTGGGATGGTCCCTGCAAGACAAGTAGAGACTAGCTCCCTGTCATCCACTTTCGCAAGCCTCTCAGGTGTCGCACCGATAAAGTGATCCCCTTCACATTCGTAACAAAAAATATAGCTGTTTGGCTGAGTGTCAGCCAATGCTCTCAGAATAGGGGTGATCTGCACGTCCTCTTTGAACGTAACGCGTAGTTCTCTTGCAAGGACAACTTTTTCCATCAACCCTGCCAGAATATCTTCCGTCGCTTTTTTTACGGATTCTTTCCAAGACTCAGGAGCAACCTCAAAGGTTTGATCAATGACCGGTAACGAACCGGCAATCTCCTCTTCCCTAAAAAGAATATCTCGATGATCTTGTATTTGATTCGCGATCTGCTGTTGATGATCTTCAGGAAAGATTAAGGCATTAATGGTTAAATAAGATTCCCCATCCACTTTCGTTAGCAAAAAAGCAGGAATCGTCATTTGACTGTCAGGGAAAGATTCCCACGGTGGATCTTCATTTTGTTCAGGGTCGAAACTGAACCCGCCAAGAGCCACCATTCCAGTACCTTTTTTATTGTAATCATCATGCACCATCGCATTTTCCTGCAGATGCTTCCATAGGGATTGGACTTCACGAAAACGTTGTTTGCTTTTTGCATACAATTGACTGGCCTTTCCTACTCCGACCATAGTCAAATCATTTTCAGCACTCTGCCAAAACGAGCGGTGTTGATCAATACGCTGCCCCAAATCAAAAAATTGAAAAGGATCTTGATTATCTATATGTTCAACGATACTAATAAAAAGAGGTTCCCCAAGATGATGTGCTTTCTGAAGAGCTTCCCCGATCATTTCTTCTATATGAGGGGTCTTCGTATGAAGCATATATATTCCTCCCATTCTTTAAGGGACATTAGCTACTCTCACTACACAAAGCAAAAGGATGCTTTTGTGTGCATGCATCACTCTCTATTTTATTCTCTTTTTTCTCTTGACTCAAGGAATCTTGCTTTAAAACCAACATTTTCTTACATTGATTGACACTCATGGGCGGTTTCCCTAAAATTAAACTGTTATCATAACAAGAGTATAATCACAAGGGAGAGAACACCAATGAGCTCTGTTCAAAACCAAAACATGAAAGCTTCCTTGAATGAACGCGAAGGTTTCCAAGTGTGGTGGCGTTTGCTGCGCCCCCACACACTGACCGCTGCCTTTGTCCCTGTTTTTGTCGGGACGATGCTTGCTGCTACGGAACAAACGATCAATTTTTGGTTATTTGCTGCCATGTTGCTCGCCTCCATCCTCATTCAAGCAGCTACAAATATGTTTAATGAGTATTACGATTACAAGCGAGGTTTAGATAATGAAAATTCGGTCGGGATCGGGGGAACCATTGTCCGTGACGGAATCAGCCCGAAAACCGTACTCTCATTAGCCTATCTATTCTTTATACTAGCAGGAGTGCTGGGTATTTATATTTGTGCATCGTCAAGCTGGTGGATTGCTGTCATCGGATTGGTTTCCATGTTGTTTGGCTATCTTTACACAGGTGGCCCTTTACCGATTGCGTATACCCCATTCGGTGAAATCACAGCAGGCTTTTTCATGGGGACCATCATTATTGGAATCAGCTATTTCATTCAAACCCTGACGATCACCTCTGAAGTAATCATCGTTTCCGTTCCTGTCGCCATCTTTGTCGGTACCATCTTATTAGCCAACAATATCAGGGATCGAGTCGGCGATGCCGAAAATGGCAGGAAAACACTCGCTATACTTTTCGGCCACAAAGGGTCCATTATCTTCATAAGCTTACTTTTTGCAACGGCCTTTATTTGGACAGGCCTACTCATCATTTTAGGCACCCTGCCTTTATGGTCATTAATTACCTTCTTTAGTGTAATAAAAGCAGCAAAAGCCATTCAGGGATTTATAGGAAAAACTCAACCACTCGAAATGATGCCAGCCATGAAAGCAACGGCCCAGACGAACACCATCTATGGTTTTCTCTTAGGTCTATCCTTGCTATTACACCTTAACTTCCCTCTTTCCTAAAAGAGAGAACCAGAAAAAACACATCAGGAGAAACAAAAAAGGATGGTCCCCACCATCCTTTTTTGTTTCCACTAAAGCTCCCTTTTCTTGAAGACTTAGTTTCGAGACTTCTGTTGAGTGGATGGGGGCTGCGGGGAATGACTCGCTTTCCGCGGGAGCGCGGTGAGCCTCCTCGGACTGCGTCCTGTGGGGTCTCACCCTGCACTTTTTCCCGCAGGAGTCTCGCCATTCCCCTCCGCCCCTTTGCCTTATAAGTATCTCGAAACCACTTCCAGAATAAGCAGTTTTTCTGCTTAATAGGATTTGGTCGATTTAACTTAAAGAAAAGAGCCATTTGTATTCTAACGCGTGCTATATAGCGCTTTTCAGTTAGGAATCAGTGATTTTTGAAAACCCTCCATACGTGTGCGTGGGTTCGTTTCTCTAATATATGGAATGGGGTGGTTGGGAAGCTGCGAGACTCCCGCGGGAATGGATTGGCTGGCGAGACCCCGCAGTGCGAAGCACGAGGAGGCTTGCTGTCATCCCCGCAGGATAGCGAGTGGCTTCCCAACCACCCCTGACGCTCAACTCAGCAACGAACCCCGGATAGTCTCGAACCTGAGTCTTCCACAATCCTGCCAGATAGTTGAACAAGTCGTTTATGATTTTAGTTCGTAACATGAAGGTTTGACCATTTTTACAATGGGAATAATACAAAAAGGACGGGATGAACATGAACAAAGCTATGATGAAGAATACATTGATGGAAGCATTAGGGATGGAAGTTTTGACGGCAGATCCGAACAAGGTACAAATTCGTATGCCTGTCGACCATCGTACACATCAACCCATGGGATTTCTGCATGGGGGAGCGAGTGTCGCGTTAGCTGAGAGTGCAGCAAGTATCGGAGCGTTTTTAAACATAGACACCGATCAACAACAAGTATTTGGTGTCGAAATCAATGCTAATCACATCAAAAGTACCCGTGATGGATATGTAACAGGAACAGCAACTCCAGCCCACATCGGAAAAAACACGATGGTATGGGAGATTCAGATTGTTAATGAAGCGGAAGAGTTGCTGTGTTTATCCCGATGCACGGTAGGAGTCGTTCCGTTAAAAAAGTAAAACCAATGGTCTTAGTTGAAAGGAGTTTCTATACAATGTTGAATGACGAACAAAAACAAAAGTTCAAGGATCGCCTTTTACAAATGAAAGAAGAAGCAGAAGCACAGATGGAAGAATACAAAGAAGATCAAGCTAAAGAAGATTACGAAAATGACCAGACCGGTGAAATATCAAGTGTAGCCGATCATCCTGGTGATCAAGGTACCGATCAATTTGAAAGAGCGAAAGAACAAACTTTCTATGAACAAGCTCGTGAGAAATTGATGGAAGTCGAAGATGCATTGAAGCGTATGGAAGAAGGACGTTATGGATTAAGTGAAAAATCGGGAGAGCCCATTCCAGTTGAACGTCTTGAAGCCATGCCAACGGCACGTTATAAAGTAGAAGAAATTGAAAGCGAAAAAAATCATTAAAAAAAAGCGAGGGGCTCTCCCCTCGCTTTTTCTATGCTGCCGATTGACGAACACTTTTCTGCTCAATCCAGTCCTTCATTTTTACAAACAACATCATGAATAAGGATCCAGCAATGGCTCCTTTAATCACATTGAACGGAAGAATCCCCGCAACGATCGTCATCCATTTCACATCTGTACTCATTGTCTCCCATCCCATGAACCAGCTGTACGCAGGGAGGATGAGGAAATAATTCAAAACACTCATAATCACTGCCATGAAGACGGAACCAAAAACCAAACCTAAGACAAGTGATTTCATCGTCTTTCCTCTGCGGTAGATTAGCGCAACAGGAACAATAAAGAGCACACCAGCAAAGAAATTCGCTACGACCCCGATGGGATCAGAAACTCCGGTAAAAATCATATATAGACCGTTCTTCAATGCTTCCACGACAATACCTGCAAGCGGAGAAAATAAAATTGCAGCTAAAAGAGCTGGTATATCACTAAAATCCACTTTTAGGTAAGGGGGTAAAAAAGGAAGCGGAAATTTCAAAAACATTAACACCATAGATATTGTACCAAGTAATGCCAGAATAACTAACTTTTGCAGTTTTGATGATTGCCCTGTGTAAGCGTTCATCATCTCTCCTCCTTCATCTTCTCATCGATTCACATCCCAGATGAAGGTAAACGGCCTATAAACACATAAAAATAACCCTGTAGCTCTCGGGCTAAGGGCAGACGTGTCCATAAGGAAATAAAGGTAGGTGTTTAGACTACCTGTTCCGTTTGACATCTTCTCCCATCCAGACTGTAACTGTCGGTCCCGGACTTTCACCAGGTCCACCGCATGGTTGAACCGTGCGGGTCACGGACTTGAAGAATCCACGTTCTTCTTACCGTCGGTCGGGAATTGCACCCTGCCCCGAAGATGGAATCGATATGTTATTGTACACTTATTTTATACAAAAAGCTGGGATCCCGCAAGTTTAATGTTTCATGGCGAATGAGGTAAGAATAAAGAAAAAAAAGGAAAATACTCTATAAGTATTTTCCTACTATCTAAAAGGACTATTCCCGCGTATTCATTCGTCGATCATTTTCTCGCCTTTGTTCAGAAGGTTCCTCTCCAAGATCCGGTTCCTGTTCATCGTAGTCAATAGGTTCTTCTAAATCACGTCTCATTTCATCATCACGGTCCATGCGATTTCTTTGATCATCTTGATCATAGCGTGTGGGTTGATAATTTACATCTTCTGGCTCATTATCATTGACTCCAGCACATGCAGTCAAAAGGGAAGTAAATAACAACACCATTATGATTGTTAACCGTTTTTTCATCTCCTCACCTCCTTGATTTATTCCCCCTTACTATTTACATGCTTTAAAAATTCATACACATGAAAGGATGAAATCATCAATCATAAAATTCACCTAATGAGGCAAGATAGTCGTGTAACTCCTTTCAAACCATCACTTAAAAAGGAATGATGATCATATGGGAAGACGAAATTCATGGGTAGCCTTAGGCACAGCCGGGGCTATAGGTGCTGCCGCTATGTATGGGATCAATAGAATGAATCGTAATGGCGGCATGCAGCAAGTGGGGCAAAATGTCCAAAACAGCCAAGTCGCACAAAATTTACAAAACGCTCTTCCGAAAAATAATTAATAAAAAAAGGAAGCCAACTTTTCTGGCTTCCTTTTTTTCCCCTTATATTCAGTTCACTTCCCACAAATCTAATCTTCAAAGATTGCCCTTGTTCACCTTGACCTCTGTTTTGAAAAGCACTAAAAAAACAAGGTGCATGCTAGCACCTTGTTTTTTTATGCTGATGGTGACTGCATTTTTTCTGTCGCATCGATAAACAGACGGAGAGTTGAAGAAACAGTGGATACATCGACGAGACCATCTTCACTATCTTTCACCTTATCAAGTTGCATGAGAATGTATTCATCATATCCATGCAACTGTAACTGCCCGGCACAAATCTTCCCTTTCAACGTCATAATTTGTTGATGCAGTACTTCCCGATCCATGCAGATCACTCCTTAATATAGAAGATTATATCTGCTATTCTCTCCAATTATGCTATAAATAAACGAAACACCGAGGGAAGTTCCCTCGGTGCAGTGCTGGATCATTTAATCTTCTAGCGGATTCAGACTCTCCCGGCCTGTCATGTTTTTTATCATTTCTACCATTAAGGAGATTTCTTCCTCAATGTCCTGAATACTGACGGTTTCTACCGGAGAGTGCATATAACGAAGAGGCAGGGATACAAGACTGACTGGGACTCCTTTACCTGTTAGTCTCATCTTATCAGCATCCGTCCCCGTCATTCTAGGTGTAAGCTCATACTGGACTTCCATCTCAAGGGATTTAGCCGTGTTTTCCAAAAGTTTGTTAATCTTCCGGTTAATCGGCGCACCTTTAGCTAGTACTGGACCACCGTCCAACCGGACATCTCCATGTTTGTTCTTATTGACTCCTGGGTAGTCGGTCGCAAACGTCACATCGCACGCAATGGCCATCGTTGGTTCAATACCAGCAGCAGCGAAATAAGCTCCTCCCATGTTGGTCTCCTCATTGACAGTGCTTGCTGCATAGACCCCCACTTGAAGATCCTCTTTCGATAGTCTTCTCAATACTTCCCCAACAATAAATTGTCCTGTACGGTTATCCAAACCACGGCCTGCTATGTATCGATCCATCAACAGCTCAGGCTCTCTTTTGTAAACAGCTAGATCACCGATTTGTACAAGTTGTTCCATTTCTTCTTTGGATTTGGCTCCACAATCAATAAAAAGGTCATCTAAACCGAAGTCACCCTTCAATCCACCATGGTGTTGGGCATTTACTCCAATAACTCCTGTCAATTCCTTTGCATATCCAAGGATTCTAACCTTCATCCCTACCGCTGCTTTTGGATTGATGCCTCCCATTTTGTCAAAATGCAGAAAACCTTGTTCATCGATCCGATTGATGACAAGGGCTATTTCATCACAGTGCCCGGCTAATAAAATTTTAAATTCCGCATCAGGATTCAATACTGCAATGGCATTTCCGGAGTGGTCCGTTTTGATTTCATCAGCAAACGGGCGCATTTCTTTAATCCATCTTTTTTGTATTTCCATTTCCATACTGGATGGAGAAGGTGTGTTCAATAATTCCATTAAAAAATTCAATCGTTCTTTTTCCATATTCATCCCCCTTTTCTTTTATCATACCAAAAATAAAGAATTCCATAATAATTAGACGCTTATTCTGACCTTAATGAGGGAAAATGACCTTGTAGGAGTTTGTAGAGGAGGAATTGTAATGAATTTAGAAAACTGGTTTAACAAAGGGATGTCGCCCCAGACTTACGTAGATCACATGCATACCCATCAGAAAGACTTCATTTATATATACGAAAATTTTCAAATCCCTGTTGAAGATGAGCCCTTGTTCGAAAAAGTTCAAGATAAGAAATTACGTGCCATCGTTCTTACGGAGGATTGGTGTGGAGATGCGATGCTGAACCTGCCGATTTTCTTAAAAATTGCAGAGAATGGCCATATCCCTGTTCACTTCCTTTTACGTGATGAAAACTTAGAGTTAATGGATCAATATTTGACGAACGGACGGTCAAGGTCCATTCCTAAAATTATTTTAATCGATTCGAACGGAGATGAAGTGGGAACATGGGGACCTCGAGCTCCTGAAATACAAGCCTTCATAGATGATTCTTTAAAGAATCTGCCTGACCAAAAGGCTGATGATTTTAATGAAAAAAGGAAAGAGATGCTCACATTTATTACAAAAGCCTACCGTGATAATCGTGACTTCTGGTCGTGTGTTTATAAAGATTTAAAGAAAAAAATATCCTAATATGATATAAAAAGGACTTCCTCATTGCTAAGGAAGTCCTTTTGTGTTTGAAGAAAGACAGGAAGAGCCATACTGAGGATAAAAAAGGGGCGTATGGCATGCAATCCTTAATCCGCCTATACTTTCAAATGCCGCTGTTTTTGCGGTTATTAACGACCGTATTGTTTATCATGACATTATTCGGAATGATCATCCATATCATCGAACCGCAAAATTTCCCTACATTTTTTGATGGTCTTTGGTGGGCCTTTGTAACTGGTGCCACTGTTGGTTATGGTGATTATGTCCCTTTGAGTACATCAGGAAAAATTATCGCGATTCTTCTAATACTCTCAGGCGGGGGACTTGTGACCTTCTATATGGCCACCCTTTCCGCATCAACAGTTAAACATGAAACGGATTTATCGGAGGGAAAAGTCCCGTACAAAGGAAGCGATCACTTAATCTTAGTTGGCTGGAATGAACGGACACGGCACTTGTTAGACATGTTGGAAGAACAAAACCTTCAGGAAAGAATCGTTCTCATCGACCGGACGATGAACCAATTTTATCAGCGTTTATCCAGTGTACATTTCATTAACGGAAGTGCAACAAACGAAGAGACACTTGAACATGCCAATGTGAGTGAAGCAAGGATGGCAATTATAACCGCTGATCCATCTATGGAAGAAGAGCAGTCCGATCAAACCGTTATACATCAGATTGTCTCGTTAAAAGGGCATCACCCAGGATTGTTCATCATCGCTGAAGTATTGACTGAAAAGCAAAAAATCAATGCAGAACGAGCAGGTGCCAACACAATCATCCGTTCTAATGACTTCATGAGCAGCCTCTTTTACCAGGAGCTCTATCGCAACGATCCCGTCAAACCTTTCGAACTTCTTCTTAACTTGTTGACAGAACGTCAATTTCATGAAGAACAAATTTGCAGTGAACTCATTGGCAAACCTATGCTCAAGGCATTTGAACATTATCTGAAAGAGCACTATCAAATCATCGGCATAAAAAAAGGGGAAGATCTCTCCTTCGACCTTCACCCTGACATTGTATTGGAAGAGGGAGACGTACTTGTTGTTTTTTCACCCCTTCGAAAGTAAGACTTGTTCCACTTGAGCAAGCAACTCTCTTCCCTTATTTACATGTTCTTCAGGAAAAGTAGCATCTTTATCCACCGGCTCTTGAAACTGATCGAAAATCGCACGGAAGTTTCCTTCTTTGACGTTGTCATCGAGGCCCGGATTGTATTTATGTGAAAGTAAGAACGGTTCCTTCATTTCAATCATGGCATAATCACCAGGGGCGTCCAATGAGCCAGAGGTTACGACGAATGGAAGACGTATGAACTGGTATCCGACATGATCATCAATCTTATAATCAAAATATCCATGTTCATAGTCCCAGTTGTCGGAAAGCTTAAACCCGAGTGCCTTCAGTTCGCTTTCCACATCGTTATACGTGTAGACCTGCCCTGTAATCGGTGAAGATAATGGAATCACTGTCATCACTCCTTTATTTCTTACTATGCCCAAACGAAAAAAGCTCAGGTCATCCATTTTTTGGATGACCTGAGCTTCTCTTTTTTATTTCAAACGTTTTTCAAGTTCTTCTTTTTCTTTTTCGAATCCTGGCTTGCCTAGAAGGGCGAACATGTTCACTTTATACGCCTCTACGCCTGGCTGATCAAACGGATTCACACCTAACAGATAACCACTGATGGCACATGCTTTTTCAAAGAAGTAAACCAAATAGCCGAACGTAAAAGCATCACGCTTAGGCAGGTGCAAGATCAAGTTTGGCACATCGCCGTCTGTATGTGCAAGCATTGTACCAAGATAGGCTTTTTCATTTACCTCATCGACTGTTCCACCTGCAAGGTAATTGAGTCCGTCCAAGTTCTGACCATCTTCTTCAATAGTAATATCTGAGGATGGTGTTTCTACATGTAAGACCGTTTCAAACAGGTCACGGCGCCCTTCCTGTACATATTGTCCAAGAGAGTGCAAATCCGTGGAGAAGTTTGCTGAAGCTGGGAAAATTCCTTTTTGGTCTTTTCCTTCACTTTCACCGAACAACTGCTTCCACCACTCTGCAAAATATTGAAGAGATGGCTCATAGTTCACGAGCATTTCAATTGTTTTACCTTTGTTGTAAAGAACATTTCTAACGGCTGCGTACTGATACGCAGGGTTCTCAGATAACTTCTCCGTGCTCAACTCACTCTGTGCAGCTTGAGCACCTTTCATCATTTCATCAATGTCAATGCCGCTTGCCGCAATTGGAAGAAGACCAACTGCAGTCAACACAGAATAACGACCGCCCACATCGTCAGGTACGACGAAAGACTCGTAGCCTTGTTCGTTAGCCAGCGTCTTAAGCGCCCCTTTTTCTTTGTCTGTCGTTGCATAAATACGTTTACGCGCTTCTTCTACCCCATACTTCTCTTCAAGGAACTTACGGAAGATACGGAAAGCAATTGCAGGCTCTGTTGTCGTCCCACTCTTCGAGATGACATTGATGGATACATCTTTATTCTTAAGTACATCAAAAAGTTCATTCATATATGGTGCACTGATGCTGTTTCCCACGAAGAACACCTGTGGAGTGTTGCGGTCTTGCGAAGACAGCTCATTGTAAAAGCTGTGGTTCAACATTTCAAGCGCAGCACGTGCCCCTAAGTACGATCCACCAATTCCGATCACCAGTAATACATCGGAGTCTGATTTGATCTTTTCAGCGGATTGCTTAATGCGAGCGAACTCCTCTTTATCGTAATCCTCTGGTAAATCCAACCATCCTAAAAAGTCATTTCCTGCTCCAGTTTTTTCATGGAGAGATTGATGGGCAAGGGATACGGCTCCTTGCATATATTCTAGTTCATGCTCACCAAAGAACGGTAGAGCTTTTTCGTAATCAAAACGAACATGTGTCATTTATGACCCTCCCAATCGTCATTTTTTGCTTAACCAATTTCACTTTATCGAAACCTTACCTTCAAATCAAGCAATCGCTAAATTGTAAACGGATACATAGCAAACTTTCATGAAATTGATAAATTATGTCATCATACATCTCTCAGTAACCAACGAACTCAACAAAAGCTCCCGTTTGTGGAAGACTCAGTTTTGACATAACCGGGGTTCGTTAACCGCGTTGGGTGTCAGGGGTGGTTGGGAAGCAACTCGCTTTCCTGTGGGGGAGTGGCGAGCTTCCTCGGGCTAATGCCCTGTGGGATCTCGCCGATCTCCTTTCTCCCACGGGAGTCTCGCAGCTTCCCAACCACCCCATTCGATCATGTGAGAAACGAACCCCTATACCAGGAAGAAGCACCTTTCACCATCACTACCTATAATAAGAAAACGCTCTATAACAAGCGGTTATGATCACTATTCATACGATGGAGATATGTGTTATAGCTCCCAATACGTATAGGAAGCGCCTAATTCTGAAAGTGGTTTCGAGATACTTATATGGCAAAGGGGCGGAGGGGAATGGCGAGACTCCTGCGGGAAAAAAGTGCAGGGTGAGACCCCACAGGACGCAGTCCGAGGAGGCTCACCGCGCTCCCGCGGAAAGCGAGCTATTCCCCGTAGCCCCTATCCACAGCACAAAAGTCTCGAAATCAAGCCTTATAGAAACCTGCCATTTAGTTGAATAAGCGGTTGGGGCTGAGGTATATAAAAAAAGTCGGAGGGGGTCCTCCGACTTTAGCGTTTCTTCTATTTGGACATCTCCAAGATTTTCTGAACGTCTTCTTCATGCAGTTGATTGAAGTTACCAAATGGTCCTCGTTTCATTGCACGATCGACGATGATGTCGAATTTTTCGTCGCCAATTTCATAATCAGCCAATGTTTCTGGTGCTCCGATAGAACTCCAGAAGGAACGAAGAGCTTGGATGCCCTCTTCAGCGACTTCTTTATCGCCTTTCCCTTCAGGGTTGACACCGAACACTTTTGTAGCCAGACGAGCAAATCGTTGTTCGTTGACTTCCATGTTGTGTTTCATCCAGTTAGGGAATAAGATCGCCAGTCCGCCGGCATGTGGGATGTCATAGACAGCAGATACCGCATGTTCTATATTGTGACTCGCCCAATCCCCACGGTACCCCATTTGAAGCATACCATTCAGTGCAACGGTACCCGAATACAAGATCGTTTCTCTATGCTCCAGTGAATCAAGGTTTTCAAGCAGCTGAGGGGCTGTTTCGATCACCGTTCTCAATACCCCTTCTACCATCTCATCTTGCACAGGTGACTGTGTCGGATTATGGAAGTATTGTTCAAATAAGTGTGTCATCATATCAACAATTCCATAGATCGTTTGATCTTTCGGAACACTCGCCGTGTAGGCAGGATCAAGGATCGAGAATGTCGGGTTTGTTAATGGGGCTGCTCCCCACCCGTATTTTTCATTGGTTTCCCAATTTGTTATGACAGCTCCTGCATTCATTTCGGATCCTGTAGCAGCAAGAGTCAGCACTGTTCCAAATGGAAGAGCTGATTCTGGTTTCGCTTTTCTTGTAACCAGATCCCAAGGAGCTCCATCATATTTAGCACCAGCTGCAATGGTTTTTGTGCAATCAATGACACTTCCTCCCCCTACAGCAAGAAGAAAATCGATGTTTTCTTCCTTACAAATCTGGACTCCTTTTTCTACAGTCGTCAATTTAGGGTTAGGCTCTACTCCAGAAAGCTCCTGAACTTCGACACCCGCTTCATTCAACTGACTCATCACTTGGTCATAGACACCATTTCTCTTAATACTTCCTCCACCATAGACGACCAGCACTTTTTTAGTATCTGTAGGTAGCTGAGAAGGTAATTGACTGATTTGATCTTTACCGAATATTAATTTCGTTGGATTATGAAACGTAAATGCATCCATTAGAAAATTCCCCTTTCTAAACTAAGCGTACGATGGTATTATCCCCGATTTTTGAGGCATTCTCAAAAGATATGCAATTGAATAATATTTCCCCCTGTGTTCAAGCTATGAGAGAACGAATGAAAGGAGGTGTTTTGGATGAATTGGTTAAATCGTGTAGCACTTCTTCTAGTCATTGTGGGAGCAATAAACTGGGGGTTGATTGGATTATTCCAATACGACCTTGTCGCTGGACTGTTCGGTGGTGGTGAACAAGGAGCATGGCTGGCGCGGGTCATCTATACACTTGTCGGTATTAGCGGACTTATTGTCATATCCCTTTATTTCTCACCGGTGGCCGAGCACGAGGAGTCTCCAGCAACTGATCAGGTGGAATAACCATGTCTGAAAAAATAAAGGCAACCATAAAAAAAGGACCTGTTCTATGGAGCAGGTCCTTCTTCAATCCAGCTTATTTACGGAATTTCTCGCGGTCGTCAGATTGCTTAATCCAATCTTCCAACTTGTCTTTAAGCGTGTTGAAACCAGCTGTTGACTCTTCTTGCTTCGGTGCAGCTGCTTGCTTGCGAGGGCGACGTGTTGCTTTTGGAGCTTCTTGTGTCGCACGGATAGAAAGAGAGTATTTGTTGCTCTTTTCATCGATATTCAAGATTTTCACTTGAACTTCGTCACCTTCTGAAAGGTGCTCGTTAATATCTTTTACGTAACCGTGAGTCACTTCTGAAATGTGTACAAGACCTTGTACTTGCTCATCTAGCGCAACGAATGCACCGTATGGCTGAATTCCTGTAACTTTACCTTCTAATACTTGACCTTCTTGAAACTTATCTGACATGCTATACAACTCCTGATTTATTTATTATTCGCTTCTTTTCACGCAATAAATGATTTTACCACAAAAGAGACCATTTAGCAAAGTAAACTTAAACTTCTCAAAATGTTTAAAATTCACCTTCCAATAAAGTGGTATAATATAGGTAAGAACAGAGGAGGTATGTTTATGTCTACTGGTAATAACATTCGAAGATACCGTGAGTTGAAAAACTTTACAAAGGAAGAACTGGCTTTGAAAGCCAGGATAGGGGTCCATACTCTCGAAAGCTATGAAACTGACGAACGAATTCCTGAATTGGATACAATCCTAAAAATTTCAACAGTCCTTGATATCCCTGCCTCTGAGTTGTTAGAAAACCATGAAGAAAACTCCTCAGTAATTGATGAAGAGTTACAATCACTGATACAAGAGGTCGGCGTAAAACGTTCAAAACTCTTACTTAAAAAAGCTCGTGACTTCTCAGAACAAGACGTCCTTCGGGCAATGAACCTTCTCTATGATTTAAATCAACAAAAAAAATAAAAAAATAGGTTTATAAACTATGAAAGATGGTTATATTGAATAACGTAAGACTTTCTCGTATTCCCCCTGTGTAAGCAGAGCGAACGTTCGCTTTGCTTTTTTTTTGGACTTTTTCACTCCGTTAAAACCCATTATTCATTCCACAAAAGCTCCCTTTAGCGGAATACTCAGTTTCGAGATGTTCCCGGGTTTCGTTTGCCGTGTTGGGCGTCAGGGGGGGTTGGGAAGCAACTCGCTTTCCTGTGGGGGAGTGGCGAGCTTCCTCGGGCTAATGCCCTGTGGGATCTCGCCGATCTCCTTTCTCCCACGGGAGCCTCGTAGCTTCCCAACCACCCCATTTGATGTAGGAGAGAACGAACCCCTTTACCATGTTGGATTGTCTTCCACTATCCCACTGTTAGAAGTATAAAGCGTACTGCATCAAGGTTTTACGTTCTATGGAGCGGTTTATATAATCCACTATTGTTAATGATAAAAGCTTATCTTTTAGGTGTGGTTTCGAGAATCTTCCATGGCCGAGGGGCGGAGGGAAACGGTGAGACTCCTGTGGGAAGTGCGTGGTAGATGAGACCCCGCAGAGCGTTAGCTCGAGGAGGCTCATCACTCGCCCACGGAAAGCGAACCTTTTCCCGGAGCCCCGTAACTCCCGCAAAAGTCTCGAAATCAAGTCTTATAGAAACCTGCCATTTATTTGAATAAACAACATATTTTCATTCAACCGTCTGATTCGGGTAAGATAGATAACAAAATGGAGTATGGGAGGAAATGCAATGGAACGTTTTGAAGAAGTCGTATCAAGAAAAGGAACAAGGTCCGTCAAATGGGATATGGCGGAAGATCTTTATCAAGATAAAGAAGTACTGCCGATGTGGGTCGCCGATATGGACTTCAAGACTCCATCAGCCGTGACAGATGCATTAAAAGAAAGAGTAGAACACGGGATATTCGGCTACACGATTCCTGACGGCAAAGTCAAAGAAAGCATTACAAACTGGCTTGAAAACCAACACCAATGGAACGTAGATCCGGACTGGATCTCTTATAGTCCTGGAGTTATACCATCTTTGCATATGATTATCCAGTCACTAACTGAAATTGGGGATCATATCCTTATCCAGACTCCTGTCTACCCTCCCTTTTACAGCGTCATCAAAGACCACGGACGACACGTGGTGAAAAACCCACTGCAATTGAACGGAGAGCAATACGAGATTGATTTTGATGATTTTGAAAAGAAGATAAAAGAGAATCACATAGCAATGTTTATCCTTTGCAATCCTCACAATCCAGTAGGAAGGGTGTGGAAAAAAGCAGAACTGGAAAAAATGATGGACATCTGTTTAAAGCATGACGTAAAAGTGATTGCCGATGAAATTCACGCCGATTTGATCTATCAAGGAAACGTTCACGTTCCTATAGCGAGTTTGTCAGAAGCAGCTTCCAAGCAAACCATCACCTGCTTATCCCCAACTAAGACGTTCAACCTGGCAGGGCTTCAGGCATCTTATGTGGTCACCCCGCTTGAGGCAGACAAGAAAAAAATCGACCGTCAGTTTAAAAACCAAGGCATGATGATGTTGAATACATTAGGTCTGACAGCCATGGAAGCGGCCTATCAGCATGGGGAAGAATGGTTGAGAGGATTGATGAATGTATTAGAAGACCATCGGGATTACGTCATGGACCGCTTTCATAAGGAAACATCTTTGATCCGTGTTTTCCCAGCAGAAGGCACCTACCTTCTATGGGTGGATTGTAGGAAGTTGGAGTTGAACCAACGTCAGTTAAAGACTTTCATGCAAAAGGAAGCGAAAGTCGGATTAAATGATGGAGTTTCTTTTGGCGAAGAAGGTGAAGGGTTCATGCGCCTCAACATAGCCGCGCCAAAATCAATCATCGAAGATGGCGTTACCCGTATAATCGACGCTGCGAAAGCACGAGAACAATAAAAAGGTCCCCTTTAAGGGAGACCTTTTTTAATTTCCTTCTTGCTTCTTATCTGGTTCTGTTGGGTCACTTGTTTCATCTTCGTCCGCTTTCAGAGTAATTTTCCCACATGCAATTCGTTCCCCAGAGTCCCCAGCGGGTTGTGTCATCCCATCATCCTGCCCACTATGAAGCACGATGGAAGTCCCTTCATCTCTCAGCAAAGACTTCTGCCCTTCTTTCAGTTTAGCTTCTGGCAACATTAACTTAGTGTCGACCATACCACTTTGGTCCGCTTCGACATTGGGCATATCCCCAACGTGAGCTCCTTTTGGATTCATAAGACCATGTTCTTTGGAAAGGGGGTTGAAATGATTTCCTGCACTCTTGAAATCAGGAGCTTCACATTTCGGAAACTCATGAATATGAACCGCGTGCATTCCCGGCTCGAGTCCTTCTACTTTCAATTTCACCTCGACACCTTCCGGCTGTTCGGTGAATGTTGCCGTCCCGATTTTATCATTATCGGCATTATAGATCGATGTTTTCAACGGAGAACGTTCTTCCCCCGTACATCCAGCTAAAAGGAATAGCAACGCTATGAATAACCCGGTTGAAACTCTCATATAAATCCTCCGTTCCATGAAATACTCCATGGATAGTATCTCCACCGGTTCATAAAAATATAACAAAAGCCACGTCAGGCTTATCCCTAACGTGGCTTTTCACTTTGATTATTTACATGCTCGTCTACTTTGTAGGCTTGGTCTACTTTCTGTTCTTCTTTTTGAGAAACTTTAATGAACCAAATCATTGTGATCGCGGCAAAGACAATAAAAAGCATTAACATGATGATCGCTGGAATATACTCTGATTTATCTTGAGGAAAATAAAGAAATTCCATCATAAGGCAACACATCCTTCTATAATGCAGTATATCAAAAATCCCCCACTTCCATGAAGAGCTTCACGATATCTTCACAATTTCAATTTTTGTTACAATAGAGAAAGCAATGGAAGAGGAGTGAGAGGATGTCAGAATTTCCAGACGGTTCAATCGTAAAAGCCCATTATAAAACAGGCGTTTACATCGGTGAGGTCGTAGAAGACCGAAACCGCTTTTATCTTGTAAAGGTACTGGCTGTTGATAAGCACCCGATGCAAGGGGATCTTCATAACCCTGGTAAAACAGAAGAAGTCTTTTTCCATCAGCGGAAAGCTCTAAGCTACAATGAAAAAGCGAATGTACAAAAAGAAGCCGTTAAGCCCTTTGAGGGGGACATTCCTTCATATGAAGAGTCACTGAAAGAAGCGGTCAATGTTCTTAAAGCAAAGCTTGAAAGAAGAGAAACGGAATTCAACCAGAGCGCGAAAAATCAGCTGGATGATTTAGAAAAACAATATTTCGGATAAAAGAACAAATGACAGCGCTTTTTCGTATTTGTTTTCTATTCAAGGGTATGGTAATTTTATATAGTCAAAAGTAATGGAGGAGGTCATATCCATGACAACACATATTGGGGCGAAACCTGGAGATATTGCAGACAAGATCCTTCTTCCCGGTGATCCGCTACGAGCGAAATACATTGCAGAAAACTTTTTAGAAGATGCGACATGCTATAACGAAGTACGAGGCATGTACGGTTATACAGGTACTTATAAAGGAGAAAGAATTTCCGTGCAGGGAACAGGCATGGGTGTTCCATCCATCTCCATATACATCAATGAATTGATGGAAAGCTACGGCGTTCAAAAACTGATTCGCGTTGGCTCATGTGGAGCATTGCAAAGCGATGTGAAAGTGCGTGATGTCATCCTTGCATCAACGTCCACAACGGATTCACAAATGAACCGCATGGTCTTCGGTGGCATTGACTTTGCACCGACGGCTGATTTCAATCTGCTGAAGAACGCGTACGATGCGGGAACAGAAAAGGGCTTGAAGCTAAAAGTCGGAAACGTCTTTACTAGTGATAGCTTTTACCGTGATCAAGCGATGGATCTTTTCAACCTACTTGCGAAGTATAACGTGCTCGCTGTAGAAATGGAAACCACAGCTCTTTACACGTTAGCAGCCAAATACAACCGTCAGGCTCTATCCGTTTTGACAGTTAGTGACCATATCCTGACTGGTGAAGAAACGACAGCAGAAGAACGCCAAACGACATTCAACGAAATGATCGAAGTCGCTCTAGAAGCAGCGATTCAAGACTAATGAAAAAGCACCCCTACCAATGTAGTGGGTGCTTTCATTTTGGCCCTATTCCCTCAATTTCATTGATATTCACAGCATAGATCCGGTCCCCAATTGTAATAGCAACTTCCCCCTCCCATACCCTTTCCAGTTTTCCGAAATAAGCCTCATTCCCTGTATAAATAAAAAGAACGGTCCCTTCACTCTTTTTTATCTTTTTTAGGATTGCACGCCTGCGTGACAAGGCCCGCATTTTAAGGTACAACGACGTAAGTAGGAACATCTCCCAGCCCCCTGCTCTTAACCTCCCTATATGGTATACGTCCCTTGCTTTGAGGTGCAGGGTCTAAACTTATCTTACATAAAAAAACCTCCCGGACCCGGGAGGTTTTACTATTATCTTACAATATACTGGGCTAACGTTTTCGACATGACCCCTGTCGGACCTTTTGGACCCAACTCATGAGCCCCTTCAGCCACGGACGTACCGGCAATATCCAAATGGACCCATGGTACTTTTTCAACGAAGGCACCGACAAACGCTCCCCCCATAATTGCATGGGCTTTTCTCGTCGGTGAGTTATTTAAATCAGCTATCACACTTTTTCGCACTTGTGCTTTATAATCATCATTGTAAGGCAGCAGCCACATCGGTTCTCCTACTGATTTCCCTGCCTCCTCAACATCTTTATAGAAACGTTCATCATTTGTCATAGCCCCTGTCATCCAGGATCCGAGTGCTGTTACGACGCCTCCTGTCAGAGTAGCAACATCAATAACTCGATCCGCTCCCTGACTCTGCGCGTATGTGACCCCGTCAGCAAGCGCAAGGCGGCCTTCTGCATCTGTGTTCAACACTTCAATTGTTAAACCACTCATAGATGTAATGACATCATCCGGCTTGAACGCATCGCCAGAGATCATATTATCGGAAGATGGAATCACAGCAATCACGTTTTTCTTCGGCTTCAATTGACCAATAGTCTCCATAGCGCCGAGAACAGCTGCTGCTCCTCCCATGTCCCCCTTCATTCCCGGCATTCCGGTTTTTGGTTTAATCGAATAGCCACCAGTGTCATACGTAATTCCTTTTCCAACGAGGGCTGTGACATCTTTCCATTCTTCTAATCCCTTATACTTGAGCACAATCATTTTAGGGGGTTCTATTGATCCTTGATTAACAGCCAATAAAGCTCCCATTCCCAGTTCTTCCATATCTTCTTTTTCTAGGATGCTTAACTCAAATTGATAGTCTTCTGCCATCGTTGTAGCGAACTCTGCCATTTCAGAAGCTGTCAGAATATTCGCAGGCAGATGGACCAAATACCTTGCCGTATTCACTCCATCACCAAAGGCTTGTCCTCTATATAAAGATTGAAGGACAGCCTTCTCCTCATGTTCTGTCCAAACAATGAGTTCGTTGATGTCGACTGGTTCTTTTTGATTGGTTTTAAAAGAAGGGAGACGGTACGTTGACGTCAGCATAGCTTCTGAAAGAAGAGAGGAGTACTGCTCGAAGTCTCCTCCAGCAGGAATAACACTTTCAAGTAAAATAGTCACGGACGACACTCCGGCTTTAATTAAGCTTTGAAATACACGACCGCATGCTTTACGGTATTTGTTCTCATCCAATATATGTGATGAACCAAGTCCAATAACATAAATACTTTTCAAATGACTTTCATTCATGACTAGAACCTTATCCAGTTTATTTCTCTCCATTGATAAATGTCCAGCCTCTATGTAGGCACCAAGATCGACTCCACATGAATGTTTCACTT
The DNA here is from genome assembly GCF_056158265.1 of Halobacillus sp. AWM4_238. Classification (NCBI taxonomy): domain Bacteria; kingdom Bacillati; phylum Bacillota; class Bacilli; order Caryophanales; family Bacillaceae; genus Halobacillus; species Halobacillus sp. AWM4_238. The sequence continues at coordinate 1,990,690 of NZ_JBSWSY010000002.1, forward strand.
TAGCGATGATCGGATCGTTGATCTCTTTTTCTTCAAAAAGACCGACCAGCAAGGTTTCTGCATCTTGCCATTCGTTCGTTACAGTATACATAATGATACACCTCCAAATTAAGTATACACAATTTCACCATGGTTCCTCACGAAAAAGATTCGCTCTTCTTTCTTAACTTAACATGAATATAACTATCTCGGCCCATAAAACATATGGTATAATGACCTTGCTCCATCACCATATGAACGTTACATAAAAGGACATATCCATCGATTTTGTATGCACTTGATCCTGTTCACCCATGCTTGATTGTATGAATGAACAACTACATAGATTGTCATTTCTATTCCCCGAAAGATCAGAAAGGATGTCATGATGCTAATAGATTTAGTGCAAAACTTCCCCCTTTGGGCGTCAATTGCTGCTATTTTTTTCGCCCAAGTAATCAAAATACCAATTCAATTTATAGCTTCCAGACAATTGAATACCAGCCTGGCTTTCAGTACAGGCGGCATGCCCAGCAGTCACTCCGCAGCAGTTACCGCGCTTGCCACAGGGGTTGGGATTGAACAAGGATTCGGCTCATCCGTATTTGCTATTGCCTGTGTTTTCAGTATTATCGTCATGTTTGATAGTACAGGAGTAAGGCGTCAAACTGGGGAACAAGCCATTATGTTGAATATTTTACTAAACGATTTTAACCGATTTGTAAGTGAAGCCAAGAGCTGGCAGCAAAAAGAAGGCTATCAAAAGAAAGAAGAACTAAAAGAACTTTTGGGTCACCAGCCTATTGAGGTTTTCTTCGGCGGACTCACTGGTATTCTGCTCACCTTTCTTCTTCATTCCTTCTTCTATTAAATAAAAAAATCTCTTCCTGGTTCTTACCACGGAAGAGATTTTTTACTGAGTCATCTGTGACCGAAATACCTGCAACGATTCATCCTCGTTCAACTTCTTTAAATCTTCTTCAGATAGTCGTCCGTTCCCCTCTTCCACCACATAAACTTCTAGGGTTTGTTTTCCCCATTGATTGTAAACGTCATTCACCGTCGGGAAATAAAGATCAAGTTTGTTCCCTTTGATTGCCCCGCCAATATCTGCAACCACTCCATACCCGTAACCAGGAATAAACAGTACGGTCCCTAACGGAAAAGTATTTAAATCAGCAGCAATGGTAGAGTATAAATCGCGCTTCACATTTACACCTGAATACGTTACTCCATACCCAGGGTGATCTGGGGTTTTACCTGTTGACTCATACCCCGCTGTATAACCAGTCGCTACAACTTCACGGCTTGGGTATTGACTGAAATCAATGGTATCCTCCAACAATTCCACCGCTTCAATGACAGCACTGGATACATGGGTCTGTGGAGCATTTTTTATTTTTAAGCTTTTCTCAGAAAAATCTTGTTCTTTTTGAAGAAGAATCTCCCCATCTAAAGATTCCTTCCGCCATTTAGATGCCATCCATTCGTCAAAGTCTGAGAGCGATAGGTTTGTTACATTCGTAAACGTACTATAAAGAGCAAAGCTGAACAGAAGAATAAAAAAGATAGACTTCGTCCGTTTGTTCATGAAATCACCTCTAGGTGTAATCATGTCCAAGCTCCATTTTTTTATTCAAACGCGCCCTCATCTCCGCTCTACGAAAAAACAGCCAATCGCACAATGTACGATTAGCTGTTCCATTTTAAAACATTTGATAACCACTTTTACGTAATTTCTTAATAACAATGCCAGCCACTATGGTACCGACGAATCCACTCGCTAAAATGACAATATCTACAAGTTTCAGGTTGGATATTTGTTCAAACACTGTAGGAAACGCGGTCCCTGGAGCTGAAAAGTATTTTGTCCAGGTAAAGTCATCAACGATCAATAGCACGATGACTGGATAAACGAAAGCCATTAACCACGAAGAACGTAAAATCATATTCAATAAGAATGAGATTCCGAAGAATAGCACAAAAAATAACAACATTGACACGATGAACTGCACGATATTCACTAACGTTTCCCCCTATGTATGTTCAACGAAACACAAACGAATCCAAACCTCATTCTATAACGGTTACATAAAAAGCGCAAGAGGCTCCCCCTCCTTCCAATCCCTCACTTACTACTAAACAAACTGGCAGGATTGTGGAAGACTCACTTTCGGGATGTTTCGGGGTTCGTTGCTGAGTTGAGCGTCAGGGGTGGTTGGGAAGCAACTCGCTTTCCTGTGGGGGAGTGGCGAGCTTCCTCGGGCTACCGCCCTGCGGGATCTCGCCGATCTCCTTTCTCCCACGGGAGTCTCGCTGCTGCCCAACCACCCCATTTGATATTGTGAGTAACGAACCCCTATACCAGGAAGGAGCATCTTCCACCACTACCTATTGTAAGAAAGCGGTCTATAACAAGCGGTTATGAGCTCTATCCTTGGGGCGGAGGGGAATGGCGAGACTCCTGCGGGAAAAAAGTGCAGGGTGAGACCCCACAGGACGCAGTCCGAGGAGGCTCACCGCGCTCCCGCGGAAAGCGAGCTATTCCCCGCAGCCCCACCCACTCAACAAAAGTCTCGAAACTGAGTCTTCAACTAAAGGGAGTTTATCTTGAAGAGCAGTAATTAAAATTCAACATAAAAAAGCGAAAGCAGTGGGGTTGCTTTCGCTTTTCATAGTATTAATGGAAGAAGTTTAGTTTACCTTTTTTAAGGACAAGTGGAATGCCACCTAGTTTGAGAAGATAGCGGTTATCGATGATTTTCTTCATCGCTGTCGCTGACCAACCGAACAATTTCTTATCGTCAAAGACTACACCTATCGCATCATCGTGACCAAGAGAGGCTACGGTCCCTTTTAAGTCCGGCTCAAATGGCTCAAGATGATCTTCTCCTCTTACAAGACGAGTGATATTCGCTGCTGTTTGTTCAGCTTGCTGAATGGCAATCTGCGCTGTTGGGGGATAAGGACGTCCTGTTTCCTCGTTCATAATCAAAGCACAGTCCCCAATAATGAAGACATCGCCATAACCTCCTGGTCGCAAATCATCTCCAACTGGGATACGTCCACGGTTTGCTTCGAACCCTGCTTTTTCTACGAGAGAATTACCACGTACACCAGCAGCCCATACAACCGTGTTTGTTTCAATTTCTTCACGCTGCTCGTCTTTTTCGAAAACGAGCTTGTTTTCAGTGACTTCTTTAATCATCGCTCCGATTTTAAATTCGACGCCTCGCGCTTCCAAGGAATTCATCGCGTACTCTACAAGTTCAGGATCGAACCCTGGGAGTGCTGTTGGAGCAGCTTCCACGTTAATAATACGCACGTTTTCACGTGGGATGTCATATTCTTTGCAAAGTTCAGGCACACGGTTCGCAAGCTCACCTACGAATTCGATCCCTGTGAATCCAGCCCCACCTACGACGATGTTCAAGCGTTCTTGTTTTTTCTCCGCTTCATTATTATATTTTGCGAAGTTATATTCAATGTGCTGACGAATTAAACGCGCACTGTTGATGCTGTTAATGGTGAAAGCATTCTCTTTCAACCCGGAAATTCCGAACGTAGCTGCCTCGAAACCAAGTCCAATAACTAGGTAATCGTAAGAAAGCTCCCCGTTTTCAAGCAATACTTTCTTTTCTTCAGGCTGGATATCCGTCACGGTATCTTGTACAAAATTCACCTTACTCGTATTGACAACATCGCTAATTTGGATGCGTGTGCGGTCATGGTGTAAGGTACCTGCAGCATTTTCATGCAACCAAGTTGTTTGGTAATGGTAACTGTGCTTATTAACAAGTGTCACATTTGCATCATTTGCACCTAGGCTTTTTTGTAACTTCACTGCTGTCATGATCCCGCCATAACCGGCACCGAGAATCACAATGTTAGGGTTCCTCATGATTAATCACTTCCATCTCTTAATAATGATCCGTTGGCTAATGCTTGTGACAAGTTTCACACAAGAAAACATGAAAAAAAACCTGAGATCGTTTCAGGTGAAAATTGTCACAAATTCTTACAATATGGTCTATTTTCATCTTAGTCGTTTTTCTTATCATTTTCAACCCAAAAGCCCTTTATCGGAATTATCGATCAATTACCTTTTTGAAAAGGTTTACATACCCCCATTGTTCCCATCAGAAAATTTTTTATGATAGAATGTATTTTAGTGAAATTTTCATCAGGAGGTTTATTATGAGTGAAAAAATATATGATATAACGGTTATCGGTGGTGGGCCGGTCGGTTTATTTACCGCATTCTATGGTGGAATGCGCGAAGCAAGTGTAAACATCATTGAAAGCCTTCCTCATCTGGGAGGCCAGCTTACAGCTCTCTACCCTGAGAAATACATTTTCGATGTTGCCGGATTTCCAAAAGTACGAGCACAGGAACTTGTCGACAATTTAGAGGAACAAGCGATGATGTTCAATCCTACGATTTCTTTAAATCAGGAAGTGGTTTCTGTAGAAAGAATGGATGACGAAACCATTAAACTGACGACAGACAAGGACGTTCACTACACGAAGACTATTATTATCACAGCAGGTAACGGTGCCTTCCAACCAAGAAAGTTGAAAATTGAAAACACCGAACGCTTCGAAGAAACAAACCTCCATTACCACGTCAGCAATATGGACAAATTCCGCGACAAAAAAGTCATGATTGCTGGAGGCGGAGACTCTGCAGTTGACTGGGCACTCATGCTTGAGCCAATCGCTGAACAAGTAACACTCGTCCATAGAAGAGATAAATTCAGAGCGCACGAACATAGTGTGTCACAACTAAATGAGTCGAACGTCAGGATCATGACCCCTTTCACCCCTGAAAAAATGATTGGCGAAGATCGCATTGAGCAGGTGGAATTAAAAGAGGTAAAAGGTGAACGGGTAGAAACCATCGACGTTGACGATGTGATCGTAAACTACGGCTTCATTTCCTCCCTCGGTCCGATCAAAGATTGGGAACTTGAAATTGAAAAGAACAGCATCGTCGTCAATTCTAAAATGGAAACAAATATTAAAGGCATTTATGCAGCCGGAGATATTTGCACATATCCTGGTAAAGTGAAACTGATTGCTTCCGGTTTTGGTGAAGGCCCAACAGCCGTCAACAATGCCAAAGCATATATCGACCCAGGTGCTCGTGTTCAACCAAAACACTCAACGAGCATGTTTTCATAAAACGAAAAGGAAGAAGCCCTTCAACAACAGGGCTTCTTCCTTTTTTATATCCAAAACAAGAAAAAAACCTTTCTGTGTACACAGAAAGGTTTGTTATTAACAATTGGGATCTGGCGTCCCAGCGTTTGTTGCCGTTTTAAATGAAGATCCACAACCACAGGAAACAATGGCATTCGGGTTATCAATGGTAAAACCGCCACCCATCATATTCTGCTTGAAGTCGATCGTCGTACCTTCAACAATAGCGGCGTCCTGTCGGTTAATGACTACCGGGATCCCACTAGACTCCTCTACAAGATCAAGTTCCTCATTGATGTCATCTTCGAAGCCCATGGCATAAGACAATCCACTGCAGCCTCCACCTTTTACACCGAAACGAAGACGAACGTCTCCTTCTTCTTCTTTCATCATCTCTTTGATTTGGTGACTTGCGGCTTCTGTGATATTCAGAATCATACCAAGCCTCTCCTTTCTCTTCTTATCGTCAGTATACTAAATGGCGGAACTTTTTATCAAACATCCCGTATTCGTAAACAAAAGGCACCCTTGCATTAAGGATACCTTTTTACTCCCATGGCTACACCGTTTATAGGGTTTCATCCAAATGTTCATAAATCTTATCGACCAATTCGTCAGGTGTGTCGGCCATGATACGTTCTCCTTCTACTACTGCATATAACATCTGGGAACATAGTCCACAGTTTCTTAAACAACCATAATCGACTACATCAAGATCAGGATCCTTCTCAAGCGTTTCTTTTGCTTCTTGCGATCCACTGACCAAGTTGTTAATACAAAATTCAATTAATGGATTCATCCGCTTCACCTCTATATGGGATGAAACCCTATCTGCCCCTAATCATATCATACCGTCCATCATATCTGCTATGCATTTTCCTTAGTCTCTAACCCATGCTTATCCAAAGCCTGGTATATTTTTTTCAACCTCGGGTTTCCTTCCCCAACCACTTCATCTTCAACGAGGACCAGAGGATAAAACAGTTCTTCATCTAAAAGTTGTTGGATAATAGGGTGATCAGCTCCACCCTCACGTTCTTCATGGATATCATAGTAATGGTAGGTCACCCTTGAATCGTGATACTTCCTTCCAATCGCTGCCTGAAGCCACTCAAATGTTTCTCTAGAACCAGGTGCATTGACACAGCTGGCACATTTCACTTCGGCTCCATAGACGTCTACCCGCACCTTTTGCTGTTTCCCCATCCGTATTCTCTCCCTTATGATGTTACGTTTTTTTCTATTTTACAAAAGAAAAGAAAAAAGATAAAATGATAATAGTTCTCAATATTAATGGACAGAGACTCAGACAACCATAGATTTTTTAGCCATTTCGTTTTATAATGATACTTAAGAAAGGGGAAGATTGAACATGCATGAACAGGTTCAAGAGGTACTCAATAAACTTCGCCCATTTTTACTACGTGACGGTGGGGACGTCGAGCTTGTCGATGTTGAAGACGGAATCGTCCGCCTGCGACTCATGGGTGCTTGCGGAAACTGTCCAAGTTCCACTATCACTTTGAAAGCAGGAATCGAAAGAGCTCTTGCACAAGAAGTACCAGGCATTTACGAAGTTGAGCAAGTATTTTAATACACCTAACCGAAAGAGCCGCCCAAATGGAGCGGCTCTTTTTTTATAATCCTCCCTCATCCATATTCAACAAAAGCTCCCTTTTATGGAAGACTCAGTTTCGAGACGTTTGTGTGATTCTAGGGGCTCCGGGAAAAGGTTCGCTTTCCATGGGGCGGGCGGTGAGCCTCCTCAGGCTACGCCTTCCGGGGTCTCACCTGTCCCACACGTCCCATAGGAGTCTCACCGTTTCCCTCCGCCCCTTGACCATAAGAGGATCTCGAAACCCCTTCCCAAGATAAGCTGCTTTACCTACAAGGAGAGGAGGGTGTTAATCATTATACCTAACACCAATATAGTAGAGGACACTCTTCCCTTCTACGCAGTCATGACGCGCAATGGATCGAGCTTTTAGGTCCTGAATACCCGACGTCGGGAGGTTAATATTCTCTTCTTTATTCAATCTTACAAGCTGATTCTTCCAGGAGTGATTTCGAGAGTCTCCCATGGCAAAGGGGCGGAGGGGAATGGCGAGACTCCTGCGGGAAAAAAGTGCTTGGTGAGACCCCGCAAGGCGTTAGCCTGAGGAGGCTCACCGCGCTCCCGCGGAAAGCGAGCTATTCCCCGCAGCCCCTACCTACAGCACAAAAGTCTCGAAATCAAGTCTTACAGAAACCTGCCATATTCCTTAATAAACAGGCATCATTTAATAGGTGAGATTAATGGTTTGCCTTGAAAGTGGTTAACGAGATTATCCAGGCTGAGTCTCATCATCTTATATCTGGTTTCCTTCGTAGCTGATCCGATATGCGGCAGACAAACCACTTCAGGGCATGAAAGCAAGGGATGGTCTGAGGAAATCGGTTCTTGTTCAAATACATCAAGCCCCGCTCCAGCAATTTCTTTATTTATGATTGCCTCATATAACGCATCTTCATCTACCGTAGCCCCTCTGGAAGCATTGATGAAGAAAGCCTCTTGTTTCATCCTATTGAAAGCATCTTTATTAAACATGTTTTTGGTCTCATCGGTCAAAGGGGTTAAACACACAACATAATCAGCTTGTTCAAGCAACGTCTCGAAATTCGCATAGCTCGCACCGAGGCATTCTTCAGCCTTTGGTTTACGAGAACGATTATAATAAAGTACATTCATTCCGAAACCCCTGGCTCTCCTTGCAACCGCTTCTCCAATTCTCCCCATACCGACGATACCGATCGTTTTCCCGTGAATATCCGTACCCGCTAACATCAACGGAGACCAATGATTCCAATTGTTGTCTTTTATGTATTGGCTTGCCTCAATCATTCTCCTGGCTGTGGCCATCATTAAACCAAATGTGAGATCAGCTGTTGTTTCTGTTAGTACATCAGGGGTATTGGTCACAGCAATATTTAGATGATCAGCGGCATTGACATCGATATTATCATAGCCGACGGCCATATTCGCTACGATGGAAAGATGATTGGATTGTCGAAGAAGTTGTTCATCTACCTTTTCAGTCAACATGGTCAGTAAACCATGAGAAGATTTTGTTTTCTCAATCAGCACTTGACGTTCTACAGGTTTTTCTTCACTTGGCCACATCTCAATATCCAAGTGTTCTTTATATGGTGTTACGACTTCATCTGGAAGACGACGAGTAATAAAAACTGTTGGTTTTGTCAATGAGTGAACCCCCCTCCATTTCTTATTAGTTATCATACCAAATGACCATTGAGATTTTCCAACCTTGTAGACTTTTGCACCTTAACGGAGAAGTTTTGATATAATGAACATAACCCCGCTCGTTTGTGCAATAATAAACGCGGGTATGGTACAGAGCAAGTCATGATGAGCAGGGAGGTTTTCACTATGGCAGAAGAAAGAAAAGTATCCACTCTTGAAAAAACAGCAAGGGATTGGCTGGTGGAAAGAGGGGTCACCATTGATGACATTGCTGACCTCGTCTATTACTTACAGTCTAAATACCATGATGAACTATCTATGGACGACTGCCGCTTCAATGTGAATAAGGTACTGACAAAGCGCGAAGTACAAAATGCAGTCATTACTGGGATTCAAATGGATCGGTTAGCAGAACAAAAAATGCTTGAAGAACCATTGCAGTCGACCATTGAAGTAGACGAAAGCCTATATGGAATCGATGAAATTATTGCCTTTTCCATCGTGAATGTGTACGGATCCATCGGTTTTACCAATTATGGCTATATCGATAAACAAAAACCAGGTATTTTACAAAAGTTGAATGATAAATCATCAGGGGAATGTCATACTTTCTTGGATGACATAGTCGGTGCCATTGCTGCCGCCGCATCCAGCAGACTTGCCCACACCATTGCTGGAGATCCTGAAGTTTAAAAAATGAATCACGTAAGCTAAAAGTAGTTCAATGAAGAGTGCGCTTTTTCCGTACCTTCCTTTTGAGCTACTTTTTTTCCTCCAAACTTCTTAAAGAAAAGCTCCCCACTCCCTTCCTATACAACAACGCCCACCCGTGAATCTCGTTTAAACGAGAACTAAAATATTTGATACATAATTTTTCAGACTTCTTTTCATGCCGTATTTTTATTTTTCTGAAACCTTTATAATCTAAGTTACGTATAACAGGAAGATACAAAAAAAGGAAGGAGATGCAACGAATGAAAAGTTGGAGAGGAAAATTGGTTTGGCTGCTTCCTACGATTATCGTTCTAGTAGCTGTAGCCTTGTTGTTTTCTCAAAATTACCAAAAAGTCACAGAACCGCCGGATGAGAAATGGAGCCGCGCACTTAATATTGGCACAACACCAGTTTTGCGTGCGCCCAATACAGACACTTACGAAGGGAACCCGGCTATTTCTTTTCTTACATCGGATGGGATTCAACAAAACATTTATAATGAGCAGTATGAATTAAAGGAGCAAAATTCTTACGACATTCCTGTTGATAAATTCACACAATTCTACATAGGTGAAGACAACGTAATCTATGCTGATTATTACAGCTTGTATAATCAAGCGACTGGGGATAAAATTACAGATCTTCAAGCTTTTTACCCTCTAAAGAGCAGAGTCTTTTACAGGAATGAAGATAACATTTACAGCTTTGATGTGAATGAACTTGTTAGTGAAAAACTTCTATCTCTCGATAATCCGAAAGCCTCTGTCCATATGGAAGAAACAAAGAGCGGTACATACTTGTTGACAGAGGAAGTGTCTTCATCCGGGAATTTATTGACTTATTACCAGGTGGAACAAAACAGTATAAATCCACTTGGAGAAGCATCCTTCTCAGTCAAAGAATCCGAAGAAGTCACGGATATTCAATTTACAACGAAAGATACCAGTTACCAATTGCTTGTGACAACGGTCCAAAAACAAAGTCAGTCTGGCAAAATGAAAAACTTTTATTATTACGCCGAGGCTCTATTTGGAGAAAATCCCAGTCTGACCAAAGTGAACTTTCAAGATCCAAACTCAACAAATGAATTGAGAGAAATCACGGATCTCAGTATTCAAAATACGGAACAGGGACCAGCCCTCCTGTTTAAGGCCAGCGGTTGGACAGAAACGCTTTTCCGACCTGGAACACAATTTAACATTTACCAAGCCACCCTCAGTGAAAGTGGCACGACAACAGTTACACGATTAAGTAATACACCATCCTTATCTAATTTTCCAGTTCTCATAAATGAACAAACGGTCTTATGGGTGGACAATGGAGGAGAAGATCATCAGTTATTGATGGCTTCAAGTACACCTGAAGTGATTGATCGCGCAGATCAGGTGACAAAACAAGGTTTGCTTCTTGCATCAGGAAAAACCATCGGGATGCTCTCTTCTGGTTTATTTGCTCTGATTATATCTACATTCTGGTTCTTATGGCCATTGATATTTATGATTTTTATTATGTTCTCTAAGGGTGACGCCCTTGACCAAGACCATTCATGGGTTCTCTATACAGGGATGCTCATATATCTTGGTGCAGCCATATTGGTCCGGGACCCCATGTTTTCAGAAGCCCTTCTCGCTAGAGCTCCCGAGTACTTAAGCTTTCCCGGCAGCCCGATTCTGTTTCTCGTTGGGTTTGCCGTCATTGCCTACGGGATCTTAAAGGCAGGCGCACGTTCGAGAGATTGGTCTAACCCTATCCAGTTAACCTATTTCATTGGCATGCACATCCTCTTCATCACCGTCTTTTTTGGACCTTATCTCATGTAGAAAAAACCGACCAGCGATGTGCTGGTCGGCTTTCTATTTCTCCGTATTTGCATTCAACATCTTTAACCACTGGAACAAGTCCTTGCTTTTGTACGTCGGTTGATGCTCCTTCTCTTTAATCTCTTCAAATGTACTTAACCCTGTTTCCACCATTAAAGTATCCAATCCAGCTGTCATTCCGGCTTTAATATCTGTGTTGTAATTGTCCCCCACCATTAAGACATCCTCTTTGTTAAAACCTAAACGCTTTAAGGCCCGGGACATAATTAACGGTTCAGGTTTACCTACAAACACAGGGTCCACACCGGTACTTACTGCAACCACGGATGTTAAAGCTCCGTTTCCTGGCACAAGGCCACGCTCCGTGGGAATTGCAATATCTCCATTCGTACTTATGAAGGCAGCTCCTTTCCTCACTTCTAAGCAAGCTAAGGCCAGCTTTTCATAATTAATTTCCCGGTCAATACCAATGACCACAAAGTCCGCTTCCTCTTTCACCAATTCTAGTCCCTCTTGACGCAATGCGTCGAATAATCCTTCTTCCCCAATAGCAAAAACACGGGCTTTTTCTTTTTGGCTGCTTATATATTCTGCTGTTGCAAGACTACTCGTATAAACTTGCTCAGGCTTAGCCCGGACTCCAATCTGATTAAGCTTCTCAGAAATTTGACGAACGGTTTTTGAAGAGTTATTGGTCAAATACAAAAATGGAAGGTCTTTCGCTATTAAGTGTTCAACGAATTCACACGCCCCTTCAATTCGTTGAGCACCTTTGTACATGGTGCCATCGAGATCGATGAGATAGCCTTTATAATCCTTATCACTCATACCTATACCACTCCTCAGTTTTTAGAAAAAGCGGACACGGGGCCAAGCTCATCATCCAAGTACTTACGCACACGATTCGGGAAAGCTTGTAACGAATGTTTTTGCTCCTGCCATACGTTTACGATATGCTCATGATCCACTTCCGTATATTGTTGTATAATCATTTTTCTAAGTTGAACAAATTGCTTGTAGGCTTCCTGTTCATCTTCTGGTAACACTTTCTCATCTGTAAGGATGTCAATGATGTCTTCATAACTCCCTGGATCTCTCATGATAAAACCATCGATCATCATATTACCGACATCAATAATGGCTTCTATATTTAAGTGTGTCATCCGCTCTAAAAGAAGCTGGTCTGCAAAACGCTCATAAGAGTGTTCAGCCAGTTCCTCTTGTATTTTCTCCATGTATGATAAAATCTCTTCAATTTTTTCTCGATTCACAAAATACATGTTGATAACCTCCCACAAATAATGACCTTTTTAACCCATGATACCATAAAACGCTTCACCTCACGCTTCGTGATTATAAGTCATTTATTTCTTATAAGTTGGGCATACTAATGCTAAAGTTTTTCGCAGCGGATTAAAAAAACAATGAATAGGAGATGATTACATCATGGCACAACGTCCGCTTCTTGAAGACGTCACTCAAAATACAAGTACCCGATTTGTTTCCTTCACAGCAGGCAGTCATCGCTTTGAACTTGCCCTTATGAAGGCTGATTATTTCCAAAACCAAACGATGGTCATCAATTTGCCTAAAAATCGGCAAGCATTGCTTGATCATGAGAATATTAACGAAATTGGCCATTTAGAGCATATGTTTCAACTAAGCGCCATGGAAGCTGAAGAACTAAGGAATTACCTTCCAGACTTGCTCTAAGTATAAGCATAAAAAAACCTCCAACTGCAAAAAATAATGCGGAAGGAGGTTTTTTTATGGGTAAAGAAAAACGTAAGTATTCGGATTTTGCTAATGTCGAAGCCCAGCGTAATTACTTGACTCCAGAACAACTTCCTGAAGGGCCTTATGGGGCACCACGAAACAAGTATGAACCTGTAACGAATGATAAAAGCGCGCCATGGACAGAAGACCAGCGTTATTACAGCGCTTTTAACTATGAAAACAAAGGCCTTCACCAGGACCTTCCCAGACAGGAAGATGGTGCTCACCCTACGCATGATGAAAAAGGGGAAAATGTAAAGCCCTCTGAGGAAATTCATTAAGAAGAAATTAAAAAAAACGGCGTGCGATGGTTTGCGCGCCGTTTCTTATTGACGAATTCTTTTCAGTACAAAGTAGGAACAACCAAAGTTACAGTATTCATACAAATAATCTTCCAGCGTACTGATTTTTGTATCAAACGTTGCTTTGGAATTTTGATCATCATAAAACCCTTTCAAACGTAATTGACCATAACCCCAATCTCCAACGATAAAATCATATTTATTCAGGATATCACTAAAACGACCCTCTACTTCTTCCTGTTGAAAGCCTTCTTGATAGTCCTCCAGGATATCATATGTTTTCCCAGCCAGCTCAATCATTTGTCTCACCTCTATCCTTTTTCAGTGTATCACATTTTTTCGCATGTTAGGAAATACAACAGAGACAAAAAGTATGTTTCCGATAAAACTGCTCAATCTAAACATAATAAACCATTATTTTAAGGAGGAACTATGTTGAAAAAACTATGGAGAATCTTTACCCTTCTATCTCTTATAACACTCATCGTTGCCGGATGTCAGGAAGCAAAAGAAGAACATGCAAAAAATATGATGGATGACGACACAATCAATGGCAATGCCATGGATGGATATAATGAAAAGCCAAAAGATGGGCAAGTGGGTTATGTACGATTCAACAAAGATCAATTAAATCAAGATGCTGAGGAGCACCGTGAAATCAAAGTCAATCGAGAGGAAATGGCAGATATGATTTCCCGCATGATTCTTCGATATGATCAATTCGACGATGTCGCAACAGTAGTAACGGATAATGAAGTGCTTGTCGCATACAGAAAAGCAGATGATATGGATCGAGAATCAGCTGCGGATATGGTTCAAAAAACGGCTTATTCTTTAGTTCCAAGCTTTTACCATGTCTACGTCTCAGACAACCCTGCATCTTTCGGAGACATTCAAAGCTTGAGCAACTCTACAGTGTATGATCAGGGGTATAATAGTACAATCGACAGCATCATTAAAAAAATGGAAAAATCGCCTCAAGGAAAAGTAGATGAAACCAATCCTAACCAACCTAAGGTTGGACCCAATATGAATACAGAAGAGGAAACCGGGATGGAGAACTAGCCTCACCCCTATTTTTCCATTCATAACAAAAGCTTGCCTGTCCCATGCTATAGATATCAAAACATTGAAGGTGAGTTTATGAAATACATCGGTTCAATGATCTTATGTCTCAGCATGTGCATGATTTTCTCCGGAGGCACTATACAAGCCGATGAAGAGACCGATTCGCGCATGGCTTTATACAAGAAAACCTCAGCTATCACTGATATTCCCTGGGAATATCTCGCCGCCATCGATCAGTATGAGAGGCAGGTTCATGATGATCCTGAAGAAGGCCGGGTCACGGCTATTGAAGCAGATCCGATGTTCTGGACTGGGTCTGCTGGAGAAATGCCATCAACACTCTTCCCTGACGGCTGGGGGTCAGATGGAAATGGTGATCAGAAGGTCCAGTTGGATAATGATGAAGACGTGCTGTACTCCATAGGTACCTATTTAAAATCCTACGGGACCACAAGAGAAGACATTAAAATTGCCCTTTGGAATTATTACAAGAGAGACCTTACTGTTCAAACCATTATGAACACAGCAAGAGTATTTAAGAAATTTCAGACCGTTAATTTGACCAACCGCGACTTCCCTCTCCCGCTTCAGGCGAATTACAGCTATAGAAGCACATGGGGAGATGCTCGAGGGTTCGGAGGAAGACGTATTCACGAAGGCACGGACATTTTTGCCAATTATGGTGTACCCGTTAAGTCCACCACCTATGGTGTTGTGGAAATGAAAGGGTGGAACAAGTTCGGTGGATGGCGAATTGGGATTCGGGATATTTATAATATCTACCACTATTACGCTCATTTGAATAGCTTTTCAGATGAAATCAAAGTAGGCGACATCGTACAACCGGGCGATGTTATCGGGTCCGTAGGGGCTTCTGGATATGGTCCTCCTGGAACGTCTGGGAAATTCCCACCGCACCTTCACTATGGCATGTACCAGGACAACGGTAAAAATGAATGGTCGTTTGACCCTTACCCGTTTCTGAGAAAATGGGAAAGAATGACGAAAAATTAAAAGCGCCGCACTTTAGAGTGCGACGCTTTTTCTTGTTATTTAGACTTTTTAACGGCGTTGGTAATACTGGCAGCTAGGCCGCCCCATATGACCAGCATCCCTATAATCATCATTGTTACTGCACCAGCAGTCATATTAGCTTACCTCCTTCTTGACCTCTTCAACGGCTTTTGAATCCCATCGTTTCAGTGTCAGCAAGAAGCCCAAGACTATGGCGAATGCTGCCACGAACCAGCCTCCGAATAAGATGAAACCATCTGCATACCCTTCGTAATTCCCTGTTTCTGTGTCGAATTCTTTAAGAAGGTTCTTCTTGAATAATCCGAACATCATTAATCCAAGTACGATTGGTGTGATGAGACCAAGACAGATCTTCCACCATCCACCAAGACGGAGATCAGATATGCCGTTAGCATGAGATTGGAAATCATTGAGGTTACGTAGGAACCACGCAATAACCAATACTTCGACTAAACCGACAAAAGCCACTCCAAATTGGTTGATGAAATAATCAGCTGCATCCAGGAGATAAAGTCCTCCTTGTGTAGCGAAAAGAAGGGAAATGACGGCAGCAAGTCCACCACCTAGTCCTACAGCAACTTTCCTAGATAGTCCAAACTTTTCACTGATAGCAGCGACATAAGTCTCTGATATGGAAATAAGTGAAGACAGACCAGCCAACACAAGTGATGCAAAGAATAGGAATCCGAATAGTCCATTCAATGCAGGGAATTCATTGATAATTTGTGGGAATACAACAAACGCAAGTCCTACCCCGCCACTTACGACTTCACTCACAGGAACTCCGCTCTGAGAAGCCATGAATCCTAATGCACCGAATACTCCTATACCAGCTAGTAGTTCAAAACTTGAATTACCGAATCCAGCAATGAACGCATTGTTCGTTAAATCCGATTTTTTCGGTAGGTAACTGGAGTACGTAATCATAATCGCAAAGGCGATTGATAAACTGAAGAAAATTTGCCCATAAGCGGCTACCCAGACAGAACTATTTGTAATGGCACTAAAGTCTGGAGCAAAGAAAGTTTGAAGTCCTTCTGCCGCCCCCGGAAGAGTGATCGCCCGGATAACAATAATCAGAAATAGGACAACCAATGTCGGGATAAAGATTTTGTTAGCTACTTCAATTCCTTTTTTGACTCCTTTGAAAAGGACACCTAATGTAATCAACCAAACAATCAGGAGTGGAATAAGAACACCAGGTACAAGGCTTCCTGTCTGACCAGGATCTACGGATAATTGCAAATAATCGCTAAACAAGAAGCCCTCTGTATCCTCACCCCATGAAAGGTTGAATGCGAAGAAGCTGTAAGAAATTGCCCAGGCAATAATGACTGCATAATAAGTCGAAATAACGAAGGCTACAAGTACAGCCCACCAGCCCAGCCATTCCGTTTTACGATTCATTCTGAAGAATGAAAGCGGCGCTGAGCCCCTAAATTTGTGTCCGATTGTAAATTCCATGACAAGCAACGGAATACCAGCTGTCAGTAGGGCAAATAAATAAGGAATAAAAAATGCCCCGCCACCATTTTCATAAGCTACTGCTGGGAAACGCCAGATGTTACCTAAACCGATGGCTGACCCAACAGCTGCCAGTATAAAACCGGCTCGTGTTCCCCATTGTGCACGATTCTCCATGCGAAAGACCTCCCTGAGTTAACACCTTCAAACAAGATGTTTGTAATTTTTTATTTTTCTGATTATTCTGCTTAAATTATAACCACCAATGTCAGGCTTGTCAAAATAATTTTTAAATTTTCAGATATTGGAAGGTGAGATGAAAGTCATGAGTAAAATTATTCACCATTATATGGAAATATACGATTAAGAGGGGACTCTTTTAAGATAAATGAACTAGGGGCCGTCTCTTTCATTGGTGTATTTTGATCGCCTAAAAATCCTCCACGAAAGTGAAGTGTTGCCCTTCCCTGAAGTCTGATAGCCCTTGTAGGTCCTCGTACAAACACGGATATTTGCGCTTTCTCATCCCATAAATAAGATAAAAAAAGAGTATGGAACCATACAGGTTCCATACTCTTCTATTACTTCTCAGTGGGTTGGCTGTGATTGAACTTATGAATAATAAGAGCTGTTACTGCGACAATAATCAATGTCAGCAGTAGTGGCATCCAGACACCGCCAGTGAGACCTAAAATCACATAGCCGATCGAGGCAGCCACCGCCGCAATAATAGCATAGGGTAGCTGTGTGAGAACGTGATCGATATGGTTTGATCCCGCCCCTGTCGAGGAAAGAATCGTCGTATCCGATATTGGTGAACAGTGGTCACCAAACACAGACCCCGCGAGCACGGCTGAGAGTGCTGGTAAGATCATTGTAGGATCGGAAACGGCCGCGATTTCTCCTGCAATCGGAAGCATAATTCCGAATGTTCCCCAAGAGGTACCTGTTGATAATGCCATAAATCCTGACAACAAGAAGATAATCAAAGGCAGGTACGCAAGGTCAATCTCTGCTTGAGTGAACTGCTGGGCTAAATATTCCCCGGTTTGAAGCTGACCGATGATGTCACCAATCATCCAGGCAAACACCAGGATGTAAATCGCTGGTAACATAGCTTTCATGCCTTGTCCAAAGACTAGAGGAATGCCCGACTTCGGCTTCGGTTGGCTAATGTACAGAACAAGCGCAACCACAACAGAAACGACTCCACCTGTAAACAATGAGATATTTACATTAGTGTTGGCAAAAATGGAAAGAAGATTAACGCTGCCTTCCGTATTTTGCATTCCTGTAAAGACCATGGTTACAACCGTACCGATAACGAGAGCAACGATTGGCCATATCAAATGAGAGATCTTGCCATGGTTATGCTCTTTGAATTCATCATTCAAATCACCAGGAACATCCCCTCTTTCCGGGTTGTTTAATTCTCCTTTTTCAATGGCTCGCTTTTCATGAACTTTCATTGGACCAAAATCCAACCTTAAGTAAATGGTCAAGAACACAAGTAACAATGCTGCAAATACATACAGATTTGCCGGAATCATTAACACGAAAGCTTCGAAAGCCTGGTACTGTGTAATTTCATTGGCAGCTAGGATACTTCCAATTGTCCCAATAATATAAGCTCCCCAACTGGAAATCGGTGAAATGACAGTGATCGGAGCCGATGTAGAATCGATATAATACGCCAATTTTGCTCGGGATACTTTATACCGATCGGTTACAGGACGAGCCACTTGTCCTACGGCCAGCGCATTGAAGTAATCATCAATAAAAATGATGATTCCTAGGAGAGCCGGAACAAGCGTTGCACCTTTCCTTGTGCGAATGCGCTCGACTGCCCAACGTCCAAAGGCACGACTTCCTCCTGAAGCTGTCATGAAGGCGGTCGTAATTCCTAGTAAGAATAAAAATGATAACAAATAAATGTTGCCCATATTCAGTGCGCCTTCACTGACGAAAATGCTGGCGAAAATTGACCAGATTAACGCTAGTCCTCCGCCGATATCCATTTGTGTGAGCAGGAATGCTCCTACGATGATCCCGATTCCTAAAGATAGGATCACTTTCCTTGTCAGCAGAACAAGGATTAACATTAATACTGCTGGAATTAAAGAATAGATGGTTCCTTCCATGTTGTTTCCCCTCCGTAAATCTTGATGTAACGGGATTGGAAGGCTACTGCGGATAAAAATGAGGAATAAAAAAAGACAATGATAGAAAATAACCTACCATTGCCTTTGTAAGTGGCAATTTGATTATCCTCCATTTCGATCAGTAGCGCCCCATGCACCCAAAAGCATGCATGACAGTGTATCTCTTGTTCAGATATACACCAGCGTCCTATAGCATGACGAACTACAAAACACTTCGGCAAACAACCCCTTCCACCAATGATCGTCGCTTGTCTCGCTCCCATTGATTACTGATGGTGTTTGCACCTCTACCTCACCGATCTGATAAGGTCACGCATATTCAATTCTCAGCCATTTTAACAATACTAAGCATTTATTGCAAGGGGTCCATAGGATAAGAAAATGATGGATCGCCTTCTCCTCCCATACCTCCGTAGAAATTTGGGACTTTTCCAAGGATGGTAGCTTGATCAATCGGGATATTGTTGGTTACGACCGTCGTTTCTGTAGAAAACGGGATGACGATTCGTACATTCACTTCAAAATGAATCGTCAGTTCAAATAATGCCGCGTTAATCCCATACTCTGTCATCTTAATATCGACTTCAGATTGAACGTCTCCAATCACTCTTAATTGAACAGGAACTTTTGGACCAAGGTTGGCTAATAAGCTATTGTTTGTCGCTACACCAATAGGGAGTTCAATAAGTGTGGCTGGCTGTTCACCTAACTCTTCCTGCGTTCGATCAGGATCTATATTCGGCTCTAATGAAGTATCCTCCATAGGAAGCTCGCCAAGCTCCATCCTTTTTAAAAAGTTTTGAACGCGAATAGTCGTATCACGTAACGCGCGGTTCACCACTACAGAGTTCCATCCCATATAAACAATGTTTCCTTGATTATCCTTCTCCATATTCACGAGGTCATTAAATTGTAAATCTTCAGCGATTGTCTTGCTGACCGCTTCATTAATGGCATCCCTAGCCAGCTGCTGAGCTTTTGTTTCAGCAATTTCAACAAGCGCAGGAGTCACGCCTCGGTTAATAAACCAGAGGCTTAACGCTGTGAAAAGGGCGAAAAACAGCAGACTAAGCACAATCCTTTTTCCGATCGTGGAGCCAGTAGTCGCACTCTTTTTTGGCATAGAACAACCCTCCTCATCTATCTATATGAAAGAAAAGGAGGGTTTAAGCATCAACTTACCGATGTCAGATGACAATTTGCGATCATAATATTCAATTCTTTGGACAAATAGCTACCTGCAAAGGTAGCTCCAAGTATTAGGACTTAAGTGCTTCAGATAAAAGATCTCGCAATAATTCCGGCATAAAATATTTCTTTGTTTTGGCATAGGCAATTTCAGGAAAGAAACGGCCAAATGTGAAGGTATCGGCTGTAGCAAACTGATACGTCCGATCGTAATCAAGCGGCTCTCCAGACAAGGTGACACGCTTAACACGTTCTTCTCCATCATCATCCATTTCCAATTCTATGTCGATGCCTGCAAAAATCATCTTGCCGATCACTTCACCCCTGAAACCAAAACCTTTCAGCCTTATTTCTGTAAGTTCTTTCGTATGAGCAGCTCGGATCACTTCCATCAGCTCATCACCTTTCAATTCCACAAGACATGGATTCATCGGGTGGGGACAGATGCGATGAATATCCTCATACGTGATTTCTCCAGCGGATAAGTGATCAAGAAGCACACCTGCGTTTAACATCGCTATATCTGCCGACGTCCATAAACGTAATTGTTCAGTCAAACGGCTCATAAGCGGGGTGTTTTGAAACCAGGCAATATGCAGAGGTTCTTGAAGATAGGCCACAGGGGTTCCAAGTTCATGAACAGCTTTAGACCGTATATCCTGGACTTTTTTCGTTACTGCAACATCTTTTTTCATATGTTCGGTCGGGACGGCATAGGCCTCTTTCTTTTCCAAGTGACGAGTATCAATGTTCCATTCAACAGCCACCTCACCAAGGTGCGTCCCGTGTTTTCCTGCTGCCGTCAACAAGGCCCCATCAATATATTCACCATTTTTAAAGAGATGGTGGGTGTGTCCCCCGATGATAATATCAATATCTGAATATCGTCTGGCAATTTCTTCGTCTTCATTAATACCAAGGTGAGAAAGTAGGATAATAATATCGGTGGACTTTCTCAACTCTTCCATCACCTCATCCAAAATATCGAAAGGAGAGAGCACCTCCCAACCCAGTTGCTGGTAGAATGCCTGGAAGGGTGCAGTCAACCCTATGACGCCAATTTTCGTTCCCTGTTTGGACTCAAGAATGTGGTAAGGCTTTAACCAGGCAGGTGAAGAAGAACTCTTACAATCCAAATTTGCACAAACGACACGAAACGTCGCATGATCGTATAGGGTATGAAGATCCTCACTCGCTAAAGTAATCCCTTCATTATTACCGATGGTAGCCACATCATATCCAGCTTCATTCAATAGTTCAACATTGCCCTTTCCCATCAAGCCCTCAGCGATTGGATGGAAACGATCAACATGATCTCCGTTGTCAAAAAGCCAATACTCTTCTCCTTTTTTTTCATGTTTCTTTTTCTGTTCATTAAAATACCCGACGATTTGTGGCCAATTTTCAAAGTGACTGTGCAGATCGCTTGTATAATAAAAGTATAATTTTTCCTTCATCATCAGTCTCCTCACGCTAAACCTTGCCATATTAAACGTACGCCAATCAATACGAGCAGCACTCTCAGGAACCTTTCCACTACTTGTCCATCAAGCCGTCGATTGACCCATGCCCCAAGCGTTCCTCCTACATAGGCCCCTGGTATAAACCAGAGCGTATGACTCCAATCCACATGCCCTAAAAGAACGTGTGTTGCAGAGCTTGTTATGCTTGCAAAAAATATCATAAACATAGAAGTCGCAGTCGCAATGTGAGGGGGTATGTTCAATAATAAAATCATAGCTGGAACCATTAAAGATCCTCCACCTATGCCCAGTAAACCAGATAACATCCCTACGCAAAACGATAGAAGAAATCCAACCCAAAAAGGCATCCGGTACGTATAAACTTTTCCGTTCACGGTTTTCTCTCTAGACTTACCTGTTTTAAATAAGGAGTGACCTGAGGGTCTTCTCGGAATGAAAAACAGTAAAGAAACCGCAATCATAACAATTCCAAAGAAAAGAGAAAAACCATCTGTCTCGAAAAATTGATTCAGCCAGGAGCCTAAGATGCCTCCTGGGATACTGCCACACAAAAGAACGAGTCCGATTCCTGTATCCACTCGATGGTGCTTCATGTATGAGATGGCTGAAGACATCCCCGTAAATATCATCACAACTAAAGAAATCCCCACGATCGCCTGAGGGTTCACCCAATCGAAGGAAGCAGAATGATCACCTAAAAATAGGAGAACTGGAACTAAGATGACGCCTCCTCCAAGCCCAGCCACACTGCCAACCAGGGCTGTGATTAAACCGATCGCAAACATAATCAAAAACATATCGAATCTTCCTTAACTCTTAATAGATAATATTATAGTATCATGTTTTGTATTCATAAAACATCTTGCCTTCACTGGAGGATCAAACAGCCCCTTATAACAAATAGGGTCTGTTAATTCCCACTATTAAAAATAAAAAAACTCCTTTTTCTAGAAGGATCAGTTTCGAGATGTTTGATGAGCAGGTTGGGGCTGCAGGGCATAGCTCGCTTTCCGCGGGAGCGCGGTGAGCCTCCTCGGAGTGCGTCCTGTGGGGTCTCACCCTGCACTTTTTTCCCGCAGGAGTCTCCCCATTCCCCTCCGCCCCTTTACAATATAGGTATCTCGAAACCACTTCCAGAATTAGGTGCTATCTATACGTATGGGGAACTATATTACAAATTCCATCGAATGGCTAGTGCTCATAACCGCTTGTAATAGAGCCCTTTCTTGCTATAGATAGTGATGGTGGAAGATACACCTTCCTGGTATAGGGGTTCGTTTCTCACATAATCGAATGGGGTGGTTGGGAAGCTGCGAGACTCCCTCGGGAATGGATTGGCTGGCGAGCCCCCGCAGAGCTTTAGCTGGCTTGCCTCAATCACCAAAAAAAAGTGTTCAAATGCGGAATCGCCCTGGTTGACACGACTGGCATAAGCAGAACAGCAACGGAATGTGCCCTCCATTCCTTTGCTGTTCTGCTTATGACGCGAGTGTCTGGGCGATGGAGCTAGACGAGTGGCTTCCCAACCACCCCTAACGCTCAATTCAGCAACGAACCCCGAAAATATCTCGAAACCGAGCCTTCCACAATCCTGCCATATTCTTTAATACCTACGCATTAGCATCGATTTAAGAGTCCACGATGAAAAAGCCGTGCAGATGAGATCTGCACGGCTTTTTTTCTATTATTAACCGATGGAACCTTCCATTTCAAATTTGATTAGGCGGTTCATTTCTACGGCATACTCCATTGGGAGCTCTTTTGTGAATGGTTCAATGAAGCCCATGACGATCATTTCTGTAGCTTCTTCTTCAGAAATACCACGGCTCATCAAGTAGAACAACTGCTCTTCAGACACTTTAGAAACTTTCGCCTCGTGCTCAAGAGAGATGTTCTCGTTCATGATTTCGTTGTAAGGAATCGTATCGGATGTGGACTCATTATCCATGATGAGCGTGTCACACTCAACGTTGGAACGAGCACCTTCGGCTTTACGACCGAATTGAACAATTCCGCGATACGTTACTTTACCACCATGTTTAGAGATGGATTTAGAAACAATCGTAGAAGAAGTGTTCGGTGCCAGGTGGTGCATTTTCGCCCCAGCATCCTGGTGCTGACCTTTACCAGCTAGCGCGATGGAAAGCGTCATGCCTCGAGCTCCTTCACCTTTAAGAAGGACAGCAGGATACTTCATCGTCAATTTGGAACCAAGGTTTCCGTCGACCCATTCCATTGTAGCGTTTGACTCTGCAACTGCACGTTTCGTTACAAGGTTGTACACGTTATTCGCCCAGTTTTGAATCGTTGTATAACGGCAATAAGCGTTATCTTTAACGAAGATTTCAACAACGGCACTGTGTAGAGAACTTGAAGAATACGTTGGTGCTGTACAGCCTTCCACATAGTGAACAGAAGAGCCTTCGTCAGCAATGATCAACGTACGCTCGAATTGACCCATGTTCTCAGAGTTGATACGGAAGTACGCTTGAAGAGGCGTTTCTACTTTCGTATCTTTCGGTACATAAATGAAAGAACCTCCGGACCAAACCGCTGAGTTCAATGCGGCAAATTTGTTATCGGACGGCGGAATAACCTTACCGAAGTACTCTTTGAATAGATCTTCGTTCTCTTTAAGCGCGGAGTCCGTGTCCTTGAAAATAACACCTAATTCTTCAAGGTCTTTCTCCATGTTGTGATAAACGACCTCAGATTCATACTGTGCGGAAACACCAGCAAGGTATTTCTGCTCAGCTTCAGGTATGCCCAGACGGTCGAATGTATTTTTAATTTCTTCTGGAACTTCATCCCAAGAGCGCTCTGAACGTTCAGATGGCTTCACATAATAAGTGATATCGTCAAAATTAAGTTCAGATAGATCGCCGCCCCACTGAGGCATCGGCATTTTATAGAATTGATCCAAAGACTTCAAACGGAAGTCCAGCATCCATTTCGGTTCTTCTTTATAGTTGGAGATCTGTTCAACGACTTCTTTCGTCAAACCTTTTTGCGTACGGAAAATCGAAACATCTTTTTCGTGGAAACCGTATTGATACTCTCCCACTTCTGGCGCTTTTTTGGCCATGTTGTATACCTCCTTTTGGTATAGAAAAGCTTAGTCTTCCTTCTCTACATCTACACCCTTTTCCATTGCTTTCCAAGCGAGCGTCGCACATTTGATACGAGCAGGGAACTTGGAAACTCCTTGCAAGGCTTCAATATCTCCAAGGTCTACATCACCTTCGTCAATATCTTTCCCCTGCATCAGGTCAGAAAAAAGCTCAGACATTTTCAGTGCATCGTCAACTGGCTTTCCTTTGATTGCCTGTGTCATCATGGAGGCTGAGGATAGACTGATGGAACAGCCTTCACCATCGAATTTAGCATCCTTCACAATGCCATCGTCGACCAGCAGTTGCAGCTGAATACGATCCCCACATGTAGGGTTGTTCATATCTACAGTCATAGGGTTTCCTTCGATGGAACCACGGTTGCGCGGATTTTTATAATGATCCATGATGACTTGACGATAAAGTGTATCTAGGTTATTAAAAGACATCGCCAAAATACTCCTTTGTTGTTTTTAATCCTGCAACAAGTCGATCAATATCTTCTTCATTATTATACAAGTAGAAGCTTGCTCTTGCCGTAGCCGAAACTTCCAGCCAGCGCATTAAAGGCTGAGCGCAATGGTGCCCTGCACGGACTGCAATTCCCTCAGCATCCAATACCGTGGCAAGATCGTGAGGGTGAACGTCGGCAAGGTTGAACGTAACAAGACCTGCCCGATGCTCTGGGCCGTATATCTTCATGCCATCCACTTTGTTCATTTCTTGCATGGCATAAGACGCCAGCTTCTCTTCATGCTCTTTAATCTCATCCAATCCGATATCCGTAAGAAAATCAATGGCTGCACCTAAACCGACAGCTCCTGCGATAATGGGTGTACCACCTTCGAACTTCCAAGGCAGTTCCTTCCATGTCGAATCATAAAGATTAACAAAATCGATCATTTCCCCACCAAATTCGACAGGCTCCATCTTTTCTAAGAGAGCTTTTTTACCATAAAGAACCCCAATTCCTGTAGGGCCGCACATCTTGTGGCCTGAAAACGCATAAAAATCTGCGTCCAAATCTTGCACATCGATTTTCATATGCGGAGCACTTTGAGCTCCATCAACAAGCATAACTGCTCCTTGGTTATGAGCAATTTGAGCAATTTCTTTCACAGAGTTGATGGTTCCAAGCACATTCGACACATGCATAACAGCAACAATTTTTGTTTTGGAAGTTACCGTTTTCTGCACATCTTCCAAAAGAATCGTACCATCAGATTGCAAGGGGATATACTTCAACGTAGCTCCTGTTTCCTTAACAATTTGCTGCCAAGGGATAATGTTGCTGTGGTGTTCCATTGGAGTGATGACAACTTCATCCCCTTCACTCAAGTTCGCACGGCCGTAACTTGCTGCAACGGTATTGATAGCTGTGGTTGTGCCTCGTGTGAAGATCACTTCTTGAGTACTGGACGCATTGATAAAGCGTCTTACTTTTTCACGTGCGCCTTCATACTCGTCTGTCGCTTTCGTGCCAAGCGTGTGAACACCTCTATGGACATTAGAGTTGTAACCGCGATAGTATTCATCAAGCTTTTCAATCACCTTTATTGGCTTTTGAGAAGTCGCCGATGAATCCAAATACACGAGCGGATGTCCATTTACTTCCTGGTGAAGAATCGGAAATTCGTCGCGTATTGCTTTTACATCCATTAATATACTTTCCTTTCAATTACTTGTTGCAACTGACGTTTAACAGCTTCAACAGGCAGTTGATTTACTACAGGAGCAAGGAATCCATGAATGATTAGACGCTCCGCTTCAAACTTGGATATTCCACGACTCATCAGGTAATACAATTGGATTGGGTCCACACGTCCAACAGATGCTGCGTGACCTGCTGTTACATCATCTTCATCAATCAGAAGAATCGGGTTTGCATCTCCACGTGCATCGCTGCTCAGCATAAGAACACGTGACTCCTGCTCGGCATTAGACTTACTCGCGCCATGCTCAATCTTGCCAATTCCGTTGAAAATGGCAGAAGCTTTATCCTTCATTACTCCGTGTTGAAGGATATAACCGTCAGAACCTTTTCCGAAGTGTGTAATATTTGCTGTGAAGTTTTGTTTCTGTTTTCCACGTCCAATAGCAACTGTTTTTGCATTCGAGTGTGAGTTGTCACCAATTAAATGAGTGATGTTCTCAGAAACAGTATCCCCTTCGTTCATCTGACCAAGAGCCCATTCAATGACGGAGTCACGGTAAGCGACACCACGACGATTGGCATATACGGTTGTACCTGCTTCAAAGTTGTCGACCGCTCCGAAGGATACTTTCGCTCCATCTTTAGCAATGACTTCTGCTACAATGTTTGCGGAAGTTTTTTCTTCTTTGTTGTGAGAGATATAGTTCTCTACATAAGTGACAGAACTATTCTCTTCCGCCACGACTAGAATGTGGTTGATCATAGAAGCCTTTGGATCTTCCTGCCAGAAAATCGCCTGAATAGGATCCTCTATTTGCACGTTTTTAGGAACGTAAAGGAAAACCCCTCCGTTCATAAGAGCTGCATGAAGTGCAGTTAAACGGTGCTCGTCCATGTGAACGGCATCATTCATATAATACTTCTCTACCAAATCACTGTGCTCTCTAACTGCCGTGCCGATATCTGTAAAAATAACGCCTTGATCTTTCAATTTTTGGTCAATGGTTCCGTACGCCACTGTGTGGTTACGCTGAATGACCAGGTTTTGCTGTTCTTTCTCTTCATCTAAGAAATCTTTAATTTCAACTGGAAGTTCATCAAGAGAATCGATACGATCACCGGATACGTGATGGTCGAACTCTGTGAAGTTCCATTTGGAGATATTCGTTTTATCTGGCTTCGGAAGCGGTAACGATTCCGATTTCTCCAGGGCGCTAAGACGAAGGTTCTTCATCCATTCAGGCTCGTTCTGCCCTTGGGAGAATTGTGAGATATACTCTTTGTCATATGGTAGTGAGACTTCTACTGTCATGATTACCCTCCTATCTTAATTACGCGTTAACGGTTTCGTCTTCGATGCCAAGTTCCTGTTTAATCCAGTCATAACCTTCCGCTTCAAGACGCTGGGAAAGTTCTGGTCCACCAGATTTGACAACACGTCCTTGCATCATAACGTGTACTTTATCAGGAGTGATGTAGTTCAATAGACGCTGGTAGTGAGTGATGATCAAGCAACCGAAAGCATCGTTACGCATTTCATTGATTCCTTTTGCAACGACTTTCAATGCATCGATATCAAGTCCTGAATCGATTTCGTCCAAGATAGCAATCGCTGGTTGGATCATCATTAATTGTAGGATCTCGTTACGCTTTTTCTCACCGCCGGAGAAACCTTCATTTAGATAACGCTGTGCCATATTTTTATCCATATCAAGCGTATCCATCTTAGCGTCCATCTCTTTGATGAACTTCATTAGAGAGATTTCATCGCCTTCTTCACGGTGAGCGTTAATAGAAGAACGCAAGAAATCAGAGTTTGTTACACCACTGATCTCACTAGGATATTGCATAGCAAGGAATAGACCTGCTTGAGCGCGCTCGTCCACTTCCATTTCAAGGACGTTTTCGCCGTCTAGCAAAACTTCACCTTTTGTTACTTCATATTTAGGGTGACCCATGATTGCGGAAGCTAGTGTAGATTTACCAGTTCCGTTCGGTCCCATAACAGCGTGGAATTCTCCACCGTTGATTGTTAAATTAACACCTTTAAGGATTTCCTGACCTTCGATTTCTACGTGAAGATCTTTAATTTCTAAAGTTGATCCTGCCATAAATGAATACCTCCAGTATCTATTTTTATAGAATGTCCAAGTTGATCGGAAACAAAGAACTATTCTCAATTTATTCTCATTACAATCTTATATCATTTAGTGCTTGTTATCAACTTTTTCCCTTTACCAGAAGCCAAGAGAATGGACATACGAAAACCAAATTTCTACATTTTTCATGTGTATTATAACATGAAAAAATCAGGTGGCTAAACACACCTGATTCATTCAATCATCTTATGAGTTATTTATGCAATTGACGGTCGACCTGGGCAATCATTTTTTGACTCTCTTCGAATTCACGTTGGCGTTTTTCTTCTACTTTCAGGCGTGTATCCAACTTTCTGCTGTACTCCGCATAACTCATGTTATGGGATTGGTGCATGGCTTTCTCCATATCAGCAGTGTAATTCAAATTTAGATCGTCACTAATAACGAATCAACCCTTTCAGATTATTTACACAATTTAAAATACCACAAATATTATACACAAATAAACCCCCGTGGCCCTCTAAATTCATGCAAAAAGAATCTTCTTTGTTGATGTAAGCGTTTACCGCAATTGAGTATATAAAATACATCCGAAATCCTCTGATTTCCTAATAATTGGATCAGTTAATCGTTGTCGTCAAATCCATGTATGCATCCTGAACCAGAGTGACAGCCTGGCTTAAAGCTGCTCCACCACCAAAGGCTGCGGCAACACCACAAGCTTCCAAAATTTCTTTTTCCGTTGCTCCCTGGTCAACGCACCCTTTCGTGTGGTAAATCATGCAGTACTCGTCCTGTGCAACGATACTGATCCCTAAGGCCATCAGTTGTTTATCTTTTTTCGACAATTCCCCTGCTTTGAAACATTCCTGCGTAAATTCATCAAACTTATGAGAAACTTGCGGCATATGCTCTCTGAAGGCGCCCATTCCTTCTTTATAATCATGTAAATACGTTTGCGTCCACGTCATATTTTGCTCTTGCATATGAAAACCTCCCAGTAAAAATAAGTGACTGCGGTTAGTATAAACCGCAGTCACTTATTTTATCCGTTATTCTGCATCACTTGAGACTGGCACAACAGCACCATCGTATTCTTCTTTAATGAAGTTGACGATCTCTTCAGAACGAAGAACTTCAACAAGTGTATTTAAGGCTTCATTCTCTTTATCTTCACTATTCGCAGCCACAACGTTCACATAAGGAGAGTCAGATTCCTCGAGAATAATTGAATCTTCACTAGGAGACAACCCAGCCTCAATCGCATAGTTTGTGTTAATTGCAACAAGTACGTTTTCTTCACGTTGATACACTTGTGGAAGATTGGCTGCATCTACTCCTGTATCAAATTCGATGTTTTTAGGGTTTTCTACAATATCCTGTACAGTAGCATCTACTTTCTCAACATTTTCATCTAGTTTAATCAATCCCTCTTTCTCCAAGAGCGAGAGGATACGACCGTGTGTGGATACAGAACGACTCATGACTAGAGTTGTGCCTTCTTCAACTTTTTCAAGGCTTTCATACTTTTGGGAATAAACACCGATCGGCTCAATATGGATTCCCCCAAGGTTTGCAAAGTCATAGCCTTTCTCTTCCTCTTGAATTTCCATATAAGGAATCGTTTGGAAATAGTTCGCATCAATGCGGCCTTCATCTAAGTCCTGGTTTGGTAAAATATAATCCTGATATTCTTCGATCTCAAGCGTGATTCCTTCTTCTTCAAGCATAGGTTTCGCCTTCTCAAGAACTTCAGCATGTGGAACACTAGTCGCCCCTACTTTAATTTCTTTTGTTCCACCTTCTTCACTTTCTGATCCTGAGGCACTTTCTTCTTCATTTGAAGTCCCGCATGCTGCGAGCACTAGTATAAGCAGTAGTGCAGATAAACCCGTCCATATTTTTTTCATTTTCATTCTCTCCCTTTTTTTATATTTTATCTTTTATCCAATTTCCGTGAGATAGCATCTCCGATGAATTGGAAAATAAACACAATTAAAATGATTAAGATCGTACAAATAAATACAACGTCAAAATTGCTTCTTTGGAACCCATAAAAATAGGCAAAATCACCAAGACCACCGGAGCCGATTGCACCGGCTACAGCTGTGTATCCAATTAACGCAATCGCGGTTACTGTAATTCCGGAAATAAGAGCTGGCATCGATTCCGGAAGCAACACTTTAAAAATAATTGTCGAATATTTAGCTCCCATAGATTTTGCTGCTTCTACGACTCCTTTATCGACTTCTTTCAAAGCAATTTCCACCAGACGGGCGTAGAATGGAGCACCGCCAATAATCAGTGCGGGCAACGCTGCTTGTGGCCCTCGGATCGTCCCTAGAAGAAAGTCTGTAAACGGGAACAATAATAAGATGAGTATGATAAACGGAATGGCTCTAAATATGTTAACGATAGAAGCAGTGATCCAGTTCAATGTCTTGTTTGCCCAGAGCCCCCCAGGCCCAGTCAAATAAAGAAGGAGACCTAACAGCAAACCTAAAACGAAGGTTCCAGCAACAGATACAAGCGTCATATAAAGGGTTTCATTAGTAGCGGTAATCATATCTTCCATTCGTACATTCGGGAACCATTCATTAAACATGTGGATTCACCTCCACTTCTACCGATGTTGATTCAATATAATCAATGGCTCGTTCGATTTCTTTTTGTTCTCCATCAAACTGAACGAACATTGTCCCATATGCACCCTTTTGCGTTTGCGTAATCTTACCATGTAGTATGTTGACATTAATTTCAAACTTTCTTGATAAATCACTAATCAGTGCCTGATTTGTACTTTCTCCCACAAAGTGAAGACGTATAATTTTTCCTGACTGATAATGATCTTTGATCAATTGCAAGGATGTTTCTTTTTCCGGGTCACCCATTACCTGATCCACAAACTTCTTCGTGACTGCTTTTTGAGGATGTAGGAAGACATCCAACACATCGCCTTGTTCAACAATTTTCCCTTCTTCCATAACAGCCACCTGATGACAAATTTTGCGAATAACATGCATTTCGTGTGTAATTAGAACGATTGTAAGGCCAAGTTTTTCGTTAATATCCACTAGAAGATCAAGAATCGAGTCCGTCGTCTCTGGGTCCAACGCGGATGTAGCTTCATCACATAAGAGAACTTTAGGATTGTTTGCAAGAGCTCTGGCTATTCCGACTCTCTGCTTTTGCCCGCCGCTCAGTTGGGATGGATAAGAACCGCCCCGGCCCTTTAACCCGACCAATTCTATCAACTCTTCGACACGCTTTTGCCTCTCTGCTTTAGGGATTCCAGCAACCTCCAATGGAAAAGCAATATTATCATGAACTGTTCGCGACCATAGCAAATTGAAATGTTGGAAAATCATCCCTATCTCTTGTCTCGCTAATCTTAACTTCCCTTTGCTTAAAGCCGTCAGTTCTTGATCATCGACGTGAATACTTCCTTCTGTAGGATCTTCCAAGCGGTTCAATAAACGAATAAATGTACTCTTACCGGCTCCACTATAGCCGATTACTCCATAAATTTCTCCTTTGTTTATGTTAAGACTTAAATCATCCACTGCTCGTACATCTTGATCTTTTGTGTGGAATATCTTTGATAGTCCTTTAATTGAAATCATGCTGCTTTCCCTCCACTTTCAAAAAAACGCCACCCTGTCATGAGAACAGAATGGCGTTTTTTAATCTTACCTGAAAATCTGTTCTCTCATCTGTCAAAGATTTATACTTTGCAGGAATTGGCACCTGAGCAAGACAGTCTTGCCGGTTGCCGGGCATCATCGGGCCAGTCCCTCCGCCACTCTGGATAAGAGATTTTATTTATTAAATTATTATCACTTTAACTCGTTTAAGTAGTACAAAGTGGATTTTAGCATCGTACGAATTTTGTGTCAACTGATAAAACAGATTGTTCAGAAAAATAAAATTCAAAAATAGAAAAGAAATGCTTAATTCTTCCACACAAGTACGTCCATAAATGAAAAAAATCCCTTCTTTAATAGAAGAGATTCATCGCTTTTACAATTCTCATCTATCAAAGTCAAAGACTTCGCAGGAATTAGCACCGTGCAGGTTACCTGCCGGTTGCCGGGCATCGTCGGGCCAGTCCCTCCGCCACTCTGAATAAGTGAAGATGTCGATATGAAATTAGTAATTATGTTAGCATGGGATTTAAATGAGCGTCAATCCATAACATTCCGCCAGTAAAAAGGAGAATGACATTGAGTAAACAAGCCCCTTTATTTGAACTGCCATACATTAACGACCACTCTTCCAGTTACAGACTTGAAGAAGATTTAGGAAAAGTTATCGTCTTGACCTTCTGGGCTTCCTGGTGTCCAGATTGCGGGAAAGACTTACCTAGGAAAGAGCAATTGTTTAAAACGATGGATCATGACAAAGTAAAAATGATGACGATAAATGTAACCGGAAGGGAACGGAAGAGTGAGGAAGGAATGGAATACTTCGAAAAGTTCTTAACACAACCTACACTTTCTGATGATGGACGCTATGTCTATGACTTGTATCATTGTGATGGTGTCCCTTCCACCATCATCATTAACCAACAAGGTGAGGTCCATGCGAATTTTGGCGATCAGTCCTCCTTTTTAGATATTGTAAGCAAACTGGGAGAAATCATATGAAGTGCATAAAAAAGACAGCATGGACGTTGAGACGTCTTTGCTGTCTTCTTTGTTTCTCTTTAACTGTTAGATCCTATCCAAATAAGAAAGAGCATTTATTTATTCAACAATGGTGGTCATTTCCTGGGAAATACAAACACTATTCAACAAAACCAACCACTTTCTCATACATATAGGAAACAGAGTGAAAAGCGTAAATCTTTTCTTCTATTTCCCCTTCCCTCATCACCAGCAGACATGGAACGCTTTTAATCTTATACTGTTGCATCAACTCCGGGTGTAGAGAAGCATTCATTTCCTTAAAAACTTCTTTATTGAATACAGCCTCGAGCGTTGTAAGCATTTGACGTGCTAAATGGCAAGTTGCACAAAAAGGGCTATGGATGAAAATTAGGGCTGTATGTGGAGTTTCCATGAGCTCTTTCACATTTGTTGTCTTTATTTCCTCCACATGTATCCTCCTATATTAAATAAATCGACTTGACGTTGAAATGTCTACTAAGTAGGGCTCTTGCTAGTTCAGCTTCCGGTGTAGCAGCCACTTCCCTGAAGGCCTTATCTATATAGATGTGCTCGGCGTGAGGAAGTTCTTCCATCAATTGCTTTCTCAGCTTGTAGCCGGAGTCATCTTCATCCACTAGAATATATACAGTTCGATCATCTAAGTTATGGTCAAGGATCATTTCTTCCATTCGCTCAATACCTAGAGTTCCATGGGTACAAATAATTTCAATTTCTTCATCAAGGACTTTGTTCAACTTCTTTTTATCCGTGATTCCTTCAACAATGACGATTCGTTCTCCATCCATCTTCATCACCTACTATATAGAAACAGACCATGCCAATCAGGCATGGTCTGAACATGATTAAGATCAAACGTGATCATGTCAGACAAGGTTTTACAAAGCCCTGCCTGTCCAATGCACTATCTTTAGTCTTCATCAATCATTGCTTCATATTCTTCCGGGGTCATCAAGTCGTTGATTTTAGAGTTGTCCGTTGGTTCGACTACAACCATCCAAGCTTTATCGTAAGGCGATTCATTGACAAACTCCGGGCTGTCTTCCAGGTCTTCGTTTACTTCAACAACTTTACCACTTAGAGGGGCGTAAAGTTCAGAGACAGTCTTAACGGATTCTACGCTACCAAATGGCTCATCCGCTTCTAGTTCATCCCCGACTTCTGGAAGTTCTACGAATACGATATCCCCAAGTTCTGACTGAGCAAATTCAGTAATACCGACTCTTACTTTTTCTCCTTCTTCTTTTACCCATTCGTGCTCTTCAGAATAACGCAGATCTTTAGGTACGCTCATTTCCATTACCTCCAAAAAATTAATTTAGTTTAACAACAAGTATAAACATAAAAGCTATAGGCTTCTATTCCCAATAATGTGCTCACGGAGTCCAAACGTTTTCAAATTCATCCTGCTTGAACCCTACCGTTGTTTTTTCTCCATCAGTAAGGATGGGCCGTTTAATCAGCATCCCATCAGATGCAAGCCATTCAATCATTTCGCCTTCTTCTGCTTCTTTTAGCTTTTCCTTCATATTCAATTCTCTATACTTTTTCCCACTAGTGTTGAAGAATTTTTTTACAGGCTTGCCACTAGTAGTTATCAAGTTTTTCAACTCTTCTTCTGAAGGGGGAGTATTGACAATATGTACAGATTCGTAGTCAAGCCCTTCATCATCCAACCATTTTTTTGCTTTCTTGCACGTACCGCAATTCGGGTACCAATAGAAGGTTAAAGACATTTACACACCCTCCTTCTTTCTTGTTGTCTAATATTTTATCACAACGAAGGTAAAGATTTCATTTATTTCTATTATTGTCTTCACAATCCTTACATAAAACTCTTCCATCACAGCTCCCGATTGTAAAAGACTCAGTTTCGATACTATTGTTGAGTGAATGGGGCTGAGGGGAATAGCTCGCTTTCCGCGGGAGCGCGGTGAGCCTCCGCCCCTTTGCCATATAAGTATCTCGAAACCACTTCCAGAACTAGGCTCGTTCTATACGTATTAGGAGCTATTACACAAAAATTCCATCGTATGGATAAAACTCAACAACCGCTTGCAAATCATCTCAAAACTAAGGCTTCCACAATCCTGTCATAACGTTTTATAAGAAGAGGTCAAAACGAAGGCCTGCACCTTCGCGTTTTCGAAAGTGCAGGCCCTGTGCCACATCTACTAATATTATTAAACCGTGTATTTTTCGGCTGCAATCAACGTTTTCGCGATTTCGCGCTTCTTAGGAATGACGTTGATCGGTGTATGGCGTGTCAGTTTACGCATGGCACCGAGCATCATTCGTAAAGAATCCCCTTTTTCGGCTGCAATCAATGTTTCTTTTGCATGCGCCTCGATTCGGTTGAAGGCTTCCTGGACATATACCTGGGTATAAAGAAGTTTCTGCTTGTTCTTCTCTTCACCTGTTTTATTGATGGCTTTCTCAGTACGGAGGACGGCAGATTCCATATTGTAAATCTCGCCTACAATATCAGCGATATTCACAAGGAGTTCTTGTTCATTTTCCAGTTTCTCTCCGTATTTCTGTGCGGCAAGTCCTGCGGCAAGGAGACCAATCTTCTTCGCGTTCTTCAGTAAATATTTCTCTTGTTCGAGAACTTCATCGCCTGGTTCCTCTGGCATCATCATCATGATTTCTTCTTGAAGGGTTTGAGCTTTTTGAAGCAAAGGTAATTCGCCTTTCATCGCTTTCTTCAACAAAGTACCTGGGACGATCATTCGGTTGATTTCATTCGTTCCTTCAAAGATTCTGTTGATTCGGGAATCGCGGTACATTCTTTCTACTTCGTATTCTGCCATGAACCCGTATCCCCCATGGATTTGTACAGCTTCGTCTACGGCAAAGTCAAGGAGCTCTGTACCGAACACTTTGTTCAATGAGCATTCAATGGCATATTCTGCAATAACTTTAGCAACAGCAGCGCCATCTTTCAGTTCTTCATCTGACAATTTACCCATGCTTTGTTCGAATAAACCTACTGTACGGTAGACGGAACTCTCATTCGCATAAGTATTGGCTGCTACGGAACCAATTTTTTCTTGTATCAATGGAAAGCTTGCAATAGGAGTCTTGAACTGTTTACGATCCTTCGCATACTTAACAGAAAGTTCGATTGCACGCTTTGATCCACCTACACCACCAATAGCCAGTTTATATCGACCCACGTTAAGAATGTTGAAGGCGATGACGTGACCACGGCCAACTTCTCCAAGAACATTCTCTACAGGCACTTCCGCATCTTCTAGAATCAAAGTACGAGTGGAAGAGCTCTTAATTCCCATCTTCTTCTCTTCTGGGCCGGTAGATACACCTGGGTAATCACGCTCCACAATAAACGCTGTGAATTTATCTCCATCGATTTTTGCATAGACGACGAACACATCAGCGAACGCAGAGTTCGTAATCCACTGTTTTTCTCCATTTAGAATATAATGCGTACCTGCATCATTTAACTTGGCTGTCGTTTTTGCTCCAAGTGCATCGGAACCTGAACCAGGCTCTGTCAGAGCATAGGCTGCAATTTTTTCTCCTGTAGCAAGCAAAGGAAGGTATTTTTGTTTTTGATCTTCATTACCAAAGAAAACGATAGGAAGGGATCCGATTCCTACGTGAGCACCATGAGTAACGGAAAAGCCTCCCGCCCGGGAAAACTTCTCTGTAATCAATGAAGAGCTAATCTTATCTAACTGCAAACCACCATACTCTTCTGGTACATCAGCACCTAACAATCCCAATTCACCCGCCTGCTTCAATAGCGCAACGGAATGCTCGAATTCGTGGTTTTCAAGATTTTCAATCTTTGGAACAACCTCTCCTAGGACAAAATCTTCTGCTGTTTTTGCAATCATCAAATGTTCATCCGTAAAATCTTCCGGTGTAATGACATCTTCTGCACCCAAATCTTCGACAATGAAGCCTCCGCCTTTAATCATCTCTTTTAAATCGCTCATCTTCCAGTTCCTCCCCGAGTTAAATTAATTCAAATACTCCAGCGGCTCCCATACCGCCACCAATACACATGGTCACTACACCGAATTGCTCATTTCTACGTTTCATTTCATGGATCAAACTCAATGTAAGCTTTGTTCCTGTACATCCTAGCGGGTGGCCCAAGGCAATGGCCCCACCGTTTACGTTTACTTTATCTTCATCCAATCCAAGTTCACGAATGACTCTTAGGGATTGAGAAGCAAAGGCTTCATTCAATTCAAATAGCCCAATGTCGGATAAAGTAAGACCAGCCATTCGCAAAGCTTTTGGAACAGCTTCAATTGGTCCTACTCCCATGATCTCAGGCTCCACTCCCGCTACTGCAAAGGAGCGGAATTTAACTAACGGGGTAAGCCCTTCAGCTTCTGCTTTTTCACGGTCCATCACCATAACTGCTGCTGCACCGTCACTCATTTGCGAAGAGTTCCCCGCTGTCACAGAACCTCTTGTTGAAAAGGCAGGTTTTAGCTTACCAAGCACATCAGGTGTCGTACCTGCACGAACCCCTTCATCCATAGAGAATAGGGATTTTGTTTCTTTTACTTTATTGTCTTCACCAAGCTCACGGTTTGTCACTTCAACTGGAACGATTTCCTCTTCGAACTTCCCTTCCTGAATCGCTCTGGCTGCACGTTCATGACTCTGAACCGCAAATGCATCCTGATCTGCTCTTGATATCTCAAAACGATTCGCGACTTCTTCAGCGGTATGCCCCATGGACATATAATACTCAGGAGCGTTTTCGACCAACTGAATATTCGGTTTGATGACATGACCTCCCATAGGGATGAGACTCATGGACTCCGCTCCGCCCGCAATGGCTGTATCACTGTGGCCAAGCATGATTTTTTCTGCGGCATAAGCGATACTTTGCAAACCAGAAGAACAATAACGGTTGATTGTAATCGCTGGCACTTTATGATGGAGTCCCGCAAGTCCAGCGATGTTCCTTGCCATGTTCATTCCTTGTTCTGCTTCAGGCATTGCACACCCGATAATGACATCATCGATGTTCCCCTCATAATTGTTGGCTCTTTTTAACGTTTCTTTTATAGTCAAAGCGGCCAGATCATCGGGACGCGTATGGGCAAGTGACCCTTTCTTCGCCCGACCGACTGGTGTTCGAGCTCCTGATACGATAACTGCTTCTTTCACGACTCTTCCCCCTCTTTGGTTATATTAATTGCGTAGCGGTTTGCCTTTCATTAACATGTGCTGCATACGAGCTTGGGACTTTGGTTCACCGACAAGGCTTAAAAAGGCTTCACGTTCAAGATCTAATAAATACTGCTCATCCACGAGTGTTCCTTCTTTCAACTTTCCTCCCGATAGGACAAAAGCTAGTTTTTCAGCGATTTTAAGGTCGTGTTCCGTCGCATATCCACTAAGCGCTAATGATTTGGCTCCTAGAACCATCGTTGCATAACCTTGCTCTCCGACGACAGGTATTTTCGTGCGCTTAGGAGCCTGGTAGCCTGACCTCGCTAACCCCAGCACTTTCTGTTTCGCATCGTGAAGAAGGTGATCTCCATTTACACTGATGGCATCCTGTTGGTCTAAGAAACCATTCTCTTTCGCTTCCTCCCCTGATGTGGAAACTTTCGCCATAGCGATTTTTTCAAACACACTGTTTGAAACCTTTTGTAAGTCAAAATCTACACCTTCTGGGATATTCCTCAAGTGCTTCATGTACAGCTCTTTATTTCCACCACCACCAGGAATCAGACCGACACCAGCTTCTACAAGTCCCATATAGGTTTCCTGTGAAGCCTGAATCGCATCGGCAGGGAGACAAACTTCCGCTCCACCTCCAAGGGTCATTCCAAATGGTGCCGCAACGACTGGTATATCCGAATATTTCATTTTCATCATGCTATCCTGGAAACTTTTCACGACCATCTCAATCTCGAAAAAGTTAAAATCTTGCGCTTCCATAAGGATCATTCCAAGGTTCGCACCTACACAGAAGTTTTTCGCCTGGTTTCCAATGACAAGACCTTCGAAATTTTCATCTACATGATCAATGGCAAAATTAATCATTTGAATGATATCAAGCCCAATAGCATTGCTTCTGGAATGAAACTCCAATCCAGCAACCCCATCCCCTAGATCGATTAAACTAGCTCCGGCATTCTTCTTAATAACCTCGCGCTCTTCTTTCAAGCGTTTGAGGTTAATGACCTTTTCATTGAAATTCTGCTGTTTGTATTCTCCTGCATGATAGAAGTAAACGTTTCCATTTTCTTTCTTGTAAAACGTTTCGATTCCATTTTCCAACATCTTTTCTACCCATGTCGGAATTGTCTCGCCTTCTTTCTTCATACGCTCGACAGAAGCTTTCACTCCAATGCTGTCCCACATCTCAAATGGACCGAGTTCCCAGCCAAATCCCCATCGCATGGCCTCATCTATAGATGGGACATCATCAGCAATTTCACCATACAGTTCTGCTGAGTAAAGAAGAACAGGTTTGACAACTGACCAGACCAGGTCTCCTGCACGATCTCCTTCCGCATGTACGAGCGTTTTTAATTTTCGCTGTGGGCCTTTCTCTTGTTTGGCCATTTCAGTGGCCTTTGTTTTTAACTTTCCTCGCGTTTCATATTCAAGGGATTCAGGGTTGAGCTGCAGGATCTCGCTTCCTTTTTCACCTTTTTGTTTTAGAAAGAAGCCCTGCCCACTCTTCGACCCAAGCCAGCCTTTCTCCAGCATGTTTTTCATGAAAGAAGGGACTTCGAAAGCTTTCTTTTCATCGCCTTCGACTTGGTCGTATACATTGTTAGCCACATGGATAAACGTATCCAATCCAACAACATCAAGGGTACGGAAAGTCGCACTCTTCGGACGGCCAATCATCGGACCGGTAACAGAATCCACTTCTCCGATGGAGTATCCCTTATCAAGCATCTGCTGAACCGTCACCAATAGACCGTACGTTCCAATTCGGTTAGCAATGAAGTTTGGGGTATCCTTCGCTTCAACAACCCCTTTACCTAATACATCTTCTCCAAATTCTTTCATGAAATGGAGAACTTCTGGACTGGTATGCTTCGTCGGAATCACTTCTAACAACTTCAAATAACGTGGCGGGTTAAAGAAGTGAGTGCCCAGAAGATGAGCTTTAAAATCATCGCTGCAATCTTCAGACATGGCTTCGATGGAAATTCCAGAAGTATTGGAACTTACAAATGAGCCTTTCTTTCTATGTCGGTCGACGTCCGCTAGAACCTTTTTCTTGATATCAAGGTTCTCAACCACTACTTCGATGATCCAATCCACTTCGGATAAGCGTTCCATATCATCTGTGAAGTTCCCGACTTCAATTAGATTAAGATTTTGTTTGCTCGTCAAAGGTGATGGCTTTTGTTTAAGAAGAGCTTTTTTATTTTCACTAGCCACACGGTTTCTAACAACCGCATCTTCCAGTGTCAGTCCTTTTTTTGCTTCTGCATCCGTTAATTCGCGAGGGACGATATCCATCATCAACGTAGGAATTCCTACATTCGCTAAATGTGCAGCGATCCCTGCGCCCATAACTCCTGATCCAAGGACGGCCGCTCGCTTGATCTTGTGTTTCATTTCATTTCCCCCTATCTCATTTGAATGAATACTCATTCATTTTACAGCCAAAAAAATAAGTACGGCTAATTCGTATCTATGTATAATATAAAATATTTTCAGACATTTCGCAATCCTTTTCTCCATAATTCTGTGAAATCTTGCCTTGGATTTTTCTGGTTCCTGTATCCTATGCACGATTCCCTTAAAGGATGCCCGCATACATGCGGGCATTTGATTATTTTCCGAACACACCTTTTAAAACAAATGCAACGTTAGCAGGCCTTTCCGCAAGCCTTCTCATAAAGTAACCGTACCAGTCATTCCCATACGGTACGTACACGCGCATTTTATACCCTTCTCTCACTAACTCTTCCTGCCTTTCGACTCGAATGCCATAAAGCATCTGAAATTCAAACAGATCTTTGGATAGGTTATTTTCTTCTACCAGGGATTTAGTGTACTCAATCATCGCATCATCATGGCTGGCTACAGCGGTGTAATTTCCATTCAGCAAATGAATGCGTATGATTTTCTTCAGATTTTCATCTACATCTTTCTTATCAGGAAAAGCGACCTTTGGCGATTCTTTATACGCGCCTTTCACTAGTCGTAAGTTCGGGTTGAATCGATCGAGTTCTTTTACATCCTCTACTGTCCGGTACAAATAGGACTGTAAAACGGTCCCGATATGTTCATACTCTTCACGCAGTTGTTTAAAAATCTCTAGCGTCTTTTCGCATCTTTCATAATCTTCCATATCAATGGTAACAAATACATCTTTTTCTTGAGCGACATCAAGGATCCTACGCATATTTTCCATAACAAGGTCTTCAGATATATCCAGACCCATAGAAGTTAATTTCAGAGAAAGCTGGGAATCCAATTGATGTTCTGAAATGGCTTCAATTGCTTTTATACATCCCTCCGCTGCTTCCCTTGCCTCTGATTCACTATCGATAAATTCCCCTAAATGATCGATGGTCACAGCCATGCCTTTTTCATTCAGTTCTTTGATTGTTTGGACAGCATCAGGAACCGTTTCACCCGCTACGAACTTTCCTGCACCGAAACGCAAGCCATATCTTTTTGCCAACTTAGTAAAAAAGCGATTTTTTGATAAAAACAGAAAAAAGTTTCTGAGTATCCGTTCCATTCTCCAACCCCCTAAACCTTGTTCCCGCTCAAAAATAATTCTGATTTTTCTAACTTGTAATCGTTAACATACTACTATTTTATCATTGATTAAATAAAATAGGGAAAAAATAATGTTTCTTTCGACAGACTCCCATCTCTTTCACCAATGGATTTCCTCGCTCATATGGGAGCCATGATTTTTCTTATAGAAATAAAGATGAGGGCCATAATAACAAATGAAAAAAGAAGGAGGAAACGTGATGCCACAACAAAATCAATCATCCATGCAACAATCCCAACCCATGTCTCAGGTACCTAACATCGTAAGCACGAAAGATCAGCTTTATCTTGCTGATATGCTGTCTTGGAATTTGAATGCCTGTAAAAAAGCTCATTTTTTTGCGCAGAATTGTCAAACACCTGAAATACAGGCCGCTTTGGAAGAGGCTGGTCAAATGCACCAGCGTCATTATGATAAGCTGCTCAAACATTTGAATTCACAATCTCAAACAACCAACTGAGGAGGACCATCATGAACCAGACTCAAAAAATACAAAATCCTGAAACAAATGTACCTAAAACCCCACAAATGAATGAGCGGGACTTTGTGAATGATCAGTTAACAACAGAAAAGTACATGACCGCTTCTTACAACATCGCATTAAATGAAGCGAGCAACCAAAACATCTATCAGGATCTTGCTACCATATTCAAGGAAACGCAGGACTGTCAACGCAATTTATACAACCTCATGTTTAAGAACGGGTGGTACGCGCTTGAGCAGGCAGAAAAGCAAAAAGTTGACCAAACGTATCAACAATTCACAGGGTATAAGACTCAATTGCCCTACAACATCCAGTAAGGATTACGATCTGAAGAGTCAAAAAAAGAAGCCCGGAATTCCGGGCTTCTTTTTTCTTAGCCTACTGGCTCATACCCTTGAGCCTCTACGGCTTCTTTCATCATATGTTTGCTAACATAGGCTTCGTCGTAGGCGATGTTTACTTTCCCACTATCCAGATCAACTTCTACTCCATGCACCCCTTCCAATTCCTGAAGAGCACCCTTCACAGACTGCTCGCAGTGATTGCAAGTCATACCATTTACTTCTAAAGTCATCTCCATGATCTTACCACCTTTCCCAATAATATCTCTTGATGAACTATTCCACGAAAAGTTGGTTGATTAACGTATTTTTATCAAAAAGAATAATCATCGAACAAAAAAACCCGCTTCCTTTAAAGGAGCGGGCAACTTTAAAACCGGCAATACTTTTTTAGTGCTTGATGCAGGGAGTGTATAAACGTAATTTCTGATGAAAAGTGAACCGATTGTATACGATTCACCTGCTCTGGACGGACACCCGTAATCACGACTTGTGATCCCATATAACATAAAGACTTCATCAAGTTTTTTAATAATTGAGCCCCATCCTCATCAATTCGTCCTACGGCAGTAAAATCAAACAAAATCCTGTCCATTTCTCCCTCTTGGATGGCTCGAAGCAAAGGTTCTTCCACGGTGTACATTTTATCTGCGGTAATTGAACCAAAAAGCGGGATGAGTGCCGTTTCTTCAGTTAATTGAATAAAAGGAGCGGAAAGTCGATTCCCATGTTGGACGGCCTCTTCCAGTTTTTCTTTTTCCTCAAGAAGCTGAAAGTTCGTATCATTCAATCGTGATCGTAGCTGATTCATTGTTTCGGTGACCTTTGATAACTGTTCATCCTTTGGAATAATTAACACTTCTGCGTGCAAATCATTTTTCCATTTCACATGCATATCGCATGTAACGGGATTTTTCTTTTCCTCTATTGGTTTAATGGCGATTTCTAAAGAGAGTTTATGAATATCCGGGGTCACGCACTTTTTAAATTTCGATAAGCTGCCTTCGTCTATGAAATCTAAAAGACTGTGCACTTCACCA
Organism: Halobacillus sp. AWM4_238; assembly: GCF_056158265.1. Lineage (NCBI taxonomy): Bacteria > Bacillati > Bacillota > Bacilli > Caryophanales > Bacillaceae > Halobacillus > Halobacillus sp. AWM4_238. The sequence goes on from NZ_JBSWSY010000002.1 coordinate 2,034,281, forward strand.
AACATTTCTATAGCTTCCTCTGATAAGGATTCAATTCTAAAATTTTTGTTGATGATAAAGTGTGGTAGAGGAAAGCTGCGTTCAACTCGTTTCATTGATCGTTTCTTCCCTTCCCTCATTGAACCACCGTTTCAGATGATTCAGATCCTTGATAACCATCACTTGATCAGACTCAAACTCTTTCAAGTCGTAATTCTTCACGATTCTTCCGCCTACCATAATCAGAGGCTTCCAACCGAATTGAGAGAACCGATCCAACAAACTTTTAATTGTTTTTAAGCGATAAGGTAAAGACGCTGAAATTCCTATGACATCCGGTCGGTACGTTTCAATTTGGGTGATCGAATGTTTTAATGGAAGATCCGGACCCAGATAACGCACGCGCCAACCATGGTCTTTAAACGTGTCAGCCACCATTTTCAAACCTATGTAATGCTGCTCCTCTTCTACACCGAATAACATAGCTTTGTACTTTTTTTGGTGTTTCCTACTAACATGACCGTTTCCCGAATCCAATTTTGAAAGTACAAAATCACAAGTGGCCGTAGCCAAATGTTCATCTGCAACGGATATGTCATTTTTCTCCCACAGTTCTCCGATATAATACATAGCAGGAGTAATGATATCTTCATATAGATAAGCTCTCGGATATTTTTCTAATAAAGTATTAATATATTCTGTTGCCCCTTGTTCATCTCCTTGAAGGAAATAGTGGGCTAGATTTTCGTGTTGCACGTCCAAAGTATTCACCTCTTTGAAAGTGTATGCAAATGTTGTAAAGCCTCGTTCAAATAGTTAATAAAACACTGTTTCTCGTCCTCGTCTACTACATCCATGTCATTCAGCAAGCGTACAAGGCGTTCAAAATTATCAATGATTAGTGAGGTGGGAACTTCCCTGGAGGTCAGAACTGTATGGAGCCACTTCGTATAATCTATAAAAAAGTAGACACTCTTCATTTCATAGGCCGCTTCTAAATGATCTAAATGATGAAAGTTATCTTCTTCTGTACGATCCCTTCCATTCTGACCGAACTTTTCCCAAAGGAAGGGATAAGCCTCATAAATTTCATCTGCTACGGATTGAACGATGCGGCTTTGCTCCGATTTGTTCACGTTGCAACCACCTCGTACTTAGAAACCTTTGGAACGATGCCTTGAAGTTCCTGATCAGGGTATTCTTTTTCTAATTCATGAATTTTCTTGAACTGCTCACTACGAGCCCATTTCAAATAGGCTTCTTTAGATTCCCATTCCAAATGGACAGTCAGCTCCCCAGGTTTTCTGTCATTCTGTAGCAGTTGAAAGGAAATAAAACCATCCGCTTGATCTACAAGACGTGATCTATTTCTATAAATATGAATTAATTCATCAGCTTTATGGTCTGGTACCTTCACCATTGAATCTACCACGAACATGTATAATTCCCCATTCTGAGTTATTTTCATTAAATAATATTTTATCATACCTTTTTCTGTTATGTATAATGTTAAGAATCTCCTCTAACTTATGAACATAAAGTCAAAAGGAATGTGGAATTTACGATAATTTCAAGAAAAGTCTGATCAGGAAACCAATTTTCCACAACCGAAAGGTGCTTTACACAACCTACATCTGTTCACAAAAAAAGGCGCTGGCTTTAACACCAGCACCTTTCTCACATTATTGAACGACTTCATCAAGTACTTGCATTTCTTCATGATCCAGAAGGTTTTTGTTGACCATATCATTCGCTTCTTTATTCATATTGTCCTGCAGGTCTTTCAGCTCTTCTTTATCACCGACAAGATAGAAACGCTCCCAGCCATAATCTTTAGCTAGCTTGTCAATTTTCGGGGCTACACTCTTGTACCAACGATATCGGTTGGCATCGAAGCGCTCCTGAAATTGATCTCTCTTGGATGTCTTAGCACCACCAGATCCCATGGATGGCTGAGCACGGTGAGGCCCTTGATGCTGTCTCCAATCCTCAGTGTCTAAATCTAGTTCAAACAACTGTGTATCTTTCAGTGTTCCAAGTTCTGCATCAATCAATTTGATTTGATTTTTCTGAGTTAAGACGACCCCTGTTTTAGGAAACTTGTTCTGCATCTCTTTCAATTGATCCAGAACAGGCGCTTCTTCCCAATAGAATTCTGTCTTCACAGGCATTTGGAAACGCTCAGCGAACCAAACCGTATCGTCGCCTGTAGCAAATAAGACAACACTTTTAGCGAAGTTTTGTTCATTTTCTTCTATAAATTGCTCCACTTTCTCTTTAACTGCCCAATAGTTTCTCTTTTCATCCGAATCGCCATCCTCCTGGAGATAGGATTCAAAATTATTCAATCCATTTTTTAAATGGATTTTCCATTCTCCCCCTTGTTGATCCGGGTCGGAAGGGTCGGTGTTTAGATACATCGTAAATACTTTTTGTGGTTTTTCTAAATGTACTGCCTCTAGTTTTTTTATTTCTTTATTTAAGTCCATAAAACAGCGACTCCTTTCAAGAATTGTAAATCGAATCTACTCTGTATGTTTCCTGATTAAGGAGTGCTTAAACTCATTTTGTAGAGGTCATTGCTCTTTCTCTATTATTTTCCGTTTCAGCTGTTTCAAATCCCGTTCAAATCGCTCTTTTCTATTTCTCCGTTATCATAGGATTGATCGTTAAACTTTGTTATCCCAAACCTCAAAGAAGATGGATATTTTTAATTAACACAGGACTTTTGTTCATTTATTCTTTTGTGTTCCCAATGGTTCTTACTGCGTTTTATTTCTTTTCCCCATTGCCTTGGTTTCCACCTATATTGGTTTATCAATTGGGATAGGAATTCATTCGCTCATTTTACGTGAGGAGCGACGACACAAAGCCCGCTACCGATGAATAACAGGTGAAATATGGGCTCATACAGGATGAACTAGAAAATGAAAAAAAGACCCGCTCTGAAGAGCGGGTCTTTAGTATCTTATGTGTTTTATTCTGTTGTCCATTCGTCAATAAGGTCCTGATGCTCATCAATCCACTTCTGAGCTCCTTCTTGTGCATCGCCAGCTTCATTGATGCTAGCCATAAGGCTACCAAGCTCATCGTCGTTTAACATAAAATTGTCAAACCATTTAACGACTTGAGGCTGATCCTCTTCCAATCCTTTACGCGCGGCATAGGAGATATTTTCGGAATCTCCATAAACGTTTTTAGGGTCTTCCAAGAATTTCAGATCCATTTCAGAAAATACCCAGTGTGGCTTCCATAGAGTAGCAACAATAGGTTCTTCACTTTCCATAGAACTCTTCAACTCTGTGATCATTGTTGGTTCTGAAGAAGCTGCAAGTGTATAATCCAGGTCGTATTCATTGAGGACTTCTTCTGTCAGAGACATAATACTTGCTCCTGCATCAATTCCTACAATCTGCTTGTCAGAAAATGCATCAGAGCCTTTCAAATCTTCAATTGAATTAACATCTTCCATATACTTTGGTACAGCAAGTCCTAATTTTGTTCCTTCATACCAAGTTTCACGCCAGTCGATATCTTCTTTATACTTTTCATAAAAGGCTTTGTCTGTGTTTGGAAGCCAGATTTCCATACCAATATCTAAGTCACCACTGGACAATGCTTCATATAAGAAACCTTTTTCCACTTGTTCCAGTTCTACAGTATAGCCTTTTTCTTCAAGAACAAGTTTCCACATATTTGATACGGCAACGTTCTCAGCCCAGTTGTTCATACCAATTCGTACAGTACCTTTTTCTTCGGATGTTTCTGCGTTTTCTCCATCATTTTCGTTACCGTTTGATGCGTCTTCCCCTGACTCGCCACCACAAGCAGCTAGAGTTAAGAGAATACCAAGCAATACAGCCGGTAACCATTTACGCCATTGGTTCATACCTAAATGACCTCCTCTAAGTATTTGTTTCATTACTATGTGATCCATGATTTCAGCACAATTTGAAATTATACCATAAAGCAATAAAAGTTCAAACAATTCAAACTGTATAGAATGTACTTCTGTATGATTATTCCACACCAGGTCATCCAAATATTGGATGACCTGGTGTGGCTATATTTAATACTTATCGTCTTTTGTGAGCGCGGCGGTCTGCAGCTTCTGCTCTTTGTTGAGCGATCTTATCTTCGCGATCCGCTAGTTCTTCAGAAAACTCAACATCAATGTTTTTCTGGTTTTTAGGCGTTTGAGGTAACTTTCGCTTTTGTTTCCCTTTGTTTTTACGGTGTTCGTCTCTACCCATGTTCTTCCCCTCCTTTTCAGTTGGAACAATGGTAGTATTTTTCGATTCACCAAAAATATTCTTAAGGCAAGGCTGTTAAATGCCGATAAATTCGGTTTAAATGATCTCTTTTTGGGGGTTTTCACACTTTTTACATAAAAAGAACCTAAAGTCCCCACATTTGTTAAGGAAACGTAAAGGATGAACCTTTGGTTGGAATCTCACTTTTTTTGGAAACTCTTACAAAAATAATATCAAACGCTTCCATACCCCTTCTCATCAACACAATAGTCCTTTAGGCACATGTAAAATATTCCACAAAAGTTAATTGTCATGATTCCACTCACGGTATACATTAGATGAGCGCAACCGGTTGACGTAAATAAAATCCAACGAGGTGAAAAGCTAACATGTACAAACCATCCAAAAAAATCTCCCGCTTAGTTACTACTACGGCTATTGCGGCTACGGTATTGGCAGCACAAGCACCGAACGTACTAGCGGTAACACAACCCCACCCTGATCAAGAGCTGAACCAGGAGGCTGTAAAAAAACAACTTCAGGTAGAAGGTGTGGAACAGCTTGAAAATGGAGTGAAGCTCGATTTATCCTCTGATCAAACCGCTTTTATCCGTCTTTTTTCTGAAGACATGGCGAAAGTTTCCATTTTAAAAGAAGGTGAAGAAGAGTATTTCTCAGAAGCGATCAGTAAAAAAGATTGGGAGACCCCTTCTTTTGAAGTTTCTGAAGAGGATGGCGAAACTACCCTCACCACTGACGAAATCACGATCAAAATTAAAAAAGAGCCTTTTGGTATTAAATTCCTAGATAAAGAAGGAAACGTAATCAACGAAGATTACATGCAGAACGGATCCGGTTATGACGGCGAAAAGCCTTACGTATATAAAAAGACGACAGATGATGAAGCTTTTTACGGATTTGGTGAACAATCTGGCCTTGACGTGAACCAGCGTGGAGAAAGCATCGGAATGTTCAACACAGACGCTTATGCATATAACACAGATACAAAATACTTATACACATCCATCCCCTTCTTCATCGGACTGAAAAATGAGAAAGCATACGGGATGTTCTTTGATAACACGAACCGTTCTTATTTCGAAATGGCAAGTGAAAGTGACGATTATTATTACTTCTACGCAGATGGCGGTACATTGAACTATTACTTCATGTATGGACCTGAAATTGAAGATGTGCTCGATCGTTACACAGAGTTAACAGGTAAAATGGACAAGCCGGCCAAGTGGACGCTCGGATTGCATCAATCCAAATGGGAATATTCAGCTGAAGATATCGAGCGTGTAGCTGAAACGTATCGTGAAAAAGAGATTCCAGTAGACACGATGCACTTTGATATCGATTATATGGATGAATACCGTGTTTTCACATGGTCCGATAAATTCGGTGACAAGGACTTGCACCAAAAGCTGGATGACATGAACTTTAAGAAGATCACAATCAATGATCCTGCTGTCAAAAAAGACCCTGGCTACTTCATGTACGATGAAGGAACAGCCAACGACTACTGGGCTAAGAACCCTGATGGAACAAACTTTGTAGGTGAAGTTTGGCCTGGAGATTCAATGTTCCCTGACTTTTCAAAAGAAGAGGTCCGTGACTGGTGGGCTAGTAAGCACGACATTCTCTTCGATAAAGGCATCGATGGAGTTTGGAATGATATGAACGAACCAGCAGTATTCGATGGCCCTTACCACACGATGCCATTGGATGTAACGTTTGGTGAAGGAGAGAACAAGCGGACCCACGCAGAGTACCATAACCTTTATGGGCACGATGAGGCTGAAGCTACATACGATGCTTTTGAAATGTACAAACCGAATGAGCGTCCATTCGTATTGACACGTGATATGTACGCAGGTTCTCAACGCTATGCAGCTCTTTGGACAGGCGACAATGTTAGTGAATGGGATCACTTAGAGATGTCCCTACCAATGAACATGAACGTAGGACTTTCTGGTGTTCCATTTGTTGGTAACGACATCGGTGGATTCGCAGGGCGTCCTGATGCCGAAATGTTTGCCCGCTGGATGGAAGTAGGAGCCTTCCTACCATTCTCTCGTGTCCACTATGATAGTGACAAAAAAGCAGACGGTAAAACACAAGCACAAGAGCCATGGGAATTCGGCCAAGAAGTGGAAGACATCAGTAAAAAATACATCGAAATGCGCTATCAACTGATGCCTTACCTTTACAATGCGTTTATCGACGCTTCCGAACAAGGGACACCTGTTCAGCAACCGCTCGTTTATCAATTCCAGGATGATGAGAACACTTATAACATAAGTGATCAATTCATGTTCGGAAAAGAAATGATGCTCGCCCCAGTTGTTAAACAAGGACAAACCGAACGTGACGTTTACCTGCCAGAAGGAGAAACGTGGGTTGACTATTGGACAGGCCAAGAGTTTGACGGAGGTCAGACGATCACTACTGAAGCACAGCTGGATCACCTTCCGATCTACATTAAAAAGGATTCGATGATCCCTACACGTGAAGTTCAACAATATACAGGTGAAAAGCCGCTTGAAAATCTTGTTCTAGATACCTACTTGAACAAAAAAGCGACCTACTCTTTCTATGAGGATGATGGCGCAACATTAGATTACAAAGATGGCGAGTACAATGTGACTGATCTGAAAGTCAAACGTAGAGGAAAACACATTGTATTCAAGAAAAAAGAAAAAGCTACAGGGTACGATTCTGACTTAGAATCTTATACATTGAAGCTTAATGGCGAAGAAGCTCCGAAACGTGTACGTGCGGCTAGGTCGAAATATAAGGAAGTCAACTCTGTAGAGGAAGTAAAATCCACACAGGAGTCCTTCTACTATGACGAAGAAAACCAAACGCTATATGTAAATGTTCCAGCAGATGAAAAACATAAAGTGAAAATTTCCTTCGTTGGAAAGAAAAACGGTAACTCTGATCACGATGATGATGAGCGTGACGATCAAGATGAACGTGACGACGAACGTGATGAAGATGATGACGAAGAGCGCGACGATCAAGATGAACGTGACGACGATCGCGATGAAGATGATGACGAAGAGCGCGACGATCAAGATGAACGTGACGACGATCGCGATGAAGATGATGACGAAGAGCGCGACGATCAAGATGAGCGTGAAGACGATCGCAATGAAAATGATGACGAAGAGCGCGACGATCAAGATGAGCGTGAAGACGATCGCAATGAAGATGATGACGAAGAGCGCGACGATCAAGATGAGCGTGAAGACGATCGCGATGAAAATGATGACGAAGAGCGCGACGATCAAGATGAACGCCAAGGCGAACGTAATGAAGATCAAGAAGAGAGTAAAAATGATCAATCAGAAGAAGAAAAATCTAAAAAAGAAAGACAACAGGAACTATATTCGATTTTCTTCCAATTTTTCAAAGACAGATTCCACTTCTCTTTCTTTAATCAGTTTAAATAATTCTCAAATGGCTAGCAGTCTTTCTGCTAGCCATTTCTCATAAAGGTTGGTTTTTATGAACAAAAAATTCCTTCTATTAATGATTGTACTCTTATTGCAAACTTTGCTGATCATTGCTTTATGGAATGACAAAACAGAATCTCCAGTTGAAATCAAGCAACTTTCCAAAGACCAATCGAAATACAATCCTGGAGAACGTGTTGAATTCAGAGCAAAGATGAATGACGAGAGTCACAACTCTTTTGTCGTTCACTATTATTACAAAGGGAGAGTCATTGAAAGCACAACCGTTGAACAAGAAGGCCAATGGCTAGAATGGACCTGGACTCCCCCTAATAGGGACCACCAGGGGTATTTGGTTGAAGTGAAGCCTTCCAACGACAAGAGTGCAGGGAAGACAATTGCTGTTGATGTTTCCTCTTCCTGGACAGCCTTTCCCCGATATGGGTTCTTATCTAAATTTCACACGATGGAAGAAAAGGAGCAGCAGGCGGTTATAAACCGGTTGAGCCGATATCATATCAATGCTCTTCAATTCTACGATTGGCATGACGAGCACCATCAGCCTTTAAAAATGAACCATGGAAAACCACTGGACAGTTGGTCTAACATCGCTAGTGAGCCTGTAGATTTCCAAACCATCGATCATTATATTGATTTAGCTCATCAAAAAGGCATGCAGGCGATGGCGTACAATTTACTATATGGAACTCTGTCAGGAGCGGAGCAGGACGGTGTTCTTTCTGACTGGTACGTGTATAAAGACAAAAATGCAGACAAAGTGGATCGCCATCCCCTTCCTGACAGCTGGAAGAGCGATATTTTCTTAACCAACCCAAGTAACTCGGAATGGCAGGACTATATCTTTCAAAGACAACAGATCGTCTATCAGGCTCTTCCATTTGATGGTTGGCATATCGATCAATTGGGGAACCGTGGAGATCTTTACAAGGCTTCAGGTCTTCCAATATCAATGAAACAAAGCTATCAACACTTTCTAGAAGCTGTGAAGGCAGAATTTCCGGACCATTCTTCCATCATGAATGCGGTCAATCAATATGGCCAAGAGGAAATTTCCAATGCTGGTGTTCCTTTTCTGTATACGGAAGTTTGGGACCCAATCACAACCTATGGGCAACTAAAAGACATCCTGATCGAAAACAAACAAAACTGGAACAAGAATACAGTATTAGCTGCATACATGAACTACGACCGTGCAAATCAGGAGGGTGTGTTTAACCTCCCCGGCGTCCTTTTCACAGATGCACTAATCTTTGCTCACGGTGGAGCTCACATTGAACTCGGAGAACATATGCTGGCGAAGGAGTATTTTCCAAACGATCATCTAACAATGACAAAAGAGTTAAAAGAGCGACTCGTTCATTACTACGATTTTATGGTCGGATATCAAAATCTCTTACGTGGGGATGAGCTTTCTCCCGATGAACTCGTCCTAACTTCTGATAAAGCAACTTTCTCCTCTCAACCGGAGAAAGGGGCCATTTACGCGTTCAGTAAGAAAACAAACAACAAAAAGATTGTTCAGCTTCTTAACTTTACTGATGTTGAGCATATGAATTGGCGAGATCCGCAAGGTACACAAAAGAAGCCAGAAACCATAAACAACGTCCCGATCCAAATGGACGAAAAGCGCAAGGTGGAAAAGGTTTGGATGGCTTCCCCTGATTGGAAGAAAGGTGTACCCAAGACTCTTGAATTTAAGCAAAAGGATGGTCAATTGTCTTTCACACTTCCCCATTTGGAATATTGGGATATGATTGCTATTGAGTATAAATAGGCATAACGAAAACCCCACCTCAGTCGGTGGGGTTTTATTATGATTGTTGCATCGCTTCTTGTTTATACGTTTGTCGTCCACGAGTAATTGAAAAATATGCACTGGCCAATGCAAGCAGCACGAAAAATCCTCCAACCGTTGCGTTATGAATAACCGAACTCTGCTCGATGACAATGCCACCGATCGAAGAACCGAAAGCAATTCCAAAGTGCAACGCAGAGTTGTTCAAGCTTTGCTGAATATCTGACGTTTCAGGAGCTGAGGAGATTAGATAATTTTGTTGTGCAGGCGTCACGGCCCAGCTCAAAGCACTCCAAATCACCATCACCATCAAGAATAACGGAAGAGAAAAGGTGACGTGTGGGATTGTGAAGATAGCCACCGCAAAGACGAGGATAATCCCAAGAATACTTTTCTCAGATCCGAATTTATCTGACAAAAATCCTCCGACTCCTCCTCCCATGACGGCAGCGACACCAAAGATGAAGTAAACGATACTCACCCAGGTCCCGTTCATCCCCATTTCTGACTTAAGAAAAGGGGTGAGATACGCATACAAGGCCAGGTGACCGGTCAAAAACAAGAACGAGGTCAACTGTGCAGAGAAAATCTTTTTATTTTTTAACGTCCGTAACTGCTCTTTAACAGAAATGACAGGTTTCGGAGCAATATTCCCTAACGAAACCCAAACAGCCACAACTGATAAGAGAGTCAGGACACTTATGAGTAGAAAGGGGGCTCTCCACCCAAAGCTGTTCCCAATCGTCAGCCCAATGGGTACTCCAAGAACAAGAGAACCACTGATCCCCATAAATATGGTACCAATCGCTCTTCCTCTGTACTCTTTTGAAACGATCGCAGAAGCAATCGTCACAGCAAGAACAACAAGCAATGACCCACTTGCCGCTGTTAACACCCTTGCCAGCATGATTGTGGAATAATTCGGGCTCAAATAGGCGAGCATGTTTCCAAGAAAGAAAATAATTAATGTGACAAGCATCAATTTCTTCCGGTCAAACCGAGCGGTTGCCGTAAGTAAAATTGGAGATGCCACTGCAAATACTAAAGAAAAAATAGTAATCAATAGACCCGCTTGACCAAGGGTAACCCCTAGATCATCAGCAACAAGGTCTAAAATCCCACCAATAATCAATTCAACGGTTCCGACAACAAAAGCAACTAGAGCTAACAAATATACTTTTTTATTCATCATTGCATGACCCTCTCTATTAGGTTACCACTACAATGGTAACCATTTAAAAAGGATAAAACAAGAGGAAATGTTTACGTTTTTCAATCCTCCATGTATTCTAAACCTAAAGCATAGAAAAAAGTCTATTTAATTATAGCTCCCTTTTCTTGAAGACTCGGTTTCAAGATTTTTGTTGAGTGGATGGGGCTGCGGGGAATAACTCGCTTTCCGCGGGAGCGCGGTGAGCCTCCTCGGACTGCGTCCTGTGGGGTCTCACCCTGCACTTTTTTCCCGCAGGAGTCTCGCCATTCCCCTCCGCCCCTTTGCTATATAAGATTCTCGAACCACTTGCAGAATTAGGCGTTTTCTATATGTATTGTGAGCTCTATCCAATCCCTCCACCGTTTGGATAGAGCTCATAAACGCTTGTTATTGTGCTTTATTTCTATAGGTAGTGATGGTGGAAGATGCTCCTTCTTGGTATAGGGGTTCGTTTCTCTCATTATAGAATGGGATGGTTGGTAAGCTGCGAGACTCCCGTGGGAGAAAGGAGATCGGCGGTAGCCCAGGAAGCTCGACACTCCCCCACAGGAAAGTGTTCAAATGCGGAATCGCCCCTGACTCCTCACATAGCAAACGAACCCCATAAAGTCTCGAAATCGAGTCTTACAGAATCCTGCAATTATATCCAATTCGATTAATTAAATCCCTTTCCATAAAAAAGCGAGGTACGTGATGTTACAAAAATTCGGATTTACTCAATATGAAAGTCAAGTATTTGAAGTGTTGACGGCTAGCGAAGAGCCTTTGGATGCTACCTCCATCGTCAAATACTCACAAGTCCCAAAGTCGAAGATCTATGAAGTGCTGCAGCGCCTTGTAGAAAAAGGTTTGATTCTCACCTCTTTTCAACAAAGAAAAAAACTTTATACCGCTCTATCAATGGAAACGACGGTGAAAAAGCTGACGACGGAATTCCAAGCCAATATAGACGAAATGAAAAATACAACGTTTAAACTTCATGAATCGGATGAACGCGTATGGACCATACAAAATGATGCGTCCATCATGTCATTATTAGAAGAGCGGATTCAGAATGCGAAAAAAGAAGTTCTTCTTACCGGATGGAGTGACGAATTGTCTCCTCTCCTGCCTCTTCTTGAAGAAAAAAAGAACCAGGGTGTTAAGGTTGAACTTCTTTCTGTGGGTGAGCTGGAAACAGGAAAGCTCCATGCCCATGTTCTATTGCCCGACGTCAAACACGATGCACTTGAAAGACACAAACTCATTATTATTGATGGGTGTGAAATTTTATTTGCGGGTGTGGAGGGGGAAGCAACCCATGGCATCCATACCTTATCCAAACCATTAGTGAAATTCTTTACTGAATTCTTCTATCATGATGTGGCATTGACTGAAATTACGAAAAAGTATGAGGATGTACTCATGGAGGATGAAGAAATCAAGGAAATTCTCATGAAATTAAGATACTGACGTTGAAGTAAAAAAGGCGCCCCTAAGGACGCCTTTTTTATACCTTTTCTACAACATAGGCTTTCTTATCACGGAAATATTTCTCTCCATCTTCAGAGGAATGTTCAAATAACCCATCAAATGCGTGCACCACTTTATATTCCCTTTCAGGATCTGTGAAAAGTTGTGATTCATTGTTGGACAAAACAATAACATCTGTCGTGGATACGAAACTGTCCAATTCTTTCGCTTTGTAATTTTTACCGACTTCGACTTCACTTAAACGATGCTGTGTCATGTCTACATTCCACCTTTCTCATTCAAGGTTTTCCCAGAAAAATGGATGATCAAACAACAGAATCGTTTAAATCGGCAATAAACGCTTACGATACAGTCGTATAATAAACTCTATAAAAAACCGCGGAATTTTTTTGGGGACATACCTGCGCTGGTAAAAGGTTTCATAGGCTTTTTTCAGGTCACGCCAATGCGGACAATCAAACTCCTGCGTGAAACGAACCACATCAATGACTTTCACTTCGCCATCTGAAGTAAGCAGAATGTTTTTCAAGTGAGTATCCGAAGGGTTAAAACCCAAACGACAGGCAAATTCAAGCGCCTCATCAACACGCTGGACCATCTCTTCTGTAATCGCAACCCCATTGACAAGGCAATCATAAAAAGTAATCCCTTCCACGTACTCCATCGTCAAATATCCTTCGCCTTTTTCATAAAAGGCTGGAAAAAACTCATGGTTGTTCAGTTTCTCGTAAACTTCCCCTTCAATATGTGCAAGGTCCTCATAACCTGGATAAAAAACCTTTATGGCTATGTCAGTTTCCTTTAAACGGTAGACCACAGCACTTCTCCCTTGACCAATCCACTGTAATTCTTGAGGTACAACGATGACGCGATCCCCATCAAACTGTACTTTTCCAACCAAATCTTTGATAGATCCCATAAAGATTCTCCTCTATGAAAAAGCCATTTTATTTATATCATTATACCAAAATTATCAGAAAAAGAAGTGAATTTTTGTTTGACATTGATAATCATTATCAACTATTATTGTTTTAACACCCTGAAAGGAGAATGGCTATGGAGAATACCTTAACCGTTCTACAAACGTTCACATACGAAAAAGGCAACCAAGAATGTACGTGTCATGAAATAATTGAATTTAACCATGGCGATCATCTTCACATCCTTGATGATCCCTTTTATGTAGACCATGCAGGCTGGTACATCGCAGTTAAAAAGAATGATACCGATCCTTTTTATATGTCTATTCCATTTATCGATGAGAAGTATGAAGACCGTTCACTTTATACAGAAATGGATATAGAATTAGCGGTCCTTGTGCATCAACACCAAATCGATCAAGCCCTTATTTTTAAAAATAAAGCAGACTTTCTATATCATAAAAATGAACTCGATCAATTGGTAATGATGCATCCCAAACACTTGGTAGCGAATAAAGAATAAGCATAATGACCCGTGTTATAAAAAAGAGGCGCTATTCTGCGCCTCTTACTTTTGCCCTTGTTCCATCTGTTGTTGAGCTCTGCGAATTAATTCTTTTACCATGCGTCCTCCGATTTGCCCACCGATCTTTCCTGCATCTCTCGTAGACAAATCACCATTGTCGCCTCTCTTTAATGGTATTCCTTGTTCTTTTGCCACTTCATATTTTGTCTGTTCAGGAGAGGAAGACTTGAGGAGTTCAGCTTTCATCTGATCGAGTCCTGCCCTTGCTTCTGGAACAAGCAGTTTACTCCTTCGAGCCATCACTAGTCACGCTTCTTTTCTTTTGTTATTGGCTCACCTTTATGGCTGATCAATTGACCGTTCTCATCCACTTCGTCAATTTTGGCATCGTACGTACCCTCCGTGAGCGTGTCGGATACTTGCTCTTGCGTAATGGCTAAGCCTTGGGAATTATAGTCATCCATTTCTTGTTTGTGATTACGATTCGGCTGGTTTTGCTTTTGCTTCATACATAAGCCCTCCTTTGCGCTTAGCTTTTACATGTTTAACAAACCCATTCGTTGTAAGCTTTTGCCTATTGAAAACATGGATAAAAACCACGGATTACTCCAAAATAAGCGATAGGAGGTGTGCTTATGAGTAAGAAAAGCAATGCATTCAAAAGAAATGCAGGCAACACTGTAAATCCTCAGGGACTTTCTGAAGATGTCGCTGATCAGCAACCTCGTTCTCAGTTAGAACAAAAAGCAAAAAAAGCGAATGCTAAACGGTAAAAAGCTGACATTTATTTGTCAGCTTTTTTCGATAAGAAAGGTTGAGTGAATTCCAACGCTTTGTTTTTATCATATAGTTGATAAATGGCTTGCGAGAGTCGTACAGGATCTCCAAAGAAAAACCGTTCATAAAGCGTTTGTCTGGAACCGAAACTGCTCATTGTCAAATCCCAGGCTAACCGAAAAAGGGATACTCGATCTTCCCCTTTCACTTCGACCCCTTGCAGAAAGTGATCCAGCTTCTCTCCGACTTCTCCATCGAAATCCGCCTTTTGTGGAATCGACATCATCCCACTGGCACCGAGAATCTGAAGGATCTCAGCGAACCTCGGGTAGCATTCTTGGAATTGGTTCACAGCCACATATAATGGTTGTTTAGCAGGGACCATTATACCTGAAGAGTCCACAGCCGCTTCCTGTTCCGATTTGATGATGAGCGCCTTCATAACTTCCAGGCCCTTCACTATTTCCACTACTTTACTTTGAACATGTTGGTACTCACCAATTTGAATGGTATCGACAATTCCTTGAGCAATCCCTAATAAAAATTCAGTTTTAATCGTTTGCCTGGAAACGATCTGATGTAGCGTAAAAGGAACGAATTTCCCCTGAACATACAAACGTGTGGCAGCACGGATATTATCGTGTATAAAGACTCGATCCCATGGAACGAGAACATCCTCAAAAATAACGATGGTATCCATCTCTTCAAACCTGGAGGATAATGGATAATCAAAAGAGGTTCCTTGATTAGCGAACGATTCTCTACAAATAAACTTTAAACCTTTGGTATTGCTTGGAATGGAAAAACAGTAGGCGTGCGCATTATCCTGTGCACCAGGAGCGGAAAAAACGATGATCTCATCGGTTATTCCACCTTGTGTTGCCAGAAGTTTTGCTCCTTTGATGATCAACCCTTGGTTAGTGCGATCCACAATTCGGGCGTTCGTGACATCCTCTTCTAAAAAAGCTAATTTTGAACGATTGCTTTGTGGATTAATGAAAGTATGGGTAAACGACAAATCATTCTCTCGAGCATATTCATAAAACCTAAGAAGCCGGTCTGGATAACAATTCTCTTCTCCGTCCAACACATCAATGGATGCAGCGAAAGCCGCAAGTACGGTATTCATGTAATCCGGGCTTCTTCCCATCACTCCGCCTGAATGAAGGGCCCAACGCTGGATCATTTTCCTCCTTCTCTCTAAATCCCCTTTCGTTCTTGGGATTAAATACGACAACCCTAACCGGTTCCCTGTCGTTTCAGAGGAAAAAGTCATGTCTTCTTGATGCTCACATTGTAGGTCGTAGAGTTCTGCCTGACTACGGATGATCCCTTTGAAAGCAGGATGTTCAGAAATGGCGCCCGTGATTCGATTGCCGGCCACCCAAACTTCAGCGTTCATCTCATCAATCCGTTTTTTATATTCTTCTCCTGAATTTACCGGCATGATATCACTCCTGATTTTCACAATCACTAAAAATAACTGATATCATACCATATTAAATTACTGGAAAATTGTGCTACGAGGACATGATAACCCTTACAACGAAAAACGCTTCCATATTCTTATTTCAACACTTAATTGGGCATGAGCCCGTATTGGGGATTTAACGTTTGGTGATGGTGGTTGGAACGGGGAGAAGAAGATAGAAGTAGTAAATTCTAAGAATCCTGTAGAAAAAAACGCCTGGAGCTTCAGACTCCAGACGTTACTTTTGGATCGTACACCATTCAGGTTGGGCTGACCGTTTCTGAATCAAATTGTTCGGTCTCTGTGGAGCCCTTCAATGCAGTCGTTGAAGATGTTCCACCTGATATCACTTGAGCGACTTCATCAAAATACCCCGTTCCAACCTCACGCTGATGTCGTGTTGCAGAATACCCGTAAGCTTCACTAGCGAATTCTGCCTGTTGGAGTTCAGAATAAGCTTCCATGCCACGATCTTTATATTGACGGGCAAGTTCGAACATGCCGTGGTTTAAGGCATGGAAACCTGCCAAAGTAACAAATTGGAACTTGTATCCCATGTTACCTAGCTCACGTTGGAAGTTTGCAATCGTTTGATCATCAAGCTTCTTCTTCCAATTGAATGAAGGTGAGCAGTTATAAGCCAATAGCTTTCCAGGGTATTGCTCATGAATGGCTTCTGCAAAACGGCGCGCTTCATCCAAGTTAGGCTCCGATGTTTCACACCAAACAAGGTCAGCATAAGGCGCATAAGCCAAACCGCGTGCAATCGCTTGATCCAAACCAGCTCTTGTTTTGAAGAAGCCTTCAGCTGTCCGCTCTCCAGTAATGAACGAAGCATCATACGGATCCACATCACTTGTGATTAAATCAGCCGCATTCGCATCGGTTCTCGCAATGATGATGGTCGGCGTTCCCATGACATCGGCAGCAAACCTTGCGGAGATCAGGTTTCGAACAGCCGTCTGTGTCGGTAAAAGAACCTTACCTCCAAGGTGACCACATTTTTTCTCTGAAGAAAGCTGATCTTCGAAGTGAACAGCTGCCGCACCCGCTTCGATCATACCTTTCATCAACTCAAAAACATTCAACTGACCACCAAAACCGGCTTCTGCATCTGCGACAATAGGTGCAAACCAGTCAATGTCTTCTTTACCTTCCATGTGATGAATTTGGTCCGCTCTTTGTAAGGCTTGATTGATTCTCTTCACTACTTGAGGTACGCTGTTGGCTGGATATAGGCTTTGATCGGGATACATGTTTCCGGAGAGGTTGGCATCAGCGGCCACTTGCCAACCACTCAAATAGATAGCTTTCAATCCTGCTTTCACCTGCTGCATCGCTTGGTTTCCCGTCAAAGCACCCAGCGCATGGACGTAATCTTCTTCATTCATCAATTTCCAAAGCTTTTCGGCTCCTTTTTCCGCTAACGTATGCTGAATATCCATGGACCCTCTTAACCGAATGACCTCTTCAGCCTCATAGGGTCTTTGCACCCCGTTCCATCGACTTTCATCCTGCCACTGTTGACGCAACTTTTCTACACGTTCATTCATTATGAAATCCCCCTTAAGATAAATGGTTATAAGCTTCTAAAGTTAAAAACTCAGCGAACTCATCGTTTCGAATCAGTTGGTCAAACAACTGAGCGGCTTCTATATAGGAACCTTTTTCAAAAGCACTCTCTCCAACTTCCCAGCGTATCGCTTCGATCTCTTCTTCTTTCAACGACTCATAAAGCTCCATGGTAATTTCTCTGCCATCCTTTAATACTCCTCTAGGATGTCTGATCCATTGCCACACTTGTGCTCTTGAGATTTCCGCGGTTGCCGCATCCTCCATCAAATGATGAATCGGTGCTGCCCCTCTTCCATCCAGCCAGGATGCCATATATTGTATCCCTACATTTATATTTGTTCTTAACCCTTGTTCTGTAATCGACCCATTTGGTACTTCCAGCAATTGCTCAGCACGATAGGAGACAGACGCTTGATTTTTATCTATCTGATTCTCCTTAGGCATATGTTTGTCAAAAATATCCATCGCTGTCTTGACCATACCCGGGTGGGCGACCCATGTCCCGTCGTGCCCATCTTTCACTTCACGCTCCTTATCAGCACGTACCTTTTCAAAGGCAGCGTCGTTCTTCCCTTTATCATTTTTCACTGGAATCTGGGCAGCCATTCCCCCCATGGCATGAGCCTTACGTTTATGACAAGTTTGAATCGTCAACTTGGAGTAGGCCCTCATAAACGGAACAGTCATCGTCACATCGGCACGGTCAGGCAATAAAAATGTTTCATCATGACGGAACTTCTTCAAGTAGCTGAATATATAATCCCATCGGCCACAGTTCAACCCAGCCGAATGATTTCTTAATTCATAAAGAATTTCATCCATCTCAAAGGCGGCTAAAATCGTTTCAATTAAAACGGTCGCTTTTACCGTTCCTTGGGGGATGTTCATATAGTCTTGAGCAAAGACGAACACATCGTTCCACAACTTCGCTTCCCGATGGTTTTCAATCTTCGGTAAGTAAAAATACGGACCCGAACCATTTGCAATTAGATCTTTAGCATTGTGAAAAAAATAGAGGCCGAAGTCTACAAGACTTCCTGAAAGCCGTTCCTGATTATAAGTCATGTGCTTTTCATCTAAATGCCATCCGCGAGGACGTACTTTGAGGACAGCCGTTTTTTCATTTAACTCGTACACTTTACCCTTTGGATTTTCAAAACGAATGCTCCTTCTCACAGCATCTCTCAAATTGATCTGGCCATGAATGGTATTCAGCCATGTCGGAGAATTCGCATCCTCAAAATCAGCCATGAATACTTTTGCTCCGGAATTGAGACCATTGATGACCATCTTGCGATCCACAGGCCCCGTAATTTCTACCCGACGATCCTTAAGATCGTCAGGTATAGGGGATATCGTCCAATCCGCATTTCTGATATGTTCTGTCTCTTTGAGGAAATTTGGCCGCTCACCTTGATCGATTTTCCTTTGAGTATCTTCTCGATCTTCAAGTAACTGCTTTTTTCTGTCATTGAATGTTTCATGCAACTGAATGAGGAAAGATAATGCCTCATCTGATAGTATTTCTCCAAAACCATCGTGCATCGGACCGTAAATTTGTATTCCAGACAATTTGGTTTCCATGAAATCGCCACCCTCTGTTGTATACTAACTTAATTATTAACCAACTGATATATAACAGTTATGACAAAAAATTATTCATCTTTTTTAGAAAGGCAGCGATCACATTCCATCATGTAATTGTAAGTATGACCTTCGATTTTCGAACCACATTGCGGACAAGGGACAGTTTGTTGTTTTTTCATTTTAGCTCCTCCTTTGTTATAACAGAAATTATTTTGTTTATCTGTTATGGTACAGTTTACTGTGAGAGGGCAGAAATTGCAACCGTTTTCTGAAAGTTTTTTCAATTTAGGCATTTGATGGGTATGCAAAAGGCGCTGCCATAAGGTTCAGCGCCTTTAAAAATTTTGTTGGATCCTTGAATAATTCAATCTCTATCTAATTATCCTGTTTTAATACAGTTCACAGCGTCTTCATCTCTTTTCATAAAGCAATTGAATAAATTTCTCCAGCGATGGAGATAACCATTTCTTTTTATGATGGATTATTTGGATGTATAAGGACAATTCTTCATGGTCAAAGTCCAACGCACATAGACTTCCATTTTCAAGTTCTCTGTCTACGGTCATTTTCGGAAGCATCGCGATTCCGAGCTCGTCAATCACACATTGTTTGATGGCTTCAAGACTTGTAAATGAAATGATCGAACGAGGTTCTACCCCGCGTCTTTTTAATAGGCTTTCGAGCATATTTCTGTAAGAACAATCTTTTTCTGTCAGAATAAGCGTTTCATCCTCAATGCGTCGCAAGTCCATTTTCTCCTTTCCGACAAGAGGATGCTTACTAGACGAAACCATTACCATTTCTTCCTCGCGCAGAAGGAAAGTTTCCAGAAGAGGATGCTTTACTTCTTCATCAAGAACAACAGCGAGATCATAGTGACTTTCTAACACACCATTTTTCAGGTTTGGACACAATCCGGATTCCAATTGAATTCGCAAATCAGGGTTTTGTTCTTTAAAGGCTTTCAATGATTTCGATATAAAATAAGCCGCTAAGGATTCAACCGCTCCGATCCTTACAGTCCCTCGCATTTGAACACTGTCGGAAAGCTTACTTTCCGCTTCTTCCATTAAATCGATCACTTGATCGACATAATATAAAAGCTGTTCTCCAGATTGAGTTAAACGCATGGTCTGCCCAGCACGCTCAAAAAATCTCACCCCATAGTAATCTTCCAGTTTTTTTATCTGCGTGGTCACACTGGATTGAGCATAACCGAGTTCTTCCCCGGTGCGAGTATAGCTCCCCCACTTGGCCACTTCTTTAAATGTATAAAAATAGGACAAATCCATCGATACACCTCTATCATTATTTACAATAGTCATTATTGATAAGTATAGATAACTATGATGACCTGTTCAATGATATACTCATTCCAGAAGCAAAGGAGGCAGGAAACAATGAAGATATTGACAATATTAGGAAGTTCAAGAGAGAACGGGAATTCAGAGTACCTTGTGGAACAAGCGACGGAAGGAATTGAGCATACTCAAGTACGTCTAAGTGACTACAAAATTAATCCAATCATAGATATGCGTCATACGGATGAAGGTTTCTCCCCAGTTGAAGACGATTATGAAACCTTGCTACATGAATTTTTGGCTCATGATCTAGTTATTTTTGTAACTCCTATTTACTGGTTTGGCATGACCTCCCACATGAAATTGTTCTTTGATCGCTGGTCCCAGTATATGCGTGATGATCGTTTCAACTTCAAAGAACAGGTCCGTGGAAAGAAAGCCTATGTCATCACTACAGGCGGAAGCAATCCATATGTAACCGGATTACCTTTAATTCAACAATTCGGCCATATTTTTGATTTTGTAGGGATGTCGTTCGAAGATTATGTGATAGGGAATGCTGTTAAGCCTGGAGAAATTAATCATGATAGACTGGCTTTAGATAAAATGAAGTCCTGGAACCAAAGCTTCAAAAATTAACGAACAGGTGTTCTTGTCAGTTGTTCATGGATAGGGTATAATAATTGTGCACAAAAAATTTCTAAAGGAGTGTTCACTTTTATGAAGCATCAAGCAACCCCTTATTTTACGTTTAACGGTAATGCAAAAGAAGCCCTGGACTATTACAAGCAAGTCTTCGAAGGAGAAATTACCAACCTCCAAACCTTCGGTGAAGCAGATTTTGAAACCCCTAAGGAAATGGACGATCGAGTCATGCACGCACGATTTAAAAAAGACGACTTGTTCTTTATGGTCTCTGATTCCTTTGCAGATCAAAGCGTTAAGACAGGCAACAATATTGCGCTAGTCATTGAATGTGATAGTTCCGACGAGATTCAAACCTATTACGACCGACTAAAAGACGGCGGGAACGTATTAATGGAACTACAGGATACCTTTTGGGGAGCTACGTATGCAAAAGTGAATGACCCTTTCGGAATCACATGGGATTTAAACTACTCGAAAGAATAATATAAAAGCGGCTCACCTTTGAGCCGCTTTTGTTAATCCAAATGGATCGTACAATTAAATCGGTCACAAAACCATTGGTCTTCCCTAAAATGAACCTCTGATAAAGACGTGTTCTTCATATGTTCATCCCTCACGTTATCACTATCCATTTCCCTCAACACATGACTGATTAAGGCACCGTGACTAACAACAATGATTTTCTTCCCTGCATGTGTTTTTAGAACATCATCCATAAACGACATCCCCCTGAAAACAACACTCTCAGGTCTTTCCATGCCTAAGTCCAGGGAACGCCAGTCCTCTCCCCATTTTTCGATTCTTTCAGGTTCTGTTGTCCCTTCAATCTGACCACCACTGGCTTCTTCCAGACGAGAGTCAAATTGAATGTCCAACCCTACTTGTGCACTGATGATTTCCGCTGTCTGCTTTGCTCTCTTCAGAGGGCTTGAATAAAGAACATCCCACGTTTCCTTATGTAGTCGTTCGGCTAATTTTCTCGCATCGGACTTTCCTTCTTCATCCAACGGAATATCCGAGCTTCCTTGCGCTCTTTTTTCTTTATTCCATGCAGTACTTCCATGTCTAATCAATGCAACCTTGGTCATCTCTCATCCACCTCCCTCCTCCCACTTCTACAACCATATGATGATCTCCTTTATACACAGTTTTTTTATACAACCCTTCTTACACATAATGGCAGGTTTCTATAAGACTTGATTTGGAGATTTTCGAGGGAGTTAGGGGCTCCGGGAAAAGGTTCGCTCCGCCCCTTTGCCATGGAAGATTCTCGAAATCACTTCTGGAACAATCAGCTTGAATAACTGAGGAAAGTGGATCATATAACCTCTCCACAGCAGGCATTCAAATTTTATAAGCTTGATACAGAGCGCTTTATGCCTGCCTTAGGAGGGAAATGGGAGACACTTCTTCTAGGTATAGGGGTTCGTTTCTCCTTACTATGAAAGGGGTGGTTGGGAAGCTGCGAGACTCCCGCGGGAATGGATTGGCTGGCTAGACCCCACAGGACAAAGTCCGAGGAGGCTTGCCGCCATCCCCGCAGGAAAGCGAGTTGCTTCCCAGCCACCCCTGACGCTCAACCAGGCAACGAGCCCCTGGAACATCTCCAAACTGAGTCTTCCACAAACGGGAGCTTTAGTGGAAGTGGGGGATTAATGAGAAAAGCCCGGAACACGAGTCCGGGCTTTTCATAATACGTCTTCTATTCTTCAAGATCCAAATCTGTAACGGCGCCTTTGGAAGAAGAGGATACGAGTCTGGCATACTTCGCCAGTACACCTCTCTTATGTTTAGGCTCAGGACGTTTCCATTCACGCTTTCTGCGCTCATATTCTTCTTCGCTTACTTCAAAGTTAATTTGCTGCGTATCACTATCGATCGTGATGGTGTCTCCTTCTTGGAGTAACCCGATTGGTCCTCCAACGACTGCTTCAGGAGCGACGTGCCCGATGACGAACCCATGTGACCCGCCTGAGAAACGACCATCCGTAAGCAAAGCAACTTTTCCTCCTAATCCTTTCCCTACAATCATAGCTGTAATGGAAAGCATTTCCGGCATGCCAGGTCCTCCTTTTGGACCTACGTTTCGTACGACGAGCACATCACCTTCTTTGATTTCATCGTTAACGATGGCTTCCGTTGCTTCATCTTCACTATTGTACACCCGAGCAGGCCCTTCGAAACGGCTGATCTTCTGTCCGGACATTTTAGCCACAGCGCCTTCTGGAGCAAGGTTTCCTTTCAAAACGACGAGGGGTCCCTTTTCTTTGATTGGCTGATCAAAAGGAACAATGACCTTTTGCCCTTCTTTAAGTGAAGGGACTTCCGCCAAGTTCTCTGCAACCGTTTTGCCCGTCACTGTCAAACAATCCCCGTGCAATAAACCTTCCTCTAGAAGTAACTTCATTACAGCTGGAACGCCGCCACTTTCATACAAGTCCTGCATGACATATTTCCCACTCGGCTTCATATCTGCAATGTGAGGGACTTCCTGTCTGATGCGCTCAAAGTCATCAAGTGTCAAATCCACTCCTGCAGAATGCGCCATGGCAAGGAGGTGGAGGAATGCATTTGTAGACCCACCCAGGGCCATCACGACGGTGATCGCATTTTCAAATGCTTCTTTTGTCATGATGTCGCGAGGGTAAATCTCTTTTTCGAGCAGTTCAATAACAAGCTCACCTGCTTGTTTACATTCAATCTCTTTATAATCGTTAACCGCTGGTGTAGAGGAAGATCCAGGAATGCTCATCCCTAAGGCTTCTACAGCAGAAGCCATCGTATTCGCTGTGTACATTCCGCCACAAGCACCAGCTCCAGGACATGCATGGCATTCCACTCTGTGAAGCTGTTCATCGTCTATTTGCCCTTCATGATACTTTCCTACAGCTTCAAAAGACGACACAATGTCAATGTCCTCTCCATCAAGCTTTCCTGGTTGAATCGTTCCTCCATACACGTACACCGAAGGAATGTTCAAACGCCCAATGGAAATTAAACAGCCTGGTGTCGTTTTGTCGCAACCGCCGATAGCAACCAAACCATCCAATCTTTCAGCATTTGTGACGGTTTCAATGGAATCTGCAATCACTTCACGGCTTGGAAGGGAATAAAACATCCCTTCGTGTCCCATTGCGATCCCATCCGCTACGGTAATCGTATTGAAGATCATCGGTGCTCCGCCATTTTCATCGGCTCCACTTTTCGCTTCTTGAGCAAGCTTATCGATATGTACATTACATGGGGTAACCTCACTCCACGTACTGGCAATTCCAATCATCGGTTTTTTGAAATCTTCGTCTGTAAAACCAACAGCTCTCAACATCGAGCGGTTCGGGACTCGATTGACGCCTTCACTGATGTCTTTACTCCTTATTCTTAAATCTTTTCTCGTTCTTTCCATCCCAAACACCCCTTTTAAAAATGGTCGATTCATTTCGTAAATGAAATAACTTACCATGATGATACTAACAAGTAAGGATCATAGCAATGATTTTTCTGAATATAATAAAGATTCCTTATAATTAAAACGCTTTCATAAAGAGAAAAAAATGAAAAAAAGGCCTGCTGAAAAGCAGACCTTGATTATAGGGAAAATCTTACACATTTGCGGGTTCAAATGTTTTACAATCCGTTTCTTCACTGTGGCTCGCTTTTTTACCTTTATGACTGACGACGAAAATCTCATCCGCTCCGCAGGAGATTCCATCATTGTTATGAACACAGTTTCGAACTTCACATTTTACATCCAGTGCCATCCTCTAACACCTCCCTATATCCGTTATTTTCTACTGATAAGGCATTGAATATTCGTGTCAGTCCTCCCCATAAAGGTCATAAGCAAAATCCTACACAATGACTATTGCGATTTGTGATAGAATAGGAAGGGTGATTGTAAAAGTCTAAAATGAACTTTTCCTACGTTCCTTCATAAATTGTAAGAAGAGAGATCGTTGGAAAGACTGGTTGAGGTCCAATCAGAATATAATCAACTTATAATAGGACTGGTGTTTATGAATAAAAAACAAAAGATCTATAATAAATTGTTGGAACTCGTCAAAGAGGAAAATGTTAAAGTGGACGAAATGTTGAAAGACCATTTGTACACAAAGCTTGGTGGAAAAGCCGACTTTTTTATAACTCCAACATCCTACGAAGAAATACAAAATGTCGTGAAGCTTTCAAATGAAGACAATATTCCTTTCACTTTGCTAGGGAATGGATCCAACTTAATTATTAAGGACGGCGGTATTCGTGGAATCGTCATTAACTTAAAACACCTGGATACTATTCATTCAGAAGGCAACACAGTGGTCGCACAGAGCGGTGCCCGGATCATTGATGCCTCTCGATATGCTCTAGATAAACACTTATCCGGACTAGAGTTCGCGTGCGGAATTCCTGGAACTGTAGGCGGTGCATTATACATGAATGCGGGTGCTTATGGTGGAGAAATTAAAGATGTACTCGATTACGCGTATGTGGTAGATAAACACGGGAATCTCGTAAAGCGTCTCGCAGCTGAACTTGATCTTGATTATCGAACAAGTAACATCCCGGATAATGGAGATATCGTAGTAGAAGCCACCTTCCACCTGAAACCTGCGAAATACGAAGACATTAAAGAAGTGATGGACGACTTGACGTTCAAGCGTGAGTCTAAGCAGCCACTTGAATACCCTTCATGTGGGAGTGTCTTTAAACGTCCACCAGGATATTTTGCCGGAAAGCTGATTCAAGACAGCGATCTTCAAGGGACCAACATAGGTGGTGCAGAGGTTTCTAAAAAACATGCAGGGTTTATCATTAACAAAGACAATGCAACAACCTCTGATTACATCTCTTTGATTGAACACGTTCAAAAAACGGTGAAAGAGAAATTCGGAGTCGATTTAGAAAGAGAAGTTCGAATCATTGGTGATGATAAAGATTAAAAAGAGAGCCTGCGCCATGCGCAGGCTCTTTCTGATTGTCCTTTAAATCTACTTGGGTTGGAAGCTTTTGTTTTACTTTTGGAATCGGACTTCCTTATGAAAAACTACTTAGCATTGATTTTTACTTAATAAGCACCTTTAGAATAGGTTAACTCATAACTATGGGTGTAAATTTCGAAAACATTTCCGAAAGGATCTTCTACGTAAACCATCTTGTACGGTTTTTCTCCCGGGTAATATTCACGAATAGGCATGCGCTGTTTCCCGCCTTTAGCCTTCACTTTCTCCACAACGTCTTCAATATTCGGGTCTTGTATACAGAAGTGGAAGATGCCTGTTTTCCAATATTCGAAGTTGTTTTCCGGCTCTTCTTGATGTGGGAATTCAAAAAGTTCAATACCAATTTTATCACCCGTAGAAAGGTGGGCAATTCTGAATTTTTCCCAGTCATTGCCGAAAACGTCCCGGCACATTTGACCAACGGGTGTGTCATCATTCTGCACTTCTGATGGTTCCATGAGGACATACCACCCAAATAACTCTGTATAGAACTCGATCGCTTTCTCTAAATTTGGTACAGACAAACCTATATGTGAAAAACTTCTTGGGTATGGGTACATGATTCAAAACTCCTTTTTATTCATCTATCTTCGCTACGATTTTACCTTTCACATGACGTTCAGACAGACGCTCCAGCGCTTGAGGAACTGCTTCCAAGGAAATCGTTTCCTCCAGTAGGGAAGAAACTTTACCTTCTTCCATCATTCTCAACATCTCATCTCCTATAACAGCAAGATCTTTTTGGGACTCCACATCTGCTTGATGGGTTGCCCCTAAAGCAATCTCATGGTAGGAAACGACCTTAGTAAATGGCTTCACTTTGGCAAAGTCGGGTGCCCCTGCGATGTAAACAAGATGCCCCATAAAAGCAAGGTCCTCCAAAGATGCTGTGGCATGATCGCGACTTACTGCGTCAATGACGGCATCGACACCTTTACCTTCTGTAATTTCCTGTACTTTTTGATGAACATCTTCCTTACGGTAATCAATAACAAAGTCTGCGCCTAATCGACGGACATGGTCGTGATTGTGGGCCGATGCTGTTGTAATAACTGTTTTCCCAACCGCTTTTGCAAGTTGAATACCAAATCCTCCAACTCCTCCAGCTCCTGCGTGGATCAAAATGGTGTTCAACTGATCCAAGGGAAGCTTCCGGTGAATGGCTTGATAAGCCGTGTAACCAGCTGTAGGCAAGGCAGCTGCTTCTTCAAAGCTGATGCCCTCAGGAATTCGTGAGATCGTATGAGCCGTAGTGATTGCATATTGAGCATACGCCCCACTTTTCATCAAGTCGCCATGGTAGACCACTCGATCTCCTTCTTCCCACTCAGTCACACCCTCTCCAAGCTCGACAATTGTACCTGCAGCGTCAAGACCAAGGATATGAGGATAAACCCAACTCGGATGGCCATTTGTTGCTGTCTTATAATCAACAGGGTTCAAACCAGCAGCATGAACCTCAACGAGAACTTCCCCTTTTTTGGGACGAGGTTTTTCTACTTCTTCAACCTTCATTTCTTTCCATTGATTTTTATCTTGTAAAAGTAGTGCTTTCATCAGTCATCCTCCCCTCTCTAAACAGTTTCCTTCAACAAGTGAAACGATATACTATATACTAACGAGAGGTTAAGGAAGAAACAAGAAGGCACTTTTCAGTAACTGAGTTACTAAAGGGTAACCTATCCGTAATTAGAAATGAGGGAAACACGATGAAAGAGCTGCAATCAGAATACCAGTGCGCCATTAATTTAGTGATTGATCTGATCGGTGGAAAATGGAAAGTCTTGTTGCTTTGGCATCTCAATGAAGGCGATAAGAGGTTTAATGAATTGAGGAAGACCATCCCTGAGATCACAAAGAAAATGCTGACACAACAATTGAGAGAACTTGAGGAACATGGACTTGTTAAACGCACGGTTTATGAAGAAGTTCCTCCAAGAGTTGTCTACGCTACAACTGACTTCGGCCGCAAAATTCAACCTGTCCTATACGGAATGTGCCAATGGGGTGATGAATACGCAGAAAAAGAAGGGATTCAGATGAACAGCTGTTGGACAGGCCGTGATTTCATGCAAAAATAAAAAGCGACCTGTTATAGGTCGCTTTCTTTTTAGGACATCCATTTCGGTGGCGTATTTTTTTCCCAAAAGATCTCGCCAAGCTCATGGTGTTTTACAAAGTCGTCCTCCTGCAAATGGTAATGGAAGTTAAACCAATACCCTTCGCCTGGACGCTTGTCTCTTCTCACATGAAATCGAGCGATTTCTTCGTCTGTATGTTTGTTTTGGATATTAAAAATTCTTTCCCCATATCCCGGAGACGGATCTTCGGTAATTTCATAATAAGGAACTTCGTTTTCCCCTGCAGAAGCAAGGATCTCTCCCATGACCTCTTCAATTTTGGGTAAAATCGTCGTAGTCATGTCCTCATCTACTTTTTCAATAATTCGAGGGCCCATTTTCGTAAGTGTCTGAGTCTTTGCTTGTTCAGTTATGGTTTCAATCCAATCATCTGTTGTCAGAGGTTCTACAGATGATGGAGGGGTAATTTCGAATTCCTCTGTCTTTGAAGAATGAGATGATTCTTGAACGTGCCGATCAGCAGACAACTCTCTTTTATCCGCTGCATCTGTATCGATTTGCATCGGTGGCACATAAAGACCTAAAGTCATGACGGATATAAGTACAACAAATACTTTTCTCATTAGCGGCTTCATTTCAGACGATCTCCCTCTGCTTCAGGATGCTTTTATTTTAACACGTTCACTCAGGTTGTCCATAAGTAAAAAGAAACCGTTTCCAGATTGAGACCTTGGAATCGTTGATAACTATTCTCCAAATTCTCATGAAGGAAAAAACAGCCCTGTCTTTCACACGCTCAAACCTTCCAGATATAAGCAACATTTGATCCACTCAAGGAACTCTCCTTATTGCCCCAGATGGATTCCAACGTTTATAACTACATTCCCGTTTGGAGGCTCCCTCCTTTTCCTTTCACACGCTAGTGGTTTGCTTTCCATGTACATGAAAAAAGAAAAAAAGGAAAACTTAAAAGATGAAAAAGGAGGAGAAAAAATATGAATCCAAATCAAGGTCAGAACCAAAACCAACAAGGACAGCAAATGCCGCCAAATATGGTGAATAAAAACCATGGAGGTCATGAGTTATTTGATGCTCATGAAGTCATTGCAAGTTTAATCAACATGCTTGACCAATATCAAATGTATGCCCAGCACATCCAGGACCCTGAACTACAAAGCATTCAACAACGTCAACATGCATTTGTAACGCAGATGTACAATACGATTGTCCAGAGTTTCAGCACAGGTCAGGATCCAGCCCAAGCTACTCAGCAATATAAAATGCAGCAAAGCAACGAAGTCGTTTACGGAATCAAGCCTGGTCAGCCAAAAAAACCGAACCAATCGGTCAGTGATCTCGCAGATAAGGGGCTTTCTGCTTATATGCTCGGACAAACGAAAACGCTCGCGACATTGTTGTCTATGACAGCTCTTGAAATGACGAACCCTGTCCTGCGCCGTGTTATTGCAGACAGCGTCCCGAACTTTATCGAGATGAGTTATGAGATTTTCCTTTACCAGAACAAGCATGGTTACTACCAGGTACCACAGTTGCAACAACAAGATATGACCCAAATGTTACAGAGCTATACTACTGTACCACAAGGAAACATGCCCCACTAAACCAACAAGGACGCCCGCTTCCCAGCAGGCGTCCTTATTTGTTTAATGCAATACTTCTTAAACTATATGGTAGGATTCTGAAAGACTCGATTTCCAGACTTTTGTGCGGGTTTAGGGCTCCGGGAAAAGGTTTGCTTTCCGTGGGCGAGTGATGAGCCTCCTTGAGCTAACGCTCTGCGGGGTCTCATCTACCACGCACTTCCCACAGGAGTCTCACCGTTTCCCTCCGCCCCTTTACTATATGAGGTTCTCGAAATCCCCCCTAACCGAGACCTGACGAGTTCTGTCCTGAAGACCTGCCCACCCACGCCGTTATAGAGCTGTTTAAACCAAAGGTCCTGCACGAATAAAAGCGAGGAAATAGGGTCTGGGAAACGTCCGCATGAAAACCGGATGGAGACAATAACGTGTGTGTCATTCTACTGACTCATCCAAAACACTGCAAATCGTCGTTTGCCTGACCCCGTATCCATGGCCAGGAATTGTCATTCATTGTCTCAACTAGACAAGGATTCCTTTATGGAAGCGCGGTGTGTGCTCACCGCGCTCCCGCGGAAAGCGAGCTATTCCCCGTAGCCCCCATCCACTCAACAAAAATCTCGAAACTGACCCTTCAAAAAAAGGGAGCATTATTAAGGTGATTGGTGATTTCGTTAATACAATAAGCCGCTTTTTAATATAGTATAGGGACATGCACCTATAAAGGAGGCAGTACATCTTGCTATTCAGTTATATTCTATTAGGCCTATCCCTATCCGCTCCGATCGGCCCCATCAATGCAGCTCAATTGGACAAGGGGATTCGCTATGGCTTTTGGCATGCCTGGCTCGTGGGAGTGGGAGCCATGTGTGCAGATGCTTTGTTTATGCTGCTGATTTATCTCGGTCTCGCTCAATACGTGGAACTCCCTCTCGTAAAAACGTTCCTTTGGTCTTTCGGAGCTTTCGTCCTGATTTATACAGGTGTTGAGAGTATAACAGCCTCTCACACTAAAGACATGGACCGCTCTTATTCATCCACAAAAAAGAAAGCTTTCCGAACGGGATTCCTGATGGCTTTATCCAACCCACTGAACATTCTTTTCTGGATTGGCATTTACGGATCGATTTTAGCCCAAATATCTTCTCAATATGAGCAGACCCAACTACTTATTTACAGCGGAGGTATTTTTATCGGCATCATGTTATGGGATTTGACGATGGCTGGAGCGGCTTCTGGTGCTAGAAGATGGATGACGGGGAGTGTACTGAGAGGAGTTTCGGTTCTGTCCGGTCTCATGTTAATCGGGTTTGGACTATATTTTGGCTATCAAGCAATGAAGATGTTTGTCGGGTAGACAGTCACCTATATCTGCTCTCTCCAATAGGATATGGATGTATCCTAGGAGGGAAATTTTTATGTTGTACACCAAAGAAGATATAGAGAACCACGTGAATGACCTCGACCTCTGGAAACATGAGGCTTATGAGCAATTTTCGAGTATGATGATTCAACGTGAAAATCCTTATCCGTGTGTTCCTGGAATTCAAGGGTTTATGAAAAATATGCTGCGTTACGGGTTTGTGGACGACCCACGTACCGATCAGAGTACAGGTCAGTTAGCTTGTTTATTGAAAGAGTATGGAGAGATTTCCAGAGAGACAGGGAATTACGCTTCCCTGGTTGTCTTTTGTGATACTCGAGCTCTTTTGGAGCAGCAAACAACCATGGATGAGTATGAAGAGATTTTCTGGACGATGCTGAATGATACACACAAAAAAGACCCCAGTCCTTGGCCTGAAGACATCCCAAATGATCCTGAGAACCCAGCTTGGGAATTTTGTTTCGATGGAGAACCGTACTTCGCTTTCTGTGCGACCCCTGCCCACGACATCAGGAACAGCCGCCGTTTCCCTTGTCTCCTGCTCGCTTTTCAACCCCGTTGGGTATTTGACGAAATCAACGATTCTACTCCATTTGGCAGAAAGATCAAAAAGGCGATTCGTACTCGTTTAGTCGAATACGACGGCATACCCCCTCACCCTGCATTAAAGTGGTACGGCCAGCACGACAACCATGAGTGGAAACAATACTTCCTAAAAGATGATGAATCAACCTTGTCTAAATGCCCTTTCACAGCCTTAAAGAACAAGTGGAAAAGTTTACGCCCCTGATTGGGGTGTTTTCTTTTGTTTCATCCATGTAGCGATTGCGATAAGGACTAGAAAGGACAAGCTCACAAAAAAACCGACTCGTGTCATGGAGTCGATCCATGTACCGGTGACAGCCATTACAATCAAGCTGATCCCAACGAAGACGAGCACCGTTCCTTTTTTTCCTTTCACCATCAATTTCCTGTAGGACAATAAGATAAAAGCCCAATTGTACAAAAGCATGAGTCCTGCCGCAGTCGTTACATATTCAAAAATCCGGTCAGGTAGGAGGACAGCAAGAATAATGGATAAAGCAACGACCATGATTGTCAGTATAAAAGCAGGCTTGGATACTTTCCCTTCCTGCTTTTCTGCAAATATTCCCGGTGCATCTCCTTCTTCACTCAAAGCCATCAACATGGTTGTTACGGCATAAAGAGAAGCAACCATGGTGGAGAAGCCGGCAATGATCAACACGCTGTTAAAAACATTCGGCACCCATGGGAGGGAATACTCCGTCAAGGCTGTAAGAAAAGGACTTTCCTCTGTCGAGATGTTCTTCCATGACGTAAGTTTGATGACGAAATAAAACGCGGCCACGTAAACACCAGTCAACACGATAAGCATCATCGTCCCTGACTTCGGTGCATCTTTCGGATCTTTCAATTCATTGGCCATCAACCCCATCACTTCAATCCCTCCAAATGCATAAAACGCATAAAGCAGAGCTATCCAAAGTCCGGACCACTCTCCCTCAAAAAAGGATGAAAGCGGACTTGTCATCGTTTGGGGTTCTCCTTTTCCGATGACCCCAGTCATAGCTAGAATGGCAATGAGTACGAACATGAGGATGGCAGAAATCTTAATCAATCCAAAGACATTTTCCATTCGCTCGACTTGTCTTACACCGAGCCAAATGACCAAAAGACCAAGTATGGCAAAGACACAGGCTAAGGTCCACAACGGTATTCTTTCAAACCAGAACTGAGCAAAGATGGCGAGGGCCGTCAACTGACTTCCCATAATCAACATCTCTGAAGACCAGTAAACCCATCCATTACTGAACCCAGCCCATGGACCAAAGGCTTGCTTGGCATATGTCCGAAACGATCCTTTTTCCGGATGGTCTGCTGTCATGGCCGCTAGAGAACGGAATACGATATATGTCCCGGTCCCTGCAACGAGATAAGCAATCAAAACGGCCGGTCCCGCTTTTTCAATGGCAATGCTCGATCCTAGAAAAAATCCTGTACCGATAATACATCCAATTCCTATAAATGACAGCTGCCACCAGGATAATTTGCCTTTTTTATGTACTTCAACCATTCTCACCCCTCCTCCTCCATTTAGTTTGAAATCTTTCTTCAGGAATATGTGTGAAAGCAAGAATGTTTTTTTCCGTTGAGGAGAAAGTATCAAGAGACGGTAAAGGAGAGTGGCACCCATGATTACATTGACCCCCAATTGCTGGAATGAATACGACGAATTGAAGAGTGTGATCGTTTGTACCCCAACTGTCATGGACGTGCCGGATAAACAAACAGCAACAGACCTTCGGTGGGAAAAGACAGCACATAGAGATAAAATGAAGCACTGTTTCAACAACATGGTCGATGCTATGAGTAACGAGGGGGTCCACGTGGTTGATTATTCTACTTTTCTCAACGATGAAGAGAAAACTTTCCATGAACAGTTAGTCAACCGGGTTTTTGTTCGAGACCTCGCTTGTGTATTCGGAAAAAAAGTGATTCCGGGTGAAGCGGGCACAACAATGAGAAGACCAGAATATGTCCACGCCCATAGACTTTTTGAACAATGGTTTGATCAAGATCATTATTCTATTCATGACAACGACCCCGCCAACGCACTTGAAAACGGAGACGTATTCGTATTAAGCAAAGATGCCGTCTTAATCAATGTCGGTATGCGGTCAAGCTATGAAAGCGCAAAAGCCCTATCAGAAAAACTAATCCCTCTCGGTTTTTCAGAAATTGGTGTCATTGACCTGCCCCGCCGCGGTGATACGATGCATCTGGATATGAACTTTAATATTGCAGGAGAGAGAATCGCTTTAGCCAAGAGTTATACTCGCTACTTTCCTGTCGAGGTCTTATCTGCAAAGGAAAACTCGTATGTCATGTTCCGCGATTTCCTTCACCGACACGGATTTGATATCATTTGGACCGATGAAGTGAAACACACAGTAGCGGACATCAACTTTTTAAACCTGAATCCCGAAACATTGTTGATCAGCACAAAAGCGCATAAAAAAATCTTCCACCATGATCGATTGAAAAAAAAGCGGCTGATTGAAGTTGATGTTGATGAGTTGGAAGCAGGGGGAGGCGGGATTCGCTGTATGACCTTGCCTATTGAACGAGGATAGCAACGGAAAATGAGTCGAAGGCCCAGCCCCCAACATTAGGAGACCAGGCCTTCGATTCATTTCATAAAAATTTATTCACAATGTAAAAAAAAGCTCATGTGTCATTGCCTTCAGCTTCTAGTTTTTTACTTATTTCACCATCATTACTGGACAAGACGCTACATGCAAAACATTATAACTAACGCTTCCTAGAATCTTACTTCTTATAGGCCCCAAACCACGAGACCCCATTACGATACTGGAAACATTCGATTCTTTTGCTTCTTTTGCGATTTCATAATCAGGTGAACCGATTCTGATTTTCGTGTGTACGGGTACCTCAGAATTTTCAACTGCTTTAAGGGCGTCATCAATGACTTCTTTGGCGTTCTCTTGCTGGTATTTATGCACCTGTTCTTTGCTTACAAACCGATTAATATTTGGTGAATTGTAGTTATATTGGACATTTAGAAGAAGAATCTCGGCCCCCATCGCTTTTGCTAATTTCATTGCATGTTTTAAAGCTCTCATCGAAAAATCTGAACCATCAACCGGCACTAAAATCTTTTGCGTCATTAGAATTCCCCCCTAGAAAGAAAATTTAATACTGCAATTGCATAATAAATTAAGAAAACGCTTTCATTTAATGTTAAAAAGGGTTTACCCACTTACACTTTGGATACTTGACACCCTTCTCCAAGGAACAACAAATCGGTTACTTCCCTAATGATTCTAAAGGATATCTTACTCTTATTTTACCAAAATAATTCTGTTATAAATAGAAAAATATTATTTATTCATATTAAAGCCGTGGAGAAAGGAACCTTTGTATAATCCTGCAGGATCCAGGTAAGGCAATGAAAAAAGATACAACGATAAGTGCGGATTCATGCTCCTAAAATAAAGCATAAAAAAACCACCAATGTATGTATTGGTGGAGACGGTGGGAGTCGAACCCACGTCCGGAGATATCGACACTCGGGCTTCTACGAGCGTAGTTGATATATTATCATTCACTGCCTCTTCAGCCTACCAACAGGCTTCTGAGGAGCTAGCCTGATTGTTCTCTTCGTTTTTCCTCAGGCGGTGGAAAAACGCGTAGCCCACTTTAGTTTGAGACCCTTCATCTAGCACATGGGCGATGCCAGGAAGGATCAGCTATAGACTACTTACGCAGCTACAGCTAGGTTTTCGTTAGATTCGCCAGTTATATTTAGGCAAATGACGGTTTTACGAGGCGTCGCTCGACTCGCAACCCGAGCTCGACCTATCCCCGTCGAATCCGTAACGTCCCCGTTAGGATTAAGTGATAACAGTCAAGCTGTTCATCCTTGTCGCGTTGACGACAAATACTATTATAGCAGAAATATAATTTTTTTCAAGGGGTGTACGTTAGCGAAGGCTGTCCTTAATGGCACGGTCGATTTCACGCTTCTGCTGTTTACGCTTCAGATCCTCACGCTTATCATACTTTTTCTTCCCTCGACCCACTCCAAGGAGCACTTTAGCCACACCGTTTTTAATATAGACTTTTAATGGAACTAAAGAATACCCTTTTTGCTGGGTTTGACCAATCAGCTGGTTGATTTCCTTTCGGTGCAGCAGCAGTTTACGTGCACGTGTTGGTTCGTGGTTGTAAATATTCCCCTGCTCGTATGGAGAGATATGCATATTGTGTAGATACACTTCTCCTTTATTGATGCGGGCAAAACTGTCTTTCAAGTTCAAACGCCCATTACGGATTGATTTAATTTCTGTACCCTGCAAAACGATTCCTGCTTCAAATGTTTCTTCGATCGCGAAATCATGACGGGCTTTTTTATTTTGAGCTAACGTTTTTCCGTGTCCTCTTGGCATACGTTTTCCTCCTCTGTTGCGTCCCTTTATTGTACCAAAACTCATAGTCATTTCCAATTGATATCAAGCGGATGAAGGGTGAACGCTTTGAATAGACTTTTTCAGCCAGCCTGTGAGAATATAAAGTGGCACATGCTTGATAAAGGAGATCAGACCTATGGAACAAGTCATGAATGTAAAACCATTAACGATGGAAGACTATCCCGCCCTCAAAGAAATGGATACAGGGATTGAGGACGACTATGTGGTACGGATTTTTGATCGACTGATCACTTCGGACAGTCATGAACTCTTCGGACTTTTTCAAAATGGACAAATGCTTGCTGTTGGCGGCTACAGCTTATTTGGACAGGATAAATTTGCAATGCTCGGCCGGCTGCGAAGCGATCGGCGCTTCCATATGAAAGGCAACGCCACTGAATTGCTCAAACCCGTTGTAGATCAATTGAAAAGGGATTCAAAGGTACGCTGGATCGGTGCTAATACACACCTTGGTAATTTACCTGCCAGACGCGTTCTTGAAAAACTCGGGATTGATCAAGGTCCGATTATTCACTACCTGACTTTAAAGCGACCTGACTTGTTAACAGGACACACCCACGGACCTGTCTGGAAACCTGTCCATGGTTTGAAAGAGAAGCGTGAGCTGCTGACCGGATTGAAAGAAAACCCATTAGGGACATTCCCATACGAATGCTATTACCCCTTCCCTTTTGACGAGGCTCTTTTCACAGATGAATATTTACAGGAATCTTCCTTTTTTGAAAGTCCCGATCAGAATCGGTTCGTGATCATCAAAAATGATACAAAAAAATACGATTACTCTCATGTCAAATACTTCTGGGACGACCATTATGATCAACCTGGATTGTTTGAAACCATCCTCCATCATTGGAAATACAACCCGGATAATGACGGGTGCTGGATCGATTTTTCCGATCAGGGATTTAAGAACATTCCTGAACTGACCGCCTACGATGTGCAGGAACCATGGATCCTTTATGGCTCTTGGAAAAAGGCGCAATTATAAAAATTCTTCCGCATATATTGACAAGCTCGTTCATAGTATTTAGAATCCTCTAAGGAAAAATTTTAACGCAAGAAAGGATTAAAGACTATGAACTTTATGGAAGCCGTACAGCTGTTAGATGAAGGTCATGCTTTGGAACGTCATACATGGAAGAACTCCGGATATATTGTAAAAGATGAAAAAGGAAAAATTGTTTTCTTTGATCATAATGAACCAACGTTCTATTCCTTAACGACAGAGGATGCACTCGCATTGGATTGGGAACAAACAAATAAAGATCAATGGACGATCGTTTCTGTCTCCCACGATCGCGAATTGATGCAGGGCAAATTATTCGTTTCCTACCACATCTGTTCTGAAAACGCAGGCAGCATTATGAACAACCACCTCGTGGAAGAAGATGAACTATCCCAGTGGTCCCGTTTCGTTAATCTGGACCTTACGAATTCTGCCCGCTATTTGAATGAACAAGATGTAGCTACCGTACAAAATACAATCAGTGCCTAAAACCTCACTAAAAAACGCGCGAATGATTTCGCGCGTTTTTTCTTATTTTTTCTTTTTGCTTCCTTTTTTAGGAACACCTTTGTTTCTGTAAAAAGGTTTGTTGCCTTTTTGTTTGTTTTTCTTTTTCTCTTTTTTCCGGTCCGGCCTTTTGGATTTGATTTGTTTCGGACGCTCCGGACGCTCTGGACGTTTCCGTTCCTTCCTCGGTTTCATTCCATCAATTTCAAAATCAACCACTCGTTCTTCGATGTTGACATTCGTTACCTTGATGGTTACTTCATCACCGATTCGATAAACATTCCCTGTCCGTTCACCAATCATGGCATATTGTTTTTCATGGTAATGATAATAATCGTCTGTCAATGTACTTACGTGTACCAATCCTTCAACCGTGTTCGGCAGTTCGACGAACATTCCGAAACTGGTCACAGAGCTGATGACACCCTCATATTCCTCTCCGATTTTATCCTGCATGAATTCTGCTTTTTTCAAATCATCCGTTTCCCGTTCCGCATCAACCGCGGCTCTTTCCATTTCAGAAGAATGGCGGGCAATCTCAGGCATTTGATCTTTCCAATGCTTCCTTGTCTTATAGTCCAGCTTTTCCTCAACCAAGTAAGTCCGAATGAGACGGTGGACGATCAAGTCTGGATACCGGCGGATTGGAGAAGTGAAGTGCGTGTAGAAGTCAGTTGCAAGTCCGAAGTGACCAAGCCCTTGAGGGTCATACTTCGCCTGTTGCATAGAACGCAGCATCAATTTTGAAATGATCATATCTTCCTGTGTGCCTTTGACTTCTTCTAACACTTTCTGCAAAGCCTGTGGATGAACATTATCAGCCGTTCCTTTGACCGAGTATCCCATATTGGCAACGAACTCAAAGAAGTTTTGAAGCTTATCTTCATCCGGGTCCTGGTGAATACGGTGAATGAACGGAACATCCATCCAATGGAAATGTTCAGCTACAGTTTCGTTGGCAGCTAACATAAATTCTTCAATAAGTCGTTCAGCTACAGAACGCTCACGCAAGCGGACATCGACCGCTTTTCCTTCTTCATCAACGATAACGCCAGCTTCTTTAAAATCAAAATCAATAGCGCCGCGTCCCATTCTTTTTCCTCTTAAAATACTAGCGAGCTTCTCCATCTCTCTAAACATCGGCACAAGCTCTTCATATTTCTTGATCAAATCAGGATCTTCGTCCTGCAAAATGCTGTTCACATCTTTATAGGTCATTCGTTCATTCGTCTTAATGACACTTTGGAAAATTTCGTGGTTTACAACTTCACCGTGACTGTTGATTTCCATTTCACAGGTCAAGGTCAGACGATCCACCTGTGGGTTAAGAGAACAAATTCCGTTGGATAGACGATGTGGGATCATCGGAATCACACGATCGACTAAGTACACACTCGTCGCACGTTCCCTGGCTTCCTGATCAATTGGTGAGCCCTCATCCACATAGTAGGTAACATCTGCAATGGAAACGCCAAGCTTATAGTTGCCATTATCAAGCTTCTTGACCATGACGGCATCATCAAGGTCTTTCGCGTCCGCTCCATCAATCGTCACGATCATTTCATCACGCAGATCACGGCGGTTGTTAATCTCATCCGGATGAATTTCATCTGGTGTGTCAGCTGCTTGCTGCAGCACTTCCTCAGGAAAGTCCACCTTGATGCCATGTTTGTAAATAATGGAGATGATATCAATTCCCGGGTCATTTTTGTGCCCTAAAATTTCGACGATTTCCCCTTCAGCACTCATGCGGTCTTCCGGGAACTTTGTGATGTTTACGATGACTTTATGTCCGTCGATCGCCCCGTTGTTCTGACTCTTAGGAATAAAAATATCATTGGGAATCCGCTTGTCATCAGCTATAACAAAACCAAAATTACGGCTGGATTCGTATGTCCCGACGACACGTGTCGTTGCTCTCTCCAGAATACGGATGACAGCCCCTTCAGGCCTTGTACCATCCTCTTTCCTTTTTTCAATACGAACAAGGACTTTATCATTGTTCATCGCTGAATGAAGATCAGAATGATGAATATACACGTCATCTTTATCTTCTTCATCTGGGATCAGAAAAGCGAACCCTTTGGCATGCATTTGAATACGTCCACGAATCAGGTTCATCTTCTCCGGAAGACCAAAGCGGTTTTTACGCGTCCGCACAAGTTCCCCCTCTTCTTCAAGCTCATTCAAACCCTTCATGAGGTCCTTGAATTCATCAGAACTTCCTAATTCCAATGTCTCTTCAAGCTCTTGTACAGATAGTGGTTTTGATGCTGTTTCTTTGAAAAAGTCTAATATTTGCTGTTTTAACTCTATACTCAATTGTCTTACCTCCTCTTAAATGAAGGACAAGCTCCGGCGTTATGACCAGTCCAGAGACTCAAGGAAAGCGAGGACATCTTCGTGCAGCTGCTCTTTTTCCTTATCCATTGTGATCACGTGACCAGAGTTTTTGTACCATTTAATATCTTTTTGATCGGCTTCTACTTGTTCATATATATAGTTTGCACTTTCTGTGTTAATCATTTCATCATTTTCTGCTTGTACTACGAAGGTAGGGGTGTAAATTTGATCCACTTCATCATGAACCTCTGTAATAAATCCGCCCAGCTGCTTGAACATCTCTTCCGATTCATTTAGAAGCTCCTCTACTTCGCGGTCGATGGTTTCTTTATCTTTTCCTTCCAGTTGTTTATACTGTCTAGCTTTGAATTCAAAGCCTTGCGTTAACTGTTTTTCATTGTCAAAGAACATCGGAGAACACATCGTAATGATTCCTTTGATCGGTTCTGAATACGCAAGTTTCAGACCTAGAACGCCTCCAAGGGATAACCCTGCGACAGCGATTTTTTCATACCCTAATTCGCGCAAATGGTTCAATGCATTCTGAACATCTGCCCACCAGTCTTCAGGTCTTGCCTCGATCAATGCCTCTAACTCTTGTCCATGACCAGCGTAAATAGGTGCATGGGTCGTATAGCCGTGCTTTTGTAAGAACCGGCCAAGCATCCGCACATCAGCGGAGTGACCAGTAAAACCATGTAGTAATAATACCGCACGTTCTCCTTCCTCAAACGTAAATGGCTGAGGTTGTTTAATTTTCATGTCATTCTCTCCTTACTTCATCTATGTCCTGTTTTTAAGATTTCATTCGAAAGGGCAATGTATTCTATTTTACCAAAATTAAGTTCCCCTGGCACATTTTGAACCTAAATCACCTTATCCCCCTGTTCTTCAGCTATATGGCAGAATTGTGGAAGACTTGATTTCGAGATGGTTCGGGGTTCGTTGCTGAGTTGAGCGTCAGGGGTGGTTGGGAAGCCACTCGCTTTCCTGCGGGGATGGCGGCAAGCCTCCTCGAGCTAAAGCTCTGCGGGGTCTCGCCAGCCAATCCATTCCCGCGGGAGTCTCGCAGCTTCCCAACCACCCCATTAGAGAGATAAGAAAAACGAACCCACCTATACGAATGGAGCGTTTTCCATGAACACTGCTATCCAGTTAAAAAACGCTTCATAGCAAGCTTTATAGTACAGATGACTGCTTGTTTGTAGTTGGATTCGCCAACTCCCATTTCGTTAGAAAGCTGCTTATTCTGGAAGGAGTTTCGAGATACTAATATGGCAAAGGGGCGGAGGGGAATGGCGAGACTCCTGCGGGAAAAAAGTGCAGGGTGAGACCCCACAGGACGCAGTCCGAGGAGGCTCACCGCGCTCCCGCGGAAAGCGAGCTATTCCCAGCAGCCCCCATCCACTCATCAAAAGTCTCGAAACTGAGTCTTCAAGAAAAGGGAGCTATTGTGCAGGATTAAGATCTGAATAAAAGAGCACAAAAAAACTGCGCTTCGTTTATGAAGCGCAGTTTTTTTGATTAACCGAGGATATATGCAGTTAAGAAAGCTAATACAAAGAAGAGAACGCCTGTTACAATGGTTGCTTTGTGCAACACTGCGTCAATTCCCCGTGCTTTCTGCTTCCCAAATAGTTGCTCCGCTCCGCCAGAAATCGCTCCTGAAAGACCGGCACTTTTTCCGGATTGCAATAGTACAAGGACGATCATTGCAATCGTGTTGATGGTTAG
Source organism: Halobacillus sp. AWM4_238 (assembly GCF_056158265.1). Lineage (NCBI taxonomy): Bacteria > Bacillati > Bacillota > Bacilli > Caryophanales > Bacillaceae > Halobacillus > Halobacillus sp. AWM4_238. The sequence continues at coordinate 2,075,967 of NZ_JBSWSY010000002.1, forward strand.
TAAAGTAATTGCAAGTGTTTCCATGATGTGCCCACACCTCCTAAAAACGTACAGATAACTAGTTTAAATGTAGCATAAATGCCTTGCATCAGCAAGCTTATTCTATCTTCTTAGGTGGGTTTTAAACGGGCTGCAGTACAAGCAAAAAAACATTTCTTGAATCCTTTGAAGTTAATTGAAAGATGAACGCTATACGATTATTTGAGTGTGCACAGTCCGGAGAGTTGCTTGCCCTAAACCTGCCCGCCTTCTTATCAACTCACCCCTTATGATTGTTTTTGATTATTTTTGAAAGAATATGGTTGATTTTTGTAAGGGTTTTCTTTTATTATGAAGATAGATCTCAAGCAAGGAGTGTAGGAACATGCTTACACCAGAACGCCAGGAGCTTATATTAAAAACAGTCAAAAACGATCACATATCAAAAATTAAGCGCTTAGTTGAAGTAACAGGTGCATCAGAGTCGACCATCCGTCGTGACTTGGATCAACTGGAGGAACAAGGTCTCCTGAGGCGGGTGCATGGAGGAGCATCGTTAAGAAGCTCCGCGAGTGAGGAACCGACCATGGGAGAAAAAGTTACAAAGTTCCATAGCGAAAAACAGGCAATCGCTCAATTTGCAGCTTCTCTCGTCCAGGAGGGGGATTGTATATTCATCGATGCTGGATCGACGACTTATGAAATGATTCCTTTTCTTAAAGAGAAAAACATCATCGTCGTAACGAATGGATTAAGTCACCTGGATGCCTTAAACTCCCACCAGATCAAAACCTATGTCCTTGGTGGTCTAGTCAAACACCAGACAGGGGCGGTCGTCGGCGCGGGTGCGATCCAAAATCTTCAACAATACCGCTTCGATCAGTGCTTTATGGGGGCGAACGGTGTCACTGTAAAGGATGGATACACCACACCGGACCCTGAAGAAGCGGCCATCAAACAGATGACGTTGACCTTATCAAAAAATCGTTATGTCCTTGCTGATCATTCCAAGTTCGAAAATGTCGCTTTCATGAAGTTTTCTGACCTTTCAGAAGCAGACATCATTACAAACGGCGATGGGCTATCACTTGAAGACTATCGCAAGAAAACGAACGTAAAGGTTGTGACAACATGATTTACACGTGTACATTAAATCCTTCCATCGACTACATCATGAATGTTGATGCATTTGAGGCCGGGACTTTAAACCGGGCAAAAGAAACGTCTTATTATCCTGGAGGAAAAGGCATTAATGTTTCTCGCGTCATGGCCCGCCTCGGTGTCAAAACGAATGCTCTCGGATATATTGGCGGCTTTACGGGTGCATATGTTCAACAATTTCTTGATCGAGAAGCCATTGATCATGCTTTTATAGACACGGCTCAAAAAACAAGAGTGAACGTGAAACTGAAAAGTACGAGTGAAACAGAAATCAACGGCCCTGGACCTGAGATTTCCGTACTGTTACAAGAAAAGCTTTTAGGGCAAGTGAGGAGCCTCTCCAGTGGAGACACGCTCGTTCTTGCCGGCAGTCTTCCCTCCTCCCTGCCGTCCGATTTTTACATGACGATCGCTTCTATCTGTGCTGAAAATGGAGCAAAAGTCGTCGCAGATACATCCGGAAAAGCACTGGAGCAATTGCTCGGACATCCCCTCTTCTTGTTAAAGCCGAACCATCATGAATTGGGCGAGCTTTTCCAGGTAGACATAGACACAAAGGAGAAAGCGGCTCATTACGGCAGGAAGCTGATCGAAAAAGGGGTTGAACACGTCATTGTATCTATGGGAGGAGCAGGCGCTGTTTATGTCGGTAAAGAGCAGGATCTATTTGCCAATGTACCTAAAGGTCATGTGAAGAACTCTGTTGGTGCGGGAGATTCCGTTGTCTCTGGTTTTCTAGCTGGATTGGAAAAAGGGGAACCGATTGAACACGCTTTCCGTTATGGCGTGGCTTCAGGGAGTGCCACAGCCTTTCAGGATGACCTTTGCCAAAAAGAAGATGTAGAACGGTTGCTCACAGAAATCCACATTTCCACGATAAACAAAGGGGAGTGAAACACGATGAAAATCACAGATTTACTGACGAAAGAAACCATCGTATTAAATATGTCCGCCTCTTCCAAGCCAGAGGCGATTGATGAGCTTGTCGGTCAATTGGATCGTGCCGGTAAGCTGAATGATCGCGATGATTTCAAACAGGCCATTGAGGCTCGTGAACAGCAAAGCACCACAGGGATTGGAGAAGGAATCGCCATTCCGCACGCAAAAACTTCTGCTGTAAAAGATCCTGCCATCGCATTTGGCAGGTCGGCAGAAGGATTGAATTATGAATCCTTGGACGGGCAGCCAACGAACCTCTTCTTCATGATTGCCGCTTCTGAAGGCGCTAACAACACTCATTTGGAAACGCTCTCTCGACTTTCTTCCTTTTTAATGGATAACAAATTCCGTCAACAATTGGAAGAAGCTAAAACGGAATCCGATGTAATTGAAGCGATTAACGCAAAAGAAGCAGAAGATGAGGACGAGGAAGAAACAGCTGAACAAAGCTCTGGCAAAATCCTTGCAGTTACCGCCTGCCCAACAGGAATTGCCCATACGTATATGGCGGCGGATAAATTGAAAGCTACGGCGAAGGAGATGGGTGTGAACATCAAAGTTCAGACGAACGGTTCCAGCGGGGTTAAAAACCGCCTGACGAGCGAGGATATTTCAGAAGCTGATGCGATTATCGTTGCTGCGGATACAAAAGTTGAAATGGAACCATTCCAAGGGAAGCCGGTCATTGAAGTGCCTGTCGCCAAAGCGATTCATGAACCAAAGGAATTGATTGAAAAAGCAACCCAAAAAGATGCTCCGATCTACCAAGGCACTGGAGAGAAAAAAGAAGGATCTCAGGAGAAAGGACAGCGAACAGGATTCTATAAACACTTGATGAACGGTGTATCGAACATGCTTCCTTTCGTCGTTGGTGGAGGAATTTTGATTGCGATTTCCTTCTTCTGGGGCATCAATTCTGCCGATCCAACACATGAGGAGTACAACCGCTTTGCAGAGATGCTGAGCATTATTGGTGGAGGGAATGCTTTCTACCTCCTCGTTCCAGTGCTTGCAGGTTTTATTGCTTCCAGCATTGCGGATAGACCTGGATTTGCCCCAGGAATGGTTGGTGGACTGATTGCGATCACACAAACCGCCAATGAAAATGCAACAAACGGGTCAGGGTTCCTTGGCGGCTTGATTGCAGGCTTCTTAGCTGGTTATTTGACGTTACTCATTAAAAAATGGTTGCAAGGTTTACCTGCCATTTTAGATGGGATGAAAACCGTTCTTTTCTATCCTGTCCTTGCAATTTTCGGTACAGGAATGATCATGTTACTGATCAACCCAGCACTGACAAGTGTTTACACAGCGTTATTCGGATTTCTTGAAAACATGAGTGGATCAAACCTTGCCCTGCTCGGCTTAATTGTCGGAGGAATGATGGCCGTTGATATGGGCGGGCCAGTGAACAAGGCCGCCTATACCTTTGGGATTGCAGCTCTTGATGCAGGGAACTATACATTTATAGCAGCTGCGATGGCTGGTGGCATGGTACCACCCCTTGCGATGGGCTTAGCCACGACCCTTTTCAAGAATAAATTTACGAAGCAAGAGCGTGAAACCGGAAAAGCCGCTTATCCGCTTGGATTGTTCTTCATCACTGAAGGAGCCATTCCATTTGCCGCCGCAGACCCTGCCCGCGTTATCCCTTCAATGGTGGCTGGTAGTGCATTGACGGGTATGCTGACTATGTTATTCGGAATCGGTCTGCGCGCGCCGCACGGTGGCATAATCGTTACCCCACTCGTCGAAGGCGGGTTTCTGCAAATCGTGCTTTATCTAGTGGCAATCATTGCCGGCACAATTCTTTCAGCAATTGTTGTAGGATTCTTGAAAAAAGACCTCCAAAAGGCTTAAAATAATAAAGTTAGGGTAATCCATAAACAAGAGTATGTTAAGGAGGAATTATAATGGTAGAGAAAACATTTAAAATAACATCATCCGACGGTGTTCACGCTCGTCCAGCAACAGTACTTGTACAGAATGCAGGTAAGTACGAGTCTGAAATTAACCTACATTACAAAGAAAAATCCGTAAATCTTAAATCCATCATGGGAATCATGAGTCTTGGGATTCCTGCAGACGCTGAAGTTAAAATCACAGCAGAAGGCAGTGACGAACAAGAAGCGGTTGACCATTTGGAAAAGACAATGAAGAACGAAGGCTTGGGGGAATAACAGAATGACACAGCTTCAAGGGATTGCAGCTTCTAGCGGGATTGCGATTGCAAAAGTGTACCGCTTGGAAGCTCCGGACCTTTCTTTTGATAAGAAAGATATTGAACAGCCGGAACAAGAAGTCAAACGCCTACATGAGGCTCTTGATGTATCAAAATCAGAGCTTGAAAAAATTAAGGAACATACGAGAAAATCACTAGGGGACGAACACGCAGAAATCTTTTCTGCTCACCTTTTGGTGTTGAGCGATCCAGAATTGATCCAACCGATCGAAGATAAGATCAAAAGTGAAAACGTTAACGCAGAAGCGGCTCTTTCTGAGACAGCGAACATGTTCATCGACATGTTCAAAGGAATGGATAATGAGTACATGCGCGAACGTGCCGCAGACATCCAGGACGTAACAAAGCGTGTCATGGCTCACCTCCTTGGTGTGACATTCCCGGATCCTGCCCTAATCAATGAAGAAGTGGTCATCGTTGCAGACGATTTGACACCTTCTGATACCGCTCAATTGAACAAACAATACGTAAAAGGGTTCACAACTGACATTGGTGGACGCACATCTCACTCGGCTATCATGGCTCGTTCTCTTGAGATCCCTGCAGTAGTCGGAACGAAAAATATCACTTCTCAGGCTGAGAAGGATACCATGATCATCGTTGACGGAATCAATGGGGATGTCATCATTGATCCAAGCGAAGATCAAGTTGCGGAGTATAAGCAAAAGCAGGACGATTTTGAGAAGCAGAAACAAGAGTGGGCGAAGCTGAAAGATGAAGCGACCGTCACTTCTGAAGGCGATCACGTGGAGCTGGTAGCAAACATCGGTACACCTGACGACGTCGAAGGTGTTTTAAACAACGGCGGCGAAGGTGTCGGACTTTACCGTACAGAGTTCCTTTATATGGGCAAAAGCCAACTTCCGACAGAGGAAGAGCAGTTTGATGCTTACTCTTCTGTGTTGAAGCAAATGGGAGACAAGCCAGTTGTCGTACGTACACTGGACATCGGTGGAGACAAGGAGCTTGACTACTTGGATCTTCCTGAAGAAATGAACCCATTCCTAGGTTACCGTGCGATTCGTCTTTGCCTGGAGCGTGACGATATCTTCCGCGTTCAGCTACGTGCATTGCTACGTGCAAGCGTCCACGGAAACTTGAAAATCATGTTCCCGATGATTGCTACGCTGGAAGAATTCCGTCAAGCGAAAGCAATCCTGGACGAAGAGCGTGCAAACCTAAAAGAAGAAGGTCACGAAGTTTCAGACGAAATCGAAGTCGGAATGATGGTTGAGATTCCTGCAACAGCAGTCATTGCTCGTCAGTTCGCTAAAGAAGTCGATTTCTTCAGTATCGGTACCAATGACCTGATTCAATATACCATGGCCGCTGACCGTATGAACGAACGCGTATCATACTTGTACCAGCCGTACAACCCGGCCATCCTTAACCTCGTCAACAATGTAATTGAAGCAGCACATGCGGAAGGCAAATGGGCTGGCATGTGTGGGGAAATGGCAGGAGATGAAATTGCCATCCCACTTCTACTAGGACTTGGTTTGGATGAATTCAGTATGAGTGCCACATCCATCCTGCCTGCCCGTACGCAGATTAGAGATCTGTCCAGGAAGGAATGGATGTCTTATAAAGAAGACATTCTTTCTATGGGTACTGCTGAAGAAGTCGTCGAATTCGTCAAAGAAAAGACACAATCGAAGTAGTATTCGCTCGATGAGTATGGGACAATAAGTGTGTGCCGATTCACTTTCGGCTGGATCTAGATAAGAAAGAGATGTGTTTCCATGACATTTACTGTGATCATGATCGTATGTATCGCGATTGTTTTGGGGATTGCCGCCATGTTTGGCATGGCTGTCTCTAAAGGCTACGATTACAAACACAGCGTTGACCCATTACCAGACGAAGACCATCATAAAGATGAACATAAAAAAGCTGACGCTTAATTCAAGCGTCAGTTTTTTTCATTTCCATCATAGATGTCAATTTTTTGGTGAATGGGTGTCCGTACTTTGGGATTCGGGATCCGTTTAGGGTATCCCATCTGTAACACGGAGACCAGTTTAAAACGCTGGCTGTCTAGTCCTATATCATACGAAAATTGTTTATCATGTAAGTAGGGACTCGTTGTCCAAAGAACACCTATCCCTGCTTCCCATGCCAAAAGCTGAACGTTCTGTATATAAGCACACACAGCAGCGTAATCTTCTTCATATTTCCGTATATCCTTATCTCTTTCCATATAGATTAAAGCATGGTGAGGGATGTTCAATAAAAAATCCCGAATTCCTTCCTGTAATCGATGGGTTTTTTCAACATCATAACCTTCAAAGAACCCTTGCCTTCGATAACTTTCCATAACGGACTCGGCATACGCTTCTTTCCCTAGACCCTGGTACAACCGTATTAGCCAAGGTTCTTTCATCCGGTGATTAGGCGCCCATGAAGCTTCAGAAAAAATGCGTTCCAGTGCTTCCTTATCTACCTTCTCCTCTTTGTATTCATGAATCGAACGGCGGTTCCGGACTACTTCTAACAATTCCATCTCCTGTACACCTCACAACATGATCAACTTTGTCACAGGTTGTCCCATCCAATAGCCCCATTCTCGCAAGAAAAAAGGAACCTTCGTTTCCATACTTTTATAAGCCGAATATTGAGTAGGGACACCTTCCACTTTCATATCCAGATGTTCCGCCATGGCTACAGCTCTTTTCAAATGGAATTGGTCACTGACAATAAAAAAAGAGTGAATGCCTTTTTCGTCACTAACATCTTTTGCATTACTCAAGTTATCTTCGGTGATTAGTGATTGATCCTCATACAAAATGTCTTCCTCTTTTACTCCATGCTCCATCGCATAGTTCTTTCCTACTTGTGCTTCAGAGGAAGTGGCACGTTCACTTTTACCACCTGTGAGAATCAAGTATTCCACGTGTCCTTCTTTATACAATTCAATTCCCTGCTTCAAGCGCCCCTCAAAAACAGGGCTTGGTTTTCCATTCCACTGGGCGGCACCGAGAACAATGGCCGCATCGGCTTTCGAGACTTCCTCATCCCCATAGGTCCACACGGAATACCCCGTGTATAAAGCATAGCCTACCATCAGAACTAAAATAATTTGAATGAATGTTTTCATACGGGCTGGTTCTCCTACTCCTTTGAATATATGCTCCATCATATCATAGAAAAAAGCCTCTCTGAATCATCAGAGAGGCTTCTTTTATAAATTATTTATTCAAGTTGTAGAATGCTTTCTTACCAGCGTAAGTAGCCGTTCCAAGCAGCTGGTCTTCAATACGAAGAAGCTGGTTGTACTTCGCTACGCGGTCGGTACGGGATGGAGCACCTGTTTTAATTTGACCTGCGTTTGTCGCAACAGCGATATCCGCGATTGTAGCATCTTCAGTTTCACCAGAACGGTGAGAGATAACAGCTGTGTAACCTGCGCGCTTCGCCATTTCGATTGCTTCAAATGTTTCAGTAAGTGTACCGATTTGGTTCACTTTGATTAGGATGGAGTTGCCAACGCCTTCTTCAATCGCACGGCTTAGCTTCTCTGTGTTTGTTACAAACAAGTCGTCACCGACAAGCTGTACGCGGTCTCCGATACGATCTGTAAGAAGTTTCGTTCCTTCCCAGTCGTTTTCGTCAAGACCATCTTCGATGGAAACGATTGGATACTTGTTCACAAGCTCTTCATACCAATCAACCATTTCTTCAGACGTACGTACGACACCTTCACCTTTCAGGTTGTACTTGCCATCTTCATAAATTTCAGAAGAGGCTACGTCCATTGCTAGCTGCACTTCTTCACCTGGCTTGTAACCAGCCGCTTCGATCGCTTCGATGATTGTAGATAGAGCTTCTTCGTTTGAACCAAGGTCAGGAGCGAATCCGCCTTCGTCACCTACAGCCGTGTTATAGCCTTTGCCGCCAAGTACTTTCTTAAGAGCGTGGAAAATCTCAGCACCCATGCGAAGCGCTTCTTTGAATGTCGGAGCGCCAACAGGCATAATCATGAATTCCTGGATGTCTACGTTGTTATCCGCGTGCTCTCCACCGTTTACAATGTTCATCATTGGTGTTGGAAGCGTAGCTGCTGTGAATCCTCCAAGATACTTGTAAAGTGGAAGACCTACAACGTCTGCAGCCGCGTGAGCAACAGCCATGGATACACCAAGGATTGCGTTCGCACCTAGGTTTCCTTTGTTTTCTGTACCATCAAGTTCTCTCATCATTTGGTCGATGATGACTTGTTGAGTTACGTCCATACCCAGAAGGTTTGGAGCGATTTTTTCGTTTACGTTATCAACAGCGTTTTGTACACCTTTGCCAAGGTAACGTTCTTTGTCACCATCACGAAGTTCTACCGCTTCGTATTCACCAGTAGAAGCACCACTTGGAACAAGTGCTGTACCGAAAGCTCCGGATTCTGTATAAACTTCTACTTCAACAGTCGGGTTACCACGAGAGTCAAGGACTTCACGTGCATATACGTCAGTAATGTAAGGCATGAATATCTCTCCCTTATTTTTTAATTAGTGATTTTCCTGTCATTTCTTCAGGTTGTTCAACATTTAAAAGTTCTAGCAATGTTGGTGAAAGATCACCAAGGATTCCTCCATCACGGAGTTCTGCCCCATCCTTCGTCACGATGACGGGTACAGGGTTTGTCGTATGAGCAGTCATGGCGTCTCCATCCAAGGTCGTCACCTCATCAGAGTTTCCATGGTCAGCCGTTATAATCGCATGTCCACCTTTTTCGTGGATCTTATCAACGATTTTACCTAAACATTCGTCTACAGCTTCAATCGCTTTAATCGTTGGCTCAAGTTTCCCTGAGTGTCCAACCATATCAGGATTGGCGAAGTTTAGAATGATTGCGTTGTGTTTCTCTGCGTCTAGTTCACCTAGAAGAGCATCTGTTACTTCATAAGCGCTCATTTCTGGTTGCAGATCATACGTTGCGACTTTTGGAGAATCGATGAGGATGCGCTCTTCCCCTTCGAATTCTTTTTCGCGGCCGCCGCTCATGAAGAACGTCACGTGTGGATACTTTTCTGTTTCAGCAATACGCAATTGCTTCATGTCATTGTCAGCAAGGACTTCCCCGACGGTATTCTTCAAGTCGTTCGGAGGAAAAGCGATCTTGCTTCTGACCTGGTCGCTGTATTGTGTCATTCCAACAAAGTGAAGGTTTTTCGGTGCGTTTTCACCACGTTCATAACCATCAAAATCGTCGTTTGCAAACGTTCTGGAAAGTTGGATGGCACGATCAGGACGGAAGTTGAAGAAAATGACACTGTCTTCATCTTCAACGGTTCCCAGCGGGTTATTGTCGTCATCTGTTAGAACAACAGGCTCAACAAATTCATCGTACACGTCCTGCTCGTAAGAATCGTCGATCGCTTTGATTGGATCCTTGTACGTCGGACCCTCACCAAAGGCGATCGCATCATAGGCTTTCTTCACACGTTCCCAGCGATTATCACGGTCCATCGCATAGTAACGTCCAGAAAGGGTAGCGATTTGACCAACGCCCACCTCTTCAATGGCTTCTTGTGTTTGCTTGATATAAGTCTTAGCCGATTGCTGACCTACATCACGCCCATCTAGAAAAGCGTGGATGAAAACTTTTTCAAGTCCTTCTTCTTTCGCAAGCTTCAAAGTGGCAATCATATGGTCGATGTGACTATGAATACCACCATCAGATAACAGGCCGAAAATGTGAAGGGCTTTATCTTTCGCCTTTGCTTCACGAACCGCGGTCAGCAACACTTCATTTTCGAAGAAGTCCCCTTCACGGATAGAAAGGTTGATTCTTGTCAGGCTTTGATAGACGACACGACCTGCGCCGATATTCAAGTGACCGACTTCAGAGTTACCCATTTGACCTTCTGGCAGTCCGACAGCTTCCCCGCTTGCCGTTAATTGAGAATGCGGGAATTGGTTCCAGTAACGATCAAAGTTTGGTGTGTTCGCTTGTTTGACAGCATTGCCTTTCTCTTCATCACGAAGAGCATAGCCGTCAAGGATGATTAAGGCAGCAAGGTTTTGCTTACTCATTCTTACCTGCCTCCACTAGTTTTAGGAAAGAATCAGCTTCAAGGCTGGCTCCACCTACTAGAGCACCATCAATGTCGGACTGAGATAGTAGTTCATCAACGTTTGCCGGCTTCACACTACCACCATATTGAATGCGGACAGCTTCAGCGGCATCTGCACTTACATATTCACTGACGACTTTACGGATGTGTGTGCATACTTCATTCGCTTGTTCAGATGTCGCAGTACGACCTGTACCAATAGCCCAGATCGGCTCATAAGCAATGATCGTCTCTGCACACTGGTCATTCGTCAAACCGTTCAATGCTTTTTTCACTTGTGTTTCAACAACGTTCATCGTTTCGTTCGCTTCACGTTGTTCAAGAGATTCCCCTACACAAACGATTGGAGTCAAGTCGTGGTTGAATGCAGCATGAACTTTTTTGTTTACCTCTTCATCTGTTTCCTTGAAGATTTCACGACGCTCGGAGTGGCCAAGTACGACGTAAGAAACGCCAAGCTCTTTAAGCATAACCGGGCTTACTTCACCAGTAAACGCACCGCTCTCTTCAAAGTGCATGTTTTGAGCACCGATTTTAAGACTTGTGCCTTCTGTTTCTTCTACCAATTTTTGTAGAAAAGGGAACGGAGCACAAACAACCGATTCTACCTGCTCAGAGGAAGGAACTTCGTTTTTAGCTGTTTGAATAAAATCTTCCGCTTCACGGTGGTTTTTATTCATTTTCCAGTTACCAGCGATTACTTTTTTACGCATAGGGTTTCACCTCTCCTTTTTATTTATCGTTCAACAAGGATACACCAGGAAGATCTTTACCTTCCATGAATTCCAAGGAAGCACCGCCGCCTGTGGAAACGTGGTCCATGTCATTTGCGTATCCGAATTTCTCAACGGCTGCTGCAGAGTCGCCTCCACCGATGACCGTGTAGCCATCTGTTTCAGAAAGGGCATTCGCTACAGCTTTTGTACCGTTAGCAAAAGATTCGATTTCAAAGACGCCCATAGGTCCGTTCCAGATGACCAATTTAGAATCTTTGATGACTTTTGCATATTTCTCTCTTGTTTTCGGGCCGATATCCAGAGCTTCCCAGTCAGATGGAATGCTGTCGATTCCGACTTCTTCTTTGTTTGCAGAATCAGAGAAATCATCAGCAACAACAACATCATCAGGCATGAGGAAGTTGACACCTTTCTCTTCTGCTTTCTTCATATATTCTTTGGCTAGATCGATTTTATCTTCTTCTAGCAGCGATTTGCCGATCTCATGACCTTGCGCTTTTACAAATGTGTAGGCAAGACCTCCACCGATGATCAAGTTATCGACTTTGTCGATCAGGTTGTCGATGACACCGATCTTATCTTTTACTTTTGCACCACCGATGATGGCTGTAAATGGACGTTCCGGATTAGAAAGAGCCTTACCTAGAACATTGATTTCTTTCTCCATTAAGAAACCAGCAACAGCAGGGATATGCTCAGCAACACCTGCTGTAGAAGCATGAGCACGGTGGGCAGCACCAAATGCATCGTTTACGTAGAGGTCAGCCATGTCTGCAAAAGCTTTGGCTAATTCCGCATCATTCTTTTCCTCACCAGGGTGGAAGCGCACGTTCTCAATGAGAAGGACATCGCCGTTTTCCATATCAGAAATGGCTTTGTTTACTTCGCTGCCGTGGACTTCATCCGTTTTTGTAACGGTTTGTCCAAGTACATCACTTAGACGCTTAGCTACAGGATCAAGACGAAGGTCTTCGACTACTTCCCCTTTTGGACGTCCAAGGTGACTGGCAAGAATGACTTTCGCACCGTTTCCAGTCAGGTGCTTGATTGTAGGGAGGGCAGCTCTAATTCGAGTGTCGTCTGTGACCTCTCCCTCGCTCATCGGTACGTTGAAGTCGACACGGCAAAAAACAGTTTTCCCGTTCACTTCAACATCGCGGATTGTTTTCTTATTCATAGAATGACAACCTCCTTGGTTTGTGGTCAGGTTCATCGCCTGCCCTTATGTACGTTTCCACAGTTTCATTGTGCAGAAACGCCGATTAGCAGGATGCGAAAAAACATGGATAAAGGAGGAGGACCTGAGACCTCCTCCTTTCCAGCTTTTTCATAGTATTTTCTAATTTGGCTCAGATATTACAAGCCTTGGTTTTTAAGGTAAACAGCCAAGTCTACACAACGGTTGGAGTAACCAGTTTCGTTGTCATACCAAGAAACGATTTTAACCATGTTGTTTTCAAGGATAAGTGTAGAAAGACCATCGATGATTGAAGAGTGCGTGTTGCCATTGTAGTCAGTAGAAACAAGTGGCTCGTCACTGTAACCAAGGATTCCTTTAAGGTTACCTTCAGCTTCTGCACGAAGAGCTTCGTTCACTTCTTCAGCTGTTACATCTTTATCAAGCTCTGCAACCAAGTCTACGATGGAAACGTTAGATGTTGGTACACGCATAGCCATACCGCTAAGCTTACCATCAAGGTGTGGAAGAACTTTTGCAACGGCTTGTGCAGCACCTGTAGTTGTAGGGATGATGTTTTCTGCAGCTGCACGCGCACGACGGTAATCTTTGTGTGGAAGATCAAGGATCTGCTGATCGTTTGTGTAAGAGTGAACAGTTGTCATCATACCGCGCTTAAGACCGAACTTCTCGTCAAGAACCTTAGCGTATGGAGCCAAGCAGTTCGTTGTGCAAGAAGCGTTAGAGATAACGTGGTGAGAATCTTTGTCGTACTGATCTTCGTTTACACCCATAACGACTGTAAGGTCTTCTTGCTTCGCTGGAGCAGAGATAACAACTTTCTTAGCACCTGCATCCAAGTGTTTCTTCGCATCGTCACGCTGAGTGAAACGACCTGTAGATTCGATAACGATATCTACACCAAGATCTCCCCAACCAAGTTGAGCTGGATCTTTTTCGGAAAGTACTTTGATTTCTTTTCCGCCAACGATAAGGTTGTCACCGTTTGTTGTCACTTCTTCCTCAAGCTTACCGTGTACAGTATCGTATTGAAGCAAGTGTGCAAGCATGTTTGCATCTGTCAAGTCGTTAACCGCTACTACCTCAACATCATTGTTGTTCAAAGCAGCACGGAAAACATTACGTCCAATACGTCCAAATCCGTTAATACCAATTCTTACTGTCATGCAAAATTCCTCCTTAGGATGATTAAAATCATATTTATTTAAAGGGATAAATCCCTTATTAACTCTTGGGCTGCACCTTCATCAGTGATCAGGACATTACTCTGACCCGGTTGGAAATAAGATGAGATGGCTTGTGCTTTTGAGCGGCCTCCAGCAACAGCGATGACATGATTCGCACGCTTCAGATCTTCGAGTTGAAGACCAACTGTACGAACTTTGTGAACGATCTCACCCTCGACATTGAAATAATAACCAAACGCTTCGCCAACGGCGTTGTGCTTTTTGATTAACTCCAATTGTTCAGGAGAGGTCTTTCTCCGTTCTGCCATCGTAAGTGCATCGCCGACTCCGTGAATGACGATTTCAGCATTCCGGATGATGTCCAACACTTCTTTAATGGAAGGTTCTTCTTTTATCGTCTGATAGGATTCCTCACTGAGAGGATCGGGTACATATAAAAGACGATAATCACCCCTGGCTTTTTTCGCCATTTCTGCGCATATCGTATTGGCTTGGTTTTCAACCCTTTCACCTAAGCCTCCACGCGCAGGTACGTACAAGCACTGATCAGCTCCAGACAGCGGTGTCATCACTTGTGCGACGGATGCCATCGTTGTTCCGCCTGTAATGGCAATCACCTGATCCGGCGACATATGTTCTTTCAAATACTGGACACATGCTTTTCCCATCTCTTGTTTTACCCAATTAAGCTCATCGCTATCACCTGGAACAACAACCACATGGTCTAAATTTAATTTATCCTTTAATTGTTGTTCTAAAACCTTAATCCCAGAGACCTCTTTAATAAACTCAGCCAACTGTTCAAGAATGTTCTGCCCTTCATAACTTAAGTGCATCCCTCTTGAGGTAATCTCTACAGCCCCTTGTTTATTCAGAAAGTCTACTTCACTTCGGACCGTACGCTCAGCCAGCTCAACACTTTCAGCTAACCCTCTTCGGCCCACAGGCTGCATAATCTGGATATGATACAACAGCTGATATCGGCGCTGAATAACGTCCAGGACATCCGGGAATAATTTTTTTTGTAAGTCGATGAACGCTCTCATGGAAAAAGCCCCTTCTTTGAAATGCTGCTAACTGGGATGTATAACGTCCCGGCTAGTCATATTATGTCCCGCTAGGAGCAAAAAAATATCTCATTTCAATTTTTATATTAACAGTGGGGTTGTCTACGTGCAAGCAAAAAACTAGACGTTTTTCATTGTAAACGCTTCATTAGTTCAAAGTAATCAATCTGACGATAATCCAGCTCTTCGCCACCGATTTTCAGAACGGGTACTTCAAGCATATATTTATCCAAAAGTCCTGGGTCACTTTCAATATCAACCAATACGACTTGGACATCAAACAACGACAGAAGATCCTTAACCTCTTCACATAATCCACAGTTTTCTTTTACATATAAAATGACTTCAGACATAGATCACCCTCCCTGACCTTGCCTAATCATCATACCAAAGGATAGCAGCCCACATCCATCAAGAAAGATCTTACAGGAGATTCTACAAGTGTTCCGATTAGCTCGATAACGTTTACAGGGAAGGCAAGCCCCTTTCCTTATTAATATATGACCTCAACAAACCGTCTGCTACTCCCCATTTATCAGATAGAGATCCATGCTGACTGAATTTGAAATCAAAAAAAGGACACGCTCTAGGAAGCATGTCCTTTTTTATCATAAAAACCATTATCGATTTTCAACTTCCGTTTATCCAAAAAGTGAGCTAACTCTTCCCCTACATAATTTTCAGGTGTGCGTTTCAGAGACGCATAGTTGAAGGATAACTTTTGCTGTTCTTGCATATCGAACACGTGAATCCGCCTGTCTTCAGACACTTCTTCAGTCGACAACATTTTATAACGGATTAGGTTTGTCATAAATACCCCTCTTCTAAATAAAGCGAAAAGTCTGACTTTATTTCTTCAATCATAACACATGATTAGGGCAAAAAGAAACTACATAACGATAATAAACCGAATAAATGTTCGTATAACTCCTGTGAGATTTCTGTCTAAACAATATATAGATAACACCCATGTAACTGCTTAGGATTTTTCATGAGATTTCCTATATTAATATAATGATATTCGAGTAAAAAAAGGCCCCCCCTTACATATAAGGAAGGTCCTTCTATTTTTAGCTCGCCCGATAGGATTCGAACCCCCTACTGACTTAGAACCGGAATCTACCGGGAATCTACACGGGATCCAAACGCTCGCAAAACGCACTACCTCACGATTTCTCAACGCTCAACCATCCGAATCGAAATAACGAGGACACGAAGTCAGCGTTAATAGAGGACGATTATGTTCTGTAAGTCGATTATATCGCCAGGGGGGACGTGGTTCAAGAACTATCTACTATGGTCTAATTCACCTGATTACTCATCCTTGAAATAGTCATAATCGATTGCTTTCACTACAAACGTGTGGTTAATGTCAACCCCTACATCATGAGCAATCAACAGTTTTGACAGTTCAAATCCATCAAGAAGAATGATTTTTTTAGTTTCAAGCCTCTCCGCATACTTCCTAGCTCCCTCAGTGAAATACGAGGTAGTAATGAAAACTCCTTTTCTAGCACCTTTTCCATCTAAAGCACCTGAGAAACTTTGAACTACGTCACGTCCTACGGAATTGCTAGCAGCATATCTCTTAGCCTGAACATAAATATTGTCTAGACCCAACTTATCTTCCTTAATCACCCCATCTAAACCTTCATCGTTATTCCTTTGAGTAACTTGTCCGTCTCCGTAACCCATTTCTGTCAAAAGCTCAACTACAATGTCCTCAAACTTCATCCAATGAACACTTCTAAGTTTCTTCAGCAAACTATCAGCTAACTCACTCTTTAAATCCTCGACCTTATCTCTTACTACAGTTAAAGGGTCTACAACCTTTTCCAATTCTTCAATTTCTTCTTCGATTTCACTGCTACCTTCGTCTAACAACTCTAACCCGCTATCTGTAATACGATAGGTCAATTTATTTATTTCCTCTATGTAATCCTCTTTCTTCAAACTGTACCTAACATTCCTGATTCTTGATAGTAAGATAATATCTGAGTTATTTTCATATCTCATAAACCGCTGTTCTTCAGATAACCGGAAGTAATCAACCAACATCTCTGTTATTTCATTAGCAGAATAAGCTTTTCCATCCTTAATCATCATCAAATACGGAACCATCATTTGTCCTGACGAAGGAATTGTGGACACTATGCTTCGATCGTATTCTTTGTGGTTTCGTACGACTTTGTAATCTTCAAGTAATCTTTGCTCTGCAGACGCTGATTTAGGCAGTCCTTCTTCACTTAAGATTTGCTTAATTTCCGGAATGTTCAGACCAGCTTCATGCATTCTCTTTAAGAATTTCATAACTCTAAGTGATTCATTATTGTACATGACCCTGTTCTTAGTTTTTACAGTTGGAATGTACTCTCTGAAGTTCTTAACCCAACGCCTGCCATTAGATTCCGACCATCCCATCCGCTCTGACATCTTTGTTTTTGTGAGCAACTCGTTATCAACCAATACTCCCCCTCCTTGTTAATAATGACTTTTACCTTATCCTGAATTTTACATTAATATCTCCTATACTAAAAATCTAATCTAGTAAGTCGTTCGAATTTATTCATCTGTTGTAAAAGGAAACATACAAGCTCACCGCCAGGTTAAATACTGGAATCGAGATATTATTCGATACTTTCCGTTGATTTCCTTTTTATAGCAAAGAAAAAGCGAGGCTACGTTGTCCCACCGTTATTCTGTATTGAACCTTTCGTTATGGTCGAACGGAAAGTGCACACCGAATACTCTGTAGAAAGAGTCGTCATCATGTTCCTCATTTAATCGGTTGTAAGCGTGAATGTATAGAGCCTCGAGTTCCTTTTCGTTCTTTCCAATAGTAAGTTGAATGCATCGAAAACACTTGGTTTTAGTAAGGTGGTTGTACGGTTACTCTCCGCGGTTCCCCCCCCCATGTGTAATCGAACATATCCCGTAGTTCCTTATCTCTCATTTCCATGCTTTCCGCTAATCCTTTAACGGGTTTATACGATGGAAACCCGTTTATCAATAGGTATCTAACTAGCGCCAAGCGATTTTTCACCGTTAGGAGAATTATAGTCAAATTTCTTAACGTGCCTTATCGCACTTGCAGCGTGTTAAGCACCAACCATTGAAAGATTGCGGTGTGCCAGAAAGATGTAATAGAACTCGTTTAACGCTTCTTTGCCTTTGGGAGCGTTGTTCAAGACGGTTTTATCGCCAACGAACGATATAACCTCCGCCTCCGAGAAGTTTTCCGATACCATCGTAATAAGATATCCGCTTTCTTACCGCCGACCTTCAGCTGCTTCGACTTCAAAACCGCTTTTAACTCCGGAATTGTAAAGGATGTGAGAGAAACTATTTGCGAACACTCCGTTATATACACTTCTTTAAGATATCAAATAGCCCCACAACGTCTTTCCGTCTAATTTTGCGCATAAAAAAAACCTCCCGATATCATATCGATAAGAAATCGAGAGGTTACGTAAACGGTCGGCTAAATGTCACACGAATTACCGTGCTACCATCAGAGGGCGCTTGGACTATTTCGTGTCTCTTCGCTCAACCAACGGAGCGAAAAACGTTCAATAGGCCGAGTCACCCCGCTGTCATACCGACGTTTATTCAGTTTAGCGCGCCCGAGAGGATTCGAACCCCCGACTGACGTAGAACCGGAATCTACCGCTCTATCCAACTGAGCTACGGGCGCAAAAGCGACATGCATTTAATATTATAATGAGAATCAATAAAAAACGCAACCCATTTTTTCTGGTCTTTCAAAAGTCCACGTCATCGTGGAAGATCCAGTTCGATATAACAGGGGTTCGTTCTCCTAAATGGGCGTCGATAGTGATAGAGACAAGACAGCTAAAGCTCTGCGGGGTCTCGCCAGCCAATCGATTTCCTCGGTAGTCTTGCAGCTTCTCAACCACCCCATAGCTATAGTGAGAGAAACGAACCCTTATAACAATACGGTACGTCTTCCACTACTGTAATTAATGCAAATAAGCAATATGCATCAAGCTTTCATGCTTTGTAATACTCGCTAATATAGTTTATATCTAACTACTTCCCTTAAAGTGCTAATGCTATTTCTCTCAGAAATAGTTTCGAGAGACTCATATGGTAAAGGGGCGGAGGGAAACGGTGAGACTCCTATGGGATTTGCGGGACAGCTGAGACCCCACAGGACGTAGTCCGAGGAGGCTCAGCGCCCGCCCCATGGAAAGCGAACCTTTTCCCGCAGCCTAAACTCTAACAGACATCTCGAAACTGATTCTTCACCATCCTGCCATGTAGCTTAATTATAAGTTTGGACGTTTATATAGGTAAATTTAGGGTATGATGGTAGAAGGAATTGGTACACTTCACATAGAACGAATAAGAACAACGATTTCTCATACTTAAAAAGGGGTAAAATCCCTGCTGAAATTAAGGTGAAAAAGGCGATTGTTTTTGTTTGACCTTTATTGACCTTATAGGTATGATGAATGTATTCCATCATTATTAATTTGATGTTAAGGAGGAATTTCAAATGAATTTAGTCCCTACAGTTATTGAACAGACAAACCGCGGAGAACGTGCCTATGATATTTATTCCCGCTTACTTAAAGACCGGATCATCATGCTGGGAAGCCCGATTGATGACAACATCTCTAACTCCGTTGTTGCTCAGTTGCTTTTCCTTGCGGCTGACGATCCAGAAAAGGATATTTCCCTATACATCAACTCTCCTGGTGGGTCGATCACAGCAGGTATGGCAATTTATGATACCATGCAGTTCATCAAACCGAACGTATCCACGATCTGCACAGGTATGGCAGCCTCTATGGGCGCATTCCTGCTGAACGCTGGGGAACCAGGTAAGCGTTATGCTTTGCCTAACAGTGAAGTCATGATTCACCAACCACTTGGTGGAACACAAGGTCAGGCTTCAGATATCGAAATTCATGCGAAGCGTATCATTAAAATGCGTGAGAAGCTGAATCAGATTCTTGCTGAGCGTACTGGACAGCCGATGGAAGTTATCGAACGCGACACGGATCGCGATAACTTCATGTCTGCCTATGAAGCGGTTGATTATGGTTTGATTGATAAGGTTATGGAGAAAAACGATAAATAAGAAAAAGCAAAATCCGCTGTGATGACACAGCGGATTTTTTTAATGGTGTATGAGAACGTTCCCTTATTAGAGAACGTTCATTTTTTCACATAAGTACTGATTAATCATTCTTCACAAAGTCCGTGAGCACCTGAACAGCCTCTTCTTCATCAGAACCATCGGCAATCAACTTAATCTCTTCATCAGTCCCGACAGCAAGACTCATCAGCCCCATGATACTTTTTGCATTTACACGTTTCTCACCTTTTTCGATGAAAACATCTGCGGTGAACTTGTTCGCTTCTTGTACGAACTGTGCGGCCGGTCTTGCCTGTAAACCTGTTTCAAGCTCGATCGTTATCGTCCTTTCAATCACCTGTCATTCTCCTCTCATTCTATATTTCAACTTTTTTGTAAGCGGATTCAACACTGAGAAAAAAGAACGCCCTCGTTTAGAAAGCGTTTATAATTGTATTTCATTATAGCATGAATTTGTTACGGAAACATTAATTTCTTGTGTTTTCTGTGACTTCACCTTTTCTTACTTTATCAGCGAACTCATCAATTTTACGCAGGCGGTGATTGATGCCTGATTTACTAATCGACCCGCCAGATACATACTCACCAAGCTCTTTTAATGAAACCTCCTGATGCTGCAATCTCAACGATGCAATTTCCTGCAATTTATCCGGGAGTGCTTCTAAACCTACGGTCCGTTTAATGAACTTTATGTTTTCCACTTGGCGAAAAGCTGCACCAATCGTCTTATTTAAGTTTGCAGTCTCGCAATTGACGAGTCGATTGACGGAGTTTCTCATATCTCGGACAATCCTCACATCTTCAAACTTAAAAAGGGCCTGGTGTGCTCCAATATTGCTGATAAGTTCCGTGATTTTATCCGCTTCTTTCAAGTAGGTGATGTATCCTTTCTTACGACTGAGTGTCCTTGCGTGCAACCCGAAACTATTCATTAGCTTACACAACGCCTCGTTGTGTTCCTCATCAGCAGAATAAATCTCCAAATGATAGGAAGAAGTTTCTGGATTGTTGACGGAACCTCCAGCAAGAAATGCCCCTCTTAAATAAGCTCTTTTACAACACGTATCATTCAAATACTTTTGTGGGATGTCTGGATTTATGGATAGAGGTCCTTTTAAGATTTCAAGATCTTCAAGCACGACCTTCGCTTTCTCCGTCATCCTCACAATATAGACATTGTTCTTCTTCAGCCTCATTTTCTTTCGAACTAAGAGTTCTACCGGGTAGGGATAAAGTTTTTTGATTAACGTGTAGATTCTTCTGGCGATCGCCGCATTCTCAGTTTGTACATCGAGAATGTACTCACGATTGGAAAGGGAAAATGTCCCGTTCATACGGACAAGTGCAGCCAATTCCGATTCCATGCAGCATGGATCTGCTTCTACATTCGTTAATTCTTTTTTAATCTCTGATGCAAATGACATGGTGTACACCCCCTTCTACCTACCACGCAACACCTAAAGCATGGAGTGCAATAACTTTGCTAATTTCTCTGTATCATGACGTAACATAGGCTTGCTATGGTCGATGATATCTTCTTCTATAACTTTCAATCCCATGGATTTAATTCTGTCAATATCGTACAAGACGGGCTCGGCATTTTCTTCTGCATAGGCAGCCCTAACCCCTTGATCAATCGGTTGATTATGCACAATCACTGACTGTAACACACCTTCACCAATATGATCAAATAACGCCTGGATATGATCGGCTGCTGTGTAACCAGAAGTTTCCCCCTCCTGTGTCATCACATTGCATATATACGTGACAATCGCTTTTGTATCCTTCAAAGCCTGCCCGATTTCCGGAATAATAATATTCGGTAATATGCTTGTGTAAAGACTTCCCGGAGAGATGACGATCAAATCCGCGGATTTGATCGCATCAACGGCTTCTGGCAGTGGCTGGACCGGCGTAGGGCTGACAAACACCCTTTTTATTTTTTTGTTCTGTTTCGGAATACTTGACTCACCGGTAACAACCGTTCCATCTTCCATCTCCGCGTGGAGGTTCATGGAATGATTGGCAATTGGATAGATATGACCACGCACATTCAGTACTCTGGAGATTTCTTTAATCCCTTTATAAAAATCTCCTGTCATGGAAGCCATTGCAGCCAGTAAAAGGTTGCCCATAGAATGACCGGACAGGCCGTTACCAGCTGCAAATCGATGCTGAAAAAGCTCAAGGAGCATGGGTTCTGCATCTGACAGGGCAGCCACGACATTCCTGATATCCCCTGGAGCAGGGATAGCCATCTCGTCTCGTAAGCGGCCGGAGCTTCCACCGTCATCAGCAACCGTTACAATGGCTGACAGGTCTATCGGTAAATTTTTTAACCCGCGCAAAAGCACAGGCATCCCGGTCCCGCCACCTACTACGACGACACGCGGCTTGGTCTTATGATCCATCCGTTACAAACCCTTTCTTTTATCAATGTCTCTGTGTGTGACATGGGTCACGAAATCCGTAGAGAAGTATTCTGATAAATGCTCAGCAAGTGCGACAGAACGATGCTGACCGCCTGTACATCCGACAGCGATGACTAGCTGACTTTTTCCTTCACGTTTGTATTGAGGAAGCATGAAGTGGAGCAAGTCCTTCAATTTCTCAAGGAATTTCTGTGTATCTGTCCACTTAAACACATAAGAAGATACTTCCGTGTTTAACCCCGTCAACGGACGCATATGTTCCACATAGTGCGGGTTCGGCAGGAAACGGACATCGAACATCAAGTCGGCATCAATAGGAACACCATACTTAAATCCGAAGGAAACCATCTGAATGGAAAAGACCTGTTGTTCCTTTTGACGATATTTTTCGATGATTCGTTCCCGCAGTTCTTTTGGTTTCAATGAAGTTGTGTCAATGATTGTCTGCGAACGGCCTCTCAGTTCATCCAGCATTTTTCTCTCTCTACGAATCCCTTCAAGCGGCAACCCTTCTTTAGCGAGAGGATGAGATCTTCGGGTTTCCTTATAACGGGAAACAAGGGCCTGATCTTCTGCATCAAGGAACAGAATGTGTTCTTGCAGCCATTCCTCTTTCCCGAGACGGTCAAGAGAATCAAACAGCGCATCGAAAAATTCTCGTCCTCGTAAGTCCATCACTAAAGCCACATTCTGGATATTGTTGCTGGAATCTTTCATCAGTTCAAGAAACTTCGGAAGCAGGGCCGGTGGTAAATTATCGACACAAAAAAAACCGAGATCTTCAAAGCTTTGAACAGCTACGGTTTTCCCTGCCCCTGACATTCCTGTGATGATTACTAACTGAGTATCGTTGGCATTTACTGGCATGTTTCATCGCTCCCCATTAGTCAGGTCGTGACGGATCCAAATCTTGATCGATCAAGCGGAAGTCCGTCGTATATACGAATGTTCCATATACTTGCTCATCGCTACTTAGGATGTGCTCAAAAATTCTCCGATCTCCCTCTGCCATCGGCTTTTGAAGAACTTCTCCAACCGGAACCCATTCCAGTTCACCTTCTTCACTTTCATCAAGTAAATCCCCTGAATAGCTGGTACTGTAAAAAGTAAACATCATCCATTCATGAGAGGTTTTTTCTTTTTCACGCATGACGAATGTAAAAGAACCGCGGAGCTCTGGGTTTTCAATAGAAAGACCCGTCTCTTCTTTAAACTCTCGGACGACGGAATCTTTAATATTTTCTCCGGCTTCCATCTTTCCGCCAGGGGCAACATACCAGCCTCTACGTGGTTTTTTTAACATTAAAACGGTATCATTCACTCTCAAAATACAATTTGCTACACGCTGCATCGTTATGGTCACCTCATTTTCTTTCTAGAGGGCATCTCCACCCATTATACAATGAATACACAGGTTGCTACAATATTATGTTCCACAGCCGTTAATGAAAACAGTTTCCTTTAAACTTAATAGATAAGGTCGATTCGCTGCTTTTGTCCACAGAGAATGAGGATGTATTAAAAAGATTGTCCAAGTATAAAACAAAAAAAGCACAGGTGACGAGCACCTGTGCCTCATAGAGATTAATCTATTAAAAGGGGGTCAATTAATCAGTTCCATCGTAACAGGAAAATATTTCACAGGGATTACACCCGAGTTAAAATGGTGTTTCTTTTTAATTGACGACCTTCAGTTCCTCTAAAAGATTTTCAATATAGTGCTGGACGGATTGTGCGGCGATACTTCCATCGCCAGTTGCTGTCACGATCTGACGCAATTCTTTTTCACGAATGTCTCCGGCAGCGAATACCCCCGGTACTTTCGTTTCCATGTTCTCATCTGTTTCGATATACCCTTGTTCATTCGTGATGCCAAGGCTTTCGAATGGTTTGGACAATGGAATCATTCCGATATAGATGAATGTACCATTGGTATCGAACTCGTATTCTTCATCTGTTTTCTTGTTGTGAAGCGTGACACTACCTACTTTTCCATCTTTTTCGTTGATGGATTTAACAACGGTGTCCCAGATGAAGTCGATTTTGTCGTTGTCAAAAGCGCGATCTTGAAGGATCTTTTGCGCGCGTAATTCATCACGACGGTGAACAATCGTTACTTTGCTTGCAAAGCGGGTAAGGTAGACACCTTCTTCAACAGCAGAATCTCCTCCACCTACAACGACTAGTTCTTTATCACGGAAGAATGCACCGTCACAAACCGCGCAATAAGATACGCCACGGCCTCCGAGTTCTTTTTCACCCGGCACGCCAAGTTCTTTATATTGTGCACCTGTTGTTACAATGACGGCACGTGCTTTATATTCTTTATTTCCAGCTTTGACCGTCTTGTATTCCTTGCCATCTACGACTTCTTTGATGTCGCCATAGGCATATTCTGCACCGAATTTCTTCGCGTGATCGAACATTTTATTGGATAAATCAGGTCCAAGAATACTTTCAAAGCCTGGGTAGTTCTCAACATCTTCTGTATTTGCCATCTGTCCACCAGGGATTCCACGCTCAATCATAAGCGTATCCAAGTTAGCCCGGGAGGTATATACGGCTGCTGTCATCCCTGCAGGACCTGCTCCGGCAATAATGACATCATAAATGCGTTCTTCACTCATCGATCTTCACTCCTTATGAATCCAAATAATCTCAGTTGCAATTCATGTACATATCATAGTAAATCATACGATAACCGTCCATTAATGTGCTTACGCATGATAGAAATGCATATTCACCTACTCTTGTTCCCAGGGACCGCCTTCTTCCCCCATCTTGGGAAATTGCTTGCAGCCTTTCTCCCATAGCTGTAACGCCTTGGATGGATTTCCCGTTTGATAAACAGAGATGCTGTACCACTTGTAGTAAACCCTCCGGCGTGTAACCTGCTTATCTCGAAGCGATTTAAACCGTTCGACTGCTTCTTGGTAATAACCGGCTCTCGCAAGAGTTTCAGCTACTGCTAGTTTTTGTTGTTCATGCATAGGAAATACATTGCGGAGACGTTCAATGTGGAAATCCGCTTCTTCCGTCAAGCCCTGATTCAGATAAAAGGTGGCCAGGTTCACATCACAATGGATGTTGGCCGGTTCTTTCTCCAAGTTCTCTTTTTCAAACTGAATCGCTTCCTCATGATCTCCATTCATAAACAAAGCATACGCGTATCGGTGTCTAGCCATTTTGAACTCTGGGAAAAGCTCCATCATTTCATCAAGGACACTCAAAGCATCTTCCCACTCTTCATGTTCTAAATGATAAAAAGCGGTCTCTTGATAGATAATCAGCTCATCTTCATCTTCAAAAGCCCAGTCGTCGTCTTCATCTTCTTCCTCTAAAGAATCCAACATATCTCTCAATTGTTTGGCTGCATCTTCAAATTCGCCGTCCCCAGGTTGTTCCAGATAGGTGTCTACGTATTTTTTGGCATCACTAAGAAGACCGAGATGTGCGTAATTATTCGCCATCAAATAGTAACAATCTACATATTCCTTGCCGTGTTCAGCCAATACCTCGATCAGTACCTGATTGGCGGCATGATAAGAGCCAACTTCCGTATAAACAACAGAAAGTTGGCATGGGTATAATGGTTCCTCGGGAGAAGCTTCAATCGCTTTTTTCAGCCACTTGACAGCAGCACTGAAACGACGCTTTTGAAAAGCTTGAATCCCATGAGAAAAATAAAATGAACCTGTAGGTACAAATGGGATGATGTTCGTATCCTGTTGTGCTGTAGTTCCTTTAAGTGTTGTCGTCATGACTGTCCCCCTATTTCCGTTTCAAATCTCACTAATTATGCAGTATAACATAAATGCTTGCAGAGAAATAGGAGGAAAATGTAATCCATCAGGAATGACGTTTCTCCAGAACATCCAGCACATGATCGAGCGGGACTTGACGATCAGTCAGAATTAAAAGGAGGTGAAACAATAGATCCGCGGATTCCAAGGCGATTTCTTCTGGGTCATCATTTTTTGCAGCAATGATGACTTCGCCAGCTTCCTCACCAATCTTCTTCGCAATTCGGTCGACACCTTCCTGGAACAGAGAGGAAGTATAAGACCCTTCAGGGAGGGTGGCTTTCCTTTCTGCGAGGACGGTTTGAAGCTCGTCCAGAATCTGATAGCGGTTCTCTTTCGGTTTGCTTTCCGTTTCAGTCAGTTCTTCAGAAAAGCAACTATAATCCCCTTTATGGCAGGCAGGACCAGATGGAAGTACTTGGACAAGCAACGCATCCTGATCACAATCATAATGGATGCTGCTGACTTCCTGCGTGTTTCCCGATGTCTCTCCTTTGTGCCATAACTCTTGACGAGAACGGCTGTAAAAAACCGTTTCGCCGATTTCCAACGTTTTTCTCAAAGATTCTTCGTTCATATAGGCTAAGGTCAGAACAGCTTTGGACTTGGCATCTTGTACGATCGCTGGAACGAGACCTTGTTCATCGAACTTCACTTCCTCTATATTCATCGGACAGGCACTCCTTTTTCCTTCAAATACGCTTTCACATTTTGTACGGACGTTTCTTTATAGTGAAAAATGGATGCAGCGAGCGCAGCATCTGCCTCGGCTTCCGTGAATACGTCATAAAAATGTTCACTTGACCCAGCCCCACCGGAAGCGATGACTGGAACACTCACAACCTCTTGAACAGCTTTTAATAATGGCAGGTCAAAGCCTGTTTTTTCACCATCTTGATTCATAGACGTAAGCAGTATCTCTCCCGCTCCAAGTTTGACTGCCTCCTTGGCCCAATCTGTTACGAGCCAATCGGTGGGCGTCCGTCCTCCGTGTGTATAAACACGCCAGTTCGCTGAATCTTCATCATACTTCGCATCAATCGCCACTACGATGCACTGACTTCCGAAATAATCCGCACCTTCAGTAATCAAGGCCGGCCTTTTTACAGCGGATGAGTTCAGGGAAACTTTATCCGCTCCGTTACGTAGTGTTGTTTTAATATCCTCAAGCGTCCGAATGCCGCCGCCGACTGTAAAAGGAATCGCAAGTTCAGAAGCAACCGAACGGACGACATCAATCATCGTTTCCTTTCCTTCGTGGCTTGCGGAGATATCAAGAAATACAAGCTCATCTGCCCCTTGTTCGTCGTATACTTTTGCCAGTTCCACAGGGTCGCCGGCATCGCGTATATCTACGAACTGGATCCCTTTAACAACACGGCCTTCCTTCACATCCAAGCAGGGAATGATTCGCTTTGACAGCATTTAGTCCACCTCCAGGTCTAGCGCTTCTTTGAAAGTGAATTGGTTCGTGTACAAGGCTTTTCCAACAATGGAACCAATCACATTGCGATCCTTATATTCTTTCAGCTCGACAAGATCTTCAAGGCCTTTGATTCCACCAGATGCAATCACATCGACACCTGTTTCTTCAGCCAACCGGACGATTTCCTTCGTATTCGGACCAGAAAGCATGCCGTCTTTTGCAATATCTGTATAAATGAAGGTTTTCGCACCCGCGGAAGCGAGATCTTTTCCTAAATCAACAGCTTTCACTTCTGATTGTTCCAACCATCCGGCTGTTGATACAAAGCCATCACGTGCATCCAGACCAATCGCAATCCTCTCTCCATAGGTTGCTAGAAGTTGTTTCGTAGCTTCCACATCTCGTACAGCAAGAGAACCGATGATGACACGATCGACACCCTCATCCAAGTAAAAACGAACATCACCTTCCGAACGGATGCCTCCGCCAATCTGTACGCGGCAATTCAATTCTTTCGCCACACGCAGTACATGCTCCGCGTTTTGCTTGGAACCTTGTTTCGCTCCATCAAGGTCGACCATATGGATCCATGAAGCCCCAGCCTCAGCGAATTCCTTTGCCACTTCAAAAGGGTTCTCTCCATAGACGGTTTCTTTATCAAAATCGCCTTGTTCAAGACGTACACATTTCCCATCACGCATATCAATCGCTGGATAAATCGTAAAGCTCATCGTTAAAACTCCTCACTGTTTGCACATTACTTTACAAAAGTTCTCTAACAACTGCATACCAGCTGTCCCACTTTTCTCCGGGTGGAACTGGCTGGCTACAAGGTTTTCTTTTCCAATGATTGCGGGCACTTCCATATGATAATCAGACGTTGCATATAAAATAGATGGCTCATCCGTTTTCACAACAAAAGAGTGGACAAAGTAGACGTGGTCTTCGTTCACGTCTGTCATCAGAGGTTTGTCCGGCTGATGGATCTCAAGCTGGTTCCATCCCATGTGCGGAACTTTATAAGAACGGCCTTGTTCGTCCATCCCCGGAAAGCGGGAAATGGTGCCAGGAAATAAGCCCAACCCTTCTGTAAGTCCGCCTTCTTCACTGCTCTCGAACAAAAGCTGCATACCGAGACAAATCCCGTAGACAGGGATTCCTTCAGCCACTGTTTGTTTAATAAAATCAATGAATCCATGCTCTTTGAGGGCTTTCATTGCATCTGGAAAAGCACCGACACCAGGAAGGATATAGCCATCACAGCCTCCCAAAGCCTGAGGACGGTCCCCGATTTTATAGTCTACGCCAAGTCGTTCAAGCGCCTTTGAGACACTGAATAAATTGCCCATTCCATAATCGATGATGCCTATCATTATAAACTTCCTTTCGTACTTGGAACTCCTTTGACACGTGGATCGATTTGAGTCGCTTCATCCAAAGCACGTGCGAAGGCTTTGAACATCGCCTCAATGATATGATGGGTGTTATGCCCATGATGTAAGACGATATGTAGGTTCATCCGAGCTTCTACCGCTAGCTTCCAGAAAAATTCGTGGACGTTTTCCGTGTCGAACGTACCAACGCGATCTTTTGGAAGCTCTGCACGCCACTCCAGGTGTGGGCGGTCACTCAAATCAACAGCTACGGTGACAAGCGTCTCATCCATCGGCAGAGTCATGGAACCATATCGTTTCATGCCGTATTTATCTCCTACCGCTTCTCGCAACGCCTGCCCGAGGCAGATTCCGATATCTTCGGTTAAGTGGTGATCATCCACTTCCACATCGCCACGGCCGACAACGGATAAATCAAATAGGCCATGCTTTGTAAATAATTCCAACATGTGAGAAAGAAAAGGAACCTGGACATCCAAGTCCGCTTTTCCCCCTCCATCGATTCCGAGTGCAAGTTGAATGTCTGTTTCCCTCGTTTTCCGTTCAATTCTTGCCGTTCTCGTATTTGTCATTTCCATCGCTCCTTCCGTGTCTCTACTGCACGCGCGTGGGCTTCTAACCCTTCCAACCTGGCAAACCGGGCAATCTTATCGACATTCGATTCAAGCGCTTGTCTGCTGTATGAAATCACACTGGATTTCTTTACAAAGTCATCAACGTTGAGAGGGCTTGAGAAACGCGCCGTTCCATTCGTTGGCAGAACGTGGTTCGGTCCAGCAAAATAATCCCCGACAGGTTCACTGCTGTACGGACCGAGAAAAATCGCTCCTGCATGCTTTATCTTCCCGAGCTCCTGAAAAGGATCTTCGGTGACAATTTCAAGGTGTTCGGGGGCAATTTCATTAATGGTGTCGACTGCTTCTGTCCATGACTCACAAAGTACGATCATGCCATAGTCTTCTACACTCTTTCTTGCAATATCAGCACGGGGCAGGGACTCCAGTTGGGCCTGCACCTCTTTTTCAACTGCCTCAGCAAGCGCATCACTCGTAGTTACGAGCACGCTTGAAGAACGGGCATCGTGTTCGGCTTGTGATAGAAGATCGGCAGCAATTTCTTCTGCACGAGCAGTATCATCTGCAAGAATGGCAATCTCACTTGGCCCGGCGATCATATCAATGTCGACGTCCCCGAAAACTTCTCTTTTCGCAAGGGCTACGAATACATTACCAGGTCCGGTAATCTTATCAACGGAAGGAATCGTTTCTGTTCCGTAAGCAAGAGCGGCAATAGCCTGTGCTCCCCCTACTTTGAACACATCTTCAACGCCAAGGATCTGCGCAGCAAGAAGGACGCCATCCGGTACTTTACCGTCTGGTCCTGGAGGGGTGACCATGACGACACGTTCCACACCAGCCACTTGTGCTGGAATTACATTCATAAAGACGGATGAAGGATACGCGGCCGTTCCACCTGGTACGTAAACTCCTGCTGCATCAATCGGCGTGATTTTTTGGCCTAGGATCGTGCCGTCTTTCGAGCTGTCAAACCAGGAAGTAGTCTTTTGTTTCTCGTGAAAAGCACGGATGTTATCCGCTGCTTCCTGTAAGATTTGAACGAACTCACCATCCAGGGAGGCATACGCTTGTTCAAACTCTTCTTTAGAAACTTTAAAGGTTCCCAACGTAGCTTGATCGAAACGCTCTGTATATTCTTTAACGGCCTCGTCCCCTCGGCTCTTCACCTGTGTAATAATGTCCTGAACAGCTTTTCGTTGTTCTTCCGTTCCTTGATCAACGGAACGCTTCAATGATTTCAAGTCCGATTTGTTAATGATCCTCATCAGCGCTCCCCTTCCATCACTTCACTTAATTTGCTCACCATTTCCTCTATCTCTGTGCTCTTCAACCGGTAACTGACCGGATTCACAATTAAACGCGATGTAATATCTGTAATCTTTTCATACTCGACCAGCCCGTTTTCCTTCAATGTACGACCTGTCGATACAATATCGACAATCCGGTCTGCCAGTCCGATCAATGGTGCAAGCTCAATCGATCCATTCAAAGGAATGATCTCGATCTGTTCGCCCTGCTCACGGAAATAATCAGAAGCGACCCGCGGATATTTCGTAGCGATTTTTGGAGCAATCCGGCTTAGCGGTTGATCAGGCAATCCGGCTACAGCTACGTAACAAGGGCTGATTTTCAAGTCCAGCACTTCGTATACATCCCGGTCCTGTTCCAACAGGACATCTTTGCCGGCAATCCCGATATCTGCGGCTCCATATTCCACATAAGTGACGACATCCATCGGTTTGGCCATCATGACGCGAATGTTCTGTTCAGGAAACTCCAAAATCAACTTTCTTGACTCATCCATGTCCGCTTCCAGCTCGTAGCCAGCTCTTTTCATCAGTTCAGCCGCTTCTTCGTAAATACGGCCCTTCGGCATGGCAATGGTCAACGGCTTACTCATCACGCTCACCTCCGCCTATTGTTAAATCGATCGTTTCTGACAATTCGGCTTTAAAAGCCTGCAAGTCCGGAATTTGGTCCACGTGTTGCAAAAGGACTGCCTGTCCATCCTCACGATGGCGTTTCGCTTCCTTCAGTCCTTGACTGTAACTATCATCATCGACGATGACACCGATTCGGCCATCATCAGACTCCTGTTCATTCAGTGCTTCTACAAGGCGTTCCAAATGGACGGCAAAACCAGTCGCCGATGCACTGAGTTGGAAAGAAGGCAGCAGGGTATCATAGCGGCCTCCGTTACATAGAAGAGCCCCAAGGTTTGGCGCATATCCTTCGAACAGGATCCCTGTGTAATAATCCATGTGACTGATCAAGTTCAGATCAAAGTGAATATATTTTTCCACCTCATACTGTTGCAGAAGACGGTACAATTGCTTCAATTCATTAACCGCCTGCATGCATGCTTGATTCCGTGCAAGTGAACGGCTGCTTTCAAAAATTTTTTCGCCGCCTTTCAGAGAGAGCAGTTGAAGGAGTGCATCTTTCTTATCCTTCGGAACAGAAAGCTCCTTCACCGCTTCCCGGTAGCCTACATAATTTTTGCGGTATAAATAATTTAAAAGATATTCAATCGTATCTTCATCATCTCCGAGTAAATCAGTGAAAAAGGCTTTCACATAACCAATGTGACCCACGGTAATGACAAAATCATCAAGCCCCGTCTGTTTCAATGATTCGACGAGAAGGGCGATGACTTCCGCATCTCCATAAGAGGAGTGGTCGCCAATCAATTCCGTTCCGACCTGTTCAAATTGAGCCGGCTTCCCGCCTTCGGTCTGCTGAGCACGGAACACTGGTCCTTCATAAGCGAGACGAAGCGGAAATTCAGCGTCCTTCAACTGAGAAGCAGCTACCCTTGCAATCGGCGCCGTCATGTCCGGTCTCAATACGAGTGTGTGTCCCTGCTGGTCCAAAAGCTTGAACAATTGTTGATCCAAAGTGGCACTTACTTTGCCTACGGTCTCGTGATATTCCATGATCGGAGTATCCATGAACGAATATCCGAAGGAAAGAATCGCATTCGATAATTGCTGGCGTGCTTTCGATTTTTGGTTATAAAAAAAGGGAAGCGTGTCCCGCATTCCCAATGGTTTTTCAAACATCAGGCGTTTGACCAATGGAATTCATCCTTTCTCCAAATCCTTTAGCTTGCTAATATGCTAACACGATAAAGATAGAGCGTCAATGAAGAAACTCAATAGCCTTGTTCCCCTTCTTATCATAGCAGAAACCGTTTCATAAATACGGACTCTTAGGGATACCTTATTAAATCGTGGACAATGAAACCGCGGCGGAGGACGTTAAAGGACATTAAACAACTGTTAGGGGACATTGAATGCACGTTAGAAGATATGAAGTTTCGCTAACTGGAGAGATATAGTTTTCCCACAAAAAAAACAGACGCACAAAAGTGTGCGCCCGTATATTCAGGTTAAAGCTTTATTCAAATGGAGGATCTCATCGGCGTAGCGAAGAGCAAGAGGTTCTGCACTCGGCTCTTCTTTTTTCAATTGCTTATGGATGAACAGTTTCCCTACTTTTTCGAACCTTTCGCCCTTATCCATCATCTCAAGAGCAACAACGGCTTCATAAAGCAAAGCCATTTTTTCAGCCAGAGATTTACTGTAATAGGTTTGCACCTCGGCCGGCTGCTTTAATACCTCATCAGTATATGGGATGAATTTCAGCACCTCTTCTTTCACCCATTTGTGTTCGTTCCCTTTATTCTGTACTTTCTCCAACCGCTCTTGGATATGCTGCACGAATAGATCATGACCTTGGTATTTGTTGAATAGTTTCAATACCTCAAGCCCGAGAATATTCGCCGTTCCTTCCCAAACGGTCAACACTTGGGCATCTCTCAAAAGGCGAGGTGTGACAAAGTCTTCAATGTAACCATTTCCTCCGTGCATCTCAATGGCTTCGTGTGCGAAATGGACGGCCTGTTCAGCTGTTTCCTTTTTCATAATGGCGATCTTAACGCGGTTCAGGATATGTTCTTGTATTCGTGGTTCTTCCGGTGTACGAGCCACTCGTTCAAAGGCTTGGATCAGATCGAAAACCGCCCTTGTCTCCACTTCCTGCTTAACCGTCATAAAGACGAGCGTATCTTTCACCATCGGATAGTCGATCAACTTATTGCCGAACGCATTCCTTTTATTGGCATAGTCTTGAGCTTCTGTTAAAGAACGCCGCATAATTCCGATAGAAGCGACCGCATTACAGACGCGCGAAAGATTCAAAGCTTCCATCATATAGTAGAATCCACGATCTGCCTCTCCTATCATGAATGCTTTTGCACCTACAAATTCAACTTCAGCGGATGGAACAGCTCGGACGCCAAGTTTATCTTTCAGTCTACGAATTTGAATGCCATTTAAACTTCCATCTTCATTCCTCCAAGGTACGAGAAACAAACTGAGACCTCTCGTCCCAGAAGGCGCGTCTTCTGTACGGGCAAGAACCATAGCTACTCCACAGGCACCAGCATTGCTGGCAAAATACTTTTCGCCGTGAATTCTGTAGTGGTCACCTTCCCTGACAGCTTTCACTTCGTTGGCCCCCACATCTGAACCACCTTGGCGTTCCGTGAGAAAAGTTGCCCCTTCATACAGCTCCACTTCCCCCGTTGATAACACATGAGGCAAATACGTTGCTTTCAATTGGTCATCCGCATAATGATCAATCAAGTACGCCGTAGCCATCGTTAACGTTACCGGACAGTAAAACCCAGGCTCTGACTGTGAAAGAAGGTAGCCTTGGGCATAAGAGTACATGTAGTCCCCTTTTTGTCCTAGCTCAGGGATATCCTTATGAAGATATCCGACGATTCCTTCGCCATACGTTTCTTCGAGCGTCTTTTTATACCCTTCGTTCAGCCAAACTTCTGAAATGTCATTGCCCATCTTGTCATACTTGATCAACTTCGGTTGACCCTCACGATCAGTATGAACCGCCCGTTCATCAATGTCCTTCGCACATTTGCCGCCAAAAAAACGGAGTCGTTCATCTGCCCAATGGTAAAAAGGCTCATCCCATGCTTCCTTTAGGAGATCTTGAAGATTCACATCTCTTTCGTAAAAATTCACTTTTACACCTCCCTACACTTGACGCGCCTGCTCACGCAAACGATGCTTCAATAATTTACCCGTCGCGTTCCTCGGAAGCTCCGCCATTTCTTCATAGAGCTTCGGAATTTTATAATCCGCCAAGTGTTCCTGTAAGAAGCGTCGGCATTCCTTTTCTACATCGGTGATCAGGCCTGTTTGGACGATGTGCGCTTTGACGGTCTCACCCCAATCTGGATGCGGGACTCCTACAACCGCCACATCTTCAATATCAGGGTGTTGTAACAAAAGCTCTTCTACTTCGCGAGGATAGATATTGACGCCACCAGATATGATCATATCCTTTTTCCGATCGATGACCCACAGGTAGCCATCTTCATCCATTTCTCCCATATCACCTGTCAGCAGCCAGCCATCCTTGAAGGTAGCCGCAGTTTTTTCTTCATCTTTATAATAGCCCTTCATCATTCCTTCGCCTTTAAGAGCAATTTCGCCAACTTGACCGTTTCCGACTTTTTGTCCATGCTCGTCAACAACCCGCACTTCACAGTGGAGCGCCGCCCGTTTCCCTACACTGCCGGCCTTATCATCATGTTCTTGCGGAAATAGCAACGTCCCGCTCGGCCCTGCTTCTGTCAGGCCATATAAACAGCAAAGACTATCCGTTTGAAACTGCTCCCTCACAAATTGGACTTCTTTTTTAGACAAAGGAGCACCTCCGTATGTCCAAAACTTCACCCAGCTCAAATCTGTTTCTTTCACTTTTGGATGTTTAGCCGTCATTAAATAGGCGACAGGGGCACCGAAAAAGTGTGAGGCCCGCTCAGTCGAAGCAAGCTCTAACAATAAATCAGGAGTAAACGTAGGAGCAATGATATGAGTGGCACCGACGAACGTGCCCCCGGTTAGAAATAGATGAAGTGGAGCGGAATGACTGAATGGCATCATGTGAAGCATACGGCTGGATGGCTTCATTTCCAGCTCTACGGCCATCATCGACGATACCGTCAATATATTCTTATGGGTAAAGACAACGCCCTTGGGCTGCCCTGTAGTTCCTGATGTATAGAGAATCGAAGCTTCCTCGTCTTCATGTGCTTCATTCACCATTTCAAGCGGTTCTTCTTTAGCTAGAATGTCAGGAAACGAGTGCCAGACTCCTTCTGCATTTCCTGTCTTTATAAAGGTGCCGTCTCTTTCATCAGCAAGTCCTCTCACTTGAGCAATGAGCAAATCATGGGTGATGAGTGCAACAGCATCACTGTGGTCGTAAATGTAGGCAACTTCATTCTTTACCAACCTGGCATTTATCGGGACAACAATGGCTCCCAGCCGATGAATGGCAAAGTAACTGATGACGAATTCTTTCGTATTCGGCATATGGATGATCACCTTATCTCCCGCCTGAATACCTAACCTCATCAAACCTCTGGCGAACTGGTTCACCTGACTGTCCCACTCTTGATAAGTCAGACGTTCTCCAGGTGTAACAATCCCTTCTTTGTCCGGGTATTTTCGAGACTGATAAGCTAACAACTCAGAAAGATTCATACAGGATCTCCTCTCCGTTCCTTTAATTCTTCTTCGAATTTATCAAGCCACTGACTCATTTCTGTCCTCAACTGTCCCAACTCTCGAATCCGGTCGTCCACCTCCTGCAATTTTCCTTTCCCATAGGCAAGCGTTCGTTCGAGTTGGCGGACTCCTGAGGGGTCCTGGTCGAAAAGGTGGATCATTTCTTTGATTTCATCGAGCTGGAAGCCATACTTTTTCCCACGAAAAACAAGCCCGAGCCTGGTCAGATCCTTTGGAGAATAAGTGCGGTGCCCCCCTGAATTGCGGGAAGGTCTGATCAGCCCAAGTTCTTCATAGTACCGGATGGTCCGCTGGGTAACTTCAAATTTCTCGGCCACTTGTTGGATAGATAAACGTCCCGTCATTCGATCTCCTTCCAATGAATGAAAATTCTAACAATTTAACTATACCATTAACGTTAACGTTAAGTTCAACTATAAAAATATGGAAATTTTTTTATAAAAAAGAGCACCTTACTAAAAAGGTGCTTTCTTCATGTAAAGCTTCCCATTGTGGGAGCCTCAGTTTCGTGATGCTCCCCGGGTTCGTTGCCTGGTTGAGCGTTAGGGGCGGTGGGGAATGGCGAGACTCCTGCGGGGAGGCTCACCGCGCTCCCGCGGAAAGCGAGTCATTCCCCGCAGCCCCATCCACTCAACAAAAGTCTCGAAATCAAGTCTTCCACAATCCTGCCATATCATTTAATAGGACAGGGACTTATCTGTCTTTCGACTGGAGGAGGAATAGGAAAGCGAGGAGGGAGGCCGGGATGTTGTCACGGATCGTCCATTCAACCAAATACCCCGGCATCTGCGAGAATCGATCGGCCGCTTCTCGAGGAATGGCTCCTCTTTTTATGATTGCCCATACCTTTCCTTCATGATCCTTGATTTTAAAATGACCAATGAATTCATCCCCTTCCGCACTCCATCGGCACTCGTCCGTTTCTATGTATCGAGTGATGATTTGCCCGGTCGTTTTATTTTTTGTTTGCTTCGTGTAAGCTACATAAGCTCCTTCTTTATGTTGGATGTAGCCTCTCCACTTAAAACCACCTTTTTTCTCAACCTGATAGAGCACATCACCATTCTTATTTTTAAGAGTGAAGTCTGCGGGTCTGAGCTGGTCATAGGAAAACAGGGCGGTGAACATGGCTAGAGCTTTATGTTTCCATTGGATGTTCTCTTGAATTTCTCCATAGCTCTCTCCATCCATATCAAAAAGTTCAGCTCGGAAGGTTTTGAGCGCTTTTTGCCCCATGTACATCCGTCCAGGTACCCTGTCTATTGATTCTTGCGTGGGATCCTGTTCAAAATCCAATACAGTTTTGGATTTTTGGAGATCGGAATATCCTGTTTTCAGAAGTCCAGCTCCACTAAACCCGAATAGGGCTGCGTACACGACTGACAATATAAAACTGCTAGGGTTCAATGTGAGCATTCCTAGGATAAAGACCACAGATATAAACGATAGGATTGTTCCGGTCCATAATTGCCTTCTCGCATCTTGATAAATCATGCTTTGAACAAGTGACATTTCCGTTCCCCCTAATAAAAATGACTTTAGTATAAGTACGAATGAGAACAGCGTAAGTTACATGAAGATGAAAAAAAGACTTCCCCAGTGAAGGAGAAGTCTTTGTTGTTTATACGTATTCGATTGGAGTGACTGCCTCTTCTAATAGTTGATCGAGCTGTTCGGTATATTCTTGCTTTTGTTGATCACTATAGTTAAGGGCTTTCGCCATATAATCAATGACAGATGTTTTATGATCGCGCACCCATTGAATATTAAAGAATAGAGCGGCTGTTCGACGGATGAAGAAGTCAACAGGTTTGTACGTCATCTCTTCTTCTAAAGCATAGGCGAGCTGGGCGAAGACCATTGGATCGACGTTTTCTTTTTTCGCTTCTTCTTTACGATCTTTAAAGTTATGGAAGACTTTATCCACATTCGCACCGTAAAGCTGGATCAATTTATCGGCATCTTCTTGGCTTAACCCTAAAGATTCACCGATTTGAACACGCTCTTCTTTGAATTTCTTAAAGCCTTTGGAACCTCCAACTTCGCCACCGGAGATCGGCATATGTTTCGTTTCAGAGTCAGAGTAACGGATGCCGTACTCTTCCATCAACTGATCACGCACAATATTAACAGCGGTTTGTGCCATTTTACGATATCCGGTAAGCTTACCACCAGCCATGGAAATCAGACCGGAGTCCGAAACGAAGATTTCGTCTTTACGGGAAATCTCAGATGGATCTTTCCCTTCTTCATGAACGAGTGGACGGAGTCCTGCCCAGCTTGACTCTACATCATCCGCGGTAACATCAACCGTTGGGAACATTGTCTTCATGGCATTCAAAATGTAATCACGATCGTCTTCCGTCATGGTCGGGTGAGCAATTTCCTGATCGTAGGTCGTATCGGTTGTCCCCACATAAGTCTTGCCATCACGTGGAATGGCGAAGATCATCCGACCATCTGGACTGTCAAAATAAATCGCTTGTCGTAAAGGAAAGACGGATTCATCAAAGACAAGGTGAACACCTTTGGTCAGTTGAAGAGTTTTGCCTTTTTTCGAACCATCAATTTCACGCAGTTCATCGACCCAAGGGCCACCCGCATTGACGATTTTCTTCGCTTTGACGTGATACTGTTCTCCTGACACAGTATCTTCCACTTTCGCGCCAACTATGGAACCATTGTCATCGTAGATGAAATCCACCACTTTGGCATAGTTGGTAGAGCATGCGCCATACTCAACAGCTTTCTTCATTACTTCTAATGTAAGGCGGGCATCATCTGTTTTGTATTCAACGTAATACCCTGCCCCTTTCAAACCTTCCCTTTTCACAAGTGGTTCACGTTCGATGGCTTCCTCTGCACTCATCATCGTACGACGCTCTGATTTTTTCACGCCTGCAAGATAATCATAGACACGAAGGCCGACATTGGTTGAAAACGGACCAAAGTTTCCGCCTTCATGGAATGGAAGCATCATCCACTCGGGTGTCGTGACGTGGGGACCATTTTCATAAACAATCTCTCGTTCTTTCCCAACTTCAGCGACCATTTTCACTTCAAACTGTTTTAAATATCTCAAACCGCCATGGACGAGTTTTGTTGAACGGCTGGATGTACCCGCTGCATAATCCTGCATTTCCACGACCGCCGTCTTCATGCCGCGGCTTGCTGCATCAAGAGCGATTCCAGAACCTGTGATCCCGCCACCAATGACCAGAACGTCCCACTCTTCCTGGGTTAAACGGTTGAACTGATCTTGTCTTTCATAACTAGAAAATGATTGCATATTATCTCTCCTTCTTCCGTTGTCTTCTAATTCGTGGTCTGATACGGGTATTCCCTATTCCAGCATAGAATATGTGTGGAATTAATTATCGAATGCTCTACCATGTCATAAAAAAAGAGACCACGAAAACTCTTATGCGGATTGCATAAAGCTTCGTGGTCTCTCCGTATCTCCGACCGATTTCATTAACTTGTACCCTAATTATATCAGAGAGGGAGATGTTTTCAAGGAATTATTCTTCTTGCTTGAATACCCTTGTCGCTTCCACAGCTTTTTGCCAGCCTTTGTATAGTTTCTTACTTTTCTCCTCATTCATACTTGGTTCGAATTCTCGTTCTACTTTCCATTGGTTCGCAATTTCTTGTCGATCTTCCCAGAAGCCGACAGCAAGCCCTGCGAGATAGGCTGCACCAAGTGCTGTTGTTTCATTGACCTCTGGACGTTCGACCGTCACATCAAGCAAGTCACTCTGGAACTGCATCAGGAGGTTGTTTTTGACAGCGCCTCCGTCCACACGAAGTTTTTTCACTTCAATGCCTGAATCTTCGACCATCGCATCCACGACATCTTTCGTTTGGTAAGCAAGAGATTCGAGTGTTGCACGTACAAAGTGAGCTTTTGTCGTTCCACGAGTAATCCCGAAGACAGCTCCACGAGCTTCGCTGTCCCAATAAGGCGTGCCAAGACCAACGAATGCAGGTACAACATACACTCCGTCCGTAGACTTAACTTGACCGGCGATTTCTTCACTCTGCTGGGAAGAATCAACCATTTGCAAACCATCACGCAGCCACTGAATGGCAGAGCCTGATACGAAAATACTTCCTTCAAGAGCATATTCGACTTTACCATCAATCCCCCAGGCTAGTGTAGTCAACAGTCCATGATCTGACTTAACGGCTTCTTCTCCTGTGTTCAATAGCATGAAACCACCAGTTCCATATGTGTTCTTACCCATGCCCTTTTCAAAACATGCCTGCCCAAACAGAGCCGCCTGCTGATCACCGGCGATTCCGGCAATTGGAACTTCTTTACCGTAAAAATGATAATCAACGGTATGTGCATAAACTTCAGACGAAGGCTTCACCTCCGGCAGCATGCTTTTCGGTACATCTAATAGATCCAGCAGTTCGTTATCCCACTCCAAGTTATGGATGTTGTACATCAATGTACGTGAAGCGTTGGAATAGTCTGTCACATGTGTTTTTTGTCCAGAAAGCTTATACACAAGCCAAGTATCAATCGTTCCAAACATAAGGTCGCCGTTTTCCGCTTTTTCTCTGGCTCCGTCCACATGATCTAAAATCCATTTCACCTTTGTTCCTGCAAAATAGGGATCGAGTAAAAGGCCGGTTTTATCTCTGAATGTATCTTCCAATCCTTGTTCTTTCAGCTCATTGCAAATGCTTTGCGTTTGACGGGACTGCCAGACGATCGCTTTATAAATCGGTTTGCCCGTGTTTTTGTCCCAAACGACTGTGGTTTCACGTTGGTTCGTGATTCCGATGCCTGCGACCTGACTTGCTTCAACATCCGATTTTCTTAGAACATCGGCAATACACGCAAGGACAGACGTCCAAATTTCGTTGGCATCATGCTCTACCCAACCCGGCTTAGGAAAATGCTGCTCGAATTCCTTTTGGGCTGTCTCTACAATCTTCCCTTCATGATTAAACAAAATGGCTCTCGAACTTGTTGTACCCTGATCAATGGATAAAATGTACTGCTTCATGATTCCACTCCTTTTTCAGAATTATGAACTTTTCTCAGCTCCACACGCATGGAGGACAATAAAATAAGCAATATGACGACGGTGCCCGTCCAGAACCAGCCATTTGCATTCGCTTCGAATATGGCCTGGTAAAACAACCCGCCATAAACGCCCCCGATGATCGGACCTAAAACAGGGATCCATGAGTATCCCCAATCCGAGTCTCCTTTTCCAGGAATCGGTAACAAAGCATGTGCCAATCGCGGACCTAAATCACGGGCGGGGTTAATGGCATAACCCGTTGTTGCACCGAGGGACATCCCGATGGCTACGATCAAAAGACCGACAATGAGGGGATTCAATCCCTGTGTAAAGTCATTGGCGCCGATAAACAGGATTCCCATCACTAATACGAATGTGCCGATGATCTCACTGACAAGGTTTGATATCGGACTGCGGATGGCAGGGTCTGTACAAAAGATCGATTTGATCGCCAACTGATCTTCTGTATCCTTCCAGTGGGGAAGGTAATGAAAGAAAACGATGACAGCTCCAAGGAATGCACCAGCCATCTGGGCGGTAATGTACATGGGAACTTTGCTCCAGGGAAAATCTCCAACCGTTGCAAGTCCAAGCGTAACGGCAGGGTTGATATGAGCCCCTGTCACTCTTCCTACAGCATACACACCCATAGCTACAGCAAGTCCCCAGGCAATAGTAATCAGCACCCAGTTCCCTTGTGCTTTTGTTGCTTTTAAATTTGCACCAGCAATAACACCCCCACCGAAAATGATGAGGATCATGGTGCCAATTAGCTCACCCATGAATTCAGTCATGATGTGATCTCCTTTCTGTGTACCACAATTGACGTACAAAAAACCACACAACCATTAGCTTGATCTAATCATTGTGTGGATATCCGTCAGCCTCTTCACGAAAGGTGATTATGTATTCTTGCTGTTAAACCGCCATAATTCAGAACGTGAAGTAGAGACTGCAGAAGCACCCGAGGCAAGCGCTTGATCCACTTCTTCCTTTGAACGAATCAAGCCTCCAGCAATGACAGGTATGCCAATGTGCTCTTTGATCTCTTTTATCATTCCCGGTAAAACGCCTGGTAAAACTTCAACAAAATCCGGAGCCGTTTTACGAATGATTTTCACGTTGTGTTCAATGGCCTGGCTATCGATCAGAAACAACCGCTGTACAGAAAGGAGATGATACTTTTTCGCTTGTTGAATGACATGAGCTCTTGTGGATATCACGCCATCTGGCTTGACTTCCTGACCTATGTATTCCATGCCATAATCATCCGCTTTTAAACCTTGAATCAAGTCTACATGGACAAAAACTTTCTTACCAGCCTTTTGTCCGATTTTTACGAGTTTTCTTAAAAGACCTAACCGGCTCTCCAGAAGAATGATATAATCCGTATCACTCTCTAACAAGGCTTCAAATTCTTTGATTTTTTTCACTGCAGGTAGAACCGACTGTGTCAACGTCATTCTTCTCCCCCGTTCTTTCTCCGTTCTTCCATTTGTTCTTTCGTGTAGATGAGCTGCATCGGGTTTCCTCCCACAAAGGCACCTGCAGGAACATCTTTATGCACCAAAGTTCCGGCAGAGACAACAGCACGATCACCGATTGTGATCCCGGGAAGAATGGTCGAGTTCGCTCCGATCAATACTTCATTTCCGATGACAACATCTCCAAGACGGTACTCCTCAATCAAATATTCATGAGCCAGAATCGTTGTATTGTAACCGATCACCGAGTTCCGACCTACCTTGATTTTTTCAGGAAACATAATATCCACCATGACCATCAAAGCGAACGCTGTTTGATCGCCGACCCTCATATGGAGAAAAGTCCGGTACAACCAATTCTTCATAGAAAGAAACGGAGTGTACCGGGCCATTTGAATAACGATGAAGTTTTTGACCACTTTGAAAAACGGGACCGTCTTATAAATATGCCAAAGTGAATTGGCTCCTTTGACCGGGTAGCGTTCCGTTTTCCTCATAGAGTCATCCTCCTGTAATCTTTAATAAATCACGCATATTATCAAGCATGTAATCAGGATTCAAGTCGTCCAGGACTTTTCTTCCTTTTACTGTCCAGGCTACACCGGCTGTTCTTGTTCCTGCATTCTGTCCTGCTTCAATGTCATGCGTGTTGTCTCCGACCATGATCGCTTCAGAAGCTTGTGAATCCAAAAGGTTCAAAGCCTTCACAATCGGTTCAGGGTGTGGCTTTGCATTTGTGACATCATCCAGCGTAACGACCGTTTCAAATTTCCCATCCAGATTTGTCAATTCAAGACCCATGTGAACGGTGTTTCTCATCTTCGTCGTCACAATGCCTAATTTGTATCCTTGTTCTTTCAGCGTGTCGATCGTTTCAACCACACCTTCATAGGCTTTTACGTAGCGGTTATGGTTTTCAATGTTATGTTTGCGGTAAGTCTCAACCATTTCCTCCACTTTGTCAGGATTCACTTTGTGCAAGCTCTCCCTCAGTGGAGGACCAATGAAGTCAAGAATCTCTTCACGCTCAT
Organism: Halobacillus sp. AWM4_238; assembly: GCF_056158265.1. Classification (NCBI taxonomy): domain Bacteria; kingdom Bacillati; phylum Bacillota; class Bacilli; order Caryophanales; family Bacillaceae; genus Halobacillus; species Halobacillus sp. AWM4_238. The sequence continues at coordinate 2,119,483 of NZ_JBSWSY010000002.1, forward strand.
AAGAGCGGTCAGAATATTGTTCAATCGTATGAGTAAAAGAAGCGATGATCAATTCGTTCGTATCGATCAACGTCCCATCTAAATCAAAGAGAATGGTACGTATGCTCATTGGAAGGATCCTTTCTTTTCTGTTGTAGTCTGTTCCAAACGAAGCCGACGGCAGCTGTTAACACAATCGCCGTCAATAGACGGATCAAAAGCAATGGCCATATAGGAATGCCGAGTGGAATGAAGATCAGCGTATCCTCAACGACCGCGTGACAGGAGACGAGAAAGAGAATAGCTAAATACATATCTTTCCTGGAAACGCCGTCCTCTTCAACGGCTTGAATCATTAAGCCTGCACCGTAAGCGAGCCCGATCGTGAGTCCTGCTACAAGTGTCATGGAGGTGTTGCGTTCCATCCCAAGAAATCGAGTGGCAGGTGCTACCCAACCAGAAAAAAGGTCAAGCCAGCCTTTCTCCCGGAGGTATTGCATAAAAATCATTAAAGGGATCACAATCAATGCCAGCTGCACAATCCCCATGAAGGCCGTTTGTACGCCCTGAAAAATAATTTCCGTCCATCCATTCGGGTCGACTGTCTTTTCAGGAGTAAACCCGTATTTCGCAGTTTCGCCTCCACCTTTCCAGAAAAGGTTGATGAGAGCAGCCGAAACCAATGCGAGACTCAACCGGACTCCGGCCACGAACCACCAACTCACGCCTACCCTTTTTGCGACGGTCGATTCAATCAGTAAGTTATGGGAAAAGGACAGCATGACGGCGAGAATGAACACTTCTTTTACCGTAAATTCAAAGGAAATGATCGCGGCAATGCCTGCATAAAGATTTAAGAAGTTACCGACAACAAGAGGAACAGCCGCTTCACCAGACAGTCCAATCCACCCCATCAAAGGTGCCAGTTTCTCCATCACCCATGGGAGAACTGGCGTGTATTGAAGGATTGTGACAATCAACGTGACTGGAAAGATGACTTTCCCGAGCGTCCACGTCAGTTCCATTCCCTTTTTACTTCCGCGTTGTAAAATCCCCTTCATGCTACCTGCTCCCTTATTTTACTTTCTTTCCGTTATAATATTTATTCGCCATGCCTTTCTTTCTGCGATAGATGATCGCAACGACGGCAACGACGACAAGCACCATCGAAATAAATTGTGCTGTACGGATCTCGCCGAACAGATACAGACTATCTGTACGCATCGCTTCAATATAGAAACGCCCGACAGAATACCAGATCACATAGCTTAAGAACACTTCTCCCCGGCGAGGGTTAAATTTATGACGCAAGATTAATAGCAAAACAAAGCCAATAATATTCCATAAGGATTCATATAAAAAGGTCGGATGATACAGCGTACCATCTATACACATTTGTTGATTAATGAATCCAGGCAAATACTGCATAAAGTTATTGTAAAAGGACTCAGATACCGGACCACCATGGGCTTCCTGGTTCATAAAGTTCCCCCAGCGCCCGATCGCCTGCCCAAGAATAATACTCGGTGCAGCAATATCCGCCATCATCCAGAAGGACAATCCTTTCAATTTCGTGTAAATATAAGCGGTCAATACAGATCCAATCAAGGCTCCGTGAATGGCGATGCCGCCTTCCCAGACAGCGAAAACTTTCCACCAAGGTCCACCAGCATACCGATCCCATTCAAAAATGACATAATACAGCCTGGCACACACAATGGCTGCCGGAATCGCAAATACAACAATATCGACCATGTAATCTTTTTTCAAACCGAGGCGTTCCGTCTCTCGCGTTGCTATCCAAAGCCCAAGAAAAGCTCCTGTAGCAATAATTAAGCCATACCAGTATATTGAAATTGGACCTAATTGGAGGAAGACCGGGTTCAACGGTTCAGGTGTACACATCATCAGTGGTTTCCTCCTTTACTCTTGCGTTTGATCTTGGTCGATGACCTTCGTCAAACGCTCTGAAAACTCTTCAGCAGCATTGACGCCCATGCGCTTCAAACGGAAGTTCATGGCCGCAACTTCTATGATAACGGCAAGGTTACGACCAGGACGAACCGGAATCGTCGCTTTCGGAACCTGGACATCCATGATCTTCATCGTTTCTTCTTCTAATCCAAGACGGTCATATTGTTTGTTCTTGTCCCATAGTTCAAGGTTGATGACAAGCGTGATCCGTTTATAGCTTCGAACAGCTCCTGCACCGAACAATGTCATCACATTGATAATACCTAATCCACGAATCTCCAAAAGGTGCTCAATCAGCGGGGGACTGTTCCCGATTAATGTGTCATAATCCTCTTGTCGGATTTCAACACTATCATCAGCCACAAGACGGTGCCCGCGCTTTACGAGTTCCAAAGCGGTCTCACTTTTACCCACTCCACTTTGACCAGTGATCAAAACACCAATCCCGTAAATGTCGACAAGCACACCATGGATGGCTGTAAATGGAGCAAACTTGGATTCCAAATAGTTCGTCAGGCGGCTAATCACTCTTGTCGTTTTGTATGGCGACAACATTAGCGGAACGCCCGCCTCATTAGCGGCTTCACTAAGTTCATCAGGAATATCCATTCCCCGGGTAATAACGATTCCAGGTGTCACATCTGTACATAGCTTTTCTGCTCGCTCTCTTCTCTGTTCTTTTGTCAGTTCATTAAAGTAAGAGAGTTCAGTTTTGCCAAGCAGCTGCAAACGATCTTTCGGATAAAACTTGAAATACCCTGTCATTTCTACTCCAGGACGAGAAATATCACTCATATGTATTTCACGGTGGACGCCGTCAGCACCGGCAACAAGTTCAAGCGCAAATTGTTCTAACAAATCTTGTGTTCGGACCTTGCTCATTTGTCCATCAACCTCCTCTTTCATCAATCACTGTCCCCTATTGTAGCATGTTTTCAATAAATCTTGGATAGGCAGGTTTTTCACCTCCTTGTCACTTGCGAAAATCACACCTTTTTCTTCAACAATCTGGCAGGATTCTGTAAGACTCGATTTCGAGACTTTAGTGGGGGGGCTCCGGGAAAAGGTTCGCTTTCCGTGGGCGAGTGATGAGCCTCCTCGAGCTAACGCTCTGCGGGGTCTCATCTACCACGCACTTCCTCGTAGATATCCGGTTCCGGCGCCTAGCGGCTAGTGAGACTTCCCTCGCTTCTGTACGATAAGTCAACATCGAATCACTCCGTTCTTCGTGTTTCCTTTATCTCCGCCAGCTCAGTCCAGTCCATACGCCGCTGATCAAGGCGCCTGCACACTTAAGGTAGGAGTCTCACCGTTTCCCTCCGCCCCTTTGCTATATGAGGTTCTCGAAATCGCCTCTAACCGTAACTTGACGAGTTCTATAATAAAGACCTGCTCACCCACGACATTTTAGAGTCGTATTTACCAAAAGTCCTGCACAAATAAAGCGTGGAAACAGGGTCTGGGAAACGTCCGCATGAAAACCGGATGGAGACACAAACGTGTGTGTCTTTCTACTGACTGATCCAAAACACTGCAAATCGTCGTTTCCCTGACCCCGTATCCATGGCCAGGAATTGTCATTCATTATTTCAACTAGACAAGGCTTCCTTTAAGGATGCGCGGTGTGTGCTCACCGCGCTCCCGCGGAAAGCGAGCTATTCCCCGCAGCCCCATCCACTCAGCAAACGTCTCGAAACAGGGTCTTCCACAATCGGGAGCTATAGTGAGGGATGGGGAACAAAAAATACCGTATGAGGGGGCTCATACGGTACGGGAGTTATTTTTTCATATCCTTGATTAAGCTGTTCAAAACAAGGTTGATCAGAGAAATGATCATGGCGGCTACGATGGTCATGCCAAAGCCGTCAATATCGAAGGTACTTCCCAGGAGAGCATCCGTCAGCCACAACGTAATGGCGTTGATGATGAATAGGAATAGTCCGAGCGATAAGATGGTGATTGGTAAAGTCAAAACAACTAAAATCGGCCTTACGATGGCATTGAGAACCGATAAAATAAGTGCCGCCAGCAATGCACCTCCGACGCCGTCGATCATTACGGAATTAAAGAGAGCTCCGACCGCGATAATGGCGATCGCGTTGACGACAATGTGTATCAACCAATTCCTCATATTTTCACCCTGCCTTTCGTCAATCGGTCTCTTCTCAGAGCTGGACAGGAGGTTGTATGGTGACAGAACCCGTCTTCGTCTCTGCTTCTATATGGTATGCATTTTCGAATTGTTCGTACGCCTCGAATTCCAACATTTTGTTGGCAACATCTTTTCGGTCTTTTAAAATTTTGTAATTGTCCAGTTCACAATGAATTTGACCGAAGTTCGTTCTCAACACACCATCCACTTTCTTTTCTGTAGGAAGAGACACTTGTATTTTTCCAGTCGTAGTCTTATAAAAACCTGTGTGTGCTTTCGAACCATTATAGTCTACAACTATACCACTGCTAACCGTTGAAGCATCCGCTTTTCCAATATCTCCTGAGAGAGTAATGGCTCCATTAATCGTGTCGGTTTCACACTCTTCGAACGTGCTCTCCTGCAAATCAATCGTGCCGTTTCCCGTCTGTATTTTACATGTCTCACCTGAAAGCTGCTTCGCTTTGACAGCTCCATTTGATGTTTTCATTTGAAAATGATCACTATTGATGTTCTCAAGGTCCATATTTCCATTCGTTAATTGTGATTTAATGAATTCGTACTTTTTATTTGGGATGTATAAATCAACATTCATTTTTATCTTCTTCGATGGACTGGCGATACGCAGGAGGCCATTTTTAATTCGCACTTCTGATTCATCTTGAAACCTTGTTCTTGCTTCTTCATCTGTTTCTACTTGATAAACTTTCACCTGATAGGAAGCTTTCACTTCATCCTCATGCCACGTGTGAACTTTTAAAGAGCCGTTGGATATAGAAAGATCGGCATCATGAAATTCCTCTTTAGGTAGGACCGTATCATCGGTGAATTCAACGTATTCTCCAAAAGACAAATCGAAATCAGCATTTTTTATCTTTTCCATAGCATCATCCAGGAAATTTCTTATTCCGTATTTAGATTTCTCGCGTTGCTCCGAATCTTTTAGAGGAGAATCTTCTACGGCTTCTAATAACTTCGCGCCTTCTTCTGCAGAAATGGTTCCTTTTTCAATCATCTGTAGAATTTTCATACGTTCTTCATTCATAAGATCAGCTCCTTTTTATCTCTTACGTTTTTCCCTAACAAAAGGGTTCAAAAACAAAAAACACCTGAGAAAACGTGGTGCGTTTCTCAGGTGTAAAAGCTCATTGATAGTTGTAAGTGTAAAAGCGCTCTGTTTTCAGCCGTTCTAATTGTTCAGATGTCTGATCATGATCCTCAATCAAACTCATCATTCCATCGGCCTGGGATAGGTGGGCTTTAATGGCCGCCAATTTTCTTTCCCAGTATGGTCTGATGTCTGTCGTAATTTGCGGCTTACCTAAATCTTGTTCAGCATGATTGGAAATGGCGTGCATCCAAACTTGAGGGCGTTTCTCCTCGGCAAGTTTTTCCACAGCCTCGATAACTGCGGCACCGAGAGCATCATGGTCCGGATGAACTGCGTACCCTGGGTAATGAGTAATCACAAGGGTAGCTTCTAACGCTTCGATCCGTTCTCTCAGGTGCTCTGCCACTTGGTGTCGAGGCTCAAACTCTAATGTTTTGTCCCTATATCCAAGCATTTCAACGTCTATATCCAACTGTTTGGCTGCTTCAGCCAGCTCCTTTTTACGGAAAGAAGAAAGCGTCTCGCGATTAGCGAATACAGGATTGCCCATGTTTCGGCCCATCTCCCCTAAGGTACCACATAGATAGGTAACTGGTACTCCTTCATCACGGAATTTGGAAATCGTACCAGATGCTCCGAACGATTCATCATCCGGATGAGGGAAAATGACAACTACTCTCTCTTTACTCATCAGGATCCGCCTCATGTGAGAAGGGTGTTTCGCTGATTTCAAGAGCAACCATCAAACGTCCTTCACGGTCATGTCCTGCCATCAGCAGTCGATTTTTCTCATCGATTTCATAATCCGTCAAACCTTCAGCATACACCCAGCCCAAATCAAGTTTTAGACCGACGCGGTAAGACCCTCCGGTGCTGACAATTTTCCCGTGTTGATAGGAGACCTGTGCATTTCGGATGAAGGCGCCGACATTGTAGGCATTCTCATCGAAGTGGCTTGCATAAGCTCCATTTGTTGTTTCCAAGTGTACATAGATTTCTTTATTTGCTAGTTGATCGATTTTATCTTGAACAACTTTTTGTTGAATGGCATCCACTCGTATTCCTCCCGTCAAACGATTCTTGTTTAACGATACTCAATTTAGGGACAAGCGTCAAAAGATCTACTTGTTTCCTACTTTTTCACGGGCATTCATTTTCTTATCCATCCGTGCCCTGTCCCGTTCTAGAACGGGCTTCAAATAACGACCAGTATAGGAAACTTCCTGCTCTGAGACATGCTCTGGTGTGCCGCTTGCAATGATCCTTCCACCGTTCTCTCCGCCTTCTGGTCCGAGATCGATGATATGGTCTGCTTCTTTGATGACATCCAGGTTATGCTCAATAATCAAAACGGAATCCCCGTTATCTACGAGTCTTTGTAGGACTTTCAGTAACCTTGAAATGTCATCCACATGAAGACCGGTGGTTGGCTCATCCAAAATATAAAAGGATTTGCCATTCGATCTCCGATGAAGTTCACTTGCAAGTTTCACTCGCTGGGCCTCTCCTCCAGATAGAGTGGTGGCCGGCTGACCAAGTTTAATATATTCAAGTCCGACATCAGCAACGGTTTGAAGCTTTCGCTTAATCTTAGGAATGTTCGCAAAGAAGTCGAGCGCTTCCTCGATTGTCATCCCTAAGACATCAGCGATGCTCTTTCCTTTATACTTCACTTCCAGCGTTTCACGGTTATACCTTTTCCCATCACAAACTTCACAAGGAACATAAACGTCAGGCAGGAAGTGCATTTCAATTTTGATGATTCCATCGCCACGGCAAGCCTCACAACGTCCACCCTTCACGTTGAAACTGAACCGGCCTTTCTTATAACCACGGATCTTCGCTTCATTGGTTTGAGCGAAAACATCACGGATATCATCAAACACACCGGTATAAGTAGCAGGATTGGAACGTGGTGTACGACCGATCGGTGATTGGTCAATATCAATCACTTTATCCAGGTTTTCCATACCTTCAATCGTTTTATGCTTTCCTGGTTTTTGTTTACCATTATGAAGCTTCATTGAAAGGGACTTATACAAAATCTCATTAATCAGTGTACTCTTTCCAGAACCTGAAACGCCTGTTACGGCGGTAAATACTCCGAGTGGAATATCAGCATCGACTTTTTTGAGGTTGTTTTCTTCCGCCCCGATTATTTTCAAGAAGCGATCATCCGCCTTCCGACGTTCTGCTGGAAGTGGAATGAACTTTTTGCCTGACAGATATTGACCCGTCAAGGATTTGCGACTTTTCATTACTTGCTTCGGCGTACCTTGAGTGACAATGTCTCCGCCATGTGCCCCAGCTCCTGGTCCAATGTCGATCAGGTAGTCGGCAGCAAGCATCGTGTCTTCATCATGCTCAACAACAATTAACGTATTATCAAGGTCACGCATCCGTTTAAGTGTGTTGATTAATCGATCATTATCACGCTGGTGAAGGCCAATGGACGGCTCATCAAGTACATATAAAACCCCAGTAAGTGCTGAACCGATTTGCGTCGCCAGTCGAATACGCTGAGCTTCACCCCCGGACAATGTCCCTGCAGAACGCGAGAGGGTCAAGTAATCGAGACCCACGTTTGCTAAGAAGCTGAGACGTTCGCAAATTTCTTTTAGAATCATGCGGGCAATCGTTTCTTCTTTTTCCGTCAACTCCAGGGCTTCGAAGAACTCTTTCGCTTCTGTTACGGAATAATCGGTAGTGATCCCGATATGTTTTCCGTCAATTAAGACCGCGAGAGCTTCTTCGTTCAATCGATTTCCTTTACATTTCGGACATGGTTTTTGAGCCATGTATTTTTCCATCTGTTCACGGATGTAATCAGAGCTTGTTTCGCGATAACGACGAGCAATGTTCGGGATGACACCTTCGAAGAAAATATCGCTTTCCCTTACTTTTCCAAAGTCATTCTCATAGCGGAAGTAGATCTTATCCTCACCACTGCCATAGAGAACTTTTTCTTTATGCTCTTCTGGCAAATCACGAAATGGTTTATCCATATCGATTCCGTAATGATCGGAAACACTTTTCAAAAGCTGCGGATAGTATTGGGAACTTTGCGGTTCCCATGCCGCAATTGCATGTTCGTTAAGCGATCGGCCCCAATCAGGAATGACAAGGTCGATGTCAACCTCAAGCTGTGTCCCTAGACCGTCACAACGGTTACAAGCACCATAAGGGCTGTTGAATGAAAACATCCTCGGCTCCAATTCACTAACAGAAAAACCACAGATTGGACATGCATGGTGTTCACTGAACATCAGCTCTTCTTCACCGATCACATCCACAATCGTGTGGCCACCGCCAAGTTTAAGAGCTGTTTCAATAGAGTCTGAAAGTCTGCCTTCAACGCCTTCTTTCACGACGATACGATCAATGACGACCTCAATCGAGTGTTTTTTATTTTTCTCGAGATTTATTTCCTCGGAAATTTCGCGCATTTCCCCGTTCACCCTTAAACGGATGTATCCTTCTTTTTGGAGCTGTTCAAAGACTTTGGCGTGTTCGCCTTTTCTACCAGATACCACAGGGGCAAGGATTTGGAGTTTGGTCCTTTCCGGATATTCCATGACGCGGTCAACCATCTGCTGAACCGTTTGTGAGCTGATTTCCACCCCGTGCTTCGGACAAGTCGGGCGACCGATGCGAGCGAACAAAAGACGCAGGTAGTCATAAATCTCTGTGACTGTACCTACGGTTGAACGTGGGTTACGGCTCGTTGTTTTCTGGTCTATGGATATGGCCGGGGAAAGTCCTTCTATGGAATCCACGTCGGGTTTGTCCATCTGTCCTAAAAACTGTCGTGCATAAGCACTTAGTGATTCAACATAGCGTCTTTGCCCTTCCGCATAAATCGTATCGAAGGCCAAAGAAGACTTTCCCGAACCGGACAAACCGGTCATGACGACCAGTTTGTTTTTCGGGATGTCGATATCGATATTCTTTAAATTGTGAGCCCGAGCTCCTCTAATACTGATATGTTTACTGACCATACTCTTCTCATCCCTCCGCTTTTAATTCCAACAGCACATCACGCAGTTCGGCTGCCCGTTCGAAGTCGAGATCGCGTGCGGCTTGTTTCATTTCGGTTTCCAAGTTGTCGATCATTTCCTGGCGTTCTTTCTTCGTCATTTCTGAAGGTTTCTTACCTGTATCATATCCCGCTTCGTCTTCAGCAACGTTCGTCGCTTTAATGACGTCACGAACTTCTTTTCTAATCGTTTGCGGTGTGATTCCATGCTCTTCGTTATACGCGATTTGTTTTTCACGACGTCTGTAAGTTTCATCAATCGCAAACTGCATGGACTTCGTCATCTTATCCGCATACATAATTACTCGACCATTCTCATTTCGCGCCGCCCGGCCAATCGTCTGGATGAGGGAGCGGTCGGACCGTAAGAATCCTTCCTTGTCTGCATCCAGAATGGTAACGAGAGACACTTCCGGGATATCCAATCCTTCACGAAGCAAGTTGATTCCAACAATGACATCATATTTTCCGACCCTGAGGTCACGAATGATTTCAATACGTTCCAATGTCTTGATCTCAGAGTGTAAATAAGCAACCTTAATTCCTAAGTCTTTCAGATAATCGGTTAGATCCTCAGACATTTTCTTCGTTAATGTTGTGACGAGGACACGTTCATTCTGATCTTTTCGTTTATTGATTTCTCCCACAAGGTCATCAATTTGACCATGAATCGGACGGACGTCGATTTCCGGATCCAGAAGTCCTGTAGGTCGGATAATCTGTTCAATCATTTTTGGTGTATGTTCAATCTCATAAGGCCCAGGCGTCGCCGACACATAAACATTTTGATTGATATGTTCTTCAAATTCAGGAAACATAAGCGGCCGGTTGTCCATTGCTGAAGGCAAGCGGAAACCGTGGTCCACCAGTACTTGTTTTCGTGCTCTGTCCCCGTTGTACATTCCTCTGACCTGTGGAAGAGTGACGTGAGACTCATCCACCATCAAAAGGAAATCGTCAGGAAAATAATCCAGCAACGTATACGGTGTTGCCCCTTCATCTCTAAAAGTCAGGTGTCTGGAGTAGTTTTCGATTCCTGAACAAAAGCCCATTTCGTTCATCATTTCCAGATCATAATTCGTCCGTTGTTCCAGACGTTGGGCTTCCAGCAGTTTATCCTGATCCCTCAATTCCTTCAGGCGGGCTTCTAACTCTTTTTCAATATTTTTGATCGCTTTTTTCAGCTTTTCTTCACGGGTCACGAAGTGTGAAGCAGGGAAGATAGCAACGTGATCTCGATCCCCAACCACTTCCCCTGTCAGTACATCAACTTCACGGATACGGTCGATTTCATCTCCAAAAAATTCTACACGCATCGCATGTTCTTCTCTTGAGGCAGGGATGATCTCAACGGAATCTCCCCGGACTCGGAATGTACCACGCTGAAAGTCGATATCATTTCTTGCATATTGAATATCTACAAGATTCCTTAATAGCTCATCACGGTCTTTTTCCATTCCCGTTCTAATAGAAAGTACCTGGCTGCGGTATTCGTCGGGAGAACCGAGGCCATAGATACAGGAAACACTAGCAACGATGATGACATCGTTCCGCTCAAAAAGTGCAGAAGTCGCCGAGTGTCGCAATTTATCAATCTCATCATTGATGCTCGCATCTTTTTCAATAAACGTATCTGAAGAAGGCACATAAGCTTCTGGCTGATAATAGTCGTAGTAACTGACGAAATATTCGACAGCATTGTTTGGGAAAAATTCTTTGAACTCACTATATAGCTGTCCAGCAAGTGTTTTGTTATGCGCGATGATCAGTGTCGGTTTATTCACTCGCTCAATGACATTGGACATCGTAAATGTTTTTCCTGTACCTGTAGCCCCGAGCAACGTCTGATGCTTATCTCCTCGTTCAATTCCTTGAACAAGCTCTTCAATCGCTCGCGGTTGATCCCCTTGAGGTGAAAACTGTGAAACTAATTCAAACTTCTCCTCCACGACGAAAACCTCCGTTCATTGTCTATAATCGTACTTTTTAGTTTACCACAACAGTTTACCATTCTAACATCGAACGAACAAACATTCGCATCCTAGTGTGCACTGTCAATTACTGGATGACCTGGTGTGGCATAAAATGCCACACCAGGTCATCCAGTATATTCCATTTGATCGTACAGAAAAAGCACTTTGCATCATGCAAAGTGCTTAGCTGATTAAGAATTGAGAGTTTGATTATATTCGTTCACTTCAAACAGGTCAATCAATTCGATGTCTGGATTTTTATCTTTGAACCATCTAAGTGAGAAGTCGTTCTTGAAGAGGACAAGCGGATTGCCTTCTCGATCCTCTGCCAGCATGTTTCGCTCATCAAACAGTGACTCATCCACCTGATCTTCTTTCAACCAGCGAGGGATGCGCTCACCTAGAGGAGTGAGTTCAATGTCCACATTGTATTCGTTCTTCATGCGATATTCAAAGACTTCATATTGAAGTTCACCGACCGCTCCAATGATATAATCTTCAAATCGATAGCGCTTGAACAACTGAATGGCACCTTCTTGGACAAGCTGCTCCAACCCTTTTCGGAACTGCTTGGATTTCATGACGTTCTTCGCCGTTACTTTCTTAAACAATTCAGGAGGGAATTGTGGAAGCTCATCGTATTCGAAATTGGACTTACCGGTCACAATGGTGTCTCCGATTCGGTAGACGTTCGGATCATAGATTCCGATAATATCCCCAGCATATCCTTCCTCAACGGTTCCACGGGAAGAAGCCACAAACTGCTGGGATTGTGCCAGCTTGAACGACTTTCCAGTCCGAGAAAGCGTAACGTTCATCCCACGCTCAAATTTGCCGGAGCAAATTCTGACAAAGGCGATTCGGTCACGGTGCTGCGGATTCATGTTTGCTTGAATCTTAAAGATGAAACCAGAGAATTCTTCATGATCTGGTGAAACGATTCCTTCTGTCGATTTTCTCGGTGCCGGTTCAGGCGCCATATCAATGAAAGAATTGAAGAAGGTTTCAACACCGAATGGAGCAAGAGCACTACCGAAGAAGACAGGCGTCTGATCTCCGCGCATCACTTTTTCCATATCAAACGTATCTCCAGCTTCAGCTACCATTTCCATTTCTTCTTCCGCTTCCTGGAAAGTTGCATTCTCTGTCAATTCAGGATGCTGTTCGAGTTCACTGTACGGAATATATTCTTCTTCTTCATTACCCGTGTAATGAACGAATTGATCGTTTTCACGATCGAAAACGCCTAAGAAGCGTTTGCCCATCCCTGCCGGCCATGTCATAGGATAGGTTTCAATATTCAACGTTTCTTCGATTTCTTCCATCAACTCCAACGGCTCACGGCCTTCGCGGTCCATTTTGTTGATAAATGTGAAAATCGGAATGCCGCGCATTTTACAAACTTTAAATAACTTGAGTGTCTGCGCCTCAATCCCTTTGGTACCATCGATCACCATGACAACACTGTCAACAGCCGTCAATGTGCGGTACGTGTCTTCACTGAAGTCTTCGTGTCCGGGTGTATCCAAAATGTTTACTTGATAATCTTTATAAGGGAAGTTCATCACACTGGACGTGACGGAAATTCCTCGTTGTTTTTCGATTTCCATCCAGTCGGACGTGGCAAATTTCCCAGACTTTTTCCCTTTTACCGTACCTGCAGATCGGATCAAGTTTCCGAATAATAGCATTTTCTCCGTCATCGTTGTTTTACCGGCGTCCGGGTGGGAGATAATAGCAAACGTACGGCGCTTTTTCATTTCATTTTGTATTTGACTCATCGTGATATCCTCCGTTTATTCAGAATTTCAATACATTAGGTTGGGTAGGATATACGTTTTACATTGGCAGATTCACTCCATAAAAAAAGCGCTCACACACTCAAGCGCCTTCGTCGAATTTTTTGATTATACTTTGAAAGTTAGCATAACCCACATGTAAAATCAATCACAAAAACGAACACCTTCCAAATACTGGTGTACCAGGTCATCCAGAATATGGATGACCTGGTCATACAGATCTTCCTAATCCCTCTCGTTCTCTTTAGGTGTTCAAACCTGTTATAATGGGATAAAAACGATAGTAAGGATGCCAGTTATGCAGAGTTACTTATTACAACCGAATGATATAAAGAAAATTACCGGCCAGACTTTTTACACACGCGGGAAGCAATACTTCGATCGTGGGAAAGTTTATGGCCTTTCTCATAATAGCGCGATTCGCTCATGGCGGGCGGTCGTTGCAGGTACACACGACTATGAAGTCCGCGTTTTCTTTTTTGAAGACGAAGATGTCGAAGCTACGTGTGAGTGTGCGGCTTATTCCACCTACTACACGTGTAAACATATTGCCGCCGTGCTTATTGCAATCCGTGAAAAGACTCTTGAGGATCTGGCGCCGAAGCTTGCGGAAAAAGGGCGCAAATCCCAGTCCGGGTTGACGAACCAGGACAGGATGTTTGCTGTAAGCTTGTTCGAAGCTTTCAGACAGCGTCAGGAAAATAGAGGGGCACAGGATTTGAAGAAGCCTCTTCAAATCCAATATTACCTTCACCTCCAATCGATTCTCGGCTCTAAAAGTCTCGGCTTGGAATTGAAACTTGGAGAGAACTATCCTTATGTCATTAAAAATATTCGCGATTTGCTTGATCATATCCGTAAAGATCAAGCGTACCGGATCACAAAAAAGTTCACGTACGATCCGGCAGAACACTCTTTTTCTGATGATGACAAAGAAATTCTAAGACTCTTACAGCTTGCTTATGAACAAGAGCAATTCTATGAACAACAGTGGAATTCGGCCGAGCCGAAAGTTTTGAAAGTGTCTCCTACTCTTGCTACTCAGCTGCTTCCACTTTTGGAAAAGCAGCAGGCTGAGGTCATTGAGCGAGGGGACAACGTCGGACCCGTCCATTTTGAAGAGGAGTTTCCAGACCTCTCTTTTTATGTTTCAGAGGAACGCGGCCACTTTCATATGCACATGAACCATTTGAAAGATTACGACTATCTATCTGATTATCATCTTCTCTACAAGCAAGGGACCTTTTATCCTGTCGATGCTCAAAAGGAAGAGGTCCTTCAAACGCTTTACACGATTCTTCCATACAATTCAAATGGCAACCACACGGTAAGCCATCAGGATATGGAGGGGATTGTATCGTATGTTCTGCCCGAACTGGAGACCATCGCAGATGTTCAACTTGATCGTGCTGCTCAAGAAAAAATTGTGCAAGAGTCGCTTGTTGCTAAAACTTACTTGGATTTTCAACAATGGACACTCACGATCGATGTGAAGTTCCATTATGGTGACTTGACGATTGATCCGTTTAACGAACAGCCATTGAGCAATCAAACGATTGTCAGACGGGATCGGCAGACAGAGCAAGAGATCATGCAGGTCATTGAGCTTGCCGAGTTCAAATTTGATGGAGAGATGGTCTACATCGAAGACGAGAACAAGCTGGATCAATTCCTTTATCACTACTTGCCAAAGCTGAAAGACCATAGTCACGTCTATCTTTCCTCTTCTGTCCGTTCCCTTGTGGAAGATCGACCACTCGAACTGGAAGCATCGGTTGAACTCGAAAGTGAGGGGAATTGGCTGGATATCAATTTCACCATTGATGGCATTAGTGATCATGACGTCACAGAAGCTCTTAAAGCCGTCATCGAACGCAAAAAGTATTACCGCTTATCTGATGGTGCACTCATGGCCTTGACGAGTGAATCCTTCGACCGTTTTCAGAGACTTGTTGATGACCTAGACTTGAGTACAAAAGATTTGGAAGACAACCATTTTCAAGTTTCAACAGCACGAAGCTTGCAAGTGGAAGATGCTCTGAATCCAGGTGAATCAGAAAGGAATCAGCTTTTCCAAGAGCTTGTAGATCGGTTGAAATCACCTCAATCCTTTGAAATCGATCCTCCGGCTGGCCTGCAGGCGGATTTAAGACCGTACCAATTGACTGGCTTCAGGTGGATGAAGATGCTCAGCCATTACGGTTTAGGCGGGGTGCTTGCGGATGATATGGGGTTAGGCAAGACCATTCAAACGATCACCTTTTTGTTAGATGAAAAGATGAAAGGGAACATGACAAACCCAGCCATTATCGTCGCTCCGGCATCCCTTGTCTACAATTGGAAAAAGGAGCTCGAAAAATTTGCTCCTCTATTATCGGTACAAATTTTAACGGGAGACCCAACAACAAGACTGGAAGCGCTGAATGAAGCAGGGAAAAAGGATGTATGGATTACATCTTACCCGTTGCTCAGACAGGATATCGCTTCTTATGAAGAGCAGACCTTTCACGCGATGGTCCTTGATGAATCGCAAGCGATTAAAAATGAGACGACCAAAACAGCAGTGGCTGTTCGATCAATCAAATCGCGACATCGTTTCGCCTTGAGTGGCACACCTATTGAAAATTCCTTGCAGGAGCTCTGGTCTTTGTTCCGTACCATCATGCCCGGATTTTTCACAAGTAAGAAAAAGTTCTTGCAATTGAAACCTGAAAAAATCTCTCTCATGACGCGTCCGTTCATTTTGCGTCGGATGAAAACTGAGGTACTGGATGAGCTGCCTGATAAGATTGACACCGTCCAATACTCAGAGCTGACCCGTGAACAGAAAGAAGTGTACCTCGCCTACTTGGAGAGAATTCAAAACGATATTCAAGAAACGATTGCCACTAAAGGCATCCAGCGAGGCAAGCTCGAGATTCTTGCTGGACTGACACGATTACGTCAAATTTGTTGTCACCCCGGCTTGTTCCTAGAAAACTACGATGGGCAGTCAGGGAAGCTTGAACAATTGAAAGAACTAACTCGGGAGCTGAAAGAAAGCGGGCACCGACTGTTGATCTTTTCTCAGTTTTCAAGCATGTTGACAAAGATGCACGATGAACTTGCCAAAGAAGGACTACAGGCTTTCTATTTAGATGGCAGCACGAAATCCGAAAAACGAATGGAAATGGTCGAAGCTTTTAACGAAGGAGAAAAAGATGCGTTCTTCATCTCCCTGAAAGCGGGAGGAACGGGACTGAACCTCACAGGAGCAGACACCGTCATCCTCTACGACCTCTGGTGGAACCCAGCCATTGAAGAGCAAGCAGCTGGCCGTGCACACCGCATCGGCCAAGAAAAAGTGGTGCAAGTGATACGGATGATTTCTGAAGGGACGATCGAAGAGCGCATCTACCAGCTTCAACAGAAAAAGCGCGACCTCGTCGACCAAATCATCCAACCGGGAGAATCCATGCTGACCTCCCTAAGCGAAGAAGAAATTAAGCAACTCTTCCAATAAAGAGCCGTTCCCAAACGGCTCTTTTTCTTTTAGTGAATTGGGATTTTCTGTATGACCTGGTCTGGAACTTCGTTCCAGACCAGGTCATACAGAAATTTCCATCAAACTCCATCCAGCATAAAAAAAGAAAGCTACCAGAACGGCAGCTTTCTTTTTATGCTTTCACTGTTTTCTTTTGCAGTTTAAACCAGTAACCTCCCAGGATGCATGCGCCAATGACCATCGTAACGGTGGAAAGGAGCATGTGCATCGATGAAGCGAGGACGACGTTTCCTGTAACGACGATAATAAATCCTACGACGGCATTCAGTAGAATGGAGATTAAATAAGCCCAGGACAACGCGATATGGTATTGGAACCTTGAAGCATAGATAACAAACCAAATGGCTGCGACAATGACAACAAAGGTTGCTACCCAGTGTAAAGAATACACGGCATTTGCGACAGATTCGCTTGTAATCAAGTACTCCATTGCTGGAATGTCCATCATGACATTGCTTGCCCGGCTGTGTTTAAAGAATGCCCCGAGAATCACTTGTGCAATATAGGCGATGTACCCAAACAGAAAAGCACGGTAGCTCATCGATACTGAGGCCCAACTTGTCCGGTTCAGCTCGATTTTCTTTTCATGAAGACTGTAACTCAATAACACAAGCACAATTAACAGCATCTGACTGAATGTAACGTCGAATGTCGTGAACCCAGGTGGAGTCCCTAAAAGGACGTTCAATCCTCCAACAATGGACTGAAAGACAAGCAGTCCCAAACTTAAAATAGCTAAAATGAATACAGATTTGTTTTTGCGGTATTTATAGATCGCACCTACAGCATTGATGGCGGTAAGCAAAATAAGCAACGGGACCATCAAACGGTGAGAATACTCTATAATGACGTGATAGTCCGTAATATCAGGAAAGATCTTCCCGTTACAGACCGGCCACGTCGTCCCACACGCATCCCCGGAATCTGTCGCAACGACAAGGTTTCCAAGAATCAACGCGAGAAACGTAACGAACGTAGTTAGTATAGAAAATTTCTTCATCGTCTTACCCTTTCTCTATCTATGATCATGATGTCATGAATATTGTTTGTTTCCTAAGTAAATCATATCATGAATTTTGGATGATAGAGAAAGGAAAGCGCCGTCATGAGTCATGAACTTTTTGTGAACGGCGTTTATCCTTCATTTTTCTAATGAGCAAATATAAGAGAGAAGCGGCAATCAAGAAGGTATTAACCAACGAAAAAATGTTCGCGTAATGATCATCATCCCAATAGGAAACGGGACTTTTAAACGTATAGCTGCTAACAGGGTAGAACATAGGGACGGCATCATCATTGTGGGTTAAAATATCAAGAATTACATGCCCGAGCCATCCGTAGCAGAAAGCGGTCCACTTGGTTAACTTTCTTCCTTTCCATATTAAAACAATGACAAAGCAGACTCCCCACACAAACAAGGAATGACCTGCAAGTCGCAAAATAAAAACGACAGGATGCTCAAACAAATCATAGACCAAACCAAATAACGACCGCATCGGATCGGCATCGTCCACGACTTGCCAAGCCTGTCTTTTTATACTTAAATAGATAAACATGACATAATACACGATATCCGGTGAAAGACTTCCGTAGATAAACCATCCGGTGAATCGTTGTTTCCGTGTTGCAAAAAATGTCCAATATCCATGGTGCAGTGTATTCATTTTCTCTCTCCCCTAACTTCTTGTTTACCTCTCATCACCGTGGGGAACCTAATCAATGGAAAGGAGCATGAACCTATGACTTATAAAGCCTATGTTTTCGATGCGTATGGAACATTATTTGATGTCCATAGCGTCATGAAAAAAATCCATCAATTTTTTCCTGATCAAGGTCCCAAAGTAAGTGAAGAATGGCGAAGCCGGCAGGTTCACTATTTCCTCGTCAGGCAGTTGATTCAAGGATACAAACCATTCACCGACATCACCCGGTGGGCGCTTTTAGATGCACTAGCGTACAGTGACGTGGATGTGAAACCAGATATTGTGGAAGATTTGATGAAGGAATATGAACAGCTCATCCCTTACGATGAAGTTACTTCACTAAAAGAGAGTCATCAAGACAAAACGTTCACCATTTTCTCCAATGGAACACGTTCCATGCTTGAACCTCTGTTAGAACATAATCAGCTGAATGAAGACTTTGATCTACTTAGCGCTGATGATGTGGAGGTTTACAAGCCTCACCCGAATGCCTACAGCTACGCACACGAACAGTTAGGCTTCGATAAAGAAGAAATCCTCTTCTTCTCGAGTAATCCCTGGGACATTACGGGAGCAGCTTCTTATGGCTTCCACACCGCTTGGGTGAACCGCAAGCAACAAAAATGGCCGGAGCTTGGAATCAACCCGACGCACATCATCAGTAATCTCAATGAAATCCCTGACTAAAAAAGACGGAGTCCCATCGGGGCTCCGTCTTTTAGCAAGGATGCTCATATAGACGCACCTGATCCTTCCCATCTCGCTTCCCTCTGTAAAGGGCCTGGTCGGCTGAACGGAAAAGGTCATCCAATGTCCGTCCATCTTCCGGATAACAGGCGACACCGATTGAAAAAGAGGTACGGATCTCCTCTCCTTTGACAATATAAGGCTCTCTCAATTTTTCTAGCGCGCGCATCGCTACTTGATAGATATGATCGCGATCCATGATGTTGTCAAGAAGAATCGCAAATTCATCTCCACCGATTCTCCCGACAGAATCGCCTGATCGGATACATTCCTTCATCCGCTTCCCAACACTGCACAAAAATTCATCCCCGATTTCATGGCCGTATTCGTCGTTGATGCGTTTAAAACCATCCCCATCTAAATATAGGAGTGCGAATGATTCACCGGAACGTTCAGACTTAGCAATGGCCTGCTCCACCCGATCTTCAAACAGCCTCCGGTTCGGCAGGTCCGTCAAATAATCGTAAAAAGCGAAGCGCTCCAGCTTCTCTTCATAAATTTTCTGCTCAGAAATATCACGTGCCACAATGACGAAATGGCTCACCTTTTTGTGCTCACTGACAACCGGCGTCCCTCTGCACTCAAACCAGACAGGCTCACCACTCTTGCTCGTCAATTTCAATGAAATTGTAAAGGCCTCTTTAGTCTTTTCGCTCCACTTAAATGCCTTTGACAAGTTCTTCAGGTCATCAAGCTCAATCTGCTGGACAAGCTCCTCTGAAGACATCTCATGGGGATCACGACCAAAAAAGTTCGTTTGAGATGGTGACGCATAAACCAAGTCCCCCATAGGTGAGAAAACGGAAATCAAATCATTGGAATGATCCGCAATTAAACGGAATTTTTCTTCACTCTGTCTTAAAGCTTCATGGGCCCTTACCTGTTCCGTCCGATCTTCAAGAATGGCATAAATTCCTTCTTTTTGACCCTCATTGATAATCGGGACTAAAGAAACGCGCAGAACACGTTCCTCTCCGTCCATCCAAAAACTCGTTTCAAACCGGGTGCCTTTTTGGAAAAAGGATTCTAACAGCTGCTGCCTCAACCAGTTTCTCTGCTCTTGTGGAACCCAATCGACGATGGACGTTTGCAACAATTCGTTTTCCTCTGTTCTCAAGAGTCTCAAGGTTGCTGTATTCACTTTCTTAATCAGCCCCTGGAAAGTAAGCGTCAAGATGGGCTGCGGGTTATGTTTGAACAACGAACGATAGCGGGACCGGCTCGCTTCCAACTTCCGCTGGGCGGCCTTATCTTTTGAGACATCTCTGACAATCGAACTGATGCCGATCGTTTCACCATTTTCGTTTTGAATTGGAGATATACTGATTGACACGTCCACAAGCTTCCCGTCTTTTCTTTTGCGCACAGTCTCATACCGGGCGATCGCTCTTTCCATTCCTTTACGAATCAGTTCCTGCGCTTCTTCTCTTCTATTGGAAGGGACAAAAGGGAACGAAGAGGCCTGCATTTCTTCTTTCGTGTACCCATAAAGTTCTTCTAATGCACGGTTCGCTTCTAAAATATGTCCGTCGGTATCGACGATTAAAATCGCATCTGTCGTATCCTTCATCAGGGAACGGTACATGGCATTGATCCGACTGAGGTCCCGTTCTTTATCAATGACCTCCGTGATGTTCCTGGTTATGCCGACAATATGGGTCACCTCTCCTGATTCCCCCAACGTTGGTGTCAGCACAGAATGTCCTCTAAAAAGTTTTCCATGAATAGTCACTTCATCTTCGTAGGTGAGCGCTTCTTTTTTCTCTACTACTGTTTGATAAGCTTCAATCAAATTTCCGGCTTGTTCCTCACCCAAAAGATCCTCGATGTATTTCCCTTCCCATCCCGCTCCTCTGATCGGGGAATGGTTTTGGGCTGATTCATTCATATAAACATATTTAAAACGTCTCTTCCCGACAACTTCCATAAAAAAGATATAGTCAGAGATTCCATCCATCAGCATATGTAACAAATGTTCGTGGGGAATGCGGCCAGCAATCCCTGCTATGATTCCCTGATCCATCCATTCCTTCACCCGTTCCATGGATTATCCCCTCAATCATCAAATCGTATTTACACATGTAAACCATGTTATCATGTTTCGTTCCTGCTTCTCTATGTATCTTTCTACCAAAAAGTCAGAAATCCTTTCCAGATATAAAAAAAAAGCAATGCGCCGCGCACATTGCTTTTTGAGATTATACCGTTTGGGTTTGTTTTTGCTGAGCCTGAGCTTCTGCCTGTGCTTGTTTGATCAAACAGCGCCCTTTTCCATGAGGAATACACATCGGTGTTCCGAAAAGAGGATCCTCTCTGACATCACATAACATTTCAAATACATGCTGCATCATGTCACAAGTCACGACATCCTCCGGTTTTCCTTGTGCGAAAACCGTTTTATCCTTCACGGCGATAATATGATCCGCATAGCGGCTCGCCAGGTTAATGTCGTGAAGCACCATGACAACGGTACGTCCATTGTCCTTATTGAGATCAAAGAGTAAATCTAAAATTTCAATCTGGTGCGTCATATCTAAATAAGTCGTCGGTTCATCCAAGAGGAGAATATCTGTATCCTGAGCAAGTGTCATCGCAATCCACGCCCGTTGACGCTGCCCACCAGATAGAGAATCAACCGCTCGGTCTTTCAACTCCATCAAGTTCGTATCTTCAAGCGCACGCGTGACAGCCTTCTCATCTTCGTCCGACCAGCGTTTTGCGAACCCTTGATAAGGATAACGGCCTTGTTTGACTAGCTGATAGACGCTGAGACCTTCAGGCGTTGTGGGGCTTTGCGGAAGAATCGCCATCTTCTTCGCCACATCTTTCGTACGCATCTTAGAAATATCCGCACTATCCAGCACAACTTCTCCTGATTTTGGACGTAATAAACGAGCCATCGAACGAAGCAAAGTAGATTTACCGCAACCGTTTCCACCAATGAGTACGGTGACTTCACCTTTCGGGATCGTTATATCCAATGAATCTATGATGATGGAATCTCCATAGCCTAGGGTTAAATTATTTGCCAACAGGGTATCCATATCTGACCTCTCCTTTATGTCTCACGAAATCTATCGCTGTTGGAGCTACACGAAAAATCACGAATTCTATAGATTTTCTCTACTCTCTAGTTTATGGGCTCATACACCTGCTGTCAATGAATTTGAGAATCATTTTCATCACTGGACTGTGAAAAGTCTATGCATCATGACGAGGAATGAGAACCGGTCACCAGCTGATGGAGAGGACATGCAGTCCACGAGTTCTACAGCCATGGAGACTACTTTTTCAAGTTATAGATGGGAAGCTCGTACACTCCTGATTAATTGCAAATATTGAACATCACCTAATCCATATGCCTGAAACGTCCCGATCATCCACTCAACAAGCTTCTCCTCAGGTACCCCAGGGTGACTCTTGATGAACGTCACAAGTTCACTGTCCTTGTCCCTGTAACGAAAAAATAAGTGTATGCCTTTTTCAAGTGACTGGAAGGGAACATGGGAAGGAAAATCCCTGTTTATGAGGACCTGTTTATACATTGAATGGAACCCTTTGACCTGAAGCGAGTACGTACGGATCGGCTCAAATTGTTGAGTGACTAAACAGAGTTCGACTTCCCCTTCATAGCCGATTTGGTCCAGCCATGCCAGTAAAGTAAGGAGATTGATTTGGCAGAACATGTCTTCATCAAACCATAACTTGAGATGATCCCGCTCCTCATGAAAGACCTCCTCGAGATGCTCTACTGTGGTTCGTCTGTATTCATTCTCAGAAACGCCGTGCGTCACAGCCCTGTTTTTTATAAATTCTTTCGAAAAGATCGTTTCACAGGGGGAACCGGCACACATCGCTTCATTGAAAGGAATCATCGGCTCACTTTCTAGACGGTTTGTCCGTTGGAAAGACTTTTTCATTTCTTCACCATTCAAAATGTGTAGCGTTGCCAAGAAACCCACTCCTTCATAAACTTCTAGTCAACCCCCAATAACCGCTTGTAAAATCAGGCCTTCAATTGTTTTATGTAAAAAAAGAGACTCCGCTAGAGTCTCTCCTAAACGCGCTTTTCCGGCTATGAAATGAGCATTTTACAATTCACTTTCTCGGTTACTGGAAAAGTAGGTATACACGATATACCCGATAATGATGACAACTCCAACCCCTTTGACTGTCCGATAACCCACATGCCCTGCGGCGAAGTCATAAATTAAAAACCCGATCATAGCTAACGCACAGACAACAAAGATGGCTAACTTCAATTTTGAGTTCATAGGTCTCCTCCTTGAAGGCTTTCTTTTCATTACCCAGAGGAGGAGGTAGTAAACATATATTGGAAAAAGCACCCTTCATTTTCAAACAGAATCTATTAGTGACTATAGGCAAACTTTGCAAGAGAGAATGAATTTAGAAAAATCCTACCGATGCCTCATGAGTGGCCGGTTCAACGAAAACGAGTCCAAGTTCGTAGTGTTCTCCTTCATACATCGCCCGCTGCACGTAGCGGTTTTCTCCCCGTTCATCACGCACTTCCATTTTCGTAAACGCTCCTGAATTTTGCAGCGCTTCATAAAATTGATTCTCCGTACGTACAGGAATCGTATTCACACGTTCTATGACTTCACCAGGTGTAAGCCCCATCTGATCAGCGGGCCCTCCTGGGATTACGCCAAGAATACGTATGCCTCTTTTCGCACAAGAAAAGAACGGAGTCTTCTCTTCACGAATCCGGTGCAGGACGAATATGAGCTCACGTCCAACGAAACCAATCATCGCAGCCGCTAGGGAAAGGGCATCAACGAAAATGCTTCCGACAGAAATCCCTAGTACAACGATGGCTAAAAGAAAAACGTGCCGGCCCATCGTTTTAGCTGCGGACACCGGGGACTGGCCGCGTGCTTTCCATTCCCATCCCATGACAAAAGGTATGAGGATGAGCCCGTATGTATCTTCACCAAACGACAGAAGCGGCCACCATGGCGCAAACGGCTCGATCATTCCCCCTGGCAGCAACGCTAGAAATGGAACGATGGTCACCCTTCTTGATCGGTGCTGACCGATCCACATGCCACGCGTCCCTTTCAACCGTTCAGGATACGTTGGAGCACCGGTTGTGCGCAGCATCAGAATCGATTCGGTTAGTAAAAGAACAGCCATCACGACCGCCAGTGTCTGGAGAGGCGTATCCTGAAGTGTGCCTACCCAGTCGTATCCACGGACGGACTCAGGCAGGTAAGGGATGACAAGCAAGACTAAATAACTTAAGCCAAGTGTATATGCGGGCGAGTACCAACTTAGACGCCCGGTTAAACTGACAATCAACAGAATCCCTGCGAAGAGAAGAAGCAAAGGATAACTGAAGACCATTCCTCCACCAACGGCCAACCCTGATAAAAGGAGGCCGCTTAGGAGGGCCGTCCCCCACGTTCCTTTCCACTCGGTAAAACGATCAAAGATTCTCGTACCGAAGGCTGCTCGTTCCTCTTTCACACGCTTTCCAGATAAGAGGAAGATCATTCCTAAAGCTATGTATAAAAACGGGAGGGTGAACATCATCCCCACCCCTTTTGCAAATTCCATCAACCAAACGTCCAACATGATTCTCCTTTCAAGTCGTGTCGCTCTCTGTTGTCGATCACTCATAACGAAAAAATCCGCAGTCCCAGACTACGGATATATTTCGTCATCGAGCGGCAAATTCCTGCTTATTGAAACAAGACCTCGACCGCTTTTTGCATTTGTTCGTCGTTCTTTTCGTCTCTCACTTCTTTAATGATAGCTTCTTCAAGCTTACCGCCGGTCTTCTCGTCAACGACTCCTGTCGCTTCAAGACCCGCTTCTTCCTGGAACGCTTGGACGGCAGCTTCTGTTTCTTTACTGAAATAACCGTCCGTTCGGCCAGGATCATGCCCGAGACCTTTCAACATAACTTGGATGTTTTTCACTTTTTCATCATTGTCATTGTATTGGAATGGCTCTTCCACTTCTACCGGGTTCGTGTAAAAATATTCCGGCTGCTTCACTTTTACTGTCGGTTCGATTCCTTTTTCATGAATCCAGTTGCCATCCGGCGTCAACCACTTGAACAAGGTCAGCTTGATTGTACTGCCATCGCCCATTGGTAACGCCTGTTGAACAGTTCCTTTACCGAAACTCTTCGTTCCGACAAGATCATAGCCGCCAGCTTCCTGCATCGTCGCAGCAAGGATTTCAGAAGCGGATGCACTTCCTTCATCCATCAAAACGGTAATCGGATACGGCTTTTTCTCATCATTTTCAGAGAAATAGCGCGTCTTCTCTCCTTTTCGATCTTCGACCTGGACAATCGGCTTATCTTTTGGAATGAACTCTTTCAATATCTCCTGAACGTCTGTGAACAAACCACCAGGGTTTCCGCGCACATCAATGACAAGGCCGTCCATCCCATCCTTTTCAAGCTTCTCTAACGCTTCATGGAACTCATCGGAGGTCTTCTCAGAAAAAGAAGTGATTTCGATGATACCGGCTTTTTTACCATCGACTTCTCTTGTATTGGTGTACACTGTTTCTAATGGAATATCATCCCGGGTGATATCGATGTTCAGCGGTTCACTGACCCCTGGGCGGTCGATTTGCAGTGTCACTTCCGTCCCTTTTTCCCCACGGATCTTCAGAACAGCTTCATAAAGGTCAAGACCTTCGACACTGTCGCCATCCACTTTTAAAATTTGATCATTCGGCTTCAAGCCCGCTTCTTCAGCAGGGGAACCTTTGATGGGTGCGACGATTGTCACTTTATCATTGACCATGCTCACTTCCGCACCGATACCCTGGAAAGAAGATTCGATCGTCTGGTTGAACTGCTCCATCGTTTCAGGGTCCATATACACACTGTACGGATCCTCAAGGGTGTCCAGCATGCCCTGGATGGCCCCTTCTACCAGGGTGTCTTTATCTACATCTTCCACATAATTTTCTTTGATCGTACTGAATGCCTGCTCCACTTTTTTTAAATCAGTGTTGCCAGACATGCTTTGTATGAATGCCTTTTGTTCCTCTTCTGACAGACTCCCAAAGTTCTCGGCATCTTTATCTGCGTACTGTTCGGATTGTGCCTGTCCGTTCGTGCCGTCAGCGAAGTACTCTATTCCTATGTAAGAGCCTGCCGCTCCAAATAGGACCGCTAGCGCCATCAACAGCGCAACGTAGCGCGGTTTTATATTCATCGCATTCACCCTTCTATTTTTATATTCATGTTGCCTCTATACTAGCAAAAAAGCGCCTTCAACGTAAATCAACGATTATTCCTTGAGTTAACATATGCCAGGAATGACTATAGCATGTCCATTTCATTATAGGACATCCCCACCTATCTATCTACCAGTAATTGCAGGAGATGGGAGAATGATAGGATTTTTTCGGATGCCTTCTGTGTGGTTCCAGATATGAGAATCCGATCGGCGGTACCACATGTTTGGTTCTAAGTCTTTGGTTCCAAGTCTTTGGTTCCAGGTACAGAGTTCGCACTGGGGGTACCGGGTACAACAGAAAATTGTGGCGTACCTGGAACCAATGAACCATGATTCAGTGCCAGGTACAGTAGGAGTGCTTGCCAGTGCTTGCCAGTGCCTGGCACCAGAAAGGCACCGAGAAGAAGAAAACAGTCGCCGGGCTTCACCAAAAAAGAAAAGACCATCTCCATACCGAGACAGTCTTCATGCATTTACATTTCGTATCCATATTCTCCATTGCTTTGGTCACGAACGACCATGCCGTCTTCAATCGCGATGACACGCTTTCGGATCGTGTTGACGATTTCCTGACTGTGGGTCGCCATTAAAACGGTTGTCCCCGCTGTGTTGATTTCTTCGAGAATGTGCATGATCTCCCAGGAGGTCTCCGGGTCCAGGTTCCCTGTCGGCTCATCAGCAATCAACACTTTCGGATGATTGACGATAGCCCGGGCAATGGATACACGCTGCTGCTCTCCTCCAGAAAGCTCATCTGGAAGGAAGCGTGCTTTGTTTTTCAAACGAACTTGGTCGAGCACGTCCATCACACGACGACGGATGTTTTGTGGGTTTTCTTCAATCACTTCAAGCGCAAACGCTACGTTTTCATAAACAGTAAGCGTAGGTAATAGACGGAAGTCCTGATAAACGACACCAATCTGACGGCGCAGCATTGGAATGCGACGCTGTTTCATTGTTGATGTGTCCATATCGTTTACGAGAACCGTTCCTGTCGTCGGCTTTTCTTCTCTGTAGATCAACTTCGTAAATGTTGATTTACCAGCACCACTCGGCCCTACGACATAGACGAATTCTCCCTGGTCAATTCTAATATCCAAGCCATTTAAAGCTGTGACGCCATTTGGATAAGTTTTATATACTCCTTGCATCTTAATCATATAAAATCACCTGTATCTCTCATAATGTTAAGTCAGTTGTCTTCTCTCTTGTCTACAAACACATACATTATAACATTAATTTTCGATCTATTTAGACATGAAATTATTACAATTGTTTTTCATGTAAAGGCTCTCACACGTGAGATGAGGTTGAAAACACAACATAGGATAATCTTTATGGGGACAAAAAAAGCCTGGTTGCTTAACCAGGCTTTGCACTAAGTACTTATTTCATTGTCGCAAGCCAACTGGCTACAAGCTGGGCATCGTCATCTGACACTTGACCTTGAGCCGGCATGCCGCCTTTACCGTTTTTAATGATGTCTACAATTTCATCAGCCGAATACTTGGAACCTACTTCAGTAAGCGCTGGTCCCATTCCACCGCCAAGTTCACCGCCGTGGCAGCTGGCGCAATTGCCTTGGTACACTTTTTCAGCTGCAGCTGTATCGACGGTCTCGCCGTCACCACTGTCTGACGTGCCTTCTTCTGTGCCTTCTCCCGCATCTTCACCCGTTTGTTCTTCTGTCGTTTCATCGTTCGTGTTGTCATCTGTCGCTCCTTCGTCTCCGCCGCCCCCACAGGCGCTCAAGACGAGGATCAGTGCTAAAAATAAAGCAGATAATAATTGTTTCATTTCTGTATCCCCTCTCGTATTTTGATGAGATATAGAGATATTATAACCGAGTCACGAGGTTTTGAAACCCTCTCCTAGCACCTCGGTGG
Source organism: Halobacillus sp. AWM4_238 (assembly GCF_056158265.1). NCBI lineage: Bacteria > Bacillati > Bacillota > Bacilli > Caryophanales > Bacillaceae > Halobacillus > Halobacillus sp. AWM4_238. The sequence continues at coordinate 2,147,616 of NZ_JBSWSY010000002.1, forward strand.
CATTCATCGCAACGACAAACGCCCCTGGATCAACCGTTTTTACGGTTTGTGTCAATTTGATGAATTCATTTTGCTGGACGACACACATGACGACCCTCCGCTCCCGGTCTGTATAGCCGCCAGCACCACTCAACACGGTAACGCCACGGTCGATTTGTTCGAAAATGGCGGAGCGCACTTCATCGACATCCTCGGTAATGATCATCACGTTTTTCGACGTGTTCAAACCTACTTGTACAAAATCGATCGTCCGACTGGTCGCAAATAATCCAATCAACGCATACAACCCTTCTTCAAGCGAGAAAACAATGGCCGACGTCAGCACAATCATCCCGTCCAGTAAGGCGACACTTACCCCAAGCGGCAGGTGGGTGAATTTGTGCAGAACTTGAGCAGCTAAGTCAATGCCGCCTGTCGATGCCCGTCCTCTAAAAACGATGCCAAGTCCAAGTCCGACTCCCATTCCTCCGAAAATCGCGCCAAGTAAAGGGTTGGGTGTCGCTGGTGCCATATCACTTGATAAAAGGACAAACAAAGGCAGGGTAACGGTCCCTACAAATGATTTCAAACCGAAGTTTTTCCCTAATATCATAACACCCATGATGAACAAAGGAATGTTCAACACCCACTGGACGACGCCCGGTTCCCAGCCAAACACGCCTTTTGTGATCGTACTGACACCCGCAACCCCTCCAGAGGCAATATTATTAGGTAATAAGAATAAATTGAAAGCTAATGCTACGAAAAAAGATCCAAGAATGACCAAGCCATAATCCAGTGCTTGCCTGAGTGCCGGTGGCATCGGCTCCCGTCGATATTTTTTTGCCATCATCATCATGCTGTTCGACTCTCCCTATGTATCGTTCTCCATAAACCGTAAGGAGTATAACACTAGGGAAAACTCCTGTAAATGAGAGTAAAATAACGTGTTAACACGGTAAAGGAGCAAGATGTCGTATTCCTATTAGCTTTTACTTGCGAGGCACTTCTATACGAAAAGCGGCGAGTCCTAAGACCCGCCGCTGGCTTCTATGATTTCATTGATTCTTGTTTTTCCATAATCTCCGCTAATAAAGCAAGAACATCGTCCCGCATATTTTCCCGTTCCATCGCAATAGCGAGGGTCGTTTTTATAAATCCGAGCTGATCTCCGACATCAAAACGCTCTCCTTCGAACTCATAGCCGTAAACAGGCTGATCCAAGTTCAAACGCTCGATAGCATCAGTTAACTGGATTTCTCCGCCTCTTCCCTCATCTTGCGTTGCAAGTAGATCCATAATTTCAGGTGCAAAAACATACCTGCCGATTATCGCTAAGTTTGACGGCGCTTCACCAGCAGCAGGCTTTTCAACAAAATGCTTCACTTGATAGCGTCTGCCTTCTTGTTTCTCAGGTGCAATGATTCCGTAGCGATCCGTTTCGTCTTCCGGCACTTGTTTGACACCAATAACGGACGATTGTGTTTCCTCATACTGGTCGATCAACTGCTTCAGGCAAGGTTCATCCGAGCGCACGATGTCATCCCCTAGCAGCACAGCAAATGGTTCATCTCCGATAAACTTGCGTGCACACCATACGGCATGTCCAAGTCCCTTGGGTTCTTTCTGACGAATATAATGAATGTCGACTTCAGCGGATTGTTGTACTTCCTCTAACAGATCAAGCTTTCCTTTTTTATAAAGATTATCCTCAAGCTCAAACGCATGATCAAAGTGGTCCTCAATCGCACGTTTCCCTTTTCCTGTTACGATGATAATATCCTCAATACCGGATTGAATGGCTTCTTCCACGATATATTGAATCGTCGGCTTATCGACGACCGGAAGCATTTCTTTCGGCATCGCCTTCGTTGCGGGTAAAAAACGTGTGCCAAGTCCTGCTGCAGGAATAATCGCTTTTTTCACCTTCATTCTCTATTCGCCCCTTTGTATGTAATTTAACTTAATAGTAGCAAAAATACGTAAAAGTGAACAGAAAAAATAAAGACCCTCACCGTAGTAAGGGTCTTTCGAATTATTCATCCATTTTAGAACGGAGGTAAGAGTTGATGAATTTATCAAGGTCGCCATCCATTACGCCTTGGGTGTTCCCAACCTCTTCATTTGTACGATGGTCTTTGACCATGGAATAAGGGTGGAACACATAAGAACGGATTTGGCTTCCCCACCCGATTTCTTTTTGCTCCCCGCGGATATCATCAAGCTGCTGCTGTTGACGTTCGATCTCCAGCTGATAAAGCTTCGCCTTCAACATTTTCATCGCCTGTTCGCGGTTTTTGATCTGGGAACGTTCGGACTGACACGTCACGACCGTATTTGTCGGCAAGTGGGTAATTCGGACGGCAGAGTCTGTCGTGTTGACGTGCTGACCACCGGCACCACTGGAGCGGTACGTATCAATTTTCAAATCTTCCGTACGAACATCGATTTCAATTTCATCGTTGAACTCTGGCATGACTTCACAGGATACGAATGACGTGTGACGGCGGCCGGATGAATCGAAAGGAGAAATTCTGACAAGGCGGTGTACGCCTTTTTCCGCTTTCAAATAACCGTACGCATTGTGTCCTTTAATAAGAAGCGTCACACTCTTCACGCCTGCTTCATCACCTGGGAGATAGTCCATCGTCTGAACAGAAAAACCTTTTTTCTCTGCCCAGCGCGTGTACATACGAAGCAGCATGCTCGCCCAGTCTTGGGACTCGGTACCACCGGCACCTGGGTGAAGTTCAAGAATCGCGTTGTTCTTGTCGTATGGCTCACTCAACAGGATGTTCAGTTCGAACTGATCAAGATCTTTCTTCAGCTGCTGCACTTCCTGTTCGAGATCCTCGCGCAATTCCTCATCATCTTCTTCTTTGACAAGCTCATAAGAAACTTCAAGGTTCTCATGGGATTCCTCATGCTCTTCAAGTGTATGGACCAATCCTTTCAGTCCATTCACTTCATCAATGACTTTTTGAGCTGTATTCTGGTCGTCCCAGAAGCCTGGCTCTGTCATTTGTTCTTCTAGTTCTGCAATACGGGTTTTTCTTTGATCGACGTCAAAGAGACCCCCTGAAGTCCGCTAATCGATTAGCTGTATTATCCAATGCATGGCGGATTTCTGCCATATCCATATCAATCACTCCTATAGGATTCTTTACACAAGGGAAGACACCCTCTTGAAAGAGAGTGCCTCAACCTCTTATTTTCCGTGACAATTTTTATATTTCTTCCCGCTTCCGCAAGGACATGGATCGTTACGACCAACATTGTCCTTTTTCACGAGCGGGGTCTTTTTCTTCGGCTGTTTATTTTCGCTGCCGCCGGAGACGGCCTGCGCCCCTTGAGCAACCTCTTGACGCTGCAGGTTGTTGCGGATTTGTGCCTTCATGACATAGCGGGAAACCTCTTCATCAATATTGGCAACCATCTGTTCAAACATACGGAAGCCTTCGAAATTATATTCACGAAGCGGATCATTTTGACCATAAGCACGCAGGTGGATTCCCTGACGCAGCTGGTCCATCTGATCGATGTGATCCATCCACTTCTGGTCGACCGTACGAAGCAGGATGACTTTTTCAAATTCACGCATCTGTTCAGGTGTAAGTTCTTCTTCTTTCTCGTTATAACGCTCTTTGATCTTTTCAAGGATCAGCTCCTCCATTTCCTGAGGATCTTTTCCTTTCAAGTCATCCACCGTTACATCGCCTTCATGCAGCAGGTTCGCACGCAGGTATTCGACGAGGTTTTCAAGTTCCCAGTTTTCCTCTTCTTCCTCACTTGTGTGTGTAGCCACCGTTTGAGAAACGGTACGCTGAATCATTTGTTCAATGATTTCACGCAAGTTTTCGGACGTGAGTACATCATAGCGCTGCTTGTAAATGACCTCACGCTGCTGACGAAGAACATCATCATAAGAAAGGATCGTCTTACGCGCATCGAAGTTGTTACCTTCTACACGTTTTTGTGCAGATTCAACAGCGCGGGAGATCATCTTACTTTCGATCGGTTGAGAGTCGTCCATACCGAGACGGTCCATCATGCTGCGAATGTTGTCAGATGCGAAACGACGCATCAGTTCGTCATCTGTCGCAAGGTAGAACTGGGACATTCCCGGATCTCCTTGACGACCGGAACGACCACGTAACTGGTTATCGATCCGGCGGGATTCGTGACGTTCTGTACCAATAACAGCTAGGCCGCCTGCTTCGCGGACACCTTCCCCGAGTTTGATATCCGTACCACGACCGGCCATGTTCGTTGCAATCGTTACCGCGCCTTTTTGACCCGCGTTCTCAATGATTTCCGCTTCCCGGAAGTGGTTCTTCGCGTTCAAGACATTATGCGGCACGCCCGCTTTGTTCAAATAACGGGAAATGATTTCAGAGGTTTCAACCGCTACGGTACCAACAAGCACCGGCTGTCCATTTTCATGGCGCTCCTTAATGTCCTCTACAACGGCTTTGAACTTGCCATCCATCGTTTTATAAACGAGATCCGGCTTGTCATCACGGATGATATCACGGTTCGTCGGAATAACGACGACGCGCATATTATAAATGTTCAGGAATTCCTCTTCCTCTGTCTTCGCTGTACCGGTCATACCGGAAAGCTTTTCATACATACGGAAAAGGTTCTGGAACGTAATGGAAGCAAGCGTCTGGCTTTCGTTCTGGATTTCAAGCCCTTCTTTGGCTTCAATCGCCTGGTGCAAGCCATCACTGTAACGGCGCCCTTTCATCAGACGACCGGTGAACTGGTCGACGATAACTACTTCGCCATCTTCTACAACATAATCGGTATCCTTCTGCATCGACGTATGCGCCTTAAGCGCCTGGTTGATGTGGTGAATCAAGGATACGTTGGAAAGGTCGAACAAGTTCTCGATCTTGAAGAAGCGCTCAGCCTTGTTGATTCCTTCTTCTGTCAATTGAACGTTTTTCGTTTTTTCGTCATACGTGTATTCTTCATCCTTCGCAAGCAAGCGGACAAAAGAGTTTGCTCCCTGATAAAGGTCGGCGGATTTTGCAGCCGAGCCACTGATGATCAATGGTGTACGTGCTTCGTCAATCAAGATTGAGTCGACCTCGTCAATGATTGCGAAGTGAAGCGGACGCTGAACCATCTGCTCCTTATAAAGCACCATGTTGTCGCGCAGATAATCGAAACCGAACTCGTTGTTCGTTCCATATGTGATATCGGCTAGGTAGGCTTCACGCTTTTCATCTTTAGACATGCCGTTTGAATTCAATCCGACAGTCAGTCCAAGGAATTGGAAAAGCTCACCCATTTCAGTCGCGTCACGGCTCGCCAAATAATCGTTGACCGTGATGACGTGAACGCCTTTTCCAGTAATCGCGTTCAAGTATGCCGGCATCGTAGAGGCAAGTGTCTTACCTTCACCGGTTTTCATCTCGGCGATATTTCCCTGGTGAAGGGCAATCGCACCCAAAAGCTGTACCCGGAACGGGCGCATCTCAAGCACACGTTTAGAAGCTTCGCGTACGACTGCGAAAGCTTCAACTAACATATTATCTAGGTCTTCGCCATTCTGATAGCGTTCTTTAAATTCTTCTGTCTTATTTTTTAACTCATCATCAGACAATTTTTCGATTTGCGATTCCATCGCTTCAATGTCATCTGCGATTTTATCCAATCGCTTCAATTGACGTGTATTATCATCGCCAAAAATTTTCTTTAAAGTACCAAGCATTGCAACCGCTCCTCTATTGAATTCCGATCTTCGGTTGAATAGTTTAATCCTCTATCATCATAACACTAAGAGAAGCGGCCTGACAATCAGAGACATAGGACCACGGACACCGATGAAAAATTATGTAGAGGGTGTAAAAGAAAGGGGACGTTCGCGGATCATCTGGTGTTCCACTCCGAGCTGCCTGCGGTCCAAATCTGTAATGCGACGATTCGTCGTCCCGATGATTTCCACAAGCTGCGCAATCGTTTCTTCCTGCTGGTTCAAGCGCTTATAAATGTACTCACATTCCTGGCTGTTCATTCCATCACCTCCTGATGTATCCTTTATACGACACCTTTCAAAAAAGAGCGAATCTATAAAAATCCATTTTCTGCTTCACTTTAAGGTTAAAACTCCTTTTTCCTCTAGCAAAATTTCTTTTTTTTGGCCCGTACTTTAGTTATAAAAACTAAAAAACGCCCCTGCAGAAGCAGAGGCGCACTTTCTATCAAACAATCAAGTTTCGATCAAACCATAACGGCCGTCACGACGTTTATAAACGATGTTCGTTTCATCTGTATTCGCGTTTGTAAAGACGAAGAAGTTGTGTCCAAGCATATCCATTTGCAATGCTGCTTCTTCACTATCCATTGGTTTCAAATCAAAACGCTTCGTTTTTACAATTTCAACATCAAAATCATCATCAAGCGTTTGTGTTTGCTGCTGAGCTTCACGCTCAAGCTCGGCAAAGACGTATTTCGGAGCACCCTCTTGTCGGAACTTACGATTCACCTTCGTTTTATGCTTGCGAATTTGTCGTTCCAATTTATCTACCACAAGGTCGATGGCAGCGTATAGATCTGTGTTGTGTTCCTCAGCACGAAGAAGTAGATTCTTCATTGGGATTGTGACCTCGATAGTCTGCTCATCATTATAGACACTTAGATTAACGTGTACCTCGGAAGACGGCGGAGTGTCAAAGTAGCGTTCAAGCTTGCTCACCTTTTTCTCCACATATTCTTTAATAGAATCCGTCACTTCCAAGTTTTCACCACGAATGTTGTATTGTAGCATTAGAAGTGTCCTCCTTTCATCCTTATGTGATATATATTCTATCATACCCACAGCCTTTCCTGCATAAACTTTCGAAAAATTTTGTCTAATTTGTGTCGGTAATTGTTGGGAAATGTCTCATTGAATAGAAAGGAAGGCCTTTTCTGGATAGTATTTTGTCAATTTACTAAATAAAAAAGGAGCCCGTGTAAAATAGGCTCCTTAACATTTATTCGTATATGGACAAAATATCTTCCTCTACACCTTCACCAACAGCAGCTTCTCCACCAAAGATTTGGAAGTATGTCGTTTGATGATCGGTGAAATACTGCTTCACTTCTTCATCGAGCTTACTTTTTGGTGTCAGCAGCAATGGCTCTTTCACTGCATGTACAGACCCTGCTAACGCATCTGCGAAGTTTGAACCTGTGGCAAGACTTACGGACTGCGTCTCCATATTGAAGTACTTCGCAACGGCTAAGGAAGTCGCATAGCGATCTTTCCCTGAAATACGATCCGCATTTGGAAGCTGACGGTACACCTGATCACTAACGACACCTGTCCCGCCAACGACATACGTCTGATTGTAATGACTGAGGACGCTCTTTGTGGCTGCTGGTATACTTTCTTTCTTCGTCAATAGAATCGGCATTGCTTTTCCGGCGGCAGCAGGAGCAATTGATAGAGCATCTGGAAAATTCCCGCCATAAGCAACCACCGCCTCATCGGATGGAGGTAGATGTTCAGCAATGGCTACCGACGTTTCGTAACGATTCTTTCCAGAAATCCGTTCAACATCAAGGTTCAGTTCATCCTTGATATAATCTTCTACGTCTCCGGAAATCGCGCCTGTGCCTCCAAGGATGGTGACATGTTCAGCATCCAATGTCGATAAAACCTGTTCTGTTATATCCGGCAATCTTTCTTTTCGCGTTAACAAAATAGGAGCATCCAGATGTTCCGCAAGCGGTGCACCTGCAAGAGCGTCAGGGAAGTCCTGTCCTGTTGCCAGAACGACATTTTTGGAAGGGAGCCGGCTGCTGTCCTGCCTTGCTATATTTGCAGCCGTCCAATAGCGATCTACTCCCCAATAACGATTGATTCTCGGATATTTTTCAGCCACATCGGAAGCTAACGTATAGGGAATCCCATTATCCAAATTGGCTTCGTCAATAACTTTCACATAATAGGTTCCTGGATCTAAAAAGAATCCACCAGTATATCCATATTCACTGTTATATTCTGAGTAGCCGGCGACTACCTTTCCATCGGCATCATACAATTCCGCGTCTAAATCCATCTCTGTGTTATAAGCACCATCCACCATAGAATATAACATCAAATGGAATTCAACTCGGTGATCCCCATTGATTTCGAATGTGAAATAGTCTTCATCTTCATCTGTTAAATACCCTTGCGCCCACTTATTCTGTGCCAGTGAATTTGCTGCATCGATAGAGTCATTTGGCTCTTCCTCCTCAAGATCTTCCACGTTACTCGCCTCTAAAGTTACACGATCCGTATGTATAGAACGCTTCGAATCATCATCCATCTCTGCAGACACTTCTCCTAGAGGATTCATAAGTACACCAGCCGATAACAATAAGGTTGCGGCCACCCCTGTCATTTTCAACATCTATTCGATCTCCTTTCCTATGTAAAGGTAGAGGGTTAACGTACCAATGATTCATAACCCCATCCATTGTGGGATTATATAGGAGATTAATCTCAAAATCTACCATAAAAAAGAAACATCCCTCATGGATGCTTCTTTTAGTGGGCAATATAAGGTTTCACGAATACTTCCATCCGAGTACGCCAACTTTCAAATGCAGGGAGCACATGCTCAACCAACAACTGATGTCTTTCTTGTGCAGTTTCGTGATTGAACCACCCTTGCAGATGATTGACGATTCCATGAAAATCAAGGATTAAAGTTTGAAGATCTTCATTCCCGTTAAAAAGTACCTCCATCTGATCATGGCTGCGGCTGATTTGTTCCAAGCTAAGAAGCACGTCCTGAAACACCTGTTTCGCCATTGGAGTTTCTTCTGTTTTCATATGATCCTCTAAATATTTGAGCCCTTCACTAATGGTACTTAACAGCTCATCATACCGCTCTAGCATTTCATGTTGTTCTGCTGTAAGTTCTGACAAAAAATCACCTATTCTACTTTTTATGGTCTACATACGTTCCATCATAACCCGAAACGCTCTGGTAAGGGTTGACATAGCGTTGCTTGCTGGATTTCTGTTTCTTTGCATTGCGCATATCACGCTTCAATCCGTCAAAAAGAAACTCAAGCTTCTGGTTCACTTTCAAGTCACGACAGATGACTTCCTGAACCATCTCCTTTTCCTCCTCGGTCGGTTGAGACAAGTGCTCAAGCATCGCTTCCCTCTTTTCGAGAAGAACATCCACTTGTTCTATAATAGCAGCACGATTCTTTTCGTGTATAGAGCGATGGACAAGCTCATCCAGTTCCTTTGTGATTGACAAAAAATCAGGCCAATCAGCCATCAAGCGTTGCCACCTTGTCCATATTGGGATTTCCGTGCTTGCAGTATGACCTGCTTCCACGTATCCCTGAATTCCTCAACAAGGCCTTGGACTTCATCCAAAATCTCCACATCATTAGCCATGTTCGCTTCCATCAACCGACGGTTCATGTAATCATACAATGGCATAATCTCTTGGGTGATGCTATACTGCTGATCCATCGTCACCATCAGTTCCTGAATGATTTTCTGAGCTTTTTGGATGTTGGTGTTCTTCTTCTCAATTTCCTGACTCTCCATAGACTTCCGGGCCACTTTAATGAACTTGATGCAACCATTATAAAGCATCAACGTCAATTCGCCAGGCGAAGCTGTTTCTACTGAATTATTTTGATAGGCTTGAATAGACATCTAGCCGACACTCCCTTTTCCATTAACCGAAGTTCTGCATAATATAAGCAGATTGCTGGTTCATTCTTTGAATTGCTTTTTCCATCGCACCGAACTCACGCCAGTACCTATCTTCAATTTGAATCAATCGATCTTCAAAATCATCCATCTCTTTGTTCAAATCCTCAATCCTCCGCCCAAGTAAAAAGCTGCTATCCACGGTGGTGGATTTCCCAGCTTTCTTCTCAATCGACTGGACGGTGTTATCAATGGTTTCTTCCAAACGGCGAGCAACACCAGGATTGGCATCAGTTCCGGAAAATAACTTGTGAACAGACGCTGGATCTTGACTGAGAGCTGTCCGTAAATCATCTTCGTCGATGAAAAGTTTGCCTCCATCTCTATAGTTCGAGGAGGTCGTAATTCCAATCTCAGACATCATACTGAAGGCACCGTCATTCTCAATCGGTGTATACCAATTTGTCCGCATCTGATTCAATCCGCTTTCAATAACTGAGTCATTGCGGAGCATGCCGCTTTTCGCTTTCTCTTCCCACAACTCGATTTCCCGCTCTTCCATATCTTCTTTCTGCTTTTCTGTTAAAGGAGGGAAATCACGGTATCTCTTTTCATCTGTCTTTCCGTTGAGGTCTTCAATGACCTTGTTGTATTTATCAACAAATGCAACAATTTTATCTACGGCATCGTCAACGTTGTTTGAGACATTCACTTTGATATTTCCATTTGTGACATCATTGAACTGGAAGTTGACCCCGTTCAAAGTATATTGATTCGAGTGCGATGTAATTTTCAATCCGTTATTATATGTGAATTGAGCATTTTCTCCGCCTTCTTCATTCAACTTCCAAGTCCCAGAGGAATTATCACCATTTTTAATATCTAGAGTAGTCGATAGAAATTTCGCATTTCCATCAAAGCCGATTTCAGCTCCTAAAAACTCATTTTCATCCTGGTTGAAGTTACCCGTCACTGTACGTTCAATCATCACTTGATCTGCGTTCTTATCGTAAAAGGCACGAACACCTAAATCAGAATCACTAATCTCTGACAGGATGTCATTCAACGATTTATCACCGGTCACATCAAACGACTGGGTATTCTTTGAACCATCTTCATTGTAAGTTGTAATCGAAAACGTTTCTCCAAGCGTTAGTCCGTGTTTGAAGTTTCCTGTCTGAGTACTTAGGTTGGCGTTAGGGTCCAGCGTTTTCCCATCTGTTGTAATCGGACTTCTGCTGTAGTTATACGCCGAAGTCGCTACCTGTTCCACGCTGAGTGTATAGTCACCATTTCCAGCTGATGCAGTGGCGGTCGCTGAAACGGCAGGATAGGAGGAGGTCACGCTCTTAGAATTGAACGTCCGTTGCAATTTCATATCAAAAGCGAGCGTATCCAGCTCGCTCAGCTGCTTATTCACATCCCGATACGCATCTCGCTGCCACGTCAGCCACTCACGGTCCTGCTCCATCTTATTTAACGGCTGCCGTTCCGCTCGCATCAAATCATTGACAAGCTTATCAATATCCATGCCGGAAGCTAAGCCCCCGATTCGCATATCACTCATCTTCTCACCTACTTAGATTTTTTCATCCACCATAATACCCATGGATTCTATGATTGAAGCGTATAAATCCAGCATTTTTCTTGGCGGTATTTCTTTAATAATCTGGTCTGTTTGATTGTCAACTAGAGTTACATAATATTCTTCTAGCTTTTCATGGAATTGAAAACGGAGTGAGGTATCCAGCTTTTTCAATATTTCATTCATATTCTCAGTCGCTTTTTTTAATTTTTTTTTCTGATCTGAAATAGAGAGTTCACGATTTGAAATTTCGTTTTTATTTGTTTTCTCCTGAACCGATGAATGGACACCACGTTGTTCTTGATTTCTCTGCAGGAGTTGTGAGTGAGATGAAATTCTATTTAGGTTCACCATCAACAACTCCCTTTTTTATGTAGTTTCTTTTTATATCGGATGGAAGATATTTTTGTTGAGGAAATTAAAATATTCATGAAGAGAGTTTTGGAAACACATTAGTAGTTAAGTAGTTAACGATGAACAATAAAGCTAGTTACTTACAAACGGGTTTTAAGTCAATGGTTTTGGGGGAAAACTCTCCTACTCCTTATCCTACTTGAAATTCCTTTTGAAATTTCTTAATATTGATTCAGTAATACCTCCAAACGAAGGCGATCAATCCATGGAAAGCCAAATCCTTGATGGCATTGTTTGATTATTTAATTCTTGTATGAACCCATCGCTTTACAAAAGTATGCTTTATACGTCAGATATGAACGCATCCCTCAGGTACATGTCACCATTTCCACCTCTTCCCCTTTCCTTGTTTGGTTTAATCCAAATTTTCAAGAACGCCAACAGATATTATTTCCTTAAAAAAGGACCTCAGTATTGAGGTCCTTTCTGTGTTTATTATTATCGTAGAAGTTGAAGAACTCCTTGAGGTTGTTGATTTGCTTTTGCAAGCATCGCTTGAGAAGCTTGAGAAAGAATACTTTGTTTTGTTTGATTCATCATTTCTTTTGCCATATCTACATCACGAATGCGAGATTCCGCTGCAGTTAGGTTTTCAGAAGATGTCTGCAAGTTATTAATTGTATGATCTAGACGGTTTTGTGTTGCACCTAACTTCGAACGTTCTTCTGATACTGTAGAGATTGCCTCATCAATTACACTAACAGCCGTAGCCGCTTGACTTTGTGTACCTACTTGAAGATTACGCACACCCAGCGCATCTGCACGCATATCTTCAATTCCAAGGCTAATTGTTTGACCTTCATTAGCACCTATTTGGAATGTTTGAGAATCATTGTTAGAAACATCGTCAGCCTCCGTTGATGTTTGGAAGTTAGAGAGAGCGTTAGATGCTGCCTCTTTTCGAACACCAGCAGCACTTTTCACTTCAATCGATAACCCATTGATTTGATTCGTTTTACCGGCGGTTTGAGCTGTAGCAGTAAAAGTATTGCTACCATCAACAATAGCAAAGGAGTTTGAGGCATCAGAGAGTGCGGTAGCCAGAGTACCTAATGTTTCAGTTCCTGCGTCTCCAGCCGATGATAAAGCCAGGGATGTTGAGTGTTGTGTTCCGTTTACAGACCAAGTAGCTGTAATTGTATCTCCATCGGCAATCCCCACACTATTACCATCTGAATCTTTAACTGCATCTAAAGTAGTAGCAGTAACCATAGTACCTTCCATCGAGTTAGTAGTTTCGTGAGCAGTTGCAGTACCTGCATCTGAAATATCCCCATTTAATAGGCTCTTTTTGTTAAACTCAGTTTGTTCCCCAATACGTTGGATTTCTTCACCTAATTGATTAATCTCATCCTGAATATTTTGGCGGTCTTCTGATGTATTTGTATCGTTTGATGATTGGACTGCTAACTCACGCATACGTTGTAAAATAGAATGAGTTTCATTAAGCCCACCTTCTGCTGTTTGAATCATAGAAGTTGCGTCTTGAGAGTTCTTAGCTGCCATATCCAATCCGCGAATTTGTCCACGCATTTTCTCAGAGATTGCAAGACCCGCTGCATCATCTGAAGCGTTGTTGATACGAAGACCAGATGATAATTTCTCCATAGAATTTTGATTAGCTTGGTTTGCTGAACCCATCTGACGGTATGTGTTAAGTGCAGCAATATTATGATTAATTCTCATTTTAAAAATTCCTCCTTGAAATAAGTGATCCCACATCCTTGTGTGATCCTCTAGTACAAAACAAAGCCGGCCGACATTTGTAATGTTTTACATTACTTATATCGACCGACTTCATGTAGGTTTTAATCTTTTTTTGCATTTTTTAAGAGATTCAACAGATTCTCCGACACATTCGCCGCTTCCTCATTCTCTTTCTCAATGGCCAAGTACACTTCCTGACGATGGATCCCCAAACTCTTAGGTGCTTCGACCCCCAGTTTCACCTGTCCACCTTCCACACCGACGACGGTAATCGTAATATCATCTCCTACCCGGATTGATTCTCCTTCTTTGCGATTAAGGACGAGCATGAGACTCACCGCCTTTTACGTTAGCAATTAAAGGATGCTTCGTATGATAATCTGATTGATTCAAAATTAACTGTTTTGCTTTACGCTGCTTGGTATTCATGACAATAGGCGCCTGAAGGTTCAATGTAGATTTTTCAAATGGATCTTGGAGAGTAACGACATTATAGACAGCGATATCGTCTTGACCTTGTATCTCTAAATCTTCAGGATTGATGTCAAATTCATAACTCTTATAAAAAAGGTAAGGGTTTGTAACGACTAAAGACACCCCTGCTTCTTCCACCGATTGTAACGCAAAAAAGCTGCCTAAATCGTCCACGGGCAGGAGCACAAAAGATTGATAGCTTTCAAACCCTGGTAACCCATTCGGGAACTCGATACAATCCTTTTCTTCCACTTCTAACTCACCAAAGTACTTTGTTTCGATTTTCATTTTTACACCTTCCAATCAATCTTCAACTCAGGATAGTGTTCCATAGTTACATCCACTCGCCCCGGCTGGTAATGGTGCTCGGGGTCTCGCTTCTTCGTTTCTATAATCGGATCACGGCGCTGAACATCGATCTGAGCCGCTTCAGGCTGATACTGGATATCCACTAGCTCATAAGTTGGCTTGCCGCCTGGCTGGATCGTAAAATCAAAGCCTGCATTGCGTTTGGCTTGATCAGCAATTGGATTTCCTCCGTTTTCGATCCGCATCATCTCATCGCCCTCCTGAGAAACACGAGCCAATCCCTCCATCCAATGATTTTTTGCAATGCTTACGAGTTCTTTACTTCGCACCATCACACTTTTTAAATCAAGGTTATGCCAGGCGTTCGTTTGGTCGATGGTCAACTTTCCTGGCTTCTGCCGCACATCCATTTCTGCTTTCGGTTGTTGGATGGATTGTTCAGCTTTAAACTGCCGGATTGTCTGTTCCGGCTTTTGGATGGACAGCCCGGTCTGTCCGGGTGTCGATTTTATTTGCAGCTTGGGGATGTTCATCGTGAATCCTCACTTTCTCAAGAGGTTATTTAAAGAAAAACAAGACTGTCTCTTAAGAAACAGTCTTTATCTTAAAAAATCCATCAGCGTGGGTTGAATGATTCTGGACCCGACCCCCATGGCCGCTCTGTGGATACTTTCCTGGGTCTTCAAATCGGTAATCACTTTCTCAATATCAGCATCTTCATTGTCTGACATCATTTTCGTTGCACTAATCTTCTGTGTCTCCAAGCGATCTTCCACCAATTCAACTCGGTTCATTCGTGCGCCTAAATCAGCACGTTCATTGACAATATTCCCTATATGGTTATCAAACTTCCCAAGGAAATCACCTAAATCCCCTTTAGAAGTATCCCCTTCCAAAGCTTGGGCAAAATCGTTAAGGTCTTTGAACAAATCTTGATTGAAGACACGACCAGGCAAAACGTTCGTTTGAAGTTTAACACCGGAAGATACCTCAATCCTCACTTCATCCTCCGCAGTTGCTGGAGAAATCACGGTATTTTCCAAAGCATCTAAATCCTCAAATGGCGGTTTCGTCGTATTGCTGCCGTTGAATATGTACTTATCGTTCACCTTCGTGTTCGCTATTGATCCAAGGTGCTCTTTAAGCTGGCGGATTTCTTTTGCAATATTTTCTCGCTGTCCTGCTTCATACGTATCATTACTCCCTTGAACTGTGAGTTCTCGCACACGCTGCATCGCCTGTGTAGCTTTATCCAAAGCAGAGTCACTGTTGTCCATCCAATTGTGAACTTCAGAAATATTCCGTTGAAACTGTTCAACCTCCGTCACTTGCTGGCGATAGTTAATCCCTTTCATCGCAACAACCGGATCTTGAGAAGGACGGGAAATCTTTTTCCCTGTAGACAACTGATCCTGATATTTCCCCATATTGCCGTAGCTGTTACTCAAATTACGCAGCATGTTGTTCGTTAGCATCGATTGCGTTACGCGCATAATTCATTCACCTACCTTCCCACTCGTCCCATCTGATTGATGATTTTATCGAGCATTTCGTCGACGACGGTTATATTTCGTGCGGCAGCGTTGTACGCGTGCTGAAATTTGATCATATTCGACATCTCTTCATCAAGAGATACGGAACTGACAGACTGGCGCTGTTCATTTACAGACGCTTTTAATGTACCTGCATTGCTGGACATTCGTTCCGCCTCTTGCGTTTCAACGGCCATTGTACCGATCATGGATTCGTAGAAACTGTTCATAGAAGTCTCTTCACCGAAATACTCGCCATTCGCATTGTTTTGCACTTCTGAAAGAGCTAGAGCATTTTCACCGTTACCGGCTTGCTTTAGAGTAGCGGCGGCAATGTGATCTCCATCCGCTCTAATCTCATCGGAAATCCTCAATGTACCTGCAAGGCCCTCGACAACTTCCCCTGCGGCAGGGTCTCCACCACCGATATCAAAGAAATTCGGCACTTCTGTAGTATCTCCGCTGATGGTGTTCAACGACTCTCCTTGCTTATGAATGTCATTGAAGGAACGCGCGAAACCTGTGGCCATACGGTCAAGGTCCGAGAGCATTTGTTGATACGTGCCTTTTGCCTCTCCGTCTTTCATGTACCCTCCGGATTCAATCAAACCTTTCAACTTTCCATGAGAAGAAAAGCCTTCAACAGAATAAGGAGCAGCATCACCTAGTTGAATACCGTTAGCTAGTGAACCCCCGTCTTTATATTGGACACTCATTTCATTCACCGTGTTAGCTGTTCCATCAACTAGGACGGCCTCAGGGACTAAAGGTTTCCCATCAGCATCAACGATCTTGACTGTTGCTTTCCCCATCGCCAATGGGTCAGCGGAAGATGGCGCATCTTCGTACTTAACATCAATGTTGACATGCTCTGATAACTGATCCAGCAAACGGTCGCGTTCATCATACAAATCATTGGGGACCATCCCGTGTGGTTCGACCTCGGCAATTTGTTGGTTGACCCGATTGACCTGATTGGCTAAAGAATTGATTTCTTTGACCGTTACTCCTGTCTCTCTTTTAATATCCTTCTGCTGAGCATTTAGCGTGTTGGATAAGAAATTGAATGTTTCGGCTACCGCTTCTCCTCGTTGACGGACAACAGAGCGAGCTCCAGAATCTTCAGGGTTCACAGACAAGTCCTGAAGAGATTCCCAAAAGCGGTCCATCGTCCGTGCAAGACCATCATCAGAGGGCTCATTCATAACTGCTTCCAGACGTCCTAACGCAGATGAACGCGTTTCATAATAGCCGGCCTTGCTATTTTCTCCACGATACTGAAAATCAAGGTACTCGACACGTACTCTTTCAATCGAACCCGCTTTGACACCACTCCCTACCTGGCCGGGGATATCCGGACGGTTTCGTGAAGCCGGGGGATAGGGTCCTGTCTGTTCAAAATTGACGCGCTGCCTCGTGTACCCTTCTGTATTCGCATTGGCAATATTATGTCCTGTCGTATATAAAGCGGATTGTTGCGTGAAAAGCCCGCGCTTCGCTACTTCCAATCCGTGAAACGTTGATCCCATGATGGTTACTCCTCTGCTTTATGCTTTTGAATCAAAAATGGAACGTTTAGCCGTTCCACTGTTGCTCTGCTCGTTTCCTCCGTAATTCACTGATTGAATGGAAGGCTGAAGAAGGTCGAGCGACATGTTGATGAACTGAAGAGACTGCTGAGTCAGTTCCCTGTTCAACTGCTCCTGTTGCTTCAGGTCAGCTAACACGAGGATCAAACCTTCATACGCGTTTTGGAGCATGCCTTTTTCTTCTCCATCGAGAAGTTCTATAAGTTCGGACACCGTCCGCTCACGTGGAGAAAGGTCCTTTTCCGTTGCCCACTGAGCTACAGCCCCTTCTCGTTGTTTTTCAATTTTATCAATCGCATGAACGTGCTTCTTTTCTTGGAGCAACAGCTGTTGAATGCTTGTAACGTCATTCGTTTTCAATGCCTCTGTTTTTTTTCTGGACAAAGACAATAAACTTTCATGCAGCTGCTGAAGCTGATTCATATGATTGATGACCGGAATGATCGTCATGATGATTCTCCTCTATGTTTACTTCGACCAAAAATCCAACATCTTTTTAGCTGTTGCCTTGGTATCTATTTGATAGTTTCCTTGATCAACATTGGCTTTCATTTGTTCGACCAGCTTACTCCTTACAGAATCGGTCTTCCCGGATTCCTGCATCTGTTTGGCAGTCTCGGAAATCTCAACCTTATCTGTCATCTGTCTTTTCGGTCCGGCTTCTGTCTGTTTGTTTATTTGTTTTTGATAAGGATTTAAGTTCGTATGATTTGGTCCGTTAATTTTCAATTCTGTCACCTCATTTCCTACCGGTTATCTATTATTCATTATATCGACAACCTTAATGAAAATATAAATCATGCTTATGATTCATTTCACCGTGAATAATAAGTCCTGTTTGCTTTTCTATGTTCCAATTCGTTTTTTCTTCTTTCTAAAGATTCATTACGTTCTTGTACATCGAGACCTTTTTGAATCGAATCTTTACAATCACTGCATATCCGGTCTTCTCTTATGAGGGCTCCGCACTTCTCACAAGCGTACTGAACATTCGGAAAGTGAGCAGGATGAAGCCGCTTTTCTTTGACAAATTTCCGGATTTGCTTTTCGGAAACCCCTGTTCCTGTTTCAATTTCTTCCACAGTTGCTGTACGGTTTTGTTTTTTTCTTATAAACGCATAAACCGTTTGAAACTCCTTTTCTTCCTGTTTCTTACACTCAGGACACACAGTGCTTGCCCCTTTTAGAAAAAGTCCATGACAACGTGAGCAATTCGCTACTTCTCCCATTTCATCGCCCTCCATATTCCCTATTTATCTATTATATCGGCACAAAAAGAGAGATTCAAAAGTCCTATCACCCATTCAGCGGAAGATTGTAAAAGAAGAAACAGATGAACACCCTTGTTTTTTCAACACCGAAGCCATATGCCGGATGGTCCTTCCTGTTGTGTAAATGTCATCGACAATGACCACGGGATCTGTTATTGGCTGCAGGAGACGGAAGGGGTTCTCCGATTGCATACGGTCCTTTCGACCTTTTTTCGACTGCTTCTCACTATGAGTTCGCTCAAATAAAGAGAGGGGTTCTTCACCTAAGGCATTGATGATCGCTTCAGATTGGTTGAAACCACGCTCAATGAGACGCTCACCGCTTAGGGGAACGCTAAGAACCCGCTTCCCTTTAAAATCCGAATCTACCCACACCTTTTGTACGTGTTCCCTGACAGCCTCCGTCAACTCATAATCTCCTCTATACTTCCAACGTGCGACGAGCTCTTTGTTGAAGTCGTTGTATGGAAAAACAGAAACATTTCGCTCCAATAAATCAGCATGTGTTTTATCCCATTTTTGACAGTCCTGACACACGCCTTCATGGTCTGGACGATGGCAACGGGGGCAAAAAGGAGCGTTGATTTTATCCATTTGGTCCTCACATTCACTGCATAACCTTTTCACATCCGGTGGTTTCCAAAACGTACTCCATGTGACATCGGGAATGGTATCAACATGACAGACCACACATCTCATAGCTTTCGTCCTAACTTATTCATGTATCGGATCGAATCCACAGCATCCAGCATCTCATCCGATTTTCCAATATGATAAAAAATCACATCTCCTGTTGGGTCGTCTGAGCTCCTCCCAGCTCTTCCCGCAATCTGGACGAGGGCTGCTTCATCAAAGACCACATGCCCTGCGTCGATGACAAAAACATCAACAGAGGGAAACGTCACTCCCCGTTCTAAAATTGTCGTTGTTATAAGCACTCGGTATTCTTTATCTCTGAACGCCTGAATCTTCTCTGCCCTTTGACTGTCTTCCGCATGCACAGATTGAACCTCGTAGTTCTGTTCCTTCAAATAGACGGCAATCTGTTCGGCGATTTGGATCGAGGGAAGAAAAAGGAGCAGTTGTCTCGGTGTCTGCTGTTGCTGAGAGATTTGCTGGAGGATCTTTGGAGGGAGCTCTCCTTCTTTCAAATAACGGTGGAGAGGAGGGTTCAGCTTTAGCTGAGGGACAGGAAGGGGATGGCCGTGAAAGCGTCTTGGAATGAATACGACAGGAAGGTCCTTCGAACGCATTCTTCTCTTCTGCTTTTTTCTTGGGGTGGCGGTCAAATAAATGATAGAAGCCTCCGGTTTCGCTGCCCGCTTACTGGCATAGTGAAGAGAGGCATCGTTATGAAAAGGGAAAGCATCCACCTCATCAATGATCATCACATCAAATGCATGAGCAAAGCGAAGCAGCTGGTGGGTCGTGGCGATGATAAAAGAGGCATCGGCAGCTTTGTCTGGGCTATCTCCATATAGCGCCTGTATCTTCACTTCCGGAAAAGACTGTTGTAAGCGGGGGAGCAATTCTCTGACAACATCCGTTCGAGGCGTAGCAAGACATATGCGTTTCCCGTTTTTCAGTGCTTCTGTCAGGGCAGGAAACAGAATTTCTGTTTTTCCGGCACCACAAACCGCCCATACTAATTTTTCACCCTTCCCACTTTGTACGAGGGTCACGAGTTCGTCTGCAGCTTTTTGTTGATGGACGGTCAATTTACCGTTCCACTGGCAAGGGTGTTCGTAGACAGACCACGGGAAGCCAGTACTCCCATAATACAAGGGTTCACATTCCATCACCCTCCCCATTTGAATGCAGGAGCGACAATACAAACAGGTTTGACCACATGGCGCATGTGGCATTCTTGCAAAAAGGTAGGACTTTGTGTTTCCACAACGCCGGCAACGATGGCCCCAGAAATAGGATTCAATGCTTGTTACTTTTGTTAAAAAGGAGTGCCTTACCAGCTGATCTACGGTTTCATCTTCATAAGGGATTTCATGACGGAGAAGGAGTTTTCCAGTAAGTAGAGAGTAACTGTGAGGGGGATTTTCATGAGGGATCCAGGTGAAGTCTTCTTGAAGGTATTTCTTAACCTCTTTGAACATAAGAACACCATCCTATAGAAAAGTAGAGCCTGTTTGAGTCTCACAAACAGGCTCCTTTCTTTTTAGGATTGGCGGTACCAGCCAAGGCCCATCGCTCCTTCACCAAGGTGAGTACCGATTACGGGACCGAAATAACTGAGGACGACCTCAACGTTGTCGAATTTCGCTTCCAATTCTTTTTTTAACTCCGCCGCTTCTTCAGGTCGGTTGGCATGAATCAGGCAGGCTTTGTACGTTCCGCCTTCTTGGACCTTTTCCTCAAAAAGCGAAAGGATCTTCTTGATTGCTTTCTTGCGGGTACGAATTTTTTCATAAGGGACAATTTTTGTGTCTACAAAATGAAGCACAGGCTTCACTTGCAGGAGGCTGCCCACGAAAGCTTGGGCACCGTTGAGGCGTCCCCCTCTTTGGAGGTGACTGAGATCATCGACCATGAAGTACGCGCTCATGGATGTCTTCATTTCATTCAAACGGCTGATGATTTGATCCGGTGTTGCTCCATTGTTCGCTAATTCAGCAGCTTCCAGTGCATAATAGCCCTGCATGTGGCAGCTGATTTCTGAATCGAACACGTGGACATCCACTTCTTCGACCATTTCACCAGCAGTAACCATCGCCTGGTACGTTCCACTGATGCCGCTGGATAAGTGAATAGAAATGACGGCATCATAATCTTGAGCGAGCTCTTCCAGCTTCTTTGTCATGATGCCGATGGAAGGCTGAGAAGTTTTTGGAAGTTCTCCTCCTTCTTTAACCATATCGTAGAAATCATCCGCGTTAATATCGACTTCTTCCTGATAGGATTCATGACCAAATATCACGTTCAACGGGACCATATGTATGTTGTTGGCTTTTCGTACATCTCTCGGAAGATAAGCTGTGCTATCTGTGATTACCGCTGTTTTCATCCGATCCAACTCCTTGTCTTCATAATCATTTTCTATGAATATATGTAAAATAATTTCCGGTATTCTCTCTTTCTATTTTACATGAACCCTACCCACAATGCACCAACTAATGCGAAAACAGTTGTCCGTATGTCTTTTTTTGGAGTGCCAAGTCATCCAGAATCTGGATGACTTGGCACTCCAAAAAATCCCAAAACTCAGCAATTCCACACACGAAAAAGGGCTGTTTTTCTAAGGGGTACATTTCTGCACCTTAGAAAAACAGCCCTAATCTTTTCAATCATTTTTATTTAGATGACTTCTACCCAACCGTTTTTAATCGCTGTGACTACAGCCTGGGTACGGTCATTGACGTTCATTTTCTGCAGGATGTTACTGACATGGTTTTTCACTGTCTTTTCACTAATATAGAGAGCTTCAGCTACGCCTCGGTTGCTGTTTCCGTCCGCCAACAGTTGCAGCACTTCACATTCGCGGCGTGTAAGAAGATGCAGCGGCTTGCGATATTCAATCGTACGATAAGCATGTCCACCTTTGCTATCTGCAAGACGACGATACTCAGCTACCAAGTTGTGTGTTACTTTCGGGTGCAAGTAGGACCCTCCGGCACTAACCACTTTAATCGCATCTATCAAGGCATCAGAATCCATCTCTTTAAGAAGATATCCTTGGGCTCCTGTCTTCAGCGCATGTGTGACGTAGTTCTCATCATCGTGAATCGATAGAATGATGACTTTCATATCTGGATAACGCTTCGTGATTTCAGCTGTCGCTTCTACCCCATTCATGCTAGGCATGTTAATATCCATAAGGACAACATCAGGCATATGCTCTTCAATAAGGTGAACGGCTGTATCCCCATCGTCACCTTCAGCTACAACTTCAAAACTTGATTCAAAGTCTAAAATTCTCTTTACGCCTTCACGGAATAATTTATGATCATCAATTAGGACTATTCTGGTCGTCATGGTCATTTCCTCCTGTTTCTCATACATAGAATGGGTTTTCGTACCCCTAACCTATTCTTTATCTCTCTATCTTTGTTTTTCTCTTTTTTTAGAAATGAAAGTCTACCCTAATCCTATTTTCTATTATAAACGATTCACGTCCATTTACATAGTTTTTCATTGAATTATCAATTTATTGGTAAATGAATCGTGACAATCGTCCCTTCTCCTAAACTTGAATCGATGTTGAGTTCGCCGTCCAACATATCGACGCGCTCCCTCATTCCGACCAGACCGAAAGACTTTTCTTTCTTTTGCGTCGTGTCGAAGCCTTTTCCATCATCTTTAACGACGATCATGACTGCATTCGGCTTCAGTTCCACTTTCACTTTGATTTCTTTCGGTTCTGCATGTTTGACCGCATTTTGTACGGATTCCTGTACCAGGCGGAAAAGAGCCACTTCATACTTTGTTTCTAAACGTCGTTCTTTTCCAAACGAGGCAAAAGAGATGTGAATGTTTTCATTGTAATCTTCAATGGTTGCTAAATACTTCTTCAGCGTTGGAATCAGGCCAAGGTCGTCTAAGGCCATCGGACGCAGATCATATATGATTTTTCTGACCTCATATAAAGCAGAACGGACAAGCGCTCGCACGCTTTTCACTTCCTGCATGGCCTCTTCCACACCCCGCTCACGATAGGTGCGGTTGACAAGGTCAGACCGGAGCATGACATTTGCGAGCATTTGCGCAGGACCATCATGGATCTCTCTCGATAGTCGCCGCCGCTCTTCTTCTTGTGCTTCAATGATCTGCAGGCCGAACTCCTGCTTTTCTTTGGCGTCTTCAAGCGCATCGCTGACGTGCTTGAAGTCTTCTGTCAAATAATTGAGAACAACAGAAATCTTACCGCCAAGAGCTTCTGCACGACCGATCGTCTCTTCCAGGTTGCGAAGTCTTCTCTCTAAATCATCCCTTCGCTCACGCAGTTGCTTTTCTTTTTCGCGTTTCATGGATAACTCCATTTGAAGTTCATGAGTTTGTTCATACACTTTACGGATTTCTTCTTCTGAATACGTCTGGAACTGTTTGCTGACTTCTGATAAGCGCACCCTTGAAAAACGGACTTTCTGTTCAAGTTTGTCCCCTTCATCAATCAGGGAGATGACTTGTTTTTTTGTGTCAGCTAGTTCACTGTTCAACTTCTCAAATTCATTGCGGGACTCTTCACCAATCTGGAAGATTTCATCCTTACTGTTGGTGACAGTATCGACCATTTCATCAATGATATGATCAAGGGCGATATCCCCACTCTTTTGTACACTCATCATAAGTCCCTCCATCAATATTCACATACTCATTCGTAAGTCCCATGTCCATTTATGGGGGTGTTTTTCAGTGAAAATGTAAAATAATGAACAGAAATTCAACCGTTTGCCGATTGTTTTCCCCCTCGATATAATAAAACCTTAGGAGGTTTTTAAGACCATGTTAGAAAGCTATTATACCGTAAAACCAGAAGGATCAGAAGAAGTGACAATCCAGAAGTCCCGCTTCATCGGATATGTGAAACGCTGCGAAACCGAAGAAGAAGCCCAGGATTTCATCGCACACATCAAAAAGAAGCACCATGACGCGACCCACAACTGCTCGGCCTACATGATTGGGGAAAATGACCTGATACAAAAAGCGAACGATGATGGAGAACCAAGCGGCACAGCCGGCGTTCCAATGCTGGAAGTGTTGAAAAAAAGAGGGTTGAAAGACACGGCTGTCGTCGTGACCCGTTACTTTGGCGGCATAAAACTTGGGGCGGGTGGACTAATTCGTGCCTATGGATCAACAGCTTCAGAAGCGATTAACACAACCGGCGTCGTCAAACGGCAGCTGATGAAGGAAATCAAAGTAACCATTGATTATCATCTCCTTGGTAAAGTGGAAAACGAGGTCAGAAACTCGAATTACACATTGGAAGGGGTTAATTACCTAGAAAATGTGGAACTAATAATATATGTAGAAAGCGGACTAGAAAAGGAATGCGAAGATTGGATCACAAATCTGACGAGTGGTCAGGCATCCATTGTACAAGGGAACGCTTCCTATGTAGAGTTCGACGTCACACTTTAATAAAAGGAGCTTTCGAATATGAAGCGCCGTAAAAGATATATCTTCATCTGGTCCTTCCTATTTGTTCTTCTAGTTGGTATCGGTATTGCAACCGGTTATGCTGCTTACTTAACAGACCAAGTAAAAGAGACAGCCACAGAATCCCATCAAGGGCTTGAACGTGGAGAAAAATCGGACAAACGGGCTACAGAAGTCACCCCGGCTAAAGATCATACTTCTGTTTTATTTATTGGCATCGATGACAGTGACCAAAGGTCGAGCGCAGCTTCCAGATCGGACGCATTGGTTCTTGCCACTTTCAATGAGGATGATAAATCCATCAAAATGTTGAACATTCCAAGAGACTCTCTTACGTATATTCCTGCCGTGGGGTATAAAGATAAAATTGCCCACGCCCACGCCTTCGGTGGAATTGATGGAACGGTAGAAACCGTGGAACGGATGCTGGATGTTCCGGTCGATTATTTTGTGCGGCTGAATTTTAACTCCTTCGTTGAAATTGTAGATTCTATTGGCGGGATCACGTATGATGTCCCGTTTGACATCAACGAACAGAACAGTTCAGACCAGGCAGGTGCCATACAATTAACCGAAGGCAAGCAGCTGATTAACGGAGAAGAAGCGCTGGCTTTGGCCCGGACGAGAAAATATGACAGCGACTTAGCCAGGGGTGAGCGCCAGATGGAAATCATCCAGCAAATCTTTCGCGAAACGGTCTCAGCCAAAGGGTTGAACAATATGGATGGAATTTTATCATCCATCAGCGCCAATATGAAGACCAATTTAACGTTTGATGAAATGATTCAGTTTAAAGATTATTTTCTCCAAAGAGACAATTTCACCTTTGATAAGATGCAACTGCAGGGAGAAGGTGGTTTTACCGATCGCGGCTGGTATTACCAACTTGCTCAAGAGCAGTTAGCAGCCACTTCCGATGAATTAAAGAACCATCTTGAACTCCCCAATCCGATTGCAAGTGAAGAGGATGAAGAAAATTCCATGTAAAAAAGCTGCTCCAGGATCCTGGAACAGCTTTTTTTATTGCTTCGATTTATTGCCGTTAAGCATGTTCAATAATGGTCTGTACTCTTTTCCGACCAATCCTGTTATTTCAACGATTAATTCAATCATAACCGCTAAAAGAGCGATAACAGATATAGCCCCGTATATGGTGGCCTGCGAAAAGATGACTGCCGCTAAACTGAACAGGGCACTAACCGCGTAGATCATAAGAACCGATTCCGGGTGACTGTATCCAAGGTTGATCAAGCAATGGTGCAGGTGAGATTTATCAGGCGCAGATAAAGGCTTTCTTTGAATGACCCTGCGGACAATCGCAAATAACGTGTCCGATATAGGAACACCAAGAATGATGATCGGAATCACAAAAGAAAACAAGGTGACATTTTTAAATCCAAGCAGGGCGAGCACACTAATCATAAAGCCTAAAAATAAAGCTCCCGTATCGCCCATGAAGATTTTGGCTGGATAGAAATTATACACCAGAAATCCAAGTGTACTTCCTAACATCATCAACCCTGCAAAAACAACGAATACATTCCCCATCGTGATCGCCATTCCGGAGATCGTCAATAGAGCAATCGCTGAAACGCCTGCTGCTAATCCATCCAAACCATCAATGAGGTTGATCGCATTGGTAATCGCAAGAATCCACAAAATAGTGATCGGGATGCTTAAATAACCTAAATCAAGCTCTCCTCCAAAAGGTAAATTGATGAAATCAACTTGAACTCCACCCATGACGACAATGATCGCTGCCAGCAATTGACCCAACAATTTCAGTTTGGCTGATAGCTCCGTCAGATCATCCAACACCCCGGTTATGATGATGACGGTAGCACCGATTAAGACGGGCCAGGTGTAGTTACTTTCGGGAAAGAAGAATAAAATACCGAGAGCAAAGCTTATATATATCGCTAATCCACCAAGGCGTGGCATGATATTTTTGTGTACTTTACGGTGGTTCGGTTGATCCGTTGCACCAATTTTAATTGCTAATTTCTTGACTAACGGCGTAATGATGACCGCAACGATCAAGCAAAATAACAAGGCCTTATACTCCATAAAGACCCTCCTCAGGTTTATTATATCCTCTCCGAATGAAATAAAAGCTGATATTAAATACCATTTTCCCATGCATAGTTCCTATGGAAAAGCACCATATTAACCGTGAAAAATTATATCACAAGAACAGCCGATTTCATGTAACGATTTGATTACTTTTTGATTAGCCTTTTTTGAAGATTGTAAAACCTTTGCGTAAGTAAAGGTGATATTTGTTTTGTACTTGGGAGGATCATGATATGGCCACGAGAGAAAGAAGGAAATTAGAAAAGTCATTAAAGCCACACTGGGTGTGGGCGATTGCCTTTGGTTCTGCCATTGGTTGGGGAGCTTTCGTCCTTCCGACCGATTGGATTGGCCAAGCGGGGCCCATGGGTGTTGTGATCGGACTTTCCCTTGGAGCTGTATTGATGATGATCATTGGAGTTAGTTACGGTTTTCTAATTGAAAAATTCCCAGTGACCGGTGGTGAATTCGCCTATGCTTATATTGGGTTTGGACGGACATACGCCTTTGTGGCTGGCTGGTTTCTCACGTTAGGATACATCTGTATCGTCGCTCTCAACGCGTCTGCTTTAGCTTTACTAGCAAAGTTCTTATTCCCCTCCTTCATTCAAACAGGAAATATGTACAATGTGGCCGGGTACGATGTCTCCATTTTCCAAGTAGCCATCGCAAGCGCTGCCTTAATCGTCTTTGCTTTATTGAACATTCGAGGGGCTAGTTTTTCAGGACAAACCCAATTTGTTTTCAGTCTCATTTTGATTTTAGGCATTGTTTTATTAGCCCTTGGAGCTATTTGGACGGAAGGGCCAAGCATTACCTATATTACGCCACCTTTTTCACCTGACAAAACAGTCATCGCATCCATTGTCACCATATTAGCGATTGCACCTTTCGCTTATGTTGGTTTTGATAACATCCCTCAAGCCGCTGAAGAGTTTGATTTCGCTCCACAAAAAGCATTTCGATTAATTATTTGGTCTTTGTTAGCCGCAGGGTTGGCTTACAGCTCTATGATCCTTATTACGGCAAGTACCATGCCCTGGCAGGAGCTGTTACAACAGATCGAACAGACCCAATCCGTGTGGGGAACAGGAGATGCGATTCAAAGTTATTTGGGGAGAATAGGCGTCTGGCTTATCGCAGCATCTGTATGTATGGGCATTTTCACTGGACTTAACGGGTTTTATATATCTGCCAGTCGATTAACATTCGCCATGGGGAGGGCCCGGATCCTTCCTGATCTATTCAGAAGACTTCATCCTAAACACAAGACGCCCTATATCGGAATTTTATTTACGATGTTCGTTTGTCTCATTGCTCCATGGTTCGGTCGCGAAGCATTGTTATGGGTTGTAGACATGTCTTCTACCGGGGTTGCTATTGCTTACTTCTTTTGCACGGCTACCGCCTTTAAGTTCTTCCGCTGGAAGAAGCATCCAGATGAGCCTGATCAAAAGGCAACCTATGACCCGTTCAGGAAGTTTTTATCCCTGATCGGAATGCTCAGTTCTTTATGTTTCTTAGCTCTTCTCTTAATCCCATGGTCTCCTGCGTCCCTTGGAAGAGAGTCCTACATCGCTTTGGCTGTTTGGATTCTTATCGGCTTGATCTTTTATCAGTTCAACTATAAACGTTACCGTGAAATCGATCGTAAAGAAATGAATTATCTCATCCTTGAAAAAGAAGAAATATAACCGAAACATGGGCGAAAAATAATGATGCGTTTATGTCAATCCTTTTACATTTTCCACAACAAAAGACCGAGGTCATTGGGTTGTTTTCATATGTGGTAGAATGAAAAGCTGAGAGGTTAAAATAGAGGTGACAAACATTGGCTAAACGAATCATTCGCGTTCGTAGACGCAAAAAGAAACAGAAACGACGCATCGCATTCATGCTTCTTCTTTTGTTCGGATTGACCATCGGTGGAATTTTCTACTATGTGTCGCAAGTATATACAGCATCTTATGAAGGTCTTGATCGAGGTGAAAAATCGGATTTACGTGAAGAAGCAGTTGATATCGGAGACGAACCGATTTCCATACTTCTTCTTGGGGTCGAAGATTATTCCTCGGATGGACAGGCAGGAAGAGCAGATACTCAAATTGTTCTGACCATTGATCCGGATACGAAAGATATGACAATGACAAGTATTCCGAGAGACTTAAAGGTAGACATCCCTGCAAGTAAGGTCGGGGAAAAGTATGCGGGCTCCCACAAAATCAATGCAGCGTACACCCTCGGTGAAATCACAGGCTATGGCGCTGAGAAGTTGACGATTGAAACCATCGAAGAGTATTTAGACGTCCCCATCGATAAATACGCTTCGGTCAATTTCGAAGGATTTGCTGAGATTGTGGATGTGCTGGGTGGCGTAACCGTAGATGTTAAAGAAGGATTCTGGGAGCGTAGCCACCTGAAATACGACAAAAGAATTGAGTTTACCAAAGGGGAAACGAAAATGGATGGAGAAGAAGCTCTTGCTTTTGTAAGAATGAGAAAGCGGGACGTGGCCATCGAATACCCAAGAGATGAAAGACAACGGCAATTCATTAAAGCAAGTATAGAAGAAGCTCTCTCCCCGGGAAATATTTTTAAAGCAGATGAATTTGCTGATGTCGTCAGTAAAAATGTCCAGACGAATCTTTCCGTGAAGGAAGCTTTCGCCTTTCAGCAAGCTTTTTCATCGAAAGACCCTTCTACTCAGACGTTGACACTTGAAGGAGAAAACAAACGATTGGAAGACGGTCTCTTTTATTTTGTTCCTTATGACGGAAGTGTGAATGAACTGTCAGATAAAATAAAGACTGCTTTGAAAATAAATGAAGAACCCTCTGAAGAGGATTCCTTATCTTCCTGAACCATTCTCAGTATAATAAACACCAGCTTCTGCTAAAGAGAAGCTGGTGTTTTATTATGATCAGCCCTATGAACTTAGAGCGTAGCTATGAACAGAGTCTGAATATGAGCAGACCATTCGTCCGATCAAGCTTGTATGGGCCCCTGTAAGTTAAGGGAGTGGGGGTGTCTGAATTATGTATGGAAATACAGTGAATGACCGGCTCATCATGAACAAAACAATGAAATGTATCTTCTGTAATTCGAATCAACGGCTCTACTACAATGGTTTTATCTATTCTCACACTGTAGCGCGCCTTAATGGAAAATTCCAGATGATCTAATATAATCTTAGTCAATCCCAAATGAATGCATCCTTTCGTAATACCCTCCTTGATCCGTACACCTATTCTTTTTCTTTCAGTTTATAAGAGATACACCCCAATGAAAACAGCACAACGGACTAGATAAAAAAGAAAAAAAGACCCTTTCTCCTAGAGAAAAGGTCTTCACATTCATTCTTCAATAATACGATAATTGGTATGAGCCACAACCGTCCTGTCGTATTCGAAATCGATTTCATCTAAGTTATCCATAATCGTCAAATCTACGATAACCGATTGTTGACATTGACTCGGAATGACTTTGCCTTTGAAAATGATATCATTTCTCTCGAAAGTTACAATTTGCCCTGGAGTGGCAATGCGATCATCAGGTTGTACCATATCTCTCTACCCTTTCTCTTCCTCGTATTTTGAATAAACTTTACAATAATTTAACAAACAATTCAAACAAAACTTTTACAATATATGTTACTAAATTCGACAAGATTATACAAGTAAAACAATCATAGGTTTCAAAATTTTCTGAGGAGATATATACTAGTCTATGACTTTATACAAATTTTGGAGGTTCTTTATGACATCTGATATAAAGAAAATGAAAAAAATCATCCTCTTGTCCTTTTTACTATTCATTCTATTCTTATCAGCGGCAGTGATCATTCCAGTTCTTCTGGGTCCGAAGTTCCTCATGGTTGAAGGTTCTTTGAACTCTTCTAAAGAATATGATGCGATCATCGTGCTGAGCGGAAGTGAGGACCGTCTTGCCCATGCAGCTGACCTTTATAATCAAGGTTATGCCAGTCATCTGATTTTGACGAATTCCAGGGAAAATGGAACAACACCGGAAGACGCCAGGGATAGAGGGGTCCCTCAAGACGTCATTTTCGAAGAGCCTTCTGCTACCAGTACATATGAAAATGCAACACTTTCGAAAGATATTATGCAGGAAGAAGGTTTTGATTCTGCCGTTGTTGTCACAAGTGATTTCCACTCCAGACGTACGAAGATGACATTCAATGACATTTACGACAACGAAATAGAGTTGGATTATTCCTTTGCCTCCTCTTCCTTTGATCCTTCGGATGGAATGACGGAACATGAGAAAAAATTGACGTTCGGCGAATATGTAAAATTAGGTATCTATTGGTTCCGTTTACTGTTGGAGTAATCAGAACTTTTCTTTCTTTTCTGACATTTAATCCTATTGCCCTATAGACAATCTTTTATAACTCCTTTAACATGAAAGCGATTTCACTTATACCTTTGAAAGGACGGGATACGTTTGATTAAAAAACGTTGGATTTGGCTAATCGGATTGGTACTTTTATTTTTGTCTTTTGCGCAACCGGTTGCATATGCGGATGCCAAAACATACGAAGAGGTTGTATTACGAGGAAATGCAGAAACCTTAGATTGGAGTTCAAATGACAATCCTCTTACTTACAAGTCGGATGAAGGGGTCTGGCTCAGCAGCCCGATCGCTTTAGAAGGAGGAAAAGTGACCGAATTCAAGTTTGTTTATGATGGAAAATGGATGCCAGGAGCAAACTTGACGTTCACCGCTCCACAGGATGCCGAATACATTTTTGCTTTTCACCCTGAAGACGAGCGCACCGTTGATGTTCGTCTTGCTGATACTTACGAAGCGAGCGTGGAGCTTGAGCTCACAGTCCCTGAGGGAACACCAGAATGGGTCACCCCTACAATCGCTTCAAGCAAAAATGACTTCCATTATACAGCCGCTCCTATGAAGAAAGCATCAAACCAGACGTACACGGCTAAAATTGTAGGGGATGCCGGTGAAGAAGTTTCCTATTTTTACAGTCTTGCCGGTGAGTCTTATAAAGAAGACCTTTCTGAACCACGCACCACAACACTAACGACCGCGGGTGAAACTAAAAAGGATACAGTTACCCAATGGAAGAAAATCCCTGTCGCTCAATCCGTTACACACGACTATAACCATACCCCATACGTCCCAAGTCATCGTGACGATGTAAACGTTAAAGTCGAAGTCGAACATTTTGGTCCGATCGACCAGGGAGCGATTTACTTCACGACAGACGGTACCACTCCAAATGGAAAACGAGGAGAAGCTGCTCAAGGACAGACGGTACCCTTACAGGTGACATCGACATCAGAAAGTGCAGATGGATTGAAAACGTCCGTCATGGAAGGCGTCATCCCTGCTCAGAAAAAAGAGACACGTGTAAAGTATAAACTTGATGTGTGGAACTCCAACAGTGACGGCTCTCAATTTGCCGATAACAATGGATTGAGTTCTGAAGAAGCGACTGAATTTGCCTATTATGTTGACACCTATGAATCTCCTGAATGGGCGAAAGAAGCCGTCATCTATCAAGTGTTCGTCGATCGTTTCCGCGATGGAAGTGAGGAGAACAATACGTCTGTGAATCCTGATCAGAAGTACGATGAACAGTTGAAAGGCTGGATGGGGGGAGACCTTCAAGGTGTCCTTGAAAAGATCGACTACATTGAGGATCTTGGTGTGAATACTCTTTGGATTTCACCCATTTATGAAGGACCTTATTCTCATGGGTATCATCCGACAGACTTCATGAACATCGATCCTCGTTTTGGCAGCAACGAGCTCATGAAAGAACTGGTGGAAGAAGCACATGATAACGATATGAAAGTCGTTTATGATCTCGTTCCGAACCATACATCCGATCAGCACGACTTTTTCCAGGATGCGTTAGAAAAAGGTCCCGACAGTCCTTACTATGACTGGTACACCTTCACAAATTACCCGGATGAATATGATACGTTTTATGGCATCAAAGAACTGCCTGAGTTGAACAACGATCACCTTGAAACACGCGAATACATGCTGAATGAGGTAGTCCCGTTCTGGATGAACGAAATTGGGGTCGACGGCTTCCGCCTGGATTATGCCAAAGGTCCAAGCCAAAGCTTCTGGGTCGATTTCCGTCACAAAGTCAAATCACTGGATGAAGATGCGTTCATATTCGGAGAAGTGTGGGACAATCTGGATACCATCTCTTCCTACAAAGGTAAGTTGGATGGAGCCATTGATTTTGAAACGCATTCAGCCATGACCAATGCATTCATTCAAGATGGTTCAGTCAACGTACTAGCTTCATCGCTTGAGAAGACTTTCGGAACCTATGGCGACGAATTCGTCGCAGCTACCTTTTTAGATAGCCACGATGTGCCACGCTTTTTGTTTGAAGCAGATGGAAATGAAGAAACACTGAAAAACGCAGCGGCGTTACAATTCACCTTACCTGGTGCACCAATCATTTACTATGGGGATGAGGTCGGCTTGTCCCAGAGTGGTGACCATACCAAGGTGAACGAGTGGAAAGACCGCTACTACCGAGAAATGATGATTTGGGATGAAGACAAGCAAAATGAGGATGTCCTCTCTCACTACGAAGCGTTGATTGAGATAAGAAACGAGCAACCAGCCTTAACGAAAGGGGATTTCAAGATCATCTACTCTGATGATGACGTCCTCGTATTCGAACGTTCTGTAAAAAGGGACAAAGTCCTTGTCGTCATGAATCTAGGGGAAAAAGACCGAAAGCTCGATATCATCAACCTTTACAACCAGCAGACTCCGAACAAAGTAAAACTAAAATCTCTCCTACATGACGAAAAGCTGAAGAGTCGTAAAGGCCGTTTAGAAATGACGATTGAAGCCGGTTCTATTGAGATTTATGATGTCAAAGGAAAGCTCCGCTACGAGGAGCCTTCAGAAGAAAAGAAATACAACAAAGTTGTGTTGCGTGGTTCTGAACCCTTCGACTGGTCCAGTGATGCCACCATGCTGACATTTGACACGGAGGATGCCCTTTGGAAAAGTGCACCGGTTGAATTGAAAGCAGGGGACACAGTGGAGTATAAATTCGTGCGGGACGGCGAATGGCTCGAAGGGGACAACCTCCGCTTCACCGCTGAAACAGATGGAGACTATCTCTTTATCTTCGACCCTCAAAACGAATACAAAGTGACGGTGGAACAGCTCAAAGCCGCGAATGAAGCCGCATGACATGAAAAGCTTCCTACTCTTTGGTAGGAAGCTTTTCTTTATTTGTTATAGTCCCACAAGATCTTCCACTTCCCTTTTTCCTCTGCCACATACACTTCTTGATGCAGACGGAAGAGTCCATACTTCCCCTTATACGTTTGAATGACAGTCGCAAAATAGACCGGACTTAAAGGTTTTGACCCTTTCTCCATCGTCCACTGTTTCTGTTTTTTCAGATCACCGATGACAAATTCAAAGCTTTCCACACCGAAATGGTTCATGAACACGTGCGCCCGGTCTTGTATGTAGTGCCCTTTTGAGAATTTTTCTTTCATTTGAGAATGAAACAGCCCCCATGATTCAGCAAAATTGCCTTGTTGTTCATGCAAATAAAATTGTTCGATCGTATTTTCTGCTCGCTGGCTGGGTCTTGTAATGAAGAAGATGGTGAGGACAATGGCAAGGATAAGAATGACGCTAAGGAGTAGAATGACTACCATCGGTGAACGGCTGCGCTTCATGTAATCCCCTCCCCTTTTACCTTATGCATACGGGGGTTAAAAAAGAAAAACGGATAGGAAGAGTTTCATCCTTCATTTTGTCATTCATGCTGGAGTGTAAGAGGGATTTTATCAGTGACTTTCTACTATTTATCGGTGGGTTTTGGTATTTTATCGATGGGTTTTTGCATTTTATCAGTGACTTTTCACCTTTTATCAGTTGCTTAAAGAACTTTATCGGTAACTTTACAAAAAAAAGCTTAGAACCCTAGGGCTCTAAGCCTTGAAAAAATTAACCTTCGATATACTCTTTAAGCTGAGTGATTCGCTTGCTCATGCTGCTTGGACTGACATCATATTTCGTTGCCACCGCTTTTTTCGTCACCTTCTCAGGTTCTGTGCGGAATTCTTCAGACGTACGATAGATATGCTCAAGCGCTGCAGAAACGACTTCCGGTTTACGGAACGTCGGCTCTTCTTCTTGTTTATAAGACAGCCAAGCTTCACGCAACCGTTCAAAGGTTGGTTCAGTTTTCAGCTCATCATCGACAAGATCGAGCACTTCATCTTTCGCAGTCTCTTGTTCTTGCAATTCTTGCTCCTCTGCGGATTCTTCAGAAACGTTCATGTACATCCAGTTTCTCAACTGTTCAATAAGCGTTTCCTGCATGTAGGCATGAATCGACTCATATCCAGCTTGCTGGTATTTTTCCTCTACGTTCTGCTTGAAGGTTTGGTAAGACTCTTCATAGTTTGGAATAGCCAGCGGAACGAAATTGAAAATCGGTCCCCACTTCAATACGACTCCAATCACGTATGGCATGTGTGCATAGTTTTCTTCCTTCAATGGAATACCGTCTCGCTTCACTTCATACGTTAGACCGCTCCAAACATCCTCCACCATGACCGTTTGCTCAGACTGTATCTCCTGGACGTGGAAAACACTAGCCAGTGGTGACTTCCATGCTTCCATCGAAGCAAGAGTCGCTGGACGGACGATTTTGTCCTGCTTCTTTTCAAAGAATTCATCGTAGAGCGTGGATCCGTCTTCTTGTTGTTCCATAAAAACACCTTGTACCATACGGAAAGCCGCTTCTACTTCTTCCTCTTGTGTTTCGCGCTCTTCGTTAGGTGTAACATTCGGATAGTTCCGGTTCACATAGGCCATAAAGTGGCTGTAGTGGCTTTTCAACTCTTCATGAAGGCTTGTAGATCCCACACCTTCGTCGGTCTTGTTCATGCAGCATTTTTTATATTTTTTCCCACTCCCGCATGGACATGGGTCATTTCGTTTTACCTTACTCATAGTAAATCCCTCTCTTAATTCATAAACGTTCAACTCTACTAGAGTACCGAAGATTGCGCCAACATGCAAAAAAACAAGGAAAAAAGAAGGAGGAAATTATATACAGACCAGGTCATCCAAGATTTGGATGACCTGGTCTTACAAAATATGGGTGTAAAAAACAACTTATACATCTCTTCTTGAGCCACTCAGGATATAAGAAGATACAATGATTTCTTTTAGGAATGACGCCAGGTAGAAGCGTGCTTATTCCTACACTTACGAGATAGACTATGGGCGCACCAACAAAGAATTAAATGGTATAAAATGTAAGACCTGGTTCCTGGGTGACCAGGTCTTACATTTCCTTACAATTCCAAACGACTTCACAGCGCAAAAAAGCCACAGCTGGAAGGTTAGCCTTCCAACTGTGGTTTATTTACTTCTTTTGTGGAGGAGCGATATTTGATATCGAAAGGGACGATGATCCTTTTCGCTGGTTCCTCTTTGTTTTTCACTTTTTCAATCAAGCATTTAGCCGCCTGACTGCCTAGTCCATGAATATGAATATCGACAGTCGTCAGTGGGGGACGCGTAATTTCTGATAAGTACACATTGTTGAAACTGACGATCGAGATATCATCCGGCACACGTTTTCCGAATTCTTCAAGCATATTCACAACACCGATACTCATCAGGTCATCGGCAATAACAATGCCTGTCGGGGGTTCTGGTAGAGCAAACAACTCATGAACGGCGTGGCGTCCACCTGACTTCAAGAATTCTGTATGAATACGGTACTCATCCAAGTACGGCAATCCAGCTTCTTTCAGGGCCAGTTCATACCCGCGCATGCGATCAATCGTTACGATACGATCCTCGGAACCACCGATAAACGCAATACATTCGTGACCAATTTCAATCAGATGGTTGGTAATTTCTTTGCCGGCCCGGATGTTATCATTATCCACGTGCGTAATTTCATCCACACGTGCCGCCGGTTTACCGACGATAACAAAAGGAAAATTCTGTTCTAATAAAAATTCCATGATCGGGTCATCCACTTGTGAATAAAGGAGGATGATGCCGTCTGTCCGATTGCTGAACACCATGCGTTTGACAGCTTCAAGCATTTCTTCATCCGTTTCTCCTGTACATAAAAGCATAGAGTAATCAAGCTCATGAGCCACCGCACTGATGCCACGCAGAACCTCCGGGAAGAACGGGTTTTGCAGGGCTTTGTCTGCACTGGAAGGCATGACGACACCGAGCGATTGCGTCGACCGGTTCGCGAGGTTCCGTGCATTGGCATTTGGGTGGTACCCCATATCTTTCATGGCTTTTTTCACTCGTTTTTTCGTAGCTGGGCTGATTCTAGGATGGTCTGCGATGACACGGGACACGGTTGATGGAGCTACTCCTGCCGCTTTGGCCACTTCTTTAATGGTTACTGCCATAACTTTCACCTTCTATTTACATACTATGTCCATTATATCATGAGGACGCTTTCAACTTTTCTAATAAAAAAAGGAGAACCGGAGGGCTGCTCCGCTTCTCCTTCCATACATATGTCTTCAAGGTTATCCCTTCGTACCCCCTGCTGTCAATCCAGTAACGAAATATTTCTGCAAGGACAAGAACAGCAAAGAAATCGGTACAGCAATCAATACAGATCCAGCAGCGAACAATGTGAATTCATTCCCAAATTGATCGGCAATCATTTCATAAAGTCCAACCGCAAGTGTGAATTTATCTTCTGAACGAAGAAGGATCCGAGCCAGGATAAAGTCTGTGAATGGCGTAATAAACGTAAACAGACAGATGACGGCAATCATCGGCTTTGCAAGCGGCATAACGATTTGCCAGAAAATACGGAAGTTTCCTGCGCCGTCCATACGAGCCGATTCGTCCAGCTCTTTCGGAATCGTATCCAAATACCCTTTCATCAAGTACGTATTCATCGGAATCGCTCCACCTGTGTAAACGAGAATCAACGCAAGGTGGGTGTCAAGCAACCCTGTCAGGTTCGCCAGTGCATAGATGGCAATCAAAGCTGCAAAGTTCGGAATCATTTGCAGAATCAAAAATGTCATCAACCCATTTTTACGACCGACAAAACGGAACCTTGAGAAAGAGTAGGCGGTCATACATACGAGTGCAACGGAGAATAGCATCGTCAAGACACAAATCTTAATCGTATTCCAATACCAGATCAAATAGTCACTTTGTGACGGGTCGAACAACTCTTTATAGTGTTTCAACGTTGCATTGCTCGGAAAGATGGAAGAACCTGATAAACTGTTCCCCGGGTTAAAGGATGATCCGACAATCCAAAGAATCGGGTATAGGATAATCGCGACCATCGCCAAAATCACAATGTACGAAAACGTCAGCTGTAACACGCGTTTGTTATTTTTCATATCACATCATATCCTCTTCTTGGAATGATTTCGTTCTTCTGAACTGCCACAAAGCTACGGTAATGACAATCAAGGACAGGATCATCGTAATCGCTGCCGCTTTTCCGTATTGGGCAGATGTCATCGTCAAGTTGTAGATCCAGGAAATCAAAATATCTGTTCCGCCCGCATTCTGGTTTGGAACGGCTGGACCTCCTCCATTGAAGAGGAAGATGACGTTAAAGTTGTTGAAGTTAAATGTGTACTGAGTAATCATGATAGGTGCTGTTGCATACAACACGAGCGGAAGCGTAATGCCTTTGAATTTCTGGAAAATCGATGCGCCATCCACATCCGCTGCTTCATACAATTCATTTGGAATCGACTGCAAAACACCCGTAACCATCGCAAAAATGAACGGGAACCCAAGCCACGTCTGAATCATGATCAAAGCGATCTTCGTATAGGTCGGATTTGTGAGCCATGGGATATCCCCAAGTCCAAATACAGCCAAAATATCGCGGTTAATCGTACCAAACGTTTCGTTGAACATTCCTGCAAAAACGAGGATGGATACGAAAGCCGGAACGGCCCAAGGCAGAATGAAAATTGTACGGATCGTCTTCTGAAGAACGATGCCCTTTTGGTTCATCAATACGGCTAGGAAAATACCGAGAGCAATTTGCAGTGTCGTCGCTCCAAACGTCCAAATAACCGTCCAGGCCAATACACTGAAGAACGTGTCACGCCAGATTGGAATATTGAAAATCTCGATGAAGTTCTGGAAGCCCACCCAGTCTACGAGGTTCGCAGGCGGTGAGTGATACAAATCATAGTTTGTAAAGGATAGTAGAACAACGAATAAGATCGGAAAAATGACGACAAACACGAGTAATAGAAAGCCCGGTGTCATCATCAAGTAAGGGAAGCCCCCACCTACCAGGTTTTGATATTGTTGCCTAATCGAGTTCGGTGCTTCATTCAGGTCTCTTTGTTTTCCCACTTTAAAAGCATCTCTTAAGTTAAACGCATAGACGCCTAATCCCAAAATAGTGACGATCAAAGTCAGTATGCCCTCTACCAGCAAAACGATGGAATGGTCATAACTGGGATCGGTTCCAAGCGTAATCAGACCCCAAAATCCGAATTGTAACAAGTCGGAAAAGGCTATGAAAAAAGAGGCCATTAAAATGAAAAAAGCAGAACCTTTCAGCCACTGTTTGTTATAAAACTGTCCAAAACCAGGAATAATCGAGAGCGCTAAAGCAATCTTACGGTGATTCGTCCCTTGAGGATCTTGTTTCTTATTTTTCTTGGATGGACCATGGCCTTTTCCCTCATAGTTGGACTTCGGTTGACGTTCCCCCATGTTCAATCTCCTTTCTATCTATCCAGCACTTTTTATAAGACTTCTCATTGATAAGGAAAAGCCATACCCGACAGATGGGTATGGCTCTGCCCGATCTTAGTTTCCTGAGTGATTCAACTCAATTTGTGTTTTGATTGTTTCCTGTGCTTCCGTCAATGCTTCTTCTGGTTGAGCTTTACCTGTAGCTACAACTTGCAGAGCTTGTGCCATCGGCTCCCAAACTTCTCCCATTTGTGGGATGTTCGGCATTGGAACGGCGCGCTCAGATTGAACAGCAACGGCACGTGCTTTTTCGTTATCCGCAATGATCGGATCCTCGATCAATGATATCACTGGAGGAATTTCATTCGTTTCTTCATAACGGATTTTCGCGTTCTCTTCGTTAGTGATCCACTTGATCAACTCTGTCGCCCACTCTTTGTTTTCAGAAGCAGCAGACATGTGCCAGCCTTTCACACCAACGAATGTTTGTGGGTACTCCCCATTAGGAAGCTTCGGGAGTGGTGCCACACCATAGTCGATTCCTGCTTCGTTCAAAGCTTGGTAAGCCCATGGGCCGTCCATCATAGAAGCAACGTTACCTTCTTGGAAAAGTCCATCTTTCGCAGAACCGCCACTTTCACCAATGATGCCGGATGGGAAGACTTCCTCATACCATTTTTGAATGTACTGAGCACCTTCAACAGCGCCTTCGTTACTCAAACCAAGGTCTTGAGGGTTCAATGCTCCGCCTTCTTCACCGAATACATATCCACCGTAACCAGCAAGGACAGAGTTACCGAAGTAGAAGTTATCCCATAGAGCTAAGAAGCCGTACTGATCGCCATTATTAAATTCTTTGGAGAACTCGAATAGATCTTCGAAGTTTTCCGGTACTTCTGTCATATGTTCTTTGTTATAAATGAAAACCGGAGTTTCTGTAGACTTTGGAAGTCCGTAAAGGTTTCCATCGTATGTTTGTGCTTGGATAGAAGCTTCTGTATAAAGATCTGTCACAGAACTGTCCACTTCAATTGGAGCAAGCAGACCTTCAATTGCGAACTGACCAATTTGGTCATGTGGCAATGTCAAAACGTCTGGGCCTGTCCCAGCTGGTCCGTCAAGACGAAGCTGTTCTCCCATTTTCGTCGCCATATCCAACTCTTTGAATTCAACTTCAATGCCATGCTCCTCTTCGAAACTAGCAATGGCAGGCTCAAGGCCAACACCTTTATCTTTATCTTCCCAAACGACTAGTTTTTCAGGTTTCTCCGGCATGCCATCTTCAGATGTTTCAGATGACGTGTCATCACTTCCTGAATCTCCACTCGCTTCCTCTTCACGATCCGGTGCACACGCAGCCAGCATCGCAACTGTAAGAAAAGCGATAAACAACAAACTCAACCACTTTTTCATGCTTAACTCCCCCTAATAGTTTCCTAATGGATATGATCGGCAATCCTGTGAAACCGATTGCACACATCTTGATTCTTATTATACAAACTAAAAATAGATTTGCAAGCGTTTTCTTATAAAATTATGAAAATATTTGTCAATATTTATAAAATCTACGTTAACGCTTTCACATATCCGTTGACTTCCCTATCTATCTTCTATAGTTTTATTTAGTAGAAACGTATAAATATGTGCAAACGATTGTTCAGAAAGGATGATGATCATGTTCAAAGAAGCTGTCTACCACAGACCGAAGAATAACTATGCTTACGCGTATGATGCAAAGACCATCCACATTCGCTTACGTACAAAAAAAGAGGATATCGATCGTGTCCAGCTTATTCACGGGGATCCTTACGATTGGGCGGATGGACGTTGGCAAACGGAACAAAAGTCGATGGAAAAGTCCGGTTCCGATGAACTTTTCGATTATTGGTTTGTCACGGTGGAACCTCCTTTCCGCAGGCTCCGTTACTCCTTTTTACTACAAGATGGAAAAGAAGAGACGGTCTACACCGAAAAAGGCTTTTACGATGAGGTGCCCTTAGATGATACGGCATACCATTTTTGTTTCCCTTTCTTGAATAGTATCGATGTCTTCCAGGCTCCGGAATGGGTGAAAGATACGGTATGGTATCAAATTTTCCCAGAACGGTTCGCCAATGGAGATTCTTCTCTCGATCCTGAGGGGACCTTGCCGTGGGGAAGCGTAGACCCTACCCCTACAAGCTTTTTCGGAGGAGATTTCCAGGGCGTCGTGGATCACCTTGATCACTTGGAGAAACTCGGCATCAACGGTATTTACTTCACACCGATTTTCAAGGCTCATTCCAACCATAAATACGATACGATCGACTACATGGAGATCGACCCTCAATTTGGGGATAAAGAAACGTTCCGCAAGCTTGTGAAAGAGTGTCATCAACGGGGCATCCGTGTCATGTTGGACGCTGTTTTCAATCACAGCGGTTACTACTTCGAACCTTTTCAAGACGTATTGAAAAAAGGATCCGATTCTGATTATGCGGACTGGTTTCATTTAAGGGAAGAAAAAGTCATCACAGATCCTGTCCCGAACTACGATACGTTCGCCTATGTATCGAGCATGCCAAAGCTCAATACAGAGAACCCTGAGGTTAAAGATTACCTTCTGAAAGTGGCGCGCTATTGGATTGAAGAGTTTGATATCGACGGGTGGCGACTGGATGTCGCGAATGAAGTGGACCATGCCTTTTGGCGGGAGTTCCGCCAAACCGTCAAGGAAGCCAAAGCAGACGCTTACATCCTTGGTGAAATTTGGCATGACTCGATGCCATGGCTTCAAGGCGATCAATTCGATGCGGTCATGAACTATCCGTTCACAAACGCGGTCATCGACTTTTTTGCAAAGAAAAAGATAAC
Source organism: Halobacillus sp. AWM4_238 (assembly GCF_056158265.1). Taxonomy (NCBI): domain Bacteria; kingdom Bacillati; phylum Bacillota; class Bacilli; order Caryophanales; family Bacillaceae; genus Halobacillus; species Halobacillus sp. AWM4_238. Next base: position 2,189,909 of record NZ_JBSWSY010000002.1, read on the forward strand.
GCTCGAGCAATTCAAGAATGTATTGTCCCATGTCCAGCATATGTATCCTGTATCAGTCAATGAAGTCGCATTCAACTTGCTTGACAGCCACGACACCCCTAGAGTTTTGACTTATGCAGATGGCGATAAAAAAGCGGCGAAGTTGATGTACCTGTTCCAGCTTTCCTATGAAGGCACGCCTTGCATCTATTACGGAGATGAGATTGGGATGACAGGCGGGGAAGACCCTGGCTGCCGCAAATGCATGATATGGGAAGAAGAAGATCAAGATCATGAGTTGTTCCACTTCATTCAAAAACTGATCGACCTTCGAAAATCAGAACCCGCATTTGGTAATGAAGGACGGTTCTCTTTCGTCGATTACGGGAATAACATCCTGGCTTATGAAAAGAAATCAGACGAGCAGTCCTTATTGTTCTTGATCAACCTAACCTCTGATTCCATTTCTATAGAGGATGTCACATCAACAAGAATCATTGACCGTGATCAGAACTCTACAGTAAATAAAGAAGCAGCAACGTTAAGTGCATCTGGCTATTTGATTTTGGAGAAAAAGTAATGTAGAGGAGTCTTTCCATGACTCAAGCTAAAAAAATGACACTGTTCGCCCTCACATGGCCGATCTTTATTGAAGTTCTGCTTCACATGTTAATGGGCAACGCCGACACACTCATGCTCAGTCAATACTCCGACGATGCCGTAGCCGCCGTCGGAGTCTCCAATCAAATCTTATCTGTTGTCATCGTCATGTTCGGGTTCGTGGCAACAGGAGCGGCGATTTTAGTTGCGCAAAACCTCGGAGCCGAGCAAAAGAAAGAAGCGGGAAGCATAACCGTCACTTCACTCAGCGTCAACTTATGGTTTTCCCTTCTTCTTAGCCTTGGTCTCTTTGTATTCAGCGAACAGATCCTGAATATCATGGACTTGCCTGTCTCTTTGATGGCGGACGCCAAAGGATACATGAATATTGTCGGCGGACTCATTTTTGTACAGGCGATGCTTATGACCATCGGGGCTTTACTTAGAAGCTATGGACATACGAAAGACCCGATGTATGTCACGATCGGCATGAATATTTTGAATGTCATCGGCAACTACTTTGTCATTTTCGGTCCATTCGGTCTTCCTGTATTTGGCGTCGAAGGGGTCGCCTATGTAACAGCGATTTCGAGAGCATTCGGTTTTCTCGTGCTGCTTCTCCTCCTCATCAAGCGTATATCTGGAGATCTGCCCTGGCGTTCTTTTTACCATTATGAAAGAGAACACCTTAAAAACCTGCTCCATATCGGGGTACCGTCCGCGGGGGAACAGCTTTCCTACAATGCCAGTCAGATGGTCATCACTTATTTTGTAGCCCAACTGGGAGCGACCGCGATCACGACGAAAGTGTACGCCCAAAACTTGATGATGTTCATATTTTTATGCTCCATCGCCATCGGACAAGGAACGCAGATCTTGATCGGTCATCATATTGGTGCAGAAGAGACAGAAAAAGCGTACCGGCAATGTATTCGAAGCTTGAAGTTAGCGATCGTCATCTCCTTATCCGTTGCCGTCCTGTTCTACTTTTCCAGCAATTTTCTGCTGGGACTATTCACAGACGATCCAACCATTATCGCCACGGGAGGAACCTTATTACTTCTAACGGTTCTACTAGAGCCGGGGCGGGCCTTCAACCTTGTCGTCATCAACTCACTGAGAGGAGCCGGCGATGTACGCTATCCTGTCATCGTCGGAATTCTGTCGATGTGGGGAATTCAAGTGACCCTCGCCTGGATATTCGGCCTCCACTTGGCTTATGGACTGATGGGAATCTGGATCGGGTTCATCGTCGATGAATGGCTGCGCGGCATCCTTATGCTGCGCAGATGGAAATCAAGAATATGGATGAACAAATCGTTTATCCACACAAACGATAAAGCGCACAGTCATGCAAAAACAAACTGACTGCGCGCTTTTTTTTTATTTAAATTGGATATTTTTGGTGCACCAGGTCATACAGATAATGGAAATTAAAGCATCACTGTGCCTTTACTCCTTCACTCAGGTTGCTTGAGAAGGTTTTTAGTTTGTTCATGTCGGACACGTCTTCTTCAAATAAAGGAATTTGGATGAGGTGCTGTTCCTTGAATTTCCTTCTTATTTCCTCCAAATACGTTTCTTCCTGTTTCCGTCTCTTTGCAAGAAATTCACCATCTGCATAATCTGGCAATACTTTGTTGATGATTAAGGTCTTTACCCTCAAATTATGCTGCTGTAATTTACGGATCGCCTGTTCTGTTTCAAGTATCGGGAGCCGTTCCGGAATCAAAACAAAAACAAATCCAGACTGAACAGGATCGAGGATCACTTCCCTCACAGCAGCAAATTTTTCTTTCCTGCGCTGCAGCACATCGTAAATCGGATCATCAACAGGATCGCCATCATTCAACAGCTGCGTGTAATTGTCATTGATCTTTTTCCTGCGCTCAAGCATTCCGTCGATCCAAACACTCATGAGCTCAGGTAACGTCAGTAAACGAATGGTGTGTCCCGTCGGAGCGGTATCAAACACGATCTTATCAAAGTGTTCCGCCTCTTCAAGAATGATAGAAATCAAACGGTCGAATAAAGCCGCTTCATCCGCTCCCGGAGATGCACTCGCCATATCGATCTGCCTGTGGACTTCCTCCACCATTTTGGATTTAACTAAACCCTCGAGATTATCCTTCACACCTGCAATGTACCGTTTCGATTCTTGGAGTGGATCGATTTCAATTCCCCATAAGTTTTCCATTAATGCCGTCTTCTCATGATTGACTTTTTCATGAAAAATATCACCAAGGTTATGGGCAGGGTCCGTAGATACCACAAGTGTGCGATGCCCTTCTTTGGCAAACGCGACGGCAAGCGCAGCTGAGGATGTCGACTTCCCTACTCCCCCTTTGCCACCAACAAAGATGACTTTATTCTTTTGCAAACCTTCCATTATTCTTCCTCCTCTAACAACAACGAATGCCATCCAGTGGAGACTTTTCCATCCCCATACGAAGATGCCAATCGTGAAACTTTTCAATAATGTGCGGATACAGCTCTAACGTATAATAAAAAGCCGGGTTCGGAATTCCTAACATGTCTGAATACACAAGGAGCAAAAAAAGATCATCCTCATCCCTCAGCTCCCTGGCAATTTCCTGTTTGTGAGGGAGGCTTAGCACTTCATCATAGAATTCGATCAACCGTTTTATTGAAAACTTTTTCTCCATGCCTCTCCCTCCTCATTTTCGATCCATGTCCCGTCAACGAACAAGCTATTGTAACGCATGCGGAAGAAAATCGACCGTAGAGCACTCCCAATGGATACATTTCCCCGTCTGACATGTCTCACAAAATAAACAAGGATGGCCAGGAGGTTTCTCGGATCCACAAAATCGACTTGAGCGCCTTTACTTTCCATGTCTCTGTACCACTGCCCCAGCTTTTCCCGGTCCTCGTCATGGTGTTTGAATTCATCTTTCATGTTGATCACCCCATCGTCATCGCTGCATATGCCTCCACAACATCCCATGCCTATTTCTTTCTCAGGACGAATAATCATGATTTCTTTCATGGTGTCCATCCTCCTTTCAAGGAAAAAAGAAAGCCGACGACGCCGGCTTCCTTTTTTAATTACGCACTTTTCTCAATGGAATCGTCACGATTACTTGTGATCGCAGAAACGGCTGTTATGAGAATCCAGAAGGTGAAAACGAGAATAATGGCACCGAAGGTAAACAGCATCCAGTCGCTGCCTTCATTCCATGGTGCCCACTCGGTTACGACCTGGGTGATCATGGCCCATAGTGTCATAAACATGAGGAAGACCATTGGAATGATCGTAGGCAAATAATTGCGCCCTTGACGTTTCAGCCAAATCGAAACGAGCAGTAAACTGATTCCTGCCAGAAGCTGGTTGGAAGTTCCGAATAAAGGCCATAGCAAGTATCCACCCGAACCGAACCCTTTCGGACCTTGAGGAATCAACGTGAGAGCTGCGCTGGAAACGACAGCAACTGTTGTGGCCACATGCGTTTTTGTTAGTGGCGTGACCTTATATTCCGTGCCAAGCTCTGCAATGATATAACGCATCAAACGGACGGAAGAATCCAACGTAGTTGCGGCAAAACTGACGACGATGACAGAAACAATGGTTGCAGCAACAGAAGCAGGAATACCGAGACCGGAAGCCAGTTGCCCAGCGCCCTGGATGAAGACGCCAAGTCCTGCACCACTCGCCGCGGCAAATCCGCTGTAAGTAGCTGTGAATTCCTCAGCTGTCGGGAAAAAGGTAACAACAGCAATGATCGCGACAAGCGCTAAAGCTCCTTCACCGACAGAGCCCAAGTACCCAACAAAGCGGGCGTCTGTCTCTTTATTCAGCTGCTTTGAAGACGTTCCGGACGATACAAGACCGTGAAAGCCGGAAATCGCTCCACAGGCAATCGTAATAAACAGCAAGGGGAACCAGGACGTGTCGGCTGAAGCATTAGTTACAGGTGCCGTAATTTCAGGGTTTGTAAAAAGCAATCCCAAATATAGAAGACCAAGACCTACAATCAATTGGTGCGAGTTGATATAATCTCTCGGCTGCAACAGCTTCCAAACAGGCAATGTAGAAGCGATATACACATATACCATCAACACGACAATCCAAACGAAGAAGGCCATGGATGTGGCATTCAAACCAAATAATGTTGAAGCACCTTCGCCACCAAAATAGCGGACTAAGTCGATTTGTAAAACAGGCACATAGCTCGCTACAATAGCCGTGAAGTACATGACTGCAAGCGCCACAATGGATGGAAGCAACATGTTGCCTTGCTTTTTATACACACTGTAACCGATCCAAATAGCTAGTGGAATTTGAATGAAAACAGATAGGACGCTCGCTGGGAATGAAATAAATAGATTCGCAATCACCCAGGCGAAGACCGCGTTTACCATTAATACAAGCAATAGAATGATAAATAAAAACAACACTTTCGCTTTTTGACCAATTAACTTACTCGCAAGGGTACCGATGGATTGTCCTTTATTTCTCACCGACAACACGAGCGTACCGAAATCATGAACCCCGGCAGCAAATACAGTACCTAACAATACCCAAAGAACAGCCGGCAGCCAGCCCCAGTACACAGCAATCGCCGGACCGACAATAGGAGCCGCTCCTGCAACCGAAGTGAAGTGATGCCCCCACAAAACGAATTTATTCGTAGGGACAAAATCGACACCATCCTTATACTGATGGGCGGGTGTGACATAGTTTGGATCAAGACGATAGATTTTTTCAGCAATGAACTTTGAATAATACCGATAACCTAAAAAAAAGACGAGGCCTCCCACAACAGCTAACCAAATCCCACTCACAAAAACCCTCCTCAATCTACAAAATTATGTATGCGTTTACATTTAAGTGTATTATATATTACTTCCCATTTGGAATTCAATGGCATATACAGATTTTTCTGAAAATAAAAACCACTAAAAAGAGAGAAGCTTTTGCTTCCCTCTACTACATGTAGCTATTTTCAAATTTTAAAAAACGGGATTAAAGACCATGAAGCTCAACAATCTATGACAGCTCTCGGACTATTTTTAAAAAATCGATTTATGATGGGTACATGAAAGCAGGAAGTCACTTTTCCGAAGCATCAATCTTTCCCAGAAAAAAGCCATCCACTTCCTCAAGCTTTCCACGCCAGTAAAAACTTTCTTCAGAAGGAGTAGGGTGCGCATCGCCATTGTACACTTGCGCATCTTCCAAGTGGATGAAGTGTATATCCTCCTGTGAAAAATTCGTTTCGCTGGCTCGGGACAATTTTTCACTCAGCTCCTGAGACACCTCATTGCCGTCTTCAAATGTCCGGCTCAAGGATTGCAGGTACTTTTTCGCAGAAACGGTCGTTCCTGTAACTAAAACACCTTTGACGTTCAACGTAAGATCAAGGGAAAAACCCCCTTCGTTCGCTGCTTTTACGAAGTTTCGTAGAATATCATCCATGCATCCTCTTCCCTTCTTTCTGCATTCCTACTTAGTGGTATCGTCGTTCACAATCAATGTCGTTTTCCCTGGTGTCTGATCATCATCTTCTTCATCGTTTACAGCTTCTTGTTTTTCCTGTGTGGCAGCTGCTTCATCGTCCGGGGATTGGAGTTGTTTCTGAGAAAGATCCGCTCCTTCCAAAGATGGTGTTTCTTCGTTTCCCTCTTCTTTATCAGCGTTCTTTTTCCCTTTGTTCTTCACTCGGCCAACCGCTTCTTTTGTTTTATCTTTCGTTTGGTTTTTCAGATCTTTCAACCGTTCGCCGGCTTGTTGTGCTTTTTTCTTCACCGTTTCTTTTTGTTCCCCTTTGCTTTTAGGGTTTATCAAAAGTCCTGCAGCAGCCCCGAGTACTCCTCCAACAATCGCTCGGGTCACCCGCTGACCACTCTTGCTTTGTTTTTTCTCCTGCTCATTTCCTTCATTTGTCGGATTGGTCAATTGTGTTTTAGATTCGCTCATCTTTTTTCTCTCCTTTTATTTTTGATAGACTTCCTGCATCGTTTTCTCGAGTTGTTCGATGCGTTTTTGCAGTTCTTCGTTCTCTTTCTCCAATGCTTCCGTGTTCGATTGAGCAGCTTTTGAATTCAAATACGGATCCGTTTCCCACCAGTCCATGCCAATCTCTTTCGCTTTATCGACCGAAGCAACGATGAGGCGGATTTTGATCGTCAAAAGCTCTACATCCGCAAGTCCCACCCTGATATCTCCAGCGATGACGACCCCTTTGTCCAAAACGGTTTCTAACACATCCACAATGCTGTTGGATTGAGTCGGGTGTTCGATGGACATCTATGATGCCTCCTTTTATAACAAATTGCCTAAAGGGCCTAAATCGATGTTGAGATCTTCATCATCCAGTTCAAAAATTTCTTTCAGTTCGTCCATTTTCACCTCGAGGTTCATAAGGGCCACGCCGAGCTGCTCGATCTGCTCTTCCGACAACGTCCCCCCGTCCACGCGGCGAATGGCTTGTCTTTCGACGAGTTGACGCAGCAGTTCGATTACAGTTAAGACGAGTTGGGCAAGACCTTGCTCGGCACCGTCCGGGTCTAAATTTACCCGTCCGCTTTTAAAAGGCTGCTCTTCCAAATTATTTTGTGACACGCTCCAATGCCTCCTTCTCTCTGTCCATCGTTTTTGAGTTCAAGGAGTCATCCAGGCTGGACTGAACAAGGGTTTCCACAGAAGAAATCAATACTTTCAAATCTACATACACAAGATCTATGCCTGCGATGGAAATGATGATATCCCCCTTAATGGCGACTCCTTTATCGAGGACGGTATCCAATAGATCAATCAGAGCGATTTCCTGATTTTCAAAGTTTTCTCGATAGGACACTCATCCCACCTCACTTTTTGAGAGTGATGAAAAGTGATAAGGAGGCCACGGCCCTGTCACCTCAATCACCCAGCCTGCTTTTTCTCCTTGTTCATTCGCTGTTGTGACTTCCTTCAAGAACGTTTCTACGTTTTCCATTCCTATCAAGTAGGCGCCATTCCAACACATTTCCGCTTCTTTTCCGGTGACATTCTTATTCCAGATTTTTTTCTCTGCTGTGTCTTCACATAGCGCCTCCCAATCACTATGTAATTGCTTCACGTATTTTTGCTGCTCGTATCCGACCTGCTGCTGAATGGACTGGTCGAGTTTTTTCTTCTGCAAATATTGCATTCCTTTGGACATCTGTGAGATTTCATCTTTCTTCTTTTGGATCTCAGGATGATGGTCCGCCACTTGTTCTCTTAAGCGTTCGGGGTGATTATAGATTTTCACGTTCCATTCTTCTTTGCCTTTTAATTTTTCCAAAAGTGTCAGCCACTCATTTTTGTGTGCATTTACCTTCTTTTCCAGGCTGTCTTCATTCTGGAAGAGGGTACAAAACTTCATCGGAATCAAAGTGACAGCATCCTTCAAGCTGAGTAAAATTTCATGATGCCGATAAGCTTTCTCCTGCACCCACTCCATCTGCTTCGTTTTCGCTTCCAGTGCCTCTTCTCCAAACTCATCGTCCTCAACCTGACTAACAATTGCTGAACACCAGCCATAATTCAGAACTTCGAGGTGATCTTTCCCATCAATCCCCTTCTGATCAGAAAATGCATCATGGCTTACTTCTTCTTCAAGCGTGATGCCATACAAATATAGGATCCTTTCCATCGTAAAAACCCCTTACTTCCTTTTCGTCATACTCTCCCATTGCTCCATCTCCCGCTTTTTGGCGATCTCATAGCGGATAAGCAGCTCTTCTTCTTGTTCCTCATAATGCTCTTCTGAAATCTCTTCCAATTCATACATCATTTGCAGTTGAATCAGTTTCTTCTGAATATGCTCAAGATCATACATTTCCTTATCCACTTCTTCTTTTACATGCTCACCGACTTTTTTTATTAAATGGATGGGCGAAGTGAATAGCTTCTGGATCACGAGGCTTCTACTTTCAACTTGATGTTGATAAAGTTATACGCAGCCCACGGCCCTGTATATTTAAAGTCCACAAATTGCTTCCATCGTTCATGCAGCTCATTGACTTTCTTATCAAATGCCTCTTCGTTTTCTCGGTCGATTAAATAAGCGCCATTCAAAAGCATCTTCTCACCAAGCGTCTCGTTCACTTGAGAGGCTTCTGCCAATTGATCCAATGGAGCATGAATAGAAGTTTCGATTTCTTTCTGAATGGAGGTGAAGAAATCACGAGCCATCTCCCCGAGCTGAATCCGATCAAAATAGCCGGCTGCTTCTGATTTGTTCGCCACCGTTTCTTTTTTCCTTTTCACTCGATCGTTTTGGTTGATCTGCTCTTCCAGCCATTCTCTTTTTCCAATAACCTTCAAGCCAATTTCAATTTTATTGTGAACTTCTACAAACAGCTTCTCCAGCTGAGGGTAAAGGTTTTCGGCAAGCACTTGTGTATCTTCTTTCGTATTAAAAACATTACCGAAACTGATAGGCACGACAGAACTCTCTGTTTCCATGACTCTCGAAATCACTTGCTGATGGGTCATGAGTGCCTTTTTCTTCGGATGATAAATTTTAATCGGTGCTTCTACAGCTACCATAGCCGCATCCTCATAATGGACCGTGAAGATTTCTTTTTCTTCCCCTTCAAATTCGATGGTTCCGAAACTTTTCTCCTCTCTCGTTTGAATACAACAAAACACATAAACTCCCATTTCTTCAGCCATAAGTACCTCCTAAACTTTTTTGCAATGCTCGAGAATGAGTTTCTTTGCTTTCTCCTCATCCTCAACCTTCGATAATACGGAAAAATAAGTCATATCCAGACACAGGTTCTGGAAGGCTTCATCTTTTCCATCCACACGGACGCTTGTTTTTTCAGCGATATCAGCAATCATAATCGAGGCTCTCAGAGTCAAAGGTCCCTTCTTTTCATCCGTCGACTCCTTTACATCTCTGACAAAACGAACAATCGCTTCTGCTTTGTTCTGCTTAATTTTCGTTCTCTCCACCACAATCGCTACTTCAGCTTCCAAACTGAGAGCATTCAACGGAATGGAAATCATCCGATCCATCAGCGCATCCTGCGTGTTATACACACCGATGTACTCAGCCGGATTGCTTGTGAAAATGATTCTGAAATCCGGATGAACCCTCTGATGTGAATCTTTGCTTTTCGTCCCATACAAGGGCAGAATTTTTTCTTCGAGCACAGATAGAAACAAGTTATTCGTATCTGGACTTGACCTTGTGAACTCGTCATAAACGACGGTATGTCCATGTTTCACTGCTTCATAAAGATGACCGCTCACCCAATCTTCCGTCACATTCTCTTCGATCTTCCTCACGGTCTTTACAAAATTGTCATTCAGCTTCTTGCGACTGTACCCTTTATATGCACCAATCAAATCGTCATTGGTCAAGTCATTGTTACCTGTAATCAGCGTTACCGGACGCTTCCTCCGCTTTGCCACGTGAATGGCGAGCGTCGTTTTCCCGATTCCTGAAGGACCGGTGTAATGAACAGGATAACCGGCAGAGAGATAATTCAAGGAACGACGGATCAAGCTTTTGAAAAAGGGTTGGTCATAAACATCTTTATTGGGAGTACGACGTTCACTGCTTTGTTTCAGTACACTCACCAGCCCACCTCCTACTGCTCGACCTGTTCTTCAATGTCGCTGCGGTATCGGAGACTTAAGCGCGAGAAGCCTGTAACCTCATTGCTTTCATCCAGGAAAACTTCATATAACCCGACCATTTGATCTCTCGCATACTTTTTCATATATTCCTTTTCTTCAATCACTTCGACCAACACCCGCCACTCCTCACCTTTCTTTCGTGCGGAGATAATTTTATGTGGCGGGGCAATATTTTCATTGAAAAAATCGGTGACTTCATTCAAGACCTTCATAGCGACGGATCCCTCTCTTGTCAATTTCTTATATGGGGGCAGGAGGGGATAAAAAGATCTCCCCCTGCCTCTTTTCATAAAAAGACTACGTCAGCTTATATGCTGAATTCTCCTCGTTCATTAGATGAACGCTCAGAGGAACCTTCTTCTCCCAGACGCCCTCCGATGCCTTCCTCTTCTACCTCATCACGTAACAAGCCGACAGCTTCTGCATACCTGAGCCATGTATCCACACTAGCAATCACGACTCTTGCTTCTACCGTAATCAATTCAATCCCTACGACTGAAACACGGGCAAACGCGTCGATGACAATCCCTTTGTCCAATATGCGGTCAACCACTTCTGCAAGACTAGAACTATCTGTTGATTTTTGAATCGTCATTTTCTAATCTCCTTTCATTATGAGTGATATGTTTTGATACTGGATATCCCTTTGATATCTTTCGGACCTTTGATGGAAGCCGAACTTTTGATATACGAAACACCTTTTAGATCATTTGCGCCTTTCACTCTTCCTGAAGAGCTGCTTCCTTTCATAGAACGCTGCACCTGCTCACCAGATTCCCTGACAGCCCCCAGTTTTTCTTTGAATTCAAGCAGATGTTCCTGAACGTTCTGCTTCGCTTCCTTCGCTTTTGCATGAACGTGATCCGCATTGGCTGAAGTTTTCTTCTGAAGCTCTTCCTTCATCCCTGCGATTTTGGACTGCATCTGTTTTTCAAGTTGCTCCCTGAAGAAATCGCCTGCTTGATCACTCATTTCATCCTTGGCATGTTCGGTGGCCTCTTGAGGATCATCTGCTTTCCGGATGATTTTTGATACCGGGTTCGGCAATTTTTCCTTTATGGCATCCGCTGTTTTTTTAAAACCTCCTTCTACTTGATCAAGAACGGATTTGTCTTTCTTCTTATCTTTTTGTAAATGAGACATCCACACCACCCCATTACTTTTCAACAATAATTTTTGGCTGGTTGTACCTTTACTTCCCAAGAAAAGCTACATAAAACCCTTCCGTTGCTAAAAAGTCTGAAAAATGGTAAGAAATACATCCAATTTTACAAGAGCTCTGAATCTATAAGACTACGGAATAGTATGGACATTTTTATCTTTACAAACATGACATTTTTATTAAAAATACCAACCACACCTCCTTTTACAATCTTTTACAAAACATTTACTGTAAGTGCTCCCTTGACAAATATCTCCCATGAATATCCACCTTATGACATTTGCATAATTCCCAAGACCTCTTTTTCAATCAGCAACTTGGGAATATACGTCCGAAAAATATCCTTTAAATGCCTTTAATCACACCAACTATCCCAACCCGTATTTTGAAGGGAAACGGCGAAAACCTTAGAATTACTAGAGTATAAACTTTTAAGGAGGAATTGTTTTGAAGTTCAAAAAACTCGCAACCCTTTCAATTGCCGCCACATTAGCCATCCTGCCGACAACCGGGCAGGCGTTCGCTGACTCCAAACTAGAGTCCTTGGACAAAGTAGAGGTTCAAGAAAAAAAAGAAGAATTTGTTAAAGGAGAAGTTGTCGTCAAGTTTAAAAGCGGAAAAGATTTGAAGAGTCAAATGCTGAAGCGTTTAGGAGCAGACGAGATTGCTGATAAGCGTTCTTTTGTAGATTCAAAAGTAAAAGTACTTAAGGTCGGAAACGTAGAAGCCGTAGTAAAAGCGCTCAACAAAAACCCTCTTGTTGAATACGCAGAACCAAACTATGTTTTTGAAGCCTCCTGGACACCAAACGATACATACTATAGTGGATACCAGTACGGGCCGCAGAACACAGGGACAGAAGCCGCATGGGATATTACACGCGGAAGCAGCAGCCAGGAAATTGCCATCATCGACTCTGGGGTCGACTACAATCATCCAGACCTTGATGGCAAAACAATCAAAGGCTATGACTTCGTTGATGATGATTACGATCCAATGGATATGAACAACCACGGAACACACGTCGCAGGTACCGCAGCAGCAGAGACGAACAACGGCGCTGGTGTCGCTGGAATGGCTCCTGACACAAAGATCCTTGCTGTACGCGCTCTTGATGAAAACGGGAGCGGTTCTTTAAATGACATCGCTGATGCCATCCGTTACTCTGCGGACGCAGGTGCGGAAGTTATTAATCTCTCACTTGGGTGTAACTGTGACACGCAAACGCTTGAAGATGCGGTCAATTATGCTTGGAACAAAGGTTCTGTTGTCATCGCTGCAGCAGGGAATAACGGAGTTCCTATAACATTCGAACCGGCTTCCTATGAAAACGTCATCGCCGTAGGTGCGGTAGATAGCAACAACAATAAAGCCTCCTTCTCCAACTTCGGAACATGGGTTGACGTGACAGCACCAGGAGTTAACATCGCTTCCACTGTTCCAAACAATGGGTATGCCTACATGTCCGGAACATCCATGGCTTCCCCTCACGTCGCTGGACTAGCTGGTTTGCTTGCGTCTCAAGGACGCTCCAACAGCAACATTCGCGCGGCGATTGAGCAGACGGCTGATCCGATTTCCGGAACAGGCTATTACTTCGAACATGGTCTCATTAACTCTTACGACGCTGTAAACTATTAATCTAAAAAAAAGCGGCCGGTTGGCCGCTTTTTTCTATGTATCCAGATTGTACTGATAAAATCATCGAAGTCACTGATAAAAGTGTCAAACTAACCGATAAATCTTCTAAAGTCACCGATACCATCTTAAAACTCACTGATAAAAGCTCCAAACCCACTGATAAATTCATTCCAGGCCGTTGATTTGGGTAGAAGACTATTTTATTGACGTTTTCAATGGAATTAGCTATATTAATAGTAACAAGGGGAGTAGCGACCGTATAACGCGGTTGGTGAATCGTCATTTCAGTGTGCGAACACTCGGTTCACCAAACTATGACCATAGTACGCAAGACCTTGGCCTGCACGTGAAAAAGGGCCAAGGTCTTTTTTTATTGGCTCCATCTAGAGGAGGAAAAAAATGAACTTATTAATTTTCGCCATCTCAGCCATTGTGGTCGTACTTGCTGCCGTACAACTGAACCGCTACGGAGATGTCATCAGTCAAAAGTCTAAATTGAGTGGTGCTGTCGTCGGAACGTTCCTGATTGCGGGGGCTACATCCTTACCTGAGCTGACCACAAGTTTAACAGCCGTATATATCGACAACCCGGACATTGCAGTAGGAAACATGCTAGGCAGTAACGTGTTTAATGTTTTGATTCTGGCGGTTGTTGATCTTATGTACCGCAAGCAAAAAATGTTCAACAGGATTGACCAAAAGCAGCATCTTCCGTCTGCCATTGCCGGAATTATTTTTTCGTTAGTCATCGTAGTCTCGCTCGTCACGAGTTCTTCCCTATCCCTTTTCAATATTGGAATCGAAATGTTCATCCTCGTCGGTTTGTATATTCTGACAGTGCGATTCTTTGAAAATGACGAACCAGAAGAAATGGACGAAGCGGCAGCCACAGGAAAAGATGTTTCCTTAAGAGCAGCAAGCATTGGTTTCGCCATCAGCGCGATTGTTGTTTTCGCTGCCGGAAGTGCCCTTTCCATCACAGGGGACCAGCTGGCTCAGCAAACAGGAATGAGTTCAAGCTTTGTCGGTAGCTTTTTGATTGCTGCATCAACTTCTCTGCCTGAGCTCGTCACCGTCCTCGTGGCATTTAAAATGGGGAATTATGATATGGCTGTAGGCTCCATTTTAGGAAGTAACTTGTTCAACTTGCAGCTGCTGGCCATCACAGACCTCTTTTATCAAAAAGGTCCGATCTTGAATGCGACAACTGGCAGCAACCTCCCCATCGCCCTATTATTCATAGGGATGCTGCTGTTGACGATATTTATGATGGCAAGGAAAAAGGTGGATCGCCTTGCTTTTTATGCAGCACCTTCACTTCTGATCGCAGCCATGTATTTCGTATCATCTTACTTTCTTTTTTAATGAAAAACTCCGCAGACATCATGTCTGCGGAGTTTTTCTATAACACTTTACTTAAGAACTCTTTTGTTCTAGGGTTTTGTGGATTTCCGAATAGGTTGTCGGGTACATCTTCTTCCATAATGATCCCTTCATCCATGAACAGGACGCGATCGCCGACTTCCCGGGCAAATCCCATCTCGTGGGTGACGACCACCATCGTCATCCCTTCCTGTGCCAACTCTTTCATAACGGCCAGCACGTCTCCGACAAGTTCAGGGTCAAGCGCTGAGGTCGGCTCATCAAACAGCATGATGCTCGGTTCCATCGCAAGCGAGCGGGCAATCGCTACACGCTGTTTCTGTCCACCTGAAAGACTTTCAGGATAGGCATCCGCTTTTTCACTCAAACCGACTTTCTCAAGAAGCGGCCTGGCCACTTTTTCCGCTTCCGCTTTTTTCATTTTCTTCACTTTAATCGGACCAATGGTTATGTTCTCGAGCACCGTCTTATGCGGGAAAAGGTTAAAGTGCTGAAAGACCATCCCGACACGGGAGCGGACATCGTTGATATTGATTTTTGGATCAGTCAGATTGTCTCCTTGAATAATTACCTCTCCGGAAGTGACTTCCTCAAGCAGGTTCAAACAGCGTAGAAAAGTACTTTTCCCAGAACCCGATGGTCCGATCACACAAACCACTTCTTTTTCTTTGATTTCAGCATTGATTCCTTTCAACACTTCGTTGGAACCGAATGATTTATGCAAATCTTTGACGTTTATCATTACACATCCAGTCTCCTTTCAACTCGTCTCAAGTACACCGCTGTTGGTACCGTGATGATCAAATACATCACACAAACCATCGTCAACGCCTGGAAAGCCTGGAACGTCATTCCGTAATACTGCTGTCCCATGTAGAGCAATTCCCCGACAGCAATAACAGAGAAAAGAGATGTATCTTTCAAACTGATGACAAATTGGTTTCCAAGCGGTGGAATCATCCTTCTAAACGCTTGCGGCCAGATGATGTAACGCATCGTCTGGTTCCTTGTAAGACCAATCGAACGTCCCGCCTCTTCCTGTCCTTTATCAATTGAGTAAACGGCTCCCCGCACGATTTCCGCTATGTAAGCACCTGCATTAATCGCAATTGCTATGATCGAAGCAGTAATTTTATCAATATTGATTCCGGTTAGATCAGACAGTCCAAAATAGATGAACAAAATTTGAGCTAAGATTGGTGTCCCGCGGACGGCTTCTACATAGACCGTCGCAAGTCCGTAAATGATCTTATTTTTCGACAAGCGTGCAAAACCGAAGACAGCCCCGAGCACAAACCCGAAAATCAAGCCGACGAAGGTGATGAGTAGTGTCCATACCAATCCTTCTAGCAAAAAAGGCATGACACGAAAATAGTGCGACTCCGTAATGAACTCCATATATGTATTCGCTCCTTGTGTTTTGAATGATGTAATGGTTCATGCCAGTATTCAATTCATGAAAAAAGCGCAACAAGCCAATCACTTGTTACGCTTTTCGGATCAGCTTTTCTCTATGACTCAGAAGATTCAGTGCCATACTTCCGCTCACCGAACCATTCTTCGTAGATGTCATCGTACGTCCCATTATCAATCAAAGTTTGCAATGCTTCATTCACATCGCTCACAAGTTCAGAATCCTTTGGAAAAGCAATGCCATATTGCTCACCCTGTAAAATATCTCCGGCCGTTTTCAATCCTTCAGAATCATTTGCTACATAGTACTGAACGTTCGGAACGTCATACATAACCGCATCCAACCGACCAGACTCAAGATCCATGTATGCCTCAACAATTCCCGGGAATGTGATCAACTCGGCATCCGGGTGGTTTTCTCTGATGTACGTTTCACTTGTCGTACCAGAACGAGTCCCTACTTTCTTACCAGCAAGGTCATCTTCAGACTGGATTTCATCGTTATCTGCACTGACCGCAAGCATCAGTCCAGCATCATAATAAGGATCAGAAAAATTAATGGTTTCTTTACGCTCATCCGTAATGGTCATACCAGCAATTCCGATGTCATAGCGGCCGGACTGCATACCAGCAACAACACCGTCAAATTTCATAGATTCAATTTCAATGTTGAACCCTGCTTCATCTGCAATCGCTTTGATCAAATCAATATCGAACCCTTCCATTTCCCCTGTTTCCTCGTTCATGAATTCAAAAGGAACGAAGTTGTTATCGGTCGCGACCGTATACGTTTCTCCTCCGGAATCACCAGAATCTCCCGAAGAGCCTGTCTCACTATCACTGCCACAGGCAGCAAGTAGCATACTTAAAGTTAAAACCATAATGAATAAGTACCATTTTGCCTTCATTCATTTTTCCCCCTTTTATTATGTGACTTCTATTATCTCAAAAATTACTACTCTTGAAAATTTTCTGAATAATATATATGAGCCTCTTTTAAAGGGAAAAAGGCGGTTCTATGAACATTTTTGAATAATTGCTAACATTTTCTTTCTTTTCTTCTGATTTACTATGAATTGCGACAAAATTCTATGAAGATTTATGATTAATCCCAGCTCCAAAAGGGAAATAGGGTATGATAGGGGTAGTTCCTAATCTTGTATAAAGGAAGGGTTTTTCATGTCGGATCAACAACATCTATTGCGGTCAGGACAATATTATTCCTTGAAATCTGCCGCTCAGAAAATTTTTGATGTGGTTACACAAAGACTGAATGTCCAGACCGCTTTTGTAGCCATGAGGGATAAGGAATCCATGACTGTACTGAGTTCCTTAAATAAAAAAGAAGAAGTCGTTCCTGAGGATTACACCATTGACTATGAAGAGAGTTACTGCAGGCATATTATTAATAACCGAGACCATGTCCTCACCACGAACAACCTATTGGAAGACGAACGCACAAAGGATTTGAAAGCTTCTGCCGACCTGCAGGTAAAAGGGTATCTTGGCGTCACTTTAACAGACTTAAAAGGGAATCTGTTCGGGACACTCTGTGTGATGGATAAAGAGGAAAGGCACTTCAGTGAAGAAGATATTGAATTCCTGCAAACCATTGCCTCCGTCCTGTCCCATATGATTGACCTTGATCAAACCCAATACAATATGGGATTGATGAATGTACCGATTATCCCGATTACAGAAGGGGTCTCTGTCGTCCCTATCCAGGGAATCGTGGACGAAGAACGGGCAGACAAACTTATGCAGGACATCCTTTCATATGGAAAAGAGCAGGACATTGACCATTTCGTCCTTGATCTATCTGGATTAGTTGTTCGGGACCAATTTTTCTCAGAAATGCTGCCAAAGCTCCTTCACGCCTTACAAGTGATGGGCATCGATACGATCTTAACGGGAATCACTCCGGAAGTAGCTCATAAAGAAATAGAAACAAATGTGTTAACATCAAATAAACCTAAGACCGTTTCTAATCTGAAGACGGCTCTCTCAACCATTGGTTTCCAATTAGTAGAAAGTCATTAATTTTCTATTACATTTATCTATTTGAAATCATTTATAACCATTTATGCCCCGGCGATCATTGCCGGGGCATTCGGTTTATATACTATTCCTCTATTTTTTCTTTCTCAAACTCCACAATGTTCCCCGTTTGGCCATGAACTATGACCTCATATTCAAATTGCTCATCCTTGAATTCAAACTCATAATGGCCATCTTCAATTTCCATTTCTTTCATTTCACTACCTGAGGCTTTTTCTTTAGCGGTTTTTTCAGCTTCTTCTTTTGTCACTTTCATATTTTCAGCTGACCCTTCTGTAAAATCTTCATCGTTAAACTCTACTTCCAAGACTTCACCTGTATTGGCATCTACTTCCACTTCCGCTTCTTTACCATTTTCTGTCTGACCTTCAATCTCATATACATTCGTTCCGTCTTCTTTATCCTTTTCTACCTTTTCAATTGTCAAACCGTTTACTTCTGCTTTAGCAGCGGTCTCTGCCTCTTTCTGAGAAAGCTCCACATCACTTTCAGAAAATTGATCATTCCCTGAAACAGCATTTACTCCAAAAGCGCCACCTAATACGACTACGCCTACAATGCTGCCTATCAGCCATGTTTTCTTCATTTATCTTCCTCCTCTTTATTGTTCTACCCTCACTATATCCTGTGCTGATGAGAATAAATGAAGTTGAAAATGAGAATTTGATGAGAAATCAATCGTCCCAAGTGATGGACATAATTTCACCTGTAAGGCCATGAATTTGCACGATTGCTTCATCCCCTCCCGATCGTTCGATTTCTACAAGGTAAAAGGAAGGATCTCCTTCTAATTTAAAGTCGATGTCATCCACTTCCCCTTCCAATTCATTCAAGGCCGCGGCCTTAGCCTCTTCTTCTGTGATTGGCTTTTCATCATCCTCAGAGGGATGATGAGATGGTGTTGTAGACTCGTTGTCGTTATATTTTTCTATCGGCCTAATATCAGAAATACGGCCATCCTTTTTTAAGACAGCCACTTCATAAACGCCTTCATTTAATTCGATAGTTGCCAGGTAATACTCTTCCATCAAGGTTATATCTGTTATTTCACCATTGTACTGCGTTTGTACTTTTTCACGAATATCTGACTGAGAGAAAGGTTCAGCACTTAGTTTCAAATGGACCCACTGCCACCCAAGGAATATCAAAAGAGTGAGCAGACTTAAGGAAACGATCCATTTCACACGGTTAGTCATAAATTTCCCTCCTCTTTTTTCATACTCACTCGGATAGTGGGAATAGAATCGAAGCTGTCGTCCCCTTTTCTTTTTCACTGGAAAGATGGATGTCAGCATTAAGGGCATGAGCTAACTCTTCCGCTAGTGAAAGACCTAATCCATATCCTTCCGTCCTTGATTCTTCGACTTGATAAAAGCGGTCAAACACTCTCTCAAGATCTTCTTGCGACATCCCGATTCCTCTATCTATTACACGGATGATCAGATGGTTTGCTGTCATCTCGACATTCATTTCAATCGGCTCTTCACTGTACTTACGGGCATTATCCATAAAAATATAAAGCAATTGCTTTAATTTTTGTTCATCGGTTGTTAATTGAACAGCTGAAGTACAGTGAAGTTCCACTTTCCGTTGGTAAGCTTTCTCAAAGGAAGTGGCCGTTTTCTGCAGTAACCTGCACAGGTCGATGGATTCAGTTTTTAAATTCCAGTGTTCCTTTTTCCGTGCAAGTATAAGAAGCTGTTCTGTCAGTTCATGCATCCGTTTAGCTTCCGAATGAATGGCTGAAACTGACTCCTGGAAAAGTTCTTTATCCTGCTTTCCACGTCTTTTCAATAGACTCGCATAGGACTCAATCACAGTTAAAGGGGTCTTCAACTCATGGGAAGCATTTGAAACAAACTGTTCCTGCTTTTGATGGTTCTCTTCAAGTTGAGCCATCATCTTGTTAAATGTACCCGTCATCTGTGCTAATTCATCTTTCGACTTTTCATCATACGAAATCTGTTTAAATTGACCGCTCTTTCTGATTTGCTGCATGGTTTGAATCAAAGAACGGATCGGATTGACAATTAGACTGCTTAAGAGTCTTGAAGAGAGGAAAAATGGAATCATGGCGAGAATGGTAACAATGACAAGCACAATTCTGAGAATCATTAAATTCTCTGCGGTCGCCTCTAGACTTCTCGTCAGCTGGAAGGAAACTACCTCACCATTCATCCACACAATGGGAATGGAAACAAAAGCATAAGGAACACCGTCATAAGTCCGTACTTCCGCTTCTTCCCCTACTTCATATGGATAAGCTTGTTGGATAAGATTTCTCCGCTCTCCTCCCGTTAAGGTGACCTCTAATGTCCCATCCGGAAGGACCAGCCGTATCATTCCATTGGCAGGAACATATGCCCTTAAGACGTCTGCGGACAACGAATCTCCAGAACGCTCATTCATTCCTGTCACAATACGCTCAGCTTCAAGTCTCGTTTGATCCACATCACTGTCGTAGACAATTTTGCTGAAAGAGAAATAAATGGCCGCACTAATCAGCACGAGAAGGATGATGAACAGGCCTGTCGTATAAACTTGTATCCGATGACCGAGCTTCATCGCGGATCCTTCAGCACGTAGCCGACTCCCCTGACGGTATGAATCAGCTTCGGCTCGTATTGTTTATCCATTTTGTTGCGAAGGTAACGGATATACACATCAACGATATTTGTATCACCGTAATGGTCATAGCCCCATACCCCTTCAAGCAGCTGTTCCCTGTTGAGCACTTGACGCTTATTTTTCATGAGAAAGACTAAAAGGGAAAACTCCTTGGCCGTCAACTCTATGAAATCTTCCCCCCGGTAGACTTCATGTGTCTTTTCATTTACAGAAAGGTTCGCAATCTTCAATCGTTGAGGGGCAGACTTCGTACGTAAAGCTACTCGTATCCTTGCAAGCAGCTCTTCGATATCGAATGGTTTCGTTACATAATCATTAGCCCCAAGATCGAGCCCCGTCACTTTATCACCTATCGTGTCCTTCGCAGTCAGCATAATGACAGGTGTGTCCTCATCTGCTGCACGAATCCGTTTAAGGAGATTCGTTCCACTTAATTCCGGAAGCATAATATCAAGAAGGAGCAAGTACCATTCTTTTTCACGATAAAGCCGTAACCCTTCCATACCATCATGAGCTTTCGTCACTTGATAACCTTCGTATTCGAGTTCCAGCTCCAATACCCGGGCAATCTTTTTTTCATCTTCAACGACTAAAATATTAGGTGTACTCAATGCTCATCCCTCTTTTGTTTTGTTGCCTGTATTTTAGCATATAGGTAGTCTGCGAGTTGAAAGATTTGATAGAAAATCAGCCCCTTTTGTCTTACTATAATAATAGAAAGGACGAATGCCATGATTATTAAGGAACGAACATTTCCAAGAGACATTGAACAACTACAGGCAATAGAACGACGGCTTCACGAAAACCACCCGGCAATCCTAAAAGTTAAAGAACAATTAAAAAAACGACTCTCCGGCCACAAAGGAGAACTCGCCCTCAACTTCCCACTCACCTATCTTCCCGACCACTACCACATTTTCCATCACCTTCGTCTCCATGACGGCACCCACCATTTTCAAATCGATTGCTTAATATTAACGAATCGATGGCTATTGATTATTGAAGCCAAGAACATTGGGGGAGAACTGTTTTATAACCAAAGGTTCAACTTCCTAACCAGGACGTGGGATGAAGGGCCACAGACCTTTTCTGATCCCGTTTTACAAGTCCGCCGTCATCGAAGGCAGCTAGAGCAGTGGCTTCTTATAAAGGGGTTGCCTGACCTTCCTATTTACTGCCTCGTTGCCAACAGCCATCCTGGAACCTCAATAAATACAGATGACCCTTCCCTCGATATCGTGATCCGTACGGAAGCTTTACCTGAAAAAGTGGAAGAGATTGAACGCAACCATACCGGTGAAAAGCTTTCAAACTCTGTTTTTGACCTCTTAAGCAGAGAGATATTAAAATCAGACGCCCCGTTCGAGTACAATTATGTAGAAGAATTATCGATCAAAGATTCCGATATTCAAAAAGGCGTGTTCTGCCCACGGTGCCAACGTTTAGCCATGATTTGGGAATATGGAAAATGGACATGTATTGGATGTGGTCACAAAGATAAGGAAGCCCATCACGCCGCTTTACGAGATTACTGTTTGCTGTACGGGTCTAAGATTACCAATAGAGATTTGAGAGGATTTTTTTTCATCAAATCCCCTACAATTGCTCAAGGAATACTCAAAAAAGAGTGTTTGAGATATGAAGGTTCCAAAAAATCTAGAGTCTATTACCTAAGATACTGATAAATCAGCTCAACCCACTGATAAATAGTCGAAAGTCACCGATAAATTACTAAAACCCACCGATAAAACGACTAAACCCACTGATAAAACGCCCAAACCCACTGATACCACGCTCCCGACACTCCCGCACAAACCTCAAAAAAAGACGACCTCATCAAGAGATCGCCTCACCAATTAGGCCTAGGATCAGCCTTCATCAATAAATCTACCAAATGCACAGCTTCCATACCCAAGCCTTCCCGCTCCACACCAAGCTTCATCTGCAAATGACAACCGGGATTGGACGTCACGACACCGTCCGCACCCGTGCCACATACATCCTGCATTTTTACATCCAGAATATCCATCGCATCTTCATAGTTTACGATATTATAAACGCCCGCCGACCCACAGCAGAACTCCGGTCGTTCGAGCTCACGCAATTCCACCCCAGGAATGCGGCGAATCAATTCCAACGGTTCACTCGTCACCTTCTGCACGTTCCGTAAATGGCAGGATGGTTGATAGGTAACGGTTCTCCCCAGCTCTTTTTCAAAAACGAGACCGTCAAGCTCCACAAGCACTTCTGAAATATCCTTCACCCGCGACACAAACCGCTCTGCACGCTGGTGCCACGATGTTCCTTCTTCAAACAGATGTGCATATTCGACCAACCGCGCGCCACAACCGCCGGCGTTGTTCACGATATAATCAAAGCCTTCTTCCTCAAAAGCTTCAATGTTTCGCTTTGCAAGCTCAACCGACTGATCGACTTTTCCGGTGTGTGCATGAAGAGCACCACAGCACGTTTGGGCTTCTGGGAAAACGACCTCCGCGCCACTGCGAACCAGAAGCTCCACCGTATTCTGATTCGTTTCAAAAAACACGCTGTCCATTACGCACCCTTTAAAAAATCCGACCTTCGCCGCAGCCGGTCGCTTCCGTACATATCGGTCTGCGCGCGCCTGGCGTTTCTTCGGTGGAAGCATACTCGGTAAAATGGCTTCAAATTCATGGATGTGAAGCGGCGCTCTTTTCGTCAATCCAAACCGCTGGGAAACCTTCTGCAGACCGCTTTTCTGATAAAGCCAAGTCGCATTTCCTAACGTGTTCATCCATTTAGAAGAAGGGAAGAACGACTGAAAAAGAAAATCTTCCACGACGCCGCGCGGTTTTTCCTCATCAATCACCCGCTTGGCACCTTCAAAAATCTCGCCATATTGAACGTTGGTCGGACATACGGTCGTACAGGCCATACAGCCGAGGCACTTCTCAATCGGCTCCTTCAAATCCTCCACAGATGCCTTCCCTTCCGCTACCATTTTCACGAGGTTGATCCGCCCTCTTGGCGAATGGGTTTCTTTTTCCATCGTTTCATACGTCGGGCAGGCAGGAAGACAGTAGCCGCACTGAACACAGTCGAACGTCTTGTCATAGTTCAAGCGTTCCTTCAGTGAACTAGTCATGATGCAGCACCAACTTCTGCCCTTTTTCAGGAAAAACTTTGCCTGGGTTCAAAATTCCGTTCGGATCCCAGCTGTCTTTGATCCGCTTCATCATATCAAGACCGACTTCCCCGAGTTCAAGCTCCATAAACGGGGCCTTCATCGTCCCTATGCCATGCTCACCGGACAGCGTACCACCAAGCTCAAGAGCGGCTTCAAACATATCCTCCACGGCTTGTTCAACAAGCTTCATTTCTTCTACATTTCGCTTATCACATAAGATATTCGGGTGCAGATTACCATCACCTGCGTGACCAAAGGCGACCACTTCTAACCCATACTTTTCTTTAATGATCTCCAATCGATCCATAAAGTCCGGAATTTTACTTCTTGGAACGGTCGCATCCTCAGACACCTTCGTCGGCTTAATCTTCGCAATCGCCGGCGACACCTGTTTGCGCGCATGCCAGAGCTTCGCAGCTTCCTCGTCACTTTTCGGAACAATAACCTCTTTTGCGCCCATCTCTTTCATGATCTCCTCAATCAAACCCCGCTCGACACGAAGCGTTTCCGGGTGTCCATCGAGTTCAATGATAATGACAGCAGCCGCATCGACAGGCAGTCCGACCGGCTGGAAGTTTTCGACGGCTACGATACAGGCTTGATCCATGAACTCCATCTTCGCTGGCAAAATTCCTGACGTCAGCGTCTGGGAAATCGCTTCCCCTGCTTTTCGCACTTCGTCAAAAGCAACCATGATCGTCTGCACAGCAGGTGGCTTTGGCATCAGCTTCAACGTAGCACCTACGATGACTCCGAGGGTTCCTTCCGAGCCAACGATCAACTTCGTCAAATCAATGCCCGTCACATTTTTGATTGTCTGGCCACCGGTCTTAATGAGTTCGCCTTCAGGAGTCACGACCTCTAACCCAAGCACATGGTCTTTCGTCACTCCGTACTTCAATCCACGTGGACCCCCGGAGTTTTCTGCAAGATTGCCGCCAATCGTCGCCACATGAGCACTGCTTGGATCCGGTGCGTACATCAGCCCGTGTTCTTCTGCCGCTTTATTGATATTTCCAGTCAACACACTCGGCGTTACTTTTACCGTTAAATCACGCGGACTGAGATCAATTACCGCTGGGAATTGAGACATATCCAGAACGATTCCACCGTGAACAGGCAGGGGCCCGCCACTCAGGCAAGTGCCGGAACCCCTCGGGTGAACGGGGACTTTGTAGCGATTGGCAAGTTTCAATACATCGGCGACTTGCTTTTTCTCTTTCACCTGCACGACAGCATCCGGCAGGTGTTCCCCAAAAGAAGCATCAAAACTGTAACTGTGTCGGTCGGCCAATGACGTTAACACTTGCCCTTCCTGTAGCAAAGATTGCAGCTCCTCCAACCACTTCTCCATCTGCTATTCCTCCTTAACCCTTCGATTTCTTCCCTTTCAATAAATCCATGACATCGGTAATTTCATGAAAATACTCCGAAGCCTTGTCCCACTGTTCTGTGACGACGTTGACAAAAAGAATGTCAATCATATGTAGCTGGGCAAGACGGGAAGATGTGGCTCCGCTTCGAAACGGTGCAGGGATCTCCCTTGAGGCTGAAATGTACAAAGAAACATCAGCATGTTCCGTAACGGACGACTGTCCATAACGCGTCAGGCTAATCGTGCGTGCTCCTTTTTTCTTGGCAATTTCCATAATCTTTGCTGTTTCGTATGTTTCACCGGAAAAAGAAATTCCGAATACGACATCGTTCTCTGTCACATTGGCAATGTTCATCGCAGCATTGTGCATATCTGTAAAAGCAGAGGTCGGCTTGTTCATGCGTAAAAATTTCTGCTGGGCATCCTGGGCAATAATTCCCGACGCACCCACGCCGAAAAAGTGGATGGCTCCTGCTTCATTCAACAGCTTCACAGCATCCGACAACGTCCGGTAATCCACCATTTCCGTCGTTTCCCGAATTGCCCGCAAACTGTTGCTTGTTACTTTTTCAACGATCGAATCAGAAGGCTCTCCTGGCTGAATGTCCCGGTATCGCACTTCAGGTTTCTTTTGCAGATCGCCGGAAATTCTCAATTTCAATTCCTGCAACCCTTTCAAACCGAGCGACTTGCATAAGCGAATGACAGCCGCGCTGCTCGTGTTGCTCAGTTCACCGAGCTGTGTTGCCGTACAGTGGATCGCTTCATGAGGTTGATCCAAAATAAATTCAGCGATCTTTTTTTCAGAAGGCGGTAACTTCTCTTTCATTTCGTTTAAAATGACGAGTCCGCCTGTGAGAGAATTTTTCATACCTATCACCACACTTATCCTTTTATGGCGCCTTCAGTCATCCCTTTGACGATGCGACGTTGGAAGATCGCATACAAAACGATCACAGGGACGATGGCAATGACGAGGCTCGCAAACAGCGTTCCCCACGCATTTGTGTACTGGGTTTCATTACTAATATAATCGATCGCCAAAGCTAGCGTATAGTTTTCCTCCGTTTGCAGGAAAATGAGCGCCATAAAATATTCATTCCAAAACTGGATCATATTCATAATCGTAACGGTAATGATCCCTGTTGTCGAAAGTGGCGTGATGATTTTCCACAGGATGCCATAGGGCGACATCCCATCGATCGCTGCAGCTTCTTCGAGTGATTTTGGAATCGTTGCCATGAAACTCGTCAAAACGAAAATACTGAACGGCAGTTGGCTGACCGCATAAACGATACTGAGCCCGAAAATGTTATCAAGAAGATTCAGCTGCATCAATAAAAAGAACAACGGAATCCAGCCAAGCACCATCGGAATCATCATGGCTGAAATGTAGAGCGTGAACAGCAAACGGTTGCCGCGAAAACGCATGCGCTCTAAAGCATATGAAGTAGGAATCGCCATCGCTAAGGTCAGTGTCGCCCCAAGACCAGTCACAATGAAACTGTTGAATACACTCGTATCAATATTGTAATTACTCCAAGCGTTCACAAAATTACTGAAACTGAACGATTCCGGCAGCCCCCATGGATTGGCATAGATTTCGGCATTGGATTTGAATGCTCCCAATACCATCCAGAAGATCGGATACAAAACGGCCAAAGACCAAATGATCAACGGAATACGTACAATCGTTCTTGAAAAAATACTCCCTTTTTGCACTCTATTCCCCTCCTGTCTGTTAGTACTCCACTTTCTCTCTTCTCATCAGGAACTGCATGATCAACACGGTCAAGAGAGACAGAATCAAAATCATTACCCCGATCGTCGCCCCGTATCCGAAGTTGTATTTAACAAAAGCCTGTTCATATAAGTAGGAGCCCATCACGTGTGTCGAATTGTTCGGTCCACCTTTGGTCATCACCTGGACAATGATGAAAGATCCGTTCAACGTAGTAATGATGATGTACAAAATAGAGATCTTGATTTGTGGCCAGATCAGCGGTAAGGTCACTTTCCAAAACTGCTGCCACTCGGTGGCTCCGTCAATTTCTGCTGCTTCATAATAACTTTTCGATATATTCGAGATACCACCCATCAGCATGAGCATGAACAAACCGATCCCTGCCCACACCGAAGGCAGAACAAGACTTGGCAATGCCCAGTCTTCACTCCCGAGCCATGGTTGCGTCCAACTCTCAAGACCAATCAACTCAAGACCAGAGTTTACAAGACCCAGGCTGGGATTATAAATAAACATCCACAAAATCCCGATGACAACGACAGACATGATATTCGGAAAAAAGAAGACGATCCGGTAAAACGGCGCTTCTTTGATTTTCATTTGGGTTAGAGCGACCGCAAAAAAAGTAGAAAGGATCATGATGCCGATTACTTTTGTAATGACGAGGAAGTAATCATGCCAGATCGTCCTAGGAATGATTTCATCACTGAACAACCTGCGATAGTTTTCAAAACCTACGAATTCGGCAAGCGA
Organism: Halobacillus sp. AWM4_238; assembly: GCF_056158265.1. Taxonomy (NCBI): domain Bacteria; kingdom Bacillati; phylum Bacillota; class Bacilli; order Caryophanales; family Bacillaceae; genus Halobacillus; species Halobacillus sp. AWM4_238. The sequence goes on from NZ_JBSWSY010000002.1 coordinate 2,217,454, forward strand.
CGAGGCCCCCGACCATTTAAAAAAAGAATAATAAAGACCATTGAATAGTGGGTACAACGTAAAAACGGCGAACAATAGGAACGTCGGAACAAGACAAAAGGCAAGAAACATGTTCCGCTGTCGACGGGATTGGACCACTGACAACCACCTCTTTTTCTAGTTTGAATACTTTGTTGCAAGCATAAGTCAAGCAACAGCAGGAAAACGTTCCCTCTGTTGATCGGCCTATGCTTTTTTAAGAAAAATGGAATGCGAAGAAGGAGTCTCCACATTCCATTTGCCCTTTACTCCAAACTGCTGCGGTATTCCGCGGCCGCTTTTTCTGCTTCTTCAACGAACTCTTCAGCCGTAATGTTTCCGAGCATCAACGATACGAGCGAGTTGCTGATCGGCGTCTCAAGCTCTGAACTCATCGGATGAGGTTTCTGATAGATCTGAACCTGTTCAGGATCGTTGATCATCTGGTTTGCATCAATCAAGAAAGCAGGCACTTCCTCACTTGAGGCAAGATCCACTCCTTGCAAGTTCATGATCGCTCCCGTATGTTCAGAGAAACTTTTCGCGTATTCTTTTGTGAACACGAACTCGACGAAAGCTTTCGCCGCTTCAGGGTTTTCTGCTTTTTCCGCAATGGCAAGTGGACGTAGGTCTGGAACAATCGCATACGGTTCGCCTTCATCCTGCATCGGAGAAGGAATGAATCCATATTGGAAGTCTTCCGGCGTATCGTTCGCCATTTCGTTCGGCAGCCAGAAGCCGACCGGGATGAACGCATTGTCATGAAGCAGGAAGTTCATTTGCGACTGTGTATGGTTCAGTGCACCAAACCCTGAATCAATCATCCCTTCCTGCTGCATCTGCTCGACTTTTTTCATGACATTAAGGACAGGTTCGCTTGTCCATGCGCCTTCTTTCCCTGTAATCACGTCATTAAGTAACTCGTCTCCACCGGCTGCACCAAAGGCAGGGTAAAGCATCCCGCGCAAGAAGTAGTAAGGATATTGCCCTGTCGTAACGAATGGTTCAATGCCTTCCTCTTCTTTAATTTGACTCATCGTATCCATGAAACCAGGGAAGTCTTTCGGTACATCCCAATTGTTCTCTTCAAACCAAGCATTGTCATACCATGTGCCCCACGTATCAAAGACGAGTGGTAAGCTATAGATCTCTCCATCGTATGTAGCAGGATCTACGATGAAACTCTCACCTAGAGCGGAGCCATCCTCAAGCTCCACGCCACTCAACCACTCGGTCAAGTTCATGAGCTGACCATCTTCAACCATTTGTGTTTCACTGGAGCCGGCACCATCAATGTAAACGACATCAGGTGGATCATCCGATACCCAGCGCGATCTCAATTCTTCATTGATGTTCGGCCCTGCATGTTCGGTGATTGTGACATCCGGGTATTCCTCCTGGAAATCACCGATGACTTCTTTCCACCACGAATCTCCATAACCCCCGACAAAGTACTGAATCTCAAGTTCTCCTGAAACTTCACCGGACTCCGAAGACCCTTCAGAACTGGACTCTTCTTTTGTGCCTTCGCTATCTGTTTCTTCCGTCCCTGCTCCTGGTGCACAACCGACCAATAACAAGAAAGCAACCAAAACAGCCATCATCAACCAAGCAGATGTTTTCCGCCACATGCTCAACATAAGCTCCCCCTTTTTGATTGAAAAATATATTTGAAACCATGCAGAATGGTCTTCAAATCATTAAGATTCATTCATGGCCTTTCTCAAATTGCCGTCATTTGCTTGAAGCATTTGTTTTGCTTCCTCATAAGAAACGCTTCGCTTCAGCATGACAATCGCCGGCTTGACTTGAAGCTTTGCTTTTTTCAACGTTTCTTCCGCTTCTTCATAAGACGCTGATGTACACTCCATCAAAATGCTCTTGGCGCGTTCTCTCAATTTGTGGTTGCTCGCATGGACATCCACCATCAAATTCTCGTATACCTTTCCGAGTTTGACCATGGCTGTCGTACTCATCATATTCAAGACCATCTTGTGGGCGGTCGCTGCTTTCAAGCGAGTAGAACCCGTCAAAACTTCCGGCCCGACGACGACTTCAATCGGACACTCGGCATAATCACTGATTTCCGAATGACGGTTGCAAGATAGGGAGATTGTATAAGCCCCCATGGAACGCGCGTGCTTGAGAGCTCCGATCGGATAAGGCGTTCGTCCGCTAGCCGTAATCCCTACGACAACATCGTTTGCGGTGAGTTGTTTTGCTTTCAAATCGTTTTCCCCTTGATCCGCGTCGTCTTCTGAATTCTCTTTCGCCTTTGTAAAAGCGTTCCCGCCTCCTGCCATGACAGCCTGGACGATCGTTGGATCCACTAAAAAGGTTGGTGGACACTCCGACGCATCCAAAATACCGAGCCTGCCACTCGTACCTGCCCCTACATAAAAAAGGCGGCCTCCTTTTTTCAATGAAGCGGAAATATGATCGACCGCTTTCGTAATGGCTGGCAAAACCCGTTTGACGGCTTCTGCAACTTTTCGATCTTCTTCATTCATGACTTTCAATATTTCTGATGTGGTCATTTCATCCATGTTTTTTGTTCGTTCATTTCGCTGCTCTGTTGTAAGGAACGTCAATGAATTCGTCATCGTCGGAACCACCTTTATTCATCATTTTCCGGGATTGCCATCATGGCTGCTCCAAATTCTGGCGGAGCATAAGGCTCTTTGAATCTTCCCAGGCCTTTCATTTCTATCTGTTGGATGAAATGCTGTTTCAGAACTTTGGAATGCATGAAAATCGACCCTGCCGCAGTAATGGTTGTATCCGGTTCAAAACCGTTAGAAGCGATGCTTACGGCATGCAGGACGAGTTGATCGGCGGCTTCCTGTAAAAGTTTCACCGCAACCGCATCACCCCGATCTGACGCTTCCATGACACACCCAGCAAACTTCGCGATTTCATGCTTCTCATGAGCATTCCCATATATGTAACGGATAAGATCCTCCGTTTTACGAAGCTCCAACTTCTCTAAAATGAGCGGTGTCAGGACCGTTTCCTCCCCGCGTCCATCCTCTGCTTTACATATAGAAGATAACGCTTTCATAGAAAGATCATAGCCACTGCCTTCATCCCCGATCAAATGACCCCAGCCTCCACATTTATAGATGGTTCCATCACGGTCGACACCCATAGCATTGGAACCTGTTCCCGAGATTACGAGGATGCCGGACTTTTCTTTAGGAGACAGTGCTCCTTTAAGCGCAGCCCGGCTGTCAGAACCCACGCGAAAGTTTAAATTTTCAGAAAACTTTAAACTCAAAAAAATATTCTGCGCAATCTTCTCCATTTGTTCTTCGTCTTCTGGTCTTCCAATTCCAGCAAGTCCGAAGCCAATGCCAATGATTTGTGCAGAATCTAAGTTGAATGTTTGTAATCCTTTTTCCATAAGTGCTTTCAATCGGCGACCTGCTTCCTCAAAACCAATCGAATGAGGATTTGTTCCAGGTCCGTAAATGACTTTAGGTTGTTCCGAGTATGTACGTTGATTTGCCTCAAGGAACAAGCACGTCGTTTTCGTCCCTCCACCGTCAATTCCAATCACATACTTCATGGACTTCCTCCAAACCTTTGTTGGCTTCATTATAGAATTTTTGAATTATTGTGTCAACATACGTTTTAAAAAAGTGTAATAATATTTCAAAATACCTAAATAATGAAGAAAACAGAATTTCCTTCAAATGCCTGTCATTTCTTTTGCCCTCATTAGATCGGCATTCCTTTCCTTCGTGAAAAAAATCCCACACCAGGATATCCAGAATATGGATGACCTGGTACACCATTTATTTCCATACTCTGTTTCACGATGAACGGTCATAGGTGAAGCGACACTCGGGAAAGTTCATACACCCTTTATACGCACCGTGTTTTCCAATACGGTCGATCAGTTTCCCACCACAATCCGGGCATTTCATCTCTTTTACTTGTTGACGTTTCCGTTCCTGCTTCTCTTTGATCGTATGGATGTGGTTCTCTCTCATTTGTTTATCGTCGATATTATAGTGGTTTAACTTATAAATGATCCCTTTCATATGTGCGTTTGAAATCAGCCTCTCATCATACATTTTGATGGTATTCAATAGGTGAAAGGTATTCACAACATGAACGAGAGGGGAAGCAACAGCAATATCTTTTAGCGTCGCTTTAGAGCTGAAAGATATGATCGAACAGAAAGGGTGCGTATAAGTCTTCCCGAGCACTTCTTCCCAGCCCTTTCAGATGACCATAATTTTGATGAATAGGATTCATGAATCTCTGCTTCCTCTTATAAATCACCTGTGTCCACGTTTTACGTTTTTCATCACCATAAATCCAACCCTTATAATTTTTCGTTTCAATCACAAAAACGCCGTAGATGGACACGACGACGTGATCAATTTGAGTGGTTCCCCTTTCCGTCTTCAGAAGCAGGTCATTGAGAACATGGTACTCCTTCTCGTCCAGTCGCTTCAGCAAAAAAGAAACTTTCGCTTCCCCTATTTTCCCTTTAACTACTGGAGTAGCAAGGGATCCACTCAAAAACATCACAACCAAAAGCACAACAACAATAAACAAAAAATCTCCTCCCAAAAGCCTGACGTTCGATTTCCATTAGTTATATCGACCGTTCATTCCATTATGTAAAAAAATACCACACCAGGTCATCCAGAATATGGATGACCTGGTGTGGCTAATTTTACCATTAAATGCTATAAACCGTACCCTCATAAGGGGCTAAATGTCGGCGATCTGTGATTTCATTTTCGTTCGTAATCACAACAGGCTTCCCTTCGATCTCCTCCACTATTTCTTCCTCTACTGCCACTTCTTCTGAAGAAAAGTTACAGACGACAAGAAGACTTCCTTCTTCACTGACTCGCTTATAAGCGAATACGTTTGGATCTTCTTTAATCAACAGTTCAAAACGTCCATCTGTGATCGTCTCCATTTCTTTTCTCAAACGAATCAACTGTTGATAGAAATAAAACACGGAGTTGTTATCCTCCAACGCACGGCTCGCATTGATCTCCGTATAATTTGGATTCACTTGAATCCACGGAGTTCCGTCTGTAAAGCCACCATTGGCCGTACTATCCCACTGCATCGGGGTCCGTGCGTTGTCACGGCCTTTCACGTAGATGGCTTTCATCAGATCTTCATGGGACCACCCTTGTTCCTTCTTCTCTTCATACATATTCAAAAGTTCAATATCGCGGTATTCGTCAAGCGTTTCAAAACGAACGTTCGTCATTCCAAGCTCTTCTCCTTGGTAAATGTATGGAGTGCCCTGCATCATATGCAGGCAGGTCGCAAGCATTTTCGCCGACTTCACACGATACTCTCCGTCATCACCAAAGCGCGACACGATACGCGGCTGGTCATGGTTGTTCCAGTACAAGCTGTTCCAGCCTACCCCATGGAGAGACGTCTGCCACTTTTCAAAGTTTTTCTTCAAGTCGACAAGGTTCAAATCTGTCCAGTTCCACTTATCCCCGTTCGAATCCAAATCCATATGTTCAAATGTGAAAATCATATTCAATTCGTCGTTCGCAGGATCTGTATAGCGCTTCGCATCTTCTGGAGAAGCGCCTGGCATTTCACCGACAGTCATCACATCATAGTTTGATAGAACTTCCTGATTCATTTCCTGTAAGAATTCATGAACACGCGGGCCATTCATGAAATAAGGGCTGCCATCCCCATGCTCCCCTTCCGGATAATCCGGATGTTTCGAGATAAAGTTGATGACATCCATACGGAACCCGTCCATTCCTTTATCCAGCCAAAACTTCATCATATCGTACACATCTTCACGAAGCTTCGGATTTTCCCAGTTCAAATCAGGCTGCTTTTTCGCAAAAATATGCAGATAATACTGTCCTGTTGTTTCATCATACGCCCAGGCAGGTCCCCCGAAAACAGAGCTCCAGTTTGTCGGTGGCTCCCCGTTTTCCTTGCCGTCTTTCCATATGTAATAATCGCGATACGTATTATCTTTGCTTTTCGAAGACTCTACAAACCATGCGTGTTCATCAGAGGTATGATTGACGACGAGATCCATGACCAACTTCAAGTCTCTTTTGTGAGCTTCCTCCAACAATTGCTCTAAATCTTCCATACTTCCAAAAAGCTCATCCACTTGACGATAGTTGCGAATATCATAGCCATTATCCTCTTGTGGAGAATCATAGATCGGAGACAACCAGAGAACGTCCACTCCCAGCTCTTTCAAATAATCCAGCTTTTCTATGATGCCAGGAATATCACCAATCCCATCCCCGTTCGTATCATTGAAACTCTTCGGATAAATTTGATAGACGACACTCTTCTTCCACCACTCTTGATTATTCATCTCTTCCACTCCCTTATGAAAACCTTCTCATATATAACATAACGCAAAACCGGGGGATACTTCCATTATTTGTTGTACCAGGTCATACAGATAATGGAAAAAGACCACCTTTAAAGGTGGTCTTTTCATTTAGGCGGATAAGCGCTCTGAATTTTTGTGTTCTTTTTTCAGTCGGAATGGAGCTGTGACCAGCGCGCCGATGAGGAACAGACCCATGTAGCCGATCAACGGATAGAAGAACGCGACAAGTTCTGTGAATCCTACAAAGCTGAGTCCAAATGCAATCACTCCTGTAATCAGAACAAACTTCTTATGCTGGCTTGTCCCTACTTCGGTATAACGAGCAGCAAAGGAGAAGAACATGCTGACAGCTGTATTGAAAACCATACCGAACAAAACAACCGAGTAGAACATTCCTAATACCGGCGAATGGTTATCGACAAGGGCCAGTAGCGGCATTTCGTACGAGGCAACCTCATCGACTTGCGAGAAAATAGCCAGGTGACTAATCACAATCATAATCCCAAGACCTAATCCTCCGAGAAGTCCGCCGAGCGCGGATGTTCGCTCGTCTTTCTCATTTCCTCCCATCAACAAGGCCATTGACGCACCGACCGCCACATTAAAGGAAACATAATTGATGGCGGAAATGAACCAATTGGACAATGCCGATGGCTGGTCCACGGCAACGGCGTTCAAATCACTGAAGGACTGGTCCATCGTGAATAAGCTGTAGCCCGATATAATTAAAACGGTTATGATTAAAAACGGCGTAATACTGCCAATGACATTGACGACTTTATCTACATTCATCATGATGGTTGCCATCACGATTACACTCATGAAAAGGACACCAACGAGCGGTGGTAATCCGAATTGCTGACTTGGAATTGAACCCGCTCCGGCAATCATGACCACCCCGACACCAAACAACGTCAGAATGATGACGTAATCAACGATCCGTCCAAGCCACTTGTTTCCACTGACTTTATAGACCGCTTCCTTATGTGAAGTGGCCTGTGTCCGCGTCCCAAGCTTAACAAGCATCATGCCCATATACGCGAACAGAGCCGTTGAGAGGATCGTCCCAATCGTTCCTAAATAGCCGAAACTCGTAAAGTATTGAAGAATTTCCTGTCCTGATGCAAAGCCCGCACCGACGATAATCCCTATAAAAGCGCTTGCAATTTTAAATACTTTTTTCACGAAAAAATCCTCCTTATGTACTGAAGTGTTTCGAAGTCCCTTGTTTTAGTTAAACGCTTTCATATAAAAGGAGCAGCCTCAGCGTATCATGAATGCGCTTTCCAATGTTTGGGTAATTCGACAAATTCCTTCATTAATATTCGTTCAAAATAACAAAAACTTCAATAGGGAAAATGGATGTTTCTATACGATAATCAATGATAATATAAGGGTATTCACACCATAAGGAGTACCGCTATGAAACATTCATCACACTTGAACTATTCATATAAAGATTACATCGATTCCCCCGAGGGGCTTGCCGACAGCATTGCGGAAACCTTAGGATGTCCGGTAACCATTGAAGATGCCAACCACCGTATCGTGTCTTACAGCAAACACGAAAAAAATGTCGACGAAGCGAGAACCGCGACGATCATGAGACGTAAAGTACCTGAGCATGTCATCAATGGGTTATGGAAACAAGGCATCATGGCCAAACTTTTCGAAAACGACCAGCCGCTCATTGTGAAAAAAATTGATGCGATCGGACTTGGTCACCGATTAGCGATCTCGGTTCGTAAAAACAACGAAATCCTAGGGTTCATCTGGGCGCAGACGAACGATGTTTCTGTGACAGCTGAACATTTAGAAGAAATGAAAGAAGCCGCCCAGTGGGTCAGCCACCATTTGTTGAGACAACAGGCGAAAAAGAAAAAGACGGAGGAAAACCGAAAAGAGTTTTTCTGGCAGTTGCTGACGGGCTCCCTTCAGAACCAGGCTGAAATCAAACGCCTCGCTAAGAAGTATCATATGAATTTACAGGGACAGCTTTGTGTCGCTGTGTTCGAGTTTACGGAAGAAATGAGTCAAGCTGTAGAGCGCCATGCCTACTACTTAACCGAAACGCTTCATCAAAACCGGGTCGTGAACCGGATCTTTGATGACCAGCAGCTCATTCTCCTCGTGCGCACAGATAATAAAGAAGATGCGAATGAAATGAATCAGGCCTTCATTCGTGAATTCACACAAAAGATGAAAGAGCGTCTGCATTTTGAAGATTTAAAAGGAGCTTTCGGACTGATTTATGACTCACCTACACTGATCAGTGACAGTTACAAGCAGGCCCTAAAGGTATTGGAATTGAAAGAACAGTACGGTGAAGGGCTTCAGCATGTCGACAACTATCAAGACTTAGGTGTCTACCAATTTCTAAATGAACTGTCCTCCCTTCAAAAACGGGAAAACTATAAGAACGATGCTCTGAGGAATATCCGAACGTATGATGAAAAAAATAATTCCATGCTGCTTGAAACGTTGAAAGTTTTTCTTGAGAAAAACAGCAATGTCCACCAGGCCGCCGCTCACATGCACATTCATACCAATACGTTGAATTACCGCCTGAAAAGGATCAAAGAAATCGGCAACATCGACTTCAAAGATATGAGCCAGAAGACGATGCTTTACCTTGATTTATTGATTCATGAAAACGAACAGGAGGATTTGTGATTTTACACAAATCCTCCTGTTTATTTTTTCACTTTCAACTAAACAAAAATAAACGCATGCGAGCTATACTTTGAGTACATTCAATTTGAAAGGTGGACGTTCCCCATGATTATCGGAATTCCAAGAGAAATAAAAAACAACGAAAACCGCGTAGCGATTACGCCTTCAGGTGTCATCAATCTCATGAAAGCTGGACACACGATCCGCATCGAAACCCAGGCCGGAACAGGCAGTAACTTTACCGACCAAGAATATCGTGATGCTGGTGCTGAGATTGTTGAAACCGCTTCCGATATTTGGTCGAATTCAGAAATGGTCATGAAAGTGAAGGAACCCCTTCCATCTGAATACGGATACTTCCGTAAAGGACTCATTCTGTTCACATACCTTCACCTTGCAGCGGAACCAGAACTAACGAAAGCGTTAGTGGAAAACGAAGTGACTGCAATTGCCTATGAAACGGTTGCCGTCGATAACAAACTGCCACTTCTTACTCCAATGAGTGAAGTAGCCGGACGCATGGCTACACAAGTCGGCGCTCAATACCTTGAAAAATCCTTCGGTGGAAAAGGAATCCTGCTTAGCGGAGTTCCCGGCGTTTCCCGAGGAAAAGTTGTCATCATTGGCGGAGGTATTGTAGGAACCAACGCAGCAAAGATCGCGATTGGCCTTGGTGCACACGTAACGGTACTGGACTTGAATCCAAACCGCCTTCGCGAGCTGGATGACCAGTTCGGTGCAGACATCCAAACGTTGATGTCCAATCCATTCAACATTGCAGAAGCAGTGAAAGAAGCAGATCTAGTCATCGGTGCTGTTTTGATTCCAGGAGCAAAAGCACCGAAACTTGTGACAGAAGACATGGTTAAAGAAATGAAAGATGGGTCAGTCATCGTTGATGTTGCCATCGACCAGGGCGGAAACTTCGAAACCGTCGACCACATCACAACACATGATGATCCTATTTATGAAAAGCACGGGGTGCTTCATTATGCTGTTGCTAACATCCCAGGTGCGGTACCGCGCACATCGACAATCGCGCTTACGAACGTAACGATCCCTTACGCATTGCAAATCGCATCAAAAGGTGTAAACAAAGCGGTAGAAGATAATAAAGCGATCGAAGCAGGTGTCAACACAGCAAACGGCCACCTAACTTATGAAGCCGTAGCCCGTGATCTTGATTATGATTACAAACCAGTAAAAGAAGCTCTCCAAACATTGATTCACGCATAAACCAACCCGCTCCTCCACTGACGTGGAGGAGCTTTTTTATTGAAGCAAACTTCCATATATTTACGCACCAGGTCATACAAATATTCCCAATTAAAATCAACCTCAAATAGTTCTATAGTTGCAACCTATTTCGTTACTCGAAATGTTCGTGTGACGGTGTTTGAGTCTATGACCCATGATTAAAGTCTTATACATAACCTCTATTCGACATTATTTTCAGAATATACAAACAGTTCGATATACTCTGTATAATTAACCCTCTATTCCCTATAATTGGATAAATTCTTAGTAGAAGGCTGGTTATGAGGAGAAAACACATCATTCCAATGCCCGTGCTGAAATCCGAACTATTCATGTGAACCGTAGCACACATGGAACTACGCGGCTTTTCAAGACAAGTTATTCACCCAGGTTGGAAAAGAAAAGCTCGGCCAAATCTACTACCGTGCATTAACCGTCTACCTGCAGCCTGAATCTGACTTCAGTCATGCAAGAAAATCGCTCATCCAATCAGCTGTAGACCTTTACGGAGAAAATAGTCAAGAAACTCAAGCTACAGAAGACGGGTTCAATCAAGTAGGAATTACAGAATAAGGAGGATATTCTTATGAAAAAACAAGTATTTGCAGTCGCTAGTTCACTCGTATTGGCATCTAGTTTTGCGATCCCTACGTTTGCAGCAGGCAACCATCCCGGTACACCTGAGCAACAAACCTACAACAGCTCAGGTTGGACAGACTATGATCAGTTGACGAAGAAATTAGAGCAGATCGAGAAGTCCAGCCAAGGAACCGTACAAGTCGATGTTGTTGGTCAATCCAATAAAGGACTTGATATTTATCAAGCGCGTGTCGGTAAAGGGGACAAAGTCATTCTCATTGAAAGTGAAATCCACGGAAATGAAAAAACAGGAACAGAGGCCATCTTGAATCTATTAAGCTACTTGGGTTCAAACAATTCTCCTCACGCACAAAAGATTAGAGAAGAGGTTACACTTGTAACTCTGCCAAAAATCAACCCTGATGCTTCGGAGCTCGACAGGCGCGGAAATGACATGTCCTGGTCAGAAGTCGTTGAAGACTTCCCTCAACTGGCTGAGGCCGGAGGTCCGACATGGAATTACTATACCGCCCCCAACATTCAGGGGGACGATTACGCAGCCAATCCAGGATTTGATGTGAACCGCGACTTCAATCCTGATTTGGATTATATCCCGGAAGCGAAAGATATCCCTGGCTCTTCCTCCGAGCCCGGCTGGTTCATCACACCAGAAGCTCAAACCGTCCGTGATGTTTATAAAAACTTGCAGGATGAATTCGGCAAGGTGGATGTGTTTGTAGACCTCCACCACCAAGGACTCTATTATGTGGATGGCACGAGTGACCCAGTCACATTGTCCCTTTCTGGCCAATTTGTTCCTAACCCTGATTCACAGGAAGGAGCGAAGTACTCGGAGTATGCAGATACCTATGATTTCGATTATTCACGACAGTTGAACGTAGCGGCCTACGATGCCCTGCAGGAGATGGGGAACTCACCATTTGATAACATTACTCTATACAGACAGGGACTGGATCTTCCAGGAACAGCGTTAGGTTCATTTGCTCTTAACGGCAGTGGCACGGTCCTCTTTGAAGTGACGGGTCAAACACAGAGCCTGGGACAGAAGAAAAAAGGCATGTTCGTGAAAGCCGTAGAGACCGGGTTAAGAGGTATTATTGAAGGCGTAGCTGAAGACACGGTTGATCGTATAAACCCTGAAGAATATGAAGAAATTCCTGACACAGCTTACAGTCCAAGTTTATAATTCAAATAGAGCGAGGAGTCTTATCCAGACTCCTCGCTTTTTCTATCGTTAACTATGGAAGCAACCGGATCATTTCTTTCACGGCATTCGTTAAATCTTCTTGAGACCAACTTGGGAGATCTCCATGCTGGATAGCGAGCTCATGAGATGCCGGCATGTGAATGAAACCGGTTGGAACCTCTCTGCTTTCTTTTCGGAAGTAATACACCCCTCTATACATCACATGATTACACAAGTAAGTGCCTGCTGTGTTGGAGATTTCAGCTGGATACCCTTTCTCATTCAACACATCGACGAACGCTTGAATAGGCAAGGTAGAAAACAATCCATCCGGTCCTTCACCATCAATCCTATCTCCTTCAGGTTGATTTCCTTCGTTATCTTCTTCCTTACTTTCATTCCAGTTGATCGCCATTCTCTCCGGCGTCATTTTATATCTCCCTGCAGCAAGTCCCAGTAATATGACGGCATCCGGCTGAACTTCTTTGATATAGGAAACCAAATTGTCCCCCGATTTATGATAATCTACAGGAAGGACTCTCCCTTCGATCGAATACGAACCAATCCTAGCTCCATCTAATGCCTTTACCATTTCCTGAGTGGGATTGATCGAGTAATGTAAAAAAGGCTCAAAACCAGTAAGTAATAGTTTTTTCACTTATACTCCTCCTTGTTTTTCAATAGTCACGTGCCTTCTCTGACTTTAGTTACCTCTCCTTAGCAACCATTCTAAACCTTAACGATTTGTTTATCATCAGACATAAGCCAAAATCTCATTCTGATAGAATAATAGAAAAAGGAGGGAACCGACATGGAACTTACGGATCAACTAGGACAAGAAATCATCCATCGTCTTTCCAGATATATCGACGTGGCCATCAATCTCATGGATCCCACGGGTAAAATTGTGGCGAGCACAGATGCCAATCGCATCAACCAAATTCATGGTGGAGCGCAAAAAGTCATAGAAACGCTGGAACCTCTACAAATGACAAAAGAAGTGGCGGATCAGTTTTCTAACACGAAGCCAGGAGTTAATCTTCCTATTTTTCATAGAGGAGAACTTGCTGGTGTTGTCGGTTTGACAGGAGATCCGGATCAAGTTTACCAAGCCGCTGGAATGACTCAAGGGTCTGTTGAAATTGCTCTGGAACAAATCTACATCCAAAAACAGAGTTTCTATCAGGAAAGACAGTGGAGCCATTGGTTTCATCAGCTCATGACGGATCGGGAAACCAATGATTTAGAAAAAGAAGCGAGCTACTCTTTACGAACAGACCTCAAAAAAACATGGCAAGTGCTCGTTTTTCAAGACGAATCCCCTCATGATTTGACGGAGGACATCCGCAGACAGACCGAACAGCTGAAACTGCAACCGCTGTTCATTCTCCCTTTTCAAGAAAATGTAGTCGTCATGCCTGTACCCTTTCAAGAGCGTGTTCCCCTCATAAAAACAGAGGGTCCTGCAGCTGTAGGGGAACCAGGGTACGGCGCCAAAGGGATTTATGCATCTTTCCAACAGGCAAAACAGTCCATCGACATCGCAGGAAAAAACGGAACCATTATTCATAGTAAGTCCCTGAAGATGGAACGCCTGCTTTCAAGCATTGCCACTGAAACGTACAAAGACATTTCGGAACTGTATGCCAATCGCCTGAACCGTTTAGAAGCACCTTATTTGAGAACACTCCATTCTTTTTTCAACAACGACTTGAAAATGAACCGGACGGCTGAAGAGTTGCACATTCATCGTAATACTCTCCTTTACCGCTTGGATCAAATATATAAAAAAGTTGGACTGGATGCCCGTCATTTCAAAGATGCGATTATTCTACAAGCAATTTTAATCAAGCATTGATTTGTGCATTTGCACAAGAACACGCTTACATTTTTCTGATATTTTGTACAACTCACCAATTGTTATCAAACCCTATTTCCTGTTGAATAGAAGGTAACCAAAAAATAAAAGGAGGGAAAATGATGAAGGTCGTTTTCGCCCCGGATTCCTATAAAGGAAGTTTATCTTCCATTCAGGTTGCTGAAACCATGAAAAAAGCTTTTCACTCGGTCAATCCCGATGTGGAAACGATTATGAAGCCAATGGCTGACGGTGGAGAGGGCACATTAGACGTATTCTCTGCAGCTGTCTCTCACGAAAAGATCACCTTTTCCTGCAAAGGACCCTTAGGTGAAGAGAAGGAGAGCTGGTATGTAAAACTGGACGATCACCGAGCTGTCATCGAAGGAGCAGTTATTGCCGGCTTACCGCTCGTGCCAACAGAAAAACGCAATCCCGATCACACGACAAGCTATGGCATCGGGCAGGCCATTACGCATGCTTTAGATGAGGGATGCACCAACTTCATCGTAGCCATTGGCGGGAGCTCTACCAACGATGGTGGACTTGGTATGCTGCAGGCCTTAGGAATGAAAGCATTTGATGAATATGGGCAGGAAACTGGCATATATGGAAAAGATCTGCACGACGTCGAAAAAGTGGACATGTCCAAGATGGACTCACGCCTGAAAGATATCACCATCCGCGTCGCTTCTGATGTAGATAATCCACTGACGGGACCTAAAGGAGCAAGTCATATATATGGGCCGCAAAAAGGGGCGACAGAACAGCAAGTGAAAGCATACGATCATGCCTTAGGCCATTATGGAAAACTCATTGAACAAGATCTGGGTGAAAACATCATGAACACACCTGGGGCCGGTTCAGCTGGTGGTCTCGGTTTTGCTTTTCTAACCATCGGTGCCAAGCTTGAATCGGGGGCAAAGTTAGTCGGCGAAGCGATCCAGCTTCAAGATACCATTCGTAATGCTGATTTTGTCATTACAGGTGAAGGACAAAGCGATGAACAAACGCTTTATGGTAAAGCACCAGGGTATGTAGCCGAACTGGCGCAAAAAAAGCAAACGCCCGTTATCCTCATCTCAGGAAGTCTGGATGGAGACTATACTGCTTTGAATGAGAGATTTACGAGTTGTTTTTCTATAGCCCCAGGTCCTTCTTCACTAGAGGAGTGCCTGAAGAATGCAGATGCGTATTTATTTGAGACAACGAAACAAATTGCACGATTACTCACGAAACAATAAAAAGGAGTGAAATGTCTATGGACGGATTCGGACTTGTACTTATTATTTTACTTGGTGTTTTATTCGTCATTGTAGCTACAGCGAAATTCAACCTCCACCCTTTCCTTTCCCTCTTGATTTCAGCCTTTGCTATCGGAATTTTATCCGGTATGCCGCTTGGAGATGTCGTAGCGGCGGTCAATGGAGGATTTGGAGGCTTGATGGGAGGCATCGGGCTTGTCATCGTATTTGGTACGATCATTGGTGTCATTTTAGAAAAATCGGGTGCCGCTTTACGTATGGCAGAAGTCGTCTTAAGAATCGTCGGAGAAAAGAGACCTCAGCTTGCCATGAGCGCAATCGGCAGTATTGTCAGTATCCCTGTTTTCTGTGACTCCGGATACGTCATTTTATCGTCATTAAAGAAAGCGCTTGCAAATAAAACGAAAGTGACCGTCGCATCCATGGCCATCGCTTTATCTACCGGCCTGTTCGCGACCCACACCCTCGTGCCGCCTACACCAGGACCTATCGCAGCAGCAGGAAATATTGGTGCCCAGAACTATTTAGGAACGGTCATCTTATTTGGAATCATCGTCGCCATCCCTGCGATCCTAATTGGATACCTTTGGGCTGTCAAAGCCGGCGCTAACATTCATATTGATCAGAGTGAAGATGATGCTCTGTATGATTACGACGAGGTCGTCAGCAGTTTTGGTGATATGCCATCGGCTGCAAAATCATTTGCTCCTATACTCGTTCCTATTCTATTGATCGGATTCAGCTCTGTGATCACTTTCGCAGGATGGGAAGGTCCAGTATTTTCATTCTTCCTATTTCTCGGATCACCAGTTGTCGCTCTTCTTGTAGGTGTTTTGTTCGCATTCTCCCTCCTGCCAAAGTTTGATGAGGAAACCCTCACCCAATGGGTCGGAATCGGAATTAAGGAAGCAGCTCCGATCCTATTGATCACAGGGGCTGGCGGAGCATTCGGATCTGTGATCAGTTCAACAAGCATCGCTGACCTTATTAAAGGAATCGCAGGGAATGAAGTGGCTGTCGGAGCCGTGTTCATCTTCATTCCATTCATCATCGCAGCCGCCTTGAAGAGTGCACAAGGATCGTCCACAGCAGCCATTGTCATTACATCAACATTAATCGCACCTCTTCTTCCGCAAATCGGAATCGAAGGAGCGGTACCACTGGCACTCGTCGTCATGGCCGTTGGTGCAGGCGCGATGGTCGTCTCCCACGTGAACGACAGCTATTTCTGGGTCGTCAAAGAGTTCAGTGGCATGTCCATCACACAAGCCTACAAAGCTCAAACGATGGGAACACTCCTGCAAGGGACGACAGCCATCATTGTCACCTCCATCCTCTGGTTTATTTTAGTATAAAAGAAGGTGGTCATCTCTCAAATGAGAGGTGACCACCTTTTTTATCGTATTTATCTTTCCTACCAAACTAGATAAACAACCATACCAATCAATCCCCAAATCGGTAGAGACAAAAGACTCGCCCATAATAGACCTTTGAAAAAGTTCCCCTCATAATGCTCCATACCATCACCTCTTTAGTTACAGTATGGACACAGATAAACATAAACTTACTTGAGATTATTTCACAAATTCCGACGCGTATTTCCCAGGGAATAACACACTTTCTTTGCTTCTCATCGAATTTTGCATAAAAAAAGCTGCTCTATGAAAGAGCAGCTTACGAATTATAGTCAAGAATCATTTCCCGGACATCCTGTACTTCCTGATCAGGAACTTCTAAATAATAAATGCCATTGATCTTAGTGCCTGTACCCGTCATCTGATAGGTAGACAAATTCTCTCTGGCGCTACTATAGTTCTTCATCAGATCCTGCATCGTACTGAAGTCCATATTGGTAGAAACATTCTTTCCAAGCACGTCCATCACTTCACCAATTCTACTGATAGACCCTACATTCATCCCTTTATCTACAATGCCCTGGATGACTTTACGCTGACGTTCGTTACGACCAAGATCCCCTCTTGGGTCATCATATCGCATGCGAACATAACCGAGGGCTTCTTCCCCATTCATGGTCAATTCACCTTTTTTATAATGGAAATTGTCCTTTCCATACCATTCGATATCGTTTTGGATGGTAATGCCTCCAACGGCATCGACCATTTCTTCCAATCCTTCCATATTCACTTGTACATAATAGTCTAAGTTAATATCAAGGAAGTTCTCGACCGTCTGGATGGCCATATCCGCTCCACCAAAGGCGTAAGCATGATTGATTTTGTCCAGGTTTCCTGAATGAGATGAGTTGCCGACCATCTCTGTGCGTGTGTCACGAGGAATGCTTATGATTTGGCTGCGATTGTTGTTCGGATCGACAGACAAGACCATCAATGCATCTGAACGACCGGAATCTCCGGCTCTTTCATCAACGCCCATCAATAAAATGTTGAGCGGTTCTTTTTGCTTCGTTTTTTTCTCTGTCAGTTCGTGATCAATGGAAGCGACTTCTTTGTGCATCTTAGAGTCCACGGTGTTCTTCGCCCCGCTGTAAAGGGAGTAACTATATACACCTGCGGGAATCAATAACAATACCAGCAATACAAGCGACACTTTCCACCATCGCATTTTTTTCTTCTTGTGTTTATCCGTTCGTTTCATCTACAAATCTCTCCACCTTATATCAGCATTTCATTCTATTATATAGCGAGAGTCAAAGACTTACAATTCTATAATTATAAAATCTCTCAAAATCTCCCATACTACTAAAGAATTTAACGAAGGAGATGTCACTGATGAGAAAAACCTTATTCACTTTGTTGCCCATCCTGTACATGATCCTCATATGGATTCAATCGAGTCTCTCAATTGAAACAATCAAGGAGTGGTTGATATGACACTGGGAACATTCCTGGAAAGCCTGCATCTCATCGAGTTCGCCATTCTCTACGTTTTGATCGTACTCGCCCTCCAAGTCCATAACCGCTTCACGAAAGTGACCAATCTCCTTGCGGCTATTTTTGCCTCTTTTTATGGGTTGGTTGATGAAGTGCATCAACTATTCGTTGATGGACGATCCTTTACGGTCATTGATCTGGTAAAAAATTGGGTGGGCGTCTGGTCTACGTACACCATCATCACCCTCCGCAAGTTCTCAAAGAAAGAAACTTTAGACAGCAGCAACAGCAGACGTTGGTCTCGTAGCGACGCTCAATAGCACTTCTCTCTGGAAATCGCGACCTTTACTAACCGCGTCTTCGACCCTTTGAAGCACTTCATTCAAGTCGAACTCTACGGTTTTGCCGACGTAAATGCGTGGGTGTACCGCTTTATCATGGACTTCGTTTTCATTTAACAGTTCCTCGTAAAGCTTTTCACCAGGACGAACCCCTGTAAATTGAATGCCGATTTCCTTTTCTGTAAACCCGGATAGTTGAATGAGGTTACGAGCGAGATCTATGATCTTCACAGGTTCACCCATGTCGAGAACAAACACTTCCCCTCCACGAGCTAGGGCTCCTGCCTGCAACACGAGTCTCGATGCTTCAGGAATCGTCATAAAATAGCGGGTCATCGCTGGATCCGTTACGGTCACGGGTCCGCCTTCCTTGATTTGATCGAGAAAATGAGGGATGACACTCCCGCGGCTACCGAGAACGTTCCCAAAGCGGACCGCTACAAAACGGGTAGAACTCTTCTTATCTAAATCCTGGATCACCATCTCTGCAATGCGTTTCGTCGCCCCCATCACGCTCGTTGGGTTGACGGCTTTGTCGGATGAAATCATGACAAAGGTATGGACGCCACATAAATCAGCTGCTTCTGCTACATGTTTGGTGCCGAAAATATTATTCGTAATCGCTTCGACAGGGTTCTTTTCCATTAATGGAACGTGTTTGTGGGCAGCCGCGTGAATGACGACGTCCGGTTGATAGGAACTCATGATTTCAATCATGCGGTCACGGTCTTTAATATCTGCAATTTCTGTATGCCATTGAATCTCTTGCCCTGCATTCTTTATCATTTCTCTATGAATGGTATAAATGCTGTTCTCTCCATGACCAAGCAGAATAACAGTGGATGGATGAAATTTCGCGACTTGACGGCAAATTTCTGAGCCGATCGATCCTCCTGCTCCCGTCACAAGGACGGTACATCCTTCAATCATCTCTGCCATCGACTGTGTTTCCAGATCAACGGGTGGGCGCCCCAGTAAATGGTGCACATCCACTTTCTTCATCTCATCAAAACGTAAGCGTCCGGTAACAAGGTCTTCATACATCGGAACCATTCTCGTTTCAACCCCAGTAGCGAGACAAGCCGCATGAATGACCTTCGACTCTTTTTTACTCAGGGAAGGAATAGCGATGATGATCTGTTCGATGTTCAAATCTTTCACTTGATCCGCCAGATCACCGATTCCTCCCACAACAGGGATGTTGAAGATATGAAGGTGATGTTTCCGCAGGTCATCGTCAAGGAAAGCAACCGGCTTCAAATCACAATCCCCTTTTTGTCCGAGTTGTCTAGCCACTAAGGTTCCAGCTGTACCTGCGCCGATAATCAATGTACGTTTGCCTTCATTTAATGGTTTGTGCTTCCGGTCGTGGTAGAGTCTCATAGAATACCTTGAGGCACAGATGAATAATACTTGCAGCATCCACGTGGAAGCTAGAACGCGGAAATAGACATCCGCTGCTAGTAAGAATTGTAGCGAAGCAGCCACGATGACAGAGAAAGTCACGGATTTCACAAGCACCATGACTTCTTCCACGCTGGCATATTCCCACGCACGCACATAAATTTTATAATATGCAGCAAAAGAGAGGTGGGAACCTACTAGAATGGCCGACAACAGATACATCTGTTCTGAAAAGACAGGAGAAGACGGAAACATTAATAGGATACTGATGTAACTCGCCGTAAATACGATGATGGAATCCAGCATACCGAACCATAGCATTCGTTTTGGCTTACTCATGATCTCATCCCCCTTTACCTTTCGTTCTTATTAAAGAACGAAAGGTTATAAGTTTACACTTTTCTTCATTTGACTTACTCCTACAAATGCTTGAAGGGCATCAATGACTCTTTCAAATTCTCCTTCTGTCATGTTGGTGCCTGAGGGTAAACACAACCCTCTGTCAAAAAGTTCATCACTTACGCTTACGTTTTCCTCATGTGTGTAATAGCGGCAACCTGCAAAAAGAGGCTGAGTATGGAGCGGCTTCCATACCGGACGGGCTTCAATGTTTTCTAGAGCAAGGGCATCGACCACATCAAGAGGGGAGATTGGAAACTCATCTTCCAAAAGGACAGTCGTCAGCCAATGGGTATGCGTAGCATTTGGATATTCCGGGACAAACGAAAACCCTGGCAGCCCCTCGAATTCCTTCACATAGCGGTCGTATACACGATTTTTTTGGGCAATTCTTTCATCCAATACTTCCATTTGCGCGAGACCCACGCCTGCAAGCAAGTTACTCATCCTGTAATTGTATCCTTGTTCATGATGATGATAATAAGGAGCCGGATCCTTCGCCTGAGTGGAGAGGAATTTTGCTTTTTGAATGGCTTCCTCATCATCCGAAACAAGCATACCGCCACCTGACGTGGTAATGATTTTGTTTCCATTGAAAGAATAGATTCCGAATTTCCCCATTGATCCACTCTTTCTCCCTTTATAAACAGCCCCCAGTGATTCGGCTGCATCTTCTATGACCGGCACTCCATAAGAATCACAAATAGCCAGGATTTCATCCATTTTGGCATTTTGCCCATAAAGGTTAACGACAATGACTGCCTTAGGCAGATGGCCCTTGCGATCAGCGTCAAAAAACGCCTTTTTTAGAGCTCCTGGAGACATGTTCCACGTGTCTCTTTCTGAATCAATGAATATAGGCTCTGCTTTTTCATAAAGAATCGGATTGGCTGTCGCTACAAAAGTGAAACTCGGGCAGAAGACGGTATCCCCTTCCCTCACCCCTAGCACCCGTAAGGCCAAATGGATGGCTGCTGTCCCTGAGCTTAATGCCAGTGCACGTTTCACTCCAACGTATTCTGACACCGCTTTTTCAAAAGCATCGACATTCGGACCAAGGGGGGCAATCCAGTTGGAAGCAATGGCTTGATTCATATATTCTGTTTCCTTGCCTGTCATATGTGGGGCAGATAAATAAATCTTATTCGGTACTTTTTCCATTAGGTTCCCTCCTCCATGAGGTGTGCTTAACCGACGACAGTCGCTTTATTATCTATAACAGAAGGATCTCTGTAGGCAGGAAAGAAGCCATTTCTTTCTTCCATCCCTTCCGTCAGCACTTGATAGAGCTCTTCATTGTGTATTCTTTTTCCGATATAAAATGGACGTTCTCCTTGTTTGTTGAACCTCTTCTTAAACTTGAACAAGTTATCCTCACCCGAGTACCCCCCGCCAAGATGAAGAGATTTCAATCCTCTTTCTTTTGCCCATCTGGCTGCATAGTCAATGACAAAATTGTTCGGGCATATCTTCAAATAGTTGAGGTCGGAACCGACAAGGTCGTAATGGAGAAAATCTCCATATCTCATAAAAATTCCTGAGAAAATCGTCTGTCCCCGGTACAGGACCTCAAAGAGTTCGGCCTTCTCTCCAAGCAGGTCGGCTTTATTTTGAAAGTATTGCTCTGAAAAGTAGTAATAGGCCTGAGCTTTGTTTTTATCCATCGTGGCATAGTAAATGCGCAGGAAATCTTTACGATGATGTAAAGGCTTGTGGATCACTTCGAGTCCATGTTTTCTTGCCTTGCGGATACGGTTTCGATTGGGGCTGTCATAATGAGCCCAAATATCCTCCTCATCTTTTGTAAGGTCAATATGAATCGTATTACGAAGGTAGATCGATTCCAATGATCGATAGTCTTCATGATTTCCAAGTAACGGATGAAAACGAACAAATTCTGTAACAATTCTTTCAGTCTGACAATAATGGTCAAAAGCTTCCGAAAAGCCTTTGAACAACTCCACCTTCCTCTTTCCATCAGCTATATTGGAGATGGGACCTCCATACCCGTATGGGCTCGTTATATCGTACACCTCTCCAAAGAGATTTGCGTTCAAGTTCAAGTGCGGCAATTCGCTAAGCTTCCGCTTCAAAAAAGGATAATAAATGAAGTCTTTTCCCTCTTCATAGATGAAGAGAGTTGCTTCGCCTTCCCCATTCAACTCGTGCAATTTTCCGTATTCAGGAGTAAAATAAATGTCTTTGTCATTGACCTGTTTCAAATAATCGTGCCAAATCTTACGGTCATCTGCTTTATAAACATGACTTCCCATGTTGAGCCCTCCGTTTCTTCATTGGCGGTTTTGTTTACTCTTGCGTTCCACATCAAAATCCAACATACTCTGTCCAGGAAACTCTTCAATCTCATCGGTTTTTAGCACTTTCCCAACGGTTCGGAAGAAGATTTCTGTATCAAAAGCAGCAGAGCGATTTTTGACATAATAGACATCCAATTCAAACCGTTGATCCCAGGATAAATAATTGCGCCCTTCCACTTGGGCCAGTCCCGTAATTCCAGGTTTCACTTGATGGCGCATCCGCTCGATGTCTGTATAATAAGGAAGATATTCCGGAAGCAAGGGTCTCGGACCGATCAAACTCATATCTCCTTTTAGAATGTTAAATAGCTGTGGAAGCTCATCCAAACTGTACCGGCGGATCCAGACTCCCAGTTTGGTCATTCGTTCTTCTTCACCCAACACTCTTCCATGTTCGTCCGTTTCATCCAGCATGGTCCTGAACTTGTAAATGGAAAAAGGCCTTTCCTTGTAACCGATTCTTTCTTGCTTAAATAAGATCGGTGCTCCCATTTTCCAACGGATCAACAAGGAGACGACCACCATGATGACAGAAAAAACAGCCAGCATGATAAGAGAAAAAATGATGTCAAACAACCTTTTCATTTTCGATCCACTCCTCACGTACTTTTTAAACCACTTCCATTCTTTATAAAGAACGAACCTACACACTGGTATCCTTCATAGACGTTAAATCCCTCATGCTTGATCGGAATTTAGTTACAGGAGCTTTTACCTTATCCAGTTGATTCATGACTAAACCTGATAACAAAATGACCAGATAAAAGATTTTGAAGCGGTGGCGCATCGATGTCCCGGCATTATCTACACCAATTCCAAAAACGAACACCGTAGCCATGATCATAATGAATCCAGCCAACAAGAGTGGATGAGACTTGATATGATCCCGGAACTTGAAAACCAGGAAAAGCATGAAACCCAGATAAACGACCCCATCATAGGAAAATGAAGCAACGTCTGAAAAACCACGCCATCCCCACGGCAACGGGGATGTCATAAAATAGAACATTTTCACTGGAGCATAGGCCATCATTTCCCACGGGGTATCAATACTGAGCCCCGTCAAGTAAGCAGATCCTCCAGCGCCCTCGCCTTCACCGCCTGAAGCCATTTCATACAACCCTCTGTCCCGATTCATGTAAAAAGCGAATTTCCCTAAGAAAGGAATGTTTTGTAACGGCAACACCATCAACGAGAGTAAGGAAAGGCTGAACAATGAAAATGGAACGACGGACCTTGGCGAGAATACCAGCGCTTTTTTTGAGTGATTGTAGAAAATGAACAGAAAAACATATCCGACAACTACTCCAATGACTCCCGAATGAAGCGTTGCGCCAATCAATAGAAGACCGACGGCTAACAACATTTGTTCTGTATGATTCGTTTTGTACCATTTCAGGCAATAGTAGAACGAAACAATCACAAGCGTACTGATTAATGCTTCTCTTAGGAGGATGCCGGAAAAAATGACCCCTGTCGGAAACAGAGCGACCACCCACAAACTTCCGATTTGAATAGAAGATCGCACCTGACATTCTTCAAAGATTTTCAATAAAACCAGAATGGCTGTCAGCCCCAAAAGCACATTGACGTATTGCCCCATCACACGATCTTCAGGACCTAGGAAAAATAAAACCCCTAAAATCTTTGTATACAACCCACCATAAATATCTTGAAAGACTAGGGATAAATCTCTGCCCACCTGCAACCCAGAAGCAAGGAATCCTTCCGTGTCCGATCCGCTATGCGGCAGAATGTAGATGGATCTTGCATAAATATCCCAAAACATGAAGGACACCCGTATGGCAAAAGCGAGGAGTAAAAGACCGGCCACCTTTCTTTCAAAGCTTGATATGACGAATAGGACGATGAGAAGGTGAATGGATAAAAAGACCATCGGTACGTATTCCGCTTCGGGAATCATAGGCTTGAACAGGTAGTAGAGCAGCAATTCTGAAATAAAGACCAACCAAATGAGCCTCATTGACTTCCCTCCACCTTTCTTAAAAAGACTCCCAAGATCACTGTTCTCACAACCATTTGAATGAGTTCAGCAATGATCAGCGCATAGGCTGCTCCATGGACGCCATAGTCTGGGATGAGCAAGAAGGAGAAGACTAAGATTAATAATAATCCGACACCATTGATATAGGGCTGGATGTTGAATCTTCTGGTTGCAAATAATGCCGTCTCGATAAACTTACTCATATACTTAATGATTCCGGCAATCGTTAAAAGGATAAACAGCGTATGATAAGATGCGTATTCTTCTGTATAAAGAAGCGTCAAAAGAAATTCACCGGTGGACATTACGGTGAAAATGGCTGCGACTCCCAATACGAGTAAACCGGATAGTAAGAAAAGCAACGTCTTCAAGAAACTCTTGATCCTCTTCTTCTGATAATCAGCAGACAGCGGAGAAATGACCGCATTGCTGATGGCATAAATGACGTTTCCACCCGCGTGAATGATATAGATGATGGCCGCGTAAAAACCGAGAGCGTCCACCCCGTGCATGGCTTCAAGAAAATACCTCGGAATATTAGCAACAAGGGAGTCTACCAAAAGGGCAAGGCCCAGTGGCAGAGTCATAATAAAAATAGACCGTTGAACGTTTTGGTTCCACAAAAATCGGATGGTTGCGAAACGACGCACGCTTGGGAACTCATACACCAGAAGGACGATCAGCCACCCTGAAATCATGCCAATCGTTGCAATCACTAGACTTTGAAATACATACATGAAGCCCGTGAACAAGAGAAAAGAGAGCGCGCCTTTTGCCATCATCGACTTTGCAGAAAGATCAAGTCTTCCTTCTTTTTGCCACTGTCCATGTAGAATATCACTGATAGAATCAATCGAACGCGCTACACTGAGCAATACAATGATCATGAATGTGTAGATGTTGCTGAGATAAAAGAGAGAAACGATGAACATCACGAATAGAAAAAGCAAGGTCGTGAGGATCCTTGATGTGAAATATTCACTGAACTTATATTCATCTTCCCTGTCTGAAGCAACGGCCACTCTCAGATTGAAACGCATCATCATCATGATCGGAGCTGTCAAAGCTAAGCCCAGTGTGAACATCCCTACCATCGAGGGTGTACCTATTTTTGCAATAATTACTAATATTCCCCATTGAGACAACGTATATAAAACGACTCCACTCACGTTCCAGATGGAGTTCATTTTCATTGATAACGGCTTCTTCAACCCTACTTGCAGCGCTTTTTCCATAGATTGAACCTCTATCCTTCGTGTTAGTTAGAGAAGCCCAAGACGTTTCTTCGTTCGAATGCGCTCAGGCGGGTCTGTATAAACCATTTCTCCATCGAGTATGACATGAGCGTTCTCCATGAATTGATACATCATATCGGTACCAAACTTCTTTTGAATTTTGTTGTAAGCCTCTTTCATAAAGAACCCGCGTTTCTTCGTATCGTGTGCATCAGAAGCTACCAGGTGCGTGAGATTAAACTCGATCATCTGATAAGAGAACTTCTGCACTTCCCTCCCAAACTTCCCTGCGACACTGGCCGCTGTTACTTGAGTGATGGCTCCATTTCTCACAAAATTGTAAAGCTGATCAGGTTGTTGACGAAGGACTTTGTTCCTTTCCGGGTGTACGATGATCGGCTTATAACCAAGCAGTTGGATATCGTAAATCATTTTCTTTGCGAAGTGTGGAACATCATGACTCGGGAGTTCTAAAAACACGTAGCCACTCTTTTGATTGATAGTAAGCACATCGTCTGCTTCAAAAGCATCCACGTCTCCGTTTACTCTTATTTCCTGACCAGGAAGTACGGTGAGCTGGATCCCTTGTTGAAAAAGTTCATCATTCAATTGTGCCGTTTTCTGAAGAACAAGTGGTTTCGGATTATGATACCTTGTGTGAAAATGGTGCGGTGTCGCAACAATGGTATCGATGCCTTGTTCAACCGCTGCTTTCGCCATTTCAATACTCTCTTCCATCGTGGCTGCCCCATCATCGAGTCCCGGTAAAATATGACTGTGTAAATCGATCATTTCCTTCACCCTTTCCTTTATTTAGAACCGTAATAGTAATAGTGATCTGATTTCTTTTGTTTCACATCATTTAAAATGGCTCCTAAATAATGAACCCTGCACTGTTTAAGCAAATCGACCGCTTTTTGTACAGATTCCACATGTGTCTTCTTGCTTCGTGTAACCAATAAGGCTCCATCAGATAAATTGGCTAATATCTGTGCATCTGTGACAGCAAGCAACGGCGCGGTATCCATCATGACCATGTCATAATGTGCAGAACAGACGCGTAAAAGCTTCTTCATCATGTCCGATGCAAGCAATTCTGAGGGGTTTTCCGGTACAGGTCCTGAAGGAAGCAAATCCAATCCGGGGATATCGCTGGTGCGGATCACCTGTTTGTGTAATTGGTATTCACCTGTCAAGACACTACTGAGTCCAACGTGGTTATCAAGTCTGAATGTATACTGCAGTGTCGGCATCCTTAAATCAGCATCAATTAAAAGCACTTTCTTGCCCTGCTGAGCAAATGTAATGGCCAGATTGGATATCGTCAGTGATTTTCCTTCTGATGGATTAGCTGATGTAACGACAAGGGACTTGATTTCTTTTTGAGCTGAGGCAATTTGCATATCGGTCCTTACCGCCCGATACTGTTCTGAAATCGGAGAACGCGGGTTTCTTTGTGTAATGAGAGTGCGACCCTTCTGATTAGACAATTTTTTCTTTTTTCTTAACCACATGGAGACGCCCTCCTTTGTGTTGATCGGTTGTAGCAGACTTTGAACGTTCCTTCTTTAAAACGTCTTTCTCGTCAATGGTGGATATGATTCCTACAACCGGAATATCAATGTTTTCCTCCAAGTCACGTTTCGTTCGAACGGATAAGTCCATGTACTCCTTCAAAAGTGCGATCGCAACACCGAGAATCAACCCAAGAAAGACGCCGATCGCCATATTCAACATTGGATTCAGATTTACAGGGATTGGATTATTGTCTACTTTCGCAACCGATAACGTACGGACGTTATCCACTTTCATGAGATACGTGATCTCCCCTTTAAAAACGTCCACCGTAGCATTGGCGATGCGGGCTGCCTGAGCCTGGTTTTCATCAGTGACTGTGACTGCAACGACTTGAGAATCCTCGGCACTGGTCACACTCATCTTGGAAGCCAATTCTTCTGTTTCTAAAGATATACCCAGTTCCTGGATCACTTTATCCAGAACAGCTGGACTTTTAATAACAACATTGTACGTATTAATCAATTCCACATTTGTACGGATGTTGTTGATGTTCACATCCGCCAGGGACGCCTGAGGTTCAAGGTCGGAATTTACGATAAATTGAGATGTCGCTTCGTATTTTGGTTGTATGATATAGAAACTCAGGATAGCCGTGGCCAGGACAGACAAAACGATAGCTGCGAAAATAAGCCATAACCTTTTTTTCATAAGCAGGAACACATCTCTGAATGACCGGTCCATTCTTCTCATCACCTTCCCTTCAGTTCTCAAAAAAGAACAAGAGTGTAAAAAAATATCTTCCAGTCCATGAGCTTTTCACTCATTATAGTAGTTGTACGAAGAGAATCAATGTTCGTTTTGAGACATACATTGACATTAAGTGAAGATTTCCTTCAATTATATTCTCTTATCTGTCGATTTCATAGTTTCTCAATAAAGAACACACACTCAAATCCGTTCTAGAAAATTCCGATAGTCTTTAATCTGATCTCTCCAAATGGACGTCTGTTCATATTTCTGCTTCACGCTTTCTCTCCCGTAATCCCCATGCCTTTTTCGATCCTCTTTATTTTCCATATAGTATTCAACCTTTTCGACCATCTGCTCAACATCTTTGACAGGAACAAGAAATCCGTTTTTCCCGTTTTCTACTGTGTCCACACAACCAAGGACTGCACTGGCAATGACAGGAACACCCATCGCCATCGCCTCAATAGCTACTAATCCAAACCCCTCGCGATACGTAGGCAGAACAAGGACATCCATTAAAGAATAGTAAGGGGCTGGATTATCGACCGAACCTACGTAGGTGATTGATTTATCGTTGTACAGCTGATGCAGCAACTCATTAGGAAGTTCTTCCTTTTTCTCCATTTTGCCGACTATAAGAAGTTTTACATTGGGATAGTCCTGCTTCAAATGGTTATAAAGATCAAAGAGTTCGATGACCCCTTTTTCCCTTACGATTCTACCGACAAATCCCAACACATAATCCTCTTTCCGTATGCCGTGGATGTTTTGTACTTTAGACTCTGGATATAACGTGCGATTAAAACGATGTTGAACATCCAAACCGTTGATGGATCCGTTTTTGATCAGCCCGATTTTATGATCGGGTATGATTTTCTCCTCAACGACAAACCTTTTTAACGAAGGGCTGACGGCGTAAGTTTTATAGGAAAGGAAACATGATAACTTTTCACTATAGTAGAGCAGCTTTCTCTTCCAGCCTTTTCTGGTTGTATACGTCAATCCATGCATATGATAGATTCTCACCTTTACTCCCGATAAAAGAGCCGCCACCATCCCTAGAAGGCCCGCTTTTGGCGTATGGGCATGAACAATATCGAATTTCTCTCTTCGCAGGACCTTCCATATGTTCCATAAAGATCTTATGTCCCTCAGCAGAGATATCTCACGCTCAATCGAAACCTCATGGGGGATGACTCCCTCTGTTTTTATAAATGTATCAAAGTCTTCTCCGGGTGAAGACATCACGTGTACTTCAAAACCATTGTTGTTCATGTAACCGAGCTGCTTGTCGAGAAAAAATAAAAACTCAGGAACGGTAGCTACATGAAGGACTTTAGGAGATCTTTTTTCTTTTTTCATTTTTGATCTCTCCTTGAATTAAATTCAAAAAGTTTCCTGCGTTAGCATCTGAGACTGTGATGGTTCTCGCTGCGTTTTCTACTAAACGTCTCAGGATCATTTTTTCTACTTTCTCTGCTTCCTCAATCGTGAATTCAGGATAAAAATAAGTATAGGCCATAAGCATGGGAGATTTCATATAATAAAAACCATAACGATTCAGGTTTTGAATCTTTCTAAGCGCTTCTTCCGGGCAAAGATCATCGACTTGAGAAACGGGACTACGCTCGAGGATAATCAGGTTATGGTTTACGGATTCATGAAGGACGCGATTGTTTTGTGCGAGTGCTTCCACCAAGGATGGCTTTCCCTTTCGAAAAAGCTCTTGAAAAGGAAAAAATTTCTTGAATTTATCATTCCAGCAAGCTTGTTTCCCATAAGACCGAAAAGAACAGGTCCAGGGCATAGCATATACATTCTTCCCATCCGTCAAGGCCATATCTTCCGAAATATACATCGCATCAGAATCCGCACACGCCTTCAGACAAGTGAGTGTTTTCCCGGTATTTGGTGGCGCGAATGCTAATGATGTCCTCCCCTGCCATTGAAAAGAAGAGGCATATACGGGGGCAAAACCTTCTCTCAGCAGTAAGAATGTCGTCAGATCCACAAGGAGATCAGGGGCGGAATGAATGTTCATAAAACGATATTTCACATACCTGAAATAGGCACGATTGATATACATTTTCGGCTGCCGAGAATTCCCGTTCACCAGTTTCCATTTCAACTGGCTTCCGAAAAGGAAATCCCTGATGTACACCAGCCCATTCTCTTCCGGGAGGCTCGAAAAAAAGTGGTATTGGGATTGATGATCAACGGTTTTGGGATGGTCAAAGTCTCCAATGTGAACGTCCAGTTGAATCCTGCAATTCTTATAATCTTCCTTATCGACAAGAGGCATCGCGGACCCGAACGACCATGAAAAATCACGGACATTACATTTGACAGCAAGCAAATTTTTTACAACCTCAAAATAATACAAGTCCATCATCCACACCTTTACGTATATTTCTATATAACGAACGAGAGGGTGTATATTTATACAACACCTCGACGATAAGCCGGGAAATAATTTTTCCTTGGGCCGCCCGCAAGCTCTATAAGGCGATTATAGATTTCTTCGTTTCTTACACAAGTAGCTAAGGTCGATGGATATCCTATAGCCATATCCTCCTTATACTTGTGAAGTGGACTCCCAGCGATCGCTGTCCCCAGATCGAAATACTTTTTCCCCTGACCTCTGGCATAAAGAGAAGATTGATAGAATAGCAGACTGTTCGCTTGAATGGAGCGATAGTCCGGATGATTGGCACCAAAGTGATAGTGAGCAATATCCTCACCTAACAGAAGCAGACTGGCTGAAATCACTTTTCCGTCATAAATCGCCTTCGCAAAAACCGTTTCATCTGGAAGCATCCGGCAGTACCCTTCGATAAAATCCCTGCCCAGTTTATGGTAGTCGGATACGGCGTACTTCTCTTCTGTATACGTGTACAGGTTCATAAAGTCGTCGATCGAATTCGGAGTATCGTCAAAAACAATATCTACTCCATTCTTCCTTGCTTTTCTTACGTTTCTACGCTTGGTAGCTTTATATTCTTCATTAAAAAAGTCAATGGAAAGGTCATTACAGAATACATAACCGTAAAACCGAGTGTTATAAAGCGGGGTAAAAAGTGATACCTCCGGGTCCCACGCGCTGAAACGAATATATTCCGCTACAATCTTCTCCCTTTTACAATAGGTAGAAAATGCTTCATTGAAACAATGAACAAGCTCCTGTCGGTCAACTCCCCCATCACCTTCAATCCAGGGCCCGCATTCCCCTCTTGGCGTCACAAGATCGTAGTATTCTTCTCCATCAACCCTACCTGCTTTTCGTTTAATGAACGGGTATTTGATTTTCAGATTATCTTTCTCAAAAACGAACACATGAGCCTTCCCATGTTCTTTCGGCTCCTGAACCATCCCCCATTTATCATGCATGTAGATACTCCTCATGCCTTTTCCTCCTTACAATGTCCTACAATACCTCTTTAGGATCAGAAAACGAACCTTCTTTACTTTTTGTTCATTATAAAGAACTTATGTATAGTATAAACGTGTTAGATAAATAAATAAAGTGTTTTCATGTATGAAACTGACGATTTCTTAAGATAAGTAAACACAAAAGACGCAGGTGTCTGGGATCTAAAGACTATAGCCCAAACCTACTTCTACATCACAATCAAACCCTTCATTCATAATTCAATGACCAAATCTCTAACCGTCCCCCACCTGGTGATCTGAGGAAATCAACTCTTACATAAAAGGGATGAAATAAAAGAGCCGTTCTTAAAAGAACGGCTCTTTCAACAAAACTTATTCTGTTACTTTCTTCTGAAGAGCTTCTCTTACTTCAGGGCTCACAGCTCCATCGCCACCAAGTACGGTCACAGAAGAAACATCGTTCGTGTACACGTACTTCGTAAGGTAAGCGTCGACTTCTTTCGGTAATCTTTCATCATCTACCAATAGAAGCAAGCCGTCATTGCCAGTCACAAGAGGAGCAGCTGCCAGGGCGTCTGGGTAGTTACTTCCGCTTGCTGCATAAAGATGGTCTGTATTGTGACCAAATTCTTTCAGCAATTCTACAAGCGTGCCGTAACGATTCGGACCAGAAAGTCTTTCCACAGACAACGCTACTTCTTTCGCTTGAGCTAAGACGTCATCAGAAACGACGCTTGTACCACCAGCGATGTACACATCCTCGTTTTCCAGTACTTCAAGAGCTTCATCAGAAAGTTCTTTACCATTTGTAAGAACAATCGGCATACCGTTTGCACCTGCAAGAGATGCTGCACTTAACGCATCCGCATAGTTTTTACCAGTAGCCAGGAATACGCCATTCCCTTCGAAACCAAACTCGCTTTGCAACTCTTTGACAATCTCAAGGTTTGTGCCGTAACGAGTGTCGTCAGAAAGACGTTTGATATTATCGGCTGCAATGCTGATCGAGTTCAACTGAGTGAATACTTCAGGTTTCACAGCGCCTGTTCCACCCAGGACATAAACATTTTCAGCACCAAGGCGTTCGATTTCCTCAAGGGCATTATCATCCAGCATCCCTTTGCTGTTAACCGGAATAATCGGTGCATTCGTCGCAGATGCTAAAGGTCCAGCTGACAATGCATCCGGGAAGTCGTATCCAGTCGTAACGATGACTGTTTCGGCTCCACCATCAGGGTAAAGATCCTTGGAAATTTCAATGGCTGTCTCTGTACGCGTCGGACCAGAAAGCACGTCTACGACATCAGCATCCGTGGTAATCGGTACAAGATCCAGCACTTCATCCGTATTGGCATCTATCATATACAATGCCGCATACCCTTTGATTGGCTCATCCGGTGTTGTGATAGAAACTGGAATATCAACAGATTCTCCTACTCCAATTGTAGTCTTGCCAGCATCTGTAGATACGGATCCTTCTGTTTCTTCACTAGAATCATAGGATTGTACTTTTTCTTCTGTCATGTTCAGCGTGTAATTGACAGTACCAGAACCATCACCGAAATAATCTACAGCGATTTGGTAGTTTCCATCAGGAAGACCTGTGACAGAGAAAGCTTCACTATCAGAAGCTGTTGCACTTGAAGCCACCATGTCTCCATCTTCGTTAAATAGGAACAGATCCAAATCCGCAGATGTTTCTGGTGCTACATCGACACTGAGGGAAACGTTGTTTTCGATTTTGACATCGATTAAGTCTCCATCATTCGGAATGTCAGCGGAATCCTGGGTTACTTCACCAGTGATTGTTTTTGAAATAGGTCCTGAGAATCCTACTGTTTCAAACTTAACCTCAGCAGAATCTTTCAAGTAGTTGGTGAAAGTCACTTCTTCATCAAATTTCTGGGAAGTAGACACTTTGCCAAGATCAATACGTCCCGGGCTAGCTACCACATCCTGTGCTACAGCTTCAAACGTGTATTCATTGACTTCTTTTCCTTCTTCAGGAGCGGTTGTTCCATAAACATGGACTTCCCATACGCCTGGCTCAGGAGATGGAACAACAAAGTCCTCCACTTCTAAGCCGTTGGATCCATATCCAGCATAACCCACATAGTCATTGACTTGAGTTCCATCTGGATTGAAGACCAGCATACGGACGCGACCTTCATAATCGCCATTCTCAGCCAATGCATTCAATGAGAAACGCAACTCACTTAATCCGGCTTCCACATCAAACGTGTACCCTTTCGTTTGAGAAGATTGAACTTCATCTGTCGCGCGGAAGCGGTGTTTATTGTCTTCGTTGAACTCATATCCGGTCATGATCGTCTGCGCACTTCTTGCTTCTACATAAGGAGTGGACGGATCATTGAAAATCAGATTCCCTGCATTCACACCCATTTCAAGCTTGGAAGCATCGTAACTTACAGTAATGTATTTGTGCTCCCCTGCTCCGAGAGTCAATTCACTAACGGAAGGTGTGAACCAATCATGGCTGGCTGAGATTTCTAGATTTTTCTCTTCATCTGAAGGGTTTTCCACAAGTACTTCGACTGTTTCAGGGATATCTTTGTTACGAACATAGAGTCCCGGTCCTCCAGCGACTTTCTCTCCGTGGTAAACGGTTACTTCTACATCCTTGACCTCATTAACAAAGTTTTCACGCATATACTCATACGCTGCTGGTACATCGATCAATCCAGCCCCTTGCTGAGCACGGTCATACCCATCAAGTTCTCTTGATGTTTGAACCAATGCCTCTTTAGCCAGCTCGTAATCAAACGGCATACGATCTTTCAATGCAGCGGATTTAAGCAAAGCAACGGCACCTGCAACATATGGTGCAGACATACTTGTTCCTTGAAGGACTGCGTATGCACCTTCCCTGTCATTGAAATAGTGGGCTGGATACGCAGCAAGTGCGGAACCAGGTGCTACAACATCCGGTTTCTGATTTCCTAGTTCGTTAGGTCCTACAGAGGAGAAATACCATAGGCCTTCTCCATCAAGAGGATTTCCTTCTGCATCCTTGCCATATGGATAGCTTCCATACTCTTTGGCCCACATATCAGAGTTGATGTATGCCCCTACGGAGATGACACTACCGACATCCCCTGGTGAACCTACGGTGTCAATACCAGGTCCGCTATTTCCTGCGGAAGTAACGAAGACGATATCATAATCATCACTTAGGACATTCATGAGCTCTCCATAGCTTCCTTCACCGATGTTCAAATCAGGCAATGAACCAAGGCTCAGGTTGGCTACATCTGCATTGAACCCACCTTTGTCTTCAGGAAGAGCCGCATCGATCATAGCGGTTTGGATGCTCCATGTATAAGCGCCACCTTCTTCTTCAAACACTCGCATACCAACGAGGTCAGCTTCAGGTGCAACACCTTCACCAGCTACGGCTCCTGTTGCATTATCTCTTAGAGGACCATTGGCAGCTGTAATCCCTGCCACGTGGGAACCGTGACCATTAAAGTCAGTAAACAAGTTAACTGTACGGACACCTGTCGTATCCTTAATATGATCCAGGTCGTTAACACGGAAGTTTGCACCGACCACATCATCGCTTACATCCACATCAAAGGTACCTGCTTGTCCTTCTTTATAGCCTGTTTCATCAGAGAATTCACCATCATAGTCCGTATCGACATATACAGTGTCCCCAATCAGGATAACGGCAAAGTTATCTTGATCTTCTCCACCATCAGCATTCAGGTCAGCAGCAGCATTGAAGTGAGTCTGACCGTAATAGGCCGTGCCTTCTTCAGTGATACCCATCGCAGCCTTCTCCTCTTCAGTCAAAGCCGTGAAAAGGACATCTCCTTCAGATAAGTAGTTAACCTCCGCACCTTCAATAAATTCCTGATATCTTTCTTCTACAGGATAAGCGGCTCCTACCTCAAAGGTCCAGTAGTTAGAGATTGTGTAATCTCTTACGTTAACAATCTTTGATTCTCCGAATTTCCTGGTCTCTGCAAATTCTTCTTTCGGATCTTCACCTTCTTCTACCTCAGGGAGATCGGTAAAGGATTCATGCCCTGGGTCTGGTCCGGAATCGATAATGGCAACGGTTGTGCCTTCCCCATCAAATTTCCCATGGAAATCATCGACACCTGCAGCAGGATGCGTTTCCAACTGATCAGGGCTTACCGTACTTTCCGTATCGACATCGCCTTGTCCTTTTGATTCAGCATCTTCAGGAGGAGGGGCAAGCTTCAACTCCGCATTGTCTCCCACTGTACGGACAGCGTCCAATTTCACGACATCAAAGATTTTATTTGTAGGGACATCAGCGAGATATCCGTAGTTCTTATGATTTTGTTTGACTGTCACTCCAAGCTTTTCAAGTTGCTTGGTCGCATCAGTCTTTCCGTTACCAATAATGACAAGCTCCTGAACAGCTTCTTCATTGTTGGCAAGAGAAACCACTTCGTTATAGTTTAATAGAGTGTTGAACTTCTTCACAACGCTTGATTCAGCTTGAACGGCTCCTGGACTATATGTACTAATTCCAGCGAAAGAAGAAGCGACTATGGCAGCACTTGCAAACACACATAAGGCTTTTTTCTTAGCATTCTTTTTGTTCTTTTTGTTAGACACCAAAGTGTATGACCTCCCAATTTTTTCTATGAATCGGTGCAATTCTACTAAGACCCGAACCTCCTTTTTTAACAAACAATTTCAAAAATTTACATTTTTATTGTACGTTATAGTGAAGGTGCCGTCAATGAATATTCATTCAATTTAGATAATTTTTAATACTTAGGTTCTCTGAATGATAAATGAATACGTCAGACCTTTTTTAAGACAGAAAAAGAGCAGAAAGACCTGATATCACCAGGTCTTTCTGCTCTTTTATCTGCATTTTTTTCCCTCTACTAAAGGTTAAAGGGTGAATGAGTTGTGGATTCGTTTTTACTGGTGGAAAATCTGGTCAATCCTCCATGCATAAGGCGCAGAGATTGGAACGGTTCCACCTACAATTTGATAATCGTGCCTACGGTCAAACAAATGAATACTTTTACTCGTCATGGCCCCTTGGTTTTCGTTAGTAATCACTACAGGGCTTTGTGATTGAACGGCTAGAGGTGCCGCTGCCATCGCATCAGGGAAGTTACGCCCGGTTACAAAATAGATCTTCCTGGCATCATCATTGCCAAAGGTCCGATGCATTTCATAATTCGTCTCATAACGGTTTTCTCCAGCTACCCTGAGAGGGCTCGCATCTGGCAGGTTATTCTCTACTTCCTTGGAGATAGGAACAGTGCCGCCTACAATATAATTTTTCGTTATTCCTTCTGTTTTCATATAGTCCATCACCGAGTTCGGAATCCGGTCCTGTCGCACATAAAGCACCGGATAGCCATTCATCGCACTGTACCCGGAAGCAGAAAGAGCATCAGGGAATTCTTGTCCAGAAACGACGAAAGCTTTGTTCGTATCAAAAGGGATCAACTGATTAACAGAAACAGCGGTTTGGTATCGATCTTCCCCGGAAATCCGATGTGTGTGGTACCCCTTAGATGACAGCGAAGGTTCCACCTCTTCTGAAAGAGCATTCGTCCCCCCGATCAGTAGCACATCCGTCGCACCCAACCTTTTCAGTTCTTTTAATATGGCAGGAGAGACTTCCTGCTTCAGTTCAAGCAGCACAGGACTGTTTAAATATGAAGCCAGCGGCGATGCAGCTAAGCTGTCAGGGAAATCCTTTGCGGTCGCCAGAATAGCAAACTTTCCTTTCACTTTCTTTCCATCAATGGAAAGTTCCTTTTCCTCTAAACCATTCCAACCTCTTTGAGAGACTTCGACAGAGGTTTCAACTGAAGTGGAACCTGATAACCTTTGGTATTGTTCCACATTTTGCAGTGTGTTGCCGGCATGGATGATTCCATCCCCTAAAACATAATCATCATTCAACTTTGTAGAGGAAGCTTGAATCAATCTCCCGACTTGTTCACCTGTTAAGAAGGGAGAGTCTTCCATCAACAAAGCTGCTAGTGAACTTACATGTCCCGTGGACATACTAGTTCCTTCCATAGCTTTGTAGCTATCTTGTTTATACGTACTCCAAATGTCATCACCTGGTGTGACCACATCGACATCTGATCCATAATTGGAGAAGGAGGACTTTGTTTGTTTCTCTATGTCATAACTACCAACAGCCACTACCCCTTCGAGTGCTGCTGGATATAAAGTCTGATTGCGGTTATCGTTCCCGGCAGCTGAAACGACGAGCACACCCTGCTCTTGAGCATATTGGATCGCATCTGCCAGCCCAAACTTATAGGAATAGGTACCGAGGCTTAAATTGATGACATCTGCTCCTTCTTCCACCGCATACATAATGCCATCAATCAGGTCCGACACATTCCCTTCATTCTGCTCCATGATTTTCACAGGGAGTATTTTCGCTTCCCCCTGGGAGACCGAAGCCACGCCTTCCTGATTATTCGTGATCGCACTGACCAACCCTGCGACATGGGTTCCATGTCCATATTGATCTTCCGGTGGCTGTTCGGGATCTACAAAATTCTTTCCTTCTAAGAGTTGCCCCTTCAAATCCGGGTGTTGCAACTGAACACCAGAATCAATGACCGCAACGACTGTATCTTCACTACGTTTTTCGTCATGGAATTCCTTCCAAGCAGCAGGAGCGTGAATCGCTTCAAGGGTACGTTCTTGTTTAACGTAAAAAGGGTCATCCGGCACCTGGCCTTGGGCGTAAACTTTCGTATCCATTTCTATGTATTCAATGTGAGGATCTTTCTTTAGAGCGTCCACTTTCTTTTGGACCTGACCCTTAGATGTCTGGATAACTTCTACCGGAAAAGAAGATGACTGAGAGGACGTAGTGACTTTGTCTTTATATTTCACGATGATATTCACCTGGTCAGCCTCTGCTTGTGCAGCTGTTGTGAAAGCAAAAAAAACAGATCCTAAAAGGATCAGCAGAATAGCTGGGTATTGATAAAGCTTCATGTTGTTTCTTCCCCTTTTTTATGGTCTTGATCTTCTACCTTGAATTTAACCGTTTGCTTAAATTTATTTTGATATGAGGATGCTGACTCCACCTCTAAGGTATAGGAGCCTGGTGGAGGTGAGGAGATCATAATCTTCTCTTTATAGGTTTCTCCAGGTTGGATCGTTTTCTCTGTAACTTCCTGGGTAAACATTTTGCCTTCTGAATACGTGTCTATCCGGTGCCCCTTCTGATCTTTCACATAGTATTCATATCGTTGGCCAGAACGGAAGGGTAGAGTGATCGGCTGTTCCGTTCCATTATGAATGGTGTACTCGAAACGGTTATCCCCTTTCCACTCCAAAGTAGCATAAGCCTCTTTCTTAGTATCCTGGGATACCGGGGTGCTGGAGCTGGTTGTTTCCGTTTGAGAACGCTGTTGAGGGTTCATATAGGAAGCATTTACCCACCAGATTGCCGCGCCGATTATGAGTATAAGTGACAAGAAACTCCATATTTTCGCCAAATCTTCCCCCCTCTCATTTTCTTACAGTTTACACTCAAATGAAAGATTTTTAAATATATGAAGTTACTTTTGTGACCATCTTCTCAGTGAGGGTCCTGTATGAATCATCAAGTTAATGGCGAGATCGATTTCTCGCCCCGCGCATAGAAAGTGTGGACGGTTCATTATAAATAAACAGTCGATCGTTTATAAATGTGAGTATCTGACATAATCTCAAACACTTATTCTATGAATCCCTGGATTGGTTTCCCTAAAAAAAAGATGGAAACCATTTGGAATTTTATGTATATTAGGGAATATACTCTATAGGCTTACCAATTCTAATAGAAGAGGGGACGAACAATGAAGAATTTAATGAAAGTAATTGTCACGCTGATCTTCTTCTCCATTCTGTCTGTTTCCCATAATCCTTCCTCCGTTTTTGCTCAACCTGCACCTGAAAAAATTGAGAGTTTCCAACATGAAGAAGAAAACATGAGAGCTCAATTCAAACCGAAAAAAGTGACATCCCAATCCGCCAAACCGATTCCTTTAGACCGGATCAATGATAGACAAGTTATGATTAAAAAAGTAGATACCGGGGTCACTCTCGACTTACATAAATACGAGATTGTAGACACCGATGTGTTAGAGAAGATAGCCCCTGATCGATGGATGACTGTCAGGATTCCTACTTCATTGGATTATCATAAAGAACTCTCCGCCATTCAACAGCTACCAGGAGTAGCTACCGCTTCGCCGGATCAAATCTATCAACATAGTTATGTGCCGAGTGATCCTTTATACAAGAGTCACCAACCGTACCTGAGTGAAATAGGAATGGAAAGGGCCTGGGAGATTACTAGAGGGGAAAGTCAGGTGAAAGTTGCCGTCATGGACTCCGGCATTAACCCTTCTCATGAGGATTTGACCAACCGTTTGACAGAAGGTTTTGACGGGGTCGCCTCAGGACCTGTCCGATCCGATGAAGTTGGTCACGGGACACACGTGACAGGAATCATCGCCGCGAATGCGAACTCAAAAGGAGTCATTGGTGTTTCTCCCAAGGTGACCATTGAGCCGATTAAAGTTGGTACAAATGACGGCTTATCTACGACGGCCATCATTCACGGTGTCCAATATGCGATGGACAAAAATGTCGATGTGATCAACATGAGTTTTGGTGGATATACACCCGATCCACTTCTTGGAGAAGTTCTTCTGCAGGCTCATCAAGCAGGAATTGTTCTGGTTGCTGCTTCAGGAAATGATGACATCTCCGCGTTTTCCTTTCCTGCCGGATACCCATGGGTAATTGCAGTAGGAGCAACAGATACAACCGGAAGTTCAACGACTGTGGCGTCCTTCAGCAATTATGGTCCACATATTGACCTGGCAGCTCCTGGAGTAGATATTGCGAGTACCGATCATTTTGGTGGTTACGGAATTGGTGACGGGACCTCCTTCTCAGCTCCGATTGTGAGTGGTATGGCATCCTTGATCAAAACAAAACATCCGGATTGGAGTCCCATACAAGTAGAATTTGCTCTACAAAATGGAGCGAAACAGATTTACAGTCAGGAATCCCACCCCTATGTCGGCTTTGGCCAAGTCGATGGCCACCAGTCACTCCAGACATCTCTTTCTGATATGGGCAGAGACACATCCACATGGTCGGTGGATGGTGCGAAGAAAATTAAGACCGGTACCTATAATGAGAAGTTCAACTTTCCAAATGACAATGATTTGTATTCCTTTACAATGACTGATCCAGGAGAACTTTCCATCTCCCTTTCTCATCCGGAGAAGCATATCGACTCTGTCATTCACGTGTTTCAAGAAATCGACGGTATAATCTATGACCTATACACGATCGACAGTCGTTACGAAGGTGAGCCGGAAACCTTCTCCTTTTACGCAGAGGAAGGAAACTATTATTTTGGTGTAAGTGATTATTATGCAAACTGGTCCAGAACAGCTTATACACTGGATGTGAAGCGGCAGTTCGATCAACCAGCAAGGATTTATGGGAAGAACCGTTATGAAACAGCCATTGAAATATCAAAAGAAGGGTTTGCCAACGGTGCCGATGCCATCGTTCTGGCCCAGGGCCATGACTTTCCTGATGCGCTCTCAGGAGCTCCACTCGCCTATGAGCTGAATGCTCCCGTTTTATTGACACGTTCGAATGACCTTATTGATGAAACGAAAGACGAAATAGACAGGCTGGGAGCAAAACAAGTTTACATCCTCGGTGGAACAGGGGCCGTTCATACAGATGTGGAAAGTGAATTAAAGCAGATGGGGATGCAAGTCACAAGGATCTCAGGAACAGACCGTTATCAAACCTCTGCTGAAATCGCCAAAGAGCTTCTCAAGCTACAAGGACGACCGTCATTCGAAAAAGCTTTCATTTCTTATGGTCAAAACTTCCCTGATGCCCTGGCTTCTGCTCCTTATGCAGCACAAAAAGGCTATCCAATTTTATTAACAAGAACGAAGGCTTTGCCAGAAGAAATCCGTCCGATTGCGGAGCGTGTGGATCAAGCTTTTGTTGTCGGGGGGCAAGGGGTGGTAAGTGAGGAAATTCTTAAAGACTTACCGAATGCCGTTCGTTTCTCTGGAAGCAACCGTTATGCGACAGCTGTTGACATTTTGGAAGGTCTTCAAATGAATACCGATGAAGTTTTTGTGGTCACCGGTCAGGCATTTGCAGATGCATTAACAGGGTCTGTCCTGGCAGCCAATCGTGAACAACCAATCCTCCTTGTACGAACAGATGAAATTCCTGAGGAAATGGCGAAATTCATTGATCAACATCAACCCCGATCCTACACCATCCTGGGTGGATTTGGCGCGGTAAATGAAGAAGTCGGTGCCCATTTAATGCAATTGACTTCAGACTAGATGTGGGTTGTGTGAACCAAATGAAAAGGCAGGGATAAGAAAAAAGGAGCCACCGCTACATATAGCGGTGGCTCCTTCCTTTTACAACAATTACTTCTCTTTGAGCTCTTTTTCTACGTCTTCGTTGACAGCTCCTGTACCGCCAAGGACGTGGAAGTTACGAAGTCCCATTTCCTCGATTACTTCTTTTGTAACATGAGGAAGTTGGTCTTCTTTCACAAGAAGCATGGATGCATCATGCTTCGCTGCAAGAACAGAACCTGCAAGCGCATCTGCAAAGTTTGTTCCAGTAGCAACAAAAGCATTCTCTTTACTTCCCATCAAATCTTTAGCAATAACAGCAGCTGTTTCATAGCGTGTTGCACCTTTATACCGTGTTGGTTCAGGTAGCATGGATTCTACTTTTTCAGAAATGGCATTCGTTCCACCGACAATAATGCTCTGATCAAATCCACCAAGGGCTGTCTTCGTAATGCCAGGCAACTTATCTGTCTGAGAAAGAAGAATCGGGTATCCTTCTTTAGCTGCATAAGAAGCTACAGCCAGGGCATCAGGGTAATTACGGCCATCAGCAACAATCACGTTATCAGGGTTGCCTCCAAGTCTTGCAGCAATACTTGCAGCGGTAGCATAACGGTTTTTCCCTGAAATACGCTCAACATCAAGGTCTAAACCTTCCAGCTGATATTTTACATAGTTGGAAATGGCACCCGTTCCACCTAAGACGATTGCTTTCGTAGCACCCAGGCGCTCAATCTCTTCTTTCACTCTGGAATCAAGTTTATTGGATTTCGTAAGAAGAATTGGTGCGTCTTGTTTATAAGCTAAAGGTGCACCAGCCAAGGCATCCGCAAACTGATCTCCTCTCGCGATGACAACCGTATCGGCTTGCTCCCAGCCTTCCTTGGAGATCTCAATAGCAGTCTCGTAACGATCCTGACCATAGATGCGTTCCACATCATTCGATTCTTCAGCGACTTGATCAATGATCCGTCCTTCAACTTCTGGAGAAACCGTCCCTTGTTCCTCTAAGTATTCATTGAAGACTTCATAATCAACGAAGAAAAGTTCTTTCATTTTTCCGTTTGCTTTCGCTTCAGCAAAAGTTTCGTAGCCATCTCCACCATCAGCGATGAAGGCGTTTGTTGCCACTGTATACGTACCGTTCATGTCAAGAGCCTTATACCCATCATCTGTTTTCGTCTGCACGTCGACAATGCGGTCACCTGCAGGCTGGTTACGATCAAACGTGTACTTCAAACCGGAAACCTGAGCGAAACGTCCACCCATGTTCTCTAAATCGCTCACTCCATTTTCAAGAGCTGCCTTAAGCTGCTCACCGGTTAATTCCAAAGTGACAAGCTGGTTACCAAAAGGCATCGTCGTCAAGACTTCACCCATAGTGATCTCGCCCTCATCGATGGATGCACGAATCCCTCCACCGTTTTGAATCGCAATGCTTGTTTCAGGTAGCACTTTTTTCGCTTTTGCAAGCATGGAATCTGTGATTAAGTTCCCAAGGTTGGTCTCGCCTTGACGTACGTCACTACGCTCTCCATTTAAAGCAACC
Organism: Halobacillus sp. AWM4_238; assembly: GCF_056158265.1. Lineage (NCBI taxonomy): Bacteria > Bacillati > Bacillota > Bacilli > Caryophanales > Bacillaceae > Halobacillus > Halobacillus sp. AWM4_238. Next base: position 2,260,845 of record NZ_JBSWSY010000002.1, read on the forward strand.
GTCGTTTCTCCTACCACTTCGTTCTTAAGCTCTTCAAGAGGCTCTTGGAACTTTTCAAGTAATGCTTGCGCTTCTGCATTCGGCTCTACATCTGCTTCTTCAATATCGATCAGCTTTCCGTCCCATTCTTGAAGGACACCTTGATCATCGAAAGAAACTTGAAGGTCACCTAAGTATTCGTTATATTCTCCTGCTTGTACAACAAGGGTAGGTTCGTCACCTTCACCATCATTCAAAACCTCTGTTTCTTCTACTGTCGTATGACTATGAGCACCTACAACGACATCAATACCTTCGACTGATTCGGCAAGTGTACGATCGTAAGTGACACCGATATGAGTAAGAGCAACAATCTTGTTGACGCCTTCTCCTTCAAGCATCGTCACTGTATCTTCTGCTTTTTGCAAGTAATCTTGGAATTCAATGTCTTCTCCTGGGTTTGATAGAAAAGCAGTTTCTTCTGTCGTTAGTCCGAATACACCAACCTTCTCTCCATCCACGTCAATAATGGAAGCTGGATAGATGTTTCCGCCTTCACCCGGCTTACCAATTTCATCTTTGAACAGATCCTTCAGACTAACATCTTTGCTGTAGTCAATGTTCGCACTAACAATTGGAAATTCGGCTTCTTTAACAAAATCAGCAAGGGGCTCTGTGCCATCATCAAACTCGTGGTTACCTGGAACCATCGCATCATACTCCATCATGTTCATGAATTGTAGGTCGGCAAGACCTTTGAATTCATTGTAGAAAAGCGTACCTGAAAACACGTCACCCGCATCCAGTAATACGGAATTCTCACGCTCAGCACGAAGTTGTTCTACAAGGGAAACCTTCTTTGGCACGTTTTCCAAGTGAGCATGAGTGTCATTGCTGTGCATAATCGTCAAATCAAAATCTCCATCAGCTGCTTTGACTTCCCCGGAAGGGAAAGCCAACGTACCAAGAGCAATCGCCCCTGATGCAGCTACAGTTGCAAGTGGTTTTACTAGTTTCATTAAAAACATCCTTTCACAGTTTCAAAGTTTTTTTATTCGTCATCAAGCTCGTTCTTCACTTCATCACTTACGGCATTTGTGCCACCAAGAACATGGAAGTTTGTGTATTTCTGTTCTTGGATTAGAGCTTCCATTTCATCTGGGAGATCATCCGGCTTCACAAGAAGCATCGGCGCTTTCATTTTCGCTGCAAGTACAGATCCCGTTAAAGCATCCGCAAATTCCCGGCCTGTAGCGATGAAGGCAGAGTCTGTATCGCCAACCAATTTCGCCGCAATCTCTGCTGATGTCCCATAACGGTCCGATCCATGGTAGCGCGTTGGATTCGGTAGACCTTTCAGCACTTTTTCACTAATCGCATTCGTTCCGCCAAGAACAACCGTTTCTTCAATGTCAGACAAAGCCAGTTTCGTTTCTGATGGCAGTTTCTTCGACTTCGTCAATAAGACAGGATAGCCATTCTCTGCGGCATAAGAAGCACCTGATATAGCATCTGGATAATTTCTTCCATCCGCTACGATCGCCTTCTCTGGTGAACCGTCCAGGCGGGCAGCAATGTTGGCCGCTGTTTCATAGCGGTCACTTCCGGAGATCCGTTCAACAGACAACCCTTCTCCTTCTAACTGGTAACTCACATAATCGGAGATCGCTCCATCTCCACCCAAAATCACAGCATGCTTCGCACCTAGTCTCTCAATTTCAGCTTTCACCTTAGACAGAAGGGTGTTTGATTTCGTCAATAAAATCGGGGCATCCAGTTTATAAGCAAGTGGTGCTCCCGCCAAAGCATCCGGGAAAGAGTCTCCTCTCGCTATGACAACGGTGTCGGCCTGATCCCAGCCTTTCTTCGAAACTTCAATGGCTGTTTCGTAACGGTCGACTCCTGAGATCCGTTCAACATCTGTTCCGAATTCAATTTGAGCAAGCATTGGATCGTGGTCACTTGCGCGGCCATCCGCTTCTGAAAAGTCCGCATTGATATTGACACTATCAATCTTTGTTTGTTCCGCAAGAGAGTTGTTGACCAAAATATGATCGAGAACCTGAGAATTCCCCTGGTAGTTGTAGGAATACCGCTCCTCTAGAGGAAGTTCTTCCGTTAAATTCGTAAGAACATCTCCTTTTAAGGTTTGGATCGGGTCAGAGAATTCAAAGTCATTCAAATCACCCATGACAACGATGTTCGCATCTTCTACTTTTTCTTCGTATTCATCGACAAAATCATTGAGTACCTGGGCCTGCTTCAGACGCTGCACTTCACTTCCAAGCTCTCTCGGGTGGTTCGCCCCGAATAGCGAATCGTCCCCACCTTTGGAATTGAAGTGGTTGGTGACCAACATCACCTTTTGTCCATTGAATTCAAACTCTGCGACTAAGGCTTTACGAGAATCTTCAAAGGCTTCATTCATCGGATCGATCCGACCCGGGTTCAGGTTCAGTCCTTCTGAAGAAACTTCAACGCCTGTCGTCGCATCTCCACTTGGTTTATCAACGAGAGACACACGTTCCGGATTGTAAATGAATCCGACACGGATGTTTCCTCCCGGCTGGCCGCCATCTGTTTTATCCTGAGGGGCAATATCTGTATATTCGTACGTTGGGCCACCATTCGCTTCAATAGCATCAATTAACTTCTGATAAGACTGATCCGCCTCAACAGTTCCGTCGTCTGTCGGACCATTGTTATCCTGGACTTCAACCAACCCAACGATGTCCGGCTGCTTCAAGTTATTGACCATAGATTCTGCAATACGATTTACTTTGTCGTCAGAAGTTTCTGCTGAGAAGTTTTCCATGTTGTACGTGGCTACGTTCAACTTCGCTTCCTCAACAGCAAGGTCTGTCGTTTCCCTTTCTGTTCCACCATCAATGATGGCCGGGAAATCTCCAGTCGTACGAACCTTGAAATTGCTGTAGTCGTAGCTGACGATCCCAGTGACAGACCCATCCAGCTGATCTCCGACTTTGACGTTGACGTCATATCCATCCACATCCAACAGAACGCGCTCAGGGTTTGCATCTTCTTCAGTCAGTAACAAGCCGCCTGCATCTGTCAGCGCTTGTCCTTCGTTGGTATCTACGTAGACAGCCACTTCATCGTATTTTGGTGGAGATGAGACGTGTGCATCTTTCATTTCAATCCGCATACCTTCAAGGCTTTCATAAAAATCAAGCCCGTCTGTCTCAGGATCAAAGTTTTCCATTCCATCGTCTTCAATCGTCACTTTTGGCTGGATCCGGTCTTCACCAAGGACAGTCGTTGCCGGCAGGTCATTGCCTGACGATAGAATTGTAGAATCAGAAGCCGTAATTTGGGTGGTCAATAGATCATCCGCATCATCAAATCCATCTTCGCGCCATTCTTTGACAACACCATCTACAGAAACTTCATCTCCGATACTCACACCAGAGTTTTTGTCATAAACATAGATCCCCTCGGATGTTGCTACGTCGTTATCAGGGCTTGGTTCTTGAATGTAGTACCCATAAGAACCATCCAAAGCTGTAACAACTCCGGTGACCTTTTCTACATTCATCCCTTCATATGGAGAGGTATGGGAGGACCCTTGAATATCATGGATCTTCAATGAATCAACAGCCTTCAGCACATCATAGGAGAACGTATAGACTTCGCTCGTTTCTCCACCCTTTTTAATGACGACAGCTTTAATAGTCGTATCTTCGTTGATCGTAATCGGAGATTCATAGACTTGGCTCGCACTCGTTGGCTCTGATCCATCTATCGTATAATGAATGGAAGCATCAGGCTGAGCGGTGCTTAGCGTAACTTCGGAACCTTTAGCAAAGTTGCCGGATGCCGATGAGGCTGTGACTGAGAAAATCTTTTCAATGACATCGCTTTGTTCGCGAGGGATTAAACGATATTCACCAAAGCTGTAGGTCACGACACCACGGAATCGTTCATACGTCTTTCCTACTTGAACATCGACATTGCCTTCATTAGGAGAAATAAGGAATTTATTACCGCCGGACACAGCCGAATAATCTCCGCGGTCCGCTTCACCGGTAATTTCCACATCTGTCAGTTCAACGAACTCTCCTTCGATCGCTTCACCAGATCCCTTGCTGAAATCAGAGGCATCGACTTGAAGAGCATTTGGAACTCCCTTATTTTTTTCTGTGATCTCAATATCTTCCGTCTGGATTTGTTCAAGACCATAAAAAGACCCCAAGGAGCCCTCTGCTGTAAACTCATCACCAATCATGACATTTTGGGATGTCCGAACGACAATGCCGCCTGTATCGTCTTGTATGTATACGTTCGTTTTGTCACCAGCTACAAAGGCTGCGGTAGCGATCCCTTTTACTTTGACAACCGTACCTTCTTCGGAATTTCTAGCATCAGCAATACTGGAAAGTTCAACGGGATCCGCGGGTTTCTCTTCAGAGGCTTCGTCTGGGAATTGACCAAGGTAGGAAAATACATCGGTTCCCTGATTGACGTAAGATGCATTTGGATCAAAAGCGTCGTCAGGATTTGTATCTCCTGCAAGGGCATCAGCTTTTCTCGTCAGGGTCACGTCTTTGGCAAAGTCTGAACTGGTACCAATCTGACCAATCGAATCAATTACCTGCTCCCCTTTTTTCAGAACAAGGACGTCGTTCCCGTTGAAATTGACCACGCTGTCCCCTGTGCTTAAATCAGCAGCGTCAAGAATCGCCTGGTCCGCACTCTGGTTAGCAACGACAAAGGTCTCCCCATCAGCAAGTGTTCCTTCCAATGGCAGCGTATATGTAGGATTTGTATCCCCATTGTTGTACTGAACAAGAGAGTATTGAGATAAGTCTATAGGACTTCCTGTACCATTGAATAACTCAAGAGCTTTATTCCTGGAACTTCCTTCAATATACTCTGAGATGAGCATAGTCTCGGCAGATGTAGGCTCTGCTTTTACCGGAGAAGCGGGGACAGAGAACATCCCAAGAACCATTGAACCGACAACGACAGAGCTGACGCCACGTACGAAGTTTTTCTTTCTCAAAAGAGATAACCTCCCAATATTATTTATATTTCTACATAATTCCTCAACACCCTCCATTATATAGGAAATTTTGTCTCATTTGTGTTAATTGTGTAAATCTTTGCTAAATAAAAAGTAAACGCTTACAATTGTAGTTTAATAAATTCAGCCATGAAAAAGTATGGACCCCCATCCATTTTCCTTAAAAAAACCACGAAACCAATGCATGGATTTCGTGGTCCTCGTTCATTTTTCTCTATGAATAAAATGACCTACATATCTATTCACAGTAAGGCTGGCCAAATACAATATGAGAATAAGCGGAATATATCCATCAATGGCATAAATAAACCGGTCAACGATAAAGAAGAACAAGAGAAACCCAGCGGCAATAAGGGTATGGACCATCACGTGCTTCTTATAAGAAATCGCGGATATCACCCTCTTCCTGTGAACGCTGTGTTCTACTATTCCACAAAAATACCTGAGCTAAGCCACACCTTCTTTACCTGTTATAGGTGCGGTTATCTTGCAGAACGGTTTCAACAAGAATATCTGAAGCTTCTTCTAAAACCGTTCGATCAAAGGTCATATTGGGGTGATGGAGACCCGGCTGCAAATCGCATCCAACAGCTAGCATCGTCGCTTTGAGTTCAGGCTTTTTAATGGAATAATAATGAAAATCATCTCCACCTGTCGTTTGTATGACAGGCTTCACATGCTCCTTGCCTTTTATATTTTGAATGGCCTGTTCCATGAATTGTATACTTTCTTGGTTAAGGATGGCCGCCGGGACATCAGAGGTCACTTTCAATTGAATCTCTGAATCATGAAGATTCGAAAGACAGTCCACGACCGTTTCGATTTTTGAGTACAGTTGTGCCATCACTTCATTGGTCTGTGCACGTAAGTCGATAGAAAAAGTAGCGTTCCCTGGAATGATGTTTGTGCTACTTCCACCACTATGGAAAGAAGTCAGCTTCGCCGAGTAGGGAACCTTGGGGTCTAAATGAATCGCATTCACCATTTGTACCAGCTTTGACCCCAGCTCAATCGCATTCGTATTTAAATGCGGACGGGCTCCGTGGGCATCTTCTCCTTTAATTTCACCTTCAAGGAAGCGGACAGCACCATGCTGGATACCTGGTGCATACTCACCCGTCCGAAGCTCCTGAACCGGCCTGAGATGTAAACCATAGAGGGACTCCACAGCGTCTATGACTCCTTGATCAATCATCTTCAAAGCACCTTCAATTTTCTCTTCTGCCGGCTGAAAAATGAAGCGGACGCTCCCTTTGAAGTCCTCTCGTTCCTCTAACTTAAACAAAGTGTTCAAAACAATGGCCATATGGGCATCGTGACCGCAGGAATGATTGGCTTTGAATTCCCCTCCCACTTCCTGCCACAGGGCATCTATGTCTGCACGAACAGCTACTTGAGGTTCGCCTTGACCGAGATCCGCTACTAAGCCTGTGCAATCATCAAACCGTTGGACTCTCGCGCTCGTTCCCTCAAGCAAAGACGCGATATAATCCGTCGTCGCTGTTTCCTTCCAACTCACTTCTGGATGTTGATGAAGATGCTCAAAGATTTCCTGCACGTTCGGTCGATTCGTTTTCGCCATAGCTTTACTCCTTTAAAAACAGTGTATGGTCAATTCCTTTTGTTCCATCTTAATAAAAAATGAAACCAGAGCAAAGATTTCTCCCGCTCTGGTTTATTTATGAACAACCTCAGATGCTATTGAACTCTCTTTGCTTCTTGGATTCGCTTGAAGTAATAAATCTACCAAGTGAACCGCAGACATCTCCTCCGCTTTCCCCTCTCGCTCAATACCAACTTTCATTTGCAGCAAGCAGCCTGGATTGGTCGTTATGACTGTGTCAGGATTCTTTGAACACACATCGTTCATCTTCACATCAAGGATTTTCATCGACTCGTCATAGTTCACCATGTTGTAAATCCCGGCTGATCCGCAGCAAAATTCAGGACGATCCAGTTTCTTGAAAGTCAGTCCAGGGATTTTACCCAACAGCTCCAACGGCGGAGAGGTTACCTTCTGCACATTCGTCATGTGGCAGGATGGTTGGTAAGTAATCGTTTGATTTACGGGTTCTTGGAAATCCAGACCGTCCACCTCGACAAGCACTTCTGAAATGTCTTTCACTTTCTCTGTAAAGACTAGAGCTCTGTTGTACCATTCTGATCCTTCCTCGAAAAGATGATGATATTCAATAAGGCATGCGCCGCACCCGCCCGCATTGTTAACGATATAATCGATCTCTTCCTCTTCAAAAGCAGCAATGTTTCTCTTTGCCAGCTCTTTGGATTCTTCCACTTTTCCTGAATGAGCATGAAGCGCACCGCAACAGGTCTGCTCTTCAGGGAGTACGACTTCAAGACCACTTCTCAACATCAGTTCAATCGTTTTCTGATTGGTTTCAAAGAAGACACCATCCATGACACAGCCGGTAAAAAAGGCAACCTTTGCTTTGGCTGGACGGTTCCTTATGTACCGCTTCACCCGCTCGTTCCGTCTATTCGGTGATGGTTGTTCGGGTATGACTTTTTCAAACACACTTAAATGAAGAGGAGCAGCCTCGGTGAGCTTCATCAGCTTGGCTAAACGCTGGATTCCGGACTTTTGATAAAACCAGGTTGCTTTCCCTAAGGTGTCCATCCATTTACTAGAAGGGAAGAACGTACGGAAAAGGAAGTCCTCTGTCTTCTTTTGTAATGGTCCCTTAGATCTGTTCTCTTCGATAACTTCTTTCGCACTTTCTAAGATTTGGCCGTATTGAACGTTCGTAGGACAAACGGTCGTACAAGCCATGCATCCGAGGCATTTCTCAATGGGGTCCTCCAAGTCTTTAATGGAAGCTTTATTTTCTGCGACCATTTTTACAAGGTTGATCCGTCCTCTTGGAGAATGAGTCTCCCGCTCCATCGTTTCATAGGTTGGACAGGCAGGAAGGCAATAGCCACACTGGACACAATCAAAGGTTTGATCATAGCTGAGTTTTTGCTGAAGCTGCTTAAGATTATCCATCCGTCAGCACCAGCTTCTGGTCTTTTTCCGGAAATATTTTGCCAGGATTCATAATGCCATTCGGATCCCAGCTATCTTTAATGCGTTTCATCATATCCAAGCCTATAGCGCCTAGTTCGTATTCCATGAACGGAGCTTTCATCGTGCCGATGCCGTGCTCGCCTGAAAGGGTCCCTCCTAAATCGACCGCCGCTTCAAATATTTCCTTCACGGCCTGCTCCACGCGCTTCATTTCTTCCTTATCCTTTTTGTCACAAAGGATGTTTGGATGCAGGTTGCCATCGCCGGCGTGGCCGAATACAACAAGAGACAGATGGTATTTCTCTTTGATTTGTGCCAATCGGTCCATCATATCGGGAATTTTGCTTCTTGGTACCGTGGCATCTTCGGATACTTTGGTAGGCTTGATCTTAGCAATCGCAGGCGACACTTGTTTACGAGCAAACCAAATCACTGCCTCTTCTTCTGGAGTTTGCGGCACGGTGATCCCGGTTGCTCCAATGGTGGTCATAATTTCATGAAGCGAATCCATTTCGATCTTCAACGTTTCCGGATGCCCATCCAGTTCAACGATGACGATCGCTTCTGCTTGTTGCGGAAGCCCTGATGGCCTGAAGTTTTCTACCGCGACAATACAGGCCTGATCCATGATCTCAAGCTTGGAAGGTAAGATGCCGGTGGTCAGCGTACGTGAAATAGCTGCCCCAGCTGTGCGCACATCAGCAAACTCCACCATCATTGTCCGTTTCGCCAACGGTTTAGGGACGAGCTTCAAGGTCGCTTGTGTGATTACTCCTAAGGTCCCTTCAGATCCAACAATCAGTTTGGTCAAGTCAAAACCAGTGACATTCTTGATCGTCTTTCCTCCTGTTCGGATCACTTCGCCTTCCGGGGTGACCAGCTCAAGTCCAAGCACGTAATCTTTCGTCACTCCGTACTTCAGCCCTCTTGGTCCTCCTGAATTCTCTGCCAGATTTCCACCGATGGTTGCCACATGGGCACTGCTTGGATCCGGGGGATACATCAGTCCATGCTTTTCAGCTTCTTCATTAATCCTCGCTGTCAACACACTGGGGGAAACCGTCACCGTAAGGTCTTCAACGGCTACCTCCAGCTCTTCAGGCCACTGGGACAGATCAAGAACGATCCCCCCATGAACAGGCAAGGGACCGCCGCTTAAGCAAGTCCCTTGTCCTCTTGGATAAACTGGAATGTGGAAGTCGTTCGCTACCTTCATCACATGAATGACCTGCTCCCGGTTCTTCGCCTGCACGACCAGTTCCGGAAGATGTTCACCGAAAGAGGCGTCGAAGCTGTAACTGTAGCGTCCGGCCAGGTCGGCAATCAGCTGCTGACTGGGGATTTTCTCTGACAGTACTTCCATCCACTTCTCCATGTTTTTTCCTCCTATATATTCCCGATGGAAACAAATTTATCTTCCAGGTATTCCTCGATCCCCTGACGTCCGCCTTCACGTCCGGTCCCACTTTCTTTCATTCCCCCGAAAGGTGCTTGAGCGGTAGTCGGAATCGGATCATTCAGACCGATAATGCCGTATTCCAAACCTTCCATTAGTCGGTAAGAGCGGGAGATATCTTTTGTAAATGCATAAGCGGCCAGCCCGTATTCCGGATGGTTCGCCCGTTTGATGGCTTCTTCCTCTGAAGAAAATGTGTAGATAGGAGCGACAGGGCCGAACGTCTCTTCTTTTGTAATGACCATGTCATCTGTTGCGTCCCCTAACACTGTCGGTTCAAAGAAGCTGCCGCCTTCTTGTCCAGCTGCATTCACTCGCTGGCCACCACATAAAACGACGGCTCCTTTTTCTGTCGCATCTTTGATTTGTTCTTCGACCTTTTCTACGGCACCTCCGTCAATTAGTGGACCGATTTCAATTCCATCGTCCAATCCATTTCCAATCGAAAGGACCTGGACTTTCTCAACAAAACGTTTGGAAAACTCTTCGGCGATTGTATCCTGCACATAGATCCGGTTGGTACATATACAAGTCTGTCCGGCATTACGGAACTTACTGCCTACAACACTTTCGACAGCGAGATCCAAGTCCGCATCCTCAAAAACGACAAAAGGCGCGTGACCTCCGAGCTCCATCGATACTTTTTTAACCGTCTCTGCCGAATCACGGATCAACTTTTTACCGACTTCCGTGGAACCGGTAAACGTAATCTTCTTCACTTTCGGGCTCTTCGTCATTTCACCGACTACTTTGGAAGCTGAACCAATGATCAAGTTGGCGACGCCCTTAGGTAGTCCTGCTTCATGGAAAGCTTGAAACACTTTCATCGCAGACAAAGGCGTAGCGGAAGCAGGCTTGACGACGACCGGACAGCCGGCCGCGAGTGCCGGGGCGATTTTTCTCGTGATCATCGCCACCGGAAAATTCCAAGGCGTGACGGCTGCGGTCACCCCGACAGGTTCTTTGAATACGTGCAGACGCTTGGAAGGATGAGAAGCCGGGATCGTCTCTCCATACACCCGCTTGGCTTCTTCGGCGTACCAGTCCAAATAATCGATCGCAAGATTCACTTCGCCTTTCGATTCATTCAACGGTTTGCCCATTTCTTTTGTAACGGTTTCTGCAAGTTCATCCGCTTGTTCCCGCAGGATGTTTGCTGCCTTCACAAGATAGGCACCGCGCTCTTTGGCGGTCAACTTCTTCCATCCTGAAAACGAACGATCGGCGGCATCAATGGCCTGTAAAGAATCTTCGGATCCGCCTTTCGCCACTTGTTGAATCACTTCTCCTGTCGCAGGGTTCGTGACATCCAACAGTTCTCCCGACTGGCTGTTTGTCCATTCTCCATCGATATATAACATGAAAGGTCCCTCCTATTTTTCCGTCAAAACTTGTTCAACGACGTTGATCACTCGATCAATTTCTTCACGCTTAACTGTTGTTGGTGGAATGAAACGCAGGACATTCTTCTTCGTTCCACAACCCAGTAGAATGATACCTTCATTCAATGCTTCTGTTCTGATTTTAGAAAGCATATCGGAATCTGGAGAACCATCTTCTTTACGAAGTTCGATGGCAAGCATCAGTCCGACACCTCGAACATCTCCGATCCCTTTCACCCGTTCTTTCAATTGGATGAGAGCTTCCTTGAAGTAAGCGCCTTGATTTTTGGCATTTGGCAAACCTTCTTTTTCTAAAATGTCGATCGAAGCAAGAGACGCAGCACATGCTACAGGGTTTCCTCCGTAGGTCCCTCCGTGGGTGCCGGCCGGCCACTGTTCCATGATTTTTTTCGGTGCCACAATCGCACTGAGTGGGAAGCCTGCTGCAATCCCTTTCGCAAGCGTTAAAATGTCTGGTTTTACACCGAAATGCTGATAGGCGAACATTTCACCCGTACGTCCGAAACCCGTTTGAATTTCGTCAAAAATAAGAAGGATGCCATGCTCATCACAAAGGGTACGAAGTTTTTCCAGGAAGCTCTTCGGTGGAACGATATATCCGCCTTCGCCTTGAACAGGCTCGAGAATGATCGCAGCAACACTCTCAGGATGGACTTGGAAATCGAACAGTTCCTGCAGTTGTGCGAGGCAGCGCTCGACTTCCGCTTCTTCTGAAAGTCCCGTCTGGTAAGCATAAGGGTAGTCGGCATAGTAGACACTCGGAAGCAGCCCTTCATAATCCTTACGGTACGCCGCGTTCGAAGCGGTAATGGACGTTGCCGCAATCGTACGACCATGGAAGCCTCGTTTGAAGGAGATCACCGCTGGACGTTTCGTCACTTTTTTCGCAAGTTTAATCGCGCCTTCATTCGCTTCGGCCCCGCTGTTGCTGAAATACACCATCTGATCTCCACCGTTCAACTCGTTCAGCTTCTCCGCAAGCTTCACATACGACGGGTAGTAGACGACATTGTGTCCGCCATGGATCATTTCATCGAGCTGTGCTTTGGCTGCTTCCACGACTTTCGGGTGGTTGTGACCAACGTTCGTCACGGCTACACCACTCGCAAAATCCAAATACTTCGTTCCATCCTCACTGAATAAATAATGGCCTTCGGCTTTCACCATTCCTAATGTCGTTGCCCGGGAAGCTGTCGGTGGCGTTACTTCACTCGCACGTTCATATAAGCTTTTTGTCATTTGCACCATTGGTCGTACCTCCTAGTTTTGAAAAATTTTCTCCGTAACCTGACGAGTCAACTGCGGTAACGTTTTGAACGTGTAGGGTTTATACACGCGTTCCGTATATTTGTGCGCATCCTTTCCATAGACACCCATGTTGATGGATGGGATATTCAACTTACGAATCTCCTGGATCGGTACCGGATAGATTTCATGATACTCTGGAAAGTTATCAATCAAGGCCTGCACTTCTTCCTCTGAATCGTGCAGCGATAAGTAACTGCTGTCCGATAAGAACGGAAAGAACTTTTTGACGGCAAAAGTTCCTTCCACCTGTTCCCTGTTTTGGTCCGTTACTTCTCGAAGCACATCTATGATTCTCTTTTCACTATCGACCTCTTCCCGCAAAAAATTGTGCGGGCAGTAAGGCGGTGCAAAGAATATGACGACTTTAGGGTGTTTGTCAGGGTCGATACTTTGTAAGCTTTCTACGACATGGAAGGCGATTTCCCTTTTGTCCATCGTCTCCTGAGAGTAATCGAGCTCCTTAATGAAAGTTTTGACATCGATCCCCTGTCCTTCAAGGTGACGGACATATTCTTCATACGTATAAATGGAAACATCCCAGCTGAGTCCTTCGTGGTCCGGGTAGTTCCCCGTATTTAAAAACGTTTGGTACTGCTTCTCCATATGCCTTTGTGTGGACGCACAGGCTTCAGCCGTTTTGGAAACGAGCTTCGCCATCACTTCATCTGGTGAAGATTCATAGATGAAATAATTGAAGTAGAGCCGGCTGGCGAGAGGCGTCTGTACATTATAGAAATCTTTCTGATCACGCTGATGCAGACAGGTCGGTGGAAGCATATGTTCACCACTGATCCGCTCTGAAAATTCCATATTGTTGTTGATGCGCCGGTTGATCTCTGCTGAAATCAACGTTGGATCGACCCCTGTCAGCGTTTCCCCAACGTGGGCTTCCCGCCCGTATATAGAGAAACACGGAAGCAATTTTCCGATAGCCCCGGTATACATGTAGTAGTTCGGGTCCCCAGGGTACAGCTCCGTTACAAAATCATTGTTGATGGCAACCTTCAACTCCAACTTCCAATCTTCTTGGAGACGCTGAAGCTCCCCCACCGAGTCTATGATCCCGGTGTGCTCGTTTTCTTCAATGGGATTCAGCATAAGGAGAATATTTCCCTCAAGCTCCTCCGCCCGCTGGGAAAAATGGATAAGGTTCACTAAGTGAACAGCAATCCCACTTTTCATATCCACAGAACCGCGCCCGAACATCCAATCGCCACTTCGTGCGTGACTACGAACTTCAGGCGTTGGGGCATGTTTGGCAAAATGTTCTTTCAGTTGATCCGGATTGTACGCAAGCCCCTTCAATTTCCCAAAATCATCGATGCCCACCGTGTCCATGTGGGAGTGATAAAGTACCGTTTCTTCATACTTCGGATTCCGAATGATCGCGTACACATTTTTTCTTCCTAGAGAATCGTTGTGCAGCGGTTGTGTCCATACAGATTCTGGACGTTCTTTAAAATAGGGAATCGTTCGAATGAACGCTTCCAGATACTCCGCGATTGTGACTTCTCCTGAGGTACCGTTAATGCTTGGAATATGTACGAAAGCCTTCGTCAATCGCTCGATCTTGTCTGCATCCTGGAGGTCGCGGATTTCGTTGTAGAGAGTTTCCGGACTCTTCGGTTCCAGCGCATCTGCATGAGAAGATAGATTCATAGGAACGCTCCTTCCTTTAATAGTATTTGGCCAGGTCGACGAGATTTCTCATTCGATGCTGTTCGTTTCCTGTGAATTTGCGATAATTCTCCAAAAAGATCTCCATACACCTCGTCATATAATGATCCGATTTCGCTGACATGTGAGGAGTTAACAACAAGTTAGGCAATTCCCAAAAAACATGGTCACGGGGGAGGGGCTCTTCAACGAAGACATCCAGCACCGCGCCTTTTATTTTCTCCTGCTTCAAATAAGCAGCAAGCGCCTCTTCATCAACGACACCTCCACGACCCAGGTTCATAAATACAGCCTCGTGATGGAGACGACCGAGCTTTTCATGAGAGAAAATGTTTTTCGTTGACGGTGTGTAGGGAAGAACCGAAAGGACATAATCGTATTCACCAAGCCGATCAAGCCCTTCCTCCATCGTGTACACCCGTTCAAAAGGTTCCTTAAAGCTCCCCTTTGTGTTCACCCCATCGATCCTCATCCCGAAAAATTGAGCGGCTTGCCCAATTTCGCATCCAATCGTGCCTGTACCGAAGACCAGGACCCTGCGGTCGACCAATTCACCGACCAAGGTCTCTCGTTCCCAGACCCGGTTTTCCTTTAACTGCAGGAAGCGGTGGAAGTGTTTTTCAAAATGGAGCATCGCCCCGATCACGTATTCCTTCATAGACCGGCAGTGAACACCTCTGGCATTTGTAATCAACAGCTGCTTACCCCGTAATTCTTCAAAAGGAAGATCTTCTAAGCCTGCGCTTAACAGCTGGATCCATTTCAATGACTCAAAATGGTGGATATTCTCTTTCGTCAAATCATTTCCGAAGGTAATCAAAACATCCGTTTCTTTGCGGACATCTTGAGGGACGTCATCGAGACACGAATAAATGAGAACGTCTTCATTGTTCTCCCGCTGCCAGCTTTCTACATGGGTTTGTCTCCATTCATCTGAAGTACTTACGATCATGTCCGTTTACCTCCCATCATAAAGTTCTGGTAGATATAGAGATAAGGAAGGAACAAAGGTAATGATTAAGAGCGACACAATCAAGACCAACAAGATTGGCAGAATCGCTTTAGAAATGCTCTCAATTCTTGTTCCGCTTATATTTGAAGCAACGAATAAGTTGACGCCTACAGGTGGGGTAATAAACCCAATCGCAAGGTTCGCGACCAACACCACACCGAAGTGGACAGGATCAACACCAAGCGCCGTGACCACCGGCAACAGAATCGGTGCCAGAACAACAAGCGCGGAAATCGTATCAATGAACGCTCCGACAATCAGAAGTAAAATGTTAATCAAAAGCAGAATGACAAACGGATTCTGTGACAAATTCGTCAAGAACTCGGCAATCGTCATCGGAACACGTTCTGACGTCATAAGGAAAGAAAACGAAATGGACAAGCCGATGATAATCATCGTTGCCCCGTTAATAACGGCTGCCTCAGACAGCGCGTCATAGACATCTTTCCAGCTGAGTTCCCTGTAAACGAACAGACCGACGACGATGGCATAAACGACGGCCACTACGGCTGCTTCCGTGGGCGAGAAAACGCTTCCGTAAATCCCGCCAAGAATGATGAAAGGAATGAGCAACGCCCACTTCGCTTCCCAAAACGTGCGAACAACATCCTTGAATGAAAAGGATTCAACAGCCGGTTTGTAATCATTCTTTTTTGAAATGACGTACGAAATCGCAAGCAGACATATTCCGATGATAATTCCCGGGATGATTCCTGCTAAGAACATGCTTCCGACAGAAACACTTCCGACAACCCCGTACAGAACGAAGGGAATACTAGGCGGGATAATGACCCCTATGGAACCGGAAGCGGCCGTAATGGCAGAAGCGAACCCTTCCCCATAATTTCTGCGCTTCATTTCCGGAATCATGAATGAACCAATAGCGGCAACCGTTGCCGGCCCAGATCCTGAAATGGCGGAGAAAAACATACACGCTACAACCGTGACCATCGCCAGTCCACCGACAATCCAACCGACGAGCGCACTGGCGAAGTTTAAAATCCGCTTGGACACTCCCCCTTTTCCCATTAAGATCCCTGCCAGCATAAAAAACGGGATGGCCATTAATGGAAAGGAGTCGAGCGAGGTAAAGGCTCGCTGGGCGACAATCGTCAAATTCATGTTGGTTGTAAATAAAATCGTAAAGATCGATGACAACCCGAGAGCAATCGCAATCGGAACATTGATGATGATAAATAGAAACAACGTACCAAATAAGATTAATATCGTCATAATTGTTCACCTTCCGAAGAGGAGTAGTCTCGATTCGGATTCTTGATGAGGAGGATGAATTGTTGAATCAAACGGATGGACATCAACAAACCACCTACGGGAATTGCAAGATACGCCCACCACATCGGGACCCTCATCGCCGGGGATACTTGTCCTTGCTCAATCAAGCTGAGAATTACATCGCTCCCGACATAGGCAAGCGTCACCGCAACAAAGAACCAAAGACCAAGGGCAATGAAGTCTATGATTCTTCGATAGAGCGGGGGCAGCAGATCTTTGAACATCTCCACTTTAATGTGTTTGCCTTTGCGAACCGCAAAGCTTGCCGCAATCCACACCTGCCAAATATGTATGTAACGAGCCAATTCTTCTGTCCAGCTCATCGAGTCATTAAACACGTAACGCGATACTACTTGATAAAAAATGAGAAGTACCATTAAGGCCATCGTGATGACAATAAGTATTTCTTCTAACCTTTCATCTATAAATGTCTTCATCGTGTCTCTCCTTTGATAATCACGCCTCTTTCCGTTTTTGAATAAATGAAAAGAGCCCGGTGAGGCTCATCACCCCACCGCTCTCTCTTTTTATTCGTTCGCTGCTTTCGCCTGTTCGATCAAGTCAGCACCAATTTCATCTTCATATTCGTCATAGACGGATTGAGTCGCCTGAATGAACTGATCCTTCTGTTCCGGAGTCAACTCATTGACGTTCAACCCTTCATTTTCCTGCAATTCTTTCAGGAATTGTTCATCTTGCTCACTTGCGAGTTTACGTTGTTCTTCTCTGTAGGTTTCTGCTTCTTCTTGGAGGATCGTCTGTAGTTCTTCTGGGAGGCTGTCCATAAAATCTTTGTTCATAAGTAGAATCGTAGCGGCATAGAAGTGGCCACTGACGGTCAAATAATCCTGGACTTCGTAGAATTTGTTTGTGTAGACAAGGGATACGGGACTTTCCATCGCATCGTAAGTACCTTGCTGCAAAGAGGTATAAAGTTCACCAAAGGCAAATGGAGAAGCATTTGCACCTAAGGCATTGAATGTATCCGTGTGGACAGGGTTTTCCATTGTTCTCAGCTTCAACCCTTCCAAATCACTAGGGGTTTCAATCGGACCTTCATTATTGAGAATATGACGGAAGCCATTCTCACCGAAAGCAAGACCCTTGAACCCTTCATCTTCCAAATCTTTCAACAAAGAATTCCCAAGTTCCCCGTCAAGCGCAGAATAAGCGGCTTCTTTTGTTTTGAAAAGGAACGGAAGATCAAACACCATGAATTTACTGTTGAAACCGGAAAGAGGAGCAACGGCAGGGATCGTCATCTCAAGGTTCCCCATTTGTACCGCCTCAATAGCTTCACGATCTGAAGCATATAACGATCCGTTCGGATAAGCTTCAATCTGAAGTTGTCCATCCGAGCGTTCCTCGACACGCTCAATGAATGATTCCAATGCTACGTGTGTTGATTGTTCTTCACTGACGAGGTGGGCGACTTGAATCTCGTATGTATCCTCGCCCTCTGAACTCGCTTCATCACTGCTACACCCTACCAACGCAGAAGATACTAACAAACCAGCAATCGGCAATAACCATTTTTTCATTTTATAAAGGCCTCCCCTTAATGATTGATAATTCTTTTCGTGACTTGTTGAATGTGTGTCTCCATGGCAAGTTCTGCCTGTTTCTGATCTTTTTTTTCAAAGGCATCAATGACATCATAATGTTCTTCCACCGCGCCAATCGCACTATCCGTGAGCGTGCTCGTCAAGATTAGAAAACGCTGAATCTGACTGTTCAAGTTCTCGATGAATTCTTTCAGTTTCTTGTTTCCGGACACTTCTGCAATGTACGAGTGGAACGCATAATCCAAATCAATGAACTTATGAAAATTCTGTTCATCAATGGATGCACGCTGCATGTCCGTCAACCGGCGCAGCTCTTTCACATCTTCTTCGGTGGCCAAGTGGCAAGCCAATCCTGCCGCCATCGACTCCAATCGCTCTCGCACGAGCATAAAATCATGGGCATTCTCCGGTGAAACCGAACTGACCCGTGCCTTACTTCCCTTATTCACCTCCACAAGCCCTTCAAAGGCTAACTTCTTTAAAGCCTCCCGGATGGGCGTCCGGCTGATCCCGAGCTTCGAAGCAATCTTATCTTCGGTTAAGTAATCTCCCGGAACCACTTCATTGTTGATAATGGAAGCTTTTATCGCCTTGTAGGCTTGTTCCATCAATGTTTCTTTACGAGCAATTCTTTCCACGAAACCTTCCTCCATCGTTTCAGTATTCTGTATCTCGTATTCTGTATACTGTATACAGAAATCTTAAGTCCTATTGTCCTGTTTAAATGACTGAATGTCAACACTTTTCTGAAAATTTAAACAGGAAGTGTTTTGATACTCTCATTCTCTATCAAAATCCATCGATTAATATTTAGGAATACAAAAAAGAGTGCACCACCAACGGGTACACTCTTTCTCATGTTACTAGTCATTTCCTAATTCCTATAATGGTCATTGAAGTGATAATCGATGGACATTCAAGAAAATACCTGGTCGATCTGCCTCCACTCTTCATCCGTCAACTCCACATCAAGTGTCTTCAAGTTGTCGACGACCTGCTCGGTGCGCTTTGCTCCAGGAATAACTGCATCAATTGATGGCTGGTTCAAATACCACGCTAAAACGATATGCGGAATCTTCACATGCTTCTCTTCCGCTATAGGCCGCAGCTTCTCCACCTTCTCTAAATTCCGTTTGAAATGTTCTCCTTGAAAAAGTGGATTCTTCGTGCGGAAATCATCAAACGTCGTATGTTCATCATACTTCCCTGCCAGAAGTCCAGAAGCAAATGGAAAGTATGGAACGAAGGAAATCTGATGTTCAGCTGTATAAGGAAGCATCTCCTTTTCCGCTTCGCGTTTGAACAGGTTGTATTCGCTTTGAATAACATCCACATAACCATCCTGATTCGCTTCCTTCAACTGAGCTACTGAAAAGTTGGAAACGCCGATCGATCGAATTTTTCCTTCGTCTTTCAACTCTTTCAAGGCGCCGACCGCTTCGTCTTTTGGTGTATCTTCATCGGGAAAGTGAATGTAGTACAAGTCGATATAATCGGTTTGGAGACGCTGCAAACTATCCTCTACGGATTTCTTCAAGAAATCTGGTGCATTGTTAAAAACGACATCTTCCCCTTTGAACTGGTGCGCACCTTTCGTAGCAAGAACGATGTCATCACGTTTGTATTCCTTCATCACTTCTCCGACCAGCTCTTCCGACCGTTCAGGACCATAGATGAATGCCGTGTCCAAAAAATTCATTCCATGGTTCAGTGCTGTCCGCACGACATCTTTTCCTGCTTCTTCATCCAGGTTCGGGTAAAGGTTGTGACCCCCGACGGCATTGGTTCCAAGACCGATCGGGTTAACGTTGAGTTCTGATTTTCCCAGTCGTGTTTGTCTATGCATAGATCCATGTCCCCTTTTTATTGGTTGGTGTTATGTACATTCCACAACGTGAGCAGGAAGAAACCATACAGCCGACCGCATACGATATAATAGGACTATCTTATATAACCAAAGGTGATGACTCCCTATGCAGCCGAAATGGAAACAACTCTTACATTTGATCCGTGCGACCCATCCACCAAAACTGATCTTTTCCGTCGCATTATTTTTAAGTTTATTAACAACAATGGCGGGGCTTGCTATTCCGTTACTTGCCAGCCGATTGATCGACAACTTTGACTTGAATGACTTAAATACAACCGTGATTGCAGGCATCGTTATCGCTTTCTTTATCCAGGCTTTGGCTGGAGGTGTGTCTGTCTATTTCCTTGCCAAAGTCGGACAGCACATCATTGCTTCTTTGCGGGAGCAGTTATGGAAAAAACTCCTCGTGCTTCCTGTTTCGTACTATGATTCGCACGAGACCGGCGATGCGGTCAGTCGAATGACCAACGATACAGGCGTCATCAAAAACTTGATCACCGAGCATTTTACAGGTTTTATCACCGGCATCATTTCCGTGGTCGGTGCGATTGTGATTCTCTTTTACTTGGACTGGCCGTTAACGCTCGTCATGTTTTCCATTATTCCGCTAGCCCTGCTTTTTCTCATTCCAATTGGAAAAAAGATGGCAAACATCTCACGGAATCTGCAAAAAGAAACGGCCGGATTTTCTGCACATTTGACCCGGGTCATCTCGGAAATTCGACTCGTAAAAGCTTCGAATGCTGAAGAGCGGGAGTGGAGCGAAGGAAAGTCAGGGATCAAAAAGCTGTATGCTCTCGGCTTACGGGAAGGTGTCATTCAGGCATTGATGTCGCCACTCGTTTCTTCGCTGATCATTGTGGTCCTTGTTTTGATCATCGGTTTCGGTGGTGTCCGGGTCACTTCAGGTGCGATGACGCCAGGGGAACTTGCCGCTTTCTTCATTTATCTGTTCCAAATCATCATGCCGATCACACAGATTGTTGTGTTCACAACTCAATTCCAAAAGACGGTCGGGGCAACGGAAAAAGTGCTTTCGATCCTATCATTGGATGGGGAAGATCTGCAGGGTGGAAGAGAGGTAAAGTCATTCGATCACAACCTCGTTGTGCAGGGCGTATCTTTCAACTACCAGCCTGAAGAACCGATTTTAGAGGAGGTTTCCTTTACAGCGAAGAAAGGGTCCGTAACAGCGATTGTCGGTCCTAGTGGAAGTGGGAAGACGACCATGTTTTCTCTGATTGAACAGTTTTACTCCCCTTCTAGCGGAAATATTCTATACGCCGAAGAACCAATCTCAACGTACAACCTGAAATCCTGGCGTACCATGATCGGCTACGTCTCTCAGGAAAGCCCTCTGTATGCCGGGACCATCATGGACAACTTGACCTATGGGTTGGAAGGGGACATCCCTATAGAAAAAATACGCGCCGCTGCGAAAATGGCTTATGCGGATACGTTTATCGAATTGCTTTCCCAAGGATATGAAACGGAAGTTGGGGAGCGAGGCATCAAATTATCCGGCGGACAAAGGCAACGGATCGCCATTGCGCGCGCCCTTCTCAGAGATCCTGAAATCCTTATGCTGGATGAGGCCACTTCGAGTCTCGACAGTCAATCAGAAATCGTTGTTCAACAAGCCTTGAAGAATCTCATGAAAGGACGCACGACACTTGTCATCGCCCATCGACTCTCCACGATTGTCGATGCAGACCAAATCGTTTTCTTGGAAAAAGGAAAAGTGACAGGCATCGGTTCCCATGAGGAGTTGTTCCAAAAGCACACGCTCTATCGTGATTTTGCCAGACAACAGCTAAGGACTGATGTAGGAACCAGTTAGAGGCGTTCTTCATTCAACATGATTAGACTCCTTTTTATGAATACGAATTAAAAAGAGAGCGTCCTCCATAAAAGGACGCTCTCTTCACTTTTAAATTATTTAAACTGTCTTGTCGCTTCGACTGCCTTCTGCCAGCCTTTGTAGAGCTCTTGCTGCTCTTCTTCATTCATCTCAGCCGTAAAAGTTCGGTCATTTTCCGATTGCTGTTTGATTTCTTCTTTATCTTTCCAATAACCAACCGCTAATCCTGCCAAAAAGGCTGAACCTAAAGCAGTAGTTTCCTGAACGACCGGGCGTTCCACCGGTACGCCTAAAATATCACTTTGGAACTGCATCAGGAAATTGTTTTTTACTGCGCCACCATCTACACGAAGGGCTTTCAAATCAATTCCTGAATCAGCGATCATCGCATCCAGGACATCTTTCGTTTGATAAGCGAGAGATTCTAACGTTGCGCGGACGAAATGTTCTTTCGTTGTGCCACGTGTCAGCCCGAACATCGCGCCTCTTGCATCACTATCCCAGTATGGTGTTCCAAGCCCAACAAAGGCCGGAACTAAGTATACCCCATCGGACGAATCTACAGATGTGGCGAGGGCTTCTGTTTGTGGAGCATCCTCAATCATCTTCAACCCATCTCTCAACCATTGAATTGCTGATCCAGCAACAAAAATGCTTCCCTCAAGGGCATATTCGACTTTTCCATCAAGGCCCCATGCAAGCGTTGTCAAAAGACCGTGGTCAGAAGCTACACCTTCTTCTCCTGTGTTCATCAGCATGAAGCAGCCTGTGCCGTACGTATTTTTCGCCATCCCTTTTTCAAAACAGGCTTGGCCGAATAGAGCGGCTTGTTGGTCACCTGCGACCCCTGCAATAGGAATTTCCTGACCGAAGAAATGATAATCAACGGTATGAGCATAAATTTCTGATGATGGTTTTACTTCTGGAAGCATAGACGCTGGGACACCTAGAATGTCCAGGAGTTCTTCATCCCACTTTAAGTCATAAATGTTGTACATCAATGTCCGGGAGGCGTTAGAGTAGTCCGTAATATGAGCCTTCCCTCCAGATAGCTTGTACACAAGCCATGTATCAATGGTTCCGAATAAAAGGTCTCCATTCTCCGCCTTCTCTCTTGCTCCTTCAACGTTGTCTAACATCCATTTTACTTTTGTTCCAGAGAAATATGGATCTAACAGCAACCCGGTTTTCTCACGGAAAAGGTCATTGTGACCAGCCGCTCGAAGCTCTTTACAAATGTCTTCTGTCTGACGGGACTGCCAGACGACAGCTTTGTAAATCGGCTTTCCTGTATTCTTATCCCATACGACAGCTGTTTCACGCTGATTGGTAATGCCAATTCCTGCGATTTGATGCGCACTTACATCAGATTTTCTTAATACGTCCGCAATACAAGCAAGGACAGAAGTCCAGATTTCATTCGCATCGTGTTCCACCCAGCCCGGTTTTGGAAAGAACTGCTCAAATTCTTTTTGAGCTGTCTCTACAATTTTCCCCGTTTTATTGAAAAGAATCGCTCGAGAGCTCGTTGTCCCCTGGTCAATTGAAAGAATGTATTGGTTTTCCATATCAAACATCTCCTTATATAAATTTAATTAGCTCACTTTATTTTCTAATTTGTCGCTGTAGGTTTGTTCTTTTTTCAGTTCAGAACTTGCAGCACCAATAAGGATGAACGCGACGAACACAGACAGTACCCAAAAAGCGATGGACAATTCCTGCATGAAGATCGCTCTGTAGAAGAGAGCTCCATAGATCCCACCTAAAATCGGTCCTACGACAGGAATCCAGGCGTAGCTCCAATCTGAACCCCCTTTTCCTGGAATCGGAAGAAGGGCATGGGCAATTCTTGGCCCCAAATCACGCGCAGGGTTAATGGCATAACCGGTTGTTCCTCCGATGGACATCCCGATCGCTACAATGAGCGCACCCACTATAAGTGGATTCAAACCTTCCGTGAATTCATTAGCACCAATGAATAATAGTCCCATAAGAAGGACAAATGTCCCAATCATTTCACTTACTAAGTTGGAAAAAGGACTGCGAATGGCTGGGTCTGTAGAAAAAACTGCCAGCTTTGCGCCTTGATCTTTCGTAGCTCTCCAGTGAGGCAGATAGTTAAGAAAAACAATGCCCGCCCCGATCATTGCACCAATCATCTGAGCTGTAATATAAAGCGGTACCTTGGACCATGGGAAATCTCCGATGGACGCCAATCCTAATGTAACCGCTGGGTTGATGTGCGCTCCGGAGAATCCACCGACAGCATAGACTGCCATCGTAACGGCAAGACCCCAGGCAATTGTGATGACCACCCAGCCAGCTCCTTCTGCCTTTGAATTCTTTAATACAACGCCACCAACTACACCGCCACCAAAGATAATTAAAATCATGGTACCAATCAGTTCCGCGACAAACTCTGACATACGTAACACTCCTTTTTTAAGAGATTCAGGAAGTATATGCACAAAAAAGAAGACCCACACAAAAAGCCTGAACGATAAACGTCCGGCAAACGTGTGAGTCTCCAAATCTCCATCACATACTTAACTTGTTGTAGCTTATTATATGACACTATGTAAGCGGTGTCAATAACCTATTTAGAAGACTTTTCTATCTAAGTTAATAGATAAAAACTTCATCACACCATCTTCTTATGCGTTCTTAAATAAGGACAAATTCTATAATACTAGCAAGAATGGAACGAATAGTGGAACGTGAAACCATACACCACTACGTGCAATACATAAAAATAAAGCGCCACTGCTTTAACAGTAGCGCTTTATTTTTTATGCACCCATCGATGATAGAGCACGTTTATTTTTTTGTTGTGTCTGTTCTTTTTTCATCTGCTGAACCTTATTTCGCTCTATTTCCAATTCTTCCTGAAGTCTCTGATTTTCTTTGACAAGCAAATCCCTTTGATCCAACACTCTTATCATATCTTCTCTCATTTTCGTTCTCCTTTCATAAACTCGAGAATTTTGTAAAATTGTAGAAAAATGACGGTTTATGATTGCATAGAATTTAATTACCCAGCCTTTTGAGTTTTCAAACATCCAAACACACAAAATTTATTATACAGATTTCTCTTCCTTCTTCCATAGCAGATAGACAAGCGCTCCGAATAGAGGAATCACTCCGATCCAGTGTCGCTGATTAGCTCTGCCTCCCCTGCGCTCCTTCCAGTGGATGACGAACGCGGACAATAAGGTAAGCACGATAAAATCAATGGTCATGACGTGTACAAAGTTAGACGTTTCGAACGCACCCATATAGAAAGAAAAATCCCCCTCGAACATTCCATACCCTAATAGAATGGCAGTAACCGCTATAAGAACAAAAATGAAAAAGCGAGTATGGAAGACCTTCACCAACTTGCCCGGAATCCTCTGTTTATTTTTATCCGTTGCTTTTGACAAGAAAAAATAAGGCATCAAAGCAAAAGCTCCCAGCATGAACATCCCCAAAAGGAAGGGCCATAATGGAAGACGACTGCGATCTTCCCCGATCATCAAAGCAACAAAAACGAGTGGGTAAATGCCAAGAAAGCTGAAAACCATCAAAAGAAAAGGATCTGGTTCATCCATAGTAATCAATTGATCTAAGTATCCTAAGTTTCCATCAGGAGCAAGGAAGAGTGCATACACGATAAAAACCATCCATCCAGCTAAAAATAAAACTTGCCGTAAATTCATCTTTTCACCTACCTTTCCTTCCATAAATAACAGCAGTCTGAAATGTATCCCAGATACCCATCTTTATCATTCTTCAAACATGATCACCTTTACTCCCCCCTTCAATTCAGGACGAAGACTATGGATGAAAGCAGCTTTTAAGCGTACATGCCCGTACCATGCGCTAGAAATCCAGTAACCGGAAAGTAAGAAAGAACAAAGATAAAAATCAGAAAATTTCACAAGTCATCGTGCATTTTCATGAAAGTTTTGTTATAGTACATAAATAACGGAACATTTAAGGACAATGTCCAAAATATAAATGAAGGGGTGTCCTTTTTGGAAACCTTACAATCATACATCAATGAAATTGAAAATGACATCTATCAAATCCGAAGACAATTGCATAAATATCCAGAATTGAGCGGGGAAGAAGTAAATACCTCTGCTCTAGTAAAAGAGAAGCTTATGGAATATGGCATCTCTTATAAAAATGGGTTTGCCAAAACAGGGGTACTCGGAATCCTTAAAGGAAAGAAGCCGGGGAAAACCGTTGCTTTAAGAGCCGATATGGATGCCCTTCCTATACAAGAGACGAATGATCACGCCTTCGTTTCCAAAGCAGATGGAAAGATGCATGCCTGCGGTCACGATGCCCACACAGCAATGCTCCTTGGGGCTGGGTATGCGCTCAAGCAGGTGGAAGACCAGATGGAAGGAACGGTTCTTCTCGTATTTCAACCAGCAGAAGAAGCATCTCCCGTCGGAGGGTCAGGTCCTATGATGGAAGATGGCGTATTCGCTGAGTACAAACCGGACGTGATTTATGGACAACATGTGTGGCCAGGATTGCCTGTAGGCGAGATGGGAATTCGTGACAAGGAAATGATGGGCGCCTCCGATCGCTTCACTGTAAAAGTTACTGGAAGAGGCGGACACGCAAGCATGCCTCACGAAGGAAACGATGCGATCATCATTGCAAATCAAATGATTTCAAGCCTTCAAACCATTGTCAGCCGTAACATCAATCCATTAGATTCCGCTGTAGTTACCATCGGCAGAATCGAAGGTGGTCACCGCTACAACGTCATTCCCAAAGAGGTGACCATTGAAGGAACTATTCGAACTTACAAGCCTGAAGTGAAACAAAAAATTAAAGACCGTTTCCACACAATCCTCAATCAAACCGCAGATGCATTTGATGCGGACATTGATATTGAATACTTGGACGGCTATCCGGCTACCATCAACACACCTGAATATGCAAAGCAAGCTCGCAAAACAGCTCAAAGGCTTTTCGGAGAGCATGCGACACCTGAAGTCGAGCCTGCTCTTGCTGGAGAAGATTTCTCTCGTTTCTTACTTCAATATCCAGGTGCTTTCCTGTGGCTTGGAACACAAATTGAGCAGGCATCCGAGCAAAAGCCGCTTCATGACCCTGGATTCCAATTAGATGAAAGAGCCCTTCCTATGGGAAGCCGCTTCTTAGCGGAAGTTGCTCTAGACACGTTACATTCTTTATCCAATCAGGAGGGATAATGGTGATTGATGCAATCGATTCGTTCATTCAAGAACTTGAGCCGGAATTAACGTCATGGCGACGGGAGCTTCATCAAAAGCCTGAGCTCGGATTTCTTGAATATCAAACCACGTACAAAATCGGCAAGGAAGTAGAAAAACTCGGTTTCATCACCCATATTGGAAAAGAAGCAGTCAAAAGCGAGTCCAGATATGGGATTCCGGAACATCATGATTTTCAAAAAGCAGAAAAGCGAGCCCATGAAAATGGCGTCCCCACTGAATGGATTGATCGAATGGCAGGAGGTCATACCGGTGTGGTTGCACAGTGGGATACTGGAAAAGACGGCCCCCACCTCGCTTTTCGTTTTGATATCGATGCCCTTCCGATTTTGGAAGCAACTGACGGAGAACACTTTCCTTACGAGCAGCAGTTTCGTAGCCAATACGAAGGAGTGATGCACGCTTGTGGACATGACGGCCATACAACCATCGGTCTTGGACTTGCGCATCTGATCTCCCATTTTCAGGAGCAGTTGAAAGGAAAGTTCACTCTCTTGTTCCAGCCAGCTGAAGAAGGTGGTCGAGGAGCGAAAGCGATGGTCGATCAAGGATGGCTGGATGAAATCGACCAATTTTACTCCGGTCATATCGGAATCAACTCCCTTCCTGTAGGTACCATTGCCTCAACGACGCAAGGCTTTCTTGCGTCCTCCAAATGGAACGTGACCTTCCGCGGACAATCTTCCCATGCAGGGATGAAGCCTGAAGATGGACGGAACGCTTTGCTGGCGGCTGCTACAGCTGCTACTCAACTACATGCCATTCCCCGGCATAGTGAAGGCATCAGCAGGGTCAATGTAGGGAAACTCCTAGCGGGTAGCGGTCGCAACATTATTGCTGACCGCGGATACATGGAGCTGGAGACACGGGGAGAATCGAAGTCGATTAACGCATTCATGCAAAACGAAGCCAAGCGCATCATCCAATCCTGCGCTTCGTTATATGACGTAAGTGTCGATATCGAATTTGTCGGAGAAACCGAACAAATGCAGTGTGATGAATCCTTGATCCCCTTCATTGAACAACACTGTCATGAAAGTTCCTTGATCAATCAAATAGATCCTGTTGCTTTTGTTTCAGGATCCGAGGATGCCAGTTTTATGATGAATGCAGTTCAGGAACATGGAGGGAAAGCAACGTACATGTTGTTTGGTACATCTCTGCCATCCAACCACCATTCTCCTACCTTTGATTTTGAAGAAAACGTACTACCTGTCGCACTCGCTGCCTATGCTCACGTCTTAAAAGGAGGAAATGTCCAATGAAGCAATGGTTAGAAGAAAAATTATTACAACTCAATGTAACCGAAAGTATGGATGAAGAGAACGGATTCACCAGACTCAGTTATACCGATGGAGAAAAACAGGCACACGAAGCGTTTATCAGCGTCGCCAATGAACTGAATCTTGATGTAACTCAAGACGAGGCCGGAAACCTGTGGGCAAGATGGAAGGCAAGCAAAGAGGATGCACCAGCTATCGCCGTCGGGTCCCACCTGGATACCGTCAGTAATGGCGGTGGGTATGATGGAGCTGCAGGTGTATTGACAGGACTTGCTGCCGTCAAACGTTTGAAAGATAAGGGCTTCCAACCAGAGAAAAACATCGATATTGTCTGTTTCGCCTCCGAAGAATCGGCCCGTTTCGGCGTTTCGACCATTGGAAGCAAGGCGACAGCCGGCATGATTGAAAAAGACGAACTCGGTCGTGTCGTGGATGGTGACGGAGTGTCTGTGAAAGAAGCAGTTGAGACGTACGGTTTATCCTGGGACGACATCCATCAAGCAGAAAAGTCACCGAACGATCTAGAGAGTTTCCTTGAATTACACATCGAACAAGGGACCCAAATCGAAGACAACGAGGCAGAGATCGGGATCGTCCGCGGAGTGGCTTGCCCTGTAAGGTTGCAGGTCACTGTTAAAGGGATGGCCAACCATACAGGGACGACCCCGATGAACAATCGTGCCGATGCCTTTGTTGCTGCTGCTCCCATCATCACGTATGTGGAAGAACAAGCACGAGAACTGAATGATGTACAGCCGACACCGATTGTCGCAACCACGAGTACAGTAAAACTTTCCCCGAACGTCATGAATGTCATTCCAGGAGAAGTTCAATTAGGGATCGACATTCGGAGCGTAGATGATGACCTAAAAAGAAGTCTCGCTGATCAAATCCGAAGCTATTGTGAAACGATTCAATCATCCAACGATGTAACCATTCATGTCCACACTCTCGTTGATAATGATTCGATTCATCTCGATTCTTCCATTCAAGAACAGCTTCAGGAGATTACGGAGAACGCAGGCTACCGTGTTCATGCCATGGACAGTGGAGCCGGTCATGATGTGATGAACATGGCGACACGCTGGCCTTCAGGACTTATTTTCATTCCTTGCCGGGACGGAATCAGTCACCACCCTAAAGAATTTGCATCCATCGAGGATTTGAATAAAGGGACAAACGTGCTGGCCGCTTACATGGAAACCGTTGCGGGGGACCATCAATGAAAACAAAAATTGGCGTCATCGGCCCGAAAGATTCTGTCGAACAGATTATGTATGTTGCCGAGGAATTCAAGCAGATTACGTTCTACCCTTTTGCTTACGAAAAGCTCTCGGACGTCACAGATATCCTTAAAGAGCACAGACACGAAGTCGACCAATGGTTCTTCTCAGGGGTCCTCAACCACACCTACGCTATAGAAAATGGCTTGATTACAGAAGAGGAGAGTGCTTACCCTCCCCTTCACGGCTCGAGCTTTTTCGGTATTTTACTGGAGGCCCAACTGACGACGAACCATGTTTACCGAAAAGTCAGCATCGATACAATTGCCCATGAGGAATTTGATAAGATCTTATCCTATTACCAACTGGACGCACTGGAATACGAAAACTTTCCCTTTGAAAAAGTCCGTCATACAGATGAACTGACAGATTTTCATACTCAGTTGTATGAACAAGGGAAAACAGAAGTCGTCATCACTTCAATCAAGTCCGTCTATAAAGAATTAAAAGAAAAGAACATCCCTGTTTTTCGGGTGACCCCCTCTTATCTATCCATTAAAATGATCATTCAGTTCTTAGAGGAGCGTGCCCAATCCAAACATTTCCGCAATTCACAAGTGGCTATCATCGGCTGTCGTGTCAAGATGAACACCTCCCACTCAGAAGAAAACTACTACTCATTCAAAACGAAATATCAAGAGCTCGATGTGCGTCGTCAATTGCTCTCCTTTGCAGAAAAAACAAACGGATCTGTCATGCAGCTTGGAGATGGACTATTTTTCATCTTTACGACACGCGGTGAATTAAGCGAAGAATCGGAAGCTGATCTTTTCACACTCATTGAAGACATCCGCCTCCAAACCAGCTTAACTGCCCGCGTGTCCATCGGATTCGGTGAAACCGTTTCTCAGGCTGAAAACCATGTCCGAATCGGATTCCGTCATATCAAAGAAGAACAAGAACCACTGCTCCTTATTGTCGATGAAGATCAATCCATCTCACTAAAACAACAACAAAAGACATTGAGTTATCATACGACCGAAATTGGTCATACCCTGCAAAGCAAGATGAAAGAAGCGAACTTAAGTCCAGGGGTGATTTCCAAGCTGTTGGCTTATTCCAAACAGTATCACCGCGATCATTTCTCTTCTCAAGACTTATCCCGCTGGTTGAAAAGTACCGAGCGGAATGGCCGGAGGATCCTGACTGAATTAGAACGCGTCCACATTGTAGAACAAGCGGGTGAACGACAGTCAGGCGAACGCGGAAGACCAAGAAAGGTGTATCGCTTCGTCAAGGAGGAATAAATCCTCCTCCTCCCCTTTTTACGGAACAATAAAGGAATATTTCCTAAATATAGAAAGGATGATGAACATGAGCGAACAAAGCTCAACGAAGAAAGCAAAAGGTTTTTCCAGGTTGTTAAACGGTGTAGAAAAAGTAGGAAATAAACTGCCCGATCCATTCATGCTGTTTGTTTACCTGTCTGTCTTTACCATCATAGGTTCCTGGATCATTTCCCTTTTCGGAGTCACGACAACCCAGCCTGGTACTGGGGAAGAAATCCCAATCAAAAGTTTAGTTTCAGGTGAAGGTTTACAGTATATTCTTACTTCGATGCTCGAAAACTTCACTGGATTCAAGCCGCTCGGCCTCGTGTTGGCCATGATGCTTGGTATTGGCTTGGCTAATAAAGTCGGTTTATTAGAAACAGCGATTAAGAGTACAATTTTAAAAGCACCGAAATCATTAATCACTTATGCGGTTATTTTCGTAGGTATTTTAGGTAACTTAGCTTCAGATGCTGCGTTCGTTATCGTTCCACCACTTGCTGCCATGGTCTTCTATACACTCGGCCGTCACCCATTAGCAGGACTTGCTGCCGGTTTTGCTGGTGTAGGCTCTGGTTTTACAGCAAACATTATCATTGCAGGAACCGATGCATTGCTTTCTGGAATTTCCACAGAAGTCATGGAAAGCCTTGATTCTAATATTGTCGTTACACCTGTAGATAACTGGTACTTCATGATTGCCTCCGTTGTCGTTTTATCTGTCACGGGTGCATTGATTACAGAGAAAATTGTAGAACCCCGCCTAGGAAAATATGAAGGAGAAGGCGGTACGGAACTAGAGGAAAGTACAAAACTTGAAAAACGTGGCTTCAGAAATGCCGTGTTCGCGGCTCTTGGATTTATTGCGCTATTGATTATCGCGATTGTTATTCCTGGATCAGCTCTAAGAAACGAAGAAGGCGGAATCATTCCATCCCCATTCTTAAGTGGAATTGTCCCTATCATCCTATTATTCTTCATTACGATTGGCGTGGCTTATGGAGTGACGGTGAAGAAAATCACTTCGACACGTGATATCTCCGGGTATATGGGCGAAGCGATCAAAGAAATGTCAGGATTTATCGTCTTGATCTTCGCTGCCGCACAGTTTATCGCTTACTTTGATTGGACAAACATCGGTACATGGATTGCCGTCAGCGGAGCGAATTTCCTAGGCTCCATAAATATGACGGGCATTCCTGTTATCATTGGCTTCGTTCTATTGACTGCAGTGATGAACATGTTCATTTTCAGTGGATCTGCCCAGTGGGCGCTGGAAGCACCCATCTTCCTGAAAATGTTCTATCTATTAGACTATCACCCGGCCTTCATCCAAGCGGCTTATCGTATTGCGGATTCATCAACAAACATCATTACACCGATGAACCCCTACATCATCATCGTTCTTGCGTTCATGAAAGAATATGATAAGAAAGCCGGCCTTGGTACTTTAATTGCACTCATGCTTCCTTATGCTTTGATCTTCTTGAGTGTCTGGATTGTTCTATTACTTGCCTTTGCACTTCTAGGCATTCCATTTGGTCCTGGTGTAGGCATGTATATCAACTAAACCACCTGTAATTATGAAAGATGGCTTCTTATACGGAGCCATCTTTTTTCTATACAAAAAGATAGACGACCATTTAAAAAAAATGGTCATACCTCCTCATGCACAGGAACCGATAAAAATCCAGGATAGCAGCCTCTGCTGCTATCCTGGTCTCTTTAATTTATCCGAAGGAAAACGAGAGGCATTGGTTTGTGAGGCCGTTTCTGGACCCCTGGTGAAGATGAAGAACTGGTCTCCACTCCCCAAAGCTTCCCTCTTCCTTTCGGTGATTCATTATTGTTTATCCATAAACTTCACACAAACAGGTTCAGGAACATGTACATCCGATTGAACGAGTGTGAGTTTCCCTGTCTCTTTGTCTCTTTCAAACAACGTCATCGTGTTAGACTTCTGATTCGTCGCAATCAGAAATTCCTCAGAAGGATCGAGCACAAAGTCACGCGGCCAATTTCCTTCTGTCGACGTCCATTCAACAAAGGTTAGCTGACCCGTATCCTGATCCACTTTATAGGACGCAACAGAGTTGTGTCCGCGATTTCCAGCGTAAACAAATTGTCCGTCGGAAGAGATGTGGATCGCACTTCCGTCATTCGTTTCGTTGAAATCTTGCGGAATGGTTTTGATCGATTGTTGTTCTGTGAAACTTCCATCCTTCTCATCATAGTGAAGCACAAGGACTTCTGAACTCAGTTCTGTCATCACGTAGGCGTACTTTTGGTTCGGATGGAAAGTGATGTGTCTTGGACCGCTTCCAGGAGCCGTGTTCAACACCTGCACCTGCGTTAATTCACCTTGATCAGCGGCATAGGTGATCACCCGGTCACTTCCAAGGTCAATCGCAATGACATACATTTCGTCCGGTGTGAAGCCTGCATAATGCATGTGTGGTTTTTCCTGACGCTCATGTGGACCCGTACCCTCATGTTCGATCTCTGCAGTAGCTGGGTTCAAAGAGCCATCTTCATTTGTTAAGTAAGAGACGATATTTTTTGTATGATAATTCGCTGTTACCACCGTGTTTTTATCATGGTCAACGCTCACGTGACACGGCGGGGAGCCTGCACCGGTTTGACTATTTAATTTTGTCAGCTCACCTGTATCCCCTTGGATAGAGAAAGCGGTAACGCCGCCGTTTTCTCCTTCTTTTGAAACCGCATATAAATTCTTGTGATCGTCACTCACCGTCACATACGTCGGGTTCTCGAGTTCAGCAGCTAATGTAACATCTTCCAACTTTTTATTGTCTGTATCCAGCGTGAATTGATATACACCTTTACTATCCTGTTTCGTATAAGTTCCAACATATCCAACATACTTTGCCATTTAAAAAACTCCTTTATCGGTGGTATGTAATTGCTTATTCCTATTGCCTGTCCTCCATCATTATCTCATAAACTGACCCGCTTCTAAAATCACTTCCTTCCCCCATACCCGGATATCACTCTCCTTATGCTACATCCTTCTCTTGTCATACCAGCCTTAGAAAAGTATGATAATCATACAAAAGAGAAAATGAACACACTGGGAGGGACGACGAGCATGAGATATAGAAGAAAAGATTACTTCCGTTATGAGTTCAAAAAACCACTTGATGCCTTCTTCCGCATTAAAAAAGTAGGCAAAAAAGAGGTGACTACTTCTCAAGGAGAGGCAAGGATTATCAATATCAGCCCACAAGGGATGAAGTTGAATTCAAACCTGGACCTTCCCTACGGTGAGGAACATGAAGTTCGATTATTCATCAGCTTCCATCTAAATGAAGAACACTTCCAACTCCCCGGATCGATTGTTTGGAAGAAAAAAGTCGTCGGATTTAATTATGGGATCCATATGGACGTAGAAGAAGACGAAAGGAAAAGGTTGGTTGAAGCACTCAAAGTTTACGCCTCCACCCAAGGGAATATCAAAGAAGCGTAACCTCTGCCTTTCTACGCCTCCTCACACCATGAACATACATAAAACCAAATAAACTTCTTCGCATTTAATCACGTAAGACCCTCCGCAGAATGCACGCATTTATCTGTTGGAAAAATAAGCGCAGGGTTAACGAGATCTTGATACCCTGCGCTTTCTCCTGAGCATTGATTCATCAACCCTTTATCTCCTACTTTTTCCTTTCTTACTCCATCCATTTCGCACAGGAGTCATTCACTGAAGTCCGTCAATGGAACATATCTTCAGTCAGGATCAAACACTCACCAAGCACAATGCCTTCATTCGGTTTTATTATGTAAAATAATGTTAATTACACCATAAGAATCAAATTAATACCTTAAATACCGAACGTTATCTATTAAATTTAAATATATGTTCGATTTTACCTTGTTTATTCCTATCAAGTTTGCTATAGTTACACCACAGCCAATTACATAACGTACTCGTATATTCTCAGTAATAAGGTCTGAGCGTTTCTACCTGGTTCCCATTGAAAGAACTAGACTACGAGTTGAAGTCATACAGCTGCAGGACAGATGCAGCCATTTTAGCGATGCCGCTAATCTATGCTTTAACTTTTTGTAGTCTAGAAGGTAGAACGTTTACTTTCTAGGCTTTTTTATTTGGGATAAACGCAGGACAACGATGTGATTGAGTACTACATCAAGGGAGAGCTACTCATGAAAAACACTCGAAACATTGCATTCTTACTATTCATCACTCTAATTTTTTCTTTCCTGGCCGGGTGCCAAGGTTCTACAGAAGGAGAAGCATCTGCTGAGGAAAACGAACAGCAGCCCATCTTGATCCAGGGACCAATGCCTATTGAAGCAGAAAATTTCGCAGCAAAGCTTGAAGATGTAGAAGAAGAAACATCTGGAAACTTCCTCTTTTATAAAGGTAAAGTCGAGGACTACCCTGTTATTGTCATGAAGACAGGAAAAGGTATGGAAAATACAGCCGCTGCTACAGCGATTGCGATAGAGAAATTCGATCCTGCTGCTATCATCAACCAAGGAACATCAGGCGGTCACGATCCTGACCTGCATGTGTTCGATATCGTCCTGGGTGAGAGAACGGTCAACATCGGTTCTTTGAAAACAGGACACAGAGAAGATGAAGAAGGCATCGCTCCGAAAGAATGGATTCCTATGGACCTTATGGCATCAGAAGGCAGTGCCGGAGAAGACCCTGACGCTGAAAACATCCGTTATTTTGAAGGAGACAAAGGACTGTTAGAAGCTGCGAAAGCCGTTAAAGATACGCATGAAGAAGGTAAAGTTGTTGAAGGTACGATTGGTTCTGCAGACGTATGGAACAATGAAGTCGACCGCATCCAGTGGTTCCATGAGAACTTCGGAACTTCTGTAGAGGAAATGGAAGGGGCAGCCGGTGCGCAGATCGCCAAAGCCTATGACGTTCCTTACCTTGGCATTCGTACGTTATCCAATAATAAAGTGAATGGCGGAGAATACAATCCTGATACAGCAGAAGCGAACCAGGATTATGTTTATGAAGTTGTCAAAGAGTATATTTCCAAGGGAACTAAATAAACAAGTTAAGCGCAACCTAACCATGGGTTGCGCTTTGTTTTTAGTGTTTAAACCAAGATATCCAAGAGTCCATCTAAAATAGGTTCAGGTACCGGAAGAAACACCTTCACTTGATACTTTTTTAATCCGTTTCGTTTCATTCGCTTCCAAAGCGGACAAAATCACCTGCAATGACTTCATCCCTTCTTCCCCTGTAATTAAAGGCGGACGTTTAATCAAAACCGATTCAACAAAGTGATCAATCACGTGGGTGGTAGTTTGTCCCCCTGCTTCATTTGTTTGAATTTTATCTAAACGATAGTGAACACTTTCTCCATTGTTATAGGTGACTTTCAGCGAGGAATCTGGATCGTTTTCCAGCTCCAGCATACCTTTTTCTCCATAAATCACGGTAGAGTTATCGTTGCCTGAGACGTAAGACCAACTAGCTGTTAAGGTACCAATCAATCCTGAATCCATTTTTAAAATGCAGACAGCATTGTCATCAACGTCTGTATCTTCTTTGGCGGTGGTTTGGACGAAAGCCCCAACTTCAGAAACGTCGCCTAACAAATACCGGATGAGGTCCGCCTTATGTACACCGAGGTCACCCATGGCCCCCACGAATGCTTTCTCCTTCTCAAAAAACCAGCTGGACGCTCCGTCAATGCTCCATTTTTCAGGTCCACCGTGTCCAAAAGTCGTTCGAAAGCTGTGAATTTTGCCCAAGTCGCCGTTTTCAATGATTTTTTTCGCCTTTTGGTGCGAAGAGACGAAACGTTGGTTGTGGGCGATCATTAAGGTTTTCTGATTCCACTTGGCAGCTTGGTTCATAGCCTGAGCTTCTTCTAAAGAGACAGCCATTGGTTTTTCGCAAAGCACGTGTTTCCCTTCGTTTAAAGCGTCAATTGTAACTGGTGCGTGTAAGTAGTTGGGCAGACAGACGCTAATCGCATCGACTTCTTCCAGTTTTAAAACCTCTTTATAGTCGGTGTAAGCTTTGGCACCATATTTTTGCGCCATTTTTTCTGCTCTACTTTCAACCACATCACATACCGCCACAATATCTACATTTTCGTTTGCCTGGTATTCAGGTAAATGGCGTTTCTGAGCAATACTTCCACAACCAATGACACCTATTTTTAAATTTCCCATACAGTTACCACCCTTTCGATTCGAGTAAGGTTGATTGCCGTTCAGAACTTTGTAATTGTACTTGTTTTCCTGATGCCGATGATTCGTGGAAAGCATGCATTGCTTCCAGCACATGCAATGCTTGACGACCATTGGCTTTTAAAAGCGTTTGATGCTGAATGGCGTCCACCATTTCAGCGATTCCTAGTCCTCTACTGTTGTGTGAGAACGGGTGGGTGAGCTCTACCTCCGTCCACTGATCGTTTTCCTTTTTCTTCATAAGTACAGGACCACCAAAGGTATTAGGGTCCGGCACTTTCAACGTGCCCGTTTCTCCATAAATTTCAATTAACGGCGTGTCGGTCGCAGGTACATCAAAACTCATCGTCATCGTTACAACAGGACCTTCTTCAAATTGCAAGATTCCGGAGTAATGCGTCGGTGTCTCCACGTTCAGCTTGGTTCCCTTTTTTGCACCTCTAAGTATTCTTCTTTCCGCTGGATTCCTTATAGCGATCGCCATGACGGATTGTATCGAGCCCAACAATTGAACAAGAGTTGTTAGATAATAGGGACCCATATCGAAAAGAGGACCTCCGCCCTTTTGATAAAAGAACTCCGGGTTTTCGTGCCAGCGTTCAGGGCCTAGTTTAAGCAAAAACGCAGATCCTGCTATTGGTTTTCCAATTGCGCCTCCTGTAATCAAGTCCTGGCATGTTTGAATGCCTGCGCCAAGGAAAGTGTCCGGTGCTACACCAACTTGTAAGTTTTTCTCTTCTGCTAAGTCTATTATTTTGCGACCGTCTTTTAAATCAACAGCCAATGGTTTTTCACTATACACGTGCTTGTTATGATTTAAAGCTTTTAGAGTGACTTCAGCATGAGCCGCTGGGGGAGTTAAGTTAACAATCAGATCGATATCCAGCCGGTTCATCATTTCTTCAACGGAAACGTGTGATAGGTGGTAGAGATCTGCTTTATTTTTCGCTAGGTTTCCGTCAAGATCAGCACATGCGACTATATTAAAAGTCGGATGGTCCGCACAATTTTTAAAATAGATATCGCTGATGTGACCGCACCCGACGACACCAATGTTAAGGGATTTCACTAAAAACACCTCTCTTTGCTATTCTTTTACTGCTCCTCCAGCCAGTCCTTTGACCACTTTTTCCTGAGAAAAAAGATAAATCATAAGGATTGGCAGACTAGCAAGCGTTAACGCTGCCATAAGACCTGGAATGTTGACAGAAAATTCGCCTCTGAAGTCCTGGAGTCCAAGAGGAAGAGTCATACTTTCAGGACTGGAAATGAGCACCAATGCAAAAATAAATTCATTCCATAAGTGGATGAAGTTATAGATCAACACGGTCATCAAAGCAGGAGTAAGCATCGGGAGAATAACGCGCCAGAACACACCGAAATGCGTACAACCATCCATCTTTGCGGCTTCTTCGAGCGACTTCGGGATTTCCTGCATGAACTGTGTCAAAATAAAGATAGAGATCGGTAAACTAAAGGCAATGTATGGACCAAGCAGAGCCCACAGGGTATCGTAGAGACCAATGTTTTCCGTCAATTTAAAAATGGGAATCAATGTAGCATGAATCGGGAGCATCATCCCAGAGATAAAAATCAGAAATAACACACGGTTGAATTTGAATTTCATACGGCTTAATGGATAACTAGCTAGGGACGCAATGAACATGACAATGATGACTGCAAGGAAGCTGATCAAGATACTGTTAAAAAAATAGCGGGTTAATCCCATTTCGAAAACTGAAGCAAAATTTTCAAGATTAAATGAAGTAAAGAAAGAAAATGGAGCTTCAAAAAAGCTTGTCTGATCCTTCAATGCCGTCGACAGCATATAAAGAAAAGGGAAACCTGTGAAAACGAGCAGAAGCAAAGCAATTACATACAGGGGGATTTTCTTGAATGTAGCTGTCATGAATACGCTCCTTTCTTTTTACGATAGAAGTCCAACATTTGAATGATGATTGTTACAACTAGAGCGATAAAAAACATTAGGAAAGCAATGGCGCTTGCATAGCCCATGTTGAAATTGATAAAGGCTTGTTTGAACATATACGTTCCCATCAACTCCGTACCATGGTTCGGACCACCACCAGTCATAATATAAAAGATGTCGAAAGCTTTTAATGAACCAACAATTGCTAAAATCGATGAGCTCACGATCGTAGGCATAAGCATAGGGAGAGTAATATGAATAAATTTCGTTAACGCATTCGCTCCATCCATTTTCGCCGCTTCATACAAATCTTCCGGAATGCCGACAATCGCCGCTTTGAACAGAATCATATAGAAAGGGGCGAACTGCCAAACGACGACAAGCAGGACGGCAAACATAGCAGTATCTGCCTGACTTAACCAGGAGACACTTTCAAAGCCTAAGAGTGTCACGAGTTGATTGATAATTCCGTTGATCGGGTCATACATGAGGACCCATAATAGTCCAATTGCGACCGTTGACATAAGAAAAGGGAAAAAGTAAACACTGCTCATAAAACGAATGCCTTTGATTGGGGCAAATAACATTAATGCCATCAAGAGTCCTAAGGGAATTTGTACAAAGACCGATACGATCACAACCCAGGCGTTATTGGTCAATGACGTCCAAAAGACAGCATCCTGAAACAATTGAATGTAATTGGCTAAACCCACAAACGTCATCTCACTCATACCATCCCATTGGTGAAGACTATATCGGAATGTGGAGAAAATCGGATAGAGAACATACACCGCATAAACGATGAAAGCAGGAGCAATGAAAAGCAGGATGGTGAGTATATCTCTGAACTTGACGTTCGTACTTTTTGTCTTTGACTTGGACACTGTTCGTGCTCGCGCCATTTTATTCACAAGTGTTTGCACATGACCTCTCCTTTCATTGATAAGAGGAGGGGAAATCCCCCTCCTTTATTCCAGCTCTTCCTGTGCCTTTTCCTCCATCTTTTTCGCCGCTTCTTCTGGTGTCATATCCAATCCAAAAATCGCTTGTGTGGTATCTTTGTGAAGCTCAGCAAGTTCCGGTGGAAGTGTCTGGTCATAAGGCATTTGTAAATGTGTGGCCTGCTCGACAACTTCATAGAACTCACTCGTGAATTCATCGGATGGAACGACTCCTTTTACAGCAGTCAGCGAGCCAGTCCGATCCGTATAATTCCGTGCCGTTTCTTCACTGGTCAGTTCTTGGATCAGTTCCTTCACAAGTTCTGGATGTTCTGTGTTTTTCGCTGCGGACCAGACCGGGCCTGTTGCTGCCCCTACGTGTGTTTGGTCCCCTTGGCCGCCTTCAACTTTCGGGAAGACGAAGAAATCCAATTTTTCTTCAAAATCGGGCGCTTCACTTCGGACATTGTTCAAGAAGGAGATGGTCATATCCATCATGGCTGCCTGCCCAGAGTACAGGAGCTGTCTGCCTGTCCCTTCATCGTAAGGAACACCGTTAAACCCTTCATTGAAGGCATCTTTCTCCACCATTTCCTGTATGTACTCTCCAGCTTGTACATACGCTTCATCATCGAATCCTTTCCCTTCACGATTAAAAGCGCTGTCAAAAAGCTCTGGACCCGCAATACGACTTGCAAAGTTCATCAGGTAATACGCACCCGGCCATTTAGTCTTATTAGCCAAAGCAATCGGAATAATTTCATTTTCATTCAATGTATCAATGATCGTCAGCCATTCTTCATACGTTTCCGGCTCTTCCAGACCATACTCTTCAAAGATTTCTTTATTATAGAAAACGACATCAATGGAAAGTCCTAATGGGAGCCCGTAAACCTTGTCATCAAAGGTCCCATTTGCAAGGGCCAGTTCATTGAAGTTAGATGGTTCGATACCTTCCGTAAGATCCATCACTTTGTCTTGATCGACAAACTGTTTCAACCAACCGCCTCCCCAGCTATGGAAGACATCGGGAGGGTTCCCACCAGACATCGCAACGGAAAGCTTTTGTTTATAGGCATCATTCGGGATTCTTAATACTTTGACATCCACATCCGGATGTTTTTCTTCAAATCTCTCTACGGCTTCTTCATAGATTTTTTCTTTTTCACCTGGATCGATATGCCAAAATTCAAGAACCTTCTTCTCACTTCCACCTGCAGTGCTAGAAGATTCGCCTCCACATGCTGCTAATACAAGGATCAAGCCAATCATCATCAAACTACATAATTTTTTCAAAGTAACCTCTCCTTTTTACTTGAAATTAAATAGATGTAACGTTTTGACTTTGTAGATAACGAAAACTCTTTTGTATGCTATCCACGGCAGAACCTTTCGACTGGTCCTGTTCCACGACCCACCATTCCACTTCGTTCGCTGCGCCTTTCTCTAAAACACCTTCGATATCTACTCCGCCTGTTCCTAATTCTGCAAAAAACTGTTCCCCATCTGTCGTCATGTCTTTCAAATGGACGAGAGGAGTGCGGCCTTTATATTGATCCAACCACAATCGAGGGGACTCTCCAGCTTTCGTTAACCAATAAATATCAAACTCCGCTTTCACCCATTCAGGGTTTGTTTCTGAGAGGAGAAATTCCAACGGTGTCCTTCCATCTTTCATTGGATATAGTTCAAAATCATGGTTGTGGTAGGATAACGAGATTCCTTCTTCAGAGGACTTCCTCCCTGCTTCATTCAAGATGGATACAAGATGATGGTAGTCTTCATCCGTTCTTCTTTCCGGTGGCAAATGCGGGCATACAATGTGTGAACTCCCAAGAATCTTTTGGGTTTCAATCACTTTTTCCAGTTCGTTTTCTAATGAAGGGAGAGGGATATGACTGGAAGCTGCTTTCAAGTCTAAATGATCAATCAAACGCTTGAGTTCTGTTGGTTGAAATCCACCATACCCGGCAAATTCCACTCCATCAAACCCAATTTCCGCGACTTTTTCCAATACACCTTTGAAGTCCTTCTCACTCTCTTTTCGTAATGTAAACATTTGAAGCGCAACAGGTATGTTTGTCATCAGCGACCACTCCTTTTATTATGAATGTAATCGATTACATTTTGTGATAAAGTAAACATCTCTCCACCTCTTTCCCTAACACACACTTTTTGTAATCGATTACATTGTTACTTAAAATTTTTTCACATGTGTAGCAATTTTTCTTTGTGCTTAGCCCCGCAAGAATCACGAATGATTAATTCATCCGGGAGAACATGTTCAGTCTGAGAAATTGCTTCGCCGGTCAGCTTTTTCAAAAGAAGCTCCATCGACCTCTCTCCCATTCCATGTAATGGCTGAGCAATCGTCGTCAACGAAGGATTGAACATCGAAGCAAACTTAATATTATCAAATCCAACGACTGCAAGATCTTCAGGAACCTTCACCCCGAGTTCATTCGCAGCATTGATTGCCCCGATAGCCATATCGTCACTCGCTGCGTACACTGCGGTCGGCACTTCCTTTTGAGAAAGCAAATCCAACATGTGTTCATAGCCAGACTCGTAAGTAAATTCTCCTTCTCGTACAAACTTATCTTCCGGATTCAGCCCGTGTTTCTTCATTGCATTTTGATAGCCTTCATGACGATTTCTAGAAATTAATGAATACGTAGGTCCAGAAATATGAGCGATCTTTCGATGCCCGAGACGTATTAAATGCTCCGTTGCTTTTTCGCTGCTTCCTACGTTGTCGATGGATACAAATGGGATCGTAGGGGTTTCCAAGTGCGCTGTCGCCAGTACAATCGGGTATTGTTGGCTGATTTCAATCAAGGTTTCCTCATCTAATTTAGGGGAAAGCATAATCATGCCATCGACTTGTCTTTGCTTCAAGTGTTCAATGGACGCATATTCATTTTCCAATTGATTATTGGTATTACGAAGCAGTACACGGTAGCCATTTTTTGCTGCTTCTTCTTCAATCCCCCCGACAATTTCAGAGAAAACGGTGTTACTAATGTTGGGAACTAGAACCAAAATCGTGTTTGTTTCTGTTCGTCGAAAATGCCTGGCCAGCATATTCGGTTGATAGTTCAATTGATTAATAGCATCCAGTACTTTCTCCTTCGTACTTGGAGTTACAGTATCCGGTGTTCGCAGAACCCTCGATACCGTTGCGGTTGAAACACCAGCTAATTTTGCTACATCACTCATCTTTGGCATATCTAATTCTCCTGTTCTTACCACCAATGTAATCGATTACATTCAGTTTA
This sequence comes from Halobacillus sp. AWM4_238, assembly GCF_056158265.1. Lineage (NCBI taxonomy): Bacteria > Bacillati > Bacillota > Bacilli > Caryophanales > Bacillaceae > Halobacillus > Halobacillus sp. AWM4_238. The sequence goes on from NZ_JBSWSY010000002.1 coordinate 2,303,795, forward strand.
TAGCATATATTTCTGAATTGCAAGACTATTTAGGTTTTTTTATACTAAAGTCATTCACATGCAGTCTTACATGGCATTTTTCACTGACACCAAAGGTTGCAAATCCCCAAGAATAGTGCAGCATCCACAATCAGACATGGATGCTGTACTATTCTACAGCTCTTTAAACTTAGAAAATAGATCTTTTCTAAGTTTCGTATATAGACTATCATGAACCACGGGTTTTCTCATACTGATTTCCATATTCCTTCCGCATATGAAAGTAATGAACAAGCCGTATCGTCGGTCGAATGAGCATTTGTGTACTTCCGAGGACAAAGAGCGTCACGCCCAAGGTTTTCATGTCGAAATAAAAAAGATACTACCAATTAGAAACCAGATACCTAGAAGAACGTCATTGATCGTGTAAAGAATGTCGTACGTTTTTTAAAAAAAGACATCATGTTTCCCTACATGATGATCGATGTATTTCTGTTTGTCTGACCTTTGGTTTGACACCCTCTCACCTCCTATTAAAATTCATTTCCTCTCCTTACTCGTTTTATACCGACAAATTCTTCATTTGCTTTTCTAAAAAATAATTGATTGGATTTTCAGCTTACACTTGTTCATTATGCACAAATGTAAGCGCTTATATTCTGTTGTTTCAACGAACGTTTATAGATGAAAACGTGATAGGGTAGAACATGGACATTGTAAAAGACCACATACATAAACTTGCACACCAGGATTAGGAGGATAATGATGCTAGACGTATTGAACCAGATCAATGATGTATTATGGGGAACCCCGAGTTTGATCCTGTTATTCGGAACAGGATTGTTTCTGACCATCATGTTAAAAGGGTTGCAGTTCAGCAAGCTATTCTATGCTTTTAAACTTGCTTTTACGAAAGAGGAAAAAACCGAATCATCACAGGATTCCCAAGGGGATATTAGTAATTTTAAAACTTTAATGACAGCGCTATCAGCGACCATCGGAAACGGGAATATCGCAGGTGTCGCCACTGCTTTGACGCTTGGTGGACCCGGAGCGATTTTCTGGATGTGGGTGGTCGGCCTGTTGGGCATGGCGACCAAATACTCTGAAGCCCTCCTTGCGATGAAGTATCGGGTGAAAAATGAAAACGGAGAGTATTCCGGTGGACCGATGTATTATGTGGAACGAGGCATAGGCAGCAAGTGGAAATGGCTAGCCGTTGCCTTTGCATTTTTCGGGGCTTTTGCTGCCTTAGGGATTGGGAACAGTGTGCAATCCAACACCATTTCTGATGTGATGGATGAAAGCTTTCATATTAATGGGTGGTTTACAGGGGCGGTTCTTGCAGTGCTGACGGGACTGATTATTTTCGGAGGCATCCAGAGGATCAGTACTGTAGCAGGATTCTTTGTTCCAATCATGGCCTTTCTATATATTGGCGGAGCTTTATTTATCATCATCGCCAATTACGAAGCCATCCTCCCCGCTTTTGAAATGATCTTCCAATACGCATTCAGTCCCGTTTCTGCAGCTGGAGGATTTGCAGGTGTTGTCGTGATGGAAGCCGTCAGAAGCGGTGTATCACGCGGCATCTTCTCTAACGAAGCTGGATTAGGTACAGCCGCATTGATCGCAGGAAATGCCAAAACCGATCATCCAGTAAAACAAGCGCTTGTATCGATGACAGGTACATTCATCGTAACCATCGTCGTCTGTACGATGACAGGGCTTGTGCTGATCATGACGGGATTCTGGGATCCATCTGGTGGAGCGATTTCGGGTGTTCAACACGCGACCGGCCTTGACGGTGGCGCGCTCACGAGTGCTGCATTCGGGCATGCTTTAGGAACTATAGGAGAATACATCGTAGCCTTTTCGGTGATCTTCTTCGGCTTTTCAACCATCGTCGGCTGGTACATGTACGGAGAGAAGTGTTTTGAATACCTGCTTGGCCTTCGCTACATCATTCCATACCGGTTCATATACATCACCGCGACCTTTATGGGTGCCGTTATGCAGCTTGATCTTGTTTGGGCGTTTGCGAATATGGCCAATGCCTTGATGATGATTCCGAACTTGATCGCCTTACTGCTTCTTTATAAAGTGATTGTGAATGAAACGAACAACTACTTTAATGATTACATCCATCAGTATAAGTACACACGTAAAGCAAGCTGACAAAACGAAAAGAACAACCTGTCTAATGGCAGGTTGTTCTTTTACTTACTAGTACAAGAATTTGCTTTCCTTATAATCCAATGTATTTAAAGTTTCTTCAAGCTTCCTCTATCTTACCCGTGTGAGGAAACATATTCTGGTCACCGCTATACAATTCACTGTTCACAGCACCCTTCAAGTACAGCTCGAACCTCTTATGATCCAGCGTCAGTCCTTCTCTATAAAAATGTATCTTCCCTATGATTTCCACCACTTCTAAAAGAAGTTCAGCGTTCGATTTCATCTCTGTTCTCAAGCCTGCAATACTATAAAACAAAAGTACATCGGCTTTATTCTTAGGCTTATCTATTATTTTTCTGATCTGAAGCAATTCAGGGCGTTGAAAGGGTGAACCTAAATACCCTAAATCACTGAACCTTTTAAGGACAGTCAAGTTATTAGAAGAACAGTAATCAAACAACACTTTATCCTGGTGAACAATGCGTTGGACCGGAGACCATGAATTTCCAAAGTTTATAGACTTTCTGTAATAGCAGAAAACAGTTTTCATCCCTTGTCCACATCCCGTTCATGCTAGTGTAAATTTTGAAAGACAAACAAAAAAGCATATGTATCCAACCATCTGGATTCATATGCTAGTATGTCCTCAACAACCTTTCATGTATTCACTTCAAATGGAATTCATGGATCCTTTTATCATTCCAACCCCCTTGTTCAAACAAGCTATCTTTCTTTGTAAAATGCAAGTCACCCATGAGTTTTCGATTCACCCCCAGAGATGACCAATAGTATATTAATTGGGTCAGAATCTTTATTCCACAAACTCTCCCTCGATCCATTCGCCCTCTTTTACTTCTCCACCTTCCAACACAGCCTTACCGAAACCGTGTCTTTGAAAACCGGATACTTCTCCTCTATATGTTTCACCATTTGATAATGTCATTTCACCTTTACCTTCAGGAGAACCATTTACCCATTCTCCTTGATATGTATTCCCATTTCTATCAATAAATTTCCCATATCCTTCGCGTTTCCCATTTCTCCATTCTCCTTCGTATTCTGTGGACATCCACAGAACCTTTATGATCCCTTTTCCTTTTCCATGCTCCTGATTGTTTTTCCATTGACCTTCATATTCAAAATAGGCTAATAACCCTAAGTCGACTACTTCTTTACCAAAACCGCTCCTCTGATCATCTGCCCAATGACCTTCATAATAGGAGGATTGATTAAATAAATGTCCTTGCCCACTCTTCAACCCCTGAGAACGATCTCCAACATATTTTCCTAAAATGATTTCTTCATCGTCTTCAACAATAGACACGCCAACGTAAGTGACAGAAACGAATGAAGTTAGTAACAGAATTAGAAAACCTGTGTATTGAATAGCTATATTCTTCCTCGTTCTTTTTCCTAATGTCCGTATGACTGAAGGACAAACAAACCCAATCAACATACTAATCAACACAATAGTTCCAACGGCAAGAATGAGAATAATCAGAGATAATATCCAACTGAAGATCAGACCAAAAAGTATGATTATACTTCCTAAAATAATCAAGCCTACTTCTAATAAGACCTTTTTTCGTGTTCTTCCCTGTGACCTGTGCCATAACACTATCCACTTAGGCTTTACTAAACCAATGGAAAGCCCTAATACTGACATCAATAACACAATTGTGAAAAAAAGTTCCATTTCATCCCTCCTTCCTTCAAATCAATCTTCCCAAAAAATAAAAAAGAACCCTTTACCAAATATAGCTCCAAAAATGCGAAATGGTAATTTTACAATCCACCACAAAAGTAAAAACGAGTACTTCATCCCACACCATATCAACAGAAGAAAGTATTTCATTAGAATCCATGGTAATTTTAATAAGAAATATATAAACTTCATCCTCTCTCTCCTTTGAGCCTTCAACTTGTGGCATTACTTGTTTACTGGATGATGTCCAACTGTATGAGAGGATGCATAGATACTGCCCCGAAAGCATTTTCTAAGTGCTCAGTACCTTTGACAGGTCCAAAAACAGTCACGATATCCCCCTCTCCATATTCCGTGTATCCAGTGTATTCAGCAACAATTGTATCCATATAATTGTAACCCCACTCATCAGTTGTGACAGCAATAACCATATAAGAAGATGAGCTACTTTCGTAGAGAGTTGAAATTTCTCCTGTATAGGTTACATACTCCCCTTTATAACGGTCTGGACTTTTAACAAGTTGAGGATACTCTATGAAAACCGCACTCTCCATTTTCTCTTGGTTTTCATGATTTATGATAGATTCTTCTGTCCAGCCATCCATAACTTCTAGTTCGTAGAAAGAATCATTCTCTATCGTATAGTTTCCACTGAACCACCCACTTTTCTCAATTTTCAATTTTTTCAATGAATACGCCTCAACAAGATGTTCATATTCACCATATTGATTAATGAGTTCTGGGTTGTTTTTAGATACAATCTGAATTGAAATTTTATACTCTCCATTTATAATATAGGATGCAGTCCCTAGTTCAGCTACAAATCCTCCCTCATGAATGGTAGCCACATAAGGTTCCATAGAAAAGTCATCAGACTTGCGGGTAGCTTCTACAATCACTTCAATTCCATCTTCGAGATTGGTTTTTCCTTCTACATATATCCTATCTCCATATGTTTCATAAAAGACATCCTTAACCTCAATGAAAAGCTCACCACCCTCTTTTAGATGTTCACTTTCTTCATTTACTAGAGACTCTACTGATAATAATTGCATTTTCCCTTCAAGATATTGATACAACTGGCCGTTTTTTTCATGAGCAAAAATTTCGAAAGCTGGTGAATGTTCACTCACTCCATTCAAAAAGAAATACCTTTCACCCTCAGCCTCAATGTCTGCCGCTTTATCGCTTGAGAATGTTGTACCTGGAAAATGTTCAGATGCCAAAATAATGGCATCTTCTCGGGTCAGAAATTGTGACTCCTCACCCTCGTCATTTGTGTCCGTTGCTTTTGACACCTTTGATGGAATTACTTTTAATTCCTTTTTTGAATCTGCTTCCGCAAGTTGATCATTTGTACGTTCTTGATCAGCTAAGATAGGCTCTTTTTGCGATTTAGCTTCCTCTACGTTGCCTGTATCTGGAGTCGGTATGGACACCAATAACAAAATAAAGAAAACGATCGTCAATGATCCATGGTATTTAATTACTTTTTTTCTCTTCCTACCGTGCTTTTCTCCCAAAAGTGTCCATTTAGGAACGATTAATCCAAGCACAAAGAGCATTGTACTCAGTATTAATAAAATAAATAATATGTACTCCACATCCATCCCACCTAAGTCTTTTTTCTTATATTAACACTATTATCGGACTGTTCCATTTAACTATGAACTGTTTTGTGACAATTTATTGAAGTTTTGGCATTAAGGAAAAGCAACCTAGAAATCATCCTATTGAAGTAACCAACAAACTCAATTCAACATTAATATTTCTCGTTGAAACAAACCTCAACAAGGCGAAATATCAAGATTATACATAGTGAATTAACCACTACTTTTAAAAAGCGTGGCATCAATGACAAATTTTGATGCCACGCATATATTCAGACCTTAGCCGTTTAGATTGGGGACATCATGTATACTTCTCCCCATTGATTCTTTATTGCACTTCTTCAAGTAATGCCTCTTCGACCATTTCATCAATGGCCACCGTACCACCTAATAAGGTGAAGTGACGTATACCGAGCATTTCAGCTGCTTCAAAAATGGATTCATCTACTCTAGTTGGAGGCACAAGCAGGAACGTGCTATTGGTCTTCGCTGCAAGGACGGATCCTGTAAGCGCATCGGCAAAATCAGCGCCTGTTGCAACGAAAGCTTTGTCAGCAGGATTCAGCGTAGTCGCAATCTGCGCAGATGTCTCGTAACGGTTTTCACCGCCGTAGCGCACAGCATCAGGAAGTTCGTGCAGGACCGCATCAGAAACAACGGTGCTTCCCCCGACGACGATGCTCGAATCAAAGCTTGATAATGCTGTCTTCGTAACCTCAGGAAGTTCGTTTGGACGAGTTAATAAAATAGGGTAGCCGTTCTCTGCTGCATGAGAAGCAATGGATAAAGCATCCGGGAAGTTCAGTCCGTTGGCTACAACCGCTTTGCCCGGCTCTCCGTTTAAGACAGCCCCAATGTATGCTGCCGTCTCAAAGCGGTCTTTTCCTCCAATGCGTTCTGTTTCAAGACCCATGCCTTTCAATTGGTCTTCCACATATGTTGTTACGGCTCCTTCTCCTCCTAGAATGATCGCTTCAGTTGCTCCCAATCTCAGTATTTCATCTTTTACGGTGGAAGAAAGAGTAGCACCTGTAAGTAAGATCGGTGCATCCATATGATAAGCTAATGGCGCTCCCGCAAGTGCGTCAGGGAAGTCATCCCCACGAGCGATGAAGATGGTTTCTGATGTATCCCATCCATTTTGGGAAATTTCCACGGCTGTTTCATAGCGGTCCAGTCCTGCAATTCTTTCAGAAGAGATAGGGATGATCGGTTTGATGGATTGCCAGAATTCTTCCGCAATCCTCTCATATCCTTCTTGACCTGGGTGGACGTTCTGAGGATTTGGTAAATATTTTGGATAATTTTCAGCTATGGCGTCAAAGGTTGGGACGTAACCACTACCAGATTGGGTAGCAACGGCTTGAATGATCTGGTTTAAAGCAGTCATTAACTGAATAAAAGTTGCTTGCTGCTCAGCAGGGTAAGCATAGAAAGGATTGTAATACCCCATCACAAAAACTTGGGCATCAGGGTTCAAAGTTCGAATTGTCCCCATGATCCCTATATAGTTGTTCTTCACATGTTCAAGCATGGCTTTGACAACCTCAGGATCCTCTAAGTCCTCCGGGTTGTTTTTAAGAACTTCTAGAAAGTCATTCGCTCCTATGGTTAAAGTAATGAGGTCGGCATTACTGACAGCAGCCTGAGCCATTGAATCGGTTTGCAGCTGAGTTAACTGTCCTTCAGACGTTAAACCCGGGACAGCAAATTCCTTTGTAAAAGAATCCAACCGATAGATGTTTTCTAAATCTTCAGCAATATAATCAGCATAACTTATACCTGCCGTACTGTCTGATTGAATACCAAAGGCTAACGAGTCTCCAAGTGCGACATAGTTCCACTCTTTCTCAGAATGGTCGGCCTTCTCTGCAAAAGCGAACGACGGGGCTACTAACATGAAAACAAGTGACAGAATGGCAAATAACCGGATTTTTTTCCTACCAATTACTGTTTGGTCCAACATGTCCCCTCCTTTTTTGCTCTTTAACGAACGTTATGTAGTCCAATAAAGAACATTCCCTAATATAATTAGCCTCTTTTTCTTTTAATCCTGCAAATTTCTCAAGATTTATATTTTATGGATCGTTATGGAGTAAGTTATTTTGTCTAAAAAAGTAAAAGGTGTTTGATGAGTAAGCCTACTATTAAAAGAAAACGTAGCATCGAAATACGATGCTACGCTCTCCAAGATCATCAAACTTCTTTTTTGAACGCGCATCATTCAGAGCCAACACCGCCACATTATAATGGTACTCAATTTTTGCTCCTGACCTTGCGTTCTGCATCTTACTTATGTGCATATGAAACTTTAGAATAGCCTCGTAAATTTCTTTATTTCCTGTCCTCCCAAAAGGGATCAAATCTCCCCCATCCAAATCCATATTGTCTTACCTTTTAAAATACGAATGAATTTGGAAAACGTGTGGATGTAGGCGATTACTTATACTACTCCTAATGGTGAAGGTTTCCTTGATTACACCTTTCATACACTTTAAATTCATAACAAAAAAGTTGAAGAAGGTCAGTCCTGGAAATCAGGGCTGACCTTCCTTAGTATAAATAGGCATGTAAGAAAATCAGTCCGATACCACTCACTAAAAACTGATTCTCTAATTGTTGTTACCTCGGATATCGGGGCTGACCGATATTTATTGAAAATGTGATTGGAACCACCTATGATACGTTCGAGCTAAATCCATATAAATAAGCGACCAACTTGTTAAATTCCTCATCAGAAGAACACTCAATCTGAAGATCAATAAAGGTCATCACAATTTCTTCATCCTCAAACGGAAAATGACTGTTATCTACATTCGACAAGATCTCCCGCTTGGAAAGTCCCTTTTTACGTAATACATCTACGGCTTGCTTCATTGAAGAAACTTCTGCCATGTGTATGCCCCCTTAACTTCATAGTCTTGTGCACATTTCACCCGACAATCTCTTTTTAGTCATTAAAAGGTGAGGAACGGAAGAAAACAAGAATAAAAGATTCTTGTCTATATTATTTACTACATCATCCTTCCAAATTCCTGCTCACATACAGAAGATCAGATGCTCCAAGAAAGAGTTTTTAAGAGGAACGAGACAAACTCACTTTGGAACTACACCATATAGTACTTACGTAATGAAAAAACGGATAAAAAAAGATTGCCAGCCCCTTTGGCACTATTATTTAGTAGTGTAAAATGCCAGATTATTCGTTGTCATTATTTGTCAAAAGAAATCAATAGATTTACCTTGAAGGCTGGTTTATAATCCTCTTAGTGAACTCGAACGGAAGGTGATGAGAGAGGTAAAGGAAGCGGTTAAATGTTGCTGTGAATCTTAAGTCTAGAAAAAAGTAAAGGGGAAAATGAAACAGTTGAAAAAAATCATCGGTTTTACAGTTGCTGCTCTATTGACGTCTACAATCATCACCACTCCAGTCCTTGCAACAAGCGAAACATCATTTAAAAGTTTGGAAGATTTCAAGAAACAAAAGCAGGTTCCTAACGCGCAGGAAGTGGAACTGCTTGGCTATAATGAATGGGGAGAATTTGAAGAGGAAGAGCCGAATAACACAATGGCTCAAGCCAATCTGATTACCCTAGAGGACATCGCTATTGGCCAATTTTCAAAGAATGATAAAGATTATTATAAGCTCGAAGTCAATGGAGATGAGGAAGTAGACCTCTCTGTGTCCCTCTTCTCTATTGATGAAGAAGAAACAAACATGAAGCTTAATGTAAACGTTTATGACTCCACTGGCGAAGAAGTAGCAAGCTACTTTGAAGATAGTGATGAGTATGGATATGCGGGTGGTTTTACTGTGAATCCAGGGATCTATTACTTAGAGGCTTCCGATTCAGCTAACCTAAATAATGGGGAATCGTATATGCTGAGTTCTTTCATTTTTGAAGAGGAGCCATTCATCGATCGCATCTCTGGGGAAGACCGTTATCATACAGCAGCAGCAATCGCCGTACGTCGTAGCGGTGGGTATCCAAGCGAACATATCATACTGGCTACAGGAGCAGATTTTCCCGATGCCCTTGCAGGTGCACCACTTGCCTCCTACTATGATGCTCCCATCCTTTTGACTAGAAAAAACACTCTGCCACAGATTACGAAATCAACGATTGATGTGTTAGATGCTAAGTCTGTTACGATCCTTGGTGGTACGGGTGCTATTTCCAAAGAAGTAGAAAATGCCCTTTTGAAATTAGGATTGGATGTCGAAAGGATTTCAGGTTCTGATCGGTATGAGACTGCAACGGCCATTGCCGAAGTACTTCCGCCTAGTGAAGGAGCTGTGATCGCTTACGGAAGAAACTTTCCTGATGCCCTTTCCATTGCCCCAGTGGCCGGCATGAATATGATGCCGATCTTATTAACAGAAAAAAGTAAACTCCCTGATTCAACGAAACAAGCCATTAAAGATTACGACTTCACCTATGTCGTAGGTGGCGAAGGTGTTGTAGATCAAAAAGTTTTTGCTCAACTCCCAGATCCAGAACGTATTTCAGGAAAAAACAGATACAGCACATCCATTGCTATAGCTGAGCACTTCGAACTAGACCCAATGTTTGTGAACGTAGCTACTGGAGAGGATTTTGCTGACGCTCTTGCAGGAGCCGCTTACACATATGGTGAACCGTTACTGCTGACTCCTTCTGATTCCCTTGCCACAGAAGTGAAAGATTATTTCGTTAAGAACGAAACCTATTACTTTACTATTCTTGGTGGCAAGGCAGCTGTCAGCGAAAATGTTGAAGATGAGATTTTAGAGTTATTCGAATAAGAAAACTATAAAACATCCCCAAGCAGGCAATCATGCGCTTGGGGATGTTTTTTTGTGGGTAAAGGAAATCTCCTTCTAGAAGTTGGACAACGAAAGTCAGTGACCTACTCAAAAATCCTCATGACAAAGTCAACCTCAACACCATTGATACCAAAAGCTATGTCTATGCCCTCCTGAAGTACATAAATAATATAAATTTTCACACTTTTCTACAAAATCCATTGACACCCATCCTTTCCCTTGCTAACATGGCACTTAACCAAATAACGAAAGAACATCTTATCCAGAGAGGTGGAGGGACTGGCCCTGTGAAACCCGGCAACCGCTATATGTATAGCAAGGTGCCAAATCCTACTGAGTGAACGCTCAGGAAGATAAGAGATTTCCTGAATCTCTAAACCTCTCTATCTCATTGATAGAGAGGTTTTATATGTTCCAATTGAATAATGATTCTTATCCAGAGAGGCAGAGGGACTGGCCCGTTGACGCCCGGCAACCATCAAGCAACCGCTTGAAAAGGTGCTAATTCCTGCAGGAGATGATCCTGGAAGATAAGAAGAGCCAAGAGCCCTCTTCTTATTTTTGTGAAGAGGGCTCTGTCTATTTTAAAAAAGGAGTTGTTACATAGATGACTACCGTACTTCTAGATGGCATCCGTACCCCGTTCGGAAAGTGGAAAGGGGCCTTGAAAAAGAAATCCGCAACAGAACTTGGATCGCACGCGCTAAACGCTTTATTAGAGAAAAATCCGATAGCCAAACAAGCAGATGGTGTGCTGCTAGCCCAGGTGATACAGGCTGGGGGTGGCCAGAACCCTGCCAGGCAAGTCGCTTATAAGGCTGGGGTCGATATCGGTACACCTGCCATTACATTGAACAATGTTTGCTTAGGCGGAATCGCCACAATCGCGGATGCCTCTCGGAGACTGCAATATAACGAAGGAGAATTATATATCGTCGGTGGCTTCGACTCGATGACAAACGCTCCTCATACCGCTCCTGTACGCGCTTCTTCCGGACTTGGTCATAGCATGCTGAAAGACACCTTACTGAACGACGGTTTATGGTGCGCCTTGAGCGATGTGTCGATGGGAGCTCTTACCGATGAAAAAAACCGCTCCTTCGAAATCAGTCGAGAGGAACAGGATGAGTATGCTGCCCTTTCCCAACAACGAGCAGCGAACGCTCAGGAAAAAGGATGGTTCCAACCTGAAATCGCTCCTTTTTCTGGATTACTCGAGGAAGATGAGGGCATCCGCAAAGGAACGACAGTTGAAAAGTTATCCAGCCTCACCCCCGCCTTTTCCAACGAAGGCACGATTACAGCAGGCAATGCTTCACAGATGACGGACGGAGCCAGTGTGGGCATCGTCACCATAAAAGAAAAAGCTGAGTCAATCGGACAGAATCCGCTGGCAGAAATCATCGATTGGTCAGAGGTTGCAGGACCAGATGCCAGTTTGCAAACCAAACCATCGCAAGCGATTCAAAAACTTTTAGACAGACATCAATTGACGACAGAGGATATTGATTTGTTTGAAATCAATGAAGCCTTTGCCAGTGTCGTAATCGCCAGCTGCCGGGAGCTTGGCATCGATTATGACCGGATCAATGTCAACGGTGGAGCGATCGCTCTTGGTCACCCTTTAGGTGGCACAGGGTTCCGGCTCGTGTTGACCCTTGCCCATGAACTGAAACGTCGCGGCGGAGGTAAAGGCATCGCTTCCCTTTGCGGCGGGGGTGGACAGGGAATGGCTCTATTGATTGAAGTTCCTCATTCCTAAATCGAAAGGAGACGAATCCATTGACTACAACGACCACAGCTCAGCGCTCCCCTTACCTATGGGAGCCATCGAGCCAACGAATTGAACAATCCCATATTAAAGCTTTTGCTGAATATACCGAGCAGCCACTTTTCCCATATGAACGTTTCCACCGCTGGTCCGTTTCCCATCTCTCTGAGTTCTGGTCAGCCGTGTGGGATTACGCAGGGATCATCGGAGATAAGGGCGATCGTGTTTTTGTCCCCGGCCCTTCGATGCTAGATAGTACATGGTTTCCAGAAGCACGATTGAATTTCGCTGAAAACCTGCTGCGCGGTTCCCTTGACCGGGTAGTTGCCTATGAAGCGAATGAGGAAGGCGTTCAACGAAGCATTCATTTACAAGAGCTAAAACAATCCGTTGCCAAAGCTCAGGAAGGGTTAAAGCGATTAGGGGTAAAGGAAGGCGATTGTGTGGCCGGAGTTACCCAGAATAATATTAAAGGGTTGGCGGCCTTGCTTGCGACGACCTCGCTCGGGGCGACATGGACCTCCTGTTCCCCTGACTTCGGAACGAAAGGAATCGTCGACCGCATTGGTCAGGTAAAACCGAAAGTATTGCTCGCTACTCTCTCCTATCAATATAAGCAGAAGACATTCGATATCGAGGACAAAATCAAGCAGACGACGGAGCGTCTTGAAGGACTATCTGCACTCGTCACGTTCGGAGGGGAGTCTGATATTGAAGGAATTGAATCTCTTTCCTGGGATGAGCTTTGCAGCAATGAAGCATTACAGCCAACGTTCCACCCTGTTCCTTTTCATCATCCCTTATATATTTTATATACATCCGGAACGACGGGACTCCCGAAAGCAATCGTCCATTCTGTTGGCGGGACGCTTTTGCAACATGTCAAAGAGCACCAGCTCCATTGTGACGTTCAGAAAAATGACGTGTTGTTCTGGTACACCAATACCGCCTGGATGATGTATCCATGGCTCGTTTCAGGGTTAGCCAGTGAAGCGACCATCCTACTGTATGACGGCTCTCCCGTAAGGCCGGATTCCCTCACCCATTTGTGGGACATTGCGGATGAGGTCGGCATCACCCATTTCGGCACAAGTCCTAAGTATTTGGATACTTTGATGAAATCCGGAGTGGATCTGAAAGACAGTCATTCGCTCGACTCTTTGAAAAGTCTACTCTCCTGCGGGGCTCCCTTAGCTCCTGAGCAATACAACTGGATTTATAAAACCATCAAACAGGATCTGTTCCTCGCTTCCATTTCCGGCGGAACAGAAATCATCGGATGTTTTGTGATGGGCTCTCCGGTTCACCCTCTGAAACGTGGGGAAATCGCATGCAAAGCATTAGGGATGGCCGTGGATGTTTTGGATGAGCGAGGAGCATCCGTCTATGAAGAAAAAGGCGACCTCGTGTGCACCAAACCATTCGCAAGCATGCCGCTCACCTTTTTCGGTGAAGGTGGAGAGGAACGCTACCGGAAGAGTTATTTTTCCAAACGACCAGGAATTTGGACACACGGGGACTTGGCCGAACAAACCATTGACCAATCGTTCATCATTTATGGACGTGCCGATACGACATTGAATCCAGGCGGCGTCCGCATCGGTACGGCTGAAATTTACGGTGTCGTGGATCACATCAGAGAAATCAAAGATAGCGTCGTGTTCGGATTACCGAAAGATCATGATGAAGAAATCGTTCTTTGTGTAGTCACCGAACATTTGACGGATGATTTGGCAAAAGAAATACGCCAGCAAATCCGGACAAAAGCTTCTCCACGCCACGTACCGAAGCGAATTTATCAAGTGAAGGAAATCCCCCATACCATCAATGGAAAAAGAGTCGAAGGAGCAGCGAAAACAGCCGCTTTAGGAGAAGAAGTGAAAAACGAAGCATCTCTACGAAATCCATCTAGTTTACAAGCATTTCGTCAGCTATCAGAAAGGAAGTTCTTGTAATGGCAACTCAATCCCAAGGGGCGATCACCGGCATCGCTGAACTGAAGCCCGTCCGTTATTCAAAAGGAAAAACAACCTTAAGTTTGATTGCAGAATCCGTCCGTCTCGCCATCCAAGATGCCGGAATTTCCAAGGAGAACGTCGATGGCCTCCTGGTCGGACCACAAGTTGGTGAGACGCCCCAGCATGTGCCTGCGACAGTTGCTGAATATTTAGGAATCGATCCCAACATGTCCAATACGGTCGATCTCGGCGGAGCGACCGGAGCGGGTATGATCTGGAGAGCAGCCGCAGCCATTCAGGCCGGCATGTGCGAAACCGTCGTCTGTGTCTTAGCCAACAAAAATGAAAAAGGGGAAACATTACGATCCCCAAACCGCAATCCGATCCGCGAATTTGATGTTCCTTTCGGTGCATCAGGAGCCAATACATCCTATGCCCTTTTAAAAAGACAGCACATGGAACAATACGGGACCACCCAGGAAGACTTTGCAAGAATCGCTTACTGGCACAGAAAAAATGCCCAATTGAACCCGGATGCGATATTTTATGACAAGCCCCTCGAAATCTATGATATTCTCGCCTCTCCGATGATTGCCGATCCGCTTCACCTACTGGAAATCGTCATGCCTGTCGCTGGTGGAGCAGCTGTCGTCGTAACTTCTGCGGAGAAAGCTACAAAAGGTAAGCATAAGCCGGTCTACCTGAAAGGAACTGGTGAGAAAATTACCCACCGAGCGGTAAGTCAGGCACCAGATCTGGAATCCCTGCCATTCCATTCTTCAATCCCGAGGGCCTTGGACCAAGCCGAAACGAACATTGAAGACATCGACCTTTTCTCTTTGTATGACTGTTATACAAGTGTTGTTGCTTCAACCCTAGAGAGTGCTGGTCTATGTAAGCCAGGAAAGTTCGGAGAGTTTGTCAAAAACCATAGCTTCAGCCATGACGGAGATTATCCATTGAACACGCACGGCGGCCAGTTGGGGTTCGGTCAGGCGGACTTGGCAGGTGGCATGTCGCATGTCGTGGAAGCCGTCCATCAATTGAGAGGCGAAGCGGGAAATCGGCAAGTTCCTGATGCCAGACTGGCCCTCGTTACAGGGAACGGAGCCACCTTAAGCGAAACGACGGCCCTTGTGTTAGGAGGAGAACGATGAGCCAACAACCAAACATTTCTTTACCAGGTCCGACGATCACACCAATTAGTCAGCCTTTTTGGGAAAGCATCAAAGCCGGATACCTAAGCCTGCAACAATGTGACCAGTGCGAACAATGGGTCTTCTATCCTCGTGAACACTGCCCTCATTGTTTTCATGACTCGTTAACATGGAAAAAAGCTTCTGGACGAGGTTGGTTGAAAACATGGAGCGTGATCCACCGTGCAGGACATCCCGCATGGCAGGAACATACGCCCTATGTCGTGGGCGTCGTCGCCCTTGAAGAAGGACCTTCTCTACTGACGCATGTATTAGTAGAAGAAACCGCCTTAAAACATAACCTGAAAGTCGAAATGGAAATCAGTGAAATTGGCCCTCACCCCTTGCCATTCTTTAAAAAACAGGAGGAAAACATATGATTCTTACTTACTTTATTGCTGTCGGTATATTCTGGTCACTTGGTTTATTGATATGGAAGAATTTTTACGCCACGAAGAAAGGGGAACGATAAACGATGCTTACAAGTTCCAGTGTTTTACTATGGACTGTCATCCTTTTATTAGCTGTATACTTTGGCGCTGTAACGTGGGTGGGTAAAAAAGGACGGGCACACAGTCAGTCGATGTCCGGTTTTGCGACAGCGCGGGGGAAAGTGAGCCCTTGGCTAGTTGGGGCAAGTTTTGCCACTTCCTACGCCAGTGCCAACCTCTTCATCGGAGTCCCGGGCCTCGCCTACCAACACGGTACCGCCGTGCTTTGGTACACCCTTGGCTGCTTCGGCGTTTCCTGGGTCGGACTTCTACTCTTTGCGAAAACGTTCTGGCGTTACGGGAAAAAGTTCGGTCATGTGTCGACACTTCCGGAGTGGCTGGGAAAACGTTATAACTCAAAAGCCCTGCAAGCGATCGTATCTTTACTGATCTTATTCAATGTCTATTATATCGTCGGACAAAATGTCGGACTTGCGACCATTTTTGAAACCGTGATCGGGATTCCCTACTTCTGGGGCATTATCATCGGTGTGGCCATTACGATCCTTTACATTGGTCTTGGCGGCGCCTTCGCTCAAATTATCACGGACGGCATCCAGGGAATTCTTATGGCGATCACCTCGATTTTCATCGTCGTCTCCTTTTTCTGGACGATTGGTGGAGGGTGGAACGTCTTCGGTGTGCTGACCGATCGCTTGCATAGCATCGATCCGAACCTGACCGCTGCCATTGCAGACGGTGGTCCGTATAACAGTGCCCTCGCCATCATGGCCGTACAGTTCCTTCTATTCAGTTTCGTATTAATGCCCCATTTGCTGAACAAAGTGCTGTCGATTGAAAAAGAGGAAGACCTGGCTCCATTCACATTATCTGCAGGGCTCGTGCTATGCATCATCTCTACGCTGATGGTCCTCGGTGGACTCGCTGCCCGCGTACTCTTCCCAAGCTTACAGAGTGCCGATGCAGCGATTCCGACTTATGTGATTGAAGCTTTCCCAAGTGTCATCGCAGCCATCATGATCGTCGGAATCATATCCGCGATTTTATCCAGTACGGATAGCCTGTACTTGGGAATCACGACAAGCATCGGCAACGACTTATACCGCGTCGTCGCACCGTTCCTGACATCAAGAAAGATGTCAGCAAATGAATTGGACAACAAATCGTTGAAAGTTGCAAAAGGATCTCTGATTGTCGTCGGACTCCTGTCCCTCTACTTCTCATTAGAACGACCAGAGTCCCTGGCCTTCTTGATCCAATTTAGCTTTTCGGCGATCATATCCGGAATCATTGCACCGATCACTCTCGGATATTTCTGGAACCGGGCGAATCACTATGGTGCCATCGCCGCAGTAGTTACAGGTGCTTCTTTGTATGTCGCTTTTACATCTCTCAACTTGATAGGAAATATCTTTATTGCGATGTTCTTTAGTGCAGCTGCGGCCTTTATCATCATGGGCATTGTGAGTGGTTTGACAGCTACAGAGAAGGAAGAGAAGTTGGTGTTGGAGAAATCCAGTTAACTAAAAGTATTGACCTCTTACTACATTTAAATTTTTTATAAGGTAACCCATAAGTGAGTAACCCCAGAGGTCAATACCCCTGGGGTTACTCACTCCTCTCAGAAAACTAATGCATCGAGTAGTAGAACATATATGAACTTCTTTCAAGTGCGGACCTGCAGATCGTCTATTGTATATCCCCTAGTGAGCACCGACACAGAATTAAGCGTTGAGTAACATCATAATAGAAGCAATTGGTATTCCGCTGAGAAAAGCCAGAGAAATAAAAACAACAACTTTTGCCTGTGATTGATTTTCCTCGGTACTGAAAGAGATGCTTTCTCGTCCTTTTACGTAAAGTTTAGCCAGGCCGACCAACCAAAAAATAACGATGATGACAATAGACACATACAAATGAATATCCATGACCTCTCCAGCAACAAGGTTCGCATAGGTTGCAGCAATGATGAAGATTGGAATAACCTCCACGATCGCAGCTGTAATAAAGAACCTCGTCTGGGCTTTTTGTATTTCCGATTGAGAAAACGAACCCTCCGCTAACGTGTTAAACATTCTGCTGCCGGCGAAAAAGATCCCTATAACAGCTAAGATGCTTGCGAATACAAAAAAATACTCCACTTCATAACCCCTCCAATAAAATTTCATCAAGTATTCTAACATCAGGTGGGTTAGGAGAGATAATGGAAAGATTCACCTTCTAACTCCTCATTATTTGTGATAGAAACCCACTAACTGTCCTTTATGATGTTTTGCTTATGTACAGCTAGGGGGGACATAAGGAACACTAAATAACGAAGTCTCCAGTGGAAAGAGTGATACGCCACAATTTATCAATATAACGCACTCGTTGACAGGCACGGACAGTGTGTCTCATCCACTAAAAAAGCCCAGCACCAAAAACACCGATGCTGAGCCAGCCTAACCTGATCAATCTTTTCTTTTAGATCTTGCTTCCTCTAGAACGCTTATCGCCATATTATAGTGATATTCCATTTCCGCCCTTGATTTTGCATTTGTCATTTTTTCTCTATGCATTAGAAATTTAAGAATCACATCATCAAGTTCTTTATTTCCTGTCGGGTTGAAAGGTATCAAATCCCCCATATAGTTCTCCCCCATTCATATTGGCATACCTTTTAGAATACGAACGGATACGGAAAACGTGTGGATGTGGGCGGTAGCACTAATGGGGGTGAAATGACGATTCTGTATGTATGAGAGAAGAGCGGCAACAGGATAGCACAGATGGAGTCAGACCCACAGTATCGAGAACTTTGGAGTTCATGAAGAGTTCGCCACATTCTTTGGCATGCTATCCATAGCGCCCTAACGGACCGGAGGGAGGCATGAAAATAAGCGTCATTTATTAGAAGTTTCGCTTTATATACTCACGTTCTTCTTCTTCGCTCATTAGCCCCGTCGCCCTACCGATAGTGCCGTTTTGCCATTCCCAAATGGTATTGTGAACAGTCACGGCGTTGGAGAAGTCACCCTTGTCCCATGCTTCCAACGACTTTTTGTAAAAATCAAATTGTTCGTAATGGTCTTCAGTTCCTTCAACTGATTTCAATACTCCAAGCATACGGTCAATTTGTTCTGCAGTCATTTGTTCACTTCCGCGCTTTTTGTTAGCTCGAACCTTTTGGTGCGTCATTTCGTGTAGTTCCTGCCTAAAAGAGCGTTCGGAAGGAATACCATCTTTTTCAACTGCTTTTATTTCTTTTTGTTGCGATGGTTCGTTGACTTCCTTCATGATCTGTTCTTGTTCTTTCGTCATGGAATTACCTTCTGCTTGGAATCCTGACACCACAACCCAAACAATTGCCACAATTACAATAAGAGATAGTGCCCCCAACGAATACAATGACCATTTAAGAATTTTTTCCACCATACAGTTTCCCATCTCCTTTTATTTGTTTAATTACAATGTAGAAATGCAAATTAGCCGTTCGACAATGTGTTCTGGTTTACTTTGAAATGCATCGATTATACGTGACGTATGATCGTTCATCATTCAAATAGCACCTGCTGCCAACCTTTTCGTTTCCTATTCTATAGAAGTCTTTTCATCTGCGAATCCTTCACAGTCGCTTGCACGGAGCAACTATTTCCTTCAAGTGTTTTTTCCACTTTGATTAGTTGCGACAGAAGCAATTCGAACTACCAACAAAATCGTTTACGCTCATACCGTCATAGTAAGTACAATCTGTGATTACGTACTTCATACCCCAGCCTTATGTAATGCAATATTTCAATGTACCCCAATAAATGAAATAAAAGATCCTTCCCCTAATAATTAGACGATTTTATTAGAAGAAAAGACGGGAATCGAATGAAAAAAGTTTGAATAAGAGTCTAACAGATTCAGATACCTGTCCAATTAAAATATGTTTATTTGCACAAATACACATATAACTCATAAAAAAAGCGTAGTATCCCCTATAAACCATTGCCTCAATGCCACACTTTATCGCTAAAATGTGCTGGGGTTCAAGCATGGAAATTATTTAGCAACTTCATCGTCGAAACGTCCCTGTTCCTTATGATTGCCATGAGCCGGAAAGAAGACCAGCTATTTATAGAGGAACCGTTTTCCATTCACACCGTCATTTTTAATAAGAGGACTAGCGACGACCATATACTTGACACAGAAAGGAGTGTTTCCCTATGGCTGTATTAGGCAGTATCATCGTTGGCATTGGCATGATCTACGTTCTGATTTCAGAGTCTGAAAAGCGCGGAGAGAAGTTCGGCTACGTCATCCTGCTCATCCTTCTCATTCTGTTCCTTGTTGTCATGTGCACACTAGCAGCATTGGGCTTTGGAGGAGCTTGACAGCCGCTTTCTGAGGAAGAGAGTTGAGTATATCTACACTTTACATGTATATTCTAAAAAAGAAATGGTAGTATCACACAAGTTGGTAGCATAAACCTACACAGATATTTTTTCTTAAAAAGAGCGTAATCCCAGAGATCAAAATCTCTGGGATTACGCTTATTTAACGATCTAACGCACCGAGACAGGTACCGACATAAGTTGATAGAGGGGAAACTAAAAGGTTATTAAGTAGTTTAAAGAAGAATGGACCTAAACAAATTAGTGGCTTTCAACTCATTCGTGATTAGTAAGCCTCAGCTTCTCAAAAGTGCAGCACCAATCAACCCTGCCTTAGTTCCAAGCTTAGCAGGTTGAAGAATGATTTTTTCCTTCAACCCAGGATATAAAAAGTCTTTTATCCTTTCCCTCAATGGGATCAATATTTGATCTTCTGCCTGCATAACTCCACCGCCAAGAACAAAGATTGATGGGTTAACAATATGAGCTAGATTCGCAATCCCCATGGCTAGGTTTGTAACCGTATCATCCACGATTTTCTGTGCCTCTTTATTACCTTCCTTAGCCAAATTGAATACTTCCTCAGCTCCGCCGTTTATGTTTAAGAGGGCTTTTCCTTCTCGACTTATGGCAGTGCCAGATGCCAATGCCTCCCATGAACCTGCGTTCAAGTTTGACCAACGAGGTCCATGAGGCTGTAGAATCATATTACCAATTTCTCCGGCATACCCCTGTGCTCCCTGTACAATTTCATTATTAAGCACATAGCCACCACCAATTCCGGTACTAACGGTTATATAGAAAACAGACGACTTATTTTTGCCCGCACCAAATCTAGACTCAGCCAAAGCCGCTGCATTTGCATCGTTATCTAAATATAATGGTACATCTATGGACTTACGCAATCTTTCTATTAATGGTATTCGATCCCAGCCAGGCAGGTTAGGCGGGCTCAAGATCAAACCTTGATGAGGATCAAGAGGCCCTGGTGCACCAATACCAACGGAAGAGATAAGATTGTCCCCCTTTACTTCTTTAATTAGCCGGATTATATTATCGATGACATGATCCGGCCCCTTTTCTGCCTCGGTATGAATACTTTTTTCAGACAAAATTTGTCCAGAAGAACTTACAATGCCTGCACGCAAATTAGTTCCTCCCAAATCTACACCGATTGTTTGATAATTAACCATAATACAAGTCCCCTCTTTCTTACAGTCTTTTAACGTTTCACTCTACACCCTATCTTTCCTTCAGTACATACCCGTCGCCGTTTCTTCCGTATTTCCTAAACAACCTTCACATACATAAATATCACAAAAAGCTTTAAATTTCACGATGGTAAGACTGCCTTTCATATAGTAATTGTTTTGCCAGAGTTATCTTATCTATCTACTTACTTCATGATAGCTCATTCAATAAAAGAACATTTAATCATTCAAAACAATTACCTCACCGAATAACCCCAATCCTCCTATTAGAAGATTGGGGTTACCACATGATGACTATTGTTGTTTTTTATAGTAGTAATTTAACCACTTTTCGATTTCTGCTACTTTCCCTAACAGACGTTCTTGCACAACCGGAACAACAGACTCAAGTTGTTTAATAGTCGATTCTGTTTTTTCAAGTTCCTTTGTTACTTTGGACTGCTTCAAGGAATGATCAGGTCGTTTCATCATCACTTCCCATTTACGCATGTTATTAATAACCTTTCGTCCGTCATCCTCATTCATAGCCCCTTCTACCACATAGATTTCTTTGGTTTGCTTACTAATCTCTTGAACAGTCTTCAGGACAGCTTCCTTAGGAGATTCCCCAGGGTTCACAGCATTCTCACGCCAAGGCCCTTTCCCTAAGGCGTCTACAGAAGGAGCGCTTGCTTGACCGAAAGCAAACATATTAACTCCTGAAGTTCCATAAGAAGCAGCTAATACATCATTTACAGCTGCTTTTTCACCAAGATGGTGATAGAAGGAATAAATTCCTGTATAGTACATCATCCACTCTGGAGTTAATTCTTTACTCGCCTTTACGGTTGACTGAATACTGTTAAAATCATGACCGTACGCTTGTGGGATTACTCCGTCAATATTCTCCACCCAATCACTGATAAGTTCAGCTTCAGCTCCGGGCTCAGGCGTAGCTGTCAGCATAAAGGAAGATTCGATATTCTTGCTTTGCTGTTGAAGCTGATCTACGAATTTGTTTTCTTGTTCACGCAGCCACAGTTCCCATTTCTCCCATAGCTCATCGTTTTCAGTTAAATCCATTGGATCCACACCATACTCTTCTTTAAAGCGTTCACGGTTGGATTCGCTAAAGCTGTAGCTTTCTTCAAAACTATGGTGAGGGTAACGCATGTAATCAATATTTAAACCAGTAATGTCATAACTTTTCTGCTGTTCTTCGTAGATCTTCAACATAAACTCCTGTACTTCTGGATTGGCTATATCCAACCAGTAATAGTTGTTACTTGAGTCGGAGCCAACGGTACCCGGCTCATCGTTTCTTTGAACCGCACTCCACGCTGGATATTTCTCAAATTGTGAAGGCAGTCCAAGACTACTGTGACCGATCATGAATCCATCTGTCCACGATTGAACAGTAATCCCTCTTTTTTCACCTTCTTCAATAAAAGCTTGAAGAATGTCTGATCCATACGCGCCATATGAATTATTGGCGAAATTAGGGTGCTGCTTCGGCAAACCATACTCTACCATCGTTTCACTTGGGAAAATCGTGTAACCCCAAAAGGTCGTCTCTAAGTACAGGGAATTAAAGCCCGCTTTTTCCATACGGTCTAAAGTCGTTTGAACATCCTCTAAATCTTGTTCTTCTGGACGATACCAAATGGCACGCTGTTCCGCTACTTCAGAAGAAAGAGAATAGTAATACCCGTCATAAGCTGCTTGCGTAGCTTGTTTTGTATAATCCAATGCCTTTTGTGGATCACTGTTTTGGGTTTCCGCTGCTTTTTGTAGTAATTCTTCTGCTAGAGTGATAGACTCCCTCGCTTTTTCATATTCTGCATCCACATAGTTTTCTTTTGCAGAAGCTATGCTATCCTTTGCTTCCTGTAAAGCTTGCTCACTCTTGAAAATATAGGTGGAGGCATCACGGATTAGTTCCACTTTTCCATCTGCCTCGAACTCTACCTTCATACCAATTTCCGCATTCTTCAGAAAGTTAGCTTCCGTTCCGTGACCACTCACGACAAATCCGTTTTCAGGTATAGCACTGTCTCCGCCACCGATTTTAGTCACAACTCCATCTTTCACTGTAACCTCATACCCATATGGATTTGTTCCCGTGCTGATACCGAACTCAGGAGTGTATACTAAAAGTTGGTTAGCACCTCGATTGCCAGGGAAAGGGGCTCCATCTGGATTTGAATCATCCGTAGGATCAACATCATCCAGATTGCTTATATATTTTTTTTCAATGGGTTCGACAATTTCAACGGTTTCCCCGTCATCCAACCCTTCTAAAAAGCTCATTATTTCATCTGTTGATGGAGAGCTTGTAGATAAAACGACTCCATTCTCCGGGATCCCCTTATCACCACTTCCCGAATACTTCACCTTATAGGCGGTTAAGCTGATTTTTTCAAGTACAACTTCATAGGACGATGCATTCGTTTCCGTATAATAGCTAAATGTTGGATCAAATAAAACAAGCTTGTCCGTGTTATTTCTGTCATTTACTGAAGTAATCTCAATCGTTGTTCCTTCCTCATTGGTCACTGTAGGAACATCTTTCTCTTCTGCACTCATAGCGCTCGCCCATAAAGTTACCAACATGACTAAAACCGTCATACCTACGCCCCAACGACTCAATAATTTTCTCACATTATCCCTCCATTTATTTGTATCCGCTTACAAAATTAGCAATAACCACAATAAAGGATTGTTTCTTCATAAGGAATTTTCAGTCGGAAAAATTCTCCATCATATCGTCTAAAGTTCCCCTACCTCAGGCCAATGAAGTTGGACGCCTAATTCCACTAACTGCTCTTGAAACTCATTTGTGTATTTTTCATCATTAAAAATTTGGTGTAAGCCAGCCTCTTTCTCAAGTGCAAAAGCAGCTAATGCTCCAGCTGACTCCCCTATATTCCATTCAACAGGATGCACTCGCATGCAGCCATTCGTTAAATGCGTACAGCCAATGTTCTTACATGCAGGAATCAAATTTTTCATTCTTTTCGGGATTATGGCACCTAGTGGTATTTCAAACGGGTAACTTCGGGCGTAAAACAGACGGTTGGTTTTCGTAGTTGGATGGAGATCAATCCGGTAAGCCCCTATCCCAACGGAGTTTGGACGTTCCCGAACACCTCCATATGGAGAATGATCTACATTAATATCTTGTTCAACAACTGTTTCTAGTGCCTCAATACGTCTTGATTCTCTAATATATGGATGTTTGGCAAGTCCGTCCATCGTCCCCATGATATCCGGACGAAGTCTCAATCCTGGAAAGCCATGGCCACCATCACCTCGGGGTGCTTCCGTTTGAAGCCAGTACAACAAACAAAGACTTAGTTGTCTTGAATGAGTCAGATGCTTCTCACGTTCTTCTGGAGAAACATCAATGATGGCTCCTTCCCAGTAATCATTTTGAGGCCAGTTGATTAAAGAGATATCCCCCTTGAAAAAATCGTCTCGGAACAGGGTTGGATCAATAATTCTTCGATATTCCCATAAACCTAATTGTTCGCCTTTTGTAAACATCCGGAACGTCTTGGATTTACCTGTGTCCGCATCAGGAATATCCCAACTGAGCTGGAGATGATCCAGGAAGTTTGCTTGATATGAACGCCAGTAACTGTACATCTCCGGTTTGTCCATTACATGACTTCCTGAAGGATCATACTCAAGAGCAAACACTTGTGTAAAAGACTGCATATCATCTGGATGATAATTCTCCAGTGCATGCGGCTCCCCAGTCATAGCTTTAGATTCTGCTCCGATTCGATAATCCACCTTTGCAAGTGGTAGAAGATCCCCACATTCTGTCGCATCTAAAACATAGGTTCCTTGCAATACCAGTGGTCCCTTTTCCTGAGAGTGGGCTTTCACAGATTGGATAAGCTCTTCCCTCACTTCCACCTCCACAGCTTTGCAATTCAGCAAAAGTTGAACTTGTCCATTGCTTTGATAAGGCTGGAGCATGTCCTCTAAAATTTTCTTTGCGACTATTGGTTCATGAGAAATCCTGCTGACCCATGCGTTCCCAGGGTTTAAATGTGGGTTCTCTCTTTCTTCATCACGAATCGGATAAAAATCACGATAATAATCACGGACACGATTCCGAAACTCCCGGTATGAATTTGTACAGCCAAATTGTTCAATCCAGGGATGCTCATCTGGAGGTACCGCTTGCGAAGTAAGCTGCCCTCCGATCCAATCCGTCTCTTCGGTTAGTATGACACTTTTGCCCATACGGGCTGCAGAAAAGGCAGCAAGCGTACCACCGATCCCTCCACCAATAATTAGCACATCAGCTTTCAAGATCGTCCCTCCTTTCTTACACATCTGAATCCGACCTCAAACGTCCGGTTCCAAGGATAGTGCACATCAGCGATCTCATATTCCTGCGCCCAGTCATCTAGAAATTTTGAAGCATTCCCCTCAAAAACAGGGGTCACAACTGACTGGAGTGATTCTGGTTTTTGATGTTCTAAACGTTTTCGCCCTTCTTTTCTCACAACCGTTTGATACACATAATCATCAAGAAAACGTTCGACTAAAAGCTCCTCTCTGTCCATCTGCCTTGCCAAACCTCTTTTTGACGCAAGCCAGGACAGTGTTGCTTGTGAAACCACCGTCCCTAGAGTATTCCCTGCTGTGTTCCAGGCAGCAAATCCGTATAAATTTCTCCAATCCACTTGTTTTAAGAGCAATGGAATCAACTTTGGATCAGCACCATTGGCGTAAGCAACATCAGCAATGGCTACAGGTTTTCGTTTCATGTACGAACGTAGCCTTTCTACCCACTCTGGAACGTTACGGTGGTTGGTGTCCACTTGATTAAGATGAAGGCTTAAGGCTAAGTCTCCCTGCTGACGTCCAGGAACGTTTACACCTAACACAAGATCAGCATAAGCTAAATCTTCTTCTGTCCTAGACCCTATCGCATATACCTGCCCCTTTACCGACTCCATAATCGGCCGATCTTCATACATCGCATGACTTAGTGCGCCTGTCATGCCACTGTACGCAGGATAAAATGTTGGCAATTCCTCTTCTTCTAACTCAAAAACCATCCGCGTTAAGAGCGTCGTGGCTACTTCATCAGCCCCTGGGTATAAGTAAACAGAGTTCTCAACACAGTAATCTTGGACCATCTCCTCTAACTGTTCCTGTTCTTTCACGTTCCAACCATATTCGCTCGTGTCGTCTTGAGGAAACACAAGATGATCGAGCCATCCTTCTTTTACCTGCTTCACTAACTGACGGTTGACAGAGAAATTCACAGCCCTTGAGTTTTTGTAGTCCTCTAACACCTCCTTAGGGATAACGGCCTTCATCTCTTCTATGATAGGAGCATCTGCTTTCTCTCCAAGCTTTTCAAAACGATGCTCATGATAAGAGAGCGCCCAAATGGCTGTGCCATAATCCTTCCAGTACTCCTTTTCTTCTTCGTTAATGTTGTTGTTCGACATCCGCATGGTTGAACTTAAAGCCATGATCTTTAAGGATGGATGGTCTTTTTTCAATTGCTTCAAAATAGATAGTTTACGAATTAACTCCTCTTCGGTGTACGTATGAATCCTCGAAGGTACAAGCCCCCCATAAAGAAGCATATCAATGGAGAGAATGAGTCCGTCAACTTGGGAAGCCATGTCTAAAATCCACTTTTCAATTGAAACTGTATCCGCCGGCCTTTTTAAAAAACCTAACTCCTCAACCGGTGGGGCATTGACTTCCCAATCGGCTATTCGAGCCATTTCTATTGGAAGTTTTCTTGTGACCGGTCTACCATCAACCGGCAGTAGAGCAATTTTCTTTCTCACTATAAACCTCTCACTTCCGAATTAAATTTAATGTCAGTATTCCTTTTGCAGGCAACGACAATGTGTCATGACAAAGGTTCGTTCCTTGGTAGACCAAATAATCGGAGAACACTTCCGTCTCCAACGCTTCCGCTTGCGGATTCCATATTCTAACTTCAATTCCTTCATCCTTTTGACGCACCGCACTTACCTGGACGTTTTGATTAGAAAACATAATCAGGGAAGGAGTCTCGCCTATGCCGGACCGTATAATTGGGGGATAACGAAACCTATTGGCCTGTTTTAACGTAGACATCGCATCTCTTTGAAAACCAAAACCATATTGGAAAAATTGTTCTCCTTGGCACTGAGCTTCAGGGGTTTCAAATGATGGCCCCGCTCCGCCCCCTCGTGTTCTTAAATCATCTCTCGAAAGCCAGCCGACACTCCGAATTAGTGTCACTTCTAATTCATCCTTACTATTAATCTGATACTCTTGCAGACCACGATGCACAAAGCTGAATCTATTAAAATGGATGAATGAAGCACTAGGTTCGACGACGACCGGTACCTCCTTCAACTTTTCTGCATCATAATGCTCTTCTTTTAATGCTGGCCTCTGGATAACATCAAACGCCGTATCACTGTAGGAAGAATGTATCTCTTGGTTTGCAGGGAAGACAAGACGGAGTCTCTGATCTTTAGCGTTGTTCAACAGCTTCACCTGAACGTTTGCCATTGGATCATGACTATATAAGCGAATGACAAAATGAGCTTCCATTGTACGATCGTCCTTTGAAGGACCTGTTCTTTGTAAATTAAGACCAGCAGGTGTACGTAGATGAAGGGAATAGCTTAATTCCTGAAAATCCTGACTTTTCCTGACTTCAGGAGATCCTATGATCACTCCTTCTGTCACTACATCATTGATGGGTGGGGAATAATTATATTCATCTCCAGCATCTAGAGAGCTGTATAATCGGTTGACCCCCGGGAAACCTTCCCCTGTTTTTAAATCTTCCGCATACAATTCATTTTCTTTCAATGTTAATTTCATGTACTCATTCTGGATCGTAGGTTGATCATAAGAATCTGGCACCTGAGGTCGTCCCCCTTCAAGTGAAAATGTTTGGAGGGATAAAGCTGGAAGTCTTTTAACTCGAATGGCCAGCCGGTAATGCCAGACGCTTTTAAATTCTGGAAAAGCATCCGTAGGGGAATCAAAATGCCGCCCCTGTTTCTTATGAAGCACGACAGTATCCAGAACCTCTCCATTATGATTTTTTACGACGAATGGCCGATCCTCATAAAGCCAAACATCTCCTTCCATCCAACCGTTAAATTCATAAGCATGAGGATTGAATACAGCAAATTGTGTCATCTCATCGAACGGCTTACCTTCAGCCGGTCCACTCATCGCAAAATCCTGAACCCCCATTCGGTAGGCAGCTTCCTTTTTCAAAACTTCTACCTGTTGAGAAAGCTTTAACGTTCGCGTCTCCATTTCTTTATGTACGTCATCCACACTACATCCGCAAATGCTGTCGTGAGGGTGGTTTTGGATGAGCAGCTTCCAAGTTTGCTGCAAGTACTTTTCCATGTGATTCACACCCGCTAAAGCGAGCATCGGTTCCACATATCTAGTCAACTGATCTTCCATTCTTTGATTCTGTTCTTTTAAGTAAGTTCTCGTTGATAGAACATTCGGAAGTAGATAAAAATGATCATTCGATCGCATTTCACCTTCATAAACCTCTAGATCATCACATTCTTTCTCGACCCTGTTAAAATATTGCTCATAACTGGACTGGATAACCTTCACTTCATCCGTTTCCATCTTGCTCATCTGGCCTTTCATATCTAGCCACGCTGGCATTAAATGATCCCCGCCGTTGGTTAAAAGGAGTTGGTTCGTTTCTGTATAAGGCTTGACTTTATCTATATACGTCTGAAAAGCGTTAAAAGGGTCTTTTTCATTCAAAATCGGCTGGTAATATCCTTCAGGTAAAAAGGCGGTTAATACACGGCTGCCGTCAGGACTCTGCCACCAGAACTCTGACCTTGTAGGCTTAACTCCCCTCCAAAGAACCGCATGTTTAATTTTGAAAGCTTCCAAGATCTGCGGCATTTGACTAATATGGCCGAATGTATCCGGTAAATACCCGATCATTTGTGAGCCTCCCAGGTTATTGGCCATCTCCAGCCCTAGCTCAAGATTCCGCCACAAAGATTCACCAGAGACAAGAAATTCATCAGCCAAAACGTACCAAGGACCAACAATCAACTTTTCATCCTTGATTAGTCGACGAACCTTCTCTTGTTGCAGATCGCTGCAAACGTCAAAGTAATCCTCAAGGGCAGCCATCTGCCCGTCGAGGACGAAACGCTCAATGTCTCCTGTCTCTATGCCATGGACAATCCGCTCCATTACATGAATGAAGCGGTGGCGAAATACTTCAAAAGGGAGATACCATTCTCTGTCCCAATGGGTCTGGAAAACGACATGACACGTATAAGTTTCCTGCTTCATCCTTTAACTGCTCCTTTCATGGCTCCAGCAATAAAGTAACGCTGAAGGATAGCAAATACGATGATGATCGGGAGTACAGAAATAATAGAACCTGCGGCAATATAGCGCCAATTCGAAGAGAAGTTTCCTTGCAAGGACTGAACTCCAAGTGGTAACGTGTACATGCTCTGATCATTCAAAATGATAAGCGGCCACAAGAAGTCTCCCCACGCCATCATAAACGTAAAAATAGCTAAGGTTACCATGGATGGACGGACAAGAGGCATCAGGATTCTCCACCAAATCTGCAGGGCGTTGGCACCATCCATTCTGCCTGATTCATCCAGCTCGTACGGGATTGTCAAGAAAGCCTGCCTCATAAGGAATATTCCAAAAGCTGTCGTAGCGTGCGGCAATACCAAACCTAAATAGGTATTTTGCAAGCCTAAATTCAATGCGAGAATATAGATAGGGATCATCAAAAGCTGAAATGGAATCATCATCGTACTGATGATTAAGATGAAAGCTATATTCTTTCCTCTAAAGTTCATTCTTGCTAATGGATAAGCAGCAAGAGAACAAAATAATAAGTTGGCACCAACCGTTAAAACAGCTACGACTGTACTGTTAAAGAGATACGTAAAGAAAGGAAAGTATTCCAGCACGGCCCCAAAGTTAGCCAACGTTGGATTCTCAGGAATGAATTTCGGGGGATAAGCAAAGATATTTTCAGACCCCGATTTTAGTGACGTTGCTAAAAGCCATAGAAAAGGTCCGACCATGATGATCGATACAAGAATCAGCGTTAGATAAGAAAGGGTCGTTTTAATAATCTTTCTCGGTGCAGGTTTCCCCTTTTTTTGTGTTCGTTTGATTTCTATGGGCTTGGGATTCACTTGGTGTTCTTCTTTTTCATCAACTTGATCATGAGATTCTTGTTTCAACGCTTCAGAATTTAATTTCATATCTTCATCACCCTTTCATCGCCTGTTCACGTCGATTCATGAAAGCTATATTAACGATGGAGAACATGAGCGTAACGATGAACAGAATAACTCCTGCAGCACTGGCGAAGCCCATCTCCAAACTGTCGAAAGCCTCATTATAAATATAGTAAACAAGAGTCATAGAACTGTTTAATGGTCCACCCTGAGTCATTACATAGATTTCTTCAAAAACTTTCATCGCTGAAATCGAAGACATGATGGTCACAATCATAATTGAAGGCATTAAAAGTGGAATGGTAATATGAATGATTTGGCGCCATTTACTAGCTCCGTCGATATCTGCAGCTTCATACAAATTTGAAGGGATGGCTTGTAAGCCTGCCAAGTAAATGACCATATAATAGCCCATCCCTTTCCATACGGTTACCGCCATAACCGCAAACAAAGAGGTCGATGTAGAAGTCAGCCAGTGGATGGGTTCGTCTATGACACCGAACGTGTCCAGTACATAGTTTAGAACACCTTGATCGGCATACATCCATTTCCATGCGATCCCAACAACAACCATTGATGTTACTACAGGAAGGTAGTAAATGGATCGAAAAAAGGTGATTCCCTTCAGCTGTTGGTTAACCAAAATAGCCAGAAAGATAGGTAAAAAGACAAGAGCAGGAACAACGATCACTAAGTATAAAAGGGTTTGGCCGAGTACTTTCCAAAACAATGGATCCGCAAACAGTTCTTTATAGTTGGCCAGCCCTACAAAATCAGGATTTTTTTGAATCATATTATAATCGGTAAAACTCAGCCAAATGGCCTGAATCATTGGGTAAAAAATAAATGCTCCAAGAATGGCACAACCTGGCAGTAAAAACAAAAGCGGGGTGAATTTACGTTGATTCATTACTTTTCACTTCCTTCCTCATCTGTGATGCTAAGAGAGCTGCACCATACATCCCTGAACGGTTCTTATACAGAGATGGTGTAACTTCTGTTCTCACACCTTGCTGTTGTAAGAGATCCTTCATTTCATCCCACCAATATTCTCTCGACTCAATCACACCTCCACCTAGAATCATTCGGTCAGGATCCAGACTTATGGAAATGTTTTCAATCACTAAAGCAAGATCGCTAATAAATTGCTTAACAACCTCATTTACGCGGGCATCGTGTTCTGCATCCTTAAAAACATCCTGGCCATGAGGGTAGGCTCTTCCTGTCTTCTTTTCTGCTTCTTTTCGCAAAGCAGAACCAGAGATATACTGTTCCAAACACCCTGACTTTCCGCAGTTACACGGACGTCCTCCGGGATAAAGTACCATGTGCCCCCACTCTCCACCTTGGTGATGGGCGCCGCGAACAACCTGACCGGAAAAGTAGTTCGCACCACCCACCCCAGTACCAAGGGTCAACATGACTGTATCCTGCGTCTCGACTAGAAGATTCTTGAAGTACAACTCTCCTATTAAAGCCGTATTCGCATCATTATCTACTTTTACAGGGATGGTGTAATTTTCTTCAACCCAGGATTGTAAAGCGAACCCATGCCAGCCAGGCAGATTCTCCGTCGCATATTCAACGACTCCCGTAGCCACATTGATCCTGCCAGCGCTTCCAATTCCGATGCCTTTTATTTGTGTTTCACTCGCCTCTATCAGCTCTCCAATCACACATTTTAAACTAGATAAAATAGCTGACTTCCCTGCCTTTGCATCCGTGGGAAATGTGCTCATATGAACCAATTCCATCTGTTCATTAAGAAGGACACCCTTTACGGTAGTTCCTCCGATATCGATCCCAATCACATTCAACCCGATCACCTCTGGCAAAGTTAATAAATTTTATTAATAACAGATCTCGCGGTCTTTTCTTTCATTTCCAATGATCGCTCTTTATCATATAGAGCAAGCCCTGTGCACAATAAATCGATGATGAATAATTGGGAAATCTTCGCAGATAGCGATCCACCTTCAAGAGGAGACTCTTTTCCTCCACTAAGGAGCACATAGTCTGCAAGCTGGGTGATCGGTGACCGGGCATAATAGGTAATGGCAATGACTATGGCACCGTTTTTCTTCGCAATTTCCAATGAATCTAACGTATCTTTCGTACTTCCGGATAAGCTGATTCCTACAACCACATCCCCTTCTCCTAATGTAGCTGCACCCATAGCCTGAATATGGGGATCGATGATAGCATCACTATGTTTTCCGATTCTTAGGAGTCGGTTTTTTGCATCAAGAGCCGTCAGCCCCGATGTTCCTACTCCGTAAAAATGAAGATGATTCGCCTTGGCAATAGCTGAAATACATGCATTCAACAGCTCTTCATCGACCATCTTCAACGTTTCATCTATAACCGATTTCGTATTATTAGCTATTGCATACTGCATGCCGTTCTCGACGACCTCTCCTTCTTTCTCATCGTTCGATAATGTTTTCGCCAAAGTTAATTTGAATTCCTGATACCCTTTGAAACCCAATTTTCTGCAAAAACGTAAGGCTGTGGTCTCCCCTACACCAGCTTTGTCCGCAAGATCAGTGACCGAACAATATAGGACACTTTCGATATCCTCTAACACTTTATCAGCAACTTTTTGCTCTGACTTCGTCAGGGATGGATAATAGCTACGGATTACGCTTAACAAATTCCCCTCCAACAACTTTTGCGTCATGATGAACACCTGCTTTCTTCATTTGATCTGTAAAACGTTTCGTAATCACTTGTGGTCTTGTAATCGCTGAACCTACCACAACAGCATGGGCTCCAAGTCCGAGCGCATGTACGGCTTCTTCCGGGCTCCAATACCGCCCTTCAGCAAGGACAGGAACCTTCACCTTATTTACTAACCGATGGACCAAGTTGAAGTCCGGTTTAGCATGTTGAGGCGAATAGTCTGTGTAACCAGATAAGGTTGTACCGATACAGTCAGCCCCGATTTTTTCAGCTGCTAATCCTTCGTCAGCGGTTGAAACATCGGCCATGACGATTTTACCCTGTTCTTTAATATACCGAATCAATTCTTTCAGTGTTTCTTTCCCCGGCCGCTCACGACATGTAGCATCCAGTGCAATCACATCAACGCCCGCTTTCAATAACTCATCGATTTCTTTTTTCGTAGGAGTAATATAGATTTCACACTCTGAATACTCTTGTTTGACTAAACCAATGATCGGCAGCTGCGTCACCGATTGGATTGCCTTTATATCTTGATATCCATTCGCACGGATTGCCGCTGCTCCTCCAAGTTCTGCCGCCACAGCCATCTTGGCCATTAGATGTGACCCATGAAGTGGTTCATCCTCTAAAGCTTGACAGGAAACGATCAACTGACCATCTATCTTTTTAAAAAAATCCTCTTTTTTCATCTGCTCACCACCATCCATAGGTTCCTTACTAATGTTTCATTCGATTTTAAAAGAAGGGAGAGGCACTGGGCTCTCCCTTCTTATCAAAGGAATGGCTTATTGCAAAGCTGCATTCCACTTCTGTTCAGCATCCGCCAGTGCATCTTCAATCGACATTTCACCAAGCATCGCCGCTTGAAGGGCATCTGTCATCGCTTTTTGAAGGTCAGAGTAATTCTTCATCGGTGGAACAAGTACCTCGGAATCTTTCAGCTGTTCGGCTGAAATAATACGCGCTTCATCTTCTGGGGAAGGATCCTCTGGAAGTTCATTGAAATAAGGATCTTCTAGAGCCGTCTCAATGGATGGAAGAATGGGTACAATCTTATCAAATTCAACTTGGTTTTCAGCATTGGTCATGAAAAGAGAGAACTTGACAGCTGCATCTTGCTTATCACTTTGTTTCGGTACCACAAGGTTCATCGCAGCAACATTCATCAATCCTGTTTCACCCGTAATGATAGGAGCAACACCGGTAGCTTCATAAATATCGGGCGCGTTCTCATTCACTGTATTTAAGAATTGTGGACCAGAGGATAGCACAGCCAACTGACCTGCCTGATACATATCGACCGCTTTCCCGTGCCCTTCTGTCAGCACTTCACGTGGAATCAACTCATTTTCATACATATCGACAAAGAATTGGAACGCTTCTTTTCCTTTTTCTGTGTTGAAGGTAGCTTTTGTCATGTCTTCATTCGTCAGTTCAACACCCATGGTAACCATAGTTTCTAGTAAGTGGCTTCCATCAATGGAAGGGAAGAAAGCATATTGACCTGTTTGTTCTTTGATTGTCTTAGAAAATTCCAGTACATCCGCATACTTCGTTGGGACATCATCACCAGTCATTCCCGCTTCTTCTAGAATATTGTTATTGTACATACTTACTTGAGAAGATAAGTACCAAGGGATTCCAAACGTTTGATCGCCGAAAGAGTTCGACTTCCAGATGCCTTCAAAATATTCTTCTTTCTTTTCATCAGGAACCGCTTCATCCATATTCACAAGTGCATCCAGTTCAGCCAATTGAGAAGCGAATTGCGGGTTCAGGTTTACCACATCTGGTGCTGTTTCAGAAGATACGGCAGATAAAATTTTCTTCTCCATATCTCCCCATGGCACGTCAACCCACTTAACCTTGATATCTCGATTTTCTTCCTCAAAGTCTGCAATAACTCCTTCAATGTACTCCGTAAAGGTCGGTTTCAACTGCATCGTCCAAAACTCAATTTCTTCAGCTTCTCCGGAATCGGAAGAATCTTCCCCTTCAGCCGATCCTTCCTCACTTGAACCTGAGCATGCAGCTAGAAACAGCATGAAAGAAAAGGTGATAACCAACAAAAATGAAAACTTTTTCAAACCCCTCATCTCCTTATGTTTAATAAAATATTTTAATGGCGGAGGATAAATCTTCCCGCCAACACTCCCATAAGTGACCATGATCGTTTTCGACATAGGTATGTTGTTTTGTTTTTATACTCGTTTTTATTTGCCGATTTCTTGTGAGTATGTAGAGACGTTTATTGGTAATCGGTGAAACAAAATCATCTTCTTCTGTCCCTACCGTTTGATAAATCGTCCAAGGCAAGGTTTTGTGGAGATTTGCTCCAATTTCTACATCCTTTTCCGAAAAAGCCGCAGATTGAAGTAGTATATGTGTCCATTGCTGCGGATCATAAAGAGCGATTCGGAAACTTACTGCACCTGCGAGTGAATCCCCAAGCATACCAAGCTTTCTAATTGTGAATTTGTTTTTAAGCGCGGGTAATAATTCCTCGTAAATAAATTGCTGAAAAGCTTGTACATGATTTCCTTCAGAATGGTAATAATGCCAACGGTCTTCGGAAGAACCTGGCGGTAAAAGAATGAAACAAATGTTTCTCCCTCGCCCTTCTTGTAAATCCTTCTCAAACTGTTCTTTAAGCTTCCCAATTTCTAAGTAATCGTCTCCATCATGAACTAAAAGGAGATCAACTTCTTCATCTGAAGCTTCTTCCGGTCGAAGGGCTCTATAGGTGATCGTTTTCTTCAGAAAAGTGCTTTTTATTGAATGATTTGTGATGACGCTTTTCATCATCATCACCCCCCAATTTTGTAAACCCTTTCATAATACAACCCTACCATAGGTTTATGGATTTGTGAATATTTTCTTTATATTTAAAAGTGAAAAAGGATTAATCCTTCATTTTTCAGAAAAATAAATATAACCAAGACTTTAGAACTCTCCAAAATGGACATATACTTCTTTCTATGTAAGCTTGTCTATTAAAACTTCAAGCAGCACTGGCCATTATGTACCTTCAACTAACTGGTACTCCTTTACTCGAGACTTGGCCCTATCTTTCTGCCATACCTGGGACCATTGTAAATATGAAAGCCTCAGCTTGTTCAATTCTTTCTATTTGATGTTCATCCTTGAGCCCTTTTACCAAGCATCAACCCCTGTCTGTGAAACATTGTTCCGCTCTAAAACATTTTATTAAAGGCGTCTTCAGAGGGAAGGACGCCCTTTATTGTATAATACAGGAAATTTACATTTGTACATTGCTGCATGAAAGAGTATACTCAACAATGTATTGAATTCAGAAGGACGGTACATGAGGACATCACGCAGAGGCTTGGAGCAATTAAGCATGAAGACTTTAAGCTGATTGCCTGTTAATTGAACAAAGCGAACAGTCTCTTCATATTGTCTGTAGGTTTAACTAAGATGGCTGGCAAGCGGTTGATAAGCTTCCACATATCAATGTGCCGAGTGTCGCGGTCACGAACAATCCCGACAGTCTACGGCATGAGCTGACGGATTATGAAGTGAGTGCGTCAGTCCAGAAAATAACCTATGGTGGATACGGCGCATCAGCAAGATCAAAGCTCGTCATGCTTTGTGATCTGATTTTTGAGTACATATTGAAGATAGTAGCGGAAAAAGGGAAAGAGGGATAGATAATGTATAACGAACCGATATTTTTAGCACCCGAATTCAAAGAGCGACTATGGGGTGGAACGAAACTGAATGAATTGTTCGGTTACGAGCTCTCTTCGGATTATACAGGCGAATGCTGGGGAATTTCCGGACACGCCAATGGTCCGTCATTCATTAAGAACGGCCCATTGAAAGGAAAAACGCTCGCAGAAGCATGGGCAACGAACCGCGAATTGTTTGGAGGCGAAGATGGCGATGAATTTCCATTGCTCGTGAAGATTCTTGATGCAAAAAAAGACCTGTCTGTGCAGGTGCACCCTGATGATACGTATGCCCGTGAAATTGAAGGTGAAAATTACGGAAAAACGGAATGTTGGTATGTGATCGACTGTGAAGAAGGAGCGGAAATCATTTTCGGTCATCATGCGTCGACGCGGAGAGAGCTTGAGCAGATGATTGATGCTGGGGAATGGGACGACCTGCTCCGGACAGTGAAAGTGAAGCCGGGTGACTTCTTCTATGTACCGAGCGGAACGATCCATGCCATCGGTGCCGGCATCCAAATTCTTGAGACCCAGCAGAGTTCTGATATTACGTATCGTGTGTATGACTATGATCGTGTCGGTCAGGACGGGGAGAAACGCGAACTTCATTTGAAAAAATCCAAAGAAGTTACAACCGTGCCGCACGAAAACCCTGCTCTCAATCAAGAAAAATCCATTGAAAACGGACTGGTGCGCGAACAGTTGGTGAAAGAGAATTACTTCACCGTCGAGCGCTGGGAGCTGGATGGTGAAGTGAACGGGCTTTCCGACCACTCTTATAAGCTCGTCAGTGTACTTGAAGGGAGTGGGGAAGTAATTGTGGATGGGAAAGGTTATTTGTTCCGTAAAGGCGATCACTTCCTCCTCCCAGCAACCGTTGCAAACTACGACTTGAATGGAAAAGCAACATTGATCGCTTCTCACTCAAATAAATAACTGTATTTTACGGAAGACCAAAAGTTCCCATTGGAATCTTTCCAAAAATAAAGAACCGGCTATTCCCCTGCCGGTTCCTTATTTTTGAGCTATATTTTTGTATCAAATCGTGAACCTCATTGATCTGCTGCTCACCTGCAAGTAATAAATTCTGTCGTTTTTTCCAGTCTCTGTAATTTGATAAGTGGTCAAGTTTTCACTTGCCCTTCTATAATTGACTATCTTATAAGAATCAAAAAAATTACTCTTAATTTTATTTGTCTTAGGTCCTAAACAGTCAATCATCTATTATATGTACCTAGAGTCATACACTGGCGCTCCTCAAATAGAAGGCATTGGAAAGTACCTAATATGACTAAATAAATCACTCCTCCACCTAAACGGTATTATTCAAGAACTTATGGTATCTACCATTTGAATACAAACTTAAATAAGATGTAAATCACAAGCCAAATTGGAATTGAAAATAACAATCCATTCAAACAACCTATAATAAATTTCCCCTCTCCATCATTCATACGTTTTCCATCCTTTCAAGATAGCATCCCCCTATTGTTTGCCAAGAATCGTAACAGTTAAACAAAAAAATATATGCATTAATCAAGGATTTAGTAACTCATTGTTTTTGTGAGAATAATAACACAAAAGTGGAGTTTAAAAATTTCAGTGATGTCATAGACTCAAATTCCATACTACTTTATACTTATATAGTACATTTATACATAACGAACAATAGAAAGGAAGATTTTCTTGTCTAAAACATTAATATTTGGTCATAAAAACCCTGATACGGATACAATATGCTCAGCGATTGTGTACGCAGATCTAAAAAAAGAACTTGAAGAAGATGTAGAGCCAGTTCGTCTTGGTGAAGTAAATGGCGAAACGCAGCATGCTCTCAAGCAGTTTAACGTAGAAGCACCCCGTCTAGTCGAGCGTGTTTCTGATGAGGTGGAACAAGTCATTCTTGTCGACCACAATGAGTTCCAGCAAAGTGCTGACGATATTGAGAAAGTACAAGTGCTTGAAGTAATAGATCACCACCGTATCGCAAATTTCGAAACAAAAGGTCCACTTTACTACCGTGCTGAACCGGTCGGATGTACGGCAACCATTCTAAACAAGTTGTTTAAAGAAAAAGGTAAAAAAGTTTCTAAGCCTATGGCCGGCTTGATGCTTTCTGCCATCATTTCTGACTCCCTGCTTTTCAAATCCCCAACTTGCACAGAAGAAGATCGGGAAGCCGCTGAAGAGCTTGCATCCATCGCTGGCGTTGATCCTAAGGAGTATGGTCTGCAAATGCTAAAAGCAGGAGCAGATATTAGTGATAAGACTGCCAGTGACCTAATATCTCTTGATGCCAAAGTCTTTAATATGGGCGATAAGAAAGTTGAAATTGCACAGGTAAATACTGTAGATACGAATGATGTATTATCGAGAAAAAGTGAGCTTGAAGATTCCATGGAAAAGACTGTATCAGAAAATGGCCTCGACTTATTTTTGCTGGTCGTTACAGACATCCTTGAAAGTGACTCATTAGTAATAGCTGTAGGAGAAGATTCTACTGGAGTAGGAGAAGCTTTTGATGTTACTTTGGATGGCAATCAAGCCTTATTAAAGAATGTAGTTTCACGAAAGAAACAAATTGTACCACCATTGAACACATACTTTGCAAAATAAAAATTATTAACAAATACAAAGAAGGAACATCCAGCCAAATGGATGTTCCTTCTTTGATTGTTTTCAAGTATTAACTTCACGTAACTAAATCGTCTTACTTTGTCAAACTAAAATAAAAAAATAGTAATACACACCAAACGGGGATAGATATCATTGTACCGTTAAAAAAACCTACTAGAAAGCTATTTTCTTTAAAGTACATCAGCAAAACTCCCCTCTCAATTCAAATAAAAAACTGCAAAGAAAGCGTTTTCATTATTGATATTATCACTGAATACCCTAAAATGTTGTAGAAAAAACAGGAGAGTGTGCTGATAGATGTTGTCATATCTTATCACGATTTATAAAGTAACTCTGTTGGTTTAAGAACTGTATTCTTTTACCATATCATGGACTTCTTGAAGTTCTTGTTCGGTTACTCTTAAATAATAAATCCCATCTATTTTTGTTCCTTTACCTTTCATCTGATACGTTGTCATATTCTCTCGTGCACTACGATAGTTAAGAAGTAAGTCCTGCATTATATTTGAATCCATATTTGTCTTTACGTTGTTCCCTAAGACATTCATAACTTCGCCAATTTTATTAACAGATTTGATACTCGCTCCCTTCTTAATGATTCCTTGTATAACTTTCCGTTGACGTTCATTTCGACCGAAATCTCCATTAGGATCTTGATACCTCATCCGTACAAAACCCATAGTTTGTGGGCCATTCATCGTTATATTCCCTTTAGAATACTTATACCCTTTTTTATAATATCCTCTATCTTTCCACTGTAATTCATTTTGAACTGTAATTCCGCCAACAGCATCCACCATTTGAGACAGGCCTTCCATATTCATTCTTATGTAATAATCTAACTGAATTTCTAATAGACTTTCAACGGTTTGAATGGCCATTTCAGTACCACCAAAGGCATATGCATGATTTATTTTATCCAATTTCCCCGCCTGCTTGGAGTCTCCTACCATTTCTGTCCGAGTATCACGAGGAATACTTATTAATTGACTTCGATCATTTTCTGGGTCTACTGAAAGAACCATAAGGGCATCAGATCGACCACGATCTCCTGACCGTTCATCAACGCCTAATAGTAAAATGCTGAGAGGTTCTTTCTTTTCAACTTTCTTTTTAGTTAATTCATGATTAATTGAGCTTACTTCTTGATTCATTTTGTTATCTACAGTATTCTTTGCTCCAGCATACAGTGTGTACGCATAAATGCCTATAGCTACAACGAGTATTAGAAACACAGAGAGTGGGACCTTCCGCCAAAGCCTACCTTTTTTCTTATCTTTATCTGCTCTTCTCATTCTTTAAACACTCCTGTCTTAAAATCTAAGAAGAGCAAAGCTAATTCACGATCAGCTTTGCTCTCTATTTTATATATTACGCTTTTAATTTTTCTTTTGTTTGGACTAAATTTTTTAAAATGTTCATTACATCATCTTTCAACTCAGGGTTCTCCAGAGCCATTTCAATTGTAGTTTGAATGAAGCCAAGCTTCTCCCCTACATCATAGCGAGCTCCTTTAAAGTCGTAAGCAAATACACGTTGTATCTCATTTAAATGCTGGATGGCATCCGTCAATTGTATTTCTCCTCCAGACCCCTTCTCTTGCTTATCCAAGAACATCATAATTTCAGGAGTTAGTACATACCGCCCCATAATAGCAAGATTGGAGGGTTCTTGTCCTTGTGGTGGCTTTTCCACAAAGTTTTTCACTTGATACAAGCGGTCTTTTTTATTTTCAGGATCAATAATTCCATAACGATGAGTTTGTTCACCAGCCACCTGTTGGACACCGATAACAGAAGAGCGTGTTTTCTCGTATTGATTAATTAACTGCTTAAGACCAGGTTCTTCTGAACGAATAATATCATCACCAAGAAGGACTGCAAAAGGCTCATTGCCAATAAATTTTCGAGCACACCATACGGCATGTCCCAATCCTTTTGGTTCCTTTTGTCTAATGTAGTGGATGTCAACATTTGATGTTTCGTTCACCTTATCGAGAATTTCAAACTTTTCCTTACTAACGAGGTTATCTTCCAGTTCGAAGTTTTTATCAAAGTGGTCCTCTATAGCTCTCTTCCCTTTTCCTGTTACTATAATGATATCTTCAATTCCTGAAGCAATAGCTTCTTCTACTATGTATTGAATTGTAGGTTTGTCAACAATTGGTAACATTTCTTTTGGCATTGCCTTTGTAGCTGGAAGAAATCTCGTTCCTAAACCT
Organism: Halobacillus sp. AWM4_238; assembly: GCF_056158265.1. Taxonomy (NCBI): domain Bacteria; kingdom Bacillati; phylum Bacillota; class Bacilli; order Caryophanales; family Bacillaceae; genus Halobacillus; species Halobacillus sp. AWM4_238. Next base: position 2,345,497 of record NZ_JBSWSY010000002.1, read on the forward strand.
GCAGCAGGTATGATTGCTTTCTTAATTTTACCCATGTAATGGATTCCACCCTTCATATTTTATGGGATTTAACCATGACTTAAGTCATATTATATCAACCTTTAATATATTTCGGAAGGTCCGAATGAAAATTAACAATATTATTATTCTCTAAAATTAATAACCTTCTGGATGACTTTCATGCCACATCCAAGCTGTTTCTATAATATCGCTTATATCTTTATACTTCGGCTCCCAACCTAAAGAATTCTTGATTTTTTGAGATGAAGCTACTAATTGAGCTGGGTCCCCTGCCCTTCTTGGAGCTGTTTTTGCAGGAATCTCATGTCCTGTTACTTTACGAGCAGCTGTAATCATCTCATTAACTGAAAACCCAGATCCGTTACCTAGATTATACGTATCTGACTCCATTTTCTCAGATAGGAATTCCATTGCTAAAATGTGAGCTTGTACTAAATCGACCACATGTATATAATCACGCACGCATGTGCCATCAGCTGTTGGGTAGTCATCTCCAAAGATTGATATATAATCCCTTTGACCCAGCGCTACTTGCAATATAATTGGTACAAGGTGGGTTTCTGGTTTATGATCCTCCCCAATATCATAATCTGGATGAGCTCCTGCTACATTAAAATAACGAAGGACCATATGCTTAATTCCATGTGCCTGTTCTGCCCATTTCAACATTTTCTCAACAGCAAGTTTTGTTTCTCCATAGGGATTAGTCGGAATAGTAATGGACGTTTCTGAAATCGGTATTGAATCTGGTTCTCCATAAGTGGCTGCTGTAGATGAAAAGATAATCTTATCTACTTTAAAAGTAGACATGATATTTAGTAAATTTAATGTTCCATAAACGTTATTATAGTAATATTCAAGGGGTTCCTCTACACTTTCTCCAACGAGGGAACTCGCAGCAAAGTGCATGACTGCATCAATTGAGTATTGTTTGAAGACACCTTCAATATCTTCTTGCTGTGTTAAATCACCTTCATAGAAAGCTGCCTCTTTAAATAAAGAGCCTCGATGCCCAGTTTTAAAATTATCAAAAACAACTACTTTATGACCTGCTTTTAACAAATCTGCTACAGCGTGACTTCCTATATAACCAGCTCCACCACAAACTAAAACATTCACATTGACTCCTCCTTTAAAGCACGACTGGCTAAGAACCATGGGTTTTTCAAACTTTCTTTATTGTAAGTTAAAGGTTCCTCTTGGTTTGCTATTCTTACTTTACCTCCTGATAATTCCACAATAGCTTGCCCTGCGCCAGTATCCCACTCCATTGTAGGAGCAAAACGAGGGTAATAATCAGCCTTTCCCTCTGCTATTAAACAAAGTTTCAAAGAACTGCCAGCAGATATGGTCTGAACATCTTCATATTTTTCTCTTAATTCATTAATGAATGATTCCGTTTCTTCAGACATATGGGATCGGCTTGCTACAACTTTCACTCCATTGACATTGGGCTGTTCTAAAGGTAATGATTTACCTTCAAATGAAATATCATGAACAGATGAAGCAGATGTTACCTTCATTGCTCCGTGTCCTTTTTCTGCGATATATAAGTCATCTAAGGCTGGTGCGTATACCGCTCCTAGAACAGGATTGCCATTTTGAATTAATGCGATATTTACTGTGAATTCACCGTTTTTCTTTATGAATTCTTTTGTACCATCAATTGGATCTACTAACCAAAATTGTTTCCAAGTTTGACGTTCTTCATATGTTATATCTGACCCTTCTTCACTTAAAATAGGAATCTCAGGATAATACTTATTTAGAAATTCCTTGATTATTTCGTGAGAACGTTGATCAGCAATAGTTAATGGAGATTCATCTTCTTTGTATACAACATTAAAATCTGTTTTATAAATCTTCATAATTTCTTTCCCTGCTTTTAGAGCAGCTTCAATTACAACTTCCTGAATATTCATATTTATAGCTCCTTTTATTCTAATAAAAATCGTCAGCAATCGTGCTGACGATTTTTATTTAGATATACTGCTTATCTCTTAAATACTCAATGACAATTTTCACGGATTCCTCCAGTGTATTCTTGTCTGTATCGATCTTAACTTCAGGATGCTTAGGTTCTTCGTATGGAGCATCAATTCCCGTGAAGCCTTTAATTTCACCTGAGCGAGCTTTTTTATATAACCCTTTAGGATCCCGCTTTTCAGCTTCTTCAAGAGAACATGCTGTGTAAATCTCAATAAACTCTCCTTCATTAAACAATTCTCGTACATTGTCCCGATCTGCCTGGTAAGGAGAAATAAAAGCAGTTAAAGTAACAAGACCTGCATCATTCATTAATTTAGCCACTTCACCTATGCGACGAATATTCTCCGTACGATCCTCTGGACTAAAACCTAGGTTCTTATTTAACCCATAGCGGACATTATCTCCGTCTAAACGATAAGTGTGAACCCCCAATTCATAGAGAGCCTTTTCAACCTCCACTGATAAGGTTGATTTCCCTGAACCTGATAATCCTGTAAACCATAGGACAGGACTTTTATGGTTTTTTTGTTTTTGATGGTCTTCCTTTGTTATTTTTGAGTTATGCCAAGTTATATTTGTAGATTGCAAGTGAACTCCTCCTAAATAAATTGATAATATACAATTGCAATAGTAATAATCATAACAATTAGAGTTAAAGGTAAACCTATACGGATATAATCCTTAAAGCTATAGCCACCAGGTCCGTAAACGATTAAGTTTGTTTGGTATCCTATAGGTGATAGAAAGCTAGAGGAAGCGGCAATTGCTACAAGAATAGCCATACCCATTGGATCAATACCGGCATCCATGGCCACTTCATAAGCAATTGGGAACATGATTACAGCTGCAGCATTATTGGTGATTAGCTCTGTGAACAAATTCGTTAGAATATAGATAGTTACCAACAAGACCAAAATACCGAAGGGGGATAAAACTGACATCAAATTCTTAGCCAGCCACTCTGCAGTGCCCGTCTGAATAATGACATTCCCTATCCCTAAAGCACTAGCTATCAATAATAGCACTTGAAATTGAACGGCAGATTTAGCTTGCTGAGGTGAAATCATTTTAGTCACTAACATGATGCCAACAGTAATTACCATAGCTTTAAAAATGGATAAGGCCTGAAAAGTTACAAGCGAAACCATGCTGACTAATAAAATTAATGCGAACCAACCCGTATATTCATTTTCGTAAAAAGATTGTTCTTCAACGGGGGATGTTATATAAAAATCTCGTTGTTCTTTACTTTTCTTATCAAATTCTTCCCCGGCTATAATTAATAATAAATCTCCAGCTTTTGGCACAATATCTCCAATTTTCCCATCGACTCTTTCATCATTTCGATGAACAGCCATAACAGCTGCATCATACCTTTCTCTGAATTTACTTTTCTTTATAGTTCTACCAAGTAAATTTGATTGGTGGGAAACAACCACTTCATGTAATTTAGAGGTCCCATTTTTTAAATCATTAAGTGAAAGGTCTGTGCCATTATCAAGGTGAAGTCCTTTTCTCTTTTGAAGATCTGCTATTGTAGTCATTTTACCAGTAAAGATTAATCTATCTCTTTTTTGGATAACCGTACTTCTAGTTACTGGTGATATTCTTTCTTCTCCCCGAATAATTTCTATTAGATACAAGCCTTTTAAATTGCGTAAGGCAGCTTTTTCAACAGTTTGATTTATGTATGGAAAACTATCTAGAACAATCATTTCACTTAAATATTCTTTAGTATTCTGGTTTATCTTTTGTATTAAGCTTCTGTGATCTGGCAGCAGCCTTGGTCCAAAAAAAATCAAATAAACTAGTCCTATGATTGTAATAGGGAGTCCCACTATAGCAAGTTGAAAAAACGAAAACCCATCGTAATTAAAGTCTAGTAATAATCCATGAATAACTAGATTCGTAGAAGTTCCCATAAGTGTTATAGTACCGCCTAATATTGCCGCATAAGATAATGGGATGAGAAACTTTGAAGGAGATATATTATGCTCTGATGACCATTTACGAATGATAGGAGTTAAAGTTACGACAATGGGTGTATTATTTAAAAATGCAGAAAATCCTGAGATTGGTAATAACAAACGAGTTAACGCTCCCGTGTGGGTTTGAGCTCTTGCTAGGAAATTGGTCATTAACCTCTCAACCAAACCACTTCGTTCAAACACCCCTGCAATTATGAATAACAAAGCAATTGTAAGCATCCCTTGATTGGAAAAGCCTACAAGTGCTTGTTCAGGGGTAACTAAGCCCATCATGATAAAAGCAAACAATGTAGAGAATACTATTAAGTCCGGTCGAGCTATTTCAAAGAATAACCCGACCAGCATAAAGATAATCGCAATAATTACGATAATCATGTCTATAGTCATGAATGTTTCAGTCCTTAGTTCTGCTTCATACCTTTAATTAGAACATCAGCTACTTCTGGACGAGAAAATTCTTTTGGTGGACGCTCCCCGTTACGAAGAAGTTCACGAACTTTCGTTCCACTTAAATGGATGTGATGTTCTTTGCCATGAGGACAAGTTTTTGCAGATGCCATATTCTCACATACTTCACAGTAGAAGGCGTGTTCAAATTTGAAAATGCTAATGCCTAGCTCATCTTCATATTGAGTAATTAGTTCCTGAGCATCATACGTTCCATAATAGTCACCTACCCCAGCATGATCGCGCCCAACAATAAAGTGAGTACATCCATAGTTTCTACGTACTATAGCATGAAGGATTGCTTCCCGTGGTCCTGCATAACGCATAGCGGCAGGATAAATTACTAAACGGACACGATCTTTAACGTAATAATTTTCTAAGATTGTTTCATAGCTTTCCATACGTACATCAGCTGGAATATCATCAGACTTTGTTTCACCAACTAATGGATTAAGAAGTAGTCCATCAACTGCTTCTAAAGCTGTTTTTTGTATATGTTCATGTGCCCGGTGGACAGGATTACGAGTTTGGAAACCAACAATCGTCTTCCATCCAAGATCAGCGAACATTTGACGGGTTTCTGAGGGATCAAGGTAGTGATCTTCAAAGCCTCCGTGGTCTGGTCTGTTCAGTAAAGTTATTGGTCCGCCTAGGTAGACGTTACCTTTCTCATAAACTTTCTTTACTCCTGGATGGTCTTCGTTAGTAGTACCATATACATTTTGTGCTTCTATCTCTTTATCATATGTGTACTTTTCTTCGACCTTAATAGTTCCGTAAATTACTCTGTCTTCCCCAACTAACGTTACTTCTTCGCCAATGCTAATTTCCTCTGCCTGATCTTCCTCAACAGGTAGAGTAATAGGAATACTCCATACTGTTCCATCATTCAAACGTAGTTCTTTTACTACTCTGTTATAATCACTTTGTCCCATAAAACCTTCAAGAGGGCTGAAGCCCCCTATACCTATAAGTTCCAAGTCAGAAATTGCCCACTTAGAAACAACAATTTTCCTCAGGTTTGAAGCTTCTTGCAATGCCGTTTCTTTTCTATCCTTACATATTTCTCTGTTTACTAATGAATCATTTTTAGTTTGTACAATCATAATAAACCTCCATATAATTAAGTAATTTGTATGCTTCCAATTATGTCTTCCCATTTTATTGCAAAGCGATTAATATCTTCCTCAATTAATTCACTGCCTGATTGAACTTCAATAATTTCCATATCAGTAGTAGCTTTGATAGAATGTTTAGCTGCTAAAGGTATTTCTAACACTTCTCCCGCCCTTACATGCTTATACTCATCATTGAGGATAAAAAACCCTTCTCCTTTTAGGACAGTCCATACTTCACTACGCTTGTAATGCATTTGATAACTTAAGTTTTTACCAGCATCTATGCCAATTCTTTTAGTTAATACTTCGTTGCCTTCTGGGTATTTAGTGTAATCGAGGACTTTGTACCAACCCCACCGGCGTTCTTCATACATGGGACGACCTTTAAATTGACTTACGTACTCCTTCACTTTTGGACTGGACTCTTTGTCAGTTACTAATATCCCATCAGGACTTGCTGCAACCACAGCATTTTCTATCCCTAGTAATGTGATAGGAATATCCAATTCATTAATAATATAAGAGCTATTTACATTCTCCCCAATTATACCTTTTCCAAGAGTGTTTGTAGCCATTTCTTCAGTAAGAGTGTTCCAAGTCCCTAAATCTTTCCAATCACCATCATAAGGTAGAGCTACTATATGGTTTGCTCTTTCTACTACCTCATAATCAAAACTGTTTTTAGGTAATAAATGATACATAGTACTTAATTCATCGTAGTCAGTAGGGAGCTCTTTATCTTTTAACATCTGAATTATATAGCCCAATTTGAACGCGAAAACACCACAATTCCAAAGTGCACTCATCTCGATCAATTTTTGAGCAGAGCTTGAATCCGGCTTTTCTTTAAAGTAATCCACTTTCAAATATTTATTATAACTTTCATCTTCCGGCACAATATACCCATATTTTTCAGACGGAAATTTAGGAGTAACCCCCATAAGCGCTATATCTGCTTCAGATTCTAATAAAACTTCTTCTAAATCTCTTACATTTTGAAAAAAGCGTTCTTCTACATACGGGTCCACCGGTAATATGCTTACAACCTCATTATCATCACATTTTTGTACTGAATAAAGATATGCTGCAGCTAAAGCAATTGCAGGGAAGGTATCTCTTCTTTCAGGTTCAGTTACAATAGGTACTTTTGAACCTAATTGGCTATCTATCATATCAACCTGTGATTTGCTGGTTGCAATAATTGAATCCTTAGATAATCCACTATTCTCTAACTGTTGCCATACACGTTGTACCATAGATACTTTTTGTTCACTTTCATTATTTAACACTTTCAAAAATTGTTTTGACCTCGAGTCGTTTGATAAAGGCCATAGTCGTTTTCCAGACCCTCCAGAGAGTAAAACTAATTTCATGTATTCACCACCACTTCTTTTTTCTGATATAGTTTACTATCTACATATTCTTTAAATTCTTTTCTAAACCTTTCAGAACTAAATAGCTCCGCATGTGACCTACAATTATTTGCAGTTAGGGAATAACTAATTTTCTCAAACTCTAGGACTGCATTTTTTACAGATTCAGGTGATTGTTCGTTGAAAAACACCCCAGTTGGAAACTCCTTCTCAGTGTAACTTCTTACTGTTTCTAATGCCCCACCCTTTCTATAAGCGATTACAGGAGTTCCACAGGCTTGCGCTTCCACTGGCGTAATTCCAAAGTCTTCTTCAGCAGCAAATATAAAGGCTTTAGCTCGTTGCATATAATCTTTGAGAATATCAAAAGACTGATAACCGAGAAGTTTTACGTTTTTCCCTGCTTTAGATTTAATTTTTTTAAAGTCTGGGCCGTCTCCTATTACTATTAACTGTTTATCAGGCATATATTTAAATGCTTCTACAATCTTATCTATTTTCTTATATGGTACCATTCTAGAAGCTGTTAGAAAAAAATCGTCTTTTTCAGAATGTAAGGAGAATCCATCTACATCAACAGGCGGATATATCGTATCTGCTTTACGTCGATAAACTTTCCAAATCCTTCCTCGAATAAAATTAGAGTTAGAAACGAAAAAATCTACTCCATTAGCAGTGCGATAGTCCCAATTCCTAATTCTATATAATATCCACCTTGTAAATATACTCTTTATTCCTTTGTCAAGTTTACTTTCCTTAAGATATTGAGCCTGTAAATCCCAAGCGTACCTAATAGGAGAATGAACATAAGAGATATGTAATTGATTAGGTCCAGTGATTATTCCTTTAGCAACTGCGTGTGAGCTAGAAATAATCAAATCATATTCCGAAACATCTAACTGTTCTATTGCAAAAGGCATAAGAGGTAAGTAGTTTCTATACATTTTTTTTGAAAATGGCATATCTTGTATAAAAGAGGTATTTACTTTTTTATTGTTTATAAATTCTCTTTTATCTTTATCTATGAAATCTATTAAACTATAAATATCAGCTTCAGGATAAATTTTCAATATTTCTTCTAAGACTTTTTCAGCCCCAGCGTAAGTTACTAACCAATCATGAACGATTGCTACTTTCATTTCTTCACCTTCTTTATTTCCAAGTACTTTCAGGATATATTTGTTTTGCAATGGGCTCAGTTATACTTCTTACTGTATTAATTTCTTCACTACTTAAAATATTTTTCCATCTGTTAATATTGTCTTTACTATTTCTCTTTAAAACATGGAGTTCGTTGTTAGTTGGATTAGTAGGGTTATGTGATCCTGTATAATCATTTATTTTCCTTTTAATTTTATCCGTAAAAGGGATATCTAATTTACGATAAAGGTCTTCAAAATTTTCCATGGGGTTTAAACTAATGTCCTCATGTGTAATCCAAATAATATTAGGATTTCTATTTATATATGAAAGTAGTATTTTGTTTAAGCAATACCAAACCCAAGCGGCCTCTTCAACTTCATTAAGGGGTTTGGTGATATATTTATATTCTTCTCTAAAGTTATCTTCAACTAAATTTTCTTGCTTTAAAAAATCAGTAAAATTAAATCTCCACCCCAACCTTTTCACACTAGCCACGAAACTTGCTGGATGCCTAAAAACAATTACAACCTTTGCGTTATATTTTTGATGTACCCATTCACTTGCTAAACACCCTAATGGATCCTTTAATAACAATTGTTTACAAAACGGATTAACTAACGATTTCTTATAGTAATAGTTAGCACCACTTCCAAAAATATTGCGCCCATAACTCTTTAAAAGGTTTTCCCCCTCTTTAGTTGGTGTTTTTTTAAACTTAGCTTTATAATTCATAATATCTTCAATAATTTTTTTGTATTTTTCTTGGTTACTTGTATTATTTGTGACGTATGGAAACTGTATATCTACTCCCTCTATCCCATATTCATTATTAAGAGGTTCCAGAACATATCCAACTTCTTTAGACAAGGAAAGCATCCTACCTGTAAAAGTAGAACCACTCCGGTGGGTGCCGGTCACCATAATCAAATTATTTCTCTTCATAAATTTCCCCTCTAATTTCGTTTTGTTTTAATCTCCTTAAGTCGTTTCTATACAAAAATGCTATATAGCAAATATAAACAATCAAAAGAATCACACTTAATACTTCCTGATCATTCAGAATTAATAAAGTTAAAGAAATTATTAATATAAAGCTTACTATTAATTCCTTAAATGATTTGTATGGTGATAGTCTATAGTTTTTATACAAAAAAATCACTGGTAATAGACTTGTTAACAACTGTCCTAATACATATCCGGTTACAGGAATAAATAAAGAAGGTGTAAACCATGTAAAGAAAGAAATCATTATTGTACTTACAACAAATAGTTGAGTAATTAATATTTTAATAAATTTCTCTTGATTACCAGTCATAATCATAATAAAGCCACTAGACCCCGTAGAAGCGTTAATTAATTGCCCCCATATAAGAAAACATAGAACCCATGAGTAACTTGCATATTCTCCACCAAATAATTGTAATATAAATGTTGATAAAACTACCATAGTAAGCGATATCAGTGTACTAACATGTAAAATTATCATTGTAGCATTTTGGTAAATTTTATTTAGCTCATCAAAATTTTTTTCAGTAGCGTAAAGTGAATACTTAGGTAATAATATTTGATTAATTGCTAATAAACAAAAGCTAACTAAAAGAGCTGATTGCTCAGCAGCTCTAAACACGCCTACCTCCGCTCTAGTAATAAAGAAACCTACCAACAACATTATTATTATTGGAGTTGAATGGTTTAGAACATTAATAGTTGTGTTTTGCATTGCAATTTTTAAAAAGTTACTATATTTTGTTTTTTTACTTTTCAAAGTATGAATAACATACTTGTTGTTCCAGCTCAGGACAATAATAAAAGTTAAAATGAAACTTAAAGTGTAACACATAGAAATTAAATAAAGTCCGTTTCCTGCATCAAATGTAATCATAGCTATTAAAGTTAGTAAAAATAAAGTGGGTCTTATAACTTTTTCTGGTAGCACAAATTTAAGGTAATTTGATTCATATTGGTTCACCACTCTATAAATAATTATTAATGCATGAAAAATTATTGATATACCAATATAAATTATAGCTATTAACACTTCTCTCCAACCAGTACTGAAATTATAAACTAGCCCTATACATATTACTAACATGTAGCTAAACAAACTCGCTATTGATACTTTTTTAATTACAAACTTCAAAAACGAATATGTATTATCCACCTTATTAAGGAGGTATATTACTGTATTCTCCGCTGCTAAATTAGCTATAATATACGCAAATGTAATTATACTAATAGCAAAAGTATAAGCCCCAAAGTCATCGGGGGTCAATAACCTTGCAACTACAATTAAACTTAAGTAATTTAAAGCAAGAGAATAAACTCTTCCTAAAAGCGCAAGAATCGCACCATTGAATATATTATTATTTTTTAGCAGTCTCATAAATACCCTACTTGCTTTTATAAAATTTATAAGTTATTAAAAAAGGTATTGTTATAAATGTAACGACACTTCTTTTGAAAACATTCATTTTATATTTCCACTCAAAGTCATTTTTAAGTACAACTTTCCCTTTTTTAAATCTTGATGGATTGCCTGATACAGTATGATTCTCGTTTAATTCAATCTCGTCAGATATAATTTTATTTTCACCTATGATATTAAAGTTTTCAAACACTTTGCGAATACTCTCATTTGGGCTTTCAATAAAGTCTTCATACTTAAGTTGAGCCTTTCTATTCTTCCCTAATGGAAGCATACTTACCAATAAGTTATTGAAAGTCCAGTCAAAAGTACTTCGTAAAATACTCAAGCGAGGCATTTCTTGTTTCTCCCAATGAATTTCAGTTCTAACCTTCTTCCTTTGCCATGAATAGGTAACAGCCCTTGGGTCTCTAATTAAATGAACAACATGTAAGTCTATAAAATCCATACTATTTAAAAGATATAGATATGATGGATCTTTAGAAGAGTCAATGATAAATTCATTTTCTATTGTGTCGTCTATACTGGTATATAGCGCTTTTATATATTCACGGAATATATTGTAGTTTTCTTTAAATTGCTTACTTCTAGTACTTCCAAATAACATATTTGGTATATATCTAACTCGGTCTACTTTTCTCTTAATTGAAAAAACTTCTTTAGCTACTTCTACATTTCTCACATTGGATTTAGTCCTCTTATTGATTTTACTTATTATCGATGTCCAAACTGGACAATTATTAATTGGTAGAGAACATCCACATAGTTGATTCTCAATCAATCCTCTTTTCCAAAAGTGCCTAATTTCTCCTCCAGAAAACATGTTTAATTGGTTGCCAATAATTTGGTCAACTAGTGTACTGCCACTTCTTCCGTACCCTGCTATATATATAACTTTAATTTTTTTCATATACATCTCCTTTTCTTGTGATATTTTTGAATGATATTAATAATATTAATGGAAGATAAATTATTATATTATATGGAAGGCTTAAAAAGAAATATATCATCATAAGTAATAAGGTAATGGCCAAAATCGATTGATAGATATTCTCTTTCCATACTTTCTTAATTTTTCTTTTAGTATGCTGAAAAATTAAGAAATACATTAATATAAATAAAACCCCCCAAATACCTCCGAGTACCAAGAACTCTAAATAAGTATTGTGTGCAACGTTATCAACAGCGAAATATTGGTAGAATACGTCTTTAGAGTTGTAAGCACCAACACCTGTTAATAGGTACTCTTTAAATATTATTAATGAAGCAAATATCAAAAATAATCTTGTTTGCCCAGAACTTACATTCGCTTGAAGGTCTTGACTATGGAACATATTCGACAGTATACTTTCAAACTCAGAAAACCTAGTTATAATAAAATCTTTTATTTGATCTGGTAATACTATAAGCCCCAGAAACACTAATATGGAAACAATTAATGTCGATGAAATAATCGGCATTATTTTCCTTTTTGATTTTAAACTAGTAGATATTATTATAATAATTATGAACAAAATAATTCCCATTCGTGAGAATGTTGATAAAATTCCTGCAAAAGCTACCAAAAGTCCAATGGTCCTAGTTAATTTATCATAATAAAACATAAGAAACACAATTCCTATTAGTAACATTAGAGCTGTGAAATTAGGGTCATTTTTAAAGCCTACCCCGCGAGTTAATCCAATTGAAGTTTCTCTTAACTCCCTTAGTTCACTAGGAACATTTAAAAGCGGGAAATAACCGAAAGTTTGCAATATTGCTACTATTGATGTTAATACAGTGAAAAGTACCCAATATTTAGCCAATACTTTAAATGAATACTTTGATAAACTCAGAATTGTTATCAACACGATGGTGGTCAATAAATTCATAATAGTATTCAAAGAAATATTCAATAAATTACCCATTTCAAATCCTGTTCTAACGTATCCAAATATCAATGTTGTGTAAACTGTGAGAAAAATCATGATTATTATGAAATTAATTCTAATTTTCCCCAATAATAAAATAGTTATCGGATAAATGATAAAACATGCCAGCCGTTGAACAGTAAGGTCAATTGTAGCCGTGTTGATTAAAGATAACTCAAAAAACTGTGAGAATGTAAATGCAAATAAGCAAATATTTATCGCCCAAATATCTTTTGTTCCTAAGGGTTTATTGTTTAGAGAATCCATAAAATCTACCCTTTGCAACTTTTAGATGGTATTTAGCTTTTGATAGCTTACAACTAACTATAGATGCAATGCAGCCAAGTAAAGGCCTTAAGAATTGATAGACTACAAAGAGAAAAGAGTAATTATGCTTTTTAAGAACCTTCCCCATTCCAGCTCCATAATTAAAACCTCTTTTAATTGCCTCACTATCAAACTTTTTTGTTGGGTTGGGATGTTTGATATTAAAATCGGAATAAAAATACCCACAAAAACCTGCCCTTAACATTTGAAGTGGAAAGTCTATATCTTCTCCTGCACCATAGATAGTTCCTGAGCCAACACCAAGCGACTCATCAAATCTAGTTTCTTTGTAATCAAAGTTATTTCTACAGAAGATAGTGTTAGAATTTGCCCGCTTCCATATATTCCGTTTTGTTAAAGCCCCAGATTTTTTATCATACCTTCCTAATACGGTATTACCTTTTTCATCTATAGGGACTCCTGTTAAAAGACTATAAGTGGGGTTATTAGTGAAGAACTCATTTACTTTTTCCAAAGTAGTTTTATCATACCAACAATCGTCATCTGGAAAACCAATAATGTTCCCCTGTACTGCTTTTAATCCTTTGTTCCTAGCTTTAGATAAACCTGGTTCAGAATGGAGTAACTTAATTGTGAAGTAAGGAGAGAACTTTTCAACAATTGTATTTAATGATGATTTATCCTTACTCTGATCTACAATTATTAATTCAAAATTCTTAAATGTCTGATGAGACAATGATCTTAATAGTTTAGGTAGCTTTTCATACCTTTGGTAAGTACAAGTTATTAGTGATACTTTCATTTCTTTCCCTCATTCATTAGTAGGTAATAATGTTCTTTTGCGGACGTTTCCCAACGATATTTTTTAACTTGTTTTTTAGATTTATCTTCAAAACTTTTTCTATATTTGTCATTATTTAAGAGTTTGAATATTTTCTCTCCTAACACTTTGTGATTATCAGGTGGAAAAAATTCACAACTGTCACCATATATTTCTCTGTGTACAGGTATTTCAGAAGCTACAACTGTCTTGCTAAATGACATAGCTTCAAGCGGAGGAAGTCCAAACCCTTCATATTTTGATGGAAAAATAAATAATTTACATTCTTTGTAGTAATTCCCCAGTTCTCCTTCACTAACTTCACCTGTGAAATGAACTCTTCCCAAACTTACTAAATCACCGATTTCCATCATTACCTCGTCATCTGTAGTAATAAATCCATCCTTTTTACCGACTAAAACTAAATCAACATTTACTTTATCTCTAATAAGATTAAAGGCTTTCAACAGTATTTTTAAATTTTTATGAGGTTTAATATTACCAACATATAAGAGAAACTCTCTTTCTGAAGATATAGGTAGTTTTATAGTAGATTCTTCTAACTTTTTCAGCCCATTATAGATAACTTTTATTTTGTCATTTTCTATCTTACTGAATTTTATAATTTCTTTTTTACTAAACTCAGATACCGTGATAACTTTGCTTGCCTTTTTCCTTATTAAATGAAACATTATTTTTGGGTAAATTTTTTTTATGAAATTTTTAGGGGGATAAGCTAAGTGAAAGGCATCATGAATTGTCACAATTAATTTCGAATTAGTAAATATCGGAACATTGTAATGCGGTGACCAAAATAGATCAGCATCTTTTGGAGCTTTAGTTAAAAATCCTAATTGTTCTCTTACAGTATATATATCATAATTAAAATCTATTATTTCAACATTTTTTTGTTTAAAACTTCTTAAAACCTCTTCGTTCCCCAATAAGTACACCTTAATGGGTTTGCTTACTATTTCATTTAGTATGCTACTTAAGTATGTTCCTATCCCGGAATGATTGATCATTCTGGCGTCTATGGTTATTTTCATTTAAACCTCCCTGGGGAATCAATAAGCTCCCTTTTTTGTAATTACAGAAACAATAGTCTTATATAATATAATTAAATCAAGTTTCAACGACTGATTATAAACGTAGTGTAATTCCAAATCCACCCTTTCAGGATAACCAACATTGCTTCTACCACTAACTTGCCAAAAACCTGTTAATCCTGGCTTGACAGATAAAAAGTCATCTTTTTTATTTTTATATTCTCCTAGCTCCTCTCTTACAATTGGACGAGGTCCAACCAAGCTCATGTTACCTTTCAGAACATTTATCAATTGAGGCAATTCATCTAGACTTGTTTTCCTTAGAAACCTTCCTAAATTTGTTATTCTAGGGTCTTCTGCTTGTTCTAATTTGTAATTATTTGCAATATATTTTTGGTAAAGCACTTTATTACTCTTTAACTTAGCATCTGCATTTACAACCATAGATCTAAACTTATAAATCTTAAAAAGCTCTCCATTCTTACCATACCTGTACTGATTAAAGAATATGGGTCCCTTAGAATCACCAAACAAGTACATGAAACCAACCAAAAAAAATAGAGGTAACGTTATAATCAACCCAAAAATCGCACCTGCAATGTCCAATATTCTTTTAATAAATAAATAATGAATAAATGTTCTTTTAACATGTTTTTTTGTTGGGTAATTTTCGGGTTTATTAGCTTTAAATTCAGTAGTATAATTCTTCATATGTTTTGTTCACCCCTTAAGTATGTTTTTCACAAGCAATTCTTCAAGGTATTTTTCGACATTTACTGCTTTCTTACCATTCTTTAAAGAGACCTCGTCTGTAGTTTTAATTATCCCAAACTTCTCACCCACATCATACCTTTTCCCCTTAAAATCAAAGGCATATACCTTCTGCAATTCATTTAATTCTTGTATAGAGTCGGTTAATTGAATTTCTTCTCCAGCTCCTGTTATCTGTGGATTAAGAATGCGAAAATTTCCGGATTTAGAACATAACCCCTATAATGGATAAGTTTTAAGGGTTTGTTCGCTACTTGTTTTTTCTACTATGTTACTAATCTCATATCGAAGACCTTCACTCACAAAATGGATTTACATTTTCATAACGGTGTGTCTGGTCATCACCTACTTGTTGAATTTAAAATACAGATGAACCCATCTCCTCATATTGGTAAATTATTTGTTTAGACAAGTCATCTTGCCATCTACAATGTCATCACCTAGAATAACTACAAAGGCCTCATTCCCGATAAAATTTACTGCAGACCAAACCGCATTAACAAGTCCTTTTGGCTCTTTTTGTCTTATGTAATAAATATCAAAATTAGGTATTTCATTTACTTTATCAAGCAGTACAATCTTTCTTCTATAACTGAAGCATTCACTTCACTAAATTGTATTGCATTGTTGGTTTATCAAAATGGGCAACATCTCTTTGGGCTTAGTTTTTGTAGCTGGTAGGAAGCTTGTTCCTAGTACAGCAACTGAAATAATAGCTTTTTTAATACTTGTCATAATTTATTCTCCTGAAATTTTCAACTTAGTTTCTACTTTTCTTTTTTGATAAGTATCATCAATTCTTACTGATCCAATATCTCAGGTTATACATACATGTGTGACTAAATGGTGAAAGTAAAATAGGGTGTATTTATGTACCACTAGGAAATTTCTAATTCCTTTTAGAACATTCGTTTTGACTGTTAAAGGTTTGGTACCGATCTACTATTTCTTAATACTGTTTGAATTCTAATACTACTTTCTCGTACCATATTAAGGTGAAGAAGCTTACCTTCTCTTGTATGCAAGATGAATAATACCTTTAACTTCATAATTTAATGTATAACAATATATTTAACAGGGAATCTCTAGAGAGGTCTTCAATAATAACACCACATTTTTATAACAGGTGCATTATTAGAGAAATAGTTTCAAATATCAAGATTAATTGTGGTTTTCAAATTTTTCACGGTTCTCTTTGCTTCATTAAGCTTCAATTATTTAATTCCCACAAAAAAAGCGCTAACTATTCTTAGGATGGATGTGCTATATATATAAACTTTAATACTGTATTCGATAATCTTTTTTCATCATTAATGATTACATGTTTTTTAAAATTACTAATGCGAACTAATGGCTGTAATTTTTTTGTAACATAGGTTATTGTACCAATATCTTCTCTTACTTAAAAGGGGTATTGTGTGAATATTTACAATGATTTCTTATAATATGTAAATGCAAATTTATAAAAACGTTATCATTTATTCTATATAGACAAAAAAGCGGCTTTAGCCCAATTCTACTAAAACCACTTTCACTTAAACATTACTGTTTAAAACAAGCCAAAGACTTTCTTTTTCTTCACATGATGAGGTGGGTTTGATTGAAGTACACGCCCTGCAATGACGTCCTCTGCGTTTTCAGACATCAGATAAACCATATCAAGACCAAAGTTTTTTCTCACTTCATCATAAGCCTCACTCATACAAAAACCACGTGTATTTGTGTTATGAGCATCACTGGCGATGAGGTGTGCAAGGTTGGCATCAATTAACTGCTCAGAGAATTTCTTTATCTTCTTTCCAAATTTACCACAGACACTCCCTGCAGTAAGCTGACTGAACACACCCTTCTTTACAAAAGAATAAAGAACATCTGGGTTTTCTATAATTGCTTTGTTACGTTCAGGATGTACAATCACTGGCTGATAACCAGCTACCTGTAAATCAAAAAACAACTGGGATGAATAGCGCGGTACTGAATTAGAAGGAAATTCTACGAATACATAATTCGTCTTTACATTGATTGGTAGTATTTCATCTACATTCAATCCTTCAATCATCTCTCCAAATATTCTTGTCTCCTGCCCAGGGAGGACTTCCAGTTGAATTCCCCTTTCCTTAAATGTTCGGTTTAGTTCAGCCACTTGAATCAGAATGTTATTTTTGTAATTGCTGTATGCGCCATTATTATGGTGCGGAGTCGCTACAATGTGAGTTATTCCGTCTTTTATTGCTGCTTCTGCCATCTGAATACTCTCTTCAATAGTTTGAGCCCCGTCATCAACGCCTGGAAGAATATGACTATGGATGTCAATCAAAATACCTAACTCCCCTCTATACTTCTATACCTATGATTATATTTTTCTCTCTTTTTTTGTAAAATCTGTTCATGATTATACCAATATAAGACAAGTTTTTGAAGGGGGGACAGGAAGTTTTTTAAAAAAACGACAAGTTTTTTAAAAAATTCATTTATATATAGCTTTCAAATTATAAAAAGGAGAGCGTCACCCGCTCTCCTTCTTCTTATTGCCCATAATAATAGTAATAATTACTAGATTTTATGTCTTGATCATTAAGTACGACACCTAATATATTTGCTTGTGCCTGTTCCAGCTGTTCTTTTGCCTTGATAGCCGCTTCTTTTTCTGTTTGTTTACTGCGGACAACAAGCAAAACTCCATCAACAAAATTCGACAACACTTGCGAATCTGTCACCGCAAGGACAGGTGGGGTATCAAAAATGATCATATCATATGTTTCTCTCGCTTCTTCAATGAACTGTTTCATTTTCTTTGATCCTAGTAGCTCGGATGGATTCGGTGGGATGGGACCGCACGTGATCACATCGAGATTCTCAATATTTGTTTCTTTCGCTAAGTCGAGCACCCACTCTTTTCCGACTAAGTAATTACTCAGCCCACTCGTATTCCCCACACGGAAGGTATAGTGAATGGTCGGCTTACGCAAATCCGCATCGACCAACAATGTTTTCTTCCCTTGTTGTGCAAAAACAACAGCAGTATTCGCTGTCGTAATCGATTTTCCTTCGGATGGACTAGCCGATGTAAAGAGCATTGATTTTAGTTCCTGATCGACTGATGTAAATTGTAGATTTGTCCGAATTGTTCTAAATTGTTCTGCAATTGGAGACTTTGGATTTTCCCCAGCTACAATATTCCTCGCTCTAGTATTGACCGCTTGTTTCTTCTTACGTCCCAACAGACTCACCTCTCATTTCTGTGACGTTTGTTCCTTTCCTTGAACGACCGGGTTTCGGTAGATCTTCTGGCTTAATGGTAGAAACCACCCCAAGAACAGGCAAGCCAAGATTCTCTTCAATGTCTGTCTCGGTTTTAATTGTATTATCTAAGTATTCGAGTAAGAAGGCGATCCCCACACCAACCATTAGCCCCACGACAAGAGCAATAGCTATGTTCAGTACAGTATTCGGACTTACCGGCGCAGGATTAGGACCGACTGTCGCATCTGACAGGATGTTGACATTATCGACATTCATGAGTACAGAAACTTCTTCTTTGAACACTTTGACCGTTGTATTGGCAAGGTCTGCTGCTCGCATCGGGTTAGCATCTGTTGCAGTTACATTCACAACCTGCGACTCGTTTGCATTTGAGACTTGAAGCTTATTCGCAAGCTCGGATGCCGTCATATCAAGGTTTAACTGTTCAGATACCTCATCTAAAATTCTAGGACTTTGGATGATGACATTGTAGGTGTTGATCAATTCCACATTCGTCCGGATGTCATTAATGTCATAAGGAGTATTTTGCTGTTCATCCTGTGACTGATTGACAATGAACTGGGTTGAAGATTGATACATAGGAGTTACGAGAAAATACGTATAAGCAGCGCTAATTCCCGCCGCAACTATTGCTAGACTAATAATGAGCCAGATTCTTTTCTTAAGTACCTCGAAAATCTCTTTCAAGGAAATTGTTTCTTCCATTCATAAACCTCCAATATTTGTCGAAATTACAGATAGGAACATTATAGCACACTCTTTTTTCTATAAAAGAGTGGATATTGCAAAATTTTCAATTTGTTTACATCCTTTAACTATCTGCTTATGTAAGCATCGGTTGAAAATTAGGATTATAAATAGTAGAAAATAATTTCAAACCTAAAGTCCTAGTTTTTTTACAGATGAGTGAAGATTTCCTCAAAAATCATCACTCCTTTTGAGATTGAACCTGTATAATAAAATTAAATTCATATATTAAAAGAAGGATGGATGCATTTATGAACAAAAAGTACCTCCTGTTCTTATTGGCAGGTGTATTTATTGCTATCGGAATTACAGCTTTTACATGGAACGCCGCGCAAGCCGATACCATTGAAGAAATCTATGAAGAAGCTAAAGAAGCCTACGAGGAAGAAAAGTATGAGGAAAGCATTGATCTCTATCGCGAAGTGCTATCCTTGGATAAATCACATAAGGAAGCACGTCTGGAATTAGCACAATCCTACATAGCAATAGAAGACTATAACTCTGCGATTAAAATCCTTAACGAAGGTGTCTATGAGATCCCAGAAGAAGGAGAGTTCTATACTTTATTGTCGAAAGTCTATCTTAACCAACAAAAAGTAGAACAAGCGTATGAAATACTGGATAAAGGAATGCGATACAGCGGAAAAGAATCTGTGAAAACAGCTATGAGCGAGCTGAATGCCAGTATTTACGTAGAGACAAGCCGACAGCTGGTCCAAAAAGGCTTTGAACGGCAAATCGCTTTAGTATGGGAAGATACTGCAGGAACAAAACACCCCTTAAAAGCAGAATGGACAATCGATGACTCATCCATCGGTACGCTCTCCCCTGTAGAGAAAGAAGAGAACCTACTGATGTTCGCTGCAGAAAAAACAGGGCAGACAACCATTTATGTGTCATGGTCCTCCTATGAAGAAACCGTTGAATTTAAAGTAGACGAGCAAGTTTTGGATCAAGTAAAAATTGACCCAGAGGAAATTGAAAACATCGATGTTGAAGGTACGATCATCCTCTCCTACACAGGATTGGATGAGGCGGGAGAAGTAATGGATTTCAAACCTGTTTGGTCATCCTCCAACCAGTTGTTTTCCATAGCAGAAAAAGAAGACAATGTCATTGAATTAACAGGTGAAGAAAATGGAATAGACAGCTTAAGGCTTCTATACTTAGATTATAAAGAAACTTTTCCTATTACCATCGGAGAAGAAACCGATGAAGAAGAAAGATCCTTCCAACCAGAAACAATCGGTAATGGATCCGTAACCGTTTTCCCAACCAAGGATCGGTATAAAACTGGAGATGAGATTTCTATTGAAGCTTTCCCTGATGAAGGATGGGAGTTTACTGGTTGGGCTGGGGATTTTGAAGGAAACACCAATCCTTTACACCTCACTGTAGAAGATAAAATGAACGTGGTTGCCTACTTTGAACCAATGGATCACCGTCTATCCTTATCGATCAAAGGGGAAGGCCGGATCATTAGAGACTCCTTAGCCTCCACCTATAATGACGGTGAAACTATCTCCCTACGAGCAAGGGCAAAAGACGGTTGGGAATTTGTTCAATGGGAAGGAGACATAACCGACACAGAGCGTGACATCATTCTTGAAATGAATTCTGACAAATCTGTTCGAGCGGTTTTCGAGGAAATCAACGATGAAGATACGGATTCAAATACATCCGATGAGGACGCACCACCGGCCACTGAGCCTGAGCCAACACCGGATCCTGAACCTAAACCAGAACCGGAGCCAACGTACTATAACTTATCCGTCGGTGTGAATGGAAATGGGAATGTCAGTAAGGATCCTTCTCGTTCTCAATTTAAAGAAGGAACGGAAGTGCAGTTGACCGCACAGCCGAATGAAGGCTGGATATTTACTGGATGGAGTGGAAGTTCTTCCTCTTCAAGTTCATCCATTACAGTGACCATGAATGGAAACAAAAACATCGAGGCGAATTTCGAGAAAAAGCCTGAACCTAAAACCTATACGCTTTCCACTTCCGTTCAGGGAGAAGGGAGCATCATTCCTTCTAAAACTACTGCAAAAGCCGGTGAAACCATCACAATAGAAGCATTCCCTGCAGAAGGATGGCAATTTGCCGGGTGGAGTGGCGACATACAAAATAATAACCGGATCACTTCTCTAAATATGAATGGAAACAAACAAGTCACGGCTATATTTGAGAAAATCTCTGAGTAACAGAAAAGAGCGGGCAAATATGCCCGCTCTTTCTATTTAGTCTTCTTCTAGTACATCCGCAATTCTCTTACTCGCCAAACCATCTCCATAAGGGTTACTGGCCTGACTCATAGCTTTATACGCTTCTTCATCTTCTAAAAGGAGTTTGAAGTTCTTATAAATATTCTCTTCATTCGTTCCCACGAGTTTCAACGTACCTGCAGCCACCCCTTCCGGGCGCTCCGTCGTATCTCTCATCACGAGTACAGGTTTACCGAGACTCGGTGCTTCCTCCTGGATGCCCCCACTATCTGTCAAAATCATATAGGATCTTGAAAGGAAGTTATGAAAATCCAATACTTCCAATGGCTCGATAATTCTTACACGATCATGGTTCCCAAGAATATCATTAGCCGCTTCCCTAACCACAGGATTCATATGGATAGGATAGATAACTTTAATGTCTTCATTTTCATCCACAATTCGTTTAATGGCCTTGAACATATTTCTCATCGGTTCTCCAAGGTTTTCCCGTCGATGAGCCGTAATCATAATCAAACGGCTATCAGAAGCCCATGAGATTTGTTCATGCTCATAATCATCTCTGACTGTTGTCTTTAGAGCATCAATCGCTGTATTCCCCGTTACAAAAATACTTTCCTGATCCTTTTTCTCATCCAAAAGGTTCTCTTTAGACATTTCAGTCGGTGCGAAGTTATATTTTGCAACCAAGCCAACAGCCTGTCTGTTAAACTCTTCAGGATATGGAGAATAAATATCATACGTTCTCAATCCAGCTTCTACATGCCCAACAGGGATTTGTAGATAGAAGCATGCTAGTGACGTTACGAAAGTTGTAGAAGTATCTCCATGCACTAACACAACATCTGGTTTTACTTCCTCGAGGACGGCTTTCATCTTATCCAGAATGTTGGTAGTTACATCAAACAATGTCTGCTTATCTTTCATAATGGATAAGTTGTAATCAGGCTCTACTTCGAATGCATCCAATACTTGCTGCAGCATTTCTTTATGCTGTCCCGTGACACATACAGTTGTTTCTAGATTTTTTCTGGTTTCTAATTCTTTTACTAATGGACACATTTTAATGGCTTCTGGCCTTGTGCCAAATACGATCATGACTTTTTTCAATTCGTACCCCTACTTTTATATATTTTGTTTACTATACTCATTTTCTATATATTATTAAAATAACTACTATATTTATCAATATCTTCGCTTATTACTTTAGCGGGTACACCTGCGACAACACAGCCATTAGGAATCTCTTTTGTAACTACAGAATTCGCACCTATAATTACGTTATCGCCAATCTTCCCTCCTAAAAGCTTCGAACCGGGACCAATCCACACATTATTTCCAATCACAGGTCTTTCCCCTTTAGATCCTATGGTTACGTTTTGAGAAATCTTAACATTATTACCAATGATGCTTTTCCCATTGATCACCATACCAATACCGCCATATCCGAAAGATACGTTTTCACCCATCTCGACTGTGTATGGTACGACTGAATTGTATTTAAATTGACTAAAACTCTGAATGAATTTAGCTCCTTTTAATAACCCATTCAAATAGCACTCTCTTGAAAGCTGATATAATTGAAATAAAGACAAAGCATTCAGCGTTTTGGTCACCAAGTCATCACCTAGAAAATTGCTTTGAAAGAAATCGACATCCCATCCATCAAACAGCCTTTGATTTTTATTGTCTTCAAAGAAAGAGTCCACAACCACTAGTGAAAAGTTATCCATTTCATATAGTTTATTAATATGAAGAATGGGCTGTCCAAAAAACAGATCATCTACCTTCTCTTCATCATTACTGACGAACCCTTTTATTTCATGATTTTTTTGTAAAATCATTTTTACAGCTGCTGACATTTTTGATACTCCATAGATAAATACCGAATCCTTTTGACTTCTTGGTGATTCCCTAAAGCCTGTAAATTTAATTCTCTCAGAGTTCTCAGCCAATCTACTTCCACTTTTGTCTTTAGCGTACACACGCACAAAGTAATTCCCAGGTTCCTCTAAATGAAAGGTGTGTACCCCTTCTTTTTGATAAGAAGTTTTTTCAAGTATTTCATTACCTTTATATAAATAAAAAGCAAAAGAAAGTTCTTTATTGTCGCACTTAACTTCCACTCGTAATTGAAAATAATTTATTATAGATACTTTTATATCATCAGCGAACATGACTAAACACTTCCTACTTAACTTAATAATCTCTACAAAGTTTATGTTTATAGAAGAGAGGAATGTTAAGAAATTTATTTATTCAGCTCAAACGTAAGAGTAGCATCTTTTCTATCTACCGTAACCAAATAATCTTTTAGTTTCATTTGATACATCTGTTCGTCACTTGAAACTATGAAAGACTCTGATTTAATTTCCTCTATCATAGGATGGGAAACGTCTATATCATGCACTTGAATACCATCAGCTATATTTTCTTCATTTAGTAAGAACGAAACTTTATCCGATTCATAGACAAGTGTGGTCTTTCCATCAGCATCGACCTTCTCATCACTCATACCATTTAAACTTGAGGATATCTCATTATAATCGGCATTAAGAAAGGCAAAGAAGTATTCGTATGACTGTTTAAAAATCTCTGGAAATACTGTAGAAATATCAAAGATTTTCATATCACTTTGTTTTTTCAATGTATTAACGTCGATGTAGTCTCCTGAAATATAGAATTCCTTTTCATTCAGTTCAATCGTATATAGATTATTAATGCTGCGCTTTACGTAAACTCTTTCTGAAAACTCGAGTGTAGTGTATTGATCTTTTGTAGCTTTGTCCTTATAGACCGGTGCATTTCTACCAATAATAAATCCATCTTTATTCCATGTTTTCGTTTGCTGACTGTCACCTTTAGGTTCTTCTATATCTGTTACCACATGTTCTTCTGCTTTCCCTTTGACGTTAAGAAAATCAATCCTATCAGTAAGGGCACTCACTGGGTTGTTGACAAACATAAGAAGAGCGCTGAAAAGAACACAAAGAGTTAAAAGAGTCAATTGAAAATAAAAGGTTGTATTCTTTCCATCTATATTGTTCAAAAAATTTCTCTTGCCTGTTTTATAGATGTTGGTTTGTGTACTCAACATGGAAGATTTATAGTCTTTCTTTTCTTTAGGAGACATCTTATTAAAACGTCTGATGAATAAACTATATTCTCTCCCGGTTTTTTCCTTCTCGTCGAACATTTCAATTTGACCGAAATGCATCCAAATAATTCGATCGGAAATAGACTTGACTTCTTTTAGGGAATGGCTAATAAAAAAGATCGTTTTCCCGCGTTTCTTAAACTCATTAAACTTATCCACACATTTTTGGTGAAATGTAGAATCACCAACAGAAAGTGCTTCATCTATAATCAGCACATCCGGATCAATATGGACTGATATAGCAAAACCTAAGCGGGATTTCATCCCGCTTGAATAGTTTTTTATAGGCTGATTAATAAAATCTCCAATATCCGCAAATTCAATGATGTCAGGTGTGATTTTTTCAATTTGCTTTTTATCCATCCCATGCATCAAACACTTAAGTTCAATATTTTCCAAGCCGGAAAGGCTATTATTGAGCCCTGCAGATATAGCTACTAATGTGGTTTCTCCATTAATCTCAACTTTCCCGGATGACGGTTGAGTTACTTGAGATAGCAGGTTTGATAAGGTTGATTTTCCAGAGCCATTAATTCCTATGATACCGATCGTTTCACCTTGATAAACTTCAAAGGATATATCTGATAAAGCTGCAAAGCTTTTTTTTCTTTCTTAAAAGAGAGTACTTCTAACAGTTGATCTGATTTCTTTTTAAAAAGACTAAATTCCTTTGAAACATTCGTAAATTTAACCACTGGCTTCATAACAACAAGCCTCCATGCTATAAGTAATCAACAAACTTATCTTTAAAGTTTTCATAAATAACGGCACCAACAAAAAGAAACAGTATAGTAATAGACCAAAAATACAACATGTATCTCCAGTCCTCAAAAAACCACTGCCCTCCCAGGAAGGAGTTTCTGAATCCCTCAATGATATAAGCAAAAGGATTCAGTTTAATAAGTGTTTGAAAGCGATCTGGTATATTATCAACACTCCAAAATATAGGAGTTAAGAAGAAAAGCATTCTCATAAAGGATTGCAGGATTAATTGATAATCTCTAATAATCGTCGCAATTGTTGACGATAACAATGTAAATGCATATAAAAATGCAAAAAGACATAGGAGATAGTATGGGAATTGAAGAAGGAATAACCCCGCATTGATTTCATATACAAACAATATGACGATAAGGACCACTAACATAAACAAGAAATTAACCATATTAGCTAATATCGTAATTGAAGGTAACACACTAACTGGAAAATTCATTTTTGAAACTAAGTTCACTTTACCATATACACTATTCGATCCTTGTACAATTGCAGGGCTGATAAAAAACCATGGAATCAGCCCTAATAGCAAATATACAATAAATGGCGCGCCTTCTATTGCATTTCCTTGGCGTAACCCAACCCCAAATACGAACCAATATACTCCTACTTGTATAAGGGGGTTTAAAAACTGCCAGGAAATACCTAAGTAGTGCATTTGATACTTGCCTTTTATATCATAAAGAGCAAGCCTGAATATTAAAGGAAGGTTTAAAAATTGTTCCTTAAATACCTTCAGAATTGGGGTCATGCCAAAACAAGATCTTTCTTATTGAATTGATATAAGTTTCCGAAGTTGATATATTTTCCGTTTTCAGGAATATTATTTACGATGTTCTTAGTATCAAAAACCTGAGTATTCTTCATTTTAGCTAATAAATCCCAGTCTAGTTGCTTGAATTCGTTATGATCTGTTAATACCAACACTAGGTCTGAATCTTCCACAGCTGTTGCCATATCTTTTTCAACAAAATCTTGATCTACATGTGGATCAAAGGCTCTTACTTCAAAATTACTTTGTTCTTTTAGCATCTCGTAAATTTCCATTGCAGGGCTTTCTCGGATATCATCAACATTTCCCTTATAAGCTAAGCCGAAGACAGTTACAGTCGTGCCACTAACTTTTTTCATCAGTTTATGGACATTTCCGACAACAAATTCTGGCATACCTACGTTAATAGAACGAGCCTTTTCAATCAATTTAGCTTTTTGAGGCGCTTTGGAAACTATGAAATATGGGTCTACAGCCAAACAGTGTCCACCCACACCAGGTCCCGGAGTATGCAGATTAACACGAGGGTGTTTATTGGCCATGGAAATAACTTCTAAAGCATTGATCTCAAGCTCATCACAAACCTGTGTCAGTTCATTCGCTAGTGCGATGTTCACATCTCTATATGTGTTTTCCATCAATTTAGACATCTCTGCTGTTTTCGCTTGAGTCTTAATAATTTCTCCTTCGACAAAAGTTTCATAAACTTCTGCCCCTTTTTCCGTACATTCAGGAGTAATTCCACCAACAATTCGATTGTTGTAGATAAGTTCATGCATAATTTGACCAGGCAACACACGTTCTGGACAATGCACAAGGTAGATATCTTTACCAATGATGAAACCAGCTTCTTCAATAAGTGGTTTCACGTGATCATCCATTGTTCTTGGAGCAATTGTAGATTCTACAATGACTACATTTCCTTTATCCAAGTAGGGAATAGTATTTTTTACTGCAGTTTTCACATAAGTTAAATCACAAGATTTGTGTTCATCTTCATTATTCGGAGTAGGAACGGCAATAATAAATGCATCAGATTTTTCCGGTGTGAAAGAAGCTTTAAATTTGCCTTGATCTACAACTTCAGTCAGAGCCTCTTGCAATCCTGGTTCTTCAATGTGTATTTGACCTTTGTTTAGAGAATCCACTACAGTAGGATTCACATCCACACCTACGACTTCTACACCGTATTTTGCAAACATTACGGAGGTTGGTAATCCAATATATCCTAAGCCAATTGTTGTAATTTTCATAAGTAACTCCCTTTCCCTAATTCAGTTGAATCTCTTTTGTGTTTTTAGCTGTCTTTAATCCCCGAGACTTTACATATACCCTTACTTTAAAAGACCCTTGTCCTTCAACTATGTAATCGAAGGTGCTACGTTCTTTCTTATAAGGTTGTTTATTAATAACTTCTCCATCTTTATATACATAGTAAGCATATTGAAGGTTTTCACCTTCGGCATCACAACTTACTTTTAATTGGTTACCGTTGATCCCTTTAATCTGAACCTTATTAATCTTAGGTTTTATATTCTTTTGATTATTGAATTCAGCAAGTTTATAACTTTCAAGGATATCCAGTAATTTATCTTGGTTACTTGTTGAAGTAGAAGTCATTACCTCCACCGTATATGAATTTTTCTTCAGTTCCTGGTGAAGATTGGAATTTACATAATCATTGTTTTCATTAGTAATAATATTTATTAATGGTGCCACACTAGTAGCATTATTGATATTGTAGTTATCTTCTAAATTGGTTATCTCCGCGATAACCTTTCCATGGAAATACTTCATCCCAAAAGAGAGAGCCTGAGATCCGCTGCCATCCAATCCTACTGTAGTGACGTTACTATTCAAAATATTTAATTTCGACATTTTGTAGGATAATAAAGAGTTTATATAACTTTCAGTTTTATAGTCCATCTTATTAGACGAGGAATTATATTTTCCAAAGTCACCTAAAAAATAGATTTTGTTACAGTTGACCAGGTCAAAAGCATTCATGTAACTTGCTTCAACGTTATTCTCCTGGCTGTCTTGGAACAAAACTAATAACTGATCATTTAATTCACTTTTCTTTGCTGGTTCGAAATAGTATTTAATTGTTTCATGCGGAGAATCTACTGGAGTTTCAACAGGTTCAAAAGATTTTGAGTGGTCCATCTTGAAATCATTCAGCCTGAACTCTGTTTGATATTCTATACGATCTCCTTGAATCGTAACTTCTAAGCATGTTGCAGGAGCTTTGTGCTCCATTTTTGCAAATTTCCATCCTTGAACTTCCGGCTTTTCCTGTCCATGGACTTTGTTTATTGTTAACGAAGATTCAGATGTGAATTCAATTTCACAAACTTTCTCATTCTTTCTAAATAGCTCGACAACGTTATTTTGCACAGTAGCCTCAATGTCTGTTGCTAAGTGCCATAAAAACTTGTATTCATGTTGTGATTGAGACTTCACCGTATCATGAACCTTTACATTCTGGGAGGATTTATTGTAAGTGACTTCTCTGTGGTGTGTTACACCACTGAACCTCTCATTTAGCCCACGGGCTTTGGATGCACTTTCATTTATTTCATAACTTGTTAATCTGACTTTATCATAATGACCATCAGTCCTAGGCAATCCTTTTTTATCTACCATTAAAGTGTTGTGAGCACGAGATGAATAGGCATATTTCGTGAAAGGGTCCTGATAGTTGTAACCATTAGGACCAGCTTCAGAAATGATTTCACCATCAGAATAGATTAACACATTCAAGTCATCACTATGCTTATGATAGTCAGCATGATAGGCAGCGGAAAAAAGTACATAAGTCCCCTTCTCCTTTAATCTCCAATCATTCCTAAAAATCGCATATCCAGACTCTTGAAAAACTTTATCAGCTATTTTAGGAGCCCTTCCCTCTTTTCCACCAGAAATGGAATACTTATATTCTGGTGAGCTATACAATGAACGGTAACTTCCACTGATCAGAGGTTTCGGTTCTGTATCACATAAAGGGGGGAAGTATCCATTGGGATAGACGATATACTTAGAGAAGTCCTCCGTTTGGTTGAATATTGAGGTAAACCTTTCACACATTTCCGGCTCTACTTCTCTTAACCATTTTATTAAACGTTTAATATAGGAAGAGACCAGCATATGGTAAGAAGGAGAGTGTTCTTTATGAACACCTTCTACTGTGTACACTGACCTGAAGTAATTATCCAATCGCATAATTGACAACTCTTTATATACCAAACATTCTTCGGGACTTTCATATTCAAAGTATAGAGAAAACAATAGCAAGGATATGTCTTGAAACATTCCGTGGTTTGTATTTGTAGAATGGAAGCTGTCCTCGCTTAATAACTTAGCTGTACTCCACATTCGACTCTTCAATATATCTTTTTCACTATCTTCCATTTTATCTCCAGCATAAATAAATAACTTAAGCCAATGTTGGAGTCTCAACGCTGTTGTCTCATCGTGATAAGCCATGGTCTCACTATGAGTCTCATAATTATGTTTTTGTATCCAATCTGCCACTAGCTTACGGGCTTTGTTTAGGTATTTCTCATCAGAAGTATGATCATAGCCAGCCAGTAAACACCCTAAAAAAGTATGGCCGTGGATAAGTCGTTCAAAACTACGAGAACGACGATCCTGCCAGTCGACCAATTCATTGTATTTAACCACTCCAAACGGAGGTATCGCATATGCATTTCGTTGAACAATGTCATCAGCAGTTTTTAGGGGGTCTTTATTCCTACTACCTGGCAATGCGTTCAAAATTGTATCCAAACGCTTTGCAGGCATAGAGTCAGGAATCATAAACTTCATTAAAACACTCCCCTTTCTAACATCCAAAAGTTTCCTCAAAAAGTTTCAACACCTACACAGATGTAATAAGTTTTTCCCATTGGTTAGTTATTTGCTCTATACTGAATTTTTCTTTTACATAATTTTTAGCATGAAGACGTAGTTCTTTGTCAGATTTCAAAGCATTGATCCGCTGTATTTCTTTAACGGTATCCTCTGTATTATCAAATATATACTCTTTCGGATATATGGTTTCACTTCCATCCCAGTTCAGTACCAGCGGATGCGCCCCGGAAGCCATTCCTTCACTCGGAGACAAGTGGAAGCTTTCAAAGTCACTGGTAGATAAAATAAAACTTATCTTAGTGAACCATTCAGGGATATCGTTACCGAAGCCACCGAATACTACCGAATCCTTCCAAGGAGCATCTTCAATCCTTTTAAACAAAGAATCGTAGTATTCTTTCTCTTCTTCATTATTTTGGATCCAAGGATATTCCATAGGATTTTTACCTTTGATAAAGAGCTTATATCTAGAATCCTTGTTCCATAATTCCTCCAAGATATCTACAGCTTTGTCCAGCCGCTTACGTTTGGGGGTCATACCGATAAACCCTAAATTAAATTTCGATTCTTCTTTTTTCTCATTATCAAAACTTTGCGTATCCACTATATTGTAAATCATCGTCATCTTATTTCGAGGAAGCTTAAAGGTTCGATAAAATTCTTCATATACATATGGAGATATAGCAATGATTTGATCTATATTCTGCATATCGAATTGGTTGGGATAGTCTGTCTTAACTTCTTGCAAATGCATACGTACGATTAGTTTTTGATTAGTTTTCTTCCTCTTCGAATACCACACAGCATTGCCCAATCCCCACTCACAAACAATGACATCTGCCCATTCCAAACATTCCAAACTATGAGATTCATCATGTCCGGTATGGCTTGTCCATTGATCTATCTTTACTTCGTAATCTCTTTTCTTTTCGAAATGATTAATGATGTGAGTCGCGAATTTAAGATCATGACCTGCAAACACTATCTTTGTCATTGTTCATTCATCCTCAAATCTCAATAGTTTCTAAAGCAGCATTTCTAATATTACACTCTGCTCGATTTCCTTCACTCACATAATTGTATTTATCTGAGCTATAGAATTGCTTTCCATATTTAAAATAACCTGTTAATTGCTCTTGTGTCTTAAATTTCATTAACACATCTCGCAAGGGCTCTTTATTAAACACTTCCGTCTTCATTACAGTTCTAGCCGGGTTAAGATCAGGTACAAATCTGTATTCTTCTCCTTTATTACGCTCAACCAACTGGTTATCAGTCGCTTCAAAGTAATTGGATTTCCCAATAAAATCACTAGATGTGTACAACGTGCATAACATTAAATCAGATAAATAATATTCACCATAATAATCGTCTTTAACAAAGTAGGTTATATATGGCGAATCAATCCATTCCATAATGTTAGAGTAGTTGTGCATATAACTTCTTACAAACACTTCAATACTTTCGTTGTTATAGTTATTGAACAAATCCAAATATCCATCAAACGTGTCAACAAGTACGATAAGTTTCTTATTTTCATAGTTCTGACGCTCAAATTGAGACTTTATTTCAAAAAATTCCTGCTCAGACTCAGCATGTGCAATTACATTAACTTCTGGCAGCTGGTATTTGAAGTTCAATCCTGCATTTTGAGCGACATAAGAAAGCCTATGAGCATAAGTATGTTTGCTCAAAACTTCTCTGATGCCTACCATGGCCCTTTCTCGATAAAATTGTTCATTTTCTAACAATATTTTAAAAGCATCTTGTAATTTTGTAGTATCCTCGGACATTTCAATTAGTCCTGGAAAGATATTCTCAATCCCCTCAGCATACGTACTTATAACTGGAGTTCCACACGCAAGTCCCTCGAAGACACGTCTTGAAAACATCGTCGGCGAATGTTTGACTGTATTAACGTTAATCATTACCTTGTAGCCTTTATAAGCCTTATCAATTTCATAATACTTAAGATTCCCTTGAATATGAGCTTCAAATCGCTCAGGGAACCGATGGTTGGGCATTTTCCCTTGCTTTGTGATGTGATAATTCCGATCAAATATGTGCAGTCCATGATCAGAAGCTGAATCTAATAATCGATCCATATCAACACAACGCTCTTCATGGTGTTTATAATAAGAACCTGCGAAGCAAGCCTTGTTAATTCTTTCATCTACGATACTGATAGGGTTGTGAATACTTGGTTGTGCGGCGAATGGCAAAGCATAAACATCTTGATGTCCAGCATGTTCCATGTAATGCTCTACCATATTAGCATCTGTCGTATAAATGTGATCAAAATGCTTTGCTGTTTCAATGAAACGGTTAAAGTGGACAGGATCTTCCTTGTTCCAAAACACTGTTGGGATATTGTTTTGTTTACACCATTCTAATAGTGCTTTTAACGATTTAAAGTTTTCCTCTCCGTAATAACCGATTTTCTTGTTCCATGAGCCTCCATTACCGTTCCATGCTGATTCAACCATTAACATATCCGGCTGTTCCTTAGTCATCACTGCCAACCAGTTATCTGGAGTGAACGTGATCAGATTAGCTTCATGCTCATAAGAAGCCTTTGTGAATTCATCAAAAATAACGGCCATTTTTAAAGTTTCCAATGGTTTTGAAGGGACAAGGTTTAATTGATCCACTTCAAATTTATCAATTTCCCGGATACCTTCACCTTTATCTACAGGTTCAACTTCTTGAATTGTAAACTCTGTCAGAGAGAACGAACCGCTTCCTGAAACCCTCAATGCAACACGGAATTGCGTCACATTTTCATTGGGTTGAATCGTAGTCTTCGCATTTGCCTTCAATTGAAATACTTGTTGTTTCTCTTCATCTGAATAGCCAATCAACATGGGAATAACGGTTACCCCTTCGTCCGCTGCTACCCCAATATAAAACTCATAGTTATGGGAGTGATCAACGCTCAGAATAGGTA
Source organism: Halobacillus sp. AWM4_238 (assembly GCF_056158265.1). NCBI lineage: Bacteria > Bacillati > Bacillota > Bacilli > Caryophanales > Bacillaceae > Halobacillus > Halobacillus sp. AWM4_238. The sequence continues at coordinate 2,378,598 of NZ_JBSWSY010000002.1, forward strand.
ACTCAGGTAATTTGCTGAAACTATTGTTGTTTTCCTTATAAGAAATATAAACATTCTTTCCATCAGGAACGCTTATATCTCCTTTCAATAAGGTATCTTCATTGTATAAAGATGCTGTAGTTGGTGATGCAGGATACCATAGAGTATGGTCATTATCCAGCTTAAGTTCCTTGGTAACCTTGATTGGATATTCATCGATGTGAACTTTGAGACTTCTGAAAAATCCATCTCCAACTACACGTACAAAGAAGCGAACTGTATCTATACTCTCATCAAAAGAGATTTCTTTTACATCATTGAATAATATTTCATCGTAAATAAACTTCCGATCTCTATCATACCCAACTACAAGTAAGGAGACTTTTACGTTTCCATGAATTTCTGAAACTGGCTTAATTTTGTAAAAGTGTCTATCTAATGGAGAGATCTCCATGTATGATTCATCATCTCCAAGATACTCCAAGTAATGAAATTGCTTCCCTTTTAAATAGGATTCAAAGAATTTCTCATTAGGATAATATCGGATTCCACTCTTGGCCTCTTGCCACCCCGATAAATTCTGTGGAGTTAAGGTGAATGTATAATCACTATCAAAATTTACTACTGATTTCGGTGGAAGCTTTCTTTCTTTCCACCAATAAGCAAGACTATTGATCGTTACCTGATTAATATTGAAATATCCGAATCCTGATACTCTTATTGCTAACCGATAGGTATCAACACCAGAAGGTACAGAAATAGAATGACTTTCCCCAGCATTAATATTTAATGCCGAATGCTTTTCAGTTCCCTCATAGAAAATAACAGCTAATTTAAGGTCAATATTATCCTCTTTATCAACTAAAAATGACACAGCAAGCCTTTCACTATCCACGTTGATGCCATTTTCCACATAATTAAAATCCCCATTAGGTTCATCAAAGAGGATGTATTTCGCTTTTTTTGCAGCATGTTCCTTCAACTCGAACGTACCATCTTCATTATTGAAGGATATTTGTTCTGGGTAATACCAGTTGTTATAGACACCGAAACCTTTTACATCCCTAGAGCCCTGAAACGGAAGGTGCCACAGAGAGATACCACCAACGTCAAGAGAATCAATTGAAAATTCGCCGCTTCCTGCTACTCGTAAAGCAAAACGAAGGTCCTTTGTTTCCTTGGACAATTGAATGATTTTTTCTTCATTCAATTTCACACTATTTACGTTCACTTTGTTAAGCTCATCATACTCAATGATAAAGAATTCAACAGAGACCTCATCGTCTTTTTTTCCTTCAAAGATTATACTTAACTGATCTATATCGGCCAAATAGAAGAAAGGATTGTTCGGTTTTTTTGAAAAGTCGTTATTCGTTTCTAAATATGAAAGATAAGCATGCTTGTTTTCTTCCAAATCTACTGTCAGGCAATTTGTCTCAGGTAGGTAAGAAACGTTTTTGTCGAAACTTTTGAACCACCCAGTTCCTGATTCTAATTCCTCAAAGTAAGAAGGGACGAATGTTCTGTTTTGAATTTCTTTTTTCTTTTTTAAGATAGACTCCATTCTATCTTTAATGCTTACAACCAAGATTAATTAGCCCCTTTCGTACTAAACTTCTTTTTAACCGTCCAATACTTTCTAGTCACACGCCCTAAAGATGAATCTCGAAGGGCTCTATAGCGATTCTCTAGTTTTTCATACTTATTCTTGAGTTCCTTCATTTCTTTTAAATCTTTTTCTCTAGCTTCCAATTCTGCAAGCAATTCATTCTTCAAATAATCTATTTCCATTTGCAGGTACTTACTGTGTTTCGTATATTCATCCTGTTTTTTCATATAGAATACCTCCCATTAAAAGACGGTCATACTCCTCTGTTAAAAATCTCTTTTCATTGTCCCAATTATACAAGCCCTTTGCTCTATGAGAATTTCGTACCAATTCACTGTGAAGTTTTTCATTTGACAGTAATTTATTTACACCTTCTGCAATCGATACAGCGCTGTGTGAATCCACACAAACGCCTACCTTTTCTCCTTTAACAACTCTTTCGATTTCAGGAAAACTGCACGCTACAACCGGAATCCCGCTCATCATATATTCAAACAATTTGTTTGAAGAGGCTGAATAATGATTAAAACAAACATTATTTAACACCTGGAACCCAAGGTAAGCATTTCTTGTATAACCAGGAAGTTCAGCCAAAGGTACTTTGGGGAGAAACTTTACTCTGTCTACCAGATTCATTTCTTGAACCATCTTCTTTAGTTGAGGTTTAATCTTCCCGTCACCTATGAAGACAAGAGTACCTTCTTCAATGAGTGGCATGGCTTCTACTAATTTATCCAGACCTCGTCCAGTTTGAATGCCGCCTTGATACAAAAGGATTTTCTCGTTTTGTGGCAGGTCAAGCATTTCATGTAAAGGGGCTTTCTCCTGCGTATGTTTCGTTTCTTGTTTAAATGGGTAATTGTGTACTACATTAGGATAAAAGCCATACAAGTCTTCGTTATACTTTGCACGTGTGTGATTCTCTACAATCATGGAATTGATTCTAGAAATGAAAAACTTTTCTAACTTCCCATGATATGCACTTTCGTATCCTGTCCGACTTGTCTGGACTTCGTGAGAATCGTAAATCAACTTTTTCCTTCTTAAACGGAGCTTAGAGGAAATGTAACCTTGCGGAAGCGTATTGAGATCATTGGCATGATAAATAGAATAATCCCTCTGATAACCTCTCAAGATCATACGAAGAATAATACTACCACGGATCCACGCGACCCTTACTTTTGTCTTTAATAAAGCAAAACCTAAGATTGATAAAGCCCCAACAAGGAAAGGACTCACATACATAAGCACTAACCAGCAAATTAAAGCTAAAAACGCTAAAAGTTTATTGCTAAGAAGCATCCTGTAAGCCTTCTGCATAGCCTCTAACAATACTGGATATCTCCTCACACGAAAGACCCTGAAGTTTTCGTTCCTTTCTTCGTACATAGGAAGCGCATCATCTTTAGGGTCATGAATACATATGAGATCGACTTTATAGTTCTGCTCAGATAAAGCTGTACATTCCCGTAAAACACGGGCATCGTTTGTGAAATGATTCCAGACAAACATACAAACATTTTTGTTCATTATAGTTCAACCTTACGTAGTTTATTTGGTACTCTTTGTTCTTGTTTCTCCATGATGTCAATAAGTGAATAAATGTTCTCTTCCCATAGGAAATTACGTTTCACATATTGCTGCGCATTATTGCTCAAACGTTTCTGTAACAAAGGGTCCTCTAATAGCCTATCAATATAAGCAACCAGCTCCTCTGCCTGTTTCGACTCAGAAACAAAACCTGCTTCATTAGCCTCAATGACATCTTTAGCAAATCCATCGACAGAACCTATTATTGGGACTCCGCAAGTCATATAGTCAATGATCTTTCCTGGAAGAACTGTCTTAAATACATCTTTATCAACTAACGTAACAATCCCCACCTGATGTTCTGCAATGATTTCAAAACATTCGGCACGAGTTACCGGATGAACAAAGGTGACATTATCCAGGGATCTTGCTTTAATTTCCTCTTTTAAATGCTGACTGTGATACCCGTACCCCATAATTGTAAGTTCTACATTCCGAGATTTAAGCTTCTCAGCTAATAGGAGAAGGATTTCATTATCTTGAGCAAGACCAAGGTTCCCTGCATAAATAGCTTTAAAATTAATAGGGTTATAGGTAGGTTTCTTAAATTCATGAGTCCTCGCACCATTAGGAACGTAAGTGATTTTCTCACCTGCTCCCAGCTGTTCACTTTCGATATGATCAATGAACCCCTTGCTGTTGACAACAATTTCATCCGCTCGTTTATATAATAATTTTTCAATTCTACGGAAATATCTTATGATGAAAGGATAATTAAATACCCCGACCCCTTTTAATGAATCGGGCCACAAATCCCTTATCTCTAAGATCAACTTGCCTTTAAATCTAATTTTTGCGATCAGGCCAACAACAGCCACAAAAATGGGAGGTGAGGTGGTATAAATATAATCGTATTTCTCTCTTCTCCCTAACACAATTCCTATCATTTTTATTGCCATTTCCAAATAATAAAGGAGCCGGTTCATAAAGCTACGGGAATACTTACGGTTATGAATCTTCACTCTAGTTACATCCGCTGCCTCATTTAATTCTTGATCATCCCAGAAAGAGGAATCCTCATAAAAGTTACGATTTGGATATGTAGGGTCCGTGGTCAAAACATCAATCTCATAGCCTTCCTTTTTAAGCATAAGATATATGTTTTTCATCCTATTTCCTGCACTTCCAATTTCGGGATAAAAGTTTTGTGATATTAGCAGTATTTTTTTCGCCATATTCCCTCTTTCCATAAACATACGAAGATAGAGTCATAGATTATGTATGTTTATTGACAAAAGATTTAGAAATTCTACAATATCCTTCAAATTACCCATTCCATAAAAAAACCCAACTGTCTAAAAGAAGAAAGCAGATGGGCACATTGTATGAACAGATCCGTAAATCTATGAAAGAAATTATTACAAATATATTTCAATACTAGCCATTATAACAGTATTTAGTTCCAGTATGAAGAGTTCGAGAGAATATTTTACAATTTTTTGTTTGTTTTTGACGAAAGTTCTGTAAGTGAGTATTCAGTGAGAGAACGTGTACGACCAATTAACACCCCATCTATTATAATGAAGAAACTGGTCATAAAAAATAAAATCACAAGCCCTCTTAGGCTTGTGATTTATTTTTCTTCTTATTTCAAGCACGTTCCCCTTCCATGATCTGTTTCGAAGACGTCTCGGGAGCCTGGTTTGTGACATAAGTACCTGCAATAAAGTCATGAATCGCACGTTTGTCCTCACGCATACCGACCATAAACGCACTGACTATGAGACCAATTCCTAGAGTAATGGCATAAACAAGCGAGCCTACGACCTCTCTTAATAACATTCTTCCTAGGCCTACTTCCGACCCGTCCTTTTGCAGAATGCGGATTCCAGCCGCCCTCTTCCCAATCGTGTATCCGTACCATAGTATAGGGAGGACAACGAAATAAACCACGTTCAGAGCATCCAATGGACTATAGTTTCTGAAGAATTCCCCATAAATGAAATACGTAAGGACACTGAAGACCACGCCGAGAATGATGCCATCCAGCAACCGGGCGGCAAAGCGTGCCCAAAACCCTGCTGGTTGTTTGATGTTCATGCTTCCATCTCCTTTCGTAGTTATAAGGTATATACCACATTTTGGAATTTTTAGTCTTTTGAATGAGGGTTCAATAACAAGGAATAGAAAGCATACGTTCACTTTCTTCCTATTTAATTAAATTCATTGCAACTCTGGGTAATAGGCCTGAGGAATCTATTCAAGGTCCTTCACTTGCCATTCGTCTGCCTAGATTTCTAAACACAAAAGAGCGCAAGCCATAGATCTGGCTTGCGCTCTTCCTTAAAATGATTATCCATTAATCCAATCTGTGTGGAACGTACCTTCTTTGTCCACACGCTGATACGTGTGCGCACCGAAGTAGTCACGCTGTGCTTGCAGCAAGTTTGCTGGAAGCTTGGCTGTACGGTAGCTGTCGTAGTACGCAAGCGCACTGGAGAACGCAGGTACCGGTACACCGTTTTGAATCGCAAGAGCGAGTGTTTCACGAAGCTCTTTTTGATAAGATACAGCGATATCCTGGAAGTAAGGATCGAGAAGCAGGTTTGTCAGGTTCTCGTCTTTGTCGTAAGCATCTTTGATCTTCTGCAGGAACTGGGCACGGATGATGCAGCCGCCGCGGAAGTTCATGGCGATATCGCCGTACTGAAGATCCCAGCCTTTTTCTTCGGACTGTGCACGCATTTGTGCGAAACCTTGCGCGTAGGAACAGATTTTACTCATGTACAACGCCTTGCGAAGAGATTCGATCACTTCTTCTTTGTTTCCGTCAAAAGTGACTTCTGGACCCGTCAAGTACTGGCTTGCTTTCTGGCGCTCTTCTTTCATCGCAGATATGAAGCGTGCAAATACGGATTCTGTGATGATTGGAAGTGGGACACCAAGATCAAGGGCACTCTTACTTGTCCATTTTCCTGTTCCTTTTTGACCGGCTGTATCCAAGATCACTTCAACAAGTGGCTTGCCTGTTTCTTCGTCCACTTTTGTGAAGATGTCTGCAGTAATCTCGATCAGGTAGCTGTCGAGTTCGCCTTCGTTCCACTCTTTGAATACCTCATGAAGTTCTTGTGCAGATAGGCCAAGAACGTTCTTCATGATGAAGTAGGCTTCACAGATCAACTGCATGTCGCCGTACTCAATGCCGTTGTGAACCATTTTCACGTAGTGGCCGGCACCGCCGCGGCCCATGTAGGCGGCACATGGTGTGCCTTCGACATTTGCTGCGATCGCATCAAAAATCGGCTTCACTTCCGCATACGCTTCACTTGGTCCGCCAGGCATGATGGAAGGTCCTTTACGAGCGCCTTCTTCACCGCCGGAGAATCCTGTACCGATGAAGTGGATGCCTTTTTCTTCTAAGTGTGCGGCACGGCGTTCTGTATCTTCATAGTACGTGTTTCCACCATCGATCAGCATGTCGCCTTCTTCCAAGTGTGGAACTAAGCTCTCGATGACTTTATCTGTTGTTTCGCCTGCTTTCACCATCATCAAGATTTTGCGTGGTTTTTCAAGAGAAGCGACGAACTCCTCTGCACTGTAGGCACCAGAGACGTTGCCTGTATTTTCATCATTTCCAACCAGTTCGTCCACACGGTCTGTCCAGTAATCGTAGACAGATACCGTGTAGCCGTTATCCTGAATGTTCAGAGCTAGATTCGCTCCCATGACTCCTAAACCGATCACTCCGATATTCTGCTTATCCATGTTCCGATCAAATCCTTTCCATACTATCTGTAAAAGTTCTTACCACCATGTATAGCCGTCTTCGTTCAAGAGTTTCTCAGCCGCTTCCGGCCCTTCAGATCCGGCTTGATATCCGTGAAGAGGAAGAGCATCGTTTTCGAATGCTTCCAAGATTGGCTGAACCCATTTCCAAGAAAGCTCCACTTCACTCCAGTGAGCGAAATATGTGGAATGCCCAAGCATCGCATCATCCAATAAGTTCTCATACGCCTCTGGTTGAGCATCCAAGTTTTTAGAAAAGTTGATGTACGCAGGTTCAAACTTCTCATTGGAGTCGTCCTTCAAGTTGATGCGCAGCCCGACACTCTCGTTCGGGTTGATTTCAATCATCAACAGATTGGATACGGCACCAGCGGCACCTTCCTCAGCAGATACATCATTTTTGAACTCGATGATGATGCGTGTGGACTTTTTCTCCAAACGTTTCCCTGTACGGATGTAAAAAGGAATGCCTTTCCAGTAATCGTTGTCGATATACAAGCGGGCGGCGAAGTACGTATCGTTGTTGGAGTTCTCCTCGACACCGTCTTCTTCTAGATAACCAGGAATCGGCTCTGCATTCATCTCACCTGCTTCATACTGTCCACGCACGATGTTCTTGGAAATTCCATCTTCCTCTACAGGGCGCAGGGATTCCATAATCGCTTTTTTCTTTTCTTCAATTTGTTTTGGCGTCAGTTTTTCCGGGTGGTGAAGGGCAGTCATCATCACAAGCTGCAGCAAATGGTTCTGCACCATATCACGAACAGCCCCTGCCTTATCATAATAACCAGCTCGTGTTCCAACACCGACGGTCTCACTCGCTGTAATCTGGACGTTTGCAATTTGTTCATGGCTCCAAAGGGCCTTCAAGATCGGGTTCGGACGGATCAATGATTCAAGGTTCTGTACCATCGGTTTCCCGAGGTAGTGGTCGATCCGGAAGATCTCCTCTTCCTCGAATACTTTGTTCAGTTCTGCGTTCAAATGACGCGCAGAGTGCAAATCACTTCCGAATGGCTTTTCAACGATGAGACGTTTCCAACCACTCGTACCCGTAATGCCATGATCATGAAGAGCCGCTGAGATCGGTTCAATCAGCTTAGGCGCGACTGAAAGATAGAACAGACGGTTTTCTGGAATGGAAAGCTCGTTTTCCCGTTCTTCAATGAAAGCTTTTAATCCTTGATACGATTCTTCCTTCATCGCATCGAATATGTAGTAACGGAAAGAAGCAAGGAAATCATCCAAGTTCGATTCGTCTACATCTCTTCTTGAGAAAGATTCCAACGACTCTTTGATGATGCTGTGGAAGTCTTCCTGTGTATAAGGTCTACGTCCAAGCCCTACGACGGAGAGGGAATTCGGCATTTTCCCCTCAATATATAAATTATAGAGAGCGGGATAGATTTTTCGCTTCGCCAGATCACCGCTTGCTCCGAATAAAACAAAGGTCATGTCGTCCATCATTTCTGCGGTATCGATTCCATGACTGTTGGTATTGAATTGGTCCATCATTCGTGTTACCTCCTGTACTTTTGCGCTTTTATTAGTATAAAGCATGAGCACCAAATATGTAAGTGAGCAGGCTTGCGCCAGGAACACTGTTTTATTGTTTACCTCAGCTATGACATTTATGAAATGTGTCTAAAATATGTAGATTGTCATGAAAATTATTTTACTGAAAATTTAGCTGTTTTTAAAGAGGTAACAGGAGGCACACAGACCGCAAAGGGCTTAATTTCAGCGATGTGAGAAACATGACGCCTTATATGTCGGCTATACTCTTAGTGTGAGCGTTTTCACTCTTATTTGCAATAGATTGAAAAAATTTTTCATAATATCTTTGATCTGGGCCATTCCTATTTGGGTGAATTGGGACTCATATGGTTGCTCTTTTGTTGACTTTGAATGACTATAACAACTTTATTTAAGTTATTTATTTTTTTCATATTTCAGCTTCAGACCAGAGATTCTTTCTAACATTGAGAAGCAACTCCTCATCATTTGCCATACGAAAACAAAAAAAGCCGAATGCTCCTTATTAGGAAGCATTCGACTCTTGGTCCTCTTGCTCAGCTTGTTTATTTTTTCGATTGCGAATGATTGGAACAACAAACGATAAAATACTTACGATGTAAAGTCCAATGGATACCGGATCGGAGATAAGGATCATCATGTCTCCACCTGCTGCCGTCAATGACTGCCTTAGGGATTGCTCCATCATGCCACCGAGGATGAAAGCTAAGATAAACGGGGCGGCAGGGAAACTGAAAAGCCTCATTAAATAACCGACAAAACCAAAGATCAGCAATAGATACAAATCAAAGGTGCTGAAGCTAATCGCATATACACCGATTAAGCTGAAAATCGCGACTAAGGAAATGAGCATCGGACGTGCGATTTTCAATATTTTTGCGATGTACGGGATCAGTGGTAAATTCAGAATCAGTAGAAAAATGTTACCGATGTACATACTAGCGATGATGCCCCAGAAGACTTCCGGACGGTCGGCCATCAATAGTGGACCTGGCTGAATTCCTAGGACGAGAAAAGCCCCTAACATGACGGCTGTCGTTCCGGATCCAGGAATACCAAGGCTCAGCAAAGGAACGAAGGCACCACTGGTCGCTGCATTATTAGCCGTTTCCGGAGCAGACAACCCTTTGATTGATCCTTTTCCGAATTCTTTTGGATTTTTGGCGATTTTCTTTTCTGAAATGTAACCGATGAAGGAGGCAATTGTTGCCCCAGCTCCTGGCAAAACCCCAAGAAGGAAACCGAGGAACGATTGTCTGCTCATCGGACCGCGCATTTCTTTGAAATCTGCTTTACTGAGCTTCAAGCTTCCGATATCTCCTTGATTTTGCAAGGACTGATCCTTCCGCTTCTTCACAAGAAAACAAATCTCAGCTAAGGCAAACAATCCAAGCGCGATGACAAGAAAATCAATGCCTTCGAGTAAATTCGGGTTTCCGAATGTAAAACGGCTTGTTCCTGTCTGGCCGTCAATTCCGATGGTTGCGACCATAAAGCCAATGGTTGCAGTGATCAATGCTTTGATCGTTGAGCCATCCGATAGACTGGCGATGGCTGTCAGACCTAAGAACATGAGGGCAAAATATTGAGGCGGACCGAAGGAAACGGCGACCGCAGACAAAGCCGGAGCGAATAACATTAAAAGGACGACGGAGACCGTCCCTCCGACGAAAGAGGAAATCGCTGCAATGGCCAATGCTTTTCCCGCTTCTCCCCGTTGGGCCATCGGATAGCCGTCAAACGAAGTGGCTACGGTTCCGGATATTCCTGGAGCATTCAGGAGAATCGATGATGTCGAACCGCCGAAAACCGCTCCGTAATAAACACCCGCCATCATCACTAACGCGACAGACGGATCCATCCCATATGTGATCGGAATCATGATCGCTATCGCACTGATCGGACCAAGACCCGGCATCATTCCAATCAGGGTACCCGCAACAACGCCGATGAGAACGAACAAGATCCCCTGCCAGCTGAATGCGACTTGAATCCCCTGCATTAACCCTTCCATTGCACCCATAGTGACTCACCTCCTTTTAAAATGGTAGTAATCCTTGTGGGAGTCGAATTTGCAATAAGTAATTGAACGAGAGGTACATGATCAGTGGAAATAGAACCGCTACGAGGATCGTCGTCATGAGCTTTCGATAACCGAGGAACCAGGAACAGGCGATAATGAATAGTGTGGAACTCAACACAAAACCGATAATTTCCAGCAAGAAGATGTAAAGAAAAATCATGCCTCCGACCGCAAGGAGAACGAGCATTTCTTTTTTCGGTACCTGGCGTTTTTCTTTTTCCTCTTCGGTTTCGGAAGATTTATCAAAGAATAGGAAAATAGCAAGAAAGATCAATAAATAACCTAGAATCTTAGGAACAAGATCAGAATCGACCGGCACATATGGATAGTCCTTCAAGTTGTAACTCAAATAGAGGTAACCAGCAGCGAACAGAATTAAAAAGATACTCACTTTCTGGTTCAACGTTTTCAGCAATAACATCACCTTCAATCTAATAGAAAAGGGCCTGCGTACAGACCCCCTTCCTATCTATTATTGATTCAAACCAAGCTCATCCATTAAGCTTCCAAGCTGTTCCCTTTGTTCATCAAGGAACTGGCTGTACTCTTCACTATTCATGTACATTTCATCCCAACCATAGTTGTTCCGGATCTCTGCAAATGCTTCCGATTCACTGACTTCTTTCAGTTTCTCTTCGTAATAAGCGACTTGTCCTTCTGTCATATCGCCAGGTCCGAAGAAGCCTCTCCAGTTAACAAAAGTTGCATCAATGCCCTGCTCTTTCGCCGTTGGGAAATCTTCAAGCACTTCGCCATCCAAACGCTCTTCAGCTGTGATACCAAGCACACGAACTTTTCCAGCTTTCACTTGTTCGACCGTTTCAGCAATACCGGTAGAATAAACATCCGCACTGCCGTTCAGGATCTGGGTCATTCCTCCACCATCTTGTGCAGAGACGTATTTGATTTTTTGAATATCAACACCCGCTTCTTTTGCTATGGTGACGAACTGCATGTGGTCCATCGAACCAGGAGAAGAAGTTCCGACAACCGTTACACTAGAAGGATCGTTTTTCATATCTTCAAACAGTTCATTCAAGTCCTGCCATTTTGCATCATCTGCGACAGCAAAAGCTGCATAGTCGGCAATCATGTTGGACAGGGGTGTGAAATCTTCATGAGAAAGGTCAGACTGGCCATTTAACGGAACGAAAACCAGTGGAGGAGAAGAAACAAAAATGTTGTGCGGGTTGTCCGTGCTGTTGATGTACGACCAACCGACAGCTCCTCCGCCACCTTCTTTGTTGACGACACCGACATTCTGTTCGGTGATGCCCTCTTCTTCAAGGATTTTTCCGACCGATCGAGCCGTCGTATCCCAGCCACCGCCTGCACCAGCAGGAGCGACAATTTCAATGTTCTTACTCGGTGTCCATTCGCCATCCCCACCATCCCCGCTCATTTCCGACGAGTCACCGCCACAAGCAGCCAAAATCAAAACCATTAATAAACCACCTAACATCCATAAGTGCTTTTTCATAAGTATGAATCCCCTCTCTTCTTACTATTTGTTGCTAGTTTATAAGAAACAAGCCTAAATGTAACCGTTTTCAAAATAACCGAAATTAAAAGCATAAAATCAATTAACCAAATAAAATTCACGAGAGTGCGAGGGGATAAAAGGATAAAACTGTAAGACCTGGTCACCCAAGAATTGGGTGACCAGGTCTTACAATTTTATCCATCCACTTATTTCACTCCAATAAAAAAACTCGTCCTTATGACGAGTTTCTCCTTGGTTCAATTCGTATAGTACTTCCTTTGCGGTCTTCCGACTTTTCCGTAGTTCATCTCGGCTTTGCCTTTCCCTATGCTGATCAAATACTCCAAGTATCTGCGCGCTGTCGTTTTGGATGCTCCCATCTGAGCGCTCGCCTGTTCTGCGGTCAGTCCTTGTACTTCAGCATCAGAAAGCATCTTTTCCACTTTCTCCAGTGTCAATGGATCGATGCCTTTTGGAACGGATAGAGAAGCAGTGGCGGCCGCTTCCTGATTAGAAGACTTAATTAACTGGTCGACAGCTGCCTGATCGAATGTGTCGATTTGATCCATCCGTTCTTTTCGTTCCTGGTAATTTTCAATCGTTTCCTTGAAGCGCTCCATCGTAATTGGCTTGATGATGTAGTCGAACACGCCATACTTCAGCGCTTTATCCACCACATGCTTTTCCTTTGCAGCCGTAATCATGATCACATCCGTCTTTGGTGCGATCGAACGGATGTGATGCAGGAGGTCAACGCCGAGCTGATCAGGCATGTAGACATCCAGCAATAGCAAATCCGGCTGTTGTTCATCAAGCATCACTAGAGTCTCTTCAGCGTTCAGCGCCTTCCCCACAACGTTTACTCCATCTACCACACGCAAAAATTGTGCATGGAGTTCCGCTACTCGAAAGTCATCTTCACTGATCATTACCTTCACCCTGTCCACCTCCTATGATTTTTGGCAAAAAGATTGAGAACACAGCACCACCGTCTTCGCTGTGATCCACTTCCATCGTTCCAGATAGACGCTCAACAATCTCTCTTACGTTATGGAGACCATAACCTCGAAGCTCTCCTTTTTTGGTAGAAAAACCTCTGACAAACAAGGAAGCATAAACCTCATCCAGAATGCCAGGTCCGTTATCGGATACTTCAAAAACGATGTCATTTCCTACATCCGTGACAAAGAACTCTACACGCTTCTCCTTTTGACCACTCACTGCTTCAAAAGCATTGTCGATAATGTTCCCCAGCATCGTAACAAGTTCAGTCCTTGTGATATGTCGTGGAACCTGCTGCAATTCTGAATCTTCCTGGATGATGAAGTCCACTTTCTGTTCAGAAGCCGCACTCATTTTTCCAGTCAGGATTGCCTGGACAGTTTCATCCTGGATCCGATCGAAGATTAACGACTGATGTTTTTGAGATGTTTGGAATTCTTCTTCAATCATTCCCATGGCCTCTTCCTGTTTTCCTAACTGTAAAAGCCCGAGCAGCACGTACATTTTGTTCGCGTGCTCATGGGTTTGTGAACGAAGGCCCTCCGAGTGGCGTTTCACTTCTGACAGCGCCTGGACCATATTCCGCACTTCCGTTTTATCACGAAAACTGGAAACGACTCCCGCTACCTTGCCATCGTGTATAATCGGGGTGCGGTTGACGATGACGACCTTATCAAGCAGGATGATCTCTTCATCCCTGATCGCTTCCCCCGTCTCCAGCACCTTGAGCATTTGTGTATTCGGAAAAACCTCTGTAATTAAACGCCCCTCGGCTCCCTCAGACAGGTTCAACAGATCGATCGCCGACTGGTTGATCATCGTCACCCGTCCATCCGCATCGATGGATATGATTCCTTCTTTGATTGAAGAAAGAATCGCTTCACGCGTTTGATAAAAAGAAGTAATTTCATAAGGTTCTAAACCCAGCGTATCTTTTCTTATACTCTTAGCCAGTAAGAGACTACCGACAGCACCGACGATCAACACAAGAACCGCGACACCAAATACGTTCTCGAGCTTATCCCACACAATCGAACGGACATCCTCCAGCAAAAACCCGACAGAGACGATGCCGATAATCTCTCCGTTCTCACCAATGATGGGAGCTTTCCCTCGTAACGATGGCCCGAGCGTCCCTTCCGCTTTCGATATGTAGTACTCCCCGTTTTTCAGCGCCCGTTCATTGTCTCCACCCACCATACGCCTGCCGATTTTCCACTCGTCGGGATGCGCATAGCGGATACTCTCCTTGTTGCCGACGACAACAAACTCGGCTCCTGATTCCTCCTGCACACTCAAAGCAATCGGCTGAATGACTTCGGAAGGATTTTCTGAGTCAAACGCCTCTTTGATGGAAGGCATAAAAGAGACAGTACTTGCGACCTGGAGGGCGAGTTGGCCCATTTGATCTTCTACATCTCTTTTTTCCATATAGGCAAAAACACCGGCCAACAGCCCGATAACTAAAATGAGTAAGGATAAAATGAGGACCATGATTTTCGTGCGCAGGGAAACCTTCAATGACATCTCCACCTATGAAAACGTTATCTTATTTCATCGTAACATAAGAGGAGATGCTTAGGATGGATGTTTTCTGAATTTTATAAATCCCTTTTAGGAACAAATCCACCTGCTTCAACCCTTCCCTATGCCCGACTTTGAACCCCACAAAAATATCCCTTCCGATGCCACCGGAAGGGAAGACCTTACCATCTCTACTTTTAAACACTCACATTCTCTTTCACATAAGCCCGCCCTGCTTCTGTAATCGTACAGCCTCGTACGCCTTTGTTCACCTCGACCCATCCTTTATCTTTCAAAGAATGGATAATAGATTTCACTTTCCCTTCGCCGATAAGGATGCCCTTGTGCCTCAGTTCCTCGACAACCTTTCTCCTTCCGATGCCAAATTTCCGGTAAACCACAAGAAGGACTTCCTCTTCTTCCGATAATAGTAGAGGATTCTCAGATTTCTTCTGAGGGGATGCCCCTTCTCTCTTTAGATACGTAGGTAACTCGTCATAGGTTAGCTTTCCACTGACAGAGCGCATGTTCACGATATATTCCACCACGTTCATTAACTCGCGCACATTCCCCGGCCAAGGGTGATTTTCAAGAAACGAAATCGCCTCTTCGTCCAAGTACTGACTCAAGCCGTACACTTCTTCTTCCGCAAAATGATTCAAATAGTATTGAACAAGAGGGGGAATGTCTTCCCGCCGCTCTCTAAGAGGAAGGGTTTCAACCGGCAGAATGTTGAGACGATAATAGAGATCTCTTCGGAATTTCCCCTCCTGCACTCGTTTTTCGAGGTCTTTGTTCGTGGCGGCAATGATCCGGATATCAATGGGGATCTGTTCTGTTCCGCCGACTTTACGGACAGCCCCTTCCTGAAGGACCCGCAATAATTTCACCTGCAATTCAAGCGGTGCGTCTCCAATCTCATCCATAAAAATCGTCCCCGTGTGCGCCTCTTCAAACAAACCTTTCCTTCCCCTTTTATGTGCGCCTGTGAATGCTCCGCTCTCATACCCAAACAATTCACTTTCTAAAATCGAAGAAGACAAGGCAGCCAGGTTCACCGCAACAAAAGGGCGTTTCGAACGCGCCGATTCATTATGGATCGATTGAGCCAGGATTTCTTTACCTGTTCCGCTTTCTCCTTGAATAAGAATGGTTGATTCTCTCCGTGCCATTTTTTTCGCCAGTCCTATCATATCTTTCATCACAGGGTTTCGTGTATGGAGGTGCTCGAAGGTATACTTTGCCGTGTAGGCATGAGATTGTAATTTCTTTCGCAGCTTACGATCCACCTGTTGGAACGTGTCATAGTTTTCAACCTCTAATAAATAGGTGACCACTTCTTCAGGGTCCTCAATCTTTTCAACAGATGTAATCAACGTCATGCCGCGCACATCTACAATATGATCTCTTTCTGAATAGGCTTCTGATAAAACGAAGTCCTCCCCGAATAACTCTTGGATCCCATACTTCTCCATCTCGCGTTCATGAAAGATGTGCGTCATTTTCTCATTAAAATAAGTAATCGTTCCTGCGTCATCGCAGAATAAAAGTGCTTTTGGAAATTTATCGAGGATGGTCGTTGTAAGGAAATTCGAATAATCCAAGCGCTGGTTGAGCGTCGATAGGTGTTTCGTCACATTCATAATATCTTTTACATATTCAGCTGAAGCAAGTGAACCCGACGTCTCGAGCATCCCGAGCTCCACCAGCACCTCGGTGATTGTCGTGATATCCATCTGTCTCGTGCCAATATCAATCACTTCCTGAACCCGCTTGGGAATGAGGTGGGACTCACCTGGAGTAATGGCGACAGGGCAGGGGGTGTAGTCTTTCACCCCGGGAAAATAGGGATGATACGTGAATGAATCAAATCCATGTCTTTTCAGTTGATCAATCGCTTCCGTGCAACTCTCTTCTGTATCGTTCACAAGCAGGACGTGTTCGTTCTCTTTAATCGATAAAAGCGGCTCGATAAACTCGTAACGAAGCGCTCTTCTAGCGATGATGACTTTCTTTGCCGTTTGAACCTTCTCATAAACAAGCCGGTAGACCGTACCTCCGGTCAATACCACAACTTCATCGTCAAAGGATTGGTCGAACCCCTTCTCTAGTGAAAAACCACGGACGTCCACTTCTTCTCCTAAATATCGGCGCAACTGCCCAACGACACTATGTAATGTATTCTCCCCTAATGAAACCACGCTGATTGTTCTCATAAGGTGACTGCTCCTTCACGTGTTTTTCTTTTAGTATGAAAGAGCTCCCGGGCTTTGTCTAGTTTCCTAAACAAGGCCCGGGAGCTCATAATTACTCAAACATTCCTTTTCGAACGGTCTCTCCGTTATGGACGAACGATGTCCCGTTGATCAGCACATCAGAAATCGATAGATCCTCTTCATTTAACACCAACAGATCCGCATAACTTCCCTGTGTGATGTGACCGCGCTCATTCAGGCCAAGACCTTGAGCCGGATTTGTTGTGAATGGCTTGATCGCGTCTTCAATGGATATACTCTCCTCCTTGATAAGACTACGAAGGGCTTCTAACGTAGGTTCAAAACCCGCTACCTTCATCCCTGTCAACTGTCCATCTTCATCAAACACTGGCAAACTCCCATTCGCATCCGAACTGACGGTAATTTGATCAATACGGACTCCCTGATCTAATAAATAGAGCAGACTTTCAGCCGGGGTCAGGCTCTTCCCTTCCCCTTTCATCCCAACGTTTGACGTGATATCTACAAGGCCGCCCCGCTTGGCAAATTCTACAGAAGCCTCAAGCAAAGCAGCTGTCCTGTTCACGTGTGTGGGGCTGAATAGACTGATAGGCAAATCCGTTTCCTCAAGAATCTGATACAGCTGTTCATAATGCCCATTGCCGCTTCCCATATGTAGATGGATAAAGCCTTTCTTCTTAGCAAGCATGGAAGATACGCGCACATAAGAGGCGAGTCGTTTCAATTCTTCTGTCGTCACATATGAAGAACGATGATCTTCAATTGCGAGCTTCAATCCTAGAACCTCTTCAATGAATAAAAGATCTTCCCGAACTTCTCCGGTAATTGTATTCGAAGGATAACCGTATCCTCCTGTGAGCATATAGGCATTCAACCCTTCTTCCCTTAGAGCCTTTGCTTTTGCCAGCAGGTTCTTCGGCGTTCTCCCTACGTCGTTCGTACCTAGCAGCCCTACAACGGTGGTGATTCCACTCTCGACCACGTGGCTTAACTGAACTTCAGGTGTACTCGAGGCGAATCCTCCTTCACCCCCACCTCCGGTTATGTGCACATGGCGATCGACGATGCCTGGCATAACGATCGTGTTTGAACGATCGAGAACCTCCACCTCAACGCCTGTTAGTTGGATCGAGTCATTGATTTCTACGATTTTGCCACCGGCAAGAAGAATGTCCTTCTGGCCGATGAATTGTGGTGTATAGACTTGAGCATTTTTCAATAAACGAAGCACGATAGGTCCCTCCAGCATCTATTTTACATTGTATTGTTGTTGATCATGGTTGTCTTCTACAACACGTTGTTCAGACGGTGTCGTACGTTCAATAGAGAACCCTGTGAAGCCAAAGATAATCGCGAAAATAAATCCAACGTAACACATAATCGCCCAAGGTAAGTACTCCATAACCGGAACACCTAGGGTCGTTGACATATAAACGCCGGCTAATGACCAAGGTACGATTGGAACAACCACTGTTCCTGAATCTTCCAGAGTACGAGATAAGTTCTTAGCATGAAGGCCGCGTTCCTGGTATACCTTCTGGAACAACTCACCTGGGACCAGGATGGACAAGTAAGAGCTTCCTGTCGTAATCGCCATCGTCAAACAAGAGAGAACCGTGGATAGAATCAGACTACCTGTTGATTTCGCAACTTCATTCACTTTTTCAAGGACCACTTCAAGAGAACCTGTCTTACTTAGAACCCCGGCGAAAGAAAACGCACAAAAGGCAATCAGCGTCGTGCCCATCATCGATTCCATTCCTCCACGGTTCAATAGCCCGGAAACATCCTCGGAGATGGTAGATAGAGATGATGCGCCACCCATCATTGTCACATCAAACCCGCTCACACTGGCTACAAAAGCACTCTCAAGCGTTACGCCCTGCATCGTCACACCAATGACAATGGCCGTTACTACGGAAGCTAACATAACAGGAATGGTCGGAAACTTCATGATCGATCCAGCAAGAACGATAATCACTGGAAGAATCAAAAGTAGGTTCCAATCATATAAAGCATTCAATGTCTCCGTCATCATCGCTAGTTTCTCATCAGCACCAGCACCACCTCCAGCGGCTCCGCTGCCAGCGAAAACGTAAATGACCAATCCGACCACAGCAGCCGGAATCGTTGTATAGAGCATATGTTTGATATGTTCATATAATTTGCTTCCAGCCGCCGCAGGTGCTAGATTCGTTGTATCTGATAATGGAGACAACTTATCTCCAAAGTATGCACCAGCAACAACAGCCCCAGCTGTCATCGGAAGAGAGACGTCCTGTACGAGGGCAATCCCCATAATCGCGACACCCATGGTACCTGCTGAACCCCAGGAAGTACCTGTAAAGACAGAAACAACTGCGGTAACGACGAATGCCGTCACGACTAAGAACTCAGGATTAATTAATTTCATTCCGTAATAAATCATGACAGGAATGGTTCCTGAGACCATCCACGTCCCGATTAAAATACCAACTGTAATTAAAATCAAAATTGCCGGCAACGCTTTTGCCGTGGTTTCGACAATACCCTGCTGCATTTCTTCCCATTTCACGCCAACTTTCAGACCAACGAGAGCTGCAATGATCGCCGCGATAATAAGTAGCGGCTCGGCCTCCATATGGAATACCCCATATCCGATCCCTAAAAGAAGCAGCATCGATACGATTGGCGTAATGGCTAACAAGAAACTCGGTTTTTGTTTCATCTCTTTTCCCCCTCAATAATTTTCTCAAAAGTTATTCCTGCTTATATACATGCAAGTTTCATGCCAACTATTAAAAAACAGAATTTTTCGAAGTATATAGAGTTTATCACGTTTTGTCGAATAGGTTTACCGGGATCAAATGGGATGTTATCGGGATAACCACTCTTTCTATCCCATCAAAACAGAAGCAAGAAGGCAGCGTAATCTATGATCCAACTTCGAACAAAAAAAACACCTTCACTATGGTGAAGGTGTTTCCTATATCATTACAAATTTACTTTTCATACAGGGTTACGATTCGATCGAGAAGAACCTTCGTATCATTCTCCTCTGCCGCCGCTTCCCCTTTTTCAATCAAGGCTTTTCGTAAGTCCGGTTCTGTAAGGACACGTTGGATGCCTTCTTTTAATGAATCAGAGTCTTTCGGCTGTACAAGGACACCCGTGTCATCACGAAGCAAGTAGGACAAGCCACCGACATCTGTGCCAACGACTGGCGTATGGCAGGACATCGCCTCAAGCGCGACAAGTCCGAAGCCTTCGATGTGGGAAGGCAGGACGAAAACATCAGCCGCTGCCATCCAAAGGGCAAGCTGCGCTTGATCTTTGGTGCCGTGGAAATGAACAGCTTCCTTGTGTTCAGGCAGAACCGATTGTTTCAGCTCTTGCAGGAAGCTTTCATCTTTCACACTTCCAATGAAGTGAAGCTCTGTCTTCCCTTCATTCAGATCCTGAAACGCTTGGATGAGTTCCTGAAGACCTTTTGCCTTGATGTGGTTCCCAACAAAAAGAATATGCTGCTTTGCCGTAGAGAGCTGCAACTCCTGTTTCGCTCGGTCGGCATCGCGTGGCTGGAACACTTCACGGTCAACGCCCATATTGATGACCGAGACTTTTTCTTCTGGTATACCGAATTCACCTGTTACTTCAGACTTCAAAGCTTCTCCGACGACAATGACCGCATCCGCTTCCTGAAGAATTTTCTGTGTGGCTTTCCGGATCAATCCGCCCTTCTTCGCCATCTGATCCAAGTCTCCCCCGTGGGAAGTGACAATCAACTTGGCTCCGAACATTTTTTTGAAAAAGAGAGCCGGAAGTCCGCTTGGGAAAATGTAATGTGCATGGACGACATCGTAGTTCTTTCCTCTAGTAAGGAGCAAGGACAAGATTTTTAAAAACCATACCGCATATTTCTTCAAGAGGTTGCCCTTGCCAGAACGGTTGTCTTTGTTCACAGCAGTGTCGATGTGCAAGCCTTTCTGCCTTAGCGCCTCAACCTGATTTTTCACGAAAATCCCGTAGGTCGGTGTTCTCTTGCTCGGGTACATATTACTGATGACAAGTACGCGTTTACTCATCTTCCTCCCCCTTACATGTCGTGTTCATGCTCAGATCTCATATTCAGAAGATAGCCAAGCATGGCGAAGTAGAAGATCGTAAAGGAATCGCCTTCCCAAATGTTATATACCATTCCGGAAGCATAAGCTCCGATCAGAACAGCCAATAAGAACGGGGCAAGCAGTGTTTCTTTTCTGCGTTTCCAAATCAAATACAGCATATTCAATAGGAAGATCGCGAATAGAATGACACCCACGATCCCTGTCTGGGTAATCACTTGGATATATTGGTTATCGGAATAAAATTCCCGCTCGATGTTGTACTCATCGTAGATCGGGGACCCGAAGCTTAGCGTCGCCCCGTCTCCGAACGTCGCAAATCCGGTTCCGATGATCGGATGATCAAGGAAAATTTCAAAGCCTTTGTTTACAATCCATATTCTCCCGGACTGGCTGCTTTGTTCGCGCGTTTCTTTATCAAACGTCGAGCCCATACGATCTCGGAAACTTCCTTCACTATCGTCATATTGAGACTGACGCTCTTTGCTCTCCTGGCCGAAGTTCGTATTTTCGACAATTGATGTGCCGACACTTACCGGAACCGACACGAGGACAATCCCTGCCACCAGGGCGATCAGCATTGGCTTCATGAAATTCCATGTCTTTGTTACGACCAAGTAGACGAGTAAAGCGACACCGAAAGCAATCCATGTGCCTCTTGAATATGTGAGCGACCACACACCGAACATGAGTGCAATACTCACATAAAGGAAAGTGCGCCATTTACCTGTGAAGATTTCCCGGAAATAGAGCACAAGAACAACCGCAAAACTCAAATAGTAGGATAGTACATTCGGGTTCCCGATCATCCCGTAGATACGGATTCTATTTTTCGAAGACAATGGCATGTTCTCCCAACTCTCGGGAAGCAGCCAACTTCTCAAGGATAGCTTCTCAATAATCCCGTGAACACTAATCATAAGAGCAACGATCAACGTAGTGAAGATGAACTTGCGAATATCTTCCCTTGTGATGTGCAGCCTTCTGACAATATAGAATACGAGATAGAATAGAAGAATTCCACGTATTTGGAAAATGATTGCGACAGGAGATACACCTGTAATCAATGCGGAGACCGCTCCGATTCCACAAAAAGCGAAGAAGGCATATTCAAACCAGTAAAAGTCGAACAGCTTCTTCCAGTCTTTCCGGTACATGATTAAAATCCGGAATAATAGTGCGAAGATGATGATGTCCCCGATCCCTTTCAACGTAGGGTTGAATTCCAATAAATAAGGACGGATGGGGAAATACATGAATAAGATGATCAATGAATTCTTCGGCTTGAATAACGCATAAGCGGCAAAAGCCAGCATAATCGCTAGATCGAGAATCGTCACATCCATGTATGCACCTCCGAGGAGGAGCAGGAGCGTCAATGGGACGAAATAAAGTTTTTTGATATCAATCGGCAATGTTGTGCACCTCTTTTCTATGTTGACTGGGAATATGTTTTTCTATATAAATCTTTCTTCATGGCGTAGTTCTTGAAAATGGCCCATAACAACGTATCCGTCCGGTTCACCTGCTTGAAACTGCGCGGGAAATTGTACTCCATTTTTTCCAACGTTTCACAATGATTGATGAAACCGCTGCGATCCCATTGGATGAAGCCTTCTGCGGTTCGAACGTTTGGCTGAGCCAGCTTTCCCTTGTATTCATTCAACCTTAGAAACCCATCGAACGCGATTGCCTGTGAGTCGAACACCTCTGTCGCTTCGACTTTTTTCGCATGTTGGGCCGACGTATCGACGAGTACGTTGATGGCACTTGGTGGGAAGGCACAGTTGATTTCATACATACGGACCTTCCCTTGGAAGTCTTCCATCTCCTGAAGCGTATCGCTCAGCAGTTTCGCTGTCGCCGTGTGATCGACATGGGCATCTATATAAGGCGTGCAGTAAATCAGATCCGGCTGAATGGTGGTGATTTTTTCTTTCAACAGCTCGATGCTTTCTCTCGTACTCTTCACTTGTCCGTCCGGCTGGTTCATGTAGGTGACGCTCGCTAGGCCAAGGATGTCCTGAACTTTGTCGATTTCATTGCGTCTCAGCTCCATCAACTCTTCCACACTTTGGTCAGATACACTTTTTCCCCCGTCTGTGATGAACAGGCAGTGCACGTTCGCCCCCTGGTCCGCATGCTGTCTAAGCGTCCCTCCTGGCCCGATGGTCTCATCGTCCATATGAGGAGCGAGAACGAGCACGTTGTTTACTTTCTCACCCTTGACTGCATCCATGTCCCCATTGTAATGCCTGCCAAGGATTACGTTCGTGACCGGAGCATTGACGGGTCTTACAGCGTTCATGAGAAGCTCTTTTTTATTCATGAGGCTCCTCCTTTCTTTTTGCGTTTACGTACTTGATTCAATAAGAACAAAAAGGCGTCCGCTTTTAATACAAAAGCCGTTGCTGCGAAAGCGGCTGCACCTACAATGGCTACTAGGATAATCTGGACAAGATTCGGCATGTTGCCGATTCCCTGCTGCAGCCCAAGAACCGCTCCACTCATGACGAGTGCTGCCGCTGTAATTTTGGCATAATCGATCGTAATGTACTTGAAGTTGAGTCCACCAACAAGTTTCACGAACACGATCAGGCAGGCCCCTGTATAGAAGAGAGCCATCAGAGAAGCAGCAAGCGGGATCCCTAAGTATCCGAGCCACTCAGCGAAAATAAAGTTGAACACGATGTTTAATAGGATCGAACCCAGGCTGATGATCAAAATCAGGTGGCCTTTTTTCATGGTGTAAAATCCTTTATTGATGATGTTATTCAAACTGAAGAACAACACCGATCCGAAGTAAAAGTAGGCCACTTGTGATGTCGCAGCTGTCGCTGAATTGTTGAACGCTCCCCGTTCATAAAAAAGCTCGATCAGATTCGGCATCAACAGCATCATACCGATGATCGCAGGCAGAAGAACGAGGTACATCGTGGTGAGACCTTTCTCAATCCCTTTCTTAAACTGCCCTGTATCGTTCGTCGTAATCGCTTTGGAAAGCATAGGGAAAATGATGGTCGCAATTGTCACGCCAAAAATCCCTTGAGGCATATGCACAAGGTTCTTTGCGTAGTTGATATACGTGACGGCCCCTTCCCCCTGGTAACTGGCGAAAATAGATCCCACCATCAAATTCACCTGACCGACCGCTACCGTCAATCCGACAGGAAGGAAGACCCAGTAGAACTTTCTGACTTCAGGCCAATCCATCTTTTGTTTCAGTGACAGCGCCCTTTGCGGCACGACAATGAAAGATTTGAAGATCAATGAGAAAATCGTTCCGGCCAGGTAACCAAAGGCAAGCGAATACGCTCCGATTTGATTGGCAAACAGAAAAGCTCCTAGAATGGAACTTAAAATGACGATAATCTGGGAGACGATCGATAAAGCGAATCTGTTTTCCGCATCGAAAAAAGCTTCTAGGACGGAGTTCATCCCGACAAAAGCGATACAAGCGAAGAAGATCACCGTCACCCATGTCGCAATTTCTGTCGCTTGTCCGCTGAAATCCGGATAAAACAGACGAATCATCAGCGGGGCGAGGACCATTCCGAGTATGGAAAAGACCAACGCCAAACCAGCCGTTCCCTTGAACACATGTCCCAAATGGGATTTGCCACGTTTTTCTTCTTTGGCATCGATATAACTTGGCACGAGCGCGTTCTTCATCCCATTCTGCATGAACAAGATCAGCATGTTCGGGATGATGAAGGCAGCCAAATACGCATCGGCGACATAACTGTCACCGAAGTAATAGGCGATGACCATGTCACGGAGTAGTCCGGACACTTTCAGGATCAGGGTCGCGCCGATAAATAGTATGCTTGCTAAGCCTAATTTTGATTTCAATTTCTAACCCTCTCTTAATGCAAAACCACTGGAGTAGAATGCTATGTATAACTATAGTCCATACTTTTCGATTTTACCATAACCTTAATGGAATCGTAATCGTACAGTCATATCTTTTCCATGTTCATACAATTCCACCACAACTTTGCACCCACTCCTCCTTCCCTTATTCCTTCTTTTTTAACCTTCCATATATGATTCTTTTACTCCCCCCGTACTTTGATATGAGTTCCCTATGGTGGAAGACCGTGTTTCGAGACGTTTGTGAGAGGTTTTAGGGGCTCCGGGGGATGACTCGCTTTCCGCGGGAGCGCGGTGAGCCTCCTCGGACTGCCGTCCTGTGGGGTCTCACCAAGCACTCTCTTCCCGCAGGAGTCTCCCCATCCCCCTTCGCCCCTTGCCATGAAAAAATTCTCGAAACCACCTACAAATAACAGGAGATCTAACGCTTGAAAATTCTTTAGATGAGAAAGTCTGAGTATATGATTTGCAGCAGAACTCGCTTCTATTATATAAGGAGATTTCGAGTCCTTCATATGGTAGAGGGGCGGAGGGAAACGATGAGACTCCTATGGGACGTGTGGGACAGGCGAGACCCCGGAAGGCTTAGCCTGAGGAGGCTCACCGCCCGCCCCATGGAAAGCGAATCTTTTCCCGCAGCCCCTAATCTCTCATAAGCATCTCGAAATCAAACTTTAAATAATAATTTTTGATACAAAAAAACGACCTTCTCGAGGAAGGTCGTTCTTTGTCTGTTTAGCGGATGTGTAGAAGCTCATTAGCTGTTTGATCAGAAATGGCTGCATCTCCACCTAGGTAATATTGCTTCGGACTGATTGGAAGTCCTTTCATGTAGTTACGAACACTTGATGGTACGTGATCTGTTTTTGTCAAAAGGATTGGAGATTCATAGTTAGCGGCAAGTGGTGAAGCTGCCAGCGCGTCTACAAGTACGTGGCCTCTTGCGAAAAACACGTCTTCGATTCTGCGATCGTTAAAGTAACGTTCGGCAATTTCGACACTTGTGCTGTAACGGTCTTTACCAGATACACGTTCTACTTCACTCACGACTGACTTTAGCTGTTCTTCGACTTTCTTATGAACCGCTCCTGATCCACCGATGATCGTCGCTTTTTCTACGCCATTTTCTTGAATGAACTCCACGATGTGGTCTTCAAGTCGATAAGGCAGTGTCAAAAGGATCGGTGTATTTTCTTGTCCTGCATAAGATGCGATGGACAATGCATCCGGTGATGTCTCATCGGAGGTCGTGATGAAAATTTCATCGACATTTACTTGGCTGCTCAGTTCATCAGCGACTTCGTATGCTGTTTCGAACCGGGTTTTACCAGAAAGGCGAACAACATTTCCAGCGCCGTATTCATCCTTCAATTGTGTTTCAACAGAAGAAGAGACCGCCGCCTCACTTCCAAGCAAGTAAATCTTGGAAGGGCCCATCCGTTTCAATTCTTTGTTCACGGTTTCAGGCAGTTCGTCTGTCTGAGTCAAAAGAAGCGGGGCATCGTAATAAGAAGCAAGCACGCTTCCTGTTAATGAATCAATCGGCAGATCGCCTCGACCGATGACCGCTGCATCAGGGTTGTTCCAGTGCCATCCGAAATTGGACAGGGCTGCACTCGTTTCATAACGATTGATCCCTGAGAGGCGGTAAGAGTTCGGCTGCTTTTGTTTAGACAGGTAGCTTGAAGCTACATATCCTTTCGTGCCACCCGCTGTTTCAACCGGGTACCACATCCAGTGTTGGGTATTGCTGTCTGAACCTACTGGAACATCTGTGACTGTCAGTGCATCCCCTTGGGACAGTCCGGTAATGACTTGACCGTTCGGAGATTGACGCATATTCAAACTTCCTGCGGTTACATAGACCTTCTCCCCTGTACGGAAGTAGTGCTTGGACGTGTGCACAGGTCCTGTTGTTTCTACATTATCGACACCAAATGAAAGCAGTCCATCTGATGATGGGTTCAGTTTGTGTGTCGGGAATGGAGTCAAATTTAGTAGTCCATAACTCTTGATTCGGTTGAAAATTTTCTCCTGATACGCGATATATCCGTTCGCGATTGGGTCGTTCCTTTGAGATAATCCGTTATACGCGAGAATGGCAAAGTACCAGTTCTCGATCACATCACGATCCGCATTGTTAACGGTTGGAATCAATTCATGTTCCGCATAATTCCACTTCGTTTCAAGGATTTTCAAACCTTCACGGATATTGTAACGAATGTCTGTTGCCAATTTCGTAATTTCTTCCTGACGTTCTTCATCATTATCGATGAATCGGTAGTCCGACACCTGCATGATACCGATGCCGATACAGTCATAGCCAAGCTTCAGGTTTGTTCCGTCCCAGGCCATTCCGCGGGTCTTCTCTGGGGTACATTGGTTTTCGTAATGTTCAACAGGTGTCCGCTCTGATCCCCAATATTGCTGCCATCCACTTTCCTGGAAAGCGATCGCTTTGACAATTTCAGGTGGGATATTAAAGTCCTTAGCTTCTTCTGTGAGCATGCGATTGATCTCCGCATAGCTCGGGTTTTTATATTTTTCATCGACTTCTGTACTGCTTTGGGTAGTGACCTGACTTTGAGCAGTCATCTTCTCCTGCCCTTCTCGTTTCGCTACCTCACCATTTCCAATCGTGAAGACATCCTCCAGCATCGCTGATGGTTCTGTGCTGATGTCTCCCTCATTATATTCTGGATAGGAGATTTTCAACTGCTCTCCTTGAACGTCCATCGTCGCTCGATCATAATTCGGAGACTCATAGACTTTCTCTATTCCATCTGGGTTGATTTGGTAGACGTCAAAATACAAGCTGCTTGCCGAGCCTTCCGCTCGATAAATCACAACGAGAGATTCTCCCCCGACAAAATGCACATCTGTGACTTCAGCCAATGATTCCACTTCTTCTACAACCGTTTTTCCGTTTTGTTCGATATCAACCGTTGTCTCGAATTCATGCCTTGTGACATTGACTTCCGTCGTTTCATTCAACTGAATCGTTGCCTTGCTATCCTCTACGACCCATGCCTCTGATTGCTCGGCATTAATCGCAGCGGGGACCAAAAGACTTGTAGCTAATAGCACTGAAGTTGAAGTAATTAGTTTTCTTAACATTCATACCGTCCTTTGCAGTTTTACTTGATTTCCATCAATTCAGAGTTCATGGTGTACCCATTTTCTCCTTTGTTGACGACCTTCTCTTTGACGAGTCCATAGTCAGGAGCATAGTGGAAAGTAGATCGTACTTCCGCTCCTGTTGAATCTGCTTTTTCAATCTTCTGTACAACTAAAACGTCCTCAAAATCACGGGCTGGTGTACTTGTTGACTGTTGCTGATCAATGATCTTAAAGGAACTATCGCTTTGGCTTGATTGAGTCACATCCATCAGAACGTCTACCGTTTCTACCGGCTTGAAGCCATCAAGCATGCTTTTCGTATCTTCAGGATTAAACTCTTCATAGACAACTGATACCGTTCCTTCTGTCCACTGCAGGACTTGAAGGGTAACCATATCTCCGAATGTGATGACTTGTTGAACAAGATCACCCTGGATATCTACGATTTCATATACGGCTTCAAACTCATCATTCTGCATGAAGGTCTTCGTCATTGGCTGTTCTGGCATGTAAGCTTTCAACCCAACGTTAGAAGCCTTTTCTTCTTTCGCTTCCTCTTCTTCAGAAGAACTGTCATTACCAGAAGCTACGACCGTATCTTCTTCACCAGATTCTTCGGCTGTTGTGTCTTCTTCTGTCTGCTCTTCTGCAGCTTCTTCCTCTGATTCATTTGAAGCTGTATCATCGTTCTGTTCTTTACTTTCGCTTTCTTCTTCCCCCTCGTTTTCCGAGCTTTCAGGTTGATCTGTAGTCTCTGTATTCTCAGGCTCTTCAGGGGTTTCGGAAGCATTTTGTTCGGCCTCGCTACTTTCCAAGCTTTCCGGATCTACATCTGCTCCGCAGGCACTCATAATAAAAGTGACGGACAGCATGATGGTTAACAGTTTCTTCATTGACACCTCTCCTTTGCTGTATCAAGATGCGTGCTTATTTGAGGTAACCAGCAATTTCATTCCGTTGAGCGTTGTCAACGACACCTCCGATGACACGAAGGTTTTGAACCACATTTTCCGTTCCGTACCAGTTCAATGTTTTTTGAAGGTCTGCATTCAAGTCGCCCCCTACTAAGATAAGTGGCGCTTTCGTACGGGCTGAAATCGCTGATGCAGTCAAGGCATCAGGATAATTGCGTCCTGTTGCTACAAGCATGGTGTTCGAACGCATATCATCTTTGAAATAATCGATCGTTGCAGCGACTGTTTCGTAACGGTTGATTCCAGACAGTCGGACGACACGATCGCCACCGTTATGCTCAACCAATGTCTCTTCGACTTCTTCTGAAACAACGGCTGTACCGCCAAGAATAGCTACTTCTTTACCGTGCAGGAACTCAAGGCTTTCTTCCGTGATCTTCTCCTGGTTTGTCAAAACGATGGCCCATCCGTTGGCTGCTGCTACGGAAGAGGCTTCAAGAGCATCAGGGAAACTTGTACTAGAGGCGACAAAGACACCCTCGACATCAGACAAACGTTGGTTGATTTCCAGATTCGATTGAATTCGATCCTTTCCGGAAATACGTTCAACGGACAAGTGACGGCTCAATTCGTTTTCAACGTTTTCTGATATGGCATTGGTTCCACCAAGAATTACGACTTTATTCGCGTTTAGCCTTTTCAGTTCATCTACTACAGCTGGGTCCAGACGATCATCTCGATTTAATAGAATCGGTGCATTGCCAAGCTCAGCTGCGAGCGGCCCTGCAGAAAGAGCATCCGCAAATTCAAACGCTGTCGCCAGGACAACCGTACGCTCTCCATCGTTATCGAAACCGTTCGGGTAAAGACTCTTGGAAACTTCAATGGCTGTCTTGATTCGATCTTTCCCGGCAAGCTCTGAAGTGTTGAACGTATACTGATAGTCAGAAGACGTATGATCCCATACCACTTCTTCTGTTGTTATGTTTCTAACTTTCGTATTCTTCCATTCTTCCGCATAGGCAATTGCTTTTTCCTCACGGTAGAATGTTTTCAAGACACCTTTTTCTGAATGAACAACTTCAAATTCTTCATTTAAATAGTTGCTCCAAATCACTTCGTCGTCTTCTTTTCCAATGACAGCTGTGTTCTTCCAGTCACCTGCATAATCCAGTGCTTCTTCCAAACTGTGTGTCTCAATCAGGAGCCCTTGGGATGAGTGGACAACTTCGTAAGCTTTGGTCAAGTAATCGGACCAGATGACTTCCCCTTGTTTGTTGTCTACGACTCTTACATTACTGAGCTCTTTCGCAAACTCGACGGCATCATTTCGGGAAATGAACAGGCGATCTTTGGATCGGTCAGACTTATGATAGACACCGTATCGTTTACTCATATT
Source organism: Halobacillus sp. AWM4_238 (assembly GCF_056158265.1). Classification (NCBI taxonomy): domain Bacteria; kingdom Bacillati; phylum Bacillota; class Bacilli; order Caryophanales; family Bacillaceae; genus Halobacillus; species Halobacillus sp. AWM4_238. The sequence continues at coordinate 2,408,776 of NZ_JBSWSY010000002.1, forward strand.
TTCATAGATGATTTCCTGCTCGTACTTGTCGAAAACATACCCATTGTCCATGTTTTCTGCATGGTGGATCGCATCTTCTTTATCACTTGTCAGTTTAACTTTCTTACCTTCGTGGTCGAATACCTCATATACGCTGAAATAACGATCCACGGCTTCGGTCACCGATTGGACGGCTTTTTTCTGAAAGCTCTCTGTCTTGATAAGCTTTTCTTCTGTCGGGTTTGACATGTAGCCAAACTCCAGCAAGGCTGCCGGCATAACCGCTTTTCTTGTTACGTAGAGGTTACTTGGAACCATCCCTCTACCTTCTCCAAGCGGTGTTCCATCTAGGATGTGACGGTGCATCGTCTGTGCTAAACGCTTACTTTCTGGAGCGTATGCAATCTGCTCCGGAGAAGGCGTGTATGTAGAACTTCTATTGCTCATATCAAAATAATACGTTTCATACCCTCTCATGTAAGGATTAGATGGAAGGGCATTGGAATGAAGGGATAGGAAAATGGCATTATCATGATCCCCATCCGCTGCTTCATCCGAGATATCTACTCTTGCCTGCAGATCATCATGCAGATTATAAGCGAAATGGCTGTCTGTGGTGCGCGTCATATGTACGTTATAGCCTTTTGCTTTCAAAGCATCGTAAAGTTTTTCTCCAACTTCGAGGTTAAAATGCTTTTCGTAATATCCTGTAGATCCACCGGAATAACCTGTCGTTCCTGAGAACCTCCCTCCATGTCCCGGGTCAATAACAACCGTCTTCTCTGCATGGGCTTCCGCTGCAGGATAAAGAACAAAAAGAGTAAAAAGCGCAAAGAATAGCAACGTGTACAGTCTTTTCATAATTTCCTCCTAATAGTGAAATATTTTCATAGTTTTTTGTAAAGGATCCAATGGCCGATTGATTTGTTTTTGGGGTACCACCTCAGCTGACTTTGTTGAATTTTCGATGTTTTGTTCGGGTTGTGTATGTAAGTTTTAGTTTATTTAATATCGGGTAGTGTAATAGTAGGGAGTATGTGTTGAAATCACTTGTAAAATGAAACAAGCACCCATTCGAAACATCATAGACTCTACCTACCTTTTCAAAGATTCATAGAAGAGTCTTCTTATATGTATTATCGGACGATTCAAAACGATTGTTGAACGGACCCGGAAATTTTTATCAATTTATAGATGTTTTGGAACAATTATGTCGAATAAAGTCATTCTCTTGACAATATGTAATTATATATAACACAAATGTAACTAACAACCGTTCCTTTATGAACTTTCCTAAATTTTCTTTAATCCCTCCAAAAGTATCATGCACCTTCTGGAAAGATTGTACTAGATTTGTATAACTAAAGAGATGGACAGCGCTTTCACTATGTCTGAACCATTTTTTCCCAAACAAAAAGAGCAGCTGCTTAATCAAGCAGCTGCTCTTTTTTTATTTATCTCTCCAAACTTTCAATAGAAAAGCAGGGAGTTTAATTTGTCTTTTAATCCGCCAAGGTTCAATGATCAGTCGATACAACCATTCCAAACCGAAGCGTAGGAAGAAGGCAGGCGCTCTTTTGATTCTCCCTGAGATGACATCAAAAGATCCACCCACACCCTGAAAGATGCTGACATCCAATTCATCCATATGGTCGACAATCCAATATTCCTGCTTCGGGCTGCCTAGGGCGACGAACAGAATATCCGCCTTGGATTCGTTGATGGTCTGGATGATTTTTTGTTCATCTTTCTCATAGCCGTCAATGACTCCGGCGATTTTCAATCCTGGGTATTTTTGAATCAGCTCACCTTTTGCTTCTTCTGCTATCCCAGGCTTCGCTCCATAGAGGAAAACCGACTTGTCATGTTGTTGTGCCTGTTCACAAAGGGTAAGCAGCATGTCAATGCCCGTCACGCGTTCTTTGATGTTCCCCCGCTTCAGACGGGACGCAATTAAAACGCCGACCCCATCAGGGATTTGATAGGTCGCTTTATTCAAGAGATGCTTCAAGTCCCCATCATGCTGGGCTTTAAGAATCTTCTCCGGGTTGATGGCCACGATAAACGATTTACGCTTATGGTTAATGTCTTCGACTACATTCTTTTTTAATTGTTCGTATGAATAACTGCTGACATCCACACCTAAGAACTGCTCTTTCATATAGTCACCTTTTTATACATTCTTGGAGTCGCCCAGACGCTTCGTTACGAAACCGGCTTCTTTCCAGTCATCGAGATTCAAGCAATTCTTTGTATCAAGAACGACACGATTGCCCATCTTTTCTTTTACAAAGGAAGCATCAAGGGTCTTGAATTCATTATGATCGGTCAATACAACTAGAATATCAGCTCCATTCAATGCTTCTTCCATATCCTGCGTCTGATTGGAAGCGATATTCTCTTTAATATGGGGATCATAAGTTGTAAAACTGATGCCTCGCTCCACAAGCTCCATGATCACCTTCAAGGAAGGACTCTCCCGATGGTCATCGATGTTCGCTTTGAATGACAATCCAAAAAGGGCCACCTTCGGATCCTGGATGAATTGATCTTTCATCAGCTTCTCTACTTGATCTGCTGTGTACCGCGGCATGTTGTCGTTGGTATGACGCGATAGTCGGATGATTTCGGATAGTTCTGGCTCAAGCTCTGCCAGGAACCATGGATCCACCGCAATACAGTGTCCACCTACACCAGGACCTGGCGTATGAATATTGACACGAGGATGGTAGTTGGCAAGCTTGATCGCTTCCCAGGAATTCACTCCGATGCGGTCGCTGATCATCGCAAGTTCGTTGGCAAAAGCAATGTTCACATCACGGTACGTGTTCTCAATGACCTTCGCCATTTCAGCCGTTGTAGCATCCGTCAAGTGGATGTTTCCTTTAACGAAAGACTCGTACAATTCCTTCGTCATTACAGAAGATTCCTCATTGATCCCGCCGACGATTCTGTCATTATCAACGAGCTCTTGAAAGACCTTTCCAGGAATGACACGTTCCGGTGAATGGGAAACGAACAGCTCTTTCCCAATATCAAGGCCGGTCTGCTCAAGAACAGGAAGCATCACGTCTTCGACTGTACGTGGAGGGACGGTCGATTCAAGAATAACCAGGTTCCCTTCCTTAATGAATGGAACGATCGCTTCTGTTGCTTTGCGTACATAATCAAGATTGGCTGTTTTATCTTCCCTGATTGGGGATGGAACAGCAATCACGAAAACATCCGCTTCTTCAGGTTCCATGGATGCTTTGAAATTCCCAGCATCCACCGCTTCCTCCAAACGTTCCTGCAAGCCGTTTTCTTCTATATGAAGCTGTTTCGCGTTGATCATTTCTACAGCTTTTTGATTCACGTCCACCCCATGGACCTTATGCCCATGGATCGCAAACATAACTGAAGTCGGCAGACCAATATAACCCAGGCCAACCACACACAGTGACTTTTTCATACAACAATACTCCCTTTCTCTTGCACCTACACCTTCGTAGACATATATTCTATTAAAAATTACTGGATTCATCGATTCGTTCATTCTGTTCTTCATAGCATTCGTAAAAAATTGAAATTTATGACGTTCGGTACCATTCATAAGTTAAAAACTACCATGAATCGTCTTATACCCTTCTTCCCTCACTGTTTGTCTCTTTAAACGTTAGTAAAGAGTCAGACACCCAAACTTTTCATATAAAATGGGAGAAAGTGAAGGTATAGCATTGATTCCCTTTTTTCACTCCTTATTTTTCAGGAAAGGGAACAGTCGCTAAAACGCGGTCTGGCAAGTGAATGCTATCCACTACTCATTATATCTGATTCCTTACCCGTGCGCTATTCCTGCTCCCTATCTTAAATGAAAAGTCAAAAAATTGTAATGATCCAGTCATGCGCGGAAAAGTTATTTTTTGATATACTCGTATGAAGTATGTTTCATAAAGAAAGGACGACACGCCATGACAGTTCGACGTTACCTTAAGGGTGATGAGGAACAGATTCAAACTCTATACACAAAGACATTCAACCATACACGCACATTGAAGGCATGGGAATGGAAATTCAAAGAAAATCCTAAACAGGACCGCCCTTTCATTCTAGTGTTTGAAGAACAGGGGGAAATTCTCGGCCATATCAGCTTATGGGTAACAGATGCCTACTTAAATGGAAATAAGAGCAGGGTTGGCCTACGTGTGGATACGATGGTGGACCCGGATGCACGCGGAAAAGGAATCTATAAAAAACTGAATGACGCCCTCTTACTGGAGGCGGAACGTGATGGAATCGATTATCTATATGGTTTCCCTGCTCCGAAAGCAAAAGAATTATTCTTACGATATACAGGAGCGAGTCATCTCACGGATATGCCTCGCTGGATGTTGGTCCAAAAACCGATCCACCTGCTCGCTTCAAAATTTTCACCTATGGCCATTTTGAAGCCCTTGGATAAAATCTTCGAGAAATTGAAAAGCCCAAACATAAAACCATCAGGTTATGAGATCAAAGAAGTCCAACGCTGCGATGAAGCTTTCGATTCTTTGGCGGAGAAAACCAAAAGGACCGCCAATGGATTAGTAGTGAGGGATGCCGAATACTTGAACTATCGATATTTCGATCACCCTGAATACAACTATAAAATGCTCGGACTATACGAAGATGGGCAATTGCTTGGTTATGTTGTTACCCATAAACAGTCCAAGTCCTTCAACAACGGCATGTTGGTAGACTGGCTGGCCTCAGACGAAAAACTATGGCCCGTGTTATTAGCCGCTGCCCGCAAAGAGTTAGAAGACATGGATGTACTGCAATCATGGGCATTACCTCAAAGCATTGCAGCCAAAACGTTAAAAGATGAAGGATTCCTGCATAAAGACAGCCCCATGCCTCTTGTAGGAAAAGCCATCGACCCTGCTTATACAACGATGGATGATGCCGATCAATGGTTCATTACACCAGGAGATGTAGACTCCTATTAAAAAGAAGCACGTTGACTCCCATGGTCAACGTGCTTCTTTTATCCTTTTTCTTTATCCTTTTCTCTTTGCCTCTTGGAGAACAATCCGATCACCGGGCGTTTCCCACGATAAACCACACCTGTCATCTCTGCGAACAAATGAAGCAGGAAGAGGATCACAAGCGTGATAATCAATGAAATTCCGAAAGACGTAAGGGAGAACAACAGGGCTAACAAACCAAAAACAGCGCTGAAAGCATAAATGATTAAAACAGTGGCTCTATGACTGAAGCCCGCCTCAAGAATCTGGTAGTGGATATGTTTGTTATCCGGCATCATAATTTTCTGTTTGTTGATCAGCCTGCGGACGATCGAAAACAACGTGTCAAAGACAGGAATAGCCAACACAATAATCGGAATAACAAAACTGAAAAGCGTAACGTTCTTAAATAAACCAACCATAGAAATGACAGCCATGGAGTAACCTAGAAACAGGGAACCAGTATCGCCCATATAGATGGAGGCTGGATGAAAATTATGGAACAGGAAACCAATATTGCTGCCGATGAGGACGACACACAAGTACACAATGGCCACTTGTGGTTCAATCGCCAGGGCCATCACAGCTATACTGATCAATGAAATGGTCGAAACTCCTGCCGCGAGCCCGTCCAAACCATCAATCAGATTAATCGCGTTGGTAATCCCGATGATCCATAGAAACGTAAGAATGATACTAATCGGATCATTTAACGACACCATGCCAATGAATGGGATGCTCAGCACATCAATCTTCAAACCGGAGAAGATCAGCACACCCGCTGCGGTCACTTGACCCAGCAGCTTAAACACAGGGCGAATTTGATAGCGGTCATCAAACAGACCTGTTAATACGATAATGAATGCCCCTATACAAATAGGAATCAGATAAGGGATGTCCGGACGGATGTAAAGCATGCCCGCCACGGCACCGCCAAATATTGCGAGTCCCCCCATACGCGGGGTGATTTCTTTATGAATTTTTCTCATCTCAGGATAGTCCATCATTTTCCATTTCACAGCGAGTTTCATCACAGGGAAAACAAGAATGAAACTAACACTCATTGATAAAACGATTGCAATTATAATGTCTACGTAAATATTCATAATAGTCCTCACTTACATCTTAAGTTTCCTCTGAGCAGTCTAAATCATAACATAGGAGGTGGAGGCATAGTCTCTTATGTACATATGCACACAAAAAACACCGCTCACCTGATCCACTGTGGCGATGCTTTTTGATTATTGTTGAAGTTGTTCAATCAATTTATCAATGACTTCCTTAGAAGTTAGCAACTCGGCATCTTCTGTCTTCTGAATAATGTTTTGCAGCACATCTTTTAAATTTTCCATGCTTTCCACCTTTTCTATTCGTTTACTCTATGTCCTCTATTTACTTAAACGTTCGTCATTAAACGACTTTTTCTGTCTGTTTTTCTATGTAACTCTTATCCTATTAGACGTAACAGCACTAAAAAAGTTTCAAAATATGATTATTTCCGGGGAAATATGTTAAATCTTTCAATCTATCTCTTATCTTATACTATTCTTCCGCATAATTAAATAAAAAATGTCAGAATATAATATGAACGATGAATAGTTTCCGTGTGGGTAAACGTGGACAACCGATAAAAAAAGACCAGGCCGGCCATAAGACATGGCCGGCCTGGTCTTTTCACGCTTACGAAACTGTGCTCCACGTTCGTTTGAGAGTCTTCAAGTGATAGCTGGTTCTGCTGAACCGATGGATATGTTTTTGTATCACTTCCCCACCTTCTTGGTAATAGGTGAAAAAAATGACCGCTGGATGATGGAGGGAATCATAAAAAAAGAGAGGATTGAAACTTCTATTCCACTTCCCAAAATTCCACCGATGAAATAGATCCAGTTCTCTCACGTATGCGTCATCAATGATGGCTTGCTGGATCACGTCGGCTTCCTGATCACTGTAGGCTTTAAGGTGATGGTAGCAAACAGCCGCCTGCAAATAGGAGAGTGGAGATTCATCCCCTGTAATCCCTGCCATCCATTCAGGATCTCTCCCTTCGTCTTCCTCATGTTCCGCATAAACACAACCGTCCCGCCGCAACAAATTCCATCCTGCCTTCACACGCAACTGGGAATAGTGTGAAACCACCGCATTCAAACTTAGTGATTCCTCAGGTGGATTCATGAAAGACGGGAGAGGAGAAGAACAAACGTTTTTTTGTGCCGCGTCCCTAGTGAATATGGTTTTGTTTCTCATTCTCCTCCTCTCCTTCCCTTTTGAGTTCCAGTTGTTGGTCATCCATTACTCTCCTACACCCACTCATCTGGTATCTTCCTCATCATCCTTCATATGCGCATACTTGTGTGTCAACAATTCCTCCAGAGGAACTTCAAGGGTCTTGGCTAATTTCCCCATGACAATAAGTGATGGGTTGGTTTGCACCCCTCTCTCAATATTGCTGATGTAGGATTTCGACACCCCTGATTTTTTTGCAAATTCATTGACCGAAAGATTTTTACCCGTTCTTAATACGCGGATCTTCTCACCGATAGGGGTCATTACCTTTCCTCACTTTCATAAACTTGACGTATGGATATGATTTTTTGTTCTTTATTAAGAATATTATAATATGAAAGTTCTTTAAAAGAAACAATTAATTCCTATATTGAGAACATTATATACGTAAATCTTATTATTTTCCTCTTTTTTCCTTTATGCATGACTCATTTTAAAACGCGAGGGAAAACATGGAGGATTCTGACGATTGCAGCAATGAGATACTCACTTCTACTTTTTTAAGTCAGGGGCGTTTTTCTCCATAAAAAAAAGACGAATGGGTTCTCATTCGTCTTTACTCTTCGTGCACTCTATATTTTTGCCTGAACTCTTTCGGCCCTATTCCTTCTATACTTTTGAAGACCCTGGTGAAGTAGCTTTGACTGTTGTAACCAAGCAGTGTACTTATATCCATGAGTGAATGGGGGCTGATACAGAGCAGCTCTTTGGCTTCCTTGATTCTCTGTTGATTAATAAACTGCGTAATGGAAACCCCTTTTTCCTTGGCAAAGACCCCTGATAAGTAATTGGGGTTCACCTTAAGTGTTTCAGCGATGGCTTTCAAAGTTAGATTCTTCGTTAGGTTTTGAAAAATATACCGCTGCGTTCGTTCAACCAATGGAGAATACAACACATGATCGCCGCTTTTTCGTATGCGCTCCAAAAAAGAATATAGAATGTTCGCCTCCAATGCCTTCAGATCTTCTGCCGTTTCTCTCGCTTCGAGAAAATTGATATAGAAATCACATAGAGAATCAATTTCATCATGCTGACTCCCTTTTTCCACACACAAATGACCTAATTCAGAAATCAAGCGAATCAGTTGATTCTTATGCTTACGAATATCTTCCGCATCGATTAGCTTTTCTCTGAGTTCTTGATACTCCTCAATCGCCTCTTCATCGCCGTTCTTAAATAATTCAATGAATCTTTGTTTGGAAGCTACGGTTTCAGTGTAAGAAGAAAGTGTTTGAGTGTACGATTGATACTGTTTGTGGATTTTTTCCTGTTCAAAACCCGGTCCTGATCGGTTCTTACGTTTCGGTAATAGTTGGCTTAGCAACCGCTTGAGCGAACTGATCTGCACTTGGTTGATTACTGGTAGCTGGTCAAAATAATTAACAAATTGTTCCTCCAGCTCAGCACCCAGCTCGTTCATGACGAGATTCATTCTCACGTGTTTTCTCAACATTTCCTGCTGCAGAAATGGCCCGACCCCTACAACTAATTCCTTTCCATCATCATCCAAGCAAGGATATAGGAGGAGGTGTTGATGGTAGGGATCTGTATATAATTGCAACGTAAACGGACGCTTTCTACTTTCTTCAATGTAAGTATTATGTATTTCTGTGAGTACTTCGGGTGGTTTTTTAAAACTATCTGGAAAATGGTACACCATTTTACTACGTTCATTAAACAACAATACAGGGGTTTGAATGGCTATAGAACAATCTTTCAACAAGTTAATAAGCTCATATTTCCTCATATGGACCTCTCTTTCTTCCCCATCTATAGACTCAGTACTTCTATATCATGTCAAAAAAAGAACACCCTTTCAAGTACAGGGTGTCAAACTGTTTTCTTTTGTTTCTGGTTATTTTGCAAAAAGCGTTTGACTTCTTCCGTGCTTAATCCCAGCTGTTTTGCTTCCTTTATAAGAGAAACCCATTCATCATCCAACTTAAACTTCGCAGGCAGCATCTTCATCCGGTCACCCTCCCTAAATTGGTCAAATTGATGAGGTGAGCCTCCAGAACGGCTATGACCGCCGTCCCTATAAGCTCTCATGTTCATTATTCGTGTTCTTCTATGTACTATTATAATGGATGGAAAAGGATTACAATTTAAAAATTATCATTATTTTTTCACATATCTCACTTAATTTTTCTGAAATTTCATAAAGTTATTGTAACTTTTTGTAGAATAGTATCCATATAAAAAACACCCAGGCATGAGAAGAACATACCTGGGGATTTTCACGTGTACATGTCATTCCATTTTTCAGTGAGAAGACGGAAGGCGTCCTCATCATTCTGATCGATCGCCTTGTCGATGAGGCGTCGAAGGTTGTTTTTTTCTAATTCACGGATGATTTCCTTCACTTCTTTAGATGATTGCTGACTGATTTCGATCCCCTCTTCATAATACGGCGACACAATCGAATGAAGGTGCTTGATAAACTCAGGAACTTGCAGTAAATCAGAGACAGAAACATAGACCATTTTCTTGCCCCTTTGGAAGACGAATATATCGAAAACGTTATGCACCCGTTGACGATTGCGGTCGATTATAATTTCTCTTGATTCCATTGGGATGAACTGATACAACTCGTTGTCAATGAGTAGCGAAAAGTACTGGTAGGCTAGAACGACGCGAATGAAACGTTTGTCTTCTTTAACATAGTATGGTTTTAGCATTTTTATGTTCAACATGGGCCCACCCCTTTTTTCATTAAATCTGAATTTTCAGTATTTTATTCTATTATCGCGCATTTGTCAACAAAATGAAAGCGATTTATTAGGAATAGGCGTAGGTGTATGGTTGTTTTGAGAGGGAAGGTTGAATTGAGGATTCCCGGGGTGAGTAAAGAAGAAAGATTTTTTCAGACAAAAGAAAAACCCCGATGCCTTAAAATTTCGCATCGAGGTTTTGTTTACTTAAATAAGCGCGTGCAAGCGTTCGTTAACGGTGGCTTTCACAGCGGCCAACAGTTCTTCACTTTCTTTTCTAGTGCCGGATTTCACACCATAATAAAACTTAATTTTCGGCTCTGTGCCTGATGGGCGTAAGCAGAACCAGCAGTCGTCTTCAAGGATGAACTTGACGACATTGGACGTCGGAAGATCAATTTCCTCTTCGGTTCCGTCCTGGACGTTTTTACGAATCGTTGTCGCGTAATCTTCGATAGCAACAACACTCTTTCCACCCGCTTCTTTGATCTCTGCGTTCCGGAAATCATCCATAATCGCCTTGATCTGGTCAGCGCCTGATTTCCCTTCAAGCTTCATGGACTGAAGATCCTCAAGGAAATAGCCGTGCTTTTCATACAACTCATCCAGCGCATCCAGCAGCGTTTTACCTTGGTTCTTCCAATGCGCGCCAACTTCCGCTGCAAGAACAGCAGCCTGGACAGCATCTTTATCGCGCGCAAAGTCTTTTACAAGATATCCGTAACTCTCTTCATAACCGAACATGAATGTATGCTCGCCTGTCTGTTCGTATTCACGGATTTTTTCACCGATGAACTTGAATCCTGTCAGAGTGTCCAGTGAGCGAATGCCATAAGAGTTCGCAATGACACGACCGAATTCAGACGTCACGATGGTCTTGATTAATAGACCGTTCTTCGGCAGCTGCTCGGATTGACCAAGAATGTAATCCAACAACAGTGCGCCTGTCTGGTTCCCTGTAAGGACAACATACTCTCCATCTTCATTCGGGACAGCGATTCCAAGACGATCCGCATCAGGATCTGTCGCCATCAACAAGTCAGCACCGATGGTTTTTCCTTGTTCAATCGCCATTTCGAAAGCCTGATGTTCCTCAGGGTTTGGAGATGCGACCGTAGAAAATTCAGGATCCGGCTTCGCCTGCTCTTCCACAATGTGAATTGAAGTGAACCCACTTTGTTCCAATCCTTTTTCTACGAGGTCACGGGCCGTACCGTGCAGAGGTGTGAACACGAGTGATAAATCCTTCTTGATATCGGATTGGACAGTAACACCTTTGAGTGCTTCAAGATAAGCCTCATCCACCTCAGCATCGATCCAGCGAAGAAGACCTTTTTCTTCAAGTTCCTGCTGATCAGCCGCTTCTACCTTCAATTCGTTTTCCACTTTGTTCACAAAATCGATCATGATTTCTGCCTGCTCAGGAGGAAGCTGACCGCCGTCCTCGTTGTAGGCTTTGAACCCATTGTATTCCGGAGGGTTGTGGCTTGCCGTTACGACCACACCTGCTGCTGCGTTCAAGTGACGGACAGCAAAAGATAATTCCGGTGTCGGTCTTAAGGATGTGAATACGTAAGAAGGGATGCCGTGATGACCAAGGACACGAGCGGTTTCCACTGCGAACTCCTTAGACATATAGCGGGAGTCATAAGCGATCGCTACGCCCCTGTTGGACAAGCCCTGATCGTTGACATACGTAGCCAGACCTTCGGCTGCCTTTCGCACCGTGTAAATGTTCATGCGGTTTGTTCCTGGCCCGAGTTTCCCGCGCATTCCACCGGTCCCGAATTCCAGGTTCTTGTAGAAAGCATCTTCCAAAGATTGCTCATCTGATGTTAGTTCTTCTAGCTTTGATGCAAGATCTGCATCAAGTTCGGTAAATTCTTTCCAACGGTTGTAATCATTTTTCCACATGCACAACACTCCTTCGTGATTATTTTCATTAATATTTTTAGGGAAGGCATTTTCTAAGAGTGGAATTCGACTAGTAAAAGGTATGGTAGCCATGCATAGATTCCTACTCGTTCTTCTCTAGTTCTTTTCATTCGCCACCATGTACTTAAATTCCTGTTTTTTCTACGCATTTTGATAGAAATCTTTTCATTTTCTTCCCTTTTCATATGGAAAGCTATGACACTATGTAACTGCTATCATTGTACCATTTAAGTATGTGGGAGGTGCCATGGAAATATCTGTATGACCTGGTACTCCTTTTATTACCACCACCACATTCCCACCATTTTATTAACGATAGGAGTTAGGTGTGGAAATATTTGTATGACCTGGTCATCCTGTCATTACCAAAAGAAAAAGAAGGCCGCTGTGGATGAGGCTAGCGGCCCTCTTTTTCTTTTGCTTCATATAAAGAGTTTAATCTGTGGGGAAAAATTTAAGTAGATCGTTTCTAATCTCTATGCATATGTCTAAATCCATCGTCTCTTTCTTTTCTTTACGGACGCGATATACGGTCGCTCTTCCTTCTCTAATAAATTCATCTTCCCGGCCACGTATTCTCCATTTTTGCATGAGTCCCCTTACAAATTCATCATAAACTTCAAGATTCTTAGGTAATAATGGAACGTCAGGTATTTCCTCCTGTGTATAAGTATCCATTTATGGTTTCACCTCCTCTTACACACCATTTAGTTATAAAGTAACTTCCATTATTAGTCAATATATCCTATTATTTTCAAACTATCTTTTTTGTAAACTTTACAATCTATTATCCTAAGAAAGCGATTTTCAACCCTGAAAGTTATTCTAAAAGGGTCTTTTCTAAACAAAAATGATATATAAAGTTAAATTTATATGTTTTGTTAATGTAATGTAAAAGTTCCCTATTTCCCTGTTTGAAAAAGTTTTACGGTCTGCAACCTTCCATATATTGTTGTACCAGGTCATACATATTATGGAAAATAAAAATAGTCTAATAATTCACTCTTGTGCTTCAATTTCCTTTCCGTTACAATGTCCTTTATACAAAGAATAATGTTTATTTCAAGTAGACAAGGAGTGTGAACGATGAATAAAGCCATTACCGTAGGACTACTAGGACTTGGGACGGTCGGAAGTGGAGTGATTGAGATTCTCCGCGATCATAAAGAACGCATTGAACATAAGACAGGGTGTGATGTCACGATTAAATCTGTACTTGTCAGTGACATGTCTAAGCCCCGCGAGGTTCCGGCTGATACCCAGTTGACGGATCAGTATCAGGATATTACGAGAGATCCGGAGATTGATGTCATCGTAGAGGTGATGGGCGGGATCGATCACACGCTTACTATATTATTAGAAGCGATTGAACATGGAAAACACATCGTGACGGCCAACAAGGATCTTGTCGCCCAGCACGGCGAGCAGCTGTTTGAAGCGTGTCAAAAGCACAACTGTGACTTGTATTATGAAGCGAGTGTGGCCGGAGGTATTCCGATCATCCGTTCAATTATGGATGGCCTGTCCTCCGATCGTATTACAAAAATGATGGGAATCGTCAACGGCACGACAAACTATATTATGACGAAGATGGCGCAGGACGGCGTTGATTTTGACAGCGTCTTGAAGGAAGCGCAGGATCTTGGTTTTGCAGAGGCGGATCCGACTGCTGACGTGGATGGTCTGGATGCGGCAAGAAAGATGACGATTCTATCAATCTTAGGTTTTTCTATGCCTTATCGTTTAGAAGATGTGGATATTAAAGGGATTCGCGGCATTTCTTCTGATGATATTACCTACGCAGAAGAGCTGGGCTATCGCATCAAGCTCATTGGTATTGCGGAAAATGACAGCAATGGGGTTTCTGTTAGTGTCGAACCGACATTGCTACCCATTCAACACCCGCTCTCTTCTGTTAATGATGAATTCAATGCGGTTTATGTGTATGGGGATGCCGTCGGTGAAACGATGTTCTACGGACCAGGGGCCGGTAAACTTCCGACAGCCACTGCCGTTGTAGCTGACTTGATCGCCGTGTTGAAAAACATCCGCCTCGGAACAACGGGGACAGCTTATGTGCAACCACAGTTCCCTAAGCAGGTGAAAACGAAGAAAGAACAGCTGACGAAGAAATATATCCGCCTTCATGTCGACGACAAGGCAGGTATGTTGAACGACTTGACGAACATTTTTGCTCAATACGACCTGTCTTTTGATCAGTTCACTCAGCGTTCTACAGAACAGGATGGTGAAAGGGAACTGATGATGATCACCCACCAGGTCAGTGAGGAAGATTTTGAAAAAGCGATTCAGGACATTGAGGCGCTCGATTCTGTCAGAAGCATCGACAGTATATTCCGCGTTGAAGGAGGAAACTGACATGTGGCGTGGATTGATTCATGAATATGGCGAGTTTTTACCCGTTACAGAAAAAACACCAAAATTGACGTTGCATGAGGGGAATACCCCGCTCCTTCCGATTCCGTCCATTTCACAGGATCTTGGCATCGAAGGGTATGTAAAAATTGAAGGAGCGAATCCGACAGGTTCCTTTAAAGACCGTGGCATGGTGATGGCGATGGCAAAAGCGATCGAAGAAGGGTCTGAGGCGGTTATCTGTGCGTCTACAGGGAACACTTCCGCTTCGGCTGCCGCGTTTGCCGCACGGGCAGGACTCCGCTGCATCGTTGTCATCCCTGATGGGAAGATTGCAGAAGGAAAATTGGCGCAAGCCGTCATGTACGGCGCGGAAATTTTTGCAATCAAAGGAAACTTTGATGACGCTCTTCGTATGGTCCGGAAAATGGCAGAGCACGAACCGGTCACCCTGGTCAACTCTGTGAATCCTTACCGCATCGAAGGGCAGAAAACAGCTGCATTCGAAGTTTGTGATGCGCTCGGATCTGCTCCGGATATTTTAAGCATCCCGGTTGGAAATGCCGGTAACATCACCGCCTACTGGAAAGGATTCAAAGAATACAATGAACGCCATGGATCCGGCCTGCCTAAGATGATGGGCTTTGAAGCGAGCGGCTCTGCCGCCATCGTCCGCAATCAAATTATCGAAGATCCAGAAACGTTGGCGACAGCGATTCGGATCGGGAACCCGGCAGGATGGGATAACGCGTTGCGCACACGTGATGAATCGAACGGTTTGATCGATGAAGTGACGGATGAAGAAATCGTAGAAGCCTATCAATATTTAGCAGAGAAAGAAGGCGTGTTCGCTGAACCAGCTTCCTGCGCTTCCATCGCTGGGATGATTAAAAAAGTGAAAGATGGCACGATTCCTCAAGGTTCTAAAATCGTCCATGTGCTGACAGGAAACGGATTGAAAGATCCTAATACAGCGATTGAGAAGAGCCCGGTCAAGCCGACACGGATCGAAAATGACTACAACATCTTCGCTTCTGCTGTGACAGGTGTCCAATCATGAGCCGGTTTCAAATCCGAGTGCCTGCGACATCCGCGAACCTTGGCCCAGGATTTGATTCGGTCGGCATTGCGCTCTCGAAATATGTGACGCTCGAATGCCAACCGGCCGAAAAGTGGTCGTTTTCCGTTCCTGAAGAAGATCAGCCTTATATCCCTTCAGATCAAAGGAATCTCATTTACAAAACAGCGTTGTTTACAGCTGAAGCCATGGGCCATGAAGAACTTCCACCGACCCATGTCGAGCTGACGAATGATGTCCCAATTGCCCGTGGGCTTGGCAGCTCATCAACAGCTGTCGTCGGAGGAATTGAATTGGCCGATTATCTCCTCGATCTCAGTTTGAGTCGTTATGAAAAGTTTAAAATCGCCTGTGAAATCGAAGGACACCCCGACAATGTCGGTCCCGCGATTTTCGGAGGCATCATGGTTTCCAACTACGATGGAGAGCATTTGGACTATGTCCATTTTACAGAAGGAATGGATAAGTTGACATGGCTCGCCATCATCCCCGACTATCACTTGGAAACAGAGAAAGCACGGGGATTGCTGCCTGTAGAGATGGACTACAAGCAGGCGGTCAACAATAGCGGCAGCGCTAATGTTCTCGTCGCCGCATTAGCTACGAAAAACTGGTCACTCGCAGGGAAGATGATGCAGAGCGATCGCTGGCATCAGCCTTATCGAGAAGTGCTCATCCCAGGATTTTCTTCCTTTAAAGACATTCTGGACAAAGAGGATGCGCTCGGGCACTACATCAGCGGTGCAGGCCCAACCACCGTGGCTCTCTTTGATAAGTGGAATGAAGAAAAACGGGGACGGCTTGCATTGGCTCTCGAGGACTACCATATCGAACCGCTTCAAGTGAACTTGAGTGGCGCGGAAACATTTGTCCTAGCACCGGAAAAATAAAGAAGAGACCCAGCAGGACGATCCTGCTGGGTCTCTTTTTTTCATTAATCCTATGTTTCGACCTGGATTCATCTACGTTTACCCATGCTTTTTCTAAAGGCAAAGAGAAGAATCAATAAGCCTCCCATGAGGCCACCGATGCTGTCTAAAACCACATCCCCTGCATAGGGCGTCCGGTTTGGCGTGAGTGACTGGTGGTACTCATCCAGACAAGCATAAAGGACAGTGATGATGTAAGACGTCACCAGTTTTACTTTTAACCCCCATCCTGTGTTGTGATGGAAAGCAAGATATGTGGTAACCATCAGAATGAAAAATATGGTCAAGTGGGCAGCTTTACGAATGAGAAACTCGAGCATTCCGTCCACCCCGCGGTTTTCTACATTGATGGTTTCCCCATAATAAGTAAATTCAATAAGAGATAATAAAGGCTTGAGTAAGTCCAAATTCATATAAAGATTCATTGTTGGACGTAGGTCCTGTTGTTCATAGGGTTGGGAAGAAAAGAAAAAAATCACTCCCATAACGACTAAGGGAATGACCCCAAAAATAATTCTTTTAACCAATTAGCTTCACACTTTCCTATAATGATATTTTATAGTTTACAACAAATGTAAGTATATTTAAAAGATTTAAAGAATTACTAACTACTACTATTATTATGGGGAAAACTTGTATACAATATTACTAGAAAATATAAAGGGGGATTCGCCATGGCGAAGAAGAGCAAACAATACGACTATGACCTCAGCGAAGTAAAGCGTCTGATCGGCGAGACAGATAAGAATTACCGTGAAATCGCTGCTGAGACAGGATGCCCGTACGCGAGCGTCGTGTATCATGGTCGTAAAATCCGCGGACGCGTCAATCGCATGCGTCAGGAAGAGATGATTGAAGAACAACCGCAATCGTTTTTATCAATTAAAGAAGAACAACCTACATCAGAGGATGCAACGATGTTGTCTGGCGGGACGACACTGAGCATTTCTAGAAATAACGTCCAAATCCAGGATGCAGAAGAAGAGGCGGCACGAATGATCAAGGCTGCACGTGCTCTTGGATTGAGTAAGATAAACATAACGATTAATAAATAAGTTTAGAGTCTCGGGGTTTTCTCCGAGGCTTTTTACATGGTCTTTCCAAGTTCTTTCAGTTTCTTTCTCGCGTGTCTGCCCCAGTTTTTCACGGCATCCTGCGTTACTTTTTCCAGCCGAGCAATCTGAGTGATCGACCGGTCCATTATGATAAAATGGTACACCCACTTCCACTGATTGTCTGTAAGACTGGCTTTCACTTGCTTCCATAATTGTTCATCCGTAATATGATCCTCCCATTGACTGAGCCCTTCGTGTACCATCCGCTCAGCAATCCCCTCCTCCTGTTCATAGATTCTGGAATCTTTGCGGATTTTATCAATTAATGCGTTGCGAACTTTCCAGTGTAAGTAGGACTTTAAGGTCCCTGCTTCCGGATCATATGTACGGTAGGCGTTCCATAGGGCGAAAAGACCTTCGGCATAAAAATCCCCGTTGTTATCTCGGATGTTCAGCTTATGAATATGATAATAAATCAAGTCTTCACTTTCTGATACTAGTTTTTCAAACATGTCATCTGTGACCATAAGACACCCTCCCTAAATGATTCTTCATACTATAATCGATAGAAAAGGGGATTTCGGTGTCATATTTTTTGATATTTTCAATTTTCTCTAGAAGAAAATTGAATTTTGCTTCCTATTCCATGGTAAATATAGGATAATAGATGCATAGAAAGGAGTGTGTCATGAAAGATTCTATTCTTGAGTTCGACAGCTATCACCGCCTCATCCATTCCTCCCTCCGTCATTGGAGCCTGCCAGATCCTTATGAAGACTGCCTGCAGGAGAGCTATCTCGTTTACTTGAGATGTGTAGAAAAGTATGATCCCGAACGAAGTAAGTTTTCCACGTTTTTCATTCAGTCCTTGTTTCGACACTTTCAAACGATGAACCGGAAGAGGCATCGAGACAGGGAAGCTGTTCACTATCTCTCCCTACAACAACACCCCTATGATAAAGACCCTCTGCAAGAACCTCTTTTCCTTTTTGACATCCACAACTATTCCTCCCTAACTCTTATGGAAAAAGACATCCTGGAACAATGTTGTAACGGCTACACCGTGAAACAAATCGCTTTTTTTATGGGCAAAAGTCCCTCTACTATAAAAAGGGCACGGAAGCAGATCAAAAGGAAAGTTTCCATCGGTTTATCCATGGAATAAATAGGGAACATACTTATATCCTATAAAAACGGAGGAATCCTCTTTGGAACAAACGTCCCGATCCTTGTTCCCCCTTGCGAACATATGGCTCGATGAAGCGCCAACAACGTTCACTCATGCCTTCCTCGAGCGCCTGGCTTACGAATGGATGGTTGAGATCGTCAACCCATTCCCCCTGCCTCTATTAGAAGATAGAGAACTAGTACTCGATATATCCATCGAACAAACCGATGGAACAATATTCGCCAACCTTCCCATCCAGTCCTACAGCATTGAAGCCGGCACTGAATTCACCGTGTATCGTTTTCATATGTATCCGCCGGATTGAGCGCGATTTTCCTCAGCGTTCCATAGAGTGTTATAATGAATGCGACGTTTTATGGAAAGGAAGAGACGATGATCTATCTCGGTTTTGCCGGATTTTTTCTCATTTATTTAATTTTAGGATGGTTCACGAACACCATTGAAATGTCAACGTTCAGCGCCATCTTCAGTGTTGCGTTTCTATGCCTGAACCTCTACATGTTCTGGAAAGATAAGAAAAAACAAAGCTCCACATAAAAAAGATCCGTCTTCAAAGACGGATCTTTTTTATGTGGAGAGAAGAGGAGCGGAGTTTTAATTGGAATTATTTGTATGACCTGGTACACCATAAACTGTAAGACCTGGTACGACAATATTTGGAAATCGAGCAGGAGTTTGGATGCTTTTGTCGAATAAAGGTTAGGTGCAAGATTACAATGAGGAAGGAATGATGTAATGCGTAAGCGTCATTGGTTTCCGAAAGCCTGGTACCATATTACGGCCAGAGGAAACCGAAAAGCAGATATTTTTTATGATGAGAAAGACAGATATAAGTATCTAACACTTCTTCAAGAAGCAAAGCTTTCCCACCCGTTCCACCTCCACTCTTTTTGCCTCATGTCCAACCACGTTCATCTCCTGATCGAAACGATTGAACTCCCACCGGGTACGTTCATGAAAGATGTTCACTCTCAATACGCGATGTACTTTAATAAAAAATACGGCTATGTCGGTCATCTCTTTGAAGGGCCCTATAAAGCTAAGCTTGAGAATGATGTCAATGCGGTCCTTCAGGTCAGTCGCTATATCCACTTGAACCCTTGTCGAGCACTGATTACCTTCCAGCCTGAGGACTATAAGTGGAGCAGCTACGCCCACTACTTGTCCCCCTCCCCTTATTACTCCGACTTCGTTACCACCTCTACCATTCTTTCTTATTTCAAAGATGTGAAACAGTACGAGTTTTTTGTCCAACTGGAAAATAAAGTAAGACCTGGTCACCCAAGTAATGGGTAATCAGGTCTTTTTCTTACACGTAACTATCATTCATACTAATTGTGATAGATTATACTTATAATCCGGATTCAGGATAATCACTGAATATATAAGGGAGAGAAACAATGAATTTAATTGAAAATATGTTCACCAGGAAGTTCTTCGTGGGGGCCATTTACTATTTAATTTTCCTCACATTTATCCTTTTCACAGGCTTCATATTAGGATGGGAGCAAAATGAATCTTTGTCGGCCGTTACAAACAGTCTTTTTCTTTTTGGATTTTTAGTGTATGCCCCGTTCTGGTCG
This sequence comes from Halobacillus sp. AWM4_238, assembly GCF_056158265.1. Lineage (NCBI taxonomy): Bacteria > Bacillati > Bacillota > Bacilli > Caryophanales > Bacillaceae > Halobacillus > Halobacillus sp. AWM4_238. Next base: position 2,428,879 of record NZ_JBSWSY010000002.1, read on the forward strand.
ATCATCAGTGAAGGGTTAAGTGAACTCTTATATAGGAAAGAAAAAATTAAATATAAGAAAATACGGAAAACCTCTCTTCTCTTCCATATCGTTGGAGGTCCATTATTTCTTTTTTTCTTTCCTCTTTTGGAAAGCAATCTAGAAGAGGTCGCCACCAACTTTTATTCCATAATGCTGTATTTATTCTTAACTGCTGTTCCCGCTTTCTTCTTTTGGTGTATTGAAGAAAGTATGTTGCAGTATAACGTAAATTCAAAAGGTTAACGATTCCCTCATGGTACGAGATGAAATAAATAAGGGGCTTAGGACATTAGGCTTCTATATGGAAAATAAAGTAAGACCTGGTCACCCATAACATGGGTGACCAGGTCTTACATAAAATACCAATTAAGGCTGAAGGAAGGTTTCTACTTCTTCCAGCGCGTCTGTGGCGTCTGGGCCGATGCAGGTGACTTCGATTTCGTCGCCTTCCTGCAGTCTCAGGTTGATGAGTCCGAGGAAGCTTTTCAGGTTGGCTTCATGCACGCTTCCTTGAACGTTTTTCTTTAGAAGAATTTCTGAATCATAACGCTGGATAATCTGGGACAACTCCATGATGGTCTGCGTTTCTTTCATATGCACCTTTACATCTCTGGATACTTTTTCACTCATTTCTATCGTCCTCCTTTATATGAACAGGTTTAACAATATAGGGATGGTGACAATGCTGAATACTGTCGTCACTAAGGTAATGCTTGAAACCAGGTCCGGCTTCGAATTGAACTGGACCGCATAGATCGTCGTCGTTGCGGCTGAAGGCATCGCAGCTGACACAATCAGAACAGCCGCCATCATATCACTCATCGGCAATAGGAGTGTCAAAACAAAAGCGATCAGCGGTGAACCGATGAGACGGAGAGTCGTTGCATAGGAAACTTTCGGCCACTCCAGGTTCTTCAATGGTATGCCTGCGAGCTGCATGCCGAGCACGACCATCACCATCGGAACCGTTGCGGCTGCAAGTAAGTCGATACTGTTCATTAGGTTTCCAGGCACAGGCACTCCTCCAAGGTTCATCGGTAGTGCTACAAGTACTGCATACGTCGGAGGCATTTTCAAAACAGAAAACAGGGCCATTTTCAAACCAGATGTTCCTTTAGCAGCATAGTAAACTCCGAAAAAGTTCATAATGATCGCTTGAAGAACCATGAAAGAAACAGAATAAACAAACCCTTCTTCCCCGAAGGCAAACAGAATGATCGGCACACCATAGTTCCCTGAATTCATGAACGCTGTCGATAGAATCAACCCGCTCTCCATGCTCTGGTCATAGTTTTTCAACTTACTGACAATCTTGTTGATTCCAAGAATACTGAAAAGCAGCAGGCCAGAAAAGACGAGCATCATCAAATACTCTCCGTTCAGATCCGCTTCGTAAAACGTTTGGAAAACTAAACAGGGAAGCATTACATACAAAGCGATTGTTGATACGGATTTTACGTCTAATTTAACGATTTTTTGGATCGTAAAGCCTGCTCCGAAAATCAAAATGACCGGCAATACGACTTGGATGAATACACTCATATCAAAAATTACCGTTCGGCTGCGTCCTGCCATCAAACAGACAGCATCCGCACCGCCTTTCTTTTTGAACTGATCGATTTATTCTACTAATTTCTCATTCTTCCACTATAGCTCCCTTTAGTTGGAGACATAGTTTCAAGACTTTTGTTGAGTGGATGGGGACTGCGGGGAATGACTCGCTTTCCGCGGGAGCGCGGTGAGCCTCCTCGGCATGCGTCCTGTGGGGTCTCACCCTGCACTTTTTTCCCGCAGGAGTCTCGCCATTCCCCTCCGCCCCTTTGCCATATAAGTATCTCGAAACTACTTACAGTATAAGTGCTTCACCTGCAAAGAAAGTATAGGGTATTAACTTTCCTGGTTTACTATTCTAAACACAAAAGCATGGTATAGAGCGCATTAAGCATACAACTCTCTGGTAGTGGAAAACACTCTCCCAGGGTAAAGGGGTTCGTTTCTAACATTATTGAATGGGGTGTTTGGAAAGCGAGTGGCTTCCCAAACACCCCTGACGCTCAACCCTGCAACGAACCTCGAAACACCTGGAAATCGAGTCTTACACAATCCTTCCATAAACCGAAAAACCCCTTGCCTAAAAGCAAGGGATTTCGGTGACGCCAAGGAGGGTCAGTCCTTTTTCATCAGTCAGCGAAGCTGATCAACCATAGAGATAATTCTGGAATAAACGTGATCATCAGTAACGAGAAGATCATCGCGAAAAAGTACGGGATGATGGCTCGAGACAGCTGCTCGATCGACAGTCCCGATATTCCTGAGCCGACGAACAAGTTTACGCCAAGTGGTGGTGTAATGAAACCAATCGCCAGGTTCACGACCATGATGATTCCGAAGTGGATCGGATCGTAACCAAGGTTTACCGCAATCGGAAGCAGGATCGGCGTCAAAATGATGATCGCTGCGAGCGTATCCATGAAACATCCGACGATGAGTAATAGCAATGTGATCAATAGAATCAAAATGATCTCATTTTCTGAAATGGACAACAAGAAGTTCGCCACTTGTGTTGGTATCTGCTCGATCGTCAACAGACGTCCGAAAGCAGTTGCGGATCCAACGATGATCAGAACAGTTGCTGTCGTCAATGCTGAGTCAGCAAAGATTTTCGGCATGTCTTTGATGCCAAGTTCACGATACAGGAACAAGCCTGCAATCATTCCGTAAACAACCGCGATCACTGCAGCTTCTGTCGGCGTGAAAATACCGCCGTAGATTCCGCCCAGGATGATGACTGGAATGACAAGCGCCCATTTGGCTTCCCAGAACGTTTTGCCAATGTTTGCGAGGGACGTTTTTTCTGCCAAGCCTTTATACCCTTGTTGTCTTGAATAAATGTACGCCCAAGCAAGAAGTGCTCCACCGACAATAAATCCTGGGATAATTCCCGCGATGAACATGTCTCCAATTGATGCTCCACCCACGACTCCGTAAATGACCATCGGAATACTTGGAGGAATGATGACACCAATCGATCCCGCAGCAGCTACAGTAGCTGTTGCGAACTTTTTGTCATACCCTTGTCTGACCATCGCTGGAATCATGATTCCACCGATCGCGGCAACCGTCGCTGGTCCTGAACCAGAAATCGCCGCAAAGAACATACACGTGACGATGGTTGCCATCGCAAATCCACCCGTTTTGTTACCAACGAGGGCGTTCGCGAAGTTGAACAGTCTCTCAGAAATACCGCCTTTCCCCATGATTTCACCAGCTAAGATGAAAAATGGAACGGCCATTAGTGGAAATGAATCGACAGATGTGACGAGTTCCTTCATTAAAAACTGAACCGGGATAGCACCGGTGTAGAAGATGGTCGCAAGCGTCGATAGTCCGAGAGCGATTCCAATCGGTACACTAAGCAGAAGGAAGAGGGCGAACGTCCCGAATAATACGATTGTTGTCATGATTCATCCTCTCCTTCCTGCTTTTGCATACGATCGCGTTCATCGTCGATGTCGAGTTCTTTTTTCCCAAACAGCATTTTAAACTGTACGATCAAGTTTTGTACGAGACGGATCGCTGTTAAAGCAAAACCGATTGGCGTCGCCATATAAACGAGTCCCATTGGTATATGTAAGGCCGGTGATTGCTGGCCGAACGACAGCAGCTGGGAAGCGATGCTGTATCCGTTGACGACAACGTACAAACTGAAAACGAAGAATAGTAGATTCGCAATGATGGCGAGCATCAATTTTGCTTTTCCTTTTAGTAAGAGCAGCATGACGTCCACTTTAATGTGGCGCTGCTTTTTCACTCCGTAACTGATTCCGATATACACTAACCAAATGAAGCAGTATCGTCCGAGTTCCTCTGACCATGACAATGAATTTCCTGACACACGCATGACGACTTGCAGGAAAATGACACTGACCATGATGGTCGAGAAAATGACGAGCAATACTTCTTCTAATCTGCGGTCGATCGCTCGAATGATGTTCATTTTCTTCACCTCAACTGACCCTGAATGGCGAAGAATACGCTGCAGTCTCGCTACAGCGTACTCTCTGTCATTCTATTATTTTTGCGCTTCTTCAATCGCTTTATAAACTTTGTTTACTGTCTCTTCACCGATCTTGCTCTTGTATTCTTCAACAACTGGAGCTACGGCATCCTTCATTTCCTGACGAGCTTCATCGGAAATTTCTGTGTACTCCATGCCTTCTTCTTGAAGTTTTTCCAAATACTCATCGTTGGCTTCACGGTTCATTTCACGCTCATACTGTCCCGCTTCTACTGCCGCATCTTTCACAATCTTCTGCTGTTCTTCTGTCAGACCATCATAGAAAGATTTACTCATCAAGAATACCCATGGGCTGTAAATGTGGTGTGTGTTAGATACATAGTCTTGTACTTCATAGAACTTTTGCAGGTAAATCGTTGAATATGGATTTTCCTGACCATCTACAGTTCCTTGCTGCATCGCTGTGAACAATTCTGTAAATGCCATAGGAGTAGGGTTCGCTCCTAGTGCTTTGAAGGCCTCCAGGTGAAGATCATTTTCCATTGTACGGATTTTCAAACCGTCGAAATCATCGACAGTTTTCACAGGGCGTTCACTGTTTGTAAGATCACGGAAACCATTTTCCCAATACGATAGACCGACAAGATTCTGGCTTTCCAACTTCTTCAGCAATTCCTGTCCAACTTCACCATCTAATACTTGGTCCGCGACTTGTTCGTTTGGGAATAGGAATGGAATATCGAAAACGCTGAATTCCGGTACGAAGTTCGCTAGTGGTGCTGTGGAAGGAATAACGACTTCCTGTGTACCAAGCTGAAGCGCTTCTGTCATGGTACGGTCGTCACCTAGCTGACCGCTGTGATATGTATCCACTGTGATCGCGCCGTCCGTTTTTTCTTCTACAATTTCTTTAAACTTCAATAGACCTTTGTATTGAGGGTGTTCACTGTTCAGACCAATCCCGGCTTTGATCGTTTTTGTTTCGCCGCCATCTCCTGAAGCGCTTTCACCTTCGCCACTGCTGGATTCTGCACCGCCGTTGCCACATGCAGCTAAAACCGTAATCAAAAGAACCATGGACAATAAACCAAATAACTTCTTCATGTTCAATTTTCTCTCCTTTGTATGTAAAATTTTTTCACAAAGCTCATTTGCTATCCCTGTTCTGGTAATCGCTTTCAACAAAGACCAAAAAAGCAGAAATCGATTCCATAAGAAAATACTCTCCAATTTTTCAACCTCTTCCTCTCTTTAATTAGAAGCGCTTTCAAAGAACTACTAAAAAAAGAAAATGAAGGGAATCTTTGAAAATTATTTTCTACAATTCCGATTATACAATAAATCTTTTTTAGTTCAATAGTTTTCCAGAAAAAAATTTCACTGATCGTATTCTTTCTTTTGAAATAAATTTCATATACAATAATAACAAGTTGCAAATTCGAAGGAGGAATTCCTATGATTGAAGCTCCAACGAAACACGTCATCAGTAGAATCCGTTCTTCTTACACGCAGTTCAGTGAAAAGGAGAAGCTGATCGCTGATTACATTATGGAAAATACAGAGGAGATCGTTCACTCTACCATTAATCAGGTCGCTGACGATCTTATGGTCGCAGATGCAACCGTTTTCAGATTTTGTAAGCGCTTAGGTTTTAAAGGTTACCAGGCAATGAAGATTGCGCTGGCCTCTGAAATCGTCAATCCGATTCAGGATATCCATGAAAAGATATCGGAAGAGGACACGGATTTTGAGATTACGGAAAAAGTATTTCAAGCCAATATCCGTGCGTTGGAAACATCCCGTGATGTTCAAAACCCTCAATCTTTAAAAAAAGCGATGGAATGTCTGATTGAAGCGGATCGTGTGTTCTTTTTCGGAAGCGGTGGCTCGAACATCCTCGCGATGGATGCTCAGCACAAATTTATTCGGACAGGAATGGAAGCGCATGCATATCCGGACACGCACTTACAGTTGATGTCTGCCTCTCAAATGAGAGAAAGTGATGTGGCTGTCGTCATTTCCCATACGGGGTCGAACCAGGATATCTTGGATATTGTCGATGTTGCTAAAGAAAACAACGTACGAACGATTGCGATTACGAACTTCGCTAAATCCCCACTGACAAAAGTCGTCGATTTATCCTTATATACGGTCGCAGAGGAAACGGAATTCCGATCAGAAGCGCTCGCCTCGAGAATCGCCGGTCTCTCGCTGATCGATTCCCTTTTCGTAAATTATAGTGTGAAGAAGAAGGAACAAGCGCAAGCCGCTACGCAGCGCATGCGTGATGCTATATCAAGGAAGCGTGTCTAGAAAGGAAGTTATATTTATGAGTTATGTGATTGGGTTAGACCTAGGAACGACGAGTGCGAAATCCGTCGTTTTTCATAAAAATGGCGAGGTTGCTGCTGAATACGAAGTGGCTTACCCTCTCGCCCACCCTGCCGTCGGTCATGCCGAACAGGATCCGCTGCAAATGGAAGAAGCCGCGCTTGAAGCTCTGAATTTAAGTACGCGGTCCATTGAACGTGAGGAGATTGTCGGTGTCGGAATCTCAGCCGCCATGCACTCGGTCATTTGTATGGATGAAAAAGGAGTGCCCTTATCACCGTCGATCATTTGGGCGGATGCGCGCAGTGCGAACGAAGCCTCAACATTGAAGGAAAAGCATTCCGATGTGTATAGGCGGACAGGGACACCGCTGCATCCGATGTCTCCGTTATCGAAGCTGTTATGGATGAAAAACAACCAGTACGAACCATGGAAGAAAGCCGATTACTTTGTATCTGTGAAAGAATTTTTACTGTACCGCTGGTTTGGTGAAAAAGTAGCCGACTATTCGATTGCTTCAGCTACTGGTCTTTTCAACATCCACGAAAACGAATGGGATGAAGAAACACTGGCTCTAGCTGGTATCCACCGTGAGCAGCTTTTCCAACCGGTCGAGCCTACCTATGCTATGAAAGGCATGGCCGCAGAGGTCGCTGAAAAGTCCGGGTTGGATGCCGGAACGCCGTTTATCATCGGTGGCAGTGATGGTCCGCTTGCGAACCTCGGAATTGGAGCCATTCAGCCTGGCGAGACGGCGATTACCATTGGGACAAGCGGCGCGATCCGCCAATTTTCCAGTGAACCGCTACTTGATGATCAGCAGGAAGTGTTCTCTTACAGCTTTACGGATGATTTATGGATTACAGGCGGACCGTCCAATAACGGAGGTCTTGTGTTGAAATGGGTCCAGCAGCTGTTTTCGAATGAGGATGAAATTCCAGTAGAAGAACTGACGAAGCTTGCGAGTGAAGTGGAAGCTGGTGCGGGGAATTTAATTTTCCTTCCTTACTTGAATGGCGAACGCGCGCCGTTTTGGAACGCGGAAGCGAAAGGATCGTTCATCGGGCTGACACCTGCTCACGGCAAAGCGCATATAACAAGAGCCGCTATGGAAGGGGTGCTGTTTTCCATTTTACATATTGGAAGTGCTCTGGAGCGTCTCGGGAACAAGCATGACAAAATTTATGCCAGCGGCGGATTTGCGCGGTCAGAGACGTGGGTTCAGATGCTTGCTGATCTTTTCAACAAGCGGATCGATCTTCCGGTGAGCCATCAGAGTTCCGCCTGGGGAGCGGCCTGGGTTGCGTTGTACAGCCTCGGTCATGTTGATAGCCTTGCCTCCATCAAATCCTCCATTCCGATGAAGGACCATTACGAACCAAACGCTGAAAATCATAAGAAATACAAAGCTCTCTTTGAAGTGTACGAATCGGTTTCAACCAAACTGCAAACCGACTTCGAAAAACTTCATCGCATGGAATAGGAAATAAATGGTGTACCAGGTCATCCAAATATTGGATGACCTGGTACACCTGTTTTTTCCATTATTATTTGACGTTTTCTTTGAGCCAGTATTCTCCGTCTTTGTAGTGGATTTGTTCTGGGTATCGTAGGTCTGTGACTTCTTCCTGGGTTTGTTTTGATGGTGGTGCTGTCATCAGGGATACAACAACGTTGGCTAAAATAGCAGCTGTCGCGCCGAAGACTCCAGCCCCCGTATCGATAATTCCTAGAATGGTGAATCCACCGTATTTTGCTGCGAAGATATACCCGAGTGTCACAGAAAGTCCGACAACCAAGCCTGCGATAACCCCAGGTCCATTGGCTCGCTTCCACCAAACCCCGAGAAGCAGAGCTGGGAAGAACGATCCGGATGCCAAGGCAAAAGCCCATGCGACGATCTGTGTGATGGCACCTGGCGGGTTCAAGGCGATCAAACCTGCGGCGACAGTTGCAAGAACGATTGACCAGCGTCCGACCGAGAGACGTTTTTTCTCACTCGCATTCGGATTGATGGAGCGGAAATAAATGTCGTGGGACAACGCTGCTGAAATGGCAATCATCAATCCACCGGCCGTCGATAAGGCAGCCGCCATCGCACCGGCAGCCATCAAACCGATGACGAAGATGCCAAGGTTTGCAATCTCCGGTGTTGCCATAACGACGATATCATTACTGATCACAAGTTCCGACCATTGCAGGACGCCGTCACTATTATTGTCGGCAAGGGAAAGCCTCCCTGTGTCGACCCAGGCTTGTGTCCAAGCGGGCAAGTTATTCAATTGTGAACCAGCCACTTCCGTCATTAAGATAAAACGGGAAAAAGCGGCGTAAGCAGGTGCGGACAAGTAGAGCAGTCCGATGAATAGCAAAGCCCAAGCGCCACTCCAGCGCGCAGCTTTCATTGTTGCAACCGTATAGAAGCGGACGATGACGTGCGGCAGACCAGCTGTTCCCGCCGTCAATGTGAACATCAAGGCGATGAACTGCCATTTCGACCCTTCTGTAAACGGTACAATGTATTCAGAAATGCCCAAATCCTGATCGATCGCACGCATTTCCGACACGACATCACCGTAAGAAAGCCATGGCACAGGGTTTTGAGTCAGCTGCATCGACATGAAAATAACTGGAATCAGGTAAGCAATGATCAATACGATGTACTGAGCTACCTGTGTCCACGTAATTCCCTTCATTCCTCCCATCGCTGAGTAGAAGGCGATTAGGACAACCCCAATCAATGTTCCGATAACCGTATCCACTTCAAACAGTCGCCCGATGACAACTCCTGATCCAGACAGTTGTCCTACGGAATAAGTGAAGCTGATGATGATTGTGGCTACAGCTGCAATCAATCGTGCGGCGTTGCTGCGGTAGCGGTCCCCGATGAATTCAGGCACCGTGTACCGTCCATATTTTCTTAACTGTGGAGCTAAAAGGAACGTAAGCAGCAAATAACCGCCTGTCCATCCCATAATGTATGCGAGTCCATCGTATCCAAGAATCATGACCGTACCTGCGAGTCCAATGAATGAAGCTGCACTCATCCAATCGGCTCCGATCGCCATCCCATTGAAGACGGGCGGTACCCCACGGCCGGCAACGTAGAAATCTGATGTAGCCCTTGCTTTATTGTAGACAGCAATCCCTATGTACAATGCAAAAGTAGCAACAATTAAAGCAAGGGAGACCATAAACTGTGCGTCCATATTTCTCCCCCTATCCTATTGGTTAACGGCTTGATTTTGGTCGGAATCATCTTTTGGAATTAATCCGAATTTTTTATCGACGATATCACTGATGATGGCATTGAAAAAAAGGAGTGCAATGAAGGTAACGATGGCGCCTTGCGCTCCCATATAATACGGAAGCGGAATCCCCATCACTGTAAAGGACTGAAGACTTTCGGCAAAAAGAACAACACCAAAAGATACAACAGCTCCAATGGCAAGATAGATGATAATCAATGTGGTACGTAAACGGAAATAGGCTTTCGCCTTCTCTGGATCCATCTTTTTCACATGGTTCACCTCCCTTCCTTTTATCCTTTTAAGTTAAAAATGAATTGCACCGTTTCCCAAAACGGCATCGGAACCATGATGACCTTGATGAGTGCAACACCAAACAGCGCGATGAACGGAACAGCCAGTAAAAACGGCCGTTTCTTTTTCAGTGCGAAAACGACAGAAAGCACGGTAATGACAGAAAGAATGATCGGAATCAGCAACGCTCTACCCTCCTTTGTGTAAGCGTTAACATACGCGCTCAAAAATTTTTAAGAATATTTAGATTTAACTGAATATTACAACTTGTATTATTCTAAAATTCTCATTATTTGTCAACAGGTACAATGTGACTAGACATATTTCGAGGATTTGTTCCTTTTCAACTAAAAACCAGCACCCTAGGATGGATGCTGGTAACCAAACAATTCACGCCATGTTTTAGGACCTACGATGCCGTCGACCTCAAGGTGGTGTTGCTGCTGAAAGGTACAGACGGCGGCTTCTGTTAATGGGCCGAAATGACCGTCATCCGCTGTTCCGACCGCTCGCTGGATTCGTTTGACGACAGGGCCTTTGGCACCGAAGTGGATAGGAGAGCCCGGATAGGTGCGAGCGTTGAGCCTGTCTGTCGTCAAAGGACCTGCACTCCCATCCACTTCCAACCCTTCCTGATGCTGAAAAGCTACGACGGCACGCTTTGTTCGCGGTCCATACATGCCATCAACGGGTCCTGGCTGGTACCCTAAATTCTGTAGCTTCATCTGAAGATCACTGACATTGCGTGATTTTTCAGGCCATTCAAGATGGGCATAATCTTTAAAACTCGACCAATCCCCGCCCCACTGGAAACCTAGAGATTTTGCGATGGATGCTACGTACCGCCAGTCCTGATTCACCGTCCACAGTGCTCTTTTTCCATCTGAACTAAGTAGGAAAAAGTCGATTGCCCGCCCGCTGTGATGGTTGCTACTCCCTGGTTTGGCATAGGTGACGATGTTGCCGCTGTGTCCGTACCTTTTGCCTTTCCAGTAGTAATCCGGACGGCCTTGTCCATACAAATGGGCCTGCTCCTCATAAGTGCGATGACCTGAGGAGATTTGAACAAGAATCCCATCTTTATAGGCTTGCTCAATCATTTTCCACGCCTTTTCCTTCACAATCGTTTGGACGTTTCCCATTTTGTTCAGGCTGCGTTGTTTCAACGTTTCTAATGTAATCATTAAACATCCCTCCCTGATTCTATAATCGAAGCGGGGAGGGATGTGGTGTCAGGAAGCTTTTAAATTTTTTAAGACATTGAACACAAATGAAAAAATGCCGAGGGATGTCACGGTTGCGCCGGTAGCAACAAGTGGCAGCAACGCTTCGTTTTCAGAAACGACGACGAAAAACAGTCCGATCATCATTACCGGGAGTCCGATGTTATGGAGCCAGAAATGGATTTTTCCAGATAACGATTTTGCAAGTGATGGAAAAAGATGATACAAAATACCTGCAAGCGTAAGTGCAGTCCATCCGAGTAAGTTGATGTGGACGTGAACAGGTGTAAGGGTATAATCATGGGCACTCGACATGTAATATCCGATCGCGATTCCAATGGCAAAATAGATGGTTGAAATTTTGATCAATGTAATCCCCATAAAATCCAACCTCCTTTTTTCCCATATATACGCAAAGGGGCGTTCAAACAGAATCATGGAATTCCGGCGATAAGCATCGTAAAATGGAAGGGAATCTAAAGAAGAGGTGATCTCCATGAAAATAGAAATTTGGTCAGATTTCGTCTGTCCTTTTTGTTATATCGGAAAAAGAAGACTAGAAGAGGCACTCGAACATTTTCCTGGCAAACAGGTGGATGTCGTTTATAAAAGCTTTGAACTTGATCCAAACGCCGAGCGCAACACAGGCCGAAACATGCATGAAAAACTTGCGGTTAAATACGGCCGGACGATGGACGAAGCACGTGAGATGACGCAGAACATGACCGAGCAGGCCAAAATGGTGGGACTGGATTTCCACTTTGATTCCGTAGTACCGACGAACACATTTGATGCCCATCGTGTTTCCCAGCTCGCGAACGAAAAAGGACTGGGCAAAGCCTTTGCTGAACGTTTTTTCAAGGCGGTTTTGACGGACGGCAAAGATGTAGGCGATCATGAAACGATTACAGAACTTGCGGTGGAAGTCGGTCTCGATCGTGATGCCGTGACTTCTGTCCTGGAAGGCTCTGAATATACGGAAGCGGTTCGCCGTGAAGAAGCAGAAGCCCAGCAGATCGGTGTTCAGGGTGTTCCATTTTTCGTCATCAACCGAAAGTATGCGGTCTCCGGTGCCCAGCCGACGGAAGTATTCGTTCAGGGGCTTGAAAAAGCTTTTGCTGAAGAAGAAGAGACGCCTGCTTTTGAAGATTTATCTAGTGAAAGCGGAGCGGCTTGTACGGAAGACGGCTGTGAAGTGCCTAGTGAAAATCATAAGTAATAAGAAAAGCCGCGGAGCTCCCGCGGCTTTTTTTTATGATGTTGAATAGCGCTAGGCCGTTATATAATTCCCTGGAATCTCAAGATCGCCTCTGCAATGAGTGCGGAACCTAAAAAGGTGCCGAGCATGACACAAACCGCAACGACAATGCTGCGCCACCCCAGTTTGACAAAGTCTGTCCAGGAGCGGCCGATCGCGATTCCTGCATAAGCAAGGATCGGAGTCGTTAAGGCCAGTAGTTGAACTTCGCTTGTTGCGGAGACAATATACTCTGATCCCGGCATCCACGGCATGGAAAGAAGGACACCGACAAGCGCTACATAAGCAATACTTGGCAGCGAGCCTGGGAGGATGTCGCCTAGAATTAATCCGGCCAGGCAGATGCCGATGAGGATGAGCATCCCCGGAATAGCGGCTGTTGGAAGAATCTCATATCCGACCCAGTTTCCAATGAGCGCCACAACCCCGAAGATCCCCAGCAAAAGCACCCATTCTTGTATGTTTTTCAGCATCGTTTACGCCCCTTTCCTTACACTTGTATTTTCTTTTTTCTTCGATGTCATGAGCTGATAAAGACGTTCGGTAAGCGGCAGTCCAATAAAAATGCTCATATACAACCCTGTCGATAAGGATAAAAGGTTACTGGCTCCTGCAAAGGCGAGGATATCATTTTCCATTGCCGGAAAAGCTGCAACAAGAGAGCCGCTGGCGGCTGCCATCATGCTTCCACTGCCGATTCCAGATGCCATCGCGAAGGATAGCGGGTGAAGCGGTGTCCATGTAGCAAGAAAACCTGAAATCAACCCCATAAAAACAGCTCCAAACACGGTACCGAATATGTAAATCGCCATGACTCCTCGTCCTTCGGGTGAGTTGAACCCATACTTGTCCATGACTAACCCAACGTTCGGTTCACGCGCGACTGAGTGGGCCATTCCAATACTCTCGCGTTTCAGTCCGAGCCACACGGCTACAGGCAGTGCGATCAGGATCGTACCAAGGTTCCCGAATTCCTGTAATAGTAATGCAGGACCCGCCTCAATGATCTGCGGGAGCGCCGGGCCGATGATGACTCCGATTTTCGCAATGAGAACCGTCACGCCAAGAACGATGATCGGTTCCGCGTTTTTCGACTGCTTCTCTTTGATCACTGGTGTGAAAAATAAAGCAAGACCAATAATGATGGCATAAAGCATAGGTAATAAAAGTACCACACCAGGACCGACGTTGAAGGAGTGCGTGCCGATGATTTCTGTAACCAGAACAATCGCAAGCACAACCGCATGGAGCCTCCAATCTTTCCAAATGTTTGTGAGTTGTTGTTTCATTGATGATCCCCCCTAAAAAGTAAATAATACTAATCATTATAATGTTCAGAATATTTATTGCAAGGTCAATATTTGACAAAAGTCCCGGTTCCTTTTTTCACCCCTCCTGAACTCCTTGAATAGCCTATGTAAAAAAGAGGAGGCATTTTTATGGAATTGACAATGTCTCATTGGATTTATGGGTTATTCACTCTTCTTATCATCTTGACGATGATTCTCCGTAAAGGGGTCGTGCTCCCTACGCTGCTCGGTACGTTTCTGGTTGCCTGGATGTTTAATGGAAGTTTGATCAGTGGTTTTGTCGGCGTCTTCAATGCCAACCTTGTGGCGGCAAAAGAATTGTTCAATATCTTTTTGATCATCACCTTTATGGTTGCCTTGTTACGTTCCTTGAAAGACCTCGGGGCGGACACGATGATGATCCAACCGATTCAAAAAGTGATGGTCAACAGTCATGTGTCGTTTTTCATTCTCGTCGGCGTCACCTATGTTGTCTCCCTGTTCTTTTGGCCGACCCCGGCTGTGCCGCTCATTTGCGCCTTACTCGTCCCTGCTGCCATCCGGACAGGTTTGCCTGCTTTGGTGGCTGCGATGGCTGTGGCGCTTGCCGGACAGGGGATGGCGCTGTCGTCCGACTACATTATCCAGGTAGCACCTGAGCTATCGGCCAAATCTGCAGGGATCGATACGGCGAGCGTGATGGATCAGGCACTGCTTTTGTCAGTCGTTACAGGATTTGTTGCGATTGGTCTCGCGTACCTTTTCAATAGGAAAAGTTTCCGTTCCAAAGACAATCCCGAGAACCAACAGGAGATTGTCCAGATGCAGGGTTTGAAAGAAACAGAAGGAGCGAAAAGTTCACGCGTTCCCATCTGGAGCAAAGTTTTCGCTGTTCTCGTTCCGCTGTCTATGCTTGCTGTTATGATTCACATGGTTTCAACCAAGCTCGGTTCAGGTCGGATGGGAGGATTTGAAGGAGGGAACGGAGCGGCTTTTATCGGAGGCGTCGCGGTCGTTTTGTTGTTGCTCTCAAGTGTTGCCTTTGGAAAACAGAAAGCGCTGGATGATGTGAGTACCCACATTACCGAAGGGTTCGTATTCGCGTTCAAGGCGATGGGGCCGGTCATTCCGATTGCCGGATTTTTCTTTCTTGGCAGTGGGGAGTTTGCCAAAGATATTCTTGTTCTGCCTGCAGAATCGACCCCTTCTTTCTTGTTCGATCTTGTCCAGTCGAGCCAGGATTTTCTGCCCCAGAACGCCTTTTTGACCGCTTTTAGTATTTTGATCATTGGAATCATTACAGGGTTGGACGGTTCTGGTTTCTCGGGGCTACCGCTGACTGGCGCGTTATCCGCCTCTCTCGCTAACGGCACCATCGACGCTTCCACCCTCGCTGCCATCGGGCAGATGGGATCGATCTGGACAGGAGGCGGAACGATCATCGCCTGGTCATCCTTAATCGCAATCGCCGGATTCTGCGGCGTCCCCGTCATGGACCTCGTCCGAAAAAACTTCATCCCCGTCATCCTCGGCTTGATCGCCTCCACCACAGTTGCACTGCTGTTCCTGTAGTTTCCTTTTTCTGGTGTACCAGGTCATCCAGAATCTGGATGACCTGGTACACCAGTTTTTGTAAGTATATATTCGATCAAACAAAAAAAGTGCAGGAGCTTTCTCCTGCACTTTCCTTATTCCTTCACGATTCTGCTTTCAAATGAACCAAGTTTCTCTTCACCGAACGATTTTTCTTCATCGCTATGATTCATCAAGAACAGGTATGAGGAACCTCCGACTTCCCGGCGGTATACTTCCACATCGCAATCGGACTCTATTGTTTCAATGCCGCACTCATCTGTTACATCCTGAGCGATTTTCTCCAAAGCCTCTTCACTCAAGCCACCACCGACGTAGTAGACGTTTCCTTTTCCAAACGTGTTCTTCGTCACGGCAGCGTATTCTTTATAAAATTGATCCTGATAAGAATACAGTGTCTCAGCTTGTTCTGGAACAAGGAGGTCTCGCCAGACGGAAATATGAGCGGGCACATCCGCAAACGCCCCTTCCCCTTGCAGTTCCAACTGGTGTTCGGCCGTTAAGGATTCAATCTCTTCGACGCGAGCTCCAATCAAGTCCCGGACTGGACCTGGAAGAACTTCGCCAAGGCGGATGTTGTTGTCTTTACCTTTCAAGCCGGCACGGTAGGAGAAGATGACGGTGCCTCCTTCTTCTGCAAAGGTTCGGAGACGACTGGCGAGTGCATCGTCCATCAACTGCATGACAGGGACCAGGACGACTTTGTATGTACCGAGTTCACGGCTTGCCGGTATGACATCGATGTTTGTGTTCTTCCGGTAAAACGGACGATACAAACGGAGCAATTCTTCGTTGAAATCGAAGTCTTTGCTCTGGATTTGGGAACGCCAGGACCAGATGTTGTCGTAATCATAAAGGACCGCGATATCGGATTGGATCTCCGCATTCAGCAGTTCTTCATGCTCTTTGATTTCTCCGAAAAGAGACTGTACCTCTTTATACTTGCGTCCATATACATTATCGTGGTCGACGACACCGTAACAAAACTGCTCCGCTCCCTTTGTCATGCCTCTCCAGCGGAAATACAGCATGTTGGAACAGCCATGCGCGAACGCTTGATACGACCACATTTTCGCCTGATTTGGCCGTGGCAGGTAACCGATGACATCATGTCCCTGAGCTCCCATCAGTTCTTCGACGATCCAGTAGTTTTTATCAAGCAGGCCGCGGTTGAAATCATGCGTCATCGCAATCGCTTCTGGAGGAATCGGTTTTTCGAGGCCACCCCAGACCGGGTAGTTATCATAGGAAACGAAATCCATCTGCTTCACGTTTTCTTCGTGGTCAAACCATTTATCGAAAAATCCGCCGGACACGTTTGTGGTCACGGTTTGATGGCTGCCTTTGTGTTCATTCACAATCGCTGTCATTTGGTGGGCGAACTCGTTGACGGAAGCGGATCGGAAGCGTGCCCATTCGAGCTTCAACGTCGGATTATGGGTTGTCACCGTTGGCTTTGGAATCGGGACCTCAGAAAAGTCGTTATACGTCTGGCCCCAGAAAATCGTTCCCCACTCATCATTAAGCTGATCGACGCTTTCGTATTTGTTTTCCAAATACTGATGAAACGCGCTATGGCACTGATCACAGTAACACATGTCGCTCCCTTCATGGCCGAATTCATTGTCGATCTGCCAGGAAACGATCGCTTCTTCATCTTTATAATGCTGAACAAGTTTTTCCGTAATACCCGCAGCATACTGACGGTACTTGTCAGAGTTGAAGCAGTATTGACGACGTCCGCCAAACACCCTCGTGTTACCGTTTTCATCTTCAGACAAAATGGATGGGTGTTTTTGAGCGAGCCAGGCTGGGAATGTTGCTGTCGGTGTCCCGAACATGACATCCAGGCCATTCTGCTTCACTTTTTCAATGACACGATCAAAGTAGGAAAAGTCGAATGCGCCTTCTTCCTTCTCCATCAGATGCCAAGCGAATTCCCCGATCCGTACGATGTTTGCCCCCATGTCTTTTATGCCTTGAATGTCTTCTTCCATCATTTGTTCCGGCCAATGTTCCGGATAGTAATCGACACCTAAATATGTCATTTATAAGCCTCCTGTCTCGATGTTCAATGTCCACTTGTAGGACCCCTGAGCCGGGATATAGGATACTTTGCCGATTTTTTCAGCAAGGTACACATCGTCGTATACGCCGGTGCAAGGTTCTAATGCAATGTTATGCTCTCCACGGTAACCGCCGCGCGTCTTCCATACGCCGAGATACGGCACTTTATTTTCAGGAAAACGATACGTCAATTTTCTGTTCAAGTTAGGCTGGACGAGAGCGCACCAACCATGAGAAAGCGGCTCAGTGAAATAGAATTTCTCAGCCGTTCCTTCTTCCATCGGCTCCAGCTGGCTGAGGTCGATGGTGTGACCTGTTTTCTCTGACTTTGTTTCCGGATAAGCATGGGTTGTTCCCCAGGCGCCAAGATGCTGGGTTCCTTTTTCAACATTCATCACCTGCTTCAAATCATCAGGCACTTCGATGGCTGTATGTTCATCAAGATTCAGTAGCGCATGTGGCGTCCAAATGAATGGAAACGGCTCATCACTTTTGTTGACCGCCTCATACTTGATCGTCAAATCAGCACCATGAAGGCAGATCTTCTTTTTCAGCGCATATGGAAATTCAGGACTGTGCACCTCAAGCGAGACTCCGTCATGTGTCGCTTTATATTCCCACGGCAGCGCCCACACTTCCCCGTGATCCGGGATCTCCTTCCAATCGGTCGGGTGAGGACCCTGATCAATCCCTGGGAACATTTCGTCAAAACCACTAGAATCGTACTTAGAAAAATCCGCTCCGTACGGTGGGATTTCAAGGTTCGGACGATCAGTCTGATACAACCATTCATAATCGGCTTCTTTATCAAAAAAACTAACCATCTTTCCCCCGTATTCAGGCAAAATCACCGCTCGTACACTCTCATTTTCCAATACAACGGCATCCAGACTCTTAAATTTCGTCTTCTGGTACGTGCAAACATCGACCATTGGTCACCGCCTCCTTATCCTAATTGTTTCATGAAACGTCGGAATGCTTCCTTTCCTTCTTCTGTACGTTTGAACACCCCTGCATGTTCCAAAACCGTAGAAAAACGTCTGCCGATTTCTTCCTGCATCTGTTCCCAAACCGCTTGTTCCGATGTTGTGTCCCACTCGATCTGCTTCGCCCACGGTACATGTTTTCCAACATCCCCATCATCTGCAGCTGCGTCTAGTCTTCCTTCTTTGATAAAACGGCTCAACGACTCCATCTCATTGACGAGTCGGCCTGGAAGCACGGCAAGACCCATGACTTCAATCAAACCGATATTTTCCTTTTTAATATGATGCACTTCTTCATGAGGGTGGAAAATTCCCATCGGATGGGTTTCATCCGTCCGGTTGTTTCTGAGGACAAGATCAAGCTCATAGCGTCCATCTCTGTAGCGGGCGATCGGGGTAACCGTATTATGAGGTTCGCCCTCCGATTCTGAGAAAACATCCACTTTTTCGTCCGTATACGTTTTCCACGACTGTAGAATCACGTCTCCGAGTTCAGCAACCCTGTGACGATCTTCGCCCCTCAGGCGAATGACTGACATCGGCCAGCGGACAATCCCTGCCTCGATATCTTTGAATCTCGGAATATCAAACGTTTCTTCCACCGGCGCTTTCGCCATCGGGAATTCATGGTGGCCTCCCTGAAAATGATCGTGACTCAATATCGATCCGCCTACAATAGGGAGATCGGCGTTCGAGCCGACAAAATAGTGCGGCAGTTGATCCGTGAAATCAAGAAGACGATCGAATCCTTCTTTGGAGACCTTCATCGGACGGTGCTCCCGTGATAAAACGATCGCATGCTCGTTATAATACACATACGGCGAATACTGCAGGAACCAATGCTCACCTTCAAGATCGACCGGAATGATTCGGTGGTTGTCCCTTGCCGGGTGGTCGAGCCTGCCGGCATACCCGACATTCTCTTTACACAACAGACAATCCGGATAAGAGGCTTGTTTCTTCCCTTTCGCAGCTGCAATCGCTTTTGGATCTTTTTCGGGTTTTGAGAGATTAATCGTAATCTCTAAATCTCCATATTCTGTCGGACTGTACCAGTGCTTGTTTTTAGCGATGCGGTCTGTACGGATGTAATGCGAACTCTTGGATAGTTGATAAAAATAGTCCGTCGCTGCTTCTGGTCCTTCTTTTTCTAATTTGTAATAGAAATCCCTGTTTACTTCTGATGGTCGGGGGACGAGAACATCCATGATTTTCGCATCAAAGAGGTCCCTGTCTGTGACGGTATCTTCTTCGATAATCTTTTGTTCAACCGCATAAGCGAGCATGCGGTCAAGGATGGCGACGGGGGTTGTGTAGTCTTCGCCTTCACGAGAAATCTCTACAGAAGCCCCGTCGAGCTTGAATACATGAAAAAATCGGTTCCGGACGTAATCGACGTCCCATACCGAAATCATGTTTTTGTGCAGGCCATATTGAATCAGATGCTCAATGTCTTGATAAATCGTCATATCCTCACCACCCTTTTAATCTTCGTACCCATGTGGATGCTCTTGAAACCACTTCCAAGCAGATTCGATCATCGATTCGACCTCTGGATATTGAGGGTTCCATCCAAGTTCTTTCTTCGCTTTATCTGAGGAAGCGACCAGCTGTGCCGGGTCTCCTGCGCGCTTTGGAGCCACTTCTGCCGGCACTGGATGTCCCGTCACACGACGTACGGCTTCGATGATTTCTTTCACACTGAAGCCCTGACCGTTTCCGAGGTTGTACGTGGCGCTTGTGCCTCCTTTTTTCAAACGGTCAATCGCCTGCAGATGAGCAGCCACCAAATCTTCCACATGAATGTAATCCCGGATACACGTCCCGTCAGCTGTCGGATAATCGTCACCGAAGATCATGATTTTCTCCCTTTTTCCGAGGGCAACTTGTAAAACGATCGGAATGAGGTGCGTCTCAGGACGGTGATCTTCTCCGATCCGCCCTTCAACATCCGCTCCTGCCACATTGAAATAACGAAGGACGGTGTACTGAATGCCGTGCGCCTTTTCGGCCCATTTCAGCATTTTTTCAATCGCAAGCTTTGTTTCTCCGTATGGGTTCGTCGGCTGGGTTGAATCGTTTTCCTGAATCGGAATCTGCTCGGGCTCCCCATAAACGGCGGCCGTTGAAGAAAAGACAATCCGTTTCACATCGTTGGCAGCCATCGCTTTTAAAAGGGACGTGGCTCCTCCGACGTTGTTGTCGTAATATTGCAGCGGTTTTTCAACACTTTCCCCGACAAGGGAATCGGCAGCAAAATGGAGAACGGAGTCGATGTCATTTTCTTTGAAAACCGTGCTCAAAAATGACTCATCTCGTAAGTCTCCTTTATACAGTTTCGCTCCCTCCAGTACGGCCGGGTGATGTCCCGTCTGAAGGTTATCAACGACGATGACGTTTTCACCTTTGTCCTGAAGCTGTGCTACGGCGTGACTTCCGATGTAGCCTGCTCCTCCACACACAAGTACAGTCATATTCTCTCCTCCTCCAAGCGTTTCGCTCCATCACCGATTTCTACAACATAAAAGTCAGCTTCTAAGCCGGTTTGTTCATGATAACGACGCCCGACAGCTTCGATGAAACCATCAACGTGTGTTCGTTTGACGATACTGATCGTACAACCACCGAAGCCTGCACCTGTCATGCGCGACCCGACAGCCCCTTCGTTCCAGGCTGCTTCAACGAGGGCATCCAGCTCTTTTCCTGTCACCTCATAATCATCTCTTAAGGATACGTGGGAGGCATTCATCAGCTTGCCGAACCCTTCGATGTCGCCGGCATTCAACAAGTGGACCGCTTCGATCGTGCGCTCGTTTTCGTAGACAGCGTGCTTCGCGCGTCTTCGGACGGTCGGATCCTCAATTACTGACTGGTGGGTTTCAAAATCTTCGACACTCAATTCTCCTAAACTATTGATCGATACCTTCTGCTTCAGCTGTTCCAACGCCCGTTCGCATTCCGTTCTGCGTTCGTTATACTTGGAATCGGCAAGGCCGCGGCGCTTGTTCGTATTGGCAATGATCAGAGCATGTTCTTTGAGCTGAATGGGGGTGTACTGATAATCCAACGTGTCACAGTTCAAAAGCAGGGCGTGATCACTTTTTCCTAATCCGATCGCGAACTGATCCATAATTCCGCAGTTGACTCCGACGAACTCATTTTCTGCTTGTTGGGCAAGCTGGACCATTTTCACGCGGTCGATCGATAAGTCAAACAATTGTTCCAGCACGACTCCTGTGACGAGTTCAATCGAAGCTGAAGAAGAGAGTCCGGCACCATTCGGGATATTGCCGTAAAAAGCAAGATCAAGTCCTGCATCGATGTTATACCCGGCTTTCCGAAAGGTATCGATGACCCCTTTCGGGTAATTCGCCCAGTCATGATCTTCCTCATATACAAGTCCTTCTAGATGAGATTCAACAATTCCTTTGTCTGGAAAATTCATTGAATAAAAATTGAGCTTCTGATCTTCTCTTTTTCTCGCCACGACATAGGTTCCTACACTCAAGGCACAAGGAAAAACGTGCCCTCCGTTATAGTCAGTGTGCTCACCAATCAAATTCACACGACCCGGAGCGAAAAACGTTTGTGCTTCCTGTTCACCGTTGAATTTCTCGTAAAAAACGGAAAGTAAATCTTCCATTTCTGTACCCTCCCTCATTCTTTTGTCTCTTTTATCACGAAAAGCTGAGACTGGTGATCTCCCTTTCGTTCTGCATTCGCATGATTCGCTCCATTGAACTCCACACCAAGCGGGAGTCCTCTATACATCAGTTCGTCTCCATAAAACTCCGTTGTGGTTCCCTCGATTTCATATCGTTTTTCAGGATCCAGACCGCGCAATTTCAAAACCTGGTCGTTCTTCGGATTCGGGTGATATTGGGAACGGTACCAGCCGACGACAGCCTCTGTTTTTTCTTCTGAGACAACCATCCAGGCGGTATCCTGTTGTTTGAATGGATCTGACAAGCGGTAAAACGTACCGGAATGGATCAAACGACGAAGCGATTGAAATTCAGTGATTTGTTCTTTTACGATGATCTTTTCTTCTTTTGTCAGCTGGCTGGGATCGAATTCATAGCCGAACGTTCCGAAATAAGCGACATCTGCACGGAACTTCAAAGGCGTGTGGCGGTAAGTTTGATGATTTGGTACGGCAGATACGTGAGAACCCATGCTGCACAATGGATAAGCAAGAGATGTCCCATATTGAATCTTCAATCGCTCAACCGCGTCCGTGTCATCACTCGTCCAAGACTGCGGGGCATAATAAAGAAGACCCGCATCAAACCGTCCGCCTCCACCCGCACAAGACTCAAACAATACCTCCGGATACTTCGTCGTCAAACGCTCATACAAGTCATAGACTCCTAGGATGTACTGATGAAAGAAGTTGACCTGGTCATCCAGATATTGGGAAAACGGTTCGGTTATGTTCCGGTTCATGTCCCATTTGATATAGTCGAGCCCGGTCTCTTCGATGAGGGAACTCATGCGCTCGAACAAGTAATCGACTACTTGAGGGTTGGCAAAATCGAGCACCTTTTGATTTCGTTCCAGCGTTTGATGTCTGTCGGGTGGACCGACAACCCATTCCGGGTGTTGTTTCATCAATTCGCTTTCAGGACTGATCATTTCCGGTTCAAACCAGAGCCCGAATTGAAGGCCTTTTTCTTTTACTTTCTTCGCTAACGTTCCAATCCCGTTCGGAAGTTTCTTGTGATCGACAAACCAATCTCCAAGCGAAGACGTATCATCGTTGCGTTTTCCAAACCAGCCGTCATCAAGAACGAATAGTTCAACGCCGAGGTCACGCGCTTCATCTGTGAAACGGTCCAATTTTTCTTCATTAAAATCAAAGTATGTCGCTTCCCAATTGTTGATTAAAATCGGACGTTCTTTTTCCATCCACCTCGGGGCAATCAAATGCTTGCGGTGTAAGTCATGGAACGTCTGGCTCATTTCGTTCAAGCCATTTTCCGTGAATGACAAGATCACTTCCGGATTTTGAAAGCTGTCATTCTGTGCTAGTTTCCATTGAAAAGCCTGCGGATGGATCCCCATCGATAAGCGTGTCGTGTCGTAATGGTCGACCTCAGCCTGAGCGAGGAAGTTGCCACTGTATACGAACTGCATCGCAATCGTTTCCCCACTGTCTTCCGTCGTCTCTTCCCTTTTCAAAGCTAGAAAAGGATTGTGCTGATGGGAGCTCGCGCCGCGCACACTTCCGATTGAAGAGACGCCGGGTGTGAGTTTCCTCGTTTCCAAGTGCCGTTCGCGGGCCCATGCCCCTGATAAGTGAACCATTTCATATTCTGAGTCAGGGAGATCAATAGACGATGACATCGAGTGCTTTAAGTAAACAGGAGCTGAGCCTTCATTTATGAGAAGGCTACTTCTTGTGATCACTGGTAAGTCACTGAAAATGGTGTACATGAGCTCCCATACGACTTCCGCTTGATCATCGATAAGCGTAACCACCAGCGTTTCTGCTTCTGCATCTTTTGCAAAAGTTGCCGGAAGGCCTTCGAGCTTCGGTTTTCCTTGAATGATCTGATGCTTTTTATAACGAAAATCAGCGACGGAAGCGCCATTTTGCTCTTCCAAAATAATGGCTGGCGTACGAAAGTCTCCTTTTCCGTAAACAGGCGCCTCCTGCCTGACGTTTTCTAAGGAAAAACCAGGATCCCCTTCGAATACATGTGTCATCGAAGGGTTGGTCGTTTCATAGTCTTGGAAGTGACGGAAGTCCTGATCACGGAGGGCTTTGCCATAGTAAAGGTGGCCGAGCTGCCCGTTTTTCATGACATGAAAAATGTAACTGATTCTTCCATTGGTTAGATGAAATTGTTGTGTTTCTTCATTAATATAGATCAACAGCTGGTCCTCCTTCTACTCTTTGACAGATCCGCCGAGAATTCCGGAGATGAACTGCTTTTGCAGCAACAAGAAGAAAATCATGATTGGCAATGTAGACAGTGTGGTTCCCATCATGACTTGTCCATAATCAATCCGTGACATCCCGACAAGACTTGATAGAGCCACCGGTAATGTGTACATCTCCTGTGATTGCAGGACGACGAGCGGCCAGATGAAGTTGTTCCACTGGAACATGAATAAGAAAATCGCGACAGCAGCAAGAGCCGGGCGCATAACCGGAAGTACGATACGGAAGAAAATATGAAACTCTCCTGCCCCGTCGACTCGCGCAGCTTCAAGCAAGGAATCCGGAATCGACTGCATGTTCTGCCTCATTAAGAAAATGGCGAATGGATAAGCCACCTGCGGCAGGATTACCGCCTGGAAGGTGTTCAACCAACCGACCGTTCCGAAAATCTCAAACAATGGGATCAAGGTAACGTGATAAGGAATCATGATCGCAACAAGCAACATGAAGAAAATCGCGTTCCGCCCTTTGAATTGGAACTTCGCAAACGCATAGCCGGCCGCTGTACAAATGATGGCGGATATCGCTGTAAACGTCAGCGTAATGAACAAGGAGTTCCCCATCACGCGGATGATGCCGACATTTTCATTCAGATTCTTAAAATTCTCCCAGCCATAATCGCCTGGCAGGAAGTTCGGTGGAACCTTGAAGATTTCCCCGGACGGGTTTGTCGCCCCGACAAACATCCAATAGAACGGGAAGACGGATATGATGACTCCAATGAATAAGAACGCGTATAGGAGCGTCTTTCTAAGTGGACTAACTTGTTGATTCATTTATCTTCACCTGCCCATTTCATTTGTGCCCAGGATAGGACCCCGATAATTAATACAAGAACGTAAGCAATCGCGGAAGCGTAGCCGAAATCAAAGTAACGGAAACCATTTTGATACAAGTAAAGGGTGATGGTCAGTGTGGCATTGTTCGGACCGCCCTGCGTAAGAATATAAGGCTCATCGAACAACTGCAGCGTACCGATCGTTGAGAGTACGAATGTGAACAAGAAAATCGGCTTCAACTGTGGCACGGTAATGTAAAAGAACTGGCGGACCTTACCTGCCCCGTCCATCTCCGCCGCTTCATATAGCGAGCCAGGAATGTTTTGGAGTCCGGCAAGGAAAATGACCATGTTGTATCCGGTCCAGCGCCACGTGATCGCTGCCATCAAAGCAACTTTTGCCCAGAATGGATCAGACAACCAGGCGATCGCCTCAATCCCAAATAGAGAAAGCACATAGTTCGCAAGGCCGTAGTTTTCATCAAGAATGATCATGAAGATAATTGAGGATGCGACCAATGCCGTAATGGCCGGCATGAAGAAGGCCACCCGGAAAAAGCTCTTCATTTTCACCAGTTGAGAGTTAAGAGCTACCGCTATGACAACGGCTAAAAACAACTGGATCGGCACTTGAATCAGTAGAATGAGGAACGTGTTCCCGAGAGCTTTGTAAAATAACGTGTCCTGGAACAATCGAATATAGTTGTCCAGTCCGACGAATTCGTACCCTGATCCTGCTCGCGTTTGAAAACTCAATAATAAAGACGAAATGACCGGATATACGGTGAAGATCAAGAAGAACGTAACCGCAGGAAGAATAAATAAGTACGGAACCGTTTTCGGTGTAATCCATTTCTTACGTGATTTCTTTTGTTGGCCGGACGGACTAGGTTTCTTAGATGGCTGCTTGTTTGGTTCGTGGTTCGCATCTGCCATCTGTTCAGCATTCGTTTGACTCACAATGTTCTACCCCCTCGAAGATATTGGTTGGTTCTAAAAGCGCTTTCAAAATTCAGCGTTTAGACTTTGTTAATTAATTTAATTTACTTAATAGTAACATAGCTTTTTCCGTTTGTCTGCTTCATTTTCAGAAAAATTACATTCATTTTTAACTTCATAAAAGCTCCCGTTTGTGGAAGACTCAGTTTCGAGACGTTTGTTGAGTGGATGGGGGCGGAGGGGAATAGCTCGCTTTCCGCGGGAGTCTCGCCATTCCCCTCCGCCCCTCTGCCATATAAGTATCTCGAAACTACTTCCATTATTAGGTGCGTTCTATACGTATTGTGAGTTGTAACACAAAACCTCCATAGTATGGATAGAGTTCATGACCGCTTGCTATTGAGCACTTTCTTACTATAGGTAGTCATGGCGGAAGTTACTCCTTCTTGGTACAGGGGTTCGTTTCTCACATTATTGAAAGGGTTGGTTGGGAAGCTGCGAGACTCCCGCGGTAATGGATTGGCTGGCGAGACCCCGCAGAGCTTTAGCTGGCTTGCCTCAATCACCAAAGGAAAGCGAGTGGCTTCCCAACCAACCCTGACGATCAACTCAGCAACGAACCCCGGAAAGTCTCGAAACTGAGTCTTCAACAATCCTGCCATATACTTTAATAAAGGCATGAAACAAAAAAGGTCGATCTCCAAAAGCGGAGATCGACCTTTTTTCTAATATTTCATATAGGGAGATCTAGTTTGCGCTGCGTCCTGTTTCACTTTCAAGCTTGTCAGCTGCGTTTTGAAGCGCTTCTTCAATTGGCGTGCCATCAAGAAGGATGGATGCTTGCGTATCAGACATCGTATCGAACGCACGTGCATAATCAGACGTGTAATTCGCTACAGGAATATCAGATACTTCCTCTGCAAACAGCTGGAATACAGGCTTATTGTTAAAGAACTCAGATTCCTGGCTGAAATACTCTTCTTCATATGCTGGTTCTAAAGATGGGAAGATCCCTTTTTCTTTAAGGGCCGTCATTTGCGGCTCTACTTCTGTTGTGAAGTACTCAACGAATGCATATGCCGTGTTTTTATTGTCCGTAGAAGATGGAATTACTAAATCAGATCCACCAAGGTTGGCTGCGCGGTTGCCGCCTTCTTCAAATGCCGGCAAGTAGAAAACGTCCCAGTTGCCGCTTTGATCTGGTGCCTGATCCATGATCGTACCGGAATACCATACACCGAATGGAACAGTTGCCACTTCACCGTTAACGGTTGCAGAAACAACGCCATCCCAACCATTGTTGTTCAGCACAAGGTCTTCTTCATGCAAGCGGCTAATCACATCAAATGCTTTTTGTGATTCTTCGGAAGCTACATCAATGTTGCCTTCCTCATCATAGTAAAACGCCCCTTGCTGGTTCATCATCATGCGGTAAAGGGCATCGTCCGCTGCGATGTCAATCGGAACCATTTTTGTTCCTGTTGCTTCTTGAATGGTTTTACCTGCTTCAATGTAGTCATCCCAAGTGTTGATATCTTCAGGGTTGACGCCCGCTTCTTCAAAAATGTCTGTACGATAGAAGACGCCTGCAGGTCCTACATCCCAAGGAGCTGCGAAAAATTCACCGTCTTCGTTTTGCGTCACTGATTTTTTATAATCGCCGAATTTATCTGCGTGCTCATCGTAACCGAGCTCAGAAAGGTTCGCAATTGCATCAGGGAATTGATCCTGATAGTTCGCCAGACGATCAGACTCGACCATCACGACGTCCGGTAGTCCATTTCCGCCGGAAGCTAGTCCGACCGTTAATTTTTCATATATATCCAACCGTCCGATATCTTCCACGTTTACTTCGGCATCCGGGTATTGTTCTTTGAACCCATCAACGGCAAGTTCCATGGATTCAGCAGCTACGTTCCAACCCCATACCGTGATTTCGTCGGATGGATCTCCACCTTCTCCACTCTCACCAGAGGACTCTCCTCCTGTTTCACCAGAACATGCAGCCAGTCCACCAGCTACAAGGCCCACCAAAAGAAAACTTTTCAACCACTTTTTCATTCTGTCTTCCTCCCCCATATTTGATAGCGTTTTCAAAACTTAATAAAATAAATTAACTAACTAGTTATAAGGTAGCACATAACTTTACGAATGAAAAGAGTTTTTTCAAAATTAACTTATTTAAATCGAGTTCTGTTCTATAATAGATTCTAAAGGGATGGCTTTCTTGATGATAACTTAGTAAAATAAATTTAATAAGTTTCTTTTTATGGTAAGATGGAAGTAGTACACATAGTTGGAGGAATCGTATGAGCACGCACTATACTAGAGGCAGTTTTCAGTTGATGAAATCGATGAACCGCTCGATTATATTAAATATGATTCGTGAACATGGGCCTATTTCCCGCGCAGATATCGCGAAGCAATCAAGATTGACTCCACCTACCGTGAGCAATATCGTCAAGGAGCTCATCCAAACACAATTTGTGATTGAAACGACACAGGGGCAATCAAAAGGTGGACGCAAACCGACTTTACTAGAAATCAACGCGGATCACTTTTACGTCGTTGGCGTTGATGTAGGAACCCTGCATATGAACTTCGTCGTTACGAACTTATATGGAGAACTTAAGGATGTCGTAAAAAAAGAAATCCCTTCTTATCCATCAAAAGAGGATATTCTAAGTACGATGAAAGGCGGCATTCGGGAACTTTTCACGTCTGGAAAGTGTGATCCAAAGAAATTTCTGGGCATAGGAATCGGCATGCACGGGATTGTGGATCCGGTGGAAGGAGTCTCACGTTTCGCCCCATCCTTTCAGCTCTACGACATTCCAATAAAAGAAGAACTTGAAAATGAGTTCAATATGATTGTCAAAGTGGAGAACGATGCGAAGGCGATGACGCTTGGGGAGTATTGGTTCGGAAATGGAAACGATGCGGATAATTTGGTCGGTGTCAACGTCGGGAACGGAATCGGCGCTGGGATGATGATCAAAGGACAACTCTTCCATGGAGAAAACAATATCGCAGGGGAGATCGGCCACATTACTATCGACCTTTCCGGACCAAAATGTACGTGTGGGAATTATGGCTGCCTGCAGACGCTTGCAGCCGGCCCAGCCATTGCCGAAAAAGCGCGCAAAGAATTAAAAACAGGGAAGCCCTCTATGATTCGCGACCTTGTGGATGACGATTTTGAAAAAGTGGACGGAAAACTTGTTTATGAGGCGGCCTGCGAAGGGGACGAGTTCAGCATTGAACTGTTGAATCAGACAGGAAGGTTTTTAGGGATCGGCTTGACCAACTTGATTCATACGTTGAACCCGAAACGAATCATTATCGGTGGGGGCGTTTCGAAAGCCGGCGACTTTCTCATGGATGGAATCAAAGAAACGATCCATTCCCGCGGGCTGACGAGCAAGGCGAAGGAAACACATATCGTTTTATCGAAATTAGAGGATCACGCTTCAGCCATCGGGGCCTGCGTATTGATCTTAGAAGAATTTTTCTCAAGGTAAGAAAAAGAGCCCGCCGACACGGTAAAGCTGACGGCAGGCTCTTTCTTTATGGATTGTTTTGCATTTGCAGGACCATTCCTTCTAATACATGAATGTTCCTTGCGTTGTACCGGATCCCTTTGTAATCAAAAACAAGGATCTGACTGTCCTTCACATTGAGAAGTTCTTCATAATTTTTGTCGGCCACGATTTTTTGATAGCTGATGGTTGCAATGACATTTTTGCGTGCCAAATACACTTTCATTCCATTCAACTGCGAACGGACTTTCTTATCCGGTGGTTCTTCCTCATAAAAATAAACAAAATGCAGTTCATTTTCCATCGAGGATGTAAACTGTTGGATCGACCTCTCTGTCGCACTCTGTGCACATCCCACTAAAAGACCCAAAACGAGCAACAGTCCCAACCACTTTCTCAATTTACATTCCTCCAAAGAATAGCTTATACCACTATATGCCGATCCCCTCTCTCGTACCACACCTTCCAGAAAATAACGTACCAGGTCATCCAGAATCTGGATGACCTGGTACGTTAGAAATTTCCAGATTTATTCGTTCGCCCCCCCCTGTTTCAGGAGAGTTTTTACATGTATCTACAAAAATCGTATAATAGGATAGTAGTTTATAGAAAGAGGTGGGTGAATGGAACGCAGGGAACTGAAGAGAAAGAAAAGGCGTAAGCGCCGACGTTGGAAAGTCCTTTTATTTGTAGTAGCACTCGTATTTTTAATCGGGGGCGTTTATTTATATACCATATATAACGAAGTTCGTACCACTGTGAACCAGGATTTACACGAAGATGTAACTTCTATTGATACAGATCAAACCAAAGAAAAAGTAGATAACAAGGAACCGTTGAACATCCTTCTTCTCGGGGTCGATGAACGAGAGAACGATGTTGGTCGTTCAGATACGATGATTGTCATGACGCTTGATCCGAACAATGACCAAATGCAGATGGTGAGTATCCCTCGGGATACGTATGCAGAAATTGCCGGTGACGGACGCAAGACACGCATTAACCATGCCTACGCCTATGGGGGTAGCGACATGGCTGTAAATACCGTTGAAAACTTCCTGGACATTGAGTTGGATTATTACATCCGGGTCAATATGGAAGGATTATCGCAAGTTGTCGATGCGGTGAATGGAATCACAGTAAATAACGACCGTGCGTTCACCTCAGGTAATTTTAATTTCAAAGAAGGTGAAATTAAACTGGATGGTCGTGAAGCTCTTGCTTACGTCCGCATGCGTAAAAATGACCCTAGTGGGGACTTAGGCCGTAATGAACGTCAACGCCAGGTCATCCAGGGAATCATCGATAAAGGCGCGCGTCTCGACGCCGTAAACAAAGTCGGCAACGTCATGGATGTGCTTGGTGATAATGTGAGCACAAACATGCAGTTTGCAGATATGCGCAGACTCGTGACCAATTACAGCAGTGCCCGTAAAAATTCAAACACCTATCAAATGGAGGGAAATAACTTCCGGGCGAACGGCATGTATTTAATTGACATGCCGGAAGAAGAAATTCAAAAAACGCATAACATGATTGCTAATTTCGGTTCTGAATAACAAGAAGCCCCCTTCTCAACGGAGAAGGGGGCTTTTCATTTGCAGTCGGATACCTTGCTTAAGCTGCATCCTCGTCTTTATTTTTATTTGCTGTATATCTTTTTATGGCACGGGTGATCCCAACAAAGACAAAATAAATGCCGCAAAACAGGAAGAAACCCAGTACACTGACAAAGGCATCTGCAAACTCCATATTCCCACTGCCGGTTATTTTCTGCTGAATCTCAACCGCAAAAACAAACACAAGCACCATAGCAAACGTGAATAAAAACGAAATGGCTGTGATGCTCCATTTTGCAATAGCATGGAAAATAATATCCACGAAAATAAGACCAAAGAATCCAAGTATACCAATAACCCAGAAGTGGAGGTCCTTATCTGTCAGGTTCCACCCCATTGCGCGCGTGAACTTCATAATGACATCATGCCAAACATTGACCACATCGGCCAATAACAAAATAATCTCTCTCATTGCTACCCTCTCATTCTTCCATCTCAAAAACTAAAACAAACCGTAAGAATAAACTAAAAATATCATAAGGAGAAACGCTTGTATATGATTTCTTACAAATACTGTTAGACCTGGTCACCCATTTCATGGATGACCAGGTCTAACAGTTATTTCCATATCAAACATACATGTAGCGCACCATAACATGAGCTGCCAGCCTGCTCGTCATATCCCTGAAATCTTTAGTTGGGTCGACTTCTACAATATCCATTCCTTTAACCAGAGGATGACGAGAAGCAAGTGCTACGCTGTTCAGCAGCTCTCTCGCCGTTAACCCTCCCGGCCCGATAGCAGGACACCCTGGCGCATACGCCTGATCAACCACATCCATATCAACGGACAAGTAAATGCAGTCACATTTATTTTCCAATATCTGTATGACCTGGTCTGTTAGATTATGGATGCCTTCCTCTTCGACGTCGGCCATTGTGTAGGTGTGGATGTTGTGTTCTTTTGCGTAGTCGGCGTAGGCTTTGGCGTTGGAGAAGTCGCGAATACCGATTTGGATGAGGTCTTCTCCTCGGATGACTCCTTCTTCTAGCAAACTTCGGAACGGGGTTCCGTTCGTCCGTCCCCCGTCTTCTACGTTCCGCAGATCATGGTGAGCATCCCATTGAATGACTCCAACTCTTCCGTATTTCTCCTGAAAGGCAGAGATACTAGGAAAGCTGATCCCATGGTCTCCCCCGAGCATGACGTATTTGGAGCAAGTTTCGGTGTCAATCATTTCTTTCACACTGGTCTTCAGCCGCTTCTGTGTTTCTTCATTATCCGTTGGATGGACAGGTACGTCTCCAAAGTCCAACACCTTTACATCCTCATAACTTTGATCTTTTTCTCCAGAATACGTACTGTAGGCGCCGAGCGCTTTTCGTATTGTCGAAGGCGCTTCTGATGCGCCTGACAAAGAGATTGACGTCTTTGATAAAGGGAGTCCGATCACCCCAACATCCCCGGTTTTTCCTTTCTCGTAAAACGAAATCGTTTCATCTACTTTGGTCGTATAGCGATCTTTGAATCTAGCATCCCTGCCCGGGTTGAGGTACTGAAAAGACACGAGCGCCCCTCCTCTCCCACACCTTTCTTCCGTTCTTCCATACTGCCTTTGTGTGGTTCGCCGCATAATGATAAGGCGGGTATTTATAATTCGGGACATCCCACAAAACCACATCCGCTTTTTTCCCAACGCTCAGACACCCAGCGTCGCCCCCTCTACCAATGGCATGGGCGGCATTTACCGTCACACTATTCCAGATCTCTTCCGGAGTCATTTTCATTTTCAAAGCGGCAAGCGACATGATCATTTGAAGGTTATAGGTGACACAACTTCCGGGATTGAAGTCCGTAGCCAGGGCGACTGCCACTCCGCTGTCGATCATCTTTCTCGCATCCGCATAATGGTCTTTCCCTAAGTAAAAAGTCGTCCCTGGGAGGAGCACGGCCACCGTCCCACCGTCAGCGAGGCTCTTAATTCCCTCATCAGAAGCTGCGACAAGATGATCTGCCGATGCCGCTCCCATCGATACGGCAAGCTCCGTCCCGCCGAGCGAGTCGATTTCATCCGCATGAATCTTCGTCCGAAATCCAAGTTCATGGGAAGCTTTCATAAAACGTCGGGACTGTTCAATGGTGAAGACCCCTGTTTCACAAAAAATATCGGTGAACTCTGCCAACCCTTCATCACTGATCTCAGGAAGCAGGCGAATCATTTCATCGAGAAACGCATCCGCTTCCCCTTTGTACTCTGGTGGGATCGCATGAGGACCGAGAAAAGTTGAAACTACATCCAGGATGCTATCTTCGTTCAATCGTTTCACAACCCTAAGCTGCTTCAACTCCGCTTCCCGATCCAGTCCGTAGCCGCTCTTGGCTTCAAGTGTCGTCACCCCGTGGGCAGCCATCTGTTCCAGCGTCTGTCTTGCCTTATTGTAAAGTTGGGTCTCACTTTCTGCGCGCGTCGCTTTCACGGTTGATAAAATCCCGCCCCCTCGTTGCAAAATTTCAAGATAAGGGACACCCGCTTGCTTCATCGCCAACTCATGCTCCCTGGAACCTCCGAAGACAAGGTGGGTGTGCGGATCGACGAGACCAGGTGTTACAGTTTTTTCCATTGCATCGACTCGCTCGCTGGCTTTTAGTTTTTGGCTCTCTTTGTGGGTGCCAATCCAGGCGATTTTGCCATTCTCAAAAGCTATCGCCATGTTTTCTTTTACTTCCAGTTGTTTCATCGCGTCCCCTTTTAACGGTCCTTCAGCAGGTAAAACCAACTGGCCGATATTTTCAATCAGTGTATCGTACATCACTGCCCCCTCCTTTTCATCGGAATATCCAGTTCGTGTTTATCCGCTTCTTGTAGTGCTTTTTCGTAACCGGCATCGGCGTGGCGAAGGATCCCCATCCCAGGGTCTGTTGTTAGGACACGTTCCAACCTTTCTTCAGCGAGGTTTGTACCGTCCGCCACTACGACCATTCCTGCATGGAGCGAGTACCCCATACCGACCCCTCCGCCGTGATGAAAGGAAATCCACGATCCGCCAGCCGCTGTATTGATGAGTGCATTCAGCACCGCCCAATCCCCGACGGCATCACTGCCATCCAGCATTGCTTCGGTTTCCCTGTTTGGTGACGCGACCGATCCACAATCCAGGTGATCCCGTCCGATGACCACAGGCGCGCTCAACTCGCCTTTTCTAACGAGTTCATTAATCGCCACTCCCATCTTCTTCCGCTCCCCATATCCGAGCCAGCAAATCCTTGATGGAAGGCCTTGAAATTGAACTTTTTCCTGCGCCATGTCGATCCATCTCAGCAGCTTCTCATTTTCAGGGAAAAGCTCCTTGATGAGCTGATCGGTGCGGTAAATATCCTTTGGATCCCCAGACAATGCCGCCCAGCGGAACGGTCCTTTCCCTTCACAAAACAACGGCCGAATGTAGGCGGGAACAAAGCCAGGGAAATCAAAAGCATCTTCCACCCCTTCTTCTAGTGCAACCTGGCGGATGTTGTTGCCATAATCGAAAACAATGCTGCCTCTTCTTTGGAACTGAAGCATAAGCTCGACATGTTTGGCCATGGATGTTGAAGAAAGGCGCACGTATTGATCCGGATCCTTTTTCCGTAAAACAGTCGCTTCTGACAGCGAATACCCGACAGGGACATAGCCGTTCAGCGGATCGTGGGCAGAAGTTTGATCTGTGACGATATCGATCTCCAGGCCATTCTGTAAAAGTTCGTCGTGCCTTTCAGCCGCGTTTCCTAACAGGGCAATCGATAGAGCCTCTCCATTCGCCTTCGCTTCTTTCGCCCATAAAACCGCCTCTTCAAGAGACTCTGTACTCACATCGCAATAGCCGGATTGCAGCCGTTTAGAAATACGATCAGGGTCCACTTCGATCGCAATGACCACACCGCCATTCATTGTGACCGCCAGCGGTTGAGCCCCTCCCATACCTCCAAGCCCTGCCGTCAGTGTAATCGTTCCTTTCAACGACCCTCCAAAATGCTTTTCGGCCAGAGACGCGAACGTTTCGTACGTTCCTTGCAAAATGCCTTGGGACCCAATATAGATCCAGCTTCCTGCTGTCATTTGGCCGTACATCATCAGCCCTTTTTGATCAAGCTCGTGAAAATGCTGCCAATTGGCCCATTTCGGAACGAGTACGGAATTGGATAGCAGCACTCTCGGCGCGCTTTCGTGTGTTTTAAAAACACCCACAGGTTTTCCGGACTGGACGAGCATCGTTTCATCCTTTTCCAACCGCTTCAATGTGGCGATGATCGCATCAAAGGCTTCCCAGTTTCTTGCCGCTTTGCCGATGCCTCCATAAACGACTAGGTCTTCAGGTATTTCAGCGACCTCTGGGTCAAGGTTGTTGCAGAGCATCCTTAATGCTGCCTCCTGTTCCCATCCTTTGCATTCCAATTGAGTTCCTGTTTTGGCTTTCACCTTACGTGTTGTCGACATACGTTTCTCCTCCTTCATGAATGGATTTCCACTTACCCCAGTCAAAACTACCCTCTTTCAACCACTTCTCCACCTGTTCGATATCCTTAGAAAACATCCGATCCTGCGTCACTTTCGGTACGACCGTCCTTGCTGATTTCCAAAGGTCTTGAGCAAGTACCGATGCCCGCTCGATCCCTCTCAATTCCAGCGCCTGCAAACTGCAGATCAGCTCAATCGCTACAACTTTTGTTGCGTTGTCGATAACCATGGATGCATGCCGGGCAGCAGTTGTGCCCATGCTTACATGATCTTCTTGGTTCGCAGAGGAAGGGATCGAGTCGACACTTGCGGGATGCGCGAGAGTTTTATTTTCAGATACTAAAGAAGCAGCCACATATTGCACGATCATCAACCCTGACTCCAAACCCGGATTGGCACTGAGAAACGGGGGAAAGTCGTTCAGCTGAGGATTGACGAGCCGTTCGATTCTGCGCTCCGAGATGTTCGCCAGTTCACTGATGGCAATTTTTAAAAAGTCCATCGCAAATGCAATCGGCTGGCCATGGAAGTTCCCACCAGAGACGACGACTTTTCCACCTTCTAAAAGAAGCGGATTGTCTGTCGCCGCATTCATCTCGATTGTCAGCTTTTCGCGCACGTAATGAAGTGTCTGCCATGTCGCCCCGTGCACTTGTGGAATGCACCGTAAAGAATACGCATCCTGCACCCTTTTTTCTCCTTGAAACGTGACGAGGTGACTGCCGTTGATCAAATGACGCATTCGTTCGGCGACAGCCATTTGTTCCGGATAACCGCGTGCTTCATGGATGCTCGGATGAAACGCATCCCGGATCCCTTCCAGTGCCTGCAACGTAAGGCTTGCCACCCAATCACACTGCAAGGCCAGCTGCTCCGCTTCGATGTATCCGATGACTCCGACCGCCGTCATCGCCTGGGTCCCGTTAATGAGCGCAAGCCCATCTTTTGCCTTCAACGATAAGGGCTTTAGGGAAAGCATTTGCAGCACATCTTTCGTCGCCCTGCGTTCTCCTTTATAAAAAACTTCCCCTTCTCCCATCAAGACGAGAGCAAGATGGGCGAGTGGGGCTAAATCTCCGGAAGCCCCAAGTGACCCTTGTGACGGAATGACCGGATGGACATGAAGGTTAACGAGGTCACAAAGTCTCTGCACGATCACCTCTCGCACACCAGAATAGCCTTTCATGAGGGCGTTCAGCCGGAGCACCATCATGGCACGGCTCACTTTTTCAGAAAAAGGATCCCCCACTCCGCACGCATGGGAACGGATCAGATGGTGCTGCAGGCTGTCGACATCTTCTGCCGCAATTCGGACATCACTTAATTTTCCGAAGCCTGTGTTGATGCCGTACACCGTGTGCCCTTTTGACACAATATCTTCCACCGTTTCTCTACTGGCCTTTACATCGATCAGGCTCGTTTTTGATAAATGTATTTTGCTATTCTCGAAACAGATCTCCTTCATTTGCTCGATGGATAAGTCTCTTCCATTCAGTTCGATCATCCACAATCCCCCTTTCAAATGAAAAGATTCTGGTGGATTTTCTAAAAAAAGAGGCGACAATGGCATGGGAAATACCATTGTCGCCCCCTCATCACTCATGACTATAGGCCACCTATACTTTATATATGATTAATACCGAGTCCAAATGTCTCATGTTCCAAACCTTTTACCGGAGCCCCGATTGTTCCGTAAAAAGCGACGGCGATCCACTCGCCCTCACCCTTCCTGTCATAAGGCTCTCCACGAACGACGGCAAAACGAAGCCCAACGGTCCGCATCATATTGCCGACTCCGATTTGTCCCCGCGTCACACCCTGCAAGGATTCTAAGATCGCATGATAAAGCGCATGGGTCTCCCTGTAGATGTGTTCAGAAATGATGCCGTTTCGTTTAGCGGCAGTTTCTACGGCTGCGATCACTTTTTGGACATCCATCGAACCCGCTTTCCCCTGGCAATAAGAGACGTGTTCGAATTTATTCGCAAAAAACTCCAGTTCTTCTTCATCAAGAGATGCGAGCAGCATCGCAAGCTTCCCTATTTTCACCGATTGGGTCATCCTATCCCCACCCTGCTTATCACTAATGACTACTTAAATTGTAACCGCTTTCTTTAATGTCCGCAATACAAAAAAGATGACCTCACCCAAACGGACGAGGTCATACAGTATTTTCCATATTATTCAGTTTCAAATACAGTCTGTAGTAAGCGGAGAAGGCGAGAAAGGCGATGATGGATCCTGTGAAGATCGGAATAATCAGCGGGAAAATGTATAAACTGACCGCCAGGATGAATCCCGAACTGATGGCAACCGTCAAAAACAGTACCGGACTGACAAACGTGAGCATCAATGCTTTTTTCAGGGCCGCCCCTACTTTTAGATCAAAATGAACGAGGGTACTGAACGTGTTGATCGTGTAGACAAACAATAAGATACCCAGGATCAGAAATAGATTCATAAGCAGGGAACTCGTCGTAGAAAAATAATAAAGATCGGCCGCGAGCACACTCCACAATACCGTAAGAACGATACCAGCCTTCATGCTGCTTTTATAATTCTCTTTGTAATAGCTGAGGTATGACCGGTCAGCGGTTTCTTTATGATCTTTCCTCACCCAGTCGCGCGCTTTTGCGAACATAGCGGTTGTGGCAGGGAAAAAGATGAAAGGCATGAAGAGAACAAGTGGTGGCAGCAAATACCACAAATCCTTTATGTCTCCGATGTTCAGTAAGCTCAATAACAATAGTGCGACAGGCAAGTTGAACAAGGCCCATTGCAAATTGGTTAGGGCAAATTTACTGATCCATTCGCTGACGGCGTACAATCCGCCTCTGATTCCTGATGTCTGTTTCATAATTTTCCCCTTCCTTTTATAAAAAACGCTAGCTCTCAGAAAATAGTTATTAAAGTATATGGCAGGATTGTGGAAGACTCAGGTTCGAGACTTTCCGGGGTTCGTATGCCATGTTAGGAGTCAGGGATGGCTGGGAAGCCACTCGCTTTCCTGCGGGGATGACGGCAAGCCTCCTCGTGCTTTTCGCACTGCGGGGTCTCGCCAGCCAATCCATTCCCGCGGGAGTCTCGCAGCTTCCCAACCACCCATTCGAAAGTGTGATAAACGAACCCCTATACTAAGAAGGAGCATCTTCCACCAACACTACCTACAGTAAAAACGGCTCTATAACAAGCGGTTATGAGCTCTACCCATACGATGGGAGGTTATTGTTACAGCTCCTCATACGTATAGAATGCGCCTAATTCCGGAGATGGTTTCGAGATACATACTTGGCAAAGGGGCGGAGGGGAATGGCGAGACTCCTGCGGGAAAAAAGTGCTTGGTGAGACCCCACAGGACGCAGTCCGAGGAGGCTCACCGCGCTCCCGCGGAAAGCGAGTCATTCCCCGCAGCCCCCATCCACTCAACAAAAATCTCGAAACTGAGTCTTCCACAAACGGGAGCTTATATGTAATCAACAATTCTAAAAGAAAAACCCCTCAAAAAGTCTGAGGGGTTTGGTCATTCCTTCGTTACGCCCACCACATCTCTGTAGCCTGTTCTTCGATCAGTACAGATTTCAAGTTTTTCACGGCTTGATTGAATCCTTCATTGATCGACATGATCGGATCTTCATGCTCGATACTGACGACATGATCATAGCCGTACGTACGAAGAGCACTCATGATGTTGGACCATTCTTCAATTCCGTGACCGTACCCGACGGAGCGGAAACTCCACGCGCGTGTCTGCACTTTTCCGTAATTCTGCATGTCTGTCAGACCGTACATGTTCACATTGTCTTGATCGATGTACGTATCTTTCGCATGGAAATGGTGGATGGCGTTTTCTTTACCCAAAATCTTGATGGCTGCTACTGGATCAATGCCCTGCCACCACAAATGGCTTGGGTCAAGGTTCGCCCCGATGGCATCACTTGTCGCTTCACGAAGCTTCAACATCGTGTAAGGCGTGTGGACTAAGAATCCTGCGTGCAGTTCAAGACCGACTTTCACATTATGTTCTTCGGCAAACTTCCCTTGCTCTTTCCAGTAAGGGATCAGTTTTTCGTTCCACTGCCATTCTAACACATCTGAATACTCTGGTGGCCAAGGGGTTACAGGCCAGTTCGGTGCGGTATCGTTTTCGTGGCCGCCTGGCGTACCGGAGAAGGTGTTCACAACAGGGACATCCATCAAGCTTGCTAGTCTTACTGATTTTACGAATGCTTCATGAGACTCTTCTGCGAAAGCTTTATCCGGTGAAACCGGGTTGCCGTGGCAGCTGAAAGCACTGATCGTCAATCCACGGTCATGAACTTTCTTCAAGTAATCGTTTCGTTTCTCTTCACTTTCGAGAAGCTCATCTACATTACAGTGAGCATTTCCAGGATAGCCTCCTGTCCCGATTTCGACCGCTTTCAAGCCTGCTTCTTTTGCGTGGTCCAACATTTCTTCAAAGGATTTATCGGAAAATAATACAGTAAAAACGCCTAATTTCATGAACAATCTCCTCCTGCTAGGTTTATAGTTTCACACTCGTTCCAGTCTCACTACTTTGATAGATTGCTTCCATTAGTTTGGTCACTTTCAACGCTTGTTCCGGTTTCACGACTAATTCGTCATTTCCTAAACAGCTGTCGATAAAATTCTCTGCCTGAGCGAGACCAGGGGTCGGTTCGCCTTCACGGATTTTCGCTGTACTATCGAGGAGCGCCCCGTATTTTGCTTGATAAAGTTCAAATGGATAGACACTGAGGCCTCCGTCGACACCAGAAATGGAAAGTGATGTATGGTCTTCCTTGATGTTCGCTGCCCACGAGCATTCAAACTGCATCGACTCTCCGTTTTCAAACGTGATGTAACTCGTCACATGATCATCCACGTTGAACGATTCATGATCAAACGCTCCCCAATCATTGACTTGTCCTGGAGTTTTGCTCAAGCGATCATAGGTGCGTCCCATCACCTCGACTGGTTTCGGATCATCGAGCAGCCAGAGAGCAAGATCGAGCAAGTGACAACCAAAATCGATCAAACTGCCGCCGCCTTGCAAATCTTTATTCGTGAATACACCCCAACCTGGCACTTTCCGGCGTCGCATCGCTTGTACTCTCGTTACGAGAGGATCTCCAATTTCATTGTTGAGGATTGCTTTTTTAGCGAGCTGGGCTTCCGGTGTGTAGCGGTAGTGGTAAGCAATCGATAAAAGGCGGTCATTTTTCTCTGCCGCTTCCATCATCGCTTCGCATTCTTCTGTCGTAATCGCCATCGGCTTTTCACACAACACGTGCACGCCAGCTTCAAGAGCGGCAATGGAGATCTCTGCATGAAACTTGTTCGGCGTACAAATTGTGACCGCATCGACTTTTGCAAATAGATCTTTATAATCTTTGAAAACGTAGGGAATCTGGTGGGCTTCAGCTACTTCTTCCGCTCGTTCTTGGTTCACATCCTGGACAGCTATAAGCTCCACTTTGTCTTTTAAATCAAGGAAAGAGGGAATATGCCGTCCTTGGGCAATTCCCCCTACTCCGATCATTCCCATTTTCAAACGAGTCATTTCGTGACTTTCTCCAGGCTGCTGATTTGTCTCGTTTCGCCTGAGCGGAGGGCACCGAGGATGACTTCCAGTGATTTCATACCTTCTTCTCCTGTGATCAGAGGCTCAGTATCATTCAAAATGCTGTCAACGAAGTGATCGATGACGT
This sequence comes from Halobacillus sp. AWM4_238, assembly GCF_056158265.1. Taxonomy (NCBI): domain Bacteria; kingdom Bacillati; phylum Bacillota; class Bacilli; order Caryophanales; family Bacillaceae; genus Halobacillus; species Halobacillus sp. AWM4_238. Next base: position 2,470,173 of record NZ_JBSWSY010000002.1, read on the forward strand.
GGGAATTGCTCTGTCCGCCCTCTTCGTTGGATTGAATTTTCCCGAGCTGATAATTGACGATATCGCCGTTCGTGTATTGAGCGATCAAGGAGTATTCAGGATCGTCTTCGAGACGAAGCGTTCCTTTTTCCCCGTAAATCACGGTAGAGTTGTCTTCGTTCGGGTTATACGCCCAGCTGGCTGCCATTGTTCCGACAACACCAGATTGAGAACGCAGAATGCAAACCGCATTATCATCAACCGTAATGTCTTTCTTCGCGTTGTTCTCGACAAAGCCTGCTACATCGACGAATTCTTCACCAAGGATGTAGCGGAGCAAGTCTGCTTTATGTACTCCTAAATCACCCATGGCACCGATGAACGCCTGATCCTTCTTGAAGAACCAGCTGTCTTCCCCTTCTGCACTCCATCCTTCTGGTCCACCGTGACCGAAAGCCGTACGGAAGCTGTACACTTTCCCGATCGCGCCTGATTCGATGAGTTCTTTCGCCTTCACGTGAGACGGAACAAAGCGCTGGTTGTGAGCGATCATCAATTTCTTTCCGCTCTTTTCAGCCGCTGTAATCATTTCTTCTGCTTCTTCTTTGGATGTAGCCATCGGCTTTTCACAAAGAACATGAGCACCGGCATTCAGAGCAGCGATCGATACCGGGGCATGCAAGTAGTTCGGCAGGCAAACGCTCACGGCATCCACTTCTTCTTTTTTCAAAAGTTCTTCATAATCGGTGTAAAGAGTTGCGCCGTGCAATTGTGCTATTTCGCGCGCACGCTCTTCAACGATGTCACATACGGCAGTGACTTCGACATTTTCATTCGCTACGTATTCCGGAAGGTGACGGTTCTGAGCGATACTCCCGCATCCAATTACAGCAATTTTCAATTTTGTCATAGTAAAAGCTCCTTTATGATTTAGTTAAAATTTCTTCTAAAGGTTGAGCATTTCCGTAAACAGGTGTCGGCGTTTCCGTGTTCTTCGCCCATTTCACACCATTACGGATGACGGTTTGTACTTCTTTGTTGTAATAGGTCGGATACGTTTCATGACCCGGACGGAAGTAAAAGACCTTTCCTCTGCCGCGACGGAAAGTAGCTCCACTACGGAACACCTCTCCACCTTCAAACCAGCTGACGAAGATCAATTCTTCAGGTGTAGGGATATCAAAATGCTCGCCATACATTTCTTCTTTTTCAATTTCAATGAACTCCCCAATGCCTTCTGTGATCGGGTGGCTTGGATCGACAACCCAGATGCGCTCCTTCTCATCCGCTTCGCGCCACTTCAAGTCACAGGATGTGCCCATTAATTTTTTGAACGGCTTAGAAAAGTGAGCTGAGTGTAGAACGACGAGTCCCATTCCCTCAAGGACGCGCTGTTTTACTTTTTCTGCGATTTCATCCTGGACTTCATCATGCGCTTTGTGCCCCCACCAAACGAGTACATCTGTTTCTGCAAGCACTTCATCTGTCAATCCATGCTCTTCTTCATCCAATGTAGCTGTTTTTACATTCTCATGATCTTCTCCAAGAAAATCAGCAATTGCACTATGAATGCCCTCTGGATAAATATCTGCAACGACCTGGTTTTCTTTTTCGTGGCGGTTCTCATTCCATACTAGTACGTTCATGTTCATTCCCCTTTTCTTTAAAAATAAGCGCTTTCTTATTGCAAAAAAAAATTAATCCGTTTGCTCGATTGCTTTTCTCGGATGACAGGAATCCCGTTCTACGATGAGCGTCGGGATGATCACACTCTTTTTGATCATATCCGGTCGGTTCAATAGATCGATCAAGCTCCTGGCTGATTCATGACCTAATTGAAAGGACTGTGTATCCACTGTTGTTAAGGCGGGATTGGATAAACGGGCAATCATCGTATTGTTGAACCCGACGATGCTCATATCCTCCGGGAGTTTCAACCCTTTCGACGTCAACGCCCTCATCACGGTCAACGCATTATAATCATCCGTGATGACAAGTCCTGTCGGAGGGTCCTTCTCCTGCAGCAGTTCTTCCACCACTTGATCAGCATCCGCCAGCCCTGATTGGATATTTTTTTGTAAATTCTTGTCTTCCTCTAATTGACCATTCGCCAAAGCTTGTCGAAATCCTTCTAAACGGTCCCTGACTACTTCAAAATGATAATCTCCTCCGATGAAACCGATCCTTTCATGACCAAGTTGAATCAAGTAATCCGTCACTTCTTTACTAGCCAGGATATTATCATTATCCACAAACATCGTTTCCCCTGCTCGGTTTACGGGTTTACCGATCATCACGAAAGGAAACTCGCAATCCCGCAAGTACGGGACAACTTGATCATCCTCCCGAGAATACAGGACGATGACTCCATCGACTCGCTTGCCCTGCACCATTTTGACGACTTCTTTGAAAATCGCTTCCTCCGTGTTTCCTGTCGTCAAATAAATGCTGTAATCCTGTTCATGACAGGCATCGCTGATTCCCCTCAACAATTCTGAGAAGAAGGGGTTATCGAAAGAGTGGACGGTGGAAACTTTGGTTACAATCCCGATCGTCTGCGTCGATTGGCTGACGAGGACGCGGCCGTTGTAATTGATGTGATACCCAAGTTCCTCCATCACCTTTCGCACTTTCCGTTTTGTCCGTTCACTGATCCGCGGACTATCGGAGATGACTCTGGATACCGTAGAAGGAGCGACATTCGCAACTCTCGCCACATCTTTAATCGTGACAGACACGCCCATCGCCTCCTTTCTTCTATTCTGCTTTCACTCTTTAAACGTTCTACATCTTTTTCCATAAAATGTTCTATGCTGTTCTTTAATACTAGAGCAGTAAAGCATTCCGATCTACTGATACGGAAAGGGGCGTTGGGGAATGGCAAGACCACACACCTGCGGAAAGCGAGTCGTTCCCAAACGCCCATTCCACCTCCAAAGCATCGGAATACTAAATTTTCAAATCCTTACATGAACTGAAGTTTACCTTTACTTGACGGCTCCTTCGGAAACGCCGTTGATGATTTGTTTCTGGGCGAAGAAGTAGCCGATGATAACTGGCAGGATTGCGATCGTCAGACCAGCAAGCGCCAGGTGCCATTGTTTCGTGTATTGACCGAAGAAGTAGAACATCTTCAATGGAATCGTCGCATTGGATTCACTCAATACTAGAGATGGAAGGAGATAATCGTTCCAGATCCAGATAACGTTCAAGATAGCTACGGTAACGGAAATTGGCTTCAACAATGGGAAAATGATATACCAGAACGTCTGGAAACGGTTCGCTCCATCGATGATGGCCGCTTCGTCCATGGATTTCGAGATTCCTGTCATCGCTCCGTGATAAAGGAAGATGGACAAACTACAACCGAAACCAAGATACATAAAGATCAATCCACCAGCGTTCAACATGTCCGCTTGTCCGAAAATAGAGATAAGTGGAATCATGACCGACTGGAACGGGATCAACATCGCAGCAACGAATACGAAGAAAATGACGCCGCTGAGTTTACTTTTGTTTCTTGCCAGCGCATAACCAGCCATGGAAGAAAACAGGATGATGATAGCAATACTCAAACCTGTAATCAGCACAGAGTTGAATAGCGACTTCAGGAATGCCAAATCAATGAATGCTTCAACAAAGTTTGAAAATACAATTTCTTCAGGAAAACCAAGAACACCTGAGAAGATGCCACGCTTCGTTTTAAATGCATTGACGATCATCAAATAGAAAGGTGCAATCCAGATGAGACCAAGCAGAAGGCCGAGAATTTCAATGGAAATTAAATTCCGTTTTTCGTTATTCTTTTTCATTACATCTCAACCTCCCGTTTCTTGTTGTAATACACTTGCGTCAATGCAATGACAGCAACGATTAAGAAGAAAATAACGGCTTTGGCCTGAGCATAAGCCATTTGATTATCAGAGAATGCGGTACGAACAATTTCCATCGCTACCATTTGTGTCGAGTTGAATGGTCCACCATTCGTCAGGGACAAGTTTTGGTCGTAGATCTTGAATGCCATGGAAAGCGTCAAGAACATACTGACGGTAAATGCCGGTGCAACAAGTGGGAACGTGATGTTTTTGAAGCGCTGGAAACTGCTTGCTCCGTCAATTTTCGCTGCCTCGATCAATTCTTTCGGAATGTTTTCAAGGTAAGCAATGTAAATGATCATGATATAACCAGCCATCTGCCATGCAGTCAGGATGACGAGACCCCAGAAACCTGTGTTCGTTGTTGACAACCAGCCGTTCAATCCTTCAATACCAGTAAGACCGGCAAGATCGCCGAACACGCTGATGAAGATGAACTGCCAGATAAACCCTAGAATCAAACCACCGATCAAGTTCGGCATGAAGAAAACGGTACGTAGAAGGTTGCCTGACTTGATGTTACGAGTAACAAGAAGGGCCAGTCCAAGTCCCATAATGTTCAAGAGGATGACCGTGACAACCGCGAATTTGACCGTGAACCAGATCGAATTCATGAATTCACTTTCCTGGAAAAGGTTGATGTAATTCTCAAAACCTATGAATGCATTTGCTGTAATCCCGTTCCAATCCGTGAAGGAATAGAAGAGACCGTATAAGAAAGGAATGACGACAACTATTCCAAGACCCATGATCACCGGTGTCAGGAACAGCCAGAAAGATAAACTTCGATTCTGCATGTATTACTCCTCCAATGCTTTAAGCGGTACGAACCGCACATTATGATATCGATTTCATATGATTGGATAAAACATCCCATCTATTAACATACTTACCTATTTAAATATCCTAATAGAGGGGATCTTTTATAGTACCAGGAAGGGCTGCAAGCCCTTCCTGGTTCCAATACTACTACTTACTGACGGGAATCTTCCCATGCTTTTGTTGCTCTTTGTTCTACTTCTTCCCAGCTGATGTCTCCAGCAAGGTATTCTTGTACAGCTACTCCGAATGCGTCCTCAGTCCAGCCAGTCGGCGCTCCAAGGAAGACCCACCCTAGCGTGTTGCCATTGTTAGCGTACTCATAGATTTCCTTAGAAATCGGATCTGCAATTTCCTGATCCTCGTACCCTTCGTAAGCCGGGATGAACTTGAATTCTTCCGTTACAAATTGCTTCCCTTTTTCAGATGTGTACATCCAGTCTAAGAAATCTTTACTTGCTTGTACCACTTCTTCTTCAGAATCTTTGTTTACAACCCAGTAGTTTGGTACTCCAACAGGGATGCTTCCTTCGTATCCTTCTACAGGAATCGGAAGAAGGCCGATATTGTTTTCAGCAAATTCAGGATCCATGGATTCAACCGTGTTATATACCCAGTTTCCTTGCTGAATCATTGCTACTTTTCCAAGAGAGAAGTTTTCTTCTACTTGTTGAGAGTAGTCAAGGCTTAGTGTCGGCTGAACAGAGTATTCGTTTTGAAGATCTACGAAACGCTTCATTTGGTCACCCATTTTAAATTCAATCGTATCCGCTTCATAAGCTTCCATAATGTCATTGTTGAATTCATCAGCGATATACGCATTGGCTAAGTGGTTACCAATGACCCACTTCTCTTTAGCCGGGAAAGCAAATGGCGCATCGATTCCAAGTTCGCCTTTTTGATCTTCCAACGTTTGAACCGCTTCTTCTAGAGCTTCAAATGTTGTAATTTCTTCGGCATTGATTCCTGCTTCTTCAAAAACTTTCTTGTTATAAAGAAGGCCGTATCCTTCTTGGTTGAATGGAAGACCCAATACTTGATCGTTACGGGATACACCGGAAAGTGTTCCTTCAAGAGCTGCGTTTGCTGCTTCTGTATCGGAAAGGTCCGCTAAGTACTGCTCATATTCATCCACGTCTGTCGGTCCACCTACGTTGAAGATGTCAGGCTCTTCTCCAGAAGAGAAAGAAGTCTTCAAGGAAGCACCGTAGTCGTTTCCTCCACCAACGGTTTTAACGTTGATGTTCACGTCCGGGTTTTCTTCTTCATACATGGAAACAAGTTCTTCGAATTGGTCTTTGAACTCTACTTTAAATTGAAAGACATCGACGGTTACGGCATCGCCTGAAGCATTGTCCCCTGAACCACTGCTATCGTCTGATCCAAATGAACAACCAGTAAGAGCTACAGTGGACGCCAACAATGCTGTCGCAATCCCAGAATAAAATTTGTTTCTTTTCATCTCATCCACCCCTATTTTTTTATTAATCATTGAATCCGCTTACATATCACATCTAAGAAAAGAGTTTTTCAACTTGTGCAACTTTTAGCGCATACGTTTGCGCAAATGGTAGTTAAAAAACTCATCCGCTTGTCCAACAATGAGTTATAAAAGTGCTATACATGAAGATGTGAATACGTTTGCATAAATTCATTGATTAATGAAGTTGAATAAAGCATAACACGGGGTTCATACAAATACAACACCAATTTTCAAATTATTCTCCAAATAGACAACGTTTACATGAAATCCTATCTGTCCTGTCATGAAGATCAACGGTACCTCATACTTTGTAAGAGTGAGGTGAACAAAATGAAGAAAAAGAACGGTCCAATCAATTGGGAGGCTTTTTCTGAGAATGTTGAAAAGGTGTTAGGAGAGGATTTCTGGAACGACATGCATCACGTCATTCCTAAACGCGGTCCTTCTTACGACTTTTATGAAACGGAAGATCAGGCTGTCATTGTGATCGAACTGCCTGGTTTGACGAAAAACGACCCGGTCTACCTCACCCAGGAGGGCACGTCCATGATTATCAGGGGGGAGATTACTCCCGGTTACCCCGTTGCGGAAAAAGATCTAATCCATAATGAACGGATGAAAGGGAACTTCAAACGTGTAATCCCTGTACCCTTTCATTTTACGGCTGAAGATATCGTGACCGCCTACAAAGAAGGTCTATTGATTGTCACCATTTTTAAACGCCAGAAGAACAGAGACATCCCCATTGAATTAGAGGACCATCAATAATGCAAAAAGATCTCTTTTTCATCGGAGCTCTTTTTTTGTAAACGAACCTCAATGGCTCCATCAAGGTATTGAGCAAATCCATTTCTTCTGCTCGTCTGAGCAGGCAGATCAATCTCCATCCTTTCAGCCCATATCCCACCTACAAACAACTTTCCGCTTCCAACACTCAATCTTATTCCCTCAATGTCGACTTCATAAGGAACGGGAATCGTGACGACGACTTCTCTCATCAATTCCATCACTTTATAATCATTGCTCGAGTGTTTCAGTTCCTGTTGATGTTCTTTAGGAGAAAGGGCATCATGGATCGATTTTTGCACAAAGTCATTCATTTTCTCCATATCCATTAAATCATCAGGCAGAAAAGAGCTGTTCTTTCCTAAAGGATTGAACCAATTCATAAAGTCTTTCATGCTTATCTTTTCCTTTCATACATTAGTCATAGGAGGTGATGAAATGAGTCACATTCAATTTAAGAATTTGTCCGTTGACCAAATGACGAACACATCCGGGATCTTTTCAGGAACAAACCTCCAGTCAGGATTTAAGGCCGTCGACCAGAAATGGGAAGGAAACGGGAAAATCAATGGTGATCAGAACACCCTCCAACATAATAAACATTTAGTCATTAAGCGGCCTTCTAAAAGAGTGTAGTCGGCATGTTTTTTAAAAAGCGTCGTGGCAAGCAAGCAGATATCGATACTTTGGTGCAGGAAATCAAAGAGCTGAAACAAGTGATTCAAACGATGCAGGGCAAACAGGTCGAATACCATATTCATTTTGACCAAGTGGATATCCATGACCCAAAACTTGAACAACTGACGTTTCAGTTGGATCATTTAGATATCGATGAGTTGAGCGGAGCCTTGAACATGGGGAACAATTTCGGTGTGAATGTCAAACCGAAAAATTCTTCACGCCCTGAATGGACTAGAACGGAAAAGGGCATGAAGTTCAACATCAAATCAAAGGAGGATTCCTGATATGGCCGGTTTGTCTCCTTACTTTTTCATAGGAAATATAAGGATTGGGAGTATTGAAAATGCCTCTTGTCTGAACATGGGAAACAACGTCCCCACAGGGTTTGAAAGTTACCAGAAACACAACCAAGGATTCGGGAACGTGCATGGAGATGGCAATACCCTTGAAGGCTTACGCTCTATTTTAAGTGACTCTGCCATCCTGGACTTGATGTCCCAAGAAAACGACCACAACATCCCTGAGTGGGTTCAAAAACTCATGGAAAAGAAAATGGAGGATCATCCTGTTGAATGATCGGCTCCATCTTCCTTTTTTGATGGACGTGCCATTTTCGTAATCGGCATATCGATTTCATCATTGTCATGAATCACATTGACATTATAAGAAATGATGTTGCCATCCCCTACAACGGTCCCGAGGGCAGCATTTTGCTTTTCCTGCGTTTCCCAATTGGTCTGTGTGTTCGGCCCAACAAAGATCCCGGAGTTACTGGTCATATGATTGACATAGATGGAATCAAATCGAATATCGATCCTAATCCCCCCTATAACTGGACGTTTGGTTGAGGGTTGTTGACGGTAGGGTTAACGATTGGTGTATCAGTAATATCATTATCAATGATCGTATTCACATTGTTGGTCGCAATGAAGAAGCCGACGGGTATTCCTGCAGCATTATTGTTCTTCCCCTGCCAGGACCAATCCGGCTGATTGTTTTGCCCAGTGGATATGATTCCATTTTCAGTAATGGAGTTGACAGCGATTTGATTAAAGACGACGGATACAGGCATTCCTATTCACCTCACCTTTTCTTCTGATATCCTATTCTAGAACATTTGGAATGTGTCTTTTTCGGACAACCCTACGCCTCCCCCATGCTTCCCGTAACACCCAAAGCACATGTCGATATCAAGGGTCCCCCCATCGGTAACCGTACACACTTCATATTCACGGAGCTCTTTCTTACAAATCCAGCAAACCGTATGAACTTCATTCATTTCTTGCATCCTTTCTTTCCATTCCATCCCAATCCCACCTTTAGTTGTTAGGTTATAGCGTTATCTTACAAGGCACCCTAAAACTTTCAAAATCACCAAAAGAGGTTTTCTCCTCCCCTTGGGACGTCATTTTTCTACTTTCCCCTGGTTAATTTTCGTTTTGGGAAGGGAATTCGACACTGGAAATCTAATCTTGATTAAGAGTAGAAATATATAGGATTAAATGAGGATGAAAGGAAAGGGATCAGATATGAATACACCTATACCGATTGCAGTACAGCTTTATACACTACGAAATGAAACAGCGGAAGACTTCGCTGGAACGTTGAAGAGAGTCTCCGATTTAGGCTTTGATGCCGTCGAGTTTGCCGGTTTTGGGGACATGACAGCTACGGAGGTCAAACGTTTATTAGATGAACTTGGTTTGAAGGCCGCTTCGAGCCACGTGCCTTTGGATGAACTGAAAAACAACCTTCCACAAGTCATTAAGGATCAAAAAACGATCGGAAGTGACTATGTGGTCTGTCCCTACATCGAGGATCGAAGTGAATCTGATTACGTGAATTTGATTGAGGATTTGAAAAAAATCGGCGATGAATGCCGTCAACATGGCCTTACATTGTGCTATCATAATCATGACTTCGAATTGGAGCCGCTGCCAGACGGAAGAAAACCACTGGAAGCGATTCTCGAGGAAACCGATGAAGATCAAGTTCAAGCGGAGTTCGATATCTACTGGCTTCAAAAGGCGGGCGACCAACCTTCTGCCTGGATCGACCGTTACCAGGGACGCACACCCTTGATCCATTTGAAAGATATGACTCTTGATGAAGAACAATACTTTGCTGAGCTCGGGACGGGCGGCGTTGATTTGGATACGGTATTCGTTCTTGGCGAAAAAGCCGGAGTAAAGTATTGGATCGTCGAGCAGGATGAAAGCCGACGCACGCCTTTAGAAAGCTTAGAGATCAGCATGAACTACTTGAAAGAAAAATTTCCTCAATTGAACAAATAACAAAGGAAGGGCGTGATTTCTTCACGCTCCTTCTTTATGTAAGGAGAAACAAATGGACGAAGTATTAGTATTATGGATTTATCACTTCTCTGAAGCCGACTGGGTGGATGCACTTATGGTTTTCTTTTCATCATGGGGATACAAAGCGATCATTGCCCTATTCATTTTGTTGGCTTTATTGAAAACAACTCGGAAACTCGGTCTTACAGCTATCACCGCATCACTGATCGGTTTAGTCATGACTAGAACCATCCGCTGGATCGCGCCGAGGGAAAGACCTTTCGTAGCCCTTGAAGAGGTCACACCATTGGTTGAAAAACAAGCAAGTGCCTCTTTTCCAAGTGAGCAAGCGTTATTTGTCGGCATTTTCATTGCTTTGCTTTGGATGACCGGAAGCAGACTGAGAGTGGCGTGCCTTCTTGTTGGACTGATTGTTCTTATTTCGAGAGTCTATCTTGGACATCATTATGTAACAGACGTGCTGGTCGGAGCTGTTCTGGGTGGAATCCTTTTCGCCTCCGTATACAGATGGTTCAGCAAGCACCAGAGTTTTCCGGTTAAAAAAGAGAAAAGCCTGACCTCTTAAAAAGAGTCAGGCTTTTATTTATTCTGGTGGATTCTCCATTTGTTAAACTCCAGATATTCACGGAATTGTTCTTTAGAGATCCCTGAATTCATCGCTTCCTGAACTAAATTCATCCAGTCTTTATCCAGCGTTTCATCTTGAGGTTCACTTTCTCCATGAAGCAAAAAGTTAATCGAAACGTCTAGTTCCTGGGATATTTTAGTCAAGAACTGAATGGAAGGATTGGTCTGGATATTCCGCTCAATCGAACTCAAGTAAGACTTTGCGACTCCCGCCCTTTCGGCCAATTCAGATAGCGACATATGTCGGTCTTTACGAATTTTTTGAATGCGTTCACCGATCATGATCTCACCTTCTTTCCTATTGATTTGAGTATAGCACAGATTGAACATTCGTTCTATTTAAAGCACGAAAAATCATTATGGAGTCCTATGTGTTTTCTTGCTTCTCTTCTATGTATACTTCTTATTCCTTACCTCTTATTATCGTACAATCCGACCAATTATTTAGTGAAAGTTTTACTTTAACGAACGTTTTTAACTTTTGTTCAAGTATATGGCAGGTTTCTATAAGACTCGATTTCGAGATGGTTCGGGGTTCGTTGCTGAGTTGAGCGTCAGGGGTGGTTGGGAAGCCACTCGCTTTCCTGCGGGGATGGCGGCAAGCCTCCTCGAGCTAAAGCTCTGCGGGGTCTCGCCAGCCAATCCATTCCCGCGGGAGTCTCGCAGCTTCCCAACCACCCCATTCAATAATATGAGAAACGAACCCACGCACACGCATAGAGGGTCTTCTAAAATCAATGCTCCCTAACTTAAAGCGCTATATAGCAAGCTTAAAAATACAATTGGGTCAATGCTTTAAGTTAAATCGACCAAATCTTATGACGCAGGAAAACTCCTTATTCTTGAAGTGGTTTCGAGACACTTATATAGCAAAGGGGCGGAGGGGAATGGCGAGACTCCTGCGGGAAAAAAGTGCAGGGTGAGACCCCACAGGACGCAGTCCGAGGAGGCTCACCGCGCTCCCGCGGAAAGCGAGTCATTCCCCGCAGCCCCCATCCATTCAACAAAAGTCTCGAAACTGAGTCTTCAAGAAAAGGGAGCTATAGTTTGATAAACCTTCGGGTAAATCATACATTGAATTAAGGTTATTATGAATCACTTTTGTGTAGGATTCACACACTAACTGTAAAACCAAGTGAGATTCCTTAGAAAAGGTGAACAAGATGAATGACATTGTGGAACAGTTTGAAATTACATTCAACCAAATCCATCAACATTTAAAAGAACTGAATGGTTTCCCGAAAAATGATAATTTCGTGGAGCTTCTTCAGCGATCCAAACTGAAACATAGCGTCGTCCGTGTCCACTTCGACCAGTTGAAGCAGTACGCAAAACTTAGAAATGCCATCGTACACGAACGAATCAGCGGGGATTATTTTATCGCCACCCCACATGAGGATGTCGTAAAGGCATTAAAACGAATTAAACGAACGCTTGACCAACCGCCAGAAGCTTTAGATTTCGCCACACGTCCTGTGCTCTTTTTCAAAGAAGATACAGCGCTCAGTCATGTGATGGAGGCGTTTGATCAGCATGGAATCTCTCAATTTCCTATCTATACTAGAGAACGCAATTTCTCAGGGTTACTCACCAATGACGGCATCGTTCGGTGGCTATCTCAAAATCATAAACAAGGAAAAATCGATCTAGAGAACATCTGTACATCAGACGTCCTTCCTGTGGAGAAGGATCGTAGTGTGGAGTTTTTAAAAGCTAGCGCCACTGTTTTTGACCTGGAAGAACGGTTTGAGCGAAGTTTGAATGAAAATCGGAAACTGAAGGCCGTCATTTTGACTGAAACCGGAAGTCCTGACGACTTGCCGATGGGAATCGTGACTACCTGGGATTTAATTAAAGTGGACAGACGCGAGGGTGAAAACGAAGATTGACTTTTTTCATAAAGAAAAAGTTAAAAAATTTGAACGTTTACTCTTCAGAGGATATGATTAAATTATCTTTGTTTAGGAAGAGGGATGTAAGCATGAATGAACGCAGACAGGAACCCTTCCGGTACCCATTCCAATCACCCCTCCCAGGTTTTTACAACAAGAAGTTCAGTAACCATGTGTCAGGTCCTATGGAAGTGAAAGACATTAGTATGAACGGATTACGCTTTTCCTGTGAGCCTCAACCTGGATTGTCTATGAAAGATGAATTGATTCTCTCTTTCATCTATGAAAACAAGACATTCACAGCTGAAGGGCGACTTATTTGGATGAAAACGGAAGAACAGCATATGACGTGTGGCGTCCACGTATTTGAATTTCCAAATCAGCTCAAAGAGATCATTGAAAAGCTCGGGGAGTCCCTTGAAGCTGTACGAAATGATCAAAAATAACCGAAGTCTCCGTAGTGGAGGCTTTTTTATTTTGCTGTGTTTTAATGAGTTTCTTTTGTTTTGGTTAGCCAATGGGTGCTCATATAGGGCCTGGCACCTCGCAGATCAATCATATGTAAAAAAATGGTGTAACAGGTCATCCAAATATTGGATGACCTGTTACACTAAAAAATGGAAGTTATTCTTTTTGGGCTCTTCTTCGGAAGAAGCCGGTAATTTTGTTGGATAAGTCGTCAAAGTATGTGTAGACGACAGGGATGAGTACCAGCGTGAAGAAGCTGGATACGGTCAGGCCAAAGATGATGGTGACCGCAAGCGGCTGCTGTGCTTCCGCTCCCCGTCCTATTCCAATGGCTAATGGAACCATTCCAAGTACAGTTGTTAATGTCGTCATCAGGATTGGGCGCAGACGGTTGGGTCCTGCCTCTAAAATGGCCTCATAACGATCGTACGATTTACGTCTCAAAATGTTGATGTAATCCACAAGTACGATGGCGTTGTTCACGACAATACCTGCAAGCATAATGATTCCTACAAAGGCCGGCAAACTGAATGGCAGGCCGGTTACAAATAAGCCTCCTGAAATTCCGATGATCGTTGCCGGTAGAGAAAACATAATGATAAACGGGAACAAGAAGTTCTCGAATTGTATCGCCATGACAGCATAAACAAGGAAGATCGAGAATATCAAAGCAAGGGACAAGTCGCCAAAGGCTTCCTGCATATCCTGTGCCTGTCCTCCGATGGTATAGGAATAACCATCAGGGAAATTCAGACGCTCCAATTCTGCCCGCACTTCTTCAGTTGCTGTCCCCAAATCAATATTTGAGATTTCCGCTTCCACATTCACTTGCGGCTGTTGATTTTGACGGAGCAGAGACACGGGACCCTGCACTTGGTTCAACTCTGCAATGGTAGCGAGAGGAATGAGTGCCCCGTTCGGTGTTTGGACTGACATCCCTTCCAAGTCTGCAATGGTCTGGCGTTCATCTTCTGGCAGGATAAACCGCACATCAATTTCATCCGTTCCATTTCGATACCGGGTGGCTACTTGACCGTTAAACCCGAGTTGGACCTGGCTGATGACTTGTTGGTCGGTAAGGCCGTATTGTGACGCCTTATCCTGATTCACCTCAATCTGCATTTCAGGACGTCCTTCATCCGTTGAAGAAGTAGCATTCTGGACCCCATCGATTTCATTCATCAAATAAGCAACCTGGTCAGCAAGCTCATCCAATACTTCATATTCTCCACCGTTGATTTGCACTTGCAATGGTGCACCGGTTCCTAATCCGGCATCCAGCTCACTCACTTCTATTTCAGCACCTGGAATGCTTGAGAGGGAATCACTCAATTCTTCCATGACGGTTTGCGTTGTTTTCTCCCGTTGTGAAGGTTCAACGAGCTGAATGGTGTAGGAAGCAAAATCAGACGAGCCATTACCGATGCTTCCCATCGAACCGCCTCCAATGGAAAGGTAGCTGACATCAATGATTTCACTATAAGTCTCGATTTTTTCATCGATCTCTTCTGTGAGGGCTTCCGTCTCCTCAAGAGATGTCCCTTCCGGCATGTTCACTCGTACTTCCACCTGGCCTTGATCCGAAGGCGGAATAAATTCTGTGCCAATCAATGGAATAAGAGCTACACTTCCTGCTATAAGGGCAAATGTGATGGCAATCGTTGTTTTCCGGAATTTCAATACCCATCTAAGGATCGAGCGGTAGCCATCATTCACTTTGTCCAAAAAGCGGTTAAACCAATACCTGCGCCCTTCTTCTTTCAAAGATTTTGTTAATAGTTTCGAAGACAACATCGGGATCAAAGTCACACTGACCGCTAAGGAAGCAATGAGCGCAAACATAATGGTCAATGCAAGAGGGGTGAACAATTCAGATGCGATGCCTTCTACGAATATAATCGGTAAAAACACGACGAGTGTCGTAGTTGCTGAAGCCACAACGGCAGGAGCAAGTTCTGAAGCTCCGATTTTAGCCGCTTCGACCATCGAATATCCCCGCTGGCGGTAGCTGACGATGTTTTCTAAGATGACGATGGAACTATCGACCATCATCCCAATACCAAGAGCAAGACCACCCATTGTTAGCACATTCAACGTTTCACCGGTGAAGTACATCAAGGTAAATGTCGATATAATTGCAATCGGGATCGACAATCCAATGACGAGCGTTGCGCGTACACTTTTCAAAAACAGCAACAAGATCATGATGGAAAAAATACCGCCGAGAATAATGTTCAAGACGACGCTGTTGATTGATATTTTAATAAATTCTGATGTATCTAAAACTATGCTTGTGCCAACACCTTCAGGGAGGTCAGCTTCAAGCTCATCCATCGCTTCCCGAACGTTATCAGCGGTTTCCACGGTATTCGCATCCGTCTTCTTCAAAATGGAAAGCACGACAGAAGAAGAGCCGTTCACTTTGCTGATGGTGTTGGAATTGGTCAGCGTGTCATTCACTTCAGCAATTTGATCAAGTGTCACTTGTGCCCCTGTAGGAGATTGTATCCTCGTGTTTCTCACATCTTCGACAGAGCCGAATTCTCCATCAATCCGGATTTGCAGGTCCTTCTGTCCTTTTTGGATGGTTCCGGCTGATGCCGATTGGTTGGCTGCGTTCAACGCCTGAATCAACGTTTGGGAATCCAAGCCGTATGTAGCCATTTGAGCCCGGTCGACGAGGACTTGAACTTCTTTCGTCTGTCCTCCTTCAATGCTGACAGAGGCGACACCTTCTTGTCGTTCCAGAAAAGGAACCAGCCGGTTTTCCGCTACTTTTTGAAGCTCATCCGGAGTATCTCCCGACAGGCCGACCGTCATGATCGGCAGCTGTTGCGGATCGAAGCGGAGGACACTTGGGTCTGATGCCCCTTCTGGCAAAAGCCCTGTCACCTGGTCGACATTTTCTCTTACTTGCAAGAGTGTGCTGTCAAGATTCACACCTGTATTGAATTGCATCAGAACGAGTGACGCCCCAGCCTGTGATTGAGACTGGAGCACCTCGAGTCCTTCGATACTACTGACGGAAGATTCTACGGGTCTGCTGACCAGTTTTTCGACTTCCTGTGGTGCTGCTCCTTCATAGGAGGTCGAAACGACGGCAATCGGCAAATCGATTTCCGGATATAAATCAATGGTCAAACTTCGTAAAGAAACAAAACCGAGGCCAAGAATCGCAGCAACGATCATAATGACTCCGACAGGTCTTTTTACGGAAAGGTTCACAAGCTTCATCAGGAATCCTCCTCCATGATGGTGACTTGATCGCCGTCTGACAAGGTGAGTTGTCCTGTCGTGATCACGGTCGCATCTTCAGGAAGGTTCCCAGACACCGCAGTGAAGTCCGTCTGGGATTCCAGCACAGAAACGAGAACCTGCACCGCTTTTTCATCGACAACCTGATAAACGAATGTTTCATCATTCTCTTCTACAAGACTGTCTGTCGGGACAATCAGCGTATTTTCCACCACATTTTCAGGAAGTAGGAAGGTCGACATCATCCCCGGTTTAATCTTCTCATCTGCATTGTTTACCGTCGCCTCCACGGGATACAGTCCTGTATCATCCGGAACAGAAGAGACGTAGCTTACCGTTGAGGTGACTTGTTCTTCCAGAGAAGGAAGGTCGACAGTCAACTCCTCTCCTTTTTCAAAAAGGGAAAGTTGGTCGGCCGTAACAGAAGCTGTGATTGTCATAGGATCAAGGCTGACGATGGTGGCAAGCGGTTGTTGATTGCTTACCATGTCCCCTTCCTTTGCATTCACTGTCGACACCTCACCAGAAGTGGGTGCAATAATCGCTTCATTTTCTGCTTGTTCCTGAGCCTGGTTCAATTGAACATTGGCTTGTTCTACCTGAAGCTCTGCTTGATCAACTGCTACACGAGCCTGCTCCAATTGTTGTTCCGCTTGATCGACTTGCGCCTCTGCTTGTGCGACAGCGGACGAAGACTGGGGCTGTTGACCTTTCAACTGTTGGTATTGAGCATAGGCTTGGTCTGCGCGATTTTTCGCTTGTTGATAGAGCGCATCAGGAATGGTACCTTCATCGGCCAATTTCTTTGTTTCATCCGCCAGCTGCTTGGCCTGTTCATATTGTTGCTGCGCTGCTTCTGCTGCCTGAGCCGTCTGACTCGCCTCTGATTGTGAGGCTTGTTTAGCTAGGTCCACCTGCTCCTTGGCATTTTCAACCCCTTGCGCTGCTTGTTTTTTTGATATTTGTGCATTTTCAAGTTGCGTTTGTGCTTGGCGGAGGGCAATTTGCTGCAATTCTACTTGATTATCCACATTACCTCCTGGACGGACGACTGCCACTGTTTCACCTTTTTCCACTCGGTCCCCTTTGGCAACGTTCAAGGTCGCTAATTCACCCGGAGTTTCAGGCAGCACGGGTGACGTATCTGCAGCGGTCGCACGGGCGATCAGCTTACGTTCTACCACGAAATCATCTTTTTTCACGGACTCCACTTTGACTGGCGTAATCCGCTCCTCTATTTCTTCATTGGTTTCTTCCTGATTACAAGCGGTTACAAAGAAGAGCACCATGAACATGAAAATCAACCGTTTCATCTAAGACTTCCTCTCCATTTCAGACTCTCGTAAAATCTCCCGGACATCTGGATTACTTTTCTCTATTTTCCCCCTCAAATCGCGGGGAGATACCCTATTTAAACGTACTGACCATGTAGTCATAATTACGATTAATGTTACTAAATCGCGATTTGTAATGCAACTTGTAGCATTGAAACGAAAATGACAATATTGTGACTGGTTCTGGATGGGATCTAATCTCATACCTGGCACTTCCATCACTTTTCTGGTACCAGGTACAGCAGTTTTAAAAATTGTACCTGGTACCGATTAACAAAAAATCGTACCTGGTACCAATTAACAAAGGCATGGTACCAGGTACGACATACTTCCTGCTCTGTACCTGGTACGTAAAAGATATGGTACGTAAAAGATACCGAAAAAACCCACAAAAAAGCTGAACCTCTTAGATGAGGTTCAGCTTCTATTCTTTATTGCAGAAGATTACCGAGCTGTGCAACAATCAAGTCCAGCTTTTTGACTTTCGGAAGCTCATAGCCAGGAAAACGTTCATCAAAGTGCTCGAAAACAGGTTCTAGTGCTTCATCTTCCAGGAGTTCTTCGTAAGTCAGGAACGTATGTTGGTACTGTCCGATGTAACGCTTCATCTTTTTATCAAAGCCTGACAAATGGTAGGTGGATGAGTAGTCAAAAGCTTTGACAATATCACTATCATACGTTGGGAAACTCGGATTGATGGTATGCAGCATCGATGCCGCTAAAGGAAATTGCATCGTTGGGTTTCCTTTGTGATTTTTCACCTCGTAAAGGCTTTTCGTAATGTGGACGATGTTCGGGCGTTCATATCCACGTTGTTCTTCCATGAGTTTAAAATAGTACGTTTCAAACTCTTTCGTCAGACTTGGGTTGTCTAGGCGGAAGAAGTGCCGAAAGATGAATTGATAGAGCGTGTCGTCAGGTACATAAGTATCTTGAAAGACCGTATGAAGATAGAGATACACATCCAACTTTTCCAATGGAATGCGATTCACTACTTTTTCATGATCTTCCAAGATCAAATCTTTCAAGTCTTTTGCCGTTCTGTATTTCATCAATAATCACCTCTATTCGCTTATTCCACACATGAGAAACCTGAAAACTCCTGATTGTAAATTTTTTATGAATATTTCTACTTCCATTCTACATAAGAATGGCGTGTTTTCCAAAGGTTTTCAAAGATCCGGACTAAGTTATCGTTCGCCTGCCCGCTTCAGTTTATAAAGAAACAACCGATGGTAAAAGAAAAGGAGGGATTTGATGGACATCGCAGCACTATCCATGGCGATTAGTACGACCAGCCTGAAGCAACAATCCAGTCTCGCGTTGATGGATAAAGTGAAAGGAGATGCGGAAGAAAAGGGAAACCAAATGGTCGAAATGCTAGAGCAATCCATTCCGCACCCTGATCTTGGCAATCGAATTGATTTGAAAGGGTAAAAAAAGGAAAGACCGTAGGGCACTACGGTCTCCTCTTCAAGGGGTGATTGATATGGGACAACGTCTGGGACTGATTGGCTTCATCTTATTTTTGATCGGAATAGGTCTTTACCTCCTCCAACCACCGAGCGTTCTCACATTTCTCATCCCTGTTTTCACGATTGGTGGAGTGTGTATGCTCGTCATTTCCACCTTTCTTTCCATGAAAAAAAGCCGCTGAGAGGGCGGCTTTCTATTATTCGTTGTTGTTTTCTCCGTCTTCTGTTGCACCATCATCGGTCGTGCCGTTTTCTCCATTTTCACCGTCTGTCATATCATCTTGTTCTTTATCTTTTTCTTCTTCATTCATGTCGCCTTCTTCGTTGTTCCCTTCATCCATATCTTCTTCTTCCATATTTTCTTCTTCTTCCATGTTTTCTTCTTCTTGAGGCTCTTCTTCAGCTGCACAAGCTCCTAGTAGGGATACGGCAAAGAACGCGACCAACAGTTTCATAAGTAATGCTTTCATTGGTGTTTCCTCCTTTTAATGATTTCCAAAACTAGTATGTCCATATCCTGTAAGTTCATCCATATTGACGAAAAAATTTTTCTATCTTCCCCTTTGTGGAAGATTCTGTTTCGATACTTTTGTTGAATGGATGGGGCTGCGGGGAATAGCTCGCTTTCCGCGGGAGGGCGGTGATCACACACCGCGCATCCTTACAGGAGGCCTTGTCCAGTAGAAATAATGAATGACAATTCCGGGCCTTGGATACAGGGTCGGGGAAACGACGATTTGCAATGTTTTGGGTCAGTCAGGAGAAAGGCATACACGTTCGTGTTTTCATTCGGTTTTCATGCGAACCTTTTCCCGGAGCCCCTAAACCCCCACAAAAGTCTCGAAATCAAGTCTTCAAGAATCCTGCCATATACCAAAAAAAGAACACAGCGGTTGCTGCGTTCTTTTTCTGGCTTATTTCAAAGCAAACATGATTTCTGCTTCACAGGCTACTTCTCCATCAACGGAGGCTGTTGCTTTTCCTTTTCCTATCGGGCCTTTCAGACGGACGATTTCGACTTCCAATTTCAAACGGTCTCCCGGCTTGACTTGACGTTTAAAACGGCATTTGTCAATTCCTGTGAAAAAGGCCAGTTTGCCCTGGTTTTCTTCCTTTTTCAACATAGCCACTGCACCCATTTGGGCCAGGGCTTCTGTAATTAGCACCCCTGGCATAACAGGGTAATCAGGGAAGTGACCTTGGAAGAACGGCTCGTTCATGGTTACATTTTTGTATCCAACCGCTCGTTCGCCTTCTACAATCTCTTCTACTTGGTCAATGAGTAGAAAGGGATAACGGTGTGGGATGATCTCTTTAATTTGTTGTATGTCTAGCATAATCAGGCTCCTTTCCTATTCCATTCTTTCATTATAAAAGAAGCATGAGCCCGGGACAAAGTTTTTTCTAGAAGGTTTGTTTCAAACGCGTTTTGAAGGGAAAATATACAAATAGTTTACTTAATACAAAAAAGGAGGCCACTGCGATGCTTTGGACGATCTTAATTGTTATCCTCGTTCTTTGGCTCTTAGGCTTGCTTGGAGGAATTGCCGGCAATTTGATTCACATTCTGCTAGTGGTAGCGCTTGTCGTCCTCATCGTCCGTCTAGTGCAAGGCCGCGGTCGCTTATAGCAAAATAAAGAAACCGCTATGGTAATAACCCATAGCGGTTTTCTTTATGAGCTGCGTGTGAGCTCATTTGCTCTAGGGGTGCTGGTCGAAAGCGACTGTTCGCTGCTTCCTGCCATTTGCGTATGTCTCATTTCCTTTACTGGACTCGTCGGAGTCAACCAAAACGTGTACCAGGAACCTTCCTTGACGATTGGATCAAGGTCGAACATTTGATATTTGCAGTTTTGAGAGATTTCTTTCAACTCTCCTTTATTAGGTAAGGCGAATAAGTTGGAGTGAGCGACAAAGAAACTGTTGAATGCTGAAGAGAACGCTTCTCCATGTTCCGTTTCATTGATCGGTGTAATCACAGAAATCAGCCCTTGGTTATTCACATAGGTGTGAAGGTGATTCAATAGATTCCTGCGGTCATCCGGGTGGATATAGTGAAAGATGTTGTGTAAGAGAACAACGTCTACCTTTTCCCCCTCACGAGGCTTCCACTCACTTATATCCCCCACTTCAAAACTGATATTTGGGTAACCTTCTGATAACGTACGTGCTTTATCAATGACCTTCTGATTGATATCTACTCCGATCATTTCAAGGTGTGGATATTCCATAGCTAGCTTCCTTAAATAACCTCCATGTCCACAACCTAAATCCACGACAGAAGTCACTTTTTTATCTTTGATCATCCGCTTAATTTTCTTAATGGCAAAATGCTCTAGAAGAGCGGACGTTTCTGCCACCACTTCTCCATGGCGCTCATGATTAAATTCTGCCCGTTCATGGGATTTCATGATGTCTGGATACTTCAACAATGTCGGCAGGTGTAATTCCATCATTTCTTTTAGTAAAGCTTTGATACCAGGCGACTGATCGTCTCCCATCAAGCTTGCGCATTTTCGCTTCGAGGTTCGATAGCGGTTGTTGGGGCGTTTCTTTATATGTTTGACCGCCACACCCACCTTAACCCAGGAGGCGAGCAAGTCATACGGATAGCCCGTTTTCTCACTGATCGCTTCAACTGTTCGCGCCGTCCTGAATTCATCAAAAAGACCAAGTTCTGATCCTACGTACGCGTGCCAGCTTGGTAAAAAAGATTCATTCTTTTTCATCCATTTCCTTGCCTGCATCGCCGTTACCCATTCATTCATGATATCCTTCCTTTCTCGATTCTTTTCCAAGGATAGTCTTCCGCTTCAGAAAAGAGATACTGACGCTGTTTTTGATCTGATACCCTTTTTTTTCTCGATGGAAGCATACTGCCCTGGACGGCTCTGTCCACCAAATTGAAATCCCATTTACCCAGTCCTGATATGTTCAACATTTGTTTGACGTGAAGTTGGTCATCGTCAAAGATTCTCTGAACGGCCTTCATTCGAAACTTTCTCCACCACTCATATTGGAACGAATATACTAGAGCGGATAAATGGCTCAAGTTGAGCAGAAATTCTACACGTGGTCTCCGAATATCTTCATAATAATGAAGGTAGTCCGTATAGCTTTTTCCCTCTTCCTTACACCAAGCCAGAAGCTCCCCTAAAACATCAGCATCCTGGATGGCAAGATTCATCCCTTCTCCTGCCATCGGATGAACCGTGTGGGCAGCGTCTCCTATGATGGCTAGATTTCCGGAATAATAGCGATCCACATGATACGTAAACGGAATCATCAGCTGGACGGTTTTCCAATCTTCGATGGCCCGCACCCCTTCTGCAAGCTCAGGTTCCAGCTCACTGTAAGCTTGATAGAGTGTTTCCAATCCTTTTTCCTGAATCTTTTTATACTCTCCCGCTTTGATTAAAAATACCGTTCGTACTTCGTTATCAGGTAGGGGAAACAATCCAAGAAAACAGCTGGAGGTCGTAATGATCTTCCCTTTTGTGAATGTTTCCGGCCTTGGGATGGTTACAGTCAGAAAGTGGTGATTGTAATCCTTTCTTTTCACGTGGACATTCATCGCATCACGTGTTGGCGAACTTCGTCCCTCTGCCCCTATGTACACTTGAGCCTGGACGTAGAAGATCTCCTTTTTCCGCTTCACTTTGGCCATTCCTTTTTCAAAACCTAGAAACCTTGCCCCGGGAAGATAATGAAAGAATTCATCAAACTCTTTCCCTTTATTCCTCAGAATCTCTTTCGTCTTTTCATGTGGCACCATTAAAGCGTGATCATAAACGCTTGCCACTCGGCTGTAACTTAGTTCTGTAAGGTTGATCTCTTCAGGGGTACTGCCACGGTTGCGATGAACTTCCTGAAAGCGCAGCTGGTCGATGACATGACCGTTCTTTTCTACTTCGTCTAAAACTCCCAATCTTTCAAGGATAGCTAATGTCTTCGGCTGCAAGAGTTCTCCTTTATACACCGGGGACTCTCTTTTCAGTTGCTCCGCTATAACCACGTGCACACCCCGGCTCGCAAGCTTCGCAGCAAGAGCAAGCCCTCCTACGCCGCCACCTGCAATGAATACATCCGCCTTCATGTTTGCCCCTCCCCTCTGCTTTGTTCTCTGTAAGGGTGTAATTCCCTAATCCACAGCTTGAAAACATCGGATGCTTCGCTGAACCGGGTACAGGAGGTGAATGATCCTTACCTGGTACCATGAAGAGAAAGTTAGGTTCCAGGTACGCTAAGGGCGGAGGGTGGTGTCAGACTTTCTGTTCAATAAATCACAGATGAAACGAAAAGAACACGAGCCGTAACGACTCGTGTTCTGCATATTCAGTCCCCTCATCCCATACAATGAAGTACAAGGTTTCCATTATTCTGTTTTCGTAACGATATCCCAAATATGGCGCCAGGTATCCATCTCGAGCGCGTCTGTCGGGTTTCCATCACCAATAACCCCATATCCGACCATCAATCCAATCAGTAAGGCAGCCACACTGAAAAGAAGGACAAGGATGATACGCAGCCATATCGGCAGGACTCGCCGCCGTCCTTTTTTCGGAGCTTTTTCTTTCGCTTCCGACTTTTTCTGTTTGGACGATGTTTTCGCAGGCTTCTGCTTCGTGGCTTCATCTAAAGCTTGACGCTTTTTTTCTCTTTCCTTTTCTTTATTTAGCTTTTTGCCTTTTGAATTAGGATCTGTTGCCATGGTCCGTCAAACTCCTTACGTTTATGATCTCAGTTGACTCACAAGCCCCATCATTTGATCACCTGTAGATATGGATTTGGCGTTGAATTGATAAGCACGCTGAGCCATAAGCATTTCTGTCATCTGCTTTGCGACATCCACATTCGATGTTTCAAGCGATCGGGACTGCACTTTTTTATCTTCAGCAAGCACGTCTCCCATCATTCCATCCTCTTCAACATTGTCAGGAATACGGAAACGATTTGCCCCTACCGATTCTAACATACGTGGTCGGACAGCTTCACGAACACCTACTGTGCCTTCAACTACTTGGTTTTGATCCCGCGTGACGATCATTCGTCCATTTGCGTCGATCGTGATGGATTGAAAATTGTCTTCCAGTACAATGTTTTCACCGTCTGCTCCGATGACTGGATGCCCATTCGCATCTGTCAAAAGCAACTGACCGTCATCCACCGGGTTCAAATAGAAGTTTCCTGCACGGGTGTATTGTACTTCCTCCCCTTGTTCCGTCGATACTCTAAGGCCAAACATATGGTTACCTTCCAATAAAGCTACATCCAGTTCCCTGCCCGTGTTTTTCAGGCTTCCCTGAGTCAGATCAAGGTTTGTGTGTCCAAGCTTTGCGCCTGTACCCATCCGGATTCCTTCTGGTGTCATCCGACTGATCTCAGCATCAGAATGCGACTGGTTGTTGATTTGCTGGTACAATAACGAAGAAAAATCAGCGTTGCGGCTTTTGTACCCTGTCGTTTCACTGTTGGACAAGTTGTTTCCGACAAGGTCCAGCTTCTTTTGCAGTTGTCCCATCGTTACTGCTGATTGGATCATTGAACGGTTCATGAACGATGCCACACTCCTTAACGAATTCTTCCGATTTCCGTCACTGCTTTCTGCATGCTTTGATCATAGGCTTTCAAGACACGCTGGTTCATTTCGAATGACCGGTATGTATTCATCATTTCTGTCATGGTTCTGTTCGGATCCACATTGGAACGCTCCAGATGGTTTTGACGAATCGAGTAAGCCACTCCATCTTCCGCTTCAGCGTTTACAACGATGACCCCCTCTTCAGAAAGACGAAAAAGATCGTTTCCTTCTTTAACCATTTGAGAAGCATCCGGGGTGTAAGACACTCCAAGATTGAATGCCTGTCCATCTACCGTAAGCTGTCCATTTTGTGAAACATTAAACTCCATGCCGTCCGTAAAGATGGGATCTCCGTTTCCATCCAAAACATAATACCCGAGATTTGTTGTCAGGAAACCTTCTCCATCTACGGTGAAGTTTCCATTACGTGTATACCGCTCTTCTCCGTCCTCATTCTGGACCCGAAAGAAAAGGGAACCGGTTTCGTCAGGTACTGCATTTTGTATAAGGGCAAGGTCTGTCCCTACCCCTGTTTCTTTAACGTCTCCTTGAACAAAAGAAGGAATCGCTTCCTGCATATATACACCTGTGTTCAGGGATCCTACATGTCCGCCATCAGGTATTGTGAATCCATTTTTCGTAGGAATCGTCTTGCTGCTTCCCATCCGCTCAATTAATAGCTCTGGAAAAGCACGCATCGCTCCCTGGTCTGCCTTGTACCCTGGTGTGTACGCATTTGCCATATTATTCGACAATGTTTCCTGCATCCGTTGGTTGGCCATCATACCTGCTGCTGCTGTGTAAAATCCCCTCAACAAGGTGTCTACACTCCTTCCGTCCCTTTTAGACTATAGCTTCGTTGAAATACGCTTATCGATATTTTCGAGCATAATGCCTGTACCTGTAGCGACACAATCCATTGGAGATTCCGCTACAAGAACAGGAACCTTCAGCTCTTCAGCGAGCAGTTGGTCAATTCCATGCAAAAGAGCCCCGCCACCCGTCATAATCACTCCACGGTCGATAATGTCCGCAGACAATTCAGGTGGTGTACGTTCAAGCACTTGTTTCGCTGCTTGAATGATCACCTGGACAGACTCGCGTAATGATCTTTCAATCTCTTCAGAGTTGACCGAGATTGTTCGTGGTAATCCGGACACCATGTCTCGACCACGAATTTCAATTTCCTCGTTTCTTGAACCAGGGAAAACCGTGGCCACGCTGATCTTAATATCTTCAGCTGTCCGTTCTCCAATTAGCAATTTATACTCTTTTTTAATGTATTGTAGAATCTCATGATCAAACTTATCCCCGGCCATTTTAATAGAAGAAGCCGTGACAATATCACCCATGGACAAAACAGCGACATCCGTCGTGCCGCCTCCGATATCGACAACCATGTTTCCGCTTGGTTGGAAGATATCCATACCGGCACCAATCGCTGCTACCTTAGGCTCTTCTTCTAAATAAACTTTTTTACCACCGGATTTCTCAGCCGCTTCTTTGATCGCTTTTTGCTCCACTTTCGTAATATTTGTCGGGCAGCAGATCAACATGCGCGGTTTTGATAAGAATCCTCTCACGTTCGTTTTTTGGATAAAATGCCTAAGCATCGCCTCAGTGACGTCAAAATCTGCAATGACCCCGTCTTTTAACGGGCGGATGGCTTCAATGTTGCCTGGCGTACGTCCGACCATCCGGCGGGCTTCTTCACCTACCTCAAGCACCTTTCCTGTGTTACGGTCCATGGCAACCACGGACGGTTCGTTCAATACAATTCCTTTGCCTTTTACGTGGATGAGTACGTTCGCAGTACCCAGGTCAATTCCTATATCTCTCGCAAACATGTTCTGTAGATCCTCCCTATTGTAAAAAACATAATCCAAGTAACGTCCTGGACCCTCGTAATCCGTTACGTTACACCGGCAATGGAGATCAATCTCCTTCAACTTATATTTCCCTATTGTTTCAAGTTATATTTTCATTTTCTTCATGCACATCTAGTACTTTATTCTATCACAAAATTACGAAATCCGTCTCTTGAGAGATGAAAAAAGTTACCAAATGTCGAGGAAATGTGACAATGGGAGGAAATCAGTGTTCATGCTAGAGGTTGAACAGGTTGATCATCCACAAACTGGGATTTGTACTTTCTCCTGGTCGCTTCTCCACCTCTGAGATGGCGGATTTCTTTATGATGATCAAGGATCTTCTTCACTTCCTTCGCAAGTTCAGGATTCACTTCAGGAAGTCTTTCTGTCAAGTCTTTGTGTACCGTACTTTTAGAAACACCAAACTCTTTGGCAATCACTCTCACCGTTTTTTTCGTTTCAATGATGTGCTCTCCAATCTTGATGGTCCTCTCTTTGATGTAATCATGCACTCCACTCGCCTCCTGTGATTGACTATCCAAGGGGGTGGGATTCTTAGGAAAGCAGTTCAATTGTATGGGGTGGGTGTTTTCTATGGATGTTAAATCATGCTGGATCACCCTGGATGTTACCGAGTGCTCGGTTATCCTCATTGTATTAATAAAAGTTCTAAGATATGCCAGATGATGCATGAGCTGATGTGATTTCTTGTAATTTCATGCTTGATCCATACCATATAAAACCATTTCTTCATCATATGTACATCCAAGTCTTCCTAAAAGCTTAAACGTATGACATCTCTAACCTTTCAAGTTAATAGTAGAAAAATAAAAAAATGAGGGCAGAACCCTCATTTTTTAAGTCTGTGTGGTAGAGATGGAAGAGGCACTATCTTCATCTGGTGTTTGCTCTCCATCTTCAGAACCAGCTGGATCTTCATCCGTATTCAATTCTTCTTCGGTAGATTGCTCTGTTCCTTCAGAAGGCTCTTCGCTATCTTCTTGTGGCTCTTCAGCTGGAGCATCCTCTTCTTCCTTAGCTTCTTCTCCGGCTTTCTCAATGATGTTACTCATTGGCTGACCGAAAAATTCTTCAGGATTGACAGGTTGTCCATCGCTGCGTACTTCAAAATGTACGTGAACACCACTTGCTTGACCGAAGGAGTTTTTACCTGCAGAACCAAGAACATCACCTTGGGCTACATCAGATCCTGCTAATACATCGACATCTTCTAAACTAGCATACACAGTTGAAAGGTTTTCATCATGTGTGATTTCAATAACATTGCCGTATAGCGGATCTTCTTTCACTTCTGTGACTGTTCCTGACAAGGCTGCTGTAACTTCGAAAGCTTCTCCATCTTCTCTAGTAATGTCTACGCCTTCGCTTTGGTAATACTTATTGTTGTATAGGACCAGTGCACTTTCTTGATCTTGCTCGGAAGCGTCGTAATCATAGAATTTAGTGACAATGGATGCAGCTTTTTCATCAGCAACTGGCATCTCCAAGTTTTCCTGATGTTCCATGACTGGTACAGTCTCTTTCTCGTTGTCCGCCGTCAAAAATTCATCTTGAACTTTGGAATCTGGCTGCTCTGCAATTTGATTTTCCAAATCACCAGCACCTTGTTGATACCAGAATACTCCGACAAGGACTAAGGCCGCCACTGACAAATACAATGCTGGATACAACCACTTCTTGCGCATCAAGCGTTTGAACTTTAATTTAGTCACGCTTTTCTTACCTTCCTCTTTCATGTTCATCACCTCAAAAACCATTCTGAACACTTCTTTGGGATTATATACATCCACAGGGAAAATTTATTAACTCATTGAACCGTTATTCAACATACGCTCCCTTTTCTTGAAGACTCAGTTTCGAGACGTTTGTGTGCGTTTAGGGGCTCCGGGAAACAGTTCGCTTTCCATGGGGCGGGCGGTGAGCCTCCTCAGGCTGCGCCTTCCGGGGTCTCACCTGTCCCACACGTCCCATAGGAGTCTCACCGTTTCCCTCCGCCCCTTGACCATAAGAGGATCTCGAAACTATTTCCTGGATAAGTTGCTTTACTTACAAGGAAAGAGGAGGATGTTAACTTCTATGGCTTCTAATCTGACCACGAAGCATGGTATAGAACACATTATGCCTGCAACACCAATGTAGTAGAGGACTCTCTTCCCTCCTACGCAGGCATGAAGCGCTATGGATCGAGCTTTTACTTCCTGAATACCCAATGTGGAGAGGTTAACATTCTCCTCTTCATTCAATAATACAAGCTGATTCTTCTAGAAGTGATTTCGATAATCTTCCATGATAAAGGGGCGGAGGGGAATGGGGAGACTCCTGCGGGAAAAAAGTGCAGGGTGAGACCCCGCAAGGCGTTAGCCTGAGGAGGCTCACCGCGCT
Source organism: Halobacillus sp. AWM4_238 (assembly GCF_056158265.1). NCBI lineage: Bacteria > Bacillati > Bacillota > Bacilli > Caryophanales > Bacillaceae > Halobacillus > Halobacillus sp. AWM4_238. The sequence continues at coordinate 2,499,018 of NZ_JBSWSY010000002.1, forward strand.
CCCGCGGAAAGCGAGTCATTCCCCGCAGCCCCCATCCACTCAACAAAAGTCTCGAAATCGAGTCTTCAACAATCCTGCCATATTGTTGAAGACAATAAGTTTGAACAAAAAAAGAGCTGCTTGGGGCAGCTCTTTAGTTTACGGTTTCTTCTTTTTCAATGGTTAAGGAAGCTGTTTGTGTGCTTAAAGGAGCAATTTCTGTGTTCTGGTAGTAGTGATGAATGATGTCCTTATAATCTTTGCCTGATTTCGCCATACCATTGGCACCGTATTGGCTCATTCCAACGCCATGACCGTACCCTTTCGTTGTGAAAATGACATGTTCTCCTTTTTGCTTAATGCTGAAGTCACTGGAGGGCAGCCCGATTTTTTCACGGATTTCTCTTCCGGAAAATGATTGATCCCCGAAATGAACTTCATCTACGCGGTTCCCTTCAGTCTTCGTCATCGTTGTCTGTTGAATTCCTGCCCCTATACTTACACCTAAAGTCTGTTCAAGTGCTGAAACTGTGATGATTTTTTGATCAGCGAATTTCGGTGATTCCTGGTCCCACGGACTCTCTACACTTTGTAGGTATGGGATATCATGCTCCCAATAATCCCCGGCGTTTTCTGTGTACCCATTGCTCGTTGAAAAGAATGCTGCTGTAATCGGCTTATGATCGTACGTAATGATTTCACCTTTTGTAGCGTTGACAGCCTCTGTGATTTTTTTCATATTTTCTTCAAAACTGTCTTTCCACTGACTTCGCAGTTGATTCTCGTCTTTATAGACCTGGTGGCTAACCGTGTCAGTAACATCTGCTTCTGCAGACACTTTCTCACGTTCGACCAAATGGCGGGTAATATAAGTTCTTGCAGCAAGGGCTTGTGCTTTTAGTGCTTCCATCTCAAAATTCACGGGCATCTCAGAAGCAACAACTCGAGCAACATAATTTTCTAAAGGTACTTCCTCAATTTCTTTTGTGGTGCTACGCAATACTTTAACGTCAAACGCAGATTGTTCCACGCTCACGACCTCTTCCGTTTGCGGAGTCTCTTTCACTTCTTCTGTACCCCCGGAATTCGTAAATGGGACGACGATCATTGTTGGTAGGATAAGTATTGTTGCAAATAAACCACATACAGCAAGGATTCCAATACCATTGTTTTTTTTCATCCGCATCCTCCTGGTTACAAAGTAAATCCCTCTACTAAAATTGTATCCAGAAATAGAAAATGATAGAACTAAAAAAGCTTGCCTATTTCAAAAATATTGAAACAGGCAAGCTGCAAAGATGTATATTATAATGTCGATACTGATTCGCTTGGTTCGTGGTCTTCTGAATAAATTTCTTCTTCTCTAACACGTTCGATATCAGCACCGAGTGCTGCTAATTTCTCAGCAAAATCCACATATCCGCGATCTAAATGCTTAAGCTCAGTTACTCTTGTATAGCCATCAGCAACTAAACCGGCAAGGATTAGGGCAGCTCCTGCTCTCAAGTCAGTAGCAGCAACTTCTGCACCTTGTAAGGATGATGGTCCATCTACGATGACACTGCGGCCTTCAATTTTCAAATTCGCGTTCATACGACGGAATTCTTCAACATGCATGAATCGATTTTCAAAAACCGTTTCCGTAATGACACTCGTTCCTGCTGCATTCAGCATGAGAGCCATCATTTGAGATTGCATATCTGTTGGGAAGCCAGGGTGTGGCATCGTTTTAATGTCTGTGGCTTGAAGAATATCTGGTCCGATAACACGAAGACCACTTTCTTCTTCTTGAATGATTACGCCCATCTCTTCCATTTTCGATACAAGAGGACGTAAATGTTCATGCATGGCACCTTGTACGAGAACATTTCCACCGGTAATCGCTGCAGCTACCATGAACGTTCCTGCTTCAATTCGGTCTGGGATGATGGTGTGAGTCGTACCGATAAGCTTTTCTACACCTTCGATTCGGATGGTTTCTGTACCTGCACCGACGATGTTTGCACCCATCTTATTCAAGTAGTTAGCCAGGTCGACAATTTCCGGTTCTTTCGCACAATTTTCAAGAATCGTCTTTCCTTCTGCAAGAGCTGCAGCCATCATGACGTTCTCTGTCGCACCAACACTTGGAACATCGAAGTATATTTTTGCACCTTTAAGGCGGCCGTTTACTTCAGCCTCAACATAACCATTTCCGACAGTTACTTCAGCACCCATGGCTTCAAAGCCTTTAAGGTGTTGATCTATCGGACGTGAACCAATGGCACATCCACCAGGCATGGCAACCTTAGCATGGCCATACCGGGCCAAAAGTGGTCCCAATACAAGAACAGAGGCGCGCATTTTCCTCACATATTCAATTGGTGCTTCTGTTTCCAATTCATTAGAAGCATCTACCGTGACTGTGTTCCCCACCATATTTACATCTGCATTCATATGTCGGATCACTTCATTGATCGTATATACATCAGCTAAAGCGGGTACTTCGTGCAGTACGCTTTTTCCTTCACTTGCGATAATACTTGCTGCGATGACAGGCAGTACGGCATTCTTGGCACCTTCAGCTTTCACGGTACCATTCAGCTGCCTCCCACCACGGACGATGATTTTTTCCAAGGTTCATTCTCCTCCGCGTCCATATTCATTATTATTAATATTCAGCAGTTATTATGGGTGTGCCAATCGTGATGTTTGTCTCCCCGCCCAAAGTTCGGGTTGCGAATTGAACGTTCATCAATCGATCCCCTGTATCAATGGCCTGATCCCACTTTTGGCTGTATCCGGTCCTGCTTGTCCAACCGTTTTCGTCGATTTCATCTATTGTTGTTATGTCGAAAGCTTGTTCGAATATTTTATACACTAAAACATCATCAATAATACCACTAAATTCGGCCTTAATACAAGTGAAAATAGTGACATTTCTTGAGAAGAATCGACGGGATATTGCGTTCAACTTTGTTTCATTGATGTTTGTTAATGAAGGTGTTCCCTGTCCTTCTGTGGCATAAACCACTTCTACATCGCTCCAAGCATTTTTTGGAACAATCATGCTAAACATTTCGATGATTTGTCCGTTTTTATGACTGTTTTTGACGGTATATTTCACGGCATTCAACGTAATCTCTTCCGTAACGACAGGATCAGACCAAAACTCTAAAAGATCCTTCTTTAACTGATCTGCCTTTTTTCTAGACACCTTTTCTTTCATCGTTATCGTCCAGCCACTTACTTCAAGCTGCTTATCCGCAGCAAATGACGAAAATTCCATAAGAGTTTTTTGAGCTTCTGTCATTTCCTGTGGATAAGCACCTGTTCCTATAATAAATAGAGCAATGATTCCAGCCAAAACACTTTTCATTTTGAATGCCTCCCCAAGCATTTACTTACTATAAGTTTGACCTGAGAAGAGGACATTCATACGGAACATTTCCTAACAACTTTAGACATTTGTCTATCATCATTAAAATAAATAAATGAGGCTGTTTGACCACTTTATAAAATCAAGAAAAAAGTTGCTGACTGTTGTACCAAGAGCGATGGTGACTATAATTAGCAATGCTCTAGCTTCAAAGACCTTGTTCTTTCTGAAAAATGCATCAAAATTAACCGACTGTAAAACTCTCCAGGTAATGATGATGAAAATTAAGTGTGAGGTCATGCTGAGAATCGCTTCTTCCGCAAAGTATGATTCCATAGGTGACTCTCCTTCCCTGAAGTTTGTCGAGATCCCCCCTTATTTCATCATTCAATGAATATAAAATGACAAAAGAGGGAATGTTCCACTCCATTTCCCGGGCAATAATAGACATTTCACATCTTTTTGACGGGACTATCCAAATTTCTCTGACGAAAAAAGCCGTATTTTTCACAAAAAAACTGCTCTCATAAAGAAAGCAGTTTAGAAGTTGTTCTCATAAACATTCAAGCGATTCAAGGCACGCTTGAGTGCCATTTCAGCCCGTTGGAAATCAATGTCGGCTTGTTTGTCCTGAAGGCGACGTTCGGCACGTTCTTTGGCCATACGGGCACGATCAATATCAATATCCGCTGGTTTTTCAGCAGATTGAGCAAGAATCGTGACTTTATCTGGACGAACTTCCAAGAAACCGCCATTTACCGCAATACGATCTGATTTGCCTTCCCCTTTGAGACGAACAGCGCTGATCGTCAAAGGTGCGACCATCGGTATGTGTCCTGGAAGAATTCCAAGTTCACCGCTTTCCGCCTTACAGCTCACCATCTCAAATGCATCTTCCAACACCGGGCCATCAGGAGTGACTACACTCACCGTCAGTGTGCTCATTCGTATTCCTCCTTGGCTGATCATGAAGCGGAAGAGGAACTTTTTTCAAGCCCCTCTATCCACCAGACCTGTTTATTGCATTTGTTTTGATTTTTCAACGACTTCTTCGATTCGTCCTACTAGACGGAACGCATCTTCAGGAAGATCATCGTACTTGCCGTCAAGGATTTCCTTGAAGCCTTTAACCGTTTCTGAAACAGGCACATAAGAACCAGGCTGGCCAGTGAACTGTTCAGCAACGTGGAAGTTCTGAGAAAGGAAGAATTGTACACGACGTGCACGGGAAACCGTCTGTTTATCCTCATCAGAAAGTTCATCCATACCTAGAATCGCAATGATATCCTGAAGCTCTTTATAACGCTGAAGCGTACGCTGAACTTCACGGGCAACTTCATAGTGCTCGTCGCCTACGATTTCAGGGTCCAGAGCGCGAGACGTGGAAGCAAGTGGGTCCACGGCAGGGTAAATCCCTTGTTCAGACAGCTTACGCTCAAGGTTTGTTGTTGCATCCAAGTGGGCGAAGGTTGTCGCAGGCGCTGGGTCCGTGTAGTCATCGGCAGGGACATAGATCGCCTGGATGGATGTTACGGAACCTTTGTCTGTAGACGTGATTCGCTCCTGAAGCTGACCCATTTCTGTAGCAAGCGTCGGCTGGTAACCAACGGCTGATGGCATACGACCAAGCAGGGCAGAAACTTCAAGACCACCTTGGGTGAAACGGAAAATGTTATCGATAAAGAATAGAACATCTTGTCCCTCTTCATCACGGAAGTATTCGGCCATCGTTAGTCCAGATAGGGCCACACGCATACGTGCTCCAGGTGGCTCGTTCATCTGTCCGAATACCATGGCAGTCTTCTTGATAACTCCTGAGTCGGTCATTTCATAGTAAAGGTCATTTCCTTCACGTGTACGCTCACCAACACCAGCGAATACGGAAATACCGCCGTGCTCTTGTGCGATGTTGTTGATCAATTCCTGGATCAGTACGGTTTTACCTACACCGGCACCACCGAACAAACCGATTTTACCACCTTTGACATAAGGGGCTAGAAGGTCTACAACTTTGATTCCTGTTTCAAGGATCTCTGTTTCTGTAGCCAGGTTTTCAAATTTAGGAGCTTCGCGGTGAATTGGGTCACGACGTACATCACCAATTGGCTCATCCAGGTCAATCGTGTTTCCTTCTACGTTAAATACGCGTCCAAGAGTTACTTCCCCTACAGGTACAGAAATCGGGTTACCTGTATCCGTAACTGTAGTACCACGCATGACACCATCCGTAGATGACATGGCAACGGTACGGACAGTATTGTCACCCAGGTGAAGGGCAACTTCCAATGTAAGGTCGACGCTCTTTTCGTTTTCGTTTTTCGCTTCGTAACTTACGTGCAATGCGTTATTAAGATCAGGGAGATGTCCATCATCGAACGTTACGTCAACAACGGGTCCCATGATTTGGGTCACGCGTCCATTACTCATCGATTTCCCTCCTAACTTACTGTTCAAAATCCGAGAGATCCTATTCTAGGGCAGCTGCACCGCCGACGATTTCGGTGATCTCCTGGGTAATAGCAGCTTGACGGGCACGGTTGTAAGAAAGAGTAAGATCTCCGATCAAATCATCAGCATTATCTGTTGCACTCTTCATTGCCGTCATACGTGCTGCATGCTCACTGGCCTTACTATCGAGTAAAGCACCATAAATCAAGCTCTCAGCGTATTGAGGAAGCAAGACTTCCAAAATCTCTTCTTGGTTCGGCTCATACTCATACGAACTTTGACTCGCTTTGCCCTCTTTATTTATGTCTGTCAGTGGAAGAATCTTCTTCTCTGTCACTTCTTGAGTGATTGCACTGACATAATGGTTGTAATAGATATAAAGCTGATCTATTCTTTCATCTGTGTACAGCTGTACGGTATCAGAAGCAATATCTTTGATATCAGTGAAATCTGGTTGATCAGATACTCCTGTGATATCCATATCCACTGGCATGTTCCGCTTACGGAAAAAGTCACGCCCGATACGTCCGATCGTAATCAAGGTATATTCTTCCGCTGACGTATGCTTGCTTTTGATTTGCTGGTACACCTTACGTAGAACACTACTGTTGAATGCTCCTGCGAGTCCACGGTCAGAAGTGATGACGAGGTACCCTGTCTTTTTGACATCACGGGCCTCAAGCATCGGGTGACTTGCATCTCCGCCACCTTGGGCGATGCTTGCCACGACTTCCTGGATTTTCTCACTATACGGAACAAACTTTTTCGCATTCTGCTCGGCACGGTTAAGCTTGGAGGCAGATACCATCTCCATCGCTTTCGTGATTTGCTTCGTCTTTTTTGTTGACGTAATCCGACCTTTAATATCTCTAAGGGATGCCACGCTGTTTCACCACCCTTTCTAGCTATGATTCATTTATTCAGAAACGACAAACGTTTTCTTGAATTCTTTCACAGCACCACTCATGTCTTCATCTTCTGCAAGCTTGCCTGTCTCACGGATTTGAGCAAGAAGCTCTTTACGGTTGTTGTCCAACCAGTTATGGAATTCAGATTCGAAGCGAGTGATATCTCCGACTGGAATTTCATCTAAGAATCCTTTTGTCAGTGCATAAATGATCATGACTTGTTTTTCAACGGCTAGTGGTTGGTGAAGACCTTGTTTCAAGACTTCAACCGTACGAGCACCACGGTTCAATTTCGCCTGAGTGGATTTATCCAAATCAGAACCGAACTGGGCGAATGCTTCCAATTCACGATAGGAAGCCAAGTCAAGTCGTAGCGTACCGGCAACCTTCTTCATCGCTTTGATTTGTGCGGAACCACCAACACGAGATACGGAAAGACCCGCGTTGATCGCTGGACGTACACCTGAGAAGAATAAGTCTGACTGCAAGAATATCTGACCATCGGTAATGGAAATTACGTTTGTCGGAATATATGCAGAGATATCTCCTGCTTGTGTTTCTACGAAAGGAAGAGCAGTCAATGAACCGCCGCCTTTAGCATCACTAAGCTTCGCCGCACGCTCTAGCAAACGAGAGTGTAGGTAGAAAACGTCTCCTGGGAAGGCTTCACGGCCTGGAGGACGACGTAGGAGTAGGGAAAGTTCACGGTAGGCAGCCGCCTGTTTTGAAAGGTCATCATAAACGACCAAGACGTGCTTGCCGTTGTACATGAAGTCTTCACCCATGGATACACCCGCATATGGTGCAAGGTATAGTAGTGGAGCAGGCTGAGAAGCACTTGCCGTTACTACGATCGTGTAGTCAAGCGCACCGTGGCGACGTAGAGTTTCTACTGTCCCACGAACGGTTGATTCTTTTTGACCGATCGCTACATAAATACAAACCATGTCCTGATCATGCTGGTTAATAATGGCATCGATCGCGACAGATGTTTTACCTGTCTGACGGTCACCGATGATCAATTCACGTTGCCCACGTCCGATTGGTACAAGCGCATCGATGGCTTTGATACCTGTTTGAAGTGGCTCATCAACGGATTTACGATCCATAACCCCTGGGGCAGGAGATTCGATTGGGCGTGTTTTTGTCGTTTCAATCGGTCCACGTCCATCGACGGGTTGTCCGAGTGGGTTTACGACACGACCAAGCATTTCTTCCCCGACAGGTACTTGCATGATTCGTCCGGTACGACGTACTTCGTCGCCCTCTTTAATATCTGTATATGGTCCTAGAATGACAAGACCAACGTTACTTTCTTCCAAGTTTTGTGCCAGTCCCATGACACCATTAGAGAATTCAACGAGCTCACCAGCCATGACATTATCAAGACCATGAGCACGGGCAATACCGTCACCAACTTCGATTACGGTTCCCACATCATTGACTTCTATATCTGATTCATAGTTTTCAATTTGCTGCTTAATCAGCGCACTGATTTCTTCAGCTTTGATGCTCATGCCATTTCACCCCTATCATCTATTGTTCGCAGAAACTAACTTACGCTCTATGCGGCGAAGTTTTCCACTGACAGAACCATCAAATATGCGATTACCGACTCTCAGACGAAGGCCGCCTAGAATGGAAGGGTCTACGATATTCGTGAGGTTCAAGGATTGTTTACCTACTTTCGGTGCAAATGTTTCTGAAATGCGTTGTTTCTCAGCTTCAGAAAGTTCCCTTACAGAATAAACATCCGCATCTGCAATACCTTTCGCATCGTTCATCATTTCGATATAAAAACCGATCATATCAACAATGATTTCTTCACGGTGCCTTTCCACCAAAAGCTTTAGAGTGTTGACGATTTCAGTAGAAAAAGACTGAAAAGATTCGCCTACAAACTTTTTCTTCTGTTCCATGGAGAAACGTGGGTGGTTCAGGAATGAGATGATTTCCTTATTGCCGCGAAAAACATCACGTAATGTGACCAATTCGGATTCAAACTCTTCTAGTTTCGACTTCTCTTTTCCAAGTTGAAAAAGTGCGTCTGCATAGCGTTTGGCAATGATAGATTGACTCATCGCTCTTCGCCTGCCTCATCGATATATTGGTTGATCAGCGCCTCTTGATCTTTTTGTGAAAGTTCTTTCTCAATCACTTTCGAAGCAATCATGACAGACATACTTGCCACTTGATCTTTAAGGGCCTGGACAGCCTTTTCTTTCTCCTGCTCAATTTCTTGGCGAGCAGATTCCTTGATGCGTTCAGCTTCCGTGCGTGCTGACTCAAGAATATCTCTTTCTTGCTGGCCTGCTGTTTTACGAGCATCCTCTATGATATTCTGTGCATCCTGACGTGTCGCTTTCAACTCTTCCGAAGCTTCACGCTGCATGCGCTGTGCCTCTTCACGACTTTTTTCGGCCGTGTCGATTTCATTTGCTACGTAATCTTCACGTTCTTTCATCATGTTCATCAATGGTCCCCATGCGAACTTACCTAAAAGAGCAAGTAGACCAAGGAAGAAAACAAGTTGAATGATCATGTCACCTATGTTAAGTCCTCCAGCTCCGAGGACCAGACTCTCTGTGAATCCTTGCACAGTTTTCACTCCTCTCCACACCATCTCGTAACAGGTTTACACTTCATTAATGCCAAAGCCCTACCGTGTTGCTAGGGCTAGACAAGCGAAAAACCCGGCTTCCGCTGTTTCATACAGCTTCCGTCGAAGTTTTCTTACCGTGACTTTTGGGTATAAAGTTTTCGTAAGGTATAAAGGAAAGGCGAAGATCGATGGAGTTGAACTTCGCCATAAGCGTATATGCTCGTCCTAATTATTGTCCCATTACGATAAATGCAATAACAACGCCGATGATAGGAATCGCCTCTACTAGGGCAACACCGATGAACATTGTTGTTTGAAGTGCACTGCGCAATTCTGGTTGACGCGCAATCCCTTCTACCGTACGACTAACAATCAAACCGTTACCAATACCAGCACCTAGTGCCGCTAAACCTACTGCAATTGCAGCTGCTAAAAGACCCATAATGAAAATCCTCCTCAATATTTTTAAAAAAATTATTATAAAGCTTTATATTAATGGTCTTCGCTCACCTTGTGAGACAAGTAAACCATCGTTAACATAACGAAAATAAACGCCTGGATGAAACCAATGAAAGTACTAAAGCCCATCCATGCAATCATCGGAACGGTCGCTCCGATAAACCCACCTACGCCAGTCGCTGCAAGTCCAACGAGCAAGCTCAATAGGATTTCACCTGCATAAATGTTCCCGTAAAGACGCAGACCAAGAGTCAACGTGTTCGAGAACTCCTCAATAATCTTGAATGGTAGCAAGAACGGCAATGGACGTACAAATCCTTTTGCATATTCGCTACCTCCCCGCAGTTTCACTCCATAATAATGGGACAATACGACGACTAGTGTCGCGAGTGTCAAAGTGATCCCCGGATCAGCTGTCGGTGACTTCCACCATAGTGTGTGTCCAACCACACCATTCGTGACAACCCCGAGCATGTTCGCTACGAATATGTAGGCGAATAATGTCAGTCCCAGCGGTAAAAAGAGCCTACCTGTTCTCCAATCCATGTTGGAACCGATAATTCCTTTGATGAAATCGATCAGCCATTCCATGAAATTTTGAAAACCTGTCGGATATCGCTGCATGTTTCTTGTCGCCGCTACGCCGAGGATGAATACGATTAATGACGCGACAAACATCATCAAAACGTTTGATAAGTTGAAATCCAACCAAGAGATTCCAAACGCATCCTCCCACATCGGTGCTTCGTGATTCAAACTGTTCACCTACCTTCCATCATGCTAAACTGTTGATTTATTGAACAGATAATCTATTAAAATGACAATATAGGCTGCCATTAAGCCCAAAACTACTGCAATCAAATGGAAATATTCTTCAAACTGAAGGGCAATGACTACGGCTAGTGCGCCGGAAGCCAATCGCGTAAACGTACCTATTCCTCTAACGGAGCGGTTATCTGCGGAAGCTTCGCCAAGCTTGCGAATCTTTCTTTGCATGAGCCAGAGGTTGTAGAAGCTCAATGCACTTCCTAACAGAAGTCCGAGGAAAATCGGTTGCCAAGGGGTGATGCCCCAACCAAGTACAAATAAAGCCAGAAGGTAGAACATCCATTTTCGCTGACGGGTCATCATTTGTTGATATCCTTGCTGCATGTCAATCGTCTCCCGTGTACGTCCGTACTAAATGAATGGTCCCATATGTACCTGCCCCTAACCCGAGGAGTAATCCTATGATTAAGAAAATGGGTTCTGTGGAAAAGTGATGATCGATCCATTTCCCGAGGAAAACGCCGGCTAAAGGGCCGCCTGCGAGTTGGGATGTGATCATGCTGGTTAAAGCCATCGCTTTGAAGGGTGGTCCGGTCTGTTTCATCCGCTCTTCCTCCACATTTTTCTAGTGGCTGAAAACCTTGTATGTCACCTATGAAAACCTTATCATTCCACACTATGTAAGAATACAATAGGGGTGGTATGATGTCAATGAGTTTGTGAGTAAAAGTACAAATGAAAGACAAAATTCGATCACATTTTCGTCACATTTACGACGAATTTACACATGCTTCAAAAATATGGGACACAATACAAAAATTATCTTTTCTAATCATTGGTCCTCCCGCATTATTCTTCCACCATATAGAAAACGCTGCGCTTCAGAGCGCAACGTTTTCACCTAGTTCTTTCTATATAAATAGGAAACGAGTAGACGGACTCTTTTTTATCCGTTCCAACCGTAACGACAGCGAGATAGGTACCATCCAGGTTCATTTGATCTATATCGACTTCTCCTTCGATCAACCCAGCTTGCAGATCTTTGACATCTAATAGAGTACCCGCTGTTAACATTGTTCCTACGCGGTATAGATCCACTCTCAATGCTTCTACACCTTCCGCTAAGTGAAAGCGGTAATCGGCCACTCGATCGTTCTGCCAGGACGTCTCTACTTCAAAACCTGAAACGATCTCATAACTCGACGTCTCTTTCACATATACATAAGGGATTGTGTACTCCTTCTCTCCCTCTTCTACTTTAAGGAAACCTTCATGAACACCGTCATCTACAAAAGCCGCAGACACACGAAGTTCAACAGACAGTTCCTGTGTTTGCCCAGGGTCGATCTCTACCGACATGGGCACCGTCCAAGAAACTCCACTTTCCATGGGCGGTTTTTCAATGGAAAGGGTCACAGATTCGTCTTTTAAATTCTTAATCGTCAGTGGCATTTGCTTTCGATAGAGCCGGTCTTCTATCTTACCGAAAGATAGCGAGCTTTGTTCTATGAGCAGTTCAGGGTCCAAAGCTTCATTCACATCTACAAAGCCAGCTCCTTGCTCTGTTGGAGGAAAAGGCTGTTTGCCCGTTAGAATCAGATCCGCCGTACTTGTTAGTGCCTGTTTGATTTCTGCTGGACTCCAATGCGGATGCGCCTCTTTCATCAACGCTGCCATCCCAGCTACATGAGGAGCAGCCATGCTCGTCCCTTGCAGGGATTGGTATCCGCCTGGAACGGTACTGTATATATCCACTCCAGGTGCAAGTATGTCCGGTTTAATTTCCCAATTCGTTGTAACAGGGCCTCTCGAGCTGAAGGGAGCAACCTGATCGCCCAAAGAAACATTCAACGTTTCGACCCATTGATTTTGTTGGATCACCTTTTCCTTCAACCATTTTCCTGCTTCGTTTGATAGAGAAGCTACAGGAATAGGGAGTTCCACCCCATCTAATCCTCCGCGGAAGTTTCCATCTTCATTGTTGTAAATGAGAACAGCTACCGCTCCTTTTTGGTAGGCTTTTAAAGCTTTATGACTGAAGGGAATACTTCCTCGTTCAAACAAAACAATATCCCCACGTACATCGCCAAACTCTTCTTCCCCAGTCCCGGCATAGGTGACTGGATATTTTTTTGATAACTCCCAAGGAGCCGACCCGGACATCGTTTGAATCAACACTCTCTCCTTTTCACCCGGAACTATGAGAACAGGGGCCTTCATAGATAAAGCTGAAGCCCCTACTGTGATGGCATCAGAAGAAGTAGCCGGCGATCCAATCGTCCAACCATTCGGACCTGAATTACCTGCAGCGACAACAACAACGGTACCTAACTCTACCGCTTTATTGACGGCGTGGGTCGTGGGCCAGTCCGGACCGTTTACATCGTTTCCCAGGGAAAGGTTGATCACATCCATTCCATCTTTAACCGCTTCTTCTATCGCTGCAATCACTTGGACAGATGATCCCACCCCTCCAGGCCCTAACGCCCGGTAGGCATAGAGATCAGCATCTGATGCAATCCCCACCATTTCTCCATTCGCTCCTACAACACCGGCGACATGGGTGCCATGAATCGTCGCCCCCTCCTCCTCCTCGGTTTCCATAGGATCGTCATCAAAATCAACCGTGTCATAACCGCCTTTGTAATTCTTTTTCAAATCCGGGTGGTTGTAGTCGATCCCCGTATCGATAATACCGACCTTCACACCTTTCCCTGTTTGTGAATGGCGCATCTGCTTTCGAATGGACGCAGTAGAAAAAGATGCACCTTCCTCCACCTCTAGTGCTTCATAGGTGTGGATGGGATACTGATTCTTTACAGCTTCCATCCGCGCCACTTTTTCCAGCTCTTCTGCCGTCCCTCTAATGGCTACTCCGTAAAAAATGGTGTCGTAACTCGTCACCACTTCAAGTCTCGGGAGTCTTCTTTCTACTTCTCTTAAGAAACTCTCGGGCGATTCCTTTAATTCGACAATGATAGTCACTTCATCGTTCGGGTCAGGAGCACTGAATCCGGTCAAAAGAAAGAGGCATGTAAAAAAGAGAATCCCATATCGCATAAACTTGTGCTCCTTTTTTCATAGCATTTGTTATTGCTACACGTTTATGCGAAAGCTCCAGCTTATCTTTCAGTCATTTTTACGTCGATCTTCAAGAGTAGTTGGCACTGAGGGATGCGGTTTTCATCGTTCAAGTGGGCATTGCCAGGATGTTATCAGTGGGTTTCAGGTATTTATCGGTGGGTTTCGTTTTTTATCAGGGACTTTTGAGCTTTTATCAGTGGCTTTCGTACTTTTATAGGTGAGTTTTTGTTATTTATCAGTAAGCAGTCATATTCTTCCCTGATTAGAGGATAAACCAAAAAGGACGAGGTCATAGTGACCTCGTCCTTTTGCATAAAGCTTATTCAATTTCAAATGGTGCAGGCTTGTCATCGCGATGTTTGAAGAAGTAACGAATCGCTTCTGCGATACGTGCAGATGCTTGTCCATCACCATATGGATTGGAGGCTTTGGCCATCGCTTCATGTTTCTTGTCGTCTGATAACAATTCATGAGCAAGATGGAAGATATGATCCTCCTCCGTTCCTGCGAGCTTCAACGTACCAGCTTCAATTCCCTCTGGACGCTCTGTCGTGTCACGAAGGACCAGGACCGGGACACCCAAGGAAGGAGCTTCTTCTTGTACGCCGCCTGAATCAGTCAAGATCAAGTGAGCTCTCGATGCGAAATTGTGGAAATCGATAACATCAAGGGGTTCAATCAGCTTGATTCGCTCGTCATTTCCTAAAATTTCATCTGCTGTCTCTTTGACTACCGGATTTAGGTGAACGGGATAGACGACTTGGATGTCGTCATGTTCTTGTACAAGGCGCTTGATTGCACGAAACATCTGCTTCATATTGTTCCCGAGGTTTTCACGGCGGTGTGCCGTCATAAGGACTAGGCGTTTATCTCCTACTTCCTTGAGCACCTCAGATGCATAATCTTCCGCAACCGTTGTTTGCAAAGCATCGATGGCTGTATTGCCGGTTACAAAGATATGGTCCTCTGACTTATTTTCAGCCAAAAGATTATCTCTAGATTTATTCGTCGGTGCAAAATGAAGGTCAGCCATGACACCTGTCAATTGGCGATTCATTTCCTCTGGGAAGGGAGAGTACTTGTCCCATGTACGTAATCCTGCTTCCACATGACCTACTGGAATCTGGTTGTAATAGGCAGCCAGGGAAGCGGCAAATGTAGTCGTTGTATCTCCATGAACAAGGACGACATCAGGATTCGTTTCTCTCATCACTTCGTCTAAGCCTTCCAAAGCACGAGTGGTTACCTGAGCAAGGGACTGCCGTGCTTTCATGATATCGAGGTCAAAATCAGGTTCGATATCAAATATATTTAATACTTGGTCCAGCATCTCTCTGTGCTGAGCGGTTACGGCAACGATCGGTTCAAACTGCTCTGTACGTTTTTTAAGTTCAAGAACAAGCGGTGCCATTTTTATAGCTTCCGGTCTTGTCCCGAAAATCGTCATTACTTTGATACGTTCTGTCATGAGTGCTCCTCCTTTAATGAGGAAGTGGTTTTATTTCGTTCCGTACAAACGGTCTCCTGCATCTCCTAAACCTGGTACGATGTATCCTTTTTCGTTCAACTTCTCATCAAGAGCGGCAAGGTAAATGTCCACATCAGGGTGTTCTTCCTGTACAGCTTCAACACCTTCCGGGGCAGCTACTAGACACATCAAACGAATTTGTCGTGCTCCACGTTTCTTCAAGGAGTGGATTGCTTCATTGGCTGATCCGCCTGTCGCAAGCATCGGATCGATGACAATCAGTTCACGTTCTTCGATATCACTTGGAAGCTTCACATAATATTCGACGGGCTGCAATGTTTCTGGATCGCGGTAGAGTCCAACGTGTCCGATCTTCGCAGCAGGAATCAATTGGATGATTCCATCTACCATCCCAAGCCCAGCTCTTAGAATAGGAACAAGGCCGATTTTCTTCCCTGTCAGTACTTTTGCCTTTGCATCCTGTACGACTGGTGTTTCGATAGACACTTCTTCTAGCGGAAGATCTCTGGTGATTTCAAAGGCCATCAATGCCGCTACCTCATCTACTAATTCACGGAAGTCTTTCGTCCCTGTCTCCTTTTTACGTATGTACGTCAACTTATGTTGAATCAATGGGTGATCCAGTACATAAACGTTTGCCATTGCCATTCACTCCTTCTGAAAATTTACATCCTTTAAATTGTACAGAAAAAGAACCCCATCCGCAACCTATGATTAGATTACGAATTGTTACAGATTTGCTTCATTTGTGGAACTGCGTTTCGAGACTTTTGTTGAGTTGATAGGGGCTGCGGGGAATAGCTCGCTTTCCGCGGGAGCGCGGTGAGCCTCCTCGGACTGCGTCCTGTGGGGTCTCACCCTGCACTTTTTTCCCGCAGGAGTCTCGCCATTCCCCTCCGCCCCTTTATCATAAGAGTGTCTCGAAACCACTTCTCGGATAAGTTGCTTTGTACACAAGGAAAGAGGAGAGTATTTACTTCCACGCAGCTATTCTAAATATGAAAGCTTGATATAGAGCGCTTTATGGCTTCACCTCCGAGGAAGTGGAAGACACACCCTCGTGGTAAAGGGGTTTGTTTCTTACAACCTCTATGGGGTGGTTGGGAAGCTGCGAGACTCCCGTGGGAGAAAGGAGATCGGCGAGATCCCGCAGGGCTTTAGCCCGAGGAAGCTCGGCACTCCCCCACAGGAAAGCGAGTAGATTCCCAACCACCCCTGTCGCTCAACATGTTAAAGAACCCCTGTTACGTCGAAATCTTTCCTTAACTATCTTGCCAAATTCTTTAATAAGAGCCACTAGATCATTCTAGTGGCTCTTGGTGGTTCATTTATTAAATGGAAGAAAAGTTAAGTGTCTGATATAACGGGAAGCGGGAGGTTAATTCACGGACGCGTTTTTCCGCTTCTTTCATTTTAGATTCATCTTCGTGATGGTCTAAAGTGAATGCAATCAGGTCTGCAATCTCTTCCATTTCCGCTTCCTTGAAGCCACGGCTTGTAACAGCCGCAGTACCGATACGGATACCGCTTGTGACAAACGGGCTTTCAGGATCGAACGGGATGGCATTTTTGTTTGTCGTAATTCCAATTTCATCTAAAGCTTTTTCGACCACTTTGCCGGTTAAGCCTTTGCTGCGTAAGTCAAGTAAAAGTAAGTGGTTGTCTGTTCCTCCAGAAACTAGGTCTACCCCTTTTTCTACAAGGGATTCGCCGAGTTGCTTGGCATTGGCAATGATTTGTCGGGAATATGTTTTAAATTCTGGTTGCAACGCTTCCTTGAAGGACACGGCTTTAGCCGCGATGATGTGCATCAAAGGTCCACCTTGCATACCTGGGAATACCGTCTTATCAATCTTCTTAGCGAAAGATTCTTCACAAAGAATCATTCCGCCACGAGGACCACGCAATGTTTTGTGGGTCGTTGTCGTCACGAAATGAGCATGAGGTACTGGGTTTGGATGTAAACCTGTAGCTACCAGTCCTGCGATATGGGCCATGTCGACCATGAGGTAGGCTCCGACCTCATCAGCGATTTCACGGAATCTAGCAAAGTCGATTTCTCTCGGATAAGCACTGGCACCTGCTACGATCAATTTAGGTTGTACTTCTTTAGCCTTCTCTAGAACAGCCTCATAATCAATCGTTTCATTCTTTTCATCCACGCCGTACTCTTCGAAGTTGTATAACTTCCCGCTAAAGTTGACGGGGCTGCCATGGGTCAAGTGACCGCCGTGATTCAGATTCATACCAAGAACTGTATCTCCATGCTCAAGCACGGTGAAATAGACAGCCATGTTCGCTTGTGCACCTGAGTGTGGCTGCACATTTGCATGATCGGCACCAAACAGTTCTTTCGCGCGGTCGCGGGCCAAATTTTCAACCACGTCTACGTGTTCACAACCCCCGTAGTAACGACGGCCTGGATACCCTTCCGCATATTTATTCGTAAGCACAGAACCCATCGTTTCCATAACCGCTTCTGAAACGAAGTTTTCTGAAGCAATTAATTCAATATTATCCTGTTGGCGTTGTCTTTCATCCTGTACGGCTGCGAAAATTTCTGCATCTGCTGATTTTACATGATTCATGGTCTAGCTTCCCCTTTCCATTCCTAATGATCACAAGAACCTGCTTCTTCTTGACTTACATAAACCGCACGTGCCCCACCAATGAGAGGAGGTCGGGTTTTAGCTGCCGTAATGTGAGCATGGCCGATAGATTTCTGATCCATTCGAAGCGGCACGGCTACACGTTTCAAATGCATCCCGATGAGTGTATCACCGATATCAAGCCCGCCCTTGGCTTCTATCCCTTCCACAAGCACAGGATCTTTCATGTGCTTGTAAGCGAAGGAGGCCATCGATCCGCCCGCTGTCGGAACAGGAATAGCAGATACTTCTGTCAAACGCTGCTCTTCCATCACTGAACGGTCGACAACTAATGATCGATTCAAATGTTCACAGCACTGGAAAGCGAGGTGAACTCGGGAGCGCTCTGTAAGATTTTGCAGCTCACTATAAACCACTTCAGCAATGGCTTCACTTCCTGAAGTACCGATTTTCTCTCCTGCAATCTCACTTGTTGAACAACCGATGACAAAAGCACCTGGTTGAAGACTCCCTGATTCCATAAGCTGATCAACAACAGAGCGAACATCCGCTTGAATCTTT
Organism: Halobacillus sp. AWM4_238; assembly: GCF_056158265.1. Lineage (NCBI taxonomy): Bacteria > Bacillati > Bacillota > Bacilli > Caryophanales > Bacillaceae > Halobacillus > Halobacillus sp. AWM4_238. The sequence continues at coordinate 2,517,283 of NZ_JBSWSY010000002.1, forward strand.
TTCAAATCCGTCACTCTTCTACCTCCTCTATGTGTCAGCACATATAGGAAAGGATTTTCCTATAAACGGCTTGTTCTACAAAAAAAGGAGAAGCGTCAGGCTCCTCCTTCAATTGTCAGCGTCAGCTAGTAAAAGCTTCAGCTTTTCTATATCCCATTGTATTACTTATTTTCATATTCGGCAATCTTACTTACACGTCTTTCGTGACGACCTGCTTCAAAGTCTGTAGACACCCATGTTCGCGCAATTTCACGAGCTAGACCTGGTCCGATGATGCGTTCGCCCATACACAAGACGTTCGAGTCATTATGTTCGCGGGTAACTTTAGCTGTGAAAAGGTCATGCACCAACGCAGCACGAACTCCCTTCACTTTGTTCGCGGAGATCGACATGCCGATACCTGTTCCACAGATGAGGATCGCTTTATCAAATTCTCCGGTTGCTACACGTTCTGCTGCAGGGATTGCGTAGTCTGGATAGTCGACGGAACCTTCACAGTCGCACCCGATGTCTTCGAATTTCACTTCTAATTCATTCAACACGTCTGCTACTTCTTTTCGTAAGTTTACTCCGCCATGGTCGGAGGCAAGGATCACTTTCATCTATAGACACTCCCGTCTTCTAATATCAATCTTATCGTGACAGTTTCCCTTCACCCTGTCAATGCTCTCCCTCCGACTCTTTCCAACTATCTATTTTTAAACTAATTGGCAGGTTTCTATAAGACTCGATTTCGAGATGGTTCGGGGTTCGTTGCTGAGTTGAGCGTCAGGGGTGGTTGGGAAGCCACTCGCTTTCCTGCGGGGATGGCGGCAAGCCTCCTCGAGCTAAAGCTCTGCGGGGTCTCGCCAGCCAATCCATTCCCGCGGGAGTCTCGCAGCTTCCCAACCACCCCATTCAATAATGTGAGAAACGAACCCACGCACACGCATGGAGGGTCTTCTAAAATCAATGATCCCTAACTTAAAGCGCTATATAGCAAGCTTAAAAATACAATTGGGTCAATACTTTAAGTTAAATCGACCAAATCCTATGACGCAGGAAAACTGCTTATTATTGAAGTGGTTTCGAGAAACTTATATAGCAAAGGGGCGGAGGGGAATGGCGAGACTCCTGCGGGAAAAAAGTGCAGGGTGAGACCCCACAGGACGCAGTCCGAGGAGGCTCACCGCGCTCCCGCGGAAAGCGAGTCATTCCCCGCAGCCCCCATCCACTCAACAAAAGTCTCGAAACGGAGTCTCCAAGAAAAGGGAGCTTTTCTGGGAGTGGGGAATGAAAAGAAGGATATAAAAAATCCCAGAGGATTCTCTGGGATTTTGATATGTATGAAGGATGTCATAAAAACATTGGGCGACGAGGGTATTATGTTTAAGGAAACCGGTTTATTCCTCGTCGCGAAGTTTAGCTATTAAACGTTCAATGTAATGGTTTAGCTCATCACGGGTATTCCTGTAGATGGCTACATTCCCACCGAAAGGATCTATGATATTCATATCAGGCAGTTCTTTCTCCCGCTCGTCGATCTCTTTTATTTCGTCCTCAAGTTCGTCGAACAACTTTTGTTCCAATTCCTGCTCATCCATCTTGCCTTTATATTCGTTCAAGATAGATAAACGTTTTTCTTCAAAGGACGCGTAAAGGTTCTTTAAATGTTTCCATTTGGCTTCATCCATGAGAACATATTCTTTAAGTGTGTAATATTTTTCCTGGTCGTCTGGGTATTGAAGTGCTAGGGTTTGTTTGTGTCGATCTGTCATGGTAAGCACAAGGTCTGCCCATTCAAGAAGATCTTGATCTATAGGCTTTGTTTGGTGGTTGAGGTCCAAATCGATCTCCTTAAGAACCAGTTCAGAATTCTTCGCTAAAGGCTCGCCTTTTCCTGCGAAGATTCCTGCGGATTGAACGTTTCCTTCTTCAAATTTCGATTTCAGCAATGCTTCTGCCATTGGACTTCGGCATGTGTTCCCAGTACAGACAAATAGTATATTCATAACCAATCTTCTCCTCATCGATAGTCCATTTACTATATAGTATCATAGGTACAGATCAGACGAAAAAACATGTTAAAAAATGGCATTCAATCCTAATGCACACAAGATGCTTCCTCCTAGAAGTTCACTGTACGTACCAAGTAAACCTCCTGCTCGACGGCCAATAATAAAGCCTGTCCATGTAAGAGCCATGCTAAATACACCGAAGGCAAGAACAGACATGACCATTTCCGCTTCCCTTAAACCTAAGCTGAAACCAACCGGGAAGCTGTCAATGCTTACACTTAATGCGAACAACCACAGCCCAATGCCGGTCATTCGGTAAGAGACGGAGTGCTTTTCAGTGAATGAAGCAAAGACCGCATAAGCACCTAAGCCGAATAACATGACCCCACCTGACAATTCGGCCCATTCAGCCGCGCTATCAGACAGCCATTTCCCAAGCCAAATACCTAATCCAGGCATAATCATATGAAAAACACCGATGACAATCCCAGTGAAAAAAGCGTGCCTTAACCTTACTGATTGCATCCCCATTCCCAAAGAAACGGAGAATGCGTCCAACCCTAAGGCGATTGATAACAAAATTAACGATGTCATGTGCTCCAACTGAGTGTTCCCCTCCCCGGACATGCTATATCATCGTATGCATGGGAGGAGAATCGTATGTCAGTAGGTCTGGATTCTTTTGACAGCGGCTTTATTCAGTCGGTTCATGATAGCCGCTCCTACACCTGTTTCGGAAAACGTTTCACATAAGATCAAGTCCACATCAGACTTTTTGAATTCCCTTAAGGCACCATAAAGTTTTTCTGCTACTTCATTAAGATGATTCCTTGAACCACATCGAATTATAGGAAGATGGTCAAGTTTTTGTGCTAATTCATCACTTGCAATGACCCCGACGCTGGTTCCATCTTCCTTTAGTTGTTGGAGTTGCTTCGAGAAGAAATCGTCATTGCCATCCACCAGCCAAAGCGGTGATTCCGGTGCATAATGCTTGTACTTCATTCCCGGTGATTTAGGCTTCTCTTTTTCATCAGCAAGAGCGGGATCCATCATGACTTGCGGAAGAACGGATTCTAAATCTTCTTTAGTTATCCCACCTGGCCTTAAAATGACAGGAATTTCAGTCGTGCAGTCAACAACAGTGGATTCCACCCCAACCCCTGTTGGTCCTCCGTCTAGGATGCCTGCAATTTTTCCATCCAAATCCTGATAGACGTGATCAGCCGTTGTCGGGCTTGGTCGTCCTGACCGATTTGCACTTGGTGCAGCTAATGGTTTTCCTGTTTTTTGAAGCAAGGCCAAAGCAAGTGGATGATCAGGCATTCGAATTCCAATTGTGGATAATCCCGCGGTCACATTTTCAGCCGCTGTTCCGTTGCTCTTGAGGACAAGAGTTAACGGGCCTGGCCAGAATTCGTTCATCAGTTTCCTTGCGACAGGGGAAATCTCTGAAACTAGCGGGCTCACTTGATCTTCGTTTGCCACATGAACAATCAAAGGGTTATCTGCTGGACGACCTTTGGCTTCGAAGATCCGCTGTACAGCTTCTGCGTCCGTTGCATCAGCACCTAACCCGTACACCGTTTCTGTCGGAAAAGCGACTACCTGCTTTTCTCTAAGAAGAGCTGAAGCTTCTTCGACTTGAGCGTCAAACTCCTTAGGATTCTTCCTTTGTTTCCACCATTTCGTATCCATACTCATCTTACGTACCCCTTTATTCCGTATCTACTGTCACTATCTATTATGATTAATTCTACAAAATATCGCAAATTTAGACATTATTCACAAGATGTCCTCAAGTTATACACATTTTTACCCACATATCCAAAGAATCCGTTAGTAAATATGAGACTGAAAATTTTATATTCACAAGTTATTAACAATCAATACCCTTTTTGTGAATAACTAAGCTACTTATGCACAATTAGTTGTGATTAACTTCATATACCCACAATCTTTTTTCGACATCCTTCTTCTTGAATTGTTGGTGCTGCAAAAGAAAATCCAAGGTGTCGGAATGGCTTTCCACATGCAATTCTCTCAATCCTGCTTTTTTTACATAGGACTGAATCAATTCAAACACTGCTAAAATTTTACCTGGAGAAATATGATCTTTCACTTGAAGCTGTTCTAGCTTACCTGCTCCCTTAGATAAATGAATCAGGCGGAACGATCCGATCGGCTGGTCGGCTTTTTTTAACTGATATAGCTCATCTTCTATTTGTTCAATATACATAATAGAATCCACACCCCTTTGTTCTACTCTATGAAAAGGGATGTGGATTGTATGCTAGGAAAAGATGCTTTCCCATATTTTTACGACAAAGAACTGTACTTCTTCTTCTACTTTTTCTTCTTTCTCTTCTTCCTCTACTTCTTCCGTCACTTCTTCTGCTTCTGCCACGCTTGTACCATTTGAGAAATCAAGGAAACATAGAGGCGGGAACAAGACACACCACCAATTATCGCCTTTCCCTTCTCCCAATGTGATAAGAATCGCTTCATATTCTCCTGCCGGGTAAATAAACGAGCCATACAACTTCGTTGGAAATTGAACCGTGGAATCGTAGTCGACGGTGAAATTCTGTTGGATCCCTTGCTTCTCCAAGGTCTGCCCTAAAATCTCTTCAAGCTCTGGCAAACGACTTTGAATCAAGTCTCGCGCGGCTTCGATGGAAGTCAATTCGGCTACCCATTCAGTAATTTCAGCATTGACCTCATCTCTCACCAAACGTTTAACATTCTGATCCTTCTTATCGTTACTATCCGCTAATATACGAAGACGGATGGCTTCATCCGGAATCACTTGAAATTCAGGTTGTGCGTTCGATTGTTGTCCCCATGGGAGGACTGCAACAATAATAGATAAAGATAACAATAAGAGCCAACTGTTTTTCATTCTCAATTCCTCCCTGTCCCTCTACTAGTCGCTAGTATGGTCAGGGAGGCTCTACTTTAAACCATCAATCTATCAATCTTCTATTTTATGTTTGGAAAAGACAAAAACCATACGATCTTTGCCGTTGATATCTTGACGAACTTCTGAAGTGAATTCAGGCAGCAGCTCATGGATGAGGGCACATACAGATTCGCTTTGCTGATGACCGATTTCAAAAGCGACGCAGTTTGGTTTTTGTTTCATGAGGGAAATTTGGGTGAGAATCGTTCGATAAGCGGCCAATCCTTCTTCCTCAGCAAATAGAGCCATGGACGGATCAAAATCCACCACGGTATCAACCATTCCCTGCTTCTCTGCATAAGCGATATAAGGTGGATTGGATACGATGATGTCAAAAGGCTCATCTAGCATAGAAGCTAAAAAGTTCCCTTGTTCAAATCGAACATCCACGTTATGAAGCTTTGCATTTTTATCAGCCATACGAAGCGCTCTTTCTGATACATCCACCGCAGTCACATCACTGCCATCGATTTCGGTCGCAAGCGTGATTGCAATGATCCCGCTCCCTGTTCCAAGGTCAACAATTTTAGGTGCTTTCAAGTTTTTCTCACGAACATAATCAACAACGCCAAGGACCAGCTCTTCTGTTTCAGGTCTCGGAATCAATACGTCTTCATTGACATTAAACTCCCTGCCATAAAAATGGCCGACTCCTGTCAGATGCTGGACAGGCACCCCTGTGTCCGCATGCTGCCGCACATCTTGGACGAACCTTTTTTCCACTTCAGCAGGTATTGGTTCATCATCAAAAGCAAGAAGTTGGGATGGTGTCCAATCCAAAAGGTGTTCCAGCAACAAATCAGCCACCCTCGGTTCTCGTTGATGTTGTTGTAAAAAAAGAGAAGCCCAGCGGCGGGCTTCCCGAATCGACGTAAAAGTAGGCTGCATACTATTCACCAATCTGCTCCATTTTTTTCGTTTGCTCTTCGATCATCAGGGCATCAATGATTTCATCCATGTTTCCCTGAAGAATCTGGTCAAGCTTCTGTAACGTCAAACCGATACGGTGATCCGTCACACGTGTTTGCGGGAAGTTATACGTACGGATACGCTCGGAGCGGTCTCCTGTACCTACAGCAGATTTACGGTTTTCATCGTATTCTGCCTGTGCTTCCTGTTGGAATTTATCATAAACACGAGCACGAAGAACTTTCATCGCCTTCTCTTTGTTCTTAATTTGTGATTTTTCATCCTGACAAGATACAACGGTTCCTGTAGGTTCGTGAGTCAGACGTACAGCGGACATGGTCGTGTTGACACTTTGTCCTCCTGGACCACTTGAAGCAAACGTATCGACTCGGATGTCTTTATCGTGCAACTCCACTTCGACTTCTTCCGCTTCAGGCATAACTACGACAGTCGCGGTAGAAGTATGAATACGTCCGCCTGATTCCGTTTCAGGTACACGCTGGACGCGGTGAGCGCCGTTCTCGAACTTCAGCTTGGAATAGGCCATGTTCCCTGACACCATAAAGATAATTTCTTTATATCCGCCGACATCACTTGCATTCGCTTCAATGACTTCTGTCTTCCAACCCTGCGCCTCTGCATAGCGTGCGTACATGCGGTAAAGGTCACCAGCAAATAGAGCGGCTTCGTCTCCACCCGCAGCTCCACGCACTTCCATGATAACGTTCTTATCATCGTTCGGGTCTTTCGGAAGCATGAGGACTTTCAAGCGCTCTTCAAGGTCCTGTTTGCGTGTGGAAAGTTCATGAATTTCTTCTTTGACCATTTCCACCATATCCGCATCCATTTTGTCGTCAAGCATCGCTTTAGCATCATCCAGTTGCTCTGTCACTTCTTTATATTCACGATAAGCAGTCACAGTCTCCTGCAATCCGGATTGTTCTTTGGAATACTCGCGCAGTTTATTCGTATCAGAAATAATTTCAGGATCACTAAGTAATTCATTCAATTTTTCATAACGATCTTCTAATGTTTGTAAACGTTCGATCAATGGTATGCACCTCTTTCTCCATAACATTCTAATTATATTATAGAGAGGTCATGGTTACAACCGCTCAACCTATTCCACAAAAAGATGATGACCAGGGATTGACTTCGCCGCTGCATTCTTCTCTAGAGGAAGAAAAGGGAAACAACCTTTTCCACGGATCTCCCGTAGAAACCTAGTCATTCCCCTTCTAACAAATGGATAAATCATTTAAAAAGTTAATTGATTTTCACGTGAATGTCATACCGGGGGACAGCCTTGTATACAGCTTCCTGGATTTGTTTTTCCCAATCTGCTTTTTCTTCTTTGGAAAAATCCTTATCCCCTTCAACGTGTGCCGTCACCCAAACTTGGCTCGCTTCAAGCGCAATCCGTTTCACTTCAACGCCAGGAAGTTGCTGAGCTGCTTCTTTGATCATTTGACGGTCTTGTTTAAGGCCCCATGTATCCCCGACTTTATTCATTGAACGAGGACTCTCCTGCCCACGTGTCACTTCATTGGTGTAGCCCATGTTTTCCACATCATCCCGGCTTGTCATGCCCTGGTATTTTTCTCCCTGCATGCCGCACGCACTCAACAATAACACTGCCATTCCTGTCATGAGAATTAATCGTATCATCTCTTGCACCTCTTCTCTTTTTACCGTTATTGTCTCCGAAACCTTTTCACTTATGCTCCAATAACTATTCAACATAATGGCAGGATTGTGGAAGACTCGATCTCGAGACTTTTGTTAAGTGGATGGGGGCTGCGGGGAATAGCTCGCTCACCGCCCGCCCCATGGAAAGCGAACCTTTTCCCGGAGCCCCTAGAATCACACAAACGTCTCGAAACTGAGTCTTCCATAAAAGGGAGCAATAGTGAAAAAAGCGTAAAAAAACCCAAGCGGGAAGGCCGCTTGGGTTTGGGGTGTTACTTTTCGATGAGCAACTGATATTTTTTAGGGATAATGTCCTCTTGCTTGATTTTTTCTAGAAATTTTTCTGCTTCGGCGTAATCCTGAAAAACCAAATCTTTGTTATCTTTTCTAAACTCAATAACGATACGGTTGCTGTCTAATCCAACTATACGATACAGAGCGCATACTCCTTTCGTTGAGCAAAATTTTGCTCGAAAAACGCAAAAAAGCCGAAAAGTATCCACCTGTGGAAAGAAAGATACTTTTCGGCTTTTGTCTAGCTCTATTGTCCAGATCAATGATACCGAATGGATATATTTAAATGTGATCAGCGTTCAATGGTTAAGCACAAGTAAGGATCAAACGTCTTTGTTTCATCCCAATCATTATTATAGTACAAAATGGGAGAAATGAAAACCGGTTGAGCTACATGGATTTCTTCATGTTCTTTTGTTCCCGAAACGAATGATACCCCTTAAGTTCTTCACACAAGTGCACATATTCTATACACATAAGGTAGATTCTGCCGTTTTCCCGTTCTCCGAGAGCCAAGGAATCTTCCGCCGCCTTCCTGCAAACCTCCGCACAGGAACTAACCATATCCTCTCTCATCGGGCTGTTTTTTTGTACAGTTTCTACAGCGTATTTATATGCATTCATGCATTCTTCCAGTAATAATGTCTTCTCCAGCAGATGGCTGTCTTTTTCATCGACCATTGCCCTCCCCCCTTTTTTACGGCTTCAATATGAGAACGATATAACTGCGATCCTTATCAAAATCCCAATCCACAAAGCCGTCTTCTATCGTTTTTCCAAGAACCGTTTCAAAAGAAGAAAAGTTCAAAAGACGTTTTTCTAACCGGCGTTTAGAAATCTTCAAAGGCTGCTCATAACCTGCGTTGATTAATTCTTTTTCGATCGCTACGAGGATCCCGTTCCGCTCAATGAGCAATGTGCGTTCATTCAGTAAAAAAGAACGAATGGACTCGGGTGGTTTCTCAGCTTTTCGGCTCAGTTGTTCGACTTCTTCGTGAACCGCGTCTTTTTGTGCATAGGATTTAAGCCCTTCATCCTCTGTGTTATCCGTAGCAATGATGCCTATGAGCATGCCGGTTTGTCTAGATAACGACCAATCATAATATAGTGTATCGATATAGATATTTGAACTGGCACGAAACGTTGCTTTTATATCAGGAATTAGTTCCCTCATCATAAGGTCTCGTGTTTCTTCCACTTTTTTATCATTTTTCTGCCCGACTAACACACGCTCCATTGGCGCTAGAAAATCTTTCAAATAAATAGTCAGAAACTTTCCTTCTATGGATACGAATACCGAAGAAGGCCCTTTTCCGAAGTGGTCACGCAACAGCTTGCCAATGTAGCTTGACATTTCAGACTGAATGGATTTTTTATCCATACCCATCCCCCCAGACCATACGTTTATCTATCCTTTAAGATATCACTAAACTCGTTTATTTAAACGGAATCCAGCACATTGAGAATATTTTACAGAACATTTGTTTATCTAACTGGCAGGATTGTTGAAGACTCAGTATCGATATGTTTCAGGGTTCGTTGCTGAATTGAGTGTTAGGGGTGGTTGGGAAGCAACTCGCTTTCCAACCACCCCATTCGATATTGTGAGAAACGAACCCACCTACACAATTGGAGCATTTTCCATTAACACTGCTTTCCAGTAAAAAAAGCGCTTCATAGCAAGCGTTAAAGTGCAGAGAACTGCTTGTTTTTAGTTGGATTCACGAACTTACATTACGCTGGACAGCTGCTTATTCTGGAAGTAGTTTCGAGATACTTATATGGCAAAGGGGCGGAGGGGAATGGCGAGACTCCTGCGGGGAAAAAGTGCAGGGTGAGACCCCACAGGACGCAGTCCGAGGAGGCTCACCGCGCTCCCGCGGAAAGCGAGTCATTCCCCGCAGCCCCCATCCACTCAACAAACATCTCGAAACTGAGTCTTCAAGAAAAGGGAGCTTTTATGCAAGATAGATCATGATTTTGGGCAGAAAAAAAGACAGCTGAGGTCAGCTGTCTAAGTAGTAGTTTATGTTGTTTTTTCAGCGTAAACCTTTTTCACTTCCTGTTGCCTGGGCTTATTCGGTACTTCGTGATGATGGCGGCAACGCGGTTCGTATGATTCCGACGCACCGACTAAAATAATCGGGTCATCATAGGAAGCGGGCGCTCCATCAATCAAACGTTGAGTACGGCTGGCCGGTGAACCACAAACAGGGCAGATTGCGTTCAATTTTGTAACACTTTCACTTAGGGCCATCATAGCCGGCATTTTGCCAAAAGGTTCCCCTCTGAAGTCGGTATCCAGTCCAGCGACGATGACGCGTATGCCTTTATCTGCTAAACACTCCACGACCTCTACGATATGCTCGTCAAAAAACTGCAATTCATCAATTCCTACAACATCCACTTCATCCGTCACATGTTGAAGGATGTCCAACGAGCTTTTCACAGGACGAGCCATTACAGAGGTGCCATTATGAGAGACAACCGCATCTTCCTTGTACCGGTCATCAATCGCAGGTTTATAGACACGGACCGTCAAATTACCGAAAGTTGCACGTCTGACGCGACGAATCAACTCTTCCGATTTTCCGCTGAACATACTTCCGCAGATGAGTTCGACCCATCCACTTTGTTTCATTACATACACGTCTACTGTCGCTCCCTTCTCACACGATCAAGCTTCAAATATGGGGGGATCATCCGGTATCCTCCCCTTTATGTCAACAAAAAAGAGCTCCCTTGATTTGATCACCAAGGACAGCTCCCCTTATTGATAAGTCCTTTGAAGAGTATACGATAAAGTCTTTCCAACAAAGACTTTTATACCCCTATTTTTTGACAAAAAAACAGGCAAACCTCTGAGACAATTTGCCTGTTTTTGTTCAAAATGATGAAGCCCCTCTCAAAAGAGAGGGTATCATAATTATGAAAGGTTATATTTCTTCTTGAAGCGATCCACACGGCCGCCAGCTTTGTCAGCTTTCTGCTTACCTGTGTAGAACGGGTGAGACGCAGAACTAATCTCTACGCGGATCAATGGATACGTGTTTCCATCTTCCCACTCGATTGTTTCTTCAGAAGTCTGAGTAGACCCTGTTAGAAACTTGAAATTAGAACTTGTGTCTAGGAATACAACTTTACGGTATTCTGGATGAATTCCTGCTTTCATGTTCTTCCACTCCTTTTTGCCCTGAATCCTTTGGAAACAGAGTTATTGTAAGAGCCGTCGAAGGTTCGTGATAACACCTTGTACTGAAACTCACATAGAATGATTATAACAGGGGCTACCCCCTGATGCAACATCCAGTTTCAAGAAACATAAGATCTTGAGTCCACCTTTAACGACGTGCGGCTGTTGCTTTCCCTTTCATATCCTTATCCATAAGATCAAAAAACTCTTCATTATTTTTTGATGCTCTCAAGCGGCGAAGGAACCTGTCCGTAAAGTCCTGCGAATCCGACATGGATTTCCGGATGGCCCAGATTTTATCCAGATGTGTTTGAGGAAGCAGCAGTTCTTCTTTTCTTGTTCCTGACCGAAGAATATCAATCGCAGGAAAGATTCGGCGCTCAGCAAGACTGCGATCAAGGTGCAGCTCCATGTTTCCTGTCCCTTTGAATTCCTCATAAATGACGTCATCCATACGCGAACCTGTATCGACAAGAGCGGTAGCAAGAATCGTCAAGCTTCCCCCTTCTTCAATGTTACGCGCTGCACCGAAGAATCGTTTCGGTCGGTGGAAAGCAGCAGGGTCGATTCCGCCCGATAATGTACGTCCACTTGGAGGGATGACCAGGTTGTAAGCTCGAGCTAAACGAGTAATGCTGTCCATGAGAACAATGACATCACGTTTATGCTCAACGAGACGCATGGCTCTTTCCAAGACCAGCTCCGAAACTTTGATGTGGTTTTCAGGAACTTCATCGAACGTAGAGCTGACTACATCCACATCCGGAGCTACCGAGCGCTCAATGTCTGTCACTTCTTCCGGACGTTCATCGACAAGCAAAATGATGAGCTTAGCATCCGGGTGATTCGCGGAAATGCTGTTGGCCATTTGTTTCAAAAGCATCGTCTTTCCCGCTTTTGGTGGAGCAACAATCAACCCACGCTGGCCATAGCCTACCGGAGACATGAGATCCATGATTCGGGTAGATAGCTTTTTGGTTTCTGTTTCCAGCTTCATTTGACGATCCGGGTAAAGCGGAGTCAGAGCAGGGAAGTGCACTCTTTCCTTAGCAGAGTCTGGATCCTCACCGTTTACAGCATCTACGTGAAGAAGACCATAGTAACGTTCGTTCTCTTTCGGTGGACGCACCTTACCAGATACCTTGTCCCCGTTTCTCAAGTCAAAACGACGGATTTGTGAGGCAGAAATGTAAATGTCCTCTGCGCTTGGAGAATAATTGATTGGTCGTAAGAAGCCGAACCCTTCTGAAGGAATGATTTCAAGGATACCGTCCATGAAAAGGAAACCATCTTTTTCAGCCTGGGCTTTTAAAATCGCAAAAATCAATTCGCGTTTGGTCAATTTTGCATAGTAAGAGACTTTATACTGCCTAGCTTTCGCATAAAGCCCTTTCAATGTCATCGTTTCTAGATTGGAGATTGTTAAATCCGCCACGTAATCACCACTTTTTATTTATTTTCATTATTTATCATTCATACAGAAGAAAATCATTAACGTCTCTATAGACCTCATGTTTTTCAGAATAGAAAAATGGAAAGGTTAAAAAACCTCTCGAACTTCTTACATATAAAGTTAATACTTCTCTAAAGGGTTTATAGAATGAGCCTGCCTATATAGAAGATCTGCTTCCCAATAAAGGAATCCAATCTTTCAGCAGAACTTTTTGGTTAGAAGAATGAGAAGAAGTTAAGTGAAGTCAGTAAATAGAAGCATAAGGGGACGGGTGTCATTATCTTCTATCCTAATCAAACAATCTTTATTGTACTCCTGTCTTTCTACAGTTTCAATGCTAATTTGAGAAATGTTTAAGAAGGTGGGCTTTTGTAGATGAAGAGGAAGCTGGATTGACCAAAGCTTCCTCTTTCTTTGATGAAGGATGTTTTCATTAGGGCTTCATGACTAGATTCGGCTTTTTCTTCAGGCTGTGGTCTCCATCAATGAAACGGACCGTACCTGATTTCGCCCTCATGACTAACGTTTGAGTCGTCGCTTTCTGTCCTTTGAACTGTACACCTTTCAGAAGTTCTCCATCGGTCACACCAGTGGCTGCGAAGATGGCATCATCCCCTCCACAGAAATCTTCCATGTATAGGACTTTGTCCACATCTTCGATCCCCATCTGTTCACAACGAAGTCGTTCCTCGTCATTGGCAGGCAGAAGCTTGCCCTGGATTTCACCACCCAGGCACTTTAGTCCGACGGCTGCGAGTACACCTTCAGGGGCACCGCCCGTTCCGAACAATATATCTACACCTGTGTGATCGAAGGCTGTATTGATAGCTGCAGCGACATCACCGTCAGGGATCAGTTTGATTCTTGCGCCAGCCTCACGGATCTCCTCAATGATCCGCTGGTGGCGATCGCGATTCAAAACGACGGCTACGACATCTTCTACATCTTTCTTTTTCGCTTCCGCGACGGCTTGCAGGTTTTCTGAGATGGATGCGTTGATATCCACTTTTCCTACAGCCTCAGGACCGACGGCTATTTTATTCATATACATATCCGGGGCATGTAAAAGCTGTTTATGATCAGCGATGGCGATAACAGCAAGGGCGTTCCACGTTCCTTGAGCCACAATGTTCGTCCCTTCCAGTGGATCGACAGCGACATCAACTCTTGCTCCGTACCCATTGCCGAGTTTTTCACCGATATAAAGCATTGGTGCTTCATCCATTTCCCCTTCTCCGATCACGACGGTCCCTTTCATCGGGATCGTATCAAACACATCGCGCATGGCTGAGGTCGCCGCATCGTCGGCTTCCTCTTTCTTTCCTCTTCCCATCCAACGCGCAGATGACAGTGCAGCTGCTTCCGTAACTCTCACTAATTCCATCGATAGACTTCTTTCCATGGTGATCTCCCCAATCAATCAAAGATTTTTCCTCATCTCCCCATGGAAATCATGAACCTACGAATTTTGGAATTGCTCGATTTCTTCGGCTGACATTTCCTCATACCAGACCTTTGCACCTAAATCAATCAGCTTGTTCGTAATGTTTTCATATCCTCGCTCAATGTGATCCACACCTGTGATTTCTGTAACGCCTTCAGCCATTAATCCAGCTATGACAAGAGCGGCACCCGCACGAAGGTCCGTTGCTTTCACTTTGGCTCCTTGCAACTTAGAAGGCCCTGTCACAATCGCAGAACCGCCTTCGACTTTAATCGAAGCATTCATACGTCTCAATTCATCAACATGCTTGAAACGGGCCTGATAGATGGTATCCGTGACCACACCTGTACCTTGCGTTTGAGTAAGTAATGAAGTGAACGGCTGCTGCAGGTCTGTCGCAAAGCCTGGATAAACGAGTGTTTTAATATCGACACTCTTCAATTCTTTTCCTGGTTTCACGTAAAGCTGTTCATCATTTTCTTCAATGGTTACGCCCATTTCACGAAGCTTGGCTAAAAGCGACTCCAGGTGTTGAGGGATGACGTTATCAATGATCATCTCTTCTCCTTGAGCAGCAGCCATAATCGTGTACGTCCCTGCTTCAATCCGGTCCGGGATGATCGTATGAAGACATCCTTTCAGTGTATCCACACCTTCAATACGGATGACGTCTGTTCCTGCTCCTTTGATTTTCGCTCCCATACTTGTCAAAAGCGTCGCCACATCAATGATTTCAGGTTCCTTCGCCGCATTCTCGATAACTGTTTTCCCTTTCGCCCTTACAGCAGCCAGCATGATATTGATGGTGGCTCCGACACTGACGACATCTAAATAAATACGTGCACCCTTCAGTTCTCTGGCACGAAGGTAGATCGCACCTTGTTCATTGGTCACTTTCGCACCAAGAGCTTCAAATCCTTTAATGTGCTGGTCGATCGGCCTCGGCCCTAAATGGCAACCTCCAGGTAAGCCGATGACAGCCTTATTAAAGCGCCCAAGCATCGCCCCCATAAAATAATAAGAGGCTCTCAACTTTTTAACTTTTCCATTTGGCAATGGCATGTCGACCATTTCAGAAGGATCGATATGGACGGTTCTTCCGTCTTTACGCACCGTTCCTCCAATTTCCTCCAGCAAGTCCGACAAAATTCCGACATCAGAAATGTCCGGGAGACCTTCAATCGTCACAGGCGTTTCAGCCAAAATCGCTGCTGGCAGCAAAGCGACAGCACTGTTTTTGGCGCCGCTGACCCGTACCTGTCCACGTAAAGGCCTTCCGCCTTCCACTAATAGTTTATGCATGTAAAATTCCTCGCTTTAAGGTGAAGATTATAATTTTAGTATGTGCAATATTTTCCATAACACACGACTATTTTTGATTATTCCAGTCATTCAAGAATTTTTCAATCCCCTGATCTGTCAACGGATGTTTAACAATCTGGCTCAGAACCTTGAAAGGAATCGTAGCAATGTGCGCCCCATGAATCGCAGCTTCTGTTACGTGGACAGGATGGCGGACAGATGCTGCAATGATTTCCGTGTCTATGGCATGGCGGTCGAAGATTTCTGAAATCTGGGCAACAAGTTCCATCCCGTTATGGCCGATATCATCAAGCCTTCCAAGGAATGGCGATACGTAAGAAGCACCTGCACGAGCAGCCATCAACGCCTGATTGGCTGAGAAAATCAAAGTTACATTGGTTTTGATATTCAAATCACTGAAAGCTTTCACTGCTTTTAGACCTTCCAGCGTCATCGGCACTTTAACTGTAATGTTCGGGGCAATAGCAGCAAGACTCTTCCCTTCCTGAATCATCCCTTCCGCATCCTCAGAGATGACCTCAGCACTGACAGAGCCATCCACTTCATCCGTAATTTCTTTCAGACGGTCATGAAAAGAGACCCCTTCTTTTGCTACAAGACTCGGGTTTGTTGTAACCCCGGCCAAGAGTCCTAGTGCATTCGCTTCTTTAATGTCTTCTATGTTTGCCGTATCAATGAAAAATTTCATATCCCCACTCCTCTTCGCTTCTTAATTTATTGCTCCAAGTTGATGAAAAAAGTCGAATGATGGCGTTTTCATACGTGATGAAAAGGAAACCGCTACAGAGTAGCGGCTTCCTTCAAACAATTATTACGCTTTTTGAGAAGATCCGAATTCACGCATCTTGCCAATAACCGTTTCCTTGATCGCTTCACGGCCAGGTCCAAGATATTTACGTGGATCGTACTGCTCAGGCTGTTCAGCAAGAACTTGGCGAACGGCTTTACCCTGAGCCATTTGGTTCTCAGTGTTTACGTTAATTTTAGCTGTACCGAAAGAGATTGCTTTCTTGATATCAGCTGTCGGGATTCCTGTACCACCGTGAAGAACAAGTGGCTTGTCAACAAGTCCCATGATTTCTTCCATGCGGTCAAAGCCAAGGTTTGGCTCACCTTTGTAAGGTCCGTGTACAGAACCAAGAGCTGGTGCAAATACGTCAACGTTTGTTTCGTCAACCAATTGCTTACACTCAGATGGGATTGCGTATGCTGCTTCAGCATCGTCAACGATGATGTCGTCTTCTTGTCCACCTACACGGCCAAGCTCTGCTTCAACAGATACACCGTGGATGTGTGCAAGTTCAACAACCTTACGAGTGACCGCAATGTTGTCTTCAAGTGGATCGTGGGAAGCATCGATCATTACGGAAGTGAATCCAGCGTGGATCGCTTCAGCACATTTTTCAAAGCTTGAACCATGGTCCAAGTGAATCGCAACAGGTACCGTTGTACCATAAGATTTCATAAGTGCTTTCACCATGTCGACAACAACGTTGAAGCCGCCCATGTAACGTCCTGCACCTTCAGATACACCCAGGATTACTGGAGACTGCTCTTCTTCAGCAGCCTGAAGAATCGCTTGAGCATATTCTAAGTTATTAAGGTTGAACTGACCTACGCCGTAGCGTTCTTCCTTGGCTTTTTCTAGCATTTCTTTCATTGATACTAGTGGCATGAAAGAATCCTCCTTTAGTTAGCGTACTGCATTGTATTTACAAGTCTGTTTCCATACGAAAACACACCATGTAAGTTTGGTTACAGTATTAGAATACCAATACCCTTTCTATGGTGCAACAGCAGGAGGATTATATAGCGCTTACATCGAGAAAAAAGTCATGAACGGCTATGAACAAGGGTTCCATTAACCATTTCTTTCAATTTATGGATGTCAAATGGCTTAGCTATGATATCAGTTACAAAAGGAAAATCAGTTTCCTTCTCAATGGACTCTTTGGATTCCCCTGTAATAATGATGACCGGTGAACCAAAGTTCATTTCTTCTAAGTAATTCAACACTTCTCTCCCATGCATGACAGGAAGATTATAATCCATAATGATGAGGTCCAAATCCTGTTCTTCCACAAAGTCACAGGCTTCCCTTCCCGTTTTTGCGCTTGCTGTTTCATATCCCTCTGTCTTTAGAATTTCTTCTAATAAGAGACGGATCCCCGGCTGGTCGTCCACGATTAGAATTCGATTGGCCATGCTTTTTACCTTCCCTTCTATATTCGTTTTGTTTAGATTCCACTCACTATCTCTCTATCCATGTATTTTCTATACATGAATTGCTTATTCCTGCGCACGTACGTTCTGTTTGTCAAAATTCCTGCAATAATTTCCTCTTCCACTAGCGCTCCTGTATGTGGAAGACTCCGTTTCGAGACTTTTGTTGAGTGGATGGGGGCTACGGGGAATAGCTCGCTTTCCGCGGAAGCGCGGTGAGCCTCCTCGGACTCCGTCCTGTGGGGTCTCACCCAGCTACCCTTTTCCCGGAGCCCCTAAACGCACACAGGCATCTCGAAACGGAGTCTTCATGAGTCCTGCCAAATACTTGAAGGACTGTATATAAAAGAGGCGACACCCTTTTAGGATGTCGCCTCTTTTCGGGTTTTATTGGTGTGTTTTCATTGCTGCGCCGACGAAGCCGTGGAATAGTTCCTGCGGGCGGGTCGGGCGTGATTTGAATTCCGGGTGGAACTGGCTGGCTACGAACCATGGGTGATCTTCCACCTCAATAATTTCAACAAGGCGGCCGTCCGGGCTTGTACCGGAGAATTTAAATCCTGCCGCTTCCATTTGCTCACGGTAATGGTTGTTGAATTCGAAACGGTGACGGTGACGCTCGTAAACCACTTCTTCGCCGTAAGCTTCCATCGCTTTGGTACCTGCTTGCAGACGGGAAGGATAGATACCAAGACGAAGAGTACCACCAAGATCAGACACTTCTTTTTGTTCTGGAAGAAGGTCGATGATCGGATGCTCTGTCGAAGGATCGATCTCTGCTGAGTGGGCCCCTTTTAGACCTAGGACATTACGGGCAAATTCAACGGTTGCCAGCTGCATACCCAGGCAGATTCCAAGGAATGGTACATGGTTTTCACGCGCGTAACGAATGGCATCGATTTTCCCTTCGATTCCTCGATCACCAAAGCCTCCAGGAACAAGGATTCCGTCTACGCCCTGCAGTTCATCTGCAACATTTTGTGCATTCAGATTCTCGGAGTTCACCCATTTTACTTCTACATCGGAATCGTAACTGTAGCCGGCATGTTTCAATGCTTCGACAACAGAGATGTACGCATCAGGAAGCTCCACATACTTACCAACAAGCGCAATGGTCGTTTTATGCTGAAGGTTTTTCACTTGCTCAATCAGTTTGTTCCACTCTGTCATGTCTGCTGGTGGTAAATCTAAGCCAAAGTGCTGACACGTCAGCTCATCCAGCTTTTGTTCCTGCAAAGTAATCGGCACGTTGTAAAGCGTGTCGGCATCGCGCGCTTCAATGACCGCATCTTTATTAATGTCACAGAACAGAGCAATCTTTTCTTTCATATCTTCAGAAATCGCCATTTCCGTACGAAGAACGATGACATCCGGTTGGATTCCTAGTGAACGAAGCTCCTTAACACTATGTTGTGTCGGCTTGGTTTTCATTTCTGCTGCCGCGTTCAAATAAGGGACAAGTGTACAATGCAGGTACATCACATGCTCTCGTCCGATGTCACTCTTGATCTGACGAATCGCTTCAAGGAATGGAAGGGATTCGATGTCCCCGACTGTACCACCGATTTCCGTGATGACGACGTCTGCGTTCGTTTCGTGACCCGCGCGGAAGACGCGTTCTTTGATTTCGTTCGTAATGTGAGGGATGACTTGGACCGTTCCTCCCAGGTAATCACCGCGACGCTCTTTTTTAATGACGTTGGAATAAACCTTTCCTGTCGTTACGTTACTGAATTTATTCAGATTAATGTCGATGAAACGCTCATAGTGACCAAGGTCAAGGTCTGTCTCCGCTCCATCATCGGTTACGAATACTTCTCCGTGTTGATACGGGCTCATTGTCCCCGGGTCTACGTTGATGTATGGATCGAATTTTTGAATGGTTACCTTCATGCCTCTATTTTTTAACAAACGACCTAAAGATGCCGCCGTAATCCCTTTACCTAAGGATGATACGACACCGCCAGTTACGAAAATGTATTTTGTTGCCACGTTGAATCCCTCTTTCTCTATTTGTCTTATTTAGTTATTCACTAATCCATGCGATTTGATAAGGGGCAATTACATAAAAGCACAAGTGTCGAGGAGTTCTCTATGAAGAAGATTCCTCACCTGACACTGACTAATACAAAAGCACAGGCGCCTTAGCCATGAGCAAGGCGCCACTCGCGTTTACATATAAAAAACAAAAAACGCTCCCCTGTCTCGGGGAGCGTTTGGAAATTTCGTTTCAGGAAATTAAAGAGCCCAAATAAGATTCTACTGATTTGACTTTTAAAAGTCAACCACCTTATTTTTCTTCTTCTTCGTCGTCATCTCCAATGAAGCTAATATCATCTTCGACGATTTCTTCCTCTTCTTCATCAAGGTCATCATCTTCATAATCACCTTCGAAGTCATCGTCATCATCAAGATCTAGATCTTCATCTGTCAGCTCAAGATCATCTTCGAGCTCGTCCTCTTCGGCATCATCATATTCAGAAACACCCAATTCATCTTCAAGCAGCTTGGAAGGCTTCTTCTTTTTCTTCTTCTTCTTTTTACGTTTTTGTGGAAGGTTGGCAATCTCTTCTTCCAATTGTTCTACCGGGTACCACTTTTTCAAGCCCCAACGGTTTGTTCCGATTGTCATAAATTGACCGTCGATATTCATGTCCGTATAGAACTGAGCAATGTATTGTTCTCTTTGTGCATCAGTAAAACCTTTCATGTCTGCGATGCGTTTAAAGATCTCGTTAAAGTCAATCGCTTCACGTTCTTCTTCTAGAATTTTAGTAGCCAGCAAAATCATGGAAGTTTCTTCAATTTGCTCTTGGCTCATTTCTTTTAAGCTCACGGTCCAGCACTCCTTTATATAAACAAAATAGAATAAGTGACCTCATGGGCATACGAATCACATTTAATCATACCATCCATTATATGAGTTGGCCGTACAAAAATCAAATGTAGTCTTCTTTACCTTTTGTAGACAAACCCACATGATTTTAAACTTTCGATATAAAATAGAGGTTAGACATAAATGTTGGTGTTCCTGCCATTTTATTTTAAAATAAAAGTAGAATGAATAGAAAGAAGGAGAGACGAACTGTGGAAAATCATCCTTTCAATTGGGTTGCTACCATTATTGCTGCCTTAGCCTTAGGCGTCTGGCTATTTACTAGCTTCGGTATGATCCATGAGGAACACAAAGAAGAAGCAGAAATCACATCCAAATCTCATAATGATGAAGGGTATTTTGTAGAAGTGGATGATAAGAAAATCCACGTCAAAGATACGAGTACATGGATGCTGTTAAAAGAAGGCGAAACGTATAACCTTACGTATGAATGGTATGGAACGAAAAAACCTTATGTAACCGAAGTGAACCAGGCCCACGACAATGATCAAGTGGGTGGTCACTAATAGAATGGCCCTCGCTAAGTTAGCGAGGGCTGTTTTTCTGATTTCTTCCTATATTAGCTGGTTCCTGCACTATATTAGCAACTCCACCCAATATATGGGTAACCGCTACATATTCCTTCGGTATTGCCCACCCACTTCATAAAGCGCGTTCGTGATTTGACCGAGGCTCGCAACTTTGACGGTTTCCATCAATTCCTCAAAAATGTTCCCACCACCGGACGCTACTTGTTTCAAACGAGCCAACGCTTCTCCGGCTTCATTTTCGTGTGAGGCTTGGAAATTGCGTAATTCAGTGATCTGGTGCTCTTTTTCTTCCTTGGAAGCACGAGCCAGTTCCATGGAGTCGATTTCCTCTTCAGATGGTGGATTCGGGTTCAAATACGTATTCACGCCGATGATCGGAAGTTCGCCGGAGTGTTTTTTCCCTTCATAGTAAAGAGATTCTTCCTGGATTTTTCCTCGTTGATACTGGCGTTCCATGGCACCGAGCACTCCACCACGATCATTGATCCGCTCGAACTCCTGCAAAACAGCTTCTTCGACTAGGTCTGTCAGCTCTCTAATAATATAAGAGCCTTGCAAGGAGTTTTCGTTTTTCGTCAGGCCGAACTCTTTACTGATGATCATTTGAATGGCCATCGCTCTCCGGACAGATTCTTCTGTCGGTGTCGTGATCGCCTCATCGTAGGAATTCGTATGCAGGGAGTTACAGTTATCCTGGATGGCGATCAGGGCCTGCAACGTTGTACGAATATCGTTAAAGTCGATTTCCTGGGCGTGGAGGGACCGTCCGGATGTTTGAATGTGATACTTCAACTTCTGGCTCCGCTCGTTCGCTCCATATTTATCACGCATGACGATCGCCCAAATACGTCGGGCTACACGACCAAGCACCGTATACTCTGGATCCAGACCATTAGAAAAGAAGAACGACAAGTTTGGTGCGAACTTATTGATGTCCATGCCTCTGCTCAAGTAATACTCGACATAGGTGAACCCGTTAGCAAGTGTGAAGGCAAGCTGGGTAATTGGATTCGCCCCAGCTTCTGCAATATGGTAGCCGGAAATAGACACCGAATAGTAATTGCGAACTTCGTTGTCGATGAAGTATTGTTGAATATCCCCCATCATACGCAGCGCGAATTCTGTTGAGAAGATGCACGTGTTTTGTCCTTGATCTTCTTTCAAAATGTCTGCCTGTACCGTACCCCGGACAACATTGATGGTCTGAGCTTTTATTGAGGACGCTTCTTCAGCATTCGGCTCACGACCGTTCTCTTCCTTGAATTTTTCAAGCTGTTGATCGATGGCTGTATTAAAGAACATCGCCAGGATGATCGGCGCCGGACCATTGATTGTCATGGAAACCGACGTGGAAGGGTCGACGAGGTCAAACCCATCGTACAATTTCTTCATATCTTCCAGAGTACAAATATTGACGCCGCTTTCTCCGACTTTTCCGTAAATATCCGGGCGCTCATCTGGGTCTTCTCCATATAATGTCACAGAGTCGAAAGCGGTACTGAGGCGTTTTGCTTCGTCTCCCTCCGACAAATAGTGGAAGCGACGATTCGTACGTTCCGGCGTTCCTTCTCCTGCGAACTGACGCTTCGGATCTTCCCCTTTCCGCTTGAACGGAAATACTCCAGCGGTAAAAGGAAAAGCTCCTGGAACATTTTCACGTAACAGCCATGACAAACGGTCGCCCCAGTCGGTGTATTTCGGAAGAGCAACTTTCGGAACCTTCGTCCCGCTCAGGCTCTCAGTCATAATATCCATGGTGATTTCTTTATCACGCACTTTAAATGTGTACGTATCTCCGCTATAACGTTCGTGAAGGTCATCCCAGTCTTCAAGCTTCTCTTTTGCCTCACGAGAGAGGTGCTGTTCATAGTCGTCCATCAAGCGCTGTAGGTTTTCCCTGGTTGCTTCATCCTTCACGAGCTCAGCCGTCCCTTTCAACTGATAGAGTTTACGCGCTTTTTCTGCCTGGTTTTCGGTTTCGTTATGATAATTACGGACAGCCAGAGCCAAATCACGCAAATATTGCTTGCGCTCATTAGGGATGATGACATTCTGCTTTTCCACCTTTTCCAATCCTGAAAAAGAGGTTTCGTCTTCCCAGCTAAACTTGTCGTTCAGCTTGTCGACAATAGCTGCGAACAACGTGTTGGTGCCAGGGTCATTGAATTGACTTGCAATCGTTCCATAGACCGGGAACTTGCTGTCGTCTTCATGGAAAAGCATATGACTGCGCTGGTACTGCTTTTTCACCTGATTGAAGGCGTCTTCTGACCCTTTTTGTTCAAACTTATTGATGACGATAAAGTCAGCAAAGTCGATCATATCGATTTTCTCAAGCTGTGATGGCGCACCGAACTCCGCAGTCATGACATACATGGATAAGTCAGTCACATCAGTGATCGCTGCATCTCCCTGCCCGATGCCACTTGTCTCCACGATGATAAAATCGACACCGGCCGCTTTGACGACTTGAATCGCTTCCTCCACGGCTGTTGAAAGTTCAGAACGGGCGTCCCTTGTGGCAAGGGAGCGCATGTAAACGCGTGGATTGAATATCGCGTTCATGCGAATGCGGTCACCGAGTAAGGCTCCACCTGTTTTCTTTTTCGTAGGATCGACAGATAAGATCGCAATCTTCTTATCCGGAATTTCATTGACGAAGCGGCGGATCAATTCATCCGTAAGCGAGCTCTTTCCCGCTCCCCCTGTTCCTGTAATTCCAAGGACAGGAATCGTTTTTTCCTGCATTTTTTCAACAGCGGTCTCAAAGGCCGCAACGGCTTCTCTTTCTTTCTTCGGCGTATTTTCAACATAAGTAATGAATCGCGCGATGGACTGATGATCACCAGATGAGAGGCCTTCGACTCCTTTTTCCACATCCAGAGGCGGCAGAAAATCACACTCCTCAATCATTCGATTGATCATGCCCTGAAGGCCCAAGGTACGGCCATCTTCTGGCGAAAACACACGCGCTACCCCATACTCATGAAGCTCTTTGATTTCACGAGGGATGATGACTCCTCCCCCTCCGCCGTAGACGCGGATGTGCCCAGCGCCCTTCTGATCCAGCAGGTCGACCATGTATTTAAAGTATTCTACATGCCCGCCTTGATATGAAGAAATCGCTATTCCTTGAGCATCTTCCTGGATAGCCGCGTTGACCACTTCCTCAACGGAACGGTTATGGCCGAGGTGGATGACCTCTGCCCCTGTCGCCTGTAGAATCCGCCTCATAATATTGATGGATGCATCATGGCCGTCGAAGAGACTCGAGGCCGTTACGAAACGGACAGGGTTTTTCGGCTTATAGACTGTCGGTTGTTCCATATCCGATCTTCCTTTCTATTGAAGTGTTTCTTCCTGATCGAGACCTTTCAATAACAACTGAATTTGCGTATCGGTATAGCTTTCAATCGTGAACGTGCGCTGAAGAATCCAGCGGCGGAATCCCCACATCTGTCCCTGAACGAAGATATTGTTGGCGATCAGCTTGATTTCTTCTTCGGGGTGCTCTCCAGGAAGGCTGTTGATGATCACTTGTTCAAGCATAGCCACCATGTCGCGTTCTTTTTGCAACACGTATTCTTGAGCATCACGCGACAGGGATTTGACTTCCTGATACATGACGAGCACCTCATCCTGCATATCATCCATCAATTGAAAATAGGAACGGATCGCATGAATCAGACTTTGCACACTCGTCTGGTGAGGATCTATGGAATCTTCCATACGTTCTTTTACTCGCTGGTAGATGGAATCACAGACGAGAAACAGGACATCTTCTTTTTTTCGAATGTATTCGTAGAGCGTTCCAATACTGAACCCGGAAGCCTTGGCGATTTCACGGGTCGTCGTCTTATGGAACCCTTTTTCTATAAAAAGAGTGACTGCGCCCTTGATCATCTGATTCCTACGCTTGGTGACGAGCGCTTCATCTTTAATGGTTGAAGGTACTTGTTTTTCAGCCAAACTCACTCACCCTTCCTTCCCCATTCACGAAACCAAGACCGGGCCAACTCATAAGGATCCGCATCCGGGTTTTGAAAAACTTCGAGCTTCTGTTTGTCTCTTTCGATCTCTCCCTTAACTTCCCGCCAGATTTCTTCCCTGATTAAGTCGTACACTTCGAGCTGGAGCTGCTGTTTCCGCCGCTCCGCCCCTTTGTTCGTCTCATACAAAAAGTCACGGTGGCTTTTCATGTTTTCATAGAGTTCTTCCATTCCCTTGGCTTCCGTCGAAATCGTTTGGACGATTGGTGGTTCCCATCCTTCCGGCTGGACAATCATCATGTATTCTTCGAGCGTGGATTTCAGCTTTCTTACTCCAGGAAGGTCTGCCTTGTTGATGATGAACAGATCGGCAATTTCCATAATTCCTGCTTTGAAAATTTGCAGGACATCTCCACTGTTCGGAGTCAACACCAGTCCTGTTGTATCTACGACTTTCATTATATCGAGTTCGGACTGACCGACGCCCACCGTTTCAACAAGAACGACATCAAATCCGTAAGCATCGCAAACACGGATGCTGTCTTTCGTCGCCCGGGCTAACCCACCCAGGCTTCCTCTAGTCGCCATGCTACGAATGAAAATACCGGGATCGAGAAAATGCTGGTTCATCCTCGTACGATCCCCAAGCAACGCACCACCGCTGAATGGACTGGTAGGATCGACTGCTATGACAGCGACTGTGAGATCCTGTTGTCTCAAATAGGTGAGCAATTGATTGATCAGTGAGCTTTTCCCTGCTCCAGGTGAACCTGTAATGCCAATGTAGTGCGCCTGTTTTTGTATCGAAAAGACATCACTCATCAGCGAAAGCTTCTCTTTATCTTCATTTTCGATCAACGTAATGGCTCGGGCCAACGCCCTCATGTCCTGCTTTTGGATTCGTTCAGCCAGTGGATGCATAACGATGACCTTCTATTGCGTAACCATACGGCCGACAACGAGCCTTTGGATTTCCTGGGTTCCTTCATAGATTTGGGTGATTTTCGCATCCCTCATGTAACGTTCGACAGGATAATCTTTTGTATATCCATAGCCACCGTGAACCTGTACGGCTTCTGTCGTCACTTTCATTGCTGTGTCTCCAGCAAACAATTTAGCCATAGCAGATGCTTTGGAATAAGGCAGTCCCTCTGACTCTAAATAGGCGGCCTGATATGTGAGCAAACGAGACGCTTCAATCTCCGTTGCCATATCAGCGAGCTTGAAAGAAATTCCCTGCAGATGAGCGATTGGCTTGCCGAACTGTTCACGCTCTTTCGCATAGCTTACAGATTCGTCCAGTGCCCCCTGAGCGATTCCGACAGCCTGGGCGGCAATGCCGTTACGGCCTCCATCCAAGGTCATCATGGCTACTTTGAAGCCTTTGCCCTCTTCCCCTAGCAAGTTTTCTTTCGGAATCCTACAATCTTCGAAGATCAGTTCAGTCGTCGGTGACGAACGAATGCCGAGTTTTTTCTCCTTCTTACCTGTTGTAAAACCTGGAGTATCTTTTTCTACGATGAACGCACTGATGCCTCGGTTGCCTTGATTCGGGTCCGTCTTTGCGAACACAACATAAATATCCGCCACGCCACCATTCGTAATCCACACTTTGCTTCCGTTCAACACATAGTGGTCACCATCCAGTTTCGCTTGTGTCCTCATGGAAGACACGTCACTCCCCGCTCCTGGTTCAGACAAAGCATAAGCTCCCAGCGCCTCACCTGAAGCGAGTTGAGTCAAATACTTCTGCTTCTGTTCTTCGGTTCCGAATTTATAGATCGGCCAGCTTGCCAATGAGATGTGCGCGGAAAGAGTGACTCCTGTAGAAGCACAGACACGGGAGAGCTCTTCAACCGCAATGACATAACTGACAAAATCGGATCCAATGCCACCGTATTCCTCAGGCCATGGAATTCCTGTCAGACCAAGCTCTGCCATCTTGTCGAAGATCTCACGGTCGAACCGCTCTTCTTCATCCCTTTCAGCAGCCGTTGGTTCCAC
The DNA here is from genome assembly GCF_056158265.1 of Halobacillus sp. AWM4_238. NCBI lineage: Bacteria > Bacillati > Bacillota > Bacilli > Caryophanales > Bacillaceae > Halobacillus > Halobacillus sp. AWM4_238. Next base: position 2,544,189 of record NZ_JBSWSY010000002.1, read on the forward strand.
TTCATTCTTGGCAAAATCACGGACCATTTTTCTAAGCATTTCTTGTTCTTCTGTTAAAGTAAAATTCATTCTGGTTATCCCCCTAATCTCTAATCAGATGGTTGCCGATAACAACCTTTTGGATTTCACTTGTACCTTCGTAGATCTCACAAACTTTGGCGTCTCTGAACAAACGCTCGACCGCATAATCTTCGGTATATCCGTATCCACCATGGACCTGAACAGCTTCAATAGATGCTTTCACCGCTGTTTTGGAAGCCATCAATTTAGCCATCGACACTTCTTTGCCACACTTTCTGCCTTCTGCTTGCAGAGATGCGGCATGATAGACGAGAAGCTTCGAAGCTTCCACTTCTGTCGCCATATCAGCGAGCTTAAAAGAAACTCCTTGCAAATGTGCGATTGGACGGCCGAACTGTTCGCGTTCTTTGGCATAGGAGACCGCGTGCTCAAGCGCTGCTTCTGCGATTCCCAGGGACTGGGCGGCAATGCCGATTCGTCCGACGTTCAAGTTGGCAAGCGCAATTTTATAGCCTTCGCCTTCTTCTCCGAGCCTTTGGGAAACCGGAACCTCACATTGATCAAAGTTCAGCGATACCGTACTGGAGCCGTGAAGTCCCATCTTTTTCTCCGCTTTGCCGATGGAAAAACCAGGCGTGTCACGTTCTACGATAAACGCACTCAATCCCTTCTTCGTGTCCACGTCTGGATTGGTACGGGCGAAAACGATGAATGTATCTGCATTTCCTCCGTTCGTGATGAACACTTTAGAACCGTTAAGAATGTAACGATCCCCTTGCTTAACCGCTCGCGTTTTCAAACTGCTGGCATCGGAACCTGCACTCGGTTCTGTCAGGGCGAAAGCACCCAAATACTCACCCGATGCCAGTTTAGGAATGTATTGATTCTTCTGTTCTTCTGTCCCGAAATACAAAATCGGGTTCGTTCCAACAGAGGTGTGAACGGATAAAATAACCCCGAGCGTCGCACTCACCTTTGAAATTTCATGAATTGCGATAATATAAGAGATGTAATCCATTTCGGCGCCGCCGTACTTTTCAGGAATCGGCACGCCCATCAACCCGAGCTCCCCCATTTTTGGAATCAACTCGGAAGGGAAACGATCCTCCCGCTCCATACGCTCCACAGCAGGAGCTACCTCTTTTTCCGCAAAATCGCGGACCATTTTCCTCATCATTTCCTGTTCATCCGTGAACTGCAAATTCATTCTCGTTCTCCCCTTTACACGTTAATCGTAGGTGTAAAAACCGCGGCCAGATTTCTTCCCGAGCCAGCCTGCCTTGACATATTTACGTAAAAGCGGGCAAGGACGGTATTTGCTGTCTCCAAATCCTTCATGGAGAACTTCCATAATATATAAACATGTATCAAGTCCGATAAAGTCCGCAAGCGTAAGTGGTCCCATCGGGTGATTCATACCCAGCTTCATGACCGCGTCCACATCTTCAGGAGATGCCACGCCTTCGTGGACGGTATAGATGGCTTCGTTGATCATCGGCATCAAAATACGGTTGGAGACGAACCCAGGGAAGTCTTCCACTTCTACGGGCGTTTTTTCCAATTTCTTCGTCATATCTTCAATCGCCTGATACGTTTCATCACTCGTTTGGATGGCACGGATGATTTCCACTAACTTCATGACCGGTACAGGATTCATGAAATGCATGCCGATCACTTGCTCTGGGCGCTTTGTAGCCGCAGCAATTTCCGTTATCGGTAAAGAAGACGTGTTCGTAGCCAAAATCGCATGAGAAGGAGTGATCGCATCGAGCTGTTGAAAAACACTCACCTTCACATCCATATTCTCAACAACAGCCTCCACCACGAGGTCACAGTCCGAAGCGTCCTTCAAATCGGTCGTCGTTGATAAGCGGCCGTACGTAGCCTTCTGAGCTTCTTCGGTCATCTTCCCTTTTTCAACGGCACGTCTCAGGCGCTTTTCGATGCCGGAGAGTCCTTGATCCAAGGCATCCTGACTCATATCATTTAGTTTCACGTTCAATCCGGCCTGAGCAAAAACCTGGGCAATACCCGCCCCCATCTGTCCTGCTCCAATGACCATGACTTGATTAATTGTCATCCCGCATTCCTCCTTATTGTTTCGGTACCTCGATCAATACAGCGTCGCCTTGGCCTCCACCTGAACAAATGGCCGCGATTCCAAGTCCGCCACCGCGTCGCTTCAGTTCGTGTGCAAGAGTGAGAAGAATGCGCGCACCACTCGCTCCAATTGGGTGTCCAAGAGCGACCGCTCCACCGTTGACGTTTACTTTTTCATGATCAAGACCCGCAATCTTGCCACTCGCTAAGGAGACGGCAGCGAAAGCTTCGTTTACTTCAAATAGATCGATGTCTTCTATGGATTTCCCTGTTTTTTTCAATAGTTTATTAATGACAAGTCCAGGCGTCTGCGGGAAGTCCTGAGCTTCCACTGCGATTTCATCATGCGCTAGAATCGTAGCCAGTGTCTCCGCACCTAATTCTTCTGCTTTCTCATCAGACATGAGCAGCATAGCGCAAGCTCCGTCGTTGACTCCCGGCGCATTTCCTGCCGTAATTGTTCCCGTTTTATCGAACACAGGACGAAGCTTAGCCAGGGCCTCGACCGTCGTGTCCTTCCTAGGGGCTTCATCTGTATCGATGACTTTAGGCTCCCCTTTTCTTTGAGGAACTTCGACAGCCGTGATTTCTTCGCCAAGCTTTCCTTCTTCAATGGCTCTTACAGCTCTTTGATGACTTCGATAAGCCCATTCATCCTGCGCTTCTCTTGTCAATTCATATTCTTCAGCGGTACGGTTTCCATAGTTGCCCATATGGACGTTTTCAAAGGAACATGTCAATCCATCATGCACCATCATATCCTTCACAGCCCCGTCGCCCATACGGAATCCAAAGCGGGCTTTCGGCATGAAGTAAGGCGCATTGCTCATGCTTTCCATTCCACCTGCAACGATGATGTCCTCTTCCCCTAACCGTATGAACTGATCGCCCATCGTTACACTACGCATACCAGAGGCACATACTTTGTTTACGGTTTCTGTTTTTACATCCCAGGGAATGCCCGCTTCTCTTGAAGCCTGGCGGGAAGGAAGCTGTCCCTGTCCGCCCTGAAGGACGCTGCCCATAATGACCTCACCTACATCTTCCGGTTTTACATTCGAACGTTCCAAAGCCGCCTTAATCGCGATTCCACCAAGCTTCGCAGCTGTCAAAGGTGCAAGGGATCCTCCAAGTTTTCCAAAAGGGGTACGGGCTCCAGCAACAATTACAGTTTTACGCATGTTTATTCCTCCTCTTATTGGTAACGCTTTCAAAATAGACGATTGAACGCTCGCTCAAATTCGTCCCATAAGGAAAGTGTACATAAAACGTTGTACACTTTCCACAATTTTCATACTATTTTTTCTTTTGCCGTCTTTATTCGACGGGTGAAATTATTGGTCAAACGTTTGATTAAGCCGTCTTTTCCTCTGTTTTATCAAACATGGATTTAGCCAGGATTTCAGCAATATCCATCGTGCTGACTTCCTCTTCCACTTCTTTCGCTTTTGTTCCATCGGAAAGCATCGTCAGACAGAATGGACAGCCACTGGAGATCATCGTTGGTTCAACTTCAAGTGCCTGTTCGGTACGAGCGACGTTGACGCGGTTTCCGGATTTCTCTTCCATCCACATCATTCCGCCCCCGGCTCCACAGCACATGCCGTTCGAGCGGTTACGCTTCATTTCAACCACTTCAACCCCAGGAATCATTTCAAGCACTTCACGAGGCGGCTGATAGACTTCGTTGTAGCGGCCGAGGTAACAGCTGTCGTGATAGGTGATTTTCTCTTTCACGACCCCTTCTGGTTTCAGGCGTCCCTCTTTCAACCATTCCGCAAGCAATTCCGTATGGTGGTAAACTTCAGCTTCAAGTCCGAAGTCTGGATACTCATTTTTGAATATGTTGTAGGCGTGAGGATCAATCGTGATGATCTTCTTCACATCATTCTTCTCGAATTCTTTCATGTTCTTTTCAGCAAGCTCCTGGAAAAGGAATTCGTTCCCCATGCGGCGAGCCGTATCCCCAGAGTTCTGCTCTTTGTTCCCGAGAATTGCGAACTTAATATCCGCGGCATTCATCAGCTTTGCAAACGCCATCGCGATTTTCTGGCTCCGGTTATCGTATGATCCCATAGAGCTGACCCAGAACAGGTACTCAAATTCTTCTCCTGATTTCTTCAACTCTTTCACGGTAGGGATATGAACGTCTTCGTCCAATTGTCTCCAGTCTTCCCGTTCTTTCTTAGAAAGCCCCCACGGGTTTCCTTGACGCTCGATGTTCATCATCGCACGCTGACCATCTGCATCCATTTTCCCTTCCGTCAAAACTAAGTAACGGCGAAGGTCGATGATTTTATCGACATGTTCGTTCATAACCGGGCAGGCATCTTCACAGTTACGGCATGTGGTACAAGCCCAAAGCTCTTCTTCTGTGATGACGTCCCCGATTAAACTCTTATTATTGACTGCATCAAGCGTAGCTGCTGCTTCATCAGAACCTTGAGACCGGGACATTTGTGCGAGTGTATTTCCTTCTGTTCCAGAAAACGCATAGGCTGGAACCCACGGAGATTGACCAGTGACAGCCGCTCCTTTTTCCGTCAGGTGATCCCTCAATTTAACGATCAGGTCCATCGGTGAAAGCATTTTACCTGAACCTGAAGCAGGACAAACATTGGTACAACGTCCACATTCGACACAGGCGTAAAAATCGATCATTTGCAGCTGGTTGAAGTCTTCGATTTTTCCAACTCCGAAAGAAACGTCTTCTTCATCCGCTTCCTCATCGATTTCAAAATCAATCGTCTTCAGTTTTCCTGGTGGTTCTTCACGGCTTAAAAATACGTTGACAGGTGCCGCAATTAAGTGTGCGTGTTTCGATTGAGGTACATAAACCATAAATGTAAGCAGGATAAGCAGGTGAATCCACCACATGATGAAGAACACAGTCGCAGCTGCTACAGGAGGCAACCAACCGAAAGCGCTTGCAATTCCAGACGCAACAGGTTCCGTCCACGCTCCTTCATGTCCGTGCCAGATAAGGCCCATGCCATTTCCCACAAGAACGGTGACCATCAATGTTCCGATAAAAATAAGAACAAGTCCCGCTTTGAAGCCACGCTTCAAGCGTACCAATTTCTCAATATAACGGCGGTAGAACGCCCAAATGACAGCGACAAGGATCGTCAGTGTCACAATTTCCTGGAAGAATGTAAAGCCTGGATAGAAAGGCCCTAAAGGCAAATGAGAATCTGGAGCTAGTCCTTTCCAGATAAAGTCTATGGCCCCGAATTGGACGAGGATGAATCCATAAAACATCATGACGTGGATGATGCCTGACTTCTTATCTTTCAATAGCTTCTTCTGTCCGAATACGTAAATCCAAATCTTCTGCAAACGCCTCTTCAGCTGTCTGTCATACTCGAATTTTTTCCCCAGTTTAATGTAAGCGACGCGGGTCTGAACGACACGGACGAACAAGTAAAGGCCGTAGACAAGCACGCCAAGGAATAAAATCCAGTTTGCCACCAACAACGGATTCATTGGTTCTCCCCCTCTTTGTTGTTGTCGCACGATGGCGACTTCCCTTTTCTCCGATCAGAAAATCGACAAAGAAACTTAAAATTTTCTGAATCTTATAGCTTTACTATAAATTATGAATGAGCATTCAGTCAACATATTTTCGTGTTTTTCCTTTTGAAACCTATAAAAACGGGGAAACTATCAGGAACAATTATTATAGGAGGCATGAAAGATGCTCGTCACAATCATTCTATTCATCCTTTTGTTTATCTTATTCCTTTTCATTGACTTCAAAATGGGACGGGCAAAGCATAAACAAAATCACAGGCCCCTTCCGTTACCGGAAACGCGCGGCAATTACAAACTCTATAAAAATGGTTCGGTTCTTTACGAGCAGATGTTCCAGGAAATTTCCGAAGCGAAGAAACAGGTCGACGTCTACTTCTACTTGATCGATAACGATTATATTAGTGAAAATTTCTTAGAAGTATTGAAGAACAAAGCGCGTAACGGTGTTCCTGTTCGATTACTTGTCGATCGACTCGGGGGATACAAAATAAACAAGTCCGTCAGAAAGAAGTTAAAAGACGCTGGTGTTGCTTTCTACTTCGCCGAAACTCCTGGATTCCCCTTCTTTTTTTATCGATTGAACAGAAGAAATCATAGAAAAATCACGGTTATTGACGGAAAAGTGGGGTATTTGGGTGGTTTCAATATCGGAAAGAATTATATAGGCGAATCAGCAAAATTCGGGGATTGGAGAGACTATCACCTGCGTTTGACCGGTCCTGTCGTTTCAGAAATCCATAAAGTGATGCTGGATGATTGGTACCTGGCTTCAGGAGAAACACTGTCGCCATGTGAGCCTTCGGAGGACGGCGATTTTATAATGAACATTATGGCGACGGATGGGGTGGAACTGGAAGAAGAATTTGCGAAGATGATTGATTCTGGAAAACAAGAAATTCTGATCGGCACCCCCTACTTCATTCCAACAGACCGATTGCAGAATGGCCTAAAGCAGGCGATTGACCGTGGGGTTGAGCTTCACATCATGATTCCAATGAAGGCCGATCATCCATTTGTAAAACCAGCAGCCATCCCCTATTTAAAAGAGCTTTATCATAAAGGGGCTACGATCCGTTTGTTTGATGCAGGTTTTTACCACTCGAAAATCGTCATCATTGACGGAACATTCGCGGATATTGGAACGGCCAATTTTGACCGCCGGAGCTTCTTTTTGAACAAGGAAATCAACACCTATGTGTATGACGAGAACTTCATCCAAGACTTGAGGGCCGCTTATTTCGAAGATGCCGCTGATGCGATCCCATTCGATGAACACTGGCTCAAACGCCGTTCATTCACTACTCGTTTGAACCAGAGAATTGCGGTATTGTTGAGGCCTTTCTTGTAATTCCTTCACTTGAAAATTTCAGCTAACATGGGACCTGCCCATGCCATAACTCTAAAGCCGAGGTAGATCCCTACAATTCCTGCGACTCCTGCAAAGGCAGGCGGGGCTGGGATCGGCAGTTTGAATCCTGCAAAAACGAGTCCAACGATGAACCCTGTAATCAGTGCGAGAATAACTTCTTTCATCTTTTCCACAACCTTTCGATAGGTAAGACACAGAAATAGTTTTTGCTTGCATGCTTCTTGTCATGCAAGCTTCTTTTTATATTACGAAACCTCTCCTCCTTATAACACAATAGCTTCTCATACAAGCTCCCGTTTGTGGGAGACTCAGTTTCGAGATGGTTGTGTGCGTTTAGGGGCTGCGGGGAATGACTCGCTTTCCGCGGGAGCGCGGTGAGCCTCCTCGGACTACCGTCCTGTGGGGTCTCACCAAGCACTTTTTTCCCGCAGGAGTCTCGCCGTTCCCCTCCGCCCCTCGGCCTAATAAGTATCTCGAAACCACTTCCAGAATTGGGTGAGTTCTACACATATTTGGAGTTGTAACACAAAGCTTCCATCGTATGAATAGAGCTCTAACCGCTTGTGATAAAGCGCTCTCCACCTATAGGTAGTGATGGTGGAAGATGCTCCTGCAAGGTATAGGGGTTCGTTTCTTACATTATTGATTGGGGTGGTTGGGAAGCTGCGAGACTCCCGTGGGAAAGAGGAGATCGGCGAGATCCCGCAGGACGCAGTCCGAGGAAGCTCGCCACTCCCCCACAGGAAAGTGTTCAAATGCGGAATCGCCCTGGTAGACACGACTGGCATAAGCAGAACAGCAACGGAATGTGCTTTTCATTCCTTTGCTGTTCTGCTTATGACGCGAGTGTCTGGGCGATGGAGCTAGACGAGTTGCTTCCCAACCACCCCTAACTCTCAACTCAGCAAACGAACCCCGGAACATCTCGAAATCAAGTCTTCAAGAATCCTGCTATACACTTCACTAATCTGATATAAGTATAGAAAAAGAGCGCCCCTGCTCTATTAGCAAAGACGCCCTTTTCCTAGTATATGGGATTACATTTGGTTTGGTGCAGAAACTCCGATTAATCGAAGGGCATTATTCAATGTCGTACGGACAGCTTTCATCAAGGCGATTCTTGCTGCTGTCAGTTCTGTGTTTTCGTCATCCAGCACTTTGACGGCATTGTAGAAGCTGTGCAGGTTGGATGCGAGATCGAACGCATATTGAGTGATGCGGTGCGGGGTACGTTTTTCTGCGGCATCCGCTACCACTTGCGGGAATTCTCCCAGACGCTTGAGAAGATCTTCTTCTTTCTCAGCTGTGAGATAGCTTCCATCATAGGAGTCTTTCACTAGCCCCTTCTCTTCTGCCTGTTTCAGCATCGTGCAAATGCGGGCATGTGCGTATTGTACGTAATACACAGGGTTTTCGTTCGACTCTGAACGGGCAAGGTCCATGTCAAAGTCCAGGTGGGAATCACTGGAGCGCATGGAGAAGAAATAACGCATGGCGTCAATTCCTACCTCTTCCATCAATTCACGAAGGGTGACCGCTTTTCCTGTCCGCTTACTCATTTTCACTTTTTCGCCGTCCTGGAACAGGTTGACCATTTGGATGATTTCTACTTCCAGTGTATCTTTCTCATAACCAAGCGCCTGAATCGCCGCTTTCATACGTGGAATGTAGCCATGGTGATCAGCACCCCAAATATTGATCAGGGTATCAAACCCACGGTCCAATTTGTTTTTATGGTAAGCGATATCCGGAGTCAAGTACGTGTACGTTCCATCATTTTTTATGAGGACACGATCCTTGTCATCGTCGAACTTCGTCGTTTCAAACCATGTCGCGTCATCTTTTTCGAACACATAGCCTTGGTCTTTCAATACAGCAAGGGCATCTGTGATTTGGTCGTCGTTATACAGAGAAGTTTCAGAGAACCACTCATCAAATGGAACACGGAATTCTTCTAAATCAGTTTTGATTTTATCCAATAGGAACTTCAGTCCATACTCACGGAAAAACTGCAGGCGCTCTTCTTCCGCAACATCCACCCACTTCTCTCCATCGTCACTGACGAGCTTCTCAGCTAAGCCGATGATGTCCTGGCCGTGGTAACCGTCTTCCGGCATGCTCCACTCTTTCCCGAGACTTTGCATGTAGCGGGCTTCCAAAGACTTCGCCAGATTCGCCATTTGGTTTCCGGCATCATTAATGTAGTATTCACGGGAGACATCGTACCCTGCGGCATCCAGAACATTGCATAGAGAATCACCCACAGCCGCGCCACGTGCGTGACCTAAGTGAAGGGTACCTGTCGGATTTGCAGAAACGAACTCCACCTGGATTTTGTGCCCTTCCCCGCTATTGCTGCGTCCATAGTGATCGCCAGCATTTAGAATCGTAGGTACCAATTCAGTCAAATATTGATTGTTCATGTAAAAATTGATGAATCCTGGACCAGCAATCTCAATTTTTTCAATTGATGCTTTGGACTTATCAAACTGCTCCACAAGATCGGTCGCGATGGCGCGTGGATTTTTTTTCGCTACGCGTGCCAACTGCATTGCCATGTTCGTGGCATAATCTCCGTGCGCTTTGTCTTTCGGCTGCTCAAGGATCACTTCAGGCATCTCTTCCTCAGATGCGAGTTCAGCAGCAAGGACTGAGCGGACGATTTCATCTTTCAGTTTCTGTTCCATTTGTTCAACGATATTCATGAATCGCTCTCCTCCTCAAACGTCAACGTCAAGCGGTGGGCTTGAGTCACTTCATGGTTTAAAGTCATGGTATAACTTAAATACAGTCGCCCCTGTGTGGATTCTTCCAAAGAACGGAATTCCACTTTATCTGTAACTGTCTTCATATGAAAATCACCATACGTATGATGATATAAATTTTCCGTTTCCGTAGATGGCTGGAAAACCTGGCGCATATCCACACCACCGCTCCGTTTGATGCTGACATGTTCCGGTTTAATCGTCACCATTGTACTGACCGGTTCTCCATCTTCCGGGTGCTCGATAAAGGTGAGCACTTGCGTATCGCCTCGTTTGAAAAACTGTCCCGGTTCCTGGACCTTCATTGTCTCTTTACGATCCCCATCCTGTATTTCGGTTACAAGCTGAACCTGGACATCTTTTGCGTTACTTGGCATCTTCCCTCCACCTTTTCTATCGCCATTTTTACGTACAAGTTATAACTAATATATTATAAGAATTCGAACAGAAAAACGCAAGCATCATTCTAGTAGAAGGTTAACGTACTCATGAACTTCCTGCACTTGGACGACGTGATTCGGAATCGAATAAGCCGCATATAGAACTAGGATAGCCAAAACAATCGTCAAGTACCACTTGAACGATAGATTTTTTTTGAACGGACGGCGGTCCGGGACAATCGAGAAAAGTAAAAACGGAAGCAGAAGGCCGATCACCCATACATCTATGCTCCATTGTCTATTTTCCACAGAGACAGCGAGGGTGAACTGCAGAAGGTCGTTCATGCGATCTTCCACATTCACTTCTGCCACCTCTTCTCCCCCGATTCCTTCAAGGATGAGGAGTGTATCTCCATTCAACTCATACGAGATGTTAGATGGGTTCCAATTTGCTCCGTATGTGAGAAGCAGCAAAGGGAGCATGATCAAAAGGTAAATCCCTGCCACTCCAATTGTCTTTTTATCCAAAACAAAAGCTCCTTTGTATCGTGTCTTTGCGTGTCACTCTATCTTTAAAGGGAGAACATAGCTCTTAGTCATTTAGAGCCGTCCTTTAAATTTCTGTTTATAGAAAAGTGAACGGTCTCCTTCCGCCACTAAACATGAAGACTTCACAAACAGAAAAGCCACTATGAAGACCTCTCACAGTGGCTAATTTCTATTCTATCATTTATCTCACGAACCCTAAAAGCATTTCGCGGATGAACTTGCTTGCTGCAATCTGCGTCTTCTCAGTCGGATCGTATGCTGGAGCGACTTCAACAAGGTCCGCTCCTACGATGTTCAAATCACTCGCGGCTATAGCATGGATACTCGCAATGAGTTCTTTCGACGTGATGCCTCCCGCTTCTGCTGTCCCTGTTCCAGGTGCGTAGGCAGGATCGAGCACATCAATATCGATGGTGACATAGACCGGACGGCCGGCAAGCGATGGAAGAACTTTTTTCAATGGTTCCAACACTTCAAACTTGGTCATATGCATACCGGACTCTTTTGCATATTGAAACTCTTCACGCATACCGGAGCGGATGCCGAATGAATACACATTGTCTGCTCCTAACAACTCACACGCTTTACGGATCGGTGTCGAGTGGGACAATACTTCTCCTTCGTACTCCTCACGCAGATCCGCGTGGGCATCGATATGGATGATCTTAATGTCCGGGTGTTTTTTGTACATCGCCTGAATGACAGGCCATGTGACGAGGTGTTCTCCTCCAAGACCAAGGGGGAATTTCCCTTTCTCAAGCAGTTCATCCAGATATCCTTCAATGATATCAAGACTACGTGCAGCATTCCCGAAAGGCAGCATCAAATCGCCGGCATCATGATAGTTCACCTCTTCCAGATGACGATCCAGGTAGGGGCTGTACTCCTCAAGACCAATGGAAGCTTCACGAATACGGTTCGGACCGAAGCGTGATCCTGGCCTGAAGCTGACGGTCCAGTCCATCGGCATGCCGTATATGACTGCATCCGCTTCCTCTTCGGTCGCCCGGCTCATGATAAATACTTTTCCAGAGTAGGATTCATCAAAACGCATGCCGGTCACTCCTTCGTGAGGTCTTTGACGAACTTCGGCAGGGCAAAGCACGCCCGATGAATATCGTCGGTGTAATATTTCGTATCGATTTCTGTAAAACGTTCCTCTCCCACTTCCAGGGGATCATGAACTTTACTTCCCATCGTAAACGTCCACAGTCCGCTTGGATATGTCGGGATGTTGGCTGTATAAACTTTTGTGATCTGGAAAGTCTCTTTCACATCGCTGTACACCTGGCGAATGAGATCCGCTTTAAACCATGGGTTGTCCGTTTGGGCAACGAAAATGCCATCTTCTTTCAACGCTTTGGCAATCCCCTCATAGAAACCTTTGGAAAAAAGATTGACTGCAGGCCCTACAGGTTCTGTGGAATCAACCATGATGACATCATACTCATTTTCACTTTTCGCAATGTGCATGAAGCCGTCATCGACTTTCACTTCCACCCGCTCATCTTCAAGTGCCCCTGCAATGGAAGGCAGATACTTTTTCGAATACTCGATGACCTTCCCGTCAATCTCCACAAGTGTCGCCTTTTCTACACTTTCATGTTTCAATACTTCACGAATGACGCCTCCGTCACCACCACCGACGACAAGAACGTTTTTCGGGTTCGGGTGGGTGAACAATGGAACATGGGCAACCATTTCGTGATAGACAAATTCATCTTTCTCTGTCGTCATGACCATGTCATCAAGAACGAGCATATTCCCCCACTCCGCTGTTTCCAGCATCTCTAAATCTTGAAAGTCTGTCTTCTCACTATGAAGGGAGCGATTGACCTTCGCCGTAATCCCGAAATGATCGGTCTGTTTCTCAGTAAACCATGTACCCATGTTGCATTTCTCCTTTTTCATCTATGAATAACTTTCATCCTAGTAGTCGTTTGTTTCACTCAAGAAGTTTATTTTACTACGTATTCTCACATAATAATAGCAGTCTTTATACATTCGTAACAGTTAGGAGTATAAAAGAATGCGATCATTTTTCAGAACGACTTATCGATGGACAATCCGTAGCATGAAACTCGCTATTTTTGGCACAATCGTAGGGGTTGTCGGAATTATCGGAGTGTTGATCTATGCCATCACTCAAGGCCCTCCATCGTTGATGACCGAACAGAATACGGTCTTTTACGGGACAGACGGGGAGATCATAGGGGAAGAGCGGGGAGCTGAAGAGCGTTACTGGATTAACATAGAAGAAATGCCCGAATCTATCAAAGACGCGACACTCGCCATTGAAGATAGGCGTTTCTATAACCACTTCGGTTTCGACTTGAAACGTATTGCAGCAGCTGCACTGACGGATCTTAGGCAGATGAGAATGGCCGAAGGCGCCAGTACCATCACCCAGCAGTATGCGAGAAACCTCTACCTTTCCCATGATAAAACATGGAAGCGTAAACTCAACGAGGCTCTCTATGCCGTTAGATTAGAGATTTTTTATAACAAAGACGAAATATTGGAAGGGTATTTGAACACGATCTATTACGGCCACGGGGCGTATGGCATTGAAGCCGCAAGCCGGCAATATTTCAATAAACATGCCTCTGACCTTACTTTGACGGAAGCTTCGATGTTAGCCGGCATCCCTAAAGGCCCGACCTACTACTCACCACTCGCCAACACCGAACGAGCAGAAGCAAGACAACAGCAAATCTTAGCTGTCATGGAGCAGAACGGCTATATCACTTCCTCTGAAAAACAAGCAGCTGTAGAAGCGAGCATCGTCTATGCTGACGATGAAGAAGAAGAGGTTCAGGAGATTGCTCCTTATTTTCAAGACCAAGTCATTACAGAAGCCGCTCAGCTGCTTGATATAGACAGAGAAAGTGTCCAGGCCGGCGGGTACCATATTCACACCACGCTGATTGAAGACCATCAACGGATTTTGGAAGAACAAGTGAATCGAAATATTCCAGGGAGTGAAGAAATTCAGGTCGCTTCCGCTGTAATGGATAGTCACTCTGGAGCTATTACAGCCCTTGTCGGTGGGAAGGACTATGGAGAAAGTCCATTCAACCGAGCTACTCAAGCCAAACGTTCTGTCGGTTCAACGATCAAACCTTTTCTTTATTACACTGCGCTTGGGGAAGGATATTCCCCAGTGACGATGAAAGAGACCCAGCCTATTGAGATCAAAGTAGAAGGTAAAACGGAACCTTATATTCCATCAAATTTCAACGACCAATATGCAGAAGAACCGATTTCTATGGCTCAAGCTCTTGCCGTATCGGATAATATTTATGCGGTGAAAACTCACATGGATATTGGTCCGGAAAAATTAGGAGAGACGATGAAGACGTTCGGCGTTGACGAAACGTTCCACCCACACCCTTCTCTTGCCTTAGGTTACTCATCCATCTCCCTTTTCGATATGGTCAGCGCCTATGGAAAAATGGTGAAAGGAACGGAATCAATCGAAGGCCATACCATTGCTGAAATTACAGACCGGCATGGGAATGTCCTGTATGAATACAAGCCGACTTACAATAAAGACGATGCGGTCGATCGAGTACGGGCATTCTCTGTCACCCACATGATGACAGGTATGTTTGATCCAATTTTGGATGCCGATTATGCATCGGTTACAGGGACTCCAATCAAAGGAAAGCTGTCACGCATGTATGGAGGAAAGTCCGGAACGACAAACAACGACAGCTGGATGATCGGCTTCAGCCCCCAATACGTCTCCGGTGTATGGGTGGGATACGATGAAGGAAGCAAGCCACTCAAAGACTTCAACGATCATCGGTACGCGAAAGCCATTTGGGCTGATACGATGGAGAGAATACATGAAACAGAACCGACTGCGGCCTTTATCCCACCCCCAGGGGTGAAAGGGGTCTACATTGACCCGGAAACCGGCTACGTCGCAGGTCCCAATTGTCCGCAGGAACGATTAGTGTACATGAAAGAATCCGATGTGCCGGAGGATGTTTGTGGCGGTGATGAAAGCAAAGACCTTAATGATGAATTCAAAGATGATCCATGGTTCAAAGATGTCGTGGACTGGTTCTTTTAATGCTTTCATCAATCATTTTGGAGCGAGAGGTCATCAAAACGGATGACCTTTCGCTTTTTGTCATTCAATGATGCCCTCCTCACGTTACTCATACACTAAAAAAAGACAGAGAAAACGACCGGGGGAACCGGTCGCTTTCTCTGTCCTAGTAAACATGTATAACCCATGTGTTACTTAATATATTACCCTTTTCGCTTATTCGTCAAGATTCGGCGTCTGAATTCTTGCACTTTTTTCATGAACATTTTGTGAACAAAAAGTGAACACCTTATAAAATAGCCAGGTCAGCGATATCATCCAGGGGTATACGAACCTGCTCTTTCGTATGTCCATCCACCCCTGCTACGGTGTGATTGCTTCGGTTGACATGGGTCACTTTCATCGTTATATCTTCATACTCGAAACCATTGTGGACTCTAACTTGGACCGTAAGATTGTCCGTTAGTGCCCGCTGCAATAGAAAGTCGATTTCTACAGCTTTCTGTTCATCCATGATTCCTTTTTCTACACGCTGATCTTCTTTCCAAAGTTTTTTCACCATTTCTACATGCTCCGGTAACATGAGCGATGTCCACTTGATCGTCCCGCGATCACGATTCCGGTTATCCATCATCGGCTCCCTCCAACACGAACGTTTGTTCTTATTCTATCATAAAAGAGGGCATCGTAAACTGGAATTTTCATACTTGGAAAAACTGACCCTGATTTTCATGCAGCTCTTCCGGGTGGAACAGCAATGGAATAGACTCATCATCTACTCCATTTCATTATTTCCTGCGTTTGCTTTCTTCTGATATCCGAACACGAAAATACAACTCACATAAATGACGAATGCGCCGGATACAAACCATAACCCAGATGTTAAATACTCATGCTTCGCATAAAAAGACCATTTGGACAGGAAATGAAGAATGCCTGAAATCAAACCGACAAGAGCAATTACAAAGTGAAACACCACATCATTTTCTAAAATCTTCTTCATAGAAATCCACCCCTTTCCTCTATGAACCATGTAATGAGAAAGAGGGAAATCCTTCAGATTCCCCTCTCCCAACCGATGCTATGCGTTTGCAATCATAAATTATTGTACGCCTAGAGAGGCTTTTAATTCCTGGGCTGTGTTCTCCCAAAGTTCTGGTTTGAAGTCACGCAAATATTCACCGAGCAGCTTTTTCGACTTCTCATCAAGATGATCGACGACAAAGCGGCCCTTCAAAGATTTATCCATATGGTTGACGTGTTCAGGCATCAATTTGTATCCACGCTTGATCGACCTGTCCACGACAAGCTCACTGGCAGCTACGCCATGGTAACACGGTTTCCCCTCTTGATTATCCACGGTTACCCAGACGATCCAATATTGCAGGCCGTTTTTAACCACTTCACGATCCGTAATAAATTTGATCCGTTTTTCTACTTTACTACGTGCGTGAAGGGCCCCCATATCGACATAGGCTTCCTCTTCATTCGGATCCACTATGACCGGCGTCATGTTTTCAAGACTAATGGAACCGACACCATATCCGCCATGACCATCGGTTGAATCATCTTTAATGATAGTGAATTGGTTTTTCTTTTTATCGCTGTTTTCTCCTGGATTCTTAAATTGATCGAACTCTTTCATAAAGCCATCCTCCTCTTCGTTCGTCCTACTATTTTGTCCCATTTTAACATACAAAACAGATCTTGTTAGATGAGATGCTTCATGTTTGATCAAACGTTTGTTCAAACTTATCGTATTCCCGCTTCAACAAAGAAAACACGACCGTGTCCTGAAATTTTTCCCCATCAAAATCTGTTTCCCTCATTACCCCTTCTTCCCGAAAGCCAAATTTATTTAACAGTCTGCGTGACCCTTCATTCTCAGCGAAAATGTCTCCTACAATCCGGTTCAGATTCAGCGTGTCAAACCCATAAGGGAGTACCGTTTCAAGAACTTCTGTCATTATGCCTGTCTTTTGGCTGCTCGGGTGAATGACAGCCCCCATCTCTGTTTTCCTATGCCACAGATTTAATTTGTGAAAACGGAAGAACCCGATGCAATCCCCTGCTTCATTCTCAATCACCCAAGGAATTTCTTTTTGCTTCTGAAATCCATCCAACCTTTCTTCCACGTATGCTTCCATCTCTTTTAAAGACAGGACGGGATGTGGAGTGATGTACTTCATCGTATCTGGACGGCTCATGAACGAAAACAGGGAAGGCGCATCAGATAATTCCAAACCTCTCATCTGTCGCTTTTTTAATTGAAACGTAGGAACATGCGACATACTAAATTCTCCTTTTCCACTAACCACTTAAGTTTTCAAGTTAAGAATCCTCTACGACGTACATGACGAGAGCCCATTCATTTGTTTCCCTTTACTCCCTCACCTTTGATTAAACAAATCACCCAAAGATGCAGGTTAAAAAAACGGTATTACACAGATCTCCTCTGCGGCTGGTGTTCTTCAGGTTCTGAACCCTTTCGTGCATAAGCGCGTTGAACAAAAACAAAATCCGCTTCCTTCACCAAACCTTCTTTCATCCTTTGTTTTTCTCTTCTTCGGAACATCTTTTTCATCCATGTGTTCTGTTCTACAGGTACTCCTACACGCTGTTGCTGAACTTCCTTCATTCCTTGAATCATTAACTGCATCGCTACGATGATACCCATAAAACAAACAAGCGTTGGAACGATGAGCCACCATTGCCCAGTCATCAATGAATCTTTAGCAGCACCGATCATCCCAGACCATTCATAAGTCGTACTCGTGGGAGGGTCTGCTTGAAAGGGATCGTAACTTACCTTCGTCCCTCCGAAATAAATATCAAACACACCTAAATGAATAAAAATGAGCATCGTTTGAATGAATTGCTGCCCAAAGATAATGCCCATCTTTGTACTCAAATGGGGCAGCAGGTGTTTCCAAAGCAAATGAAAAGAGCTTCCACCCAGCACCTTGGCGCTTGTAATGAACTCTTTCTGCATGAGGATTTTCATTTCATTTCCGAACAATGTCAGGACAAGTGGAACGGCTAAAATTGTTAAAACGAAGCCTTGATACAAGATCCTCTCACTTTCTGTTGTCGTAAATCCCTCATAAGGCATCCATAAAACCGGTCTCAACAATAAAAAGGCCAAGATGGTCATGGGTAAAAAATGCATGCTATCCGTCATTTTGGTGAAAAAAAGTTGAAGCTTCTGCGGAAGAAGAAAGGCATAAGGAATCGCAAGGATAAATCCCAGAAGCATTCGCAACAAGGCGATCGCCATCCCGAACAGAATGGTATATTTTGCTCCTACAAGAATTTGATCAAATACACTGAAACCTTGTGGGTCTGTCCCTAAAAAAACAAATTCAGGGGAATGAGGGACCGAGCTGACCAGGTTTCCAGCGTCATCATAAATCAACCTGTACTGATCGATCAGCGGTTCTGCTGTCATCGTATATACGATACTCGTCACAACTGAACCCCCGATAATGATAAACCCAATCAGAAACTTCACATTCTTAAAATGAGCACCAATCTCTTTAACTGCAAGTACAATCCACTGCCCCTTCCTCTTCAGAGAAGTGGCTGTAAGAATCAATTCTGTCCCCTGGTACAGAAGATAAAAGGGTGTAAAAAGCAGGAGGAGAATAAAAAAAGTAACGATCGGTCGGAAATCATTAAGAAAGGCAGACGTAATCCCGTTCATATTAAATATATATTCGATCATTAGTAAGCTGGATAAAGCTCCCCACACGATGATTTTAGAGTGGTAAAAAATGCTCCTGCCTATATTTCGTGAAATATGTACAAAAATAATAGTCACCTTTTTTAAACCTTTTCCTTTGGCCATTTGAACATAGGATTTGGTCCACTCCTCCTCTAGTAGTGCAAGAACAATCCTGTACATCGTGACCATCGGAAGGACGGCAAGGGCGATCATCGGGAGGAAATAAACTTTATCCTGCCCAAGGGAAGCAAACCGGAACAAAAGGATATCGGTTTGGTTGTACACCCAGACAATGATCAACTGTAACGAAAAAGCCAACAATAAGTCCGGGACACTTTCCAGCAAACTTACTCCTCGATCAACGATCCCTTTCAGCCACTTTGGTAAAAAAACAGTCAATAAGGCTCCTGCACACGCCAAAATAAACCCCAGCAGAATCGCCCCGAAGAACACGATCATGGAATACTGATAAGGGTCCCATAAATGTTCAAGAATCGGAACCTCATTCCCTTTGTATAGATATACCCATTCTTCAGGATTTACAAGAGAGGCCGAAAGTTGACGTAAGTTCACCCAATAATTCCTAAACTCCAAAAAGGATCCATTCCTGAATAAAGCTTGCGATGTGCTGATCAATAAAATCCCCAAAAGGCCTAAGGCATAATAAAGAGTAAATTTGATGAATTTCACATACCCGTCCTCACTCTACATTTTATTTGTTTTACCGACTTGCATTGATATGTATGACGATCATACTGAATGCTCCCAGTTTATTTTTTCAATAATCTGACATTGTAAGATAATAAAAAAGGTGTACTTCATTGTACACCTACATCTATCTTAATGAATGGAACGTAAATATTCAATAAATTTCCATCCCTCATCAATATCTTCTTCTGTGTAATTTTGAGCGCTCTTGACCGTGAACACTTTTTCGGTGATTTCTTCTTTCGGCAGATGCTCAAAGAAAAGCATGGTGGAAACCAATTCAAGGAAACGCGAGCTGCGTCCATTCATTTCTTCAATGTGGACATTCAATGGTGGCAGGTCCATATCATAGTGGGTCAAAAAATCTCTGCCACTATCGGTCAGCTCGTAACGGTATTGATAATAATTCTTCTTTTCTTCTTTCGTTTCACTGATAAAGCCTAGGTTACACATTTCTTCAACTCTCAACGTCAGCTCCTCTGAGTAGGGGCCATAAAAATGAAATTGGTAACGTTCTTCAAAAGGGATTTCACACTTTTTCAGTATGTAAATCATCTTCTGTAACTTCTTTCGGCCTACAATTTCATCGGTGCTTGAGAAAAACTGCATCAACTTCGCATGATTCTCCAACATGGAGGTTCACTCCTTATCCAAACAAAATTTCCATAATCCGCTTCTTCGTTTTGCTGCGATTGGACATTTCCTCAAGGCGATCCAGAGGAATATACAATTTATGATCCGTCCGTTTTTTACCAGAAATCGATTCAACTATATCAGAAAGCCTGGATAGTTCCTTCAACTCGTCATTCGGCTGCAGAAGGTGAATCGGCAGCCTCTCCCCTTCTTCACCCGGACGGTAAAAGTCATACGGGAGGTCTGAACTGGAGTCGACAACCAAATAATAATCAGGATTCAAGCCGGCTTTCGTGAAGAGTTTATATAGTTCCATCCATTCATTCATTTGAGCATTCGGATTGAACTCAATATATTTGAAGAGTTTACGGTTCACGAAACGATGGCATAAATCACTCAGCACCGCATCTTCTTCCTCCATCCACGTCTGGAAATAATAGAGGACAACCGCTTCATCCAGTGCCAAATATTCACTCAGGGAAGGTTCACCAGAAAAGAACGACAAGAAATGAACCGGCTCCAGCTTAAAGCTGTACTCATCTTCATATAGTTCCTTCGCACGGTGGAGAATTTTAGTCAAAATCACTTCCGCACTCCTCGTTACAGGATGGAAATACACTTGCCAGTACATTTGATAACGGCTCATTATATAATCTTCGACGGCATGCATGCCACTTTCTTTCACGACGACTTGATCTTCCATCGGACGCATGACTCGTAGAATCCGTTCCATATCGAAATGCCCATAGCTAACACCTGTAAAGTAGGCATCCCGCTGCAAGTAATCCATCCGGTCCGCATCAATTTGACTGGAAATCAAGCTGACGACAAGTTTGTTTTCGTACGTCTTGTTGATGACATCCGCTACTTTTTTCGGAAACCCTTTTTCCACTCTACTTAGAACTTTGTTCACTTCCGTATCCCCAAGTAAAATGGCCTGGGTGAAATCTTCGTGATCCAGTTTGTACACTTTTTCAAAGGAATGCGAAAAAGGACCATGCCCAAGGTCATGCAACAGTGCAGCACAAAGACAAAGCAGACGTTCTTCCTGATTCCAATTCGGTCGGTCTTTGAAATTCTCGATGATCCTTCTCACGATTTCATAAACACCTAGAGAATGGTTGAAACGGCTGTGTTCAGCTCCATGGAACGTCAAATAAGATGTACCAAGCTGCTTGATTCTACGGAGTCTTTGAAATTCGGCCGTGCCGATCAAATCCCAAATCACTCGTTCCCGAACGTGGACATAACGATGTACGGGGTCTTTAAAAACCTTTTCTTCACTTAACTTCTCATCACGATAGGCCATCAGTTTGTCCTTTCTACACGACATTTTTATCTATTATATACCTTAAATTCCGACAAAAAAACATCTTGACAGACAGAAATTGACAGGTATTCGCCTGGAGTCCTGTCAATAAGCGCTCAAACTTTAAACGATAAATTTTTATCCATCAGAGAATTTTACAACCGATCATCCATTCATGCAAGAGGCGACTTTTGGTATAATGAACGTTGCTACTCGAAAAGGAGAACGAATGTTATGAGTGAACTACATCCATTATTAAAACCTGATACGTATCGCTTTATCGATCAAAGCAATTTAGGCCCCGGATTTTCGGCTTTACAATCCTTTGCTATGGACGATGCGTTATCTATGAGTGTCGGCGAACGTATGAGTCCGACAACGGCAAGACTCTGGGTCCATCACGATACCATTGTACTCGGAATTCCTGATGCCCGCCTTCCTTATATAAAAGAAGCGATCCAACATGTAAAATCAAACGGTTATGATGTAATTGTCCGTAATTCGGGAGGACTTGCTGTCGTACTGGATGACGGCGTTTTGAACCTTTCCCTGATCTTCCCTGATTCTAAACAGGTAAACATCCATGACGGATATGAGGCGATGGTCTCATTTATCCGCCACCTCTTTTCCGATCTTACTAATGGAATTGAAGCCTATGAAATCACCCAGTCCTATTGTCCGGGGACGTATGATTTGAGCATCGACGGTAAAAAATTCGCCGGCATTTCCCAACGCCGGGTCAAAAACGGGTCGGCTGTCCAAATTTACCTTGACGTAAGTGGCAGCGGTGCAGAGCGTGCGGCCCTTTTAAAACGGTTCTATGAACTGGGCAAACGCGGGGAAGAGACGCGCTTCAGCTATCCCGATATCGATCCAGGCGTAATGGCTTCCCTGAATGAGTTATTGGGCACCACTTTAAGCGTTGCCGATGTCCGTGACCGAATCTTAATGAAGCTGCATGAACTTTCCGGGCACCTTGTGACCGATGCCCTAGAAGGAGACGAAATCGACTGGTTTCATAAGCGGTTTGAGCAAATGATTAAACGAAACGAAAAAGCGCTCGACAACCTGGAATAAGGGTGTCGAGCGCTTTTTTATTTCTTCTTTGGATGACCAAAAGACTTTATAGAGCTTGAGCAGCTGTAATGATGGCAAGTTTGTACACATCATCAGAGTTACAACCACGAGATAGGTCGTTCACTGGCTGGTTCAAGCCTTGCAAAATAGGTCCGACAGCGTCAAAGTTACCTAGGCGCTGGGCAATTTTATAACCGATGTTTCCTGCTTCAAGGCTTGGGAATACAAACGTGTTCGCTTCACCCATCAGTGGAGAATCCGGTGCTTTTTTCTCTGCGACGGATGGAACAAAGGCTGCATCGAATTGGAATTCGCCATCGATTAAAAGATCATTGTTTTGTTCTTTGGCAATCTCCAATGCTTCCGTCACTTTCTCCGTTTCAGGGGACTGAGCAGAACCTTTCGTTGAAAAGCTTAACATTGCAACTTTTGGATGGATGTCGAAGAGTTGCGCTGTTTCTGCACTTGCTAACGCGATTTCCGCTAAATCCTGACTGTCAGGGTTGATGTTGATGGCACAATCGGCAAATACATATTTCTCTTCATCACGAACCATGATGAATACGCCGGATGTCTTCTTGATACCCGGCTTCGTTTTGATAATCTGAAGAGCAGGACGAACCGTGTCTGCCGTAGAGTGTACCGCACCACTCACAAGACCATCGGCTTTGCCCATGTACACGAGCATTGTACCGAAGTAGTTGCCGTTTTGAAGAATTTCACGAGCTTTTTCTTCTGTTGCTTTTCCTTTACGACGCTCTACAAAGCTTGCGACCATTTCATCAAACTCATCATAGTTAGCAGGATCAAGAATTTCCGCAGCAGAAATATCCACGTCCAATTCAGATGCCTTCTGTTCTACATTTTCTTTATTACCGACTAATACAGGTGTCAACATTCCTTCAGCACCCAATTGACTTACTGCTGTTAGGATTCTTTCATCTAATGCTTCTGGAAATACGACTTTCTTGCCTTTTCCATCAATTTTAGACTTCAAAGTATCAAATAGGTTACTCATGATTAACCCTCCATTTTTCATTCTGTTATACATGATAAGACCTTTTGTGTTCAAATGAAAGTGGTTCGAATCAAGTTTTCCAGTTGAAGCGATTTCATTTTATAACTTTACCCTATTTCTCTACAGTTGATACTCCAAAAACTGTTCACTCTTTTGTCATACCCGCATCGTTATCTATCCAAATGTAAATGTGTTATATTTATGAAGGATGTTTTATTAGGACAATACTTCATTGTAAAAGGAGCGATCGATCCTATGCCAGAAGCAGTAGTTACCATGGACGGTTGGTATTGTTTGCATGATTTTCGTTCTGTCGACTGGACAGCATGGAAACATGCATCAAACGAAGACCGTCAAGAAGCGATCAATGAATTTAAAGAATTGATCGGTCAATGGGAAGAAACAGAACGTAACAAAGAAGGTAGTCATGCTTTATATACAATAGTCGGTCAAAAAGCAGATTTCATGATGATGATTCTACGCCCGACAATGGAAGAGTTGAATGAAATTGAAACAGCTTTCAACAAATCCAAGTTGGCAGAATTCACGAAGCCTTCCTATTCGTATGTTTCTGTCGTAGAGCTTTCCAATTACATGGGGAATGCGAATGAGGATGATCCTGAAATTCAGGCACGCCTGCGCCCTACCCTTCCAAAATGGAATCACATTTGTTTCTATCCAATGGACAAGCGCCGTCAAGGCAATGACAACTGGTATGTTCTTGAGAAAGATGAACGTGCCAAACTCATGTATGCTCACGGCATGACAGGACGTCAGTACGCAGGAAAAATCCGTCAGATCATCACAGGATCCATCGGCTTTGACGACTGGGAATGGGGCGTCACGCTATTTGCTCATGATGTGCTTCAGTTCAAAAAGCTCGTTTATGAAATGCGCTTTGATGAAGTGACCTCCCGTTATGGTGATTTCGGGTCTTTCTATATCGGAAATATCCTCAAACCAGACGCTGTCGAACAATTTTTACAAGTATAAGAAAAAAGCTGCCAGCTCACCTGGCAGCTTTTTTACATCCCCAACCTCCTCCACTAACTCTCCCTTTTGTGGAAGACTTAGTTTCGAGATGTTTGTGAGAGGTTTTAAGGGCTGTGGGGAATGACTCGCTTTCCGCGGGAGCGCGGTGAGCCTCCTCAGGCTAACGCCTTGCGGGGTCTCACCAAGCACTTTTTTCCTCGTAGATATCCGGTTCCGGCGCCTAGCGGCTAGTGAGACTTCCCTCGCTTCTGTACGATAAGTCAACATCGAATCACTCCGTTCTTCGTGTTTCCTTTATCTCCGCCAGCTCAGTCCAGTCCATACGCCGCTGACCAAGGCGCCTCCACACTTAAGATAGGAGTCTCGCCATTCCCCTCCGCCCCTTTGCCATATAAGTGTCTCGAAACCACTTCAAGAATAAGCAGTTTTCCTGCGTCATAGGATTTGGTCGATTTAACTTAAAGCATCGACCCAATTGTATTTTTAAGCTTGCTATATAGCGCTTTAAGTTAGGGAGCATTGATTTTAGAAGACCCTCCATGCGTGTGCGTGGGTTCGTTTCTCACATTATTAAATGGGGTGGTTGGGAAGCTGCGAGACTCCCGCGGGAATGGATTGGCTGGCGAGACCCCGCAGAGCTTTAGCTCGAGGAGGCTTGCCGCCATCCCCGCAGGAAAGCGAGTAGCTTCCCAACCACCCCTGACGCTCAACTCAGCAACGAACCCCGAACCATCTCGAAATTGAGTCTTATAGAAACCTGCCATATTGTTTAAGAATAGCAAAAGGACCATCCCTGCGTGGGAGGTCCTTTTTTTGTTGTCCAGCAGAAATTATTTTTAATCATAACTCCATGGGCGTCCAACATATAGTGTTAAAGAACATGCAATCATGCCTTTATTAAAGTGAGGTGACCGCATGGCTGTTATCCCCTTCAATCAGGCCGACGTCAAATTGTTAGCCAGACTTATGAGAGCAGAGGCTGAGGGAGAAGGTAAACTAGGCATGCTTATGGTCGGAAATACAGGGGTCAACCGTGTGCGTGGGGATTGCATTGATTTTACGGACATCGATTCGATTCGTAAGATGGTGTACCAGAGTCCAGGTGGGTTTGAGGCTACTCAAAAGGGATACTTCTACCAAAGGGCACGGGAAAAAGACAAACGGCTGGCAAGAAGGACGATCAACGGTGAGCGGTTCCACCCTGCCACGAATTCTCTTTGGTTTTTCAAGCCTTCGGGAGACTGTCCAGCTCAGTGGTTCGGCCAATGGAATACGGGCAGGTTCAAATCCCACTGCTTCTATTCTCCGACTCGGTCTGACTGTCCTACTGTTTATTAATTCCAATAAGGAGTGATTCAATTGGCACAAAAGAAACCGCAAATGGGCGGACAGGGTCAGGGGCAAGGTCAAGGACAGCCGATGTATGGCGGTCAATCTTCCCCGTATTACGGCCAAAACCCGTATATGCAATACTATCCAAGTGCACAGATGCACCAGGGTATGCTCCCACCGCAAGGGCAGCAAGGCGGTCTACAAGTTCCACAAATGCAGCAAGCCCAATCAAAAGGAGTAAACCCTCCGAATATGTTACCTTCCGAAGAATCATACATTGAAAACATTTTACGACTGAATGCCGGGAAGCCCGCCACGGTGTATATGACTTTTGAAAACAACGACCAATGGAACGCCAAAGTTTTCAAAGGTATCGTGGAAGCGGCAGGAAGAGACCACATCATCCTCAGTGATCCTCAAACAGGGAAACGTTATTTACTCTTGATGGTCTATCTGGATTACATTACATTCGACGAAGAAATCAACTACAATTACCCGTTTGGCGCAGGTCAGGGTATGGCCAATTATCAGCCCCGTTAACGAAGTAAAAAACTCGCTATTTCGGTAGCGAGTTTTTCATTTCCGTATTCAAAATTACTGGCTAAACGCCAAAAGAAAAGGGTGTGCATATGCGACCTCCATACGAGAGTTACCACAGAGCCCAATTAGGTGCCCTTTTATTAGCTGTCATCCTTGCCGTGATTGGTATATTCCAACTCGACCACCAGTGGATCATCTTACTGATGTTTTATGTTCTAGCGGCGAGCTTCGCCCTGGAAGGTATGCTCGAGATGAAAAGACAGCAAAAAGTAAATGCCATCATTCAACTATTGAGAGCTGTCATCCTATTATTTTTCACGACCATCCTGTACTTTTAACATTAAATATATTTAATGACGGCATAGCCCAGCAAAATCCAGCCGATCAAAAATGACAGGCCTCCGAGCGGAGTAATCATGGCAAATACTTTGATCCCAGACGTAGCATAGATGTAAAGACTTCCGGAGAAAAGCAGAATTCCTATGAAGAAAAACCACCCCGCACCGGTCATAACACCGGTCTGGATTTTGCTCATCAATAAAGCTGTGACGAACAATGCCATCGTATGAAACATTTGATAATCGACGGCTTTCCCCCATTGATCCAATCCTTTTTCTGAGACTTTCCCTTCAAGTCCATGAGCTCCGAACGCACCTAAAGCGACGGATAAGAATCCATTGATTACGGCTAAAACTAATAAGAGCTTCATTTCTTCTCCCCCTTAAAAATCGAAAATGGAAGACCCATTGGCCTCATCATGGTCGATTTTTGTTTCTTTATTCTCTTTCTGGACAGGCTCAGACTTGTCTGATCCCATCATCTTGCGGATTTCTTCAACTGTTGGTTCTTGAACGGGCCCTGGTGAACTTTGTGGACTTGCGCCTTCCTCTAACAATAAGTCGGCAAGCAGTTTCACAGAACGCACATGCTCCCTCACTTTGTGTTCGTTTCCATGCTGCAGCATGGCTTCCTGTATCTCACTGGACATCTTTTTCAAGACTGTTTTGTTTGTGATTGCCATAGGTTGTTTTCTCCTTTTCCATAAAAAGATGGTACTCTGTCGTAGTTTAACACGTTCCCCTCTCCTCTGTCCTTTTCTTCCCAGCAGTTTCATCAAATGTTAAAAAGTGACCCTACTGATTTTGAAGAAAAGCTCCCTTTTATGGAAGACTCAGTTTCGAGACGTTTGTGTGATTCTAGGGGCGGAGGGAAAAGGTTCGCTTTCCATGGGGCGGGCGGTGAGCCTCCTCAGGCTACGCCTTCCGGGGTCTCACCTGTCCCACACGTCCCATAGGAGTCTCACCGTTTCCCTCCGCCCCTTGACCATAAGAGGATCTCGAAACTCCTTCCAGGATAAGCTGCTTTACCTACAAGGAGAGGAGGTTGTTAATCATTATACCTAACACCAATGTAGTAGAGGACACTCTTCCCTCCTACGCAGGCATGATGCGCTATGTATCGAGCTTTTAGGTCCTGAATACCCGACGTCGGGAGGTTAATATTCTCGTATTTATTCAATCTTACAAGCTGATTCTTCCAGGAGTGATTTCGAGAGTCTCCCATGGCAAAGGGGCGGAGGGGAATGGCGAGACTCCTGCGGGAAAAAAGTGCAGGGTGAGACCCCGCAAGGCGTTAGCCTGAGGAGGCTCACCGCGCTCCCGCGGAAAGCGAGCTATTCCCCTCAGCCCCTACCCACAGCACAAAAGTCTCGAAATCGAGTCTTGAACAATCCTGCCATTTTCTTTAATAAGGATATGTAAAGAGCCCACGTGTAAAAAAGCCCCCGACGATAGGTCGGGGGCTTGGGTTGTGGCTTTATAGGGAGATGACTCCGATTTGGTTTAGGAAGATCACTATGATCATAACAGGGGCTATGAACTTGACGATTGTGAACCATAGGTTGCCAAGCAGCCCGTTTTTCATATCGGTAGCTTCCAATGCTTCGGACTTCTTGAAGTACCAGCCTACAAGAAGGGCCATGGATAGTCCACCTAGTGGAAGCAGGATGTTGGAAGCTATATAATCCATAGAATCAAGGATGTTCAAGTCTCCAATCGGTGTCACGCCGGACCATAAGCCAAAGCCAAGGGAAACACCAATTCCAAAGACAAACATGATGGACCCAACTAACACACTCGTAGCAAAACGCGTCCACCCGAAAGCTCTCATGAAGTAGGCAGTCGGTACTTCCAAGATAGATACAGATGAGGATAAGGATGCCAGGATCAAGGCAAAGAAGAACACCAATCCGATCATTCCGCCGAATGGCATCTGCTCAAAAATACTTGGAAGGGTAATAAACACAAGAGGCGGTCCTGAACTTGGATCAATGCCAAAGGCAAACACCGCTGGAAAAATCACCACACCTGAAATGATGGCGAAAAATGTATCCATAATCCCGATGCCAAGTGTTGCACTCGGCAACTTGTTTTCTTTTTTCAAATAACTGCCGTACGTCAGCATGGCTCCCATACCAAGGCTCAGGGAGAAAAAGGCTTGACCCAGGGCAGCTATATAGATGGATGGATTGCTAAATGCCGTCCAATCGGGCTGGAACAAGAATTTCAAACCTTCTGAAGCCCCATCTAAAGAAAGGCTGAAGACTGCAAGACCAATCAAAATGATGGCCAGCAGGGGCATGAAAATTTTGTTTGCCGCTTCAATTCCTTTTTTTACACCACTCAAAACAATGACGATGGTCAGAATCATGAATAGTGCCGTCCAGGCAATGGGGTGCCAGGAGTGGCTGATAAATTGACCAAATGCCCCATCATAGCCAACTTCAGGCGAAGTAAAGAATGAACCATTGATATAATTCCAAAAGTAAAAGATCGCCCATCCAGCTACTACGGCATAAAACCCTAAGATCAAGAAAGCACTGGCAATACCAAAGAACCCTGTTAAATACCAGGGAGTCTTAGGGGCCAGCTTCTGGAATGAACCGACAACGTCACTTCCCGCTTTCCTTCCAATACTAACTTCAGTCAATAACAGGGGCACACCGATTAAGAGTACAAATAATAAATACAAGATCAAAAAGGCGCCTCCACCATTATTTCCTGCTACGAAGGAGAACCTCCATATATTTCCAAGTCCGACAGCTGAACCCATTGCGGCTAGCATAAAGCCCAGCTTCGTCCCCCACTGTTCTCTCGCCATACTCACTTTACTCCACTCCTCTCACTCATTCATCTTTTTTCAGCCGCTCTCTATTTTTCTTCAGCTTACTGAAATATTCATCAGCATACCATAGAATAAGCGAGTGTAAATACATATTCTGAAATTTCATTTAATTTACAGTCGATAATCGATCATCGAAGAAGTCTCAGGTCGACTCTCCTTCTTTTTTAGATTCTTTTCAGCAAATTGCTGGCATTCGGTACCTGTCGATTTTAAAACCAGAGCGGATGGCATTTCTTTCGTTTTGAAGCCATAAGCTTCGCACGCTCTTGGAAAAGCCGGGTTCCAGGTCGTCCGAAAATGCTTGCATCGAAAGCAGTTCATCTTTTGCATATCGACCCTCTTTTCTGCCAAATGATATGGTAGAATCATAGCACAGCTAAAGCCCTTACTCTAGGAGGCTATTATGGAAAGATGGTTCAGTGAACAAATCGAACAATCCTTTACTGCATTCGGTACTGGACATAAATGGATGCTCAGCACCTATTTGATTGTTTCTGTAGCGATTCTGCTTATGCATAAACCCTTAAAAAAATCCGTACGACTACATAACATCGTCCGCTACAGTCTATTACTGTTGCTCATTCTTTCTGAAATCAGTTACCAAACGTGGACGATTATGCATGGGCTTTGGATGGAAGGGAGCCACCTCCCCCTCCATTTATGCGGGGTCGCTTCTTTATTAGGTGTGGTCGCACTCCTTACCTATCAACCGAAACTCATAAAGATTACTTTTTTCATAGGGATTCTGCCAGCTGCCATTGCCTTGATCACTCCAGACATCCCTCATGGATATGAGCACTTCCGCTTTTGGAAGTTCTTTGTGCATCACATGGCTATCTCCTGGACCAGTCTTTTTTTGATCGTAACGACAAAGGTTGCCATTAAAGGCAAAGACTTAGTGGAAACTTTCTTCTACCTACTGATCTACAGTGTGCTCATCTTCATTTTCAATACGTTCTTCCAGACCAATTACTTGTATTTGAATGGTCCTCCTATGGCAGGGACCCCTCTGGATTGGATGGGAGAAGGGGTTATGTATTATATCAGTCTCGTTATTACAGCATTTTTAGTCTTTTCCCTTACGTATTTTCTTTACAAGCTCATCAAGAAAACGAGGTAGACTCCCCTAAAAGAGGCTTCTTACCAACTTGATGGGACACATTACTGTTATAAATATAGGTACGTCT
The DNA here is from genome assembly GCF_056158265.1 of Halobacillus sp. AWM4_238. Lineage (NCBI taxonomy): Bacteria > Bacillati > Bacillota > Bacilli > Caryophanales > Bacillaceae > Halobacillus > Halobacillus sp. AWM4_238. Next base: position 2,574,671 of record NZ_JBSWSY010000002.1, read on the forward strand.
CTCCCTCGACATGGGGCAACGTACCCGTCTATCTCGAATTTAAGCCTCTCGCAACCCTGCCATTAATACTAAGGTTTTTCAAAAAGAAATGCCCCCGTTTTTGTGAGACGGGGGCATTTCTTTGATTATCTTCCATGAATGTTTTCAAGCCTTTCGATGCGAGCTTCCAGTTTTTCGTATTCTGCTTTTGAAACAAAGCCTAATTCCTTCATTTGGTCCTGGAATTTGGCTTTAGCTTGCTCATTCCATTCTTTGTCTTTGCTTTGCCCTTTTGAAATCCAGTGATTCATCCAATTGTTGACCATGGTCTTCGCTTGCGAAGGGCTGATTTCTCCGCGCTTCACCATATCGTTGACCATTCTCTCAAAACGTTCCTTGCCACTGATGGCAGCTCCTAAGCCAAGATGGAATCCTTTCTTTAATAGATCACTCATCCTTCATTCCTCCTATTGTGATGAATTCGTTTTAACATCCTCAAATGATTGAACGAACTTACGAGAAATCCTAATACACCGATTCCTGATAAAATGCCCCCGATCCATAAATTAGGGAGGACAGGAACGATGAATGTGTAATAAAGAGCAGCTGCACCGATTCCTGCGATCACGAGTGAAAAAAATGTATAAACGAGATAAAATTGATGAAATAAATGGTTTTTTTGATGATAACTCTTCCATTCTCTCTCCTTATCTCCATCTTCTAGAAACTCGACCAACGCTCTCGGTAAGGAAAGGAGTGGCCTGGCTGTCTCTTTGGCGATTTCTTTATATAAAGAAAAACTGGAAGCTTCTCCTGACATCCATTTCTTAATCACTGGTCTGCCCCACTGAATCAAATCGATTTGAGGATACACCGTTGTCAGTACTCCTACAATGATTGACGTCGCACGTCCCAAAAATGCATAATCGGCCGGGAGCTGAATCGGCTGCTCTTTCACAAACTCTTGTAAATCGCCCAGCATATCATTCATCATATGCGCATCCAACTTGTCAAAGTTCCCATCCAAGTACATGTCTGTGGTCTGTTTCAACAGTTTCTTTACTTTTTCTGTATCTGCATCAGGAAGTAAGAAATCCATTTCCTGCAGCGATTCAATGACTCTGTCGTAATCATCCAATATGAAGCCTTGAATCATTTTCCGGATTGAATTGGCATCTTCGTTTTTGATCTCTCCAACCATTCCAAAATCGATGACAACGACCGTTCCATCCTCTTTTAACATCAAATTTCCTGGATGAGGATCAGAGTGGAACATGCCTGCATACAGAAACTGTTCCACACACAAATCAAACAACGTACGGGCAATTTTCTCCCTGTCGATGTTATGCTTTTTAATAAACGATAAGTCCGTAATTTTCGCTCCTTCAATCCATTCCATGACAAGGACACGCTTCGTCGATAATTCTGAATAATAGTCAGGAATATAGACATCATCAAAGTCTGCAAACCTCTTTTTGAAATGGTTGCCGTTTTCAAGCTCCATCGTGAAATCCAGTTCATTGCTGATCACTCGAACAACTTCCCGATACAAAGCGGGGAGATCTGCTTTCTTCCCGTAAACAGTAAGCTTATCCAGCATCCAAAATACAATTTTCAATGCTTTAAAGTCCATTTGAAATGTGTCGCGGACGCGGTACCTTTGAACTTTGACCGCAACGGGGGTGCCGTCTTTCAAATGAGCTTTATACACTTCTCCAATCGAAGCGGATGCAATGGAATCTTCATTAATCGTTGAAAGGTATTCATCGAGAGGGGCCTGCCAATCTTCCTCTATGGTCTGCTTTGAATACTGGAAGGGAATGGGCTCAACTCTGTCCACGAGCCCCTCTAATTCTCTAATAAACGATTGAGGTAATAGATCTCCCCTTGAACTTAAGAATTGACCGAACTTGATTAAGAGGCCACCTAACAAAACAGCTTTTTTCCGGTATTCTTCCGCTTGCTTTGCCAGCATCTCCTCCCATTTGCGCTTCGTATCCTGATCCCAAATCCGGTGCCTTTTTTCAAACCAGAAAATTTGTATGAGAAATTTCAACGCCATCCAGACGATAATGGAAATTCTGTATATGGATATGTATTTTAACCGTTGTCCCATTTTCCTCCCCCTTCACACTTCTGTACTTCATTCTTCCCTTCTATCATTTCAGTCAATCATAAAAATAAAAGCTTTGTTTCATAGGTTTTCACAGGGCACTTCAAGAGAGGTCAACATTAGAAGAAGAGAAGAGATGATGGCAGCACGCAGCTATCTCCCCTAACAGTTGCGCCTTCTATCCCAACTGTGTGAAAATTTACTATACAAAGGAGTGTTGCTCATGCATATTCGTGAATTGGAAGTCAAAGAGTTGCATACCGTCGCTGAGTGGCTGTTTAAAATGAATGAACAAGATCACCATTATGTGGCCTGGATGGCTTCTGAACAAAACGAGATCTTTGAACAGATCTGGACGTTGACGCAGTTCAAAGAGCCTCTTGCCTATGTGGCTTGGGAAGGAGAAGAAATCATTGGATTCCTCGGCATTCTTCCTTTTTTCGAACAAAAGTTATGCCGTTTACTGGGGCCTTTCGCGATCAAGAACCAAGAGGAAGTCATTGAGCGTTTATGGGACAAGGCTTCTTTAACAGCGCAGCTGCACTTTGACGTCGTGAAGGTTGCCTGTTTTGCTGCAAATCAAGCACTCGTTTCCTTTTCAGAGAGACATGATTTTCAAATGTACAATGTAGAACGGACGTTAGCTGTCCATAAATCTTTGTATGAAGCCAATGAAGCAAAAAACACATCCATCGTCGGACTTAAACAGGAAGACTATGCGGCATTGAATGACATTCACCCTTCCGCCGCCTACTACACGACGAAAGAAATGTTGCATCTATCCGGAGATGAGGGCAATTACCTTTGGGGTTACCAGCAAAATCGAGAGTTGATCGGATACATCTACTTTGAAACGATTATCCCAGGCCATGAAGGGGAAATCTGCTTTGTAAATGTAGCCGCTGATCACCGGAGCAGTGGTGTCGGTTCGGAACTTATCCATCATGCACTGCAATATGCATTCTTTGCCCTCGAATTGGATGTGGTCACTATCTCGGTTAGAACAGAGAACGAGCAGGCAGAGGCCTTATATCAACAATTCGGGTTCAAAGAGATTCATACCATCTATGCCTATCAAAAAGAAATGAAACCCGAACCACCGATTTCCATGACCATTCATTAGGAGGGAGTACGATGGAATCTTTCATTCGTGAAACAGTAGAAAAAGTTAACGACACCTCCCCGCTACGTACCATCCAATCTGTGAGCGGTGGGGATATCAATCAATCCTATTATGTAGAAACAGATCGTCGTCCTTATTTTATTAAAGTCAATGAAAAAGTAGAGAGCCACTTTTTTAAAGCAGAAGCAGAGGGTTTGCGTCTGATCAAAGAAACAGGAGCGATCCGAGTGCCTGACGTGTACTATTATGACTGTCCTGAAGGGAATGAAAAAGCCGCTCTTGTCATGGAATGGATTGAAAAAGGACCCAATCATGCTTCCCATTCCCTCGGTAAAAGCCTGGCTCACATGCATCTGCATACATCTGAGAAGTACGGATATGGCAAGCCAACGTTCGTTGGTGAATTGGATCAACAGAATGAGTGGTGCAAATCTTGGACAGAGTATTACAGTCGCTATCGATTAGGTGGACAGTTAGAAATAGGCGTTTCAAAAGGTACGATAACAGGACATCGTGAAGAACGATTGAAAAAACTGATGGAGCGAATCGAAGATTACATTCCAGATAAACCAAAAGCCTCTCTCCTGCACGGCGATTTATGGGGAGGGAATTGGATGACCACTACTGAGGGTGAACCTGTTTTAATCGATCCGTCTATCTTGTATGGAGACCACGCGTTTGAACTTGCCTTCACTGAGCTGTTTGGAGGATTTCCGCCAAATTTCCTGGAGCAGTACCATACGCATTTCCAACTTCCCGATGACTATCAAGATACAAAGGCGGTCTATCAGCTTTTCTATTTGCTCGTCCACCTTAATATGTTTGGTGAAATGTACGGATCACAAGTGGACCGGATTTTGAAATCCTACATCGGATGATTCAGGAATAGGCTCTCCCCTTTCCTGAATCCGATATTTCTACAAGTTCCAGAGGATAAGGCTCAAAATACGTTTGCTGTTTAAGGTATTCACTTTGAAAACGGGCGACCCAACAATTCAATACACTCAAAACAGCACTCAATGGTAATTTTTCAACTTTATATTGTTCCAACAAGCTCTGGAAGCTTTCCTTTTCTTCTCTAGACAATTCTTTTTTGAAGTATCCTGCAATATGCTGACAGACGTTCACGTGGGCACTCGGTTTAGCCGGCTTACTCATGAGTTCATGGAGCAAGGGTTCGTAGATTTGAATGACACTTTCAAATGCAAGGTGATCATGATTGGCAACGGTTTGCCCCATCTTCTTGAGCGTACCAGGATGATAGGCCATAAATAGATATTTGTTTCGGGCGTGAAACTGCTGCAAACCTTTCATCCCCTTTTCTTTCTTCACCTCCCGGAAATCAGCCAGCGTAAATAATTTCGTTAAAAAATGATGCCTTAAGGTGAAATTCTTCAATCTCCCTTCTTCTTCAATCGCAAGACCTCCATGGCGATGAAGAATTTCTTTAGCAAATAACCCCGAGGTCTTTCCAACCACTTGAGAATTTTCTTCACTCTGATAAACTTTCACATCATGCATGCCGCATGTCGGTGATCGGTTTTTCAACAAGAAACCGTCGACCTCAGTTAGATGATCGAGAAAACCTTCTGAGAACTGTTTCATCGTATCCGTAAGGTTCTTCCCCGTTTTTGGCTGGACGAGTTGCTCTTCTTCTCCATCTATCATACGTATCACTTCACGTGGCACCCCAAGTCCAATCTCAACCTCTGGACAAACCGGAATGAATTCCACATACGACTGCATACGCTGAACGGCTTTATCCGGAATAACAGCACCATTATAACGAACTTCCGCAAACTCCAGACAACGACTGACAACAACTTTTGGCTTCGGGAAATCACTCATGATCCTCTCCCCTTTCTCACAAATACAAGTATTAGCAAACGTTCCTCAATTTCCACTCCCATAAACACAACTTGGCATACATCTACAAATTTCCTATTGGTTTTTGACAGAAAACGTAATAGAATAAGTAATGTTGCATAATTATTCTCAACCACTTATAAATAAAACAAACGACGTTAGGAGAGATTTTGGATGAAAGCGAAAGACTTCAATGCATCTTCCCATTTAAAATTCATTATTCCATCCTTGATCGGGATTTTCCTATTTATGTTTCCGATCTTCGGGGATGACGGAGCCGTGACCATACCGATCGCAATTCTTGCCGGTTGGGTGGAGACATGGCTAGCCGACTATTTATCCTTGATCATGACGATTATTATTACGATTACTGCCATTGGAACGGTCATAGCAAAGTTGGCTGGAAAAGAAGCACTGAGCGGTTCACCATTTTTCCAGTCTCTATTTAATGTTCCACCGGTATGGGTGGTTACTCGCCTTTTAGGTATGATTTTCGCTATCATGGTTTACCTTGAAATTGGACCTGAAGCAATCACCAGCGCAAACACAGGTGGGTTGCTTCTTGATTCCCTTCTGCATGTTCTCTTCGCCGTTTTTCTATTTGCAGGTCTATTTTTACCACTGCTTCTGAACTACGGGCTGCTTGAACTGTTCGGGATCATTTTAACAAAAATCATGCGTCCACTTTTCCGCCTGCCTGGACGCTCTTCCATCGATTCCTTAGCCTCCTGGTTAGGAGATGGAACCATCGGTGTCCTTCTTACGAGTAAACAATACGAAGAGGGTTATTATACGAAGCGTGAAGCAGCTGTCATCGGGACAACCTTCTCCGTCGTATCCATCACCTTCAGTCTTGTAGTCATTCAAGAGGTCGGTCTTGGCGATATGTTCGGTCAATTTTACTTAACCGTTGCTATTGCAGGATTCATTGCTGCTTTGATCATGCCAAGAATCCCACCTCTGTCAAGAAAAGCGGATACGTATGTAACGGAAGAACCAAGTGATCAAAAAGAAGAAGTACCAGAACATCACAATCTAATTACCTATGGGTATACAAAAGCTGTAGAAAAAGGCAGCCAAGCAAAAGGAGTCGGTCACTTCCTGAAGCAAGGAAGCAAGAACATTCTTGATATGTGGATGGGTGTGGCTCCAATCGTTATGGCGCTGGGTACAATCGCGCTTGTCATTGCTGAGTTCACTCCATTTTTCACATGGATCGGCATGCCTTTCATTCCACTTCTTGAGCTGATGCAGGTTCCTTATGCTAAGGAAGCGTCAGAAACCATTCTTGTTGGTTTCGCTGACATGTTCCTCCCTGCCATCATCGGCTCTTCCATTGAAAGTGAATTGACTCGTTTTATCATTGCTTCGCTATCTGTAACGCAATTGATTTATATGTCTGAAGTTGGTGGGCTATTGCTAGGGTCTAAAGTCCCAGTCAATATCAAAGATCTTTTCATTATCTTCCTTCTACGGACAATCATCACGCTGCCGATTATCACTCTAATTGCACATCTATTGTTCTAACCCATAAAGCCCTTCCTCCACCAAGGAAGGGCTTTTTATATCCTACTCTATAAAACCCTGATTACTTATTAGTGTAAATGACAGGATTCTGTAAGACTCAGGTTCGAGACTTTTGTGGGAGTTAAGGGGCTCCGGGAAAAGGTTCGCTTTCCGTGGGCGAGTGATGAGCCTCCTCGAGCTAACGCTCTGCGGGGTCTCATCTACCACGCACTTCCCACAGGAGTCTCACCGTTTCCCTCCGCCCCTTTGCCATGTCAAGATTCTCGAAACCACACCTGAATATCAGCTTTTATCATAAACGATAATGGAGTATATATACCGTTCTACAGGACGTAAAACCTTGATGCAGAGCGCTTTCATTTCTAACAGTTGATAGTGGAAGACAATTCAACTTGGTAAAGGGATTCGTTTTCTCATACCCCTAACTTTCAACTCGGCAAACGAACCCCGGTTATCTCAAAACTGAGTCTTCCACAATCGGGAGGTTATATAGAAAAACCGCTAAGCTTTGGGGGCTTAGCGGTTTTTTAGGAGTTCGAGCATTTTTTGTGCTGTTGTCAGGCTGGACTGTGGGTTTTGCCCGGTGACGAAGGGATCGTCAGTGACGACGTGATCAGAGTAGGCTTCCCCTGACTCAAACTCTGCTCCCGCGTCTTTCAAACGATCCTCCAGCAGAAAGGAGACAGCGGAATCGAGACCCGTATCTTTTTCTTCCTCATTCGTAAAACCCGTGATTTTTTTTCCTTCTACGAGCGGGCGACCATTATGGTCTTCCACGCCTACAAAGCCTGCTGGTCCATGACAGACGGCTCCAATCACTTTTTGCTCGGTTAAAAAGTGGCGAAGTAATTCTTCAAGTTCCTGGTTATCCGGGAAATCGACCATCGTTCCATGTCCACCGCAAAGAAAAATTCCTGCAAATTCTGTTGGGTCTATGTCTACAAGTGGAACTGTCTTATTGATTGGCTTCATGACGCCATCCCAGACTCTTGGCAGTTCATTGCTATAACTATTAGGGTCAATGGGAGGACGTCCTCCTTTGGGACTGGCTGCTACAACTTCATAGCCCGCTTCCTGAAATTCCGTGGCAGGCTCGACAAATTCCTGCAGCCACAATCCTGTTTCATGTTTTCCGTCCAATTGGTCCGCATTCGTCACAATCATCAATATCTTTTGATCCATGATCAGCAACCTCCTTGTCCATATCCCTCCTATTATTTACAAATGAATGCATTTCAATCACAATACTTTTTTCATCCACACTTGCTGCATTTGGGTTTCAAAACCTTCTTGCTTCAATGACTCGAACGCCGGGGACTTCTCAGGTATATTGAAAGCGGTGATGACGGTATCTGGATACCTCGCAAGGAGAGCTGTCACCGTTTCTATCCATCTGTTTTCTGAGTGGATCTGAAAAAGCGTCATCCTCCCCTTTTGGGGCAGCGTGAACATCAGCCAACCGACGACTCCCTCCTCGTATAGGACTTTGACCCGCTCGGCTTTCTCATTGCAAAAGGCCTGGTTCTGCCAAGGATATATCCCTTTGAAAGACTGTTCATTCCAAGCTGGCTCATCCATAGATTTTAAACGTATTTGAATTTCGGGAGTCTTCCCACTTTTGGTTGATCTCATAATATGTAAACGATCCATGACATCATACCCATAGGCTTCATACAAAGCGATGGCGGCTCGGTTCGTAGAAATCGCTTCTAATGTAGCTACCGATGCCTTTTCTTTTTCATACATAGTTAAAGAGGAGTGGACCAATAGACGTCCCACTCCTCTTTTTCGATACGAAGGATGTACAGCCGTCCCTCCGTTGTATGCCGTTTTTATTCCTTCTATTTCTTGAATGCCATTCAAAACGATCCCTACAGGCTTCAGCCCATCGAACACGATGAATGAATACGCAGAAGACAAGCGTTTGGCACTCATCATGCTTAGAAATCCATCCCGATCCATATGAATGGATACCGGATAATCTTGAAAACCCTCATTTAACGCTGTAAGAGCATCTTCAGTCGAACAGTCTTTCATAGACACCACTTTCATCTTCTTTCCTCCTCCGTTTATTCCTAATCTAACATTCTCTATAGAGGAGGGAATTCCTTCTTAGGACTGAAGGGAAGAGTCTTTATGATGGATTCGGTACCACCACTTCTTCAAAAGCTGTATGCGCCCTTCGATAAATGGCTGAGTGAGCGTTCGTATAATCTTACTGGATAACATATACACGATCACAGCTGCTACAATCGCAAGACCTAAGACATCAAACACGTGGTCGACCTTGAACCAGTCGGCCTGGCGGAAAAATTGAATGAAAAACCCGTGCAGCAGGTACACGTATAATGTCCTTCCACCGAGGTAAGTTAGTCGGTATTGCGTATTGGGAACCCACGCAAATACACTGATCGTCATGATGGCGGCAAGCACGTAGACACCTAAACGGAACACGCCTCCCATTTCAGGACTTCCCAGCACTTCATACGATTTGGAACCGAGCAGCCAACCTGAGCTGAATTCCGGAAATGAAGCGATGACCGCGGCTACAATGGCCATAACGACTAGGCTCGCTTCTTTCACTCGGCGGGTTCTCCATTTGTGCACATGTTCTTTCGTCAACCAATATCCTACAAGGAAAAAAGGGAAGAAGACGAACGTTCGTGACAAGCTGAAATGATGACCGATGTCATTGAAATACCCAACGAGCACTCCGATTTGCACCGCTATAGCCACTCCAAGGAATGGAGGGATTTTTTTGAACCAATAAAGCAGGATATGCCAGCAGAACAAACTGAACAGGAACCAGAGAGACCAGTGAGGATAGAAGATTCCGCTCAAGGTCGCTCCTTTTCCAATGAAGAAGTAGTATCCTGTATAAACGAGTTGAAAAATGAGATAAGGCAAGATCAATTTTTTAGCTAATTGTAAGATGTAGTCTTTCTCTCCTGATCCCTTCGCAAAGAACCCCGCAAGAAAAATGAATGCAGGCATGTGGAATGTATAAATCCAAGTATATAATGTGTACATCGGCCTTGATCCCTCTGTAAACGGCTGAATGATATGACCAAAGACGACGAGAAAAATTAAAGCGAGTTTGGCATTATCAAAAAAGGCATCACGTTTCATGTTGTCTCACCTTTCATTATCGATTCATTCTCTATCTCATATTTACCACATTCCTGTACTTTTTAAGTCACTTTTATTCATTCTTAAACCATCTGTAACCAGATTGTTATCTTTTGTTGTGAATGGTGATATCAAAAAAAAGAGACATCCGTTGAGGATGCCTCTTTGGTATTATTCAAAGTCGATTGCCCATGAGCCTTTACGGAAAATCGCTTCAAATTCACCTTCTTTTGTTTCACCGTCAATATCAAGCTCATCCGAACCCATCATGAAATCCTCATGAATCAAGCTGTCATTGACGCCGTGGGACTCCATTTGTTCTTTGTTGAAGGAAGATCCTCCGCGGATGTTCGTCGGATAAGCTTTCCCTAGAGCCAAATGGCAGGAAGCATTTTCATCATAAAGGGTGTTGAAGAAAATATGTCCTGACTTAGAAATTGGCGATTCATTCGGAACTAGAGCAACCTCTCCAAGACGTTTGGCACCATCATCGCTCTCGAGTAGATGTTTCAATGTTTCTTCTCCAGATTCAGCTTTGTAGTCCACGACTTTCCCATTTTCGAATGTCAGGGTGAAGTTCTCAATCAAGTTCCCTCCATAATTGAAAGGTTTCGTGCTCGTAACTTTTCCTTGAACCCCTGTTTTGTGTGGCATGGTGAACACTTCTTCTGTCGGGATGTTCGGGTTGAATTCTGTCCCTTTTTCTGAAGTGGTTGAACCACCGTGCCAGATGTGGTTGTGCACAAGCTCAATGGACAACTCTGTACCTGGTGCCTTATAGTGAAGTTTTTTATACTGCTTCTGATTCAAATACTCTCGTGCTTTACGAAGCTTTTCGTTATGTTCTTCCCATGCCTTGATCGGATCTTCCTGATCCAAGCGGGTAATATGGAAAATTTGTTCCCATAACTTGTCCTGCGCTTCTTCAGCAGAATCATCCGGGAATACTTTTTGGGCCCATGCTTCTTGCGGGTAGGCAATGATTGACCATGTAGTTTTATCATTCATGATATAGTCTCTATACTTCGTCAAAGCTTCTGCACTGGATTTATTCGCTTTAGCAATCCGCTCGGAATCAATGCCCTGGAACAAGTCCGGGTTTGGTCCGTAAATGGATAGAAGCGCATACCCATCCTTGACCATTTCCTCCAACCCTTCCGCTTTCCATTTCGGAAAGCTCTCCAGGACTTCCATAGGAGCATTCTTCATTTTCATGAAACTGAGGACTTCATCATTCCATTCCAAATGAACATTCTTCGCCCCTCTGCCATAAGCTTTGGCTGAGATTGTGCGGACGAGCTCAGCGGCTTCAATGGGAGCATTGATGATCAACCCTTGGCCTCTTTGTAGATTCACACCTTTTTTTAATGCGAGGTCTGCATATTTCTCTAATTGTTTTTGATGTTTACTCAATGTCTACCCCTCCAACTTTTTCATTCTCTTACTATTATTTCATAATCCTGATATGTTTCCTAGAACGAACGCTTTCACGCCTTGTCTTTGAACATTTCAATGGCTCGTTCTCTCATCGTTTTGTGGTCGACGATGGGTTCAGGATAGTCTTCCCCAATGATACAGCCTGCTTCCTTTTGCTCTTCTTCTGTCATCTTAGCGGGTTCATGGATGTATTTCTTTTTCACGTTTTCAAGTTCAGGCATCCACTCTTTGATGAAACGGCCATGAGGGTCAAACCGCTCCGACTGCCTTGTCGGATTGAAGACACGGAAGTACGGGACAGGATCTGTACCTGTTGAAGCCGCCCATTGCCACCCACCTATATTAGAAGCAGGATCATAATCCACCAGCCGTTCAGCGAAGTACCGTTCCCCTTCGCGCCAGTCCATGAGCAGATCTTTCGTCAAAAATGAAGCGACAGCCATACGCAACCGATTATGCATCCAACCTGTTTCATTCAGTTGACGCATCGCGGCATCAATAAGCGGAAAGCCTGTCTGACCCTCTTTCCACTTTTCAAGCATATCGTCATCATTGTTCCACGGAATCCCTCTGTATTTTTCCACCATTTCTGTAGAATCAGCATCCGGGTAATGATGGTAAATCATGTTATAAAAGTCCCGCCAGGCAAGTTCAGAAATGTACGTATCCACCCCAGATGTATTTTTTCTAAAATCTACTTCCTCGTCGATTTTATGAAAGATGGTCCTGACGGATATGGCCCCTGTACGAAGAAAACGAGACATCAGACTAGTCCCATCGACGGCAGGAAAGTCTCTTCGATCATCATAATCGTAGATGTCCTCATCCAGAAAATCTTCCAGCCGCTTTAGCGCATCGTTCTCTCCAACGCGTTCATAAGTACCCTCTGTTTTTCGAATCAAATCATCATAGGCACGCTGGCCTTTAGAAAACTTCTTCCTCTCATCCAGTGCAGCAGATGATAACTGATCCCTATCCACTTTTTGAATGGCCGGTTTCTGTAGCTGCTTCCACTTTTTAAGATAGGGTGAGAACACTTTGTAGGCTCCCCCATCGTTTTTCTTCACTTCATCCGCCCCATGCAGATGATGGTCAAGGTATGAATAAATCTCCACATCCTGATCACGTAAGTATTCGGTAACAGAATCATCCCGCTCTTTCCCAAATCCGACTTCATCTCTATTGAAATAAACCCTATCCACTTTCAATTCCTCAACGAGGTGTTGAAACGCTTCATCGGTATCCCCATGTATGAAATGGACAGGAGCCTTCACTTCTTCTGCTCTGTCTACGAGACTCTTTAAAGTCTGGAAAAAATAATCATGTCTCGGTGTAAAGGTTTCATTCAATGATGGATGGATATGAAAAAACAGAACGATTTGATCATCGTCTTTTGTATGTTCTATCGCTTTAGCTAAAGCGGTGTGGTCCTGTAACCTTAAGTCTCGCCTAAACCATACAGCTCTCCTCGTCATCCTTCCGCCTCCTTCATTCCTTACCCTTCCTTTTTACATGTCGAGATAAACTACGGGATCATCTTTTGCTCTTTGATTAGCGAAGGGGGATCCTCAAATCGGATCCCCCTTCGCTAATCAAAGAGCTGACCCTCGTGCTGGTCAGCTCCCCTTCATTTATTCGAAGTTCTTGAGCAGGGTTGCCATTTCTATGGCTGCGGTAGCTGCTTCCCAACCCTTGTTTCCTGCTTTCGTTCCCGCACGCTCAATCGCTTGCTCAATGGTGTCAGTCGTAATGACTCCGAAGATGACAGGAATGCCACTTTGTTGTGACGCCTGCGATACTCCTTTGGCCGCTTCATTACATACATAATCAAAGTGCGGTGTAGATCCCCGGATCACGGCTCCAAGTGTAACGACAGCATCGTATTTCCCTGAGTTCGCCATTTTGCTTGCGACTAAAGGAATTTCAAATGCTCCTGGTACATAAGCGACTTCAACATCATTCAATTCGACGCCATGACGCTTGAACGCATCAACAGCACCTTCGTACAATTTACCTGTAATAAAATCGTTGAAACGACCTACAACGATTCCTACTTTTAGTCCTGTGCCTACGAGATTACCCTCTAATGTTTTTACCATGTTTCATCATCCCTTCTAGTAGTGAAATAAGTGTCCCATTTTAGACTGTTTTGTTTTCAAATATCTTTCATTTTCTTCTCTCGATTCCATTTGGATTGGAACGCGATCCACAACTTCCAATCCAAAACCACCCAGGCCGGAGATTTTCTTTGGATTGTTCGTGAGAAGGCGCAGCTTTGTAATGCCAAGATCTTTAAGAATCTGTGCACCTACTCCATAATCTCTTAAATCAGGGCCAAAACCCAACTTTTCATTCGCTTCAACTGTATCCAAACCTTCTTCCTGAAGTTTGTAAGCTTGAAGTTTATTCATGAGTCCGATGCCGCGACCTTCCTGCCTCATATATAAAAGCACGCCGCTTCCGTTCTCAGAGATTTGTCTCAGTGCATTGTGCAGCTGTGGACCACAGTCACAGCGGTAGGAGCCGAACACATCACCCGTCAAACATTCGGAGTGGACACGAACGAGCGTCGGTTCATCCGGGTTGATCTCCCCTTTGACCAGCGCGATATGATCTTTAAAATCAATATCGTTTGAAAAACCGACCGCACGGAAATCCCCGTATTCTGTCGGCATTTTCACTTCTACTTCACGTTTGACATGGTTTTCTTTCTTATGGCGGTATTGAATAAGGTCTGCAATCGTAATCATGGGAAGATCGAACTCATCGGCCATTTTTCTAAGGTCAGGCACACGAGCCATCGTTCCATCGTCTTTGATGATTTCACAAATGACACCAGCCGGACGCGCTCCGGCAAGTTTCGCAAGGTCTACAGACGCTTCTGTATGCCCAGCACGACGCAAGACTCCTCCTTCTTTCGCAATTAAAGGAAATATATGTCCAGGCTTCTGAAAGTCTGCTGCCGTCGCTTCTGGATTCAACATTTCCTTAATTGTCAAAGCCCTTTCATCCGCGGAGATCCCTGTTGTCGTATCTTTATGATCGATACTTACGGTAAAGGCCGTCTGATTAGGGTCCGAATTGTTATCGACCATAGGTACAAGTTTCAGGTCCTGAGCCAGTTCATTGGTCACCGGCGCGCAGACAAGTCCGCGGCCATGCTTGATCATGAAATTGATCATTTCTGCAGACGCATATTCAGCAACCCCTATTAAATCTCCTTCATTCTCACGGTCTTCGTCATCACATACAATGACAAGTTTGCCCTGCTTTAAATCTTCAATTGCCTTCTCTACTGAATCAAACATCATTACACCCTCTTATGCAAAGCCGTTGTCGGAAAGAAACTGTTTGGATAGTCTCGACTTCGGCTCTTCGTTATTTTGTCCGCTCAAAAAATGAGCCACGTATTTCCCGATCATGTCGCACTCAATATTGACACTGTCGCCAGGTCCTTTTGCACCGAGCACCGTGTGCTCCATCGTATGAGGAATAAGTGAAATCGTCACTTTGGAGTCATCCACACCAAATACCGTCAGGGAAGTACCGTCTACAGCAATGGAACCTTTATATACGAAATATTGGATTAGTTCTTCGGATAGTTCAATTTCATAATAAACGGCGTTTGATTCAGGCTTTTTTGAGACGATTTTGCCTGTTCCGTCGATATGGCCGGATACTAAGTGACCTCCGAAACGCCCGCCTGCAGCCATCGCCCGTTCTAAATTGACCGGGTCGCCTTGCTGCAGTTCATGAATATTCGTAGCCCGGTACGTTTCCGGCATCACGTCAAAAGATACCGTGTCTTTCGTAAAATTTGTTACAGTCAAACAAACGCCGTTGACAGATATGCTGTCACCTAACTTGACGTCTGCTAAGATTTCTTTAGCAGACAGGTTCACTTCCAGTGCTTCGGTTTTATTTTTCACTGACTTTAATGTTCCTATTTCTTCAACAATCCCAGTAAACATTAAGACTCTCCCTTTCTAACGGAAACAATTTTAATGTCATCCCCTATTTTTTCAGTCGATACGATTTCGAAGGAACTTACATTTTTTAATTGCTGGATCCCTTTCCCACCCACAGGCGTCAAGGCATCTTTTCCTCCAATCAGCTTAGGAGCCAGATACGTTACGGTTTCATCCACTTTTCCTGCACGGACGAACGCATCAGCAATCGTCGCCCCTCCTTCAACAAGCAAAGATGTGACTTTTTGTTCTCCTAAATACCGAAGGACTTCTTCTATGGAAACCTGCTCACCAGGAAGCGGAATGATGGTGACATGTTCATAGTTTTCATAGATCTTCCTATCTTCTTTTTTTACATGATCTCCTACGAAAATCCATGTTGGGGCCGAATTGTCCTGAATCAACTGAGAAGAAGGAGGTATTCGGAGGTGGGTATCCAGGACGACCCTTTTCGGATGACGGCCTTCCCCTTCTATTCTCGTCGTTAATTTAGGGTTATCCATCAGCACCGTGTTGATTCCGACTAAAATGGCATCTGAGCGGTGTCTATAGTGATGTCCATCCAGGCGTGCTTCTTTTCCTGTAATCCACTGGCTCTCCCCTGTAGACGTCGCAATCTTCCCATCAAGGCTCATGGCCGTTTTCAAACGAACATAAGGCTCTTTCTTTTGCATGAAGTGGAAAAAGGACGTATTCATCTCATCCGCTTCTTTCTTCAACACTTCCGTCTTCACTTCAAGCCCATGTTCCCTCATCATTTGTATTCCTCTTCCGGACACTTTAGGGTTGGGGTCATTCGATGCAACGACTACTCTTTTTATGCCAGCCTCGATAATGGCCTCTGCGCATGGGGGGGTCTGCCCATGGTGGCTGCACGGTTCGAGCGTGACATAAATTTCAGCACCTTTTGCCTTCTCATTTGCCATGCGAAGGGCATGGACCTCGGCATGAGGTTCTCCTGCTTTCACATGAACACCTACTCCAACAACCTGATTATTCTTAACGACAATCGCAGCAACAGAAGGATTTGGACTCGTTTGCCCGACGGTTTCCCGCGCCATATCGATCGCGACTTTCATATATCTCTCATCCCGATTCAAGACCTTCACCACCTTTTTTAGTCAGCATGCATAAGCTGACAAATAAAAAAACCCCGAAGAAGACAGACTTCTCCGGGGTCATTGAACGTAAATCGCATACACTTAAAAAAGGGTACACGTGTGTTGAATTTTTGTACCTTTACGTTTCTGCAACCTTCTCCCATCCAGACTTTAACTGTCGGCTTTGGAGTTTCACCAAATCAGGGAGAACCGTGCCTAACACTGATTCTCCGTCGCGGGCTCGGAGCTTATGCTCATTACCGCCGGCTGGGACTTTCACCCGACCCCGAAGGTTTCATTATTCAATTGTATGTTACATCTTAAATCATATCGGATTTATTATGGAAGTGCAATTCAAATGAACTTGTCGATTTTCACTTTTTACAATACTCCCTATTGTAAAATTAGATGAAATCAGCTAAGATAGATTACATTAGGAAAACGTTTGCACAAATTGGTGCAAGAATCTAACTCAATAATAATTTTTGACATAACTTGGATGGTCATCAAGTTTTATTTTTTACCCGGATGCGCAATCGGTTGCATTTGGTGGTGATCGATCTATTAACGTAAGGAAACTAAGGAAACGAGGGGATTCGTATGGAACGTGTATGGTGGAAGGAAGCGATTGGGTATCAAGTCTACCCGCGTAGTTTTCAAGATTCGAACGGTGACGGGATCGGCGATCTACAAGGAATGATTGAACGACTTGATTACTTAAAAGAAATGGGCATTGATTTTATTTGGATCTGTCCGATGTACAAGTCTCCGAAAGACGACAATGGCTATGATATCTCCGATTATCAGGATATATTAGAAGAATTCGGAACGATGGAAGATTTCGATCGTTTGCTTCAGGAAGTGCACAAGCGGGACATGAAACTGATCATTGACCTTGTTCTCAACCACACAAGTGATGAACACCCATGGTTCATAGAGTCAAGAAGCTCTAAAGACGATCCGAAACGTGACTGGTACATTTGGCGTGATGGTAAAAACGGTGCAGAGCCAAACAACTGGGAGAGTATCTTTGATGGTTCAGCCTGGCAGTACGATGAAAAAACAGAACAATATTACTTGCACGTGTTCTCCACAAAACAGCCCGACTTGAACTGGGAAAATCCCGAAGTTCGTGAAGCGCTGTATGATACAGTCAACTGGTGGCTGGAAAAAGGTATTGATGGCTTCCGTATCGATGCGATCAGTCACATAAAAAAACGTCCGGGCTTTCCTGACATGCCAAACCCTAAGAAAGAGAAATACGTCTCTTCCTTTGATATGCATATGAACCAGGAAGGCATTCATAAATTTTTACAAGAATTCAAAGATGAAACGTACAGCAATTATGATGTCATGACCGTCGGCGAAGCGAATGGTGTCAGTGCTGACGAAGCGGACCTTTGGGTTGGGGACAATGGTAAAATGGATATGATCTTCCAATTTGAGCACTTGGATCTTTGGGATCAAGACGCTGAACAGCAGTTGGATATCCCAGGGTTGAAAAAAGTCCTCACTCGCTGGCAAAAAGCTTTGGAAGGCGACGGCTGGAACGCTCTGTTTGTAGAAAACCATGATAAGGCCCGCGTTGTATCTACGTGGGGAGACGATGAAGTTTATTGGCGTGAAAGTGCAACATCGATCGCAACGATGTATTTCTTTATGCAAGGAACTCCCTACATCTATCAAGGGCAGGAAATCGGCATGACAAATATGGCCTTCCCTTCCATTGAAGATTATGATGATGTCGCAGCGAAGAACTTGTACAAAACGAAAAAAGAGCAAGGCATGTCCCATGATAAAATCATGGAGATTCTTTGGAACACCTCCAGAGATAATAGTCGAACGCCTATGCAGTGGAGTCATGAGGAAAACGCCGGATTCACAAGCGGTACACCGTGGATGAAAATCAATCCGAACTACCAAATGATTAATGTGGCCGACCAACAGGACGACCCCCACTCCATTCTGAATCACTATAAAGAAATGATTCGTTTGAAAAAACAGCATGAGCTGTTTACGTATGGTACGTATGATTTGATTCTGCCAGACGACGAACAGATTTATGCTTATACAAGGACGCTTGGTGACAAGACCGCTTTAGTGATTACGAACTTGACGAAAAACACAGCAGTATTCCAATCCTCCTATGCACTGAATTCTGAGGATTTAATCCTCTCCAACCTGATTGTTGATAAACATGTAGATCTAAGGAGCTTTACACTCAAACCATTTGAAGCACGTGTCTACTTGCTACAATAATTTTTATTGTCTTCGATCAGCTTAAAAGCACAAAAAAGGACGGCCACCTTGGGGGCCGTCCTTTTTCATTTGGCAATGCTTGTGTCTGCTTCCATTTCAAGCTCAACGTTCCCCTGGATGGCTTTTGATATCATGCAGCCTTTCTCTGCTTTATCAATTAGGCGGTTGAGTTTCGTTACATCCTTCTCTTCCGCTCCTCTACGAAGAACGACGCGCGGTCTGTGGATAATTTTTTGATAGGTGAAGACACCGTCCGTAACATCGACAATGCCTTCTGACTGCATGTCCATTTCTTCCAGTGGCAACGCTGCTCGTTCAATCATAGCGGCGAGGCTGATGATGTAACAGGTCGCTGCCGCCCCAAGAAGCATCTCGTCTGGATTGGTGCCTACATCCGGGCCATCCATCTCTTTCGGGATCGATATTTTTGTTTTCAGTTTTTCTGATTCAATATAGCCGACTTCGTTCCGGCCGCCTGGCCAATCCGCTTTTAAGTGAAAATGATGCAAAGCCATGATGTCACTCTCCTTCTTTATTTTTGCATGAAAAGGAACTCATAATGTCCCCCATTCGTTGCCTGCATAAACGTATGTTTCTTTCTGAACCCTGCACGCTCGTAAACAGAAATGGCACGCTGATTGAACGTTGCAACGGAAAGTGTAAAAGCATCCACTTCGTATTTCTCTCTTACAAAGGTAAGGCACGATTGAACGAACCATTCTCCTTGCCCTTTCCCTACTTCATCCGGATGCATACCTAATCCAAGACCAACGGTTGGATGCTCGTTCACGTCTACCGTAAGAAAACCGATCAACACACCATCCATATGTGCGCTATACGTGTGTGGACTCCGCTTCTCAGGATTAATAAACAGCTCCAAATCTTCCTCGTCAGCCGTCATATCATAAAAATCATAAGGATCAGAGTATTTCCATCCTGCCACTTCTTCTGCTTCCTGTTGTGTGATTGGTGTCCATTGAACGTTCATGAATCCTGTTCCCAATCTTTTTTGAACCGGGACATTTTCAACTGCAACTGCTCAATCATATCCAGAACACGATTGAAATCTTCGAAATCCACATGTTCTTCATCCATACTGGAGACGACTTGATTGAGCATTTGGATTCTATTTTTTATATAATGAAACTGCTGCGAAGGATGTTGAGCTGCCTTGCCCATGGGTAACCCCTCCTTTATTTCCTCTCCTTCCATCTTACCTTGCTCATCACGAAAGTAAAAGATTTTGCCCATAAGAAAAGCTGCGGCAAAGGCCACAGCTTTTTAATTATTCTTCTTCCACTTCTTTTTTCTCTGATAAGAACCATCCTAGTGCTGCAATAAGGACAAGGACAGAATAGAAGATGATTTTCCATAAGGCTGAATGAGCAAAGTGTTCATCCAGAATTTGAACATTCGGGTGTGCAAGGGTTGATACAACTAATTTCACACCGACCCAGCCCACAATGACGAAGGCCGCTACTTCTAAACCTGGACGGGATTTCAACAGTTTTACAAAGTAACCTGCCGCAAATCGCATGATGATAATTCCAATCATCCCACCAGCAAGAATGACACCAAATTGTGCACCATCCAAGCTTCCGACTTCAGGTAAATCCGTTTCAGGCAAAGCGACGGCCAGAGCGACGGCCGCCAAAATAGAGTCTACAGCGAAAGCCAAGTCCGCAAGCTCTACTTTAAGGACAGTAACCCAAAAGCCTTTGCCTCGTTGATTCCCTGCGTCCTCTTCCATTTCTTCTTCATAATCATCCCCCTTGGTCCGCCAACGATCAAAGAGGTGTTTCCCTGATATGAATAGTAAATAGGCGGCTCCTAATGCTTGTACCTGCCATACGTCTACAAGGAAGGAAATAATGAATAGAGATCCAAATCTAAGTATGAATGCACCAGCTAAACCATAGAATAACGCTTTTTTCCTTTTTTCTTCCGGCAGGTGTTTGACCATGATTGCTAATACAAGGGCGTTGTCCGCAGCAAGAATCCCTTCTAAGCCAACAAGCACAATCAAAACCCAACCGTATTCAATTAATAATTGAGCATCCAAATCTTTTCTCTCCTTTTCCAAAAAAAATGGCCCCCACCACAATGGTAAGGACCAAAAGAATAGACCTTTACCATAGTGGTAAAGGTCTCGCTAACAACTTCCGTTGCCAATAAAGCCGGGGAAGATTTCCCGAAATGACGACTTTATTGTCCCAGCTACTCCCCTTTAGGAATGCTACATCTATCCTTCATCATAGCATGCAACCATGTTTTGTCAACGACTTTCCTGCCCACTTTATTGAATAATCCTAGTATGAGGACAGGACGGTTTCCTTATGCACGATTGAACGGACGTTTGATTCATTCGCGCCTTTGGTTACTTTTCAGCCTTTTCTTCAAACAAGCGGGCAATCTCGACAATGACCTGGGTTGCTTTTTCCATACTTTCAAGAGAAATGTACTCGTATTTTCCGTGGAAATTTTCTCCCCCAGTAAATAGATTCGGTGTCGGTAATCCCATATAGGAGAGTTGAGATCCATCCGTCCCACCCCGGATTGGTTGCACAAGTGGCTCTACTTCTTTATTCAGCATAGCCTCATGTGCAATATCTACGATGTGTTTTACAGGTTCGATTTTGTCCCCCATGTTGTAATACTGATCTTCAATGGTCAGATCCACTCGTTTCATGCCATGTTCAAGACGGATGGTTTCAGCTATTTGCTTCATCTTCTCTTTTTTCTGATGAAACCTCTCTTTGTCATGATCCCGAATCAAATAGGTCAACTCGGCTCTCTCAACATCTCCCTGAATGGAGTGAAGGTGGTAAAATCCTTCATACCCTTCTGTATGCTCTGGAGCTTCATGGTCGGGTAAAGCTTCTTCAAACGCCATCGCCAACTTAGCCGCATTCACCATTTTATTTTTCGCTGTGCCAGGGTGCACGCTGTGGCCGTGAAAGATCACTTTGGCTGTGGCCGCGTTGAAGCTCTCATATTGGAGTTCACCTCGTGGCCCTCCGTCAACCGTATAGGCGTAAGATGCACCAAAACGTTCCACATCAAATTTATGGGGACCTCTGCCGATCTCCTCATCCGGTGTGAAAGCTACACGAATCTTCCCGTGTTTGATTTCAGGATGCTTGATCAAATGATGCAGAGCTGTCATGATTTCCGTAATTCCAGCTTTATTGTCCGCACCGAGAAGTGTCGTACCGTCTGTCGTAATCAATGTCTGCCCTTTATATGTAGCAAGCTCCGGGAACTCTTCCGGCGAGAGGATCACATCCTTGTTCAATTGAATAGCTCCGCCGTCATAATCTTTTACCAATTGTGGGTTTACTCCTGCCCCTGTAAAGTCTGTAGCTGTATCAATGTGCGCAAGAAAACCGATGACGGGAACCTCTTTATCCGTATTCGCTGGAAGGGTGGCCATCACATAGGCGTGGTCATCAACTGTGACCTCTTCCATTCCCATTTCCTTCAGCTCATCCACCAATTTATTAGCCAGCTCCCATTGTTTTTCCGTGGAAGGAGTGTTCAGACTGTTTTCATCCGATTGTGTATCCATTTTCACGTAGGAAGTAAAACGTTCCAGCAATTCATTCTTCATTCAAATTCCTCCTTCAATTCCATGCTTCTTTTTTCAGTTTATTCTTACTAAGATTAAAAGTAAATGTATTGCTTCACAGACAAACTTTGGTATTCTTAACTTAGTGATTAAACTCTTATAAAAAGGTGTGTACGCTTTTGATTCATAAACGTTGGTTCCAAGTCATTGTTACCGCCATTCTTCTCTCCCTGTTGGTTTTATTATTAAACCAGATTCAGTTCTTTTTTGAACCCATCCTGACGTATATCGCAGCCATCGCTGTTCCTCTCATTGGCGGGGGAATTCTTTTTTATATTTCTCGTCCGATGCTGCAGCTATTAGAAAAATACCGCGTCCCTCGGATCCTAGGAATTCTGATCATTTTCCTTCTCTACATATTCATCGGATTCTTGATCACCCGTTTCATTGCTCCGATTGCTCAGGAGCAATTCACAAAGCTCGTGGACAATATCCCTGATATGGCAGAAATGCTAAGTGAAACCGTTACGTACTGGCAACAAAATCAGGATATTATTCCAAGTGAGTTCAACAGTACCATTGATAATGTAGTCAATAATTTAGAGACATATTTACAAGGAGCACCGACGGTCATTATCAACGTCGTCAGTCAGCTGATTGGTTTTGTTTTTGCACTCGTGCTGATCCCTTTCTTCCTTTTCTTTATGTTAAAAGATGGAGATAAGCTTGTTCCCTTCATTAAAAAGTTCTTAAATGACCGTGCTGCCAAAAGCTTTGAAAAGCTGGCTCGATCCGTCGACTACACACTGAATGCTTTCATCTTGGGACAAATGACCGTAAGTATTGTCGTAGGTCTCCTTTTGTTAATCGGATACATGATCATAGACTTGAGATATGCGCTCACCCTCGCTTTGTTTGCGATGGTGATGAACGTCATTCCTTTTGTCGGACCATTTTTGGCTGTGATCCCAGCGTTACTAGTGGGACTGTTCCAGGATCCCATCCTTGCTGTTTGGGTCGCTGTCATTACCATCATCGCGCAACAGTTGGAAGGAAACTTTGTATCCCCGAACGTTATGGGGAAAGCACTAAGCATCCATCCACTGACCATCATTACGTTGATCCTGGCAGCAGGAAGTCTCGCTGGTTTCCTTGGATTGCTGTTCGCGATTCCGACTTATGCCGTATTGAAAGCCATCGTCAGTCATTTTTATGAAGAGTGGCTAGAGAGAAGAGAAACAACGAATCCAGAATAATATCAGGTGAAGCCCGCTAATTATAGTGGGTTTCATTTTTTGCGCGTACCAAGCAAATGCAACACGATATGGAAGTGAGGAAATGAAAATGTCACAACCGAAACTTTGGACATGGCCCTTTATCTTTTTGATTTTAGCCAACCTATTCACATTCATGAGCTTTCAGATGCTTCTTCCTAACCTGCCTCCCTATATTGAATCGATCGGAGGTTCGAGTTTACAAGTAGGACTGATTACGACAACGTTTGCTTTTGCCGCAATCATCATCCGCCCTTTCATCGGCCATTTACTAATGACGCGTCCACGTAAAATCCTTGTGTTGATTGGAGCCATCTCCCTGCTCGTCATGACCGCTCTTTACCCAATCACACAAGTGGTTGTCATTCTACTGATCATCCGTTTCATTCACGGGATTGCATGGGGATGGTCGACAACGGTAAACGGAACCGCGGCTGTTGACCTCGTTCCTAGAAGACGCGTGGGAGAGGGCATGGGGTATTTCGGTCTCTCCGTGACAGTCGGGATGATTATGGCCCCAAGTCTAGGCATCTACCTTTATCAAAATTATTCGTTTGATCTACTGGTCGGCATCGCTGTCGGTTTGGGGATCATTGCCATTCTGTTGTTTTCCGTTACTCAATTTGTAACACCTGATCAGGTATATAAGAACCAGGAAAGTCCTCCCCGCTTCTCTTTTGTGGGTTCACTCATTGAAAAACGAAGCTGGTATCCAGCCCTCGTTACGATCCTGAACACTTTCGGCTACGGGTCTGTCGTTACGTATATCGTGATTTTCGGTAATGAACAAGGACTTTCCGGAACGTTTCTTTTCTATTTCTTCAATGCTGTTTTTGCGACCCTGTCCAGACCTATCACCGGCCGCTACTTTGATAAAAACGGTCCATGGAAGTTGATCATGATTTGTTCCATTCTTTCGTTTTGCGCCATGTGGGTGCTCGCTCTTGCCAGTTCAAACGTTCACTTAATCATTGCAGGAGCTATATTCGGCATCGGATTCGGATCCATGATGCCTGCTCTTCAAGCATGGGTCATTTCTAAAACGACAACTGAGCGTAGCGGGATTGCTAATGGGATGTACTATTCATCCATCGACCTCGGAATCGGATCAAGTGCATTCATTCTCGGGTTTATCTACCAGTTTGTAGAAACAGCTACGTTATTCAAGCTGTCCAGCTTCCTGTTTGTTCTCGTTCTAGTGCTTACGATTTTAGACTACAGAAAACAAACCGAACCATGGGTAGCTCCCGAATAAAACAATTCTATTAAATATGGCAGGGTTGTGGAAGACTCAATTTCGAGATATTTCGGGGTTCGTGCCTGCTATGGGCGTTAGGGGTGGCTGGGAAGCAACTCGATTTCCTTTGGTGATTGAGGCAAGCCTGCTTCGCACTGCGGGGTCTCGCCAGCCATTCCATTCCCGCGGGAGTCTCGCAGCTTTCCAACCACCCCATTCGATTATGTGAGAAACGAACCCCTATACCAGGAAGGTGTATCTTACACCATCACTTCCTATAACAAGAAATAGCTCTATTACAAGCGGTTATGAGCTCTATCCATACAATGGAAGCTTTGTGTTACAGTTCCTAATACGTATAGAACGCACCTAATTCTGGGAGTGGTTTCGAGATACTTATCAGGCCGAGGGGCGGAGGGGAATGGCGAGACTCCTATCTTAAGTGTGGAGGTGCCTCGATCAGCGGCGTATGGACTGGACTGAGCTGGCGGAGATAAAGGAAACACGAAGAACGGAGTGATTCGATGTTGACTTATCGTACAGAAGCGAGGGAAGTCTCACTAGCCGCTAGGCACCGAAACCGGATATCACGAAGAAAAAAGTGCAGGGTGAGACCCCACAGGACGCAGTCCGAGGAAGCTCACCGCGCTCCCGCGGAAAGCGAGTCATTCCCCGCAGCCCCCATCCACTCAACAAAAGTCTCGAAACGGAGTCTTCCACAATCGGGAGCTTTAGATGAAGAGGAGAAAAAGGCATGAAAAAGTCCAGAGCGGTGAGCTCTGGACTTTTTTTATGCTTTATTCGCCTGATCCTTCAATCTCTTCAAGAAGCTTATCAAGGACCTTACCGTCTACTGTAGAGACATCGCTACGGTAGAAGTCTCGGACAGGAAGCGCTTTTTCTTTGAAAGCTTGGCGCTGTTCTTCTGTCAACTCAATAATTTCTGTCGGGTTTTCTGTATCATTTTTAATCGTTTCTAGGTATTCTTCATTTTGCTTTTTCTGTTCTTCGAATACCCAGTCCTGCATTTCTTTAACAGTTTCGTCCACCATCGTTTTCATCTCATCATCAAGACCCTGGTACCAATCTGTGTTGACTGTCGTCATGGCTACATAGTTGTTGTGGTTGGATAGAGTCATGTAATCCTGCACTTCGTTGAAGGAAGCATCTCCAATGAAGAAGATTGGATTTTCTTGCCCTTCCACTGTACCTCTATCCA
Source organism: Halobacillus sp. AWM4_238 (assembly GCF_056158265.1). Lineage (NCBI taxonomy): Bacteria > Bacillati > Bacillota > Bacilli > Caryophanales > Bacillaceae > Halobacillus > Halobacillus sp. AWM4_238. The sequence continues at coordinate 2,600,470 of NZ_JBSWSY010000002.1, forward strand.
ATGCTGTGTAAAGTTCTGACCAACTCATTGGAGTAGGGTCTGCTCCATATGCTTCATAGGACTTCAAGATTAGAGGTGACGTCTGTGTGCGCATTTTAAAGTTTTCAAAGTCAGCAGGTTTTTCAATCGGCTTGCTGGATGTCCACTGCATCGCACCCTCTGTCCAGTAGGATAGAGGCGAAATGCTATGTTCTTCATACAGCTCACGAAGATCTGTGTTTAGTGCTTCACTATCATTCAATATTTGTTGTGTTTTTTCCACACTATCAGGGAAAAGGAAATGCAAAGCGAAAATTTGTCCCTCTTTTACCATATTCCCCGTAAAACCAGGAGACATAATCGCCATCTGTACGGTTCCGTTTTGAAGTTGTTCTACTTGGTCAGTCTCACTACCAAGTCCACCAAATTCGTATACATCAATATTAACGGCTCCATCCGATTTTTCATTCATCCGTTTGGCGAATTCTTCTGCGTATTCGTATTGGACTTGTCCATCCACTTCTTCCGTTACGAACTTCCAGTTATACGTTTCTCCACCATCACCGCTGGCGTTGCCGTCTCCGCCGTCACTTCCACCACAGGCAGCAAGGACGATACTGAGCACGACCAACGACAGGATTGTTAACAAACTACTTTTTCTAAAGATAGCAATGACCTCCCCATTTTTTGTATATCAGCTTTCACTCCCTAATTAGAGAAGAATGAGTGAAAGTTCTTCAAAGAAAATCAATAATACTGAAATAGCAAACATCATCAAAATATATGGCGGTGTTCCTTTGATGACTTCTAAATACGGCTTATTGAATACCGCACTGGCTGTAAAAATATCTACCCCAAATGGTGGTGTCGCTGAACCCAAGGCCGCTTGGAATGTGATCACAACTCCTAAGTGGACTGGATCCACTCCTGCGCTCATCGCAGCAGGATAGAAAATCGGAGTCAATATCAAAATAACAACGATGGGATCGACGAACATACATCCAATGAAGAAGAAGATCGTCACCATCAGGAGTACGTAGATGGCACTTGGATCTGATCCAAGAACGGTTTCTGTAATCATCTGCGGAATTCGAGCGAATGATATGACCCACGTGAAAGCTTGTCCACCCGCGACAAGAACAAAAACGGCAGATGTCACCAACCCTGTAGATTTGGCGATTTTTGGCAATTCCTTAATATGTACAGAGCGGTAAACGATCACTTCCAGGACAAAGGCATAAAGCACAGACATACCTGCTGCTTCTGTTGGACTAAACAACCCTGTGTAAATTCCTCCGATAATTAACACCGGAAATCCGAGCGGTAGTAAAGCCTTTCTGGTCATCAACAGTCTTTCACTCCACGTGGCTTTATTCGCCAATGGAATGTCCGCCATTTTTGCGTAGATGACACTGTAGATGGAAAAACACAAGAAGACTATGACACCTGGAATAATTCCGGCGATAAACAAATCACCCACCGATGTTCCAGATACCAGCCCGTATATGATCATGCCGATACTTGGTGGAACAAGCAACGCCACATCACTGGAGTTGATGATCAACGCCATCGCTGTTGGGTCTTTGTAGCCGATCTTCAACAATCGCTCTCTCATCGGTTTACCGATCGCTACGACCGTCGCCTGCGTAGATCCGGATATCGCACCAAACAAGGTACATGCGGCTGCCGTTGTGACCGCATACCCTCCCCTGATATGCCCAATAAAAGATCCGATAAAATCTAACAATCGATTCGAAGTTTTTCCTGTTGTCATAATATCCGCTGCAAAAATAAACAACGGTACAGCCAGAAGTACATAAGGTTCTATCCCTGTAGAAAACTGTTGCATTAAAATCATAGGATCCAAATTCGGGAAGTAGATGAACATAATGACCAATGGTGCCACCATCAACGGAATCATCATTGGAAAGTTCAATAAAAGAAGGATCACCATAATTATGAGCATTGTCGCTATCATATTGTTATCCTTTCTTCATCGTAATTTTTATTACAAGTGCGTTCCTTCTAGTTCTTTTGTTTTTTCGTCGTTATAATCCTTTGCATCTGTCCCTAAATACACTTCATCACGATGTTTAATGTTGATCCATGCATTTCTTAAGAACTGTATGCCTCCTAGTAAAAATCCGATGGGGATGAAGAGATACAAATAGTAAGCAGGCATTTCCAATGCTGATGTTACCCTGCCGGATTCATAGACTTCACGAACGTAAAATCCTGAATAATAAGCAAGAACAAATAATACAGCAGCCGTTCCTAATGGGATAATCACAGCTAGTACTTTCCTCACTTTAAAAGGGGCCAAGTCATAAAAAGCGGACATGCTTATATGGCGTCCTTTCCTCGCTGCGTAACTGATTCCCATGAATGTAGCTACTACGATCGCTATTTGACTCACTTCATCTGCAAAAGGTGGCGAGTAGCTGAATATTGCCCGGCTTAACGCCTTACCTACAACCATCAAAGCTATGATGATCACCGCATAACTTAAAATGAATTCTTCGATCTTTAGAATGATTTTGTCTACTACCTTTAATACATTCAACTATGTAATCCTCCTAAATGTTGGTGTAGTAGTTTTTAGGTCAATTACTAAACATAATACCTAAATCTGACCCTATTACTCAAATCAGATTAAACAGAATTTTTCGTTTATTTTCATTGTATTTACCAATGTAAGGAACTTGTAATTGCCGGAGGCTTATATGATCCACATAACTCATCATAGATACTGAATGCTTCAATTTCACCATTACATTTTACTTATTTTGTAAAATGAGGTTTAAAATGATAGACGATTGAATCACCGATTCTTTCATATCCTATCTTTTTATAAATGGAATTCGATGTGGAATTGGCAAGATCCGTGTACAGGGAGCAGAAAGAGTAGCCACTGTTCAACAGTTTTTTCGTCAGATGCCATACGGCTTGAGAGGCATATCCGTTTCTTTTATACGAATCTGGTGTAAATACAGCATTGATTGTCGCTCCATTTTTTGTTGTTCTTGCCCGGCTTGCCATGGACACAGGATTACCATCCATGATCCATAAATGAAGCCGAGAATCCTCAATTAGACTCTCTGCCATTTCTTTCGCACGTTCAATTACATGACGTTCACCCGTTTGCTCTCCATAATCTTTCAACCAACCTTCAACGAGGGATACTTTTGAAAAGTCTGCTTCAATCAATTGGCCCGCTTGTTTATGTATCGGTTTTAAGTGCTTTAGTCTAAATATGCCTTGCTCCATCTGCATCTCTGCATCCTGCCCTGTAAGGAGCTTCCACTCTTTTAAGAAAAGTTCGACCGCTTTTCGTTCTCCCACCAAACCTGGAACTTCGTATTTTTCCTCAAACAAATACTGAGCAAAAGCACGAATAGGAGTGGGGTCCAATTGAACAAGCGAAGGAAGGATCCATAAATGCGGAGGAGTCCTCATTGCCATGAACGTGGTCTTCCCATTGGCCTGGTAGCTGATTAAATGACAAGCTTCTTTTCCTTGAGAATTTTTTAATCGTTCCAAAATACCCAAAGGAAGGTTGTTTTCTGCTTCTTTAGCCAGTAGCAACGGTTCCACTCGTTCATGGAACTTGATTGGATTGTGTTCATAAATTATAGTCATGTACAAGTACCCCTTTTCTTTTTGATTCAAACCGTATTTTTGATAAAATTCTGAATAAGAGGAATTTTACTTTTCATTATACGTCTCCACCACAATTCGAACAACATGAAGAAAGGAAGAATAACTATGAGCAAAAAAGAAATCCAGGATCAAATTGCTTTCCTTAAGTCTGATTACATTCGTATACAAGGCGATCTAGATAAGCTGGAAGCTGCTGGAGCGAATGTTCAAAATGCAGAAAAACAGTTGGCACGGATGGAAGAGGAGTTAAAAGAACTAAATAAGCAGTTGGCTCAGGCTGAAAAATAAGAAAAGACGGAGGAACCAGTCCTCCGTCTTTCTTTATGATTTCTTTTGATTCTCTTTCCCTTTTCGCTGCCCTTCCAGCTTTTCCTGAATTTTTTCAAATTCTTTACTAGGAGGCATCAAAGAAACGATGACATCCCCGTTTTCTGCCTTATACTCCATATCAGGTGTGAAAAACTCAACCTTTCCTGATGCTCGCTTCGCAAATAACATCAGCGCGTGTTGGTCCATATTCTGCATATAATCTTTGAATGTATATTGTTCTGTGATTGACGTTTTACGGAATACATACCCATTTTCCACTCGAGCATTCAATTCTTCCCAGGAAGCCCCTTCTTCAAAAAGGACTCTGCCACCAATCGTATGAACAAGATCTTCCAAGTCGTCCCCCTCTTTATTACTCAAACTCAATTGGAAAGAGTTGTTCCGACCAAATTCAGGTACGAAAGTCGTACAAACAAGTGCATTGTAAGAGTCCAGTTCTGTAGCTGCTACGAGATACTCATACGGGGTCATATCCAAATAATACTCGGTTTGTTCGGACAAGATTTCTCCATGGTAGGATTCGATCCCACGTGAACGTGCACGGGACAATCTCTCCCATGATGAGTCCGTTAGAAGGACGGGAATTTTAAGGTCTTCCAATGTTTTAGCAAGTCCTGTTGTAAAGGCACTCCCACCAGCAATAAGCACTCCAGGAGGCCCCTCCATCGATAATCCTAACTTTTTCGCAAGCCACCCAATGGAAAATCCATGGGCTACAACGGTGGTAAACACAAGCGCAAAAGTCAAGGAAATGAGAATCGAGGCATCTTCAAATCCCTCTTCCAACAGAACACTCGCAAAATAACTGGCAACCGTGAGTGCGACAATTCCCCTTGGTGCAATCCAGCCCACGAGCAGCTTTTCTGATTTGGACAAGTCAGTCCCTACGGTCGATAGAAATATAGACAATGGGCGGACAATAAATAACATTAAAGCCACAAAGCCGATAATTTGAAAGTTAAAGATTTCTACTAAAGTATCTACAGTCAAGGAAGCTGTCAGCATGACAAAGATTGTAGAGATTAACAATAAGGATATATTTTCTTTAAAGTGTCTCATATCCGCAATAGACGAGATGTGCATGTTCGCAAGTGTCATCCCCATCGCTGTTACAGACAACAGACCCGTTTCGTGCATGACTTCGTCAGCAATCGTAAAACAAGCAATGACTACAGCAAAGACAGCTGGTGATTTAAGGAACTCAGGGATATACCCTGTTTCAAACATCCAGCCGACACCTTTTCCGCAAACCCAGCCAAGAAAGACAGCAAAGGCTGATGCAGCAAAGAACAACAATAATGTAGAAGGATCATTGTTGGTCAGGAAAAGGATAATTTCGAAAGCAAATACCGCAAGTAATGCACCAATCGGATCGACAATGATTCCTTCCCATTTCAAGATTTTAGCTGGCCGTGGTTTTAACTTTGCCTGACGTAACAAAGGCAGGATTACCGTGGGGCCAGTAACAATGAACAAGCCACCGATGGTAAAGGCCACCGCCCAGGACAAACCCGCCACGTAATGAGCGGCTAGTGATCCTAAAATCCAGCTAAGAAACGCACCAAATGTCACGATTCTGAACACAGGGCGCCCCAAACCTTTTACTTCCTTAATATCCAGGTTCAAGCTTCCTTCGAAAAGAATGACTGCGACAGCCAAAGAAATAATCGGTTTATAAAGTTCGCCGAAGTCCTGTTCAGGATTCATCAGGCCAAATACAGGCCCAGCTAAAAGACCAGCGATGGACATGACTACAATGGCAGGCAACCGGAATCGCCAGGCCACCCATTGTGATCCTACGCCGAGAAACCCTACTAACATCAGTTGTAAGAGTAACGAATCTATCATTGAACAGTCTCCTTCTTTAAGGTGTATGTACAACCCTCGAGTGATATAGACATATTTTATATGCCTCTCCATCATCTGTAAACTAAATTGTCTGTAAAAAACTTCCCACTAAAGCTCCCGTTTGTGGAAGACTCAGTTTCGTGACGTTTGTGTGGTTCTAGGGGCGGAGGGGAATGGCGAGACTCCTGCGGGAAAAAAGTGCTTGGTGAGACACCAAAGGACGCAGTCCGAGGAGGCTCAGCGCGCTCCCGCGGAAAGCGAGTCATTCCCCTCCGCCCCTATCCACTCAACAAAAGTCTCGAAATCGAGTACAGAATTCTGCCATATAGTTCAATCAAACGTTAATTGGTGGGGGTTTTCCTACAATAAATGGAATGGAAATCATAACCTTTTAAATTTTCTAAAAAATAATTGACAGAAAGGTGTGATATTGATAGTATTACGGCGGTGCGTTAATCTCATTCACTTTTTAACAATGAAAATCATGCGAGAAACCTTGATTATTGCCGCTCATCTTTGGATAAGAGCGCTTTTTTTACGCAAAATATAAAGACATCTATGAGGAGGAGCCTGTATGAAAGCAAGAGACACCCTATTCATCGGATTCACATTGTTCGCTTTGTTTTTCGGTGCTGGAAACTTAATCTATCCTGTTTCACTCGGTATTGAATCAGGAACATCCTACTTTCCGGCTATTTTGGGTTTTGTTATCACCGGTGTTGGCTTACCGATCATTACCATAGCGGCTATTTCGCTTGTTCGTAATGGCGCTGTTCAATTGGCTGGACGAGTCCATCCGATGTTCGGGTTGTTATTTACCGCAATGGTCTACCTAGTCATTGGACCTTTTTTCGCCATTCCAAGGGCTGCAAACGTGGCTTTTGAAACAGGGATTGTTCCTTTTACAAACGGACAATCGCTGACATTATTCATTTTCACGGTCTTATTTTTTGTTCTCGTTTATTTACTTAGCCGCAACCCATCTAAACTTGTAGATCGTGTGGGGCAGATTTTGACCCCTGCTTTGTTTTTGGCCATCCTTGGTCTCGTTGTCGGAAGCTTTTTCATGCTTGATGGCGCCATTCAACCAGCAGGTGAAAAATACCAGGCCCAACCATTCTTTACTGGGTTTATTGAAGGCTACTTGACTATGGATGCGATCGCTTCTCTTGCTTTTGGTATTATCGTCGTGACATCTTTCCGTGATCGAGGGGTTACTGATCCGAAAGTATTGACGATCCGGACATTGAAAGCAGGTCTTGTGACAGCGATCGGCCTGACCTCAGTGTATGTTGCCATTGGTTGGATTGGAGCAAGAATGGCAACGGAAGGATCTTATGACAATGGGAGTGCTATTCTCGCTGGAGCTGCACAAATCATGTACGGAGGGACAGGTACGCTTTTACTTGGTCTCATTGTAGGTCTTGCATGCTTAACCACATGTATCGGGCTGACGGTTGCTTGTGGCCAGTTCTTTTCTAAACGAGTGCCAGGGTTGACTTATCAACATGTCATTCTTATCGTATCTTTGATCAGCTTCGGCATCTCTAATATCGGATTGAATCAAATCATTGCATACTCTGTTCCGGTCCTTGTATTTGTATACCCGATTACGATTGTACTTGTTGCCCTTACTTTCATGAGCCCGCTTTTCAATCACTCTCCTTACGTATATAGAGGCGCCATTCTATTGACTGCCATCATAGGAGTGTATGACGGACTCGTAGCTTTCGGTACAGATGTTTCTGCCATTGAGCCGTTGATCAGTCAGTTGCCTTTGTTCGAACTGAATTTATCCTGGGTATTACCTGCGATTGCCGGGGGAGTCATTGGCCTGATGATCGATTACTTCAAAGGACAACCCCGCCATAAAGAAAGTTTTCAGAACGGATGATGCATGAAAATCCCCCTCCAACATGGAGGGGGATTTTTTATTGCTCCAGAAGGGTCACACTGACTTTCACGTCAAGATTTTGTCCGCCTCCTCGATAGACGCCTTGAAGAGGGCTGACATCAGCATAATCCCTGCCTGTACCTATTCTGATATGTTGTTCTAATGCTTCGACATTATTGGTAGGATCTAAACCAATCCAACCGATTCCTGGCACCATCACTTCCACCCATGCATGAGTAGCCGCATCCCCAACTAAAGCTGAATCTTCTCCAACATACAGGTAACCACTCACATAACGGGCCGGTACACCCTGAGACCTTAACACACCAATCATCGTGTGCGCATAATCCTGGCATACCCCGCTCCTTAGGGGCCATGATTCATAAGCCTTCGTATTCACCTGGGTTGTCGTCGTATCGTAAAAAATAGATTGATTGATGTATTCCATCAACCTTAAGGAAAACCGAATGGGATCCTTAGCATCACCGACCACATTGATAATTTCTGCAATTTGTTCTTTATACAAGAAGGTATATGGTGTTTCATTCAAATAAGCCAAGTAGTGACGACGGAAAAGCTCAGAGTGGAAAATCGCACGCATTTCATCCGAACAATCAATCATGCGGATGAATGGACTCTTTTGTATACTGACCGTCGACGTCGTTTTTAGTGTCAAATGTTCATGTTTCTCGGGTATGAAGAACGTTTCCACATGATTCCCCCATAGATCAATGTGTTCTTTCGTCATTGATCCTGGGGTAATCTCAGTACGGTAAGCGAGCAGCCGCTGACATTCGTCTGTCCTTGGTTTCAGGCGAATATGATTCATACTCTGATCGACAAAATTGTCATAATAAAACGTATTGGTATGCTCAATTTGGAACTTCACTTCGTATTCCTCCTGGTTAGCCTTTACTTAGCGTGTACAGGTTCAATTAAATAATAAGTTTGTGAGAACATGCGACTGAGGGTCATGCAACGGTCCTGGAAGTGGTCAAGAAAAGACATCAGCTCATTCATATCCATTTCCTCAATGTTCGTACGAGTAATTTCATCCTGGATGAGCTCAAGCATTTGGAAAAGGTCTTCAGAATAATGAGAGACCTTCCCACCTTCAAGCTTGTTAACCGCTTCTAAGACATGATCCATACAGTATCGGATCGACCTTGGAAACGTCCCTTCTTTAATTAAAAAGCTGAGGACGTGCTTCGACTCCATTGTAGGTGGATGTTCTTTAATGTAGGCATCATACCCATTTAAGAACTGAAGGGCTGTCAGCCAGTAATAGTAGTGATCTGTTGGAACATCTGCTTCTTTTCTGTTCTTTTCACAAGTCACATTCAATATTCTTGCCGTTTTCTCAGCGCGCTCCAGCCACTTTCCTACTTTAATAAAAGTATAGGGAGTTCCACGGCTCATGCTGGATTCAATGACGCCCTGTGATGTCATCGAAGTATGAATTACTTTATTTAGATAATCCTGGGTATGCTGCCTCGTATTCGGCAGCTCCTGCCAGTCTTTTTGGTCCAAATGGAAGGCATTCAGCACTTCCCAAAGTTCTTCAGGAAGGATATCTCTTGTCGAACGGGCATTTTCCCGTGCATAGTTCATACAATTCATCAGAGAGTTCATGTTGAATGGACTAATGGTCAAGTATTGGATCAGCGTTTCCCTGTCTAAACGATCGTAAAGACTGTAATAATCATTGGCGGAAGCACAGACTTCGACTACCTCTTCCCAGTCCCGGTCCGCTGACTCCTGATTTTGTGCCTCCAACATATGGATAAGCTGGACTCGGAGTACCCTGGCATTGTTTTCGGCCCTTTCTATATTTCGAGACATCCAGTAAAGAGAATCTGCTACACGACTAAGCATGGTGATCACCACTTTCTGTCAAAATCCACGTATCTTTTCCTCCCCCACCTTGTGAGGAGTTCACAACTAGAGAACCTTCTTTGAGCGCAACCCTTGATAGCCCTCCTGGAAGTACATTCGTCTTTTCACCATTCATGACAAATACCCTTAAATCCACATGACATGGATAAAATCTACCTTCCTGATACGCAGGTGCCCTTGATAATTTGATGGTGGGTTGAGCAATATATTGATGAGGATTTTCTATGATTTTCTTCTTGAACTCTTCCCGTTCGCTTTCTTCTGACTGTGGGCCAATCAACATGTCATACCCGCCTGAAGCACCAACATTTTTCACAACCAGTTCATGAATATGCTCCAGCACATAATCCAGACGTTCAGGGTCACTGAGGAAGTAGGTTTCAACGTTCGGAATAATCGGGTCTTCTCCAAGATAGAACCGGATCATATCTGGTACATAAACATACATCGCTTTATCATCGGCAACGCCATTGCCAATACCGTTAAGTATCGATACATTTCCTTTTCGATAAGCCCTGAGCAGTCCAGACACCCCTAAGGCAGAGTCAGGACGGAAAGCTTCAGGGTCGAGGAAATCATCGTCGATTCTTCTATAAATGATATCCACACGTTTCAACCCTTTGATGGTTTTCATGTAGACAACATCATCTTTGACAATCATATCTCGTCCTTCTACTAATTCAATTCCCATCTGTTGAGCAAGGAACACATGATCATAATAGGCAGAATTATAAACCCCTGGCGTCAACAACACGGCTGTCGGTGACTTTGTCGGGTCTGCATTGGCGGGCAAGTGGCTCGTCACCGCCTGATGAAGTTCTGACAACTGATGTTCTAATGTTTCAATAGAATGCTGGAAGAACAATTCAGGGTACACTTGTCTCATGACATACCGATTTTGGAATACATACGACATCCCTGAAGGATTTCGCAAATTATCTTCCAATACCCGGTACTGTCCCTTTTCATCTCGAATCAAGTCTACACCCGCAAGGAATATATGATTTTTTAATGGAATATTAATACCGCCTACTTGTTTGTTGTAAAAATAAGGATTATTCTCTATCAACTCTCTCGGGATGATTCCCGCTTCTACAATTTCCTGTTCATGATAAATATCTTCTAAAAAATGATTGAGCGCGGTCATCCGCTGCTTCATCCCTTTTTCAATCTCTTCCCAATCTTGTCTAGGAATGATGATTGGAACAAAGTCAAACGGCATCGTCCTCTCCGTTCCTCCTGTGTGGTTGTACACGGTGAATGTTATGCCTTGTCTAAGAAAGTTGAGCTGAGCTGTTTCATGCTTTTTCATCAAATCACGTTCTGTAAATTGATTGACCAGTTGATAGAACCATTGGTAGTGTTTTTTCGGCTCTCCACCCTGTCCCATCATTTCATCAAAATAAACACCTGTTTGATAGTTAGTTAGCACGACCTCTCCTCCATTTCTACTTGCTACAAATCCTTTACCCTTAGTTTACTCTACTCACTCGTAAATTGTAAGAAAATTTACACATCAAATGTCGATTCTTATAATGATTATGAAAGTAAATGGCAAGATTGTTGAAGACTCAATTTCGACACTTTCCGGGGTTCGTTGCTGAGTTTAGCGTCAGGGGTGGTTGGGAAGCCACTCGCTTTCCTGCGGGGATGACGGCAAGCCTCCTCGAGCTAAAGCTCTGCGGGGTCTCGCCAGCCAATCCATTCCCGCGGGAGTCTCGCAGCTTCCCAACCACCCCATTCGATATTGTGAGAAACGAACCCCTATACTAGGAAGGAGCTTCTTCCACCATCACTACCTATTGTGAAAAGCGCTCTATAACAAGCGTTCATGAGCTCTTTCATACGATGGAGGCTTTCTTTTACAACTCCTAATACGTATAGAACGCACCTAATATTGGAAGTAGTTTCGAGATCCTCCTATGTTTAAGGGGCGGAGGGGAATGGCGAGACTCCTGCGGGAAAAAAGTGCAGGGTGAGACCCCACAGGACGCAGTCCGAGGAGGCTCACCGCGCTCCCGGGGAAAGCGAGTCATTCCCCGCAGCCCCCATCCACTCAACAAACATCTCGAAACTGAGTCTTCACGAAAAGGGAGTTTTTGTGAAACAACAAGGGGTTTTTGATAAACGAGGGACCAGGTCGTCCGCTTGGGGATGACCTGGTCCGGGGTGGTAGAGACTATTTGATATTGATGACGATTTTACCTTTGGCATGGTGGGTTTCGCTGACGCTGTGGGCTTCCTGTAAACCTTCTTCACTAAGGTCGAAGCGATGTCCGATGACGGAAACTAGGTCTCCTTGTTCCATCATGGCCGCGAGTTTTGACAGTTTCTCCCCACTTGGCTCGAGCCATACAAATCCAGCTTTCACTCCATGTTTGGAAGCCAGGTTTTCATCGGGTGGCTGGACAATGGACGGAAGACGTCCCCCTTCTTTTAAGACAGAAAAACTTTTTTCCTGAATTTCTCCGCCAAGGGTATCGAGGACGATATCGCAATCGCTTAGCACTTCTGAGAAGTCCTCTTTTTTATAATTGATAAAGCGATCGACACCCAGCTTTTCTACCCACTCCTGGTTCTTCCCGCTGGCAGTTGCTGCTACATAGGCCCCTTTTTGTTTCGCTAATTGTATCGCATAATGGCCGACACCACCGGATCCTGCATGAATGAGTACATGATCCCCTTCTTTAATATCGCCAAAGTCCACTAAACACTGCCAAGCCGTAAGACCTGCCAGCGGGACCACTGCTGCTTCCTCAAAAGAGACATTTTCAGGAAGGTGGGATAAAAGGTGTTCATCCACTGCTGTGTACTCTGCATACGTTCCGAAGCGTGTCGTATCAGGACGTGCGAAAACACGATCGCCTACTTTGAAGTTTTCTACGGAAGAACCAACCTCTGAGACGATTCCTGCTGCATCCCATCCTAAGATGATAGGAAATTCAAAGTTCAGCATTTCTTTCAGGTACCCTTCACGCACCTTCCAGTCGATGGGGTTAATGGAAGTGGCGTGCAGTTCAACAATCACCTGATTTTCACTCGGAACCGGTTTCTCCACATCTTTTTCTATTAATTGACTTCTATCTCCATATTGTTCAATGACAATCGCCTTCATATTATAATCGCTCCTTTTAGAAGTATGACTTCTATAGTTTTCCCCACTGTTTTCACGTGAAACATGATAAGATGTGGGAGAAAGAAGATTATGTATAAAAGGATGATCACGATGATTCAACAGGCCGAAAAAATTCTCCAACAATACTACGGTTATTCCTCCTTCCGCCCTGGTCAAAAAGAGGCCATCACTCATGTTTTGGATGATAAAAACACATTGGCCGTTATGCCGACAGGAGGCGGAAAATCCCTCTGCTATCAAATCCCCGGACTCACCCTGCAAGGAACAGCGATCATCATATCCCCCTTGATCTCTTTGATGAAAGACCAAGTGGATGCTCTCCATTCCTATGGGGTGGCCGCTACGTACATCAACAGCTCCCTTTCCCATACAGAACAGCAGCAAAGGCTGAGGGATATGGAAGCCGGTCGCTATTCCTTTGTGTATGTTGCTCCTGAGCGGTTCGACTCCCCTAATTTTTTGGCAGCGATCAACAGCATCCCCCTTTCGTTGATTGCCTTTGATGAAGCGCATTGTATTTCGCAATGGGGGCATGATTTTCGCCCAAGCTACCGGTCTATTGTTCCTACATTAAAAAAGGTCGCAAACCTTCCAGTGCTCATGGCACTAACGGCTACAGCCACACAGGAAGTAATCAAAGACATTAAAGAGTTGATTGACGTTGAAGATACGAATGTCATCAATACAGGATTCGCAAGAGACAATCTATCCTTTCGTATTATTAAAGGCCGTGACAAACGTGAATTCATCAGTGAATACTTGACTCAGATTCCTAATGAATCAGGCATCATTTATACAGCGACACGAAAAGATGCCGACCAGCTTCATTACCTTTTAACGAAAAAAGGATTTGCGGCTGGAAAATACCACGCAGGAATGACAGAGCATCAAAGAAAGCAAGCGCAAATGGATTTCGTTCAGGATGAAATCACCACGATGATTGCAACCAACGCTTTCGGTATGGGAATCGATAAGTCAAACGTCCGTTATGTGATCCACTATTCCATGCCGATGAATATTGAATCTTATTACCAGGAAGCCGGTCGTGCCGGCCGTGATGGGGAACCTGGTGATTGTGTCCTGCTCTTTTCGAGCCAGGATATCAACCTGCAGCGTTTTTTGATTGATCAATCGCCAAATGAAGAAAAGAAAAAGGACGAGTATACGAAACTGCAGGCTATGGTGAATTACTGCCACACCCACTCCTGCTTACAGCAATACATTCTCGACTACTTTGATGACCCGACAAATTCCGAACCGTGTGGCAAATGTACAAATTGCACCCATGATGGTGAAGAACAGGACATGACAAAAGAAGCCCAAATGGTCTTGTCCTGTGTGAAACGCATGGGTGAAAGGTTTGGAGCTGGCTTGACTGCCAAGGTACTCAAAGGATCTTCGGACCAAAAAGTGAAACAATTTCGTTTTCAACAATTATCCACCTATGGCATTATGCCGAACTATACAGAAAAAGAACTGACTCGATTTATTCAGTTTTTGACGGCAGAGGGATATTTGTCTACAGGTGAAGGGCGCTATCCTTCATTAAAGCTCACTAATGAAGCCGTTTCTGTCATAAAAGGAAAACAGCCTGTCCTTATGCTTGTTGAATCCACAACGAAGAAACAAAAAACGGAATATAATGAGGCGTACTTCGAGGAATTGCGGCAGTTACGTAAGTCATTGGCCGATGAAAGCAACCTCCCTCCTTATGTCATCTTTTCTGATGCAACTCTTAAGGACCTGACCATCTATTTACCAGAAACTAAAGAAGAAATGATGAACATTAAAGGGATTGGAGAGCAAAAGTTCGAGAAGTACGGAGAACCGTTTTTAGAGAAATTACGACCATGGGCACAAACTGCCGACAAGAAACCTACACCAAAACGTTCAACTGAACCTCCTGTTCAAAAGAGAGATCCGTTTGATGAACGTCCCAGTCACATCATTTCTTATGACCTATGGAAACAGGGAAATGAAGTAAAAGACATTGCTAAAGAAAGAGGAATAGGCAGCCAAACGATTGAAAACCATATTTTCCGTGCTGGAAAAGAAGGCAATGAGATCGATTGGGACCGATGGTTTGATGAAGAGCAGGAAAGTGCTATTTTACAGACCTACGATCAGATGGAGGATAGAAAACTGAAACCCTTGAAAGATTCTCTACCTGAAGGGTATTCCTATTCTATGATCAAGGCTGTCCTTGTGAAGCATAACTTAATTGATGTATGAGGAGGAAGATGGATGACTAAATCTGTAATCACTAGAGAAGATGTACAAGCCCTTGACCAGAACGATCCACTTCAGCCGTTTAAACGCGAATTTTACCAGGAAGACTTTTATTATATGGATGGAAATTCCCTCGGTTTGCTCTCAAAACGTTCTGAAAAAGCCCTCTCCACATCCATGGATGATTGGAAGAAACATGCCATTGGAGGATGGACGGACGGAGAAGAACCCTGGTTTTACATGTCAGAAAAAATCGGAGCTTTGACCGCTCCTCTCATTGGAGCAAAACCGGAAGAAGTCATCAATACCGGCTCCATTACATCGAACATTCACCAGTTGCTGGCGACGTTTTATAAGCCGGAAGGAAGCCGGACGAAAATCCTCGCCGATGAACTGAACTTTCCGTCTGACATTCATGCTATGAAGAGTCAAATCGAATGGCACGGGTTAGATCCACAAGAACACCTGATTCGTGTCCAAAGCGAAGATGGCTATACGTTATCGGAAGATACCATCATTCAGGAAATGGACACAGACATCGCTGTTCTTCTTATCCCTTCCGTATTGTATCGCAGTGGGCAGCTGCTCGATATAGAAAAAATCACAAAGGCCGCTCATGAGTATGGCATCATCGTCGGCTTTGATCTCGCCCACTCGATCGGTGCACTCCCTCATCACCTGAACAAATGGGGCGTGGACTTCGCTGTCTGGTGCACATACAAGTATTTGAACAGCGGGCCCGGCGGGGTCGGCGGATTGTATGTGAACGAAAAACACCTCGGCAAAAGTCCAGGGCTTGCAGGGTGGTTCAGCTCAAATAAAGACAAGCAATTCGACATGAGCCACGAACTAACTCCTGCCGAAACCGCAGGAGCTTTCCAAATCGGAACGCCTCATGTGTTGAGTTCTGCGCCTCTCATCGGATCACTCGAACTTTTTGAGGAAGCAGGAGGAATCCATCCTATTAGAGAGAAATCACTGAAGCTCACCCGTTTACTGATGGATCTCATTCACCAGGAGATGTCAGGATACGGCTTTAGAATCGGCAACCCTCTGAATGATGAACACCGTGGAGGCCATGTCTGTCTCATCCATGACGAAGCCGCAAGCATTTGTAAAGCTTTAAAACAAGAAGCGATCATTCCTGATTTCCGATCCCCCAATGTCATCCGCCTTGCTCCCATCGCTTTTTATACGTCTTTCGAAGATGTGTATGACGTTGTATTGCGATTAAAAGACATCATGGAAAATGAGAAGCAAAAACAGTTTAAAAATGAAAGGGACACGATCGCATAAAGGAGGATGATAGAATGAAATTCATCGATATTACGATGCTGCTGAATAACGATACCCCTCCCTGGCCAGGAGACGAGCCTTTTGAATACAAGCTGACATGGTCTATGGAAGATACAGGGGCAGTCAACGTTGGTCAGTTTAAAGGCAGTAACCATATCGGGACACATGTGGATGCCCCTTTCCACTATGACTCCACTGGCTTAAAAATCGCCGATCTGCCTGTCGATCGCTTTTCAGGAAAGGCTCTTGTCATTCCTGTAAAAGGTGAACAAACCATCACTAAAACACTGTTGGAGGATGTAGACTTGAGCGGGGTAAGCAAAGTACTCTTCCATACGGAGAGCTGGAAGGATCGCACCCGTTTTCCTCAAACGTACACAGTCATCGGTGAAGATGTGGGTACGTATCTAAACGAGCATGGCATCGACCTGATTGGGATTGATACCCCTTCGGTCGATCCTGAAACGAGCAAAGAATTGCAAGGTCATCACACCCTTTACCGGAATGACATCCTAATACTTGAGGGGATTGACCTTTCTCAAGTGTCGCCGGGAGTATATGAGCTTTTTGCTTTTCCATTGAAAATGGAGCAAGCTGATGGCAGCCCCGTACGTGCCGTACTACGCACCACTGATCTCGTTTAACTGCCCTTGTAGCTGAAATTAATATAAAAAAGTGCCCAGGATACTCTCCTGGGCACTTTTGTTGCCTATCTTATTTTTTCGTAATTCTTTGGTCAATCGCCATTTTCTTCGCTACTTTTGGTGCGAGCCAGATCATTGGCAGCAGAAGAATGGATACAGGAACAGCTGTGACGACAATGAAGTTTTGCAGCTGAGTGATTCCACTGTCTCCTGTGATCAATAGAATGACAGCAATCGTACCCATCAATACGGCCCAGAAAATTCGAAGCCAGCTTTGTGGGTTTCCTTCACCAGTAACGGCCATGGCAATCGTGTAGGACATGGAGTCACTCGTCGTTACAACGAAAAGAATCGTTAAAATCAAGAATAACGGAGAAATTACACTAGCTAATGGGAACTGCTCTGTAATGGCAAACATGGCTGCCGGGTTCCCCGCTTCATTCAATGCATTGGATACAGACCCAGGATTGTTCAACTCAAAGTAGATCCCTGATCCACCCAGGACAGTAAACCAGAACGTAGAAATAACAGGAGCAAAGACAGATACAGCAACGATGATCTCTCTGATCGTCCGTCCTCTGGAAATACGGCTGACGAGAATCGCCATCATTGGACCATACCCAATGAACCATCCCCAGAAGAATACAGTCCATAGAGATAGCCATCCTTCATCTCCTCGATACGTACTCATCGGAATGAATTGATCCACATAATAACCGAATCCTGCCAAGAAATGGTCAATGATAAATCCACCCGGACCAAAGATGACAATAAACGCCATCAATGCAATGGCCATACGGACGTTAAAACTACTAAGAATTTGAATCCCTTTATATAGACCTGTGACCGCTGAAATCGTTGAGATGATTACAACAGCAAAAATAATGGAAAACTGTGTGCTGAACTGATTAGGAATTCCGAAGATTTCCTGAAGTCCGTAACTCGCTTGCAGACCTAGGAATCCAATTGGACCAATCGTCCCTGCTGCTACAGCAATGACAGAGAAAGCATCAATAAGCGTCCCCAGCCAGCTGTGGCGCAATTTTTCACCAAAAATCGGATAAAGCAACGTTCTGGGCTTCATCGGCATTCCTTTATGATAGTGACCATACATCATAACGACCGCACTGATCGTACCAAGAATAGCCCATGCCAGGAATCCCCAGTGCATAAAGCTTTGCGCCAGTGCCGGATTGATGGCTGCTTCTGTACCAGCTTCAACGCCGGACTGTGATGGCGGGACAGTCAAAAAGTGCCACATTGGTTCAGCGGCAGCCCAGAAAACACCTCCGCCGGCCAATAGCGTAGCCATGATGATGGATAGCCATTTATATAGACCAATTTCCGGCTTCTCCATATCCCCCATTCGAATTTTTCCGTAGCGGGAAAAAGCTAACCATAGCCCTACAAAGAACGTAGCAAGCAAAAGTACTTGCCAAAAAGCACCAAAATACTTAGCTGACCACGCGAAACTTTCGCTAACAATCTTTTCAATCAAATCAATATCAATGAGTGCAAGAATAACGAAAAGGACTAATAATCCTCCACTTATTACAAATACCGGCCAATCAATACGGCCTGAATTTTTATTTTCCATAGTTGTCTCCTTTAATTCAAAATCTGTGTGATTGCACAATGTACAACTTTACCACTCATTTTATTATGGTGTAAAGACATATCCTTTATCCTCTAAGAAGGAAATGATTTCATATAAAAATCGCATAAAAAGCGATCCCCCTCAGAAGAGATCGCTTTTTATCAATCCTTTGGTGACTCGACTTTATGATCTTCCTGTATGTTCTGACACTCCTTACAAAGGTTGATGTCCCTCTCTTCTTTTATTTGAAGCGGCTTCCCGCAACGCTGACACTCATCATAGTTATTCGGGTTGGTTTGGAATCCAAACATTTGGTTACTTCCATCGTTATACATTGAAGCTCATCTCCTTTCCAATCGCTTTTCTCTTCTTATTCCCTATTTGCTCTCACATAGTCATCGCATGATTTCCTTAGCTGCCGTCATACCTGACAATGTAACTCCAAGTGTTCCCGCTCCAGGGAACACTGTATCCCCGCATTGGTACACGTTCGGAATGCCAGTACGAATAGAATAACTGTTGATCCAGCTGTATTTTCCTTTAGGGGTGTACCCTCCAACTTTCCCTTGTTTCCTTCTCAACCATTTTTGAAAAGTTATTGGAGTTCCGGGGAGTACAATGTCCAGACTTTCATTAAAACCAGGAAAGTAATAGTCCACTGTATCCAGGAGTCGATTCTGCATATGCTCCTTATCTGCTTCATATTGGTCTGAATTCCACCATGGGGAGATCGATGTATGAGTGGAGATCGTCAATGACCGTTTTCCGGCAGGCGCCATCGTTTGGTCTTCAGGGTGAGATAAGGACAATAGAAACTGCCCCCCGTCATGAAGATCATCCGGATGATTCGGATCGATAAACTGATGGTACAGAGCTTCTTCCTTTTCAAACACCCTGCCATCTATACCACCGTGAATAATGAAAGCTCCCCATGCCTCTCTTTTTTCTTCCTTTAACGGTTTAATATAGGATTGTTTACCCATTCCCTCTGATACCGTATCATGGAAATTATGGACAGAATTGTTCAGTAAAACCTTGCGGGCACGGAATACCTGATCACGTTTCGTATGAAATTCAAAATGATCCCCGCTTTTCTCGATCGTAAATATTGGATGACGCATATATAGGTCGCTCCCTGAATCCTTTAAAAAATCGGACAAACGGTCTGCGACTGACGCAAGTCCTCCATATACCAAGTAAGCGCCTTTGTGAAACGTTTGAAGGGCTGCATATCCTAGAAAAGCTGGGCAGTTTTCTACACTGGTCTGTACACTATCCATTAATTCACCATTCAAAAAAACGCGAAAAAGATGGTGATGATGAAGACCGTATTTTCTTAAGCGATCCTCCACAGTCTGATTCATAAAAGGGAAAAGCTTCAACGTCTCCTTGTTTACTAAAGGAACAGAACGCTTGAAATCTTTTAAAGTTCTTGGTGGGAATACAGGAAGGTCTCCTGTTAATCGGTCCACGATCGCTCCTACTCTAAACACCTCATCATAAAAGGATTGAACAGCAGAAGCGTGGGTGGGGAAAACCCTTTGGATTTCTTCATACCAACGATTTCGTTCACGATAATAATGAATGGTACGATCCGGCATGTGAATGTCCATGATGGTATCCAGCAATGTCATCGTGGGAGGATCAATCTTCAATTGATCAAAAAGTCTATGGAGGACTCCTCCTTCTTCAAATCCCATCCCTAAAGTAGCGCCTGACTGAAAGCGGTAGCCATTCCGTTCAAATTTTCCTGCGCTACCACCGAGTTCATTGGATGCTTCAAACACAGCGACTTTCATTCCTTGTTTGGCAAGAGAAGCGGCAGCAGCCAACCCGCCGAATCCTGCCCCTACAACTCCGACATCATAAATCATCCGCTCACCTCCCTCCTCTTCTTTTCCCCCACCTCCCCTTTTTTAGGCATAACGAATGTTCTTCACGTATATGGCATGTTTCTTGAAGACTCGATTTCGAAACTTTTATGGGAGTTAAACGGCTCCGGGAAAAGGTTCGCTTTCCGTGGGCGAGTGATGAGCCTCCTCGAGCTAACGCTCTGCGGGGTCTCATCTACCACGCACTTCCCACAGGAGTCTCACCTTTTCCCTCCGCCCTTTTGCTATATGAGATTCTCGAAATCCCCTCTAATTGCAACCTGACTATTTCTGTTATAAGACCCGGTCACCCACACCGTTATAGCGTGGTTAAAACCAAAGGTTCTGCACGAAAAAGCGAGGAAACTGTGCCTGTGAAACGTCCGCACGAAAAACGAATGGAGACACGAACGTGTGTGTCTTTCTACTGACTGATTCAAAATACTGCAAATTGTCGTTTCCCTGCCCCCGTATCCATGACCAGGAATCGACATTCTTTAATTCAACCAAACAAGGCTGCCCTTAGGATGCACCGCGTTATGTGCTCACCGCGCTCCCGGGGAAAGCGAGCTATTCCCCGTAGCCCAAAAACTCACACAAACATCTCGAAACTGAACCTTCCACAATCGGGTGTTTTTGATTAGGATAAATTATGGATTTTATTGAAGAAATTTGTTTTTTTACAGACCATTTGGAATGGACTATCGTCTAATGATAGAGAAAGGAGAGGAAGGCCTGGTGTCCGGACAAACCCAAACCAATTTCACAAGCGATGAAGCGGTAGAGTACATAATGAACCAATACGGGGAATCGTTGAAAAGAACCATTTTTACATATGTAAAGAATCACCATACCACAGACGATATCTTTCAGGATGTCCTGTTGTTGATCTATCGGAAGTGGGACAAATTTAATGGAGACTCCCAAATGAAAACGTGGGCTATGAGGATTGCCATCAACCGGTGCAAAGATTATCTCCGGTCCCCGTTCCACCGTATTAAAATCGCTACAGATAAATGGAAAGAACAAAAAGATCCATCCTTTACCGAGCAAAAGGTCGTTCGAAAGGAACAATGGGATCAGTTAGCAGAAGCCATTCTTCACCTCCCCGTCAAATATAGGGAAGTCATCATTTTGACGATTCAACAAGACATGACGCAGAAACAGATTGCGGAAGCGACCGGCACACCTTTAAGCACGATCAAGACCAGGATGCAGCGTGCACGTCAACTGCTGAGGAAAAAGGCAGATGAAGGAGGGATAGATCCGTGGATCATCAACGAATAAAAGAAGCCATCAACCGTCAAATTGGGGAGGATCCTTTATTCACAGGTAAAGATAAAGAGCGATTCTACAAAAACAAGCCAAGACGAAGATTCCGTTTACCTGCAGCTCCGAAGATTGTTACGGTCCTTCTTGCTTTCATTGTTCTGAGCGGATCCTTTTATACCTTTGTAACGACAGACTGGTTTGAACAATCTTCTTCCCCAACCGAAGAGGGATCTGAGCCAATAGAAGAAACACAACCTGAACCAGTTCCTAGAATGCCGACCCATTTAAAAGTTGAAAAGCTTAAAGAACTCATTGCTAATCGACCCAGCAATAGTCGAATGGATGACGTTATTGACCAATTCAACGGGACTGAAGTTGAATCCAATCGATTGAAAAAAACGGAAAACGAAACAGATTTCGAGGTGCTGGAAAGCAAATATGTGTTCAATTCTCAAAACGAAGCTGAGAATTCTAGTCTTACTCAGGATCCCCCTAAGGTGGACATGTTTAAGCGCGGGGACATAGAAATTTCTTTAGAACTCGAGTGGGTGGATTGGACAGAAGAAGACGTATTACGTTCAGCTACACTTCTATACCTTTCAGAAAAAGGCACGCTTATTGAGGAACATTACAACATCAATACCCACCATGGTGGATTTATTAAAGTCGAAAATCCTGACCAGCCAGTCGTCATGGATGAATTGATTCTAAATTCCATCGCAAGGTCACTCGATAAAGAGCCAGATTCTATTACCAAACGCGATCTATTATATTTGGAACATCTCACAATTAACGCTTCCCATTTAAGCGGTACCTATGAAGTGGACGAAGATATTGAATATTTTAAAGCGATGCAGTCGCTGTTCGTTCTGAAGCTGAATCAAGCCATCATTCCCGGGGAGTTATTAAAGGAGGTTCCTTATTTGGATCAGGCGACTTTCATCGGTCCTACCGTCGACGATTTGAGCCGTGTCAAAGAAGGGCTGCAAACCATCACGTACTTGAATTTGATTAATTCTTCCTTTAAAGGTACGGCTGAAGACATTCTTGATCTGAAATCTTTGAATATCGTCAGGGTCGACCCGTCGGTTGTTCCAAATTACGAAGATTTACAATTTGAAGGCATGGATGTTCGGTGGTAATCAACAGAAAAAATAAAAGGGTACGGGGATTTGCTTCCGCCCAGA
Source organism: Halobacillus sp. AWM4_238 (assembly GCF_056158265.1). Lineage (NCBI taxonomy): Bacteria > Bacillati > Bacillota > Bacilli > Caryophanales > Bacillaceae > Halobacillus > Halobacillus sp. AWM4_238. The sequence continues at coordinate 2,623,309 of NZ_JBSWSY010000002.1, forward strand.
GGAGAGATTCAATCCCCTCCCTTCCTTATATTAGGTATAAGATACAGAAGGAGGAGTTCCCATGTGTGGAATCGTCGGAATATTCAATAAAAAAGGCGTTGGAAATCATGCTCTCATCCAGGACATGATGGATAAAATTCATCACCGTGGACCAGACAGTCAAGGATCTTATACGAACACAGAAATCAGCCTGGGATTTCAAAGACTGAAAATTATCGATACATCTGAAAATGGAAATCAACCGATGTTTAATGAAGATGATCGTTATGTGATGGTTTTTAACGGGGAGATCTATAATTTTCAAACGTTAAAAGAAGATTTACTTTCGAAAGGGCACACGTTTCAAAGTCAGACAGACAGTGAGGTTGTGCTTCATGGGTATGAAGAATACGGTCCTGAGATTTTGCAAACGTTACGAGGCATGTTCGCTTTTTCCATATGGGACAAAGTCGATAAACACCTCTTCCTTGCCAGAGACCCATTCGGCATCAAGCCACTGTACTATACACATGAAACGACTAACGGCTCCTTCTTGTTTGGGTCTGAAATTAAATCGTTTCTTGCTTACCCGGAATTCCGCAAGTCCTTCAACACGGAAGCCTTGCAACCTTTTCTTACCTTTCAGTATTCAGCTATGGAGGAGACATTTTTCCAAGGCGTTTACAAACTACCTCCCGGCCACTATATGATTCATGATGGCAGGGATTATATAGTTCAGCGCTACTGGGAACCCTCTTATTCTGAGGAAACGACTGACTTGAAAGAAGCTGTTGGAAAGATTCAGGAAGCGATGGAGGATTCCATCCGTCACCACAAAATCAGTGATGTAGAAGTCGGATCCTTCCTATCTGGAGGCATCGACTCAAGTTATGTGACGAGCTTATTGAAACCACATAAAACGTTCTCGGTGGGTTTCCAAGATTATGAAGGGATGTTCAATGAAACAACACTCGCTGAAGAATTATCTCATAAAATAGAAGTGGAAAACCACAAACGGTTGATTTCAGCGGACGATTTTTTTCAGGCTGTCCCACTGAATCAATATCATATGGACGAGCCTCACGCCAACTTATCTTCGGTCCCTCTTTTCTTCTTAAGTGAGCTGGCTAAAGAACATGTAACGGTCGTGCTCTCAGGGGAAGGAGCTGATGAACTGTTCGGAGGCTATGACTGGTATAAAATCAGTCCGGAACAAAGAATCTATGAAAAAGCGCCGTTTACACTTCGTAAATCCATTGCCAACCTTTCAACCAAGCTACCTAACAACAGAATCTCCACCTTTTTGAAGAATGGTGGAAAGAGAATCGAAGAAAAATTCATCGGACACGCGAAAGTCTTTCATCCCAAAGACGCTTACGAAGTTCTTAAACCAGTCTACCGGCAGAACTGCAAACCGGCAGACCTTCTGTCAAAAACGTATGCAAAAGTATCGGGGGCAAATGATTCGACGAAAATGCAGTACGCCGATCTTCATCATTGGCTCCCGGGTGATATCCTTCAAAAAGCTGACAAGATGAGCTCCGCTCACTCTCTTGAGCTACGGGTCCCGTTCTTAGACGCGAGAGTCATGGAAGTCGCTTCTTCCCTCGCTCCTTCGTTAAGAGCAAATGGTAAAGATACGAAATATGCCTTGAGGGAGGCGGCTAAACAAGTACTCCCGGATGAATGGGCGAACCGGAAAAAAGTAGGCTTTCCTGTGCCCATCCGGGATTGGTTGAGGCAGAAGAAATACTATGACTTAATGAAAACGTCATTAACGTCTGAAACGGCGCAGGAATTTTTCCATACCGACGTCTTAGTCCGATACTTGGACGACCATTATGAGGGGAATGGGAATCATCATCGTTATATTTGGACCGTCTACGTGTTTCTTCAATGGTATGAAGTCTACTTTAAGAAAGAAGACATGCACCTACAATCAGAAGAAGCTCGCCTCGTTTACGCATAACAAAACCGGCAGCGCTTGAGCGCTGCCGGTTTTCATATTTTTATTCAAATGTAATCGCCCAGCTGCCCTTACGCATCACAGGTTCTGTCGTTCCATCTGCAAGTACACCATCAATATCAATCTCGCCGGAGCCCATCATGAAATCAACGTGAGATAAGCTATCATTCACGCCATGTTGATCAAGCTCCTCCGCGCTCATATCTGACCCGCCTGTCATGTTGTTCGGATAAGCTTTTCCGAGGGCAAGGTGACAAGAAGCGTTCTCATCATAAAGCGTATTATAGAAGATCAGACCAGATTGAGAAATCGGAGACTCATGCGGTACAAGCGCCAATTCTCCCAGTCTGCGTGAACCTTCATCTGTTTCTAGAAGATGCTTCAGGGTTTCTTCCCCTTCTTCAGCTGTGAAATCAACGACTTTCCCCTCTTTGAACGTCAGGGTGAAATTATCGATGACGTTTCCACCGTAATTCAACGGTTTCGTGCTGGAAACTTTTCCATCTACTCCATATTTATGAGGAGCTGTGAACACTTCTTCTGTCGGCATGTTCGGGTTAAATTGAATTTTTCCTTCAACCGTCTTTGAAGGTCCCCCTTTCCAGATGTGTCCTTCAGGAAGAGCTACTTCGAGGTCCGTACCTGGAGCTTTGTAAATCAATTTCTGGTACTGCTTTTCATTTAGATATTCACGTGCTTTAATTAAGGTTTGGTTATGTTCTTCCCATGCAGCTACCGGGTCTTCGCGGTCCACACGGACAATGCTGAAGATTTGCTCCCAAAGCTTTTCAACTGCTGTATCTTCCTCTTCACCAGGGAAGATTTTTTGAGCCCACTTAGGAATCGGAATACTGACAATCGACCATTGAATTCGGTCATTCATTGTATAATCACGGAACTTGGACATCGCTTCTGATCTCGCCTTTGTAGCCGCTGCCACTTTGCTTGCATCAATTCCTTTCAAAAGATCAGGGTCTGTCGAGCGAATGGAAAGGATGGCCGCTCCCTGCTCCGCAAAATACGTGTATTGCTGCTTCTGCCATTCTGGAACGTCTGACAACGTCTCCTGGTCAGCATGTTCGTATTTCATGCGCGTCAGCTCATCGTCACCCCAGTTGATATGTACATCCTTCGCTCCCATTTCAAAAGCTTTCCGTGCAACGATTCGTGTAAAATCCGCTCCAGCAATCGTTGAGTTGATCATTAACAATTGATCTTCTTGCAGGTTGACGCCTGTACGTAAGGCTAATTCTGCATATTTTTCTAAGTTTTCTTGACTTGGCATATTCATTCGTACAATCCTCCTGTCAATGGTTGTATCTGTATTCATTATTCCATAAAAAGCACAGAACTACAAAAATAAGCCGACGGTTTACGATCCGGCCGTATTGAAAAAAAGAGTGGAAAACAAAAGTTTTCCACTCTTCATTCAGTCATTCATCCTCTACTCCTTCAACAATCAAGGAAAGTTCTTCCCACCGCTCCATTTTTGCTTCCAATTCTGATTCAGCTTCCTCTTTTTCTTTCGAAAGCTCTTGGACACGATCGTAGTTCGTCGCTTCTTGAGCAAGCTGCTCGTCAAGGAGCTCGACCTTCTCTTCCAATGCAGAAATTTCGTCTTCAATCGTCTCCCATTCCTGTTTTTCTCGATAGGACAGCTTGCGCTTACGATTTCCCCTTCGCGTATCTTCCTGAGTGGAAGGTTTCTTATTCACCTGTTCGACTTTCTTTTCATCTTTTCTTTTTTCAAGGTATTCGGAGTAATTGCCGTAAAACTTCCGAATGTCTCCCTTCCCTTCAAACGCCAATAGACGGTCAACGACACGATCCAGGAAGTAACGATCGTGGGAAACCGTAATGACGACACCCGGGAACTGTTCCAAATAATCTTCCAGGATACTAAGCGTCTCTGTGTCAAGATCGTTCGTCGGTTCGTCTAAGAAAAGGACATTCGGTTCGCTCATCAGAACTCTAAGCAAATACAAACGACGGCGTTCTCCCCCGGACAGCCGCTTAATGTACGTCCACTGCTGCGGGCGCGGGAATAAGAAACGTTCCAGCATCTGTTCTGCTGTAATTTCATCTCCATCTGCTGTCGTAATGACTTCTGCTACTTCTTTAATATATTCAACGACTTTCAGATTCTCATCAAGCTCTCCGTGATCCTGTGTGTAATAGCCGATTTTGACGGTCGAACCGATGTGGACAGTCCCGGTATCCGGTTGGATGCGTTCCGCCATGATGTTCAACAATGTCGTTTTACCTGAACCGTTCGCACCGATGATTCCGAGTCTCTCCCCCGGCACGACAAGGTAATCTAAATCATTGATCAGCGTTTCATCCGCAAAGCCGTGGGTCACACCCTCTAATTCTATGACTTGATTTCCTAATCTTGTAGAACCGATCGCCATATCCACGTTTTCTTTCTTGGTGTCAAAGGTCTCTTCTTTCATTGCTTCCACCCGTTGCTTACGAGCTTTTTGTTTTGTCGTTCTCGCTTTCACGCCAGCTTTTAACCAGGCTAGTTCTCTACGAAGCGTATTTTGGTGTTTTTGCTCAGCTTGACGCTCCCACTCTTCTCTTTCTGCCTTTTTCTCAAGGAACGTTTCATAGTTTCCTTCATAGATATACAAGCGGCTTTTATCCAGTTCATAGATTACGTTTGTCACGCGATTCAAAAAGTACCGGTCGTGCGTAACGACGATAAGAGATCCTCTATAGGAAGCTAAATACTCTTCGAGCCACTCAATGGTTTCGTTATCCAGATGGTTCGTGGGCTCATCCAGCAAAAGCAAATCCGCCGGTTGGATCAGAGCTTTCGCAATAGCGACCCTTTTCTTCTGTCCTCCAGAAAGTTCACTGATCTTCTTATCGAAAAATTCAATCCCCAGCTTGGATAGAACCGTTTTAGCCACCGTGTTGGCTTCCCATGCTCCTTTTTCATCCATCTTCTGCTGAAGGTCGAGCATACGTTCCTGTACACGCGAATCCTCCGGATGAGCTGCTAAATCCAAAAGCACTTTTTCGTAGGCTCTCATAAGGACCATGATCTCAGCATCCCCATGATAGATTTGCTCAAGGACGGTTTGACTCTCATCTAATTGTGGCTCCTGCGGCAAATATTCCACCGTGAAATCCTTCGCGTGATCCATATCTCCTGAATCTCCACTCTCTAAGCCTGCAAGAATCTTCATAAGGGTTGATTTGCCCGTACCGTTCACTCCGATCAGGCCGATCCGTTGTTGATTGGAGATCGTGAAAGAAAGGTCCTCAAACAGATCTTTATCTCCATAACTTTTACTCAATTGATTGACTGATAGTAAACTCATTCCGCTCATTCCTTTTACTGAATATCTCTGTCCATCATATCATATCTGAAGGGGTGAAGGCTGATGTAGGAACTCTTCCTTCTTTTAGCGCCATACGAAAAACAGCCTCTGGAACGAAGTCCAAAGGCTGTTTATGCGTGTTATCCATTTTCCTTTTCTGAGGATTGATCTCTCCTCCAGTATTCCATACCCTCGACACCAGGAAGGTGATCTTGATAAAAGACCGGATCTTTTCCTTCGTTCTTTTGCTTGCGGTAATCCTGCAGAGCAGCATAAGCCACTGATGATAATCGGAAAATGGCGTACAAGTTAATCAGTGCCATGATTCCCATCGTCAAGTCGGCCAGTGACCATACGAGACCAAACTCAGCAATCGCCCCGAACATAACCATAAACAGTACAGCCAATCGATAGATAAAGATGGCCGTTTTGCTTGTCTTGATGAATTCGATGTTCGTTTCGCCATAGTAATAGTTTCCAATAATTGAACTAAATGCGAAAAGGAAGATTGCTACAGCGATAAAGATCGCCGCCCATGCCCCTAGTTCGGACTCAAAAGCCGCCTGTGTCAGTTGAATTCCATCAAGGTCTGTGCCTACATAGTCCCCAGCAAATAGTATGATGACGGCCGTGGCACTACAAATAAGTAAAGTATCCGTGAATACACCTAATGTCTGAATCAACCCTTGTTTGACTGGGTGTGTCACTTCAGAAGTCGCGGCAGCGTTTGGCGCACTTCCCATACCTGCTTCGTTTGAGAATAATCCACGTTTGATTCCGATCAGAATCATCCCGCCGAACGTACCTCCAGCAACTTCACGAATACCGAAGGCACCAGCGAAAATTTGTCCGAACATTGCTGGCACCTGTCCGATGTTCACAAATAACACGTAGGCTGCAAGGATGATATAGAAAATAGCCATAATCGGGATGATGAACTGTGTCACTTGTGCAATTCGTTTCAACCCACCAAAAATGATAAGAGCAACTATAAACGTTAGAATGGCACCGAGCAGCCATTTATCCATATCAAAAGAATTCTCAAAGGCCAGACGGATCGTATTGGATTGAACAGAACTGAACACCAATCCATACGTAAATGTAATGGTAATCGCAAAGACGATTCCAAGCCCCCTATTTTTTAATCCTTTTTCAATATAGTAGGCAGGACCGCCTCTGTACTGATTTTTTTCAGGGACTTTGTACACTTGTGCAAGCGTACTCTCAATAAAGCTTGAGGCTCCACCAAGAATAGCGACAATCCACATCCAGAAAACAGCCCCAGGACCACCGACAGTAATGGCTGCGGCTACCCCAGCCAAGTTACCTGTACCGACACGAGATGCCGTACTAATAGCAAAAGCCTGGAATGGGGAGGTTCCTTTTTTGCCCTCTGCAGAAATGGAGCGCTTATCGAAAAGAACGCGGAACATCTCTGGTATGTATCGGAATTGAGCGAACCTGAGTTTAATCGAAAACCATAATCCTAAGCCCAGCAAGGCGGCAACGAGAATGGTCCCCCACATCCAGTCGTTCAGAAAAGTAAGTATATCTTCCACCATATCTTTCACCTCTTCAAGTATATTTTTTCCATTATAAGTCAATTCCCGTAATCGTTTACAAACAAACACCATCTACAAGAACTTGGCTATTTTACCATACCACCCCCTACCTCCTCTACTTCCTCGATCAAATCATCTCTATTTCCACTCATTCCCTTTTTATCACTAAAGACTCAATTTGAGACCATTGAACCTACTAATTGAAAAAAATTCTCAATATTACTTGACTTCTCTGACAAATCTATTAGAATGGAGTCTGGAATGAAAATCATTATCAATGGTTGATAAAAAATTTTACATAAGAGGTGGAAAGAACATGAGAAACAAATGGTTTTTAATGAGCTTTATCCTTATCCTTTCTATGTTCGTTCTCGCTGCTTGCGGTGGAAACGATCAAGAAGAAGCAACAGAATCAAATGAAGAAGAAACAACAAATACGGAAGAAAACACCGAAGAAAATGCAACAGAAGAAACTGGCGGTGAGGTCAACCTTTACACAGGTCGTCACTATGACACAGACCAAGAGCTTTATGACAAGTTTGAAGAAGAAACAGGCATTAAAGTCAATGTCATCGAAGGTAAAGACGATGAATTGATTGCGCGTCTTGACCGTGAAGGCGAAGCTTCTGAAGCTGATCTATTGATTACAGCGGATGCCGGTCGTCTACACCGTGCGAAATCCCAAGACCTTCTTCAGTCCATCGAAAGTGATGTGCTAAGTGAAAACATTCCGGAGAAATTCCGTGATGCGGACAACAACTGGTTTGGACTTACGAAACGTGCACGTGTGATCGCTTATCATAAAGAACGCGTAAATGAAGAAGATATCCAAACTTACATGGATCTAACGAAAGATGAGTTTCAGGACAAAGTCTTGATCCGCTCCTCTTCAAACATCTACAACCAGTCTCTTGTCGCTTCTATGATTGCAACTGATGGTGAAGAAGCTGCAAAAGAATGGGCTCAGGGCATTGTAGATAACATGGCTCGTGAACCACAAGGCGGTGACCGTGACCAGGCGAAAGCTGTAGCCGCTGGCGAAGGTGATGTAGCAGTCATGAATACCTACTACATGGGTAAAATGGTGAATTCTGAAGATGAAGAAGAAGTGAAAGTAGCAGAACAATTGGGCATCATCTTCCCGAACCAAGATACAACAGGCACTCACGTGAACATTAGTGGCGTAGGTGTAACAGCTAGCAGCCAGAACACTGAAAACGCTAAGAAATTCATTGAATTTCTTTCTCAAGAAGAAGCACAAAAGCAATTTGCTGAAGCAAACTATGAATATCCGGTTAACCCGAATGTAGAGCCTTCCGAGCTTCTACAGAGCTGGGGTGAGTTCAAAGAACAAGACATTCAACTGAATGCACTTGGAGAGAACAACGACCGCGCGATTCAAATCATGAATGAAGTGGGCTGGAAATAATTAGCCTTCGAACCGCATCATGCCTTCCATGATGCGGTTTTTTCTATACAAAACAGTTGAGAACTGTTATCATTAAAACGGACTCAACCTTGAATGAAGAAAGTTTTCGGCTTTTTTCATTCAAGGCTGAGTGATTGGTAGGATAAAGGACGTGTCACGCTTGAATTTGTTACGTAAGCTTCCTGGATATAGGAATATATGGTCAATACTCAGTCTAGCGATTGTCATCTTAATTCTCATTCCCAACGTGACTATCCTATTTAATTTCTTTACTCAAAAGGCTGAAAATTGGGGTCATATCCAGGAATACATCTTGCCGGATCTCTTGAAAAATACCGGCTTACTCATCGTTTTCACAGGGTTGTTGACCATCATCATCGGCACGAGTTTAGCATGGATCATATCGGCCTATGACTTCCCTATGAAAAAGTTCTTCAAATGGGGACTGATCCTGCCACTTGCGATCCCCCCTTATATTGCAGGTTACACGTACAATGGGATCTTGAACTATACCGGGGTCATCCAAACGACATTACGGAACAACTGGGGCATTGAAGTCGATCAAGTCTATTTCAACATCCTCAATCTGCCCGGAGCAGTTTTTATATTTACTCTTTTTCTTTTTCCATATGTGTACACGATCACCAGAGCTTTTCTGGCTAACCAGTCTGCATCTCTCATTGAAAATGCCAGGCTCCTCGGCCGCTCACCAGTAGGGATCTTTTTCAAAGTGGTCCTCCCGATCTCACGTGGCGCGATTGTCGGAGGCGTGAGTCTTGTCTTGTTGGAAGTCTTAAACGACTATGGGGTCGTCCAATACTTTGGGGTACCGACGTTCAGCACCGCCATTTTCCAAACATGGTTCGGGATGAATGACCTCAATTCAGCTATCAAATTATCGGCGACACTTATGTTTATCGTTTTTGGAATTCTAATCTTAGAAAAAATCCTTCGCGGAAGAAAAAAATATGCGTCAACCACCGCCAAAGCACGCCCCCTCCAACCTACCCGTTTACTAGGCTGGAAGGCGTGGGGAGCTTTTGGATATTGTCTGTTCATTTTCTTGTTAGGTTTTCTCATCCCCGTCATCCAACTTGTCGACTGGATGGTGTTAACCTTTGAAAAGATCGCCTCTCCCGAGTTTACGACACTCATTTGGAATTCGCTTCTTGTGTCGTTCGTGGGTGCCTTGCTGATCGTTTTGTTTGCGGTAATCATTGGGAACTTCGCAAGAATGCATCAGAGTGCCTTATCGAAATCAGCAGCCAAGGTGACGATCCTAGGATATTCCATTCCGGGAGCTGTCATTGCTGTCGGAATCAGCACCGTCTTTATCGGATTAGATAACGGCCTCTCACGTTTTTATGAGGCTACTGGGTTGGAAAGCCGATTATTCTTGAGTACCAGCTTGATCATCTTAGTCTCTGCGTATATCATTCGCTTCCTTGCAATCGGGTACAATTCTATCGAAGCCGGTTTTGACAAGATCGGGAATAAGTACACGGAAGCATCCAGGATGCTTGGAATGAACCTGACACGAACTTTTTTTAAAGTCGATTTAAAGATGATCAAAGCCCCGCTCATCAGTGGGTTTCTACTTGCATTTATCGAAATCATCAAAGAATTGCCGCTTACATTGATTTTGAGACCCTTTAACTTTGGAACGCTATCGACGAATGCCTTTAAATACGCAAGTGATGAGCAAATTCACGAGGCCGCTCTTGCTTCCATCATCATTGTTGTCATCAGTGCCACTGCCGTTTTTGTTTTTCATCAAGTTTTAGAAAAGGAGTCGAATTGATATGTACGTTCAAATCAAAGATCTCTGTTTCGGATATAAAAATGCAAAGAACTTGACCATCCACCATTTCAACCTTGATATCGAACAAGGAGAGATCATCTCCATCCTTGGTGAAAGTGGCAGTGGGAAAAGTACCGTGCTCCGCCTATTGTGCGGCCTGGAAACACCCTCAAAGGGAACGATAACAATCGGCAGCCAAACCATGACGGACGAACGGACTTTTGTGCTTCCTGAAAAAAGAGGGATCGGCATGGTCTTCCAGGATTATGCTCTATTCCCTCATATGACAGTTTACGAAAATATTCAATTCGGGTTAAAGAATTGGAAAAGAAAAGAAAGAAAGATACGCGTACATGAAGTGCTTGATCTGGTCAATATGAGCAGCTATGCGAAAAGGTACCCGCACGAGTTAAGCGGTGGACAACAGCAGCGAATAGCTCTCGCCCGTTCTCTTGCACCTGAGCCTTCCCTTCTCCTATTGGATGAACCATTTAGTAATCTGGATGCTGATCTGCAAATCAAAATTAGGAGTGAACTGAAAGAGATCATCAAAGAAACAGGTACGACTTCTATTTTCGTCACTCACGACAGAGAAGACTCAAGAGCGATCGCTGATCGGATCATTACGATGAGGGATGGAGCTGCCCATGACTGGGATTCCCTTTGCACAACAACAAGGTATGAAGAAGAACAACGTCAACCGGAGCTTGTCCGACTCAAATAAAAAAGCTTGGCTGTCCCAAACGGCAGCCAAGCTTTTTTATTAGCAATCGCGTTTCCATGGAAGGCTCGTACCAAACTTTTCAGCCAGTTCCTTGGATTCTTTCCTACGATTTTTACGATGTTCGTGACGCTTTTGGGCATGATCATTCAGCCACTTTTCTTCGTCAGATTCAGGGTACACCCCTGGTACAGGCGAAGGTTCATTCTTCTCATCCACAGCTACCATGGACAAGAAAGCGGTCGTACAAACTTTTCTTTCGCCTGTCAGAAGGTTCTCGGTCGTTGCTTTGACAAACACTTCCATAGAGGTATTATGTGTCCAAGTAACAAATGCCTCTAGACAAATGGTATCTCCTTCAAAAACGGGCTGCAGGAAATCCACAGAGTCTGTAGAAGCCGTCACGACCGGTTTTCTACAATGTCTGACAGCTGCGATCGCTGCCACATCATCAATATGTGCCATCAGCTTTCCACCGAATAATGTCCCGTGACTATTGGTATCCGGAGGTAAAACGTGTGAGCTTTTAACGGTTAATGAATCGATACAAGGTTTTGCTTCCATTCTCTATTCCCTCACTTCTATATGGAATCGTTCTCTGCTTTCTATTATACCATGTTTGGTTTTTCTCAATCTTTTTGACTGAATACAATTTCGAAAATAGCTCCAGACTGGTCTGATCGATTGTACGCATGGATGTTTCCGCCACTTCGTTCAATGATTGCTCTCGATATAGCAAGCCCGAGTCCTGTTTCCCCTTCTTTTCCTTTAATGAAACGTTCAAAAAGTTGAGGAAGCAGTTCTTCAGGGATGCCAGGTCCGTCATCCATCACTTTTACTCTGTACTCGTTCTGCCCTTGTTCTGTTGTCATGATCACTGTCTTTTCTGCGTGCCTGACGGCGTTACTTACGATATTGATCATCGCCTGCAATACTCTCTCCTTGTCAACGAAAGCATGATAGCTATGAATATCTTCCGCTTTCAACTCAATGCCTTTTTCCTTAGCAAGTGGATACAACCGGTCTCGTGCTTGCATAATGATTTCAGATACTTCGGCTTGTTCAGGATTGTACACGTCTTCACTGCTGTCGAGCTTGGCTAACAAGATCATTTCATTAACGATTTTTTTCAAACGCTCTGTCTCGCTTACCATCACATTCAATCCTTTTTCGGCTGCATCCCCTTCAAACACGCCGTCTCTGATCCCTTCCGCATACCCTTGAATGGACATTAGAGGGGTTTTGAGTTCATGAGAAGCATTCTGAAAAAATTGCTTCTGGGAGTGTATGTATCTGGAAAGCTCTTCCGCCATGTGCCTGAGGCTTTGCTCTACTTCCCCGATTTCACCGGAAGCTTGCACTTTTTTCACATCAGAAAACTGACGCTTTTCGATTTTCTTCACTTCTTCTTTCAGTTTTGTAAGAGGAGTTACGAGACGCCAGGTCAATACATAACTCACGATGATAGCAAGGAATAGACCGATGATAAAGACCACAATCATGCGTGATGCAAAAACGGACTGAACCGCTTGTAAGTCATTGAGCGGAGTTGCCATCACGAGGATCTGATTCTCGTCTTTGCTCACAGGAAAGTCGTAAGCGACGTATTTTTCCCCCATCGTTTCCCAAACTTCCTGATCGATGAGTTCTTCTTCATAACGCTCCACCCAGGAAAACGCAACGACGGCGGGCATGGTGCGGAATAAAATGTCATTGCTTTCCCGGTCGAATAATACGATCGGATAATTACGGTCCTGCAAGAGTTGAGAAAGTTCAGGGCTTCTCTCAGGATCTTGATCATTAATAATATCAACAAGAAGATCTGCTCTCCCCTCTAGCTGACGTTGTTCATCTTGAATCAGCATGTCCATCAGGAGCGAATAGATAAAAAAAGCGGTGATGGACATGATGATGATGATTAACGTCGCAAAAGCGGCATTCAATTGATACAAAAGCTTCATGTACGCTTCTCCTTCAACCGATATCCGTGTCCCCAAACCGTTTCAATCGGCAGGTCCTTCATCTTTTTCCGTAACCGCTTGATCAAGTCATCAACCGCACGATCGCTCCCGTAATAATCTTCTCCCCACACTTTAATCAACAGCTCCTCCCGGGCAAAGGCGCGATTCTCTTGAGAAGCTAAAATTTTCAACATTTCAAATTCCTTTGTTGTCACTTCGACCTCTATACCCTGAAAGTAAACTTGTCTCTCCGCATCATTCAATTCAAGTTCACCGGCTACGATCGTGTCTTGTTCTTCTTCTGTGTTCGGCTTCATAGCCTGCCAGCGTTTCAAATGGCGTTTAGCCCTTGCCACTAACTCCCTGGGACTAAAAGGCTTGGTTAAATAATCGTCTCCTCCCAGTTCCAGCCCCAATATTTTATCCACCTCTTCATCTTTCGCAGATATAATAATAATCGGGACTTCTGAAGTCTGACGGATCTTCTTACAAAACTCATAGCCGTCCATTCCAGGAAGCATGATGTCGAGGACCCAAAGGTCGGGAGTCTCCTTCTGAAAGATATCCCAGGCTTTCTCAGCCGTATCAACAGCTACAACCTGATATCCTTCTTTATTTAAATACCCTTCTACGATATCTCGAATATTCGGATCATCTTCTACAAGACCAATCGTCTGGTTCATAGATGGTCTCCTCCTCTATCCACAGTGGTTTTGCTTCATTCTCTCATATTTTTCTGCATTCCTCTTACATTACACACTTTTTCCACATTTACACCAAAGTCATTCCATAACTCTGTCGTAGAATAAAAATTGTCAGAGGGAAACACCAAAGATCAACAGCGAATCTTATGAAAGGGGCGTCGTTTCTCTAATGTTTGATGAACAGAAGCGAAATGATAAGAAACAATACAAACGTTCCGGTCTAGCTTTCAGTGTTTTAGGAGCCATTGCAGCTGTTTTTCTAGTCACCACCGTTTTTCAGTGGCAAGGCATTTCAATAGATATCAATACAGAAAAGCCGACCGCACAAGCCAATGAACTGAATCTCGGGAAAAACCAGGAGGAAGTGACTCAAGCCGTCGATGAAGCTTCCGAAGCGGTCGTTGGAATCAGTAACATTCAGAATTCAGGACAGAGCGCTAAAAAAGCCGGTACAGGTTCCGGGGTCATTTATAAGGAAGAAGGCGGAAAAGCTTTTGTTGCCACCAACCATCACGTGATTGATAATGCTTCTGAACTAGAAGTCATTCTGAGTGATGGAACAAAAGTGAAAGCCGAACTAAAAGGCAGTGACCCATTAACAGACCTGGCCGTTTTACAAATAGATAGCGAACATGTGCAAAAGGTTGCTGAATTAGGTAAAGCCAGTGACGTAGAGGTCGGGCAAACAGCCATTGCCATCGGTAACCCACTAGGCATGGAGTTCGCAGGATCCGTAACCAAAGGAATAGTCAGTGGATTGAACCGTAATATTCCAGTCGATATTAACGGGGACCAGCAGCCAGATTGGCAGACGGAAGTGCTTCAAACGGATGCAGCCATCAATCCAGGTAACAGCGGAGGTGCGCTCATCAACCTGCAAGGCGAAGTCATCGGAATCAATTCTATGAAAATCGCAAAAGCAGAAGTTGAAGGCATTGGATTCTCTATTCCTATGGACGTTGCAAAACCTGTCATCGAAGACTTAGAGACTAACGGCGAAGTTGAACGTCCTTACATGGGAGTTTCCCTGCAAGACTTAAACCAAATCCCAAACCCTGTGTTACAACGTGAACTAGGGTTGCCGGAGAAAGTGACTGAAGGCGTCCTTGTCCAAGGCGTCGAAAAAGGCTCCCCTGCTGATGAAGCAGGACTCGAACAATACGATGTGATCACCGCCATCGACGGGAAAGAAATCGAGTCGCTTATCAGTTTGAGACAGTATCTCTACAACCAAGCCCAAGACGGAGATACAGCAGAGCTTGAAGTTTACCGTGACGGCCAACCAACCACCGTCCAAATCACGCTAACCTCTCAATAATTGAACAGATATGAAGAATACGTGATGAAGAAAGAATGATAAGGAGAAACGCTGATGGGGATTTTATATCTAATAGATACGATCCCCCCTCCAAATAGCTATTAAATCAAAAGATCCCCTTCAGCCTTTCTTGTGCTACAAAGGAAAACCTATACCAAACCAACCTCTCTCAAAAAAGCCCTGCGCAACCAGCGCAGGGCTTTTTAATCTATCCAACTATCTGGCAGGATTCTTGAAGACTCGATTTCGAAACTTTTGTGCTGTGGGTAGGGGCTGCGGGGAATGACTCGCTTTCCGCGGGAGCGCGGTGAGCCTCCTCAGGCTAACGCCTTGCGGGGTCTCACCCTGCACTTTTTTCCCGCAGGAGTCTCGCCATTCCCCTCCGCCCCTTTGCCTTGGAAGATTCTCGAAATCACTTCTGGAACAATCAGCTTGAATGACTGAGGAGACTGAGGGAAGTGGATTATATAACCTCTCCTCAAGCAGGCATTCAGTATTTATAAGCTTGATACAGAGCGCTTTATGCCTGCCTTTGGAGGGGAAATGGGAGACCCTTCCTCTAGGTATAGGGGTTCGTTTCTCCTTACTATGAAAGGGGTGGTTGGGAAGCTGCGAGACTCCCGCGGGAATGGATTGGCTGGCGAGACCCCACAGGACGAAGTCCGAGGAGGCTTGCCGTCATCCCCGCAGGAAAGCGAGTTGCTTCCCAACCACCCCTAACACCCAACACGGCAAACGAACCCCAGGAACATCTCGAAACTGAGTCTTCCACAAACGGGAGCTTTTCTTGACAACTAGGGTGATTATAGGATTGGTGATAGTAGTCTTGAGATGGCTTCTTTGAAGCGGATCCATTTTGTTCTGGATTGATAGAGCTGAAATGTAAGCTCTGTCGACTCGGCAATGTCTTCATGGAAGCGGTCTGCTAAGGACTGCGCAACCTCCGGGTGGTACAAAAAGGCGTTCACTTCAAAGTTCAGCCGGAAGCTTCGGACATCAATGTTGGCTGTACCGACAGATGCAATCTTGCCATCCACAACAATTGTCTTGGCATGCAAGAAGCCTTTTTGATATACATAAATGCTGGCCCCTGCTTTTAACATATCCCCAATGTTTGAATAGGTTGCCCAATACACGAATGGGTGGTCCGGCTTGTTCGGAATCATGAGTCTCACGTCTACCCCTGACAGGACCGCTACGCGGAGCGCGTCAAGCAAGCTGTCATCAGGGATGAAGTATGGGGTTTGAATGTACACATACTTTTTAGCTGAAAGAATCATTTTTAAATAGCCATGCTTAATTTGTTCCCACTCTGAATCTGGACCACTGGAGACGATTTGCATGCCGACATCGCCTTTTGGCTTAGCTTGATAATACCTCTGCTCATAGACGATATCTCTACTTGACGCATGGTTCCAATCGAGGATGAAGCGTGTCTGCATGTTGTTCACCGCTTCTCCTTCCACTCGTAAATGGGTATCCCGCCAATAACCGAAGCGTTTATTAAAGCCCAGGTATTCGTCGCCAATATTGAAACCACCGATATACCCGATTTCACCGTCGATAATCGCAAGTTTTCTATGGTTGCGGTAGTTGATTTTCATATTCACTTTCGGAATAAGGGAAGGGAAAAACGACTCCACTTGAACTCCAGCTTCTTTCAAGCTCCGTTTATAGGAACGCTTCAATAATCTTGAACCCATGTCATCATATAAGAGCTTTACTTCCACACCTTCCCTTGCTTTCCTTTTCAATACATTTGCAAGGCGCTCCCCCAAGTTATCGTCCCTTAAAATATAATAGAGCAGGTGAATATGGTTTTCTGCTTTTTCAAGATCTTCAATAAGTGAATGAAACTTTTTCTGACCATCTGTAAAGATTTCCACTTCGTTATTTTGCGATAATAGCGCATCATTGTTTTTCAGATGCATATAGATTAGATCTTCGTATGGAAGGATATCTTCATGGTGGACTTTCAATTCATTGTTTTTAATGGCTGTTAATTGTTCCTGAACAGCCGCAAGTAGTCCGAGACGGCTTTTTTTGTCCCAGGTGAAAATTTCTTTATTGCTGAGTCGGCGTCCGAAAATTAAATAAAGAAGGAAACCTGCGACAGGAATAAAGAGCAAAACCATCAACCAGGCCCATGTCGCACTGGCATCTCTTCGTTCAAGGAAGATGATGGCTAAAGCAAGCAATACGTTCAAGGTAAGAATGATACTCACAAAAATCGGCAGGATGTTCAACGCGGCCACCTTCCTTTTTCTAACAAGAAATGATGATCTAAATATATCATATTCCTTCTCTCCATTGATGACGACAAGCCTGAAACTTTGTCGTAGAATGAAAAAGTAAAAAGAGATAAGCCCTCCTCTCAGAACGCCTATCTCTTTTCAAGATATCACTGTTATTTCGTCAACAATATACCTACTTCATCCAATGCCAATTCTGCCTCATCCAGGGCTTCCTGACTGTCGGCAGCGATTGTATGGGTGTGGATGCCACCGGTCAATTCGAGTAAATAAGAAGCTTTGGTACTGTTTACTTTCTCGATGAACTTTTTCACATCTCTGCGATTTGAAATTCTGAGTCTCGCCGTTAGGTCACCATAAATCGGGTGTTCGACAACGACATCCTGGACATGTACACCATGGTCGACCAGAATATTGAGTTCTTGTTCTGTCTCGTCCCCTTGGTGCTGACATACAATCGTCCGTTGAAACGGCAATTCTTCTTTTCCATCCATCATGTACATGTACCCTTGACTCGTGGCGACAATCGGCTCATTTTTTGCTTTCAACAGGGAGACATCACCGACAATGACTTGACGGGTCACATTCATTTCCTCTGCAAGAGAACTTCCTGTAACCGGAGCACCTTTTTGTTTTAATAAAGCGAGAATATACTCTCTTCGTTCGTTCGCTTTCATTTTCTTTGAAGATTGACTCATAGACATGACCCCTTCGTGCAATTTACATAAAATCATCTTACCATAATATACAAGCTTTCAGAAAGTGTCCCCAATCATCAGTCATACGCATAACCTTTTAAGTCCCACTTCTCAATGGAGAAAGTGGTGGATCCTAACGAGGTAAAGAGAATATGTTCTTCATCCACTTGAGGATAAATCCTTGAAGTAAATACTTCCTCCCCACCATTGATGAATATTTCCAGCGAAGAATGATCGATGAATAGCCGAAGGTTCTTCAACCCTTCATCCAACCTCACTCGACGAAACTCTGTTTTTGACCGGTCTTCTAAATGGGGCCTCGATAAGGTGACAACATGATCTTTATAACTGAAAGAGGCATATTGGAAAAGTTCGATGGCGAACATATCATCCAACGTTTCAAAGTCGAGATTCAATTCGATCGATCTCCCCTGTACCCCTCTCACTGCTTTCTGATCATTTTCAATGGTTATTGAGGAGTGCATTAAAACGGGGCCCCGCATCGATGCAAGTTCCGGAACAGGCGTTTGAATGATCCTTTCTCCATCCCATTTCAATTCACGTGGAATCGTCAAGCAATGAATCCACCCATTTTCAACAGTCGGGTGTGCTTGTTCATATTGATCCGGTACACCCATCCAGCCGACCAGCAACCTTCTTCCCTTCTCATCCCTTGTTGTTTGTGGTGCATAAAATTCGAACCCTCGATCCAACTCACGAAAATCTCCATGATGGAACGTTCCGTCCGTTTCGTTCCATTGCCCAGCAAAATAACCGCTCTGGTATGTATTCGCAAAGTCCATCCCATCTGCCTCAAGCCCCTGGGGACAGACCATCAATACATCCGTACCATCAAGCCCGAATAAATCGGGACACTCCCACATGTAACCAAATTCTCCAAGCTCCCCTTCATTACTCCCAGCGATGGGCCCTACGTGTTCCCATGTATAAAGGTCCGTCGAACGGAACAACACTGCTTTCCCCTGCTTGTCTTCCGTTTGAGCTCCAACCACCATGTACCATTGGTCGTCCTTTTTCCATACTTTCGGGTCTCTAAAATGACCCGTATACCCTTTTGGAGTTTCAATGACGATACCTTGTTTCTCAAAATGAATGCCGTCTCGAGAAACAGCAAGGCATTGGTATTCGGCCTCCGGGCCATCTTCTCCATCAACATTCCCTGTATAGAAAAGGTGCAGTTGATCATCATGAACAACTGCGCTCCCTGAATAAACGCCGTCCTTGTCATACCAGTCGGATGGGGTCAAAGAGACAGTTTCATGTTTCCAACTTACAAGATCCTTGGACGTGTAATGGCCCCAGAATTTTGCACCATGAGTTGTGTCGAAAGGCATCCATTGATAAAAGAGATGATACGTCCCTTTCCATTGTATGAATCCATTCGGGTCGTTCATCAACCCGACAGGCGGCATATGATGGTAATTCTGACGATACGCATCCGCTTCAACCGTTTGTTTATGATCTTGTATTTCTTTATCTACTTTTTTGCGCAAATCTGAATCAAATTCAGCCATAACGTTTCCTCCTCTTTTCTTATGTACCAATCCTTCTCTAACTTTCTTCTTGCCCCATTATAAAACATCCCACAGTAGTCCGCCATGAAAGCTCCCTATACACGGAGACTCCTTTTCCAGAAGTTTTTTTGGAGATAGATGTTCGGTAAACGATGCTTTCCCTGCAGCCCTTCACTCACACACTAGTACTGAAACAGCGCCTTGCCCAGCATTTCATCCGTAGAAAAGCCTGAAGTACTGCTGTACCTCAGGCTTTGCGCGTTGGATTATTTCGTTTTCAATGTTGCAATGGTAGATTCGCCGGCATTGGCGCCATCACTATAGGATGGGTCAAAGTTTTCAACGACATCATCATAGTTTGTAATGACCACTGGCGTGATGGTGCTCTTCGCTTTTTCTTTGACAAGATCCATGTCAAACGTAATCAAATGATCGCCTGCACTCACTTTATCCCCTGTTTTGACATGACCTTCAAAGCCTTCGCCTTCCATAGAAACTGTTTCAAGTCCAATGTGTACAAGAACTTCAACACCTGACTTTGTTTTTATTCCTATGGCATGATTGGTAGGGAAAAGTTGGACAATTTCTCCGGAAACCGGACTCACTACTTTTCCATCTGTTGGTTCAATAGCTACGCCGTCCCCCATCATTCGTTGGCTGAATACAGGGTCGTCTACTTCATCTAAAGGAACTACTTTCCCATTTACAGGGGCAACAATCTGCTCCTCCACACTTTTGTTGTTTCCAAATAGTTTTTTTAACATAACTCCATCGTCCCTTCTATCTTTTTTTGAGTTTCATGCTTCCTCTTCTATTTTTCCTCACACTGGTATTACTTTTCCCCATGTGAGGATGGATAAACACATAGAAGCTCTCGATTGTTGAAGACTTTGTTTAGTGACTTCTACAATCCCAGCCTATCGTTCAACCACTGTTTATGTAAATAAAAAAGAACTCCATGCCTTTGCCATAGAGCTCTTGAATGTGCTTATGATCTTACGCTTCCTTCAGAGCCTGCTCGAGGTCTTCCCAAAGATCTTCCATGGATTCGAGACCTGCAGATAGGCGGATGAGGGTGTCACCGATGCCCATTTCCTGTCTTTTTTCTTCCGGGACGACGGCGTGGGTCATGGTAGCTGGATGTTGAATCAGTGTCTCAGCATCACCAAGGCTGACTGCAATTTGAATCAGCTTTAACCGGTCCATGAATTGCTGCGCTTCTTTTTTGCCCCCCTCGATTTCAAAAGCCAGCACGCCTCCGCCTGTTCTCATCTGCTTTCCAACGATGTTGGCGTGCACATTTTCCTCCATCCCTGGATAATACACTTGTTTAACTTTTGGATGATCCTCCAGTCTTTCTGCCAGGTGATGAGCGTTCATGCTGTGACGATCCATACGGACATGGAGGGTTTTCAATCCTCTGAGTAAAAGCCAGGCATCAAATGGAGAAAGAACGCCTCCGATATCTTTTTGTTGGGCCATGGCCAAGTCATCCATAAACCCTTTTCTCCCTACCACAAGACCTGCAATGACATCACCATGTCCACCGATGTATTTGGTCGCACTATGCAAGACAATATCACACCCTAGGTCCAACGGGCGCTGAAGATATGGGGTGCAGAAAGTGTTATCGACAACTACAGGAATTTCATGTTCTTTTGCCACTCGTGCTACCATAGCCAGATCGATGATCTTCATGGTTGGATTGATTGGTGTTTCAATAAAAATACACCGCGTTTCAGGGGTGATTTTCGCCCTTACATCTTCCTCTGTTTCCATATAGCTAAAGTCATGGGTAATCGCATATTTTTCTTCAAACATTTGCAATAAGCCATAAGTACAGCCATACAGACCGTTGGAGCATAGGACATGATCACCCGCTTTGGTCAAGGCAATTAAAACGGCAGATACAGCTGCCATCCCTGAAGCGAAAGCCAGACCACGCTCTCCTCCCTCAAGAGTAGCGATGCGATCTTCTAAGGTTCGGACGGTCGGGTTTCCGAGCCTTGTATAAATGTATCCTTCTTCTTCTCCGGCAAACCTTCTTTCTCCTTCAGCCGCAGAGGAAAAAGAAAAAGTCGAGGTTTGAAAGATTGGTGTCGTCAAGCTCCCGTTATATTTCTCTGTTTTTTCATGATTATGAATCATGGCTGTTTCGATCCGCTTCTCTTTGTTTTTCAAAACGGTCTTCCCCCTTCATTTTGTAAGCGCTTTCAGTTAATTTTAACAAAAGAAGGAGGAAAAGACCTCCTTCTTAACTACTATATTCTATCCTATGCTCAGTGTTCGAACGAACCTTTCTTCCATGCAACAGGATGTAAAGCCCTACAGCCCCGAACACAATAAAGGAACTGTTGAAATATAGAGAGGAAAATCCGATCCCCGTCGCGATCGCTCCTACGATATAGGATCCCACTCCAATCCCTATGTCAAAAATGGTAAAGAAGGTGGCTGTAGCTGATCCCGCTCTTTCTGGAGCTTTTTTCAAAGCAATGGTCTGCAAACTTGGGACGAGTGTACCCCATCCTAGTCCAATCAATCCTCCAGCCAGCAATAAAACAAAAGAGGTATGAGCAAAACTTAAAACTAGCAGACCTGTACCAAAGATAAGAATCGATGGAATAACGATGACATTTTCTCCATACTGATCAAACCATCTGCCGGTAAACGGACGAGAGACTAACAACACAAGAGCAAAGACAACGAAGAAATAACTAGCTGCCGCAGCAAGACCGAGCTGACTTGCATAGACGGAAACAAACGATAATACCCCTGCATACGGTACCGCCATGACGGCACTGGTCAATGCAATGGGGATCACCGGCCTCTCCAGAAGGTTATGCATGCTTGGTACAAATCTTTTTTTTGCAGTTCCAGCCAGCGGCTCTATGCGAATCACAAGTCCTGTAAGTAAAGCCATGGCGGCTAGGATTGCACAAACGAAGAACATCACGTTAAAACCCGTACTCTGAATCAATGTGAGACCTAGGAAAGGACCGATGACCATCGCAAAATTCATCGACATAGCAAAATATCCGAGCCCTTCTCCTTTCCTCTGATCCGGGACAACGTCTGCGACAATGGCCCCTAAAGCTGTTGTCCCCATTCCGAAACCGACACCTTGGATAAACCGAATGATCAAGACGGATGAAAAAGAATCAAACCATAGATAGAGAAAGGAACTGCACGAAAAAATGCTTAAAGCAATGATTACGACCGGCTTTCTGCCAAAGGATTCCACCCACTGCCCGGAAAGAGGACGGATGAGAATCGCGGCAATTAAAAAGACGGTAATAATCAAGCCCGCTTCCCCTTCAGCCACTCCGATGGACTCAATCGTATAGATCGGCATCGTAACGAACAGGAGATAAAAGACCAAAAACACGAGAAAATTGCTCGCACATACATTGACAAAGCTAGTCGTCCATAACCGAGGCTCTCTTTCCATCAGAATCTCCCCCTTTTCTCTACCATCGTCCAGTAAAGCTTTTCCACTATCGGTTCCCTTCGCTCTCGGAAGCGTTCAGGGTCCACACATCCCGACAATTGGTGAAAGTGGTTAAAAATGAAACGCATGATGTCTACTCCTTTTCATCCAGGTAACAGGATCCATAAAAAAAGGCTCCCTTCACGAGAGCATCTTAAAGAGGTTACCTGATATCTTCATGTCAGCTATTTTCGTACGGTCTCAGTGAAATGTTCATGATAGAGCTGTTCGGACCACGCTATGGCTTGACCGTATACCTCAAATACTTCCGAATAAGATAATCCCCATTTGGCCAAATGGTTTTCCAACCACTCAAAATCTGCTTTTTCCATCGCCACAGCCAAATCCAACACAAGCCGGTAGGTGTTCTGATACCCCTCAAACGCTTTCTTAATTTCTTCATCAAGGGGTAACGACCCAATCACTTCATGCGCAGGACGTTGGGTGATGACATCGATCAGCGATATGAATCCTGTCAGGAAATAGCCATCCGCTTTTTTTCCAGCTCTTATCCTTACAGCCATCTGTTCACACAATTTGGCACGAACGAGACTTGTTTTGATGACAAGCTGGGACTGTGTCGAAGTGCCAGCTGTCGTTTGTTCAATCGATAAAACGTACAGCCACTTTTTCAATCCTTCTGTGCCTAACAGCATAACAGCTTGCCTGATCGATTGAATCGGTACTCTCGTCCGTTGTTGAGACGAGTTGATCAATCGCAGCAATTTATAGGTAAGGGCTAAATCCTGTTCCATAATTTCCGTTACTTTCTCAATATTAATTTCGTCATCAGAAGCCGCGAGTTCTTTGATCATTTGAAGATAGTTGGATGAGAGAAATGGAATATCCATCCCTTTCACAATCACTGGCTTGCTGAAGTAGAAACCCTGGAAGAGAGTAAAACCCTCCTCTATACACCGTTGATGTTCTTCATGGGTCTCCACTTTTTCAGCTAACAGCGTCACCCCATACTCTTCTCCTAATTGAATGATCTGTGCCCGGTTTTCGTCTGTTACTTCCCGAATGTCCACTTTTAATATGTCCACATAATGAAGGAGTTCGTATAATGCCGGACGCTCAATATCAATGACATCATCGAGAGCAATTAAATACCCCTTCTTTTTCAAAGTTCTGCACACTCTGATGAGGTCGAGACTGAAGGAGACATGCTCAAGGATTTCGACGACCAGCTGTTCGGAATTGAAGTATTCAGGCACTTGTTCAAGCAGGAGATCTTCAGTGAAATTAATAAAACACGGCTTATTGTGTGATAAACGCTCTAAGCCAATCGTAACAAAGCTATTCATCAAAACTTCTGAAGTCGCCTGACTCCCATCCATTGGGACAAACCGATTTTCTTCGCTGTTTCGGTACAGTAGTTCATAGGCATACACTTCATTTTCGACTGTCAAAATCGGCTGCCGTGCCACGAATACTTCCATCCTGCTTACCACCTTCACGCGTTTCTTCCCATCTTGTTCAAGTATACTACAAAGCATAAATGTTGTTAATTTTTCAATGGCTAAATACATGAAACTCCCAGAGCGGGAAAGACTGAGAGAAACGAGTCAGGAGGGAAGATATGGAACATCACGAGAAATGGACTCAACCAGAACCTTTATGGCGAGAGAATATGTCTTTACCGACTTATGAGGCTATGAAAGAAGATACAGCGACAGAAGTAGCAGTTGTCGGTGGTGGAATCACTGGTATAACGACCGCTTACCTTCTAGCACAAGCAGGAAAGAAAGTGACCCTTATCGAAGCGGACGAATTGTTGAACGGCACAACAGGTCATACGACCGCAAAAGTAACTGCGCAGCACGGGTTGATCTATCACGAATTGCTGAAACATTTTGGTGAGGAAGAAGCTTCGTTATATTACCAGGCGCAAATGAGTGCTTTACAAACCATGGAAGAATGGGTGGATAAATATCAAATTGATTGCAATTGGGTGAAAGAAGACGCTTATCTCTTCGCTACTACGAAAAAAGGCGCACACAAACTGGAGAATGAGTATGAGGCTTATCAAAAGCTGGGCATCCCAGGCGGAACGATGGACGCTTTACCCTTTGACATAGAAGCTACAAAAGCGCTCAGCATGAAAAATCAGGCCCGATTTCATCCGCTTAAATACTTAGCTGCGCTCATTGAAGAGTTCATCACATTGGGCGGGGAAATATTCGAACATACGAAAGCGACGGATGTGAAAGAAAAAGATCGCATAGAAATTCAAACAGGAGACGGTCACACGCTTACTTGTGAGAAGTTGGTATCATGCAGCCACTTCCCTTTTTATGATGGAAAAGGGTTTTATTTCAGCCGCATGTACGCCGAGCGATCCTATCTCCTCGCTATTGAGCCGGAGAAAGAAGTACCCGAAGGCATGTATTTGTCCATCGATGAACCGAAGCGGTCGATTCGAACGGCAGAATATAACGGCAAACCTGTACTCTTGATTGGCGGTGAGAGCCATAAGACCGGACAGGGTGTCGACACGTCCTTCCATTACAACGCCCTGGAGGAATTCGCTGCCCAGACTTTTGGTATTAAAAATAAATGGTTCCAGTGGTCAGCTCAGGACTTAACCACGTTAGATAAAGTCCCATACATCGGCCCAATTACCCGAAACAATGATAGGGTATTTATCGCAACAGGTTTTAGGAAATGGGGTATGACCAACGGGACATTGGCAGCCAAATTAATTTGTGACTATGTTCTTGGTGAAAAATCTCTGTTTCATGAATTATTCAAACCTACGCGCTTTAAGTCCGACCCAAGCATGAAGCAATTTTTGTCCCAGAATTTCGATGTAGCCGTTCATCTAGTCGAAGGAAAACTTGAGCTTGTCGAGGACCGGCCGACCTCCCTCAAAAAAGGAGAAGGTATGGTCGTTCAGTGGCGCGGAGAAAGAGCAGGTGCCTACAGAGATGATGATGACAAACTGCATGTACTGGACACGACCTGCACACATATGGGATGTGAAGTGGAATGGAATAGTGGGGAACATACGTGGGATTGTCCATGTCATGGGTCACGCTTTTCCTATGACGGTGCTGTGATGGAAGGTCCCGCCGACAAGCCGCTTATGAAGATTGCTTTGGAAGAGTCCCAGGATGTCCCTCCACCGATTGAAATAAACAACCAAGAAGAACGCGGCGAACAACCTTAACATGCATGGCCCGATTGCGGGTCATGCATTTTTTAAGCTTCCCCTTTCAAACGGTGATATAATGAAGCAGATTGAAAAAATATCCCGACACACGAAAGGGTTCTCACCATGATTCATGAACAAAAACTCGGCATCCTTTATACTGCTGGAGCTTACATCTTGTGGGGGATTCTCCCTGTTTACTGGAAACTGATTCAAGAGATTCCTGCCTTTGAAATCCTTGCACACCGAATTGTATGGTCCTTCATTTTTATGGGACTTGTCATTCTGATCGCAAAGAAACACCAGCCCTTTATCCAGGAATGCCGCCAAATCATGAAAAATAAAAAACAGTTGATCGGCATCACCCTCGCTTCCATCACGATCAGCATCAATTGGGTCACGTATATCATTGCCGTGAACACAGACCACGTTGTAGAAGCAAGCCTCGGCTACTACATCAATCCGCTTGTCAGTATTTTACTTGGGATGATTGTATTAAAAGAGCAATTTTCAAAAGCCCAATGGCTCGCTTTCTTGCTTGCTGCACTCGGGGTTCTCTATATGACCATCAATTTCGGGTCCGTTCCGTGGCTTGCTTTGCTGCTTGCCTTCAGCTTTGGATCGTACGGCCTTTTGAAAAAGCTCGTCCCACTGAACGCCATGTTCGGTTTGACTATTGAAACGTTGATTGTCACACCCATTGCCATGATTTTTCTCTTTCAACAACAGGCAGGCCAATGGTCGACCATAGACTTTTGGTCATGGACGACCGTCATCGTTTTCGGAGCCGGAATTGTCACAGCGATTCCCCTCCTCCTTTTCTCGGCAGGAGCAAAAAGAATCCCACTATCGATGGTAGGGTTCCTTCAGTATTTCGCTCCCACCATCATGCTGATCATCGGCATTTTCCTGTATGATGAGCCATTTACAGATGTTCATGCCGTATCCTTCACCCTCATATGGGCAGGCCTTGCGGTTTATACTATTACGAGAGTGAAACGACTCAAAAAATACGAAGCGAAAGCCAGTTAAAAAGGTGGGGCGGCATACGTGCCGCCCCACCTTTATCTCGATTTCTTTTTCCTTTTGACGTGAAAGGTCATCCCCGAATGATTCCCCTTCCGTTTTTCTACTAAAGTGTACATGTTGCTAAACTATCACCAACTCAAGTAGGCTGCTGCATCTTTCCCGGAGAGGTATGCACTTTCAAATCGCGTTCGACCCGCTTCATCGTTCAGCCTCAGGAATGCATCGCCGGCCACAACGAGACGTCCATCTCCGGAGAGATCGACATAAGGCTGCCTCATCACTTTTTTCGCCTGGGCGTATCTCCATCGTTTTAATTGTTCGGACTCGAGCTGCTTCCAATTCAAATAGCCCGCTGCTTTTTCTTTGATTAAAGACATCACGTAATCTTCACCATAATGTTTACGTGACCAGTCTGCTTCCATATAAACGCTTACAATCGGATCATCTGATATCCCCTTTTTCTGATGATCGACCATCCGTTCCATCCCTTCAGGCAGGCCGACATCTACATGGCCATCTTCCGGCAATTCCGTCTCACCTTTGAATTCAAAAATGCCTACATAGGTCGGCTCAAAGTAGATGTCCTTCAGTTGTTTCAACTCGACTTCATCCACCTCTACTTCACTCTTTTTCAAAAGTTCAATGATTTGTGGGGCGGGCATCGTCAGCAGGACTTTATCCGATTGCCATTCCTTCCCGTCTTCACTATAAAGACGGTACCCTCCCTCTACTTCAAGCAGTTTGACTACTTTCGTATGTAGGGAAGTGGGAAGATCTGAGGCTAACTCTTTTGCCAGACCGTTCATCCCCTGAACGGCGGTGTAGCGAGGGTATTTATCTCCAAACCATTGTTTAATCCATCCTTGATCGAGCCATCCCTTCACCTCTTCTTCCAATTCATCCGTTCTTACAGTGAAGAATTGCGCGCCGTGATCGGCTCGGCCATCTGCTACTCTTCTCGTAGCTAGTCGACCACCGACACTTTTACTTTTATCTGTTAACAATAGGTTGCTTCTTCCTTGTTTCTTTAATCTACGCGCAGCTGTTATACCGGCCAGTCCAGCACCTACGATCGTAATTTCATAATGTTCCATGCAAACCCCTCCATTCAACGATTTTTAGTCCATTCCCACTGCCATATAAATAAAAACGGTAAACTTTTTACAAATATTTAGAAAAAAAGAACACCCTCGTTATGTGAGGATGTTCTTATTCTACCAAAATTTATCTCGTAGTTTGTGTCTTTTTCTGTCTACGGAACTTCATTAACGTTTCGTACGCAAGAGGCACGATGAGTAGTGTTAGCAGCGTAGAGCTTGCTAACCCTCCGATCACCGTAACACCAAGACCTTTACTGATGATCGAACCACCTTCAAATCCAAGCGCAAGTGGAAGCAGGGCTCCGATCGTAGCCAGAGCTGTCATCAGAATCGGACGGAGTCTGGTCATTCCAGCATCCAGTAAAGCTTCGCGTGTAGAGAAGCCTTCTTTTTCTTTATAAATGACACGGTCGATGAGCACGATGGCATTGGTTACAACAATTCCAATCAACATCAATGCCCCGATCATAGCCGAGATACTAAGCGTTTCTCCACTGATCAATAATCCAAGCACCGCTCCGATAATGGTAAACGGCAAGGAGAATAGAATCGCAAGTGGCGCCAGTCCCCCGCCAAAGAACACGACGAGAATGAGATACACAATGGCAATGGCTGCAAGCATGGCTAAACCTAATTGGGAGAAGGATTCATTAATGTCCTCCGCTACCCCACCTTGTGTAATTTCAACTCCAGAAGGCGTTTTAATTTCCTGTACTTTTTCATTGACTTCTTGTGAAACGGCACCTACATCATCTACCGTTATCTCTGCGGTGACACTGGCATAAACACGCTCATTCCTCCGTGTAATCGTATCAGCTGTCGTTCCCTCTTCGACCTCGACTAGGTCGCTGATTGCGACCGTCTGACCTGTTGGGGACGTGATTTCTTTTCCTGTTAAACCTTCAATTCCAGTAATCTCTTCTTTTTCTACCTCGAGATAGACATTCAGTTCTTCTCCATCCCGCTCTATCGTTGTAATAACGGGTTGTTGACGATTCTGTCCGAGCTCCATCCCGATTTGTGCAGCCGTCAATCCTAATTCACTGAGACGCTCATGGTCCGCTACGAGCGTGTATTCCTCATAGGATTCAGAGAGACTGGAATCTACATTTCTCAAATTCTCTTCTTCTGAAAGCAGCGCTTCAACTTCGGCAACCACAGGCTTGATCTCTTCTGTGTCATTTCCGTACACACGTAGTTCCAAGCCGCTGCTAGATCCAGCGCCGGAGAAATCTTGACTCATCCATTCTCCCTGTTCTGCCTGCTCATTCAAACCGTCAATGACGCGTTGCGTTTCTTCTGAGAATTCTTCCGTATCATCGGCATATTCCACATAGAACATCGCCTGATTGGAAGCCCCTGGATTCATTGGATTTTCACCGCCGACAGAATATTGGACGGTCTCTACTCCATCTCGTTCCATAAAGAATTGCTGTGCATCTTCAGCCATACGTTCCACATCTTCTGACGTCTGTCCAGGAGCCGGGCTGAAAGTAGCGACAACCATCTTCTGCTCTTGTTCAGGAAGAAAACTTGTTCCCACAAATGGGAGAAGTGCAATACTTCCAACTAGAACTAAGACGGCAATGATACTCGATATGATTTTATGATTCAATGTCCTGTTCAGGACCTTTTTGTAAAAGAGAGCAAGTTTTCCTGCTCCTTCTTCATGTGTACGCCCTTTTATTTTCGACTCTTTTAAAAGAGAATGGGATAGCATCGGCACAATGGTAACAGCCACGAGTAAAGAGGCTAACAAGGCGAAAACAACCGTTAATGCAAACGGCAGGAATATCTGACCGACTGTACCTTCCACAAGACCCAGCGGTAGGAACACAGCGATTGTTACAAGCGTCGAAGAAAGGATCGGCATGAACATTTCTTTCGTCGATTCGCGGATCAACGCTTTCCCTTTCAGCTTTTCCTCAGCTAATGACATCCGCCTGTATATGTTCTCCACAACGACAATCGAGTCATCCACCACACGTCCAATCGCAACCGTCATGGCTCCGAGGGTCATGATATTCAACGTGATCTCCATCCAATTTAAAAATAGAATGGCAATCAGTAAGGATAGTGGAATGGAAATCACCGAAATGAGCGTCGTCTTGATGTTGCGTAAGAACAATAAGATGACAAGGACAGCGAAAATCCCACCAAACAACGCTTTGTTTAGCATCGTACTGACTGACTCTTCAATCGGTTCACCCTGGTCAAAGGAGTACACAAACTCTACCCCATTCAGTTCTTCTTTAAAAGATTCTGTTTCTGCTTTAACGAGGTTCACGACATCAACCGTATTCGCTTCTTGTGATTTGACAATCTGCAGAGAAATGGAATCTTCCCCATTGGTACGGGAGATGGATTCAGCTTCTCCAACAACCTCCACAGCAGCAATTTCGTCTAAGGTAACGGTCGGAATGCCATCCAAAGCCGGCATGTCACCTGTCGCTTGCCCCTGTCCCTGAGATCCTTGCTGCGCTTCGGAAGGAACTTGATCTGCGCCTTGTGAAGGCATTTGCTGACCCGAAGGAGCACCTCCTGCAGAAGGAATAGCTGGAATCTGCAAATCTCTCAGTTGTTCCACACTTGTAAGGTTGCCATCGAAGACAACAGACTTTTGCGTGTCGTCAAACGTATACAAGCCTAACGGGAATGATACATTAGATCCTTGAATGAAACGTTTAATGGTTTCTTGATCGAGCCCACGTTCCTTCAATGCACCTTCATCCAAATCAATCTGAACTTCTTCAAGCTGCTGCCCGGAAACTTGAACATCCGCAACACCTTCAAGCCCCTCAAGAGCAGGAACAATCTCTTCTTCCACTGTTGTCGTCAATTGTTCAAGAGACCCATCTCCGTTAATGGCACTTAAACTCACAACAGGAAAGGCATTAAAGTTCAGACGTGAAACGGAAGGGTCTTGTGCCCCCTCCGGTAAAGTCACTTGATCGACAGCTTCTTGCAATTCATCCTCTGCTTCATCTAAACTTTTATCAAAGCTATATTCTAACTGTAGCGATGAAGCATTTTGAAACGAGGAAGAACTGACCGTTTTTACCCCACTTAAATTGCTCATTTGCTTTTCAAGTGGCTCAGATACTTGATTGGCCACTTCTTCTGGAGTAGCCCCCGGATATGTTGTTGTCACCGTAATGATTGGCGGCTCGATATCCGGAATCGTTTCAAGCTTCATATTCAACCCTGCATATAACCCTGCAGCGGTAATGAGAATGGTCATAAGCCATATCGCAAATTTGTTATTCATCGAAAAGTCGATGATCCGTTTCATATTCAACTCTCCCCTTTTATTGACCGATTAGTCACAACACCTTAAAATATAAATGACCAACTGGTCAGAGGTCAAGAGAAAACATCAACTTCTCCAAGTTTGAAGGAGCGAAAACCATGGAGCAAAAATCAATTTATATTATAGAACAATCGATCAAGCTGTTTGCCAAAAAAGGATTCAGCTCTACTTCCGTCCAGGAAATCGCAAATGCATGCGGAATCTCCAAAGGAGCCTTTTACCTCCATTTCAAATCTAAAGATGCTTTACTGCTGGACATATTCAATTATTACTATCAGCGGATTCAGTCGCGTATCGATGAAATTCAAAAACTCAAGGCTGATGATCGTACGAAGTTCAAGAAACAATTGCAGGTAACCTTTGAAGAGCTGGCTGACCACCGGGAATTCATCATTATGCAAATCCGGGAACAAGCCATTCCTTTTAACGAAAATATTGAAGAATTCCTTACCCAAATGCGGGTGAACTCCTACCTTTTTTACAAGGGACATCTGCAAAACATCTATCAAGAGCGGTTACATGAAACGATATGGGAAGTGAGTTTGATTCTACAGGGAATGTTCAAGGGCTATATGGATTTGATTATCATCGAAGGGGCTGACTTGGATCTTGAATCCCTCTCAGAAGCGATGTTACGGAGGACAGACTACATTGTAGAGGGGTTCGAAAAAAGCGGTGACCAACCAGTCATAAACGAAGAAATTATGCACCAGCTCTTACCTGATCACTTTCACAGGGAAGACCAGGAGCATTTACTCTCAAGATTAAAGGAATTAGCCGGCGAGGAAAATCAAGAAATTAAAGATACGGTGCATGTCCTTACAGAAGAAATGCTGAGGAAGGAGCCTCGTCCTGCCATTCTAAAAGGGATGATTGCAAACCTCGAAGGGTCTTCCAATTTTACAGAAGTCGTCGCTAGAATCAAACAGTTCTACCAGCTATAATCTTTTATAATTAGAAGAGTTCATGCAAATAGCTCAGGCCGCGCCTGAGCTTTCTTGTTAAATGCGCTCTGCTTCAAGGATTTCATCCAGAATGGGGTAGACAGCTTCTACTCCTTCTTCTGCGACTAAGCATGCCACTCCTAGCGGCGTTTCCCAAAAAGAGTCAGGAATATAAGGGTTTTTCAGACCGGCCGGCTGGTAAAGCGAGCGGTAAATACGGTTCAAGTGCTGCCTTGTTTCTTCCGGGTCCCTTTCTTTTTCACCACGAGCAATCAAGAACACATAGCGCATCGACTGAAATAAGTTGTCTCCAGGCATGAATGTGTATTCCTTAAAAAATTTCAGCTGTTCCTGCGCTTTTTCCTTCAGCCCCGATTGGACCGCTAAATCATCGAGATGCTGTTGCAAATGGTTATACACTTGTTGGAAAACTCTTCGTTTTTCATCCTGCATGACTTTATCATTATAAATCTCCTGCAATTTTGTAAATGCGGTTTCTTTCGTCCATTCCACCTTGATCACCTCACTACCTACATTCGACTTTTCCGGCTAGGATTCCTTTTTAAAACCGAACTGTTCTGCTTCCATTTGCATCGCTGTATGAAGGAGAGGAAAGTCAGCAGCATCATTTTTTAAATGACGGGATAAATTGGGGACAAGTTTGTTCCAAACCATTGGATTTGCTGCCATCGATTGAAATAGAGCCACTTCATTATCTGTCCATTTTCTAAGGGATTGTATATATTGAAGTGTCATTTGGAATCCTGGAAGAAGCTGCTCGTCCCGCTTCCTTTCGAATTCCTCCATTGCCTCTTCTATCGTGACGCCTTCATCCATTTTTAAGCAGGCATCAGCCAGTAAGAAGGATTGCATAAATGCATCATTGATTCCTAAACCTGTACTTGGATCTTTGCTGTGACCCGCATCGCCAATTAAAGCCCAGCCATCTCCGTAGGCTTTCCGGAAAAAGTTCGGCATGCCTGGTGTTCCAATGATCTTTCCTTGAAGCCTGGCCCCTCTCATCCTTTCCTTCATTCCATACAATTGATCAAACGTTTGTTTAAACGATTGTTCCGGGTCTTTCATCATCGTTTTAAATTCTTCTGGATGGATTTCTATGCCCAGGCAGTCACGGTTGTGCTCCATTGGAAAAACAAAGCCGATCCGACCCTCATGAAGGAAGATCTCTGTGGCCGGTTCAGGTAAAGGCTCAACTCCCTCAAAGTAACCATAGACGACCGGTCGCAACGGCTTCGTTTCTTCATACTTCTCTGCACCTGTCCAGTGAGCAATGTTTGAATTCTTCCCATCTGCCCCGACAACGAACTGTCCAAAAACATCATGCGGTTCACCATCTTCTATGAGAGTGACGCCGACGACCTTTCCCTCTTCCCATATCAATTCTCGTGCCGTCGTTTCAGATTTGAATTGGACAGACGGGAAAGTAAGCGCTCGTTCGATCAGCATGGAGTCAAGCTTATCTCGTCTTGGAATGATGGTATAGGACGCCCTTGGACCTTCTACGAAACTGCTTCCAATATACGTCCGCATCCTCGTTACTTTTCTCAAGCCAGAGTCTTCTAACGGCTTGAGGATGCCTAATTTTTCTAAGAATCCTGTGTGCGACATAAAATGTGTGGATAAGGTATCACTCGGAAAACTGGCTTTATCGACAAGGAGGACTTTCTTTCCCATCTCTCCTAGTAAAATAGCTAAACTTGCGCCGGCTACACGCGCACCGACGATGATGACATCGTAATGATGATTCATGGTTGCTCACACCTTTATGTATCTTTTACCTCCATCATAACTGTAGCCCAACAAAAACTCTAGAACCTCTATGTTAAAGATAAGCTCCTGTTTGTGGAAGACTCAGTTTCGAGATGTTCCCGGGGCTCGTTGCCTGGTTGAGCGTCAGGGGTGGTTGGGAAGCAACTCGCTTTCCTGTGGGGGAGTGGCGAGCTTCCTCGGGCTACCGCCCTGCGGGATCTCGCCGATCTCCTTTCTCCCACGGGAGTCTCGCAGCTTCCCAACCACCCCATTCGATCATGTATGAAACGAACACCTATACCAAGAAGGAGCTACCTTCCACCATCACTAACTAAAGTAAGAAAGCGCTCTATAACAAGAGGTTATGAGCAATATCCATACGATAGAGATATGCTTTATAGCTTCCAATACGTACAATAAGCGCCTAATTCTGAAAGTGGTTTCGAGACACTTATATGGCAGAGGGGCGGAGGGGAATGGCGAGACTCCTATCTTAAGTGTGGAGGCGCCTCGATCAGCGGCGTATGGACTGGACTGAGGTGGCGGAGATAAAAGAAACACGAAGAACGGAGTGATTCGATGTTGACTTATCGTACAGAAGCGAGGGAAGTCTCACTAGCCGCTAGGCGCCGGAACCGGATATCTACGAGGAAAAAAGTGCAGGGTGAGACCCCACAGGACGCAGTCCGAGGAGGCTCACCGCGCTCCCGCGGAAAGCGAGTCATTCCCCGCAGCCCCTACCCACTCAACAAAAGTCTCGAAATCGAGTCTTCAAGAATCCTGCCATTTACTTTAATAACTGATTAATCGGTGCATATAAAAAAACTCCCGCGATGGGGAGTTTTTTTATTAGTACGTGCGCTCTTCTTCAACTTCGTGGTTTTGATCCAGGATCTGAAGTTTGCTCGGTTTGTTTTCTTTTGCAATTTCTTCCGCTTTGGTAACGGCGGTATCACGCTCGTCATAAAGGTCTGTCGGAGCAATATCCTCGATTTTAACAAACCATCCGGTCACATCTTTATTAGGTACAACACTATATTGTTTCATCATCTTCACTCCTATCTCATAGACTTAATAAACCATTTCCCACGCAAAGGAGGATTCAAACGTACCGATATTGTTTGACAATGATAAAGGACGGCTTTATAATTTCAAACAAGTCAGAAAATTTAATGATGAAAACTCTTATCGAGAGCGGCAGAGGGACTAGGCCCTACGACGCCCAGCAACCTTCAAGGTTATTCCTTGAAAAGGTGCTACATCCTACAGGTCACATGACCTGAAAGATAAGGGGAGGTATGAGATACATAAAGCCCTCTTCTTATTACAGAAGAGGGCTTTTCATTTTCCCTCTTTTTTCAAAGTGGATGTCCTAGAAAAAATCAGAGGAGGAATTTTCCCATGAGTTTACCATTCCATACGTTCGGCCCTGAAACGAATTTACTTCACGGTGGTCAAGACCCTGACCCCGCTACAGGTTCTCGTGCTGTACCGATTTATCAGACGACTTCTTATGTTTTCAATGACACAGAGCATGCACAAAATCTCTTTGCACTTGCGGAACCTGGCAACATCTATACACGTATCGGAAACCCGACCGTCGATGTATTTGAAAAACGTATCGCCCTTCTTGAAGACGGTGCTGCGGCTGTGGCGACCGCATCAGGCATGTCTGCCATTACGATGGCCATTCTGAATGTCGCTCAATCCGGGGATGATATTGTGACTTCGACGAACCTTTATGGAGGGACGTACAATTTGTTTGTCCACACCCTCCCTCGCTATGGAATCAATGTCCATTTCGTAGAAGGGGATGATCCAGAAGCTTTTGACAAGGCTATCACTCCTAATACAAAAGCGATTTTTGCAGAAACCATCGGAAACCCGAGTTTAAATGTACTGGACATCGAAGCGGTCGCAGATGTCGCTCACGATCACCACATCCCTTTAATCATCGACAATACATTCGCTACCCCGTATGTATGTAGACCTATCGACTGGGGAGCAGACATCGTTGTCCACTCTGCCACTAAATGGATTGGTGGCCACGGAACCGCCATTGGTGGTGTTGTTGTTGATAGTGGACGTTTCAACTGGAACCATGACAAATTCCCAGGGTTCACAGATCCTGATGAAAGTTACAATGGCATCCGTTTCGGTATTGATGTAGGCCCTGCCGCTTTCGCCATAAAACTTCGTGTGCAGCTGCTCCGAGACATTGGGGCATGTCTCAGCCCACAAAACGCTTTCTTACTTTTACAAGGATTGGAAACGTTACACTTACGAGTTCAAACCCATGCGGATCAAGCTTTAGAAATTGCTGAGTATTTAAACCAACATGATGGGGTTGAATGGGTCAATTATCCAGGATTGAAAGACCACCCCACTTATTCATTAGCCAAAAAATACTTCCACTACGGCCATGGATCGATTGTTGTCTTCGGAATTAAAGGGGGACGCGAAGCCGGACGCAAACTAATTGATCAAAGCACCATCTGGTCTCATGTGGCCAAT
Organism: Halobacillus sp. AWM4_238; assembly: GCF_056158265.1. Lineage (NCBI taxonomy): Bacteria > Bacillati > Bacillota > Bacilli > Caryophanales > Bacillaceae > Halobacillus > Halobacillus sp. AWM4_238. The sequence continues at coordinate 2,659,872 of NZ_JBSWSY010000002.1, forward strand.
GTCGGCGACGCCAAATCGTTAATCATTCACCCAGCTTCCACGACTCACCAACAATTAAACGACGAAAACTTGACTAAGTCTGGTGTCACTGAAGAACTTGTCCGCTTATCTGTCGGTTTAGAATCCGTAGAAGATTTGATCCAGGATTTAGACAACGCCATTTTCCATGCTACTGGACAACGGAAACCATACGGGAAAACCAAACATGTGGCAGAGCCCGTTTTATCTTCATCCTTAGACCGTTCGGATGGGGACTTGAGAAAGAGAGTGATCGGGATTGTTGGCCAAAGCGCACTTCTTCAGGAGCAGAACAAATTAGAGCGGTTAGGGTATCAAGTTCTCGCCTTCTCTCACCTTGAGGATCTTCAAAAAGAAAAGAATATCAACTGGGATATTGTCTATGTTGAAGAAGCGGATGATGATGTCTTGAACTTAGCGAAGGATATAAAGCCAACCTTGCTGTGGATACGCAAACCAAGCGCGCACGAAGATGAAGCCATTATTTCAGGGGTCAGCCTTTATGACGCTGTTGTGAATATCCGGTCTGGGAAAGATCTTTCCACCTCCCTCGTATCGGTATAAAGAAAGAAAGGAGAATGAAAAGCATGTCATTAAAAAACCCCGCCAGCCACCCGCGAACCAATCAATCGATATCAATCGGAGCTTTTACCTTCGAGTCTGGTGACAAGCTTTCGAACGTTGAACTTGCTTACGAAAGATACGGGCCGACAGATGCTCCCGTTATCCTCGTATGCCACGCTTTAACAGGCAACCAGCTCGCTGTCGGTTCAAGGGAGGAACGTGGCTGGTGGGCCGGTTTAATTGGTGAAGGTTGTCCAATCGACACCAACCACTATCAAGTGATCACCTTCAATGTACTCGGTGGTTGTCACGGGTCTACAGGACCTGCGAGTATGGATCCCGACACAGGAAATCCCTATCGCCAAACCTTCCCGAAAGTTACAATTCGGGATATGGTCCATGCTCAATATGCAGCTTTACATCGCTTAGGCATCACTCATCTCCACGCTATAGCTGGCGGATCACTTGGAGGGATGCAAACGTACGAATGGGGTCTTCTTTACCCTGAATTTATGAAAAAATTATTCATACTGGCAGCGACTCCTTATTTAAGCGATTATGGCATCGCTTTTAATCACATTGGTGCAAGAGCCATCAAAAGCGATCCTAATTTCCGTAATGGAAATTACCATTCCAATGAAGACCTTAAAGGTTTTGAAATCGCTCGGATGACCGGGATGGTCACCTACCGAAGCAGTACTTTATTTGAAAAAAGATTTGACCGGTCGTATGATGCTGATGCTTCTTATGAAATTCAATCGTATTTAGATTACCAAGGAGATAAAATCAAAGAACGCTTTGATGCCAACAGCTATCTGTACCTTCTTGATGCTATGAACAACCATGACATCGGTCGGGATAGGAATGGATGGCAACAAGCTGCTCGGCTTTATCAAGCAGAGATTCATACATTCAGTTTCGAGCACGACCTTCTCTATCCGGATGCTCTAATCAAATCTTTCACTACGTTCTGCAATAAAGGGAAACATCACCACATATCCACCGATTATGGTCACGATGGATTTCTCGTAGAATTTGAACGCTGGGGCAAATGGTTAGAAGAACACTTGAAATAGTCCCCCCTCCCCTACGGTCTATGGACCTTTCAAAGGAAGAGGACGGATTTGTAAAAGCAGAAAACCGTTCCGTTTTTATTCTAAAACGGAACGGTTTTCTTGTGTATCTTGCAATTGGCCGACTGGAACAACTCTATATCCTTTGGAATATAATTTCTCCAGTAAAAGATCTACAGTTTCCACCGTGTATTTCTGAAGATCATGGAGCAATATGATCGAATCTTCTTTTACTTCTGAAAGAATATCTTCCGCCACTACTTCCGGCTTTTGATCTGCCCATTTTTCTGAATAAATGGTCCACGGGACAACGTTGATTTCTTCTTGATACGTTTCAGAAGGGACATTTCCAAAGGGCAGTCGAAGTAAGTCTACCTTTTGTCCGGTCACTTGTTCAAGAATCGTTTGAGTAGATAGGATCTGCTGATTGACCTGCTCAGGCGACAAACGTTCCAAACGCACATGATCCCACGTATGATTTCCGATTTCATGCCCGCGTTCACTCACTTCACGAGCCACCTCCGGATAGTAACCTACCCGCTTACCTATCATAAAGAAGGAGGCTTTTGCTTCATATTTATCCAATACATCAAGAATTCCTCTGGTCACTTCCGGGTGAGGTCCATCATCAAACGTTAACGCCACTTCTTTTCCTTCTCCAAGGTTCTCATCCAAAGAAAAGTCCAAGTACTCGTCATCGCTCTTTGGATCATAATCCTCTGAGCCTGTCTTAGGCTGTGCTTCAGGTCCCTTTTTCAGAGCACCTGCATACTCTGACCGAAGGAGTTTGGATACTTTATCCTTCCCAATCATTACACGCAAAGGTTCATTATTAGTAGGACTCTCTATAAATACAAGAGCCCCCTCCCCAGTCAAAGCGATATTTTCATAGAATTCAGGCTTAGCGTCAAGCTTCTCTAAAATTTTCGATGCATCTCCACCTGCGTCTATTATCTTCTCTTTCGTCCAGGCATGAAAACGATCAACATAATAGACGTCTTCCTTAAACAATTCTTCTGGTGATAAGGCTTTGCCGTTCTTCTTATCAAAATTCATGATCGTTTGACTGGTCATGATCCCATCTTTACCGAGATCAATGGTTTCAATAAACCTCACAACAAAAAAGCGTTGATTTTGATGAATCACCTCAAAATCAATGTGCAGTTCGTGGGATAGGTTTCCCTCGTTTTTCTGCTTGCTTTTATAGCTTTCCTGCTTAAACAAGGCTTTCTGCTGATTCACATAATCTATAATGGTTTGGTCAATTTGGTTATTGGGTGTCTGCGGATAATGCGCAGTCATGTGATATTCTTCATATTCATCGATTTCTGTTTCTATACTTACGTCATACATCGTCTCTTTATCTGTCTTCTCTCCCGACTCTTCATTCGCATTTGCAATGAATGAACAGCCGGATGCTGTCAACAAAACAAACAAAATGGTATATATAATCGGTTGTCTCATACGATTCCCTCTTTATCTCATAGTCACACAATCTATTGTAACACAAATGTAACAATGACTTAATTACTTCGATATATTCAGTAAATTAAGTTAATTCACCAAACTCCTTTTCTTGAAGACTCAGTTTCGAGGCTTTTGTTGAGTGGATGGGGGCTGCGGGGAATAACTCGCTTTCCGCGGGAGCGCGGTGAGCCTCCTCGGACTGCGTCCTGTGGGGTCTCACCCTGCACTTTTTTCCCGCAGGAGTCTCGCCATTCCCCTCCGCCCTTTGCCTTATAAGTTTCTCGAAACAACTTCCACAATTAGGCGCATTCTATACGTATTAGGAGCTGTATCAAAAAACTTCCATACGTATGTATAGAACTCATAGCCGCTTGTTATAGAGCACTTTCTTACTCTAGGAAGTGATGGTGGAAGATACTCCTTTTTGGTATAGGGGTTTGTTTCTCACATGATCGAAATGGAGTGGTTGGGTAGCTGCAACTCCTGTGGGAAGTGCGTGGTAGATGAGACCCCGCAGAGCGTTAGCTCGAGGAGGCTCATCACTCGCCCACGGAAAGCGAACCTTTTTCCTGGAGCCCCCTCCCTCCACTAAAGTCTCGAAATTGAGTCTTACAGAGTGCTGACATATTGCGGAATAAAAAAAGAACTCTCCAATAAGGAAAGTTCTAGTTAGATGTTGGTGCGGACGTCCCATAGTTCGGGGAAGAAACGGTGGTCGAGGACTTTCTTTAAGTAGCCAACGCCTGAGGATCCGCCTGTGCCTTTTTTGTGACCGATGATCCGTTCTACGGTTTTCATGTGACGAAAACGCCATTGCTGGAGACTGTCTTCAATGTCGACGAGCTTCTCCCCCAACTGATACAAGTCCCAATACTGTTCCACGTCTTTATACACATTCGTCCAGGCCGCTTCTACAGTGGAATCCTCTTCATATAGCTGCGTATAATCTCGCTTCATCAACTGTTCTGATATCGGAAAACCGGCCTCCGACAGCTTCTCGATGGCGGCATCGTAAAGGCTTGGGGCATGATAAGCTTCTTCAAGGCGTTGGTGCAACACCGGGTCTTTTTCATAAATTTTCAACACGTGAGAGGTTTTATACCCCAGTGCAAATTCTATCATCCTGTACTGGTAAGATTGGAATCCGGACGCCTGGCCGAGGTGGTCACGGAACTCCATATATTCTGATGGGGTCAATGTTGATAAAACATCCCATGCTTGAATAATCTGTTTTTGTATGCTCGACACTCGGGCGAGCATTTTGAACGCCGCCTGCATTTGATCTTTTCTTATCGCTTCTGTTGCAGCATGAAGCTCATGTAAGGTCAGCTTCATCCATAGTTCACTGACTTGATGAATGATAATAAAAAGCATCTCATCATGATGAGATGAAAGACGCTTTTGTGCAGATAGCAGTTCATCCAAGTTTAGATATTCACCATAGGTCATCCGACTGGAAAAATCAGTATGGACGTTCTCGCTACCCTTATTTTCATGATTTTTCATTGATGACCCTCCTTCAGTCTAAAACACCACGTTCAGGAATGTTGTTAAAAGTCATCGGTAAATATTCAGTATGAACGGTCCCTTCATACATAAGAAGTGTTCCTAAGACAGGGTGCTCAGCATGCACATGGACACGAAATGCTTCTTCCTTTTCGTCATAATGTTCGTACACACTGGTCGTCGGATGAGCCATGGACAGCAGACCATCCACATTCATTGCTTTCGACTCCATATATAAACCGCCTTCAGCTGTAACATGAAGATCTAATTCGGTTTGTATGAAGCCTGTCTTTCCTAAATCATCAACAATGCAGCCCTTTTCTTCATCAAAGCGCATGGCTGCATCGAAACCCCGAATAGAGTAAGGAAAGAAAAATCTTCGAATCCAACTGATGGTTTCACGTCCTCTTTCATCTTCGTAAATATAATTCTCAAGGGTGAATGGAACGTCTTTTCCTCTTTCTGCAAAGACAAGGTGGTCTTTTGCCCCTATCTGGAGAAAAGGCCGCAGCAGTGGATGTGTCCCTCTGATTTCAGTCATTCTTCCTTGTCCAAGGATCATCAGGTTTTGTTTACTCGTCAAGCCGTACTTTTTTTGAAGCTCGGAATGGAGATTATGGAATTGCTCACCTAGGGCTCGATGAAAAATCGATTTCATAGAAAAACTCCTCTCAACACAATTTTTTCCGTCTATGTTCGTGGATGGTTTCAAATCATTGCACCTATCCCATTTATGTAAATTTCCATATTTAGGGGTTGTAAAACAGGTATGAAACGATTTGAATTCGAATATGGTATTATTTAGAAACCCACTTTTTTTGAATGTATGTATTGGCATTATAGCATAAGTAACCGCTTTCTATTACACACGCAATGAAATAAGACCTGCCTTTTCAGCAGGTCTTTATGATTGTATTTGTGGATATGCAAGGAATCTCCAAACATGTGAGGGATTTCAATTCAGTCCCCCTACACCCGTTTACATGACTTCTTCAGCATAGTCGCTGATGGAATACCCCTTTTGCTGCTTCATCAGCCACCCTTGTTTTTCAAGCTGGTTGAAGAGTTTTTGAATATGTTTTTCAGGCCAGTTCGAAAGGATACCGAACCATCGCGTTTCGTGCAAATGAAGTTGCCTAAGCTTGTTTGTCGCTTTTCCGGCAAGCACTTGGACTAAGGTATGGGCCGGATAATCAGTCCCGTAATAATAGATCAAGTCCAGTACTTGTTGAGTGTCTGCATACGTCAATGACCTTCCTTTAAGGGTGATGATGACATCGTCCTTTTCATATCGGACTTCACTCAACTTGTTTTTTAACTCTTCCAAAACATGACTTGTCATTGGATATACATTTTCTGGAACAACTCTTTGCCAATCACGTAGTTCTTTCAGCATTCTTACGTCATCCAGCTGAATTTGAGATAGCCATAACAACTCAGATTCAGTCGTACATTCCGGAATCTGACTTCGATTTAATTTGTCATACATGTGGAGGAGTGGATACGATTTCATATCCACTGCTTTTCGTTGATAGCGTTCGATTTGTTTAACGACATCTAAACTTTCCTCCAGTGTTTTCCGGGCGACTGTCAGTTGTTTTTTCAAGCCTCTTAACTGAATGAGGTGTTCAAGAAGACGCTCGTTTTGTTTAGCGATTTCATTGAACTGTTTCTCAATCGTTAGGACCCGCTTCGTGGCTAGCTCTACATCGAATGCCTCTTCAAGAGCCACTCTGTCTTCATCGATGTTGTAGTGCAGTGTATAGTCGCACTTTTCGCAAGAACAACGGATGCACCGCTCCTTCGAATGGAAGCTGAGTGATTTTTCGTGAGGGCAGCTTCCTCCCCTTCCCTCCAGCCAATCTGCCGGTAATGTGCGGAAAGGACGCATAACGATGTTAACCCTGTGACGCCAATAGGCGACATCTTCCGGGTAATTCAGGACCGATATCAGTGCAGATTGATTCATAACTTCCACCCCGTCGATAACGTCCTTTTTATCATGGAACAATTGTACGATCGGGTGATTGTGAAAGGCAGCAGCAATTTTATCGATCCAATGCTTGCGATCGTATTCACTAATATGAGATAAAAACAGATAATCCTCAAGCACTTCCCCTATGTGTTCATAAAGTTGCTCAGAGGAGAGTTGAGTAAAATCTGTACTGTATAAATATTCTTCTTTTAAAGGTAGTCCATGTTCTTCTGACAAGGACCTCCATAAAAACAATTCTGGGCGCAACAAATGTGGGTGAATGGTCTCTTCTTTTTCAAAAGAAACCGGAAGGACAGCTCTTCCTGTGAGCCCTAAATATGGGCGGATGTTTTCAACATCTAGAGCTTTTTCGTTGATTTGACCCACGATTGCGTCGTTCAGCCTGGATAGTAACCCCCGTTCAAATTTATGTCCAATCGACCGGATTTGTTTGTTCTTCTTTCCGATCGGTGCAAGTACTACATACGGGTATCGTTGATCCTGGTAAGCAATCCTGTTTGGCAGTCCCATAATGATTCCCCTTTGAATAAGGATTTACTACTATTATAGAAAAAGTATTACGATGTACCAACAATTATAAGTAAAATGGGCGTCATACTTTTAAAATTTCCACGGAATACCCAATGAAAAGCCCCGTTTCAATGACTCCTGGTATGGCGCTCAACTCTTTTTCCAACGAATCGTGTATTTTTGAAAACCTAACATCCATGAGCAGATTGCCAGCTTCCGTCAAAACCGGCCCGTCCTTGGCTGTCGCCATCCTCAGATCAACTTGATCGCATTCAAAAGTTTGGAGAGTCGTTTCCACAAGATGTACGGCTCGTGGGTCGACCTCTAATGGAACCGCAAACTTTTCTCCTAGTCTTTCCACCTGTTTGCTTTCATCTACTAAAATATACGTTTTAGCAGCACTTGCCATCACGAGCTTTTCAGAAAAAAGAGCGCCCCCTCTTCCTTTTATGAGCCGATGGTCTCCATCCACCTCATCTGCTCCATCAAATCCCCAATCCGGTTGGTTATGGAGGAGGGAAGTCGTCGTCAATCCATAATAGCTGCAGTTCATCTCTGCCTCTTTAGAAGTGGGAATAGCCAAGATTGAAAGCTTTTCCTCCGCTACCCTCTCCGCGATCTTTTGTAAAGCAAGAAATGATGTCGATCCTGAACCGATGCCGATGACATCTCCATCCTTTACAAACTGGCTCACTTGCTGAGCGACCGCTTCTTTCTTTTCTCGATTTGAAATGTCACCTGACCAGACAGGCTGATCAGCTAATTTATTTTTCCATTTCACAAGTATCACCTCTTTGTTTTGGTATTCCCGAATGACGTGAAAAAAAAGCATGGGTGGTAAAGAAAGTGTACCAGATGAAGATGCCCCGCCCCCCTCACCTTTATCAAATCTTTGTCATTCTTAACATCTTCTTCACATAGATATAAGGTAATCCAAAGTACTACAGGAAGAAGGGGATGGAAATGAAACGAGTGTACTTGAAGTTATTCATCTTCTATTTCATTCTAATCACTGCCATCGTACTCGTCACATTAAACCAATAAACCTTCAGGTGATGGAAGCTTGTTATTGTTGAGCGCTCCGTTCGAATGAGTCGTAAGAGTGTAGTAGTGAGTGGAAATGGGAGGATGACAACAACCTCTCTTAGACTTGATTCTGCAAAGCGCTGAACTGGCTTGCAAGTCTCCCAAGCCTCTCTCCCTGCCTTGCCATAAAACAGGTGACATTCCGTTTCACGTGCCCCTGTCAATTTATTGATTAAGCGTTTGTTTAATATGGAGCACAGTATTTCTATATATGCAAAAACCTCGACCGTTATGTGGTCGAGGTTTTATTTGGTTAACTCATGTTTGAAGGCATAGATGACCGCCTGGGTTCGATCGGACACTTGGAGTTTTCCGAGAATATTGCTTACATGTACTTTTACAGTTTTCAGTGCAATAAACAGTTGATCTGATATTTCCTGGTTGGTTTTCCCCTCCGTCATTAAGAGAAGCACTTCTTTTTCTCTGCCTGTCAGCTGTTCGTGAAGTTGGACTCCCTCTGGTGTACGCATTTTAGTCATGATTTTCCCTGTCACTTCAGGTTCTAAAATGGACTGACCTGCGTATGTAGAGCGTATAGCTTTCGCGATTTCCTCGGCTTTTGATGTTTTGAGCATATAACTCGTCGCTCCTGCTTCAAGGGCTGGATACACTTTTTCATCATCCAAAAAACTTGTGACGATAATGACTTTTGCTCCAGGCCATTGTTGAGTGATTTGTTTAGTCGCTTCAATCCCGTCCATCTCGTCCATCACCAAGTCCATTAATATGATATCAGGACGGTGTTCCAATGCCAGATCTACAGCTGCCTTTCCATCGTCCGCTTCCGCTATGACTTCAATATCTGGTTGTGCAGATAAGTATGCCGATACACCGATGCGCACCATTTCATGATCATCAGCAAATAATACGGTAATCATTCTTCATCGCCTCCTCTTGTCCGGTAGGGAACTTTCACTTCTAACCGCGTGCCTTGATCTCTAACACTCACAACCTTCAATGTTCCCCCTATTTCAAACGCACGTTCATGCATATTTTGCAGGCCATAGGAGCTTGCCTTCGCCTCTTCCACATCAAAACCAATGCCATCATCCATAATGCGGAGGATGACGTAATGATCCCTCTCAATCAACATCACACTCAACGAATGCGCCTTAGCATGCCGCAGCGTATTCGATACCGACTCTTGAAGAATCCGGAAAAGCTGATCTTCGATGCCTTTTTCCAGGGTCAAGGGTTCGACGGACCATTCAATTTCCATCGGTACTTTTTGAGTGAGTTCATACAGCAGCTCTTCTGCTCCTTCTGACAAAGACTTATCCTTCAGTGCAACGGGTCTTAGATGGAGAAGCAGAGCCCTCATTTCAAGTTGTGACTGATGAATCATGCGTTCGACCATCTGCATTTGTTTTTTTGTTGCCTGCCAATCATTTGAATCCGTTTCATTAATGGCAGACATCATCATCGAAGCTGCAAATAGTTGCTGGCTGACAGAATCATGAAGTTCCCTTGCCAGCCGGTTCCTTTCCTGAATCACCACTTCCTGCAGACTCTTCTCGCGTTCTTCTGCCCTCTCCGTAACCATACGTTGAGCGAGTTCGGTTTGTTTCGTTATTTTTTCTTCCAGTTGCTTAAGAGCATGGTCGATCTGTTCCATCTCTTGCAAATCAACCTCTTCTTCTGTAAGCTCATTTCCTTTTGTCAGTTCAGACAAGCGATGTTCAATGGTAAAGAGCTGCCTACGCCAAAACCATCCTTGGATGACTCCCACCACAAACCCGAAGGATAAAGATATGAACAAAACAAAGAAAAGATAAGGAAGATCAAAGACTTCCCTTTCCAACAGCTCCCCCCATGAGGTAAACGGAAAGGCATAAAACGTAATGGCCAACAACAAAATAGTAAACCCGAAAAAAGTAAGGGTACCGGACAACAATTGCCTGTGCCATACGTTCATACGCGCTTCACCTCAAGTTCTCCGGAAACCACAGAAGTGATAATTTTCACGCGTGGTTTTTCTTTACGGTACCCATCCGTTTGATAGGAGACCACCTGATTGAACACGTTCGACTTTTTATATTGAAAGATCGAAGCACGTCCTATGAGAGCACTGTGATGAATACTTACCTCTACTTCGTATGGGACATAAACCGTCAAATTACCAATCCATTGTCGGATGGAAATGACAGCTTCATCGTGAGGAAGAACCGTTTGACTCAAATCGACGATTCTGTCTCCGAACCCACCATGAATATTGATATCTTTCCATTCGTAAGACGTTTTCGGAGTAGAATCATCCCCAAAAAATTTCTGCCTTAACAACGGTTCCTGCTCAGGGATCTCGTGATGAGGGTCGATGATCTCAGGCCGGACGTATGCCGGCTTTTCCTTTGATTTAAAGTAATCCCTTAGAAATATAAGAATCAGTGCAATGACAAGAAACCTTACAGCAATCATACTTAATACGGTAAAAATTAAACTGATCAGCCCCACCCAGAAGAGGATTTTCCTCCACAGTGGACGATAGTTTTTCCACCCGATATACATAAGAACCCCGGAGAAAATGACAGAAAATACGAGGCCTCCGTTAAAAAAGACGATTTCCACAACGAGGAGAATCACCCCTATGATTAAAATCGTGTTGATTGTATCTGTCGAAAGTTTTTTAAGCATAAAGGTCATCCCCCTCTATAAATCGATAAAGACGCAGAAAACTGCGCCTTTATCATATCATGTTTTCTATTTAGCGGGTACTTCCTCCCGTTTCTCCATTTCTTTTTCCAACTGTGACATTTTACTATCGAACGTACTGTGGTAATACGCACTGTTCACTTTGTACTCAAGGTCCTCAATGTAGCGGTCGATTTCTGAAAATCTGGAGTAAGGCTTGTCCGCTGTTTCCTCAATCACACGATTCATGCGATGATGAGCACGAGCAATATTCTCACGTCCCATCAGTTCCATCCGCTTCAAATGCATGTCCTTCAATTTATGTTTCATTTCTTCATACTTACGCTCCAGAGCCTCCAATTGCTCAACACTGTCTCTTCTTGATGCTTGGAGACGATCGGCCCTTGCCTCATACTCTTGCTGCTCCTTAACGGCGAAATCATACATTGTGGTTTCACCGGCTTTTTCAGCAACTTCAGCCTGGCGTCTGCGCTTGTCCGCCATATCCTGTGCTTTCTGATACTCACGAGAAAACTCATCTTTCAAGCGGTACTGGCGCTCCACGAGCTTTCTGACCTTCTCCGTTTCTTTTTCACTTTCACGCAAATACTGGTTTAACATGGCCACTGGATTCTTCTGTTCCTTTTGATCCAAAGCCTCATGCAAGTCTGCGGTAATGGAATCTTTTAATCTTGTAAATAAATTAGCCATACTGAAAATCTCTCCTTTGGTTTATTTGTTCATTTCTGCCCATTGGCGTTCGAAATTAGTAAAAGGATCATCGGACTTTGTAGAACGGATCGTTTCGCTTTTGCTTGTCCAATGTTTATAAATCCAGTACAGAGCAAAAGCAGCGGCTACACCGATCACTGCATAGACATTGGAGACAGCTACACTTAGGACGATCAACCCGACGACAACCCAGCCAATCTTTCCGGCCGTGGAGTCACTTTTCATGAACTGCTTGAAGACAACATAAAGCAGCCACACACTTACACCGAGGAGGATCATCGGTCCTACATTGGCGAGCAATACGGTAAGAGCGACTAATCCAGCCAGGAATAGTAAAAATTTCTTCATCGTTTTTCCCTCCTTGCTGTTTTCTTGTCTTTATCATATCGAGAATAGAAACCTGTCGTAATGAGCCAGGGATATATTTTCATCTAAGACCAGAGGCGTATAGTATGGTAGAGAAAAGAAGAGTGATCTTATATTTCACAGATTTAGGTTAGAGGACATTAAATACGGGATAGAAGACGTTGAATGGAAGTTAGAGGACATTACCTACCGCAAAAACAAAAAAAGACCGCCTAAAAAGGCGGCCTTTCTTATTCGATAATGCGCAATTCTTTCGGTGTTTGAGTCAATGTGATGTACCCGTCATCCGTAACAAGGACATCGTCTTCCAAACGAACCCCGCCGACTTCCGGGTCATAAATTCCAGGCTCAATCGTGTACGTCATGCCTTCCTTCAGAACGCCGTCATTCAAATGACTCATGGAAGGGAATTCGTGCACGTTAATCCCAAGACCATGACCGATGCGGTGTGGAAACTTATCTCCGTACCCTGCATCTGTAATGATGTCACGTGCGACTTGGTCAAGATCACCGATTCGTGTTCCCGGCTTACTGATTGCAAGCGAAGCATCCAGCGCTTCCTTCACTTTATTGTAGATTTTCTGCTGTTCTTCACTTACCTTTTTGTAAGCAAAGGTTCGGGTAATATCAGATGTGTAGCCATTCCATACGACACCAAGGTCGAACAAGACAAAATCTCCTGGTTTCAAGCGGCGGTCTCCAGGGTTCCCGTGGGGTTGACCCGATTTTTCACCGAACAGGACCATAGTGGAAAAGGACATCTCCGCCACACCTTTTTTCTTCAGCTCATACTCAATCTTAGCGAGAACTTCCATCTCAGTAATCCCCTCTTCAAGGGCTTCCACTCCTACGCTCACTCCATAATCGGCTAGCTCTGCAGCTTCTTTTATAATGCTGATTTCATGGTCGTCTTTAACGACACGCATATCGTTTAATTGGCCTTCAATGTCTGCAACCGCTACATTTTCAAAAAGATCGAAGAATGATTCACTTCTCCCGTAAGAGAGGACCTGCTTTTCGATTCCAACCGTTTTCACATCTGTGATGCCGTTCTCCTTCATCTTGTCCGCCATCATCTGCCATGGGTTTTCATGATCGGCATAACCAATCACTTCTTTTGTCCAACCAGCATCACGGATTTGTCCTTTTTCCATCCCCGGAAGGACAGCAATCGGGTCCGCTTCAGGGAAAACGAGCAATCCAAGTAGTCTCTCATGTGGGTCTGTATGAAATCCTGTTAAATAAAAGAAGTTTTCTGTTGAATTAATAAACGCTGCATCCACGTTTGTATCTTTTAGGTATTGAGAAAATTGTTCTAATCGATGTTCCATCTTTGATCACTCCTCTTAAATTCTTCTTTCATCATAGCTCAAACATTTAAGCAATCCAAATCACACAAAAGTGCGAAAATAGAAGTGAATGTTTAGCGACACTTTGACTTTTATCATTCTCATAATCGGAAGCGTTCGATATAATGGCAAAAGGTGATCATTAAATCAGGAGGTGAATGATATGGACCGTACTCGTTTTTTCGTACGAGTCTCTGCGATTTATGCGTTGATCGGCGCATTCATGGGTTCTCATATGGCCGGCGGAGGGGGACTGCAATTGAGTGCAATACACGCGCACATTCTTGTTGTTGGATGGCTTTCCCTTTTTGCTTTCGGTATTTATTATAGAGTGTTCTCCATACCTGAAGATTCTAAGCTTGCCACCGCCCACGTGTGGACGTCTTTCTTTGGTGTGTTTGGTTTAACCGTAGGTATGTGGCTCTACTATACCCAGCCTATTCCTGGTATGAACACGTTTAACACGATTTTCTTCATCGCTGGAGGAACGACACTTCTCATCGCTTTCGTCTTATTTGCCATCATGACATTCGTTCACGGAAAACAAATCTCAGAAAACGTATAAAAAGAGATCCGCTATCGATAGCGGATCTCTTTTGTTATGCTGCCTGCCTTAATGGTGTACGCTGCAATAATGTTTTTTCTAATCGGATCGCAAAGAAAGCGGCCACGATGGATAAGCCTATATCTTTGATTAAGAAGGGGACCATGCTCGACCAAGCTAGTATAAATCCGATGCCGTCGCCGCCAACCCAGAAGTTCATAGCGAGATAAAAAAGATTGACACCAACAAAATAGTTCACAGCTATGCCGGCAAGGGCTGCAGTGATATATGTTGGGAGATTTCTTTTAGACTCCGCAATCTTACCCGCGGCATAAGCGACAAAAATAAACGATAAAATAAATCCAAACGTTGGGGATATAAGCATGGATATGCCACCTTTAAACCCAGCAAAAATCGGTGCACCTACTAGTCCTAAAAGAGCATAAACAAGAACAGAGAATGAACCTAACCTGCTCCCGAGGACGAGTCCTGCCAGGATAGCAAAGAATGTTTGAAGCGTCAGGGGCACGCCCATCACTTGTAAGAATGGCATAAATGCAGTGATGTTAGCTCCAATCGCCATCAATGCGACGAATAAGCTCCCCAGAGTAATGTCATAAGCCGATAAACGAGAAGATTTCATTTCGATGTCCTCCTATGTAATGAGTCTCATTAACTAATATAAAGATAAGAGAGTACACCCTAAAATGTCAACTGTAATTTTCACAAGTTAACAAAAAAGGGGTGCCATCATTAATGGCACCCCTTTCCGATTTTAAAGACCAAGCCCCATTGAGAGCTGGTTCGTATAACTTGTATAAGCAACGATTTGGTTCACCGCTGCCATTTTTTGATCATCATATCCCAGTTCCTTCAAGCGTTCTACATCGGCTTTTGTCACTTCTGCAGGTGTAGCAATTAATCGCTCCGCATACGTGAGTACCGCTTTCCACTCCTCATTCATGTTTGATTCCTTATAATGATCAAGCCAACCCAACACGTCTTCTTGATCCACCAGTTGTTCAAGCAATTTGGAGTGACTCTCGGTACAGTATTTGCAACCATTCTTCATAGAAACGAAGGTAATCACCGCTTCTCTCAAATCGTCCGGGATGTCCGTCTTTTTTATCGCTTGCTGTAATGGAAGAAAAGCTTCATATAACCTTTCATCATTTGCCAACAGCCGATCAAACAAAGGGGCTGGATCCGGAATGTTTTCTCTATCCATTTGCTTCATTTCTTTTTGTTTAACAGGTTTGATCCATGGCATGACTTTACCACTCCTTCTTGATTCTTTTTTATCAGACTATCACAATGATTCAAATCGAGACTTCTTCCTTTGTATAAAGTAGTATAGACTCATTTCGTGGAATTTACTGAATTTCTCGTTTCATTCGTTCGAAAGCTAATGAATTCTGGAGAAAATTTGACTCTCCTCCACCTTCGACTCCCAATTTCCGGCATGATATTTCCTGGGAAATCAAATCATTTAAGGATTCGATAATTTCCCCAATCATCAGGTAGAAGCTGCAAATATTTCCGCGAAAGAAAGCGGTCATCGACAAGCTGAATTGACCCATGATCATCTTCGGAGCGAATTAACCGTCCTCCTGCTTGCAAAACCTTGTTCATACCCGGATAAACATAAGCATAATCATAGCCGTTTCTTCCTTTTTGATTGAAGTAATCTTTAATCAATTCCTTTTCAAAGCTTCTTGGAGCAAGCCCAATACCTACCACCGCTACACCATTCAATCGATCCCCTCGGAGGTCAACACCTTCAGAAAATATACCTCCCAGCACAGCAAATCCAACCAGGCGACCACCTACCTCGAATTGAGCAAGAAAGTCCTCTCTTCTTTCCTCATCCATCCCTCGCTCCTGCACGACTGCATCCACAGAAGAGAACTTTTTAAATTCGCGATACACCATATCCATATAGTGATAAGATGGAAAAAAGAAAAGGTGATTCCCTTGGTGGAGTTCCACCTGATCATTCAATCGTTTGGTTAGTTCACCTACCGTCTTCTCTCTGCTTTTATACCTCGTTGACAAAGGAGTAATCATCACGTCAATTTGCGACGAATCGTATGGGGAAGGCAAATGTAGGATATAGTCGTCTTTGGTACCTCCAAGCATCTCTTTATAATAAGCAAATGGTGAAAGAGTCGCTGAGAAAAACACCCCTGACCTGAAAGTTTTGGTCGTTTCATGCAGAACATGAGAAGGATCGAGACAGAACAGCTTCAAAATGAAGTCTCCTTCTCTCGTACTTTCTCCCAACAAGCGGTAGTGTTCATCTACATATTCGAGTATTTTCAAGAACCTCTGCGACTGAAAATATACATCCACCAACCGTTCAGACCTTTCCCCTTCCGCATCTTCCTGTAGGAGCGTTTCCGCCTCTGAAAGGAAGCGCTCCACGTTCTCTTCCAATTCTCCCGGCACCTGCTCCAGTTGGACGAATTCCTCCGTTTGAGAATAAAAACGCTCTAAATCTTTTCCAATCGCATCAGCCACTTTGACTAAATTGTCTTCTTCCCCCTCCCATTCGGCCGCTACACCTTGATAAGATTGCTTGGAAATAGAGGCCGAGTACATATCACGAGCACGCTCGACAAGGTTATGGCTTTCATCCACGAGCAGCGCTGTTTTTTTCTTCCGATCGGGCATCAGCCGTTTTAGAGAAACCCTAGGATCAAAAATGTAATTGTAGTCACCGATGATCACATCAGACACATCCGTGAGGTCCAGTGAGAATTCAAATGGGCAAACCTTATGTTTCTTTGCATAGGATTCAATAACAGCACGTGTCATCTGTGTTTCATTTAACAGAATATCGACGATGGCTCCATTAATTCGGTCATAGTAACCGTCGGCATATTCACAGTAATCCGGCTGACAGATTGTTTCTTCTTGGAAACAGATTTTATCTTTTGCTGTTAATGTGACCGAGCGCAGCTTAAGACCCATGTCTCCCATTTTCAGCAAAGCTTCTTCAGCTGTTGCTCTTGTTATGGTCTTTGCGGTTAAATAATAGATTCTTTCCAAGCCTTCCAACTGCAGCGCTTTAATAGCTGGAAATAAGGTGGATATTGTCTTTCCGATCCCTGTCGGCGCTTGGGCAAACAGGTTCCTTTTTTCTTCAATCGTCCGGTATACACTGCCTGCCAGCTTCCGTTGACCCTCGCGATAGCTTGGAAATGGAAAACTTAAATCAGGGACTGTTTTTTCTTTTTGTTCTCGTATATGAAGAAGAATTCGCGCATAAGATGCGTATTCGCTAACGGTTTCTTCCATAAATTGATGCAGTTCCTCATATGTAAATGTACGTAGAATCCGCTTTTTATCTTTGGTTCTTTTCTGAACATACGTCAATTGCACTTGTATCTTCTGAAGTTCTTCTTGGGCTGCATAGATAAAGGCATACCCTTTGGCTTGGGCCCAATAGAGGGGATAAGTGGTATTGTCAATTTCATCAAGATCCCTTGATGTAGATTTGATTTCATCGATCACCGGTCCTTCTTCCGAGTCCAATAATCCATCGCACCGTCCTTGAACCTTAAGACTCATCCCTTCCTGATGGAACTCATATTCCAGGAACACTTCTGATTCGTCTTTTTCTTTATACTTCTTTTGCACTTCCTGATGTATGGCCGTTCCTTCTACAAGCGCTGTATTCGTTTGAAAACGTTCGTCAATACTTCCCGTCCTGTACACATAAGAGACAAGGTCTCGAACGGAAATCGTCATCTGTGTATCCATCGATTTCCCTCCCTGTTTAGCGGATTTATTTTCTTACCCTCATCTTCTTACACTCTTTTCCGTATGTCTATTGTATAGGACCATGATATAATTGTGGATAAAACTTTTCATTTCCCAATAGATGGGAAGCACATATAATAGAAGAGAGATTACC
Source organism: Halobacillus sp. AWM4_238 (assembly GCF_056158265.1). Classification (NCBI taxonomy): domain Bacteria; kingdom Bacillati; phylum Bacillota; class Bacilli; order Caryophanales; family Bacillaceae; genus Halobacillus; species Halobacillus sp. AWM4_238. The sequence continues at coordinate 2,677,630 of NZ_JBSWSY010000002.1, forward strand.
CTTCAGGAGGGATTCAGCCTTGAAAAAATGGAGATGGATGGCAGCCGTCGCACTCTCCTTCTTGATTGCCTTTTTTATAGTAGCAGCTTTTATATATACCCCGGAAGAAGAGTCGACTGAACCGAAAGAAACAGAACAAAAAGCAGAAACCACCCCTGCTCAAGAACAACAGTTGGAAACCGAAAAACCCGAAGAAGGGGAACAGGAAAGTAAAGAAGAAGGTAAATTGAGTGAGGGATTACGTGAGGTCTTTACAAGTGTGATTGAGAGTGCAAGGGATGTGTTTATTAAAGATGATTTGAATATCGTTGCTATTGGTGACTCTTTGACACAAGGTGTCGGAGACTCTACAGAAAATGGTGGATATATAGGAATCCTTGAAGAAAGCCTCAATTCTAATCCGAATAGAGCGACCCTCAATATAACAAACTATGGAAAACGTGGGAATAGGACAGACCAAATGCTCGATCGGATGGAAAAAGAAGAAATTGCCGATTCCCTGGGAGAAGCGGACCTGATTCTGATTACCATTGGTGCCAACGATGTTATGAAAGTTGTGAAAAATAACTTCACAAGTCTGAATTACCAGGATTTCGTTGCAGAACAAGATGGTTATGAAAATCGGATGCGCAACATTTTCAACCGCGTTCAGGAATTGAATCCTGATGCCCCTGTGTATCTACTGGGTCTCTATAACCCTTTTAATCAATACTTCAATAACATTCCTGAACTTGGACAAATCATGGGAGATTGGAATGATATCAGCCGTCAAGTCACCGATGACTATGAACAGGCCACCTTCATCCCCATCCGAGACTTGTTTGAAGGAAACGAAGAAGAGCTCCTTTGGGAAGAAGACCTTTTCCACCCCAATGAAAGAGGTTATAAAAAGATGGCAGAGCGCGTGTTACAATACATTAGAGAAGACATCGAACAATAACAGGTGGAATGAATAAGATGAGACGACTATTGTTAAATAATAAATGGAGAACATCCTTTTGGCTTTTGGCATTAATCAATGTGAGCATAGTCATATGGCTTGTCGCTTTAGTTTTCTTGCCAAGCTCCTATACCATCGTTAATGTGGATCAAGAGAAAGAAAGCCCTGATGCAGAGTTCACCATCGTTTCTACAAAAGAAAATATGGAACAACTCGCCAATGAATACCTGTCAGAACTCTCTACTCAAACGGTTTTCGACTATTCGATCACCTTAGACCGAAATGTTACGTTATCAGGAAACATTAAGGCCTTTGATCAGGTCATCCCTATAAATGTAGAGTTACACCCTGAAGTGCAGGAAAATGGAGACCTTGTTTTAAGGCAAGAGAAAATCTCCTTAGGAAAGCTTCCCCTACCTAACAAAAAAGTATTAGAATTCGTAAAAGACAACTATAACTTACCTGAATGGGTCATCGTAAATCCGAATGAAGAAAATATCTATGTGGCGGTCACCCAAATGGACACAGCAAGCAATTTCAATGTAAAAGTCGACCGCTTCAACTTGAATTCCAATCAGCTTGCGTTTAAAATTGCTGTCCCCAGCAATACTTTCCAATTCGCACAACGCGTTGTAAACGATCATATGGAATGACAAGCAAAGCAGATGATGGTGACCATTCAACTATGATAAAATTGGACTACCATTCCCGATGATAAGGAAGTGACAGATATGCGCGTGGTTAATAATATTGCCGATCTAATCGGAGATACACCTTTAGTTAAGCTGAATCGACTTGCGCCAGAAGGCGGAGCCGACATTTATATGAAATTGGAAAAATACAACCCAAGCGGAAGTGTCAAAGACCGTGCCGCTTACAATATGATGGAACAAGCTGAAAAAGATGGCCACCTAAAAAAAGGGTCTACCATCATCGAACCCACAAGCGGAAACACAGGAATTGGAATTGCTATGAACGCAGCAGCAAGAGGTTACAAAGCCATCCTTGTTATGCCAGATACCATGACCCAGGAACGAATCAACCTTCTAAAGGCCTACGGTGCCGAAATTGTCCTGACACCTGGAGATGAAAAAATGCCGGGAGCTATCGCCAAAGCAAAAGAGCTGGTCAATGAAATTGAAGGAAGTTTCATGCCGATGCAATTTGAAAACATGGCCAATCCGGACGCCCACCGCCACACAACGGCTGCAGAAATTATAGAAGCCATGGATGAGTTAGGTAAACCACTATCCGCTTTCGTTTCCACGGCTGGTACCGGCGGAACCATTACAGGTACAGGGGAAGAGCTTAAAAAGCGTTTTGAGGATCTGACCATCCATGTAGCAGAACCTGCTGGTTCCCCCGTACTTTCCGGTGGAAAACCAGGCAAGCATAAACTTGTAGGGACGAGTCCAGGTTTCATCCCTTCGATTTTAAATGAGGAAATCTACGACGAAATTTTCCAAGTCACCGATGAAGATGCTTATGACATCACCCGCAGGCTCGCTCGCGAAGAGGGCTTGCTCCTAGGAACTTCCTGTGGAGCCGCCTGCTGGGCAGCTATTCAAGTCGCCAAAAAGAAAAAGCCTGGTGAAGTTATCGTATGTATCGCCCCAGACACTGGGGAACGTTACCTCTCCGGAGACTTATTCCGCTACTAAAACCAACAAAGCACTCAGAGTTCCCAAACTCTGAGTGCTTTTTAAATCCCATCTTCACCTAAAGCTCCCTTTAGTGGAAGACTCAGTTTTGAGATAACCGGGGGTCGTTTACCGTGTTGGGTGTCAGGGGTGGTTGGGAAGCAACTCGCTTTCCTGTGGGGGAGTGGCGAGCTTCCTCGGGCTACCGCCCTGCGGGATCTCGCCGATCTCCTTTCTCCCACGGGAGTCTCGCAGCTTCCCAACCACCCCATTCGATCATGTGAGAAACGAACCCCTATACCAGGAAGGAGCATCTTTCACCATCACTACCTATAGTAAGAAAACGCTCTATAACAAGCGGTTATGATCACTATTCATACGATGGAGATATGTGTTATAGCTCCCAATACGTATAGGAAGTGCCTAATTATGGAAGTGGTTTCGAGACACTTATATGGTAAAGGGGCGGAGGGGAATGGCGAGACTCCTGCGGGAAAAAAGTGCAGGGTGAGACCCCACAGGACGCAGTCCGAGGAGGCTCACCGCGCTCCCGCGGAAAGCGAGCTATTCCCCGCAGCCCTATCCACAGCACAAAAGTCTCGAAATCAAGTCTTATAGAAACCTGCCATATAGCTTAATAACCTTTAGGGGGTTACAGGCGGTAGAGGTCTCTGAAGCGTAAGTGCCAGCCTAGATGGAAGGAGGCGACACGACAGATGATGACAAGAAGGAAGATCATATAGGTTTGCCAGGCGCTCCCGATATCGATCCAACCCACCCCGATTAATAGTCCTGCCATCAATGCCCACACGGCGTAAATCTCCTGGTGCATGACCATGGGTCGGCGCTGAGCCAGAACATCTCTTGTCACCCCACCCCCTACGCCTGTAAGGATGGCTGCGAAGATGATCCCTCCCAGAGGAAATCCATTTTCTATCGCAAAAGATGCCCCTTGAAGTGCAAATGCAGATAGGCCGATCGCATCGGGGTAGATATTCCACCGGTCCCAGGTCATGACCCATGTTTTAGGGAAGAAATAGACAATGGCGATCGTACCGAGGGCTACATAAAAGAGATAGCCTTGTTCCCAGACATGGATAACTGGTACATCCAGGGCAATATTCCTTATAATTCCTCCAGCAAATGGTGTCGCAATACCAAGAATGAACGTGCCAAATATATCGTATCTTTCATTTAATGCTACAATCGCTCCACTAAAAGCGAACGCCGACACGGCTAGTATGTTTAATATTTCCCATGTCATCGTCTTCCCCTCCCTCATGATGCTTTTCTATATTACTTCCATTAATTTCAGACTGATTGATTATAACAAATTATCATCAATATTAGAGGTGAATCTAAATATTTTTAGTAGAATGTTAAAGTCAGACCTAAAAAGATGTGAACAACAATGATCGCCTGCTAATCGTCCTCATCCTTTGCCACATAGAGATGTATGATTACATGTTCCAGAGGGTAAACCATGGTAGAGGTGATACACATGGACCGAAACCATTGGATAATGCATCAGGAATGGAATGACTTGGTTTTTATGCATTGGCCTGTCCCATCAGAAATCCTACGCCCTTTCATTCCTTCTGCTTTTGAAATCGATGAATATGACAATTCCGCATGGATTGCCGTCGTTCCCTTCCGAATGCAAAATATCCGTTTCCGGGCTCTCCCCTCTCTCCCATTTGGAAATGACCTGCTTGAATTAAATGTTCGAACATACGTGACATTCAACGGGGAACCCGGGGTGTATTTCTTAACCCTCGATGCCAACCACCCTCTTGGGGTATTCCTTGCCCGCAAGCTTTTTGGATTGCCTTATGTCCATGCAAAAATGAGAATGGATCAAACGAAATCGGGTTACCAGTTCACAAGCAGACGGATACATAAGGGGTATCCTGCTTCTCATTTTCACGCAAGCTTTTATACAGTATCGGAACCGCTACACGCGCAGCCAGGATCTCTTCTCTATTGGTTAACAGAGAGGTACGCACTGTGGGTAGTAAGAGGCAATTCGAAGGTATACAAAGGACCTATTCTCCATAAGAACTGGCGGCTTCAAAAAGCGGAAGCTGAAATCAAGACCAACCATCTTTTGGATTTCCTTCCTGCTTCTATAGTTGAAACAAAGCCGATCACTTACTTCTCAAAGTCACTGCAAACAAGAATTTTCCCTTTTGAAAGAAAAGCCTGAAACATAAGCTTTGACAGTTTTATTTGAAGAGTATACAATTATCTCGAATTCAAGATTATTGAAAACAAGGAGGAATGACCATGCAATTGAAGGGCATTCATCACGTTTCCGCAATAACCGCCAATGCTAAAAGCAATTATGATTTTTATACAAATGTTATGGGCATGCGTCTAGTCAAAAAGACAGTCAATCAAGATGCACCATCCATGTATCATTTATTCTATGCAGATGAAAAAGGTCGACCTGGAACGGACTTAACTTTTTTTGAAATTCACAGAGCAGGACACACGTACCCTGGAACAAGAAGCATATCCACAACATCCCTTCGTGTAAAAAACGATGAAGCGCTAGAGTACTGGAAGAAACGCTTTCAAGATCACTCTGTTGAACAAGATGACATAAAAGAAAGATTCGGCCGAAAAACACTCTCCTTCAGAGACCCTGAGGGGCAGCGACTCATCCTTATCTCCGATGAAAATAATCATGGTGTAGAAGCAGGTAAAGCGTGGGAGCAAGCTTCCGTACCTGAGGAATACGGCATTACCGGACTTGGTCCCGTTCACCTTACCGTTAATGAAGCCGCTAAAACAGAAAAAGTCCTTACTGAGCTCTTAGGATTTCGAAAGAAAGGAACCTATGAGCAGTGGACCGTTTTTGAAACCGGCGAGGGAGGTACAGGGTCAGAAGTTCATGTGGAAGAAAAACCCGATGAACAACCCGAAAAACCCGGCCGAGGAAGCGTTCACCACGTGGCATTCCGTGTTCATGATGAAGACGAATTGAAGAAATGGCATGAAATCATTCAGGCTGCAGGCTATCCGAACTCAGGTCTAGTCGATCGCTACTATTTTAAGTCCCTATATTTCCGGGAGGCCAATCACATCCTGTTTGAACTGGCTACAGATGGACCTGGTTTTGCAACTGATGAGGATATGGATCATCTTGGAGAAAGCCTTGCTCTTCCCCCTTTCTTAGAGCACAAGCGCGAGGAAATTGAAGGAAGTTTGACTCCACTGGACACATCAAGATCATAATGGTAGACACTGAAAACTCCGGCTGGGATAAACCCAGCCGGAGTTTTATTATGCTTCCAGTCTATTCTTCACCCAATTGATTAAGCCACCCATTTGCATGATTTCAATTTGCCGTTCAGAAAGAGCATGCTCAAGTTTAAGCGTTTTATCTTTTCCTTTCACTTCAACTTCGATCTGTGGAGACTGCTTAATCTTCTCTCTAAGACCTTTGAACACAAGCACATCCCCTTGCTCTAAGTCATTAAGGTCTGATGGGTCCGTGAAGGTTAATGGTAACACTCCAAAGTTCGCAAGGTTCTGCCAGTGAATTCTGGCAAAGTCTTCTACAATCGCAACCTTTAGACCGAGGTATTTTGGTGCTAGAGCCGCATGTTCACGACTGGACCCCTGACCGTAGTTCGCGCCGGCTACGACAGCATGACCTCCGTCATCCCTCATATCCATGGCACGATCATAGTACGTTTCGTCGACGATTTCGAAGGTGAATTTACTGATTTCAGGTAAGTTGCTTCGATATGGAAGGACACGCGCGCCACCTGCTAAGATTTCATCTGTGGATATATCATTTCCCATCTTCAGTAAAATCGGGAGTTCCATGTCGTCAGGGAGCTCACCCATCTCTGGAATGGAGGCCACATTCGGACCTTTCACTAACTCTACATCTTTAGCTTCCTCAAAAGGTAAAGGTTGATCAAGCAACCTTGTGTCCACCGTTGGCTTGTCCAAATCCTTCACTTTTGGAAAGTCGAACTCAGATTTTCTTGGGTCTGTAATCTTTCCGGTCAGAGCTGAGACGGCGGCCGTTTCAGGACTACATAAGAAGACACTGTCCTCTTTTGTACCTGAGCGTCCAGGGAAGTTACGTGGAGTCGTACGCAAACTGTTCCTGCCTGTTGCTGGTGCCTGTCCCATTCCGATACAACCGTTACAGCCGGCCTGGTGGAGGCGACCTCCTGATTGAAGGAAATTAGCAATGTGACCTTCTTGAGACAGGTCTATCAGCATTTGACGTGAAGTTGGGTTTAAATCAAACGATACTCCATCTGCAATATGCCTACCCTCTACAATTTTCGAAGCAATGGCAAAGTCACGGTATCCAGGGTTCGCTGACGAACCAATGTAAGACTGGTAGATCGGCTCTCCTTCCACTTCTTCCACTGGAACCACATTGCCTGGGCTCGATGGCTTAGCCACCATAGGACCTAGTGAAGAAAGATCCAGCTCATCGTGAACATCATAGGTCGCATCGTCATCGGCAACGAGTTCTAACCACTCATCTTCTCTTCCTTGAAGCTTCATAAAGCGTTTCGTTTCCTCGTCTGATGGAAACACCGTGCCTGTTGCGCCAAGCTCAGCACCCATGTTAGCAATGACGTGACGATCCATGGCCGTTAAGTTTTTCAAACCAGGACCGTAATATTCAAAGACATGGTTGACTCCGCCCTTGACGCCATGCCTTTTAAGCATTTCTAAAATGGCATCTTTTGCACTCACCCAGTCCGGAAGTTCTCCAGTCACCTTCACTCCCCAGACTTTCGGCATTTTCACGTAAAAAGGTTCACCGGCGATGGCCATGGCTACATCAATGCCACCCGCACCCATCGCAAGCATACCCATACAGCCATTGGCACATGTATGACTGTCAGAACCAAGTAATGTTTTCCCTGGCTTCGCTAATCGCTGCATATGAACGGGATGGCTCACACCATTTCCCGGTCTGCTGAAATGCAGTCCGAATCGCTTCGCCGCACTCTCAAGGAAAAGATGATCATCCGGGTTTTTGCTATCTTCCTGAATTAAATTGTGATCCACGTATTGCGCAGAAGCTTCCGTTTTTGCTCGATCAATACCCATGGCTTCCAGCTCGAGCATAACCATTGTCCCGGTGGCATCCTGTGTAAGCGTTTGATCAATTTTCAGTCCAATCTCTGATCCAGGGGTCATCTCCCCCTCTACCAAGTGATCCCTAATCAATTTTTGTGTGACATTATATCCCACATCTACTCCTCCTTCTCACTTGTAGTTGATGACGATCTTGATGGCACTATTTATAAAATTCCTATACCTTTTATACCCGTAATGATGTATGATTACTCATAAGTTCCAAAAAGTCCCTCTTTAAAGGCAATTAAGAACCACAAAATGGAAATCTATGAAAGTCCCCCTTCCAAAGTCCCCTTAAAGCCTCAAAATTTTCCCGACTTGGGAAACTAGTGAATTTTGTTGAAAATCCCAGAACGAACATGTATTCTAAATATAGATTTGAAAGAGCAAACACTCTGAAAAATCAACAGTTGATCAACTAGGTGTGAGAAAAATGGAATATGGTAAAGTGCTTCGTTTCCATCGCGTAAAGCAAGGTTTGACACAAAACCAGCTCGCAGATGGGATTATCTCGCCGGCGTATTTGTCTAAAATTGAGAACGACCAAACCGTCCCTGCGTTCGAGGTACTTGAACACCTCTACGAACGACTAGGACTCGATTTCCATGACTCTTCTTACCACCATCCTTCCAAGGAAAAGTTGAAGGAATGGTATGAGATGATCGTCTTTAAACGGAAAGAAGAGGCCAGGGAACTAAAGGAAGAACTCAAACAACAAAAAGATACGCTGAATAATCATCATTTGTATATATTTTTCGAATTGTTCCGCATTCGCCATCTGTTGCTAGAAAACGAGGTGGAGGCGGCTTACAAAGTATGGAAAAGTATCCGTCAGCATGAGGATACATTTGATGAAGAGATGGAGTATTACTTCCATTTAAGTTCAGGCCTAGTCAGTTATTACCGCGGAGACTTTGAAGACTCTTATCTCAAGTTGATGGAGGCTAAGAATTACAGCGTCTCTATTGACTTAGAGGACTGGGAAGAAAGTGATTTATACTATCTCCTTTCACTAAGTGCTAGCCAATCAAATAATATTTCTGCATCAATTTTCAATGCAGATCAAGCACTTGCAATCTATCAACAGCAATATAACTTAGTGAAAAGTGCTGACTGTCATATCTTATTAGGAATTAATTACGGTAGACTTAAAAATTACGGAAAAGCGCTTGAAAACTATCATTTAGTTAGTAAAATAGCAACTCAAACCCAAGATTATTATCAACTAGGCTTGGTTTTTCACAATATCGGCGTCATCGAATCCAGACGCGGAAATTATCAATCAGCACTTATGAATTATAAGAAAAGCCTCTCATATAAGTCAGATATGGGCTCAGTTCATGAGATTTTCGAAACAATATATTGTTTAGTACTGGAAACCTACAAATTAGCCAGGTATGAAGAATGTCTTACATGGATAGAGAAGGGTTTTTCTTACTTAGAGACTTCTGCAGAGGACACACTAACGGCAAATATTCACTTGAACATCTATACTATGTTGATTAATAAGGATGAGAATACTGCTCAATACTTAGAAAATGTTGCAATACCTCATTTCCTAGAAAAGAAACAACATCGTTTTGTCATTAGATACTGCTTAATTGTCTCTGAACTTTTAGAATCTGAAAGAAGTTATAAAAAGTCGTCTAAATATTTACGGTTAGCAATTGATTTATTAAATAAATACTCTAATCTAGGAGGCATGTTACTATGAAAAAACTAATTGGTGTAGTTGCTATACTTACTGCTATTTTATCTTTTGTGGCAGGTGCTGATTATGTCGACACTGCTGAGGAATCTCACCCTCGTCCACTAGTTGTGGATCACATTTAATTTCTACAACATTGATTTAAGTTTTTTAATTTTGTGTGTTAATTCAATTTTTATATAATTAACACCTCCCCTAATCCTATACCTATACAAACTTTTGCCTCTATCTTTATGGTAGAGGTCTTTTTTTGCCTTAAAAAAAGCCTGCCTTTGATCAAAGGCAGGCTATAGAATAATTAAGCGTTCACTTTCCTTTATGCTCTTTCCAAGCTGAAAAACCACCCTCCAAGTTCAATACATCTTTATATCCATATGCCTGTAATAAACTTGCAGCAATCGCTGACCTCATTCCTGACTGGCAATGGACTATAGGTGTTTTATTGGAAGGCACCTCTTCCATGCTTTCTTTCAGCTTTCCAAGCATGATGTGCTGGGCTTCTTCGATGTGGTCGTCGCCCCATTCACTATCATTTCTCACATCAATGATCACGTAATCTCCGTGTCCTCTATATTTGTTCTCGAGTTCTTCTGCTGTAATGCTTGCATACGTTTCTAATCCACCATAGCCATTGATTTCTAATTCATCCACATATCCTACAAGATCATCCAATCCAATCGCCTCTAAGGATCGCTTAATTGTTGAAATAGATTCTTTAGAGGATATAACGACGATCTTTTGATCATATTCAATCAACCAACCTGCCCAATTTGTAAAGGAACGATTATAAGGGATGTTGATGGTTCCTTTTAAATGACCATTCGAGAATTCAGATGATGGTCTTGTGTCCACCACGACATACTCATCAGACATGAACTGATCTATAGTTGATATGGAAACACTGTCTACTTCTCTCTCTTTTTCAAGAGAGGGACCTTGTTTATTCAACTTTTTCATCATGGCAAAGTATTTGGGCGGTTCCGGTTGTCCATCCAGCAATTCCTCTGTGAATGCTTTTTCATTATTGTGTTGGAGTGCCCAATTATTTTCTTTTTCATAACCTACTGTTGAAGACGGAACCGCTCCTAATGATTTTCCACACGCACTTCCTGCTCCGTGACCCGGCCATACTTGCACATAGTCGGGAAGTTCTTTGAAGCGTTGAATGGATTGATACATATCAGCTGCCCCTTTGCCTGCTGTCCCCTCAACTCCGGCAGATTTTTCAAGTAGATCGGGGCGGCCAACATCCCCAACGAAGACAAAGTCTCCTGTGAAGATCCCCATAGGTACGGAAGAACCTCCTCCTTCGTCCGTCAATAAGAAAGAAAGACTCTCGGGGGTATGGCCAGGGGTGTGGATTACATCAAGTCTTACATTCCCTACATAAATCTCATCGCCATCTTTCACAAGTTGGTGATTGGCCTCATCAAGGTATTGATACTTCCAATCATCATCACCTTCATCGGATAGGTACAATCTGAGATTTTTTTCGTTCGCAAGTTCTCTCGCACCTGAAAGAAAGTCTGCGTGGATATGAGTTTCTGCAGCAGCAGACAGATGAAACCCTTCTTTTTTGGCTGTTTCATAATAAGGAGATAAATCCCGGGCAGGGTCTATGACCATGGCCTCTCCCGTCTTTTGGCAGCCAATCATGTATGACATCTGTGCTAACTCTTCATCAAAGTATGATTTAAAAAACATGTAACAACCCTCCAACTATTAAATCTCTTGTTAGATAATATACCCTCATGCGTATAAAAGAAACATAACCATTTAGTATCATGATATCTCTAAGCTATAAAATACTCATTCTTATTTTCCTTGTCCAGTCTTTTTGTTTACTTGAACAAATAAACAAAATGGAAACGAGCGCTCGAATCACCGTAGGGCCAAGATCTTACTTCTGAACAACCCATAACCTAGAAACAAAAAACAGCAGTGCTTAGGCACTACTGCTTTTCAAAGTAATGAGTAAATTCTTGAAGGGGAGTGATCTGATCCAAATTAGAAAATACAAGCTTTATATTGTTAAATTCATTAATTTTAGCAACATCTAAATCTTCATACGCTTTTCCTGCTGCCTCATCTTCAGAAAAGAATTTAATTTCATTCAACATACCGAGCACTCTACGACTTTTTGTTTTGGTATAAACGATTTCACCGGCAGCTTCTAACATTTGATCGGCGATTTTTTTCTCAATCCCTAACAGTTGGAACAATTGCTTTAGTGAACCTTTAATTACACTGTCGAGATGTTGAAATTGCTGCTTTCTCAAACCAAATAACGTCAGGTTCAGTCCTGTTGCGTTATTCATTAATAGAAGACATTTTCTTCGATTGATGGTGACGACGTTTGCATGCCACTGGTATATTTCCGGTACATCTGTATATTCCTCTACCTCTTCAATCGGTTGATCGATTTCGTTTTGTAACTTTTTTGTTGCTCCAATTACGAACAATTTGCACACCCCGTTCTTACTAGTCGATAAATCTATTTTACCTGTGTAACGATTAAAAAACAAAGAGGAACCAAAAAATGGCTCCCCTTACACCTTTGTTCTTCGAGCAAAGTCGACGAATTGAAATTTATCTGGTCTGTGTCTGGACTCTGTAAATTGAAAGGCTGTCGTATCTCCTAAATAAACATAACTGCGAATAACAACCACTTGGTCATGACCATTCAAATCCAGAAATTCTTCATCTTCAGCTGTCACTGGTTCGACGACGATCTCCTTCTTCGCAAAGCTGATGTCGAGCCCCAGTTCATTTTCGATATAATGATAAAGCGACGTTTGAGCAATTTCTTTTGAAAGATCGTGGACAAGATCTTGTCTTAAGAAATCTTTATCTAAAATGATTCGTTCTCCACCAATTTCCCTTGAACGTACAACTTTCCAAAGGTGAGAACCCTCTAAACAATTGAGCTGCCGACAAATCATAGGCTCATGAACAAGCGTCAGCTCATGCACATGTGTTTGAAAACTTTGTCCCAAACGCTCTGAGAGCTCTTTAAAGCTCGTCAAACCCGAAACAGGAAATTCGAATTTATCGCGATCAAGGACAACGGATCCTTTACCACGCACTTTCTGAATATAACCATTTTGAGAAAGCAAGTTTAATGCTTTTCGAATCGTTTCTCGTGAAGTCTCAAAACGCGCACTCAAATCGTGTTCAGAAGGGAGAGTTACACCTGCTGTGTACTCTCCTTTCTGCATATCTCTAACGAGTTCATGGTAAATCTCGACATACTTGTTTTTCATATTGCGCCCCCTCACCAGTTAATCGGTAAGATGATAAACGACCGACTCGTATGGGCGAAGGCTGATTTCACGGTAATCTTTTGTAGAATCATCGTAGTTGCTCAGCAGAATTTCAGCCTCACCAGATACGTGGACATCTTCTGGTATTGTGAACGTCGTTTCTTCACCATAGAAGTTGTTCACAACAAGCAACTGCTCCCCATTCCACTCACGCAGATAAGCAAATACATGACTGTGTTCCGGGGACAACAAACGATAATCCCCATGAGTGATGATGTCGTGGGACTTACGTAATTCAATCAACTTCTGATAGTGATTGAAAATAGAATCTTCTTTGCTCATAACCACTTCTGCATTGATTTCTTTATAGTTATCCGCTACATCGATCCATGGAGTTCCTTCAGTAAAGCCGGCATTTTCTTCTCCGTTCCATTGTACAGGAGTACGGGAATTGTCACGAGACTTCTGTTTCAAAATCTCAATGATTGCCTCCTCGCCTACCCCTTTTTCTTTCAACTCATCGTACATATTCAGTGACTCGACATCACGGTAACGATCTATGCTTTCGAATTTGGGGTTCGTCATACCAAATTCTTCCCCTTGGTAAATGTACGGGGTACCCTGCATCATATGGATGGTGGTTGCAAGCATCTTCCCTGATTCTTCCGGATAATTTTCATCATCCCCGAATCTAGACAATACGCGTGGCTGGTCATGGTTACACCAGAACAAAGCGTTCCATCCATTTCCTTTATTCATTTCACGCTGCCATTTTGAGAGAATTTGTTTCAGCTCATGGAAATCAAAATCAGCAACCGTCCATTTCTCACCGTTTGGATAGTCCACTTTCAAATGGTGGAAATTGAACGTCATGCTCAATTCATCGCGGTCGGGAGCCGTGTATTTAATACAATGTTCAATGCTCGTGGAGGACATTTCTCCGACAGTCATCAAGTCATAAGGCTTGAAAACTTCACGGTTCATTTCCTGCATGAATTCATGAACGCGAGGTCCGTCCGTATAGTATTTCCGGCCGTCTCCAGGTGCAACACTTCCATCATCGTTCGGGAACTCCTGATTTTTGGAGATCAGGTTAATGACATCCAGACGGAAGCCATCCACTCCCTTTTCACCCCAGAAACGCATCATTTCATAAATATCTTCACGCATCTGTTCGTTTTCCCAGTTTAAATCGGCTTGCGTTACGTCAAACAAGTGCAAGTAATACTGACCCGTTTTTTCATCAAATTCCCACGCATTGCCACCGAATTTTGATTGCCAATTCGTTGGCTCTTCTCCGTTCACAGGATCACGCCAGATATAATAATCGCGATACGGGCTGTCTTTTGACTTTTTGGCCTCTTGGAACCATTGGTGTTCCGTGGACGTGTGGTTGACGACGATATCCATTATAAGCTTCATGCCCCGCTTATGTGTTTCTGCAAGCAGACGGTCGAAGTCCTCCATCGTCCCATATTCTTCATGGATGTCGTAATAGTCGCTAATATCATATCCATTATCATTTTGCGGAGACTTGTACATCGGGGTCAGCCAAAGGACATCGACCCCGAGTTTATGCAAGTAATCCAATTTCTCTATAATCCCCTGGATGTCGCCTTCTCCGCTTCCTGTCGTGTCATTGAAGCTTTTCGGATAAATTTGATAAACGACAGCTTTTTTCCACCAAGGTTGTTCAATCATTGTAGCACCACCGTTTTAAAGTTTTTATACGTCTTTTTTTCGCTTCGCATAGAGATATGTTCCGACTAGAGGCAGGACAATTACGATGACCATACCGATGGCAAAGTCGAGCCAGTACTCCGCAACGATTGAAAAGATTCCAGGTACGCCTCCAACTCCAATGGAACTTGCCAACACTCCCTGAGCTGAGATATAAAGACCTGCAATGGCAGAAGAGGTTATGGCAATAATAAATGGATATTTGAAGCGCAAGTTGACTCCGAATAAAGCAGGCTCAGTAATTCCAAGCCAAGCAGAGATTCCTGAAGATACACCCAAACCTTTGAGCTTATCGTCTTTTGAAGCTAGCCAGATAGCAAATGCGGCAGAACCTTGAGCGATGTTCGAGAGAGCAAGCATCGGCCACAAGAATGTCGTTCCCGTACTTCCCACCAATTGAATATCAACAGCGAGGAACGTATGGTGCATCCCTGTAATAACTAACACGCCGTATAAACCACCGTAAATAAGACCACCTAACCAAGCGAATGTATCAAAAACACTTACTAGACCATCCGTGATCCAGTTACCGATAGCAAATGTGATTGGACCAATAATAATAAACGTCAAGAAACCAGTGACCAACAAAGAAATAGGTCCGACAAACAACAATTGAATGTTATCAGGTATGCGATTACGTAAGAACAGTTCAATTTTCGTTAACAAGTATGAAGCGAAAAGGACAGGCAGTACTTGTCCCTGGTAACCAATTTTTTCAACGGTCAATCCGAATAAATCCCAAGTAGGTACAGATCCTTCAGCCACTGCATCCCCGTAGGACCAAGCATTTAATAGTTCCGGGTGAACAAGGACTAGACCTATAACAATACCTAAAATCGGACTACCACCGAATTTCTTAACCGCAGACCAACCTATGAGTCCCGGTAAGAACACAAAGGCGGTGTTGGCGATAATGATGATCATATTGGCTATGTCTGACCATTGTGGGTACACATCAATAATGGACTGCTCGTCCCAGAAGATCCCTTCTGCTGTCAGGATATTGTTGATACCTAACAGCAAACCAGCCGTAACGATTGCTGGTAGGATCGGTATAAAGATATCCGCCAGGGTCTTAATCGCTCGTTGAATAGGATTCATTTTTTGCTTGGAAGCTTCTTTCACTTCCTCTTTAGATGATTCCCCTACACCGGCAAGAGCAACAAATTCTTTATAAACTTTATCAACAGTCCCTTGTCCGACAACAATTTGGAATTGACCATTCGTTGAAAAAGATCCTTTAACGGCATCGATGTTGTTCAGTTTTTCCTGATCGACAATTCCCTCATCGTGTAACGCCAAACGCAGACGTGTGACACAGTGGGTTGCAGCGGACAAGTTTTCCTTTCCGCCGATGGCTTCCAGTATTTCTTCGGCCTGTTTTTTATGGTTCATCTGTTTTACCTCCCTGTAAATTTTACTTTCTTTTAACTGTCATCAGTGGTGTAGAACCAGCGCTCAATTCAACATCTTCAGCCACTTGAACATCAAAGTCATCACTGTTTGTGACAATGATTGGTGTTACCGTACTCTTAGCCTTTTCTTTCACGAGGTCCAAGTCGAAAGAAATCAATTTGTCTCCTGCTTTCACCTTATCTCCTTGAGCCACAAAAGCTTCAAAACCTTCTCCTTCCATTGCAACGGTTTCAAGACCGATATGGATAAGAATTTCCGCTCCACTTTTCGTTTCCAAACCTACTGCATGTTTCGTTGGGAATAATTGTACAATCGTACCTTCTACAGGGCTTAACACTTCACCGTCCTTAGGCTCCACGGCAATACCTTCTCCCATCATTTTCTGTGAGAATACAGGATCCGGTACTTCCTCCAACGCTACCTTCTTACCATTTAATGGTGATGTTACTTCCAATTTTGTCTCTTTATTTCCAAACAACTTCTTAAACATATATTTCTCCTCCTCAAACGCTTACATAGAAGCATTTAAAACTTGTATATACATCAACTAATTATGATTATAATTTGTATATACATGTTTTGCAACCGTTAACAACACGAATATATAAATGGAATTCCCTTCCTTCCCATTAAAAAACTTATAAATGACAAAATTGTTGAGCTTTTTGATTCATGGGTACCCCTTAAAAATCTTTGTTGTATTTTCATCTATGTAAACCATATAGAAAGAAGAATTCAGCTTCTGTCGTTCCGTAAAGAACCCTTAAACTAAAAAAATGATTTTCCACCCCTCACTTGATTGATTCTTTTGTATTTCTCAATTTCGGGAATGTAGGATGATCCATTCGGTCTACGCGTTTCCGTTCTAATCTGTTAAGATATGTGTAAAGACACGGGAGGGGATTTAATGAAACGTGCGTTAATCATCATCGACTATACGAACGATTTTGTAGACAATGATGGGGCCTTGACCTGCGGACCACCTGCACAAGCTCTGGAAAAGTACATCCATGAAGTAGCGGAGGCATTTATGAAAGAGGAAGACCTTGTTGTATTCGGGGTGGACGTACATGAAGAGGGGGATCCCTATCATCCGGAGACAGAGCTTTTCCCTCCTCATAACATCCGTGGTACGAAAGGACGGGGGCTTTACGGTTCGTTGCAAAAACTTTATAAGGAAAACAAACAAAAGGCCAATACCCTTTACATGGATAAAACTCGATACAGTGCTTTCGCAGGAACAGACCTGAACTTAAAACTTAGAGAACGTGGAATTACTGAACTTCATCTCGTCGGAGTTTGTACAGATATCTGTGTGCTGCACACAGCCATCGATGCTTATAACCTTGCCTATAACATCCATGTACACAAAGATGGAGTCGCAAGCTTTAATGAAGCCGGCCACAATTGGGCGCTAACACACTTTGAGTCCACCCTGGGTGCAACCATACAATAAGATCACTCGCCAGGAACGAAACGTATCATGAGCGTCTGATCCTTGATTTATACCCCGCTTCTTAAGGATTTTTTCCACATCTTTAAACAAAGCATTCCCTAGACGATGGAAAACTCCCGCTGATGCTTTCAACGGGAGTTTTTACGTGTGTCATTTTTCACTCTAGGAAACATGTGGTATAGTATTTCGAGTGTCTAATGAAATCATAGAAAGGAAGAAGAGACGATATGCCACTGACTTCTCGTCCTTCCCAGGAACATTTCCGTACAGTATTTATATTAGCTGCTACGATTCTCATAGTTGTTATGAACACGACGATGTTTAATATCGCTTTGCCAAATATATTAAAAGATTTCTCCCTCCTGCCTTCAGAAGGGGCCTGGATCGTATCCGGTTATTCCATCGTGTTAGCCATTTTTACGATAACTTTTACACGCTTGTCTGACTATGTCCCCATTCGGACATTATTAACGATAGGGATCTGTATGTTCAGCCTCTCTTCCATCATCGGATTTATGGCAGACAGTTATATCTGGTTGTTGATCGCCCGGTTATGTCAGGCGGCAGGAGCAGCTTCGATCCCTGGTTTATCCATGGTCTTTGCTGGTAGATATATCCCCATGACAAGACGGGGAAGTGCGTATGCTTTGATTGCCTCTGCCACGTCCTTAGGCTTTGGACTTGGTCCCGTCATTGGTGGTTTGATTACAGACTACCTCAATTGGAACTACTTGTTCATTGTGACGATTATGGTTTTCCTCGTCATTCCAGTTCTTTACAAGTTTATGCCTGTTGAAAAATCTGTAAAAGGACGTTTCGATGTCCTTGGTGCTTTGTTATCCGGAATGAGCGCCACCTTGTTTTTGCTTTATATTTCAACGTTAACTCCTTACTACCTGCTTGGTGGGCTCCTTTCCGCTTCCCTGCTATGGTGGAGAGTCAACCGTACCAAGGCCCCTTTTCTCCAACCTGAACTTGTAAAGAATAGCCATTATCGAAAAATTGTATTTACAAGCTATGTGGGCTTCACCCTACACTTCGCTGTTCTGTTTTTAATGCCGATCATGCTTGAACAAGTGTATGGACGCGGGGCTGCCGCTATTGGATTCATTATTTTCCCTGGCGCTATGCTATCAGCCGTAGCTGCGATTTACGTGGGGCGACTGATTGATGCTTATGGAAACATAAAAATTCTATTTTTGTCTCAGGTTTTGCTGATGATATCAGCGCTCGTCTTCTTTATACTAGCTGGAAAAAGCCCTTATATGATCATGTTTGCCTATATGTTCACGAGCTTCGGATTCTCTAGTTTATCCTCAAGCTCGACCAACGAAGTTTCGCGTATCCTTCCAAAAGAACAAATCGGTGCCGGGATCGGACTCAAGCAGCAAATGCAATTTATAGGAAGTGCGACCGGTTCCGTTCTTGCCGGAATATTGTTAGAGCTAAACCCACAACCCTATACCGCCGAAAACTTCGTCCTGCCCTTTGGATCACTGATCCTTTTAATGACAGCTTCCATTCTAGTGCTGTGTATGTATTCCTACCAAGTCAGACGCTTGGAATTTGTTCAAAAAACTGACATTTGAAATCCGTTCACAAATCGCATATGATGGACTTTGGACATTTCTGTTATTTACTACTGTATAGATATAAATATAGGAGGAATCACTTATGAGCTCAAAAGATTACCGAGTTCTGCTGTATTATAAGTATGTCGACCTTCCTGACTATGAAGAATATTGCCAAAACCACCTGAAATTCTGTAAAGACCTTGGCTTGAAGGGACGGATCATCGTTTCTCACGAGGGAATTAACGGGACAGTTTCAGGTACCGTTGAACAAGTGGAAGAATATATGGACTTTGTACGCTCTGATGAGCGTTTTGCCGATATCCATTTCAAAATTGATGAGCATGAAGGACACGCATTTAAGAAGATGCATTGCCGCGTGAAGCCTGAGCTGGTCAACTGGAGTATTGAAGAGGATGATATTGATCCGAAGACGTTCGGTGGTAAACATTTGAAACCAAAAGAATTTAATGAACTGCTGAAAGATGAAGATACGATCATCATTGACGGTCGTAATGAATATGAATACCGCATCGGGCATTTCCGCAATGCGATTCAGCCGGATGTTAACCACTCCCGTGAGTTCCCTGAATGGGTTGCTGAAAACGCAGATCAATGGAAGGATAAAAAGGTCCTTACCTACTGCACAGGAGGCATCCGTTGTGAAAAGCTGACAGGTATTCTTAAGAAGAACGGCGTCGAAGATGTCTATCAGCTTGAGGGTGGCATTACCACTTACGGCAAAGACCCAGAAGTCAAAGGCGAGCTTTTCGATGGAAAAATGTATGTATTCGACGAGCGCATTTCTGTCCCAATCAACCAAGTGGAAGAAAAGGTTATTGCAGAGTGCGAACATTGCGGGAAAGCAGAAGATCGTATGATCAACTGCAGCAACCCGGTATGTAACCGTCAATATGTATGTTGTGAAGAATGTGAAGAAAAGCAACATGCCGCATGTACAGCAGAATGTAAAGAACATCCCGAGAACCGCTGGGATGTCGTCCGCAAGAAACAAATTGATAAATACGACCGCGTCAACGGTTAACATCGATCCCTCTTTCCCTTCAGTGGAAGAGGGATTTTTAATTGCTTCTGCTACGTTTGTATAGACTCCCAGACACACCCGTGAAAGATGGTGGTCGGGAAAAGGCTCACTTTCCCAACCCTTCTACCCTACATCGAACATCTTAAAATCAAGGATTCAATATCCCCGCGTGTTTCTTTCAATCATTCACCATTCTATGGGCGGCGTGGTAGGTGGAGCCTATGCCACGATCGAAGGATAAGGCGTGGCGGATCGCACTGGTTACGAACGACTTCGCCCGCCTGACTGCTTCTTCCACAGAACATCCATTGGCAAGTTCTGCTGTGATGGCAGCTGAATACGTACACCCTGCCCCGCTTGTATGAATGGTTTCTACTCGTTCAGTTTCAAGTTCGGTGATACTTGATCCGTCATAAAGCATATCCACGGCAGGATAATCCTTCAAGCTGCCCCCTTTTACAAGGACATACTCTGCACCAAGATGATACAGATCTCTGGCAACGACCTTCATATCCTCAGGGGTTGTTGGTACTTCACATTGAAGCATTCTTGCTGCTTCATGTAAGTTGGGAGTCACAACTTTCGCAAGAGGAACCAGCTCTTTGGTAAGGGTTTCAATCGCTTCATCTTTCAATAATTGGGACCCCATCTTTCCAATCATCACTGGATCCACAACGACTTTTGAAATGCCAGACTCCTGAATAAGACTGGTTACTGCTTTAATGATATCCTCTGTAAACAGCATCCCGGTTTTAAGGGCATCAACTCCTACATGCTCAAGGGAGGCGTGGATTTGGGCTTGTATGGCATCAATGGGCTGCGTGAATATGCCTTGCTCTGTTTGCTGGTTGTTCGCTACGATCGCTGTTACAGCACTCATTCCATATACGTTGAACTCTTGAAATGTTTTAAGATCCGCTTGAATGCCGGCACTTCCCTGTGCAGCAGAACCGGCGATAGTTAAAACTTTTGGTATACTCATCCTACTTATCTCCTCTCTTTCATCTATAGAAATTGTATCAGTAATAAAAGCAAGGTTCTATACACACAGCCTAGTCATCCTTTAAAATTTACGCTTTGTTTAAATAGCTGTTGATTATTAACATGGAACTTATTAAAGTATATGGCAGGATTGTTGAAGACTCAGTTTCGAGGCTTTCCGGGGTTCGTTTGCTATGTGAGGCGTCAGGGGTGGCTGGGAAGCTACTCGCTTTCCTGTGGGGGAGTGGCGAGCTTCCTCGGGCTACCGCCCTGCGGGATCTCGCCGATCTCCTTTCTCCCACGGGAGTCTCGCAGCTTCCCAACCACCCCTTTTATAGTAAGGAGAAACGAACCCCTCCACCAGGAAGGAGCATCTTCCACCATCACTACCTATTGTAAGAAAGCGCTCTATAACAAGCAGTTATGAGCTCTATCCATACGATGGAGGTTTTGTGTTATTGCTCCTAATACGTATAAAGCGCCTAATTATGGAAGTAGTTTCGAGATACTTATATGACAAAGGGGCGGAGGGGAATGGGGAGACTCCTGCGGGAAAAAAGTGCAGGGTGAGACCCCACAGGACGCAGTCCGAGGAGGCTCACCGCGCTCCCGCGGAAAGCGAGTCATTCCACGCAGCCCCCATCCACTCAACAAAAGTCTCGAAACTGAATCTTCAAGAAAAGGGAGCTTTTGTGAAGTTAACGTGGGGATTATTTAGATTAAAATATATAGTAAGGAGGCTGGCTTATGCAGCCATTTACACAACGCATCATTCAAATCATCCGTAGCATTCCAAAAGGGCGCGTGATGTCATACGGACAAATAGCTGCCTGTGCTGGAAATCCCAGAGCAGCGAGACAAGTGGCACGTGCGCTTCATAGCATGAGTGATAAACATAATCTCCCCTGGCATCGTGTAGTCAATGCAAAAGGCGAGATTGCCATTAAAGACTCCGCCAGACAGAGCCACCTCTTGGAAATGGATGGGGTCGTTGTCATCCATGATAAAATATCAATGAGAGAATACCAACACGATGATCCCCTCTGTTTTGAAGAATAGAGATAGAAACAATAAATCTATGAAACGAACGAAGGATGTTATTTATGTTTGAAGTGAAACCCTACCCCGAATTATCTTGGTCCTTGTCTAGACATAAAACGATGTTAACTTGTTCAAGGAAATATGCGTATGATTATTATGTTTCTCATAATGGATGGTTACGTGCTGCCGATACATTAGCCAAGCAGGCATATCGATTAAAGAAAATGACCAATTTGGAAATGCACTTCGGAAGTGTTGTCCATGATTTAATTTATCAGACCATTCAACGCGTATTGAAGAATCAAACGGTTATGACTGAACAAGAATTCACTGATGAAGTCCGTCATCACTTGAATCGCGGGTTTGTTGAATCAACAAAGAAAGAGCATTTATGGATGAACAGACCGAAGCATTATACAATGCTTCATGAAATCTACTACAGCCAAACAGACACTCTCCCTGAAGCCAAGGTGCGTAAAATCACGGACCGTCTCCAAAAAACGGTGGCCAATTTTTACTCCAGCAAAACATTCACAGATGTACGTAACAAAGAACAAATGAAGTTCATGGAATCTGAAACCTTCCGTTACCTTAAAACGGATGAAGCGAAAGTATATATTGTCATGGACCTTGTATATAAAGATCTCGACAATGACAAGTGGCTGATTGTGGATTGGAAGACAGGAAAATCCTCCGAGGAGGATCGGAATCAACTTGCCCTTTATGCTCTTTACCTGCAACACAAACATGGAATTGAATCGCTTGATGACATCATCGTACGCAACGAATATTTGGTTGATGGTACGCATGTCGAACATCATTTAACAGAGCAGGACCTCATAAATGTCCAACACTTGTACCAGATCAGTATGGAGCAAATGAAGCTCTACTTGGAAGATGAAGCGAAAAATCAACCTCTCCCTGTCGATCAATTTCCAATGCAGGAGGACCCGAGGGTTTGCGCTCGTTGTAACTATCAGGAGCTTTGCTTTCCTTCTTGACCGCATGTCCGTATGTTTATTAGATACGGATACGGGCTAAACAAGTATTGTAATCTTATTTCCCGAAGGAGTCGTGATTATAGATGAAAGTACTTGTAGCAGGAGCAAATGGACATACAGGACGACTACTTATTCAAAATCTGAAAAATGACGGCCATGAGCCGTACGGTATGATTCGTAAAGAAGAACAGAAAGCAACGGTTGAGAAGTTAGGCGGTACTCCCGTCCTTGCAGATCTTACCAAAGATGTCGGATATGCGGTCAAAGGCATGGACGCTGTCATCTTCGCTGCTGGGTCAGGTTCAAGCACAGGTGCTGAGCAAACAGAGGCCGTTGACCGTGATGGAGCGATCAATCTTGCAAAAGCAACTGAAAATCTTGGCATAAAGAAATTCATTATGTTGAGCAGCATGGGTGCTGGAAATCCAGAGCGAGGCCCTGAAGAATTGAAGCATTATTTAGAAATGAAAGGGGCAGCGGATGACTTCTTGAAGTCAACGGAGCTTGATTACACCATCGTACGCCCTGGTGGTTTGACAAACGACAACGGCACAAGCAAAATTCAGGTCGGCGAAACCGTTGATCAAGGGACAATCCCCCGCGCAGACGTGGCTAAGACCATGATTGCTGCCCTCCACGAACCAAACGCTTATCATAAAACATTCGAAATGATCTCAGGAGATACTCAAATTGAAGAAGCCTTACAAACACTATCATGATAAAACTGCTCAATCACTTTAATGTGATTGAGCTTTTTACATATTCTCCTCCCCACTTTCCTATAAAACCCTAAAATGGAAAGCATATACATTGAACAGCAAGGTATTTTGCTATAATGTAAGTAATTGGCGCTTTAAAGGAGTAGTGAATATGAAAGGTTCGTTAATTAAACAACACCGTAAATTTAAGAATATGACATTAGAAGAACTTGCATCAGGAATTTGCTCGGTATCCTATTTGAGTAAAATTGAACACGATACCATTAACGCCAGTGATGAAATTTATCGTCTGTTAGGAGAACGGTTAAAGATCAAGCTGACTGGCATTAACCAAGAATTTGATGAAACCATTCACCAACAACTTCTGGAATGGCATGAAGTCATTCAACGTCGAGACCTTCCATTGATGGATGAATACTTTAAGAAATGTAAAGATGCCTTAATCACAAATCAAAACACAGAGCTCAATCATTTATATACCATTGTAAAAGCTCGCCACACGATGAAATTGAATGAAGGACCTCTATCGGATGAAGATTTAAAAGAGATTGATGATTTATACCCCTATACGACCGATGAATATAAATTTTTCTATCACAAAACGGTAGGAATTCATTATCTGTTGAAAAACCACCAACTAAAAAATGCCCTTCATCATTTCCACAAAACAGAGGAGCTTTTGAATAAACTTCCATTCACCGACAGTGAAACCTATTTTCACTTGGCCCTTACTTATTCACAGTCAAGAGCTGCTGTAGAGTCCAACTATTATGCCCATACAGCGCTAGAGGGATATATTAAGGACTTCGATTATAGTCGTATTGTAGACACTTACATGACCATTGCACTGAATTATAGAGCATTGGAAATTTATCAAATAGCTGAGGAATATTTCTTGAAGTTGAAAAAAATCTCTAAATACCACTTAACTTCTATTGATGAGATAAGAGTCTATCATAACTTGGGATATGTTTATGCTAACCAAGAGAGGTATGAAGAAGCACTGGACCTGCTGGAGAGAGCACATAAGATTGCTCTTGAAAATAATGATGGGTACTACTATGTAAATACTGCTCGCCTCCTTGCTTCTACTCACTATTACGCAGGAAATACAGAGAGGGCTTGGGAATATATCGAAATAGGTGAAAAAAAGGCTGAAGAATACGAAAATCAAACTTATATATATAAATTTTTCATCCTCAAAAACACAATTCTTGAAAAAACCCGCGAAAACTTCTTTTTAAGCAAGCTTGAAAATGAGATCATCCCTTACTCAAGGGAAAACAATCAATATGGAGATTACAAGAACTATTGCGAAATGCTTGGGAACCTTTATTATGATAAGCGGATGTATAAAAAAGCAGCCATTTACTTTAAAGAAGTGAATAACTATCGAAAAACACAAAAGAAAGATCTACTATAAAAAAAGGTCGGAGGGTTCACACCTCCGACCTTTTTTACATGCGCACGATATTTTTTTCCCAGTTCTTAAATTCCAGCTCATCAAATTTTGCGCTCATCTTTTCGTCATTAATATAAAACAGAGCCTCTTCTAAGGAACAATCCACATCCGCTTCACAATGGATGGCCGCAAGCTTCCTGGAGAGATGCAGCATATCCAGGTTGTCTTCAATTTTAGTACGCTGCCCTTTTGTCAGTTCTTCGATATTCTCTAGGATCCCTTCAATGGATCCGTATTTAAGAAGAAGCTTCAAAGCGGTCTTCTCTCCAATTCCTTTGACACCAGGATAGTTATCACTGGAATCTCCCATGAGGGCTTTCAAATCGATCATCTGCTGCGGTGTAATACCTTTTTCCTCGGTGAAGGATTCCTCCTGATATTCAGCATAATTGCCGTACCCTTTCTTCAATAACACGACATTTACGTTCGGCTGCAACAATTGAAGAAGGTCCTGATCCCCTGTCAATAAGAAGACTTGGGAATGTTCACTGTACGCTCGACTCAGCGTCCCCATGCAATCATCTGCTTCATATCCGACTTGGCCCACATTAGGAATATCCAGGGCTTCTACAACTTCTTTTGCTAAGTCAAATTGTGGGATCAACTCTTCTGGAGGCGCTCCCCTGTTTGCTTTGTAATCGGGAAAGAGTTCATTCCGGAACGTCTTACTTCCCATATCCCAACAGCAAATCACATGCGTAGGCTGATAGGTTTCTATTGCCATAAACATGTGTTTCATCATGCCGTAGACTCCGTTCGTCGGGATTCCTTTACTGTTGATCATATAATAATTGCTCATCGCTGTAGCATAAAACGCACGAAAAAGCAGCGCCATGCCATCCACGAGCATCACTCGATTGGTTGTTGTCATATTCTAATAACTCCTTTGACCTATGAATAGTTTCATTATAACAATCTTTCTCTTTTGTTCGTACTAGAAATTTTCACATATTTGTCTGTAAATTGACAATATTCTGTACAAGTGATACTTTAAAAAGTAAGCGAGCCTACTTACATAAATCATTTTGTAAGCGGTTGCAAAAGCAAATGACTAGGAGGATTTTTTATGGTATATGCTTTTCCAAACACGGAAGGATCTAAAGTTCAATTCAAGGAACGCTATGACAACTTTATTGGCGGAGAATGGACCGCACCTGTAAAAAAACAATATTTCGATAATGTCACCCCTGTCACGGGACAAACGTTTTGTCAGGTTGCACGTTCAACAGAGGAAGATATCGAGCTCGCCCTTGATGCCGCACACAAGGCAAAAGACGCTTGGGGGAAAACCTCCGTTACAGAACGTTCATTGATTCTGAACCGCATCGCAGACCGTATGGAGGAAAACCTTGAGAGTTTGGCCATTGCAGAAACATGGGAGAACGGGAAAGCAGTCCGCGAGACTCTGAATGCTGACCTCCCGCTGGCGGTCGACCATTTTCGTTATTTCGCTTCTGTCATCCGATCTCAAGAAGGTTCCATCGGGGAAATTGATCATGATACGGTCGCTTATCATTTCAACGAGCCACTAGGAGTCGTCGGTCAAATTATTCCATGGAACTTCCCACTACTCATGGCGACATGGAAGATTGCCCCCGCTCTCGCTGCTGGGAACGCGATTGTCTTGAAACCCGCGGAACAGACACCAGCATCTATCATGTATCTGCTGGAATTAATTGAAGACTTGTTGCCTGCTGGGGTATTAAACGTCGTTAACGGTTTCGGCTTAGAAGCTGGTAAACCTTTAGCCCAAAGCCCTCGCATCAGTAAAATCGCTTTTACTGGCGAAACAACCACTGGACGAATGATTATGCAATACGCTTCTCAAAATATCATTCCTGTTACTCTTGAACTTGGTGGAAAATCACCAAACATCATTTTTGAAGATGTCATGCGTGAAGATGACGATTTCTTAGATAAAACAATTGAAGGAATGGTCATGTTTGCTTTGAATCAGGGTGAAGTCTGTACATGTCCTTCACGTGCCCTCATTCAAGAATCCATCTATGATGAATTCATGGATCGTGCCATCAAACGAGTGAAGGAAATCAAGACAGGGAATCCGCTTGATCCTGAAGTAATGATGGGTGCTCAAGCTTCCTCCGAGCAATTGGAGAAAATCCTGTCTTACTTGGAAATCGGGAAAGATGAGGGTGCAGAATGCCTGACTGGAGGAGCCCGTAATCAATTGGAAGGGGACTTGAAAGAAGGATACTACGTGCAACCGACGGTATTTAAAGGCGACAACAGCATGAGAATTTTCCAGGAAGAAATCTTCGGTCCTGTCTTATCTGTCACCACATTCAAAGACAAAGAAGAAGCGATGAAGCTCGCCAATGACACCCTTTATGGATTGGGTGCTGGGGTATGGACTCGTGATATGAATACAGCCTACCGATTCGGCCGCGGAATCGAAGCCGGACGTGTTTGGACCAACTGCTACCACGCTTACCCTGCTCATGCAGCCTTCGGCGGATATAAAATGTCCGGTGTAGGTCGAGAAAATCATAAGATGATGCTCAGTCATTATCAACAAACCAAAAACATGCTTGTTAGTTACAGCCCGCAGAAGCTTGGATTCTTTTAAAATAGGCGCGTAAATCCTCTGTATTTTCGGCACAACGAAAGGAGCTGAAAAGATGGTTGAACGTGTAAGAGCAACGGACGCCGCTCTTGAATTGATTGAAATGCTGAAGGAAAAACACGGCTCCCTTCTTTTCCACCAATCCGGTGGATGCTGTGATGGCAGTTCACCGATGTGCTATGAAGAAGGCGACCTTCTCATCGGCAGTCAAGATGTTTTACTTGGGAGAATCGGGGATACTCCTTTTTACATCAATAAAAAGCAGTACGACTACTGGAAGCATACCCAGCTGATCATTGATGTCGTGGATGGCCGCGGTGGGATGTTTTCACTTGAAGGTGTCGAAGGAAAAAGGTTCCTCACTCGCTCGCGTGCATTTACCGATGAGGAGTACAAAGAACTGAAGGAAAACATAGAATCATAAACGAAAAACGCCCAGGATTCCTGGGCGTTTTCTTATTCCTTGATCAAACATTATATTCTCTATGGGAAAGTCATTCCTTTGAATATTTGTAAACACCCACCCTTTCTGTCACGGTACAACCGCATTTCTCAAAAACTCTCAACATCGGTTTGTTATAGATGCTTGTGGCACCAACGCTATAGGACGCTTTGAAATGTTTTCTGAGTAAGTCTAACCCCTCTTTGTATAGAGTCGTACTTTTGTTCTTTCCTCGTTCTCCTGGTATCAATCCAAAGTAAAAGATCCTTCCCTCCGCCGTTGTCCCTGGTTCAATATGTGGCATGATCACGCCTATAGGGATTCCATTTTCATAAGCGGTCAAGCAGGTATCGATATATCCTGGTCCCAATTCTTTTTTGACACTTTTCATTTGCTCATCCATGTTCAAGGACTGGGGAGCGTTCAGCGATCCCTTCATCGATTGACGCCATGTCTCTTTAAAAACGGCCTCGGCCTCATGCCTGAGGGATCTTAATTCAAGAAATGGTGTTCCTCCCTCTCTCCTTCTTCCTTCAGTTAAGTCACAACGGACAAAATAAACGTCATCATGATGCTTAAAACCAAGACCTTTTATGTAATCGGTCGTCTCATTTTGAAAGGTTGAAGAAACAAGGAGCGTCCGATGACTCATGCCATCATACTTTGGATCTCTTACAAACTCATGAGACAATGATTTCAGCTCTTCATCAGTGAGGGCTCGCGTCTCTTCAACCGTAACAAAATTTTCTCCCTCAACGAATTTTACTTTTTCATAAAGTCGATCTTTCATAGCTTTGCCCCCTTTCGTTTATCGTACCTTACATCTTTAAACAAATCATTTCCCAATGGGGGAAGGAACCCGTTATGATACAAGCAAGGAGAGTGATAAAAATGAACAAAGAAATCCAATTAGTCAAACGTCCAGAAGCCGCTCCCACACACGAACATATTAAACTAGCAGAAACGGAGCGCCCTGTTCCATCTCAAGGGGAAGTCCTCGTCAAATTGCTTTATGTCTCCGTTGACCCTTACATGAGGGGCCGCATGAGCGCAGCTAAATCCTATATTGCTCCTTTCCAATTGAACGAACCCATGGAAGGTGGCGTTGTGGGAGAAGTTGTGGAATCGAAAGCAGATGCCTTACAAGAAGGTGACATCGTCACAGGGATGCTGCCATGGAAAGAGTATGCAGCAGCTTCAGCAGATACCCTCAGGAAAGTTGATCCAAGTCTTGGTCCTGTTACGACATCCTTAGGGATCCTTGGCATGCCAGGACTTACAGCATATTTCGGACTGATGGATATCGGACAGCCCCAAGAAGGCGAAACACTAGTGGTTTCAGGAGCCGCTGGAGCCGTTGGTTCCGCCGTTGTCCAAATCGGTAAAATATCAGGCTGCCATGTAGTCGGTATCGCCGGTTCAGACGAAAAATTAACGTACTTAAAAGACGAACTTGGTGTTGATGAAGTCATCAACTACAAAACAGAGAATGTACCAGAGCGTCTTGAAGAAGCTTGTCCGAATGGAATAGACATCTATTTTGATAATGTCGGAGGCGATATTTCAGATGCAGTCTATCCATTGTTGAATAAATTCGCACGCATCGCCCAGTGCGGAGCGATCGCCTCTTACAATGTGCCAAATGATCAAGGACCACGGATGCAAATGCATTTGATCAAATCGAGTGCACTCATGAAAGGATTTACCGTTGGAGATTATCAGGATCGATTCCAAGAAGGATTTTCTCACCTGGCTCAATGGCTTCAGGAAGGCCAATTGAAATACGAAGAAACCATCACAGAAGGCTTCGAAAACATCCCTGATGCATTTTTCGGTTTATTCGAAGGAGCCAACCTTGGCAAACAGCTTGTCAAAGTGGCTGAACCAACGAAATAACAAGACGGATAAAAAACCAAGCGAAAAGGAACGGAGAAATGTAATTTCTCCGTCCCTTTTCTCAATTGATCGAATTAAGAGTCACCATGATGAATATAAATGCCGATTTCTTCTAAAGCCTGATGCAAGCCTGCCTTCGTATGGATTTGAGTAAAGTCTACACCCATATCTACGAGAGATTTCGCTGTTTCTGGTCTCAACCCTGTTAAAGTCGCATGTACACCAACAAGTTCAAGAGCTTGAATGACCTGATATATGTAGTGAGCAATCATCGTATCAATCACTGGAACTCCAGAAACATCAATGAAAATGTAATCCAATTCAAACTCCGAGCTTTTATTTAAGGAAGTCTCCATGATTAAGTGGGCTCGGTTGGTATCTACTTCTCCAATCAACGGCAAAACGGCTACACCCTTTGTAATCGGTACAACCGGAACCGATAGCTCCGCCATTCGCTTTTCTTTTCTTTCCCATTCTAGGCGTATGTTTTTGGAGTACGTTTGACTAAAGTGTTTCGTAATTTCATCTAATACTTCATTAATAGTTTTGCAGATATGAACTACGGTAGGGGAAGAAAATTCATCGTTGGATAGTTCTTCAGAAAAGATGCCCCAGATCGCTCGCCGAACAAAGTTCATCGTTCGAAGGGATTGATCCAGCTCGACTTCCGCCTCTACTTTCTGCTCTCCTTCACGGTCTGCCCACATTTCAATGTGATGCATGGAGGTCGTATCTTCCCCGATTACCACTTGTCCAATATAAGAAAAGAGCTCTTCCCAATTCGCTGTCCGGATGGTGCCAGCCCCGAATTCTTCTGTTTTCAATTCTCGCACTCGATTTGCAAGCTGGTCCGAGTGTTTCTCGATTTTTTCACCGATATATGTAATTTCATCTCTCATCTTGGAAACCCCTCAACTCAAATTATTATCCAATAATAATGTAACACAGAACACTAGATAAAACGAACGTCGTCCGGTATGATAAAGGCAGTTTACGCTTAGGAGGACACTATGAATAAAGTATCGTTGGTCTTGTTTCTCATTTTATGTTTATTGTTTCTCTCGCACGGTCTTTACCAAGGCGTCGCGAATGGCCAGTGGACATCACTCACCTTCGCCATCATCGTCATCATCCTTGGTTCATTCAGCATGTTAAGAAAAAAACGCAAATAACCCTCTTTCAGAATAGCTCCCTTTTATGGAAGACTCAGTTTCGAGACGTTTGTTGAGTGGATGGGGGCTGCGGGGAATAGCTCGCTTTCCGCAGGAGCGCGGTGAGCCTCCTCGGACTGCGTCCTGCGGGGTCTCACCCTGCACTTTTTTCCCGCAGGAGTCTCGCCATTCCCCTCCGCCCCTTGAACATAGGAGGATCTCGAAACTACTTCCATTAATAGGTGCGTTCTATACGGATTGTGAGTTGTAACACAAAGCCTCCATCGTTTAGAAAGAGCTCATGACCGCTTGGTATTGAACGCTTTCTTACTATAGCTTGTGATAGTGGAAGTTACTCCTTCTTGGTACAGGGGTTCGTTTCTCACATAATCGAATGGGGTGGTTGGGAAGCTGCGAGACTCCCGCGGGAATGGATTGGCTGGCGAGACCCCACAGGACGAAGTCCGAGGAGGCTTGCCGCCATCCCCGCAGGAAAGCGAGTTGCTTCCCAACCACCCCTGACGCTCAACTCAGCAACGAACCCCGAAACATCTCTAAACTAAGTCTTCCACAATCCTGCCATATACTGTAATAAATCCCTTGCTGAAGAGAGTTTTTTAGGCGTAGCGGGGGAGGTCGTAACGGCCGAACCATTGGTGTCTGTGATCAGAAAACCAGCGGTATAAGGGGGAACCAACCCGGTCGACTCCTGGGAAGGAAAGAAGAATACCTATCACAGCGAATAACGGCAAGGAAAGCAACAGTTTACGAATGGTTTCGAACCCTTGCTTCACCTCTCCTTCTTTTGTCAGCATATGAATCTCATCCAGCGTATTGCGCCCTTCCAAGTAAGGATATTTCCCCGTTCCTGCTGTCTCCTGCACCGCTACCCACTTAATTTGATGGAACCAGTCAAACGTGCGGAACGTTTTCTTTACATAAAAACAAAAGGGACATTGTGCATCATAAAAAACAATATGTTTCTTCATCCAACAAACACTCCTTTAAATTATTGAGCGTTCTCTAATTCAACCCTTACCCAGCCTCTAACAGCGTTAATCATCCATACTTCATCGAACGTGTGGATATCTTTTTTGTAGAGGACCTTTTCTTTCAGTTTTCCACATCTTAATAACTCTTTCCTATACGTCCCCGCTAGTAACCCACTATCCACAGGAGGAGTATAATACTGTCCCTCGACTCTCACAACCAGGTTAGCGATCGTGAACTCTGTTAATTCCCCTCTCCGATTCCACAGCAACGTGGCTTCTGCTTTTTTTGATTGATGACGAAGGTAGACATCCCGATGAGTGGTTTTATGAAACAGAAAAGGATCCTCTTCGTTTACAGGATATTCAGATAAGATGCCGGTCACACGAGATGCGTGCGGCTGTAAATTATGGACTTCTATATTCGTCTTCCCTTCTTCATCAACAAGCATGCGGGTTTTATAGAGACCTTCTTGATAGGCGTCTGATAATTGAGCGCATTTCTCTTCTAAATCACTTCTACTAATTGGATAATTAAAATACGAAGCTGTTGCTATGACGCGGTCGAGGTGATCTTCGAGCAAATCGATCGTGCCATCCTCCAATTTCATCGTCTCCAAAAGTTGAAATTGGGGCCGATCTTCAGTCAGAAGGCGCGCTTTCGTCTTCAATTCTTCAAACTCCCCTTTTGAAGTTGAATCCCAAGTCACGCCCCCACCTGTACCAAAAACGGCTTTTTCCTGTTTTTGATTAATCATGACTGTACGAATGGGAACATTGAAGATGGCGTCTTTCTCTGGTGTCATATAACCTATGGCACCACAATACACTTCACGAGGGGAGTCTTCTAACCTTCGAATGTATTCCATAGTCCTTACCTTTGGAGCTCCAGTTATAGACCCGCACGGAAACAAAGATTGAAACAATTCGTACATGGTGTAATCCTCCGGTAAAAGGCCTTCCACAGTTGAAGTCATCTGGTGAACCGTTGGATAGGTTTCCACTTCAAAAAGGTTGGGGACGTGGACGCTTCCGGGTACTGCGATTCTGCCCAGGTCATTTCTTAACAAGTCGACAATCATAAGATTTTCGGCACGTTCCTTTTCTGATGTCTGAAGATAACGGCGCTTGGACTCATCCTCTTTGTCAAAACGTCCTCTTGCTGCCGTACCTTTCATTGGTTTTGTTTTCAATGTGTTTCCATCAACTCGAAAAAATAATTCCGGAGAAGCAGAAAGAATCCTCCGGTCCCCCGTATTCAGGTACGCACTGTAGGAGGACTGCTGATTCCTTACAAGTTTTCTATAAAAAGTGTAATCGTCCCCTGAAAAAAAGGCTTCCATTCGGGTCGTGAAATTCACCTGATACGTATCGCCTCGTTCAATCCCTGCTTTCACTTCCTCTATTCCTTTTTGATAGGAAGCATAATCTCCACGCAACTCCCAGTCGGATACATGAAACGTGTCAGAACTCGTACGTTCTAGCTCTGTATCAAATCCATCAAATACCCCAAACCACACCAGTGGCCATTCGGAGTGAGAATGAACGCGTAAGGCTGGGTCAAAAGCAGGAGCAGCTTCATAAGATACATAACCAGCGACATAATACCCCTCGTCCAGTCTTTGTTCCACTCGATCAAAGACTGCTTTCACTTTGTTTATATCTTCAGTAGTGAGAACCTCTACCGGGTGTCGGAACACTTTAGTATCAGAATCCCCCTTGTTATTTGCAAATTCAAACTGTAGAAAAGGTGAGGTTGTCATACGCCTACCTCCTCTCTTCTCGCTGTATTGTAGCGAATAGACTGGTCATAAAAGTTTCGAAGCAAATCATACCCGAATTCCGTCATTATGGATTCAGGATGGAATTGGATTCCTTCCATCCTTTTATCGCGGTGGCGGACCCCCATAATGACACCATCTTCAGAAAGGGCTGTCACTTCAAGCTCTTCTGGCAACGAATGTAAATCTGCCTGTAAAGAGTGATAACGGGTGACTCGGAAAGATCCCGGAAGTCTGTGAAACAGGGTGCGGCCGTCATTCGTGATCGCCGTCACTTTCCCGTGCATGGGTTGATTTCCATTGACGACATTCCCACCAAAGTGTTCAACCATCAGCTGGTGGCCAAGACATATGCCCAATATCGGAAAAACCCCACCAAAATGGTGCAGAACATCCTTGCATATGCCTGATTCTTCCGGCCTCCCCGGCCCCGGAGAAAGGACAATAAGACTGGGCTCTAGCGAACGTATCTCTTCGATTTCCCATTCGTCGTTTCTTTTCACAATCACTTCCGGATCCATCTGCTTAAAATATTGCGCTAAATTATATGTGAATGAATCATAGTTATCGATGATAATAATCATAGTTGCGGACACCTTTCATCCTCGAATATATGTCTATTATACTACCCTCTGCTACGTTTTCCATAGAAGAGATGGATGGAAAATAAATCACTTGGTAGCGCTTCAATGGAAAAAAGAATCGAAATAATCAGTTTCATATATTAGAATATATAGAAAGATATCGTCGTTAGGGTGAATTTCATTGAAATCAGAACTGCTAAGGTCGAAGAGTATATGGATTAAAATCGTTCTCATATTGATTGGCATAACGATGCCTCTATGGCTTAGTGTGGAGAGGTCCGGCCTTGCTGGTGTCATTGAAAGGCTTCAGGCCGCTCCATCCGGGGCGACATTGATGATGGCTGCGTTCGGACTAGTCATGTTAAATACAGTACGAGCCCTCCCCCATTACATTGGTGCTCTTTTGCTTGGAGATGAGCTTGGAGTAAAGTTGAACCGACCATGGCTGAAGGTTGCAGCTCCTGTGATCATCATCCCATTGGTTTACGCCTTGATTAACGGGTACAATTCAATCCATTATCATTTCGGAGGTCCGGCTATTTTCCTTTTATTATCGATCGCCGTTCTTCATTTTTTAGGAAATGGTCAATTACGCCCTGTTTTCAAAGCTTTTATTCTCGCTCAATTGTTGTTCGGCTTCCAATGGCTGGATACGGTCCTGTTCCTAAGCGCCTTCGGATTCGGTGGCGGGGAAATTTCTATGGAAGTCAAAAGAATAGCTGCAGAGTTAGGCTTCGGCAGTACATTGAGTTTTTACAGCCTCGTCTTTTTTGCTGTATTCATCATTAATGCCACCTTCCTAGCTGTATACTTAACCGTTGCTGAACAAAAGGCGAAAATGAGGCAGGACCTGGATATCGCCCGGCTTGATATGGTCGAGTCACGCTCTGGAAGAGAAGCATTACATCTTGTCCATGACTTGAAAACTCCCTTATCCCTGATGGAGGGTCTGAACAGTCTGATCCAAATGAAAACGAAGGATGACGAAATCCTTCGGTACACCAATAAAATATCTTCATCCATTCAAGCGACCAGCGATATGGTCTCTGAAATCCTGTATCATGAGAAGAAAAATTGGTGCACTTTAAAAACGTTCATTGAATATGTCCGAGCAAATAAACTATCAGACTCAGCAACGATCTATGCGTTCGATTTGGACGCTGATGAAAATATTGAAATCTATATTAATAAAATCAGAATGACACGAGCGCTTGTCAACTTGATTGATAATGCCAGCGATGCTGTTGAAGGAAAGAAAGATGCTAAAGTAACCATTGCTACTAAAGTAGAACAATCAGGCATTTTGATCGGGGTGAAAGACAATGGCCATGGCATCAGCCAATCCAATATCAATAAAATTTGGAACGCAGGATACAGCACTAAATCCCATCCTGGTGTAGGGCTGACATTTGTTAAAAATGTCGTCAATGAACACGGCGCAGAGCTGTCTATTGAAAGTGAACAAGGAGTCGGAACGACATTTTGGATCCATTTACCGAAGGAGAGAGTACAAGATGAAAATACTGATCATGGATAATGATGAATCCTTACGTTACATGCTGACAGAGTTTTGTAAACATGCCGGGTGGGAATCAGACACGGCGGTAAACGGACGCGAAGGTGTCGATCTGTTTTTAAAAGGAACGTATGACGTCATCCTTGTCGATTATCATATGCCGGAAATGGATGGCCTCCAAACGGTAAGAGAAATCCGCAAACATAATACCGTTGTTCCCCTTCTTGTACTGACAGTAGATGAGAGACAAGAAGTTGCTGACCGCTTCCTGGAAGAGGGCGCCACCGATTTTGCCTTAAAGCCTGTGAAAGCACCTGATCTCATTTCAAGAATAAAGCTGCATGCGCAAATTGCGAATATGAAAAACAAGCATGAAGAAAATGATGATGTTTTTACCGCCAAAGGAATCAGCAAAGGAACCTTGCACTCCATTTCGAACTACTTGCAGGAAAATCGTGATGCCTATCCTGTGGATGTCATATCAAAAGACATCGGCCTTGCCTACCCAACCGTCTACCGATACCTCATGCACTTACTAGAGGAAGGCAAAGTTAAACAAGTGGTCAGCCACCAGAAAATTGGACGACCGAAAAAGCTTTACAAGTGGTATGCCCATTAAGTGTCTCACATGACCAGAAAGGGTATAGCATGAAGAAGATTCATAAAGAAGGAGTGGTACGATGAGATCGGGAAATCCCGTCTTGAAAGAAGATACATTTCAACGATCGACAGCATCAGGAAAGGCGATGACCCTGGGTGGGACGACGGCAAAAATATCCCTCCTGTTCTTATTTTTGCTAGGAACAGCAGCCTACACATGGTACCAGTATTCACTCGGAGTCGATGTGACGCTCATGATGATCATCGGTGCCATTGGAGGACTTATTTTCGCTTTGATTACCGCCTTCTTCCCAAAAGCTGCACCCGTTACGGCCCCTATATACGCAGCACTTGAGGGCTTTTTTATCGGCGGTATTTCCGCCTTCGTCGAGGGGGCTTATTCCGGTATTGTCATTCAAGCCGTCAGCTTAACGCTTGCCGTGATGGGAGCGTTGTTGATTCTTTATGCAACAAGAGTCATCAAAGTCACAAGAAATTTCCGTTTGATGGTGGTTTCTGCCACGTTGGGCATTTTCCTCGTCTATCTTGTGAATTTTGTCCTGAACTTTTTCGGCATGACTGTTCCCTACCTTCATTCCAGTGGCCCTATAGGAATTGGGATCAGCCTCTTTATCGTGGCCATTGCTGCCTTGAACCTCGTTCTTGATTTTGACTTCATCGAGAAAGGTGTGAACCGAGGTGCACCCAAGTACATGGAATGGTACGGAGCATTTGGGTTAATCGTGACCCTCGTCTGGTTATACATCGAAATACTCCGCCTTCTTCAAAAACTCAGACGCTAAATACTAAAAAAGAGAGTGACTTCCTGACACAGGAAGTCACTCTCTTTTCTTTTTTCACAGCCTAGTATTCAACATGAATGCCATCATCCTATTCCATTCTTATTGGTCAAAGCCATGCTGATTCAAGAAATCAATGATGCCATCGACAAGTCCATCTGCAAGGGGCAGGTCAGGGTTTGTGTACGTCGCTAAATTTCCCTCCCTATCCTCAGGGGCTTCCTTCAGCACATGGTTCATCCCTTCGAAAAGCATGAGTTCCGCCTCAGGTTCTGCCTTTTTCAAAAGTTGGGCTTCTGATTCCGGCACCTGAATATCATGCGTTCCATTAACAATTAATGTCGGAACATTAAGTTCACTTAATTGCTCCGAAGGGTCGTAAGCCATCCATGAAAGTAGAAAGGATTGAATATCCGGGGCAAACACCCCTTGCAGGGACTGACTGACATCAGGTACCGTCTCCCCTTCCCGCATTTTCTCAAGAATCGTTTGACTTTCTCGGAACAAGTCTTCTGGTAAACTATCACTAAGTTGCTTTTCTAACACATGATCAATAGGTTGTCCGGCACCTGCTAAAGATACGAATGCTTCTGTCGTTTCAGCTCCTGCTGCCATCATACCGACAAGTGAGCCTTGACTGTGACCAATCACAGCAATATTTGTGAAACGTTCATCACCTTCTAATGTTTCCAGCCACTGTTTAGCATCATCAATAAATACTTCAAACCTCATGTCACCTTGATCTGTGACAGCTTCCCTATTTTCCCCTGCGCCTCTTTTATCATATCTTAAGGAAGCAATCCCTTTGTCTGCTAAGGATTCAGCCAAAAGTTTGAGACTATCATTGTTTCCTGCGGCGCCTCGAGAGTTCCCATTCCGATCGGTCGGCCCTGAGCCAGGGATAATTAATGCGACAGGGTGAGGGCCTTCTTTCTCAGGCAGCAATACCTCTCCATATAATTGCCCTGTGGACGTTTCAATGGATAAGAACTCTCCCTCTTCTTCCTCCACCACTTTTTCTCCTTTCTTTAATGAAAATGGGAAACTTTGTCCGTTCTGAGTAAACGTCCCGCTCAATTGATCTCCTTCTATCTCTCCATCAAACTGAACAGACTGCCCAGGTAGAGGCATTTGAAAATAGACCCTTCCTTCATTTATATCGATCTCCGTTAATGAAAAATCCGTAACATTCTGAGTGGGAATCGTGATTGTCCCTGTCCACTCTTCTCTAGACTGGAAATCGACCATGATGTTCAATGGTTGATTGGGTACTTCAATTTGCCCCTCCCAATGACCTTCTAATTCTTTCTTCCCTTTTCCTTCAGCTTCCTCATTTTTTTCGTTACAACCTGTAACTATTAAAAGTAATAGACCTATCAAAATTAGTTTTTTCATCGTCATCCCCCTCATATCCCCTATTTTACAAGAGATGGAGGAAATTTATAACAAGGGAAAAAGAAACCCTGTCATCTGTTTTTTGATGTCATCTCACAGAAAACACTCCGCCAAAAGTGACGGAGTGCCTGCATCTATGCTTGAGTCTGACTTGACTTTTTACTATTCAGGAATAGGGTAGTTATAAACATGAGTGCTAGGAAAATAATGACGATACTGAAACCACCGGCCATTCCGAATATTTCAGAAGCCAGTCCGATGATATAACCAGCAATACCACCGCCGATTCCTGCCGCAATATAGATCAGCCCAAGCGCAGAACCACCCGTTTTAGATAGCTGAGTACCAAACGCTGTTGCGGTCGGGAACAATGTGGAGAAGAACAATCCTGCCCCAGCGAACAAGTAAGGGAAATTCTCAGCTACTAGAAAACTAGCACCGACCATCAACAATGCACCGGCAGAGAACGTGATCAGAATGACCCGTTCATTGATCCAGTTGGTCAGATAGGCGACACCGAGGCGACCAGCCATGAAGAAGATCGAGAAGACAGATAAAATGGTTGCCACCATATCCTCTTTATTAGCCGTTGACATGCCTCCCATATCCAGCGATTTCAAATAGGTCGGGAAGAAATTCATGAACGATACTTCTGCAGACACTTGGAAGACGAGAAAGATCATAAGAAATACGAATTGTGCGTCTTTCAACATCGGAATAAATGCTTTCAAATCGATTTTTTCTGCTTTACCTGATGGAAAAGCTACGCTCGTAATATAGATGATCACAGCTACTAAACTAACCGCAATTCCCACATAAAAATAACGCCACGATGCAAATTGGAACATGTAGTTTAGAAATTGCGGAAACACCACCATTCCTAAACCGTAGACCCCCATTGCAAAGTTGAACATCTGATTTTGCTTTTTTGGGTAGGCTGCGGGAATAATCGCGTTGGAAGCAACACCAAGCGCACCTAAACCAAAGCCAACGATCATATAAAAACCTAAGAAAAACATAATATTAGGAGCAAGTCCTGTACCAAGAAAACCGAGTCCCATAACAATCGATCCGATGATCGTCATCGTACGCAAGCCCTTTTTATCGGTGTAGTAACCGATCAGGACACTGGCAAGCGTAAATCCAAGTTGGAAGATGAAGACGACTAGACCGAACTGGCTCATATCTAATCCCAGATCCTTTTCCACTTGATCCAGTACAATTCCTTTTGTATTGGTTACACCACCCGAAATAAATTGGGTGAACATAAGAATAATTAAAGCGTGGATACTTTTTCCCTTTGTCATATGGGTTCCTCCTGAAAAATTTTTGAATTTCGAACGTTTTCAGGAGATTCCCCGCCGATTTTCAGCTCAAACTGACTTTTTTCATGTAAACGTTTTTTCATGAAAATTTTTTTCTTTTTACTCCTCTACCCTTTACACATGGTCCATTCCTCAAATTCCAACTTCTACATTTAGTCCAGGCTGCCGACCATATTGAATTCTTCAAGCCCTTTGTGATCGTAACCCCCATCCGTAATTTTCCGTACATCTGTCAGCATCTTTTTCATTGGAACATGGGCACCTTTCACACCCGTAAATGCTTCGGCTACAAAGAATGGCTGAGTCAAGTAGAACTCCAATTTTTCTCCACGCTTATACAACTGGGTATCTGCATCCGATAATGGATCCATCCCGCTCGCTCGGACAATGGATTTCAGTTCACGATACCGGCGCAGCAGCTTTTGAGCTTTTTGTTGTGTTGAAAAATGCTCCTGATCCAAATTGGCACCTTCTAAAACGGAAGATGTGGAGTAGATCGGGTGGATAGCAGGATACATATGCCGGGCAGATAGATCCATATCAAATTGCCACAACGTCTCCAACGGTCCATAAGGAAGCTCTTCATCTACCGCCTCCCCTTTTAAATCCACGAGAAATGTAGTTACAGATGCCTCCCCGGCCCATTTTTCCTGTAGTTGATAGATGCTGCCATTCTGCACGTGAGAACGATCCGATACGAAAAGAACCTCATGCTTTTTCGATGCTTGAAGAACAGCTTTTTCCGCTTCGTCTATGTCGAGGTGAATGGAATCAACATCCGCTGTAATATCCGAAATCTCCGGGTGATCCCCTTCCGGC
Source organism: Halobacillus sp. AWM4_238 (assembly GCF_056158265.1). Taxonomy (NCBI): domain Bacteria; kingdom Bacillati; phylum Bacillota; class Bacilli; order Caryophanales; family Bacillaceae; genus Halobacillus; species Halobacillus sp. AWM4_238. The sequence goes on from NZ_JBSWSY010000002.1 coordinate 2,718,619, forward strand.
TGAAGCAGGACGATAGAGTTTCCTTCTTTCTTTAAACGGTGAAAAATTTCTGCTAAAACCACCAGTTGTCCCATGCCCGGTCTAGCAACTAAACCAGCGGTGCCCCCTTTAGCCAAAGGTGCAAACAAGTCAATCGTCTTAATTCCCGTTTCAATCATCTCGAATTTCTCCCCTCTGATAATCAGTTCATCCACACTGCATTCCGCTAAACCAGCCAAAGCGACTAATGTTCGTACTTCCGTTCTCCCCAAGGCGATTTTTCCTGTACACAAATTCGAAACGGTTGCAGGTCTTAAGCCAACAGATCTTGCCGCCTTCGTTAAGTTCGGGACACGCCTCCTCAAAAGCGCGACGTTTAAATGAATGGATTCCATCATTTTCCTCCTTTGTTACTTTATATAGTAATCATAATTACTTTAAAAAGCAACTAAATTTCTTTAAGAAGTAATTATTTTTACGCTCAAAATACCACAATTCTATTCCATCGTTCATGGTAAGCTAATAAAAAAGCATTGGAGGGTCGACTCATGGAGAGGATAACATTTCGTAACAACGAGGGACTGCAATTAAGGGGATTATTTCAGGAAGGAACTAATGAAAAACTGATTATTATGTGTCATGGATTTCGGTCGAACCGCTCATCGAAGGGAAGATTCGATCGATTTGCTGGCAGCTTTCAACGCCTCGGTTATCATGTACTGAGGTTTGACTTCGGAGGTTGTGGAGAAAGTGAAGACCGGCCCTTGAGCTTAGAAGCTGAAGTGAACGACCTCACAGCTGCCATTCACTATGCTGTTACCAAAGGATTTACTGAAATAGCTCTTTACGGCCACAGTTTAGGGGCACGCGTTTGCCTCGAAAGCTATCAATCCAGGTATATTAAAACCATGATTCTTACTGGAGCAGGGACCGGTCCCGTGACCTATGATTGGACAGAGGAATTCACTCCCGATCAACTTGAGAAACTAAAAGAAACCGGTTATTTGAACCATCCCGTTGAAGATCCTTACCGTGAAGAGATTGTGATAGCAAAACAGATGTTAGTAGACTTTGAACAAATAGACCAGGAAATGTTGTTGTCCTCCATCCATTGTCCTTGCCTCATTGTCCATGGTGATCAGGGGGAAGAAGAAATTCTTCTTCCTCTAACTCAAAAAGGGATGAAATGGCTTCCTCCTTCCTCTCAACTGACAGTAATCGAAGGCGCTCCCCACAGCTTCGAAGGATACCTGGACCACGTCGAAAAAGCAGCAGTCGACTGGCTACACAAACACTTCTAACAAGCGCCCCCTTTACTTTGAAGGATCGTTTCGAGATTTTGGTATGCGTTTAGGGGCTCCGGGAAAAGGTTCGCTTTCCATGGGGCGGGCGGTGAGCCTCCTCAGGCTATGCCTTCCGGGGTCTCACCTGTCCCACACGTCCCATAGGAGTCTCACCTTTTCCCTCCGCCCCTTGATCGTAAGAGTGTCTCGAAACTACTTCCAGAATAAGCAGCTTTAAGTAAAAGAAAGCGGAGGTTATTAACCTCTATGTCCACCATTGTGAATACGAAAGCTTGATAGAAATCGCAGTGTGCATGCAACACCAAGATAGTGGAAGACACTCCCTCTCTTTTCCCTCCTTAGATGAATGAAGTGTCTGGTATCAAGCTTTTACTTTTCTGAATGATTACTGAGAATTCCCATCTTCCTCAATCACAAAAACTTTTTTTAAAAAAGTGATATCGAGAGTCTCCCAGGGCAAAGGGGCGGAGGGGAATGGCGAGACTCCTGCGGGAAAAAAGTGCTGGGTGAGACCCCACAGGACGCAGTCCGAGGAGGCTCACCGCGCTCCCGCGGAAAGCGAGCTATTCCCTGCAGCCCCTACCCACAACACAAAAGCCTCGAAATCGAGTGTTCCACGACCTTGCCATTTTTTGAAGAAGGGATATAGATAAAGAACCCGAAGTCCCTGGCAGGGACTTCGGGTTCTTTTAGATAATCTCGTTATACTTGTGCCACCAGGGGCGTGCTTCTTCAAGCTGTGAGGCTAACTTTAACAGTGTTCGCTCATCGCCGAACCGCCCTGTGAAATGGGAGCCGATCGGGACATTTTCGTCATTCCAGTAAAGAGGAACACTCATCGCCGGCTGTCCAGTCACGTTCGCTACAGGGGAAAGGTGAGCGTATTGGGCAGACACCGACAATATTTCATCGATCGTATTTTCTTCTCCATTGTAACAACCTAAGGGTAAGGCTGACTTTGAGTTGACTGGATGCAAGAGAACATCATACTGATCAAAGAACGCGTGGAATTTCACGCTTTCTGCCGCTAAAAACATCCGTGCCTGCTCGTATTCCATCGCGGTATAACCCTCTGCTTTTTCAATCAATGTCGAAAGCATTTTCTCTAAATTCTGTACGCTCGGGCTTACCCCATTCATTCTTGCGGCACCCTTGACCGCTAGAGCTCCGCCAACAACCCATACTGTAACAAACGCATCCATGAAGCGATGAAGATCAAAGTCTGGATAGGCAATTTCCACTTCATGCCCGAGTGATTCACAGAGTTCTGCCGTTTCACGGATGGCTTGCTGGACATCAGGCTGTATAGACATCAGTTCTCCGAAATCTGCCATATAAGCAATTTTTAATGACCCAAGGTCCTCATGAGAAATTCCAGCGTAAGACTCCCCTTTGGCAGGAGTTGCAAAGAGGTCCCCTTTTTGCGGGCCTTCCAGTAGATCAAGGAGTGCAGCGCTGTCCCTTACTGATTTTGTTACGCCATGACTGACGGCAAGGCTGTTGAGATGCATGGAAAAAGGTGTCCTTCCCCTCGTTGGTTTTAATCCGAACAAACCACAATTGGAAGCAGGGATACGAATTGACCCTCCTCCGTCGCTGGCGTGTGCAAAAGGAACCATACCAGATGCGACAGCTGCGGCGGCTCCTCCGCTTGATCCGCCAGGTGAATATTTCTTGTTCCACGGGTTTTTCGTGAAACCCAGATGGACGGATTCGGTTGCAGGCGTAAAGCCGAACTCGGGTGTATTGCTTTTCCCAATAAAGGTAAGTCCACCTCTTCTGAAGCGTTTCACAATCTCATCATCCCACGTCGCCTCAAAACCTTTCATCACTTTAGAACCGTATGACAACGGATGGCCTTGGACAGCATTCAAATCTTTAATAAGAAAAGGAAGCCCTTTAAAATAGCCGTCTTCACGTACCGGTTCGTTGATGTAGTGGACCACAGCATTCAATTCAGGGTTTTTACGTTCGATGACTGCTTTATAGTGATTGATGATTTCTGAGATCTTCAATTCGTTGTTTTCTATTTTTTCTTTTAATGCGATGGCATCAAACTGGTGAAGTTCTTGAATCTCCAAAACTGACGCTCCTTTCATGAATCATAAGTATAAACGGACACACAGCTTCTTCCATTTTCTTTCGCCTTGTAAAGCGCTCGATCGGCTTTTGTGAGGAGATCTCCCACGTTCATCCCATGTTCTGGATAGATGGATACTCCAATGGAAACACTGATCCCGATTTCATGTCCCTGCAGATGGATCGGCCGAAGTACGCGATCCAGCATGCGATCTGCAACTTTACGAGGATGATCAGGGTCAACTAAATCTGATAATAGAATGACAAATTCATCGCCACCCAAACGAGAGAGTGTGTCTGTTTTTCTTAACCCCTGATGGAGACGTTTAGTAAAAATGACAAGCAATTCGTCACCGATGTGATGTCCATAACGATCATTGATTTGTTTGAAGTTATCTAAATCAAAGAATAACAAGGCAAAGATCGAGTTCTTGTTGTCTGCTCGTTTCAGCTCATCCTCCAACTTTTCAAAAAAGTAGCGCCTGTTTGGTATCTTTGTCAATTGGTCTTGATACGCCATCTCTTCTAATTGATGCTGGTGTTTTCTTCGTTCCGATATGTTGCGGCAAATCGTCTGGACAGCTTTCATTTGATGATATTCCACAAGACCTCCATTCAGTTCGACATCAATAATGGCTCCATCGACTCTTTGAATCTGGCGCTCAATCGGACCTTTTACATGACCTCCTGATAGTAATATGTCCAGACGTTCCCGCGCCTTTTCATAAGGTTCATTGTAGAGAAATTTTGTTATATCCTGACCAAGCAATTCTATCGCTGTTTCTGCTCCCAGCAAGTCGATTCCCGCCTGGTTCACATAAATGATACGATCTTCTTGATCATGCAGAAAAATAGAGTCCGGCGAAGTTTCGACTACTGACTCATAACGACTCTCACTTTCTACCCGTTGGCGTTCTTTCTCCTCAATCAACTTCATGGCTTGGGTAGAGCCCATTTTTATGTATAGAAGAAAAGTCTTCCCGCTTTCTACGGATTGTATGGAATAGGTGATATGAAAAGGATTCGGAAAACCATCATAGCTTTCAATCAAAGTTTCGCGAGAACTCTCCGCCCTTTCCATTGTCTCCTCTATATGGTTTCGTTTTGCCTCGCAATAAAGGTCATTCAAAGGACGGCCTTGAAGATCCCCATACACCCGTTGCATCGTTCCATTGGTGTAGGTGAAGGTCATTTTCCCTTCAACATTTTGTATAATGGCTACGGCGTCGCTTAAATCTTGAAATAAGTTCTTAAAGATCATGGGTTGGTTCGTCAAGGAGTAAATGGCATTCATATGTAAGCACTTCTTTCCTGTTAATAATAAGGTGAAAAGAACTAGAAAATAATGTTTTAACCTTAAAATTATAACATTAGTTCATTCCCTTCTTCCATTTATAAACAGACTTTTTACATTTTTCTAAATCATCGAGTATACTCTTCGTTTATGACAGCATAAACTACCGCCCCTTACGCTTTTTTATTCTTTGAGTATGTTTTTCTACATAGGTTTATTTGAAAATGGGGAGGGTAAATAAACCGAAAGCTTTCAGGAGATGAGTCACAAATGAAAGTCTTTAACAAACTTGATCTGACATTCCTTCTCTATTCCCTATGCATGCTCATCGCTCTAACGATCCATCACCTTTTATCGCCCACCCCGATTCAATATGTCAGGAGTATGGTCTGCTTTGGACTGGCCCCTGCCATAATTCTATACGCCAATCACAAACATCTTTGGTTCCGTTCCAGCCTCCGCTGGGTTATAAAATTAAGCCGTCGACCCGTTTTAAGTTCCTTCATCTTTGTAACGGGGGCAATCGCAAGCTTTGACCTGTTTTTTCACCTTCCTCTTGGTTTGTTTGTTCATCTTTTACTTATTGGTTTTGGATCTTTCATTTATTGGGCTCCTTTATTGCTAAAATGCCCGTTTATCCAAACCCTAAGCTTCATGAGACGTTTCCTTTACCTATTGCTGGCCTCTTTATTGTTTGTGGTCTATCACGAGGCTTCTTTTTACTTCAGTGAGGCAGCTGATGCTGGAGCCTTCTTATACACAGGGGTCATGGTTATGATTACCCAGCTGTTTTCTTTAATATTAGATTGGGCCGATGCCGAGAAAGAAACCGACCCGATAAACGTCCAAGGATACTTCAAGCCTGTCTCAAAAGAATAATCTAAGTTCTCTTCTATGGAGAAATCTTTTCATAACCTTTCCGTATAGAACATAAAAAATCCGGATTCCTCTAGTTTGATTGGGAATCCGGATTTTTGATTAACGCGGGGTCATGAATAGTTGTGTCCAATATCTTTTATAAGGTCCTGAGCCTTCCAAGTATCCTACACCAATATGAGTGAAGTCTTTATGAAGGATGTTGGCTCTGTGTCCATCGCTGTTCATCCACCCCTCTACGACTTCCCCAGGAGTCCGTTGACCGGCAGCAATGTTCTCACCTGCTGTCTGGTAACGGAAGTCGAATTCGTCCATCATCTCAAATGGAGAACCGTAGGTCGGCGAGGTATGGCTGAAGTAGCTTTTGTCCGCCATATCCTGCGATTTAACATTGGCTAAGGCACTTAAACGATTATGCGTTTGTAATGGATGCAGCCCACGCTGTTCTCGCTCTTCGTTGACAAGAGCAATAACTTCCTGCTCAAACTCTTTTAATGTGTATCCTGTGAGGGAACTTTCAGATACACGTTCACTTGGGCTGTCTGAAGACGCTTGCTCTTCTGGAGGTGCATCAGGATATTTCCATTCCACCTCTTCTAGAAACTTAAAGAATGACTGGACATCTACGGCAAAATTCTGAAACTCATTTTTTATATCTGTATTCTCTACTAAGCCCTGGACATGTCGCGATACCTTTTCATAGGAAGCCCTCGGGCCTTCTTTCCAAAAGTCCTCGGCTGAAACTGGTGTCGCAATGACAATAATGACAAACAAGGCCACAAGAAAGAGAAAAAACTTTTTAATCATGTGGATTCTCTCCTCATTTCAGGCTAGAAGTACTCTCCTCCAGTATTCCATGGCATCGCTCCAAAGGCAAACGGCAAAATTTAACGCCGGGCTTCTTTCAACTCTCCTTTATAAATCTCTACTTCATGAAGAGTCAACTCCAGATCCCGCGCAAACTTTTTCAAACGCTTTTCTTCTACAGGGTTCACGAGTGAAACAACGGTTCCTTCTTGAGATCCAATTCGTCCTGTCCGACCAGCACGGTGAATGTAGGAGGTGACGTCGTTCGGAACGTCAAGGTTGATGATATGGTTGATTTCCATAATGTCCAGTCCTCTGGCCGCAACATCTGTTGCCAGTAGTAATGGGTATTCCCCTTTCCGGAATTCCTTAATCGCCTTCGCCCGCTGTTCTTTTTTTGCATCACTGTGTAGCAATCCGATATCCAGGTGTTTGTATGCGAGTTTTTCAGCCATGACGTTCAGCTTAGCAATATCCTGCATGAACGCAAGACCTTTGAACGCTTCCATCCGCGCCAGTTTTCTTAACATCTCGATTTTATCTCTATCCTCACAAACAACATACGTATGAGTCACATCCGGTTTTTTCAGTTCTTCTGTCACCCGAATCACTTCTGCTTCCTCATCCATGAATGTTTGAGCTATTTCAATGACCTCTTCAGGCAATGTAGCTGAAAACAACAACGTCTGCGTATCACGCATCGTGCTCTTCAACACATCTTCCACGGTATGAATGTGCTCTGGAACAAGGAGTTGATCAGCTTCGTCCATTACGACCGCCTTGATTTCATGCGCCTTCAATTTTTTCTTCTGGATCAACTCATACACACGACCTGGTGTACCAACAACAATATGTGGCTTTTTCTTCAACTTGTCCATCTGGCGCTTGATATTCGCCCCACCAATCATTGTCATGCTGGTGATTCCGCTTCCTTTTGTCCAAGTCTGAACTTCCTGGTGAATCTGCATCACTAGTTCATGGGAAGAAGCCATAACCAACACTTGTGTATGCTTTTTTTCCGGGTCTACTTTTTCAATCAGAGGTAGCAGGTATGCCAACGTTTTCCCACTGCCTGTAGGAGCCTCAGCTACTACATCTGTGCCTTGTAAAATGAAAGGAATGGCTTGTTCCTGTACTTCCGTCATACTTTCAAATCCTGAAACCTGCCATGCCTCTTTCGTAGATGGGGATAATTCCTCAAACCACGATGGATTAATATCTGTCATCTATAATCGTTCCTTTCTATATATCTTTATCATTCCATATATACCTTCCTATTACCCGCCCTCTCCTTCCACTAAAGCTCCCGATTGTGGAAGACTCAGTTTCGAGATGTTCCAGGGGGGCGTTGCCTGGTTGAGCGTCAGGGGTGGTTGGGAAGCAACTCGCTTTCCTGCGGGGATGACGGCAAGCCTCCTCGGACTTCGTCCTGTGGGGTCTCGCCAGCCAATCCATTCCCGCGGGAGTCTCGCAGCTTCCCAACCACCCCTTTCATAGTAAGGAGAAACGCCCCCCTATACCTAGATGAAGTGTCTCCCATTTCTCCTCCTAAGGCAGACATAAAGCGTTCTATATCAGGCTTATAAATTCTGAATACCTACTGTGGAGAGGTTATATGATCCACTTTCCTCAGTCACTCAAGCTGATTGTTACAGAAGTGATTTCGAGAATCTTCCATAGCAAAGGGGGCGGAGGGGAATGGCGAGACTCCTGCGGGAAAAAAGTGCTTGGTGAGACCCTGCAAGGCGTTAGCCTGAGGAGGCTCACCGCGCTCCCGCGGAAAGCGAGTCATTCCCCGCAGCCCTATCCACTCAACAAACATCTCGAAATCAAGACCTACAAAATCCTGCCAGTTAGTTGAAAGGGGACTTTTTGGAAATAAAAAATAGACCTCTTTCCATATTGGATAATGGAGAGGCCTTTCATACATGATCCATAGCTTACTTTTATTATACCACCATTAAGAAGAAGATTCGATAAACTTCTTCAAATGTTGAAGGTGGTCCTGGTCTTCTTTTTTGATGATCTGTTTAATGAGCGGCTGCATCAATTTATTCCTTAAGCCTTCTGTGAAGAGCTCTCCCCGAAAGTCCACCTTCGTTCCCTCTGACGTCTGGACAAATTCATAATGATACCGTAAATCCAATCCATGATGGTGACTGCGGGCAGAGTATTTTCGATTGGGCTCAAAATCGGTGATCTCAATAACCGATCGTGCTTTCCTCCCTCTGATTTCACGGGTTTCCTGGAACTTGTACCCTTCTCTGACTGGGCCCTCACTTAATAGTTGAACATCAATGACTGTATCCATAATTTCAGGGCTGTTTTTGAAATCCGTCGCTTTCTCGAAAACTTCCTCCACAGGTTTTTTGATGATGATGGACTGATTCATAAAAGCCATAAGCATCCTCCTCAGTTAAAAGCTCTACACCCTATATTCGCTTTCCACGCCCTGACTCCTTTTTTGCATGACAAGAATATCCTTGCCAAACACACACAAGCTAAAAGAAGCACAAAAGAAGCGAGGGATATGTATGGGCTGGATTTCCGTGGTTCCTTTTATCGTTGTCATCATTACAGCTATATGGACGAAACAAGTCATTCCAAGTTTACTATTCGCTGTTGTGGTGGCCGGTTACCTGATCGACCCGAACTGGCTGGGCGGGATGATGACTGCCTTGGGCTTCATCATTGAAGGATTAAGGGATGAAGCCAATTTGAAAATCATCCTTTTTCTATATGTGTTTTCTGCTTTGATTGGACTTGTAAAAATGTCAGGAGGGATCAAAGGGTTCGTGAAAGAAGCGACAGAGCGAATCGACCATAAAAAAGGCGCGTTCATCCTTACGTGGTTATCTTCTTTAGGTACCTTCAGTGCACCCAGCTTCCGAATCGTTACCATTGGTCCTGTAATGAAAGCATTGAGAAGGAATATCCCGATGACGAAACAGGAGCTCGGATTCGTCATCGAAACAACAGCCTCTCCTCTCGTTGTCCTGATTCCGATTGCCACGGCATTTGTTGGATATATGACTTCGGTCATAGAACTATCCTTGAAGCAGGCAAACACTGAGGGAGATGCTTATTCTTTATATATCAGCAGCATTCCGTTCAACTTTTTCGCTTTTTCCATGCTAGCCGTCGGTTTTTATATGAGCTTTTTCCATAAGAACAAAAAACCCGCTACCGATGCAGAAAACATGGATCAAGAAAAAAGGGATGATGATGACCAGTGGGAAGATTGTCATCCAGCCGTCACAAAGAATCTCCCTGCCCAGCCGTGGCATTTGATTATTCCTTTAATCAGTGTCATCGTCCTCACGTTCTTCCTTATGTATATGGTCGGAATACAAGATGGAAAAACAGGATTTGGTGCCTTGATTAATGCCCATGTTCTTGACGCCATGGTATTGGCAGTTGTTCTTACCTTAATTGGATTTGTCGTTTACTTGAAATTCCGCAACGAGAAGCTTAGGAAAATGATGAATACCCTGATTGATGGCGGAAACGAAATGATGAGTGTCATCGTTCTGCTTGCCATGGTTTGGGGACTGAGCAGCGGATCGGAAGCATTGAAGTTCGCGGATACCATATCCCAGTCATTCGATTGGATTCCTGCTGGATTCGTAGCTGTCATTCTTTTCATCGTAGGCTGTGGTCTGTCTTATTTTATTGGATCATCCTGGGGGACATGGGGAATTCTCATGCCTGTCGGGATCTCCATTGCCACTGTAGCTGGAAGTTCACTGCCGATTGTCATCGGAGCCGTCTTTGCCAGCGGCACATTCGGCGCATTCGCCTCTCCTTTAAGTGATGATACGAATACGACAGCCGGCATCCTGAATTTGAACCCTGTTAAGTATGCCAGGTTCAAGCTGAAGCCCGCTTTAATCGCAGCGTCTTTTGCAGCTGTCCTCTACTTCGGTTTGTCGTTCTTTTTATAGACCTATTCTTTTAAAAAGGTCCTTCTAAATAGAAGGACCTTTTTTCTTTTTTTGAATTTTATTCCAACATCACCCCTAACTGTGCAATTTTGCAAACTCAACATCTACAAAAACCACACACTGAAACCCCTTACATAACCTTCGAAAAGCGTTTATACTAAACTCACAAGATGATCATCAAATACTAAAGTTTATATTTTTGCAAAAATAACTCAACAAGATCACACAAGGGGGACCCCCATGGTATTGGATAATAGACGTGCACATTTGTTATCAATGATTCAACATTCAACCAATCCCGTTCCCACTAAGGATCTCGTCGACAGGATGAAAGTATCTCAACGGACCATTTACTATGATATTGATCAAATCAACAGTTGGCTTCTTGATAATAAACTGGCTCCGATTCAGAGCAAGCATGGAAAGGGATTATTTTTACCTCCTTCATCGAAAGCACATTTGATGGACATTCAGGACAAGAGCTTCGATGACTGGCAATACCAACTGTCCAGGCAGGAGCGAGAAATTCTCATTAAAGCTAAAATCTTACTGGAAGAACACGAAGCATCGATGCAGCATTTCATGGATATGACGTTCATGAGCCGGGGAACCATCGCAAAAATGATCAAAACCATCAAGAAGGAGTTCAAAGAAGCAGGCCTCGAGCTCTATTACAAAAGGAACATCGGATACCGGTTAAGCGGTCCTGAGGATATAAAGAGAACGATGCTTTCCAATATTCTCGCTACCATTTTTTCGCAACCTGACTGGCAAAACGTCAGAAATAAGGTTCATCAGATGATCCAGCCCGAATCAGACACATGGTCTCAGGAGACAGCACAGAGACGAAAAGTGAAGAAAATCCTTTTTGAAGCTGAAAAGGAATTAGGATTGACCCTGACTGATGAAATGTTGGAAATACTATCCTTCCAATTATTAATGGTTAAAAAACGTATCGATGATGAGAAGTTTATCACCGTCCAAAAAGAAGAAAAACATGTGCTCAATCAGACCAAAGCTCACCAGGGGGCCTTACTCATTACACAAGCTCTCGAAGAATGGTGGGAAATCGATTTTCCTGAGGATGAAGTTTGCTTCATTACTATGAATCTCTTAGGTTCTAAAGTTCAGCATGATGATTTCAGCCGATATTCCGAACGGGAATTATCCGGGTTGCAAGAAGTCGTCCATCAAATGATCCATGATTTTCAACTGTATTCCTGCGTCGTGTTTGATGATAAGGAAGGACTTGCAGAAAACTTAATTTCTCACATCAAACCTACGTATTACCGATTAAAATACGGCGTGAAAATCGCCAATGATTTAGCTGGTACCATCCAGGAAACCTACCCGGATATCTTCCATCTGACAAAACGAGTGATGAAGCACTTAGAGCTATACGTCGGGAAGGGAATTCCAGATGAGGAAGCTGCCTATATTACTCTTCACTTTGGAGGGTGGATCACTAAAGAAAAGAAACAGGTGGAGACAAAACACACAGCCATCATCGTTTGCGAAAATGGCATAGGCACATCCAATATGTTACGCACACAACTTGAAAATTTAATCGCCGGATTAACGATCACGGACACCTTATCTATGAGAGAGTACCAGCGAAACACTCATCAGGCGGATGTCATTTTTTCAACAAAATTCATCAAGACGAAAGACATCCCTGTTGTTCATGTTCCTGCTATCTTAACCAATGTGGAAAAGGAACGAGTCATCCAGCGAATGAATGAACTTTTTGGACCGAATTCTACAGATAACGATCCTGCGGACGACTTGATGCATATCATTGAACGTCATGCGACGGTTCATCGCAAGGACGAACTGAAAAGGGAATTGTCCCACCTATTAGAACGAAACACCCCACAGACAAAGGAGCTGAAAAAGCCCATGCTTAATGAATTATTGACCGCACAAACGATACAGCTCAGAGACCATATATCCGATTGGGAAGAAGCGATCGAGGTGGCTTCCAAACCGCTGCTTGATCAACAGTATATCCGTCCGGAGTATGTACAGGCGATGATTGATAACGTAAATGAACTTGGTCCTTATATTGTCATTGCTCCAGGAATCGCTATCCCTCACGCACGTCCAGAAGCGGGCGTTGAACAACTGGGGATGAGTTTATTAAGACTTAAAAAACCCGTGTATTTTTCTGAAAAAGAGAAGCACAGAGCACAGCTTGTCATCGTACTGGCCGCCATCGATAATCAAACCCACTTAAAGGCATTGGCGCAGCTTACAGAACTATTATCAGATGAAAGCCAGGTAGAGCGCTTAATATCCACCGATCACTCAGATCAAGTCATTGATTTAATCAACCAAACGGTAGAAGTTTAATATTATTGAGGAGGAATTTGTCATGAAAAAAGTATTAGTTGTATGTGGAAACGGTTTAGGAAGCAGTATGATTGTGGAGATGAATATTAAAGCAGCATTGAACGAAATGGGGAAAGAAGCGGAAGTTTCTCACACCGATTTAACAACAGCCAAGACGGAACAAGCAGATGTCTATTTAGGATCTGAAGACATCGTAGAAAGTCTGGAAGACGGACAAAAAAATGTTGTGAAATTAAAGAACCTTATGGATAAAACTGAGCTTCGTGAAGCTTTGGAAGGCCAGAATCTATAAAGTCCAATAAACCCTAATCCACTACAAAGGAGCGTCTCCCATGATTGATTTAATAATGAAAGACATCTTAGGTACACCTGCGATCCTTGTCGGTTTATTTGCCCTGATCGGACTCCTAGTTCAGCGCAAAAATACAGGGGATGTTGTTTCTGGAACGCTTAAAACGGTAATGGGCTTTGTCATCCTTGGGGCTGGTGCGAACGTTCTCGTACAGTCCCTGGGACAGTTCAGCAGTATGTTCAATAAAGCCTTCGCCGTAGACGGCGTAATCCCGAACAATGAAGCGATCGTTGCCCTTGCCCAGGAAACTTTCGGTACAGAAACGGCAATGATCATGTTATTCGGAATGGTCGTCAATATTATTCTTGCAAGAATCAGCCCTTTTAAATATATCTTTCTAACCGGACACCATACGATGTTCATGGCCTGCCTGATCTCAGTTATCTTATCAACCGGTGGATTCTCAGGCATTTCTTTGATTATCCTGGGATCGATCATCCTTGGAGGATTGATGGTGCTATTCCCTGCCATGCTTCAGCCTTTCACACGGAAAGTTACAGGTTCCGATGATTTCGCTATCGGCCACTTCGGCTCGATCGGTTACCTTGTCGCTTCTTTTGTAGGAAAGCGTGTTGGTAAGGGGTCTAAATCAACAGAAGAAATTAAAGTACCGAAATCCCTCGGTTTCCTAAGAGACACATCCGTTTCTGTATCATTAACGATGATCATTCTGTTCTTCGTCGTTGCAGGTGCGGCCGGACCCGCGTTCGTTGAAGGGGAATTGAGCGCCGGACAGAACTTCCTGGTCTTCGCATTCATGCAAGGGCTTACATTCGCAGCAGGAGTATATATTATTCTTGCCGGTGTACGCATGCTGCTTGGCGAAATCGTTCCTGCCTTCAAAGGTATTGCAGATAAAGTTGTCCCTAACGCCAAACCTGCACTTGATTGTCCAGCCATCTTTCCTTTCGCAGGGAACGCCGTTATCATCGGATTCCTATCCAGCTTTATTGCCGGCCTTGTAAGCATGTTATTCTTACCTCTGCTAGGATTGAAAGTGATCGTTCCTGGGTTGGTTCCTCACTTCTTCACTGGTGCAGCTGCCGGAGTCTTCGGTAATGCTACGGGTGGTCGAAGAGGTGCGGTTATCGGCTCTATGGCTAATGGGGTCATGATCAGCTTTTTGCCTGCTCTATTACTGCCGGTATTAGGCTCATTAGGCTTCCAGGGAACAACGTTTGGAGATGCTGACTTTAGTGTAGTCGGAGTCGTTTTAGGCAATCTCATTAACCTCATTGATTCCAACATTGTCATTTTTGCGGTGATCCTTCTTCTCCTTGCCATCCCATTCTTATTCGGTCGCAAATCAAAATCAAATGAAAAAAACAGCGATCCAAATGTCGCATAAACGTAAGGAAACACTCCCTGCTTTGATCAGGGAGTGTTTTCTCTGTGTTGTAAGCACCAAAAAAGCAAGGAGACACGCTACAGTGTATCCTTGCTTTTTCTTCATTATTTTATTGGGAGGAATAAGCGGTAACTCGTTTCAGCACCTGTGTAAGGACGGTATTCTTCGAAGCCGAACCCTTCTACTTGTTGATACCCTTCGTCCTTTATCCACGTATGCAGATAAGCGTAAGGATTAAAGTCATGAACAGAAGGATCATATTCAAGCATGGCATACGTATGAGCAGGGATGGTCTTTGTGATCATGTTTGGCGGAACTTTCTCGAAGCTATCGACCTCTACAGCAGCAATCCAATAAAAAGCATCGGTCATTTCATTCCAATTAGGCGGATCAACGAACATTCCAATGGAACGTGGCGCGTTGACTCTATTTCTTACTTTCGGCAAATTTGTCGTATGGAACTGCTCCATCAACCTTGGAATCTTAATTTCTCGTTCATCCATCATGGTTTGACAAGAGACACCAACGACCTTGATATTGGACCTACGAACAACCTGGGGTTCCACAGCGGTTGTCAATTGCTTACTCATTGCATGGCCACTCCTTTTGGTTTTGAATATTCTCTCTAACTACTTCCACATCGATCCTAGATTTCCTTGTAAAAGTTGTGTGTTCGATGAAATTCGTAGCCTTTCGACCATCTTTTTAAATGATTTTATTTATGAGGTCCTATTCCTATATCCTATTGTTTGTTCGGGTTGAATTATGCTCATAAATTCACTTCCACCCGACGACCGCTTGTAAAATGGCTTTTTGGACATGCATTCGATTTTCAGCTTGCTGAAAGACCGCGGAATGACTCCCGTCAATGACGCTTGCCGTCACTTCTTCCCCACGATGGGCAGGAAGGCAATGCAAGAAAGAGACATCGGATTTGGCCGCGCTTACTAACGCCTCATTCACCTGATAACCCTTAAAATCCAACAGGCGTTTCTCACTCTCTTCTTCCTGCCCCATACTTGTCCAAACATCTGTATAAATGACGTCCGCATGCTGCACAGCTTTTTCTGGATCTACTACCAGTTCGACCGATCCGCCATAGCGTTTGGCAATCTCTTTTGATTTTTCTGTAATCCGAGGATCCGGCTGATATCCATCCGGTGCTGAAACGACCATTTCCATGCCCATCATAGCTGATAAAATCATCAGCGAATGAGCTACGTTGTTTCCGTCACCGATATAAACGACCTTTACTCCGCTCAAACGCCCTTTCAATTCTAATATGGTAAAAATATCGGCAAGTGCCTGACATGGATGATAGATGTCGCATAGACCATTGATGACAGGAACAGAGGCGTTTTCAGCAAGTTCCTTCAATCGTTCATGTGAGGACGTTCTGAACATGATTGCGTCTACGTACCCCGAGAGCACGCGAGCCGTATCGGCAATTGTTTCGCCACGGCCCACCTGAATGTCTTTTGTGTTTAAATAAAGGGCATGCCCTCCCATTTGCACCATACCAACTTCAAAAGAAACGCGGGTTCGTGTGGATGACTTTTCAAAGATCATCGCCAGGTTTTTCCCTTTTAAAGATTGCGAATAAGGGTTCTCTTTCAAATGTTGAGCCTGAGCTAACAATTGGGAGACTTCTGATTGGTTATAGTCAAGCCAAGTCAATACGTCCTTCCCATGCATGGAACCATCTGTCGAATACATTTGTTCAATCAAATTCATTACGATCGCACTCCTTCACGTGTATTCCCCGGAAGTGGGGCAGGGTGATAATCTCTGCAAGTCAACGATTGAATATAGGCGTCGAACGTGGCTTTCTCACTAAAAACGGTCATTCCATTCTTCACAGCCTTGATTCGGCGTTCACTTGCCTGTGAACCGGATCCATCATTTACGTATATGGAAGCTTCATCAAGCTGAAGCCACTCCTCAAAATTCGTAGAAGAATAAACTGCATCCCCTTCGACGAAGCAGGAATCTTTTACATCATGCACATTCGGTAAATGGGAGAATACTTTTCGCAAGGCTTCATTTGTGGACTCCCCTAGACACATGCCCTCCCCTGTTGATTTCATATTCGGACCAAGCTTATGGTCAAGCTCCGTTAAAGCATAAGAGGAGAAGACAGGGTACTTCACGGCTGTTTTTTGAAATACAGGTTTCGGAATAGACAACAAATCGATTTCACCGGATGCCAGAACACGAACCGCTAAATCAACAAGAGGAATGTTCGCCACCTTACTCACAATCGGTACCGTACGACTCGCTCTCGGGTTCACTTCCAGCACATATACTTTTTCTCCGCTTAGTAGAAACTGGATGTTCATAATCCCTTTGTAATTAAAATGGCGTACGATTTTACGAGAGTAGGACTCGATGGTCTCCTTCACTTCATCCCCAAGCTTCGATGGGAAAAGGGCCATGCTGTCTCCGGAATGAACACCACCTGGTTCTATATGTTCAATCACCTCAGGAAGGTAAATGTGTTGTCCGTCGGCAACAAGGTCCACTTCTACTTCTATCCCCTGCATAAACGTATCGAGAACAATCGGAAAGTGACGATCATCCGTTTCCTGAAGCGACTGCTCCAATTCGGCCATATCTTTGACGATGACCATCCCCTGCCCACCGATAACATAAGACGGGCGGCAAAGAATCGGAAAAGAGTAATCTTCCGCTGCTTGCAGGGCTTCATCTTTGGTATGACAAGTCGCCCCCGAAACATAAGGGATATTCAATTCGTTTAAAGCCAGATAAAATTTGTCTCTATCCTCAAGGGCATCCAAAACGTCTGTACCAACTCCGGCAAGCGGGATCCCGTCCGCCTCTAATTCGCCTGCTAAGTTGATGGCGGTCTGGCCGCCGAATGAAGTGAATACAAGGTCGATGCCTTCATGTTCAACGATGGAAGTTATAATTTCTTTTTGAATCGGTTCAAAGTAAAGGCGATCTGCTGTTTCATAATCAGTACTGACGGTTTCTGGGTTGTTGTTTACCATGATAGTCGTCCATCCTTGTTTCTGCAGGCTCTGAATCGCCTTGACCGCACTATAATCAAATTCAACCCCCTGGCCGATCCGAATGGGTCCGGATCCTAGAATCAACGCTTTTTTCTTTCCGGGCAGTGGGGAAATTTCATTTACACCAGCAAAGGTACTATACACATAGTTTGTTGCTGCTTCGAATTCTGCTGCACACGTATCGACCAATTTGAAGTGACGGAGAATCCCAAATTCTTCTCTCCTTTTCTGCACATCTTTTTCAGATAATCCAGCATTGTGGGCAATCTCCCCATCTGAAAACCCACATATTTTCGCTTGCTTCAAAAGCGCTTCATCCAAACCTTCCTGTTGCAGACCCTTTTCTAAATCAACAAGATTTTTCAGTACATGTAAAAAGAAGCGGTCAATTTTCGTATTCTCGTGAATGAACTCCAGACTTTCTCCATTTCTTAGAAGGTGGAGGATAGCGAAGTAACGTAAGTCTGTCGGTTTCTCCAGATGTTCCCACGGGTTTTGAATGTCAGGTATTTTTGTATCCAGGGACTGGACAGCTTTTTGAAAAGCCCCTTCCAACGTGCGGTCAATCGCCATGACCTCCCCTGTTGCCCGCATCTTCGTCCCAAGCTTGCGGTCCGCTTCTGAAAATTTATCGAACGGCCAGCGCGGGAATTTGACGACGACATAATCAAGGGCTGGTTCAAAGCTTGCGTACGTATGACCGGTGAGTGGATTTTCAAGCTGGTCCAGCGCATAGCCGAGGGCTACCTTTGTTGCCATTTTTGCAATCGGATACCCTGTGGCTTTTGAAGCCAAGGCTGACGAACGACTGACACGCGGATTAATCTCGATGACGTAGTATTGACGACTTTCTGTATCAAGCGCGAACTGGACATTACATCCTCCGATGACATCGAGTTCAGAAACAATTTTGAATGCTGCTGTCCGAAGCATCTGGTAATCGTTATCCGACAATGTCTGAGAAGGAGCAACAACAATCGAGTCTCCCGTGTGAACACCCACAGGATCGAAGTTTTCCATGTTACAAACAGAAATGCACGTTCCATTGTGATCCCGCATGATTTCATATTCAATTTCCTTGAAACCTGCGATACTCTTTTCAACAATGACTTGATGGATCGGACTCGCTTTCAAACCCGTTGCAATCAACTCTTCCAGCTCCTCAGGTCTGTGAACGATTCCACCGCCACGTCCTCCAAGCGTATAAGCAGGTCGACTGATAATCGGGAATCCGACTTCCTCCGCAAAAGCTTTTGCCTGCTCAACCGTCGTAATCACTTCACTTTCGGGGACAGGTTGGGATAATTCATGCATCAACCCACGGAACAATTCTCTGTCTTCCCCTTTTTGAATGGAATAGACACTGGTCCCTAACAACTCCAGGTTATATGCCTGTAAAACGCCTTCCCTCTCCAGTTCAACGGCAAGGTTGAGGGCTGTCTGTCCTCCGAGTCCAGCAAGGAGGGCATCCGGTTTTTCCAGGTCAATAATCTTCGTTAGACTTTCGACCGTCAATGGTTCACAATAAACGACGTCAGCCACATCATGGTCTGTCATGATGGTTGCAGGATTATTGTTGACGAGGACGACCTCACAACCTTCTTCCTTCAGTGCGAGACACCCTTGTGTCCCCGAGTAATCAAATTCTGCGGCCTGCCCGATCATTATCGGTCCTGATCCAATGACTAGTACTTTACGAGACATGTGTCTTCACCCCTTTGTTCTTCACTAGTTTAATAAAATCATCAAACAGCCATTCCGCATCTTTCGGTCCTGGGTGGGCCTCCGGATGAAATTGTGCGGACATAATCAGTTTAGAATCATGCATCAACCCTTCAATGGAACCGTCATTCACGTTGAAGAATCGTTTGACGAGAGGCGTTCCAGTCAGGCTGTCTTCTTGAACTACATAGTTATGATTCTGCGAAGATAAAAACACTTTTCCGGATACCACATCCTTGACGGGATGATTCGCACCACGATGACCGAATGTCAGCTTCGTCGTATCCGCTCCATAAGCAAGGGCAATCACTTGATGTCCCATACAAATGCCGAATGCCGGGTACTTCTCTAAAGCCTTTCTCAAGAGTGGCAGAACCTCCCTGGTATCCTTCGGGTTTCCTGGTCCATTTGATAGAACAATAGCATCTGGGTGAAGCTCATCCAGCTGATTGACTTTAGAGAAAGGGAGAACAGAAACCCGCAACCCTCTTTCAAGCAGAGCGTGCAAAATCGACTTCTTCCAACCGAAATCGATGAGTGCTATATGCATCCCTGATTCTCCATAGGTATCTACCTTCTCACCACTCACTTGTTGGATCTGATTACTTTTTGATGGATTAAACTGATAACTTCCCTCGAGAGAAAAGGCGGCTTGCTGCGTTCCTTCTGCTCGGATTGCCTTGGTTACTTCTCTTGTATCTACCTCAGTCATGTATGGAATGTTTTGTTCATTCAAGTAGGTTCCCAGGGACTTCCTGGACTGAAAATGGGAAGGAGCCTCCGCACATTGATACATGACCACACCACTTACTTGTATCTCTTGGCTTTCACCATCCTCATCATTAACCCCGTAATTTCCGATTAGTGGGTACGTAAATACTACAATTTGACCTTTATAAGAGGGATCGGTAAGAACTTCCTGGTATCCGGTCATGCCGGTAAAGAATACAATTTCCCCCTGGACGTTCCGGTCAAAGCACTGGGAAGCATTCCCTTCGAATGTCGTTCCGTCTTGTAAACATAAGTATCCTTTCATTCCATCACCCCATAAAATGAATATTTATTATATATCTCGTATTTTTATACATTTATCTTCTGGGAAAGACGGTGCTGAACACGATTGTGAACATCACCGCCTACACCTTTTCTATGCTTTTTGCATACTGTCTTCGTGCTGCTGGACCACTTCGGTAATCATTGCCACCGCTTGGTCTAATTCTTCATATTTCACAGTCAGCGGAGGCAGCAGCCTTAATACATTCGGACCGGCAACTACAGCCAAGAGTCCTTGTTCCCTTAATGAGTGAACGATTTGAATCGCTTCACCCGATATAGAGATTCCAAGCATCAAGCCTTTGCCGCGTATTTCTTTTACACTGTTAAAGCGTGCCAACGAATTTTCGAGCTTATCTTTGAATACTTCCCCTTTTTCCGTGACTCCTTCGAGAAAATCAGAATGGAAGATTTTATTCAACGTAGCCTTTACCGCTGTTGAGGCTAGCGGATTCCCACCGAATGTAGAACCGTGAGAACCAGCTGTGAAGGAATCTTTCAACTCGGCTTTGCCTAACATAGCCCCTACAGGGAATCCGCTCCCTAATCCTTTGGCAGCTGTCACGATGTCCGGATCAAGGCCATGATGTTGATAAGAGAAGGCTTTGCCTGTACGTCCTATCCCCGTTTGGACTTCATCAATAATCAAAAGGGCACCTAATTCCCGGCATTTTTCTTCAACAGTTTTTAGAAATTCTTCGGTTCCCGGTACGACTCCCCCTTCTCCCTGAATGACTTCGACCATGATTGCAGCCACATGACCGTCATGAACTTCCTCTATTTTTTGTACATCGTTATAAGGGAAGTATTCGAAAGTCGGAAGCAGAGAACCGAACCCATCATGAATTTTCTCCTGCCCTGTCGCACTCATCGTAGCAAAAGTGCGCCCATGGAACGATTGTTTAAATGTAAGGATCTTTTCTCTTCCTGTATGTTTACGGGCCAGCTTAATAGCCGCCTCATTCGCTTCTGCCCCACTATTACAGAAGAAGGCATACTGTAGTCCAGACGCCTCACACAACAGATCCGCCGCCTCTTCCTGAACGGGAATGTGGTACAGGTTTGACACATGCCATACCTGATTCAACTGTTCTTGCAGCGCTTCCTGAACCTCAGGGGGGCGATGACCGAGGTTACAAACAGCAATCCCAGAAACAAAGTCTAAATAATCCTTCCCCTGATCATCAGTCACCGTCGTTCCCTTTCCAGATACAATGGTTAAAGGAAAGCGGTTATACGTAGGAAATAAACTCACTCCACCGGCTCCTTTCTTTTCGCTCTAATGGATGTGCCATTCAACGAATCACCATCCATCAACGCTTGTTCTCCACTTACTATTCTTACTTCTTGTAAATGCTCAGATAAGGCGTCCGTTGCCGAACGGACCTTAGGAATCATTCCGCCATAAATGATCTCTTGCTCTATCATCCGATCGATATCCTCGGGAGTCGTAGAGTCGATCAATTCGTTTTCTACAAGGATCCCCGGAACATCCGTGACATATAGAAGTTTTTCAGCTCCTACAGCCATAGCGATAGCTCCAGCTGCTACATCTGCGTTAATATTAACCGTTTGATGATCCTCGGTTTTCCCAAAGGGTGCAACGACGGGAAGGTAACCCTGGGAGAGAAGATGCTCCAGAATAGCCGGATTTACTTCTTTCACCTTCCCTACAAAACCAAGGTTCTCCAAATCCATATAGTCCGCTTGTAACAACGAGGCTTCAGACCCCTTGACTCCGACGGCTTTCATACCCTTTTCCATCAGGTGGCCTGTAATTTTACCGTTCACAGAACCCCCAAGGACCATTTCTACAATTTCGAGCGTCTCTGGTGTCGTTTTTCGTAACCCATCATGAAATTCACCTTCGATGTCCAGTTGATCCATCCATTTTGTAATTGCAGGTCCTCCACCATGGACAATAATTACTTGGTAATGTACATCCAGGTCTCGAAAACTATTATAAAAGTCATCCGTCAGGTGATCGAGCATGCTTCCACCGAGTTTGATGACGATAACAGGCTTAGGTTCTGTAACTTGCGTTGATTTTGATGTAGTCATAAGTCAAGTCACACCCCCACGCTGTACCTTTCCCGTCCCCTTCATGTAGATGGATGGTTATTTTTACTTCTTCATTGTCTAAGTCCTCTGTTGCTTGTTCTTCAGAGAATGGACAAGGCGTCCCGTTGCTAAACACCAGTTGATCTTCAATATAAATATCACACTGATTTGGATCGACTTCAGCATCACTATGGCCAATCGCGCCGACAATCCTACCCCAGTTGGCATCCAGACCATAAACAGCCGTCTTCACAAGGCTCGAACCGACCACTTTTTTGCCGATGATTCGCGCTTCTTCGTTCGTCCGCGCACCGGTGACCTCCACCTCAATCAGCTTTGTAGCCCCTTCTCCATCTTTGGCGATTTGTTTGGCTAGATCGGCACAAACAAGCTGAAGAGCGTTTTGAAAAGCCTCCCAGTCCGGGTGTTCTTCCGTCAATGGTTCATGATCTACTTCTCCATTCGCAAGCGTCAGAACCATGTCATTGGTCGATGTCTCCCCATCAACCGTAATCTGGTTGAAGGAATTTTCAATAGAAGGGCTTAAGGCGCGGTGTAAATCACTGGATTCAATAGTTGCGTCCGTAGTGATAAAACCAAGCATTGTCGCCATATTCGGGTGAATCATTCCCGATCCCTTAGCTGCTCCGCCGATGGTGACGGTTTTTCCTTCCACCTTCACCTGATAACACGCATGCTTTTGACAAGTATCTGTGGTAAGAATCGCTTGCTGAAAATCTTTATATCCATCTGCTGAAGGCTCTACATTCTCACAGCCGTGGGCAATCTTTTCCATCGGAAGCTGCTGTCCAATTACACCTGTAGAGGCAACTGCGACGTATGCATCCGGAATCTCAAACCTTTGTGCAATCATGCGGCGCATCTCGTAGGCATTGGCAAGACCTTCTTCTCCTGTGCATGCATTGGCGACTGCACTGTTGATGACAACGCTTTGAATTTTCCCTTGCTCAGCAATGCTTTCCTGCGTCACTTTGAGAGGCGGGGCCTGGAAATGGCTTTGAGTGTACACAGCCGCTGCAGAAGCTGGTCGCTCACTCATAAGAAGAGCGAAGTCCTTTTTTCGATACCTTAATCCACTGTGAATTCCTCCTGCCTTGTATCCTCTCGGCGTAAGAATGGAACCATCAGCTATCTTTTCGATTGTTTGGGTGTTCTTCGCTTGTAACAAACCATCTCTCCCTCTCTTCATTAAGGATAAACAGGCAGTGGTGCAAGCCCTGTTCTCTCATCATATTGAAATACTAGATTCATATTTTGGACCGCCTGACTGGCAGCGCCTTTCATTAAATTGTCAATAACACTTACAATGGTCACCCGCTTCGTCCGGGGATCTATGGTAAGGCCGATGTCACAAAAATTAGAACCGTACACATCTTTCGTGCAAGGAAATCCACCCGTTTCACGGACCCTGACGAATGGTTGCAGCTCATAGTAGTTCTTAAACTTCTGCCGCAAATCCTCTTCACTCATCTCTTCTTTTAATTGAAAATAGATGGTCGCCATAATTCCCCTTGTCATCGGTACAAGGTGGGTGGAAAAAGTGACCGGCTCTATCCGCTCGTCCCAAAGGGACAATTGTTGTTCAATTTCCGGAATGTGCTGATGTTGATTCACTTTGTAGATTTGAAAATTTTCCTGTGCATGAGCAAAATGAGTGATTGGATTTGGATTCTTCCCAGCACCTGACACGCCTGATTTTGCATCAATCACGATGGAGTCAGGTTTCACCAACCCTTCCTTGATTACCGGTCCTAACCCGATCAAGGTCGCCGTCGGATAGCAGCCTGGATTGGCAATTATGTCAGCCCGCTCGATTCGTTCCTTATTCCATTCAGGCAACCCATAGACCGCGCTGTTCAATGTATCATCAGGAGCTGCTTCTTTTTTATACCACTGTTCATAAGACGTAGGTTCTTTGATCCTCAAATCTCCTGAAAGATCGATGACCTTTGCGTGGCCGCCTTTCAGTTGAGGTGTCAGTGTGCTCGAAACCCCAGACGGAGTCGCAAGGAAAATCACGTCCAGATCAGTCTTCATCTTTTCTGGTACTAAATCTTGTAACTCATAAGACTCTTCCCCACGAAATTGAGGATAAATGTCTTCAAATTTCTCCCCGGCCTGGGAAGATGAATACAAGGTTATCGCTTCAACCTGTGGATGATTGGTTAATAAGCGGAGCAATTCTATACCGCCGTACCCGGTCGCACCTACAATCCCTGCTTTCACTCTTTATCCACCTCTATGTATATTTATTATTTCATCTGTATATTTACAATATTATTAACCCTTAAGAACCAGATGTCAATAGATTCCCATCACAATTTGTCAGTTTTACAGATTCTTAATGTATACACTGCATAATCTCAACATTCCCTGACGAAATCGGATTTTGAGAAAATGAAATGAACTACCATTTATACACATGTGGATAAGTGACCTTTCTCTTTTCCAATCTATGGATTTATTCACATATGCACAATTTTATACACATTATCAACAGCCTCCTTATCACTAAAGCTCCCGATAGTGGAAGACTTAGTTTCGAGACTTTTGTTATGCGTTTAGGGGCTCCGGGAAACAGTTCGCTCCACCCCTTGACCATAAGAGGATCTCGAAACTACTTATGGGATAAGCTGCTTTACCCACAAGGAGTAAAGGATGTTAACTTCCATGGATACTATTCTGAATAAGGAGGATGGTATAGAGCCCGTTATGCTTTCAACACCAATGGAGTAAAGGACACTCTTCCGTCCTACGCAAGCATGAAACGCTATGTATTGATCTTTTACGTCCTGAACAACCGACCCCTGGAGAGGTTAATATTCTCCTCTTTATTCAATCATACATGCTGATTGTTCCAGATGTGATTTCGAGACACTTCTACGGCAAAGGGGTGGAGGGGAATGGCGAGACTCCTATTTTAAGTGTGCAGGCGCCTCGATCAGCGGCGTATGGACTGGACTGAGCTGGCGGAGATAAAGGAAACACGAAGAACGAAGTGATTCGATGTTGACTTATCGTACAGAAGCGAGGGAAGTCTCACTAGCCGCTTGGCGCCGGAACCGGATATCTAAGAGGAAAAAAGTGCTTGGTGAGACCCCACAGGACGCAGTCCGAGGAGGCTCACCGCGCTCCCGCGGAAAGCGAGTCATTCCCCGCAGCCCCCATCCACTCAACAAAAGTCTCGAAATCAAGTCTTCCACAATCCTGCCATATTCTTCATGAAATCATGAAAAAACCCCAGCCTTGGGTGGCTGGGGGGGGTGGTTAGATGTCGAAGGATTGGAAAATGGTTTTTTCGTTCATTGGGAAAACTTCACGTCCTAAAAGATGGTTGATAATGACTTTATTTCGGTGGATGGACAGCCCAAGGTTGGTGGACCCGACTCCGTGTGTATGGGAAATCCCGCTGTGAACATAAATTTCATTCGGCGTCTCTTCCGTTGTGACAAGTCGGTAATCTTCCGTCACTTTGTATCTTCCTTCTTCATCCCATTCAAGAAAATCTTCCAAATGGTGAACAAAGTCCGGTACAAGAGGCTTGTAACCTGTGGCTGCAATGACAAGATCCGTTTGATGAGTGAAGGTTTCCTTTTTCTGATAGTGGTAACATTCAAGTTCATAGCCACCTTCTGCCTTTGGACGGACATCCTTCACTTCACTAAGGACCTGCAGTCCGACATTCAGCTCTTCTCGTCCGACTGAATACTCGTAAAGGAGGTTGTAGATGTCATTGATCGTATGATTACTAATTCCTTTATAGTACAATCCTTGATTAGCGAAGATTTCATCTTTTTGCTTTTGTGGAAGCTGGTAAAAATAATTCACATAATCCGGTGAAAAGTGTTCAAGGCTCAGTTTCGACTCTTCCATGGATTCAAAGCTTGGAGAACGTGTAATCCAATCGAGTCGATACCCACAGTCGCGTTGTTCTTTCAGCAGTTCACGGAAGGTTTCGGCAGCACTTTGACCAGATCCGACAACTGTAATCGATTCCGCTTTACGGCAGCGGTCCTGATTCGGAAGGTAATCTGCTGTATGGAAAACATTCTCTGAAGAAGCATTTTGGAACGAGCGCGGCATGACCGGTACACTTCCTGTCCCCATTACCAAATTCTTCGTACGATAAACGTTTACCTCCCCACTATCCACATTGGTCACTTCGACCATGAAAAGTTGTTCGTTATCATCATAGTGGCTTATATTCGTAACTCTTCTTCCGAATTGACAACTATCCAACTGTTCTGCGACCCATTGGCAGTAATCGTTGTATTCTCTTCTCGGGATGTCGAGCCGCTGCAAAAAATAGAACTGATACATCCGTTCATTTTTACTAATGTAATTCAGAAAGCTGTACTTGTTCGTCGGATCTGCCATTGTCACCAAATCAGCGATAAAAGGGACTTGCATCTTTGTCCCTTCGATCAACATCCCCGGATGCCAGTCGAAAGCTTCCTTTTGTTCAAAGAATAATGGTTCGACTTCATCCAATTCATCCAACAAAGCAGCCAGACTTAAATTAAATGGCCCTACTCCTACTCCGATCAAATCGTAAATCTTTTCTCGTTGTTCCATCATCGACGACTCCTTTATGTTACATTCCCCAAATGTTTAGAGAAGTGGTTTTCTATTCCCGTAATAAAGATGAATCCTTTTCAGAAAAATCCCTGATTTCTGAAAAGGATGTTCCAACCCTATGTTATCATAACCACATCCTTACGATAATAGCCGAACAGGAAGGAGCAGAATCATATGAGCCGTATTCATTTAGTAGAAACAAATGACCGCCGCCGTTTTATGGCAGATCTTCTGCTTGCCGACGAATCTGAAGCCATCATCGAAGGCTATATCGATGACGGTTCTTTCTATACCATCTACATTGACGATGTACATATTGGCGTCTGTTTGTTCATTTTCCCTGGAGAGCGCACGGTCGAAATCAAAAATGTCGCCATCAAGGAAGCCTATCGGGGAAAAGGGTTTGGGAAACAGGTGATCAATGAGGCGTGTACCCTATACCAAAAGAAAGGGTACATGGACATGCTCGTCGGAACATCGAATTCCAGTATTGAGAACTTAGCTTTTTATCAAAAAGCTGGTTTTCGGTTCCATGACATTCACCATGACTTCTTTCTTCAGTACTCGGATCCTTTTTATGAAAATGGCATCAGAGGAATGGATATGATTTATTTACGCAAGTCTCTAGATAAAGCTGACACAAAAGAACTACATCATTCGACATAAATTGTATAGAATTTTTCGAAATTAGTATTGTCATTTGCCTATACATGCCATATACTTTAAACAAGTTTTGAAAACGTTTTCAAAGAAACTACTCCTTAGTTTGCTATTCATTCATGTTATTCTCCCCTTTTTTGAAATCGGTTTCAAAAAATAAAACAACAAGGAGGTTTGGTAGTGGTAACCATAGATGATGTAGCGAAGCTCGCTGGCCTTTCCAAATCTACTGTATCCAGAGTGATCAACCATTATCCTCACGTTTCTCCATCCAAGAAAGAAAAAGTCTATCACGCTATGAACACCCTGGGTTATGTTCCTAACTCCTCTGCCCGCAGCCTAAGAAATAAGAAAACGAAAATCATTGCAGTCATCGTACCGAGGTTGATGAACCCCTTTTTCGGACAACTTGTTGAATCCATAGAAGTAGAAGCTTCCAAGCAGGGATTTCAACTCTTGATCTGCCAGACGATGTATTCACCTGAAACAGAAGTCGGACACTTGGAGTTGCTGAAGACAAAACAAGTGGACGGCATCATCCTGACATCTTATGAGAATGAATGGGAGACCATCGCTGATTACTTACATTACGGCCCTTTAATTATGTGCAATGAATTCGAAGAATCAGCAAAAATTCCGATCATCAAGCTTGACCAAGTATATGGAGCCTACATTGCAACCAAGCATCTGATCAATCAAGGGCATAAACGAATCGCTTACTGTTCTGGCGGGCACAAAAGTATGGTCGCGAGTCACAGGAGAAAGGGTTTTGATCAAGCTTTAGAAGAGCATGGTCTATTCTTTGATGATCGCTATAGTTTTTATGATGCCTACTCTATAAAAGATGGAATGAACGTGTTTGAGAGGATACAAGCCTTGGAA
Source organism: Halobacillus sp. AWM4_238 (assembly GCF_056158265.1). Taxonomy (NCBI): domain Bacteria; kingdom Bacillati; phylum Bacillota; class Bacilli; order Caryophanales; family Bacillaceae; genus Halobacillus; species Halobacillus sp. AWM4_238. The sequence goes on from NZ_JBSWSY010000002.1 coordinate 2,746,963, forward strand.
AAGCCCCCGACGGCAGTTTTTACAGGGAGCGATGAAGTCGCTGCAGGAATAATTACAAGTGCCAAAGACCATGGGTGGAAAGTTCCTGATGAGTTAGCCGTCATTGGATTTGATAATCAGGTCATTTCCAGAATCATGGACCCGAAAATTTCAACGGTCGAACAACCGATTGAACAAATGGCTAAACAAGCCGTTAAAGTGATCGTCGAAAAAATCACTACCAATGAAAAGCCACAAAAAGAGCGCTATGAGTTCCCTCTAAGATTGATTGTACGTGAATCAACGTCAGGTCACTCGTTGCGCGCTGTGGAATAAATCCTTTCTTAAAATTACAGGAGGTTATGGAATGAAAACAAAACATTGGTTATTGTCCCTATTGTTGATTATGGTTCTGGCGTTAGCTGCATGTAGTGGATCAGATGAAGGGGCATCAGGTACAGAGGACTCTTCAAACGACGACACAACATCAGACAGCAGCGGTAATGAAGATGCCGAAGCGTCAGACGAAGTGGTGGAAATCGTTTATGCTCGTGGACAGGATTCTACTCAAGCAACCGAACGCCTTGTCGAAGCTTTCAACGAACAGAACCCGAATATTAACGTAACGTTCCGTGAAATGCCTTCCGATACTGGGCAGCAACACGATGCGTACGTGACGATGCTAAACGCCGAGAGTAGTGAAATTGATGTCATGGATCTTGATGTTATTTGGCCGGCGGAGTTCGCCCAGGCTGGATACGTTCAAGAACTTGATCGTTTCCTTCAACAGGAAGGCATTGATACAGAAAGCTACAACCAAGGAGCTCTATCTGCTGCTAACTTTAACGGAAAACAATGGGCGATGCCGAAGTTCATTGATACAGGTATGCTCTTCTATCGCACAGACGTGGTCAGTGAAGATCAAGTTCCTGGTACATGGGATGAGCTGGTCGAATCTGCTCAAGCCAATAATGGTGAAGGTGGAACAGAGTTCGGTTACTTGATGCAAGCCAAACAGTACGAAGGACTTGTTTGTAATGCGGTGGAATTTATCGCTTCCTACGGTGGACAAATTCTTAATGAAAATGGCGAAGTAGCGATTAACAGTCCTGAAACAATCAAAGGGATTTCCAAGCTTGTCGAAGTCGCACAATCTTCTTTCGTACCTGGAAACATCAACACCTTCACAGAAGTAGAGTCCCATACAGCGTTTATTGAAGGACAATCTCCATACATCCGTAACTGGCCATACCAGTGGAATCTTGCCAATGACGAAAATGAATCAGAAATTGTCGGCAATGTCGGTGTCGCTCCCCTTCCTGCTGGAGATGCTGGAAGTGCAGCCGCTCTTGGCGGATGGATGACGGCGATCAACAAATTCTCCGAGCACAAACAAGAAGCTTGGGAATTCGTGAAGTTTATGACAGGTCCTGAAGGTCAGAAAATCTCTGCCATCCACGGTGGACTTGCCCCTACTCTTCCTGAGCTTTTTGAAGATCAAGAAATCTTGGATGCTAACCCGTTCTTTGCTGAAGAAGGTTTCCAAAATGCCCTAGAAGCAGCTGTTTCCCGTCCGGTAGCACCAAACTACCCTGAAGTATCAGAAATTCTTCAGATCAACATTTCTAAAGCGATTGCTGGCGAAATGACACCAGATGAAGCTGTTCAAACGATGGAAACAGAACTACAGGCAGTCATGCAGTAACAGATCTTTCAGTCTTCAGGGAGCTTTCCCTGGAGGCTGAACCCTCTATGAAATAAAGGAGGAACCAAACCGTGGCCAAGAACTTGAACGACTCACAGAAGAAAGAAAGAAGACTTGGGTATTTCCTTGTCGCCCCTTCATTAATCCTCATATTAGTGATTGCGATTTGGCCTGTTATCCAATCCTTTTACTTCAGCCTTTTCGATTACCGACTGAATGATCCGACAAAATCCAGCATTCATTTAGATTATAGTCTTGATTTAGAACGCTACTTGAACCATCAACCTTTTCTAATTACAGCGCTTGATAACGAAATTGACGATGCTTCTGGGAACGTATCCACAGAACTGACTGAAATCAAATCAAACATAGAACAATACGACCAAGAACTTTTGCAGGATGAAAACATAGCAGAACGGTACGAAGAAGTAAATGAAATTTTGTTCAACTTCGAAGTGCCGAGTGATGAATTGAAGTTCGTTGAGATTGAGCGGCAGTTCGGACAGGAATTCGAAGAGACATTCGGGTCTGTAAAACAACGGCTGGATGACCTTGCTGCCGGAGATCAATTGCAGAACGCCAACCGATTGACCGGTTTAGCAGAGGGCTTGAACGAAAGCATCGTCAAACCGAATTTCATCGGCGTCTCTCACTATACTCAGAACTTATCAGATGGACGATTATGGAGATCGCTCGGAAACACGTTTCTGTTCACAACCGTTTCTGTAGGGTTTGAATTGGTCCTCGGAATGGCGATTGCGCTTTTAATCAATAAAGCTTTCTTCGGACGGGGTCTAGTCCGGGCATCCATATTAATCCCTTGGGCCATTCCAACCGCTGTATCCGCCATGATGTGGAAATTTTTATATGATGGACAAAATGGAATCATTGCGAAGTTCTTTGCTGATATCGGCATCGTGGACAGCATGAGCGTTCTTCTTACTACCCAAGCAGGAGCGATGGCTTCGGTCATCCTTACCGATGTATGGAAAACAACGCCATATATGGCGCTTTTACTGCTTGCAGGTTTGCAGACGATTCCTTCCTCTTTATATGAAGCCGCTTCGATTGACGGTGCAAGCAAATGGAAACAGTTCACAACGATTACGCTGCCATTGATCAAGTCTGCGATTCTCGTCGCTCTGCTTTTCCGTACGCTTGATGCCTTCCGTGTTTTTGACTTGATCTATGTTTTGACTGGTGGAGGCCCTGCGAACTCGACGGAAGTCATATCGATGCTCGCTTATAAGGTCATGTTCACACAGACGAACTTTGGAGAAGGCTCAGCCCTTGCTGTCATCGTCTTCCTCTGTGTAGCCATCATCTCAACCATCTATATTAAATTCCTTGGATCCGACTTGCTCGGTGACGGAGTGAAAAAGTAAAGGAGTGAACGTACAATGAAAAAACAAGCGGGCGTACGATTTTATATCTTTCTGGCTGCTTTTATCTTTATCATCATGTTTCCGTTCCTCTGGATCCTTCTGAGCTCCATCAAACCCTTGTCCGAGCTCTTCGGTCCAGCAGCGTTCCAATGGTTCACGACGGATCCTACGGTGAACAGCTATGTATCGGTATTTACGAACCACCCATTTTTGCTTTATCTATGGAACAGTACGGTCGTAGCAACTATCACAACCGTTTATACAGTGTTCGTCGCAGCTTTTGCCGCTTATGCCATTGCAAGGTTACGATTTAGAGGGAAAGCAATTATTCTCGGGGTAGTCTTGTCTGTCTCAATGTTTCCTCAAATCGCAACGATTTCACCTATCTACATCTTTTTGAAAAACATCGGACTGACAAACAGCTACTTGGGATTGATCATCCCTTATACGACGTTCGCCCTGCCATTATCGATCTGGTTGCTTGTGACCTTCTTCCGCAAGATTCCATTCGACCTTGAGGAATCTGCAAAAATGGACGGCGCATCCATGATGCAAACGTATTTCCGCATCATTCTGCCGCTTGCCGTCCCTGGTATTTTCACAACAGCCATTCTCGTATTCATTGCCGCATGGAATGAATTTCTCTTTGCTTTAACGATCAACACGGCGCAGAGTCACAAAACCGTTCCGGTCGGGATTGCGATGTTTCAGGGGCAATACACCATTCCATGGGGAGAGATTTCAGCAGCAACCGTCATCGTAACGGTCCCTCTCGTCATCATGGTTTTACTTTTCCAACGAAGGATCGTATCCGGACTGACCTCTGGTGCTGTAAAAGAATAACGCTTCAGCAAAAAGACTGCTCCTCAGAGGAGCAGTCTTTTTTGTCCATCAACTTTGAAACCTCCATTGAAACGTAGTTTTGGGGGGCATGCACAGGATTTCATCTGCAAATTCCCAAAGAGCCAACTGTTTCCTCCCACAATCACACCCCCTCTTTTACTCACCAGCTGATCAAATACTATTTAAAGCAAATAACCTTTACATAAATTCCCAACACATGCACAAGCTATTACAAAACAACGTAGAGAGGTGGGAGACTGTGAAGGATAAAACCATGGATCAAAAGACAGCCACGAGAACTCAACCTCTCCATCTGTCATTGGATGAAAATTTGACTGATGTTCGCACTACACTTGGAAACAGCTCCGACCTTGTCACACGAACCTTTACCATTCATAAAACGACTGCTGCTGTCCTTTACATGGATGGTCTAGTAGATAAGAACACAGTACAAGACTTTATTTTGGAATCCTTAATGCTTGAGGTTCCAGAAAAAAAGCATGTAACGCACCACCTGTATGAATCCATTAAGGAGGCGAACCTCCCTATTGGTGAAATGTCAGAAGTGGGAGATCAGAACGACCTTCTGAAGAAATTACTCGCTGGTGAAACCATCCTGCTCTTAGACAAGCAAACGAGAGCATTATCCGCAAGTACAAAAGGATGGCGTGACAGGGGCGTTCAAGAAACTACATCTGAAAGCGTCATACGGGGACCGAAAGAAGCTTTCACTGAAACGATCAGAACAAATACCGCTCTTTTAAGACGAAAAATTAAAGACCCTAACCTTAGAGTAGAGGCAAAAACCGTCGGAAGAAAAACTTGTACAGATGTTGCTGTTGTTTATTTAGAGGGCACAGCTGAAAAAGAAGTTCTTGATCAAGTGAATGAGAGACTCGATCAAATCGATATCGATGCTGTCTTAGAGAGTGGATACATTGAGGAATTCATTCAGGATGCACAGTATTCCCCGTTTCCTACGGTTTATAATTCAGAAAAGCCGGATGCCATAGCTGGTGGTATATTGGAAGGCCGAGTCGCTATTCTAGTAGATGGCACGCCGAATGTTCTGTTAGTGCCTGCTCTATTTGTGAACTTCATGCAATCCAGTGAGGACTATTACCAACGAGCAGACATTGGAACATTCATCCGATTGCTGCGATTGTTTTGTTTTTCCGTTGCTTTAATCATGCCATCGCTCTATATTGCTTTTACAACATTCCATCAAGAAATGATTCCTCCACCGCTTTTGATCAGTCTTGCTTCTCAAAGGGAAGGGGTTCCTTTTCCTGCCTTTGTGGAAGCATTAATGATGGAATTAACTTTCGAAGTCCTTCGAGAAGCTGGGGTCCGTCTTCCAAAACCTGTTGGTTCCGCTGTATCCATTGTTGGAGCACTCGTACTCGGCCAGTCCGCTGTTCAAGCAGGCCTTGTTTCTCCAGCCATGGTCATCGTCGTTTCCATTACAGCCATCAGCAGTTTCGTGTTCCCTGCTTACAACATGGCCATCTCCATACGATTGCTCCGCTTTCCATTTATGATTCTTGCGGCCACCTTCGGGTTGTACGGAATTATTCTAGGGATGATTGCCATGATTTTTCACTTATGCAGCTTAAAATCCTTTGGTAAGCCCTATATGGCTCCTCTCGCTCCTATGATTGGGAGTGATCAAAAAGATGTGTTGATCCGCTTGCCCCACTGGGGACTTCTTTCACGTCCCCGTTTGTTTACAAAGAGCAACCCAAAACGTGTCGATTCCACGTCAAAGGAGAGGTAAAGATGTATAGAAACTTATATGGCAAAGCAATCACCATAGCAGTCTGCCTCCTCCTTCTATCTGGATGTTGGAATAGTAAAGAATTGGATGACCTGGGGATCGTCGTAGCTGTAGGGATCGATAAAACAGAGGACGATCAGTACCTGTTAGTCACTCAAGTGATCAACCCGTCCGAAATTGCGACAGATGCTCCAACTACAAGACCACCGGTTTCGATTTATGAATCTAGAGGTGATTCCCTGTTTGAAGCTTTTCGCAATATGACGCAAAAGTCTCCGAGGAAAATGTACCTGTCACAATTGCGCCTTCTGGTAATTGGTAACAAATTAGCGGAAGAGGGGATCCTTCCCTCCCTTGATATCTTTTATAGAGACCATGAATTCCGAACCGCATTTTTTGTGACCATTGCAAAGGATGCAGGAGTGAAAGATCTTTTAAAGATCCTCACCCCGTACGAACGAATTCCTGCCAACAAAATCATGCATTCCATGGAAGCCGTTCAGAGAAGCCTTGGAAGTTCAAAAGGAATTGTGATTGATGAACTGATTTCCCAAATCCGAAGCAAAGGGCAAAACCCAGTGCTGACAGGCCTGCTCTTGGATGGGGATGCTGAATATGGGACATCAATTGAGAACATAGAAAAAATCGATGCCCCTACCCAATTGCGAATTGATAGTCTCGCTGTTATGGAAGAAGATCGTTTGGTCGGTTGGTTAACACCAGAGGAGAGCAGAGGTGTGAACTATATTATGGGAGACATGGAAAGTACAACAATCACGTACCCTTGCGAAGGTGAAGGGCTCATAAGTGTAGAAGTGATTCGGACAGACAGTCGTTCGAAGGCACAATTTAATGATGGTACCCCTTCTATATCGATTGAAATGGATTTAGAAGGCAACATAACAGAATTGGACTGCCCTATAGACCTTACGAAAGCAGAATCTGTTGAAATGATTAATGAAGATGTTGAAAAAAAGGTCAAACAACAAATGGAAACTGCGCTAAGAGCAGCGCAAGAAGAATTCGGGAGTGATATTTTCGGATTCGGTAACCTCATTCACAGGAAAAACCCAGACTATTGGAAAACGGTTGAAAAGAGTTGGAACAACAAATTTAAAGAATTAAAAGTCGACATTCAAGTCAAAGCTCAAATTCGAAGAAAAGGGAATTCTACACAACCCATCACTAAAGAAGAATAGGTGTGATTCATATGTGGGCCATGTTCTCCATCATCATTCTCGCCCTGGGGATTTTCTTACTTGAATTTCCTAAACTCTACAAGAAGAACAGAAAAAAAGATGCGTGGATGTTCACGTTTTTTCTGCTTTCCTTCACCATCCTTGGTGCTTTGGAAAGCCGCGGAGTAGATATACCCAACCCCCTTGATTTCATTCAAACCTTCTATAAAATCATTGGATTCTAAGGATAAGAGGTGTAAATATGGATAACCAGACGATCAATCCCCGTCAGTTTATGTTTCTTGTCATTTTGTTTTCCGTAGGAAGTTCTATTCTGATTGTCCCTACTCCACTTACTGCTCATGCCAAACAGGATGCCTGGATTTCAATCTCTATCTCTGTTGCGGTCGGATTGCTCCTTATTTTCCTATACAATCACATCGCTACCCTGATGAAAGGACAAACATTCGTTCAGGCTACGATTGCTGTCTTTGGGAATTGGTTCGGCAGAGTACTTATGTTTTTCTATCTCTCTTTTCTATATATACTGGCTTCCCTTGTGTTAAGAAACATCGGAGACTTTATGACCACTGAAATCATTCCAGAAACCCCTCTACAGTTTACTCATATCCTTTTTTTAATTGTGGTGGTATGGGGGGCTTACCTAGGGATAGAGGTTATTGGACGATCTTCAGAAATGTTTATGCCCTGGGTTACCTTGTTGCTTATCTTTTTCACCATCTCGTTGTTCCCTCAAATAAAAATGGAAAATTTACAACCTATTCTCAGCGAAGGAATCGTTCCTGTTTTGAGTACTTCTTCGTTCGTCATTGGCACACCCCTGTTAGAAATGGTGGCCTTTCTAATGATTCTCCCCTGTGTCAAAGATACGAAAACAAAGAAAAAAGCCTGGTTGTTAGGAACGTTTATTGGCTGTTCTGTCTTAACGTTAATCACTTTATTATGTATTTTAATCTTAGGCAGTGATTTAACTGCATTGAATACGTATCCAAGCTATCAGTTAGCTCAAAAAATAAACATTGCAGGCTTTTTAGAAGGGTTAGAAATTATTATCGCGATTATTTGGATGATTACCATCTTCTTCAAAATGGTTATTTTGTATTACTCAACGACCCTAGGCATTGCCCAATTCCTGACCATGGAAGACCATCGCCCTTTGTTGTTGCCGCTGGGAATGGGGATGGTCGTATTATCCATCATTGCATATCCGGATGTTGCTTATTTTGAGACCTTCATTAATAACACATGGTTTCCCTATGCCATGACGCATGGCCTGATTCTTCCTTTAATTGTTTGGTTGGGCTTGCTCATTAAGGCGAAGACACAAAATAAAGCTGACAAACCTCACTAAAATCTTCCTTAGTTTCTCATTCTAGTAGACAATTCTAGCGATCTAAGGCCTTGAAGCCCTGAGTGTGAATTTGTATTCATCACTCTTAAAGTGATTTTCGCTGTATTCAAAGATCGTTCCATCAACAAAAACACTATACGATTGAATTTTTAAAATCGGCATGGATTCCTCGACCGTAAGCGCTTCTGCTATATCCTGTGGAGGCAAAACAGGGATGACTTCCTGGAAACTGTCTTTGATCTTCATCCCCACTTCCTTTTCAATATAATCGTATTTCGATCCCGTCATAATTCCATAGGAAAGGTTCGGAAACATAGAGACTGGTAAATACGTATCCTCAACAACGTAAGGAATATTATCTACAAGTCTCTGCCGACGAACGTAAAAGACTTTTTCCCCTTCTGAAAGTTTAAGCATCCGTTTCACATGATCGTCTGCCTCTTTCAATTCAAAATGAAGGATTTTGTTGACCGGTTCTTTATTTAAACTTCTCATTTCTTCAGTAAAACTCAATAGTTCGAAGATATTGTGTTCGATCTTCTGCTCTTTCACGTACGTCCCGCTCCCCTGCACCTTCTCAAGGAGCCCTTCTTCAACGAGACCTTTGATTGCCTGCCTGACCGTCACCCGGGAAGCCTCGTACCTTTCTGATAAATGCATTTCTGTAGGAATTGCTTCTCCTTCTTTCCAAATTCCTGATTGAATTTCCTCTTTAATCTGTTGAGCAATTCTACGATATAACGGCGCAGCCATTCTTATTCCTCCCTAACTAATGACTTGTTTCATGCAGTGATGCGGCGTTCCATTCCCACATATGTAACCAAGTCAAAACCTATCTTTAATACCCATTATAACGAAATGTCAAAAAAATTTCGATACAAATGTTGACGCTTTCACAAATATGTATTATATTCATATTAAGTTAAAAATAAAACAAATCCAATACCTTTACTGGAGGTCATAAATATGAAAAAACAAAATCTTGTTGTCGTTGGTGGCGGAAGTACGTACACGATCGGTATGATTATGAGTCTTGTAGCCGAAAAAGAACAGTTTCCTTTGAAAACGATTACCTTTTATGACACGGACGCAGAACGTCAGGAGAAAATTGCAAAAGCATCAGAAATCATCCTTCGAGAAAAGTATCCGGAGCTTGAGAGCTTCCATTACACAACGGATAAAGAAGAGGCGTTGACCAATGCCGATTTCGTATTCGTTCAAATTCGAACAGGTGGCCTTGCTATGCGTGAGCAGGATGAGCAAATTCCTCTAAACCATGGAGCTGTCGGCCAGGAAACTTGTGGACCAGGCGGAATGGCTTATGGACTGCGTTCCATCGGAGATATGATCGACCTTGTCAATGACATCCGTCATTATTCTCCAAATGCATGGATCCTAAACTATACAAACCCAGCAGCCATTGTAGCCGAAGCTCTGCGCCGAGAGTTCCCAGAAGATAAAAAACTATTAAACATTTGCGATATGCCGGCAGCGATCATGGTCAGCTACGCAGGCATCCTTGGAAAAGACGTCTTCGATCTAGTTCCTGAATATTTCGGTCTTAACCACTTCGGTTGGTTTACGAAGATTCTCGACAAAGATGGAAACGATCATACAGACACCATCAAGCGCGCGATTACAGAGGACGGCTTCATTCCTGAAGATGCGGAAATCGCAAACGATCCTTCTTGGATTAAAACGTTCAAACAAGTCGAACAAATGGTAACAGACTTCCCTGAGTATTTGCCGAACACTTACTTGCAATATTACCTCTACCCTTCTCAAATGGTAGAAAAAGAAGATGTGAAAAATACTCGTGCCCGCCAAGTGATCAATGGCCGTGAAAAACGTGTCCATACTTTGGCTGATCAGATCATTTCCGACGGGACAACCGCTAATGTGGAACTTGAAGTCGACATCCACGGCCGTTACATGATCCGCGTGGCTGCATCCATGGCCTACAATAACGGTGACATTTTCATCGTTATGGTTGAAAACAATGGTACAATTGCCAACCTTCCAGATGACGCGATGGTGGAAGTTCCATCCATGATTACAAATCGTGGGCCGAAGCCATTCGCTGTTGGAAACATTTCCACATTTTATAAAGGATTAATTGAAGGGCAGCTTGCCTACGAGAAGCTTGTCGTCGATGCTTACTATGAAAACAGCTATGAAAAAGCACTTCAGGCATTGACATTGAACCGTACGGTTGTAGACGCCCCTCGTGCCCGCAAAATTTTGGATGACATGATTGAAGCGAACCAACAGTACTGGCCTGAATTGCACGCGAACAAACAGCTTGTGACATCAAAATAATACCCTGGGACCCCGGCCCATTCCGGGGTCTCCTCTATCACAAATAAGAAAGCGTTTCCCCATAAAGGAGGATCAGAATGAAGAAATACTTTGGAAGCTTACAGAAGTTTGGAAAATCATTGATGGTTCCCGTCGCACTGCTTCCCGCTGCCGGTATTTTGCTAGGATTCGGAGCTGCATTGACTGGACCACTCGCTGATTCACTCACTTTTTTGCAAAATGACATCATTCAACTTATAGGTAACGGAATGTCTGATATCGGAATCAGCATCTTTAACAACCTTGCCGTCATCTTCGCCATCGGTGTCGCTATCGGCTTGACTGGTGGATCAGGAATTGCTGCTTTAGCTGCTCTACTCGGTTATATTATTATGAACAAAACCATCTCCTTCGCTTTAGGAATCACTCCTGAAATGGTCAGTGAAAGCGGAGAATATGGGATGGCTCTCGGAATTCCGACACTTGAAACAGGTGTCCTTGGAGGAATTGTCGTCGGTCTCTTAGCCGTCTGGATCTATAACAAGTTCCATGAATTTGACCCTCCTGAAGTGCTCGGATTCTTTGCCGGCGATCGTTCAGTTGGAATTGCCATGGTCTTCTCGTCCATCTTCCTTGCGCTTGCTATGATGGTTGTTTGGCCTCCGATTCAAGGCGGCATCAATGCTGTTGCCAACGTCATTGCCAACGGCGCCACAAACCCCTTGTATATCGGACTTTACGGATTCTTAGAACGGGCATTGATCCCGACAGGCTTGCATCACATCTGGTACGCTCCATTCCTATGGACGTCTCTAGGTGGAACAACAGAAGTTGCTGGTAGTGCCGTTTCCGGAGATCAGTACATTTTCCTCGCACAGATTGCAGAAGGGGTAGAGGTTACAGCTGGTCGCTTCATGGCAGGTAAATTCCCTGTCATCATGTTCGGACTGCTAGGAGCGGCACTTGCTATGTACCGCCGCGCTGACAAGAAGAACCAACCAGTGGTTAAAGGAATGCTCATTGCTGCCGCAGGTACAGCCTTTTTAACAGGTATTACTGAGCCGATTGAATTCACATTCCTATTCGTCGCGCCATTGCTTTTCGTCTTTCACGCATTTCTTGCCGGTATTTCATTTGCCGTTATGTACATGCTTGACGTTCACCTGGGCTGGGCAGGCGGTTCCGGGTTGATTGACTTCATCCTCGTAAACGCGTTGCCAGGCACAGGAAATTGGTGGATGAACCTTGTCGCAGGTGCTGTATTCTTCGTCATCTATTATTTCTCTTTCTCCTTTGCCATCAAAAAGTGGGACCTTGCTACACCAGGTCGTGGAGGACAAGAGAACAAGCTCTACACACGTAAAGACTTCAACGAGCAGAAGAAAGGCGGGAAAGGCGCTCAAACAAAAGAGACGGCCGCAGCCATCATGGAAGCTCTTGGAGGAGAATCGAACTTGAAACACGTGGATGCTTGTTTTACAAGATTACGTGTCGAAGTCGCTGAAGTAGGTCAGATCAATGAGGAGCGCTTGAAAGAACTTGGAGCTGCAGGTGTCGTGAAAGTGGACCAGAATATTCAGGCAATCTTCGGTGGACGTTCTGACCTGTACAAGAATGAAATCAACCGGATCATCAAAGAGTCGAATGCTTCTTAAGAAGATGTTTTTCAACGGATAACCTCTAAGGTTAATTGGTATGTTATGAACTTGGTCGATATATTGATGATTGGATTGATATACGGATGATTCAATGGATAGCGATCCATTCACATCCATCATAAAAGGAGTTCCTGTTGAACAGGGACTCCTTTTTCATCTTATATCACTCTTAGGATACGGATAACGAATTAGATCCAACTGAACCATGACTCTATGGCATCGCAAAATTTTCAAAAAGGACACTTATCCCAATCCACCCGAACTTAAGACCGTAGTAGATGAGGATCAAACTCGCCAGACCCTGAATCCACTTTAAAAGATTGGAATGGACGATGTACCTCCCGAAATGTACAAAGAAAGCCAAGTTCGCATTCCACAACCCGATCCCCAGAAAAACCATAGAACTGATGATGAATGACCGGAACATATTCTCTTCTTGTAATGCCCCACTCAAAACAGAGCCATAAATACTGATCCAAAACAATAGATTCATTGGATTCGTACCCGCAATGACCACACCTTTTATATAGGAAAGGAACGCTTCGCCCTTTAGATTTTTCCTCACTGAACTTTCCTCCACCCTCCATTCCTCTTTGGAACGAAGGCTTGTCCAACCCGCGTGGACCAAGACGATACACCCAACGAGCATCAATGTAATTTGGACCCATGTCCAAGTAAGAAACACACCCACTCCAAAAAACATCGCCGCCATCAATACCAGATCAGAAGACATTCCCCCGAGTCCTACACAAAAAGCTGGCCAAAACCCATAAATAAGCCCTCTTCGCATAATTTCGATGTTTATTGGTCCGACAGGTGCGGCAATGGATAAACCTAACACAATGGAACTTACAATTAAGACAACCAAATCTTCCCTCCTTTTTCTTCAAAAGGACTGAGAAAAAGAGGAACGATGATCCCGTCCCTCTTTGCCATTTAATCAACAACAATGTACGCAATCATTGGACCATCAGAAGCGATTTCAGCGTGGGTTGTGCAAATCAGACGATAGATGCCTTCCTTTTTGAACTGAAGATCTACCACTGTCTCTTTTCCTTGCTCCACCATGCCTTTGACGTCCGTACCTTCAATATAAAACGGGTGTTCTTTTCCATTGACGCCGTACATGCTCAATTTGAAAGGTTCATCCTTCTCCACGAAAATCGTTCCCGGATCCCAACGATAAGCTTCGATTTCTTTTCCATCAGCGGTTTCTGCTTTAAATTCCCCTGTCACCATGTTGATCACTCGGGGCTCTCCATTCACAGGCTCAGTGGAGGTCGAGACGGCCCCTTTCCAGAAGAAACTTCCTATGAAATAAGCTGCAAAAGCGATAATGATGGCACCTAAAAGTAAACCGATTTTTCGTGCAGATAAAATCCACGCATCCACGCCATACCCCTCCTATTTTTTCGTTCGTTCATTTATATGCAAAGAGACACCGAAAACTTGTCTACTTTTTAAAGTAAAGCTCCCGTTTGTGGAAGGCTCAGTTTCGAGATGTTCCCGGGGGTCGTTGCCTGGTTAAGCGTCAGGGGTGGCTGGGAAGCAACTCGCTTTCCTGCGGGGATGGCGGCAAGCCTCCTCGGACTTCGTCCTGTGGGGTCTCGCCAGCCAATCCATTCCCGCGGGAGTCTCGCAGCTTCCCAACCACCCCTTTCATAGTAAGGAGAACGACCCCTATACCTAGAGGAAGTGTCTCCCATCCCACCCTCCTAAGGCAGGCATAAAGCGTTTTGTATCAGGCTTATAAATTCTGAGTGTCTGATGTGAAGGGGTTATATGATCCATCCTCAGTCTCCTCAGTCATTCAAGCTGATTGTTCCAGAAGTGATTTCGAGAATCTTCCATGGCAAAGGGGCGGAGGGGAATAGATCGCTTTCCGTGGGAGCGCGGGGAGCACACACCACGCATGCTTAAAGGCAGCCTTGTCTGGTTGAAATAAAGTATGACAATTCCTGGCCATGGATACGGGGTCAGGGAAACGACGATTTGCAGTGTTTTGGATCCGTCAGTAGAAAGACACACACGTTCGTGTCTCCATGCGGTTTTCATGCGGACGTTTCCCAGACCCTGTTTCCTCGCTTTATTTGTGATGGACCATTGTTTCAAACGACTCTATAACAGCGTGGATAAGCAAATCTTCATGACAGAACTCGTCTGGTTACGGTTAGAGGGATTTCGAGAACCTCATAGAGCAAAGGGGCGGAGGGAAACGGTGATCCTCCTGTGGGAAGAGCGTGGTAGATGAGACCCCGCAGAGCGTTAGCTCGAGGAGGCTCATCACTCGCCCACGGAAAGCGAACCTTTTCCCGGAGCCCCTAAACCCCCACAAAAGTCTCGAAATTGAGTCTTACAGAATCCTGTTATAAACAAGAATAAAAGAACCACGCCTGGGACGTGGTTCTTTTGGTTAGTAGAATATTTTCGGGTTGATCCACTCGGTGTAAGAGGAAGAATCTTCTTCATCTGAATCGAGCAGCAGGGAGCCGCATTTATGGTCAAATCGGAAAGGGATGACCTGCCTATAATCAGATGGTAAAATGTCGGCATTTCGATACTCCGTAAATGGAAGATCCAACGGCTTACCACCGATGTCGTCTTTTCTCAACTCTTCAATGACGATACGTCCGATCTGTCTCCCTAAACGTAGACCTTCGTCATTATCCGAAGGAAAGTGGACACCGGCGTAAAGTCTTGAGAGAGCGTTTTCCTCCGCTATTGCTTTGAGCTTCCTGCGCTCTGCCGGGAAAAAGTAGCTAAGGATAACTTCTGCAGCCCCGGATACGGTTGCGTGTCCGGATGGATAGGAAGGATGTTTGGGCGTGCAAATAACCGTTCGCAGTTGAGGGTCCAATTGATTCGGCCTCGGTACGAGCCAGCGGTATTTTAATGACCAGCAAACGACAAATGCGTCATTCATCCCGCTGAAAACGGCTCCTAACATACGGGCAGCCCGGGGGGCTTCAACACCATAAGTATCAATCAAACGGTCCACAATGGGTGTCCATTGTTTTGAGGCTGCCCCCTCTCCCCAGTACATCGCAATCTTCTTTTGCTCTTCTGTCAGGTGGGATAGTGTCTCTTTCACTACCTTCAATTCATTGTAGAAGTCAATGTTCTTTGGATCCTTAATGGCTAGTCGGATCGGGCGTCCATCCAACGTTTTAAACCCGTGCCTGCGACTGTGTTCAATAAAATAAGTTTTCCATCTCCCCGCTTCGTACTCTACCCCTTCATTCTCTAATGGTGGGCGGCTTTCACCAGCATAAGGCAAATCGGTCCAATAAGGATACGGTTGATTTAGTGACATGGTCACCCCTCCCTTTTCCTCATCTTATGCCAGAAGATGGGCGGAGGTGTAAAGATTACCCGTACCTTCTTTTATGCAGGTCGGAAGTCTGGGCTTGGATGAGGGCTGCATAGTCACCGTCTTTTTCCATAAGCGTCTGGTGGTTCCCTTTTTCCACGATCCTTCCGCTCTTAAGAACAAGAATCAGATCAGCCGCTCGGATGGTATGAAGGCGGTGAGCGATAACGAAGCTCGTACGCCCTTGCATTAAATTTGCAAGCCCGGCATTTATTTTCATTTCTGTCACGGTATCGATGCTGCTTGTTGCTTCATCTAAAATGAGCAGAGATGGATCTGCAATCATGGCACGAGCTATGGACAACAGCTGTCTTTGCCCATGACTTACCCCTTTCCCATCGGAATCGAGGACCGTTTCGTATCCATTCGGTAATTGGGTGATAAAATCATGAGCCATGGCTGACTTGGCCGCTACTTCGACCTCGTCATCTGAAGCTTCCAGTCGTCCGTAACGGATATTCTCCCTTATGGTCGTATGAAACATGGTGGCATCCTGGAGTACGACACCCATCTGGTTTCGTAGACTGTTTCTTGTCACACTTTTTAAGTCGACTCCATCTAACAGAATCCGTCCTGAGTCCGGGTCGTAGAAACGTGACAGCAAAGATATAATTGTTGTTTTCCCTGCCCCTGTAGGGCCAACGAGAGCTACCGTTTGACCTGATTTCGCTTCAAAGGTAATATCTGAGAGCGTCTGCTGTTCTTCTTCATAAGAGAAATGAACTTGCTCGAATCGGATATCACCTTGAATATTCGAAATGTCATGGGCATTCTTCTCATCCAGTCTTTCTTCCTTTTCATCAATGACTTGGAAGACCCTGTCTGCGCCTGCTACTGCCGAGAGGATCATATTAAATTGATTGGCTAGATCATTCAATGGACGAGTAAACTGACGAGAGTAAGTCGTAAACGTAACGATGATTCCTATGGATATTGAGCCGTTTAGAGTCAGCAGCCCACCTGCTCCGACGATAATTGCGAAGCTAACATTATTCAACATGTTCATTAGTTTAGGAATAAATCCTGTGTACACTTGTGCATAGTAGCCGGACTTCATCAATGCTTTATTTTTTTCTCGAAACTCATCGATGACATCATCCTCTTTGGAGAACATTTTAATGATCGGCTGACCGGAGAACATTTCCTCTACATAGCCATTAACTTTGCCAAGGTCCTTTTGCTGTTCCTTAAAATAAGGACCGGTGCGATTTGTGATCCACCTCATCCCAAAATACATGACAGGAACAATGGTCAGGGTCAGACATGTGAGCATGGGACTTAACCAAAACATGATGATCAATGTACCGATGATTGTCAATAAACTTGTAAAGAATTGTACGACTGCTGTGTTTAAGGTACGGCTTACGTTTTCAATATCGTTCGTGAGCCTGCTCATCAACTCTCCCTGTTGCATTTTTTGGAAAAAGCGAACGGGCAGTAGTTGTACGTGAGAAAATAGATGGGACCTCATTAATCGAACCGAGTTTTGAGCAATGCCGATCATCCAAAAATTCTGCATCCATAAAAAAAGCGAATAAGACAAGTAGACAAGAAACAAGATGCCCAACATGTTTAGGAGCGTGTCAGATGTAGGATCTTCTATAACCATGTCAACCGTCTGCCCTAGAAGATAAGGACCCAGCAAAGATAAGGAAGAACTGATAAGTATGGCTGCCATTACGATCGTAAATCTCACTTTTTCCTTGGCCATATAACCCCAGATTCTACGGAGTGTAACCCTGACGTTTTCTACTTTGGGAGGTTTTGAACCAATCCCCTGAGCATGCCCTACCCTTGGTTTAGTATCTCCCCTCATGACGTCACCCCCTCCTGCTGAGATTTATGGATTTCAGCGTAATATTTACTTTGCTGAAGCAATTCATCATGCGTGCCCTGAGCAATAATCTCCCCTTGGTAAAGAATCAATATGAGGTCAGCCTTTTGGATGGAACTGACTTTTTGCGCAACAATGAATACCGTACAGGGCTGTTCGTCGAGAGTGCTTAAAAGCTTCTTTTCGGTATGAGCATCCAAGGCACTTGTACTATCATCCAAAATCAAAATCCTGGGCTTACGCACCAGAGCCCGCGCTATAGAGAGACGCTGTTTCTGACCACCAGAGAAGACAATACCTCTCTGGCCGATTTGTGTCTCGTAACCATTTGGCAACGCTTTAATAAAATCATGAATTTGCGCCTGTTTAGCCGCTTCCACAACCTCCTCATGTGTCGCTCCTCTTTTCCCCCAGGCAATGTTTTCCCTGACCGTACCTGAAAACAAATGCACCTCTTGTGGGACAAGACTGATCTGTTTTCTAATATTTTTCACCTGGAGATTTTCAATTTCCACCCCATCCAAAAAGAGTTGACCCGCATTTTTTTCATACAATCGGGGTATTAAATGAAGCAAAGATGTTTTTCCTGAACCTGTTTCCCCAATAATGCCGACAGTGGTTCCTGGCCCCGCATGGAAGTTCAAGTTTTTAAGGACAACGGATCCTCCCCGTTGAAGAGAGACATCAGAAAAGCGGACCGTACCGTCCAAATCTTTGGCCTCGCCTGATGTATCATCATCCGTAGTTTGATGCAGAACGTCTGCAATCCTTTCAGCTGAGGCCTGCCCTCGCGAGATGACCATGATCAGGAACGTAAAAACAGAGAAGGTGAATAAAATTCTTGTCGCATAGTTGATGATGGCAACCAATTCACCAGCTTCCACACCCGCAAAGCTAAGGATTTGTGCACCAACAAAAAGGAGGACCAGGATGACGATGTTCATCCCTAACATGACAACAGGCATGGCCACCTCCATGAGCCACAAGGCTTTTTTATTCTGAAGAACCAATGATTCGTTCGCCTGTTGAAATCTCTCTTCTTCATGTTTTTTTCGGTTGAACCCCTTGATTAATCGGATCCCGGCTATATTTTCCCGAATGATTGTGTTAAGGCCATCGAGTTTTTGCTGAACTTTCTTAAACCACTTGACCCCTTTTGTAAGAAGAAAGAATAAAAATAATAAAAATACAGGTACACTGCCTAGTAGCAGGAATCCAAGTTCTATGTCGATCGTAAAAGTCATCACTAAAGCAAAAAGGATGAAAAGTGGAGCTCTGAGCCCAATTCTGACAAACATGAATAGCAGGTTTTGAATCTGAATCACATCATTCGTGATCCTTGTGACCAGGCTCGGGGTCGTCATGTGTTGAAAATGACGAGCCGAAAACTGTTGAACTTTTGAAAATAAATCTTTCCTCAGGTCATAACCCACACCTTGACTAAGGTCGGCAGCAAAGAAAGAGTTGGTTACACCTGCCGTAAAGGCGAGCAAAGACAAACCTAAGAGCATGCCACCCCATAGCAGAACTGTATTGAAGTCTTTCGCTATGATGCCGTCATCTATGATTTTGGCCATGAGGATGGGCTGGGACAGCTCAACCAATAATTCTATGAACATAAGAGAAAGTGCGATCCAGGCAGACTTTTTATAAGGTAGGGTATAAGAAAAAATCGTACGCATACAAAATCCTCCAAACGTTTATCGATACGAAGCCCCGTTATACAGATGGAAACATCATCCAGTTAGATGAACGTGATGCTTATGCATAACTCCAGAAAAGAGTGTGGTTGCGTTATACAGAAAACGGCAAATAAAGGTATATCGGTATAACTTTTGTATAACAACAACCCCTCTGAAAATCGCGCCATTGAGCCAAAAACACGGACTTACTTATTGATTATTTACACTACTTTACGTCATAATAGGCAGTGAACACGAACAAATATGTAAGTACTTGTTACCTTTATAAAAAGCAAATAAAATAATATTCACAGTATTTTCCCGAACGAACAGGAAGGTGATCCTTTTTATGGACGACATAAAACCGATTTTTCCCATTTCTGAAGAATTGCTAGAACTCGTAGACCTGCTAAACCAGGTCCCGGAATTGGAAGAAGAAAACGTCATCCCACAGACGATGACAGTTTTGAACAAAGTCTATGCCCAAGGAATATTGGAAGGTTACGAAAAAGCCATGCAAAAAAAAGAGCAAATTACAAAAAAATAACGCGAGGTGTATGCAGATGAAGAAAGATGGGATCGGCCTTGATGTCACTCTTGAAGTCGTGTGCGGAAAGTGGAAAGGGTTAATTCTTTGGAAACTAATCCACGAAAATCATCTGCGTTTCAATGAACTGCGTCGGTCCCTTGATGGAGATATCTCTTCCCGAATCCTCGCCAGAGAGTTAAAGAAACTCATCCAGGAAGATTTAGTTGAACGAATCGACTATGAAACCGTGCCTCCCAAAGTAGAGTACCACGTGACCCCTTACGGACGAACAACGGTCTCATTCTTGGAGAAGATGAACCACTGGGGGGTTCACCATAAGCAAAGGATGGACCAGCAAGAGAGCCTCTCGGACGTATCAAATCAACTGAAAGAACAATAGAAAAAAAGAGGCACATCCTAAAAACAAGTGCCTCTTTCTGCAGGACCCTAAGAACGATCGTTAGGATAAACCAGGCCGATCTGCCTGCGAGCTTCCTCCATGACCTTCGCTGTGATCAGCGTATGCTCCAACGAATTATTCTCAGACCGATCTTTTTCCTTCTCCATCAGTCTGATAAATTCAGCCGCTTCATAATACATAGGTGAAAACTCATCTTCAAAAGAAAGTTCTTCTACTGAACCATCTCTGTAAATAATTCTTATATCTTTCGGTTCAGAAATATTCGGGATAAGTAGGGTCCCTTTTTCACCTTGAATTTCCGAAGGTGCATGGGAATCAACAATTTTAGAGTGCATCACCACTCCTTCCATCCCATCATAAGCTGCGACCACACTGCCCTGTCCGTCAACACCAGAATCCAAAAACACGGCATTAGCCTGGACATGGTTGGGGGCTCCAAATAATACGACCATCGGATAAATTCCATAAATGCCAAGATCCATCAGAGAGCCGTTTGACAGTTCCGGTTTGAAAGCATTCAGTACCTCTCCTCTTTTATAGGCATCATAACGAGAGGAATACTTACTGAAGTTCCCGACAAAGCGTCTCACTTCCCCTATTTTATGTAGGTGTTCCTGTATGCTCAGGAAGCCCGGCATCAATGTAGACTTCACGGCTTCCATTAACAGGACACCTTCTTCTTTTGCTACTTCAATCATGGAAGCGATCTCCTGTTGATTGGAAGCCATCGGTTTTTCACATAAGACATGCGTTCCTTCTTTCATGATTGCTTTCGCCTGCTCCGCATGGAAGGCGTTAGGACTCGCAATATAAACTGCATCCACATTGGAACTGGATGCCATCTTTTTTATGTCTGTATACGTCTCATGCGCACCGTGTTTTGATGCAAAAGCCGCTGCTTTCTCTTCTGTGCGAGAATAAACGGCCTGCAATGTAAAACGAGGATGCTGTTTCGCTGCGTCGATAAACTTTTCTGTAATCGTATTGGTTCCTATAATTCCGAATTTAACCATGTAAGACACCTCCAAGAAAAACGTACCCTCATTATACATGAAACTTGGAAGAAACACCCACACACAAGTTTGACTTAGTCCATGTGCTTCAAAGCTAGTTCAGCCAGGACCTGTTGGCCTTTAGGCGTTGGATGAACATCCCCTTGAATGATGTATTCAGGGTGCCCATCATAGGCCTTATAAGCATCAACAAGGGTGACGGATGCAAAGTGTTTTAGCAGCTTGATTAGGGAAGCGTATTGCTGGTTAATATAAGCGAGCGGGGTGCTTAACTGGTCACCCGCAGCAGGATATGGATTGTATATGTTGTAGACGAGAACTTTCCCTTTCGTTAAAGTCTCAATTTCAAGAATCGTCGAATAGACATTGTAAATGAGATCTCTTATGACCGGGGCTGCCTCTTCCATTTTTAAGCCATCCAATCCCCCATTCTTTTTGACGACGTTCAATAAATCGTTGCCCCCTATATACACGATGACATAATCTGCGTCCTTCAGACTCTTTCTGAAGATATCATTGGTTTGAACGGCTGTTAACAGTTCATCAGATGTCAGGCCGGGAATACTTAAATTGGTCACTTCTATATCCTTTTTCATACCAATTAAAGACGGAAACGATCCTTTTGGAGGGTTTTCATTTTTGTTGTCCAAATTATACCCAAATGGAATCGAGTCGCCGATGGCAACCAATCTTTCTTCTTTAAATGCTGCTATGTCAGAAGGTGCCAGAAAGATAGCGAACACCATGACCAGGATCCATAAATTCTTCATTCTTTTCCCCTGCCTCGATTTATATGTAAAACATGACGCCTGATGAAAACCAAGCGTCACATCCACCTATTTTGCAATAAACATCTGCACCCAGTAATTGCCGTCTTCTGCATAACCGACACCAATATGCGTGATTCTCTTGTTCATAATGTTCTTACGGTGACCCGAACTATTTAACCAGCCGTCGACAACCGATTGAGGCGACTGCTGCCCTGCAGCAATGTTCTCAGCGGCTGTAGAATAATCCACACCGAATTCCTTCAACATTTCAAAAGGACTTCCATAAGTTGGTGATGTATGGGAGAAATAATCATTCTTCGCCATATCTTCAGATTTTGTTTGAGCAACTTCTTCTACATCATTGCTATTCTTAAGAGGTTTCAGACCATTTTTCTCTCGAGCTTTGTTCGTCAAATCAATGACCTGTTGTTGGAAATCGCCATTTGCCTGATCGCTCTCCCGTGCAGTATTATCACGATTCTGATCGGCTTGATTCGGTTGATCTGGGACTTGCCTTTGCGCCTGGTCCCCACCTCGTGGACCTTCTGTGTAACGACCATCTTGATCAAAAAAGTACGGACCTTGGATGGCTCCTGTACCATTTGGGTTCATCCCTTCAAAAGGAATGTTGGCATCGAAACGATTTTGACCGTTTCCTCCACGAGTCAAATCTCCTGGTTGATTTCCATCCCCCTGCATTCCTTGGTCTTCCGGACCAAAACTAACTTGATTCAAATTGTTGCGCTGACTTTCACGTGCGCGTTCTTCCGATGTATTACAAGCAGCTAACATGGCAATCATCATGAGCGCTGCGAATAAAATGAACCACTTTTTCTTCATCATGCATCCTCCTCAGGATTAATCTTCACGTTTACTATTTGCATGACAGCAAACAATATCCCTGAGAAGAAGTACCATTTCAGCACACCAATTCCTCTTTACTTAACAAAAGCTCCCGTTTGTGGAAGACTCAGTTTCGAGATGTTCCCGGGGGTCGTTTGCCGTGTTGGGTGTTAGGGGTGGTT
Organism: Halobacillus sp. AWM4_238; assembly: GCF_056158265.1. Classification (NCBI taxonomy): domain Bacteria; kingdom Bacillati; phylum Bacillota; class Bacilli; order Caryophanales; family Bacillaceae; genus Halobacillus; species Halobacillus sp. AWM4_238. The sequence goes on from NZ_JBSWSY010000002.1 coordinate 2,769,802, forward strand.
GGGAAGCAACTCGCTTTCCTGCGGGGATGACGGCAAGCCTCCTCGGACTTCGTCCTGTGGGGTCTCGCCAGCCAATCCATTCCCGCGGGAGTCTCGCAGCTTCCCAACCACCCCTTTCATAGTAAGGAGAAACGAACCCCTATACCTAGAGGAAGTGTCTCCCATTCCTCCTCCTAAGGCAGGCTTAAAGCGCTCTGTATCAAGCTTATAAATTCTGAATGCCTGATGTGGAGAGGTTATATGATCTACTTTCCTCAGTCTCCTCAGTCATTCAAGCTGATTGTTCCAGAAGTGATTTCGAGAATCTTCTATGGCAAAGGGGCGGAGGGGAATGGCGAGACTCCTGCGGGAAAAAAGTGCAGGGTGAGACCCCACAGGACGCAGTCCGAGGAGGCTCACCGCGCTCCCGCGGAAAGCGAGCTATTCCCCGCAGCCCCGATCCACAGCACAAAAGTCTCGAAATCAAGTCTTATAGAAAACTGCCATATACTTTAATAAATTAAAAAACCTGAACAGTCCGTTTGAGGATGTTCAGGTTTTTGGGCATGTTATTTGGTGTGGCAATCGGGGCAGCAGTGTTTGCAGCCGTTCACTTCATCATAAGTATTTCGGGCAACTTCGAGTGCGTTGGCGCAGTCGTTATGACCGCCTAATTCCAATAAGTTCTTCTCAAAAGGCATAAAGTCACAGCCTTCCACATGCACTTCGTGTTCGCCACCCGTCTGCTGGTTTTGATTCACATAAAATTGTGCCAATACCATAACCTCCTTTTGTGAAGGAGTACCCTCACCAGACGTTTAACAAACACAAAAAGACGGGTTGAGGAAGCTTTTCTAGTCGTCAAGGTTGAAACATATGACTTTCTGTTCGGTCATGGATTCTATGCTAAACCGTACCCCCTCACGACCAATCCCGGATCCTTTCGTCCCTCCGAACGGCATTTCATCAATCCTATAATCGCTGCTGTCGTTGATCATGATCCCACCAACGTCCATTTTTCTTATGGCTTTGAAAGCCTGATTGATATCATTGGTAAAGATTCCTGCGTGTAATCCATAATTGACGGAATTGGATTTTTCAATTGCTTCCTCTAAATCAGCGACAGGATTGACAAGGACGACGGGTCCGAAAATTTCTTCTCTCATGATTGTGGCTTCCGGTGGGACATGGGTCAAAATGGTTGGCATATAATAGGAGCCATCACGGGTCCCGCCAGCTTCAATTTTCGCCCCCTTGTCTATGGCTTCTTCCACCCATTGTGATACACGGATCGCTTCTTTCTCGTTAATCATCGGGCCTACATCTGTTCTTTCATCCATTTTATCGCCGACGTTCAGAGCTACGGTCGCTTCCACCAGGCCATCAATGAATTCAGGAAAAATTTCTTCGCTTACAAATATTCTTTGAACACCGATGCAATTTTGTCCGGCCGCTGAAAAAGCACCCGAACAACAAGCATGGACAGCTTTGGAAACATCCGCATCATTTAGAACGATGACCGGGGAGTTCGACCCAAGCTCCATGCTTATTTTCTTCGTTCCAGCTTTCCTCGTGATGGCTTCTCCAGCCTCTGATCCCCCTGTAAAAGAAACCATTTTGATGGCTGGATGCTTGATCAGTGTATCTCCGACTTCCTTTCCTGACCCAGTAACGACGGAGAGATAACCCTCAGGAAGTCCAGCTTCTACAAAGGCCTCTGCAAGCTTCAATGCGCTTAAAGGGGTAGCTGAAGCTGGTTTGACTACAATGGCGTTCCCTGCAGCAATGGCTGGGCCAATTTTATGTGCGACTAAATTGAGAGGGTCATTAAATGGAGTGATGGCTCCTACAACCCCCACAGGATACCGTTGATAATATCCAACTCTTTTTTCACTGCCGGGATTTTGATCAAAGTTGATGGTTTCTCCTTTTAACCGCCTTGCTTCCTCCGCACTAATTCGTAACGTTTGAATCGCTCGTGAAACCTCTGAGTGAGCTTCCGTAATGGTCTTACTGCCTTCACAAGCGATGGTTGCAGCGAATGCTTCGTGGTTTAGCTCCAAATGATCAGCAGCTTTACTTAAAATGCGGACCCTTTCATGAGTGGGAAGAGGGTCTCTCATTCGAAACGTTTCATCCGCCGTTACAATGGCTTCCAACATTTCTTCTTTTGTGGCGGAGGGGACAGTGGCCAGGGTTTCATTGTTCTGTGGGTTGCATACATCAAAGCTGCGCAGACCTTCTCGCCATTCTCCCCCGATTAACATTTTATAACTCTGCACCTTCGTCGTCATGAATGGCTTCCTCCTCCGATTTTGGATTCCTGTTTCTGCTTGTGGCAATGAATCAGGTCGATCAATAAAGAAAATCCCGTTTCCTTTAACCCTGCCCCCGCTCCTGTGAGCATGATCGGACCTGACAAATCACATTCATAGACGATCGCATTCGTTGCACCGGTCACACCCGCCAAGAGATCCTCTCGTTTAATCCGCTCGGGGCGGACAGTCGCCTTCACTTTTCCGTTATCTTGAGATATGCGTGCAAGCAGCTTCCATTTTTCACCTTCCTTTTCCGCTTCTCTGATATCGTCTACGGTCAGTCCTGTGATTCCTGCACAGAAAATTTCGTTCGGATCGAGATGAACACCAAAAACATGGTTGGATAATATAGCCGCTTTATATCTGACGTCGTATGCCTCAAGGTCACTCGTAGGGTCGGCCTCTGCATAACCGAGAGCTTGAGCTTTTTCCAACGCTTGATTCAATGTCATTCCACTCTCCATAGCTGTAAGAATATAATTGGTCGTACCATTCAATATCCCTTTAATTTCTTTTATTTGATTGCCAGCCAAGGTTTCTAGTGGGAGCCTTAGCGCCGGCGTCCCACTCATGACCGTTCCTTCAAATCCGAAAAACACATCATGTTGATCGGCTTTTTCGGTTAATTCTTGATATGCGAGGGCAACTGGGCCTTTGTTTGTCGTAATCACACTTTTTCCTGTTTCAAAAGCTCGATGACAGTGAGTGAGTGCAGGCTCTCCCGTCTTGACATCCGTGTAGGTCACTTCAATAATGACATCGGCGTGGCATTTCTCTATGGTTTCTATGCTGCTCCAGCCAAAAGTGGTTTGACTGGAAGTTGAATAGGACTCCACAGAGCCCGTCCGTTTGACACACTCCAGTAACTTCGGAATATTTAAGCCGTCCGCCTGGTAAACAGATCCTTTCATGACATCCGATACGGCCACGATTTCAACATCCAGTCCATAGTTTTGTTGAAGTTCTTTATGTTTTTCTTCCACAATTTCTGCAAACGCCTGACCTACACCACCGAATCCAATCATGGCTATTTTTATACTCAATGGACTCCTCCTCGCTCAAGTATTAAGTAAGCACTTTTCAAAAGCACGCTCACACCGACCGGCAATGAGCGTTCGTCGATATCGAAATCTGACTGATGAAGACTCCGCTCCCTTTTCAGACCGCAACCTAGAAAAAACATCGCCCCTGGCATTTTTCTAGTGAAATGACTGAAGTCTTCGCTCCCCATACCAAAGGGCTGTTCATACATATCCAAACCATCTGCCGCCTCCCTTATGATACGGTTGATTCTGGGATCATTGATTAAAGAGGGTTCACCACGCTGAATGTGGAGTGAATAATCTCCGCCGAGCGCTGTGACAACGTTGGCCACATGATGGATTTCCGTACATAACTTTTCTCTTACATCATCCTTGTAGGATCTTAGGGTGCCTTTGATCTCAATCATACTTGGAATCACATTGTTGGCGTCCCCCGCGTGCACCTGCCCGACGCTTATTGTCCCGACATCTTGTGGATCTATTTTACGACCATTCAGACTGTACAACGCCTGCAACACATAAGTCGCCATCCATATGGGGTCTTTGACATGCTGAGGATATCCCGCATGGCCCCCGCTTCCGTGAATTTTCAAATGAAATTCATCATTGTTCGCCATACTCGGTCCGTCATTCCACTGAATACTGCCGTACTTCCTCCAGGGGCACATGTGAAGAGAGAGGATAGCATCCAGATCTTCCAGTCTGCCTGACTCCAGCATTTTCATGGCTCCCGTTTCCCCTGAGCTATCACAACTTTCTTCTGCTGGTTGAAAGATGAGTTTGACCGTTCCTTGAAAACGTCCAGTTCTTGCGTCTTCAGCCAACAACTGCGCGATGCCGAGCAAGATGGCCATATGCGCATCATGACCACACGCATGCATCACACCTGCTTGTTGCGAGGCCCAATCAACGTTCAAGGTTTCCATGATGGGAAGGGCATCCATATCCGCACGGATTCCCACGACAGGCCCATCCCCATGGCTGAGAGTAGCGACGACCCCAAAGCCTCCAACATTCTTTTCAATTTCAAACATGTGGAAGCTTTCCAATATCTTTACCACATTTTCACTCGTTCGCTTTTCCTGAAAGCTAAGTTCAGGGAAGCGGTGGAAGTCCCTCCGCCACCCCGACAAACGATCAAAAAGCTGGTTCGAGCGCATGACGAGGTCTGACTTTTCGGTCTTCACATCCTCCCCTCCTCACTTTTTCACATAGGTTTGCAACGATTGGAAAGCTTGGGAAAGGTCATTTTTCAAGTCTTCAATATCTTCAATTCCTGCCGAGTAACGAATCAACCCCTCTGGAATCCCCATCGCTGCACGTTCTTCAGGGGTGCATTCCACATGACTCGTTGTTCTGGATGGTCCTACCACGGTTTCCACTGAACCTAAATTGGCAGCACGGTTGGCGAATTGCAGTTTTGGCAGAAGGTCGCGGACGGTGGCCACCCCACCTTTCACAGCAAAGCTGAGCATCCCTCCAAAACCCTTCATTTGTTGTTTTGCGACTTGATGATGAGGGTGGGAAGGCAGACCAGGATAAAAAACTTCTTCCACCAGGTCGAATGTTTTTAAATGTTCCGCAATCGCTGCAGCATTTTGATTTTGCTGCTCTACCCGAAGCTTCAGTGTCTTCATGCCTCTTAAAAGCAAATAAGCGGCCATAGGATCAAGGGTCGCCCCGTTAATTTCCCTATAGTGATAGATAGCTTCAACTAGACTTTTCCTCCCACATACGGCCCCGCCTAAAGCATCGGCATGCCCGCCTAAAAACTTGGTCGCGCTGTGGATGACAAGGTCGGCTCCAAGGTCTAACGGGTTTTGATTCACAGGCGTGGCAAAGGTATTATCAACCACCACGGTTGCTCCTACAGCCTTTCCAGCGGCAGCCATCCGCTTGATGTCGGTAATTTTCACCGTCGGGTTCGTCGGACTTTCCAGATACAGTACTTTGCACCCTTTTGCGACTTCGGCTTCAAGAGCTTCATGATTCCCCGTTTCACAAAGCACGACTTCTACTTGCTGTTTCGGAAGGAATTCCGTAAAAATTTTATTCGTTCCTCCGTACGTATCCTTAATCGAAACCACACGATCGCCAGGGAAAAGCAGCGTTCCGAGCGTATTACTGATCGCCGCCATTCCTGTAGAAAAGCTTGTAGCAGCTTCTGCATTTTCTAAGATACGAATTTTCTCTTCAAACGCCTGAACGGTTGGGTTTGTATTTCGCCCATAGATGTGACCTGGCTTATTGCCGACAGCCACCTCGTACCATTCATCCATGTCGTCATAACCAAAGGAGACACTGTGAACGACAGGTACTTGTGTCGCTCCGAATGCGAGTTGTTCTTTCTCACCAGCCCAAATCGATTTTGTACTAAACTTCGCGTTTTTCATCCTTAACACCCTCCCAGGCTAATAATTGATGGTACACATGTCTTGCAATGGCTGTATCCTGAACACCCGTCCCTGTCAAATCACAGACCGTAATCTCCTCCTCTGACCTCCGGAACGAACGTCTTTGACTGGTCACTTGGCCGAGTTCCACCGCACGAGCTTGTTCATTCGGAGCCGAACGCAATTCTCCCAAACGGACGGACTGAGCTTTCACATCACAGACGATGACATCCGCTTTTTCCATAACGGAGGCATCTAATTCCTGCTTGTGCTCAGCATCCGACCCCATAGCGGTGATGTGAAGTCCCGGTCTAACCCAATCCCCATAAATCAAGGGTTCTTTGGAAGGTGTCGTCGTTACAACGAGATCACTTTCCGCTACAACCTGTTCAACTGAATCACAGACCGTCACATGAAATCCCAGTTTCTGCTCCATCTCCTGCTTGAACGCCAAAGCTTTATTTCCATCTCTTCCATAAAGGAACACATGCTCAATCGGACGAACGAGAGTAAGTGCTTGGAGCTGAAGACGTGATTGAGCTCCGGTGCCGACAATCCCTGCGAAACGGCAGTTTTCTTTGCTTCCATATTTTGCAGCCACGGCACCTGCAGCAGCTGTTCTCAAATCTGTCAGCCGCCCTTCATCCGCCAGGACAGCCAGAGGCTCACCTGTGAAACTATTGATTAGAATCATGAGTCCGTTCGCGCTCGGAATTCCCATTGCAGGGTTATTAAAAAAGCCGGAAGACAGTTTAACAGCAAAGCTGTCCTGGCCTTGGATATAGGCGGACTTGATGTCCAATTCACCATTATGATCAGGAACGTCGATCCGCATAATCGGCGGCATTACTGTTTCCTGTTCCACTAATGAGGTGAAGGCTTCTTCTATTTTTCCTACAAGATGGGTATCAAGACGGATCACTTTTTCAATGGCCTTCCGTTCATAGAGTCTAATATGACCTACCTCCTTCAGCTGATTTGTCCGCTCAAATCCATGTGGTCCCGGATGATCAACTCCTGCGGGTAAGTGGTGAAACGCTCACTTCCCGAATTTGTGACTTTAAAGGTTTCACTGATTTCAATCCCGTCTGTATCGAACCACAGCGCAGGAATCAAATGGAACGTCATATTCGGTTCCAGGACCGTCGAATCTCCTTTTCGAATGCTTGCTGTATGCTCGCCCCAATCTGGTGGATAATTAAGACCAACGGAATATCCTAAGCGAGCTTCTTTTTCAAATCCGTGCTTCTTAATACTCTTTCTCCATATTTCTTCGAGTTCTCCACATGTCACCCCAGGCTTTGCAAAGTCCAGAACATTTTGAATGCCTTCTAAAACAACCGGCGCGACTTGTTTCATTTTTTCATTGGGTTCCCCGATTGAAACGGTCCGAGCAAGAGGAACGTGGTAGCGCTTATAACAACCAGCCAGTTCGATGATGACCGCATTTCCTTTCAAAAAAGGACGGTCTGACCATGTAAGATGCGGAATGGATGTATGCTCCCCGGTCGGAAGCAGTGGGACGATGGCTGGATATTCGCCACCAAAATCCGCGGTCCCCCTCACGATGTGATAGTAAATTTCGGCCGCGGTATCGCATTCCCGAACGCCTGGATAAATGCTCTCCACGCCTTTGGTCATCGCAAGGTCCGCAATTTGGGCTGCCCTTCTCATGTACTCGATTTCCTGATCAGATTTAACGATACGCACCCCATTCACAAGCAGGGTCGCGTCCTGGAAAGTGGCATTCGATAACCCATTCTTCAACCTTTCCAAAGCTTGAGCCGTAAAATAGTAATGATCCATTTCAACACCGTATTTCCTCTTCCCCTGACCAATTTGAAGCAAAATATCCGCCATAAAATCCATCGGATGGTAAACATCTGAATGGACGTAGTAATCCGGGTAGGCAATGACATTCTCATCATAGATCCACGTCGTCACCCGGGCACCGTTCGCATCCTGATAGCGGCCAATCCACAGCGGCTGTGGTTCATCAATGATGATCACAAGCATTTGGTGAACATAAAAAGACCAGGCATCATAACCAGAAAGATAGTTCATGTTTGCCGGGTCTGTAATCAAAAGCACGTCAATTCCTTGATCAGCCATGCGCTTCTTCGTCTTTTCCAAACGCTGGTGGTACTCTAAAATGTCAAAAGGAAGAACCATTTCATCCCCTCCGCGCTAGTTATCTGAATTTTTAAACGACTGTACATTCATTGTATTCAAAGATACTTTTTCTTGTAATGTAAAAAGTGTATGAAGTTTTGAAGATGTCCTTAGTACAATGTCGTCATGCACCTTTCCCATCATTTCATATGTTAAGATACGAGTAACCGAAACCAAGGAGGACATGACGATGACCTATAGTTATTTATCTCATTTGTACTGCCCGAAATGTGAGGAAATCTATCAAGCAACCGAACGTCAACATCTATGCGTATGCGGGTCTCCTTTACTCGTAAACTATGATCTAGACAAATTAAAAGAAACCTGGTCCACCGAGCAGCTCAAAGAACGCACCCCCGACCTATGGCGTTATCATGAACTTTTACCACTCCAAGACCCTACATACAAAACTTCACTGGGAGAAGGCATGAGTCCTTTAATTCCTCTCCCCACTCTCCAGAACGATATGAATATCCAAACGTTGCATATGAAAGATGAAGGAATTACCCCAACCGGGTCCTTTAAAGCGAGAGGGGCTGCGGTTGGGGTATCAAAAGCGAAAGAGCTAGGTGTGAAAGAACTCGCGATGCCGACCAATGGCAATGCGGGAGCCGCCTGGTCTTTGTATGCGTCAAGAGCATCGATGGAATCGACCATCGTCATGCCCGTCGACGCTCCGAAAATCACCCGCAACGAATGCGCGTTATCAGGGGCTAACCTTTTTCTCGTTGATGGACTGATTAGCGATGCTGGTAAAATCGTAGCGGAAGCTGTAAAAAAATCAAACCTCTACGATGTGTCCACATTAAAAGAGCCGTATAGAATCGAAGGAAAGAAAACGATGGGGCTTGAAATTGCCGAACAATTAGGATGGAGGGTTCCTGATGTCATCCTCTACCCTACAGGTGGAGGCGTTGGATTGATTGGAATCCATAAAGCTTTGAGAGAGCTGCAGGAGCTTGGGTGGATCGCTAAAGACAAAATGCCAAAGCTCGTAGCCGTCCAATCCGAAGGCTGCGCTCCGATCGTTGAAGCATGGCAGCAGGGAAAAAGAGAATCTTCCTTCTGGAAAAACTCTGAAACCATCGCTTTCGGCATCAATGTACCAAAGGCGATTGGTGATTTCCTTGTCCTCGATGCTTTGTATGATACCGATGGATGTGCAGTCACCGTCAGCGATCAGGAGCTTTTGACTGAACAGGAAAAAGTCGCACAAAAAGAAGGGGCATTCGTTTGCCCTGAGGGGGCTGCTGCATTTTCTGCTGCCAGAAAGTTAAGAGCAGAAAACTGGATTTCCTCAGAGGATGAAGTGGTTGTACTCAATACGGGGGCAGGCATCAAATATCCAGAAACCGTCCAGATTGATATTCCTATTCTTCAACCTGGAGACAGCCTGGAAAGCAAGGTATAAAACTCTCAACTTCCCCTTCTTCCGATATAACTATCCGGGCAAAGGAAGCTTTTATCGGTAAGTTTCGGAATTTTATCAGTGACTTTTGAACATTTATCGGTGGCTTTCGGAATTTTATCAGTGACTTCGGAGGATTTATCAGTATCGAAGCATTTTTGAAAGGTCGATAGAGTAAAAAAAAGAGACTCATGCAAAAGCATGAGTCTCTTTTTTTATAAGGACTGTACGACATCAGATATGTCCGCTGCTTGTGTAATAGCTGAAATAACTGCAACACCATCAGCTCCCGCTTCCATCACTCTTGCAGCATTTTCAGCATATATGCCCCCAATCCCGACGACAGGCATGTGTGGATACTGTCGTTTGACGTCCTTCACCCATTCAGGTCCAGCTACAGGGTTGGCGTCTTTTTTCGTAGTCGTCCTGTACATCGGTCCAACCCCTAAATAGTCCACAAGGTCAACAGGACTTCGATCCAGCTCATTTCTATTAGATACCGATAAGCCTATGATGGTGTCTGGATAGTTCGAACGAATCTCTCTTACACTCTCATCACTCTGCCCGACGTGAATTCCGTCTGCTTTAAGCGCATCAAAAAGTTCAATGTCATCGTTGACGATAAATAAAACATCCGCTTCCTCGCAACGTTGGCGCAGCTTATGGCCCAGGCTGTACTTCGCTTCTCCAGTTCGTGCGCCTTCGCCTTTTTCTCTAAATTGAAAGCAGGTGATTCCAGCATTAATCGCTTCTTCCAAAACGAACAAAGGGTCTTTGTTGCAGTTTTGACTGCCCATGATGAAGTATTTTCTAAGTGTAGAAGCTTTCATGATTCCACACTCCCCGCTAAAGCATCGATCAACCGCGGGATGAATGTCCCGGGACCCTCTACATCAGGGTGAGCCGCTGCTTGTTCCGCTGCCCTGCCATAATGGCTCAATGTTGCCAGAACCTTTTCTGAAGGATCGCCTTCGACTGATAAGCCCGCAGTGAGCAAGGAACCTAACAAACAGCCGGATCCTGTCACTTGTGCAAGCAGAGGATGACCGGTTTCGTTAACAAAAACTTCACCTTCCATCCACCCCACATCCTTTTCACCTGTACAAACGACTCCGGTCTGATATTTTTCTGCAACGAAACGAACGATGGATTCACGGTCCGCTTCTCCTGTAGAGTCTACGCCTTTCGTCTCCACATCCAAGTCGACGAGGTGGGCGAGTTCGCCTGCGTTTCCTTTGATGACGGTCGGTTTGACCTCCTGCAGGATCCGCTGACATACGTCTGAACGATAACGGGTGGCAGGGGCGCCGACGGGGTCGAAAACGACTGGAATGCCTTTCTCATTGGCGGCCTTGCCTGCAACGATCATCGCTTCCACCTGGCCTTCGTGTAGGGTTCCTATATTCAATAACAGCCCTTGTGATAAACGGGTGACGTCTGCCACTTCCTGTTTGGCATTGGCCATTATCGGTGATCCTCCGAAAGCAATAAGTCCATTCGCTGTAAAATTCATGACGACCGCATTCGTGATGTGATGGATCAGCGGGCGTTGTTCTCTCACTTTATCGATAATATCTACAGCCATTGGTTGAAAACCTCCTCACGTAAAGCAAAATGATTGGTCGGTCCGCTTCCTTTTCCTAAATCAAAGGAGTGGCGGATGGCTTCAGTCACAAAGTACTTCGCTTCCTTGACGGCTTCTGGTAAGGCGTGTCCCTGACTCAGATAAGCCGTAATGGCTGCTGAGTACGTACACCCTGTGCCGTGCGTATTGGTAGAATCAAGACGTTCAGATCCAAATTCATAGAAGCGTTCACCATCGTATAAAAAGTCAACGGCTCTTCCTTTGAGGTGCCCTCCTTTGACAAGTGCCGCGCCTGCTCCTAATTCAGTTACGATCACTTCGGCCGCTTCTTTCATATCCGCCTCTGTTTCAATTTTCTCACCGACGAGCACTTCCGTTTCAGGGATGTTGGGCGTGACGAGCGATGTTTTCGGTACGAGATATTCTTTCAAAAAACGTTGATCTTCTTTTTCAATCAACGGGTCCCCGCTCTGAGCAACCATAACAGGATCCATGACATAAGGAGCATCCACTTCATCCAACCACTCGCTAATGACTTTCATCATGCTCTTATTAGCAATCATTCCTGTCTTCAGCGCTTGAACAGGCATGTCTTCTGAAATAGCTCTCAGCTGACTCAAAATGAATGGGTCCGGCAGATGATGAACGTCCTTCACTCCTGTCGTGTTTTGGGATACGACTGAGGTGACAACACTCATGCCATAACTCATTAACTCCTGAAAGGTTTTCAAGTCTGCTTGAATACCGGCACCCCCGCTGGGATCGGTACCGGCGATCGTCAACGCACATGAGACTTGTCTCATCTCACACCCTCCTTTTCGCAAGGCCATTGCTCTTGCGTATAAGCCATATCCCAAAAGGCATATTCCAGCTGACAACTTTTACGAAATGCTTCTCTCATCCGCTTCTTTTCTGCTTCAGAGGCACGTTCCGCATACTGATCCAGACGCTCACATAACACCGTGGTCAGGCTCTTCACTTCCTCATCTGCGTAAAACTCGATCCAAGGAAGAAAAGGATGTTCAGGTCCTGGCTGATAGCTGTTCATAAGCTCGACTCCGATTTCATAATAGGTCCACGGGCACGGAAGCAAGGCTGCTAATATTTCTCCAATGCCGCCATGATGGGCATGAAAAAGCATGTGTTTCATATAGTGATCAGCGGTTGGCGGCAATGGATATCCTTGCAGTTCTTCATAGGAAACGCCAATCTGTTCACAAAAATTATGATGAGGATGGACTTCGCTGTTCAGGATAAAATCGATCTGTTCATTGAACAGCTTTATGTCTTCTCTTCCCGGAGACTTGGATATAGCTATTCCATAGACGTGCATAAAGGCGTTCAAATACTCATAATCAGCCTTGATATAGTGAGTTAACGCTTCTTTTGAGACAATCCCTTTTCCAATACACTGGACAAAGGGATGAGTGAAGATTTTTTGATAGATGTCTTGATTTTCATTTCTCAATTGATTGGAAAAAGACACGATAAAGCCTCCTATTATTCTCGGAAGCTACTAGAGGACAGAAGGGGATCGATACTACTTTCCTCCGCCGGCATGACCCGGATCAGGTATTGAGGGACCAAGGAATGTCTCCTTATCTCAGCGAATACTCGCGCCCCTAGCAGTTTCCGTGTATTATGGTTGTAAGATCATGTTTTCAACTTTCACTCGTGATAAAATGAAGGCAGCAATCAAAGCCCCCGAGACACTGCTTACGACAAAAGATGGTACAAACGCGAAAACACCTACTGAACTTCCCATCAGGACGTATGCCAGTGGAGCAGATGCTAAAGCCCCGAGCACTCCAGTACCGAGCACTTCACCAACGACCGCAGACCTTTTTCTTTCGTACATCCGGTAACAAAGCCCTGCCATGAATGCACCAAACATTCCGCCTGGAAAAGCAAGAAAGGTGCCGAGCCCTAATAAGAATCGTAAGAGCCCGATGACAAACGCGATCACGACCGCCGGTACGGGTCCAAGAACCACCGCCGCTATCACATTTACCGCATGCTGAACTGGATAAGCTTTCGCGATTCCAGCCGGGAACCAAAGGAATTGAGCACCAAGCGTTCCAATGGCAACAAGCACAGCCATCGTTGTGAGTAATTTAGTCTTTTTCATCTTTCACCACCTTTCCTTACAGGATTTCCTTACAGGAGCTGAATGGAGTCAAATAAAAAAGCCAGATCCTTAGAGGACCTGGCCTGGTATGAAGTAAGTCGATATACGTATCATCAGACTACTTCCCTCCGCTGGTATTAACCAGATCAGGTTCGTAAGAGTCGGAAAACTTGTTCGCTTTCCTCTCAGCCCATTCAGGCTCCCCTAGTAGTTTCATAATCTTATTCGCTTGGTGATTTTCATCATAACAAAATTGGATGTTTCTGTCATGTGAAACTTTTCCTTCCGCTCATACGTCAACATAAGAAGATAAGGAGTGTGTGAATAATGAAAATGAGATGGATTCTTGGTATGTTCATGGTTTCCTCTTTATTCCTTAGTGCATGTGGAATTTCTAAGACAGAAGAAGTAGACCAGAATGAAGTGGAAGCATCTGATCCGGACATGAGTGGTTTTGTCATGAATCAGGATGAGGACCGGATCCTGGTTGTCACACCAATGGATAATGGATCAGGGGAGGAAGGACGCGCCATGTGGGTCTCCGGAGCTCCTGAAGGTCTATGGATCGGCAAACAGGTCGAGGTCTGGGTAGATGGGGAGATCGCTGAGTCCTATCCAGAACAAGCCACAGCTGAAAAAGTCCAGGAGCTTGAAATGAGTGAAGTTCAAGGAGCGGATTTAAAAGCTTCCGAAGCTCTTTCTACAGCGTTATCCGAAACAGAACCAGAACAAACAGATGTGCTGATCGTTTCTTTGCTCTCCTTTGATGAAGAGTCCGACCAGTGGACCGTGAAGCTGGATCGACGCGGGGGAAGCCAGGGAGTATGGAAAACGACGGTCAAAGATGAAAAGTAGAGCGCCATCGGGAGCGCTCTATGCATCCACTTTTTTCAAAAGCCATAACCTCACGCTAAGTTCCAACAAAAAAAGATCATCTGCATTGAGAAGAGATAGTCCGGTCAAATGTTCAATGTTTCTCAATCTATGCAGTAAGGATTGCCGGTGCAGATTCAACGCTCTCGCTGTTTGACTGACATTGCTGTTGTATTTGTTGTAAACCATAAATGTATGAATCAATTCTGTCTGCCGTTTCTGATCATAATCGATCAGTTTCTCTAACGTGTCGGAAACAATCACTCCGATTTCTTCTTCGTGGGAAAGTGCCATAAGCAGGCGATTCATCCTGGTATCATTGAAAAACGTCCGCTCCCCTTCTTCATGCTGCTGACCGATTTTCAATGCCGTCTCCGCTTCCTCATAGCTTTTATGAAAAGTTTGATACCCACCTTTATGGCAGGAAATCCCCCAGCTAATCGTAACCCCTTTCAATAACTCATGCAGCCTCCGCTCAATCAGGTCAAGAAACTGATTCGCTGTTTCTTCGTAATCCGGGCGATCCGTTTCCAAATAAACAATGACCTCCCCTTCATCAAAAGTGGTCATCGTCCTTCTGTGCAGCGCATCTCCTGCATGCGTGACTTCCTTCTGAATATAATAATTCCTGCTGTTGATGGATGACGATTTGACTTGAGGCACAGACGAAGTGGTCCGTTCTTCCTCTGACTGAATAAAACGGATGTGGCCGACGAGACAAATATAAGGCTTCTCTAAATCATAACCTAGAAGCTGCGCTTTGGATAAAAGGGCTCTGTCCATCTCCCTTTCCTGCTTAGCTAAATCCAGCAAAAAGTTATCTTTGAGCCTGATTTCGGTCATTTCAATCGCATTTTCTTTGACAAAATATAAAGCACAGGCCGTAAGCGCATGTTCTAAGATGTGAAAGTTCACCCACGTTAAATCCTTTATATCTTTGGGTTTGAATAAAATATATCCCTGTTTCTTATAGTTTGATAAAATCGTAAGCTGATAGCACTGCTGACCTGCGATTTCATAAGTTTCAATGTAATGACGAAGTGGATGATCACTATCCATCTCTGTTTCTACAAGTGTTCCTTCCCGCGAAGTCTCATGCCCATTCAAAACATCGATGTAATAACGATCAAAATACTGATTTGCCCGAATCTGTTTGTTATGATCACTGATGGCCGTAGGAATGCCGGTGTTCTCATAGATGATTGAAGTGATTTCCTGCAGCCCTTTTCCATTCAGGACACAGTTGATCAACTCCTGTCGTATCTCTTCCGTCCGTAGCTGCTCCTGACGATTTTCCTCACTGATCAGCCGAAATACATCCTGTAATATATCTCCAAACCGCACTTCCCATGGAATTTCCATTACAATCAGCTTATGTCTTTCCGCCAGTTTTAAGATCCGGTCCGGAATTTTATAAAGGTGACGTCCTGTGGCAAATGCGAGGACGGAGGCTTCCGAGCGAATCACATCTTGTACATATCCTTCGAGAGCCAAAACATCCTCCGCACACCCGACCCCAGTACTCAAGACAAATTCATTGTTCCTTACAAAGTTCTCCACAGGAGTTTCAATCACTGAAATCCAGTCCACCCGACGATCATACATCGTTGTCTGTACCTTTGCCTTTTCGAACACCGGAAGCTTTAAGACATCCTTTACCGCAACCCCCATCTCCACTCCTCCCTACGTACGTTTAGCCAAAAGATCTGTAATCACAGCATGGTCGATATTGTTTCCACTCATGACAACAACGACACTTTCCCCTTCCAGACCCTGACAACGAAGCAAATGACCAATCCCAGTTGCCGCTGCTCCTTCTACAACCATCTTATGGTGTTCAAGGGTAAAAATCAGCCCCTCTTCAATCTGTTCCTCCTCCACGAGCACCCCTTTGTCCATATAAGCCCTCGTCATTGGAAATGTGTACCGATTCTCTGTACCGATTCCTCCAAGTAGACTGTCTGCCAAGGTATGAGATTCCTCAAGAATGACAGGTTTCCCCACGGCGAGGCTTGCTTGCATCACCGCACCCTTTTTCATCGTCACACCTGTCACACGTATGGAAGGTTCGATGGATTTCATCACAAAAGCAATCCCTGACAACAGTCCACCTCCAGATAAAGGAATGATTACTTCATCGACTTCCGGACACTGTTCCATAATTTCAAGTGCAATCGTACCTTGACCGGCAATAACTTCCCGATCATCAAAAGGCTTGATTACCTTCATCCCTTCGTCTTTTTCCAATTCCGCACACCTTGCTTCTGCATCGTCTTGACTGTCACCGACAATTTCCACAGACGCATCCAGCTTCTTTAAGCGACTCACCTTCGCCTTCGGAACACGATTGGATATGCATACCTTGCAAGGAATCCCTAACTGTGCGGCGACATATGCAACAGCTATGCCATGATTGCCTGTTGAAAAAGTAGTGACACCGTTTTTCAATTCTTCCTCGTCAAAAGATAAGATTTTGTTTGCTGCCCCTCTGAGCTTGAATGAACCTGTTGGATGAGTATGCTCGAGCTTTAAATAAACAGTAGCCCCTGTATGCTCAGAAAGAGGTTCTGAGTACAGAATAGGCGTGGATTGGACAAACGGAGAGATACGCTTCTTCGCTGCCCAAATTTCTCTGAAAGAAAGGCTGGTCATTCCTCACTTCCCCTTTCTTGTATGCGCACGGAAATTTGTTTTGAATTTTCAGTTATTTTTATTATAGTGGAACACCACATAAAGTTTAAAGTGGTAAAACCCACTTTTTTTCAAAGGAGCTTTGAGGCAGTGTTCCCACTTCTAGAATGGCTTTTTCAGCGCGACTTTTATGCCCTTTGGTTTGGAGCGAGAAATGAAAAAAGACAGATGCACTTGGCATCTGTCTTTTTTTAGTTAAGCCGTGGCCCATTTGCCTACGGTATGGAGCATTTTTTCTTCCGGGAAGTGACCCCTGAATATCTGATAAAAAAACATTTCCTGTTTAGACCGTAAGTCCACCGGTGCTTCGGCTTGAATTTTTTCGAAAGCTTCGTCTGTAATCGTTCTTTCTGCATGAAGTTCCAACAAGTCCAGAGCACCGCTTCCTTCTGAGAATTCTGCTTTCTTACGCCATAATACTTTTTCAGGAATGATGCCATCGAAAGCTTTTCGAAGCAGCCATTTTTCCATGCGGTCTTTTTTGTGAACTTTCAAGCCAGCAGGGATCTGCAAAGCATTCTCCACAACATCTAAATCCAGGAATGGTACGCGAAGTTCAATAGAGTGTGCCATGCTCATACGATCCGCTCGTTGCAGATTCACGTGGTGGAGAGTATTCAGAACACGAATGATTTCTTTGTTCATGGAAGTGGTATCTTGATATTTTTCCATATAGGCATACCCAGCGAATAATTCATCCGCTCCCTCTCCAGATAAAATCACCTTTACATGTTGTGATGCGAGTTTAGACACGAAATAATTTGGGATGGCGCTCCGCACAAGGGAAGGCTCGTAAGACTCCAGATGATAAATGACATCCGAGACGGCCTCAATCAATTCTTCTTCTGTATAAATATATTCATAATGGTCGGTTCCAAGCGCTTCAGCAACTGTTCGCGCGTTGATGATATCCGCACTTCCTTCCGTACCTACACAAAATGATTTAAGAGTTTTGTCCTCTTGCTTCTGCTGATCCGCGATAGCGGCAATTAAACTACTGTCTAATCCCCCACTAAGCAGTACCCCTACTTCAACGTCTGCGATCAGTCTTTTTCGAACAGCTTCGTTCATGGTTTGTTGAATGGTCGTAAACACTTCGGTCATCTCATGTTCCGTGTAAGATTGTTTAGGGGACTGGATTCTACGGTAGCAGACGAAACCATCTTCCGGTGTGAAATAGTGGCCATGAGGAAATTCTTTCGCCTCATCCACAAAAGGTTCAATGGCTTTTAGTTCAGATGAAAAAACATACTGCCCTTTTCGATCCTTTCCGTAATAGAGCGGCTTGATCCCAAGCGTATCACGGGCTACGACAAACGAATCGCTCTCCTCATCAGCGATAAAAAATGCGAACATTCCATCAAGCTGATGGATAGCTTCAGGCCCTCTCTTTTCGACTAATTTCAAAGCCACTTCACTGTCTGATTTTGTGAGAAAAGAGACTTCTTCAGCTAAGGATTCTTTAATGGCTTCATAATTGTAAATTTCGCCATTACAGACGATCCAACGTTTTTTGTCTTCGGTATGAATCGGCTGGATGCCATCGTCAAGTCCGATAATCGATAATCGTCTGTGTCCTAGATGAACACGGTCGGTAACGACAGACTTCCCCTCGTCTGGACCACGATGGTAAAGCAGTTCCAGCACATCATTCATTTGTTTTTCACTCATCTCTCCTTGTGTCACGAATATTCCACACATAAGTTTTAATGACCTCCTAAGTTTCTATGCAAGATTTGCATACGACTCAGGCTACGCTTTTTTCCATCGTTCTTCAAACCGGATCTGTAAGCAAATGGAAGCAAAACACGCGAAAAAAACAAAATGGAAACAGATAGAGGAGACATTCTCGGAATGGACGCTCATACAAGTCACATCCTCTCTCTTCATGCAAAAAACCTCCAGCTTTGTATCAAGCTGAAGGCTTTTGATAAGTAGTCAAACACTGACTAATGACCTGAGCAAGCGCGCTCCCATCTTTAACAGACTGGACACTCGCCTGAAAAATTTCTTCAGGTGGAACCACGGACCAATCCAAATGATACCCCGCTTCTAAAGCTAAGCATCGGATAAACTCCCGCAAACTCCTCCCATTTCCTTCTCTAAAAGGATGGAGCACATTAATTTCTGACATGTAATAAACCAATTTCTCTACAACCAGGACCCTGTTCATACTTTTCCAATCTTCTCTCATTAACTGCTGAAAGATCGGTTCCGCCGCATCGTGTATGAATCTCGCCTGAGCAAAAGAAAATCCGTCTTTTGTAATGTTCTCTGTTCGAATTTCTCCAGCAAAGGGATAAAGATCAGAAAAAAGGCGGACGTGAATTCTTTGTAGATGACGCAGGTCAAAATCCCCTTCTACCGGGGTAGATTGGAGCTCAGCCAGCCTTTGTGCCGTAAGCATCGTCTCCAGCGCTGTCAATGTTTTATCATTCTTGATATCAAAATGATTGATCAACACGTTTGACCCGGGATAACAATACTTCGACTTTTCATTCCCGTACCTTGTGTTAGGCATGACGAGCCAGTTCCAACGCCCGTTTGACGAATTCCTGGTGAGTGATCTCACCCGTGAGACATTTTTTCACAAGCATTTTCTGTTTCTTGTTCAAACGGTCTCCTTCGACAGCAAGAGAAGCCAAGGCCGGACGCATAAGTAATTCCACTTCTTCCTCCGAACGTACGGTCATCCAATCCCTCCGAACTTTATTCATATACTCTTCATTATACTACAGATGAAGGTATTATAGACGATGAGACCCTATTAAGAAGTCTTTTTCTTACCAGATGTGGTCGTCTTTTTCTTCGTTGTTTTCTTCTTCTTAGACCCCTTCGTTTTCTCCAATGATTTTTCCAAAGCGTCCATTAAGTTCGTCACGTTATCCGGCTTCGGCTTATCTTTGGCCGTTGTGACTTCTTCATTGTTTTTCTTCGCTTCAATTAGTTCCATCAGCGCCGTCCGGTATTCATCTTTATATTTTTCAGGATCGAATTCCGCCGTCAACTGATCGATCAACGTAACAGCTGTACTCAATTCTTTCTTACTTAACTCCGTCTCTTCCGGAACATTAGGAACATCCTGGACAGACCTGACCTCATCAGGATAATGAATCGTTTCCATGACAAGCGTATCTTCATACACCCGGACAATCGCCAATTGTTCCTTGGATCGGATGATGATTTTAGCAATTCCGATCTTCTCTGTGTCTCCTAGGGCCTGACGAAGGAGACTGTATGCTTTTGACCCTCCTTCGCTTGGGGAAATAAAATAACTTCGCTCAAAATAAATCGGGTCGATTTCTTCTAATTTCACAAAATCGATGATTTCGACCGCTTTGTCTTCCTGTTCTTTTTTCAGCTGTTCCAAGTCTTCTTTATCTAAAACGACAAACTTGTTCTTTGCATACTCATAAGCTTTTACAATTTCTTCACTCTCAATTTCCCGCTCACAAACAGGGCAACGCTTCTCATATTCCACCGGTGATTTACATTCTTCATGAAGCTGACGTAGCTTGATGTCCTTATTCTCTGTTGCTGCATGTAGTTTCACTGGAATATTCACAAGTCCGAAGCTTATGGTCCCTTTCCACATCGTGTGCATCCCGACCACTCCTTTTTCCTATAGGTTTCACGATTCACTCAAAAAATATGTTGCGCATCCATGGATAAACTACATAACAAAGGCCAACCTATTCAACTAAATGGCAGGATTGTGGAAGACTCAGTTTCGAGACTTTTGTTAAGTGGATAGGGGCTGCGGGGAATGACTCGCTTTCCGCGGGAGCGCGGTGAGCCTCCTCAGGCTAACGCCTTGCGGGGTCTCACCCTGCACTTTTTTCCCGCAGGAGTCTCCCCATTCCCCTCCGCCCCTTTTCCATGGAAGATTCTCGAAATCACTTCTGGAACAATCAGCTTGAATGACTGAGAAGACTGAGGAGAGTGGATTATATAACCTCTCCACAAGCATGCATTCAGAATCTATAAGCTTGATACAGAGCGCTTTATGCCTGCCTTAGGAGGGGAAATGGGACACTCCCTCTAGGTATAGGGGTTCGTTTCTCCTTACTATGAAAGGGGTGGTTGGGAAGCTGCGAGACTCCCGCGGGAATGGATTGGCTGGCGAGACCCCACAGGACGAAGTCCGAGGAGGCTTGCCGTCATCCCCGCAGGAAAGTGTTCAAATGCGGAATCGCCCTGGTAGACACGACTGGCATAAGCAGAACAGCAACGGAATGTGCCCTCCATTCCTTTGCTGTTCTGCTTATGACGCGAGTGTCTGGGCGATGGAGCTAGACGAGTGGCTTCCCAACCACCCCTAACACCCAACACGGCAAACGAACCCCGGGAACATCTCGAAACTGAGTCTTCCACAAACGGGAGCTTTCATGCAAGAAAGGTTAAAGGAAAGGAGATGGTGGAGATGAAGCCGATGCTGTTGATGGGGACGATGGAACTCCCTGAGGGGGATGAGTGGGTGTATGAAGTGAAGTATGATGGGTTCAGAGCTATTCTCGAAGCACGCGAGGAAGGGATCAAGCTCTGGAGCAGGAATGGAAAAGACATGAGCGACAGATTTCCTGAAATCGTTCAGATGGAAATTCCTAAGAAGCTCCTGCCATTTACCCTGGATGGCGAACTGGTCATATTGAATAGCCCATATCAAGCGAACTTCGAAGTCCTTCAAACAAGAGGACGAATGCGAAACAAGGAGAAAATACGATCTGCATCTGAACAAAGGCCTGCTACGTTTATGGCCTTTGACATAGTAGAAAAAAGTTCTAATCCTTTATGGAAGAGAAGAGAAAACATGACCAAGCTCCTTGACCAACTCAACCATCCTCACATCAGAAAGATAGACGAATACGAAGATATAGAAAAGATCCAAACCATTGCAGAGTTGCATCAAGCGGAAGGGATCGTTGCGAAATTGAAAAAGAGCACTTATCAGCCAGGCGACCGTGGGAGGCAATGGTTGAAGTGGAAACAATGGAGATCAGTATCCGGTTTTTTACAAAGGTACGACCCCGAGAATGGATATTATCACGTAGGGCTTTACAAAGACGGCAGGCCCGTCCCTCTAGGGAAGTTTAAACACGGCCTCACAGATGATGAGAGCGAGACGCTGCGAACATTTTTCAAAGAACATGGAACTAAGAATAAAAAGACATGGCATATAGATCCCGGCACATGTGTAGAAGTGCACTGTTTGAGTGCTGAAGAAGGTGAACTTCGTGAACCACTCTTCCATCAGTTCCGCTTTGATCTGGATCCTGAAGATTGCACAGAAACCAAGAAACAATGGGATCTGTCTATGTTTCCTGACAACTTTGATCCCACCAATATTGATAAACTTTTGTGGGAGGATGTTTCTAAACAGGATTTTCTTGTTTACATCCGGCAATTAGCCCCTCACATTCTCCCATTCATTCAGGAAAAAAAATTAACAGTAATCCGTTATCCTGATGGGATTTACAAAGAGTCCTTTTACCAAAAACACTTTCCCGACCACGCCCCTGACTTTCTGAATATGTGGATGGAAGATGGCGATCCGTATATCATTTGCGATCACCTTCTCTCTCTTCTATGGCTTGCCAACCAGGGGGCATTGGAATACCATATCCCTTTTGAGAAAGCCGGGGGGCAAAGACCTGATGAAATTGTTCTTGATCTGGATCCTAAAGATCGAAGTCATTTCAGTAAAGCGATTACGGCCGCTCGTTTGCTAAAACATCTCCTTGATGAACTAGAAGTCATTAGCTTTGTCAAAACATCCGGAAATAAAGGCATGCAAATTCATATCCCTATCCAAGAGGGAGATTTAAGCTATGAGGAGACGAGGAAAATCACTGAAACGTTAGCTACTCTCCTCGTTAACGAAAAACCTGACCTATTCACAATTGAACGGTTGAAGAAAAATCGTGGGGATCGTTTATATATAGATTACGTCCAACATGCAGAAGGCAAAACGATTATTGCCCCGTATTCGACAAGAGCTACCGAAACAGCCACCGTCGCTACACCCCTTCATTGGAAAGAAGTGACGGGAGATTTACGCCCGGAGTCATTTACAATCCATACTGTACCTGGACGAATAGCTGAATTTGGGTGCCCTTTTGCTATGTATGATGAAGTCAGAGGGCGTCAGCCCATTCAAAAATTGAAGCGATTGCTACAATGAATTTGTCGAATATTGCCCGGGAAATGTGGCACCATATCACATAAAAGTCACATAAAAAAAGGCTGCCGGTCGTCACCGTCAGCCTTTTCCTATATTTTTATTCTGATAATGATTTACTTCGGTCTCTTAACTTGTACTTTTGCAATTTACCACTTGCGTTTCGTGGAAGTTCATCTACAAACTCATATCGCCTTGGCCGTTTATAACGGGCCAGCCGATTCCCTGAAGTACAGAATTCATCGAGTTCTTGTTCAGTAACGCCGCTATCTTTTTTGACAATGTAGGCCACCACTGTTTCTCCCCATAGTTCATCCGGCTCACCGACAACGGCTGCATCCAGGACAGCAGGATGATCGAACAAGACATCTTCCACTTCCCTGGAATAGATATTCTCACCGCCGGAAATAATCATGTCTTTCACACGATCACTGACCCAGAGGTACCCATCTTCGTCGAATGATCCAATGTCCCCTGTATGGTACCAACCTTTGTACATGGCTTCTTCTGTCGCCTCCGGCCTATTATAGTACTCTTTCATCATACTCGGCCCTCGAACGATAATTTCCCCCAGTTCTTTCGGTTTACAAATCTCTTCAGGCTCTGCCGGTCCATGCTCATTCGTTCTCACTACACGTACTTCATGGTTCAAAAGCGCTCTGCCCGCCGATCCTGCTTTTGTGACCTGCTCTTCTTCGGTAAGCGCTGTAATTGCCGGTCCCATTTCCGTCATACCATAGGCCTGTACTAGTTGGACACCCAGAGATTCATGCAGTTTCATCGTCAAAGCAGGTGCCATCGGCGCTCCTCCATAGAGACCTTGTCTTAATGTCTGAAAATCCTCTTTTGTAAATTTCTCTTGCAACATCATGTTCCACATTGTAGGGGCTGCAAAGAAGGATGTAATCTGCTCCTCCCTGACCGTTCTAATCACTTCAGGTGCATCGAAGTGGTGCAACAGGACATTCGTCGCCCCAATCATCACTCTTGGAAAGAATGCACAATGAAGCTCTGCACAATGGAAGATAGGGGCTACCGTCAGTCCTCGGTCATTTTCCGTCAGTCTCAAACAAGCTGTCATGATGAGAGCCTGATCGACCATATTTCTATGCGAGTGGATCACACCTTTCGGAAGCCCTGTTGTTCCAGAAGTATACATGATGATATAAGGGTCGTTCTCCTGCAGCTCACAAACCGGCCGTTCTCTCGTCACTCCATCGATCCGTTCATAATAATTCATTGCATAAGGCAGGTTTTCTTCGTCAATGGACCAGAACTCTACACTTGTCATTTCTTTCGCTACGGGAGCAATTTGAGCAGCTGTCGCTTTTTCAAACACGACCACTTTCGGATCTGCATCTTTCAAAATGAACTCGATTTCTTTTTCCATAAGTCGAAAGTTCACTGGATTGAATACGGCCCCAATCTTCATGCAAGCAAACAGCACCGTTGCGTATTCAGCCGTGTTAAAAAGAACCGTTGACACTCTATCCCCTTTTTCCACCCCTGAGGCTTTCAGAGCGTTCGCAGTTCGGTTTACTTCCTGATCCCATTCCCCGTATGTCCAGCGTGTGCCAAGGCGTAGATCAACCAATCCTTCCTTATCTCCGTACTTCGCTACCGTCTGCTCAAACATACTCCTAAGTGTTGGTCCCATTTCTCATCGACTCCTTTTGATTTTTTAATAAATTCCTATATGCCAACGTGCACAATAGACCAAAAACATACGGAACGATTACATACCGGAGTACTTCAGACAAATCTTTCTGTGGAAGGAAGAAGGCGCGCTTTCCTTTGTCCTTACTTTCTAAGTAATAGGGGCTTACCGACAAGGTACTCATTTACTTGGGTTGCATTCGAATGGCACCGTCTAGACGGATCACCTCCCCATTAAGCATTGGGTTATCTAAAATGCTTAAAGCTAACTTAGCAAACTCATAAGGCTTTCCTAACCGCGAAGGAAATGGTGTCGCTTTCCCAAGCGCCTCTCGTGCTTCTTCAGGAAGCTGCTCAAACATTGGGGTTTCAAATAATCCCGGAGCAATAGCCATTACACGGATGCCGTGGCGGGCGAGTTCCCTTGAGAGCGGCATCGTCATCGCTGCTACGCCACCTTTGGAGGCACTGTAAGCCGCCTGACCAATTTGCCCTTCATAGGCAGCGATGGAAGCTGTGTTAATGATGACTCCTCGCTCTCCGTAATCATTGGGCTCATTCTCCTGCATCTTTTCAGCTGCTAAACGAATCACATTAAATGTCCCAATCAGGTTCACCTCAATGACTTTAGTAAAAGATTCCAGGCGATGCGGACCATTTCTTCCAACCACTTTCTCTCCTGTTACGATGCCGGCACAGTTGATTACCGTGTTTATTTGCCCAAATGTATCGATTGTCATTTGGAGCATCCGCTCAATTTCATCTGCGCAAGTGACATCCGTTTTGACAAACCGCACTGAAGAGCCCAATTCTTCTGCAAGTGCCACGCCTTTTTCTTCGTTTTGATCTAAAATTACGACACTCCCGCCATTTCTTGTAATTTTTCTTACTGTCGCTTCACCAAGGCCTGAGGCCCCTCCTGTCACAACCGCTACAACCTCATGAACATCCATAGTTATCCCTCCAATCTTTCAATGACCGTACCGTTCGCCATTCCGTGTCCTTCACAGATGGCAAGAAGTCCGTATTTTCCTTCTGTTCTTTCTAATTCATGAATCAGAGTGGTCATAAGTTTCGCTCCGGTGGCACCTAACGGGTGACCAAGCGCAATGGCTCCTCCATTCACATTCAATTTTTCATGTGGCACACCTGTCTCTTTCATCCAAAACAAAGGTACAGGGGCAAAAGCTTCATTCACTTCGAAGAGATCGATATCTTCAAGGCTCAGTCCAGCTTTTTGTAAGACCTTATGAGTTGCGGGAACCGGACCTGTGAGCATTAAGGTAGGATCAGAACCGACGACAGCTCTGGAGACAATCCGAAAGCGTGGCTTCAACCCCAATGTCTCCGCTTTTCTTCGTGACATTAACAGGACAGCTGCAGCGCCATCACTAATTTGACTCGCATTTCCTGCGGTGATTTTGCCATTCTCTTGGAAAACTGTTTTCAGCGAAGCAAGGGTGTCGACAGATGTTCCTGCTCTGGGGCCTTCATCTGTTTGAATCACACGAGAGTCCCCTAAAGTCACGGGCATGATTTCCTTTTCAAACCTTCCTTCATCAATGGCCATAAGCGCACGCCGATGACTTTCAGCAGCATAAGCATCCAGTTCTTCTTTACTCAATTGCCACTGTTCTGCGATCCTTTCTGCTGAATGGCCTTGATTGATCATCTCGTATTTGGACGTTAACCGTTCATTAAATGATGTCCCCTGCATGTTTGAGAACATCGGAACTCGGGACATGCTTTCCACACCACCGGCAATGACGACATCCATATCCCCACAAGCAATGGCCTGGGAACCGAAATGGATGGCCTGTTGGCTCGATCCACACTGACGATCAAGAGTTACCCCAGGAACTTCCATTGGAAATCCAGCAGTCAGGGCAGCAATCCTGGCAATATCTCCTGCTTGTTCCCCGACTTGGCTCACACAACCAGCGATTACATCTTCAACCTCTATAGGGTCAAGAGAAGCTCGGTTAACCAGTTCCTTAAGGACATCAGCCAGAAGGATATCCGGCCTGATTTCGCTGAGCCCTCCATTTCTTTTTCCCACAGGTGTTCGTACTGCTTCGACGATGACGACTTCATTCATATCTTATCCTCCTATACTAAGCCCATCTTTTTGGCGATAATCGTTTTCATAATTTCATTGGATCCCGCGTAAATTGCAGTGACCGGCGCGTCACGGAACCTTCTCGCAATCTCATACTCTTCCATATATCCATAGCCACCGTGAAGGTGCATACACTCCATCGCTACCTTCTTCACAAGGTCTGTCGTCCACCACTTGGACATCGACACCTCTTTGACAACTTCCTCCCCGTTCATATGCGCTTCAATCGTCCGATCCAGGAATGTCCTCCCGATTTCCACCTCTGTTTGAAGTTCAGCAAGTTTGAATTGAGTATTTTGAAAAGAAGCAATCGATTTCCCAAAAGCTTTACGTTCCTTCACGTATGCAATCGTCAACTCTAGCATACGTTCGCAGGCAGCAATGGCTCCGATTCCTACAATCAAGCGCTCCTGTTGCAGCTGATTCATCAAGTAATAAAAACCCTCTCCTTTTTTACCAAGAAGGTGCTTCTTAGAGACAAGTGCATCCTCAAAAATCAACTCTGACGTATCCTGACTGTTCAGACCGATTTTATCGAGCTTTCTCCCACGGGAAAAACCAGGCGTATCCCTTTCAACGACCAACAGACTGATTCCCTTATACGCTGGAGAGGCATGGGGATCCGTTTTACACACCACGACAACCAGATCCGCGTGGATCCCATTCGTGATGAATGTTTTTTCACCATTCAACATAAATCCTTTTTCATCTTCTACAGCTGTCGTCCTGATTGAAGCAAGATCTGAACCTGCACCCGGTTCTGTCATCGCAATCGCTGTAATACATTCTCCTGTGGTACATTTTGAAAGCCATTTTTGTTTCTGTTCTTCTGTTCCGTAAGCTTCCAAATAAGGAACGACAATATCATTGTGCAAACCGACTCCAATCAGTCCTGTCCCCACTTTTTCCATTTCCTCATTGATGACAACGGAATAGCCGAAATCTGCTCCAAACCCACCATATTTCTCGTCGAGCCAAGGGCAAAGGTATCCCTGTTCTCCAAGCTTTCTCCAGAACTCCCGGGGTACTTCCCCCGCCCTTTCCCAATCGTCATAATAGGGATAAGCTTCTTTTTCTAAAAACTTCCGTAGAGATTGACGGAGTATTTCATGTTCTTCTGTTATGTAAGATGCTTTCATAGTCTTCCTCCCTGAGCATTCTTCGCTATTGGATGTAATTCTCTTTTTATTCTTCTTTTCCTGCCTCAAACAGAAAACGCTTACATATTTATGTATTTAGAAGGATTTCGACATCCTCCATTACAGTCCCGACCCACACCAGCGCGAATAATGAATATTAAACAATATGGCAGGATTGTTGAAGACTCAGTTTCGAGACTTTCCGGGGTTCGTTTGCTATGTGAGGCGTCAGGGGTGGCTGGGAAGCTACTCGTCTAGCTCCATCGCCCAGACACTCGCGTCATAAGCAGAACAGCAAAGGAATGAAAGGGCACATTCCGTTGCTGTTCTGCTTATGCCAGTCGTGTCTACCAGGGCGATTCCGCATTTGAACACTTTCCTGTGAGGTAGTGGCGAGCTTCCTCGGGCGGTCTGCCGCACTAAGGGATCTCGCCGATCTCCTTTCTCCCACGGGAGTCTCGCAGCTTCCCAACCACCCCTTTTATAGTTAGGAGAAACGAACCCCTCCACCAGGAAGGAGCATCTTCCACCATCACTACCTATTGTAAGAAAGCGCTCTATAACAAGAAGTTATGAGCTCTGTCCGTACGATGGAGGTTTTGTGCTATTGCTCCTAATACGTATAAAGTGCCTAATTCTGCAAGTAGTTTCAAGATACTTATATGGCAGAGGGGCGGAGGGGAATGGCGAGACTCCTATCTTAAGTGTGGAGGCGCCTTGGTCAGCGGCGTATGGACTGGACTGAGCTGGCGGAGATAAAGGAAACACGAAGAACGGAGTGATTCGATGTTGACTTATCGTACAGAAGCGAGGGAAGTCTCACTAGCCGCTAGGCGCCGAAACCGGATATCTAAGAGGGAAAAAAGTGCTTGGTGAGACCCCGCAGGACGCAGTCCGAGGAGGCTCACCGCGCTCCCGCGGAAAGCGAGCTATCCCCCGCAGCCCCCATCCACTCAACAAACGTCTCGAAACTTGTCTTCAAGAAAAGGGAGCTTTAGGGGACAATGGATGTAAAAAAACCAGCCTGGTATGGGCTGGTTTTTGGGGTTAGTCTATGACTTTTTCGATAGCAAAGGCAACGCCGTCTTCTTTGTTGGAAGCTGTAACAAAATCTGCTTCCTTTTTCACTGGCTCCTGGGCGTTACCCATGGCGACACCGAAGCCCGCTTCGCGAATCATCGCAATATCATTCATGCTGTCTCCAACCGCCATCACTTGTTCCATTTCTAGATCAAGCCACTGGCAGACTTTCAAAAGAGCAGCTGCTTTGTTTACACCCGCTGGGTTGATTTCAATGTTTGTAGGGCTGGAGTTGGTTACTTCCAAGTCCTCATTCGCATTGACTTCATCGAGAATGACTTGTCTTACTTCGTCATCTTCAATATCAAAACCAAACTTCAACCAGTCATAGTCTACAATTTCTTGATCGAATGGATTTTGGCTGTTGTACAAGCCTTGCACGGTGGAGGACCAAAAATAAAGGCCGTGCTCTTTTTTCAATTCCCAAAGACGCTCCACATGTTTATCTTCAAGTCGATTTTGTTCGACGAGGTTAAATTCATGATCATAAATCTCTCCCCCATTGATGGTCACAATATAGGAAGAGCGTCCGAGGTCTTCAGCGATTTTACGGCACCGCGATAGAGACCTTCCAGTACTCAATACAACGTGGATCCCTTTTTCCTTGGCTTTTTTAATAGCTGCTTTATTAGCCTCGGATACTTCGCCTTCATGATTAACAGTTGTTCCATCTAAGTCTAGAGCAATCAATTTGATGTCTTTTGTCATGTGATTCACGTCCTCTCTCTAATGTACCCATTTTAATATATGGAACCCCCATACACAATCGATAAGCCAGACCTTTAATGGTCTGGCTTTTGGTTAGAGTCTAGCATATTCTTCTTGGATTTCTTTTAACAATTGTTCGTCTGTCAATAATTCCAAACCTGTTTGAGCAAGTGCTGTCGCTCCTTTGATGAGAGCTTCATCTCCTTGTTTTGATTTGGCCGCTTCTCTGAATTCATCTGTATGGGCAACAAGGCTCTCTGGACCCATTTTTATATAAGGGTGGATGGTAGGGATGACTTGGCTTATGTTGCCCGCATCCGTTGACCCTAGTCCCTTCCTGTCTTCAAAATAACTTTCCCCAAGAGATGTGATTTTTTCTTGGAAGACTCGGTCGAACAGCGGAGTCACTTTGAAATTGTCGACCCCATTCTGAATGCGGATCATCTTATAAGTAGCTCCTGTCATTTCCGCTGCACCTTTTGCGATCTTTTCTGCTTTTTTCGTCAGATCATCACATTTTTCCCTTGTAGCAGCTCGTAAATAAAACCTCGCTCTCGCGTATTGAGGAACAATGTTCGGTGCGTCGCCTCCATCTAAAATTACACCATGGATACGGACATCATCGGTGACATGCTGTCTCAAAGCATTCAATCCATTGTACAGCTGAATGACAGCGTCCAGCGCATTGATTCCGTCTTCAGGATTACTGGCTGCATGAGCTGTTTTTCCGAAGAATTCAAAGTCAACGGGATCGACGGCAAGTGTAGGAGCGGAACCAGATGTCCGCCCCAGCGGATGGACCATCATGCACGCATCCAATTCTTGGACAAGACCATGCCTGACAAACGTTCCTTTCGCACTGCCGTTTGGTCCTCCTTCTTCTGCTGGTGTACCGAGTACAATAATTTCCCCTCCTGTTTGAGGAAGGATTTCACTTAAAGCAATGGCTGCAGCTACAGAAGCCGTACCGATGATATTATGTCCACACGCGTGGCCCAGCCCTGGCAGAGCATCATATTCTGCCAGGTAACCGATTTTCGGACCAGGTTTTCCGGAGGATTTCCTTGCCTTGAATGCCGTTGGATGTTCAGGGATTTCTGCATCCACATCAAAACCCGCTGCTTCAAGAAGCGTTTGGAGCTGTTGAGAAGCATAGTATTCTTCATTCCCCACTTCCGGGTTTGAGTGAATAAGGTGACTGGTTTCTATATACGTCGGTTGTTGTTTCTTTATATTTGCTAAGAGGGTGTCCTCCAGGGACTGATATAATTCTATACTCATACGAGTGAAAGCTCCTTTACCAACCAATTTCTTTTAATGGAACAAACGTCGGAATCAGCGATTGGTTATAAACTTCTTCGATATGTTGGGCTACATCTTCTTGCTGATAAATCTCCACAATTTTTTGATATGTTTCATTATCTGTTTCATCTGCACGAGCAGCAATGATGTTAATGTAAGGTTGTGCTGTCTCATCTTCAATCGCAATCGCATCCTCTACAGGTACAAATCCTGCTTCCACAGCGACACCATTATTGATGATCGATGCTGCTACATCAGGAAGAACACGCGGCGTCTGAGCTGCAACAATCGGTTCGAAAGTCAAATTTTTAGGGTTTTCTTCAATCTTGCTCAAATCCCCATTTCCATCAAAGTCATCAGGGAGACCAATTAAGCCTGACTCTTGGAGAAGGAGCAACGCACGCCCCATGTTTGTCGCTTCTTTCGGTAATGCGATGGAGCTTCCGTCAGGGATTTCACTGACATCTTCGTATTGATCAGAATAAATACCCATCGGCGCAATCAAGGTCGTACCAATAGGAGCAAGATCCAGGTTATGTTCCTTAATGAATGAATCAAAATAAGAAACGGTTTGGAAAGCGTTCAAATCAATATCTCCATCCGCAAGAGCCATATTCGGTCGTACATAATCGGCGAATTCAACGAGTTCAATTTCAATATTCTCATTTGCGGCTTTTTCTTTGATTTTCTCCCAAATCGGCACGCCAGACCCATTCAATCCAACTTTGACTTTCTTCGTTTCTTCAGAAGCTGCTCCACTTTCGTTCGAACAACCGGCAAGCAAAATCCCAACAGTCAGTAAAATACTTAGTGTAACGATCCATTTTTTCATAATTAAAACCTCCTATTGTCTACGAATCTTTTTAGATGTGAAATTTCCAATCGTTTGTGTGATTTGCACAATGAGTACAAGCAATAATACGGTGGCAATCATAATGTCCGTTTCAAAACGTTGATACCCATAAGAGATAGCAAGATCCCCAAGTCCTCCCCCGCCGACAAATCCAGCCATGGCGGAAGCGCCGACAAGGCCAATGGTTGCAATCGTCAAATTAAGAACGATGGAGCTTAACGCTTCAGGTATGTAAACACGACGAATAATCTGCCACGGGGTTGCACCCATTGCTTCAGCCGCCTCGATCACGCCTGGCTTCACTTCAAGTAAACTACTTTCTACTAACCTAGCAATATAAGGGGCTGAGAAAATAACCAACGGTACAACGGCTGCTGCTGTACCTATAGACGAACCAACAATTAACCTCGTAAATGGCAAAATGGCCACGAGCAGAATGATGAAAGGAATGGAACGGAAAAAGTTAACGACCGAGCTGAAGGAACCGAAAAGCGTTTTGTTTTCTAACAAACCTCCCTGCCTCGTAACGACTAGGATGATCCCTAACGGTAAACCGATTAAAGTAGCTGCCAATAATGAGATTCCAACCATCAAAATGGTTTGATACGTCGCCTCCCAAATTCTTGGCCAAAATTCCATTAAGTTAACCTGCATGGGAAGTCACCTCCTGTACAGATACTCTTTGTTGAATATGGTTAATCACTCGTAAGATTTCTTGGTCCGGCCCCTGAAGTTCCACAACGAGATGACCGAACGGTATTCCTTGAAGCTCCGTAATTTGTCCAAACAGTACGTTAACTTCCACATCAAATCTTTTAGACACTTGAGATAGAACGGGTTCTCCGGCACTTTCATCAACAAAAGTCACACGATAAATATGCCTTGAAGAACCCCTTTCCTCGATTCCATTTAGTATTGAAGCGGGGATGTCATTTTCCATCACGGTCTTCACAAAGTTTTTCGTGGTTGGATGTTGAGGACTGGAAAACAAATCAAAGATCGATCCTTTTTCAATAACCCGTCCACTTTCCATTACAGCAATGCGGTCACACACTTCACGGACCACATTCATTTCATGTGTAATCATCAAAATCGTTATGCCATATTCATCGCGTACCTTCCGCAATAGCTTCAGAATTGACTTCGTCGTTTCAGGATCAAGGGCTGATGTTGCTTCATCACAAAGCAAAATTTCAGGAGAAGTTGCTAAAGCTCTGGCGATTCCCACCCTTTGCTTCTGCCCTCCGGATAACTCTTCCGGATACTGTTTCGCTTTATCGGACAATCCGACAAATTCGAGAATTTCTGCTACTCTTCGATCGATTTCTTTTTTCGGTGTCCCTGATAAAGAAAGTGGGAAAGCCACATTATGGTGAACCGTCTTTGATTCAAGCAAGTTAAAATGTTGAAAGATCATCCCAATCCGCTTCCTTACTTGTCTTAAGTCTGGTTTTGAAAGCTGCGTCAAATCCTCACCATTGACCAGCACCCTTCCCTCTGTGGGGCGTTCGAGTAAATTGACCAAACGGATCAGGGTACTCTTACCAGCTCCACTAAAGCCGATCACACCAAAAATTTCTCCCTTATGTACAGTCAAGTCCACTTGATCCACAGCACGCAAGTCGCTCCCATTGTGCTGATAAACCTTCGAAACATCTTCGAATTGAATCATTCTGTCCCTCCTAGACGCAAAAAGAGCCCCTCTTCTAAAAAATAAGAAGAGGGGCTCTCAATATGTATGAGATACCGTCTCTTCTCATCTTTCACATGCATCCGCACATGCTGGAGTTGGCACAGTTTCTGATCGTTTCGACGGATCAGTTCCGCTGCCGAGGTTTCGTAGGGCCAGTCCCTCCACCTCTCTAGATAAGAAGAAAAGTCATTTGCTTTTTTATTGATGTTGCCAATCATAATACAGCAAAAAAGCTTTGTCAATTTAATTCACTAAACTTTCCGAATTTTTCATAGTAGGACTACGCTATTTCTTCCCTATAGTTATTAAGCAATATGGCAGGATTCTTTAAGACTCGATTTCGAGATGTTTTTTTGAGTGGATGGGGGCTGCGGGGAATAGCTCGCTTTCCGCGGGAGCGCGGTGAGCCTCCTATGGGACGTGTGGGACAGGTGGGACCCCGGAAGGCGTAGCCTGAGGAGGCTCACCGCCCGCCCCATGGAAAGCGAACAGTTTCCCGGAGCCCCTAAACTCACCCAAACATATCGAAACGGAGTCTTACACAAACGGGAGATTTAGTGAAATATAATTATTTGAGAGATTACCCTAATACCTTAATGGGTATAGATAAGGAGAACTAATTACCAAGGAGGTATTTCATGTTTCACTATACGGTGGAAACGGACAAAGGGATGTATGAAGCGATTGAGAGTCTTGAGGCTAATCTCAAAGAAGCAAAGTTCGGGGTGTTATGGACCTTTGACATCAAAGATAAGCTTCATGAAAAAGGATTGGAATTTGAAAAAGAATTTAAAGTCTTGGAAGTTTGTAACCCTGTAGAAGCGCAACGCGTGTTAAATGAAAACGTATTGGCTGGTTATTTCCTCCCTTGTAAAATGGTTATCTATGTAGAAGGAAACAAAACAAAAATCGGTATGCCTAAGCCGACTTCTCTTACTCAAATGGTTGAGGATGAAAACATTCAAGAGATGGCAAGTGACATTGAAGAACGTTTGAAGGTTTGTATGGATCAAAGTGTATAACCAAATGAAAGAGCTGCTATTTTAGCGGCTCTTTTCTTTTAAATCTCATTATCAAAAAATATCAATGTTCAATAGGAGGTAAAGACTCTGCTTTTTTTCCTTTTAATGAAAAGTAAAACTCACCCTGGCTGGTAAGCGCACCATAAAACACCTCCGAGACATCATGGGTACCCAGCTTGGTACGTAACCAATCCATGTCCCGACCTGCGCGAGCTAAAAGATCTTGTTGCATTTGTCCATCCAGAATAAGGGGGATGTCATAACCCCCACCCCTATATGGGAACCCCATATCTTCTCGGGTTACGGCTTCTTTGGCATTTTTCAGTTTAATGGACAGTTGGCCGTTCGGTTCAATGATGCCAAGTTCAACATTATTGATTTCAAATACATTTTGCTCTCTGAGCATGTGTGTAATATTATCAAGAGAATATTGAATGCGGGAGATGTTCTCTTCAATCATTTCCCCCTCGAAAATAACGATCGTCGGCTCAAAAGTCAGGAGTTTCCCTACTTTCCTGTTTCGTAATTTTAACGTTACGATGAATTTTTGTAAGAGAGCAATGAAAACAATAGCCGTCACGGTATGTACATGATCAATCTTAGGGTCAGCAATATCCGCCCCTACAACAGAACCAAGAACAAGCACTACCAAAAAGTCGAATACAGGTAATTCTCCAATTGATCTTTTTCCCATAAATAACCCTACTCCCAGGAGTAATGGCAAGATGGTCATGATCCTTCCAATCACTTTAAGTGTTTCCATCCACATATCCATGTTCTTCACCTCTCCCTTATCTTTACACGGGGTATGATCCCTTATCCAAAAAAATACGTACCGGGGTGTTGACAATATACCTAACGGGGTATATGATTAGTCATGTACTGTTCAACAGCGACAGAAAATAACTTCACAAGGGAGGTCAATTCGATGGAATACAACAACGCAATGAAGAACAGAGTGAAACGTCTAGAAGGTCAGTTACGAGGCGTTTTGAAAATGATGGAAGAAAACAAAGACTGTAAAGATGTCATTACGCAGCTTTCCGCTTCCAGAAGTGCGATTGACCGTGCGATCGGGCTCGTGGTTAGCTCCAACCTTGTGGAGTGCATCCAGGAAGCTGAAGATCAAAAAAACAAAGAAGCTTCAATCAACGAAGCCGTTCAACTGCTTGTCAAAAGCAGATAAATTTTTTTACAATCTAATATACCCATACGCGTATATCTATATTAAACAAGGAGGATGAAACATGTCTGAAACAAAAAAGACGAATATTATCTTATTCAGCGGGGATTATGATAAGGCAATGGCTGCCTATATCATCGCAAACGGGGCAGCCGCTTACGATCACGAAGTAACGATTTTCCACACATTTTGGGGACTGAACGCCCTTCGAAAGGATGAAAACATCCAAGTGAAGAAAGGGTTCATGGAAAAAATGTTTGGCAAAATGATGCCGCGTGGAGCAGATAAGATGGGCATTTCCAAAATGAACTTTGCAGGATTCGGTCCTAAGATGATTAAAGATGTCATAAAAAAACACAATGCGATGCCATTGCCAGATCTTATAGAAATGGCTCAAGAACAAGAAGTCAATTTGGTCGCATGTACAATGACCATGGACCTTTTAGGCTTGCAAAAGGAAGAATTACTAGATGACATTCAATACGCAGGTGTTGCTGCATACCTTGCAGATGCAGAAAACGGCAATGTTAACCTGTTTATCTAATTAAGGAGGAATCAATAATGAAAACAATGACAGCAAAAGAAGTGGAACAACAACGATCTGAAGGTAAAGAACTAAACATTATCGATGTCCGTGAAGATGAAGAAGTAGCAGAAGGAATGATTCCTGGTGCCAAACACATCGCTCTAGGTACTGTCGAAGAGCGTGCAGATGAATTGGATAAGGATAAATCTTATATTATGGTTTGCCGTTCTGGCGGTCGCAGTGGCCGTGCTTCCCAAATCCTTGAAGACAAAGGATTCGATGTGACGAACATGGAAGGCGGCATGATGAGCTGGGAAGGTCCTACAAAATAAATAATTGAACGATATACCTTAAAGGGTAGAGGAGGAATGTAAGAATGGAATTGAAAACAGATCTTACGTTAGATGCCAAAGGATTAGCTTGTCCTATGCCTATTGTGAAGACGAAGAAAACAATGAAGGACATCGAAGCTGGTCAAGTCCTTGAAATTCAAGCCACAGACAAAGGGTCTAAAGCAGACCTTGAAGCTTGGGCGAAAAGTGCAGGCCATCAGTACTTGGGTACGATTGAAGAGGGAGACGTACTCAAGCACTATGTCCGCAAATCCAGCAATGAAGAAGAACAAGAGAAAAAACATCCTAATGTCGTAAACAACGAAGAATTGGATGCTCTTCGCAGTAACAATGACGTCCTAGTATTAGACGTGCGCGAATCGGCAGAGTATGCCTTTGATCATATCCCTGAAGCAACGTCTATTCCACTTGGAGAACTTGATGAACGTGCAGATGAACTGGATCGTACGAAGAATGTTTATATCGTTTGCCGTACAGGAAGCCGCAGTGACCTCGCTGCTCAGAAGCTTACGGAAAAAGGTTTTGAGAATGTTTACAATGTCGTTCCAGGCATGAGTGGCTGGAATGGCAAAACTACGAAGCTTTAATTCTATATTTTTTTATAAAAACTAATACCCCAGGAGGTAATAAGATGACGGTTAAAAACATGACGGTAAAAGAAATTACGAATAAAGTGTTGAATAATGAAGAGCTATTCCTTCTTGATGTACGAACAGAAGATGCATACCAAGACTGGAAAATCGAAGGCAAAAACTTCTCTTATTTGAACGTTCCTTATTTCGATCTCCTTGATGGTGTCGAAGAAATCGTAGATCAGCTGCCCAAAGATAAAGAGATTGCTGTCGTTTGTGCCAAAGGCGGCTCATCCCAAATGGTTGCTGAAATGCTTGTGGAAGAAGGATTCGAAAATGTTTACTCCGTAGAAGGCGGAATGAAAGCCTGGAGTGAGCACTTGGAGCCGGTCAAAGTCAATGACCTGAAAGATGGCGGCGAGCTTTATCAGTTCGTACGTATCGGTAAAGGCTGCCTTTCCTACATGGTCGTATCTAACGGAGAAGCAGCGATCATCGACTCTACCAGAATGACAGATGTGTATGTTGATTTTGCTAAAGAATTGGATGTTAAAATCACGAACGTCTTTGATACGCACTTGCACGCCGATCACATTTCTGGTGGACGTAAGATTGCAGAACAAACAGGTGCCACGTACTGGTTGCCCCCAGAAGATGCGGGTGATGTGACATTCCATTACCAACCACTTCGTGATGGAGACCATGTCACGGTAGGAGATACAAACATTGATATTCATGCGTTGTATTCTCCTGGCCACACGAAAGGATCTACTTCTTTCGTCGTGGATGATCAATATCTGATGACAGGCGACATCCTGTTTATCGACTCTATCGGACGACCGGACCTTGCCGGCAAAGCCGATGACTGGGTGATGGATTTAAGAGAAACCCTTTATACACGTTATAAAGAGCTTTCTGACCAACTGATCGTCCTTCCTGCTCACTTCATGATCATGGATGAGTTGAACGAAGACGGTACCGTCGCTGAAAAACTAGGGACCCTTTTTGAAAAGAACCATGGTTTGAACATTGATGATCAAGATGAGTTCAGAAAAATGGTGACAGAGAATCTGCCACCTCAACCAAACGCTTATCAAGAGATCCGTAAAACAAATATGGGTAAAATCAGCCCAGACAATGAAGAACAGCGTGAAATGGAAATCGGTCCGAACCGTTGTGCTGTAAGGTAAAAACTCATAAGCCTGGGAACCCAGGCTCCCCTACTATTAATTAATAAACATTTGGAGGTATTCAATTATGAACGTAACAAAAACACTTGATGCAACAGGACTAGCTTGCCCAATGCCAATCGTGAAAACAAAGAAAGCAATGAAAGACATTGAAGCAGGAGAAGTACTTGAAATTCATGCAACAGACCAAGGGGCAAAAGCAGACTTGACCGCATGGGCGAAGTCCGGTGGTCACGAACTTCTACAAACAGAAGAAGACAGCGGTGTATTCAAGTTCTGGATTAAAAAGGGAGAATAATCAGGGAACACCTGATTGAACCATTATGGAATAAAGGGAACCTGTGACGGTTCCCTTTTTTATAGGAGGTCAACGGACTATGGAATTCGGATTAATTATCACGATTTTTCTCATCGGCTTCATAGGTTCATATATATCCGGAATGCTCGGCATTGGTGGTTCTATCATCAAATATCCGATGCTGCTTTATATTCCGCCGCTTGTTGGTTTTACAGCCTTCACCGCCCATGAAGTATCCGGCATCAGTGCCGTTCAGGTCTTTTTCGCAACGATTGGTGGTGTATGGGCCTATCGTAAAGGAGGTTACCTGAACAAATCGCTCATTTTATATATGGGTGTCAGTATTTTGATCGGCAGCTTCATCGGTGGTTATGGATCAAGGTTCATGGCTGAAGACGGCATCAACATCGTTTACGGCATCCTTGCTCTCATTGCGACAGTTATGATGTTCGTGCCGAAAAAAGGCATTGATGACAAACCTTTGGAGGGGGTCACCTTTAATAAACCCTTAGCTGCCCTACTTGCATTAATTGTAGGAATCGGAGCAGGGATTGTCGGTGCTGCTGGGGCTTTCTTATTGGTACCAATCATGCTTGTTGTGCTTAAAATTCCGACAAGAATGACTATTGCCTCTTCTCTTGCCATTACATTGATTTCTTCCATCGGAGCGACCGTCGGAAAAGTGACCACAGGCCAGGTCGAATATTTCCCTGCAGCGATTATGGTAGTGGCAAGCTTAATGGCTGCACCTCTGGGCGCAATGGCAGGAAAGAAAGTAAACACAAAGATCCTTCAGACCATCCTTGCCTTATTAATTTTAGGGACGACAATCAAAGTATGGATGGATATCTTTTAATACGAGGTATACCAAAGGAGCAGAACTATATAGAGTCTCTGCTCTTTTGGTATGTCATTTATTTTTTATACTTGCCCCATAATAAAAGAAAGCGAACTGGATCAAATACACTATTCATTGGTTATCTTTATAAACTGTAGATCAGAACAAAAAAAGCCCTCTCTCCTTCTAAAGGAGAGAGGGCTGTCATTATTTTTCTTGCTTATTTTGATTCGGCTCATTGCTCTCGCTTTGAACCATCTCGGTTTCATCTAGGTAACGCAGCAAGTCACCATAGATTATGGAATCAGACATCTCCAATTCCTCTTGAGCCTTTTCAAACCCTTCATTACAAAGGTCTGCTTCTAGCTTTTCCCCTGTCTCACGATCATAGCAAGTCCCTTGAATACCGACATATTCTTCGCTTGCAAAGTTACCATCACGAGTAATCATCAATTGACGACGATCTTCATCCAGAAGGTCATGCCCGAATTGGATTGGATTATCGTCTTCAATGCCTAACAAGTTCGTCAATGTTGGACGAAGGTCGACTTGACCACCAACGGTATGGTTTTTCTCAGCGTCAATGCCTTGGCCGTAAATCAACATCGGTACACGCTGCAATTGGAATTGCTCGTAGTCATTGATTTCTTTATCCAAATACTCGCCCATCGCTTTTTGGTGATTTTCAGAAATTCCGAAGTGATCACCATAAATGACTAAAATGGTATCCTCATAAAGCTCTGAATTCTTGAAGTCTTCAACGAATTTCTTCAATGCCTCATCCTGATAACGGATCGTTTGGAAGTAACGGTTTAACGTGCCACTCCCCGTTTCCCCTTCTTCAATGAGCTTCTGCTCTTCAGGAAGTGTGAAAGGATAGTGGTTGGTCAATGTAATCATCTTCGAATAGAATGGTTGATCCATTTCTTTCATCATGTTCAACGAATCTTCGAAGAAATATTCATCCAAGTAACCCCAACCATGAGATTTCTCCGGTGTGACCGTATAATCTTCCTTAGAGAAGAATTCGTCATAGCCAAGAGAGTCATACATGACATTTCGGTTCCAGAATGTTTTGTCATTCGCGTGCATAGAGTTGGTAAAATAACCATTATCTCCAAGCAACCCTGGGAGTCCTTCATATTCATTCGATGAATGCGTGAAGAAAACAGCTCCGCGATTCAAAGGGTACATGGAGTTCGCGAGTAAAAACTCAGAGTCTGACGTACGTCCCTGCTTGACTTGGTGATAGAAGTTATCAAAGTAAATGCCTTCTTCTTTCAAATCGTTGAAATATGGGGTCAACTCTTGACCGTGTAACGTATTGTCGACAACGAATGTCTGTGTACTTTCAAGTGAAAGCATAATGACGTTTTTACCTTCTGCAACACCTTCTAAACGATCGCTGTCTTTAGATTTACTTTCGTTCAAGTAGTTGATGACCGGTACAAGTTCGTTACTGTCTGCCAGTGTCTTTTTCATTTCGGTCTTCCCTTGCAACACCACATCATAGACATGGTAATTGATGACACCGATATACTTCACGAGCATGTTACGGTCGAACGTTCTCTCCAAAAGATCCGTTCTCTCTTGCTCAGCCCACTGCAAGTTAATCATAAACAATGGAACAGCGACGATAGCAAGAACAATCCCTTCCCTGCGCTTTGGCTTGAAGGCCTGGAAGCGTGAAGGTTTCAAGTAGAATAATAGAAAAGCCGCAATAAGAACATCGACAAACAGCAAGGCATCAACAGGACTTATAATCGTGGTGATACTGCCTCCGAGGTCCGCGAGGTTTGCTACCTGGTTTAACATCGGGATCGTTATAAAATCATTGTATTCTCTGTAAAAGAGAACATTTACGTATAAAAGAATCGAACCTAAGATATAGGAAACGAACATTCCCCGACGTCCGGCAAGTAAAATACCCAATCCGAAGATGAGAAAAATACTGCTCAGTGGATTGAATGCCAGAATGTTTGCTTCATTCGAATTCTCTACATTCAACGAAAAGATGCTTGTTTGTATATAGTTCATTTTTAACCAAAAAAGTCCAATAACGAATAGGTAGATTAATAGTCTTAAACCCGTTTTTTTATTTATATATTTATTATTTGTAAACATTGTAAAACCTCCGTTAATTTTACATTACCCTATTTTACCTCATCTCAAATCTTTTTTGTACCACTTATAGATAGTTTAAAAACTCTGACACATTTGCTTCATTTATATCAAGGCTTACCAATAGAAAAATGAAGCTCAATACCTATACTTCCGCCCTTTCTCCTATAGAAGGAAAAAAGATTATAAATCTACTCAAACCAACCCTTTGTTTTGTGTTAACCTATGAATATATAAGTTAACAAAGAGGAGTGTTGATCGTGTCACCACAAAGTAAAAGGTTGAGGTTCATCGTTAACGGGGCATTGTTTGCAGCCCTTACAGCAATCATGGCCCAAATTGAAATCCCTCTTCCCATCGTTCCGATCAGTGGACAAACGTTAGCTGTCGGGCTTACGGCTACGATTCTAGGAAGCAGGCAGGGAGCTGTAGCAATGGTTGGGTATGCATCTCTAGGTGCGGTAGGCCTCCCTGTATTCGCGGGGTTTAGTGGGGGAGCACAAGTCTTAGCGGGGCCGACAGGTGGTTACATATTCGGCTTCATTTTAACAGCTTTCATCACTGGGTATATTTTAGAGAAGACGTCCTTCAACTTGCCCATGGCCATCGTTGCAAACATAACAGGTATGATCATTACGTTGATATGCGGCACCATTCAGTTGAAATTTGTCCTGGATATGACTTGGAACCAGGCCCTAGCCGCCGGTGTCTATCCTTTTATCGCGGTAGGACTCATTAAAGCTTTTCTTGCAAGTTGGATTGGCATCATCGTCAGAAAACGACTGATTCAGGCAAGATATATAAAAGAAAATCCTCAACCCGCAGCCTCGTAAGCTTATATTTCCAGGGAAATAAGAAGAACGCCGTGATGGAACACGGCGTTCTTCTTATTCTTCCGTTTGTAAATCTACGAGAATGGTACTGACAACCAAAAATAGCGGAATACACGCTACTGTAAAAGCAAATGCGAATGACATTCTCTTCCCCCCTCTCCTACCAGGTTTGGAACCTGCCTGAACCTGGTGGTGCATGTTGGATAAGATCTGCTAAAGGAATCGTGTAAGCTATAGCAATCATCACTAAGGCGATGCCGATCCATATCTTCCAATTCTCCAAAAAACCAGGAGTTGCAGAAGCATCACTGGAGGCGATCGGAAACGATTCTGCCTCATGAACGTCAGCCTTAGGTGCCACCCACCACAATTGGATGACAATAAATATCAGTAATGAGGCCGACAAAAAGAGTATGGCTCCACCGACAGCCATCGTCACATGATTCGATAAAACCCCATCAAACCACGCAAGAGCATCGTCATGAGCATAACCTGTATAGGCGGTTCGCCTCGGGGCTCCTAACAACCCAAGAAGATGCTGGGCTGTACTCATGAGGAGCATCCCTACTGACCATGAAATGATTTGAATAAAAGCGAGCTTTTGCAGTGCTTTTGTAAAACGCCTTCCCGTCAAGTACGGGATCAACCAAAACGTGAGACCAAAGAAGGTCATGGCTACAGGAGTCCCGACAGTAATATGGAAGTGTCCGACGACCCAGAGCGTATTGTGAATGACTTCATTCATTTGGAAGCTTGCGTTGATGATTCCACCTGCGCCTCCAGGTATGAAGAAAGCCATGGCGATAAAGATGGAAGTAAATCGAACATCCCTCCACGGTAACTTCCGGAACCAACCGAACAATCCTTTCCCTCCAAGCTCCCGTCCCCTCAATTCAAACGTTGCGAACATAGAAAAGGCTGTCATTAAAGAAGGGATAATGACCATAAACGTTAATACGGTTTGCAGGAACTTCCAGAAGCTTGCAATTCCGGGTTCTGTCAATTGATGGTGAAAACCTACAGGAATCGAGAAAAGAATAAACAATACGAATGATAATCGCGCAAGTGAATCGCTGAATACTTTCGTCCCGAGAATCTTTGGTACGATTATATACCACGCCATATAGGCTGGAAGTAACCAGAAGTACACGAGCGGGTGACCAAAATACCAAAATAATGACCGGCTCAATTCAACGTTAATGCCGTCCACCATGCCAAAGGCCCAAGGGATGAATTGAAACAAAACAGCTGCTACAACCCCAAGACAAGCGATCACCCACATAATCAGCGTAGCGACCGTCATGAAAGCAAATAACGGGCTGAATTCTCCTTTATGCTGTTTTCTCCAAGCCTGGTAATGACCAATTAAACCAAACCCTTGAATCCATGTACCGATAACAAATAAGGCAAGACCGACATAGAACAGTCCATGAGCTTGTAAAGGAGCATAAAAGGTGTAAAGGACCGAGGCCTGGCCTCCAATGACCATGATGACTACTAAAAGGGTCCCTAATGATGTAACGATAAAACCAACCCAGTTCCATAGAAGGACTTTAGGACCGAATGATCCCAGCGTGCGGCTCATCCCCGCCTGGAAAAAGGCAAAAATGAAGAATGTCGTGAAGACGATCGCAAGCAACACCCCGTGAGCCGTCAACACTTGGTAATAATCGAGCCACCCAGGTAACGTGAGTGCATCATTTCTTATAAAAACCTGCAGCAGACCACAAAGTGTCCCTATTAAAAAGGCTGCATAGGCAAAACCTAAGTTCGACAGGGCCAGTTTCCGTTCTCCCTTTGCTATTTGTCCCATCATCATTGTTCAATCACCTCGATTTCTGTACTCATAAAATGGTGGCCGGAACCACAATATTCATTACAAATAACAAGATACGTCCCTGGTTCTTGAAACGTATGCTTTTTATGGTTGACCTGCCCCGGTACGACCATCATGTTCACGTTTGTCCCTACAACAGAAAAACTGTGAACGACGTCTTCACTTGTAACCGTAAACAGGATCTCTTTTCCAGCTGGGATTTGAATTTTTCCAGGTTCGTACCCGAAAGCTTTTCCTACCATGACCACTTCATAAGTGCCATCTTCTTTTTCATG
The DNA here is from genome assembly GCF_056158265.1 of Halobacillus sp. AWM4_238. Taxonomy (NCBI): domain Bacteria; kingdom Bacillati; phylum Bacillota; class Bacilli; order Caryophanales; family Bacillaceae; genus Halobacillus; species Halobacillus sp. AWM4_238. The sequence continues at coordinate 2,814,168 of NZ_JBSWSY010000002.1, forward strand.
AACCCCTGGTTGATCGAAAGGGGCCGTTTCATATACCTTTTCAGGATCAATTTTCATATGCCCTCCTGATGGTGTATGCCCTTGATGAAAGGCACTGACGCCGACAACAGATAAAAAGATGATTAATGCCATGATTCCAAAAATAAGCCATATTTTTTCATACTTGTGTAAATGCATACCTTTCCCCCCTATAACCGCTGAATATATAAAAAGTAAACGCTCACCCACATGAATATTATGATCGCCCCTACGGCCAGAACACTCACTAGGGTTCCTTTCAAATCTACGTTTTCGTCCCGTTTCTTCATCCCAATCCGCCCCCCCTCATCCCTTCAAATGATCTACATTTATTGTATCGAGCGGTGGTAAAATAAAATATTGGGGAATCCCCTCATCTTGAATAGAGAAATCCCCTATTCCTTTTTAAAACTTTAAAACGAGTTTAAGCAGCTCCCTATTGTTGAACCATACTCCATAAAAAAGAAGCCTGATCCAGGATCAGACTTCTAAGGGGATTCTCACTATGATGGTCGTTCCTTTATGTACAGCGGATTTGATCGATAATAAACCACCAACAGCACGTGCTCGTTCTTCCATACTGAACAACCCTACACCTTTATTAGAGCGGCCAACTGAGAAACCTCTTCCTTCATCAGATATTTCGATTAGGAGAATACCCTCTTCTTCCCAGATCCGTACCTCCGCCTTCTCTACCTCTGCGTATTTTCTAACATTGGTCAGCGCTTCCTGGATGATTCGATAAATGCTTGTTTCAACATCAGGGGATAAGCGGCAGCGAACATCAGATTGGAAAGTGACGCTCAATCCATATGATTTGTCCAATCGACTAATGAATGAGCGTACAGCAGGCATTAGTCCCAGTTCATCTAATGCGGATGGCCTTAGTTCCCAGGACATATCCCTCACACTCTGAATTAAATGACCGATGTCTGTGGTCATCTGGTCAATCAACGGGTGTGTGTATTCTTTTTCCAACCTCTGAACAGTTATAAGGAGGCTGTATAACTCTTGACCTATCCCGTCATGCAGTTCTCTCGATACATGCTTCCGCTCATTTTCCTGCACATCAATGATTTTTGTCATCATATGTTGGAGCTCTTGTTCCACACGCTTCCGCTCCGTGATTTCATTGCGTATAGCTAAATATTGATAAGGCTTTCCCTTATCGTCCAGAAAAGGAACAATTGTGGTATCCACCCAATAATAGGACCCATCCTTTGCTTTGTTCCTGATTTCTCCTTTCCATACGAGGCCGGTGCCTATTGTACGCCACAGCTCTTTGAAAAATTCGTTTGAATGGTACCCGGAGTTTAATATTCTATGATCCTGACCAATCAATTCCTCGACGTCGTACTTGGATATTTCCGAGAATTTTTCATTTACATACCTGATTCTTCCTCTCTTGTCTGTTAGAGCGACAATGGAAGACTCATCTAATGCATACTTGATATCAAGCAGTTCTTTGAAAGGTTCATAACTTTCGCGATCAAGCGAAATTCTTTCCGCAAGATTTTGAATTGTAATATAAAAGTAACGCATATCTGAGATGACCGAATCGTGAACAACTAAGAAAACCGGAAAGGGACTCCCCCCCTCCGGGGTAATGTAATGCTCCAGAAGGACGCCTTTTTCACAGTTATGTAGGTCGCTTAGGGACAGATGAAGAAACAAATCTTCCAGCACGACCTCCTCACTACTCCGTTGAAATAAATCCTCTGCCCGACCATTGAAACACGTAACAGCGCCGTCTTCCCTTACGATTAAAAAACCTTCCCTTCGGCTGGGAAGGGTTGGTGAAAGCGTTCCTTTTTTCATTCCACCACTTCCCTTTCTTGAAAATATCCTTGAATAGAAGATGCTATGTGGTCACACACCTTCTTATCTGGCAACGCATGGGGGGTTCGATAAGCAATTAATAGCACAGCCCCGAAAAGAGAGGAAGTAACGATCGGAATGGCTACAAAAGCACATATTTTCTCAGATAATAGGATTGGATACTCTCTAAGCGGCAAAGGTAGGTCTGCAACATTCTCACACCTGAAAGTTGTGCCAGTTTGCAGAACTCTGCCCGCCACTCCTTTCCCGTACATGACGTTCATCCGTTTATACCGTCCATTCAGCGGGCGATCAGCATACGTCCACCTGATCCCTTCAGAAAGGGAATCGAACTCAGCTATAGCAACTAGAGATGCATCTGTAGTTGTGACAACCTTTAAACATAAGTCTTCTAACGATCGCCTCATACGTTCATCCCCTTTATAGAGAATATCCAAGTAACCCTTTCTTCCAAGCATATTCCACTAGTTCCGGCCGGGTCTTAAGCTGTAATTTCTCCATCACATGCGCCTTATGAGCTTCAACCGTTTTGACACTGATCACCAGTTTCTCAGCTATATCCTTATTGGCGAATCCTTTCGCGACAAGGGCGAGCACTTCCCTTTCTCTGTCGGTCAGCAAACGATAAGAGTCCGACACTGCCCCTTTTTTCAGCTTGTTCATATAGTCTTCCATCAAGCGTTTCGTCGCTGATGGATACAAATAAGCATCTCCCTCCGCTACTTGACGGATGGCTTTTACAAGCTCTTCATGAGGAGCATTCTTTAAAATACAACCGGAGGCACCAAGTTCAATGGCCCGAAATAAATACTCTTCATCATCATGCATTGTTAATATTAAGATGTGCGTATCAGGAAACTGTTTTTTTATCTCTGATGTCGCCGATAACCCGTCTTTACCGTGAGGCATGGACAAATCCATTAAGACGACGTTCGGATGTTTCTCCTCTACTTGAGCAAAAGCTTCATCTCCTTCTGAGGCTTCTCCTGCAACTTCAAAATCATCCACTGCATTCAAGAGCATTCGTAACCCCGAACGGACGACAGCATGGTCATCAACGATCACGATGGAAGTCATCCTCATTCCCCCTCTTCCTTAAATAGATCCAACACCACTGCCCTGACCTCTGCTCGATTTTCAACTCCATATCTGTCTCTTTCTGTACAGAACGAAGAAAACCCTTTTCATCCAAATCGAATGGTTCATGCGGCGAATGGAATAAGAACGAAATCGATTCCCCTTCCATATGGATGTCTATCGTATCGGTGTCCGCATGCTCGACAATCAAGAGGATGGTTTGTTGAATCATACGGAATAAAACTCGTTGATCTATCGAAAATGTTCCACCCTCACTCAAAAGGCGCACCGTTACCCCAAACTGCTTGCCTATTTCTTTGCTAAACTGTTTGATGGCAGGTACCACTCCCCTTTTCGAAAGGGATAAGGGGGTAGACCCATTCGACTTACTTCTCATATCATCAATCACATGAGTTAACAAAAGAGCAGATTTTGATGACCTTCCCTCCTGTTCCAATTGATGAAGCAGTCCTGTCAAAAGGTGGCTGTACCTTTCATGAAGATCATAAGATAAATCATGTAACATTGATTCATACATAGAGATGATTCCATCCCCTGGAAGTTCCATCGTTTCTTTCATCCTTTCTCCACCTCGATCACACTTAATCTTACCACCATCATACCTCCAAAAGGAGCGGACGGATATTAGGGCATTCCCTGATTTTCGCAGTCCTGTTCATAATTTTAGTGAATCTGGGAAACGTAAGAACGGAGGTGGACACGCATGCAGCCTTATCTATGTCCCAATTGTAAAACCAATCGCTCCCGCTTTAATTTAATCGAGCAGGAAGCAAAAGCAGTAAAAATGAATCCTAGAACAGGGGAACCAGATGAGAGTTATTCATCAGAAAATATGGACCCTTTTCACATGGCCTACAAAGGTCCGCAAGTAAAAGTCCAATGCGGCGCGTGCGGTTTGATTGAAGATGAGAAGTCTTTTATCGCCTTCGCAGAACACAATCGTTTAAATTGATCCTCTGTATAAGAACAGGGGGTCTTTTTATGTGGTGATCTCTTTTCGGACTGGTCGGCCGAACTTGAACAAAACAAGTGGAAGGCCGAGTAAGAACAAAGGTTGATAGATTCCAGCACCAAGAAGAATGAGACCAGCCAGTCTTCTCCATTCTTCACGATAAAAATTTTCCTTTTGGAGGATCATCAAGCGTTCATCTATTACCCTGGTAAGATCTACATAACCAAAGATCAATACTGCAATCAATTGCATCCCAATTGCTACAACCGATTCACCAAGGAACACCTGAATGCTGATGAATGATAGTAATACAGGTAAAAACCCCATATACGCACATTTCAAATAGCTGCTTTTACATTTGGACTCTTCGAGCGGCAGCGAATGAAACACATTCTTCACATCGGAAAAGAGCCCTCCTGCGACCTCATGATAGACGACTATGGCAATAGGTAGAGTAAACATTAACATCCAATCGACCCTCATCGGAATGATAAGAATAATTAAACAAACCGTAGGAATGGTTTTCCAGATCACATCCGCGGATCTTTGGAAATAACTGACCCAAATCCGTTCATAGAGATGCTTTATCGAATAATAACGCCCTCTCTTCTTTTTCCAAATGGACTGTGTAATCCCGAATCTTTTCGATGGCTTAATATTCACCTCTGTGAAATAGCCAACCAACCACATGTTCCACACACGAGCATCGTTAATATCGACGACTTTCCCCCAGTTCTCCTCTTCATTTAACAACGTAATAAGAACAATAAGTATGGCTAAACCGAGGTATTGTACGATCACAGGGAAACCTATGAAAAATAATACTCCAAGAACTGCGGTGATTAGGGACACGCTCACTTTATAGAGCATGCGCTCTGAAAATAGTTTCCACTGCAACCATAATGATAGGGGATAACTAACAACCAGGATGGATACCCAAAGCAAAGCAGATTCCCATGACATCAATATAAGCGCAAATGGGAGAGGGATCATCATGATGGTAAGAAGTTGAACGATGTACTTTTCTAAAAACAAATAGGAGAGGAGTCGCTTCCTTGAGTGAGGCATATAACTAAGCTGAAGTTCTGAAGATGAGAAACGAATGCCTGGGTCTGTAAAAGAAGTAACAGCCGCACTTATGATGGCCAAAAAAGGCAGGAAGAAAGCGTATTCCGCTATGACCTCCCCTCTTCCATCTAAAAGCGGAATCAACCGTTGCATCCAGTCATAACCGAGGAACAAACAAAAAATGATGAACAATCCACTATAAAAAACTACTACAGGATCAATAACCATATCGTAGGTCTTTTTATAAAGGTCGAACTTTTTTTGCCTGCGTTTTTTTCTCAGCCATTTATACACGGAATAGGTCGTCATTTGCTCCATCATGTCGACCTTCTTTCCAACTCGTGAAATTGTGACACATCTCCCGTAGAAGATACGTTCCCCTCCACAAGCATGACATAGCGGTCGGCAAGCTGAGATACTTTATCGAGTTGATGAGTGGTTAATACAATACTTGTGCCCTGCGCTTTTTTCCTTACTAACTCTTCCTCAAGGAAATGCCCTGCATAGACATCCAATCCCATGAACGGCTCATCAATGAATAAGACAGGTACATCAGGAATAAGAGCACAAATCGTCTGGACTTTCTGCCGCATCCCTTTGGATAGAGCTTCAGGATACTCATCCAGTTTGTCCTTCAATTCAAACCCTTCTGTGTAGGTATTGACTCGGCTTTCAAATAGGTCTTCAGGAACAGCGTAACTCTTCTGATAAAGTTTAAAGTGGTGATAAACGGTCAATTCGTTGAACAAAAGCGGTTCTTCCGGTATGTATGTAAAACTCCTTTTGTACGCTTTATAGTGCTTATCCTGGTCATATCCTGCAATGGATAATGTCCCCGTGACTTTTTCCCGTGAGCTGATCATCGTTTTCATCAGCGTTGATTTCCCCGCCCCATTATGACCAACCAGTGCTACGAGTTCCTCTCTTCTCACATAAAAAGTGATGTCACTCAAGATTCTTTCTTTTTGGATATCAACACTGCAATTTTTAACATCCAATACCACTCCCATACCCACACCTCCATCTATTTGGTTTACATACGAATCCATCAATCAAATAGTTTCAAATTTTATCCAAACGAAGTTATTAGAGTATATGGAAGGATTGTGGATGACTCAGTTTCGAGACTTTCCGGGGTTCGTTGTTAAGTTGAGCGTCAGGGGTTGTTGGGAATCCGCTCGCTTTCCTTTGGTGATTGAGGCAAGCCTGCTTCGCACTGATGGGTCTCGCCAGCCAATCCATTCCCGCGGGAGTCTCACAGGTTCCCAACAACCCCATTCGATTATGTGAGAAACGAATCCCTATACCAGGAAAGAGCAGCTTCCACCATCACTACCTATAGCTAGAAAAAGCTATATAACAAGCGATTATGAACTCTATCCATACAGTGGATGCTTGGTGTTACAGCTCCTAATACGTGTAGAACGCTCCTAATTTTGGAAGTAGTTTCGAGATCCTCCTATGTTCAAGGGGCGGAGGGGAATGGCGAGACTCCTATCTTAAGTGTGGAGGCGCCTTGGTCAGCGGCGTATGGACTGGACTGAGCTGGCGGAGATAAAGGAAACACGAAGAACGGAGTGATTCGATGTTGACTTATCGTACAGAAGCGAGGGAAGTCTCACTAGCCGCTAGGCGCCGGAACCGGATATTTACGAGGAAAAATGTGCAGGGTGAGACCCCGAAGGACGCAGTCCGAGGAGGCTCACCGCGCTCCCGCGGAAAGCGGGCTATTCCCCGCATCCCCCATCACTCAACAAAAGTTTCGAAACTGTGTCTTTAAGTTAAAGGAGCTTATGTGTAAGTAATTGTAGGGTTTAAGAGAGTTTATTCAATAAAAATAAGCCCTCTCCGCTTATACGAGGGGCTTATGATCATCGATTCATTCTTGATAAAAAGTCACCGAGCAGGTCATCGTCATCTTCTTCTACCACTTCTTCTTCCCGTTGTTCCTGGAAATCAGCTTGTAAATTATCCAGGTCTAAATCATCCAAATCATCATCCCCATCGATCTCAAGCGGGGTTTCCGGCATGACAGATTTCTCCTTCTCAGGTTCAACTTTTGTCGGGACTGTGGTGTCTTCTTCTGTAGCAGCCTCTTCTTGAAGATAAAGAGCATCATCAATGTTGTAAGCATTGCTATTTAACGATGCAAGCAAAGTGGTGGCTCTGACAGGATCCATCATGAGTTGATAAAGGATGCTGCCGATCAGAGCTTCTGAATGTTCATGTTTAATCCAACTCTTCTGCTCTTTCGTAAGAGCTTTCGGAAGCGGGATGGTCACCGTTTCCTTGTCTTTCGTAAAGGACTGGTTTACTCCATCAAGGACATACTGAGCGATTTTGCTTGAGAAATTTCTACGTTCCTTTTCTTTTAACTGGGACAGCTGTTTTAATAAATGATCCGGTGTGTCTGAGGGGACCCGGAATGTAATCGACTGTCCCCTCTCCACACTTTTTCTAGAAGAACTCATCCAATCACCTTATTTAGAAGATCCGGCTTTTTGTTCTACTTTTTTATTAGACTTGTCCTCTAGCTTGGAATTCTTGCGAATATAATCCGAAATGAGCTTATAATAAGCATTGGCCATCATCCAGATGCTCTCATTCTCATCTTCAAAGAACTCAATATTAAAGCCATCCAGTTTATTATTCAAGGTTTTAATATAATCTTTCAGAACAGCTGAACCGCCACCGACGAAATAGCAGATTTCAGACTGGGAATTCTTCTGCCATACATTTCTCAGATAACGATATTGTTTCTTCGCAAGTTCAAGTAGAATGCGATCGGTAATGTCGTGTACATTCGTGCGGCTTCCTCGTACCATAATGTGATGGCGATCGTTTTTACGTGTAATGATATCCACAACGTCACGACGGCTGTCTAGTTCCACCCCGTGTTTCGTAAGAATCTCATCACGGATCATTTCCAAGGACTCAGAAACTCCAAGATTGAAACCCTGTGCCTTGTCATCATCCACGTTTCGATTTCTAATGACAGCGATATCTGTAGAAAGTCCTCCGATATCTTGAATCAAAATTTGTTTATCGACCAACTCTTTATTGATGATGTTCAAATCATTGTCCATCACCAGGTTCACGTAAGCAGCAAAACCTTCTGGATAGACTTTGACTTCATCAAATTTAATATTTACTTTCATCCCTTGATATTTCGGAGTAACTAAAAATTCTACCTGGTGCACAGACCCAAGAAGTTGTGAGCGATAACCCACGTCTTTTCCTTCTTTTACTTCACGTAATGGCAACCCTGTCCCAAGTGTATAGTTCGCTTCAAGCACATTGTTTTTAGCTGATTGCGCATCTTTCCCAGTAACAGCGTCCATAGCCAGAGAGGCAAACAACATAATCAATGTTTGATCTTCTTCTGATTTGTAACTTCCTGGATCCAGCTCAGCAGAGTTTGTCGTTTTTGTAGCTAAATTCCCCACACGATAAATAGCGTTGTTTTCACGTAGAGCAGGGGAGTGCACTCGAATATGTAGATTATCGAGTGGATCCTTATCATCTAAGTCTTCAATTCCAATAACAGGACGATCCTCCAGGTCTCTTGCGACCACGTTAGGAATGTATAAAGAAGATTCCAATTTTCCAAAGTTCGCCTTCACGGCATCGTTTCCAACATCAACAGCTGCAATTCTAGATTTCGTCATTAAACAGCTCTCCTTTTCTTTTACTAGATTTGACCTCACCTTTCTTTAAATCTATTAAACAATCAGAAAATAGTCAATGCGCCTTTTTACGTATTCATATTTGTATACTTGTGTACATTTACGTTTACATGAATACAATAACGCACACAACCCGACGGCAAGCCATGCGTGCGAGTTTGTATACATGTAAACATTATTGCAATCATTATGTTTTCTTTTTTGCACACATGTAATCATTTTTGTACACATGTTTTCATAATTGCAAACACCAGAAGATTCTCCATAAATTCACTTTATCCAACACAAAAACATGGACTTAGTTTTTCCTCTATTTTCTAAACGATGGGCTTACTCTTCACAAAAAAAAGAGAGGAAAAGACCTCTCTTTTTGGAATTATGATTATGTGATGTAGGTACTAAATAAACCTTCTAATTTCTTTGTCAATGCTAAGGACATTAAACCGTTTCCTTCAGCCACTTTTGAATGACCTAGTGGAGTTGTTCGTTTAATAAGTTGAGAAAACACTTCTGATTCAGACATTTTCCTCTGAAACTGAGCTTCTACTAAAGGAATGATGAGAGCCAGGCCACCAGAAACATGAGGAGTTGCCATTGATGTTCCTGATAATCGAGCGTATTTCCCTTCAAGATAGGTGGAAAGGATGTTAACACCTGGTGCTACAAGATCAATTTGGTCATTCGTGTTCGTGAATGAGGCTAAGCCACGCCTTTCATCTACGGCGCCTACTTGGATGACTTCATTGTAAGCTCCCGGGTAGGCATACTCCATCGTATCTTCACGACCATCCCCTTCATTACCTGCTGCACAAACAACGGAAACCCCTTCAGAGATAGCTTTTAAGATCGAATTCCTTAGTTCTGGTGTATCATCTGGTCCTCCAAGTGACAGAGAGATCACTCGCACACGCTCATTGTTCTCCCCTCTCCATTGAACCGCATAGTCAATAGCATCTGTAATCCACTGATATTCCCCACTCCCCTCTTCAGAGAGAACCTTGAGAATAAGGAGTTTCGCTTGGGGAGCTACACCAACGACGCCTTTTCCATCTTCCCGAGCAGCGATCGTGCCTGCAACGTGAGTTCCGTGTCCGTTATTATCTTCATAGTTGTCAGGATTTCCTTCATGGTCGTTTGTAAAGTTACGCCCACCTACAATTTGCCCTTTTAAGTCTGGATGATCGCTCTGACACCCCGTATCAATAACAGCTACCACACTGCTCTTACCCTGTCGCGTCTCATTCCATAAACTTTGAGCTTCAACCATATGAACACCATTAGGAACTTCATTCGTCGTATTCAAAATAGCGTCCATGCGGTAAGGAATCAATTTCATTCGATTCATCATCTTCCTCCTTCATTTATGAACTACAAGCTGGAAGACTGGTCATGAAGAGTGATCTTTCTTAAGTATAACACCGAACGTATGTTACGTTCACAATATAAAGAAAAAGGGGACTTATATATGACTACCTGTTAGATACAATGAATAATTGTTCTTAATAAAGCTTGTTATATAACATATTTTAGGTATAATAAAAATAATCATTCTTTATAAAGAACACCATTACAGTTAGTGAAGGAGGATGATTTGTGATAAAGAAGATGTGTCCCAAATGTCATAGAGCATCCTATAGTAGTGGGAGTAACGGACCCTGGGCTTGTCCTATATGCAACGAAGACCTCACCCTTTCAGCACCACTTCCTCCACAATCTAATGTTACTCCTATCCCTAAAAAGAAAGTAATTCAAGCTTATATCACAAATAAGACCGCTTTTTGAGGTGGATGGCAAGTATTTCATTCAAAAGATACCCGACCTGTACATAAACTGCATGACGCAATGGTTCACGATAGAAAGAAGTGTCATTCATTTAATCCTACGATTAGACTTATTCACATGTGAATAAGTCGTTAGCACTTTTATCTGCTTATCCATATAATAACCACATGTAATGAAAGTGATTGGCTTTCTCGACCACCTATAGACTATAGAGCGTACAGATAATGGTTGAATCGGCTGAATACGTACACAAGAGGGTGCATATGTTTCTAACAACACCTAGAAATTTAAGAACCAAATGTTTTTTCACATAAGGTTTTCAGTACTTATAAAATGCCGTACAGCTTTCCTTAATGTGCTAGCGACAACCTCACAGTTGAGATGATCAAAACAAAAACCGGTGGAAAATCGTAAAGATTTTCCACCGGTTTGTTTATCATTACTATTTTTATGGCAAGTACTTACGTGGGTTTACAGAATTAGAACGTGCTCCATTCCAGCTTCCTTCATGGATTTCAAAATGAAGGTGTTGACCTGTTGAAGCCCCAGTGCTACCCATATTTCCAAGGAACTGGCCTCTAGATACAGACTGTCCAGCAGAGACGGCAGGCGTACTTCTCAAGTGAGCATATACCGTAGTGAACGTTTGTCCATTGATACGATGGGAGATCATGACAACATTTCCGTAGCTTGATGAATAATTGGCACGGATGACTGTTCCGTCTGCCGACGCACGAATCGGAATCGTTCCTCCAGCAGCTAAATCAATTCCTGAGTGTAATTTCGGCACCCCTGTAATCGGGTGTATTCGATTACGGTCGTATTCTGATGTAGCTGGTGCACTTGCTGGCCAGCTGAATAGAGCTCCACTATTTGAGGAGGAAGATTGACTGGAAGAGCTTGAATCCGAGCTTGAATCCGAGCTTGAATCTGAGCTTGAATTACTGCTGCTCGTGTTTGATACACTTGCTTTCTTTTCTGCAGCTTCTTTTTCAGCTGCTCTCTTTCTAGCTTCTTCTTCCGCTTTACGCTTTCTTTCACGTTCACGTTCAATTTCCTTCTGAATTGCAGCTTCCTGCGCAGCAAGGGTTTCCTGTTCCTCTTCAATATCCATCACATGGTTATGCGCGAGTTCTTCATCTCTTTCGAGACTCTCCATCAATTGGTTCTTTTTTTGCTTTTTCTGATCAAGTTCTGCTTTCAAAGTTTCTAACTCTTCCAGCTTTTGCTCTAAAGCTGCTAGTTCATTTTCAACCTGAGCTTTTTTCTTTTCTACTTCTTCTTTATCTGCTTTATGTTGTTCTAGAATTTCCTTATCCTGTGTTGCGATGGTGTTCAAACTCATGACACGCTCTAAAAAGTTACCGAAACTTTCAGCGCCCATTAGAACATCCAGGTAATCAATCGCTCCACCGTTTTGATGCATGGATTTAACGCGATCCTTTAGAAGTTCATCTCGTTCGGCAATTCTTTTTTCAAGTGCAGCAATGTCTGCTTTCAATTGCTCGATGTTTTCTTCTGTTTTGGCAATTTCATTATCTTTTGTTTCAATCTTGTTCATCGTTTCCATGACTTGCTTGTCCAACTGTGCGATTTCTGCGTTTACTTCTTCCTGCTGTTGTTGAAGCTTATCAATCTCTTCCTGCTTCTTTTGTTTTTCTTTTTCCATTTCAGATTGCTTCGAACGGTTTTCCTCTAGTCTTTCCTGGTTCGTCTCCGCGTTGACTGTCTGGGAATAGAGTGGAAAACCGGATAGAATAAGACTGACGGACAGAGCGGCTACTAAAACTCTCAACTTCAAACTTTCTTCCTCCCCCGAATCCTTACCTTTTTATTTTTGGTAGAACAATAGATTTAAACTCTTAAATACTTACGAATGGACGTGAAACTTCCCCATAGCCCAATGACAATTCCCATCAGAATCAACAGTGCGGATACTTTAAGCACGAATGGGTATACGGGTAGCAATTCAATGAATAGTGTAGGGTATCTCGTGGTTACTTCTGTGTAAAGGTAATCATAACCGAACACTACGACTGCAATAGGCAGCAGTGCCCCCAGAATACCAATCAGCAAACCTTCGAAAAGAAATGGCCATCGTATAAACCAATTGGTCGCTCCGACCATTTTCATGATTTCAATTTCTCTCTTACGTGCAACGATCGTAATTCGAATAGTATTCGCAATTAGGAACATCGCTGTGAATAGAAGACCGGCGATTACCGCATATCCTACATTACGAGCTACATCCATAACATTGAAAAGACGCTGAACGGTTTCTTTGGCATATTCAACCTTTGCGACACTATTAAAATCTTCAATCGTCTGTGCGACAGTTATCGTATCTTCTGGATCATCTGTTTTGACGATATAGACATCGTTTAATGGGTTCTCATCCTTCAGAGATTCAAACACTTCCCCATCATCGCCTAGACTATCAATCAGTTTATCCAATCCTTCTTCTTTAGACTGGAACTGAACAGATGAAACCGCCGATACTTCTTCAATTTTGTTCTTTAAAGCTTCACGGCTATCATCTTCAGCCGTTCGCTCTATAAAGACACGAACTTCTACATCTTCCTCGATCTGAGATGCAAAGTCGTTTAAGTTCATCAGCAATGTGGCAAAAACTCCAACCAGCAACAAGGTTACAGTCACAGCAGAAATAGACGCTATGGACATCCACCTGTTTCTAGTTAAGCTTTTTACTCCTTCTTTACCGTGGCGACCGAAAGTTTTAATTTTCATTATGCTGGTCACCCCGTGTATTCTGTTCAATCTCTCCGGCGTATAGAACAGAATTCCTCAGAACATAAGGTGCTAGACTGCGGTGATGCAGATCGAACAATTTATATCACTTCCTACTAAACTCTCATTTTGTTAATCTATGTTGACTGTTGTATGTACTTTAAGTCGTCTGTTGCATTTTCCTACCTCATTATATCAAAGATATTCGCTAAATAAAGACAAATTATTATTACATTTATGTTTCATATCGTAACAAAACTCACCTATAATTGCCTTTTCTATCGACAAAATATGATCTATAGAAGAACTGCCCCGGTGTATAAAGTCGTAGGTTTATAAGACCAAAATTCGCACCCTAAATCCTATGTGAAACGTCTAAGAGAAGAAAAAATGTAGGTTGAAATTCTAAAAGTAGACAAAAAAATAAGACAATCCAGTTGGAATTGTCTTATTTTTTCATTTTCCTTAAGGTTTCCAGCTCTCGCCTGAGCCGAAAATTTTCCTGACGGATGGAGTCCAGGCTTTCGGGTTTTTTACCGATTGGTGATAGCTGGACTTCATACCAGGATTTTTTCAGAGCGTCGTTCACTTCACTCGTCCTTCTAATGATGGCAGAAGGGTAATGGGACTTCAGGTGAGATACCTCTTTTTCCGAAAGCCTCAATTCCCGAAAAGATATGCCCTCTTTAAAGGACTCTGACAAAAACTGCTCAAACTCACATTTAGCCATGATTCGACCCCCTCCTGAAGAATGTTGCTTGTTACAAATATAAGAAGGGGATTCGCTTTTCATGACTTTTGATAAACAGTTTCTTTTACAACAACGTTTGCGACGACTTCCATAGGGTCGATGAGAGGAACAGGAAGGTGATAAGGCTTCAGCACGAGACCAATTTCCGTACAGCCAGAGATAATCAACTGTGCCCCATTGTCCAACAGCTCTTGCGAAGCGTCCTTCAGTAGTTGGAGAGGTTCTCCATCTGTGTTCCCACTTTTTATTCCATTTTCACCATAGATAGCCCTCATCACTTTATCATTTTGTGTATAAGGTGTGGGATCGATCACTTCTAAATGATCAAAATACTTTTTGAAAAGTCCGGTCTGCAGGGTCCCGGTAGTAGCGAGCACACCGATTTTTTGAACGGATGGAAAATGATTTTGGATGTACTTCTTCAACTCCAGAAAAGCGTTTAATAATGGGAATGACACAGCCTTTTGAACCTCTTCGATAAAGTAATGGGCGGTCATACAGGGAATGCAAGCCACATCCACGTCAAGTTTTTCTAAGTTTTTAGCCGCATCAATCATTTCAGGAACAGGATTCTCCCCTTTTCCTGAAATGGCTTCTGTACGGTCAGGAATCTTCGCATTGCTATCTATAATCACTCGATAATGTTCTTGATCATTCCTTGCATTCGTCGCTCGGATAATCTTCATATAACATTCGGCCGTTGCTTCAGGTCCCATCCCCCCGAGAATGCCGATAATTTTATCATTCACTGTTTTTCCTCCTAACGAAAGGACCGGTCTCTTGCTGAAACATTTTAGTCAGAGGATCCCTGCAACTCTGTTCTTCAACGGCTTGAACAATTTCTCTTCATCCATTTCCGGACGTGTCTTGTTCAACTGTTCCAGGGCAATTTTTGCTCCAGGGTCCATCCCCTGGCATCCTGCTAACAAAACGACATCGTCTTTTTCTGCTTCTGAGAGCGCATGGTGGATGGCATCATCCAACTCTTTATACAAGTCTACACGGATACCTGCTTCCTCCATCATTTCCTGAAACACACGAAGCTCTTCTTCGGTCACCCGGTCTTTTTCATCCACATGGGAATGGCTGAGCGTTGCGATGACTTCTGTCAGCCCCAATTTAGGTGCCCATTCCACAATAGCTTTCGCATTTTCTTTGTTTACTGTAATCCCACGACTTCCACGTATCGCATAGACGAGCTTTAGATTTGAGTATTCCATTTGCTGCAATGTATTTAAGGTTACGTTGATATTTCCATAGTTGGCAAAATGGTCGTCCAAAATTTTAATATCATCCTCAAAGACCATTTCAAAGCGCCGCTCAACACCACCGAACCCTTTTAGTCCGGCTTGAATTGTTGGAATCGGTACCTCATTCAACAGCCCTACAGCGATCGCTACCATGGAGTTGTACACAGAGTGAAACCCTGGAGTAGAAAGTTCAATTGAGAACTCCTGCGGCTCATAGGTTGTCCCCTCTACAGTAAATGGCTTGCGTATTTCCACCGTAAACTTCGCCCTTCCTGTGGTAAGGTCCAAGTCTTTACATACCAAATCTCCGTCTCCAGTTTCTACACTGAATGTAAGCAAGTTGGCTTTCGTTTCGTCAACCAATGAAGCCGAATACGAATCATCAAGATTCAGAATCGCCCATTTATCTTCACCCGCATTACGAATCAGGCTTGCTTTACTGTTGAAATATTCTTCAAAAGAACCATGCAGATCGATATGCTCTCGGCTTATATTATTTAATGTAACGATATCAAAGTCTACACTTCCGACTCTACTTAAATCCAAGGCTGAAGAGGAAACTTCCATCGTGACGTGAGATACATCCTGGTCTCTCATTTGAGCGAAATAGTGGTGCAGGTCGAGGGATTCAGGTGTCGTCAATTTTGTAGGTTCAGAGTAGTCGCCAAATTTGACCACGACCGTACCAATCAAGCCTGTTTTAAGGCCATGCTCTTCCAGAATGGCATCAGTCATGAATGAAGTGGACGTTTTCCCATTTGTCGCTGTAATTCCAATGGTCTTCATAGCTCTTGAGGGATGACTGTAAAAAGCATCGCTCAGTGCAGCTAGAGCACGACGACTGTCTTTGACTTGATATTGCGGAAGATCATCCCATCCAGATTGGTGATCCTCGACCACAATGGCAGCCGCTCCATTATTAACGGCTTCCGCTACGTACCTGTGCCCGTCTGTCTTGAACCCTTTAATACAGACAAACACATCTCCCTGTTCTACGTTTCTTGAATTATATGCGAGTCCTCGGACGTCCAAGTCCCTATCATTCCATGATCCGATGACATTAATGAATGATAGCAATTCTTTTAATTTAGCCATTCTTATCTACCTTCCCTGCGTTGTTTTTCCGGTCCTTTGAGTTCAACTTCGTTCCGTCCTATATAGTTCGATTACTGGTTAGCTTTTCCTACGGTCCACCATCTATATTCTCATCACCATGGTTACCTGTTTTTCTTTGTCACTTTGTTTACCACAAGAGTCGCCAATTTCTTTCCAAAGGAGAACGCTGGTTTGGGATCTTTCGGGTCCCAAATCGCGTGGGCTTTCGGTCTGAAATATGACTTCAAGACTTTCTGAGGAGAGAGTTGTCCGGTTTTGATATATTCCCTGACAGCCAGAAGGTCCTCATAGGCATACCAGAAAACAAGGTTCTGATCCTCTTCCACAGCTTTTGGTGCGACTGGATCCCCAGTCAACTCTTTATAAGTGATATAAGGGATATTGATGCCTGTCTTCTGCAATAGGTGGTTCAGATTTGTAATACGCACATTGATTTCAATTAAATAGTATTCGCCGGTTTCGGAGTCCTTTTTAAATTCAATTTCAGCGAAACCTTTATATCCGATTCCTTCTAAAAACTTCGCCCCAAGGTCATAAAGCTCCGGGACATATTTTTGCTGGGTATATACAGATGCCCCGTAATTCACAGGGAATTGGCGAAGTTTCTGGCAAGTTACCCAATGCGTCACCTTGGAGTTTTGATCCAAATATGCATCAAACGTGTACATATGGTCATCAAAACCAGGTATGATCCGCTGAACGATCACTTCAATACTTGCTTCTTTCGCTTGTTCCACCTTCTCGAGCAGTTCTTCTTTATTGTGAACTTTGAAAAGCTTCCTTCTAAATTTCGATACAAAAGCTGGTGAATCAACCGGCTTCACAAGACAAGGGTATTGGATTTCCTTTTCGACTCTTTCTACAAGATTCTCATCATCCACTTGGACCGTTTCCGGAACAGCTACACCATGCTGGGATGCAAGCGTGTGGAGGGTACCCTTGTCCATTATCTTAGTATATAACCCTTGTTCCGTTTGAGGAATAAGGAAATATTCCTTTAATTGCAGTAGATATTCATCCACGAATTCCACATACGGATCGGCTGTCGGTATAAGCACAGGGACCTCGTCTTGTTTTTTGGCATAGTCAATCAAGAACGTCTTCAGACCTTCTGGATCTTCCTTATAATGAGGGCCAATCAATGCTTCTGAACAATACTTGGACTCAAGCCCATAGGCACCTTCCCAGTCATAGTCCACTGCTGCAACATGAACATTATGAATGCCTAGACATCTGATCGTACTCAGTCCAATATAATAGTTCGCTCCTAGAACAACCGCTTTATTCGCCATGAGATATCCCCTTTTCCATCTGTTGAATTGTACTTGAAAAATTATATAGAACACGTATTTATTTTGGTTGCTTTCTTTCTATATGTAAACATATCTATTTTACCACAAACAGGTACCTAACAAAACGTAAACCCTCTTCGCTTAGCCCGAACTATCAGAGGATATCTAAGGACAAGGGGTGACTCCGTTTAACAAGGTGATGATTGAAAAGTCCTTGCTTCCGATCGGAGTCTGAACCTTCTTTTTATGCTGATTTAACCTTGCACCCATGTGTATAGATAAGGATTTAGAAGAATAGAAAAGAATTTACGTAAATATATTTACTTCAGTGTAGAATTTGGTATTATATACAAGGATTTAATAAAATAAAGGCGAATAAACGGGCTGATCCATGGGAGAAGGTTATGTTTGTTCAAACCTGAAAATATGAAGAGGAAAGGGGATAATAGCTCATGCTTACATCTCTTTATGTGTTGTCTTTGACCGTTTTGCTTACGTTCCTTGTTTTATATGCCGTTGATAAAGTTGCCCGTCGCTTTAAGAATATCCAGAATCCTACGCTTCAACAAGAACAAGTTCCTGCTGAGGTCGACTTCAGTCATCAGACGTTCAAATAAATGCTAAAAAAGAAGGTGGCCCTGCACAAGCAGGAGCCACCTTCTTTTTATATGAGTATAAACCTTAACAAAGAGCCGCTTTCCCCTGAGAAAAACGGCTGTTATAACTGGATTTCCCATTCTTCTCTTAACTCTATAAAAGCAGCATAAAGTCGAGTGGTTAATTCGTCTTCACTCTCCGTTCCAGCCTCCAGCCCAAGTTTGGGCAGAAGGATTTCCGCTACTTCTTTGGTCATGGTGCTTTTTTCTGCAGGTTTTAACGTCGGGTACCGATATACATAGGTTTTCAAAAGGTCCCAATCTTTTTTCGTAACGTTTTGCCTTTGCCAGGTACCAATCACTCCATGATGGGGCTTCAAGGCACGGTTTTCGATTTCTTTTTCTACGAGTGTCTGTTTCTTTTTCGAACGTTGTTTTTTCCGTTCGTGGATGACGATCGTGCCTCCCACAAGATCTCCCAGCCTTTTGTGCTGGGGATGGAAGAAAACCATCAACATGCCTATAAGATAATAAAATGGCAGCATATCGATAATTCTTAATAAATTTCGTATCAATATGGACAGAACCGTTGCTTTTCCTCCATCCTCTTTAACAACACGAAGCCCCAGCATCATTTTTCCTGGAGTTTGTCCTCCGCTGAACCATTCGAATAAAAAGAAATAGCCCCACTGAATGCCAAATAAGATGAGAATGACAAATGCAATCAGCCACCCACGGCCTTCCATCATGAAGTCCACATGTGCTTCTGAGAAGATGAGGATCGCAATCATTCCGCTATATAAGAGGCCTAAAAGAATGGCGTCGACCATTTGAGCCGCTCCCCTGCTTCCTAAGCCTGCCAGCTGAAAATTCAAAGTCACATGTTCCGGGGTCTTTACACTCCACCTTTCCTCCATCTTCTTCCTCCTTCTTTATGGGTTCCCATATGTCTTTCGTTTTTCTATAATAGATATAGAATGTAAAAAATTCCCGTATTGCAGGTGAAACTATGAACTATCGATCTTTCGTCCAACGCCACCGTGAAGAGTGGAAACGTTTAGAAGAACTGATTCAGTTGCTACATAAGAACAGACAGCAATGGACTCCGAAACATTTAGAAGAGTTTCAGCGACTTTACCAAAAAGTCACCCAGCACCTGGCATACAGTCAAACCTATTTTTCAGAAGAAGAAACGACGGATTACTTAAACGACCTCGTGACAAAAGCACATAACATGCTGTACCAGGAAAGTACCTCCAACTGGAAACAACTTAGGCAAATGTTCGGAAGTTCATTCATCACGCTCATTGGAGAGCAATGGAAATTCGTGGTCATCAGCATGCTTTTATTCTTTTTTGGTGGTCTAGCCGCTTTTCTAGCTGTCTACCAAGATCCGATGAGTCTTTACACAATTTTGCCCGATTCCATCTCTCAAGCCGTCGATCCGAGCCGACTCGGAACACAAGATGGAGGAGTGAATTCACCGGTCATGTCAGCAGAGATTATGACCAATAATATACAAGTTGCCTTTCTAGCTTTTGCAGGGGGCGTGACCTTCGGGGTGTTGACTGTTTACCTTCTGGTTTACAACGGAATCATCGTCGGTGCCCTGGCTGCCTTGTTCATGGTGCATGAAAAATCGTATGACTTCTGGGCCTACATCGTCCCACACGGAATCATTGAACTGACCGCCATTTTCATTGCAGGCGGGGCAGGTCTTTTAATGGGCTATAAACTCTGGGTTCCCGGCAAACGAACGCGCAGCTATCAATTAAAAACCTATGCCTATCAATCCGTTCTGTTGTTGATTGGAACAATTCCGCTCTTTATAATCGCAGGGATTGTAGAAGGTTACATCACCCCATCAACCTTATCTCTTGAGGCGAAATATTCGTTTGCCTTCATTACTGTTCTCGGGCTTCTAGCCTACGTAGTCGTTGGAAAAATCAATGCAGGAAAATCTAAAGAAGCCCTCGATTCATAATATTGATGTAGTGGGAAACAGCTGCCGTCGCAAGTTCCTCTTCCGGTGCCTCTATCATTTGGAGCCCTTGTCGTTCCCACTTTTTCAATTCCTGTTCTTTATCCAATACATGCTTTTGGGCCATGGTTTTCACTAGTGTGGATTGTACATCCTCCGGGGCCCGCTTCGTCTGGGAATCGATGACTCTGTCCTCAATCCCGATCATTAAAAACAGATGCGAGCGCCGCAATCGTTGCAAGTAATGCAGCGCTGCTTCTTCGTATAGAAAGGTGCTCACATCACTGAACAATAATAGAAGACTCCTTCTGTTTTGCACCTTCTGCAGGTGTTGGAACACGGCCGTATAGTTTGATTCATACCCTTCCACTTTCAAGTTATATATCTGTTTCAGGATGGTTTGCATATGAGCCATCCCTTTTGCAGGCGGAACATACACGTGAACGTGCTTTGAAAATGCTAGAACCGCCACGTAATCGCCCCTTTTCAAAGCAGCGGTCGCCACTGTCAACGCAGCTTCCAGTGACTTTTCCAAGCGGTTATTTTCCTCTAGCTCGACGCCCATCATCCGCCCACAGTCGATCAATAAAGTGACAAACTTTCCATGCTCTGGTTCATACTCGTTGGTCATCAGGTTCTGCACCTTTGCGGTTTGTCTCCAATTGATTTTACGGATGTCATCCCCCACCACATACGACCGGATTTTACTGAACTCTCCTGCACCCACCTGACGTTTCTTCAATCGCGTTCCTTCGTAAAGAAGAAAACGCTGCGCGTCCTCAAGGAAGTTTCTGCTTTCTGTGAGATCTGGAATAATCCGGATGTTTTCAAATTGCTCCACTTTCATCTGTTTCTCCCATAAACCGAAGCGGGAACAATAGCGGATATGAAGGTGAGGAAGTAAGTAGTCTCCGCGTTGCTCAGCGTGAAAAGAAAACGTGACGTGCGCTTCTTCATTTCCCTCTATTTCTTTTATCAAGGGAAAAGGTTGGCTGAATGATTGGGGAAAGTGATCGACAACTTCCACCTTCATCCTTTTGTTTGAAGAATTTCTGATCACAACAGTGGCCTCGTTTTCATTTCCCCGCTCCAATTCTCCATTTATTACCCGTTGAATTTGGAGGTCTTTTCTTTTAGGGGAAAAGGTAAGGTCCATCAAACTCAATACTAGAACCGCCCCATTCGTAGCAATGGTGAAAGCCCAGGAACTGCCTGCCCAGGTGAGCAGGATCAATACAAGCGATAAGAAGAAGAGAAGCACCAGGAGACGCTTCGTTGGAACAATCCCGCTATCGCGGAACAGGAACTGATCCCACAAGTTCTTGAATGATTTGGTCATGGGTCACTCCCTCCAGTTCCATGTGTGGCGCTAAAATCACCCGATGTCTCAAGGAGGGAATCGCCACCTTTTTAACATCATCCGGGGTAACGTACTCCCGTGACTCCAAGTATGCCCATGCTTTCGCAGCCTTCGCGATAGAGATGCCCGCCCGCGTACTTGCACCATGGCGGACCGCTTCCGTTTCACGCGTCTTGCGTACGATCGACATAATGTAACCATACATTTCATCGGTCATTGTGACGCCTGTGATCTCTTCACTGATCCCATTGAACTCTTCAACCGTCAATAGCGGTTGTACAGCTTCCCCTTCTTGTCCTGGAACCATCATCTTCTTCAGCACGGCTACTTCTTCTTCCATAGACGGAAAATCAATATGTAATTTGAACAAAAAACGATCCTGCTGCGCTTCCGGTAGTGGATAAGTCCCTTCAAATTCTACCGGGTTTTGGGTCGCGACAACGAAAAAAGGCGCCGGTAGCGAATACGTCTCACCCTGAATGGTCATCTGCTTTTCTTCCATTGCTTCTAGCAAGGCGGCTTGTGTTTTCGCAGGTGTCCGGTTAATTTCATCAGCAAGCAGAACATTCGTAAACACAGGACCTTTCATCGTCTCAAATTCACCCGTTTTCATGTTGTAGATCATGCTACCAGTAATATCACTCGGTAGAAGGTCCGGCGTGAACTGAATGCGCTTGAAGTCACCTCCAAGGAGATTTGCTAACGTTCTTACCATTTTAGTTTTTCCTGTACCAGGAACACCCTCCAATAACACATGCCCACCCACAAGAACAGATGCCAGCATCAAACGGACATTCCCGGACTGCCCATAAACTCTCTGTTCATAGGCTTGTATCAATGCAGATAAATTTTCATTCATGACCTTTGCACCTCTTTCCTCATCTGATCGAATGTATGCGCCCCATTTAAAAAAGCTTTTTTATCAACGTCGGTTTTGTTATCCAACGACTCCACGTTTTTCGTCCATTTCTCCCAATTCTCAAAATCCTGATCTGGCAATCGATAGGATAGCGTGTGACGGATCTCTTGCCAAGACGCATGAGAAGATACGCCGAACCGCTCCTGTAAAAGCTTTCGAATGTAGGATTCCTGGATTGCTAACGCCTCTCTGTAAAACTCACCTTTCCGGTACCAGGCTGCAAGAGCATGTAACCGTTCGTCCCCGAATCGGACAACCGCTTCTCTCGGCATGAACGAGGGACCGAACCGTTTTCCCTGCATCCATAAAAAGAAAAGCATGAACAAAGCAAGCTGAACGCCGAAGACAATCAGCCACTTCGGATATACGTCCATCCCCGCAAAAAAACCGTCCTGGCCATGGATGTATTCATCAAACCATATCCGGCTACCCTCAACTTCTGAAGTTAATAGTGACGAAATCACTTCATAATGTTCCCGTTCCGTAATCTTTCCATTGGTGAACCAGTCCGGATTCATCCCTACGATCAGCACACCGTCCCCATAAGGGCGTTTAAAGGCCAGCACCCCTTGAGAATCGCTCAAAAGGACATGATCAGGATCCTTTGTCTTTAATCGATGCTCATGTTGGACCTCTACGGTGTATGTACGACCACGATCATCTTCCACCATTGTTTCACCTGGAGAGAAGACACCATATTCTACTTGGGTATCAAAATAGCCGACAGGATTATTTTTCATCAGCCAGATGGTATTCCCTTCTTCCATCCACTCTTCATACTTTTCCATCTCAGCTCCACTGACAGTAGAAAATGGTTCGATCATCAAAAGGGTCTGTCGTCTACTTGTTTCCGGTAAGCGACTCGGGTGGCTGTCCCATCGTGATGGTTCCTCCCCTTGTTCATCAAGAAGGGTATAGTAGCCTTTGACTCCTGTCTGTGAAGGGGATTCAGATCGATACGGAGGGTACGCTTCCGGCCGACCACTGGACAACCAGTAGAGAACGGCTGCAAGGAGAGCAAAGGTGACCCCAATCCAAACCCATGTTTTTTTCGTAGAGGTCACACGTTTCTCCTCCCTTCTTGATCCATCCACTGAAGCGCCCGGAAACGAAATTCATCAAACTCTTCTTTCTGGAGTGTTCGATTCCCATAGGTGGTTTGATCAAAGATCTCTGCAAGAATGGAAAAGTCAGCAATGATCTCATGGTCAGAATCTTGCAGTTCTTTTTCATAGTCTCCGTTCGTTTTCCATGCTTTCACCTCGACGAGGTTTCGCGCATCAAAATCTAGCAGCATTCCAAGGAATAGATGTCGGGCTGCTTCAGAAAAATGGCCTTCTGCAGCTCTCACATCCGCTTCCTGTACATGCTCTTCCGATGACCAGGACAAGTCGGAAGTTATGCTGAACGTACGCTTTTCTGACCATTTCTTTTCACCAGAGAGTCGTCGTGTAAGTTTAGTGACCAGAAACAACAGAATGCCGATTCCGATGAAACCGAAGAAATAGATCCAACCATTGATGACTGAATCAGAGACTTGGAGATTGGGAAACCATGTTTCTAGCATGTCTTTTACCCATCGGGCGATAACATCCATAAGACGTTCACTTGCCGTAAGAGGTTCCTGCTCATAGGCTTGATACTCTGGACGCTCAAGTATTTCCTTCAGTTGCTCTTTTCCTTCATTTGATCGGCTCATATGATTCACCTACGTTCATGATTCTTTGTAAGAAGCAATCATATCTTTCAAATCATCCGCTTCGTTCCTTGTTTTCAAATCAAAAAACAAAACCGTATAACCGACCATCATAAACAAAGTCGTAATGATGGAAGCAAGGTCTGTCAGCACACGACCGAGAAGACTGCCTCCTAAGAGAAGGACTGAGACCCCTTCCATGACAGACGTAAGCAAGATGGTAATGATGAAAAAGACGACGAACAACCCGAAGGTCGACCAGAAGCGCCCTTTCGTCATCTGCCAACTTTTTGAAAAGCCAGGGGCTACTTTTTGGAAGACGATCGCTCCAAAGAACATGCTCAGTTTGGTCACAAAGAAAGCGACCGCAGAGAAAAACAACAGCCCCAGGATGATTGACATGATAAAACCAACCCCAAAGCCATCCCTCGCAAAACTGATGCCTCCTAAAATACCGAAAAGAAGAAAACCGATAAAGATAGAGATTCCGAATATGATTCCCATCAAGGCTGTGCTTCCAATCAGAGGCCAAAACCTTGAGAACGCTCCTTTAATCGCTTGACCCTTCGACCACGTTTCTTCCTTAAGCGCTTTGCTTGTCGCCACTATGACTGATGCCTGGGCCATTGGAAAGATAATAATGGCAAGAATAGTAGAAACAAGTAAATACAACATTTCCATACCAATGCCAAGATTTGCTGCAACAAGCTCCTGGGTGGCTGCTGCGGTATCCAGGTTGTTCAGCACCCCTTCGGCGAATCCTCCTCCTGACGGCTCGCGGAACAAACTGATCCCACTCAGTATCATGAACAAGTAATCAATTATGTAGAGCGGCGCAAAAATAATAAGTAGTGTAAGGAATAAAGGACCGAAATTTTTCTTTGATATACTGAATGTATGATCAAGGATCTCGCCAAACGTCTTCGGCTTTGTCTGTAGTTGTTCCATCATCATCCTCCTAAACAGGTATCTTGCTACTATTCTAACATTTTAACGTTTTGTTTTGACAAAAAAAGACAGACTTATCCAAAATCTAAAAAGTAGAAGAGGTGACCGTCATGCACGAAAAGGCTGGCATCTGTGCCCAATGCGGCACTACAATCTATTGCGAAAACGGGTTCTTGAACGGGGTCTTGTTGGTAGACAAAACCTTAACCTGCTTCTCCTGCGACAAACGTAAGCTTAAAAATCACGTTCAGCTTTCCCCTTATCAACACGAATGGACTGAAACATTCCAGAAAGAGAAAGAAGCCATTCTGCAAAAACTGGATGATGCAACCCTTCCCATCGAACACATCGGAAGCACTTCTGTTCCACACCTGGCCGCAAAGCCAATTATAGATATGTTATTAGGAGTGGGGGATCTGGATGAATTCACACGCTACATTCGCCCCCTTTCACAGATGGGGTACGAATATGTTCCGAAACCTGAATTAAAAACAAGACGCTTTTTCAAAAAAGAGACTGCTTCGCACAACACCATCCACCTGCACGTCTGTGAATGGAAAGGGTCGGAGTGGGAGGAAAAAATCACATTCCGTGACGCCTTACGTACCAACCAAGAATACGCAAAAGCCTACGAATCTCTAAAAAAAGAGTTGGCTGAAACTTTCAAGGAAGAACGCTCTGTCTATACAGAAAAAAAAGGTCCGTTCATCCAGTCAATTCTTGATCTTGCACATAAAAAAGGCTGAGAACCTTATTCTCAGCCTTTTTCCTTTATAACTCTTGAAAGTATTTACAAACCGTTTCGATTCCCTTAGTGAAATTCTCAAGATGAAAATGTTCATTTGGTGCATGCAGGTTTTCCGTCGGGAGGCCAAAGCCCATCAAAACGACGGGGGCGTCTAACACACGACCGAATACTTCAACGATCGGAATCGATCCACCCTCTTTCGGAAAGTGTGGCCGCACATCATACACACTTTCAAATGCATCTGCTGCTTTTTGAATATAAAGATTCCTTGAATCAATCGCGACAGGATCTGCTTTAATATACTGATGCAGGTTAACGTTCGCCCCAACTGGTCGATTTTCGTTTACATGCCGTTGAATCGCCTCAAAAACTGCCTGGGGATCCTGCTCCCCAACTAGACGGCAACTGATCTTCGCACTCGCTTCTTTTGGAACAATCGTTTTCAACCCTTCCCCTTGAAATCCTCCTGTTATTCCATTGATTTCAAGCGTCGGCCTAATACCGATTCTCTCCTGAAAAGTGAACCCTTCCTCTCCGAAAAGTTCGTCCAGTTCAAGGTCCTGCTTTGTACGTTCTTCATTGAAGGGGACTTCTGCTACTTCTTTCCTTAACGCTTCTGTTGGCTCCGGGACACCCTGATAAAAACCTTCAACGGCAATACGGCCATTTTCTTCATGCAGGGAATCCAACAACTGGACGAGGGCATGAATCGAATTTGGAACACCTCCGCCGTAGGCACCCGAATGTAAATCGGAATTGGCTGTTGTGACGGTCATTTCCATAGCCAAAGCCCCACGTAAAGATGTACAGATGGCTGGTTGTCCTTTTTCACTAAAGGACGTATCACTGATGACTACCGCATCACAAGCTAGTTGATCCGCATTTTCATTAATGAACGGACCAAGATTCGGGCTTGCAATTTCTTCTTCTCCCTCAATAACAAACTTCACATTGACCGGAAGCTCTCCCTTCTCTTTCATGAGAAGGTCGACAGCTTTGATATGGATAAATAGCTGACCTTTATCATCTGTAGCTCCACGTGCGAAAATCTTCCCGTCTCTGATCACCGGTTCAAAGGGAGGGGTTTCCCATAAATCAAGCGGATCTTCTGGCTGGACGTCATAGTGGCCGTACACAAGAACGGTCGGCTTTCCTTCTGCATGAAGCCAATCCGCATAAACAATCGGATGTCCCTCTGTTGGGATGACCTCCACATTCTCCATGCCCGCTTCTTCCAAGGCACTGGCTGTCCAATCCGCGGCCTCTTTGACATCAGCTTTATGCTTAGACAAGGACGATATGCTTGGTATGCTTAAATACTGTTTCAGTTCTTCGATAAATTGTTCTTTATGTAACTCGACTGCTTCTTTCACCTTTTGTCCTCCTTGTATTCATTTGCTTTCATTATACCGAAATTTCCTCAATGGCTGAAACACAGACAACTCTTCCATTCCACAATAGCTCACTTTTCTTGAAGACTCAGTTTCGAGATGTTTGTAAGAGTTTAGGGGCTCCGGGAAACAGTTCGCTTTCCATGGGGCGGGCGGTGAGCCTCCTCAGGCTACGCCTTCCGGGGTCTCACCTGTCCCACACGTCCCATAGGAGTCTCACCGTTTCCCTCCGCCCCTTGACCATAAGAGTGTCTCGAAACTACATCCGTGATAAGCTGCTATTATCTACAAGGAGTAGAGGGTTTTATTCATTATACCTAACACCAATGTAGTAGAGGAAACTCTTCCCTCCTACGCAGGCATGAAGCGCTATATATCGAGCTTTTAGGTCCTGAATACCCGACGTCAGGAGGTGAACATTCTCATCTTTATTCAATCATACAAGCTGATTCTTTCAGAAGTGATTTCGAGAATCTTCCATGGTAAAGGGGCGGAGGGGAATGGGGAGACTCCTGCGGGAAAAAAGTGCTTGGTGAGACCCCGCAAGGCGTTAGCCTGAGGAGGCTCACCGCGCTCCCGCGGAAAGCGAGCTATTCCCCGCAGCCCCCATCCACTCAAAAAACATCTCGAAATCGAGTCTTATAGAAACCTGCCATATACTTTAATGATTTGCTTATTCATAACCATAAATATAAAAATGACCAGCATTTGATTACTGGTCACTTTCGTTTCATCTAAATAAATTTCTATTATAGCAGGGAAATAATGAAGCTAATCACAACAATTAAACCGATGATCATTAAGATTGTACGAATCATGGATTCACCTCTTCATCTTTTCGTATTTATTCATCTTTTCCCTTATCATCACGCATTTTAAACAAACGATACGAAAAATCGTCCCTTTTACCCTTACAAGTCAAAGTTCGTATAACATGTATAAAAAATTCCGCTGCCTTAGGGAAGGCAGCGGAATTTTTATTTATATCAGTTGACGGTCCCAATGACGGTGGGCAGCAACTGCCTGTATGAACTCTTCGGTGAATCCGTCGACATCATCGCCAGACACAACCCCTCTGTGGTCAGCGAGCTTGTTATCACTCAACCACTGAACAGCATTGTGGGTAGCACCAAGCGGTTTGTAGTGCGAAAATGCTTCGTTAAGGAAATGAGAGGCGTGTTTTTTGAACGCTTCTTCCTCGTTGCTTCCTCCGATTGCATAGAGCGCGTCATATAAAACAGAATCAGTCGTTAGGAAGGTGTGATCGACTTTCAATTCTGACCGGTCATCCCCTATGACTTTTCCTTGCTTGTCGCTAATGATTTCTGTTGCGATTCCTTCTGAAGAAAGCTTCTCAAGTGCTTGATTGACGTCCTTTCCTTTGAATCCGTTGGCTAATATGACTCCTACTTTACGAGTAGAAGTTTTATGAACGGTGTTCGCCTGACTGAGTGCAGGAGAAGATTTCTTCACGTCTGATCCACCGCTTTCCGGAGGAGTGACACCAATGTTCTTAGCAAATCCTTGAGCAAGCTCTAGGCTAACATTGGAAAACATTTTGACAACCTCTTCACGGACGTATTCATTCTCTACTTTTCCAAGCTCAAAGCTGAATGCTTGAATCAAATGTTCTTTTTCATGATCACTCATACTGTTCCAGAATAATGTAGCCTGCGAAAAGTGATCTTTAAAACTATTGCTGCGGGCGCGGATTTTGTGTCCATCCACTCTTTCTTGATAATGAGTATAACCGCCTTCTTCTTCACTTGCAGGCGTTGGTGTGTTTTTAGCTAGAGCATTTTTATGATAGCTGACTTGCCCTCGATTAATTGTCTGACGTCCGTAACCGTCTCTTTGGTTATTGAAAAACGGACAGACGGGACGGTTGATTGGAAGCTCATGGAAGTTCGGTCCTCCAAGACGGATCAGTTGGGTATCTGTGTAAGAGTGCAGACGTCCTTGCAACAATGGGTCATTCGTAAAGTCGATGCCAGGAACAACGTTGCCTGGGTGATATGCCACTTGTTCATTCTCCGCAAACACGTTATCCACATTTCGGTTCAATGTCATTTTTCCAACGATTTGAACAGGAACATCTTCTTCCGGCCACAACTTCGTTGGGTCAAGAATATCGAAATCGAATTTGAACTCATCCTCTTCAGGAATTACTTGAATTCCAAGCTCATACTCAGGATAATCACCATTTTCAATAGAATTATAAAGATCTCCTCTATGGAAATCCGGGTCTTTACCATTAATTTTTTGAGCTTCATCCCACACAAGAGAGTGCGTACCAAGAACAGGCTTCCAATGGAATTTGACGAAGTGCGCTTTTCCTTCTTTGTTTACTAGCCGGAACGTATGAACACCAAAGCCTTCCATCATTCGGAGACTTCTAGGGATGGCACGGTCAGACATCGTCCACATGACCATGTGAGCAGACTCCTGGTTTTGTCCAACGAAGTCCCAGAACGTATCATGAGCAGAAGCCGCTTGAGGCATAGCATTATGTGGTTCAGGTTTAACTGCATGGACAAGATCAGGAAATTTGATAGCGTCTTGGATAAAAAATACAGGTATGTTATTTCCGACTAGATCATAGTTTCCTTCTTCTGTGTAAAATTTCGTTGCAAAACCTCGTGCATCACGTACAGTTTCTGCAGAACCTTTGGATCCAGCAACCGTTGAAAATCTTACAAATGTCGGCGTTGTTTTTGATGTATCATTCAGAAAATCAGCCTTGGTATATTTCTCAAGAGATTCATATAATTGAAATTCGCCATGCGCAGAAAAGCCTCTTGCGTGAACGATACGCTCAGGAATACGCTCATGGTCGAAGTGCGTCATTTTTTCGCGAAAATAAAAGTCTTCCATCAAAGTTGGACCACGCTCACCGGCTTTCAGTGAGAATTCATCTTCTGACACTTTAACTCCCATGTTGGTCGTCATATGTTTTCCTGAGTCATCTACCCGAAACTGATCCAACTGCTCATCTTTACTTGATCTTTTATTACTCATTGAGCTCCTCCTTGAAAACCACTCCTTAGAATGGAATGTAATAAATAAACATTACAATCTACGTACCCAACGATTCGACAGAATAAACACACCATTGTTTTTCTAAAAAAGTATTTTGTCGGAAGGTGTTCGTAAACAACGAAGAAGCTCTAATTCTTTAACGTACGTTCTTATAGTAACAATTCCGTAAAAGCTCCCTTTTCTTGAAGACTCAGTTTCGAGATGTTTGTGTGAGGATCTAGGGGCTGCGGGGAATGACTCGCTTTCCGCGGGAGCGCGGTGAGCCTCCTCGGACTGCGTCCTGTGGGGTCTCACCATGCACTTTTTTCCCGCAGGAGTCTCGCCATTCCCCTCCGCCCCTTTGCCATATAAGTATCTCGAAACTACTTCCAGAATAAGCAGCTGTCCAGCGTAATGTAAGTTCGTGAATCCAACTAAAAACAAGCAGTCCTCTGTACTTTAACGCTTGCTATGAAGCGCTTTTTTTACTGGAAAGCAGTGTTAATGGAAAATGCTCCATTTGTGTAGGTGGGTTCGTTTCTCACAATATCGAATGGGGTGGTTGGGAAGCTGCGAGACTCCCGTGGGAGAAAGGAGATCGGCGAGATCCCTTAGTGCGGCAGACCGCCCGAGGAAGCTCGCCACTCCCCCACAGGAAAGACCAGCTATAAAAAGTCAAGTTTGGAAAGTGAAACTTCATTATTCTTTATGAAGCATTCTGTCCATGCCAAATAAACCTCGTGGAAGAGGAATTTAAAAGCTTCTAGCCCTTTACTGATATGGCATTAATTTGGGCGAGGTTCGTAAGGCTTCTTATCCCTTAATATCGCAAAAATAATGTGAGTCAGCTTACGGGCTACAGCTCCCACAGCTGTTCCGTGAGCTTTCCCACGATTTCTTAGTTTCTTATAGTGCTGAGATAAAGCGGGATCTTGAAAGCTAGCGACAAATGCAGCTTGCCATATGGCACGACGGAGATATGGAGACCCTCTCTTTGATATCTTCATTTTGTTGCCTTGGAAGTTGCCTGATTGGTGTACTGAAACATCTAGGCCTGCGTAGGCAACGAGTTGTTCAGGACGTTCAAAACGGTCAACGGAACCAATCTCCCCTAATATAGCTGCCGCCAGAACATCACTAATCCCTATAATTGTGGTTAAGTAGTGGTCCTGACGATTCGAAAGCTCTGTGAGCGATGTTTCTATCTCGCTGATTTGTCTGTCTAACAGGGATAGTTGTTCAAGAAGAAGGTGAATCTGCATCCGAAAAGCTTCACCACCTATGGATATTCCGAAACTTTCTTGTGCTTTTTCTTTCAATTGATCCGCCTTTTCATGAGCTCTTCTCTCGCCATATCTTCCTTTACTGGCTTGATTTAGGAGCTCAGCGAGCCTTTTTGTATCAATGGATAGAAGGTCTTCAGGTAATGGATAATGAAGGAGAACTTCGGTAGAGGATACACCGAAAATATCAGAAAACAACCGTTCATACTCCGGAAATACCTGATCCAGTAGAGAAATAATCTTTCGTTTGATATCTGAACTTTGATCTACTAAGGAGTATCGAAGTCGCTCCAAGTGCTTTAACTGAAGAAGGTCATCTTCAATAAATGGAGTAGCTGCGGGGTTATCAATTCGGATAACCTGAGCGATGAGGTATGCATCCTGTACATCTGTTTTCGTCTTTCGAATATAAAAATTGCGTAAGGCATCGGATTGTAGAGGATTGAACGAGGTCACTTTAAATCCAAGCTTATGTAAGAATGAAAACACGGATAACCAATAATGCCCTGTAGCCTCAAGTCCGCATGCGCAATTGTCTGGTGTGATCTCATGTTGATTTAAGAACTTTAGAAGTTTGTCACTCCCTGATCTGGAATTGGAGAAACGCACGGTTTTACCTATGGCTTGACCATGTTCATCAATTAACCCAGCCTCATGATTCTGTTTTCCAATATCAATACCGAGATAATTCAAGCAAATCCACCTGCCCTGTAATAATTACCAGATGAGAGAGTTCCTCCGTATCTTTACAAGTATCCAGGCTCGTTAGATATACGACAACAATGTGTCATCCAGCTTATTCGGATCATCCTGTAAAGAGGGAGGTGTCATACTTTCCTACGAAGACGTGGCTTCAAGCGAGGTGTCGACACCTCCATCTGATTGCCCTCATTATACCTTGTATGAAGATAGTGAGGTCCACCAGAAACAATCTGGTAACTATAATATACGAGCGAGTGGCTTCCCAACCACCCCTGACGCTCAACTCAGCAACGAACCCCGAAACATCTCGAAACTGAGTCTTCCACAATCCTGCCATATTGTTGAATAACTCTTTTAGTAAACGGATCATGTGTTTAAGGTGCTAAACATAAAAAGCCACCTCCGTTTCGGAGGTGGCTAAAAGGGTTCATTCTATTTATGGCAGCTGAGATGCTCCCATCATGTAGCGGTCGCATTCGCGTGCGACTTCGCGTCCTTCATTAATGGCCCAGACAATTAAGCTTTGGCCGCGACGCATGTCTCCAGCAGCGAATACGCCCTCAACGTTCGTTGTGTACTTCCCGTACTGGGCAGCAACATTTGAACGTACAGTCGTTTCGATGCCTAGTTTTTCAATAAGATCTTGTTCTGGTCCACTGAAACCAATCGCGAGCAATACAAGATCTGCTTCCCATACTTTTTCTGTACCTGGAATTTCAGTACGGACTTTGTTGCCATTTTCATCGTAAGAAAGCGCGACATCAATCGTGTGTACTTCTGTAATACGGTTGTTTTCATCTCCGACGAATTTTTTCGTCATGACCGCATAAGCACGTGGGTCTTTATTGAATGTCGCTTCCGCTTCCTTCTGGCCATACTCCACGCGGTGGATGATTGGGTACTGAGGCCAAGGGTTTACTTCGTTGTCACGTGTGGAACTTTTTTTATCGTAAATATCAAATTGAGTCAAGGTCTTACAGCCATGGCGCATTGAAGTCGCCATACAGTCCGTTCCTGTGTCCCCGCCACCAATGACGATGACATTTTTATCTTTTGCACTAATATAGTTTCCGTCTTCATGATCGGAATCAAGAAGGCTCTTCGTGTTGGAGTGTAGGAAGTCCATCGCATAGTGGATGCCTTTCAAGTTGCGTCCATCTACTTCGAGATTCCTTGGCGTTGTCGCTCCCCCACAAAGAATGACTGTGTCGTACTCTTCATTTAATCGGGATACAGGATAATCACGACCAACTTCTGTGTTCGTCATGAACTGGATGCCTTCCTCTTTCAAAATGTTTACGCGGCGTTCGACCACGGAATAAGGCAGCTTCATCTCAGGGATTCCATAAGTAAGCAATCCACCGACGCGGTCGTTTCGCTCATAAACTGTCACCCAGTGGCCTGCTTTGTTCAGCTGTGCGGCTGCTGCAAGACCTGCAGGCCCTGAACCGACAACCGCTACTTTTTTACCTGTACGATAAGCTGGAGGTTCAGGCTTCACCCAGCCTTCCTCAAAGCCTTTTTCTATGATCGATCTTTCTACACTGCGAATGGCTACCGGTGGTTCATTGATCCCTAGAACACAAGCTCCTTCACATGGTGCAGGACAGGCGAAACCAGTGAACTCCGGGAAGTTGTTCATTTCATGTTCTTTGGCAAGGGCTTCCTTCCATTTCCCCTGATATACAAGGTCGTTCCATTCAGGTATCAGGTGATAGACCGGGCAACCGCTCGTAATGCCGTTGATCTCCATTCCGGAGTGGCAAGTAGGAACGCCGCAGTCCATGCAGCGTGCCCCTTGCTTTTGTGCTTCTTCATCTGACAGGGGAAGCGTGTAATCTTCCCAATCTTTTATTCTTGTTTCAGGATCGCGCTCAGGTGTGGATTGGCGTGTGTATTCCATAAATCCAGTAGACTTACCCATCAGATCTCCCCCTTCTCCGTTATTTGACTGTTTCTACAGGTTTGTTTCGTTCTTCAAAAGCGGTCATTTCTGCGTCAAACTTCTCAAGACCACTCTCTCTCAAATTCTTAATTCGTTCCTGCATTGCCAAGTAATCTCTCGGGATGACTTTAACGAATTTAGATACATAATCGCTCCAATTAGCAAGGATACGTTGTCCTCGTGGACTGTTTGTATAGGAAACATGTTTTTCAATCATGTCATAGAGTTCTTGAATTTCATTCGCATCTGTCAACTGCTGCAGATGCACGAGTTCTTTATTACATTTTGTATCAAACGGCTGCTCAGACTCATCCAGTACGTAAGCGACTCCTCCGGACATTCCTGCCGCAAAGTTACGTCCAGTGCCCCCAAGGACGGCGACTTTCCCGCCTGTCATATATTCACATCCATGGTCTCCGACACCTTCGACAACGACGTCTGCTCCACTGTTACGGACACAGAAGCGTTCACCCGCAAGACCATTGATGTAAGCTTCTCCGGCTGAAGCGCCGTATAAAGCTACGTTTCCGATAATGGTGTTCTCTTCTGGTACGAACGATGACTTCGGTGATGGATGGACGATAATCTTACCACCAGACAATCCTTTTCCTACATAGTCATTGGAATCCCCGACAAGACGAAGGGTGACTCCTTTTGGAATAAAGGCACCAAAACTTTGACCTGCAGACCCTTTGAAGGTCAACTTGATCGTGTCTTCTGGAAGTCCTTCCGCCCCATAACGGCGTGTGATTTCACTACCAAGGATTGTACCTGTGACACGGTGGATGTTCCGGATCGATCCTGTGCCTTCCACCGGCTCACCGGTTTCAATGGCTTTCTTACAAAGCGGGATCAACTCTTCCATATCCAGCGTCTTCTCAAGCCCATGATCCTGCTTCCTCACGGCAAAACGACCATAATCTGCAGGAACATCAGGCTGGTAAAGCAAGGCTGACAAGTCAACGCCTTTGGCTTTCCAGTGGTCGATGGCTTCGTTCGTCTGCAATACGTCGGTACGACCAATCATTTCATTGATTGTACGGAATCCGAGCTCTGCCATAAGTTCACGAGCTTCTTGTGCGATGAAGCGCATAAAGTTCTCGAGGTGATCCGCTTCCCCTGTGAATTTTTTACGAAGCTCAGGGTCCTGTGTCGCTACACCAACCGGACATGTGTTCAAATGACAAACACGCATCATGACACATCCGAGGACAACGAGCGGTGCGGTTGAGAATCCGTATTCTTCCGCTCCTAACAAAGAGGCGACTACAACGTCACGACCAGTCATCATTTTTCCGTCTGTTTCAACGACGATTCGATCACGCAGTCGGTCAAGGACAAGGGTCTGGTGTGTTTCGGCAAGACCGATTTCCCATGGGAGACCGGTGTGCTTAATACTTGTTCTCGGTGCTGCACCCGTTCCTCCATCGTAACCACTGATTAACACGAGATCAGCACGACCTTTCGCTACCCCAGCAGCGATTGTACCAACACCTACGGCGGAAACGAGCTTCACACTGACGCGCGCTCTCGGATTAGCGTTTTTCAAGTTATAGATGAGCTCTGCCAAGTCTTCAATGGAATAGATGTCATGGTGCGGTGGTGGCGAGATCAATTCGACACCAGGTGTGGAACCACGAACTTCTGCTACCCATGGATACACTTTCTTACCTGGAAGGTGTCCACCTTCACCCGGCTTCGCTCCTTGTGCAACTTTGATTTGAATTTCATCGGCATTGACAAGGTAATGACTGTTAACGCCAAAACGACCGGATGCCACTTGTTTAATGGCACTACGTTTCAAATCACCGTTTTCTTCCGGTGTGAAGCGTTTTGGATCTTCTCCACCTTCACCCGAATTACTTCTGCCTCCGATACGGTTCATAGCAATGGCTAAGGCTTCGTGTGCCTCTTCACTAATCGAACCGAAAGACATCGCCCCCGTCTTGAATCGTCTGCAAATATCTTCGACAGACTCTACTTCCTCAACTGGAATCGACGGACGATCCTTGAAGGAAAGCAATCCACGCAAGGACTGTAAATTGTGTTTTTCATCAGTCAACATCTTGGAATATTGTTTAAAAAGATCATAGTCGTTTGAACGGCAGGCGTGCTGCAATGTCGCAATTGTCTGTGGGTTATACTGGTGATCTTCTCCGTTCTGGCGATACTGATATTCATCACCAGCTTCTAGTGTGCGATTCGACCCACGTGTTTCTCCGTACGCAACTTCGTGGCGCATGAGCACTTCTTTTTCGATGATATCGAGACCAATCCCTCCAAGGCGAGAAGCTGTTCGGGTGAAATACTGGTCGATCACATCTTTATGAATTCCAACGGCTTCAAAAATCTGCGCCCCACGATAACTTTGAATTGTAGAAATCCCCATCTTTGAAAGGACCTTGATGATCCCGTCCGTTGCAGAATTGATATACGTCTGCACAGCCGCTTCATGGGACTCTGCTTCAAGCAGGTCGCGTTCCATCAGATCTCTCAAGGATTCATAAGCAAGGTAAGGGTTGATTCCTTCTGCTCCATAACCGAGCAGTGTCGCAAAATGATGCACCTCACGAGCTTCTCCGGATTCGATGATCAGACTTACTTTCGTACGCGTCCCTTTACGGATCAAATGATGATGCAATCCGGATACTGCAAGCAAAGAAGGTATAGCTGCATACGCTTCACTAATTCCACGATCAGAGAGAACGATCAGCGTCGTACCATCTTCTACAGCTGCATCTGCTTCATCACACAGCCGATCAAGCGCAGTCTCCATGCCCCCTTCTTTTGCATCAAAAAGGATAGAAAGCGTACGGGCTGCGAACCCTTCCACATCCTGCTGACGGATCTGTTCAAGTTCGCGATTGGTCAAAATAGGTGTTTGCAATCGGATTTGACGGCAGCTTTCTGGTTTTGGATCGACCAGATTCCCTTCTGCTCCAATCGTCGTTTCCACCATTGTGATCAATTTTTCACGGATGGCATCAATCGGCGGGTTTGTCACCTGTGCGAACAACTGCTTGAAGTAGCTGTACAGCAATTGTGGTTTTTTAGAAAGGACGGCAAGCGGCGAATCATACCCCATCGAACCGACGGGATCTTTTTTATCGTTGACCATCGGCAGGAGAATTTTATTTAATTCTTCTGTCGTATATCCGAATGCTAGCTGCTGGTCAATCAAGTTTTCGACCGGACGGTGTTCGGTCATTGGTTCAGGCAGGTCCTCTAAATCAAACTTGTTCTCTTCGATCCACTCTTTATACGGATGCTCACGAGCAATTTGCAGTTTGATCTCATCATCAGGAATGATTTTTCCTTCTTCAAGGTCTACAAGAAGCATCTTTCCTGGCGCAAGACGATCTTTATACAAAATGTCGTCCGCGAAAATATCAAGGGCACCCACTTCAGACCCAAGGACAATCATTCCATCTTTTGTCACATAGTAACGTGCCGGACGCAATCCGTTACGGTCAAGACACGCACCGATTTGCTTTCCATTTGTATAAGCAAGAGCCGCCGGACCGTCCCACGGCTCCATTAAGCAGCTATGGTACTCATAAAAATTCTTCTTGTCCTCCTGGATCGTTTCATCATTGGACCATGGTTCAGGAACCATCATCATAGCTGTGTGAGCAAGCGAACGGCCGGACAAATATAAGAATTCAAACGCATTATCAAACATAGAAGAGTCACTACCGTTGGAATCGATGACAGGAAGGAGCTTTTGTAAGTCTTCTTCACTGAAATATTCCGAGTTGCAAAGCTCCTGGCGTGCTCTCATCCAGTTAACATTGCCTCGTAATGTATTAAACTCTCCATTGTGAATCGTGAATCGGTTCGGGTGCGAACGTTTCCAGCTCGGGAAGGTGTTCGTACTAAAGCGGGAGTGTACTAAAGCAAGGGCTGTTTTGAAATCAGGGTGATTCAGATCGATATAAAAAGAATCCAGCTGTTCAGGAATCAACATTCCTTTATAGACGATCGTGTTCGATGACAAGCTGCTGATATAGAAGTCATCGTACCCGTCTTTTCCAGCGATCTCGATTTCCGCTCGCTTACGAATGATGTACAGGCGGCGCTCCAGATCCATTTGTGTTTGGACAGTTCCAGATGGAGCAACGAAAGCCTGACGTATAAACGGTTTAGTTTTCTTCGCATCTTCCCCAACAAACGAATCGTTCACCGGAACCGTACGCCAGCCTAAAAACTCTTGTCCTTCTTCAGCGACAATACGTTCAAATGTCTTCATACACTCGGTTCTTGTTTCATGATCTTCCGGGAAGAAAATCATACCGATTCCGTATTTGCCGGCTTCAGGCAAGTATATATCTTCTTTCTCACATTGAGATTCGAAAAAATGGTGAGGTATTTGTGTCAGTATGCCAGCCCCATCTCCTGTACTGACATCAGCAGATTGTCCACCACGGTGCTCTAAATTACATAGAATAGTGATGGCATTCTCTACGATACTGTGACTCTTTGTTCCATCGATGTTGGCGATCACTCCGATTCCACAAGCTTCATGCTCATTTTCCGGATGATATAGCCCCTGCGGAACAGGATATCCGTGTTTTTGCATATTTTTTCCCCCTAGCGGACATATTCTTGTAGGTTACAGGCAAAAATTAAAAAATTCTGTCTTTTCAGTTTCTTACTAGTATAGCATGAAAGGCCTGAAGAATCACGCTCTTGACGCTTACAAACGCTGAATTTTCACGATTATGCGACAATTTAATTTCTTTAGAAACCCGAATATTAGAAGGATGTAAGCGCAACCAAGAAAACTGAAAAAATCAAAAAAATTTTTTTCTCTTATACTCGTTTTATACAAAAATAAATCTATTTTTCATTCGGAATATGCATATAAAATCTCTGGATTGTATGAACATACATGAAGGAGGATTTTGCCTGCTCCAATGCGAATAGGGCAAGTGGAGGTGTATCCATGTTTACCAATAAAACATTGAGAGAGCACGGGATCATTATAGGTTCTATGCCTATCGGAAAGCGCAATCAGATTACCGATGTTCCCGGTGTAACGATCGGCCATCATACGTTGAATAAGGACAGAATCCAGACAGGAGTTACTGCCATCCTTCCACACAGGGGCAATCTTTTTCAAAATAAAACGGTGGCATCTGCTCATGTCATTAACGGGTTCGGCAAGACGACGGGGACCATTCAGGTGGAAGAACTAGGGACACTGGAAACTCCCATTGTATTGACCAACACGTTTGGGGTTGGTGCCGCTTATGATGCTCTCGTCGCTTACACACTGGAACGAAACCCGGAAGTCGGAAGGACAACGGGTACCGTCAACCCTGTCATCGGAGAATGCAACGATATGTATATCAATGACATTAGGGAACAGGCGGTGACGAAGGAACATGTTTTACAAGCCATTGCAAATGCCGAAGCTCACTTCACAGAAGGTTGTATTGGAGCAGGGAGAGGGATGGTGTGTTATTCATTGAAGGGTGGAATCGGCTCTGCTTCAAGGAGGGTTCAGCTCAAACATGGCGACTATACCATAGGCGTTCTGACCCTTAC
The DNA here is from genome assembly GCF_056158265.1 of Halobacillus sp. AWM4_238. Classification (NCBI taxonomy): domain Bacteria; kingdom Bacillati; phylum Bacillota; class Bacilli; order Caryophanales; family Bacillaceae; genus Halobacillus; species Halobacillus sp. AWM4_238. The sequence continues at coordinate 2,853,905 of NZ_JBSWSY010000002.1, forward strand.
GAATTTCGGCAAATTGAGTGATCTTCGGATTGATGGTCAACCGGTCGGGCAACAACTCAAGGAGTATATTCAGGCGGAAGAGGAAAAAGATAGAGGGTCGATCATGATTGTCGTAGCAACTGACCTCCCTGTTTCAGATCGACAATTGAAAAGGATTTGCAAACGGACCGTGACCGGATTATCGAAAACGGGATCAACGATCGGAAATGGAAGTGGCGATGTCGTCCTCGGATTTTCTACAGCTGCAACCATCCCCCATGAGAAGCCTGAAGAAACGGTCAAGCTTCAAGCTATTCATGAGGATAATATGGATGAAGCTTTTCGGGCGGCTGGGGAAGCTACGGAAGAAGCCATCCTGAATTCTTTGTTCCAAGCCTCACCGGTAATTGGGAGAGACAACCATCAAAGGCCAACATTGACAGAATTACTTGAAAAGTATCCAATCCAATGGCAGTCCATTGAAAAATAGGACACTAAGAAAGGAACCTCCCCCTCCAACGAGGGATGGTTCCTTTTTCATTACCTTTTTGTATTCGATTCAAGCAGCTTTCGTTTTGTCATCTCCATGTCGTCGGTGGTAAATGACATTAATTTCAGCGCCTACCATTAAGATGATGCCTGTAAGGAAGAACCATAACATCAGTATAATAATTCCTCCAAGACTTCCATACGTTGCTGAGTAATTACCGAAATTACTCACATAGAAAGAGAACGCGAGGGAAATCAGCTGCCAGAGCACAGCCGTAATAATCGCACCAGGTAGGATATGTTTAAAGGGAATGTTCTTATTTGGCGCAAAATGATAAAGGGCCATGAGAACGGCACCGATGACGACGATACTCAACGTCCACCGCAGGACTTGCAATAGGATAGCCGTTTGAGACGGCATGTTAATCATATCAATCAACACTTGGCCGAATACAGGCAGTACAAGCGCAACGATAATTGCCAAGATCATACCAATCGTCAATGCGATCGAAAGTAGACGTACTTTAATGAACGATCTTGTCTCTTCCACGTTGTAAGCCAAGTTTGAGGACTGTATGAACGCATTGATTCCGTTTGAAGCAGACCAAAGGGTCCCTAAGATCCCTACAGTGAGTAGCCCTCCACTTGGTTTCTCTACCACAGCTACGATATTCTCTCTAAAGACTTGGGCAGTATCACTGGGAATTACATTGCTCATGGCCTGGATCGCGGTTTCAGCGTCTATATTCAAATAGGGGAGAATCGATAGCACCAAAATTAATAGTGGAACAATTGCTAATAAGTAATAGTACGCCTGTGCTGCGCCAAGCAAGGGGATGTTATCTTTTTGAAATTCGGCTATCACATCTTTCACATAAGATATAAATTTTTTCACCACGGAATCCTCCTCATCCATCTTCTACTAGACTATCCCCTATTTTTCAGGGCCTTAACCTAGGAATGTAGAAGAATAGGAGAAATCCCTTCCCGTGCGGATGCTCTTCGTTTAGATGAGGATGGGAGATTGAGAGACTCTCGATATTTGGCAACGGTTCGGCGTGACACTTTGACATTATGCTTCTCTTTTAATTCTGTCGCCATTTTTTGATCAGATAATGCTTTTAGAGGGTCTTCGTTTTTGATCATTTCTTTTATTAACACTTTAATGGACTGAGAAGAGATTTCCTGTCCGTCAGCCGATTGATACCCCGTTACAAAAAAGCTCCTTAATTCGTATAACCCTTTAGGCGTCTGCAAGATTTTATTAGCAACGGTCCGGCTGATCGTCGATTCATGAACACCCAGTTTTTTGGCCACCTTTTTTAAAGTGAGTGGTTTCAGATCCCCACCATTCAAAAATCCTTTTTGGTGTTTAATAATCATTTCTGCCACTTTCAAAATGGTGTGTTGCCGTTGCTCTATACTTTGCAAAAGCCATCGCGCTTTTTTATAGCATCCGTCCAAATATTCATGGGCATCCTTTCCTTCTTTGTACATTCGAACCAACTGCTCATCCCACTTAATTTGACCACTGACAGAAAAAGGGTCACGAAGCACGTAGCCACCGTCTTTTTTTTCCAGTATCAAATCGGGCATTGCCGGAATATTGGTTTGTCCGTAATCCGGAAGCAATGGCCGTGGTTCTAAGGACTGGATGATTTCAAAGGATTCAACGACACACGACTCCTCCAGGTCCAACTCACAAGCTACCTTATGGAAGTTCTGAGAGGCCAGATCTTCTAAATGATTTCCGATTAATATAGAAAGTACAGAAGAATCCGGATGCTTTCTTTCTACTTGTAAGAGTAAGAATTCTTTAAAATCCAAGCATCCGACTCCCATCGGTTCAAATTGTAGTAAAAGGCGCCTCGCCCGTTTAACCGTGTTCAAAGATTGACCGATTTGCAGCGCCGCCTCTTCTTCAGATATTGTGCAAAACCCACGCTCATCTAAATTTCCAATTAAAAAGAGGAGCGTATCTTTCAATGGCTTATCAATCTTCAACCAGCCCGCTTGTTCCACCAGTCCGTCACGCCAATCTTTTTCAGCGGCGACAATCTGATCAATTGGATCGCGATAGGCTTTGGGGTGATGGTGGTTGGAAGGATGTACGCCTGGATTTTCTAACGTTAAAATGGGGTTTTCATCGACTTCTTGCTGGATATGTTCCCATAATTCAGCAGATGTCCATTGAAGCATCGTGATCGCTTGACGCATTTGTGTTGTCATTACTAAGCCTGTCGTTTGCTTATGAGTCAATTCAAGCTTCATATCCACACCTCGTTTTGATAACGCTTTCATTGTTGTTTAACACTATATATCTATTACTTATGATGGGCTAATCAGACCAAAAATTCAAATAAATATGGAATTTTTAGTTTCCTAGTGTAGTTTTAACACTATTGCTCCCTATTCTTGAAGACTTCCATATTGTTGAGTTGTTGTTTGTAAGGAAAAACCCGCTCCCTAATTTAAATAAGAAGCGGGTACCTAGTTTAGTTTAGACTTTTTGCTTAGGTTTGATATTATGGTTCCTCGAAAATACGTTGTGAGGGTCGTATTTTGCTTTAATTTCTTGTAAGCGCTGGTGGTTGGATCCATAGGTCTTTTCAATGACATCTTCATCTGGATCAATGCCATTTAAGTATGCGGCACCGTTCAATGAAAGTGGAGCGAAGTTCTCATAGAATTGACGGGCCCAATCATGAGCGGCTTCATCATTGCCTGGTTCATAAATAAGGTCCAGCAGCAATAAATACTGACTGTCTCGAACGGAAAAAGCATTATAATCAGCAGGGATACGGTTGACTTGTCCATGCATTTCCCATAGCTGGAATAATAGTCCGCCTGGTGCTTTGTCTTTTTCTTCTAGTAATTGTTTGAAGGTATCCTCGCTAAGGTCTTTGAAGAACAGCGAGGTTCCTTGAAAGCTAGCCCCTTGGGGTACCATAGGGTCCAACTTCTTCTGCAGGTTTGAATATGGAATGACGCCAGTTTGATCGATGATTGGTTCCGCTAACTTTCTCAAAGGCTCAATGATAGCCTTGCCATCATTTGCATCACCCGCATACATCCCAGCAATCACCATAACCTCTTTATTGTGCAAGAATTCCGGGAGCATTGGGGCTGGAGGCAAATCCATGACAGTCATATTGACACTGACTTCATCAGGGGCATCCGTTAAATAGTCGTTTAAATTACGGAACACCTGCATGCCATCCTTCAAATCATACATTACATCAAACGCCAACACTTCAGGGCCAACTGGATGTAGATGGAATTTGAATGCAGTAACTATACCAAAGTTGCCTCCTCCTCCGCGAACAGCCCAGAATAAATCAGCATTTGTGTCCTTGTTAACTACCAATTGTTCTCCAGCAGCGGTTACAATGTTAGCCTCCACTAATTGGTCACAGGATAAACCTAATACTCCTCGTAAATACCCGACACCACCAGATAAGGCAAGACCCGCAATTCCTGTTTCAGAAACCGTCCCGGTTGGCATAGCCATTCCATATTTCTGGGTTTCTTCATCAATATGTGCAAGCGTAGCCCCTCCTTGGACAGATACAGTTTGCGATTCTTTATGTACTTCCACAAAAGTCATCTGGGAAAGATCAATCAGTACTCCACCTTCTGTTAATGATGTCCCCGATACATGGTGGCCTCCGCCTCTTACCGCAATTTCCAGGTCATTTTCCTTTGCATACTTCACCACTTCTGTAACATCATTTGCTGATTCACATACGGCGATGATTGATGGGCGTTGTGTTATGGCCGCATTAAAAATTTTCCTTGCCTCTTCGTATTGCTCATCACTAGGTACTAAGACTTTTCCTTGGATTTCACCTTTCAAGTTTGTCATTCCAAACTCCCCCTTTTATAAAACTCACTAAACCTTAATGAAAAAAATGACACCCGACTATATTACTACTACCTCTCATAAAATACCAGTTCCTTTAAAATCTATCATTTAAATCAAGAAGGTAGTCCCACAATCTCTCAATAAGGATAGAATGATTTTGATAAATCGGTCTCCCTGCTGAAACAGCCGGAATATCAAAATTGGCACCAATTCCCTAACTAATTGTAATGGTATACACATAAAAAATAAGCCTGGATTGTAATATCCAGGCTTATTTTCAGAATTGTTTCACGTGAAACATTTATAATACATAAGTAGCGAGGGTTTGCTGCACTTCTTCAATGGGGCTGTCTTTTTTGAAGAGCTTCCCGATTGGTTCATTCGTTCCGGAAAGCCAGATCTTTAGTTCTGAATCAAGGTCAAAGCTGCCCGCTGTCTCTACACTGAAGTGAGTGATACTTTTATAAGGAATAGAGTGGTACTCGACCTTCTTCCCTGTCATGCCTTGCTTATCGATAAGGAGCAAGCGGCGGTCTGTGAATAAGAAAGAGTCTCTCAACACTTTATATCCGCTTTGAATATTTTCCCCTTCAATAAGGATTCCTTCGAGCTCTCTTTCAAGCTTATCGACATCCACCTGACTAGCATTGCCCATTAGACCATCCAAGAATCCCATCGGTTCCCCTCCTATTTCATTAAACGTAATAACATGGCTTCACAAGGTTCCAGTTCAATGGATAAAACATTGTTCTTTGAACTAAAAATCCTTTTTTTGTTTTCTAAGTCCTGCCATTTTCCTTTTTGAATCGGTATGTTGATTCCTATTTTCTTTCTCGTGTTCCTGTTGAATAAATAGAGCATTCGTTCATCATTGGCTTCTGCATTAAAATGATCCACGCCGTTTTCTGTCCAGCGTTCGAAGCCGATGACTTCCCGATCAGGAGTAAAAGATTTCCAATGACCCGTGCGGAGAGCGGTGTGTTCTTTTCTCCACTGTCCAATCTTTTGATACCAATCTAGCAACTCTTTATTCTCTCGCCCCCAAGGGTATGGTTTCCGGTTATCAGGGTCAGCACCACCTGTAACACCTGCTTCATCTCCATAGTATAAAGAAGGTACTCCCGGAAAAGCATAGAGCCATAGACTGAGAGATTTAATTTGCTTGATGATGAGTTTCTCAGCTTCTTGTTGACTAAAGTCATCAGGTAGATAGTCTTCCAACATCGTTTGAATCCTCTCCACATCATGACTGGAAAGCATGTTCATAACCGCATAGAAATACTCTTTCGGATAATGTTCGCTTAACGTCATAAGGCGGCGGTGAACAGTATACGCATCCATTTCACCTTTCATGAAGTCAAGCATCAATCGCCGCATGGGGTAGTTCATCACGGAATCCAGCACTCCACCCAAAAAGTAGTCCCGGCGTTTTCCATAGGCCGTTTTATTAGAAGCATCCTCCCACACTTCCCCCAGAAGAACGCTTGATTCATCCTTTTGTTTCAACTGTCGATAGATTTGACTGATTAAATCATCGGTCAATTCATCAGCCACGTCCAGACGCCAGTTTTTCATTCCGGATTGCTGCCACGTTTTGATGACACTCTCTTCATCATGGACAAGGAAATCCTGATAATCTTCATTTTCCTTATTCAATGTAGGAAGCGTCCCAACGCCCCACCAGGCATCGTATTCATCGGGATACTGGTGAAACGTGTACCAGCTATAATACGGGGAGTTTTTCGACTGATACGCGCCAAGAGAGTCATACTTGCCTTCTCGATTAAAATAGATGCTGTTGCTTCCGGTGTGACTGAAAACACCATCAAGCATAATTTCGATTCCTCTCTCAGACGCTTCCTTGATCAATGTTTCCAAGTCCTCTTTTGTTCCAACGAGAGGGTCGATCTTGTGATAATCGCCTGTATCATAACGGTGATTGCTTTCCGCTTCGAAGATAGGATTCAAATAGATGACGGATACCCCTAAAGATTCTATATAATCGAGTTTTTCCGTGATCCCTTTTAGGTTACCTCCGAAGAAGTCCCAACGAATAACTTCCCCTCGTTCATTCCGAATGTAGACAGGATCATTTTCCCAATGCGCATGAATCAGACTCGTCTCAGGAGCTTTTTCCATATCGAGCTCTCCTGCTGCATAAAAACGGTCGGGGAAGATTTGATACATCGTTGCGTTCTTCCACCATTCCGGGGTTTTATAAGAAGGGTCGTACACCGTAATCTGCCAAGAAGGAGGAATATGATCGTACACCTTCCCCTCTCCACTTTCATAGCTTTTTTCGCGTCCATAAAAAAGGGTTTGATCCTCTAGGGTGATTTCGAAAAAATACCAGATAAGCTGCGGTCTTTGCGGCATCCTAATAGTCGCTTCATAAGTCACTTGCTGATGTTCCTGACTGCAGAGGTCCATCTCCTTCGTTTTCTCATCGTCTGTACGGTCTAAGATGTAGTGAAGAATGACGTGGGAAACCCTGTATCGGTCGCTGATATCAATTTTGAGCGTAACAGGAGAACCCTTCGGTGCTGCACCGAAAGGCTCTCGATAAGATTCTTCAAAACTATTGTGATACATATCCTTTTGTCTCACACATCCGTCCCCCTAAATAGTCCCTTACTTCAAGGTCTTCACCCGTTCAATATCCCAAATATCTCGGGCATATTCCTGAATGGTCCGGTCACTTGAGAAAATTCCGGATTGAGAGATATTGACAAGACTCTTCAAGTTCCACTGACGTTTGCGTTGATAATCCTGACTCACTTTTTTCTGAGCTAATACGTAGCTGGCAAAGTCTTTGAGCACAAAGTATTCATCGTTATAGGTAAGAAGGGCATCATAAATTTCCTGGAAATCTGTCTCCCCTTTAGAGATAGGACTGTAATGGATCAGCTGGTCCAACGTATGTCGGATACGCTCATCACTATCATAAAGCAAGCGGGAAGAATAGGATCCGTTTCGGTAATAATCCCACACTTCATCGGACCTTAAACCGAAGATGTAAATGTTTTCGTCCCCGACAAGGTCGTGGATCTCCACATTCGCACCGTCCATAGTCCCAAGGGTCAGCGCTCCATTCATCATGAACTTCATGTTACCTGTTCCTGAGGCTTCTTTTGTAGCCATTGATATTTGTTCACTGACATTACTGGCTGGAATAATCTTCTCAGCAATGGAAACCGAATAGTTCGGCAGAAAGACCACTTTTATATAATCCTTCACATCAGGGTCGTTATTGACCACAGATGCGATGCGGTTGATGAGTTGAATCACTTTTTTAGCAAAGTGATAGCTCGGCGCTGCTTTAGCTCCAAAGAAGAAGGTTCTTGGAACAATATCCAGCGTCGGGTCTGATTTCAATTCGTTATATAAATGCATAATATGAAGGGCATTAAGCAATTGTCTTTTATATCCATGAAGTCGCTTGATATGAACATCAAAGATGGAATTCGGATCGACCGTAATTCCTTGTGTGTTTTTCACCCATTTGGCAAATTCCACTTTATTTTTCTGTTTGATTTTATGAAGTTGGTCAAGAAAAGCAAGATCATCTTTCCGGTCGAGCAATCGGCTCAGTTGTTTAGGCTCTTTCATCCACTCTTCCCCAATAGCTTCTGTGATCAAAGAGGACAACGGCCTGTTTGCGTGCATCAGCCAGCGACGGTGGGTAATGCCGTTCGTTTTATTGTTAAAACGCTCAGGAAAGGTGTTATAAAAACGCTTCATTTCACGTTCTTTCAAGATATCTGTGTGGAGCTTCGCCACTCCGTTAATGCTGTGACTGCCAACAATGCTCAAGTGGGCCATTTTCACTTGCCCATCAGCCACAATGGCTAAATCAGCGATTCGATCGAATTCACCTGGATACGTTTTCCATAAACCCTGACAAAACCGTTCATTGATCTCGTCAATGATCATGAAGATCCGAGGGAGCAACGTCCTTACCAGTCCGACCGGCCACGATTCGAGAGCTTCACTTAAGGTCGTGTGGTTCGTATAAGATACTGATAACTGCGTTATTTCCCACGCTTCCTCCCAGCCAATCCCTTTTTCATCCATGAGAATCCTCATCAGTTCAGGAATGACGAGTGCCGGGTGTGTATCGTTAATATGAAGGGCTACTTTTTCAGGGAACGAAGACCAGGGAAGTCCAAGCCTTTCAAAGGACCGAACAACCGATTGTACTCCAGAAGAGACGAGGAAATATTCCTGCTTCAAACGTAGTCTCTTGCCTTCCTCTGTGGAGTCGTCGGGATAAAGGAAATCTGAAATGGACTCAAGCGATCGTTTATGATCTAGAAAATGACCGAAAACCCCTTCCTTTTCCGCTTTTGTCATCGTGTCCTCCACGCTAGGTTCTGCTGACCACAACCTTAACGTATTCACGGTGTCGTTGTGGTAACCGACAACAGGCACATCATAAGGGACGGCCTGGATTGGTTCATAGTGTTCATATTTGAAATGAAGTTTTCCATCTTTGTCTCTTGTTGAGGATACATCTCCGCCAAAGCGGACTTCAATCGCATCTTCCGGTCTGCGGACTTCCCATATAAATTCTTTTGAAAGCCAATAATCAGGAAATTCCACTTGTTTTTCATCCATGATATGCTGATCAAACATTCCATATCGGTACCGGAGTCCATAGCCATGTCCAGCTAATTCTAAAGAAGCAAGGGAATCGAGAAAACAAGCAGCTAATCGTCCTAAGCCGCCATTACCAAGACCAGCATCACTTTCCTTCTTTTCAAGTTCTGATAAAGATAGCCCAAGATCTGATAACCCTTCGTCGACAAGCGAGAGTACATCCAAATTCAATAAGTTATTCCCAAGCAGACGTCCCATCAAGAATTCCATTGAAAAGTAATACACTTGCTTCGTCTTGTTCGTTTTGTACTCTCGATTTGTCTTCAACCAATCTTTATTGATCTTCTCTGAGATCAACGCCCCGAGTGCACGGTACGTATCAAACTCGGATGCTGTGTCAATGGTCTTACCAAACTTACTTTCCAACTGCGCTTTGAACTCTGACTTGAATTCTTCTTTGTCACTGAACATCACCATGAAGGTTCCTCCTATCACCCCTGCTAACGAAACATGGATTGATAAAGATCCATATATTGATCAGCAGAGTTTTTCCATGTGAACTTACTCTTGCAAATGTTCTTTACAAGATTTTGCCATGTAGCAGGTTCCTGATAGAATTCGATCGCTCTGCGAATGGTGTACAGCATGTCATGGGCATTGTAGTTGGTAAATGTAAATCCGTTCCCTTCTCCCGTCTCTTCATTATATGGCTCTACTGTGTCCGCAAGTCCTCCCGTTTCTCTTACAATCGGAGCAGCCAAGTATCGTAAAGCAATCAGCTGCCCGATGCCGCATGGTTCAAATCGGGACGGCATGAGGAATAAATCGCTCGCCGCATAAATCTGTCTGGAAAAAGGTTCTGAAAATCGGATATTTGTAGACATTTTCTCTGGGTGTCTGTCCTGAACCCACTGGAGCATCTGTTCATATTGGTATTCACCAGTACCTAGGAGTACGATTTGGACGTCATCGTGATACAACAAGTCATCGATGACACGCCCGATCAAATCGAACCCCTTCTGCTCCACCAATCTGGAAACGATGCCAATCATTGGAACATCTTTTCTGACAGGCAAACCAAGCTCCGCCTGCAGCCACATTTTGTTTTGGCCTTTCTTAATCAAAGAACTGCGATAAGGAAATGCCAGGGCATCGTCTTTCATAGGGTTATAGTTTTGATCGTCGATGCCGTTGACGATCCCTATCAATTCATCAGTACGCTTTCGTAACACTCCATCTAGGTTTTCCCCATAATAAGGTGTTTGAATCTCTTTTGCGTAAGTTTCACTAACAGTTGTAATGAAATCCGCGTAATTCAAGGCACCTTTCATGAAATTGATGTCTCCGAAAAATTCGAATGCGTCTTCGGACATCATACTTTCATCAAAGTCCATCAAATCATGAAGGACGGATTGGGCGAATACACCTTGATACTTCAAATTATGGATGGTAAAAACGGTTTTCATACCTTGAAGTTTTTCAACTTCCTTGTAATGGGTATGTAAGTAAACCGGAATCAACCCCGTCTGCCAGTCGTGGCAATGAAGAACATCTGGCGTCCAGTCCATCTCACAGACCCAATCCATTACGGCGCGGTTGAAGAACACGAACCGTTCCGCTTCATCATCATATCCGTAAAGGTTGGAACGTTTGAAATAATACTCGTTATCTATGAAATAAACAGGAATCCCTTCATAGTTGATATATTCGATTCCCGCATACTGGTTGCGCCAGCCCAGCTTGACGCTCAATTCATCAAGATGTTCCATCTGACCTTTCCAGTGGTCATCCATATTTTCATATTTTGGGAGGATAACACGTACGTCTGCTCCTTGCGCTTTCAAGGCATGAGGAAGAGATCCCAGCACATCGGCAAGACCTCCTGTTTTTATAAAAGGGGTACACTCAGAACCAATCATTAATACATTCACGTTTGACCCACTCCTTTAGGTATATTAGTTGGAAACATGTTCAAAACATCACGAATGAGCTTATGACATGAAAAGGACTGTCAGAGTGATAAAGTCCGGACAGTCCCTTCCATTGGGGGTATTACATTGATCTTCTTTTTGCTACAACATACGGTTTCTCTGGAGCACCAATTAATGTCTTCCCGTTTGAAATGTTGCAATCTTTATCAAGAATGACGTTCTCTAAAACGGCATTGCTTTCAATTTCACATCGCTGCATAATGATTGAATTTTTAATGACAGCTCCTTCACCGACTTTTACACCGCGGAAGAGAATACTGTCCTCGACATGACCTTCAATGACACATCCATTGGCAACCATCGTATTGGAAACACTGGATGTAGCTGTATAGTTGGAAGGGGCTTCATTTTTAACTTTCGTAAAAACAGGAGCATCGTCTTTGAACAATTCATCATGTTCTTCTGGATTTAAAAGTTTCGCACTGTTTCGGTAGTAACTTTCCACCGAATTAATCAATGCATGACCGCCGTGGTATTCGTAAGCATGAATATTGATGTCAGGCAGTTGGGCTTTAATTCCATCAAGGAAAAAGTTAGAACATCCGTGCGCGATGCACTTTTCGATTAAACGGTATAAGAGATCTTTCTCAATGATGTACATATCCATGTACACATTATTGTTCGTGTGATCATTATGGATGGCTGTTACTCGGTTGTTTTCATCAACATCCAGTTTATGTGCCCTTTGATGCTCAGGCTGAAGCTCATCCACCTTTTTATAAATGACCGTTACATCTGCTTCAGAGTTCTTATGCTCTTGCAGGACATCTTGATAATTAATGTTGCAGATGTGCTGTGAGCCTGAAACGACAATATATTCAGCCAGGGTTCGATTGATGAAGTCGATGTTGTTGTGGAAATGCTGTAAATCTCCACGTGAAATATCGGTAGGGTCATTCCAATCTGGAGGAAGGATGAACAGCCCCCCACGCTTGCGGTCCAAATCCCAAGCTTTCCCCTGCTCCAAGTGATCCATTAACGACCTGTACTTCCGGCGGGCGAATACAGCAACGGATTCGATCCTGGAGTTCGTCATATTTGATATTGCAAAGTCGATCATCCGGTAGCGCCCTCCAAATGGTACGGCTGCGCCACAACGGAAATAGGTCAACTCATCTAACATGTCTTGTTCGTGATCTAAGTTTATGATTCCTGCTATACGATCCATAATATCCTCCCTTTAACTATTGGTAGCAAAACTTGTGGCAAGGACACTTCCCTCGTCTGCCACGAGTGTGATTTCACTGTCTGGGGATGGGTCACCGATAACTGCCCCATCTTCAATAACGCTGCCTTTAGATATGATTGCACGGTTAATCTTCACATTTTTACCGATCTTCACATCAGGCATTATGACACTATCTTTGACAACCGAGGATTCGTCCACGTGTACACCATAAAAAATGATTGAAGTATCTACCGTTCCTTTTATGCGGCAGCCTTCATTAATTAAGGCATTTCTCACATGGGCCGTCGGCGCGATATATTGCGGTGGCTGGTTCGGGTTCTTTGAATAGATGCGCCATTTTGAGTCATTCAAATCCAACTCAGGCTCTCTCTTCAAAAGATCCATATTGGCTTCCCAAAGGCTGTCGACCGTCCCGACATCTTTCCAGTAACCTTCGAATGTGTAAGCCATTAACTTCTTATAATCGTTAAGGAGAGATGGGATAATGTCCTTCCCAAAGTCATTGGAGGAATTTTCGTTTTCCGCATCTTCGATTAAATACTGTTTCAATACATCCCATCGGAAAATGTAGACACCCATAGACGCCAGGTTGCTCTTCGGATTTGCAGGTTTTTCATCAAACTCAGTTATTTTACCCTCTTCATCCGTGTTCATAATTCCGAAACGGCTTGCCTCGTCCCACGGCACTTCAATTACCGATATCGTTGCATCGGCACCCGATCCTTTATGATAATCAAGCATCGCACCGTAATCCATTTTATAAATATGGTCTCCGGAAAGAACAAGGACGTGCTCCGGATCGTATTGATTCAAGAACTTCAAGTTCCGGTAAATAGCGTTGGCTGTTCCTGTATACCAACCGCCGCCTTCAGCCTGCATAAATGGAGGCAGAACGGAGACACCGCCATATTTGCGGTCCAGATCCCATGTGTCCCCAATACCGATATAGTCATTCAAAATCAAAGGTTCGTATTGGGTCAGGACACCCACTGTGTCGATTCCTGAATTCGTACAATTACTCAATGGAAAGTCGATGATTCTATATTTTCCGCCAAAGTAAACGGCAGGTTTTGCGATTTGTTTGGTTAGTGACTTCAGTCTGGTTCCTTGGCCGCCAGCCAGAAGCATTGCTACACATTCTTTATTTTTCATGATTTTCCTCCTTGGATACTGAAGTTCTTTTCAAGAAGCTCACACCGAGCGGGGGAATCGTCATGGTAATATGCTGATCTTGTCCTTGCCATGGGGAAGGTACACTATCTAAAGGCAGACCGTTCGTTTGCCCAGAACCTCCGAAATGTTCCGCGTCGCTCGAGAAGATCTCTTTATATGAGCCCTGTTCCGGTACTCCTACTCTATAATCGTGGTAGACTTCTGGAGTGAAGTTACAGACGACCACTAGTTGGTCATTCGTTGTACGACTGTTGCGGACGAATGATATGATGCTCTGTTCGTAGTTGTTGGCATCGATCCACATGAATCCCTCTTCCTTATGATCGAGCTCCCATAAGGCAGGCATATCTTGATACATTTGGTGCAACTGTTTCGTATAATCCTTAATGGATGCGTGGGAATCATAGTCTAATAACTCCCAATCCAAATCCTCTAAATCTTTCCACTCATCGAACTGCCCGAATTCACCTCCCATGAACATGAGTTTCTTCCCTGGGTGGGCATACATATAGGCTAGGAACGCTCGCAAATTCGCGAACTTCTGCCAGTAATCGCCCGGCATTTTATTTAGTAACGATTTCTTTCCATGAACGACCTCATCATGAGAAATCGGTAATACAAAGTTTTCGGAAAAAGCATAGAACAACGAGAATGTGATCAAGTTATGGTGGTATTTCCGATGAATCGGGTCCATCTCCATGTACTTGAGCATGTCGTTCATCCAGCCCATGTTCCATTTATAATTAAAGCCGAGACCACCGATATAAGTAGGCGCACTGACAAGTGGCCACGAAGTTGACTCTTCAGCCATCATCAATACATCGGGAGTTTCCTCAAAGATTGCTTCGTTCATTTTCTTAATAAACGAAACGGCTTCTAAATTTTCACGACCGCCGTACTCATTCAACTCCCAATCGCCATCTTCCTTGCCAAAATCCAAATAAAGCATGCTCGCCACAGCATCAACTCGCAAACCATCCAGATGGTATTCCTTCAGCCAGTAAACAGCATTTGAGATCAGGAAGCTTTGGACTTCATTTCTAGCAAAGTCGAACGTAAGCGTTCCCCACTGCGTTTTTTCCGCTTTGCTAGGATTCGCATATTCATAAAGGGCTTCTCCATCAAAGCGTCGTAACCCGTGGGCATCCTTACAAAAGTGACCCGGAACCCAATCCAATATGACACCGATTCCATGTTTATGACACTGGTCGACAAAATATTTAAAATCATCAGGAGTTCCATAGCGGGAGGTGACAGAATAATACCCGGTCGCCTGATAACCCCAAGAACGATCGAAGGGATGTTCTGTCAAGGGGAGAAGTTCAATATGCGTGTACCCTAGATCTTTAACATAAGGAATCACCATTTCGGCGTAGTCCCGGTAATTATAGAAAACCTCAGGTTCGATGTATTTCCATGAACCTAAATGAAGCTCGTAGATGGACATTGGAGATTCATAGGGGTTCTTCGCTTTCCTCTGCTTCATCCATTCGTCATCCCCCCACGAGTAATTGTCTAATGGGTAGACGACAGAAGCGGTATCAGGTCGAAGCTCACTGGAGATCGCATATGGATCCGCTTTCAACTGAAGGTGTCCATGTGCTGTTAATATCTCATACTTGTAGATCGTGCCTTTTTCAAGACCTGGAATGAAGGCGATCCAAATTCCGTTATCATTCATTTTTTCCATTGGATTCTCCCGGCCGTCCCAATTATTGAACATCCCGACGACACTCACCTGAACCGCATTAGGAGCCCAGACCGTAAAACGGATTCCTTTTTCTCCGTTCCTTGTATCCGGATGCGCTCCGAGCAGCCTGTGACTGTAACGGAGGTTTCCTTCATGGAATAAATAGACATCATGCTCTAAAGTTGTATCTTGGACCACACCATCACTCCTCATTAAACTAGTAGATTTTTAGTTTCTTGTGATAAACATGCAAAAAATTCACCTGTTTTTTTTTGCCTATATTTATCATAAAATCAGAGAACATCTTTTACAATTGCTATTAATAAAAATCTTCTGAAAAGTTTTGTCGAATATTGACGAATACCCCCGCAAATTCACTTTTTTTACTATTTTCACTCCATCCATTTATAGTAAGCGTTTTCATAATTTGTGATTCCCGCTTCCTCTTATGGAAAAACCTTACCAAACTAAAATTTTCTAAATATAGGTCTTTTATACTATTTGTTTTTTGAATTTATTAGACTAATACATTTGAATAGAATTTAATTTTTTCTTAGTCAGAGATCCTCTGGGGATTTTTTCTATTAGTAAGAAATCTACCCTCTCTATGGGAAATAGACGAGTAAGTTCTTGCGCTTGAGACTAAAAAGATGTAGCTGAGAGAAAGAAATGGAAAAAAAAGAGATCCAAGCATGGTAACTATGAATTTTCACTGCACCGAAGAGTTCTAAAGGTTCTATCATGCGAAAATCTATTGTTTTGTACCAGCCTTAATCGTTAGTACGGAAAATGGACGATTTGGGTACTTACATAAACTTCTAGCTTAGACGGTGTTTCATCGAAAAAGATTAGTGGTATAGCTCTACAAGATTAAAAGGGCAGCTGGAGACACGAAGACGATTTTCCAGAAGTTCTTCTTTATTCGGAAATAGCAGGTAGAGGAATCCCTAAAACATTAAAGAGGTGAAGAGTCATGTCATTAGCGGGAATTAGTTTACTCATCATCGCGATTGCTTTTGCATTCATAGCCATCTTTGTTGTAAAAACACTGAAAGCTGCATCCAGTACGATGACGAGTGTGTCACAAACACTAGAAAAAGTAGAAGGACAGATGCAGGGCATCACAACAGAATCAGAAAGCTTACTCAAGAAAACAAATCATATCGCTTCAGATATTGAAACCAAAACGAAAACACTCGACGGTTTGATGGACGCCCTCAGCAATGTCGGAACGACGGTCGGGCACGTCAACCAGTCCATCCAGGGCGTTTCTGAAAGTGTTGCTCACGCCTCTCACGAACGAGATGAACAGGTAGCAAAAGCACTTCGTTGGGGGGATGCAGCGCTTGAACTATACTTAAAATGGAAGAGAAAAAAAGCACAATAAGGAAGAGAGGTTTTTCACATGGACTATTTAGGTATTGGTGTACTTATTATTGGAATCGCTTTTGCAATCGTCTCCATTTTCCTTATAAAAGCGTTGAATAACTTGGCAGGAGTCCTTGGAGGGGTACAAAAAACTGTCGATCAACTGCCGGATCAATTGGATTCTGTCATGAAAGAGACGACAGGGGTTCTGCACAACAGCAATGATACACTAGCAGACGTCAATGAAAAGATTCGGGCTCTCAGTCCTCTTTTCTATATCGTTGGAGATATTGGTGAGTCGTCCAGAAAGCTTACTTCATCTCTTGTAGATATGACCTACTCATTGAAACAAACGACACATGAAGGCGAACAAAAGATCAATGAAGAGGGATGGAGAGGTATTTATGGGGCTCTTGCATTGACTTATTACTTTTCACAAAAGCGAAAAGAAATGAAGGCTGCTCAATTGGAGACCCCATCCTCATGAAGGCACTCGAATGGATCATCGGCATCACCGCCGGTTTTGTCAGTGGATTAGCTCTGAGGGTATGGATCAAAGAACCTTCCATTTCAAAAATGAAGTATGATCGCAAAAAAGAGGAATTTTACGAAACAGGTAGAAATCAGTATGAAGACCTGCAAGCGACAAAAGAAAAATTACGGATCGAGGCAGAAAAAAACTTAACATTTGAAAGGGGAACATCCTAATGGAAAACCAAAATGTAAACCAGCAACCACAAGCGGAAACACCTAAGAAAAAAGGCAACAAAAAACTACCGATTGCTATTTTGACAGGAGCATTAATCGGCGGAGCTGTCATCCTTATTAAAGATCCAAAAGAAAGAAAACGGTTGAAAGAAAGCACTCGTTCAACAAAAGACGCGGTGTCTGACTATGCTTCTGAAGTAAAAGAAGATCCATCAGCAAAAAAAGATGACCTTGTCACCCGCGTCCGAAATGTCGTAAACATTGTAAGTGAAGCTGCCGCAACCGTTCAGGACGTATTTAACAACCAAGGTAAAGAAATTGCGGATAAAGCTAAAGATATTAAGGAAGAATCTGAAGAAATTATTAACACAGCGAAAGATGCTGGAGAAGATTTGCAGGAAGTTGGCGATAAAGCAAAGGAAGCGAAAAGTGAGATTACAGATGATTCCGAAGAGGATCGTACATCAGTCTCTGAAGAAAAAGTCGTTGAAGTAAACCCTCAGCGTTAATCCATAAGAAAGTGAAAAGGCTCAGCATAGGAAAATGCTGAGCCTCTTTTCTATGACATAACGACCTTATCCATACCTGGGACTTCATAAAATTCTAAAAGGATCTTCGTTTTCTTTTTCACGTTTAGTCTGTAAGTTCCGTCAACTGAAGCGAAGATGCCGCAACTTTATCGACTGCCCCATTGATTTCCTCAATAACCTGAGCGAATTGTTCCAGTTCTGATTCAATGCCGGCATTATAAGCTTTATTCTGCCCCATAGCCGATACGATTTCAGTGAAGAACTGATTGATCTGCTCCATGCTTTCTGCACCTTCCGATATCATTGTGTTGATGTTGCCGACATTACTTGAAACGTTGTGAATTTGCCCACTTGTTGCTGTGATCAACTCCGATACCTCAGCCACAGAATTCTGCGTCTGCTCCGATAGTTTACGCACCTCATTCGCAACTACGGTAAAGCCTGCACCGTGCTCGCCGGCCCTTGCTGCCTCAATCGACGCATTCAATGATAGCAAGTTCGTTTGCTCCGCAATCGAAGAAACAATCGTTACAATTTTACTTATTTCTTCAGAAACATGCTTTAATTTCTCCATATCCCCTGATATTTCATTGATGTTTTCTTGAATTTGGTTCATTTGCTTCTGTTGGATTTCCAGACGATGCTTTCCGTCCATGGATTGCTGCTCGACTTGTTGCGCAACTTGCGATCCTTTTTTCGAGTCACCGACAATCTTATCCGTCTGTTCTGTCAGTTGTTCAGTCGATGCACTGGCTTGCTGAGAGACAGCTGCCACTTCTTCAGACATTAGATCGACCCTCCGATAAGCTTCTTCTCTTCTCTCCACTTCCTGTTGTCGCCATTCTTCCGCTTCTGTTTGGAACATTTCCAAGACAAGCTGCTGTTCAATATTCAGTATTTTGGTCGTTGATCGCAACGCCTGAACATAATGAGCACGAGGCAAATCCTGTTCATAAATATCCATAAACGATAATAAAAGGTCTTGAAAAGCACACATGTACCACTTCGGCTCCAAACCGATTTTCAAATGAACTTTAGCAATTCGTTTTCTTTTCTCAATGAACTCGGTATCAATAGTACCGTTGAACATTTCTTGAACATGAACACTTAACGTCTGCTTCAATCTGTTTACGGAACTGTTGTCATTGATGATCCTTTTTAAGGAAGGTTCATTTTCCAAGTTTTTATAGAATTGCGTTACGATTCGATCAATGTGATGGCTGATGACTGGCTTTAAGGATTGTAGGATGGCGAGATCCTGTTTACTTAGATGAACCATTTCAAACTGTTTATGTAGATCTGATTCTTCTGGCACGTCTATGCTTCCTGTGAACCCTTCTCCAAGCGGTCTCACTTCTTCTTTTTTCTTCGTCATGAATAAACCCATGTTCATCCTCCTTAATTTGACTCTCTCCTACTAATATCGACTCAAACGGACGAACAGTTAAGCCCCCTCCTTCTTCCACAAACGCCCCCTTTTGTGGAAGACTCAGTTTCGAGATGTTCCCGGGGTTCGTTGCCTGGTTGAGCGTCAGGGGTGGTTGGGAAGCAACTCGTCTAGCTCCATCGCCCAGACACTCGCGTCATAAGCAAAACAGCAACGGAATGAAAGGGCACATTCCGTTGCTGTTCTGCTTATGCCAGTCGTGTCTACCAGGGCGATTCCGCATTTGAACACTTTCCTGTGAGGGAGTGGCGAGCTTCCTCGGGCGGTCTGCCGCACTAAGGGATCTCGTCGATCTCCTTTCTCCCACGGGAGTCTCGCAGCTTCCCAACCACCCCATTCGATCATGTGAGAAACGAACCCCTACACCAAGAAGGAGCAACTTCCACCATGACCACCTATAGTAAGAGAGCGCTCTATAACAAGCGGTTATGAGCTCTCTCCATACCATGGAGATATTTGTTATAGCTCCCAATATGTATAGTAAGCGCCTAATTCTGAAAGTGGTTTCGAGACACATATATGGCAAAGGGGCGGAGGGGAATGGCGAGACTCCTACCTTAAGTGTGGAGGTGCCTCGATCAGCGGCGTATGGACTGGACTGAGCTGGCGGAGATAAAGGAAACACGAAGAACGGAGTGATTCGATGTTGACTTATCGTACAGAAGCGAGGGAAGTCTCACTAGCCGCTTGGCACCGAAACCGGATATCACGAAGAAAAAAGTGCAGGGTGAGACCCCACAGGACGCAGTCCGAGGAGGATCACCGCGCTCCCGCGGAAAGCGAGTCATTCCCTGCAGCCCCATCCACTCAACAAAAGTCTCGAAATCGAGTCTTCAAGAATCCTGCCATATAGTTGGATTTCAGGGGGGTATGAAAAATAAGAAAATCCCCCATACGGCTCAAGGCCGTATGGGGGATCGGGTTACGCGTCAGCGTCGTATCCTAAACGCTCACGGTCGATGTACTCATTTGGAACTTCTCCAAAGTGGGTACTGTGGTTTTTGAATTGAGCTTTTCGGCCATTCCGGTGTTCACCATGGTTCTTTCTTTCCTTGAACTGGCGATCCGGTTTTTTCTCCTTGTTGCCCATCCTAATCACCTCGTGTAAAACAAAATGTCTTACAAGGTTATTATGTTTCCGTCACTCGATATTATTCATGAATTTGAAACGAAGGTTCGTGTGTGCCCCAGTTCTCTAAATGCCTGCGAAACAGAGCCATGACAACCAAATGAGCTTTCGCCTGGGTATATTTGTATAAAAACCATGGCAGTGATGGCATGTAATCATGAATAGCTACTATCGCTTCATCTTTACCCGGAATCTTACGAAATTCAAGTCTTCCTCTGACGTTTTTCTCTTTATTGGTCAAACGGCCTCCGTCTATATAATATAAGGCACGGTCCTGTGTACTTCTTTCAGCTGAATAAGTGAGTTCAAGCAGAGGAGTATCGTTAAAAATCACCCCGATTTTACAACAATGGGTTTCATCAACGGTCGTATTCACCCATGGATTTAAGACCTTTTCCAGCCATTTCACATAGTACTTCCCTATCCAGTCTGCAGAATGTCCTTGAGGTAGCGGAATACGTTGAACAGACCGGACATCATCCTGCATGGCAGGGAGGTTAGGTCTGTACGATTTTGCTTCGCTCTGCTTTTCTTCCTCTTTCAACGCCCATTCGGCGGCTTCTTCGAAAGGAGTGTTCCCTTCACTAATTCCTTCCACTTTGTTGTGAGGATGTGTAACCATCGGATGAATCAGACTTTCTATAAGAGGATATACCATTTCTTTTGGAGAGCCTGTCACAAGCCTTACCCATAGTTTTGATAGGTCAATGGTCAAGAAGGGAACATTGACCATAAAAGGTTTCCTGCCCATAACCCCTGCTACTTTTTCCATCATCTCATCATAGGTCATCACGTCAGGCCCCCCAACATCTATGGAGCGCCCTTTCAAATTTTCTTCACCGATACTTTGTTCCATGGACCCGATGACATCGGGTAAAGCAATAGGCTGCGTTTTAGTTTTCGTCCATTGCGGGAGAACCATAAAAGGAAGACGCTTGACTAACTTCTTCAATATCGGGAATGAAGACCCTCTAGGACCAACAATAAGTCCTGCCCGTATCGTTGTCACAGGCACTCCGTAAGCTCCTAGAATCTTTTCTACTTCCAACCGACTCTTCAAGTGACGAGAAAGTCCTGATTCCCCTTCAGGAATGATTCCGCTTAAGTAAACGATTTGCTTTACCCCTACTTTTTTTGCTGCTTGAGCGAAATTATCAGCAAGGATGACATCCATGTCTTCAAAAGAGCCTTGTGTCAATTTGGCTGAGGGCATCATCGAATGCACCAGATATACAGCGATATCCGCCCCATCCAGTCCTTTTTCTGCATCAGCCATGGAATATAAGTCACACGTTCGCCAGGTCACTTGGTCACGATCTTCCTTCTTATCGCCACTCCTGGAAAGGGCGATGATGTCAGAACGCTCCTTCAACTTTTCCATCAAATTTTGTCCTATATACCCACTCGCCCCAGCAAGAGCGACTACTCTCTTCTTTTCCACACCGTCACTTCCTTTTCGTTTTTTAACCCTAGTACCCTAAGCCGCTCGATACGTAACACCTATCCTTTGAGCAATCCTAAATGATATGTCAGGATTGTGTAAGGCTCGATTTCGAGATTTTCGTTAAAGAAAAGAAAAATCTTCGACTTATGGCTATTTTGAGGCCCTAAAAAACCTTTTTATCAAGGGATATGTGGATGGCCTTAATAAAGAGCGTTTGAGAGTGAAGCAACAACGTTGACATCCTAAATCACATGCCTTATGGTACCCTAGTAAACCTTAGTAAACCAATAAGCATTAACCTATTTAAATAACATGAAAAAGGAGGGTTCACCATGAGTAAGTTGTGGAGAATCTACACACAAACATCATTAATTAAAAAAATTACCGTAGCCTTGGTCCTCGGTGTATCTGTCGGTCTTCTGTTTGGGAAAGAAGCTGCTGTTCTAGCTCCTTTTGGTGACCTACTTCTCCGTCTATTGAAATTTATCATTGTACCGTTGATTCTGTTCACCCTTATTGTAGGAATCAATCAGACCAACATCGGTTCCTTGGGACGGATGGGAGGAAAGGTTTTCCTTTATTATTTGGGAACATCTGCACTCGCCATGATCGTGGGTGTGTCTGTTGCCACTCTGTTTAACCCTGGTACAGGGATGAGCCTTGGAAATGAAACGGTCGATGTTCCTGAAAACCCTGGAGTCACAAGTGTACTCTTAAACATCGTACCGGAAAATATCCTTGTGGCCTTAACCGAAATGAATTTGCTTGGAATTATTTTCACGGCCATCGTTTTTGGTTTGGCACTCTCTTACATGCGATCTACCAATACTTATCAAAGTTTGGGAGGTCACCTGTTCAAAGTCATTAACGGTTTGAATGAAGCGACTTTAATCGTCATGAAGGGGATCCTTCAATATGTACCCATCGGTATTTTTGCCATTATCGCTGAAGTTGTGGGTACACAAGGAGCAAACACGTTATTGGAGTTAGGAAACTTCATTGTTGTTCTTTATGTAGGCTTAGTTGTACAGTTAGCTATTTATATCCTTTTCCTATTTATTAGTAAGCGCAAGCCGGCGGCCTTTTTCAAGGAAGCCCGTACTCCTATGTTAACAGCCTTTGTTACACAGAGTAGTTCTGGTACGCTGCCTGTCACCTTAAATGCAGCGAAAAACCTGGGCTTGAATAAAAGCTTATATGGATTCAGCCTTCCTTTAGGAGCGACGATCAATATGGATGGGGCAGCGATACGGATTGCTGTGTCTGCTGTATTCGCTGCTAATATTATCGGAGATCCATTAAGCTTTGTCTCAATCCTTCAAATCGTCCTGGTAGGAACACTCGCCTCGGTCGGGACAGCCGGAGTTCCGGGAGCCGGAATCATTATGATTGCGACTGTGTTCTCTCAAGTTGGGCTGCCAATGGAAGCCGTTGCGCTCCTTGCATCCGTGGACGTTCTAATCGGTATGGGGGCAACAGCCTTAAACGTAACCGGTGACCTTGTTGGAACCACAATCATTAATAAAACTGAAAAAAATCAATCCTAAACAACCCCAATCCCCCGTCCTACACAGACGGGGGATTTTTTTATTACTAAATGTTGAGGTGGGCCTTGCGTGCCACTCCCAATTCCGGAATCATCTTATGGACACAACTGCCCTAAGAAGCTCAGCATCAACATAGGCTTATTCATCCCTTGCCCTTCACATGAACAAGTGTGTCATCCAAAAAAATTTTATAAAAATGTAGTTTCAACAAAAGAAATACGCGGGAAAGTGAGTAAATGTTAAAAAATAATGAATTGGGAAAACATCCCCCTGTAAGAAAGAGGTGACCATATGACTCCGAACGAAATAGGCTTCGCACTTCTATACATCGGTGTCTTCCTTTTGATCGGAAAAATCATCCGAGTCAAATGGACGTTATTACAAAATTTATTCTTACCTTCATCCATTATTGGAGGGTTTCTCGCACTCTTCCTGGGTCCACAAGTACTTGGTAAATTCATGCCTGAAGACAGCTTTCTTTCAAATGGGATCATGACGGCATCTATTATTGAGGTTTGGTCGGCTCTTCCTGGACTTATGATTAATGTCGTTTTTGCTTCTCTTTTTCTCGGAGCTGCCATTCCGAAGTTAAAAGATATCTGGTATTATGCGGGTCCGCAGCTGGCTCTTGGATGGTCTGTCGGATGGGGGCAATATGTAGTCGGAATCACGCTCGCTGTCCTGATCTTAGTACCTTTTTTTGACCTCCCTGCCATGTCAGGCGCTTTGATTGAGGTTGCGTTTGAAGGTGGTCACGGGACAGCAGCAGGTATGGCGAGCACATTCGAAGAGCTTGGCTTTGCAGAAGCTTTTGATTTAGCCATTGGACTTGCTACAATCGGTGTTTTATCTGGTGTCATTTTTGGAATCATCCTTATCAACTGGGGCGTTCGTAATAAAAAAACGAAAGTCATTGAAGACGTAGAAGACTTTTCTGATTTGAGAAAGCGTGGAGTTATGGAGTACCAGAATCGTGAGCCTGCAGGAAAAATGACCTTGCGCCCGGAATCGATTGAACCGCTATCTTTCCATTTGTCTATTGTATTCATCGCGATTTTAATCGGTTGGTTATTGTTGCAAGGGTTGATTGGGCTTGAGTCTGTCACCATCGGTTCTGACTTTATGAGCTATATTCCATTGTTCCCACTCGCCATGATGGGAGGAATCGCTCTTCAAATCTTTTTCAGCAAGAAGGATAAATACAACCTTGTCGATCGAAGAATGATCAACAGAATTCAGGGACTTGCGCTGGATATCCTAATTCTGACGGCCATCTCTACCGTCTCATTGGATGTCATCGGTGAATACTTCGTTCCATTCGTCATTCTAGCGTCTGCGGGAATTGCCTGGAACTTGTTCGGCTTTCTCGTGCTTGCTCCAAGAATGATTCCACAGTACTGGTTCGAACGTGGAATTGGTGACTTTGGACAATCCATGGGTGTCACAGCGACGGGGCTACTACTGATGCGCGTTGTCGACCCTGACAATAAATCTCCTGCTTTTGAAGCATTCGGATACAAGCAACTCTTTTATGAACCCTTCTTGGGTGGAGGCTTTGTAACCGCCTTGTCCGTTCCGTTCATTGCTCAATTTGGACCGTGGCCCACGCTGATTGTAGCGGTAGCCATGACTGCAGTCGGTATCTTTTTCGGACTCTTTTACTTTGGTAAACAAAAAGCAACCTAAAAAAACAACGTCTGCCCATGGGTAGACGTTGTTTTTTTAGCAGAAAATTATACAAAGAATAAATAGATGGTCACTAAAAGAAAAAGCAAAAAGGCCACAGACGTCATATAAACAATAATCCTGTTCGATGATACGAAGCGGTTCTCATTGATATTCTTCCGAGTATGATAATAATTCACAGTCGCACCGATAATCGTCATTAAACCGAGAAAGAGAGAAGAAATACTCACGAGCATAGCCAGACCGTTCGCCAAATCCCCGGCTGTCTGTAAGGCTGACATATGTACCGTCGTTGCTAAAAACCCAATTCCTACAAGGGCAATACTTGTTCGAATCCAGGCTAAGTAGGTACGCTCATTGGCTAAATGCTGCTGGATGAGCTTTCTTTCATCTTCCATGATTCCCGCCTCCTCTTTCTGTTATCTCTATCTTACAACGTCACAAGCAACTCATGCACGAATCCTCGCTTTTGTTAATATAAGACTGTCACAAAATATACACACAGGGGTATATTGTATTTAAGGTCAGCACGGAGTAAGCTATAGATATGTCTCAATGTGAATGAATTCACATTGAGGGGAGAAGGGGAGGGTTAAGATGGCAAAAAAAATTATCATTGTAGGCGGTGTGGCTGGCGGTGCAACTGCTGCAGCCAGATTAAGACGCCAAAGTGAAGAAAATGAAATCATCATGATCGAGAAAGGACCTTACATTTCTTTTGCAAACTGCGGTTTACCCTATTATATAGGAGAAGTAATCACCGATCGAGACAAGCTCCTTGTCCAAACCGTTGAAGGAATGTCAAAGAAGTTCAATCTCGATATACGCAACCTTAGTGAAGCGACAGAAATTAACCGTGAGAAACAAACGCTCACCATTCGCAAAGTGGATACTGGAGAAACATATGAAGAAACATACGATACTCTCATACTATCTCCTGGTGCGAAGCCTATAGTTCCATCTCTCAAAGGAATACAAGAAGCAGAAAATTTGTTCACTCTACGTACAGTTCCTGATACAGATAAGATTAAAGCGTGGGTGGACGAAAGAACACCTGAACGGGCAGTCATAATAGGTGGAGGGTTCATCGGTCTTGAAATGGCTGAAAACCTTCTCCAACGCGGTGTGCAGGTGTCCATTGTTGAACTTGGTAACCAGGTGATGCCCCCACTTGATTACGAAATGGCAAGCATAGTTAACAAAGAACTGAAAAGCCATGGAGTGAACTTGATTTTCAATGACGGTGTCCACGCATTTGAAGACCAGGGTAGAAAAATCCTTTTACAAAGCGGCCGTTCCATGAATAGCGATTTAACCATTTTATCCATTGGCGTCAAACCTGAAAACGACCTTGCTAAAAAAGCGGATCTCGACATCGGAGCCCGCGGCGGTATCCTCGTAAATGAACACCTTCAAACGGAGGATGAGAACATTTATGCAATCGGAGATGCGATAGAAGTCAAAGATTATATCCAGCAAACCTCTACGTTGATCCCACTTGCCTGGCCAGCCAACCGGCAAGGGCGCTTGGTTGCCGACCACATCCATGGTCAACCCGTATCCTATTCGGGTACATTGGGAACATCTGCAGCAAAAATTTTCGACCTTACCGTGGCGACTACAGGAAATAACGAAAAGCTTTTGAAAGATCTTTATAAAGATTATGAAGCCATTCATATACACCCAGCTTCAAACGCATCCTATTACCCTGGCGGAAGCCCAATATCCTTGAAGTTACTTTTCGATCCGAACACAGGAAGAATACTAGGAGCACAAGGTGTCGGCAAAAAAGGAGTAGAGAAAAGAATCGACGTGATCGCGACAGCCATCAAAGGGGAATTGAAAGTAACAGATTTGGCAGATTTAGAATTGGGCTACGCCCCTCCCTTCTCATCCGCTAAAGACCCTGTGAACATGGCAGGTTACGTTGCTTCAAATGTGATGAATGATGAGGTGTCCGTCTTTCACTACCATGAAGTAACGGACCTCCTTGCAAAAGGTGAGATCATTTTGGATGTCAGAGAATCAAAAGAAAGGGAGTACGGAGCCATTGAAGGGTCTATCAATATTCCTTTAGGAGAATTACGGGACCGATTGAATGAATTGCCTAATGATCGCACTGTTTATGTACACTGCCAGGTCGGTTTAAGAGGGTATCTGGCAACAAGAATCCTCACACAAAACGGTTTTCATGCCAAGAATTTGAGCGGTGGTTACAAAACTTATGAAGGCGCCGTCCAAGCATAAGGAAAAGGAGGGGCATCATCATGCCCCTCCTTTTATTTTTGCAACGCTGCTTTGTACCGTTCGTAATAGCTCTCAACATTATTCAATAACAACAACTCGGTATATAAGTAGGCTTTCATATTAAAGTCAGAGAAATCGATGTTCGTCAGCTCCTGGATTTGCTTGATTCTGTAATTCAGCGTATTCGGATGAATGAACAATTCATTTGCTGTCTGCTTTCCTTTTCCGTTGTTTGCAAGGTACGCTTCCAAGGTGAAAAGAAGCTCCGTCTGCTTCCTCGTATCGTTTTTAATCAGTGTCAGAAGATCTTCACTGTAATAATCCTCCGAACTGTTTTTCTCGTACAAGGCTGCTAAGTATCGGTAAAGGCCCAGCTTGGAAAACTCACGCGGCATCGTTTCAGGGCGTGGCCCAATGAAGTTTGCTGTTTCAATAACTTCCAACGCCTCGAGGAAACTTTTACGCATATAATAAATCTTTGTGTATTCCTTCCCAACGCCTATGAGGAAATGATAAAAATTTTCCTCTCCTGTTTCCACTTTAACAACCTCTATGAGGTCTCTTGCGATATCCCTTGATGAAAAACGATCCGACTCCCTGCCCTCGATGAACAGGATCAACTGAAATTCGGTTTTCAAGTAATACAGATGTCGATTCGTCCGAAAACGATTGACCGTGCTTTCCAGATCATCCAGCATCGACTTATATTGTGGAGCCGTCACAGAGAAAACGACGATGGAGAATCGCTCCGGGATCTTAAGTTGAGCGAGAGAGGCATCATGACGAAACTGACTCTCACTGGGGTATTCGTGATGAAGCAGCTGCCAAAGAAGCTCCTCTTTTCGTCCTTCTTTTGCGTTCTCTTTCATGAACTGGTCATAGATCAACTTCCCAAGATGACCGGTGATTTCCTCTAAGAATTGCATTTCTTCTGCGTTTAAGGATAGCTCCGATTCCTGAATCCACACGTATCCAAGCGTATGTCCAAGGTGCTTGGCCGCAATGACAACACGCTGTTGGAATCCAAGGTCTTCCATAGGATGAACACGAATAGGTTCCGATTGTTTTTCCAGACGAGTAACGATGCCTTCTTTCTTTAAACGATCGATAATAAAGATCGGGCACTTTTTAGAAAGAATCGTTTTCTGCTGTGTCTGATCGAAATCATCAAACGTCGAACTATAGGCAATTAATTCAAAATTCTTATTTTCAATAATGACAGGCTTCTTCAACTTTGAACTGATCAGCTCTGTCGCTTTATGAATATCTTCTGCCTGAAGGATCAATTCTTTGACTTCCATAGGAATCCTGACCTTTCCGAGTAGGTTGAATGTCATGTTTCGTTACCCTCCATTATATCGGTTGTGGATGGAAAGAAAAAGAAATATATCAAAGACATCTAGAATACCGCTTTGCTTGAACACCATAGCTGAGCGTTTGTTACGCGAGAATGACTCGATTCTTTCATAGGTAGGCGAAACCCAGGGACGTCGATCTCTGGGAGGCTTTCCAAGCGAGTGTTCTCATCCAGTCAGCATTCTTACAAAAGATGTTATGAATATTGAAGATCGGAAGCTATGAAAAAGGCTCCCCCAAGTTTGGGAGAGCCTTAGGATTTATTTAAAACATTTCTGAGATCGTCTTCGCCTGCATGTGAAGAGCCAGGTAATCAGGGCCACCGGCTTTGGAGTCTGTTCCACTCATCTTGAAGCCGCCAAATGGCTGATATCCAACAATTGCTCCAGTACAGTTACGGTTGAAGTACAAGTTTCCTACGTGGAAATCGTATTTCGCTTTTTCAAGGTGGTCACGGTTATCGGAGATGACCGCACCTGTAAGACCGTATTCTGTGTTGTTGGCAATGTCGATCGCTTCATCAAAGTTCTTCGCTTTAGTGAAACAGACGACTGGTCCGAAGATCTCTTCCTGCTGCATGCGGGAGTCTGGAGCAAGATCTGCAAAGACCGTCGGCTCGATAAAGTACCCTTTCGAGTCGTCTCCTTTACCGCCTGTAACGAGACGTCCTTCTTCTTTACCGATTTCGATGTAGCTCATGATCTTATCATAAGCACCTTGATCGACGACTGGACCCATGTAGACATTCTCTTCAGAAGCGTTCCCGACGGTCAGCTGCTCGGCACGTTCTTTTACTTTTTCCAACACTTCGTCATACACATCCTCATGAACGACGGCGCGGGAACCGGAAGAACATTTTTGACCGGAGAATCCGAATGCAGATACGATGATGGCATCAACCGCCGTTTCGATATTCGCTTCTTTATCGACAACGACGGTGTCTTTTCCGCCCATTTCAGCGATCACTTGCTTCAAGTGATTCTGACCTTCTTGAATCTCTGCAGCACGCTTGATGATGCGTGTTCCGATGTCGCGGGAACCTGTAAAGGAAATCAAGGCTGTTTTCGGGTGGTCGACAAGATAGTCACCAACTTCCCCGCCGCTTCCTGGAACAAAGTTCAAGACGCCTTTCGGTAGACCTGCTTCTTCCAATACTTCAACAAATTTTGCAGCAATGACCGGGCTGTTACTTGCCGGCTTCATAACGACAGTGCTTCCTGTCACTAGTGGAGCAACCGTAGTACCTGCCATGATTGCAAAAGCAAGATTCCAAGGCGGAATGACGACTGCAACGCCTGTGGATGTATAGATATAGCGGTTTTGCTCGCCAGGACGGCTTTCTACCGGCTTCCCTTCTTTCAACTCGATCATCTGACGGCCGTAGTATTCAAGGAAGTCAATCGCTTCTGCCGTATCGGCATCGGCTTCTTTCCATGGTTTCCCTACTTCATACACGAGATAAGCGGAAAACTCATGCTTACGACGACGGATGATGTGAGCTGCACGGAATAGAAGCTCAGCGCGGGCACGCGGATCCCATTTTCTCCAGTCTTCAAAAGCAGTCGCTGCCGATTGAACGGCTTTTTCGGCTAAGTCTTCGTTCGCTTTGGATACGGTCCCTACAACCTGCTTCGTGTCTGCAGGGTTTGTGGAGGTAATCGTATTGTCTGTACGAATGCGATCGCCATCGATGAGAAGATCATGATGCTGCCCTAATTCTTCTTTCACTTGCTTCAATGCTTCCTCGAAAGCTTTCTTGTTTTCTTCAATTGTAAAGTCTGTGAATGGTTCGTGTTTATAAGGCTGGACCATGATAAAATTCCCCTTTCTAATGTGTAGAAGTTTTTATTTACTGAAAACACCTTTTAATGCAAAGGCGATATTCGCTGGTCTTTCAGCGAGCCTTCTCATGAAGTACCCGTACCAATCTTCTCCATAAGGAAGATACACTCTTACTTTGTAGCCTTCCTTTAGAAGGTCTCTCTGCATTTGATTTCTCATGCCATAGAGCATCTGAAATTCAAAAAGATCTTTTGGGATGTTGTGTTCTTCCACAAGTTTTTTCGTGTAATCGACCATCGCATCATCGTGGCTTGCAATGGCTGTATAGTTGCCATTCAACAAGTTTTTCTCGATCAGATGCTTCAAATTATCGTCGACGAGATGTTTCTCAGGAAAAGCGACTTTCCCTGATTCCTTATAAGCCCCTTTCACAAGGCGCAAGTAAGGTTGACATTCATTTAGACGATCAAGGTCCTCATCAGAGCGATAAAGGTAAGACTGAACGACCGTCCCCAAGTTCGGGTAGTCCTTTTTCAACTCCTGGTAAATATCTAAGGTAGCCCCGCATCGTGACGAGTCTTCCATATCAATGGTGACCGTAATGTCATGCTTTTGGGCTTCTTTCAAAATCATTTCCATATTTTCCATAACCAGCTCGCGACTGATGTCCAGACCAAGCGATGTCAGTTTAAGAGATACTTCCGATTGCAGCTGATTACTCGCAATCTGTTGAATGCTACGGATGCATTCTCCTGCACGATCTCTGGATTCCTCTTCACAGTCTACAAATTCCCCTAAATGGTCGACCGTAACGACCAAACCCTCCTGGTTCAATTGCTGTATTAATGGAATTGCCTGGGAGAACGTTTCTCCCCCTACTATCTTGTCAGCCCCAAATTTACTGCCAAAGCGCTTAGCAAAGCGATCTAACAACTTATTGTTGGAAAGGTATAAGAAAAAGTTCTTACTGATGGCTTCCAAGATCACCACACCCTTTCATCATTCTCCTATTGATTCACCAATGGGTTCGTTAGGTGGAATGGAAGTAATAATCTTTTAACTGTTAAGAAAATTGTAACGAATAGCGCTTACATTAGGCAACGTGTAGCAAACACAAAGATAACCCGCTAGTTTTATAGTTTAAACACAAAAGCCGCCCACCCTTGTTTATGAAGGCGACTCAGCGGGAACACACAACATTTTTACAATAATACCCATTATTTTCAGTGGTCGTATATTAGAAATGACTTAAAAATTTTCATAAGTGTTTCACGGGGTTAATGGTAATTTAAGTAAGACCTGGTACGCCAGGATTTGTAAATGTCTAGCTTTCTTCTTTTTTGACTAGAATGGAAAGTGATTTGATAGAAGAATGGGGTGTCACAATGAGTGATTATATTGTTTCTCTGCACTGGATTTATACGTTTGTTATGCTGGCTGGAGCCTTGACGTTCGTCTATTTAAGTCGGAACCCACGTGGTGTACCTAAGTATGAGTATGTCATTGCCATCATTATTCCATCATGGTCGGGCGCGGCTTACTTATCGATTGCCTTAGGGCAGGGATTACTCGAACGACCGGATAAGACCGTTTTTTTCGCACGCTACTTGGACTGGGTGGTAACGACGCCCCTCCTATTGCTCGCACTCGCTTTGACCGCAATGTATTATCAAAAGAAAAAAGACAAAGCATTGATTGCAGCGTTAATAGCAGCTGACGTATTTATGATTCTAACCGGGTTGATCGCTAGCTTTTCCTCCGAGTCTATTAAATACATTTGGTATATCCTCGGTGTGGTCGCTCTCGTCATCATCCTTTATCTGATTTGGTATCCATTGAGAAAGATTGCCATTAAAGGTGGGACAAAGCTGAAGAAACATTACCAGCGAACAGCTGCTTATTTGACTGTCTTCTGGGTCTGTTACCCAGCCGCCTGGCTCTTAGGACCATCTGGAACCGGATGGACACAGCAGGCAACCGAAACCACAGCTTTCATCATCCTTCCCATCCTTTCCAAGATCGGATTCACCCTCATTGATGTTGGAGGTCTGCGACAGCTAGCCCCTCCAAGCAATGAAGAATGATGAAATGGAAATATATGTATGATCTGGTCTGTGAAAATATGTAAGACCTAGTCAACCAGAATAGGTCAACCAGAATATGGATGTATGGATCCAAAAATCCTAAATTCCAGGACATAAAAAAACCGAAAGCCTGAAAGGAAACCTTTAGGCTTTCGGTTTTTTATTTCATGACTAGCACGGGGCAGGAGGAGTGCTGGACGACGTTATTGCTCACACTTCCCAAAAACAACTTCTTCACTTTCCCAAGTCCGCGGTTTCCGACGATAATCAAGTCCACCGTGTGCTCCTCCGCATATTTACAAATACTAAATCCAGGATTTTCTTCTACATTACTTACAATGACCTCTGTAACGACACCCACTTGTGATGAAGCCATTTGTTCTTTCAGCACATCCATTTCTGAACGCAGCTGATCCGCTATTTCATCCCCTATACTATGGGAGACCGCAGCATTTGTGGCCGGTCCTGTGGGTTTAACGACTGATACGATATGAATTTCCCTATTAGGCGTTTCACACGGCTGATTCCTTGCTTCCCATACCGCTTCCCTACTCAAGTCACTCCCATCATACGCAACGAGAATCCGTTTGGTCATGGGGGACCCTCCTTTAATAGAGTATCGTTTCATACTTCTATTATACCACAAAGAAAGCGCTTACTTAATGGTCGTTTCCTCTCAACCTAAACTTCACTATCCATGCCCACCTCCTAAGAATAGACAATCACCCATGACAAGTGTCATATAAATGTCCTGACGTTTATGTCTTATAAATTTCAGGAGTTTTTCCTATCATAAGTAACATGAAGAATTATGAAGGAGTCGTTATTATGAACAAGGATAAACAACGAGAGCTGAAGAAGAGCGTTTCAGCCTTTGCGAAACCTGATACAAAAGCAGGAATCCTCCAGTTAATTAATACAGTCATCCCGTTTATATTGTTGTGGGTATTAGCCTATGCGAGCTTATCCCTCTCTGTATGGCTTGCTGTTCCTGTAGCTATGATGGCCGGTGGATTCGTCATTCGTCTTTTCATCATCTTCCATGATTGTACGCACCAGTCGTTTTTGAAAAGCCAAAAGGCCAACCGCATCATCGGAACGATTACAGGCATTCTGACGTTGTTTCCTTTTGACAAGTGGAAACGAAGCCATTCGATTCACCATGCAACCAGCGGAAACTTAGACAAACGTGGTACCGGGGACATATGGGTCATGACTGTGGACGAGTATATAGAAGCATCGTGGAAAGAAAGACTCGCTTACCGTCTTTATCGCAACCCAATCGTCATGTTTGGCTTCGGTCCTCTTTACTTGTTCCTTGTCTCCAACCGTTTCAACCGAAAAGGCGCGAAAAAGAAAGAGCGCATCAATACGTATGTAACAAACCTAGCAGTTGTCGCTCTGTACAGCTTGCTCATCTTTGCGATTGGATGGGAAGCCTTCTTAATCATTCAAATTCCGGTCCTGTATGTATCCGGTGTTCTAGGCATCTGGTTGTTTTATGTACAGCACCAATTCGAAGATTCCTACTTCGAAGACGAATCCGAATGGGATTTTGTAAAAGCAGCCGTCGATGGAAGCTCTTATTACAAGCTTCCTAAAGTTCTTCAGTGGGTGTCCGGTAATATCGGCTTCCACCACGTGCATCACCTGAGCCCAAGGGTTCCGAACTATGCCTTGGAAGAAGCTCATGAAAACACTCCGCCACTGAAACATGCGACCACAATTACGTTAGCAACCAGTCTCGAATCGATTCGATTCAGGCTGTATGACACAGAAAATAAAACATTCGTATCCTTTAAGGAAGTGAAATCACTTTTGAAAAAGAAGCGGGTAGCGATGCTGAATCAAAGGCAGCCAAGCTTCCAGGATGAATGAAGAAGATGAAAAGTCCATTCCCTCGAATGGGCTTTTCCTTTATGCTATAAAAAAGGAGGTGCACACGCGTGCAGAACTGGTATCAAATCATTCCCAAAAATACAGGGCTTAGCATTTACGTCTGGATCATTTTTTGTCTGTTGCCCTTTTTCTTCATCTTTCGTTCCTCATCCATATACGAAATGCTGTTCGGCATTTTGATGACGCTGATCTTCTTCCTCGCATACCGTCTGTCGTTCATATCCAACAGCCGATTCGTCTATTTATGGGTAAGTGTTGAAATGGTCATCAGCATCGTCATGACGGCCTTGTTCGGATACATTTATTTTGCCTTATTTATCGCCTATTTCATCGGTAACATCAAACATCTCGGCGGCTTTTTATCTCTTTATATTGTCCATTTGACGACGACGTTGATTGCCATCACGACAACCTTCATTTATCAAATAGATTCTCTATTCCCGAACCTCCCCTTCATAATTATCACGGTCATCGGGGTCATCCTGCTTCCATTCACCGTCCGGTATCGGAACCAGCAACAAAAACTTGAGGGGGAATTGGAAGATGCGAATGAACGAATTTCTCAACTGATGGTCATTGAAGAGCGCGAAAGGATTGCGAGAGACCTCCACGATACACTTGGACAAAAACTTTCAATGATTGGTTTGAAAAGTGACCTGGCTCGCAAGTTGATGACGGTTCATCCGGAAAAAGCCAATAAAGAAGTGGAGGATATCCGCAACACAGCCCGGACAGCTTTGAAGGAAGTCAGGGAGATGGTATCGAATATGAAAGGGACGAAGCTTGAAGACGAAATCGTCCGCGTCCAGCAGATTATCGAAGCCGCGGAAATGAATTTCCAATTCGAAGGTGATCCCCATGTCACCAATACCCCGCTTCTCGTAGAAAATGTGCTAAGCATGTGTTTGAAAGAAGCAGCGACGAATACTGTGAAACACAGCAAAGCAACGACCTGCCGCGTGACCATCCACCAAACCCCAACGGAAATTCTTATCACCATTGAAGATGATGGAAAAGGACTCCCTACTTCGTTGGATCCTTTTCGTGGCAATGGGTTACAAGGCATGCGGGAGCGACTCGAATTTGTAAACGGAAAGCTTGAAATCGAATCAAAAAATGGCACGAAACTACAATTCCACGTTCCAAACGTTATCAAGAACAAAGAAAAGGAGGGATAAGCATGATCCGGATCGTCATTGCCGAAGACCAGCGCATGCTTCTTGGCGCCCTTGGAGCTCTTCTCGACTTAGAGGACGGCATGGAAGTTGTAGGCCAGGCTCAAAACGGAGAAGAGGCCTGTGAGCTCGTAAAAAAATTAAATCCTGATGTGTGCATCATGGATATTGAGATGCCTGTGAAAGATGGGTTGGATGCCGCTGAAGAATTATATGAAGAACCTTGTAAGGTGATCATTTTGACAACGTTTGCCCGTCCCGGCTACTTTGACCGCGCACGCCGGGCAGGTGTCAGTGGATATTTGCTGAAAGATAGTCCAAGTGAAGAACTGGCCACAGCCATTCGAAAAATTACCAACGGACAGCGCATCTTTGACCCAGAACTCGTCGACATGGCGTTCACACAGCAAAACCCATTAACAGAACGTGAGCGTGAGGTGATCCAACTGATGGCCGATGGGAAAAACACCAAAGACATTTCTCAGGAGCTGTTCATCACCCCAGGGACCGTTCGGAACTATGTTTCTGTGATTTTAGAAAAACTAGAGGTCAGCAACCGCATCGAAGCGATCTCTAGATTCAAAGAAAAAGGCTGGTACAAAAAATCCCGCTGATTCCTTTTTATTCATCTACTCCAGTAATAAACCTCGGCCTTTTAAGGGACGAGGTTTTTGGATTTAAAGCGATCATGGTGGACTTGTTCTTTTAGTTGCGCTGGCAAGCTACAATGCCCATTCTGCCGTTTGGGGAACATATTCGATTGATCTGTTCAGCGTACGGAGAGTCACGTTGTTTTTTCAAAAGAGGACCATATTGAAAAACAGATCCTTGAACATTTATACAACGCGTTCTTCTCCATTTACCATTCTCACTAAAATAGATGCCCTTTAACGCTTACTCATCGATCACCGTTAGATTTGTAACTTATTCAATTTCTCTCAACTCTTCAAACCTAAAATAGATGAACACTGAATAAAGAGTCACTAAAATCGCACCGACAGCCATAATGTGATGGATGGAGACACCTAAAGCTAAAACCCCTGACGTTAAAGCATAGCTGACGGGAATCAGTCCCATGGAGGCAAGTGAAATGAGACCCATCACCCGCCCAAGCATCTTCTCTTCAATCAAACTTTGTATTGCGGCAATGAATGGGATATTGGACCCTGATAAGGCGAAGCCGAAAATCCCAAGACAAAGAATACTCATCCAGATTTCTGTCGTAAAGCTGAGTCCTGTAAACGCGATCCCAGCAATAATCAAAGCAAGAATGCCGATTTTACCCCTATTTTTTCTCACATTGAACACACCAACCACAACGGAACCAAAGAGCATCCCTACAGCCAAACCTGCCTCAAGAAAGCTGAAATCCATCGCGGTTCCTTCTAAAACAGTCTTTACAAACAACGGAAGCCCCATCGTCAAAGGGCCGACTAAAAAAAGATTCATGAAAATCGTTGTCAACACAACAAGTGAAATGACGCGTGAATGCTTTACATAGAGCAGCCCTTCCTTAAAATCATCCCAAAATCTTTTCTGTTCCTCCGATCCTTCTCGCACCTTGGGTACACGCATGAAGGAAATCAAAACACTCGCAACAATGAGCATGACCGCCGTTGTAGTAAACACAATTTCATAGTTTCCAAAGGCAATGAGAACTCCTGCAAGCATAGGAGCAAGGATAAATGATGTCTGATTAGTCATCTGAATGATCGAATTCCCTCTTGTTAGATTTTCTTTATGAATAATCGAAGGAATGACAGCACTTTCCGCTGCCCAGAAAAACGAATCCAGAATACCGAAGAAAAAAGCGAACGTCACAAACGTCCATAACGTGATTCCTCCGAAGAGAAACCATACGACAAGACCAATGAGCAGCACTCCACGAATAAAATCAGACAAGAACATAATCTTCGCCTTATCAAAGCGATCCGCGACCGTTCCACTGATAATCATAAAAAGCACACGTGGAATACTGACGGCAATATACAAAAAGCCCAGCGAAGCTTCTAAACCTAAGACATTGACGACATACCAGCTCTGGGAAAAAAGGAAAAAGGAGATGCCAAAACTTGATAAAAGCGCCGCGCCCCAAAGAAGTAAAAAATTTCGATTCTTGAATATGGAGGGAATCTCTCTCGTTTCCGTTTCTGACTGTTGCAATGCGATGTCATTAACTGTCATCTGAACCACACCTTCGTTTTATATTGGTTGATTCAATTGTATAAAACCTTCATGCCATCAACGATGTGCCAGAGAATGATTCCCCATCCGCCCCGAGACTGATTTCTTAAACCTCCTCCATAAAAGCTCCCGATTGCGGAAGACCCAGCTTCAAAATGTTTGTGTGAGGTTCTAGGGGCTGCGGGGAATAAATCGCTTTCCGCGGGAGCGCAGTGAGCCTCCTCGGACTACGTCCTGTGGGGTCTCACCCTGCACTTTTTTCCCGCAGGAAAGCGAGTGGCTTCCCAACCACCCCTTACTCTCAAATCAGCAACGATCCCCGAAAAGTCTCGAAACTAAGTCTTCCACAATCCTGCCAGATTGCTTAAGATAAGAACCAAAGAAATTTTGTCGAATCGTTTGTTCCCTTGTCATTCTACTTGTAAGATTTAGATTTTTTTGATACCCTTTCACTAACTAAATATTTTCTTATTTCAATTGATTTTGAAGTAAGGATAGAGGTGCAATGACATGAGTACACGTTTCGGAGGAGAATGAGCTCCTGAGATGAAGGTGGAAAGGGGAAATTGCCGAAGCGAAAGGGATCTCATCTCCCTGCTGCTGGTTCTGCTGCTGAACAAGTACAGGACTGTCATATAGGAAACTATATGGAGGGCTATCTTACGCAGGAACGGCTAAAAGTTTCTACGGCAGCAGCGACGCCCTCGTTGTTGCCGTTTTTATTTTTACTGCCGTAGGGCCCTCACAACCTCGAACGTATACAAAATTCTAAACAAAGGTGTGTGAGGTTATGAATTTCGGCCAAGTATTAACAGCGATGGTGACCCCATTTGACAGGGAAGAAAACATCGATTTTGAAGCAACGCGAACGTTAGTCAACCATTTGATTGCCAACGGTTCGGATGCCCTTGTTATTGCAGGAACAACAGGTGAATCACCGACATTGACGACAGAGGAAAAAGTGAGCCTCTTTAAATTCGTTGTCGAAGTCGTTGACAGAAGAGTGCCTGTCATTGCAGGTACCGGATCCAATAACACAAGAGCGTCCATTCAATTGACTGAAAAGGCTGAGGAGGCGGGAGTTGACGCCGTCATGCTCGTGACCCCTTATTACAACAAGCCAACACAAGAAGGTCTTTATCAGCACTTCACTACGATTGCCAAATCCACTTCACTTCCTGTGATGCTTTATAACATTCCAGGCAGAAGTGTCGTCAATATGGAGCCTGCGACTGTCATTCGCTTATCACAAATTAAAAATATCGTTTCCATCAAGGAGGCAAGTGGAGACCTTGATGCAGCGACGGAAATCATTCGTGAAACGTCCGCAGATTTTTCTGTGTATAGTGGTGAAGATTCCAATACGCTTCCATTCGTATCGATCGGAGGTACAGGAATCGTCTCTGTATCTTCTCATGTCATCGGAAATGAAATGCAGCAGATGATTCAAAGCTTCCGCGAAGGCGATTTTGCTTTTGCCGCCCGTCTTCACCAAAAGCTTGTTCCGGTCATGCATGCCATCTTCTCTGCCCCAAGCCCTTCCCCTGTGAAAGCGGCGCTTCGTGCGAGAGGCGTGGAGGTTGGCGGAGTCCGTCTTCCCCTTCTGCCGCTCTCAGAAGAGGAAGAAAAGCATGTGCTCAGCGAACTTGTAAAAGTGCAGCCAAAAGAAGCCGTTACCGCTTCATAAGAAAAACCGCCCAATCCGGGCGGTTTTTCATTTTTTGTGAACAATCTCATCGATGATTCCATATTCTTTCGCCTCGTCTGCACTCATGAAATAATCACGGTCCGTATCTTCGGCCACCTTTTCGACAGGCTGCCCAGTTCTTTCTGCGATGATTTCATTGATGTGCTGCCTTAACTTAATGATGCGTTTCGCCGATATTTCAATGTCAGCCGCCTGACCCCGTGCGCCACCAAGCGGCTGATGAATCATGATTTCACTATTAGGTAAGGCGAATCGCTTCCCTTTTGTCCCCGCCAGTAGAAGCATCGCTCCAAAAGATGCTGCCATCCCCGTACAGATCGTTCGTACCTCAGGCTGAATGTACTGCATCGTATCCAGAATCGAAAACCCTGCAGTTGTCGATCCACCTGGACTGTTGATATATACGGAGATATCCTTATCGGGATCATCGGCTGCGAGGTATAAGAGCTGGGCGACAATGCTGTTAGCCATATGATCGTTGATTTCTTCACTCACCATCACGATCCGGTCCTTCAAAAGTCGAGAGTAGATGTCATAGGACCTCTCCCCTCTGCTCGTCTGTTCAATGACATACGGAATGGTATTCATTAAATTTCCCTCCTTTACACTGCTAAAGAGAGGACGTTCAAAGGTGAATCTGGATACTGACTTCTGGAAGCAGGTTTGAGGAGAAGCGGAATTTTTTCAATTAGGACCGTTGGATCTTGTATGGTCAGCGTTCTGATTAACGTTTGGTAGAGAAGGTCGTCTTCTGATCGGGTTCGTATGACCTGAAGCCTTCCCGATTCCCGACATCTATGCAGATTATCCCGCGATCGCTTCAATAACGCCTTGACCCCTGTTTCTTTCATTTGAAGCAGCTCTGCAATTTCTCCAATTTTATATTGAAAAGCTTCCTTCAATACGAATGTGAGCATCTGCTTCACCGTCAAATTTTCTAGCAGAAGTTGAACCAATGTATCATCCACAGCCTCTTCTTTGTTTACAATGTCTTCCGATACCACTTTCATCAAGGTTTCCTCTTTATCCATACGCTTTTGGTCCACCCAAACATGGTAGGCGATTTTCTTAAGAAGAGCTGGTCGGACCTTCTCAGGATCATAGTGTTTAAGAGCCCTCGAAACGGCCTCCTGGGCAAGATCTTTCCCATCCCATCCATCTCGAGTTAAGAATAGACAATAGCGTAACAATTTGTCATAATCCTTTTCCATTTCCACAAGCCCCAGCTTCCCATTGAAAGCACTTGTACGCCGTTCCACCATTCACACTCCTTTCGACCTCTCACAGCTATAACGGAAAAATCCTTGAAAAAGATACGGGTGTTTTATTTTTATTCTATTTCCCTGATTTAAACCCCTTTAGGACAAACAGGTTATGGAGGGCGTACATGCAGTTTGAGTAAAAAAGGAAAACTTCCTCATCGTGTTTTAGTCTGATCCATCTTTTGATTCAAAACGAAAATGAAAAAAGCCTCAGGTATCAACTCCTGAGGCTTGTCTTTATACTTCGACTGTCCAATTATACCGATCTTCTTTTCTTCCCCGCTGAATGCCTGTAATCGTATCATACAGCTCCTTAGACAGTGCACCGATTTCGTGATTGTTGATGACCATCTTCTTGCCAAGCCAGTTCAGTTCACCAACAGGAGAAATGACAGCGGCTGTACCTGTTCCGAAGGCTTCTTCTAGTTTGCCGTCTTCATAGGCCTGGTGCAGTTCCTCAATCGAAATCCGGCGTTCTGTCACAGGTACTTCCCACTTCCGTAAAAGCTCCAGGATAGATGTACGTGTGATTCCTTGCAAAATACTTCCGCTAAGGGCTGGCGTCACAATTTCTCCATCGATTTTGAAAAAGATATTCATGCTGCCGACTTCTTCAATA
Source organism: Halobacillus sp. AWM4_238 (assembly GCF_056158265.1). Classification (NCBI taxonomy): domain Bacteria; kingdom Bacillati; phylum Bacillota; class Bacilli; order Caryophanales; family Bacillaceae; genus Halobacillus; species Halobacillus sp. AWM4_238. The sequence continues at coordinate 2,895,055 of NZ_JBSWSY010000002.1, forward strand.
TAGCGTTTTTCTACACCATCGAGCCAAAGGACATCGTTGTTTCCTTCTTTTACGGCTTTTGCTTGAGCCTGGTAGCCGGAAGAATAGTTGCCGGCGGTTTTTGCCATGCCTGTTCCGCCTTTAACCGCACGCGTGAATTTGTCTTCTACGTTAATGGTTACCGGCTTGATCCCACCTGAGAAATACGGTCCGACCGGAGATAAAATGATCATCAGCTTATACGATTGGGAAGGAGCCACTGCAAGGCTCGGTTCGGTCGCAATAATGAATGGGCGTATGTATAGCGACGTTCCTTCAAAGGCTGGAACCCAGTCCTTTTCTAATTGGACCAATTCTTTCAAATAACCGAGTACTTCCTGCTCATCGACCTGTGGTATGCTCAAGCGGTCACTCGACAAGTTCAATCGCTCGAAGTTTTTCTCTGGGCGGAAAAGAAGCACCCGGTCATCATCCGTGCGGTAGGCTTTCAACCCTTCAAAAACGGTTTGTCCGTAATGAAAGATCATGGCGGCTGGATCGAGGGTCAGCGGCTCATAAGGGACAATCCTCGGCTCATGCCAGCCTTTACTCACCTCATAGTCCATCACAAACATGTGGTCAGTGAAGGTACGTCCAAAAGGAATCTTTTCACTTTCTGGTTTGGCTTTTTTATGGGGGGATTCAACGATGTTCAATGACATTTTCATGACTCCTTTTTTATGGTTTGAATTTTAGTGGTTTTTGAATAGTAGTATCCATTGTACGCCCATCCCCATCTTTTTTAAAGAGGATTTGACGGAATGATCGAAATATTTTTACTACACTACCGCTTTTTTGTAATAAAATGCGTATCCTCCTTCTCTTTTGCTATACTAAAAAAAGGTAAAATGCGGAAAGGAGGCGTCCCTTTTGTTCAAACTGCTCTTAATTGAAGATGATCACACACTTTTTCAAGAGATGAAAGAACGTCTATCACAGTGGTCTTACGACGTTGCTGGAATTGAGGAGTTCAACCGGGTGATGGATGTGTTTACAGAAGTGGAACCGCACCTCGTTATCATCGACATTCAACTTCCGAAGTTTGACGGCTTCCACTGGTGCCGGATGATTCGCGAACATTCCAATGTTCCAATCATCTTCCTGTCCTCGAGGGACCACCCGACAGACATGGTGATGTCAATGAACCTCGGGGCGGACGATTTCGTACAAAAACCGTTCCACTTTGATGTACTGATCGCCAAAATTCAGGCTATCCTTCGTCGTGTGTACAATTACAATCATGACCAAAATGAATTAAAAACATGGCTTGGTGCGACCATCGACTATGAGCGGAACCGGGTTTCGAATGATGATGGAACCGTCGATCTTACGAAAAATGAAATGCTCATCCTAAAACAGCTGATTGCGAAGAAAAGCAAAATCGTCAGCCGGGAGGAAATCATCCAACGTCTTTGGGACGATGAACGGTTCGTCAGTGACAACACGCTCACGGTTAACGTTAATCGATTACGTAAAAAGCTCGCTGATCTCGGACTAGGGGATGCTATAGAAACGAAGGTCGGTCAGGGGTATGTCGCGAGGGATGTGTCATGATTCGGAAATTTCTTGCCGAACGGTTCAGTTGGATCCTGCTGATCGTTATCCTCCAGCTCCTTGCCTTTTTTATCGCATTCGTTGATCAAACCGTTCCGCTTTCTTCCATGCTCTACTACATCATGCTGTCAGGTATTCTCGTCGTGTTTTTCCTTTTCATCCGCTACCGAATAGAAACCCGCTTCTATACAGAACTGGAAGAACGGGACAATGACCTTGATCTGACAACATTCCCCGAAGCGGGAAGCCCTTTTGAAGCTGTGATTGAAACAAATGTGCACGATCAAATGAAACGTTTGAAACAGGAGGCTTCCCGAAATCAGAGTCTCCTCGAACAGGAAAAGGATGAGCTTCTATCATGGATTCACGAGGTGAAAACTCCTTTGACCGCGATGTGGTTAATCATCGACCGAATGGACGACTATAAGCTGAAGTCACAGCTGACCTTTGAATGGATGCGTATCCACCTCCTTCTCGATCAGCAGCTGCACCAGAAACGTATTCCTTTTATTGAAAATGACCTTTACATAGAAGAAGTAGAAATGGAGCCATTGTTATTCAATGAAATCAAATCATTACGATCGTGGTGCATGCAAAAAGAGATTGGCTTTGATATTGATCTTCAAGCTGAAACGGTGCTCACGGATGCGAAGTGGCTGGCGTTCATATGCAGGCAGCTGATAACGAATGCGATTAAGTACAGCGAGAAATCGGAAATCACGCTTGCAAGTAAGGAAGAAGCCGGTCGCGTAAGTCTCACAATCCAGGATGAAGGGCGCGGCATCGATTCAAGAGATCTTCCACGCATCTTCGAAAGAGGGTTCACCTCGACGACTGAACATCAGAATCAATCAGCGACTGGAATGGGCCTTTACTTAACGGACCGAATCCGGAAAGCGCTGAAGATTGACATTGAGGTGCAATCCGAAATAGGAAAAGGAACAACCTTCACCCTCCTGTTTCCGGAACCGAATGAATTTACGAAACTTGAGGGCATGTGACAAAACTGTCACATGCTTTCGTGATTTTGTTAGATGAATCGAAGGAAAAAGAGGTTGAGTGGTTCTACAATGAAGTCATACAGTGAAGGGGGTAACGAAATGAGTTTACTAGTCGCACGCAAGCTTCATAAAAGTTATGGCAACAAGTTTATGAAACAACACGTGTTGGAGGGCATCGACCTATCCATTCAGCGCGGGGAGTTCGTTACGATTATGGGCGCGTCAGGATCGGGAAAAACGACGCTCCTCAATGTGTTGTCCTCCATCGACCGTGTCAGTCACGGATCAATTACCATTGACGATCAAGAGATTACAAGTCAAAAGGATAAAAAACTTGCCGAGTTCCGCAAACACCACCTTGGATTTATTTTTCAGGAGTACAATTTGTTAGATACATTGACGGTCAAAGAGAATATTCTCCTCCCTCTGTCCATTTCAAACGTGTCCAAAAAAGAAGCACAAGCGAAATTCGAACGGGTTGCGAAGGAACTGGGAATTGAGGATGTCCAGCATAAATACCCAAATGAAATCTCAGGCGGACAGAAACAGCGCACCTCAGCAGCACGTGCCTTCATCCACGAACCGAGCATCATTTTCGCAGATGAACCAACAGGAGCACTGGATTCCAAATCTGCTTCCGACCTTTTAGGTAAACTGAGTGATTTGAACAAAAAGCGCGAGGCGACGATTGCGATGGTTACACACGATCCTGTCGCCGCCAGTTACAGCAACCGCGTCATTTTCATTAGAGATGGCCGGATTTACACACAGCTCAATAAAGGCGACCAGACGAGACAAACGTTCCTGAAGGATATTATGAAAACTCAAGGCGTGCTTGGCGGTGTGCAGTATGACCATTAATCAGCTCATCTTCCGCAACTTGAAAAAGAACCTGAAAAACTACTATCTCTATGTATTTGCCCTCATTTTCAGTGTCGCCTTATACTTTTCGTTCGTTACCTTACAATATGACCCGTCGATGAGCCAGGAAGGATCGATCAAAGGCGAAGCAACAGTGAAGGTTGCATCTATTTTTCTCATTACAATTGTGGGGATTTTTCTGCTCTATGCAAATGCCTTATTCATCAAGAGACGAAGCAAGGAAATCGGTTTGTTTCAGTTGATCGGCATGACGAAAAATCGGATTGTACGCATTTTAGGGATCGAAAACTTAATCATTTACTTCGGTTCCCTTGCGATCGGCATTTTTATCGGTTTTGCACTGTCCAAGTTGATCCTTATGAGCTTTTTCCGGGTTTGTTGGGGTGGATGAAGTCGCTGAGCTTAATTTTTCAACTCCGGCCTTTTTTCAGACGCTGATGGTTTTTGCCGGGATTTACCTGCTCATCATGGCAACGAATTTTCTATTCATTCACAGACAGTCGATCCTCTCTCTTTTCCATGTCACCTCAAGTGCACAAGGGAAAGTAAAGAAGCTCTCGATCTGGGAACATATGATGGGACTACTCGGAATTGGATTGATAGCCTCAGGATATTATTTATCCTCCCAGCTGTTTGAAGGAAGTATAACGACAATCACAGGTTTTTATCTGGCTATGCTCTATATACTAGGATCAGTCATCATCGGAACGTACTTTTTGTATAAAGGGTCGGTCCGCTTCGTTTCCAATTTGATTCGAAAAAATAAAAACGGCTACCTTACCATCAATGAAGTGCTTTCCCTATCATCTGTCATGTTCCGTATGAAGTCGAACGCCTTTTTACTTACCGTCATTACAACGGTTTCTGCACTTGCCATCAGCTTGCTTTCGCTCATGTACATTTCCTACTTTTCTGCAGAAAAATTAGCCGAGAAGACAGTGCCTGATGACTTTGCCATCGTTGCACCCAAAAAAGCGGATGACTTTATGAAACGGCTTGAAGAGAAAGGCATCACCTATACAGAAAACCCCATACCTGTTTATGAAGCAGAATTCAACGTCAAAGACATCCTCGATGCAAATTTGGAAGATTTGAACTTCAACACAGAACAGACGACTTTTCCCGTCATCAGTGAGGTTCATTCAGACGATATTGAACTGGATGAAGGCGAAATGAAACTCACGGGCTATACAGATTTGATGCAGTCTTTCATCTCGCTTCAAGATGAAGGGACAGCACAAATATTATTGCAGGGAGACTGGCGCAAACTGGACTATCGAGGGCTGGAAGAAGATTATGTCCTCTCCTCCTATTACGTCGCGGGTGGACTTCCGATCGGCGTCGTTGATGATGCGTTATTCAAAGAATTAAGCCAAAACTATAACTCTGAGATTCAATCAAAATCCAATTTATATACAGGTATAAATCTAGAGGATTCAACAAAACAGGAAGAAGCTTACGAGATATTTGCCGAAATGGGACTGGATGAAGGGAGAGACAACGGTTCACAATGGTACAGCGCCGTGTCGCAGAAGCAAAACATGGGGATTATCATGTTCATCGTCGGCTTTCTCGGCCTCACATTCCTGATCACTTCCGGATGTGTGCTATATTTCAAACAGATGGACGAAGGAGAAGATGAAAAAGGCAGCTACACGATCTTAAGGAAGCTCGGGTTCACCCGCGGGGACCTTTTAAAAGGAATCCAAGGGAAACAGCTGTTCAACTTCGGCATCCCTTTATTGCTCGGTCTTTTACACAGTTACTTTGCGGTCAAATCGGGATGGTTCTTCTTCGGAACGGAACTATGGACTCCGATGCTAATCGTCATGGCGCTGTATACAGCTTTCTATTCAATTTTCGGACTGTTGTCTGTTCTCTATTATAAGAAAATTATTAAAGAGGCCCTCTAACGAGTGCCTCTTTTCTATTCCGAACGATGTTCTGGTATAGTAAAAAGACGAGGTGAGACTATGGACGCAAAAACCATTTTTGAAACAGTGAAAAAACACGATCCCTCTGTTCTTGGGCACGAACAGTTCAGAAAGTTTGCTGTCCTTTTGCCACTAATCGAAAAGGATGACGAGCTTCATGTCGTCTTCGAAGTGCGTTCGCACCAACTCAGAAGGCAGCCGGGCGAGATCTGCTTCCCAGGTGGGAAAATTGACCCTGAGGACCCTTCGGCGAAACAAGCCGCTATGCGGGAGACAGAAGAGGAATTGGGTGTGAGGCCAGGACAATTCAAAGAAGTGCATCCCCTTGACTACTTGATTTCCCCCTTCGGCATGATCGTTTACACGTTTGCCGGATATTTGGATGTAACAGAAGACGAACTCATACGAAACCCTGATGAAGTACGGGAAGTATTTACGGTTCCACTCTCCTTTTTCCTAGAAAATGGACCACGGATCCACTACGTCCATTTCGAAGCCCAGCCGGAAGCAAACTTCCCTTACGAGCTAATTCCAGGAGGGGAAGAGTACAACTGGCGGACACGTCAGCTTGAGGAGTACTTTTATATATACGGAGATAAAGTGATCTGGGGAATGACGGCAAGAATCGTTGCTCATTTCGTAGATATCCTAAAAAAATAAATCCCTAACAAGAAAAGCTCTGCGCCTTCTGACGCAGAGCTTTTTCTTTATTTCAAGTCTTCATAATTCGCTTTGATTACACCGATAATTGTGCCAAGTGTCTGTCCTTTGAAGTTGTCAGGCACAGACTCTCCTGTAGGGTTTGCATAGTAGAGCGCATCTTTTTCTGCACTATATTCAAATCCCAACGAGGTCAGGGCAACTTCCAATTCACGAGGATTCTGTTTCAATCCTGTCAGCTCTTTGAAGTGATCCGATGGATAAACCCAAACGTCTACATCATCCGCTCCTGTATGGACAACGAACAAATCATCTTCGTAATGGGAGATCCATTGTTCTTTTGAAAAGAGTGCAACCCCTGTGCCTTCAAGTCCTGAAATACCTGCCAAATTGATACCGAAGATTGCATTGATCATCTTCCGTATATCATCACCAGACATTTTGCCGTCGAGAGCTTCCCAGTACAAGTCCATGACTTCTACCTTTGTCATTTTCGTGATGGCTTCGTCACTGATGTCTTCTTCATAAGCCTGTCTCACCAGGCTGAGCACATCTTCTGAATAGGTGCTCGTCTGTTTCCCGGCACCCAGTTCAGAAACCGCATCAAGGTCAATGCCATATACACCGTCTACGACATTACGGATATCCTTCGGTTTCACTTCTTTATAATAGCTCTCCAAAAACAGGTCCATCGCTTCCACTTTGTTTAAATTATGAATCCTATCCAAGGTATCTGAGATCGGAAGCAGCTCTTTTTCCTCTTTACAATATTGAATGTACAGTCGTACTGTCGCTTCTACTGAATACTTCAAATCCTCCGTCTGACTGAGCCCATCCTTCGCTTCCGTTTTTTCAGGTCCAACAGTACAAGCTCCAATGATGGCAAGCGACAATACTGTGACGATGATGGTCATCGACCCCTTCTTCTTTTTCTTAAACCACTTGAACATTGTCCACCCTCCATGAATATTTTGCTGCGGGGTTCTACATGTAGACACCTGATTATGGCAGGATTCTATGAAGTTTTTGTCTACCGTTGCTCGTATCTATATTTACTATACCTGTTCTTGTCGAATAAAGGAAAGCGATAACTTAATTCTTTACAAACTGTTCAAGTGAATCCCTGACCCATTGAGATTTTATCGTCCTATGAAAGAGAGGGTACACTAGCCTAAGAAAGAGGTGATCGTATGGATTCCTGTGTCATTGTATGGTTCAGAAACGATTTACGCGTACACGACCACCGACCGCTATTGCGTGCAGCTGCTCGCGGACTACCGGTTCTTGGGGTTTACGTATTTGATCAGACACAATATCAGAATTCTCCCTACGGGTTTCGGAAGACCGGAGCACATCGTGCCCAATTCATCCGGGAAAGCGTCATAGATTTACGAAAGAATTTGAACCGATTAGGTGTCCCCCTTCTCGTCAGGCATGGACTGCCAGATGAAGTGTTCACGTCCATTTCCGATGTTTTCAATATACAAGAAGTCTTTCTCCACGAAGAAATCGGCAGTGAAGAACGATTCGTCGAGCAAAAGGTCCGTGAACAACTTCCTCATACGACCTTCACCATCGACCACGGCCATAACCTATACGCACCTAAAGACCTGCCGTTCAAGATCACCGAACTCCCAGACACCTTTTCACAATTCCGCAATAAATTGGAAAAGAGTGGTGTACCAGGTCTTACAGAAATATCCATTCCGGCATCAGTCAGTGGCCTTCGCTTGCCTGTGGACCTGCCTGAAGGGGACCTTCCTACTTTAAAGGAGCTTGGTTTAAATGGTTTGGACCAGCCGCCACGTTATCCTGGTGGTTCTTCAAAAGCAAAAGAACGTTTAATTCATTATATTTTTGATGCCGACCGGCTTAAGGTGTACAAGGATACGAGGAATGGCATGTTGAAGGAAGATGACTCCTCTAAATTCTCTCCCTACCTTGCCAACGGATGTCTATCCCCAAAGGTCGTCCTTGAGCAGATCGGGATCTATGAGCAGAAATACGGGAAAAATGAGTCCACGTACAAACTTTATTTTGAATTGCTGTGGCGGGATTATTTTCATCTCGTCCACCAGAAATATGGCGATCGAATTTTTCATGCTTCAGGACTGAAAGGACTCTATATCCCTTGGACTTACGATCAGGAACTTCTGCAACGCTGGATGGACGGCACGACAGGTTATCCACTCGTTGATGCCGGCATGAGGGAGTTGAAGAAAACTGGATTCATGTCTAACCGTGCTCGACAGAATGTGGCCAGCTTTTTCACAAAAAACCTTGGCCTTGATTGGCGCATCGGAGCGGCCTGGTTTGAATCACAGTTGGTCGATTACGATGTAGCTAGCAACTACGGAAACTGGCAGTATATTTCTGGCGTTGGGAATGACGCTGTGCCTTTCCGGGCGTTCAATGTAGAAAAGCAGGCGCATACCTATGACCCCGAAGGTTCCTATTTGCGATACTGGCTTCCTGAATTAAGGGACCTTCCTGCCCCTTGGATCCACCAGCCAAGAGAGATGGGTATGGTCGAGCAAGAGCAGTATGGTATGTACCTAGGTGAAGACTATCCTCTACCTATCGTTGACTTGTATGATTCCATGAAAAAGCGGAAAGGAGACTTTGAGCAAGCACAAAAAAACTCCCGTTGAATCCGGGAGTTTTTGCTATGTTCGCTTCTTTCTTATGAAGATGAACAGGAAAAGGATAATAAAAATAACCGCTCCAGCAGCAAGGACTATATTTTTCACGTTCGGTACAACCATCTCTACCATGATATTCGTTTCACCAGCAGCACGGATATCCCACTGTAAAACGTCCCCATCTACACGATCGGCGTTATGTGATTTCGGTTTTAAAGGAAGGTCAAGTGTAAACGTCAGGTCCAACTGTTCCGCGACGAGTGACTGCATCCCTCCGATAACACCTGAATTTGAAAGGTCGAGCTGCGCTTCCACTTTGTACGTCGTTGTGAAAAGACCACCTTCTGTCGTCATCTCAACAGGAACATCACCGATTGCAGGCGCAACACCTGCGTCCGTCATTCCGCCGGACACCGGCAGGATCTCCATCTCCTGTACGTCGTCGAAGTCCTTTTTCGCCCGAAAACCGGTGAACCCATTTTCCTCATAGGGTTCCACTTCGTAACCTTTTGACGCAAGCTCTTCGGAAACAGAATCGAGCATATCACCAGCCCGTTCTCCAAATCGGTTTAGAGCCTCTTCTTCGACACCTGCGGTGATCGTATGTTCACCGCTTCCGTCCTTATTAATTTTCAGCTTAAGGTCTCCTTGCACGCAAGCGGTCAGAAAAGCGAGCAAAAGGATCAGCATAAACACTTGTCCAGACTTTCTCATGGGTTGGCCGCCTCCTTCGAAATCATTCTAACCATTGCCAATGCACCCTACATTCATTTGATGTCTTTCTTTTTCATTAATCAATGAGGTGTATCAAGGATATGCCTGCAAATGAATCGGTATCACACCTGATCTTACATCTTTTCCATCATTTTACCATGATATAGAAAGCAACACCTGCATGTTTACGACCCTGGTGGAAAAGATAAACGCAGGAGGGATCAGCATGAACGATTTAACCATAGAAGAATTTAACCAGCGCTTACAGCAGTGGCAAGGAGAAGACATTCGCATTCAGAAGCAAGAACTCCGCGATGAAGATACCATCTGTATGAATCTTGACCATATATCTTATGAAACTCACACGCGCCGACTCGACGATTACACACCGATGCACGCGCTCTACTTACATGGCCAAGGTCAAACACAAACCGATGCTCAAAGCGCTCAACCGCTGCCATCACCTTACTATGAAATTCCCCTGGAGGATTCGACCCGATATCAATACTTGAATGACCGCTTCACATTGGAGACCTCACGCGGGACCTACACCATTGAAAAAGAATAAGACAAAAAGGACGTCTTTTAACGGAGGCGTCCTTTTAATTTGCTTATATTCCTTGAATTTATCTTAAAACTTAAATCCAATCACAACTAAATCCACGGCATCCACGCCGGCATCATTTTCTGCTTCCGCCTTAACCCCAAGACCCAATCCCGGCACGTTATAGGTGCGGTTGAACCTTTCCCCCGGATAAACCGTAATCTGGTCAAGGGTTAAAAAACTGACCTGATTGACTTTCATAAGTAACTTGAACGTGACGGCTCCTTCTGAGACTACACGGTTCCCTCCAGCTACCCGAATGGTGTAAAAAGGGCTGACATCGATGCCCGCCGGATATTCTTCCGTCAAATCGACCGTTTGTCCTTCCTCGATGACTTGCCCGCCTGGTTCAGTGACGAAAAGAAGACGATTACCTGAAGTGATTCTGTAGGACATCCTCATTCCTCCCCCATTTGCTCATGGTATATCCTATGTGTGCCCCCCCGTAAGCGGAAGGTCTAAGAGACATATTTCAACAAAAGTTCCCCTTACCTTATGAAGGAAATGAACACGCTGTAAAGAATGGTATAAAAGGAGACATGCCATGGACAACTTTTACAAATCCTTAAAGCTTATATAAAAGGAGACAGTCAATGTTTAATCTTAAGAAGTTTTATCGCATTTTTGCATCCTTTTTTTTCTCAAGACCACCTGGCTATTTGACCGGGGGAATCAAGGATGGATCCTCAGGGAATCCCGGCAAATGGCATGTAGGAGAACCCCCATCCACAATCTCCGACAACTCGCATCCTATACTATTCGTTCACGGATTGAACAGCTCATCAGATACCTGGTGTAAGAAAAATGATATGTACGAAATTGCAAATCAAAACGGATACGAAACAGCTTTTATCGACCTCAATGCTGGCAAAAGTATGTGGGATAACGGAGCCCTATTAGCTGAAAAGGTCAAAGACATCCATGACTACTTCGGTGAAAAAGTTGTAGTCGTGGCCCATAGTAAAGGTGGTGTAGATACCCAGGCCGCCCTCGTTCACTACGGAGCAGATCCGTATATTGAGCGTGTCATTACATTATCCTCTCCTCATCATGGCTCACAGCTCGCAGACCTTGCCTACAGCAGCTGGGCGGGATGGCTTGCTGGCATCATTGGAAGTAAGAATGATGGCACCCATTCGCTCCAAACCGGGTACATGGCGTATTACCGCTCATTGACTGATACCCATGCCAATGTGTACAACACACCTTTCTACACATTTGGGGGAACGAAATGGGGAAGTTTTGGAAATGCCCTCTATTGGGGAGGTCTTTATTTACAGGCCTATGGAAGCAATGATGGAGCCGTAACTGTCCAAAGCTCCCGCCTTCCTTACGCGACAGAAATTCAAATCGTAAGGTGGAACCACACGACGATTAAAGAAGGTTCCTCTACTTTCAACCTCTTCCGAAATTACTTACATGAAGAAACGTTCGATTCTGCTTCAGCCGTTAATTTCGAGACAGCTGCTGTGATGGAAGAAGCGGAGTCTCCTCCTGCCGGTCATTACGTAGCAGGTGGAGAATACGTCGGAAACCATATAAAAAGGGTAGCGGTTGAAAAAGAGGTAGAAGCCGTCACCTTCGACTGGATCAGTGACCAAAAAGATACCTCCATAGCTCTAACATCCCCAAGCAACGTTTCATATGACGAATTCCTTGTGACAGCTGACGATACTGAATTTTTAAGTGGGGCCTATCACCACGCCATCACCATTGAGAAACCGGAGGCAGGGGAATGGACAATTGAAACAAAAACCAATAAAAAAGAACGCTACCTCCTGACTACGACCTTCAAAAGCCCTATCGATGCTATGCTGAGTAGTGAAATTGAAGAGGATCGCATGAAGGTCAAAGGGAACAAAAAGCTGAGCGTCCAAACCCGTATGACCATTGAATACTATGATAAAAAATGGAAGTTAAAACAGAAGAAAATGAGAGCGAAGAAAAATGGACAAGACTTCAAGATCCCAAGTCTGGGTGAAGGTGTCTACAATATGACCATTGATGTGAAAGGCACTTACGAAGGTACCCCGCTCGAACGGACCATCATCCAATCCGTTTACATCGATGACAAAGGCAAACTCTACGCACCATAAAAAAAGACGGTCCCTTAAAAGGACCGTCTTTTTCCATTTATTGGCGTACCAGGTCATACAGATAATGGTAATTAAAACACTTTCCGCAAATCCCATTTTTTGAGGTTAAGGGTGGTTTTGTCTGATGCGGTAAATTGGATACTGTCGCAATTAGGTGCTGGGTAGAAGCGGGCAGTGAAAACTTGTGCGCCTCCGTTCACGAACACTTCTACAGAGGATGTATCCATGAAAATATGCACATCCTCCAAGTTCACAACTTCCGTCTGTCGCTTTTCAACGACACCATCGACATAGCTTTCACGTTCCAGTGTGAAGATCCTCTGCTCATTAGAATAAACGAGGCGAGCCGCTCCGCCGATCTCAAGGGCGAACCAACCTCCAGAAATATCGATATCCTCAAGCTTCAGTTCGACCGACTTCCCTTGGACGCCGTCGACCTCAAGCGTCTCATGATCAAGCTCTACACGTCGTTCCACCGCAACATCTTCTCGCAAGTCTTCAAGCTCTGCCACGGGGGTTTGATAGACTCGTCCATCTACTAGCTTCAGTTCACGCGGCAGGGTCATGTTGTGCAGCCACTGATGCTTCACAGTCGGGTGATCCTGTTCATCCTGATCAGGCACGCTCATCCAGCCGAACAGAATCCGTCGGCCATTTCCATCCTCCGTCGTCTGAGGTGCATAAAAATCAAAGCCGTGATCCAGCTCATAAAAATCACCATGCTCATAGGACCCATTCTGAGCCTCAAACGTTCCGGCAACATACCCCGCCTGATAGACGTTTTGATACTTCATCCCTTCAGATTCAAGTCCCTGAGGTGAGAAAACAAGCACATCTTCACCACCCAGATGAAATAAATCCGGGCATTCGAACATGTAGCCAAATTCACTTAGCTGACCTTCTCCTCCGCCGGCTAAAACCCCGACATGGGTCCACTCATGTAAATCCGTAGAACGAAGCAGGGCAACCGCTCCCTTCAAGTCTTCCGTCTGAGCACCGACAACCATAAAGTAAGTGCCATCCTGCTCCCACACTTTCGGATCACGGAAATGTGCGGTATATCCTTCCGGCAAATGTACAACCGGTCCTTTTTTATCAAAATGAATGCCGTCTTGAGATACAGCAAGACATTGATAAGACTCGCGATTACCTTCCTCATCCTTTACGTTTCCTGTGTAAAAAGCATAAAGCTCGCCGTTATGCTCAATGGCAGAACCTGAATAACAGCCGTTTTTCTCAAACCACTCCGAAGGCGTAAGAGCAATGTCTTCATGCGTCCAGTTAACGAGATCCTCGGACGAATAATGGCCCCAGAACTTCGCCCCGTGCCCCGTTTTAAACGGCATCCACTGATAAAACAAGTGGTAGGTCCCGTTCCACTGAATCCAACCGTTCGGGTCATTCAAAAGACCGACGGGTGGCATGATGTGATAGTGCAGACGATAAGGGTCCTGGTGCACAAGATCCTGGTGCTTTTCCACTTCTTCAAATGCAGCCTGACGCAGTTCCTGATCTTTACTCATGGATTACTCGCCTGCCTCTTCAAGGTGCTTGATCACTTCATCCCTTGTCGGAAGGGCTGTCATCGCACCTTTCGTTGATGCTGCGAGTGCTCCAGAGACACTGGCGAACTTAGCCATCTTCACCGCTTCCGTAAGCTTGATGGCCGTCACATCCCCTTCGTATTCATTCAAGGAGTACAACATGCCCGAAACAAACGCATCGCCAGCACCAGTCGTGTCTACCGCTTTCACTTTCATTGCAGGCACATGCTCTATACCCTCAGATGTGCATACATAATTACCTTCTGCGCCCATCGTAATCAGTGTCAAAGGTATGTCGTAAGCCTCAAGCTTCTCAAGCCCACGCTCGATGTCTGTTTCACCAGTGATGAACTCCAACTCTTCCTCTGATATTTTCAAAAGGTCTGCTTCAGACAGCATGGATACAATCGTTTCCCTTGCCTGTTCCTCTGAGTCCCAGAGCGGCAGTCGTAAATTCGGATCATACGAGACGATCATCCCTTTTTCTTTAGCCAAAGCTACTGCATGTCGCGTCGCCTCTTTCACCGTCTCCCCGATCATCGATATCGACCCGAAGTGGAGCACTTTATGGGTATCGAAATCTGACACATCGATTTCCCTTGCTTCAAGGAACTGATCCGCACTTGGATTGATGTAAAAATCAAAGCTGCGTTCCCCGTCTTCGGCATTTGTGACAAAAACAACGCCTGTTCTTACGTCTGGAGTCAGAAACATACTGTGGGTCTGTACACCGTAATCCGTGAGTGTCTTTTTCATAAAACGACCGAGAACGTCATCACCGACTTTTCCTAAGAAGGTAGATGTCGCCCCAAGCCTTGCTACACCGACGGAAACGTTCGCCGGCGCCCCACCTGGACTTTTTTGATAGTTCGTATTTTCTGCGTCTAACGGGATAAAATCAATCAGTGCTTCCCCGAGTGAAATGACACCTTTTTTCATCGTTCATCCTCCTCCTAAAGTCGTTCTTCCCTTTATTATCTTCCATTCATCTATACAAAACAAATCCCTACCAGTTCAACGACTGGTAAGGATTCGTCATTATTATTTCGTATCTTCGTTCCAACCAAGCAGAAGTGTTGCAATGATCGAACCACCGATGGCGATCAAGCAGCCAATTCCGTAGTTGATCGGATCTTGAGCAATCGCGAACATAGGCAAACCGGTCAGACCGATTCCATTCGCCATCACTTTTGTGAACACCACATAAGCGCCACCTAAGGCACCACCGATCGCCGCTCCAATGAACGGACGACGGTATTTCAAGTTCACACCGAAAATCGCAGGTTCTGTAATCCCAAGGAAAGCAGAGATTCCTGCTGGAAGAGCGATTTCTTTCGTTTTCTTACTCTTTGTCTTGAAGAAGACCGCAATTGTTGCTCCCCCTTGAGCCACGTTCGCCATAGCCCAAATCGGAAGCAAGTAGTTCCCACCAACATTCAACAGTTCTGCTTCAATCGCGTGGAAACTGTGGTGCACCCCTGTCAGTACGATTGTGGAGTACAAACCACCGAAGATGAACCCGGCAATCGGACCGGCAGTTTCATAAACAACGCCAAGCACAGAAGTCAGTCCATTACCGAGCGTACGTCCAAGTGGTCCAACGACTAGCAGGGCAACAAATCCTGTGAAAATAACGGTCAAGAAAGGCGTCAGTAAAAGATCAATCGCATTTGGCACAATCTTACGGAAGCCTTGTTCCATCTTAGCCATCACATAAACCGTCAATAGAACAGGAATAACTGTTCCCTGATAACCAAGCATTTCAACACCGAAGCCTAGAAAATCAAGCGATTCCGGTTGGGCATCAGCAAGGCCCCACGGATTCAATAAATTCGGGTGGGTCATAATTCCACCGATCACGGCACCTAAATACGTATTCCCTCCGAATTCCTTCGCTGCACTAAAACCGATTAATATCGGCAGAATGATGAAGGAAGCGGACGAGAACATATCTAGCATGACGAACACTCCACTTTCAGGGTCGACCCAGTTGTACGTGTTCATCAGGCCGAGAAGCCCCATCAGCATACCTGCAGCAACGATCGCCGGAATAATTGGAACGAAAATATTTGATAGCGTACGGGCAAAGCGAGCCAGTGGGTTCATTTTACTTTTGGCTGCATCCTTGTGGGAAACGGATTTGTCATTTTCCTCTTCTTCCACAGATGCTCCCACCATTGGTCCAAAGTGGGTAAATACTTTGTTGACCGTCCCTGTCCCGAAGATGATTTGGAACTGACCGGAACTGGAGAACGCCCCTTTGACTCCATCAAGTTCTTCAATGGCTGCTTTATCAATTTGACTCTCATCATCAATGACGAGACGTAAACGTGTGGCACAGTGAGTGGCACTGACAACATTATCCTTGCCGCCAAGCAAAGAAACCAATTGTTCAGCTACTTCTTTATGATTCATGATGTTTTCCTCCTTGTTTATTTGAAAATAAAAAAGACCTAAAACGCGCACAGTATGGGTAGGTCATTCGCATACACGAGTCACCTAACCAACTCTACACATTTTAGGTCTTGCCTGCTTTACCAGTAACAATCCTGCATTATTCAACTTTGAACAATCTTATTCTAACCAATGAAAACGCTGTCGTCAATCCCTTAATAAAATTAATTTACGTTTAACAGCCGCTGGATATGCAAAGCGATGTAGGCGATTTCAGAATCTGGAAAATGAACGCCGTATTCTTCCTTCAAGTAGCCTGCCACTTTCTCCGATGTCACATAAGCTTCCTTATATTTTGTTTGGATCAACTCAAGCATATCTTCATCAATCGGTTCGAAGTTGCTGCCCTCTTCCACACGATTCAACGCAAAACGGAGATGAGTAATTAAACGTTGGTAATTAATGCTCGTCTCTTCAATAGTAATGCCGGCAATCTCTTCAACTTGCTCAACGAAATCACGCAAAATGGTCGCCGTCTGTAACGATTCACTCATTGAAGGCGAGTCCATTTTAGCGGTATGAACGTGAAGCGCGATGTGAGCAATCTCGTCCATGGGAACTTCGACACCCAGTTCGCGTTTGATCACTTCTTTCGCCCACATCCCGACTTCGAATTCCTTCTTATATAAGAACTTAATTTCATTTGTCAGTTTATTTTGGATTGGAAACCCTTGCTCCAGCCGTTCCAAAGCAAACGATAAGTGGTCGGTGAGGGCGATATGGATATGGTCGTTCAATGGCGCTTCCAAATGCCCTTCTGCATGACTGATAATTCGTTCGGCCACTTCGATATGCTTTTCCGGCAACGTTGATAATAGCTGTTGAAATTTTTCTGAGGATTGATCACGTAAGAGGAAGATCTTCTCAATTTTATGTTTAGGTACAATGTCGTTCCGCTTCTTTTGAAAAGCGATGCCTTTTCCCATAACGATCTTTTCCTGGGGACCATCGTAAACAACGACTGCATTGTTGTTCAGGATTTTGAAAATGCGCATAGTAAGCTCCTCCGCTCGAATGGTTACTTCTTCAATATTACCACGAAGCAAGGCTTCTATGACAATCGAATGGGCGATTGCCAAAAATAGAGGTCATAAAGAGAACTTGGAACGGGGGTTCACAATGGAACATGGGAAGAAGAAGCATATATTTACTCATTTCCGGGAATAGAAAGCTGCACAAATCCAATAGTTTTTTCTTGTTTTACCTTTACAAAATCCAAACAAAAGAAAGCAGGTTTTAACATGAAATTATTTCCTCAATATGATTCTATAATAAAAGGAAATCGGGAAGGCTAATTACTAAACCCTTTCCCTATTTCTTGTTACACTAGAAACCGTGAGAAATTTTTGTATAATCATTCTCATTCAGGTAGCTGAGGATAAAATTTCGACAGATTTTTGTCTTTGTTGACAAATAGTCGGTTTTATATAATAATAGTTACTGAATTAGAATTATTATAAAAAGCTGCATCATCCCAGCAGCTAATCAAACATACTTTACAGGAGGAATTCTACTATGGCTCTAATCGGTAAAGAAGTACAACCATTCCAGGCAAAAGCATTCAAAAACGGTGATTTCATCGATGTTTCACAAGAAAACTTCAAAGGTCAGTGGAGCGTTGTTTGCTTCTATCCAGCAGACTTCTCTTTCGTTTGCCCGACAGAACTTGAAGATCTACAAAACAACTACGATGCCCTTAAAGAACTAGGTGCAGAAGTATACTCTGTTTCCACAGATACTCACTTCGTACACAAAGGCTGGCACGATGCTTCTGAAAAAATCAACAAAATCACTTATGCAATGATCGGTGACCCTTCTCAGCAGATCTCCCGTCAGTTCGACGTACTAAACGAAGAAGATGGCCTAGCTGAACGCGGTACATTCATTATCGATCCAGATGGCGTCATTCAAACTGTAGAAATCAATGCAGGCGGAATCGGCCGCGATGCAGACAGCCTTATCGGTAAAATCAAAGCAGCTCAATATGTACGCAATAACCCTGGTGAAGTTTGCCCAGCAAAATGGGAAGAAGGCGAAGATACACTAACACCAAGCCTTGACCTAGTCGGCAAAATTTAAGGAGTGGAATGATAGATGGTTCTCGATGCACAAATAAAAGCACAATTAGAAGAGTATCTAAAGCTTTTAGAAGGTGACATCGAACTGAAAGTCAGCGCGGGAGACGACAAAGTCTCCCGTGATATGCTGGCTCTCACGGATGAGCTTGCATCCATGTCACCGAAAATCACAGAACAAAACTCTGAATTGAAGCGCACTCCAAGTTTCAGCGTAAACCGCCCGCAAGAAGAAACTGGCGTAACCTTTGCCGGTGTTCCGCTTGGTCATGAATTCACGTCCTTGGTTCTTGCTTTACTGCAAGTGAGCGGTAGAGCTCCGAAAATCGATGATACAATGATCGATCAAATCAAAAACATTTCCGGTGAGTTCCATTTTGAGACGTTTGTCAGCTTGAGCTGTCACAACTGCCCGGATGTTGTCCAGGCCCTGAATATCATGAGCGTGCTGAACCCGAACATTACGCACACGATGATTGATGGTGCAGCGTTCAAAGAAGAAGCAGAAGAGAAAAACGTCATGGCCGTTCCTTCTGTATTCCTTAACGGTGAATTCTTCAGTGGTGGACGTACAACACTTGAAGAAATCGTTGCGAAAATTAGTGAAGGACCCTCCCCGGAGGAGTTTACCAACCGTGAGCCTTATGAGGTTCTCGTCATTGGTGGTGGCCCTGCAGGCGCAAGTGCAGCCATTTACTCTGCACGTAAAGGCATCCGTACCGGAATCGTTGCCGAACGATTTGGAGGACAAGTCCTTGATACGATGACCATCGAAAACTTCATTAGTGTGAAGAGCACAGAAGGACCGAAGTTTGCCGCAAGTCTGGAGGAACACGTCAAAGATTATGAGATCGATATCATGAATCTACAACGTGCGAAAAACTTGCAAAAGAACGACGACAACTTATTTGAACTTGAACTCGAAAATGGCGGTGTTCTGAAGAGTAAGACTGTCATTATCTCCACCGGGGCACGCTGGCGTCAACTTGGCGTACCTGGCGAGGAAGAGTATAAGAACAAAGGCGTAGCCTATTGCCCACACTGTGATGGACCATTGTTTGAAGGCAAAGACGTTGCCGTCATCGGAGGCGGAAACTCTGGTGTCGAGGCAGCGATTGATCTTGCTGGTATCGTCCAAAACGTTACCGTACTTGAATTCGCAGACACACTAAAAGCAGACGAAGTCCTCCAAGACCGCTTGAAGAGTCTTCCGAATGCCGAAGTGAAAACAAATGCTCAAACAAAAGAAATTACGGGTGATGATAATGTGAATGGAATCACATACATTGACCGTGAATCTGGTGAAGAGCAACACATCGACCTTGATGGTGTCTTCGTCCAAATCGGACTTGTACCAAACACGGAATGGGTAGACGAATCCGTTGAAATGAACCGCATCGGAGAAATCATCACAAACAAAAATGGGGCAACGAACGTTCCAGGATTGTTTGCTGCTGGTGACGTCACCGACTGCCCGCACAATCAGATCATCATTTCTATGGGTGATGGTGCAAACGCCGCGCTTGGTGCTTTTGACTACTTGATCCGTAACTAATGCAAAATAGACGAGGGATAGGATTTCTCCTATCCCTCGTTCTTTTTACTAAATAATAATCCTCCCCTACCTACTCCCTTCAAGCTGAAAATTTACAATATATTTACAAAAACTTAACACTTCGATAAACTATTATTGAGGTGTATGAATATGAAAGAATCATTAAAAAGATTAATGAAGAGTTCCTTCTTCTTTTTTACTGTTGTCCTAACATTAAAGTTTATCCTTTTAAGGTACTGGCTTCTCTACGACTTCAATCCTTTGGCAAGCTTCTGGTTTGAAATGAGTCTAGTCCTTATCATTATGTCTATCGTCGAATTAATTCTCAAACGTGGGAAGCTTGTCGTATACATAATTCTTGATTTACTTTTATCCGCATTATTTATAGGCATGCTTATTTATGAAAGGTATTTCAGTACCATTCCTACCTATTATGATCTATCTCAATTGAACCAGGTAGGAAGTGTAAATGAGAGTATGTGGATGCTCTTTAACAAAGCTGACCTTATATTCTTTGCAGACTTCCTTATTCTTGCTGCCCTTTGGATTTTCGCGAAAAAATGGTCTTATCCTTCTAGTAAGACCTCCAATCTTGTTATGACCGGTGTACTCGTAGTAAGTACGATCGTGTCTATTTTCAATTTCCAAGTGAACAAGGATGAAGTGGTGTTGGATCATGCTTTATTCGCAAAGGAAAATGGATTTTTCCAAACGCAATTCATTCAATATTACCGTGAAAATTCAAACAGCGAGACGGCATTTGCTTTTACTGGTGAAGAACAAAATGTAACGCTCGAACGAATCCAAGAGCTTAAAGGTAATGATTACGTGCCGATGAACGAACACGATAATTTTGGTATCGCCAAAGACCGCAATCTGATTGTGATTCAAATTGAATCCCTGCAAGATTTCGTCATCGGTAAATCTATTAATGGTCAGGAAATTACTCCAACCATTAATCAGTGGCTTGATGATAGTCTATATTTTTCCGATGTCTATCAACAAATCGGTTCAGGAAACACTTCAGATGCGGAGTTCTTGATGAACACGTCCCTTTATCCGCTTGGAAATCAAGCGACTACAGAGCAGGTTGGCAACATGCAGCTTCCGTCCCTTCCACGTATGCTCGGTAATCGAGGGTATCACTCCGTAACGATGCATGCCGACGATGTGACTTACTGGAACCGGGACGAGTTATATCCTGCCCTTGGATTTGATGACTATTACGCAAAAGAGTTTTATGGAGAAAAAGACACGATTGGCTTTGGACCGTCGGATGGTTTGTTTTATGAAAGATCCATGGATGCTTTAAAAGAGATTTATTCCAATCATGAAAATTTCTACGCTCATGTACTGAGCTTAACGAGCCATACTCCATTTGAAATGCCAGAAGATAAAGAGGGACTTGATCTCCCTGCCGCTTATGAAGGGACATTGACAGGGAACTATATGCAATCGGTCCATTACGCGGATCAAGTCCTTGGTGATTTCTTTCAAGATCTCAAAGATTCAGGGCTATGGGAAGAATCTGTCATTGCCCTTTACGGAGATCACTCTGGCTTACACGGGAAGTTACTGAAAAGTGAAGACCAAGATTTGCTAAAAGACTTTGTTGGTGAACGCTATTCGTTATTGAACCGTTTTAATATTCCGTTTATTGTGAGTGTACCCGGAGAGGATGAGGTTTCAGGAGTCGTAGATCATCTTGGAGGACAAATTGATATGATGCCGACACTCCTGAATCTGTTGGGTGTTGAACCGAATACCATATACTTCGGCCATAACCTTTCGCATTATTCCGATAACCTCTTGGGGATGCGTTATTACGTACCCACAAGCTCGTTCTTTAATAAAGATACTTTCTTTATAGCTAAGAACAGCCGCTTTGATGAACGTATTCTCGATTTAAATACAAATCAAAGGATAGAGGATGAATTTGAGAATCCCTCTTCGCACTTTGAAGCTCAACGTAAAGATACTCTGAAGCTTCTTCAATGGTCTGACGCCTATTTTGAAAGCTTAAAGTAAGCTGTTCCCCTTCTCTTTTAGAGGAGGGGATTTTTTAATTTGTAGCGAATGACCAACGATTTTTCATAGGTGAATCCACCAGTGAATGTATTAAACCATAGACTGATCTTTCCGCTTCAACCTTAAATACCATTCATTCCTCTCTTGTTTTATCCCTTGAAAATATAAAAAGGCAGGTGGAAAATCCACCCGCCTTTTTGCTGTTTTATGCTTTTTGGTCCACTTTTTTTAACACCTTTATTAAATGCTCCTCGACAGCGGGAGCTAGTGTTCTTGAATAGGCCGTACTCAAGTGGTGTTGATCACGATAGACAATCACATTGCCGATGACTGGTTCACATAGATCTTCATCGCAAAAGTAATCCGATAGATCGGCAAACGTTACATGATCCGGAATTCCATCTGTGTTTTCCCATGGGACCTCTTCTGACAACGCCTTATCTCGTGGGACGGCACAGTCTTCGATATCATCTTTTTCATCCACACAAAGCGGTGCGTCTTCTTCCATACGCGGATTATCACGAACAGCGAGGATTTCAGTTACACCCTCAAGTTTTTCCCACTGTTTAATGTATCCTTCTGGAACATGAGGTTCACTATTGACTGTCGATGTGGTGAATACAACATCAGGAGGATTCGCCAACAAGTCGTTTAAGACATCTTCATTCCATTCCATACACGTTTCATTTAATAGACCATCAAAATCGTCCGCAGAAAAGCGGCAAGCATCTTTGTTGTAAACATTGATCTGTAAATTCAATTCATCCGATATTTCATCTAATGCCGGGAACCAGTGTCCAGAATGGGATCCTCCGACAAGTGCGATCGTATAGTCCGGGTCTTCCGTGTCTCCGCGCGAGCATGTTTTCATGCCTGATTCACTTGTGTAGGTGAAGCAATCGCGCGTGTCATAAAAGGCCGGCAACTCTTCCTGCACTTGAATCGTCGAAGGGTAGGGTTCCTTTTCAGACGCCGGTTGTACGTGATCAGATATGGCACGTGCTCCTGGGTAATCTTCTACCTCATACGTTTTACTTTGCACTTGATTGCTGTAAACTTCCCAAGATAGATTGACAGCAAGAACCGGTATAACAAAAACTGTCAAAGCCGTCACAATCCGTTTCTTACTTGTTTTTACACTTAAACTCCGCACGGGAGTCTCAATGAAATGAACGGATACGTAGGCGAGCACGCATGTAATTAGAATTATGCCTAGTCCCGCTAGCGTCGAAATCGTGTCGGTATCAAAGTAAGTATAGTAGAAAATAAGCAGTGGCCAGTGCCACAAATAAAATCCATAGGATATACCACCGAATTTAAGTAGCAGCTTTGAACCAAGTAACCGATCCACACCCCATCGTCCACTGTTTTCAGCTGAGATGATAATCAGAATGACACCAGTCGTTGGCAAAAGCGCTACATAGCCAGGAAAGACACTAGATACTGGTAAAACCATACCGGTGAACACGATGATTGCAAGTCCCAGCCAGCCCATTACAATCGAGACAGATTTTTTACAGGAAAGGTAAGGAATCATAAGGGCTAATATTCCACCAAGACTGAACTCCCAAACTCTAGCAAACGTATCAAAATACGCCCAGGGCTGATTTACAGCTGTTTTATAGATTGAATAAGAAAACGACAGGACAAACATGGCCGTGAGTACGCCGAGTAGCGTCTTCCGGACAGGGGTTCTCAAAAGTTTTCGAGCTAAGAAATAGGCCAGCATAATGACCAGTGGCCAAGTGACGTAGAACTGACCTTGGATTGACAACGCCCAAAAATGTTGAAAAGGACTCGCCTGGTTATTTTGCGCTAAATAATCGACAGAGCTGAATGCCAGCTGCCAGTTTTGAAAATAGAGAGCAGATGAAAAACCTTCTGCGATAATCTGTTTCCATTGGGCTTTGGGCATGACCCAAATGGACCCGACCAAAACGAACAAAATAACTGTAAAGGCTACAGGAAAAAGTCTTCTTCCAAGTCCTAATATGTATTCCCCTATATGAATACGACCTTCTCTTACCATTCTTGAAAGTAAAGAAGTCGTAATCAAATAACCGGACACAATGAAAAAGACATCTACACCGCCTGATACCGACCCTAACCAAATATGATAAACCGCCACCAACAGTGCAGCAATTGCCCTTACTCCTTCGATTTCCGGTCGAAATCTTTTTTCAGGTGCTCGTAAATCGTTCAATTGTACACACTCCCTTAACATACTGCGGGACCTGCGTCTGTCCCTGCGTCCTTTATGTACCTTGACCAATCTTAACATGGAATGACTAGATTCGAGCATTGTTTACTAGATTTTTAGAAAAAAATAACATCCCTTCCATAGTCTTTATCACAGCTGATTGTCAATAAAAAGAACCGGGGGTAGCGCCCCCGGTTCTTTTCATTATTTTTTGATGTTAAGAGCTAATTTCGCCAATGGATCGGCCACGTCAACAACATCAGATCCCCCTAGGAGAATGTAGTTGTGAATTTTTCTTTTGTTTATTGTTTTTTCCATCGCATTGGGTACATTCTCTTCTCTGACTAACAACAGTGGGGCATTTTTCTTCGCTGCAAGTACCGACCCAGTTAAAGCATCGGCATAGTTGTAGCCTGTTGCAACAAGTGCCTGCTGATCACCAAGATCAAAAGTGTTAATGATGTCAGCGGCTGTTTCAAATCGTGTCGCTCCTGAAATTCGGTCTGCGCTACCACCGAAGTTTTGAAGGACACCATCACTAACCACATCATCGCCGCCTATCACGTACACGTGAGA
The DNA here is from genome assembly GCF_056158265.1 of Halobacillus sp. AWM4_238. Lineage (NCBI taxonomy): Bacteria > Bacillati > Bacillota > Bacilli > Caryophanales > Bacillaceae > Halobacillus > Halobacillus sp. AWM4_238. The sequence goes on from NZ_JBSWSY010000002.1 coordinate 2,919,592, forward strand.
TTGGTTTTCAAGAGCAGCTTCCGTTGCGGCGGGAGCAGACTGAGGGCGAGTGAGTAGTATTGGAAGTCCCTGACGAGCAGCATAAGGAGCGACCGCCAGTGCATCCGGGTAATTCAGACCTGTAGTTAACACGACCTTGCCTTTGTCAGAGTCAATTTCTTCTGCAATCATTCGAGCCGTTTCATAGCGATCTTTTCCACCAATTCGCTTCACGCTATCCAGGTTCATAGCTTTTAATTCGTCTTCTACAGCCTTGCTTACCGCCCCGTCACTTCCAAGAATGATGACACGATCGGCATGTAATCTTTCAATCTCTTCCTTTGTAGAAGGATCCAATGAACCGGTACGCGTCAAAAGGATGGGTGCGTCATATTGGTAGGCTAATGGAGCACCAGCTAGCGCGTCTGGAAAATCGAAAGCTTTGGCTAACACGACTGTATCCGTGCCGTTCTGCCAACCTTTCTCAGAAATATCAATAGCTGTTTCAATTCGTGTTTCCCCTTTTAGACGTGAGGTCACCGGCTCAATCGCACCAGAAGCAACAAACCCCTCTCGGCCGTCATCAAGCTGGACGTGGTAGCGAACCCAGTGACGTCCCGGAGATTGTTCAGAAGTATCATACAGAATAGTCGCGTCTTTGATTTTTACGACTTCCCGCTGATCAAGTTTTTCTCCACCTTGACCATTCTTCGTATCTCTCAGCATCGTTTCATTAATCGTCAGAGCCTTATCCCCTGCTTTATACATCTGCCTTGACTCTGTTAAAGGGGCAGGAACTTGATAATGCATTTTGTTGAAGTTCAAAGCAGTATCATTATCATTTGGGTCGTATGTAAAATCGTCTTTTTCTAAAGGAAGCTCCTGTAAATCTAATTCATTATTATACTTCTCAATAATATCGAACACTTTCTCCTGATAGGCGGACTCGTTTACTTTTCCATCCGCGCGCTTAATCGGGCTGTTAACTTCACTCAAACTGTTATACGCAAGAACAGCAAAGTACCAGTGTTCAATTGTGTCTTTGGAGTTATCATTGACCGTCGGACTCACACCGCGGACTCCACGGTTCCATTTATCGTTCAGGATATCGAGACCTACATTAATGTTGTATTGAATATCGTTTTTCAATTTCTTTTCGTCATATCCACTATCGGTTACCTGCATGATGCCAATACCACCATCATCTTGGATATTGGGTTCGGTTTGATCTTCATCCACCCAATGTTGCCACGTGGATTCAGCGAAAGCCACAGCTTTGGCTACTTCTGGTGGAATCCCGCGCTCTAAAGCACTTTCAGTTAACATTTCATTGATTTCATTGCATGTCACCTTTGCTCCGCTTTTCGCACATGGATAATTTTCGTTGGCTGCAAGTGTTACAGAATTTCCAGTCGTGGCTAGTGCCTGGTACGGAAATAAGCTGAACACAAGTGTTAGTGTTAGTAATAATCCGAATGTTTTTTTCATCCTACCCCTCCTCGAGCTAATATACGCATCTATTATACTACCATTTCTACTTAAAATTGGAAGGGTGACCCAGACATTCCTCTTAATTAAAAACCAAAATTTAACTTCACTTCTGAGTAGTAAGCATTGTTTTCATTAATAATCTCCTAAAAAGAAGGTCAAAACTAGTCACAGGGACTTTGGGGCAGAGACTGAGCTGGATCTATAGAAACATGCACGGCTTTGGGGAGATGCTCGATCTCCGACAATTGTACTGAAAAAAATATCAAAAAAAGGAAGCCATTCTTGGCTCCCTTTGATTTCTTCCTAATTAACTTGGCAATGGAGCTTTTGGTGATACAAATCCTCTCTCCACAAGCTCATCCCAAAATGCTTTTGGAATATCGCGCTGAATCATCTCCAAATCTTCCTTGATCCGGTCTGGACGCGTCGAGCCAGGAATAACTGATTTAACAGCTGGGTGGGCTGCTGAGAATTGAAGAGCAGCAGCTTTCAATGGCACATCATATTTGTCGCCAATCTCTTTTAACTGATTGACCCTTCCAATCATATCGGCACCTGCTTTTTCATAGTTAAAGTGATCTCCTCCGAGTAAAACGCCGGAGTTATAGGGACTGCCGACAACGATGTCTACATCCTTCTCTTCAGCCATCGTCATCATGCGTTGTAGTGCTCGGTCGTGCTGAAGGAGCGTATATTGCGTTGCGGACAAGCAAACGTCCGGGGTTGTATCCTCAAGTTCCATCGCAAGTTCGATGGGTTCTGTCGTATTAACTCCAAGTCCCCACGAGCGAATGACCCCCTCTTCACGAAGACGTGACAATACACGGAAGGCTCCAGTTCTCGCTTCTTCAAATTTGGCCAACCACTCATCTCCGTGGAAATCTGGAGACACGTCATGCACGAAGACCATATCTAAACGATCGGTTTTTAACCGTTCGAGACTTTGCTCGATCGATCTCTTCGTTGCGTCTTCTGTATAATCAGTAATGACTTTATTATTTCGGCCATGTTCGAATAACCCTTCGTTCTCTTCCGTCTCATCCGTCAGGTAACGACCAACTTTTGTACTGATCACATAATCATCCCGGTTGTAATTCGATAACACCTCTCCGACACGCATCTCGGCTAATCCAGCACCATAGAAAGGAGCTGTATCAAAATAGCGCACTCCCTGGTCCCAGGCGGTCTGAATTGTTGCGCGGGCTTCTTCTTCAGGAACATTTCTGAACATATTTCCTAAGGGCGCTGTGCCGAGTCCTACTCTATGTTTCAAAGCATTCTCTAGAGATTTCATGTGTGATTCCTCCTTTTGTCAAATCCTATAGTTGTATTTCCAACTATTCGAATAACCAAACATTTTCACAAGTAGAAGTAACTCCGTATCATGAGGAGGTTACGTTTAAAGCCATTTTCAAATATTCGACAAAAATCTCTGACTGTTCCTTCAGTTTCACCTTCTCTTCCGGTAAAATGGCATGATCAAGAGCCAGACCGTCAGTAAAAGTGATGATAGAACGGGCCACAAGTTCGCTGTCATAGCGGTTACTGAACTCACCTGATCTCTGACCTTTCTTGATAAGCTCATCATATATAGTAAGCCCCAGCTCGTAACGCTTTTCCCCGTACTCGCGTCTTCGTTCATCGTTCCGTCCCGTAATGAAAAACTCGAGTTTGCTAGGTGCAAGAGGGTCCATCTCAGCATCAGGGCTACCGTCTTCCCCAAACAAAAGCTGCATCAGTAAATTCCAGCAGGAATCTACTTTTTCCAAAGAAACCTCCGTCTGATTCGCTTGGTCCTTCAGCCCTTCTTCAAGCAAAGCTTCAAACAGGTCCTCTTTATTTGAAAAATATTGGTAGAGACCGCCGCGGCTGACACCGGCAGCTTCCATGACATGCTTCATCGTCGTGTGTTCATAACCGTGCTGAATGAAAACGCTCCTTGCAGCTTGCATAATATCAGCTCGTCGTTGCTTCAGGTGTTCCTTGCTCACTCGAGGAGACATATTTCTTCCCTCCCTCTACTTTTCGCTTCGTCACAAATCCTATAATGGATACGAAGACGAGGAGACTTGCCGTGATTGAAAACGTCGGTATGACTCCGATCATGGTCGCAATCCACCCACCAACAAGCGGACCTATAATGGTCGCAGTCGTCATAACACTGTTGATGACCCCGAACACGCGACCAGTCATATGAACAGGTGTGTTCACCTGGACGGTCGCCTGGAATGGGACAAAAATCAGGCTTGCTGAGAAACCCGCCGTAAACCCGAGGCCCGGGCCCCATAGGATCGAATAATTGAGATCATAATACGTAAGCATCCCCATTATCCCAAAACTCGCCCCGATCCCACAGACCCCGAGAAGCATGAGCGGATAGGCTTTATAATCCGTTTTCTTAGCTAGCATGAATCCTGCTGTGAACATTCCGAGGCCAGAACCCGTTACGAGATAACCGAACAAATCCGGTGACGCTTGCGTCAGCTCACGAATTAAGACGATTAACTGAGAATCAGCTGATTGCAGGATCAGCAGGCTCAGCCCAACGAGAACCAACCCTATGATCATAAAACGATTGGATTTGATGAAAGAAAATCCAAGAGCGAACTCTTTTTTGAACGAGCTTTTCTTTACTTCTTCTTCCGACGTATCCAAACGAACAGCGTTTGGAACAAATAAAAGGATGACTGCAGATACGATGAATGTAGCCGAATCAATGATAAACACTTGTTTAGCTCCGAAGAGTGCGACAAGCAATCCACTAACGAGTGGACCGAGAATTTTTGTGGAGGAATCAATCATCGAGGTGATCGACATCGCCCCTTTCATATCCTCTTCCGGCACCACTTCTTTCAACTTACCGTTTTTCGCAGGAATGAAGACAGCGGAAAAAATTCCAATCGTCAGGAGTGTAGCATAGACCATCCAAAGCGATGAAGCAATCGTCAATATTAAAATCAACCCTGCACGTACGACATCAGAGACGATCATAAGGGTTTTTCGGCTGAAGCGGTCTGCAATTATTCCAGCAACCGGCCCGAACAAAGCCATCGGCACTGCCAAACATAAAAATATTAACGACACTTCAAGCGGTGATGCATCCCATTTCAACCCGACAAGCGAAATAATCGCTACAATGCTAAGCCAGTCACCGATACTCGAAATGGCTTGAGCGGACATCAGAGTCATATACCCTTTGTTTTTCCATAAGCGTTCCATTGTTTGGGCCCCTCTCAGTTAAACGACACCAGTGTCGTTTTGTTAACTTTATTATAGCGACACCAATGTCGTTTTGCAACTGTAATAATAAAATTTAAACGCACATAAAAGCCCGAAAGCGAAAAATCACTTCCGAGCTATTTCGTAACTATAATCACCACTACTTTTTCTTCAAATCCCTTTCGTATTCATCAAAACAACTCTCCAACCATCCGGATCCTCCACCGTCACCCCCTTTTCCTTCCAATAGGGGTTTTCAGGTTCTACTTCGTCATTTCCCTTATGATGAAGTCTTTCCGTTACATCCAACAATTCCCTCCTATTTTCTATATAAAAGACTAGCAAATTATCCTTCGAAGGCGCAGGACATGGGCTTCCCGCTTCATGCCGAGTAAACTCCAGCTGATAAGGAACTCCCGGTAATCCATAAACCACACCCTCATACCCGCTGTGTCCTGAGAAGTCTGTGAGTCGCTCTAAACCAAGTCCTGCCTCATAAAACTCTATCACTTGATCCAATTGGTCGGTTGGTCTCGCTATTCTTATTTGTGATGCTTCAAACCTTGAAAATTTCATACACTTTCCCCTTCCATTTACCTATAGCCTTCCTATCAATGAAACCAGTTTCAAGTGAATGCTCTCTTGTAAACCAATAGTAATCGGTTCTGAGGGGAAAACCATTAGCGGAAAGTATGAAAACCATATACAACATTAGACTGAATAAGAAAAAGGACAATCACTCTTTAGTTAGAGGACGGTAAAGCTGTGTTAGAGGACAATGAATGGGATTTAGGGGGACAATAAAATCCAGCTAGAGGACATTGAACACGAGTTACGGGACATTACCTAATTAAAAAAGTGCCCTTTCCACTTGTGTGGAAATGGGCACTTTTCACTGCTTTCAAATATTCACCGGACTCTCTTCCTGTTCCTCGGTAAGACCAAGCGTCTCTTCTGTCGTCGCATGAATTTCACGAATCAATTCAGGGTTTTTAACCAACTCTTTTCCATAGGAAGGAATCATCTCTTTAATCTTCGGTTCCCATTCCTTCAGCTGGTCTGGGAAGCATTTTTCCATAAGTTCAAGCATGACAGAAACCGCTGTTGAAGCTCCTGGAGAAGCTCCAAGCAAGGCAGCAATCGACCCGTCTTTTGAACTGACGACTTCGGTTCCGAATTGAAGTGTTCCTTTACCTCCGCCTTCGGTATCCTTGATGACCTGGACCCGTTGACCTGCGGTGACGAGGTCCCAATCCTCCGCTTTTGCCGTTGGGATAAACTCCCGCAGTTCTTCCAGGCGTTTTTCCTTCGATTGGATGACCTGCTCGATGAGGTATTTCGTCAAGGAAACGTTTTTCACGCCTGCAGCAACCATCGTCCTAAGATTATCCTTTTGAACGGAAGTGATTAGATCAAGCAAAGAGCCTGTTTTCAAAAACTTTGGTGAAAAGCCTGCAAATGGACCGAATAACAGGCTCTCCTTGCCATCGATGAATCGAGTATCCAAGTGAGGTACGGACATCGGTGGAGCACCTACCTTCGCTTTGCCATACACTTTGGCACGGTGTTCAGCGATCACTTCAGGGTTGTTGCACACCATGAATAGACCGCTGACAGGGAATCCACCGATTTGTTTAGATTCAGGAATCCCTGTTTTTTGAAGCAAATGCAGACTCCCGCCTCCGCCGCCGATGAAGACGAAATTGGACGTATGGTATTCAATCTTATCATTTTGAAGATCGCGCACTTTCACTTCCCAAGAACCGTTTTCAGCACGTTTGATGTCCTCAACACTGTGCTTGTAGTTGATTTCCAGGTCCGCGTTTTCCAAGTGATTGAACATTTTCCGCGTCAACGATCCGAAATTCACGTCTGTTCCAGCGTCAATTTTCGTTGCTGCGATCGGTTCTGAAATCGTGCGATTCTTCATAATCAGAGGGATCCAATCTTCCAGTTTGTCTGGATCATCGGAAAATTCCATACCCTCAAACAACGGGTTCGCAATCATAGCATTAAAGCGCTTTCTTAGGAAATCAACATTTTTCTCTCCCTGAACAAAACTCATGTGTGGCAGTGGCATAATGAATTCATTCGGGCTACTAATTCGGTTGTTTTTTACGAGATAAGACCAAAATTGCTTGGAGACTTGAAACTGTTCATTTACTTTAATGGCTTTTGTCATGTCGATGCTACCGTCTTCATTTTCGTTCGTGTAGTTCAGCTCACAAAGGGCAGCATGGCCTGTTCCAGCATTGTTCCATACATTTGAACTTTCTTCCCCTGCACTTCCAAGCCTTTCAAACACGCGAATGTTCCAGTCCGGCACCAACTCTTTAAGCAAGGATCCCAATGTCGCACTCATGATCCCTGCACCAATTAAAATCACGTCTGTCTTCGAGTATTTTTTGCTCATTTCCCTTTCATTCTCCCTATTATCAGATATTTTTATCTATGTTCAGTGTATCACTATTATCGAAAAATTAAAATATTTGGCAGCCCTTACATAGGTGATTCCCTTTTATTTTCCATGAATAAGAAAATAAAAAACTTACTTCAGACTATTCAGGAAAGCCCAGAGTTGTTCAGGGAAACGCTCCGCATGGCCTAATTATCCAGTGCACTGAAGCCATGGATGCTCGGCCTCCTCAAAGTCGACTTTCTCATAGCAATCAGTCATTTCATCCGCCTAAAAAATAAGAAAAGTGTCTGCCTCCTAAGAAGGTGGCAAACACTTTTTTCACATGAGCAATAACGTTAAACCAGGCGCAAAAACCGACACGATAACAGCACTCAACACCATCGCGATTGTACTGACAGATCCTTCAAGCGGATCACGTTCCATCGAAGTCGCTGTCCCAATGGCATGCGAAGCACTCCCCATACCGACCCCTTTCCCTAGAGGGTGGGTCAAACGAGCATAGCGCATCACCACAGGATGGATAAGTACTCCTCCAATGCCTGCAATCATAACAAATACAGCTGCTAACGGCATAACGCCACCGCTGGATTCTGCAATAGACATCGCCACAGGTGTCGTTACCGATTTTGGAACAATCGAGTGAATGATCAACTCACTGAACCCGGCCCACTTACTGAGCAGAAGCCCAGAAGTCACCCCAATAAAAGCGCCTACCAGCGTTCCTACTCCGATTGGCAATAGCATTCTTTTTAGCAGATCACGATACTGGTACAGCGGATAAGCAAGGGCAACGACTGCCGGACCAAGCAAATGGTCAATCCACTTGCCCCCTACCATGTACGTATCATACGTTAGACCGAAAAGTAGTAACAAAAGGATGATCGTCAAGGTAGATAAGATGATCGGGGCCGTGTAGATCCGACGAAACCTGCGATAAGCGAACAACGCTCCTTGATAGATAAGAATGGTCAGTATGACAAAGGCCGAAGCTAGAAGAAAATTATTCATGAACAGCCTCCCTCCTTCTTGCCATCCATTGCGCGACGAATCCTGAGATTCCCATCACTAAAGCGGTACTCAATAATCCAATGAGAATTAACAGAACTCCTTTCCCTTCAAAAACATACGCGTAGCTCATGACACCTACCGTTGCCGGGATAAAAAAGAACGGAAGATGTTTGATCATGAAGCCGACGCCCTGCTTGAACCAGGGTTCGGGAACCATTTTAAGAGATAGGAGTAAAAACAGAATGACCAGGCCGATGACGCTGCCGGGGATGAACAGGTTAAATGTAGTTTGTATGAGTGTTCCGATTAGATAGATTAGGTATAAACCGATGATCTGGAGAATGATGGTGACTGCTTTTGACACGTGCGATCCTTCTTTCTAGTTGTGAGATGGAAGTTTTCCTCCTTTATTATATAGGAATGTGAGGACCAGACAAAAACCTTTTTCCCATGAAAAGAATTCAACTACTTAAAGGAATTTTCTATGAATACTAATTGACATTTTCGTATTCCTCATATTCCTAGAAAATAAAATTCCAATGAAAATTTTTGGTGTTTACATCATCCTGGATAGGGAATAAGATATCCATCCGAATACCTAAAATCAACCCCATTCGCTTGGAATTAAGAATAAAACACCCTTCAGCAGTATGTGTCGAATACAGATCACGGACGCTGGCTGAGGCCTAGTGAGATAAACCAACGGAAAGAGGAAAAGGCAAGTTCTTAGTTTTTACTTATCCAATATAAAAAGCCTGTTCTCATGGTGAAGAACAGGCTTTACATGGTAATAAATCAAACATCAAATGACGAAAGACAGGAACGCCCCTGATTCTGATTTGTTACAGAAAGTAAGAGTGAAGATCCTATTTTCCTCCTGTGAAGGTTACTCCTTTTATGAAATAGCGGTTAAAGAAGGCATAAATCAATAAAGAAGGAATCGTCATGAGTGTCGATGCAGCCATAATTAGATTCCAAAAGCTAATATACTGTCCCTTAAACGTATTTAACCCTAAGGTAAGTGTGAACATTTCTTCATCTGACATAATAATTAACGGTCTCATAAAATCATTCCAAGAAGACATAAAAATGAAGACCGCTTGTGCAGCGAGTGCAGGCTTAGCTAACGGCATAACAATCTTGAAAAACGTCCCGATCCGACTAAGTCCATCCATTTGCGCAGCTTCTTCAAGCTCTTTGGGAAAGTTTAAGAAGAACTGTCTCATCATAAATATGAACGTCGCATTGACCATGCCAGGAATGATCAGCCCCTGATAGGTGTTCAACCACCCAAACATCTTTAAGATCAGGTAACTAGGAATTAAGGTGACTTGGAATGGAATCATGAGAACAACTAGAATCAAGAAGAACCAAAACTTCCGCCCGGCAAACTTAATTCTTGCCAATGCATAGCCGGCCATTGAGTTAAAAATGATGTTCAAAATTACCATACATGCTGTAATAAATATGGAATTGAACATCCACCTCAAAAACAGAGGCTCCTGGGAGAAAATTTGGATGTAGTTATCAAATGTAAAAGTTTCCGGTATAAACGTAATCCCCGATACGATCTCCTCAAGTGATTTGAAAGAAGAAAGAATGGCCCATAAAAACGGGATGAACGTAATGACCGCGTATAGAATTAAGATTGTGTAAATGAAAGGCTTGGAAAATAGTCGTTTCTTCATCTCTGATCCCCCTTAATCATGAAGCTTTTCCTCACCGAAGAATTTCTTCTGAATCAATGTAACCACCATGATGATGAATGCCAGAATAACTGCGAGCGCAGAGGCATAACCCATATCGAGCGATTTGAAAGCATACTGATAAATGAGCAGCACAATGGTTAGCGTAGAGTTGTTCGGGCCGCCTGATCCTCCTGAGAAGATATAGGACTGATCAAAGAGTTGGAAGGTACCAATGACACCCATGACGACAACAAAAAAAGTGACCGGTTTCAAAATTGGGATTGTGATGAATATAAATTTCTGCCACCAGTTCGCCCCATCAATGGTCGCTGCTTCGTAAACCGAATCGGAGATGTCCTGCATAGCAGCTAAATAAATAACCATAAAGAAAGGAGCCGTCGCCCAAATATTCATAATCATAATCGATTTCAAAGCAATGCTTGGATCAGCAAGCCAATTGTACGTAGGTAATTGTAAAAAAGCTAAGAGGGTATTAATGAGCCCGTCGGGATTATACATCCACATAAAAATAATGGTCAGAACAGCTGACGATGTGACTGTTGGTAGAAAGAAGATAATTCGGAAAGCGTTTTTCCCTCGAATATTGGAATTTAAAGCAGCAGCTAACAATAAAGCTAAACAGGTTTGGACAGGGACAACGATTAAGACGTATTCCGCCGTATTTTTTAGTGCGATCATAGCTCGCTCATCATCGAAGGACCTTGTATAGTTATCAAGGCCGATAAACTCATACCCAATTCCACCAAGCAGTTGAACATCATTAAAAGATAAGTAGAAAGCATATAAAATAGGTATGACTACAAAAATTCCAATGGTAAAAATGGTTGGGGTCATAAATAGATAACCTGAGAACCCTTCTTTAAATGTCTTTGTCATCACTCTCTTCGGCTTTTTGGATTGTTTCTTTTGTTTGAAGCTTCTATTCTCGTTCACTTGTAAATGGTCTTCTTTTTTCAGTGGAACCATATCGACACCTCTTTCTTATGTCATATAAAAGGGAGCGGATCCGCCCCCTTCCATCTTTAATTAGAAGACTCAATTTCTTTATTGGCCGTGTCTTGAGCTTTCTGCAAGGCTTCTTCAAGTGTTTGTTCCCCAAGCAGGGCACTTATGAATTGGTTATCAAAGTTTGTCATAATCGTAGGAAGGTTTTCACCTGCTTGCCATGGTTGAGCATAGGATGCTCCTTCTACAAACGATTGTCGAAGGGGATCTTCATCATATCCAAGCTTTTCGGCCACAGACTTGCGCGTTGGCAATGCGAACCCTTTGCTCGTCCATGTTTCCATCCCTTCTTTACCAGTAAGATAAGAAATCAATTCCCAAGCCGCTTCCTTCACTTCAGACTGCTTGTTCATAACGTATGCAACCGTGAAAGCAGCCGTCGCTTTCTCTCCATTGATGGTTGGTAATTCAGCTGTTGTGAAGTTCAGGTCACTGAAGTTATCCTCTAAAAACGGAATGGCCCAGTTCCCCTCAATGACCATGGCCGCTTTTCCTTGGCCAAACATATCTCCTCCCCAGTCTGTACCAACATCAGAAGGCAGCCCTGCGCTTTGATCTTCTTGATACATTTTAATGACGGGTTTTAGTGCATTGATTGCCTCTTCACTAGCAAAAGCAGCTTTTCCTTCATCATTGACCACATGTCCTCCATATGGCTGGAATTTGTAGAATTGACGAGCAAGTTCCTTAGAGAAACCAACTCCGTATCGTTCCGGTTGTCCATCTCCATCTTCATCGACCGTTAATTTTTTCGCGTATTCTTCAAGTTCGTCCCATGTTTCTGGAGGCCCCTCTAGACCAGCTTCCTCAAAGGCATTTTGGTTATAAAATAAGGACAATGTAGAGAAATCTTTTGGAAAACCATACTGTGTTCCATCTACTTTAAACGCGTTCAAAAGTGGCTCTTCAAAATCTTCTACTTCAAAGTCTTCACTCACATATTCATCTAAAGGCTCCAAAACCCCCGTATCAATAAGTGAAGGAGCTTCTAATGCATCTAGATAAAAGACGTCCGCTGCCTCCCCACCTACCAAGCGGGTTTTTGTAACGTCCATATATTGATCAGCAATGACTTCATGTTTTACTTTAATGTCAGGGTGTTTTTCTTCAAACGAAGCGATGGTTTCTTTCAATAGTTTTTCCTCTTCAGGTGTAGACCCCCAACCGGCCAATTCTACGACTGTCTTTTCGCCATCACTTCCACCATCACTAGAAGAATCGCTGCTGCACCCAACAAGAGCTGTTCCTAACAACATGCTTGAAATCCCTACAGTGGCCAACATTTTATTGATTTTCATATCCATCGATCCCTTCGTTTTTTTATACATTCACACTTGCGTTTTCTACTGTTTGAATAAGAAGACCTGTAGTATTCTTTAAAACATCTACGTGATGTCCGGTTGACTTTTTAGTTACAGCTATAGATAAGAAACCATCACCTAAAGGAAGATTATCCAATTTCAATTCATTCATTTGAGGCAACAGTTTTGGATCAATGATCAGTTGATCATCATTGATATTTGGATATAGACCGAGCATTGTTCTTATGAAGGTCAGAGGTGCTCCAGCCGCCCATGCTTGCGGGGAGCAAGCAACAGGATACGGGACGGGCCTCCCTCCCTCGTTGCTGTATCCACAAAATAATTCTGGAAGTCGTTGGTTATCAAATGAAAGGGAAGACTCAATAAGCCCTGAGATTACCTTATTCGCTTGTTCAGAACCTTTTAAAAGCCCCATACCTAGTAAAATCATACTGTTATCATGTGGCCAGACACTTCCGTCATGATAGCTGATTGGGTTATACGCCGCCTCACCTTCTCCCATCGTACGTATGCCGTAGCCAGAAAACATAGCCGGGGATACGAGCGTATCCATTACTTTTTGTGCTCTTTCTCCATTCAACATCCCTGAGAACAAAATGTGTCCTGGATTAGAAGTGATTGTCCCCACTTGCTTTTTATTTTCATCTAGAGCAATAGCGTAGAATTGTTTGTCTTCCATCCAAAAAGCTTCTTCAAATTTCTTCTTCAATGCATTGGCTTGTGTTTGCAATTCCTCTGCTCTTTCTATATGACCATTCGCTTCATAAATCTGAGCCAAACCAGCTTTGGCTTGATATACATAGCCTTGAACTTCAGCTAGAGCGATTGGAGATTTGGCGAATTCTCCGTTTCGATGGACTACAGAGTCAGCGGAATCTTTCCACCCCTGGTTAGCAATTCCTTTGGATGATTCTTGATGGTACTCTACGAAACCATCCCCATCCCTGTCGCCATACTGATCAATCCACCTTAGTGCTGCTTCGATGTTCATTTCTAACTCATCTAAAAGGTTCATGTCCTTATACCAATGGACATATTCGGTAACTAGAATGAGGAACAAAGGCGTGGAATCAATGGACCCATAATAAGGGGTGAAAGGCACTTGATCTGTATTGGCAAGTTCTCCGTACCTTATTTCATGCATAATCTTCCCTGGTTCTTCATCTCTCCATGAGTCTTTCTTTGTCCCTTGATAATGAGCCATCGTCCTTAGTGTCCCTCGTACGATTTCGGGTTGGAACGGAAGCATTTGGAGGGCTGCAATCAAGCTATCTCTTCCAAACGGAACACCAAACCATGGCAAACCAGCTACGAAGAAAGGTCCATAACCAACATCTGTAGACAATGCCCGCAAATCTTCAATACCAATATCAACTAGATTTTGTAATGGTTTATAGTCTGTAGATATTTTGGTAACGTTTTCATTCCAGGTTCTAGTTTTCTCTTTGAGCTTTTGATAAGCCAAGGTATTGTCTAAAACTTCGACCTCTTCTTCTGCCAGTGAAGGGGCAATAGAAAAGTAAAGTTCTTTCGTCTCGTCGTGGTCTAACGTAACCTGTACTTGAATGGTTTGATCTTTGACATCAACTTTCTCATCTTCGTCCCAAGATACTACCGTCTCCCTCTTAACTTCATCCGCTCCCACGTAGGAAAACACGAGATGTTCACCCGTTTGGGAAACAGCCTGCTTTTTACCAGTCGTTCCACTTTGAAAACCACGAACGATAAACATATCAGAGAAATCTGCATCCAGGGAAAGCTCAATCGTAAAGGTTAAAGGTTTTGGATTGTAGTTTCGTACAGTAATGCTGTCATAGAGAACATCACTATAGATGAAACGGTGCCTCTTCAATTCTATGGATTCACGCCACAGCTCCACCTCTCCCTCTTTTTCAATGTGAGGGTTTGTCAGTAAAAGACTAGATTCAAAAGTTTTATTAGAATCTGATTTCAGCAGGATGGGATCCTCTCCATTGATTGTCATCTTCAACTGGCTGATAAATCGCGTATCTTTTTTGTATAACCCAAGTCCATACTTGTGGTTTAGAGGGATGTCCCCTTTCAAATCGGTCAATAAAAACAACTCATTGTCTTTAAGTACGTGGTACTCCATGATCTCATCCTCCCGACCGAAACGTTTCGGGTAAACGGTAAAAAATATATCCGAAACGTTTCGGAATTTCACTAAAAAAATTTAATTTTTGCTTTTTGTTGTCGTTTTTCTCACTTTCAGTTCATTTTCAATCAACTGAACCCTTTTTTCATCCGTCTGGTGAAGAATTTTCAATAGTAAGTCAGCCGCTTCATACCCCATACGGAAAGTATCCTGTGCAATGGTCGTTAAGGCTGGAGTTACATAAGAAGCTAGAGTGATATCATCATATCCAACAATGGACAATTCATTTGGAACGGTCTTCCCTAGTTCAAAGGCTGCTCTCATGACACCTAAAGCCATTAAATCACTGGAGCAAAAAACCGCCGTAATTTCAGGATGGTTTTGCAAAAGTTGATAAGCGACTTCTTCCGCCTTCGACTCTATGAATTCTCCATTCACGACCCATTCCGGGTGAATGTCGATCCCTTCCTGTACCATGCCCAACTCAAAACCTTTTCTTCTTTCCTTACTGACGTAGGCTTGATCATGACCGTTCACCATAGCAATGTTGGTATGTCCAAGCTCCGCTAAATGACGGATAGCTTTCATAGAACCGGCCACATTGTCCGTCGATACATAACCTGTGTTTTCACTTTCCACTGGTACATCGATCAGCACGCAAGGAATGTTACTATCAAAAATTTCAATTAAGTAAGGGTCGTCTTTTTTAATCCCTTGCACGATGACCCCGTCCACACGTCGCTCACGACACAATTGGGCATATGTTTTTTCTTTCTGTTTCGATGTGGTGGTATTGAATAAAACCAAGTCATACCCCATTGATCCACAATACTCATTGATTCCAGTTAACACATCAAACACGATGTTATCCTTTGCTCCATCTCTGGATAAACCAGAAACCAAAAGTCCAATCGTTTTCGTGTGCTTCATGACAAGACTCCGAGCTAAGGCATTAGGACTGTATTCGATTTCTTTGGCAATTTGTTCAATTCTTTTTCTCGTATCTGCATTGACATCCGAATACCCGTTTAAGGCCCTTGAAACGGTAGTTACGGATACTCCTGCTAGTTTTGCAATGTCTTTTATTGTAGCCATATTTGTCTCCTAGCTCTCTTTCCAAAACGTTTTGGATTTGACTTGAATTCAGTTTACACTTAGTGAAAGCGTTTTACAACCCCTGAATCATAGAAAAAACTATTTCGCACGCGTTGTATAGTGCAACATAGGCATTTAGAGTTTTGCAAGAAATATTTCTGCAATGTGCCATTCAATAAAGGCTGCTTTTTCAGAACAACCAAATGGGTAGGGCCATTCATGCTTGGATCTATAGAAAATCGTAAAGTTTGAAATTTGTTCACTATTTCACAAAGTAGAATGAACTAGAGGTGCTATAATGAACTCGTAGAGACCATTCACTAGATTTTTCTTCAACATGAATCATACTTAACGGTGAAAAATGTGTAGATAGCTCTTGAATCTTAAACTGTTAAAGGGGAAATCACATGATGAAAGCAGTAGTCGTTAATCCAGAAGCTAAATCAAACATTGAGGTTATTGAAAAAGAAGTACGTCCATTGAAATCCGGAGAAGCTCTAGTAGATGTAGAATGCTGTGGCGTGTGTCATACGGACCTGCACGTAGCAGCTGGTGACTTTGGCCAGGTGAATGGACGAGTTCTCGGTCATGAAGGAATCGGGATTGTTTCTAAAGTGGCGGATGATGTGACCAGCTTGAATGTTGGCGATCGGGTCAGCATTGCATGGATGTTCCAAGCATGTGGTCGATGTGAGTATTGTACAACAGGCAAAGAAACGTTTTGTCGAAACGTTCAAAATGCCGGCTATAGTGTTGATGGAGGAATGGCTGAGCAATGTATCGTAACAGCTGACTATGCAGTGAAAGTTCCTGATGGACTGGATCCAGCTCAAGCGAGCAGTATTACGTGTGCCGGGGTGACCACTTATAAAGCCATCAAAGTTTCTGACATCAAAGCGGGGCAATGGATCGTCGTCTATGGTTGTGGCGGATTAGGTAACCTTGCTATCCAGTACGCGAAGAATGTGTTTAATGCTAAAGTAATTGCTGTAGATATAAATGATGATAAATTATCCTTAGCCAAAGAAATTGGTGCAGATCTAACGATTAACCCTATCACACAAGGGGATGCTGAAAAGATCATTCAAGAACAACTCGGCGGAGCTCATGCTGCCGTTGTCACAGCCGTTTCTAAGGCAGCCTTTAACTCAGCCGTTAATGCGGTTCGTGCATGCGGCAAGGTGGTTGCTGTCGGCTTACCATCCGAAACGATGGACTTAAATATCCCGCGACTCGTCCTTGATGGGATTGAAGTCATTGGGTCTTTGGTAGGTACTCGCAGAGATTTAGAAGAAGCATTTCAATTCGGAGCAGAGGGTAAGGTCGTACCTGTTGTTCAGACTCGCTGCTTACATGAAGTCCAGGATGTATTTGAAGAAATGGAGCAGGGGAAGATTCAAGGACGTATGGTCATCGATTTTAAACATCAATAATAATCATAGAAAAAAGCCTGGATTACTATAGAATAGTGATCCAGGCTTTTTGGTTGTCCATATATAGAGGTAAAATGACCGGAAGGCCTCCCAGAAATAGAGACTGAATCTGTATTTAACAAGCGAATTGAGGGTTATATCTATAAGTTTATTTATCTTGATGCAATGAATAAATGAGGTCACCATCCTCCTCATCAACCAGTGAAAAACCTAATTTCTCCAGCAGTCGAATCGAAGGTATATTTTCAGGTGATACACCTGCTTTAATCTTATATTCTCCTTGCTGTTTTATCCATACAAGCATTGATTTAGCTACTTCATATGCATACCCTTGCCTATTAAATGAAGGGCTAATTGTATACCCAAACCAGATCGTAATCGCTTCTTTTTTTATAAAGACATCCCCTATAAGATGTTGCTCTTCTTTACTTATGATGGCCAATTGTACCCCATTTTCTAAGGACGGTTCTTTTAATAAGGTTTCTTTATATTCTTCTCGCGATAATCCCTTAAACCCTTGGAACCTCATCCATTCTGGGTTATTCCGATACAACATAAAATCATCTATGTCTTCATCAACGAAAGGCCTGATAGAACACCTTACTGATTGAAAGGTCATATTCTTACCGCCATTTAAATGTGAACGATTAGACAAACACGACTCCCTCCCTTCAAAGTTTCTCACGACTCTATTTTCTCCATGAAACAATCGATATGAAACACATGAGAGTTTCCGATTAACTTCGAACGTGGTTATTTATGATACGGTTCTCCGTAACTAATCAAAATGAGGTTTTCATATCTTACTAACTTAGCTAGGTAAAAATGAAACATTATTTAAAATCATTTCAGATGAACTGGATGAGTCCCCAAAATCTTCATTTTCAAAAAATAACACAAAAGATTTTTCCCCGTTTTTTGAACTACGATATACAATACCATCTAGCTTTCCATCATCTTTAGTAGAAAATATGCGCCTAAAATATTCTGTTACAATTTGAGTGGGCACGTAGTCAATATGTTCCTTCCCGTCTTTGCTAATTGGTTTAGTAAAGTCATCAAGGAAATTATAGAAAAAATTTATTACATATCTTTTTTCTCTTTCTTTTTCATCAAAAATACTAGGCATTTTTGGGAAGGAAGTTAAGTCAAGAACAGTTAGTGAACTAGAATTAATAAATTCACCAATACTGGCTACACTACCCTCTCCTGCCTGATAGTTTACTTCCAGAAGGGCTGTATTTATATCAATCGCTCCATAGAACATTGGAATCCCTGCAGGACTCATCCTATTAGAATTTAGAGAATAATCTCTTGGTGGTGTCCCTATCTCCCGAGGGGATTTAAATACTTCACCCTTGCTAGAAACCCGAGCTCGATAAATTTTTTGAGAAGGCAATTCATCAATTAAACCTATATCTTCTACCCAAGAACCAATGAATTTAATTATTTCAAACGGCTCCAATGAGCCTTCTGTATTTTGGATTCCAGAAGAATCGGAAAACACATATCTAGTTTCGTATTTTACTTGATTTGAAAATGATTTCCATGTAAAAAACAATTCCTCCCCCTGCGATAGAGCGTAAGGGTCAACTTCACACCACATAGTATCAGCTAAATTATCTCTTATATCTTCTATTAAGCTACTATTTACTATTTCTGCTTCATGACATAAAATATCTCCTGCAAAATCCCATCCATCGTACACACTAACACCTAAATATCCCCCTTCTCTCGAATCAAACCCTACCCCCTCATTGTCAGGATGACCCCATTCATATTTTAAGTGGTCAATAATAAACTCCATTACCTCATCTATATCTGCTGCTATAAAAGAACCATCCTCATCTTCATTACCACAATAATCACAAAAACTAGAATATGCCTTTTCTTCAATAAATTTTTGTATGTAGTGCTCATCAATACATTCACCACATACGTTTTTATTACCAAATGTAGTAAAGCCGTATTCTCTTTGTCTATCTAAGTAAATATCATGAATTCCCATCAAAAGACCTCCGCTACCCTATGTTGTCACTTTCTAAATTAATTTTTATTTCTTTTCCTATGAAACGTAGAGATGATTTTTTTCCATATTCACCATAGCTCCTACCATTAATATCACTCTTACCACCTAAACCGATAAATTGCTCTGAAGACTTAAAATGAAGACCAACAACCGGGACATTTAAATAAGAATAGGTACTAAGCTGATACTTGGCTGATGGAAAATCAACTACTGACTTTACCTCACCGATTTTTTCTTTCGAATTAATAGCTTCAAACCTTTTACAATGTTCACGTCCTAAAACAATTATGAGTGATGGCGCTAAGAAATTAAGGGTCTCTACTAAGAAGTGTTTAGCAAACTCAGAGTTTAGCAATTGCTCCTTTTCACGTATCTTTCCCATTTGTGATTTAGTAGGAATAGGAAAGAAATCTGTATGAACCACAGGGGTGTAATTATTTGATTTATACAAAGAACCTCCCATGCCATTTAAAAACCCTTCAAGTTTAGCTCCGATCTTTTTCCCAAACCAATTGCGATACACAGTGCTTCTATAAAAATATGTGCGGAAATACTCAATTGTTTTTTTTAGTTGTTTTTCATCCTTTTTATACTCCTCTAACGAAACACACTCTTCCCTAACATAAAGTCTTGATTTACTACCTGTTAATAACTTATTATCATTTCCTAGGAATTCTCGTGAAGAGGGGTTAGTACCTATAGTCACAATATTACCTGGTACATTTTCACCGAACCACACCACCGGTGTTGCTCTATCAATTAACTCACGCTTAAAAGAAGTTTTATTGAGTTCAAATTGATAATCACTAGCTTTTTTTAAAAGAGATAATGCAGCTTGCATCTCAACAGTTGACAATGATGATAAACCTATTTTAGACACTCCCTAAATTTTAAATAATTGCTTTTTTGTCATAAGTAAACCTCCCTTAATTAAGAGAGGTTACACGTTAGGAATAGCACTAATGTTAATTAACTATTGAAGAAATACCTATAATGAGCTATCTGTTTTCTAGACGTGCATTAATTCGTTTCCAATGATTCTTAACCTGATGTTCCATGAGATTGTTAGTAGTTGCATCATTATCAAATATCTGTTGTGCTCTTGAAGCATAACTAAGAAAGTTACCATGACCTTTGCTTTTCTTACCCAAGTGAGTATAGTTTTTAAATAAACTTTTCCTTTGAGCCTTTTGGTTAGATTTTTTTGTTAGCCTATTGCATATCCTGACTTTTTTATAAGCTCTACTATAATATTTAAAAAGGCTTTTCTCTCTTATTTTCACATTATAACCATCAAAACTAAAACCTAAATAATCTAATTTGGTGGAGGAATTGTTTAAATCCAATATTACGTTATCGGAGTAATACAATTCATCTGTCTTTTCTGGCTGAATTTCTAGCCGTGGGATATTACCTCTTATAATATCAACAAAATTTGTTAGAGACTTACGGTCAAAATCATCAATATCGTCTGTTGGAATAACGATAATTAAATCATCACAATACCTTCTATAAAGACCATTCAACTTTTGAACATGATTATTTAGTAAACGGTCAAATTCCATTAGATAAATATTTGAGCAAACGGAACTTATTCCCGCTCCTTGAGGAATTCCGTAAGATTTCTTATTATTATGAATATTACTTTTTTTAAACTCTCTAAATTCTTTTTCGTTACTAAAATACCGTGATAGCTTCTCACGATTATCTATGCCTTTATTCTTCATTTCTCTATCAATGTCTTCTTTCTCTATCCAGCAGTATTTAGTTATGTTTTTAAATACAGCGAAAAAGTCTTCAGGAAGTGTTTTTACATTTAAAACTGCTTTTAACTTTTCTTTTAAGTATTTATGGTCCAGGTTATCAAAGAAACTGGTGAAATCCGCAACATAAATGTAAGCATTATCTTGTTGCCTTATAAAATCGATTACTTCTTTAGCAAAATCTATATTACTTTTACCTTCTAAATTATTTCTATAAGCTGTGGCGACTTGGTCTGTTCCAAGGTCCTTAACTGTCTCATTATATCTATTATTTAATAAATCTCCATAATACTTGTATATGAAACTATCAATATGGGAAGCGTAAAATATCTCCCGTTCTTTAGTTTTCTTCATGTTTTTCTTTTTTATATATTTATTGAACCTTATCTGAAAATGTATAAACGGGTAAAACCCATGCTGAGCAATCCAGCATGGGTCCTTGACTTTATGTTTTACTCTTTTAAATGAAACTTTTCTGTCGAAATGTACATATCTCTTAGTCTTGTACTTGGACTCTTGGATTTTTGAAGAGCTTGCAAGAGTATCTAATCGTAGTCTATTATCATGCGTCACCGCAGTTTTCCCCTTGCAAGCATACTTGGTTTCACTTATAGACTATCGCTAGCCTATAATAGGACTACTAAATTCACGAACACGTTATATTTTGATTAGTATAATTGAAAGGTCGATTACAACTGGAGGAGTTGAAGTCCAGATGCAATATTCTTCAGCAATGTCCATTGCGATTGTTATCTGTGTAGTAACAAAGATAATCTGCGAATGGTTAATGCTTGACAGAAATTCACCTATAACCCTCACAACTTCTTTTGTGAGACACTACTATTCTATCATGAATTGATATATTTTTCCAAATTAAATTCAGATGATTTCAACCTTTCAAATAATAATGCAATTGTACATCTTCACCCATATTTATACCTAACCTTAATACTGTATAGTAAGTTAATTGAACTTCCTCTAAATATTCTATTAACCTTTCTAGCTTTATAGTTTTCACACACTCCTCATGCGATTCAAATATTACTAGAGCATTAAAGCTTTCTAATTTAAAGTCCATCAGTTTAGTACCATTCCCAAAATACTCATGCATAAAATGAAATTCTTCTTTAAGATATTTTACGAATTCCTTAGGAAACTCTGACTCCATGTCTAGCAACTCATTATAATTGTGAATCTTTATCACACAGCTCCCTCCTTATACCTTCTTCGCCCATGATTAACTAAAACACATAGTGCAACGCCAACAGCAGTTCCTATAACGAAATATTGCATAGGTTTCCATCCCTTCTCATCAATTTATAATTGCTCTTTCACATACACATAGATTGAAATACCAAACATTACTCCTGCTTTGAATAACTCCACAGCTTTCATAAAATCACCTCCTTAAATTGAGTTTTTTCCATTAAAAAAGAGAATACGCCTAGGGGGGAATTCTCAACGGAACATCTTATAAGATTTTGATTATGGCATTATGACAAATTGACTGCATCAACTAGTTCATCATTCTTTAGTAATCCGATAGCAATGTTCTGCTTGCCTTGCTTGTCCTGCAATAAGTAAACTACGTTCTTAGTTCCTCCTTCATAGAAAAACACAATGCAATTCACCTCGGTTATTTGACCTGGAAGTAGTTCTCTTACTTTTACATTTACTATTTCTTCGACATTCATAAGTTGACTATCCACCATCCAATCTTAAAAGCTAATTGAGGGTGATACTCATAAATAAAGTTCCAAAATACATCTAAAACGTTCATTTCAAATGCCTCCATTAAAGTTTATAAATCCAAAAACACAGAAAAAGGGGGAGCAAACTCATCGCTAATGGATGAATCTGCTCCCCCTTTAATGGTGAAGTGACTTGCTACTTGCTTATTCAGTTGAATTCTTATTGTTTCAATCTTTCTATTTTCATCAACCGTTATCGTGTCAATGAGTAGGTGTAGTAAGTGCTTCCTTTGCTCTCGGGACATAGATTCTTTATATGCCTGCACAAAGTTCTTCATCACTTCCCTTACCATATCAAATGAAATTTCCGGTTGACTATCCTGACTCAATTGCTGTGCGAGTGGTGCTAGCCTTACCTCTAGGTATTCCTTTTCTTCATTAATCTTAGTTAATCGATTTGAAAGTTCTGGTCTCGTAATAATATCATCTTCATATAACCCCAATACTTTATCCTTACGAGCTTCTATAGCTTCTAATTTTTTCTTGAGTGTTTCATATTCATGCTTTTGAGGAGCCAACCTTTCTAGATTTCCATTATTCACTCTATCAACAATGTCTCTTATCAGCTTGTCTTTATCAGCTATGTTCGATAGCTTTTCAAGTACATACTTGTCCGCATAATCGGTTCTAATACTATTAGAGCGACATACAGCTGTGCCTTTGTTCTTCCAGGCACCACACACGTAATACTCAAGAATCCTCTTCGTTCCATCTTTATTAGTATTTGTTGTCCTTCCTATGACCGTCCCTGCTCCACAAGCAGGACACTTTAAAATTCCCGTCAATGGAAACTCACCACTATGAATACGGTTTGGGCGGCCGCCTCGACTTTTCATTATGCTTTTTGTTTTCTCCCATGTCTTTTCAGAGATAATTGGCTCGTGTCGTCCTCTTTCAATGATGGGGTTAGGGTTAATATTATTTCTTCTCTTTTCATTCCAATCCCTACGAACATTGTATCTAATATAGCCTGCATAAAGAGGATTGGTTAGGATAGTTCTAACTGCGTTGATGGAAAAATCTTTATCTTTTTTGGTTCGATGCCCTTCTTTGTTTAGTTTGTTAGCAATTGACTTATATCCGATTCCACCTGTATAAAGACTGAAAATCCTACGAATGGTTTGTGCTTCTAATTCGTTAAGGACAAGCTTAGAGGTTTTTCTTTTATTATTGTTTTCACTTGGAGTGCTAACTACATCGTATCCTAGAACTTGCCCACCATTCCAAGAGCCTTCTCTTGCCCTTGCTTTCATCCCCATCTTTACATTTTCACCTATATTAGCCCTTTCGAATTCTGCAAATGCTGCCATCATCTGAAACTGTAAATTTCCTCCTGGTGTTTCAGTTTCATACTTTTCTGTAGCTGAGCGAAAGGCTATGTTATTCTTTTTTAATAAATCAATTACACTTAGAAGATGCAAACTTTTTCTGGATAGACGATTTAATTTCCAAACCAATACAGTATTGAATGATTTTTGACTAGCATCCTGCAGTAATTCTTGTAACCCGGGCCTGTTTTTTATATCCTTTCCACTTATCCCTCTATCACTGTACACTTTAAAAACCTCGTAACCCTCACTTTTACATAGTTCCTTCAAAGTATGAATTTGTTCATCAATACTATAACCTTCTTCAGCCTGTTCTTTGGTAGATACACGAACATAGATAGCCGCTATTTTAATATCATTTGAAACCGTGTCATTTTTTAATGTCTGACTATATACATTATTCACTATTACCACTCCTGTCCCCATTTTGTTTTAAATCATTATTAGTTATATAAGTAGTCACCATCTCAGCCATGATATCTAGGAGGTTACTATATTGATTATTATTTTCTTCATCGTAGTTCATTTCTGAAGTTCCCCTTGATTAGTCAGTTTTATAATATATATTTGAAATATTATTCCCCTACTCCCCTCTTCTCCCTGTAAATTTATCTGATTCTATATAACAATCAATTATTTACTCACATTTTCTTTATAATTATTTTAAAGGGGGAAAAGGGGAAATAGGGGGATTGCTCCCTACATATCGCTCAGTATATTTCCTTTATAGGTGATGCAATAAGTATAATCACCTTTTGCGTTATAACTTGACTGACCTACGTTCTCTTGTCGTAAATCAGATTCATCCTTAGTAAATACTACTTTTCTTTGCTGATTTTTATTTTTTTCATGAATGATGTAACCCATCCTTTTTAATTCACCGATAAGAACCTTACTATCTGAGTAACCTAATTCTTTTACTAACTTCTCAAAAACTACTGGAAGGATATAGCAAGAAGTCTGGGAAGAAGTTGTTTCTATCTTTCCCCAGACCTCTTGAGAGTTTGCTATTTTTTGATTATCAATCTTGAAATTCTTTCTATAACGTAGAATGTGTTGCAGAAGTTGATTGTAGAACTTAGGAGCCATTTCTCTTTCAGACATAGATTTCTTCTCTTGGTTTATAAGCATTTCAAAAATCTCATCAGCTGAGAGCCTCATATCAAAAGTTAGCTCAAATAATTCTGCTGCTGTAATGACTAATGCAAACTTAGTGGATACTCTATCTCTGAACTTTGTCTTTGGTAATCGTTGAATCATATCTTGTTTATTATCACCTAACATTGAAGAGACTTTTTCGGGACCTAGCTCTAACATCTTTTGAACTACACAAGGTACGACATGTCCATAATTATTCAGCAATCTTTTTTTTAGTTTATCAGCATTGTTACCACTCTTAGTCCAACTGACATCAGTAAATTCAAATAGTCTTACACGCAATCCTTCATTGTTATTTGACCGACCAATAATAGAACTTTCACCTGTAGAGACAATCGTGGTATTCCAAGACTTAGTTTCTTTCAATTCGGAGTCTTTCGTTAATCTAGACTTCTCTGTATTTTGTGCTAATTCGTATATAAAGGAACTGAGGTTTTGAGAATCCATTAAATTCATTGTAGATTCGTCCAAAACCATAAGCATTCCATGGTTTCCACCTAATTTACGAGCCATCGCATTTTTTGTGCCGTTATATGTTTGAAGTAAACCTTCACCGTTGTTTGTTGGACTACCCCCGAGGGCAACCGCTAGCATTCCTGCTGTAGTTTTTCCGGTAGTAGAAGAACCAACTATGTGAACCAATAAACTTTCCAAATTCTCTACACCAGAACAATTTAACATGCCAACTATTTGAGCGGCTACAAGATCAATTTCATCAATTAAGAATGTCAGAGACATCTAAGGAGCTCCCTGCTTTCCTCAGGAAAGCAGAAGCTCACTCCTGGACTTACCAAGAGTTGCTTCATGAACTACTCACTTATGAAGAAAAACGTAGAGAAGAAAAGATGATTCAAAAACACTTGAAGTGGGCGAAGTTTCCTTATGAGAAAAGTTTGTCGGAGTTTAAGCATGATGAACAGCCTTCACTTAGCGAGCGTCAGCTTAGACAATTACAAGAACTTTCGTGGTTGGAACAGTTATTTAATTTGATATTTCTTGGGCCTCCCGGTGTAGGTAAAACTCATTTGGCCATTGGATTAGGGTTAGAGGCGATTCAACGAGGACATCGAGTTGCCTTCATATCTATGGGAGAGTTAGTCCCTTTATTAAAGACAGAAGAATACATCCGCAAAGCGCAGCTACGCCTCAAGCGTATAAGAGAATCCGATCTGGTCATTGTTGACGACCTGATGTATATGGCAATGGATCAGCATGAAGCCAATTTGTTTTTTCATTTAATCAATCACTTATATGAACGAAGTTCAATCATATTGACATCTAATAAAGGACCTGAGGAGTGGGGAGAGTTACTAGGTGACCAGGGAATTACTACAGCCATTTTGGATCGGTTATTGCATCGATCTCAGGTAATTCACCTAAATGGAGATAGCCATCGAATAAAACATCGGCAATCTCTATTTGAATCGAAAAGTGTTCAAAATTAATGAGCAAAAAGTGTTCAAAACAACTTGACGGTTACAAAAGTCCTCCATATCAAACATAACCTTTTGATAAGAACGTTCTTCTAATTCACTAATTGTCCTGTACCATTTTTCATCCATAATAACTTCTTGGTTAGTCATTTCTTTACTCCTCCTCATCCCTAGACAACAGTTCTTCATAAATCTTTTCACCGTCTTTCAAGCAAATTAAAAAGAGTGGATAGTTAGTATCGGCATCTGCGGCCACACTCACTATCCACTCATTTACGTTTGTTTCATAAGAACATGTCTGGAACATCACTAGGTCTGGAGCAACTCCCAAAACTTTCTCTGAAAAAAGGTCAACATCTAACTCTTCTTTGTAAAGCAACACACTTTCCTCCCCAACTTGCTCCTCCTCTATATAAATCCCAAATTGCTTCCACATAAATATACTAAAATTTTCTGAACCGAAATAACACATTTATTTTCCTCCTTTTTATATATGTTTCAGGATAAAATTCCCTTCTAAAAATTAAAGGTAAGGTTATAATTTGATAATTCTCTCTTTATTTTGCTCAAAAGACATAAATGAAATCATTTAAATAGTACGTGGTTCTACATCAAAATATGTTTTTTCAATTTAATAGATATTTATGGTAATATTTATTTAGTTCCATTAATCCATTCAAAAAGGTGTGTATAAATGAATCATTTTTCTTTACATCCAAATGTTTACGCTACAGGTAGACCTAAGGGTTTGTTAGGAATGCTTGAATCAGCATGGGTTTCTAATCAAACACCCGGTCAAGGAACTTTTTACATAATATCAGGATTCGCTAATTATAATGGCGGTGTGAGATTTTATGAAACTTTTTCAGAGCATATCAACGCTGGTGGAAGAGTAGTAGCAATTCTAGGGGGAAACACATCTCAAAGGTTATCCAGTAAACAAGTAGTAGAAGAATTAATCAATAGAGGAGTAGAAGTTTATATAATAAATAGAAAGAGAATTCTACACTCTAAGTTATATGGCGTGAGTAAAGAAGAAGGAGATTCCTTAGTAATTTCATCCGGTAATTTTACAGGTCCAGGAATGTCTCAAAATATAGAAGCTTCATTATATCTAGATTCGAACTCGGTGTCCTCTATGAATTTTTCATGGGAAGAAATGACCAACGAGATGTTTAATCAAAACTGGCAAATTCACCAAATCAACGGCCCTATGGACTCTTCACCTGGTTGGAACCTGCTTTATGATGAACGTGCAAGAAGTATTACTTTAGATGAAACTGAAAGTGTAACTTTGATTATGACATTAGGCCATGCTGATACTGCCAGAATTCAAGCGGCTAAAGGGAGTAAAGCGGCTAAGGGTACTCAGTACTTTTGGCTTAGCAAAGATAGTTATGATTTTTTCCCTCCTTTAACAATAAGAAACAAACGAGGAGAAAAAGCAACATATTCCAGTATCATCAATATGAATTATATAGACATCAATTACCTAGATACTAACTGTAGAGTTACATTTGAAGCAGAAAACAACTTTGATTTTAGATTAGGTACAGGAAAACTTAGATATACAAACGTGGCCAGTTCTGATGACATAGCAGCTATTACTAGAGTGGGCGATTCAGATTACGAACTAAGAATTTTCCAGAAAGGTAGTGCCGAATATAATGCATTAAACCCATTTGCTATTAGTTTTATTGGAAGCAGAGGTAAACGGTATGGTTATCTATCGAACGAAGAATTCGGTAATATTATTGGGGCGAAATTTTAATTAATACAACTAAAACAGGCATTGTTGCTAAAGAACAATACCTGTTTTAGTTAGGGTTTACGTACTATCAAAAGTGTTTCATTTTTAACAGCATTTTTATGGTGTATACCGTATCTTTGATATGTCTGAAGTTCGATACTTTCTTCATGTTTCCAACCAGCTTTTATGGCAATTTCACGAAGAAGGTTAGGCGTATCTATATCAAACTTTGAGCCTCCTAAAGTTGTTTGATTATGACCTACTATAAGAGCGAAAGGAGCTTCTGCTTTAAAATAGGGAAGGAGATTTTTAAACATTAATGACATATCGGATAAATATCTATAAAGGAGTAACGGTACAGCCTGTCTTCTAAATCCATCACTCTCGCCTAACGAATTTTGTAACTTCATACAAAATTCGTGTAATTCTTTTGGTAGTTTGGATTCATTCTTTGACATCTTTTCACTCCACTCTTTTTTCAGAGAGGTTTTTAATTCTCTGCTCCCAACAAGTTCGCTTTCCAGAGCCATTATTTCATTGGCTGGTATTAATCCCAACCAGACTAAGCTAAGGCGTTGCGTATCTATATAAGGAAGTGCAGTAGCATAGGGTGGGCTAGTAATCCCCGCATCAAAATATTCCTTTTCTATAACCCCTTCTTCTTCTCCTAAAACTCTATTATCATAATGGAATGCATTATTCCTTTTTGTTTCGACACCTTTATATTCTTGAAAATCCCTTATATTATTTACAAATTTGTGTATTGCCTTCTCAAAAACATCTACTAATGGTTTGTCTGGAAAAGGAGATTTTCGTCTTCTTATTCTTAAATCTGCTGGTTCCTGTAAAGAATAGTCACGAATGTGGTTACTAAGTATTATTGAGAATACGTTTTTCAAATCGCCTGTTTCATTTTGTATAATTTCTTTAAATGTCTCAATTTGCTTAAATATCTCTTCAGGAAACCAACTTAGCAAATATTCTTCTCTCTTAGTCAATTTTTTCGGTACTTCTTTTAAAGCTTTTCTTTCTTTATAATTTGTGATAATATTATTACCTTTTGTAGAAAGCTCATGGGCAGGCGTCGTTATTGCTTTTTGTTTTGAATTTGCTATTAGTAATGCTAGTGGGTTTATATCTAATCCAACCGCATTAATATTTTGATGAGAGCATTCTAACATTGTAGTACCACTCCCTGAAAAGGGGTCTATGACACTATTTCCCTCTCTAATTTTAAAAATGTTTAGTATCGCTCTAACCACTTGAGGGTTAAACTTCCCCTTATATTCATGAATACCATGTGCAGAATACCTTGTAGATTGTCTTTTATTTGAGGTTTTATAGTCGTTTCCTTCCAGCTTTGTTTGAATAGGAATTACTATTTTATCTTTCGATTCAATTCTTGAAAAGTATGTTAATTGATATAACTTATCATCCACATATTTACTTTCATCTGTCGATATAAAAACATATTCCCCATTATCATGAAGCTCTTTGGTCTCTATTAATGCCTTTACCTCTTTGATTGCTAACTCTTTTTCATAAGGTAAATACTTGTACTGGTTCCAATACAAACGATAATTCATTTCACTTTGCACCCTATACTTATTTTTTTTGAAATACTAGTAATGACTCTTTTTTTATTTTTGCATGAGATAAGTTAAAGGACTTTCTGTGCTTAGCAATATCTCTATCAATAATAGAAACTACTTCAAGGTTGTGCTTTAAAGCTATATCTTCAATAATACTGGCATTATTATATTCTGTCCCATGAATAACAGAACGGCCAACCACAAAACAAATGTACCCAGAAGATACCACTAAATCTGAAAGTAACCCAATTACTTTGTCCATTTGGTTTTTAAAGTCTTCAATGGTTTGGTGGTTTTTTTTAAAATAATGGGCTCTCGCCCCTATTTCATGTGTTTTTACTTCATTAGGATTATATCCTAACCACCACATTCGATACTTATGATACAACCAATATTCGTAAGCGTTGGGATAAGGTGGAGAAGTAATAACCATCCCAATTTTTTGGTTTATATCCGAGGAAGAGACATCAAGAATACTTTTATTTATTATTTCAGCAGAAACGTTATTAGTAAAAAGATTTTCGTCCAAAGACTCACTAATATTTCTACAAGCTCTTAAAAAATGAGTAAAAACATCAGCAGCAGTAACACTCTTTTCAACAGCAGCATATCGTGTATCACTTTCCTGATTTGAGACCCTGACCAAAATACTAGATAATGCAAGGCTTAGTGCCTCATTCACTTCAGCATTATCTACCTTATCAATCTCTTCTTTCAATGAAGTAACTACATTTTGTATATCTTTTTTAAACCAATGGTCAATATTAGGTATTTTATTAGTAGTCTGTATAACATTATCTTTTGCATTTCTAGCGCATAGTTCTGCCATTTCTATAAAATTAATAGGTAATGGATTCGTTTTAACCTTGCTAATTAAGCATGCTATTGGATTTAAATCTACCCCCACAGAAGGTATGCCCTTCTTTTGAGCTTCTACTAAAGTAGTTCCACTCCCACAAAAAGGGTCCATAATAGCAGTTTCTGTAGGCAAAGGAAGAGTTTCAATCAAAGTTCTTGGTATCTCTGCGATAAATTTTGCTGGATAAGGATGGATTGAGTGAATACCTTTAGTTGTTCTTGAAGTAGTGAAATTCCAATCTATATTATTAAGTTTATCTTTAATTACATCCTCTATATTGACCATATTTCGCACCTTTCTAATAACTCAAATGTAAAGCTTTGTTCATGTAACACATTATTAGAGTAGTTACCTAATTCAGTATAAATAACTAAATAATTATATCATAAAAGCTGATTATACATCACAGATAAATCCTTAACTAAGACAACTATACATACATTTTTCACTTAGGTGAAATACCTAATTTTGAATTTTCGTCTACCATATTAATTAAAAATTGTAGAAAAATACCCTATTACTTGTATTTTGGAATGGTTTCAAAGTGACATTTATCAAAATACACAAAAAACCTCATTTACTTATGATACGGTTCGTTTCGAATAATCTTGAACGCCCGGTACACCTGCTCCACCAACATCAACCGCATCAATTGGTGAGGGAACGTCATATTCGAAAACGACAACCCAAAATCACTCCGCTCCAGCACCTCATCACTCAACCCGAGCGAACCACCGATCACAAACGCCACCTTACTTTTGCCGTATGTTGCAAGCTCATCCATCTTCTTCGCAAGCTTTTCAGACGTCAGCTGCTTGCCTTC
This sequence comes from Halobacillus sp. AWM4_238, assembly GCF_056158265.1. Lineage (NCBI taxonomy): Bacteria > Bacillati > Bacillota > Bacilli > Caryophanales > Bacillaceae > Halobacillus > Halobacillus sp. AWM4_238. The sequence continues at coordinate 2,950,874 of NZ_JBSWSY010000002.1, forward strand.
GATTTCAAGTGTCATGACGTAAGTATCCTGTGAGATCTTTGAAAGGATTCGTTCGCCTTCCTTCTGCTTCACTTCCACCATCTGCGCTTCACTTAAGTTTTCCGGCGCTTTTTCATCTGGCACTTCAACAACATCCACTTTGGCATATGGACCTAATCGTTTCACATATTCCGCAATCCCCTGCTTCAAATATTTTTCTTTCAATTTCCCAACACTGACAATTGTAATTTTCATGCTGTATTCCTCCGTAACGCTTCATTTGTCTCTAGTGTACCACGAAGTGAATTTCCATAATTAGACGGACCAGGTCATACAAATTATGGAAATCACTCATAACTGTCGGTTTAATACATAGACATGAGTTGTAAGCCATTACTTCCAAGGAGGAGATGACAGCATGAGTGATTTCGAAAAAAACAACTACTCTAAGGAAAATGAGCAGGATAAGAAAGACGATGGTTTTGTGAAGGGTGTATCCAAAGAAGCGAATGACTTCATTCATAATACGGTCGACACTTCTGGAAAGATTATCAAATCGATCACGGGTGAAGGCGGGTTCATTGGAAAAACCGTGGATTCTTCAGGCAATATCGTTAAGAAAGCCTCTGAGAAAGGTTCGGACGTTATTGGGAAAACCGTTGACTCCTCATCCAAAGCTTTTAAGTCTCTTAAAGATAAGACGTTCAATAGAAAAAATAAATAACAGCAAAAAGGAACCCTTGTTCAAAAGGGTTCCTTTTTCTTTCAATCTTATAGAATACCAATCGTATTCAATAAAATAACAAATGCAACTGAGATCACCGGAATAAGGACAGCGACGACAAAGATATCCTTGTAGCTGTCTTTGTGCGTCATTCCCGTAATCGCAAACAGTGTCAGAACCGCTCCGTTGTGCGGAAGCGCATCGAGACCGCCGGAGGAGAGGGAAGCGACACGGTGGAAGGCTTCCGGACTGATACCTGTGTTCATGGCAATCTCGTAATATTTCGATCCTAGCGCTTCAAGCGCAATTCCCATACCGCCTGATGCGGAACCGGTTGCACCTGCAAGCACGTTGACAGCGATCGCTTCTGAGATCAATGGGTTTCCTTTAATCCCCATCAGCAACTGTGTCAAGTTGGCAAAGCCGGGGACTTCACGAACGACCGTACCGAAGCCGACCGCTGCACTCGTGTTGATGATCGCGATGACAGACCCGCCCGCTCCACTGTTCATGGATGGGATGAACTTCTTGTACATCGTGACGTTCAGGAGCATAATCAGTACAATTCCGGAGATCAAGGCCGTTACAACGTCCCAGTTTAAGAGATTCAATGTAAGAAGAACCGTTAATAATGGCAAAAGGGACAAGAAAAAATTCGGTGTGGTGTCCGGCTGTTCCATTTCTTTCTTCTCTTTCGGTTCAGTAAATACCTCTCCCTGGGCAACGAGTTTTTTCTCACGCCACCTCAAGTAAAAATAGCCCCCACCACCCATAATGATGGCGGCAATTACACCCATGACAGGTGCTGCCATGGCATCCGTCTGAAAGTATTCCATCGGGATCAGGTTCTGGATTTGCGGCGAACCTGGCAAAGCCGTCATCGTAAACGTAAAGGCACCTAACGCAACAGTTGCTGGAATCAGCTTTCGACTGATATTGGCTTCACGGAACAGAGAGAGTGCCAATGGATACACAGCAAAAACTACGACGAACAAGCTGACTCCGCCGTACGTCAAAACAGCTGCGGATACGAGTACACCCAAAATGGCGCGCTGCGTACCGATCAGTTTGGTAAGGGCGACCGCGACGGAACGAGCCATCCCTGTGTCTTCCATCAGTTTTCCGAAGATGGCTCCGAGCATGAAGACAGGGAACCAGTCTTTCGCAAAGGCGACGAACCCGCCCATGTATGTATCTTTATAGGCTTCAAGTAGATCGAGACCGCCGGTGAGGGCGACAACACCAGCTGCGATGGGCGCCACCCAGATGATGGACCAGCCCAAGTAGGCAAGGGCCATCAATACGGCAAGTCCGAGAAAAATTCCAAGCATGGTTTTTCCTCCTTATGTTTATTGAGTCTCGACGACCATGGCGATGCCTTGACCGCCGCCGATGCATAGCGATGCGACGCCGTAACGTCCACCTCTTCGTTTAAGTTCCTTGATCATCGTGTACAACACACGCGTGCCGCTTGCGCCGATCGGATGTCCGAGGGCAATTGCTCCACCGTTGACGTTCACCTTGTCACGGTTCAGGCCGAGCTCCTTTTCAACGGCAAGGTATTGAGAGGCGAACGCTTCGTTCACTTCAATGAGGTCCATATCATCAAGCGTTAGTTCCGCTTTTTCCAATGCCTGACGTATCGCAGGTGCAGGTCCGATTCCCATGTATTCAGGCTCAACGCCGGCAACAGACCAGGAGTGGATTTTAGCGATTGGCTGAACACTGTGGTCGCTCACATAATTTTCGCTTGCTAACACAACAGCACCAGCGCCGTCATTGATGCCACTTGCATTTCCACCTGTCACCGTGCCGTCCTTTTTGAAGGCAGGCTTCAGTTTGGATAAGGATTCTGGGTTGGTATCTTCACGGATATGCTCATCTTGATCGACTACCTTTGTACCTTTGCGTGTCTTAATTTCGACAGCGACAATTTCATCTGCAAATTTTCCAGTTGAACGGGCTTCTGCTGCAAGCTTGTGGCTGCGAGTCGCATACTCATCCTGCTGTTCTCTTGAGATTTCATATTTCTCCGCAAGGTTTTCACCGGTCACACCCATACCTGCCCCGATGTACTCATCCGTCAAAGCGGACCAGAGCATGTCATCGATTTTCGGTGTACCGAGCTTCGTGCCAAAACGACTGCCGCGCATCACGTGAGGCGCGAGACTCATGCTTTCCACACCACCGGCCAAAGCCGTTTCCCCTTCACCAAGCTGAATGGATTGGGCAGCCGATATGATCGACTGCATCCCGGAACCACACAGACGATTGACTGCAAGAGCCGGGCTTGTGTGCGGGACGCCTGTTTTCAATGATATATGGCGCGCTAAGTAAGGCGCGTTTTGCGAAGAGTGAATCACATTTCCCATGATGGTAAGATCAATGTGTTCTGCGGAAATGCCGCTTCGTTTTAATGCTTCTTTACTTGCCGTCACCCCTAAATCGGTCGGATCGACATCTTTTAGTGCGCCTCCGAACGTACCGAATGGAGTACGGGCCCCTTCGATGATATAGACTGGTTTCATATGAACATCCCCTTTCGTTTATTGAGTCGTATAGCCGCCATCAATGACAACCGCTTGACCTGTGACCCCTTTGGCCTTGTTGCTGGCAAGGAACAGTGTATAATCCGCGATTTCCTGGACAGACAAGAGACGCTTTTGTGGAACAAGTGGGTAAATGACTTCTTCCAGAGCTTTTTCCAAAGAAACCCCACGGTTTTTAGCGAGATCCTCAAGCTGGTTGCGTACAAGAGGTGTGTCAACGTACCCCGGACACACGGCATTAACCGTGATGCCGCCTTCCGCCCCTTCAAGAGCCGTCACTTTCGTAAGGCCGATCACACCATGTTTTGCACTATTGTAGGCAGACTTACCGGCGAAACCAATCAGTCCGTTGATGGATGCCATGTTGATGATACGTCCGAACCCTTGTTTTTTCATGATCGGGAAAGCATGTTTCGTAGCCATAAACGGTGCCACCAACATAATTTTTGTGATCAGTTCAAATTTTTCAGTAGGAAAGTCTTCAATCGATGCGACATGCTGCAAACCGGCATTATTGACGAGCACGTCCAAACGGCCGAATTTTTCTACCGTTTCGTCCATCGCATTCTGGATCTGCTCTTCTTTCGTCACGTCACAAACGAGTCCAATTGCCTGGAGACCTTCTTGATTTAAACGATCCGCCGCTTCTTTCACTTTTTCTTCATTGATATCGCTGAGCGCTACTTTCGCACCGTTGCGGGCGAATTCAGTGCCAATTTCATAGCCGATCCCACTCGCTGCACCTGTAATAAATACGACTTTATTTTCAACCATGAATTTTCCTCCTTATTTCGTGGATGGCATTTTTAAAAGTTCGTCACTGATGATGAGGTCCGCTTCTGTTTGTGATTTGATTTCGTCCACGGTCCATCCTTCAGCGATTTCCACAAGCTTCAGACCTTCCTCCGTCACATCCATAACCGCACGGTCAGTGATGATACGATCGACGACACCTTTTCCTGTCAGTGGAAGTTTACACTCTTTTAAAATCTTCGGATCGCCGTGTTTGTTGACGTGATCCATGATGATGACGACCTTCTTCGAACCGTGTACGATATCCATGGCACCACCCATGCCTTTAATCATTTTTCCTGGAATCATCCAGTTAGCAAGGTCACCGTTTTCTGCGACTTCCATGCCACCTAAAATCGCTAAATCAAGATGCTCGCCGCGGATCATCGCAAACGATTCCGCACTGTCACAGTAAGCGGCACCCACAGACGCCGTCACCGTTTCTTTTCCGGCATTGATCAAGTCTGGATCCACTTCATGCTCATAAGGAGAGCGACCGATCCCGAGGAGACCGTTTTCTGACTGAAGTACGACTTCTTTATCCGGCTGAATGTAGTTCGCGACCATTGTCGGCATGCCGATTCCGAGGTTTACATAGTAACCGCTTTCAATTTCCTGCTCTGCTCGTTTGGCAATCATTTCGCGGATTGCCGCTTTGTCTTTTTGTACTGCCATTGTTCATCTACCTCCTATTTATGCTTCTGCTTTTACTGTATATCGTTCAATGCGCTTCTCCTGCTGCCCTTCAATCAGTCCTTGCACGTAAATGCCCGGCGTATGAATCGCGTCTGCTTCCAGTTCACCCGGTTCAACGAGTTCCTCCACTTCTGCAATCGTCACGGCACCAGCTGCTGCCATCATCGGATTGAAGTTGCGTGCTGTTTTGTTGTACACGAGATTTCCGTGGCGGTCGCCTCTAAACGCACGAACAAGACTGAAGTCTGCCGTCAACCCTTCTTGTAAAAGGTATTCCTTGCCGTCAAAGGTGCGTACCTCTTTGCCTTCCGCGATTGGTGTACCGACTCCTGCTGGTGTGTAAAAAGCCGGGATGCCAGCTCCACCTGCTCGGATTTTCTCAGCTAAAGTTCCTTGAGGCGTCAGTTCGACCTCAAGCTCACCAGCGAGTACCTGACGCTCGAATTCCTTGTTTTCCCCCACATACGAGCCAATCATTTTATCAATCTGTTTATTTTTCAAAAGTAGTCCCAGACCCCAATCGTCAACACCACAGTTGTTAGAAATAACCGTCAAATGTTTTACGTTCGATTCTACAAGAGCGAGAATCAAGTTCTCGGGTATTCCGACAAGCCCGAATCCTCCCACCATAATCGTTGAATGATCCTTTATATCTTTTACAGCTTCATGAAATGATGAATAAATTTGTTTCATGAGTCTTCACACTCCCTTCACCCCTTTACATGCAAGTTTCGTGCCAACTTTACGGTGTTGGTATATCAATGATTTTGAATCTTTTGTGAAATCGCTGTTACGGATTTCTGGAATTCGGTGTTCAGCAATAATGAAAACCCTTACAAAAGCATACAAAAAGAACCATTCCGGAATTTCGGAATGGTTTCCTGGATTCTGGAATGGTCAGAGCTTGTACTTTTTCAATTTATCATAAAGGCTTGATTTTCCGATTCCAAGCCGCTTCGCAGCCATACTTTTATCGCCATCCGCTTCTCTCACAACTTTTTGGATGGCTTGTTTTTCGGCCTGTTCAACGATTTGTTTCAGCGTCTCCGCGTCCTGTACAGGAACGGATTCTTTTTGAAGATGAGCAGGAAGGTCCTCATATTGAACCGTTTCCCCGTCCGTCATATGCACCGCTGACTCGATGACATTTTCAAGCTCCCTTACATTGCCCGGCCATGGATAATGGTAAAAAACGTCTTCGACTTCTTGGGAAAATTCCTGTACTCGTTTGCCCGTACGATCGGAGATCTTTTGCAATATATATTTGGAGAGAATTTTGATGTCTCCTCGTCTCGTACGTAGAGGAGGAATATCAATCTGGACGACATTGATCCGGTAAAAGAGGTCCTCACGGAAGCGCTGTTCCTGAATCATCTCCTCCAGGGATTGATTGGTCGCAGCAATGATGCGTACGTCCACCTCCTGCGGCTGAACAGCTCCGACGGCTTCAATTTCGCCTTCCTGGAGTGCGCGCAAAATTTTCACCTGCGCTTTTAAAGGCATATCCCCAATTTCATCAAGAAAAAGAGTTCCACCATGAGCGAGTTGGAACTTCCCAGGTTTGCCCCCTTTTTTCGCCCCCGTAAATGCCCCATCCTGATAGCCGAACAGCTCGGCTTCAATAAGGTCCTCAGGAATGGCCGCGCAGTTTACCTTCACAAAAGGTTTTGTACTCCGTTCACTAAGGTGATGAATGCTGTGAGCAAACAGCTCTTTCCCTGTGCCGCTTTCCCCGCGCAATAGGACGGACACATCGCTGTGTGCCGTTTTGCGAATCTTTTCCTTCAACTGCAACACATCCGGGGAGCTCGTAATAATGTCATGCAGGGAGTACTTGGCTCCGTTTTTCTGCTGCATTTGGTTGCGGTACGTTTCAAGCTCAAGAAGCAGATCCTTAATATGTGTGTTCATGATTTTCCACTCATCTGTATCACGAAAAAGAACCATGCCGAGCGCACCAATGACCTTACCGTTTTCCCATAAAGGAATGCGATGAGCGATCATATAATCGCCACGGATTTGCTGAAGATCTGCCATTTCTTCTTCCCCTGTAACCGCAACGATATGCATACGAGTGTTTTCAATGACGTCCGTCACATGTTTTCCTTTCACGGTCGTTTGGTCAACATCAATGAACCGGCAGTAGCTTTCATTCATATAAGAAATGCAGCCTTCCCGATCGACGACAACAATGCAATGTTCCACATTCCCAAACAACGTCTCAAGTACTTGATTACGGTAATCTTCAAGCATGGAAAGCATCCCGCACACTCCTCTTTCTTCCTATTTAATATGATAGCGTTTACAAACTCATTTACTAAAAGTCTATCAGAATACCCCCGCACATACTAGATACAACCTAAAAAATGCCACACCAGGTCATCCAGAATATGGATGACCTGGTGTGGCGAATATTGAAAATCTTCTAGTCTTCTTTCATTTCGAGATTCTGGTACGATTCGAGCATGTGAATGCGTTCCATCATCGTTGGGTGTCCGTAGCGTAAGTATTTTACGAGCGCAGGAGGATGGACGTCGCTCAAGCCGTTTACGGTGAGCTCCTGGAACGAACCGATCGCCGCATTCGGATCCTGGGTCATTTCAATCGCGTATTGGTCGGCATCTGTTTCGGCATTCCTTGAAATCGCAAGCTCCACAGGGCTCGATAAGAACGATAGCATCGTCAAGATGAGGAAGAACATGGGCAAGCTTGCGATATCCGATACTTTTGTAAATCCTAGCCGGTCACCCCATCTACGCGTTGCGTACCGCAGCAAATGATAGGTGAAATAAAGGCCAAAGAAGGTCGCGACAATCACGCCAGCCAAGTTCCAATACAAGTGGTTCATGACATAGTGGCCGATTTCATGAGCCATGATAAACAGCACTTCATTTTCCTCCAGGCGGTTCAGCGTCGTATCCCATAGCACAATACGCAAATTCGATCCGATGCCGTTCACGTAAGCATTCATGCTGTTCGTCTTCTCGGACATATTCACTTCATACACACGGTCAGCCGGAACGTCTGCTTTATCTGCTAAGGCAAGGATTTTCTCTTCCAACTTCTTGTCTTGAAGCTCACTGAAGTCGTTGTAGAGCGGGTCGATGACGACGGGCTGTAAGTACATCATGAAAAATAAAAACGGGATCATGAGCACCCAGGCAATTAGCCACCAGCGCTTCTCAAACTTTTTCATAAGGAAGTAAAGGACTGTAATGAGGAGGGACATGATGATAAAACCGATCCAAAATCCGATCAACTCATCGCGCATCCAGCTGGAGAAGGTTTGCGTAGAGATGCCGTATTCCACAGATAACCAACGCCTCGCATAGTCCAAAGGAAACAAAAGGATGGTCGTCAACGTTTGCAGTAGTAAAACAAAAAGCGGAATTTGAATGAGACGGAAACGGGAAATCTGTTTGCCAAAATTTTTAAAGACGACCGAGGCACCAAAAATCATAACACCAAGGTAGATGATCCACTCGAGCGGCTCTCCGAGAAAAGATAAGAAGTTCTGATACCGCGAATATTCCTGACTCAGATCCAGCTCCCGATCCGTCATAAAAGTAGCTGGATCAGCCGCCGTTCCTTCGTAAGCTGGCGGTACTCCAACATCAGTCCACTGGAAGAAATAAAGGCCTAGCAAAAGACCATAAATGGCATACAACACGAGTGTCCAAGTGACGAACTTTTTCTTCACTTCCCCACCTCCGGATAAATAGGACTCGTACCATTGTACGAGCTGATGCCAGCGACTAGAACTCTCTTACCTTTTCATAATAAGATGCGATGTTTCACATGGAACATTCCTTAATGCTTCTTTGAGGAAGGGCGGTCGTACTTCAATTGTTTCTAAGGCATCTAGTGAGATCCATTGATAGATCAGCCGCTCTCCTTCTAGACCATCAAAAGGTCCTTCTTGGAACTCTGGTGTATCACTGTTTAATAAATAGTAAAAAGCCACCTCATGCATGTCATCCCCACGATATTCGAAAAACGCCTCTGCCATCCATACCGTTCTTTCCACGTTGACGTCATAGCCCAGCTCCTCTTTCATCTCCCGCACAATCGTATCTTCAGAAGCTTCTCCCAGCTCAATACCGCCGCCTGGAAGCGCCCAATAAGAATCATTCACTTGTTTATGTAAAAGCACGTGTTCGTTTTCTATCATTATCCCTGCAGCCCGATAGTTGAACCGCTGACGATCCACCTTAAAACGCACATCCCTAGCCATCCAATCCCTCCTTCTAAACCTCATCCCCTATAAACTACTACACCCCAAAACCAAACTCCTGCATCAATCGATCAGGATACCAAATATTGTCGGACCAGGTCATACATATATTGGAAATTAAACCCGCAAAAAAACGGACCCTCGTAGAGGCCCGGTTTTTTGTTCTCATTTCTTTTACCAAATCTGTTCGACGTATTCAGGATGATCGATGAATGGGTTTCTGTTCCCCTGGTAGTCCTTGTAGATCACTTCATTCCGATTTCGTTCAAAGTCGTCGACAGGATCCTGTGAATGCCAGTTTTTCAACACGGAAAGCTTTCCTAAGTATGGACCGCTCGTCCCTACATAATCAGCGATTTCTAAATCAAGCTCTCCCTGGTCCCCTTCATAACGGACGGCCATGTAAAAAATCATTCGGGCGACGTCCCCTTTCACAGCATCACGAGGCTCCCAAGAATCCCCATCATAATAGGTACCTGGGGCTTCATAGAAGGCGGATCCTCCTTCATCAAAATCCAAATTTCCACGACGCGAATTGACCGTTACATCCGTCGGGCGGAGGTGGTGGATATCTGTCCCCGCTCCCATCGACGTTCCGAAATCTCCATGTGACTTTGCCCAGACGTGCTCACGGTTCCAATCGTCCACATACCCACCGTTATCATATTTGCTGTAGGACTTTCCAGAGTACAAAAGCAGCACATTGTTTGGGTTTGATGGATCTTCATCTGTATGACGCAGTGCATCCCAAACGTTGGAATAAGAAAGCTCAGTATGGTCGTCAATAATATTATGCAGTGACTGTTTCAATGCATAACCAGACAATCCTTCAGCCTCTTGATAATAGCTGCCTGTGTATGTACCTCCATCATTACCTCCACCATCAGTATTAGATACTTTGGATATTGAAGTTACGTATTCGATCCCCTGGTGAGCGAAATAATCATCCCTTGTACCATCTACACTGATTTTCGTACCCATCAAGCCTGGGTTGTTTTGTAATCCATATTCACTACGGTATTCCGAATCCAATTTCACAAAAATCATATCGTCCACCTGCGTTTCGGAAACATCATCCGCTACGGCTAAAGCATAATTACTAGTGAAATTGCTCTGTTCAACCGTATCAATATTTACAGGTACGCCTACAATATAACCTTCTACTGCTACATCTGTTCCATTCGGGGTAGTCAAAGCATCGGCTACGGTTATCGTTCCATCAGCTTGAACACCATGGACAGATAAAAGAAAAATAAGACTAAATACGAAAACGAACATCCTTTTCAAATAAAGCACTCCCTTAATAAAAATTAGACCTTCGCCTACCACTTCCATGCCCAATCGTCATTTCCTTCACCCAACCCTAAAATTAATACAAACCTCACAGATCCTTAACACAGCACATAAAAACCTTCCAAAATATGTATGACCTGGTCGAACAGAAAAAGGAAAAATTATTATGTGAAACATTGAGCAAAAGGGTTGTTTTTTAAAAGAAACCACCTTATAATAAAACTATATTCAGCATGTGAAACATTTCACATGAACATTCAAGGAGGATTCACACATGAAAATTGCTGTTATCGGAAGCACACACGCAGGCACAGCTGCGGTTACAAATATGGCGAAACTTTACCCTGAAGCAGACATTACGGTTTATGAACGAAATGACAATATATCTTTCCTTTCTTGCGGGTTAGCCTTATACGTTGGAGGGGTCGTCGATGATCCGCAAGGGTTGTTCTACTCTTCTCCTGAAGAGCTGCACAAACTTGGTGTGACGATGAAAATGCAGCATGACGTGGAAAACATCGACACAGTCGGAAGAACGATTGAAGCTACAAACCTTGTCACCGGTGAAAAAATTCACGATTCGTATGACAAGCTCGTCATGACGACTGGTTCATGGCCCGTCACACCTCCGATCGAAGGCATTGGACTGGATAACATCCTGCTTGCGAAGAACTACCATCAAGCAAATACAATTATCGAGCGCGCGAAAGACGCCCAAAAGGTGACGGTTGTAGGAGCTGGTTATATCGGGGTGGAACTCGTCGAAGCCTTTGAAAAAGCAGGCAAAGACGTGACGCTCATTGATGGTGCAGATCGTATCTTGAACAAATATTTGGACGAAGAATTCACAACAATGGTCGAAGACGATTTCAAAGCACGGGGGATTAAACTGGCTATGAATGAAACGGTTCAACGCTTTGAGGGATCACACGGAGCGGTTTCCACAGTTACAACAAACAATGGAACGTATGAAACAGACCTCGTCATCCTTTGCGTCGGCTTCAGGCCGAATACAGAGCTATTAAAAGGAAAAGTGGATATGCTTGATAACGGTGCCATCAAAGTCGATGAATATATGCACACGAGTGACCCAGATATTTTGGCTGCCGGAGACTGTTGTGCGGTACCTTATAACCCGACAGGCGGACACATGTATATTCCACTGGCGACGAATGCCGTGCGTATGGGAACGTTAGTCGCCCGCAACTTAATCGATCCTGAGATGAAACACGTCGGAACACAAGGCACATCAGGTCTTCATATTTTCGACTTCAATATGGCTTCTACTGGACTTACGGAAACATCCGCTCAACTTTTAGACGTTCATGTGAAAAGTATCACAATTGAGGATACTCATCGTCTCGCATTTATGCCAACAGCAGAAAAAGTGATGCTGAAAGTGACCATCAACCCGGATACCCGACGCATCCTTGGTGCCCAAGTCATTTCCAAAGCAGATGTGACACAATCCATTAACACGATGAGCGTGTGCATTCAAACAGGGATGACGATCGATGAACTCGCGTACACGGATTTCTTTTTCCAGCCGCACTTCAACCAACCATGGAACTTCCTGAATAAAGCTGGGCTTGAAGCACAATCACAGGAGCCTAAACGCTTGCCTGAACTTGTATAACAAATACCCCCATGGAGGCATCCATGGGGGCTTTTCTTATCTTCGTTTTTCTAATTCTTTTCTATATCGTTTCATCTTTCTCAAATCCTTGCCAAGCTCATCCAACGGAATGCCATCCACAAACGAATCTTTATACAACATCTCAGCAAACTTTTCATCATTGACCGACGTCCCTCGTCTGACTTGATTTGCTCGGATGTCCGTTATGACAGCCACCTCCATGGGTTATTGCCTATCTATACCCTATTCAATAAAAGATAATCCTAGTACTGGAAACGGGAAATAACCACATCGATGACCCTGTCAATGTCTCTTGCGCTAACATCATAATTGGTTACGAATCTTACTGTTGTCGGACCGAATGGCACAGCTAAAATCCCCTCTTGCTTCAGTTTATGTAAAAAGGATTCGGCCGTTTCACCTCGTCCATGTACATGAACGAGCACGATATTCGTCTCCACTTTTTCAATCTTTAATCCATCCACATGCTGAAGACCGTTCGCCAACTCCCTTGCATGGGCATGGTCTTCCGCTAACCGATCGACCATCTCAGTCAAGGCGACATAGGCTGGTGCAGCAACCATCCCGACTTGACGCATTCCTCCTCCAAGACGCTTTCTCCATTTTCGTGCCTTTTGGATAAAGGCGTAGGATCCGGCAATGATTGAACCAACCGGCGCTCCCAACCCTTTCGACAAACACACCTGCACGGTATCGGTTTGATCCGCATACCGGCGCAGTGAAATGCCGGAAGCGACAGAAGCGTTGAACAAACGCGCACCATCAAGGTGGACAGGGATTCCCGCTTCTCTTGCTACTTCATATATAGCCTGCATATTCTCAAGCGGAACGACAACTCCGCCTGCTTTGTTATGTGTGTTTTCGAGGCAGATCAAGCTCGTTTCCGGAAAATGTATATCGTCCGGTCGAATCGCTGCTTTTACATCCTCAGGGTCCATCACCCCACGCTTGCCTTGAATCGTCCGCGGCTGGACACCAGCAAGTGCGGACATCGATGCACCTTCATATAAAAAAAGGTGAGCGTTTGCTTCCAACAGCACTTCATCCCCAGGACTACAGTGAGTCAGTACTGCAATCTGATTCCCTTGCGTCCCACTTGTCACAAATAAAGCCGCCTCTTTACCGAGCATTTCCGCCGCCTTGTCTTCAAGCTTTTTCACCGTCGGATCTTCTTCGTACACATCGTCCCCGACCTCTGCTTCAAAAGCTGCCTGACGCATGGCCATTGTTGGTTTGGTTACCGTATCACTTCGTAAATCAATCATAAGTACGCCTCCTCTTTTTTCTATTGTACGTAAATTCCGCAACGTTTGAAAAGTTTTACGGGAGCCACAGATACTTAAATGTCGTTGTCGAATTCTTAAATAGCTATGTCGAATACTAAAATAATGCTGTCGAATTCTCAAAAAGCCTAGTCGAATACTAAATTTACGCTGCCGAATAACGAAAGAAAACAATTCCTCTTGTACTAAAACGTTTGCAAGTGAGATACTCTTTTTCATGGTCATATGTTAATGAAAGAAAGGATCTTAGCATGGAACAAGTAACTAACGTATTCATAGAGATTAATAGCTTTTTATGGGGACCTGTCATGTTGATCTTGCTGCTTGGTACAGGCGTATGGCTGACCTTCCAGCTGCGCTTCATCCAAGTCCGCTCCCTTGGACAAGGATTCAAGCAGACCTTTGCCCCGCTTTTCAAAAAAGAAAAAACAGAAGGGATCCACTCCTTCAAGGCACTTGCCACTTCGATTTCTGCACAAGTCGGAACAGGAAACCTTGCTGGTGTCGCGACAGCCATCGCAGCCGGAGGGCCCGGAGCGATATTCTGGATGTGGCTCAGCTCCTTCTTCGGAATGGCGACTATTTTTGCAGAAGCCGTTCTTGCTCAGCTTTATAAAGTGAAAAAAGGAGACCAGGTCCACGGTGGCCCTGCGTATTATATCCGGGATGGGCTTGGTAGCAAATGGCTCGCAGGCTTCTTTGCTATTGCCATTATCATTGCTCTCGGGTTTGTCGGAAATATGGTGCAGTCCAACGCAATTACGACTGCGATGAACGAAGCGTTTGGATCTAGTTCCATCGCCTTTAACCTTGGCTTAGGATTGGTCGTCGCCTTTTTCATCGGACTCATTCTCTTCGGAGGCATCTCCAGAATATCGAATTTCGCAGGAAATGTCGTCCCTGTCATGGCCCTTCTCTATATCATTGGAAGTCTCGTCATACTAGTGAACTTTTGGGATCAGGTTCTTCCAACGCTGCAATTGATTGTTCAGGCCGCCATCAGTCCAGAAGCTGCTGGGGGTGGTGTCCTCGGTGCCACAATCAAAGAAGCGATCCGCTACGGTATTGCTCGTGGACTATTTTCTAATGAAGCCGGCATGGGTTCGACCCCTCATGCGCACGCGATCGCAAACGTTAAGCGACCCTCCCACCAAGGTCTCGTGGCCATGGTGGGTGTCTTCATCGATACCGTCATCATCTGTACTCTCACCGCAATGGTCATTTTGATTACAGATGCCCATCAAACCGATCTGCAAGGGAGTGCAATTACACAGGAAGGATTTGCACGCGGGCTCGGAGAATTCGGTATTCCTTTCATCGCCATCTGTCTTCTATTCTTCGCCTTCACAACGATTCTCGGATGGGCCTACTTCGGGGAAGTAAACGTGAAGTTTTTATTCGGTGAAAAAGGAATTCCTTACTACCGCGGCCTTGTGTTGATTTTCATTGTGGCAGGATCACTTGTCCAAGTGGACTTTGTCTGGGAGATGGCCGACACGTTCAACGCGCTCATGGTGCTGCCAAACTTGATTGCCATCCTGGCCTTAACCAAAATCATTAAGAAAACATGGAAACAAGATCAACTCAATTAGAAGGACCGGCTACAGGCCGGTCTTTTTTTGTAATCATTTAGTAAAAAAGGAGGAGAGACCGGTCAGGAAATCGTATAGTAAGGAAGAGGTTGTGTGAAAGGGGAAGTGGTTATGTTATTATTTTCAATTCTGCTCACCATCCATATCATAGCCGGATTCACGGCTTTGACTATCTTTTGGATCCCGCTCGTAACGAAAAAAGGAGGGAATATCCACAAGAAGGTCGGCTGGGTTTACGTCACGGCCATGTACACGGTAGCAGCAACAGCTCTGTATATGGGAGTCTATCGTATCTTTTTTGATTTTACGGTACCAGAAGCAAGGGCTTTTTCCTTTTTCCTGCTTTTTATCGCCACTTTAAGTGCGGCAACGGCATGGATGGGAATTCGCGTGCTCCGTTTTAAGCGACGTAAAGAAAGACACCGCAACGTTTACGATTTAGGAATTTCAAGCTTACTCATCCTCATGTCAGCCATCACCATAGGGATTGGCTGGATGTACGACTTTCCATTGCTTCAATACTTCCCTATACTTGGATTAATGCTTGGTGGAGGACAATTGTATTACTGGATGACCCCACCTAAAAGTAAAATGCACTGGTATTTTGAGCACTTCGGAAATTTAATCGGCTGTTCAATTGCGACCCTTACAGCTTTTACTGTCTTTGGTGCTCCCCGGTTGTTGAACATATCAAGCATAAGTATCTGGTTGTGGCTTCTTCCCACCGCCATTTTGACACCTTTGATTTACGCGTTCAATGGTTACTACCGCAAGAAATTCAACATTCATAAAGCAAAAAAACACAGTGCTTAAAAGAATTCTCGATTTTCGTTACCATCAGACAAATTTTGCTGGGATAAAACAAACGCAAACGATTAAAAATGGTGGAAAACCCTTTTGAAATTTATACACATGTGGAAGAAAGAGACTAACGAATATAGTTACCCACAATTGTCCACAGACTTATGCACAAACCTTGTCAATTTTCTGATATTCACAGCTTTCCCCTGAATATAAACAGGTTATCCACTGATTTTATCCACATATGCACAAGGGATAAATCTATATGGTAGCGAACATATTTTCTACTACCATATATGACACTTATCCAGAATACTATTCACACCCTGTGGATAACATTGAATTGAATATTGTAGAATTATATCGAAATTTGACCGTAAAAAAGAGTATCCTGAAGAGGATACTCTTTTTGTGTGGATTACTCTTGAGAACCCAGTGTCAACGTGGTCGTGGTTTGCTCACCATCTCGATAATACGTGACTTTCATCTCATCACCAGGATTCTTTTCATTGTACAAGTATTTACGCAAGTCGATAATGTCCCGTACAGGTTCGCCATCAAGAGCTGTAATAACGTCCAGTGGCTCAAGACCGGCTTTAGCAGCTGGAGACATTTGACGGATACTTCTGATATACAACCCGCCTTCTACATCTGAAGGTAGGTTTAATGTATTGCTCCATTCAGACGTCGGTACCTCATTCAGTCCATACGCTTCGATCCCAATGTACGGACGATTCACCTGACCGTACTGTTCCAATTCATCAATAATTGGCTTGGCTGAATCAATGGGTATAGCAAAACCGATTCCTTCTACGGAAGATTGAGCAATCTTCATAGAGTTGATGCCTATCAATTGACCATCAATGTTAATGAGTGCACCCCCACTATTTCCTGGGTTTATCGCTGCATCTGTCTGAATGACTTCTGCTTGCCAGTCTTCCATTCCATCTCCATTAAAATCCTGAGGAATGGCCCGTTCCTTACCACTGATGATTCCTTGAGTAACCGATCCTGCGAAACTAAGGCCAAGCGGGTTGCCGATGGCGATTGCTGGTTCACCGACTTTCAAGTTTTCAGAAGTTCCAAGCTCTGCTACTTGTTCCACCTCATCGGATGGCATTTTCAATACAGCTAGATCAGTAAATAAATCTCCCCCAATCAGCTGAGCTTTGACCCTTGTTTCATCAGCAAGGACGACTTCAATTTCACTTGCCCCTTCAATGACGTGGTTGTTCGTCACCACATAAGCTGTGCCGTCTTCCTTCTTATAAATCACACCGGATCCCACACCTGCCTGTTGGGCGGAGTCCCCTTCCTGCTGCCAAAAATCTTGGCGGGTCTGCAAATTGACCACCCCAACAACGGAAGGCGTCACTTTTTCAACCACCTCAGTGATTTGAGTATTTACATCCAGTTGGACGTTCTTAGTCGTGCCACCCGTAAGCTCTTGATCATCTTCAACAAGTCCACTTTCGTCCTCGGGAATCGTCATATCATAAGGAAGCAACTCTGTTTGAACCAAAGCAGGCAAAGCCAGTAACACAAGAACGGCTCCTAAAATTCCTCCTACAATCGTCGGCATCACCCACCGTCTGCGCTGCTGTTTCTGCTGACGATTAGGAGAATGATCATCATAATAACCCACGCCTCTTTCACCTTACCTTTCTCACGCTCTCCGTAGATTTCTAAGGTACTGTTTCCTTATTCTTTACTATTTAAAACCTTTTAAACCTCAAAGATTGGTGTGGCTTCTTGTGGATCCGTATCATGCAGTTCAACGTGGCTGCCTACTTCAAAACCACGCTCATCTAATATATTCTTCACAGACATATGGGCAAGATCTTTCATATTGTTGTCCAGACTCAAATGCGCAAGGTAAATTCTTTTCGTCTGGTCCGTAATGATATCAGTAAGGGCGAGAGCGCAATCCTCATTGGAAACGTGACCGGAGTCCCCTAATATTCGTCGTTTCACGTTCCATGGATACCGTCCCATACGAAGCATACTTACATCATGGTTTGATTCAAAGATGTAGGCGTCCGCCCCTTCTATTGTCTTTTTAATCCGTTCAGAAACGTATCCAAGATCAGTGACGAGGGCAACCTTTTTTCCGTCTTTATGAAACGTATAGAACATGGGGTCTGCCGCGTCATGGGAAACGGCAAAGGATTCCACATCCATTCCCCCGAAGGCCTTCGTCTCCTCCATAGAAAAATGGAACTTCTGATCGATGGAAAGCTTACCAATTTGGCCTTCCATCGCATTCCATGTTTTTTCGTTGGCGTATATAGGCAGGTTATAGCGCCTCGCCATGATCCCAAGACCTTTGATGTGATCACTATGCTCGTGAGTGACCAGGATCCGTGATAAAGAGTGTGGGTCGATGTTGACCTGATCAAGCAAGCCTTCCATTTTCTTACCACTTAATCCTGCATCCACTAATATTCTCTCATCTCCCGATTCAATATAGAATGCGTTCCCCGTACTGCCAGAAGCAAGTACACTAAATCTCATGCTCATTCCATACACTCCATCTAATTGATTTCTCTATTTTCACTTACTGCTGTTTGGTCTTCTCCTGCACTTTTCAATCCGAATTCTCGTTTAACATCCGATATAAATGATTCTTCATTAATATACTCGATGATGGTCCCATCCAAGGTATAGAGGAAATGATTGCGGTCTCCATTGACCGTCACTTTCCAAGTCGACGCAAACACCTGCGTCTCGTTTTCTTCTCCAGCAGGTAGGCTGTAACTCGTATGGTAGCCAATATCCATCGATGTAATTTCATCTCCAGGCTGAATCAGCCCGTTATTAAATAGAATCCGAATCGCACTTAACGGTTCGATATTGACTTCCGTGTTACTAGAGGGACCTGAGCCCGAGTATTCCCCATCTTCAAATGAGAGCAAGGTCGCAATATATCCTGTAATTTCACCATCTACGATATTCATTAACAAATATCCATTATTGTTGAAATAAACCGTTTTATTGTTTTTCGCCTGAAAGAAGAGAGCCGCTCCCTCTTCTTCGTTCCAGCCCCAGTAGGAATAGAGAGAAGCAAAAGGGACGAGATCCGCAACGACACTCTGCATCGTATCTTCTGTTACTTCTACAGGTTCATCCAAAGTGACTTGTAAAACCTGACCATCTTCTTTAAACTCAATCTCTTGATCACTCTCATCCATATCTTCAATCTGGCTCATGACATCATCAGGAAGCGTATGTGTACTCTCAGATTCAATCGGAGTAACCTCAGGCAAATCCTCAGGAATCGCATCATCCGCAATGGAAATGTCATTGGCTTCCAGTTCGGTTTCAATACTTTCAGCAACGGTGGAAATCTGCCCCAATTCATCCTCCGCTTGCTTGCCTAACAATTGCTGCAGCAGGAAGAGGTCGAGGATTAAAAAGCTGATAATAAATAATGTTTTAATTTGCCCCCACTGCATGTTTTGCCTCCTCGTTATGATACCTCTGCATTTTGGGACCTTTCTTCTGGATAAACTTTCGTCCACCCACTATTCGTCAACATGTACCATTCAGGAATCAAGCTGTACACCAAGTCATTCCTTTGTTCTTCAAGCGTGTACATAATCGCCAGATCTTTAATCCTGGATGTTTCCAATTCGCCCCCTCGTTGAAGATCCAAAAGGACGTCCACACCAGATAAAAGGTTTGTTTCACTTTCATTGATGCTGCTGTATTGGACGAGCGGGCGGTCATATTCCTGAATTTGACCTTGTTGATAGCTTAATTGGACGCTTGCTAACTTATACGTTTCAACATTCTCAAGGACAGGACGGTCATTAAAGTAGAGACGATAACGAACTTCATCCCGACCACTCAAGATCGAGTTCAAACGAAAGTCATCCGTCCAACCCATATGACTATTGATATCCTCCATACTTTGGACAAACAACTCATATTCCGTCAAGTTCTTCTGGTTTGCTGAGTTGGGAATCGTTAAATCGTATTCCATTCTCTTATCAAACTGCGTCAAACGTCGTTGGAATGTTTTTGTGATGTTTTCGCCACTATTCGTTCGTGATTTAAACACTCGTGTATTAGAAGGAAAAATGTCATTTTGAATCGGCTTCACGTTTACAGCCCCTGTTTGCAGGACATATTCCGATATACTTACAGGGTTTTTAGGTACGTAAATGTGGGAAGCATTCGTTCCATCCTCAGGATCAATCTGCAGGACATCCGCTACACGCGACATTTCTACCAATTCTTCTTTATTATCGAGTTCTTGGATTGCACGCTCTCCAGAAGCTGCACTAATATCTGCCTGAAGCGTGATTTCACTTCCCTCATCGTCACTATTCACAAACCATAAAGCATAAGAAGCACTGGAAGCAGCACTTCCTTCTTGGGAATGACTCAATAAGAATATTCGATTAAAGTTGGCCTGCAGTCCCTCCATTGGGAGACCTTCATTCACTTGAAAAAGATCACCGATGACCTGGATTGGCAGACGAGCAGGAAAAATAACCTCAACAATTTTGCTATGGCTATCAATATTGATCATTCTCGGGTTCGTATTAAGATTGGATAGGTTCCACTGCTGCATCTTTTGTTGGTAAAAAGCTGTTAAATCAATGTTATCTTTGAATGTAAAATAAGAATTTTGTTCATGAAAAACAACTTCATCCGGAGGGACCAGGTTGGGAATCGTACGCTCTGATCCTATATCTTCTAATTTTGTATCTTCAATGAACACATCATCTTCTAACGGTTCATTCACGGGCTGATACGTCCAAAGAGCTACCGTCAAAACTAGGCTGAAGGCGATGAGAATAACCAAAATAACGGACTTCATGGTTTCTTTTTTCATGACTGTCCCCTCCGCTTCTGACTCATGAGCGGCAATGTAAAGTGGACAGTCGTGCCCTTACCTTCACGACTTTCCGCCCATATTTTTCCGTGATGAGCTTCAATCATTTCCCGGGCAATAGCAAGGCCCAGTCCGGTTCCTCCCATTTCTCTGGCACGGGACTTATCGACACGATAAAAGCGATCAAAGATTTTATCGACGGTGTCCGGAGGCATACCTATTCCTTCATCTGTAATACTTACCCGCAGCTGTTTCTTCGTTGAATGAGCGTTAAACCGTATGCTTCCACCTTCTGGGGAATATTTGATGGCATTGGAAATGACGTTATCAAGCACTTGAGTAATCTTATCTTTATCCATCCACACATACATGTTCTTATTCGACAAATTGCGAACGAACTCTACATTTTCATTTTTGTTCATTTCAAAGCGTTCGATGACATGATCGAAAAAGCTGACAAACTCCACGCGCTCTTTCATCAGGCTTGTTTCTTTATGATCCATTTTCGTCAACTGCAATAGATCATTCACTAAACGAATCATTCGGTCCGTCTCATTTTGGGTCACATCAAGGAATCTTGGTGCAATATCCGGGTCCTGCCACGCCCCATCATTCAATGCCTCTATATAACTCCGCATTGTCGTCAACGGTGTGCGCAGTTCGTGCGATACGTTTGAAACAAACTCTCGTCTTTCTTTCTCTACCCGTTGTTGTTCGGTTACATCACTGATGACTGTAATAAAACCATTCATGTCATGGTTTTCATCTTCAACTACGGAAAAGTTGGCTTTAAGAAGAAGATGGTTATCATCACTGCTTAAATCGATGATCATAGACCCTGCTTCTTCCACCTCTGATATGTTTTCAACCTGATCACTCAAATCAAGAACATCTACAAGAGACTGCCCCTGGACGTCCTCGAATGTCTGTCCAATTAATCTTGAGGCCGGAGCATTCATAAGTGTGATCGCACCAAGTCGGTCTGTCGCAATGACACCATCCGACATATTAGAAAGCACAGAGCTCAATTTCCGGCGCTCGCCTTCTGTCGTTGCTGTGGCCAGTTTTAATTTATCATTCAAATCATTGAACGTATGGCCTAACTGTCCAATTTCGTCGTTTCCTTTCACATCGACCTTCTGGGAAAAGTCTCCTGTCGCCATGACTTGCGCTTGTCTTTTCATTTCCGTCAGCGGCTTTGTGATGGTCCTCGCCACCAATATTCCGAGCAAGGCCGTGACCGTGATGGCTAAGACCGTCCCTTTGGCGAAAATACTGATGATTTCTCCGAGTTGTTCGTAGATATCATTCATATATACTTCATAATAAAGAGCCCCGACAATCTCGTCCCCGGACTCATCCGTAATTGGATTTGTCCCGCGGAACATACGGTTGTTGGTTCCTTCCTCTCGGCGTGGTTCCGGTTCTGTAGCCTCTCCGAATAAGAACACCTTCGTAATGGCAGTATCCGTCACTTTTTTTCCGATCGGGGACTGGTCGCTCGTCGTCGTGGCTGCAAGTACTTTCTGGTTATTATCAACAACCATGAGTTTTCCGATATCTGTGTTATCATCACTAAAATCATTAATGAGGCTTTGAAGGTCCGCATTCAAAGGTAGGGCATCTTCTCCCCGGTCTGTATTGAACGCATTTTGTAAGCTGTAGGTGAGAGAATTTAACTGCCCTTCGATTGAATTCGTAAAGTTGGTTTCCAACTGCTCTTCCAATCGATCGACAAAATAGACACCAATGACTTGGATGCCCAATAACAATAACAAAATATATACAAGAATCAGCTTCAGCCTAACAGACTGAAAGAAGCCCACTTCTTTCATAAAGGCGTTACTCCTGCTCTGGGTTTCTCAAATAATACCCAACCCCGCGACGGGTAACAATCCACATTGGGTTACTAGGGTTCTCTTCAATTTTTTCACGCAGGCGTCTGACCGTTACGTCGACGGTACGAACGTCACCATAATAGTCATAGCCCCACACCGTTTCAAGCAAATGCTCACGAGTCATGACCTGTCCGATATGTCGGGCAAGATAGTGAAGAAGTTCAAACTCACGATGAGTCAATTCAATATGATTTCCGTCACGAGTCACCGTATATGCATCCGGGTGAATCGCCAGACGGCCGATTTCAATATCCTTCGTTTGCTGAGCACTGTCTTCAGGCTCCTGTTGTTGACGACGCAGATTTGCCTTCACCCTTGCAATCAGTTCACGATTACTGAAAGGCTTAGTTACATAATCGTCCGCACCCATTTCGAGTCCAAGGACTTTATCAATCTCTGCATCCTTGGCAGTCAACATAATGATTGGCATATTATGACGCTTCCTGACCTCACGGCAGACTTCATTGCCGTCTTTGTTTGGCAGCATAATATCAAGGAGAATCAGTTCTGGCTCTTCCGCATCGGCTTTTGCAATCGCCTCATCACCGTCATATGCACATACGACTTCATAACCTTCTTTTTCTAAGTTGAATTTCAATATATCCGCAATTGGTTTCTCGTCATCGACCACTAAAATTTTTTGTGCCATATTCCTTCACATCCTTTTCCTCGTCATCTTTTCTATCTTTTCATTTTAACTTATTTAATGGTAAATGTCTTATTTCACCATAAACCTCTCTCGAAATCAGCCGTTTCACCTATAATTCTTATCATGCTTATTTCTTACTCTTCCTATTAAAAACAAATCCAACGATTACCAGTTTTAAAACACTCATTGTGAGGAATGTGGCGAATAGTGAATAAAAATGAGTGTTATGTCTAAAACCCAATTCAAGTGTCGTCATCCCAAGACTGATAAAAAAACCGCTATGATTAAATCATAGCGGTCAGGCTCAAGGGGATACATGAGATAGAGGGTTTTCGAGTGAACCTTCTTTATGGATTTCAAAATGAAGATGGACCCCTGTGGATCGTCCTGTTGTTCCCATATCCCCTAGTTTTTCCCCTTTTCTAACGGTTTGACCTTGTTCGACATCGATGGAGGAGAGGTGAGCGTAGATTGTCTCATATCCATTTCCGTGATCAATAACGACCTTATTCCCAAAACTATTCCGGTATCCGACTTCGACCACTTTTCCATTATCAGCGGCTTTAATCGTTTTATCGGAAACACCAGCAATGTCGATGCCTTTATGGTAACGTCCCCAGCGTTCTCCCTGCTTACTCGTAATGACACCGCCGACAGCCGGCCAAATAAAATCACCGGTACCTCTAGAAGGAACTCTCTTTGTTCCTTGAAGGACAATCTTCTTTATCGGTTCTTTCACGACATTTTTTTCAATCGTCTCTTCTTTGATTTCTTCACCATTCCTGTACGTTCGTTGGACCAATAGCTCCCTTTTTCCATTTTCCCCTGACTGCTTCACTTCAGATTCACCTTTATACAGTTCATCTGTCATCTTTATTTCTACTTTATGAGGAATCTTTTCTTCCTTACGCTCTTTCTCAATGACTACCACATCTACAAGTGGCTTCTTTGATTTTGCCATCATCCCTATAAAGGATGCGTTTTGAGAAGGATCGCTTGGATAAGGTTGGCCTTCTTTAATCCTGGACACAGCTTCGTCCACTGTATGGACCTGTGATAGTTCGACCTGATCTTTTTCCATAGTGACGGGAGCCGATAAACCGACATCCATCACCTTCGTTTCTTCCACATCCGGCAGCTCAGAAGATCCTTTTTCTAATCTCTGGAGATCATCTTCCCCGACATATTCTTTTTTCACAGATGATATGACTTCTTCTGCTGCAACTTCGTTTGGAAGGTGAGCGATCGGTTCTCCGTTGATGTAAAGACGTACAATATCCGTAGCAAAGGTTAATTCGTCCTGTAGAGAATCCATGACTTCCGAGGATTCATCTTTAACAGACAAAACTTTCTGCTCCTTGAACGTGACGTCTTCCATATAAGAGAGGCTCAAATCTTCATGAGTTTCTTCAACCTTCTCCAAACGTTCTCGTAATTCCGATTTTATTTCTGCTTGATTTTCTATCATTCCTACATGTTGATCATCTATATAAACGTGATAAACCGACGGCAGTGAACTTTCGGCATAGGCCGTTCCTACACCTACACTTACGACGGAAATTGCTATGACAGCTAGTTTCTTCCACATGATATTGCTCCTCCTGATGCACCTGTCTAAACTTTCCCTAAGTTAATCTATCATAGAGAAGAATTATAAGAAATAGATATTCTCATATGTAAAAAAGATATAATATTCTTACCAAAATTACGAAGGAATAGTCATATTTTCATACTGAATTGTTTATTATAATAAACATTTATTACATATAATCTTCCTAATCTTGAAAACTTTGTTTTTAGACGTGTGTGTGACCCAAAAGAGTTGGGGAAAGAAGCCTGTACCTAGTACCCCTGGTTTCAATGGACATACCCTATCATTGAATAAGTTGAATAAAAACTCCGTACATTTTCATAAAAGAATACAAAAAAAGCTTACGGAGATTTTCCGCAAGCTTTATTGAGAGTGGCTCGGGACGGAATCGAACCGCCGACACACGGATTTTCAGTCCGTTGCTCTACCGACTGAGCTACCGAGCCATATACAGTATTAAGTTCAAATGTTGCTTTTGCTCCTCGCAAATCCTCCAAAGAAAGTAATTCGCTGGAGTTTACGGCTTATCTACCGACTAAGCTAACGAGCCCATGTAAGGTATTATATTTATTAGCCCATTCGACTTTTTAACCTAATGAGCACAGCACGTTACGTGTGTATTCGACTACCTCAAATGGTATAATGTAAGTGGCGGTCCGGACGGGACTCGAACCCGCGACCTCCTGCGTGACAGGCAGGCATTCTAACCAACTGAACTACCGGACCACATAGCTTGTTTACCGCAACGATAACTATCTTACCACACAGGATAAACGTAAGCAATAGTCATTTTACTAGAAATATAGATTTTTACTTGAATGTTGTCCATTAAAAAGAAAGGAGGGGTTATTTGAAAAAGGTTTTTCGCTACACGATTTTCGTTCTTATCCTATTCTTTGTCTCTTTTATTGGATTTTTAAAACTAAACCCACCGCTCACCCATGGGTCCATCGGTACAACAGAAGATAAGCAAACCGTTATCGTCGCATTAGGAAATAAAAGTATGCTTGGAAACATCCAAATTACAGATGTGTCGATCAATAACAACCAACGTCCCAAGAACATTAAGATGCAAATCAGTGATACTGAAAAAGGGTTCATGATCACCGATACATATGCGCTTGTTGAAGATGCGTATGCGTTCAATGATTATGAAACCATTCCACTCGCCCCGGAAACTTCGCCGCTTGCCACTAAAGCTATGGCTGCGTCACACGATGCCTCACCAACGACGATCTACGGATTAAGCATCACTGAAGAATCCTCGATTGATAGTATTAAATTGACATATCGTTATTTTGGACTCATTTTCTTTAAAACGATCCAAGTATAAAAGACGCGCCTCGAGAGGCGCGTCTTTTATTTCTGCTGCATTTCCCTCAATAAAGTTGCAGGGTCTTTGGCATCTATGAAAAGGTTACGGTTATCTCTAGGTACAAACCCTGCTTTTATGGCATGTTCAATGAGCTGAACGAGCGGGGTATAGTATTCCGCGATGTTGAATAGGGCGAGTGGTTTCGTATGAAGACCGATTTGAGCCCAGCTGACCGTTTCAAAAAGCTCTTCAAATGTACCGAAGCCTCCAGGGAGGGCAATGAAACCATCTGCAAGCTCGCTCATCTTTGCTTTTCTTTCATGCATCGAGTCAACCTCAATCATTGCAGTTAGGTTCGGGTGTACGATTTCTTTTTCAAAAAGGTGGCTCGGCATAATACCCGTCACTTTTCCCCCATTGTCTAATACCTGGTCAGCCAACACCCCCATCAAACCGCTTTTAGCACCGCCGTATACCAGCTCAATATTCTTTTCTGCCAACCCTTTCCCTAATGCTTTCGTTTTTTCTATGTAAACCGGGTCATTTCCCGTTGCCGACCCAGCAAAAACACAAATGCGTTTCACGTGAAACACTCCTTTTCTTGTTCTTTTATGTAAAGTTTACCCTAACTTCCGATTACGACCTATATCCACCTGAATATTTATGAAAAAAAGCCTGGCTGAGTAAGCCAGACTTTCAGTTTATTCACTATAAACGCTACGGACAACATTCGTTTGTGCACGGTCAGGACCAACAGAGAAAATAGACAACGGAATGCCTGTCAGTTGGGATACACGCTCAATATAATGACGAGCGTTCTCAGGAAGATCGTTCAGTGTTTTAGCATCTGTAATGTCTTCCGTCCAGCCTGGCATTTCCTCATAAACAGGCTCACATTCTGCAAGAACTTTCAAGCTTGCCGGGAACTCTTCAATGATTTCCCCTTTGTACTTGTAAGCCGTACAGATTTTCAATGTTTTGATGCCTGTCAGTACATCAATAGAGTTCAATGAAAGATCAGTAATCCCACTTACACGGCGGGCGTGACGGACCACGACACTATCAAACCAACCCACACGCCTTGGACGTCCTGTTGTTGTTCCATATTCGCGGCCTACTTCACGGATTTGATCTCCGACTTCATTCTCAAGCTCTGTCGGGAAAGGTCCATCTCCAACACGGGTCGTGTAAGCCTTTGAAACACCGACGACGTGTTTGATTTTCGATGGTCCCACACCAGAACCAATCGTTACTCCACCCGCAATCGGGTTAGAAGAAGTAACGAAAGGATACGTCCCCTGATCGATATCGAGCATTACACCCTGGGCACCTTCAAAAAGAACACGACGACCTTCATCCAACCCATCGTTCAAAACGACAGATGTATCGCACACGTAGGAAGCGATCTGTTGGCCATAGTCATAGTATTCATCAAGAATATCTTCCACCGCGAACGGTTCTGTTTCATACACTTTTTCAAAAAGACGGTTCTTCTCAGCAAGGTTCTGCTCGAGCTTTTCGCGGAAGCTTTCCTTATCAAGCAAATCAGCAATACGGATGCCTGTACGAGCGGCTTTATCCATATAAGCAGGACCGATTCCTTTTTTGGTTGTTCCGATCTTATTCGCGCCCTTTTCTTCTTCTTGCAGCGCATCTAATTTCAAGTGATATGGAAGAATAACATGAGCACGGTTGCTGATCCTCAGGTTGTCAGTGGATACCCCTTTATCATGTAAGTATTTCAATTCTTCAAGCAGCGCTTTCGGATCAATCACCATTCCGTTTCCAAGCACACATGTTTTATTATCAAAAAAGATCCCTGAAGGAATCAAGTGAAGTTTATAGGTTACTCCATCGAATTTAATCGTATGTCCTGCATTGTTCCCGCCCTGATAACGAGCGACAACTTCAGCATTTTGTGATAGAAAATCAGTAATCTTGCCTTTTCCTTCGTCCCCCCACTGGGTTCCGACTACAACTACAGAAGACATAAGGCACCTCCGCCAAAAATTTGTTAAATATCTAATCCATCGTCAGTTTACCAATTTACACCTAGTAAGTCAACGCTAAAACCGAACATTAAATTATAATTACATTATTATTGTTCGATTATAAACCCGTGAGATGATCCACTATCTGTTGGCTCATCAAGACATTGAATACTTTATTTTTATCATAGAATCGATATATTAACTAATAATTTCAACAAAACTTAAAATAACTTATTTTTAATTGATTTTAATTAAACAATTACTTATAATCACTTATAAGAGCTGAAAACGGAAGGAGGATTCAATGTATCAGGAAGAACGTCTGATTGGAATCTTGCAATTTCTAAAAGAAAATCGCAGGGTTTCCATTGATCAACTATGTGAGATGTTTGATATATCAAGAGATACAGCACGGCGGGATTTAGTAAAGTTGGAGGAACGAAAAGCGATTGTACGTACACGCGGTGGTGCCATCCTCCCACGTACAAATCCTGCCATTCAAGATTATTCTCATCGATTAAAAACCGTTTCTTTTGAAAAACAGCAGATCGGTAGAAAAGCATCTTCTTTTATCCGACCAGGAGACAAAATCATTTTGGATACGTCAACAACGGTTCAGGCATGTGCGAATCAAATTCGGCCCATGGATATCACGGTAATCACCAATTCCATTCACCAGGCGGAAATATTATCGAATGTTGAGAGCGTGTCTATCCAACTGCTTGGCGGTTTCCTTCAAAAAGAGCACCAGTTCCTTTACGGCGCCTCGGTCATCGAGCGTTTAAGGAGCTATCATGTGGACCAGGCGTTTATCGGCGTGGTGGGAATTTCTGAAACGGGACTTTCCATTGCCCATGAGGAAGACGGCATGGTCAAACGGAACATGATCAAACAGGCAGAACAAGTGATTGTTCTTGCGGACCATACGAAATTCGGGGTGACCGAGTTCTTCACTTTCGCAGAACTTGGAGATGTAGATGTTATTATCACAGACCAACTTCCTGATGAAGAATTCCAACAAATCTTGCACGAGCATAATGTGGACTTGATTGTTACCGAAGAGGAGAGAACGGATTTATGGACATGATTGCCATTGATTTAGACGGGACACTGTTAAATTCGCGGAATGAAATCAGCCAAAAGAATATTCAGGCTATTCAGCGTGCACAGTCGGAGGGAGTTGAGGTAGTCATTGCGACAGGAAGGGCATCCTTCGATGTCCGAAACCTATTTTCGGGTCTTAACCTTAAAACATGGACGATTGCTGCCAATGGAGCTACGATTCATCACCCGGACGGTTCCCTTTTTTCATCTATACCTATGGAAAAAGAAGATGTCTCTGACATACTAGAATGGCTTGAAACAGAAGGTTTCTACTATGAAGCGATTGACGATGACGTGATTTTATCTCCGCAAAATGGGCGTGAGATTATGAACATTGAGCTCGACCGGATCCGCAGCGCCAACCCGGAAGCGGATTTGTCCAGGCTTGAAAAAGCAGCCGAAAAGCAATTCAGTCAGTCTGTTTTTTTGCATATAGACTCCTACAAAGAAATTCTCCATAAGGAAAGGGACGTGTACAACATTCTCGCCTTCTCCTTTGACGAAGAAAAGCGATTAAAAGGTTGGCAAAGATTTAAAGACCACCCTAACTTGACTCTTGTGAGCTCTGCCGATCATAACTTCGAAATGGAACATAGGCTGGCTTCTAAAGGAAATGCCGTCCTCCAATTGGCTCAACAATTGAATCGATCAATACAAAGAACAGCGGTCATTGGAGACAGCTTCAACGATTTATCTATGATAAACACGGCAGGTTACAGTGCTGCGATGGGGAATGCAAAGGATGAAGTGAAAAAGGCCAGCAGCTTCCTTACGAAAACGAATGATGAAGATGGCGTCGCTTATGCGATCGACCACTTCTTAACTCATTAGGATCATCCTATCCCCAGCGTGACTTTTTTGGGAGGCGTGATGGGGATGATGATATAGATGGCTTCTTTGAAGCTAATTAAAAAAGACGCCCGGACAAAATGTCTCGGGCGTCTTCCTTGTCTACGCCGGTGGTACATCGGCATCAGAATATCGATGATCCAAGTCGACGAACTTATTGTATTCTTTTACAAAGGCTAGAGAGACCGTTCCCACCGGACCATTACGTTGTTTAGCAAGGATAATTTCAATGATGTTCTGGTTTTCCGATTCCTGGTCATAGTAATCATCACGGTAGAGGAAGCCAACAATATCGGCGTCCTGCTCAATCGATCCGGACTCACGCAAGTCAGACATCATTGGGCGTTTATCCTGTCTTGATTCAACCCCACGGGAGAGCTGAGATAGAGCAATCAAAGGAACATTAAGCTCACGAGCCAATCCTTTTAAGGAACGTGAAATTTCCGATACTTCCTGTTGACGGTTTTCCTTGGAGTTGGCACTTCCCTGAATCAACTGCAAATAGTCAATCAGAATCATGCCAAGTCCGTGCTCCTGTTTAAGACGACGGCACTTGGAACGGATTTCACTGACGCGAATTCCGGGTGTATCGTCAATATATATCCCAGCATTGGATAAACTTCCCATGGCCATCGTTAGTTTGTTCCAATCCTCTGTTTCCATCTGCCCTGTACGGAGACGCTGGGCATCGATGTTTCCTTCCGCACAGATCATACGGGAGACCAGTTGATCAGCCCCCATCTCCAAACTGAAGATCGCCACATTCTCATCAGTATGGACCGCTACGTTCTGCGCAATATTCAAAGCAAACGCGGTCTTACCCATGGACGGACGGGCGGCAATGATAATCAAATCATTCCGTTGGAAACCAGAGGTGATATGATCGAGATCACGATACCCTGTTGGAATACCTGTCGTACTTCCGTCATTATGGTGCAACTGTTCGATGTTGTCATAAACATCAATCAGTACGTCCTTAATGCTTTTAAAGGCACTGGAATTTTTCCTTTGGGATACCTCGAGAATATCTTTTTCTGCGGCGTTCAAGACATCCTCCAAGTCCTCTTCTTCGGAATAGCCCGTTGTTACGATATTCGTCGCCGTACGGATCAAACTTCTAAGGGTCGATTTTTCACTCACAATGCTCGTGTAGTACTGGATATTCGCAGCTGTCGGCACAGAGTTTGCAATATCTGTCAGATATGAGACCCCTCCGACTTCCTCGAGCACCTGATTGTTGGAAAGAGCTGCCGTTACGGTCACGAGATCAATCGGCTCTCCCTTATCTGAGAGCGAAAGCATCACTTCGAAAATTCGCTGGTGGCCCGCCCGGTAGAAATCTTCAGGAAGAAGATACTCAGCAGCTGTCGACATCGCTTCTGGTTCTAAAAAGACCGCACCGAGGACCGCCTGTTCTGCTTCTATATTATGGGGCGGGGTACGATCGTTCCACATTTCACTCACTGTTGTTCCTCCTCTGAATCTAAAGCACGGATGGCCCGTCCGTCACAAACAACCACACGTTGTACGGTTATTTTATACATCCTTCCTATTCGTTATGAATAAGAGGGACGTGAGCCAGCAACACAAAACAGAAGCGCCCAATAGCTCCAGTAAAATGGATTGGGCGCTTGATCGTTCAAGACTTACTTTTCATCGACATGGACTTTGATCGTACCCGTGACTTCTGGGTGAAGTTTCACAGGAACGTTCGTATAGCCCAACGTCCGGATGGGATCATCAAGCTCAATCTTACGTTTATCAATTTTAATATTGTGGGATTTCTTTAATTGCTCAGCAATTTGCTTACTTGTAATGGAACCGAACAGGCGGCCGTTATCTCCGGACTTCGCCACAAGCTTCACTTCAAGAGATGCAAGCGTCTCTTTTAATTGCTTCGCTTCCTCGACTTCTTCTTGTGCTTGTTGCTCGGCTTTGGCATCTTTGGCTTTTTGTGCCTGGACGTTCCCCTTCGTCGCTTCTACTGCCAAATTGTTTTTCAGAAGGTAGTTGCGCGCGTATCCATCATTCACTTCTTTAATTTCGCCTTTTTTACCTTTTCCTTTAACATCCGCTTTGAAAATTACTTTCATTCTGTGTCTCCCCCTTCAAAATATTCATCAATAATATCTTGCAACAATGCTTTCGCATCTTCAATCGTTGTATCATCCAGTTGTGTAGCAGCGTTCGTCAAATGTCCGCCACCGTTCATTTTCTCCATGATCACCTGGACGTTGATATCCCCTAATGAACGGGCGCTAATACCAATTCTACCATCACTCCGTTCAGAAATGACAAAGGAAGAAACGATGCCGCTCATTGTCAACAGCGTATCCGCTGCCTGGGCAATGATGACAGGACCATAAGTTTCTCCACGATCTCCAGTGGAGATTGCAATGCCGTCCCGGTAAACAGAAGCCCGTTCAATCAACTTGCTTCTGCGAATGTAGACATCGAGGTCTTCTTTCATAAACTTCTGGACTTGTACGGTGTCCGCTCCTTTGGATCGCAAGTATGAGGCAGCGTCGAAGGTACGCGATCCTGTACGGAGCGTGAAGCTTTTGGTATCGACGATAATCCCTGCGAGCAGAGCGGTCGATTCGAGCATCGACAGTTTCAATTTTTTCGGCTGGTATTCGAGCAGCTCTGTGACAAGTTCCGCTGTCGATGATGCGTACGGTTCCATATAAACAAGCGTCGGATCAGCAATGAATTCTTCTGCACGCCTGTGGTGATCGATAACGACAACATGCTCTGTTTTGGACAGTAACTTTTCCTCGATGACCATGGAAGGTTTGTGTGTATCCACAACGACCAGCAACGTCTCGTTCGTCACCATTTCTAAAGCATCATCTGGTGGAATGAAATAGTGCCAAAGGTCTTCATCTTTCTCAATCTCCTCGACCATCCGTTGAACGCCTGTGTCGATATCATCAGGGTCGAGGACAATGGCAGCTTTCTTATCATTGGCCTGGGCAATCTTCAGGATTCCAATCGAAGCCCCGACAGAGTCCATATCCGGTGACTTGTGACCCATGATCAAAACTTTTTCACTGGCTTGAACAAGTTCCTTCATAGCGTGCGAGATGACACGGGCACGCACACGCGTCCTTTTTTCCATCGGATTCGTCTTTCCGCCATAGAAACGGACTTTCCCTGAATCATCTTTGATGGCGACCTGATCTCCTCCACGTCCAAGGGCCAGATCGAGACTGGACTGAGCCAACTCTCCAAGCTCAGGAAGGCTGACTGGACCGACACCGATTCCGAAACTCAGCGTCAACGGAACGTTCTGGTCTGTAATCAATTCACGTACATCATCAAGAATCTCAAACTTCGCTTTTTCCAACATATAAAGAATTTCTTGGTTCATGACAGCCATGAAGCGCTCTTGAGAGGTCCGCTTCAAATAAATGCCATAATCCCCAGCCCACTTGTTCAGAATGGAAGTCACCTGTGAGTTGATATGGCTTTTGGCCGTATCATCCATTCCCTGGGTAATTTCTTCGTAGTTATCAAGGAAGATGATTGAAAGAACCGTTTGTTCATTTTCATATCGGTTGTGGATTTCCGTCTGCTGTGTTCGATCAAATAAGTAAAGCAGGCGTTCATCTCTTTTGATGATCGTCTGGAATTTATAACCAGCAATCGTAATCCAGACTTCATCTTCTTCGTCTTTCACACATGGAATCAGGTGATCGGAAAGTCGTTTCAATGATTCTCCGACAATCGTATCCTCTTCCGTAAATTTGTTCATATAAGGATTCGCCCATTCAATCATATAGTTTTCACTATACAGAACAATTCCGATGGGCATTTCCAACAGAGCTTCCTCGCCGACCTTTTTCACCCTGTAGGATAAGGTCGATATATATTCCTCTGTCTCATTGATCATATTCTGTTCGGTGCGGACACTGTAAAAAATGGACGCAGCTAAAAACAACGTCATCATCAGTCCCAGCATCCATTGATAGTACCAGATGAAGCCAAGCAGAATGAGAGAGATCAAATAGATGATCCACAAGTGTCCGCTCATTGTTGGTTTTTTAAAAAAATTAGGCATTGCATTCAGCTCCTACCATCTTCTTGAGAGCGTTCATTCTTTCTTTTCTTCCACACGTTCCCTCATTGGAAATCCTATATCAATTATACCGATTATTCTCACAAGGTACATCACGATTTGTGGAAGAAGTATGGAAAATACAACCACAAGAATCGGTATGGCTTTTGACCACTTTTTCTTCCATGCATAGAAAAAGACGAAAGAAAATCCCTGTAGGACGATCAGTGCTCCCGTTAGAATGAATACATTCAAGGCAGCTAAATAAATGAGATCATTTCCATCCATCGTAACGAGATTCAGGATCATCGCAACAAAGTAATACCATAATATTGATGTGGGCAACTTGAAGTTCTTAAAATCCGCGAATCCCATGGACTGATTTTCGATCCGGTTAATCAGTTTATAGGTGGTCCATTGGCTGACGAAAGCGATAATTACGCCACTCATAGCCAATATACTTGGTACAATATCCGGGATGAAATCAATCAATTCGCCCATCTCAGCCAAGTCTGTCTCTACATTCTCTCCATCCAGCAGTCCAGAGAAAATTCTTTCGAAAGTGGCGTACCCTTGATTCATCCCACTTTTCAGTTCTTCCATTAAATTAACCCCGAGAAAGACCTGCGTGACTAAGAGAATACCAAGGAGACCGATGACAAACCCCACAGACCCAATGGCCAGAGTTTCATAGGATGAGCGTTTGTGATGCATAGCGGTTCCCAAAAATAGCCCGCCAATCCCGGCAAGCAAGGTGAAAGCTGCAAATACGGTGGCAAATAATAATGTAAAAATGACAGTGGCCACAAACATAAGGCCCCCTGCTTTTCCACCATAACGATAACTATAATAAACAAATGGAACAGGCAGGATCATTAATAATAATGGTCCCATAACCGGCACAAAAATGATTACCAATAACAATAGCAGATATATGCCGGTCATTAAAGCCCCTTCCGTCAACCTTTTCGTGTCATTCATGATTGATAAAGCACCTCTATTTCTATCGCGCTTGTCTTAACCTCCCTATTTTAACATATCACCCCCTCCTACTTCTCGTATCAAATGCTTCCATCCGCTTCTTCTTGGTGATTTTTTCTAATGTTTGTTATGATGAATAAAATTCGATAGAGGAGGGCCCCACATGCGCACTGATTACCACGTCCATATGGCGGAAACCGGAAACCTTGATGTCGACTATCTACGAACCTACATAACGAAAGCGAAAGAAGAAGGAATCGAAGAATTAGGAATATCTGAACATGCGTATTTCTTTCAGGAAACACGCGATATCCTCTCTAATCCATGGGTAGAGAACCGTCGTACCCTTGACTTTGAAACCTACCAAAAGATGTTTGATGAAGCAGCCAAAGCTGAACTCCCGATCAAAATGGGCATTGAAATGGATTACATGCCCGGAAAAGAGAAGGAGATGGCAGACTTTATTTCTTCCCACCCTTTTGATTATGTGATCGGTTCTGTCCACTGGATCGATGAATGGGGCATCGACCTAGCCATCTACCGCGATGAATATGAAAAACGGGACCTGAAAGATGTCTATCAGCAATACTTTGACCGTGTCGTCACCCTTGCAGAGTCAGGACTTTTTGATTTTGTCGGTCATATCGATGTCATCAAAGTGTTCGGCTACCGTCCAGATGATAAAGAATTTTTAAAGGAACAATACCAACGTGCAGCGAAAGCCCTCGCAAAAACAGATACGTGCATTGAAATCAGTACAGCAGGATTACGCAAACCCGTGGGAGAACTCTACCCTGATCCAACACTTCTACAAATATGCAAAGATGAAGGAGTTGGAATCGTTCTCTGCTCAGATGCCCACAAACCGGATCATATTGGATACCGCTATGAAGAAGCCATCGATTTAGCTAAATCTGTCGGGTATACAGAAATTCATACTTTCACCAATCGCAAGAGACAAGTGCATGACATTGGCTGACCACATTTTCGAAAAACGGATCGGGCTTCCACAGAACGATGGGTACAAAATAAACCATCGACTTGCAGTCAGAGGCATTCTTTTTCAACAAGGAAAAATTCTGATGGTACAGTCCAAATTCGGAGATTACAAACTGCCTGGCGGTGGTGTCGAAGATGGAGAAACAGACGAGGAAGCCCTCACAAGAGAAATTCAAGAAGAAACGGGGTTCATGAATTGCCAGATGAGGCAATATGCAGGCATGGTGGTGGAAAGTCATCGAGACGTGTATGAACCTGAAGCCGTTTTTGAAATGACCTCCCGTTATTATTTTTGTGAATGGTCAGGAGAAAAAGGCGAACCGAAGTTGGATCCTTATGAAGCAAACCAGGAATTCACACCTGTTTGGATAAGCATTGATCAAGCCATTGTCCATAACGAAAAAATTCTCGAGCATTCAAACGAAAATCTATGGATCCAACGAGAGAATGACGTCTTGAAACAACTCCTAAACTCCAGGCAAACTTCCTAATTCTTTAGAAGCTAAACGCAAAAAAGCTCAACGTCACACCGACGTTGAGCTTTTTTATTAATATTGAATGGGCGCTCCAGGTCCTACTGGGATCCCTAAGAGTACCCATACAAGCAATAACAACAACCAGCCGAGTAAGAAAGCAACGGAATAAGGAATCATCATGGAAATGAGTGTTCCAATCCCAAGTTTCTTATCATAGCGCTGAGCAAACGCGATGATGACCGGGAAGTATAGAAGCAATGGAGTAATCATGTTTGTTACTGAGTCTGCGATTCGATAGAGCAATGTCGTGAACTCTGGAGAATAGCCCAGGTTCATCATGATCGGAACGAATACAGGGGCCAATATTGTCCATTTCGCTGAAGAACTTCCAATAAAGAAGTTGACGACCATCGTGAGCCCGATAAACGTTAAGATCAGCCCGACCCCGTCAAATCCTGTAGAGTTCAAAAAGTCTGCCCCTCGAAAAGCAATAACAGTCCCTAAGTTCGTTTCACGGAAATACGCGATAAACTGACCAGCCGTAAAAGCAAGAGCAATATAACCACTCATGCTTGCCATTGTTTTTCCAAGCAATTTGGTTAGGTCCTTGTCATTTGAAATCTCTTTCGTAACCATTCCATAAATTAAGCCAGGCACTAGGAATAGTAGGAAAATTACGAATACCAGAGCACTGAAGAATGGCGATTCAATATAAGCCCCATCTCCACGCAGAGGACCGAAAGACAAGTACGCCATCAGAGCAAACGTAATGAGAAAACCGATTCCAGCAAGACGCATCCCTTTTTTCTCAAGGGCCGTCAGTTCATCGATTTCACCTTCCTGATCGCCTTCATACTTACCAAGGCGGGGTTCAACGATTTTTTCAGTGACGAGCGTTCCGATAAAAGTAATTAGAATGACGGACACGGCGGCGAAAAAGTAGTTCATCGTAACCGTAATCGTTTCTGCATAAGCAGGGTCAATTGTACGCGTCGCTTCTGCCGTCAACTCCTGTAGGATCGCATCGGTAGACGTGAGCGCAAGGTTGGCACCAAACCCACCAGACACACCGGCGAAGGCGGCAGCAAGACCAGCAAGCGGGTGTCGCCCAAGTCCTAAGAAAAGGACCGCTCCAAGCGGCGGAAGGACAACATAACCTGCATTAACTGCGACACTGGACATGACACCGGCAAAAACTAGAGCGGCAGTCAGCAATTTTTGAGGGAATGAAAACACAATTCCTTTTAGAGAAGCATTGATCAATCCTGTCTGTTCAGCAAGACCAATACCGAGCATCGTCACAAGGACGGCTCCAAGCGGTGGAAACCCGATAAAGTTATCGACCGCGCTGTTAAATATATAATCCAGCCCACTCAGACTGAAAAGGTTTTTCACCTCTACGGCTTCCCCTGTCGTCGGATTCGTGACAGATACACCGGAAAAGATGCCAGAAATAATCACAACAATAAATGCTAGTATAGCAAAAAGCAACAATGGTGATGGAAGCTTATTCCCAAGCCATTCGATGCCATCTAAAATACGGAATAAAAACTTACGACCAGATGAGATCTCTGTTTTGTTCTCCTTCAAACTTCCCCCTCCTTTTAAAGTTGATGAATAAAGTCGGAATTAAATCTAACAAGATAAAGTCTCAAAGTCAAAACTTTTGTACTAGGTTTTTAAAAATTAAATATGTAACCGCTTTTCTTCCATAATAAAAAGACAAACTGTCGGAGTTTGTCTTTTTATTATGGCATTGGATTCAATTAAATCGTTAGACACTGCACTTGCTTGATGTCTTCAATTTGTGCAAGCTTTTCGTTACAGTCACCTTCGACCGGTTTGTCGACAGTCAGCACCATGACAGCTTCTCCACCTTCATTTGTTCGGCCAACCTGCATGGTTGCAATGTTGACTTTATGTTCCGCAAGCAGACTTCCCACCCGGCCGATTGCTCCTGGCTGGTCAGTGTGGCGGATGACTACGAGATGCCCTTCTGGAACAACGTCGATGGAATACTGATCAAACTGCACGATGCGCGCGCCTAAACCGTTAAGCAGCGTACCGGCAAGACTACGCTTTTCCTGATCGGTCTCAATTTCGACGGTAATCAAGTTCGTGAATCCTTTTGTTTGCGTCGACTTCTGCTCATTGATCGTAATTCCTTTATCAGAAGCTGTCTTGAACGCATTTACATCATTGACCCGTTCGCCTATATGGCGTCTCAATATCCCTTTGACAGCAATTCTCGTTAGAGGCATGGTATCAACTTCAAGCAAATCGCCACTATAGTAAACGTTCACACGCTCAAGCGTACCCTCAGCCACTTTGGATAAAAAGGCGCCCAAACGTTCAGAGAGGCTGAAATATGGCGAAAGCTTCTCTATCATTTCGGATGACACGGAAGGTAGGTTGACCGGATTCTTCACTGTTCCTCCACGCAAGAGTTCCAGCACATCAAAGCTTACGTCTGTTGCGACATTTTCCTGTGCTTCAATTGTGCTTGCGCCAAGGTGAGGGGTGGCAATCACTTCCGGCAAAGACAATAATGGGTGCTCCGTCGCGGGCTCTTCTTCAAATACA
Source organism: Halobacillus sp. AWM4_238 (assembly GCF_056158265.1). Lineage (NCBI taxonomy): Bacteria > Bacillati > Bacillota > Bacilli > Caryophanales > Bacillaceae > Halobacillus > Halobacillus sp. AWM4_238. The sequence continues at coordinate 2,989,813 of NZ_JBSWSY010000002.1, forward strand.
TCAAGGGCTGCACCGGCAATTTTTCCAGATTGGACCGCTTCATAAAGGGCGTTCTCTTCTACGATCCCTCCACGAGCACAGTTCAAAATACGAGCTCCCGTCTTCATCATAGCAATAGCCTCTTTGTTGATCAGATGCTTCGTCTTCTCAATCAGAGGGGTATGAACAGTTAAAAAGTCTGCCTGTTTGAGAACTTCCTCTAAAGTCCCATGCGTGACCCCTGCTTTTTCTGCCTTTTCTTCATTTAAAAATGGATCAAAGGCGATAACTTTCATGCGGTGACCTTTGGCTCGCTGAGCGACTTCGCGGCCAATTCGTCCGAACCCGACAATACCGAGTACTTTGTCTTTCAACTCCACGCCAACAAACTTTTTACGTTCCCAACGCTTCTGTTGAAGCTGATGATAGGCTTGGGGAATGTTCCGCGCCAACGACATGAGCATCGCCATCGTATGTTCTGCTGTGGATATCGTATTCCCATCCGGAGCATTCACAACAATGACGCCATTTTCCGTTGCCGCATCAAGGTCAATGTTATCAACGCCCACACCCGCACGTCCGATAATTTTCAGATGTGGGGCATGTTCAATGACCTCTCTTGTTACTTGCGTCTGACTTCTCACGATAAGTGCTTCTGCTGATCCGATTTCCTCTAACAATTGCTCATAAGACAGATTCGGATTCATGATGGTTTCGATATCTTCGGCCTCTAATAGAGGTCTAATTCCATCTTCACTCAATGGGTCACTAATCAATACGCGGTGCATCGTTATTCCTCCCTAGTACGCTCCAAATAAGCAGATTGTGCAGCAGCGACACCCGCTCCTGCTTCGAACTCATGACCTAAACGCTTCAAAACAATCTCTAGAATTCCTATATATTGAAGAACATTGGCAGGACGACAGTAGCCCATGTGTCCGATCCTGAAAATTTCTCCCTTCATATGCTTCTGTCCGCCAGCTAAGATCAGGCCAAACTCTTCCCTGGCTATTTTTCTCAGTTGTTCCGCTTCAAAGGATTCTGGTCGGACCGATGTTACGGTCGTTGAAGCATCTTCGTCAGAAACTAACAAGGGCAGATTCAGGGCACGACAAGCGTCTCGTGTCATTTCCTTCATCGTTTCGTGACGGTCAAAAACCCGATCTAAGCCTTCCTCATCCAACAATTCCAGGACTTGCTGGAGACCGAAGAGAAGGGAAAGAGCAGGGGTGAAAGGCGTTTGACCCCCTTCAAGCTGTTGGCGGTATTTCCGTAAATCTAAGTAAAACCGAGGCCGCGGATTTCCATCAATCACAGCCCATGCCTGTTCTCCGACAGCTAAAAACGCGAGTCCTGCAGGTAGCATCATCGCTTTTTGAGAACCTGAAACTAAGATATCGATTCCAGATTGGTTCATGTTCACTTTGGCTCCTCCAATAGATGAAACTCCATCGACAATCACAAGAGCTGAACTAATGTTCTTCACACGCTCGGCTACTTGTTCCACTGGATGCATAACTCCTGTAGATGTTTCACAGTGCGTAAGAAATACGGCTTTCGTATCCGGGTATTCTCGAAGAGTTTCTTCCACCTGGGAGACCTTGACCGCTTTTCCCCATGGAACTTCTACACGCACAACAACCAATTCATACGTCTCACAAATTTGGGCAAAACGATCTCCGAAGGCTCCAGCGACTACGACAATCACTCTGTCCCCGGGCTTCGTCGTGTTTACGACAGATGCTTCCAGCGAAGACGTGCCGCTTCCAGTAACAACAAGAACCTCTCCAGATGTACCGAACACCGGTTTCAGTTTAGGAGCGATGGCATGGATTAAATCTTTCGCCTTTCCCCCGCGGTGGCCGATCATTGGTTGGCTCATGCTCCGTTCTACGCTCGGTGGAATCGGCGTAGGGCCAGGGGTGTGCAACAAATCCCATTCATGTTTCATACTTCCTTCTACCTCCTCTATACTCAGTGATTCACTCTTCTCCTATAATCCTTTTATGCTTTAGAAAAGCAATGATATTCTCTAATCCTACCAAAGAAAGAACCATTGTCAATTAAATTAGAATATTCTGTTTGTCGGCATCTTTTCTCATTTTATCGAATAAAGGACTTTGATTTTTTCATTCTTTATCTGTATAATTCAAAAAGTAATTATTTTTAGAAAATTAGAAATAGGGGGAAATCACTTTGAGAAAGCATCTATTAGTGTTAATAGCACTGATGTTCGCACTATTCCTTGCAGCTTGTAGCGGAGGAGACAGTGAAACGTCAACAGACACAGGTGAAGAAAACACGGACGAAACAACAGAAGACACAACTGAACAGTCCGATGAGGGACAAGCTTCCGGAGATCAAGAGATTACCGTAACAGCGAAAAGTGAGATTCCTAGTATGGATCCATCACTAATTACCGATTCCGTCGGATTCCAGTGGGCTGGTGAGACTTATGAAGGTCTATACCGTCTTGATGAGAACAGTCAACTTGTAGATGGAATGGCAGAAAGTTCCGAAGTAAGTGAAGATGGACTCACATGGACATTTAAATTACGTGACGCTGAATGGTCTAACGGTGACCCTGTCACAGCCCAAGATTTCGTCTACGCTTGGAGAAGAGCCGTGGACCCAGAAGTTGGATCTGAGTACGGTCCTTACTTCCTTGGAGGGATCATTAAAAATGCCCAAGCCATCAGTGATGGCGAAGCAGAGCTTGAAGACCTCGGTGCCACAGCAGAAGATGATAAAACGCTTGTCGTAGAACTTGAAAAGCCTGTGCCTTACTTTAAATCCATGACGGTATTCATTACATTCATGCCGTTGAACCAGGAATATGTAGAAGAGCAGGGCGATAAATTTGCTACAGAAGCTGAATACACCATCTCCAACGGACCATTCCAAATGACGGAGTGGAACCACGGCGAAGGCTGGACCGTTGAGAAGAATGATACTTATTGGGATGCAGATACCGTTCAATTAGAAACAATCAATGCAAAAGTCATCAAAGAAGTTTCTACAGGTGTTAACCTGTACGATACTGGTGAGATTGACCAGACAGAACTAAACGCTGAGTTCGTCGACCAGTACCGCACAAGCGACGCTTTCAACGTTGCGGAAAAACCATACCTATACTTCTTCAAGTTCAATCAGGAAAATAACGAAGCACTTGCGAATGCAGACGTCCGAAAAGCAATCTCCTATGCGATTGACCGTCAATCACTCGTTGACGTCATCTTGAATGATGGATCTGTACCAGCAGAAGGATACGTACCATCCAACTTCGTATCTATGCCGGACAGTGACCAAGACTTCCGTGAAGCTCAAGGTCCATTGGTCGAATATAATGTGGAAAAAGCAAAAGAACACTGGCAGAAAGGCCTGGAAGCACTAGGCACCGATTCTGTTGAAATCGAACTCCTTGGTGATGATACAGGTACTTCCAAAGATGTTCTTGCTTATTACAAGAACCAACTAGAAGAAAACCTGGAAGGCGTGACCATCAACTTGATGGAAGTTCCTTTCAAAGAACGTGTCCGTCGTGATAACGAGGGCGAATTTGAAATGGAAGCTGCTACATGGGGTCCAGACTATGTTGACCCGAACACGTACTTGAACATGTACCTGACAGGTGGTCAAAACAACAACATGGGCTACTCCAGCGAAGAGTATGACGCGTTGATTGAAAAAGCGAACGGCGAATATGCCCAACAGCCTGAAAAACGCTATGAAACATTCTTGGAAGCTGAAAGACTTCTTTTAGAAGAAGATCAAGCAGTAGCACCAATCTACCAGGATGCAAAAGCTCAGCTTTTCCGTCCATCAATTAAAGGGGTCTTCACAACAGCAACAGGTCCTGAATTCGAATTCAAATGGGCTTATGTAGAAGAGTAAAAGAACTCCTAAGAACGGCAGGGAACTCCCCCTGCCGTTTTTTTACATTTATAGTCTTGAAATTCCCCGCCTATTCGCGATATAGTCTCTAAAGGTATGAAAAAAAGAAAGGGAGGATGGACGTGAAGCGCATCTATTTGAGGACCATGTATTATATAGTAGGCATTATCATTATGACGCTAGGCATCGCTCTGACAATTCAATCTGCTCTAGGTACTTCTCCATTTGATGCTCTTCTCGTCGGTCTACACCGGACATTCGGTCTAACAATCGGGAGTTGGGAAATTGTCGTCGGATTCAGCATGATCGTATTTAATGCCATTGCAGCAAAAAGGCGACCAGAACTCCTTGCATTGGCCACCTCTCTTTTAACAGGAATCGGCATCGATTTTTGGGTTTTCACCCTTCGTGATCCCATCCACCCGGACGTTTTTTGGACGCAGATGATTTGCCTAATTGCTGGCATGATCATTGCAGGCCTGGGTATCGCACTCAACCTTCAAGCGGATTTCGCTCCGAATCCATTCGACCGGATGATGCTCGTTGTCAGTAAAATGACCGGCTGGAACGTTTCCATCTCCAGGGCACTTATCAGTATTCTCCTAGTGATCCTCGCCTTTCTCTTCAATGGGGCGATCGGCATAGGAACTGTACTGATCACTTTGTTCAGTGGGCCAGTTATTCAAGCATTCATGGCGCAAATCAACAAATTCGATCAGCGCCTGCACCCTGTTGCCCCATCCTGTTCATAAAAACAAATCCAGGAGCGCGCCTGGATTTTTCCAGGCGAAAAAAGAGTCGGAATCAAACTTTGATTCCGACTCTTTTTTATAACTCTCCTTGAGGTCCAAAAAACTCATAATGAATGCGATCTTCAGGAATGTCCCAACGATTCAGCATGGCATAAACAGCCTTCATGAACCCTTCCGGTCCGCAAAAGTAAAATTCCGCTTCTTTAGGAGCAACCGATTTCAGCCAATCAAGCGTAATGTACCCTTCTGATTTGTGCAGTCCTTTCAAAAGATCTTTCTCCTCAGGCTTTTCATAAATAAGGTGAGCTGTCCCCGTTTTCGACTCTTCGATTTCCTCTTTAAACGCATGCACACGTCCGTTTCTAGCAGCGTGAATGAAATGAACCGGTCGATCTGGTTGAGCCTTCTCCGCATATTTCCACATGCTCATCAGAGGAGTGAGTCCTACACCTCCGCTAATTAGGACGAGTGGACGTTCCGTATGATTATCCAAGTAAAAATCGCCTGCAGGGGCACTGACCGGAATAGAGTCACCGGGATTCACTTGATCATGCAGCCAGGAAGAAACCATGCCATCGGGATGGTTGAAGAGCCCTCGCTCTTTTTTTACACTAATTCTGTAGAAGGGCTTCCCCGGGGCATCAGAAAGACTGTATTGTCTAAGATGCGTATAGGTTTCCCCTGGTATTTCTGCCTTGATTGTTAAATACTGTCCAGGTTTGTAAACAGGTAAAGCTTTTCCGTCCTTCGGCTCCAGGTAGAAAGAAGTGATTTCTTCACTCTCTTTAACCTTATCCACGACATTAAATATACGAAATCCGGTCCATCCGCCTTTTTGCTGTTCTGCTTCCTGGTACAACTCTTGCTCCGCTCCAATAAAAGCATCAGCAATGACCCCGTAAGCCTTTTCCCATGCCTCCATGATGTCAGGGGTAGCTGCAGATCCAAGAACCTCTTTAATGGCTTTTAGTAAGTATTCTCCCACAATCGGGTAATGTTCAGGTTTCACATTCAAACTACGATGCTTTTCTGCAATCTGTTTGACACGTGGCACAATGACCTCCAGTTGATCAATGTATTGGGCTGCCGCATAAACCGTATTCGCAAGCGCCCTAGGCTGATCCCCTTTCCGCTGGTGAGTTTGATTGAAGATGTTCTTCAACTCTGGATGGTCTTCAAACATTCGTTTGTAAAAGTGAGTCGTAATCGCTTCTCCATGTTCTGCTAATACCGGAACCGTTGATTTAATAGTCCTTATCATCTGTTGATCGAGAATTTCAGTCGCCTTTGTAGACATACTTAAAAACTCCTTCATTATTTGATGTATTTTATATACATTTTTATTATAAGAAGCACTCGATCATGAAAGCAATAGATAAAAGACTCCAATTATGACAGAAAAAGAAACATTGCTCAATTAAGACAGTTAAGACGGTTTATGATAAGATGATAAGAAAAACAAGGGTGAGGGTTAAGAAAAATGCGTCTCAAAAAATACACCGATTACGCTTTGAGAGTCCTGATTTTCACTGCATCAAAACGAGAGGGCGAGCTTGCGAATAAAAAGGAAATTTCCGAAGTCTTTCACATCTCTGAAAACCATTTAGGAAAGATCATTCACGAATTGAACAAACTAGAGCTGATTGAAACCCAACGAGGACGTTCTGGGGGCATTCGGCTGGCGAAAGAACCTGTAGACATCAACATAGGAAGCGTTGTCCGGACCATGGAGGACGATTTTCACTTGCTCGAATGCTTTGACTGTGCCACCAACTATTGCGTCATCACCCCGGCATGTAAACTGAAAGGCGTGCTTCACGAAGCCTTACGAGCCTTTCTAGCTGTCCTCGATCAATACACACTCGAAGACCTGCTGACGAACAAACAAGAGCTTAGAACATTAATGGGACTAAAATAAAGCATGGCTGTTTCTTCATAAAGAAGAGAAACAGCCATGCTTTTTTGCTGAATGATACTACCTGATAAAAGTACTTACTGCGTAATAGCTCCCTTATCTTGAAGACTCAGTTTCGAGACTTTTGTTGAGTGGATGGGGCTGCGGGGGAATAGCTCGCCACTCCCTCACAGGAAAGCGAGTAGCTTCCCAAACACCCCTTAAGCTCAACCCAGCAACGAACCCCGAAACATCTCGAAACTGAATCTTCAACAATCCTGCCATATCCTTTAATAAGGATAACGATAAAAAAACCCCTTGATGGCTCGTTGGAGTCATCAAGGGGTTTGCTGCGCTACTCTTACTCCGTAGTGTAAGGAAGTAGGGCCATTGTACGAGCGCGTTTGATCGCTTTCGTCAATTTACGCTGATATTTTGCAGACGTTCCTGTTACTCGGCGAGGAAGGATCTTCCCACGGTCAGAAACGAAACGTTTTAGCAAATCCACATCTTTAAAGTCGATGTGTGTGATTCCGTTAGCTGTGAAGAAACACACCTTTTTACGTTTTCCGCGTCCACGACGTGCCATGTAGCATTCACTCCTTTTTATTTAGAATGGTAAATCATCATCTGATATATCGATTGGCTCCCCATTATCTGCGAATGGGTCGTCATTTCGTTGTTGGTTATTGTTGTTATTAGAACCGAAGTTGTTTCCTGATGGTTGTTGATTCTGATTTGATTGGTATCCTGAACCTCCACGGTTACCCCCGCCTTGGGAAGCACCTTTGGACTCTAGGAACTGCACGCTATCTGCAACAACTTCTGTTACAAATACACGCTTACCTTCTTGGTTATCGAAGCTGCGGGACTGTAAACGTCCATCAACTCCAACTAAGCTTCCTTTACTCATAAAGTTAGCTAAGTTCTCAGCCGCACGTCTCCAAACCACACAGTTAATGAAATCGGCATCGCGATCTCCTGAGTTATTCGAAAAAGGACGGTTAACAGCAATTGTAAAGTTGGCAACAGCTACTCCGTTTGGCGTATAGCGTAAATCAGGATCCTTCGTCAATCTGCCGGCTAATACGACACGATTTAACATCAGAACACTCCTTATTTGTCATCTTCGCGTACAGCGATGTGGCGGATAATATCATCCGTGAACTTCGCTTGACGGTCGAATTCGTTGATTGCTTCACGTGTACCTGTGAAATCAACTGTTACATAGATCCCATCACGGTAGTCGTTAATTTCGTAAGCAAGACGACGCTTGCCAACTTCTTTAACTTCTTCGATCTCCGCACCGTTATCTGTTAGGATTTTGCTGAAACGATCTTTGACAGATGTTTTCGCTTCCTCCTCGATGTCTGGGCGGATGATATACATGATTTCGTATTTTCTACTCATCCGTTTTCACCTCCTTATGGACTTGACGGCTCCTTTTCTATCAAAGGAGCAAGGAGTAATCTTTATTGAATTACTCACAATTTAGTATTGTATCAAAGTTGTCCAAGATTTACAACCTTTTAACGGAAGGATCCTCGCTTATACGTTGAAACGGAAATGGATGACGTCGCCATCTTTAACCAAATATTCTTTACCTTCTAAACGGACACGACCACGATCACGGGCTACTGCCATAGATTCTGCATCAACGAGATCATCATAAGATACGGTCTCTGCGCGAATGAACCCGCGTTCGAAGTCTGTGTGAATGATACCGGCTGCCTGTGGAGCAGTCATACCTTCTTTAAATGTCCATGCGCGGACTTCTTGTTCACCAGCTGTAAAGTACGTGGCTAGACCAAGTAGGTTGTAAGTCGCTTTGATCAATTGATCAAGACCAGATTCTTCAATCCCAAGATCATCAAGGAACTCTTCTTTTTCTTCATTATCAAGTTCAGCGATTTCTGATTCAATTTTTGCACACACGACGATAACTTCCGCGTTTTCTTTTGCAGCAAATTCGCGAATTTGTTTCACTCTGTCGTTATCAGCTTCGCCGATTTCATCTTCACTTACGTTTGCCACATAGAGGATAGGCTTAGAAGTCAGTAGATGAAGGCCTTTAACAATTTTTTCTTGATCGCTGCTGAAATCGACAGCACGGGCAGGAGTTTCCTCCTCTAATGCATCTTTCAGTTTTTCAAGCACCGCATACTCGGCCACGGCCTCTTTATCCTTTTGACGCGCCATCTTAGCAACACGATCCATGCGCTTCGATACGGTTTCAAGGTCTGCCAAAATCAGCTCAAGGTTAATGGTTTCAATATCCGTAATCGGATCGACTTGACCGGATACGTGGGTGATGTTTTCATCTTCAAAAGCTCGTACTACGTGACAAATCGCGTCCACTTGACGAATATGAGACAAGAACTGGTTTCCTAGTCCTTCCCCTTTACTCGCGCCTTTAACGATTCCTGCAATATCTGTGAATTCAAAAGCTGTCGGTACAGTTTTCTTAGGGTTCACAAGCTCGGTCAACTTCTCCAGACGACTATCCGGAACTTCCACGATCCCGACGTTCGGATCAATTGTGGCGAACGGATAGTTGGCAGACAAAGCGCCTGCTTGTGTGATTGCGTTAAATAACGTAGATTTCCCTACGTTCGGTAAACCTACGATTCCTGCTGTTAGTGCCATATGAGACTTTCACTCCTTAAGGATTTACATACATGCATGTTAGTCCACTTAATTATAGATTCTGTACTTGAAAATAACAACCTATGCAAAAACGGGAAAGCTTCGGTTGTTTCTTCTAAAAAACTCCTTTTTCTACAGTAACAAATTCATTATTCCTTGAAAAAGATAGGAAGAAAGATCTTTTTTATTTGTTTTTAAAAATATTTGTACCTGAGAGCCATCCAAACTGGTACCCGGTATGAACAACCTATGAATGCTACCGGGTACGGAATTTGGTACAGAGTTCTATCGTTCTGTACCTGGTACCAATAATTGTACGAAGAGCTCCAGATTTTCTGTTCATAACTTCACATAAATACACATAGAAAAACCCCTTCTGAATACAGAAGGGGAGAAGATCATTCACTAGTTTCCAGAACCTTTTTCATCTTCGTTTCAAATTTCTTTCGAGGAACGAGCACGCTGTGACCGCAACCCTCACATTTGATTCGGATATCTGCACCCATACGGATGATTTTCCATCGATTCTCTCCACAAGGATGCGGTTTTTTCATCTGCACAATATCATTCAACTCATAGGATTTATCAGCCATCAGGAAACTCCTCCTTTTTCTCCATGATCGACGGGTTCATTCGGCTCTTCGTCACGTGAATACATCACCATACGAGGGAATGGAATTTCAATTCCTTCTGCATCGAGTCTGTTCTTCACTTCTTTGCGGAGAACTCGGGCCATAGCCCAATGCTCCATCGGATTCACTTCACAAATGATCCGCATGACGACATCCGATGCTCCAAGTGTTTGAACACCAAGCAGTTCAGGTACATTCAGCATCGATTCATGTCGTTCCGGCATCTCTTTCAACAATTCCTGTATGACTTTCTCAGCAGCTTCAATATCTTCCTCATAAGCGATGCTTACATCGACGACGGCAATGCTGTTATGCACGGAAAAGTTCGTCACCTGTGTGACATTCCCATTTGGGAGAATATGAACTTCGCCCGTCCATGCCTTCACTTTCGTCGTACGGAGGCCGACTTCTTCCACAAAACCTTCTACTCCAGATGTCTGGATATAATCCCCGACAGAAAACTGATCTTCAAAAATAATGAAGAAACCAGAAATGATGTCACGGACAAGGTTCTGTGCACCGAAACCGATGGCAAGGCCAGCTACACCAGCGCCGGCAAGTAACGCACCGACTTCAAAGTTGAACGTTTCAAGAATCATGATGAAGGCCATAAAGTAAACAACATAAGACATTGTGTTCAAAACCAATTTGTTGAGCGTAGCTTCTCTTCTTTCGGTAATCCGAAAAGGGCCGCGCCTTTTGTTAGCAAAGAACTGGGTGATGACTCTCCTTCCAACTCGAATAACCACAAAGGAGAACAACAAAATGAGAACAATCTCCAAAGCGCCAAATCCAACGGTGATCCACAGATCCGGACCCGTCACATAGTCGACGATCTCATCCCATTTTGTTTTCGCATCATCTACCGCTTGTTTAGCATCGGTCACCACTTTCCCTCCTGTTTCCGTCTATGAATATGACATCTATTTTAACAGGTTTCTAGCGAAATTTGAATCGGGAAAGAATCGGGTATAGAAGAAGAGAAACTAAAACATACAGGTTCAGGATGCCATATAGCGGATACAAGTATTCAATGAGTGTTGAAAATCCAAATGATGTAAAAGGAAGCATTACAGCAATCACTGCCATGGCAAGTATCCAAAGAGGTTGTTTTACGTAATCTCTGAATCTTGTCACAAGACCGAGCGTCCCGGATGCAGCCGTCGTAAAAATCGCGATCCATAGCATAAGTGACATGAAAATCATCATTTCATACGGGTAATGTTTTAAAATCGCGAAAAGGGGGATTTCATACAAAATGATATCTTCCGAGATTTGGATTAGGCTGTTGTTGTAAAGGTAAGAAACCGCCCCAAGAATAACCCCGCTGCCGATGCTCGCAATCCAGATTTCCCCTTTGTTTTTAACCTGATTACCGATCGCACCGAGAACAGCAATCAATGGAAGGATGTTCAATGCCGTAAAAGGAAAAGCGGACATCCAGTTGCTCATCTCATGGACATGTCCAAATAGAGACAATTGCTGATCCCTGATAAACAAAATCAAAACGAACAGTAGTCCTGATATAAGCAGAGGAAGAACAAAACTGTTCACGATGACGATCCCTTTCACATCCCAAACGAACAAAAGGATCAGAGGAATGACAATCGCGAGGACACCGATCCGGTAGGAAAAATTAAATGCCTGCCACGTGGCCCCACTTCCTGCAAGCATGATGACGGTCGTAGTAAAAAGATAAATGATGATCATCCAGTCATAGACCCCGGTCAGGTGTTTACCGACTACGGCCCGGAGAACGGGAAGATAATGCCCGGTCTGTTTTTTAAAACTGATATCCAGTATGGCTTTACAAGAAATGATGAACATGAGGGAGAACAAGAAAATCGCCAAGCTGCTATCGTGTCCAAAAAACTGCCAAAGCTCTCTTCCAGAAGCATAACCGGCACCGATCATTGTCCCTATGATTAAGAACATCCACTTGAACCCTGCTTTTAACATGACCGTTCCTCCACATCTATGTATTTGTCACGTATAGAACCGCGGACAACCTTATATACTGTTACTACTATGTGTCTGGAGGAGAAGCTATGAATTTCAAGGACAAGTTTTCAAAAGAAGAGAAACGCGTAAACACCGACGATCCAGCCATGAGTGATTTATTGAGCACTTACTTGCAAGAATGGCTTCCACCTTCCAAAGAAATCGTAATCGCCTGTATTGGAACCGACCGCTCCACAGGAGATTCGTTCGGCCCTTTGGTAGGATCAATGCTCCATGATCATGTACTAGAACGGTTCCATATATATGGAACCCTTGAGGATCCATTGCATGCGTTGAATTTGAAAGAACGATTGGCTGAAATTAGAAAAAACCATCCCAATCCCTATATTCTTGCCATTGATGCATGCCTTGGAAAATCGTCCTCTGTCGGATCGGTTGTGCTTGGGAAAGGTTCGCTAAACCCAGGATCGGCATTAAAAAAAGACCTTCCGCCTGTAGGTCAACTACACATTAGCGGAATGGTCAATGTCAGTGGGTTTATGGAACATGTGGTGTTACAGAATACAAGACTGCATGTCGTGATGCAGATGGCAGCAAAAGTAGCCGCGGCCATCCAATTAACGGAAGCAAAAAGGAAGCAGGTTCATATGGAAACGAAGCCTTTCCACACCTTCACAACTACTTCCCAAAACTTCAAAAAAAGTCTTCAGTGACGCTTAAAACCACTGGGAGACTGTTAAAATGATGCCGACTGTTAGTAAAGCAGGAAGGAAATTCGCAACACGGATTTTAGTTAATTTCAACAAATTCATGCCTATGGCTACAATCATCAAGCCACCTGTTGCCGTCATTTCAATAATAAATAAGTCAAGGATATGTTGGGGGATCCAGTTATTGATTTGTGTCGCTAAAAGAGCAATGGATCCTTCATAGAGGACGACTGGAATAATAGAAAATATGACACCAATCCCTAGCGTGGACGTCAGTACTAATGAAACAAAGCCATCAATAATTGCTTTTGTAATCAGCACCTCATGATCATTTCTAAGACCGCTGTCAAGGGCTCCAATGACGGCAAGAGCACCGATGACGAAAATAAGCGAAGCCGTAATAAACCCCTGCGCAATGCTGGACGTTTGGTTGGGCTTTGTAAATTTCCGTTCGATCCAGCGCCCGATGTATTCAAGCTTATCTTCCAGATGAACCGCCTCACCTATGATTGCACCCGAAAGCAAACTGAGCAGGACAATGACAATGTTTTCCGTTTCCAATGCCATTTGCACACCGATCAGAAGGACGACTAGACCCACACCACTCATAACCGTTTCTTTAAACCGCTCAGGAATCTTTGTGAAAAAAAGCCCGAATAATGTACCAATGAAGATACACAAACCGTTGACTAATGCTCCCAGTAAAACCATCACAATCTCTCCATTACCTTTTTATTGAGTTCACCGAAGGAAATAAAAAAGGAATGGTTTCATAAAAAAGAAAGAACTAGAGATTCATCCACCTCCAGTTTTCACTCTTTATCTGCAAACAAATCGATTATTCGCTCTAAATCTTCATTGTTCGTGAACTCGATTTCTATTTTCCCTTTACGTTTTCCTTTATGGATTTTCACTCCTGTCCCCAGGCGTTCTTTCAAGTTCTTCTCACGTTCCTGTAAGAAAATATCCCTTGGTTTCTTTTCTTTCTTTTTTGAAGGCTTGTTCGTCAGATCTTGAATCATCTGCTCTACCTGTCGAACATTAAGGGAATCCGTTTCAATTTTTTTCAGAACTTCCAATTGTAAATCCCGATCCTTCAATCCTAATAAGGCACGTCCATGCCCCATGGAAAGGGTGCCTTCATTGATTTTGTCTGTTACGGCTTTAGGCAGAGCTAAGAGGCGGATAAGGTTGGCGATATGAGAACGGCTTTTTCCTAAGCGTTTGGAGAGCTCATCCTGGGTCACCCCAAGATCTTCAATCAATTGTTCATAAGACTTTGCCTCTTCAATAGGAGAGAGGTCTTCTCTCTGTAAATTCTCCAGCAAAGCAATCTCCATCATTTGCTCATCCGTCATATCCCGCGGAATTGCTGGCACATGCGTGAGGCCGGCTTTTTGAGCTGCGCGAAAACGACGCTCCCCGACAACTATTTCAAATCCTTTAATACTCTTTCTGACAATTAAAGGTTGCAAGATTCCATGTTCTGCAATGGACTGCTTCAATTCTTCCAAGGCTTCTTGATCAAACTGTTTGCGGGGTTGATAAGGGTTCGGACGACAGTCTTTAATCGCTACATGTTGTATATCTTCCGTTGACGTCTTGTTGTTGAAAAAAGCGCCTAAAGCCTCATGGCCTTTGCTACCTAACCCTTTCGTCATTCATAATCACTTCCTTCGCTAAATCTAAATATACTTCTGCGCCACGTGATTTGGCATCATAAAGAATCGCTGGCCGGCCGTGACTTGGTGCTTCGCTGAGACGGACATTCCTAGGGATAATCGATTGATAAACCCGGTCCCGAAAGTATTTCTTCACTTCCTCAATGACTTGGATACCGAGATTTGTGCGGGCGTCCAGCATGGTCATCAATACACCTTCAATCATCAAATCATGGTTCATGTGTTTTTGGACGAGACGTACTGTGTTCAAAAGCTGGCTCAAACCTTCCAAGGCATAGTATTCGCATTGAACAGGGATGATAACGGAGTCAGAGGCTGTTAAAGCATTCAAGGTTAAAAGCCCAAGAGAAGGGGGGCAGTCAATAATAATGTAATCATAATCATTTTTAATTTCATCCAGCGCCTTTTTCAACTTTACTTCCCGGGAAATAATCGGGACTAATTCTATTTCCGCTCCAGCCAATTGAATGGTTGCTGGTATCGTATCAAGGTTACTTACGATTGTACTTGTCTTAACATCCTCCGCTTTCACATCATCGACGAGGACGTCATAGACACACTGATCCATATCTCCTTTTTCTACTCCAATCCCACTGGTCGCATTGCCTTGAGGATCTATATCCACCAAAAGAACGTTATAATTCAAATGTGCAAGACATGCACTTAAATTAACCGCCGTAGTTGTTTTACCGACCCCGCCTTTTTGATTGGCGATTGAAATCACTTTCCCCATGATGTCACCTGCCTTACTATCTTTGTTTCATTTTACCATTTTATTGGAATCATTAGGTAAAATGACTTAAAAAAAGCCCCATCTCCACAGAAGTCAAGATGGGTCGTTCAGGCTGTTATTTTTTCTTTCCTTTAGGAATCTTAATTGTAATCTGGTAATAATCATCGTGATCTTCTTCATCCGTCTCTAAATCGATTCCTGTATCCGTCACCATTGTCAAGGATTGGCGAATCGTATTCATGGCGATACGCATATCCTTATTCACGCCTTTGATCTTCGGTTTCTTTTTCTTTGGCGCTGGGTCATTCATTTTAGCAATCCGTTCTTCCGTCTGTTTCACGTTCAACTGCTTTTCAATAATCTCGGCCAAGATTTTTTCCTGTTGTTCTACGTCTTTCAAACCAATGAGAGCCCGGGCATGACGTTCCGTGATCTTCTTATCCATGACAGCTTGTTGAACTGAATCTGGCAGTTTTAATAAACGTAATTTATTTGCAATGGTCGATTGACTCTTTCCAAGCCTTTGAGCCAAGGCTTCTTGTGTAATTTGGTGCAGTTCCAAAAGCTTTGCATAAGCGACTGCTTCTTCAATGACGGTCAATTCTTCCCTCTGTAAGTTTTCAATAAGAGCAACAGAGGCCGTTTGTGAATCATTCATCTCGCGGATAATCGCAGGAATTGTATCCCAGCCAAGAGACTGGACCGCACGCCACCTACGTTCACCGGCGATCAACTCATACTCTTCTTCATTTAACCGACGGAGAACGATCGGCTGAATCATCCCATGCGTATGTATCGTCTGGGCGAGTTCGCTAATCTTCTCGTTGTTGAAAATCGCTCGAGGTTGGTAACGGTTGGGCTGCACGCGTTCGACTGGAACTTGTACAACCTCGTCGGGGTTGTAGCCTTCTTCTTCATTGTTTTCATTATCCGAATCCGGTTTGTCCCCTAGCCCGAACAAACGACCAAAAGGATGTAACACGATCAGACACCACCTTTATACGATCGAGCATACGCTTATTTATTGTATATACCCTATATTTTGAAACATAAAAAGCGCCGCAGGCTACTCAACTGCTGCGCGTACGTATGCCGTTTTTCATTTCTTTATTCATTTTATCACATTTAATCTATGAAAAGTATCTACAAGATTGAAGAATTGAGGGTCGGGTTTGTCGAAAACGCAGATTTTTCTAATAAGATGTGGGCTTTTCCGCTATTTGATGGTCTCTTTTTCATGACTTTTCCTGACAAATCAAGTCGATAGATTTTCTAAATTCCAAATCTTCTTAAACTATATGGCAGTTTTGTTTAAGACTTGATTTTAAGATGTTTTTTAAGAGGATGGGGCTGCATCCAGAACGTAAAACCTCGACATAGAGACCTTTATATCTATATAGGGAGAAGGAGATAGACTATATCGCGCAGGACGCCGTCCGAGGAAGCGATCGTTTTGGGGGTTAAGCAGGAATATAGAGCAGGGAAGAATAATATATAAGATTGACTAATATTTAGGAGGATATTGATATGCAAAAAAATTCCACAGAACGGGCCATTCCATCAGCAGGGTGAGAGCTTCTTAATTTACACCTACGCTTGATCTCCTGCTATTACCGGATTTTACTTTGCAGGAGGAAACATGTTGAAAAAGGGTACATTAGCCTTTCATAACATCCGCCTTTTATTTTGGGCAGAAATTTTCGGGAATTTCCGCTTCATTCAGCCTGTCCTTACACTATTTTATTTTGCTAGAGGACTTGATGAGACGATGATTCTCCTCGTCATGACGTTTTTTAGTATCGGGGTTCTTTTCGGTGAAATTCCTACAGGGGTCATTGCCGACCGGTTTGGTGCCAAACAGGCCTTTCTTATCGGTTCCATGCTCAGTATCCTTGCCCATGGGTTATTGATTTTTGCATTTGACCCATGGGTGTTTTTCACAAGCAGCTTTCTTACGGGATTCGCCGCTACATTTTTCAGCGGGGCGGACGAAGCGCTTGTCTATGAATCGTTGAGAGAAAGTAAAGAAGAGAATACCATGGATCGTGCCATGGGCCAGATTGGATCCGCACGCTTTATCGTCTCTATATTCGTTGTGATCATCGGGGCTTTCTTAGCTAAGGATTTAAATGAAAGCCAGTTCCAGCTCCTTCTTATACTTGGTGTTTTCTTCATGATCATTCAATTCATCTTTCTTTTGTTCATTAAGAATCCTTCGAACCAAGGCGGTGTAAGGACGCCAATGGTTAAACAAGTAATAGAAGGGTATCAGGCCATCCGGAAATCACCACAAGTGCTGTGGATGTTCATGAACATCTCTCTTGTTTTCATTCCAGCCGTCGCTATCTTTGAGCAGTTTGATCAAAAACTGTTGGTTGATGCAGGGCTGCCGGTTTACGGAATTGGGTTGGTTTACGCGGTTACAGCACTCATCGGTTTTGTTGCGGCACGATCCATTGGGTGGATGACAAAAAAGGTGACGCGCGTACAGCTCCTATTCATCACGGGGATTCTAGCTGTCCTGGCCCTTGCAGCTGCGGCTATTCTCCATACGCAGCTCTGGACGGTTCTTTTGGCGATCATCCTTTTGAAACTTGTGAGTGCCATCCGCTATCCTGTTTATTCACAGCTGGCGAACGACATCATCCCTTCAAATGTGAGAGCAACGACTATTTCTCTGCTCTCCATCCTGGATTCTCTCTTTGACCTGATCATTTTCACAGCAGTGAGCGGTATTGCACCTTTCGGATTTATGCCTATGTTCCTAGTTTGTGCAGGGGTCGCATTGATAGGTGCCTTGATTCCTGTTCGTCAAGCTGAGACATAACGCTTTAAAAACAATAAAGCCCGTCCGACCTTAGTCGGGGCGGGCTTTTGTTTCACATGAAACTTATCCATCGTTTTTAATTTTTCCATATACATCAATATCTTTGTATTCTCCCCAATGATAGATGTCTTGCTTCAACGTTCCCTCATAGCTCAGACCGGCTTTTTGCATCACTCTAGTGGACCCTGGATTGGATACGATTGCTGCTGACCATACGCGGTGCAGTTGCAATTCTTCAAAGCCGAAGTCCACCACCCTGATGGCCGCTTCTGTTGCATACCCAAGGTTCCAATAAGGTTTCCCAACCCAGTAGGCGAGTTCACCTTTATGGTGTTTTTTATCGACCCTCAACGTCATCGTGCCAACGAGCTCATTGGAGTCTTTTATGATCATCGCCAAAGGATAAGCGGTCCCTTTTTCTATCCATTCCTTATGAAGGGCAATCCAATCCTCAGCGACATCAAGCGTGTAAGGGTGAGGAACAAAGGTTGTCGCAGCGACGGCTTCATCCCCGGCCAATTCAACTACCCGTTCAGCTAAGTCATTCGTGTAGGGTCTCAAATAAAGTCTTTCTGTATGTAATTCCATGTTCCAACCTCCTCTCGTGGTATAGGCATTACTTCTAGTTAAATAAAGAATAATCCTTTTTTAACTGCAAAGTCGTAATAAAAGTCGACATTTGTGGAAAAATGAGCACGATTAGATAAAAGATAGGATCCACAGGTGAAAGTCAATACTATGAGAAGCAGGTGATCGAATGGATCTACAACAAAACTACAAGGCGGGAGACATCGTTTACGTGATATACAGGAACCCACACACGTATGACGTTGCCAATGTACAAGAAGCCGCTGTCGTAAACAACCCTGAACACCCAGGTGAATTGTCCTTATTTTTATATGAAACCTATTTTCCTCTGGATGAGAATATCGCTATCTATGCATCCGAAGGGGAAGCAGAACGTGCGTATCATGATGCCTTCGGTGGGGGAGTAGAATCGGAGGGTGAACTGTGGTAAAACCTTTCGTTCCGGAACTCGTCTATATTGAACCCAGAGCCCTCGAATATCCTTTGGGACGGGAACTAAAGGAAAAATTCGAAAAGATGGGCATCGAGATTAGAGAAACCACTTCCCACAACCAAGTCCGTAACCTACCTGGTGAAAATGATTTTCAAAAATACCGAATTGCCAAATCTACACTTGTTGTCGGGGTCAGGAAGACACTCAAATTCGATACATCCAAACCTTCTGCTGAATATGCCATCCCACTTGCTACAGGGTGTATGGGGCATTGTCATTATTGTTATTTACAGACAACGATGGGAAGTAAGCCTTACATCCGTACGTATGTCAATGTTGAGGAAGTGTTTGATGCTGCTGAGCAATATATGAAGGAACGAGCTCCTGAGGAAACCCGTTTTGAAGCATCCTGTACATCAGATATCGTCGGGGTCGATCACTTGACCCATTCATTGAAACGAGCGATTGAATACTTTGGAGAATCGGAACACGGCAGACTTCGCTTTGTTACGAAATTTGCGCATGTGGACCATCTTCTCGATGCCAAGCACAACGGAAGAACAAGGTTCCGCTTCAGCATGAACGCGGATTATGTCATCAAATACTTAGAACCTGGCACATCCCGTTTGGATGACCGTATTGAGGCTGCCGCTAAAGTGGCCAAAGCGGGCTATCCACTCGGATTTATCATTGCACCGATTTATTTGTACGAAGATTGGAAAGAAGGGTACCGCATCCTTTTTGAAAAACTACAGGACAAATTACCGGACTACGCCACGAAAGATTTGACCTTCGAATTGATCCAACACCGTTTTACAAAACCGGCCAAGCGTGTCATCCAAAAGAATTATCCGATGACAAAGCTTGAAATGGATGAAGAAAAACGCAAATACAAGTGGGGCAAGTATGGAATCGGGAAGTATGTCTATCAAAAAGACGAACAAGAAGAAATGAAGAGTGTACTTGGTGGCTACATCAATCAATACTTTCCTGAAGCAAGCCTCGAATATTTCACGTGAAACAAAAACTCAGAGCCCCGCTCTGAGTTTTCTATTTCCAGAATATCTTCTGAAAGCGAACCTTTTCCCGGAGCCCCTAACTCCCACAAAAGTCTCGAAATCAGGTCTTATAGAAACCTGCCAAATAACTGAAGAAACCATGTCGTTCCATGAAGTGAGAGATCTATGGACATATTTTTCGAGCAAAACACAAACAATAGGGGAGATGAGAAGGAGGATTTGTATGGCTTTTACTGTGTTTTTCGCATGTGCTTGGTTTATCATCTGCATCTTCATCATTATCCCTAAGCCCTTAACCCTCATAGATAATTCCTTTGTCTTTTTTACGATAAGTGTCATCAGCATTAACTGGACATGGATCATTAATGAAGAGTTGAAGTACGTCAAAATAACAGAAGATCCTGCAAACTATGCTGGATTCTTGCTTTTCCGAAGTGTGATTATCCCTACGCTTTTAATCGTCCAATTAAATTTGTATCACTCTTCTACATCTGCTATGAAAAAAGGGCTTATCTTATGTGTTTCCGTCTTATCCTTGATTTTGCTTACTGTTTTGTCCAGGGTGCTCGATATATCGTCTTACAAAAACTGGAATCTGGGATTTGATGCAGTTTACTATGTATTCCTTCACCTTTGCAGCCTAGGGGTATGGAAGGTGACCAAAAGTTTAAAGCATAATGAGGTGAAACACTCTTGAATTTTCTATGGGAACGTTTCGATACAAATGAAATATCCATCTTGATTCTCATGGCTTTGGCCTATACCATTTTTTTTATCCTCCCTTTCAAGTTTAAACGGGAAATCACTTGGCTGTTAATGCTGCTCGGATTTACGATTGGTGTTTTTTTCGACTTCACCATTGGTGGAGGTCTTATTGATTTTTTCACTTTAAATGATACCAACCATTATGAGTTATTCGACTTTTGCTATTACTTAATTTTTGCTCCTTTCAGTTATTTTTTCATATACTTTTATGACATGTTCAACATTCATAAGAGAACATTCATTTTCTACATTCTACTATGGGTCATTGTTGGAGTCAGTATGCAGTGGGGGTTTACCAAACTAGGAATTGTCGAGTTTCAGAACGGCTATCGCATCCCCTATTCTTTTGCAGTATTTTTGACCACCCAGACATTTACAGCTCTTTATTTTGAACGGATTCGATTCGAAAGTCAGGTCCTTAAGGAAAGTTAAAACGTAAAGAAGGTCTTGTTCCTTTAGAATAAAAAAAAGTCATCCACTACACGGATGACCTTTCGATTTTTCCATAGAATTTTTTTGGTTATGAGAATATTCCATACTCGGTAATCTTGACGTCTACGTTCACTTCAATATCAAGATCTGAATAGTTGTCCTCCCATTTGGAAATGTCAAAATCTCTTTTTCTCGTCTTTGCGAAATTACCAAGACCGAGCGGATCGATTCCTTTTTCCTTAAATAATGAGAGGAGCTCATCTGTCTGTTTTTCGTAAAACTCGACAAATTTTTCTTCCATGTCTTTCGCTAACTGAGGATTAGCATTGCGATCCACCCCTGACATTTCATTAATTTCAGCTTTCATACTAATTTTGACTTTTACCTTAGGATTGTCCATAGACCCTACGATCTCATAATCAACGCTTGATCCGATATTATCCATCATTATCGTCCCTCCCTCAAAAGGGATGTCCTGCATGCCTTTGGTGAAATTTTCTTTTAACAGTTTGAATGTGAAGATTTTCGTATCTGGAACTTCAGCAACAAACAATCCTTTTTTAAAAAACGCGACACCAGAGAGTTCGACAAAGGATTCCCGTTTCTTCAGCAAAGGTAAGAACGGATCCATCCCTTCGGCGTAATACGCATATAAGAAGTCATGTAAACTTGTGGAAGGAAAGTTATGGCGCGTGTTATTTTCAATCAGTCCCTGCAAATGCTTCGAAGTTGTTTCATCCTGAGTATACCCACTTTCGATTAACTCTTTTGCCGAACCATCGACAACGCCTAAAAACATGTTTCTGCTTAGACGGGGGTCACGGCTAAGTACATCGATAATATCATCCAAATTTTTCTCAGCTAGTTCTTTTCCATACAACGTAACGGCTAGTTTTCCAATGGAAATTGGTTTGGATGACTGTTTTTGTATTTCTACTACGACATCTTTGCTCGAATCGGCATCGACAGTCAAGTAAAGTTCCGAGGCCGCCTGCTTATCCTCACTTTTCCCATACTGAGGGATGGACGCCGTTCCTTGTATCAGTTTTTCTTCGCCTGAATCATAGCCAATAATTTGTACGATCGCGTTTTCTTCCACGCTTACACTAGGCGCACATCCCGCTAATAGTACGACAGACACCACCACTATAATAAAATTCATCTTCATGTCCGTTTCCTCACCTTATCTGAAATCATCTTCAGTACCAATAAAATAGGAATATACATTAAAACATATAATCCAAGCTGTCCTGACAAGTTGTTCACCTTATCAATGATAGGTCTTCCGTCTAAAAGGGCCGCCGGGAAATAAAGGGAAAGGCAAAAAATGATGACAAAGTGTTTTTGCTTCACATTGAATAAACGCTTTGGAATTCTTGTCGCTCCCCATAAACCGAGGCAGATATTTGGCAGGACGACATAAAGCCACATGGCAATTCCTACATATTCAAACCGCTCGATAAAAGGAAACTCTACGATTTTCCAAGCGGAGATCGTCCCCCATACGACTTGTCTAAGTTGTTCTTCGCTATAATATACGAATGTTACGAGGATGCTGATCAAATAGATCATCGTCGTATAAAACACACCAAAATGTGCCCATTTCTTGGACTTTTCAGGATTTTTAATGAAGGGATAATAAATGAGCAAAAATTCCAACCCGATAAAACTAAGGATACTTTGTTTAGTAGCTCCAAGGATATCCTTCAAATCGTGAGTAATCATAGGGTAAATATTCATCGTATGACCTGCCTGTACAGGAAAGAATTTAAGCAGGAGAATCGGTAAACCGATGATTACGCTGATCAAGCAAATGCCGGTGATGACTCGAAATCCACCACTCACCAAATAATACACCAACCATATGAGTACGAGAGCAAACATCCATACTTGAAGCCCTGGAAACACCCATACTTTGATGACTTCAATGAAAGTGATGATTACTGTAAAGGTAAGGAGTGTGAAGTAAGCACAAAATAGGAGGCTTAAAAAACCTCCTATATATTTCCCGAAAATACTTCTATGGATCTCGACCATATCGCCCCCGCCATTTTGAAGGAGACGGTAGATCATCCATAAGACGACATGAAGAATTCCCCCAGCAATTAAAATAGCGATCCATGCATCATACCCGGCTTCTTCAACTAAATATTTTTCAAATCCGAGGATTCCCACTCCAACCTGCATGCTGGTAATTAAAAAGAAGACATAGGTTGGTGTCACTAAAAAATTTTCAGGGATCTTCACTCCCTGGCTGTTGTTCAACTTATTCATCGATATCCCTCTTTGCGTTTACACGTGATGAATTCATTCGTTGTGTATCTTCTGTTCTCATAAGAACAGGTCGTTCCGTCTGTTTATTGAAAGGCAGACGAATAAAAGCATCTTTTAAGTCTTTGATTCTGAGTGGATAAAGCGGTTCGAAAAAAGGACGTCCGATCGATTGTAGTTTGATGAGATGACCTATGAAATAGACCATACACATTGAAACCCCCACAAGCCCCCAGAGCTGGGCACCAATTAGAAATGGAAAACGAATCAATCGGATCGTATTACCGATTTGATAAACAGGTGTCGTAAAGGAAGCCAGTGCACTGAGGGCGACGATGATTAACAAAACATTACTCGTTAACCCCGCGTCCACCGCTGCAGTACCAATGACGATACCTCCTACGATACCGATCGTTTGTCCGATCTTCGTCGGGAGTCTGGCCCCAGCTTCACGTAACAGTTCAATCGCCAATTCCAGAACAATCACTTCCAATATCGGTGGAAAGGGAATATCCGACCGGGAAGAAACAATCGTGGCCATCAAGGCTGCTGGAATCATTTCGTGATGATACGTAAGCACAGCTACGTACAAAGGTGTACTCAATACAGAAAAGATAACGGCAAACAAACGGATCAAACGGAAAGCGGTCGCTAAATGCCACGGAAGAAAGTAGTCGTCCGAAGCGCCGAAAAATTCAACGACCGTTGTCGGACAGGTCAAAGCATGGGGGGATCCATCTACGAGAATGGCAATTTTCCCTTCAATGAGGGTAGATGCAACACGGTCTGGCCTTTCCGTATCCAAGAATTGAGGGAAAGGAGAATTGGAGTTATCTGCGATGATCTGAGTGATAAACGAACTGTCCATCACCTGATCAATTTCGATTCCTTTCAACCTTTGTTCCACTGTATCCACATTATCCGGATTCGCCACCCCATCGATGTAAACGATGGCCACACGTGTTTTTGTCACTTTCCCGATATTCGTTTCTTTGACGGTCAACTGTGGCAGAGGAAGGCGTTTTCTTAAAAGATTAATGTTTGTGTTCAGTGTCTCAACAAACGCCTCTTTGGGTCCTACGACACTGAATTCCACTTCTGGAATACTGACATTTCTTGATTCTAAGGAGATCGCAGGAATCAGCAGCACTTCTTCATCCTCATCGTGGACCTGGATCATGATATAGCCATACATAAATTTTTCTTCAATTAAATCCAGTTTGGAGGTTTTACGAATGTTCTCTACAGGAATTCTTTCTTGCATGTCATGAAGCGTGTGGAGAGAGTCACTATTTAACGTCGACAAGACACTACGATTCAGAATGATTGAGTCACACATCGTCTTCAAATAAGAAATCGTACACCTCGTACGGCCACTTAATTGGTAACGAACGAAATCTTCGGACTGTTGCATGACTTGAATAAATTCAGAAAGAGTGTCGCTCTGCTTCTTTGTTTGCTGTTGCTCTTGTGGCTGCTGTTTTTCTTTCCGCTTCCATTTCCACATGACGAACTCCTTTATTCGAGATCTGACTTCTTTCTCCTATCATCCTCTTTTCGTAATAATTTATACCCGGACGGAAAGCATAAAAGGGAAAAGGAGGACGAACCATGATTTATGCCTATGTATCCCCACTAGTCATCATTGCTCTCGTGTTCTTATCCACCGTGTTCGTCATCGATTGGTTAGCTAAATTGCTCATCTACGCCTTCATAATAAACTTGCTCTTTTTGCCAGGTTACTTGTTATTCAAGGATGAAGTGAAAGAAAGCAAATTAGAACCACCATCATCATCACAGGAGGGAAATCAATATGTCCCAAAAAACACTGACAGCCAATGAAATTGGACTCTTATGGACACAGTATATTCAAAATAGTATGGCCATCCCTGTCTTGGAACATTTCCAATTGACCCATAAGGACGAACAAATCCAACCTCTGATTGGACTAGCTAAGGATATCGCTGAACAAGGAGTAAATGATTGCCGTCGTTTTTTTGAGGAAGCTGACCTCCCTGTTCCCAATGGCTATTCCATGGATGACCTGAATCCTAATGCCCCGAAACTGTTTACAGATCCATTCATGCTGACTTTTCTCGAACATATGGGGCAAGCAGGACTAACTTCAGATGGGTTTTCATTAGGAGCCTCTTCCAGGGAAGATGTTCGCCATTTTTTCAGCGAACGGATGCGTAAACAAGACCAACTTTTCAACGAATGTGTAAATATAGGACTTCATAAAGGCATTTATACAAGACCTCCTCAAATTGCCATAAATAAAGAAACGGAATACATTGAATCGAAAAGTTATTACCACCCTTTCAGTAAACGATCTTTGAATACCATGGAAATTACCCACTTGTATGAAAACATAAAGAACAACACAATCGGAGAAGTGCTGTGCCAGGGGTTCGCTCAAACAAGTAAGAACAAAACAGTCAAGGAGTATATGAAACAAGGGAAGAAGATGTCCATTAAACACCGGAAGCTTTTTTCAAACCTTCTGGATCAATCTGGGATCATGACTCCAATGGTCTCTGCTAACTTTCTATCCACTCGGACGGATCCTGTTTTCTCTGATCGACTCATGATGTATTTAATCAGCGTACTCGCTTCTTCTGGACAGGGGAATTATGCAACAAGTTCAGCAGTCAGTCTGCGCTACGATATCGTATTCACCTATCAAAAGTTGATTTTAGAGACAGCGATCTATGCGAAAGACGGTCTGGATATCATGATCCATAATGGATGGTTTGAAGAACCCCCTCAAGCTCCAGACAGAGAGAAACTCATCCAATAATCTCTAGCGGAAGAGGAATTGATATGAAAGAAAAACGATTGGAAATTTTATTATGGAGCATTGCCTTTCCTGGATTTGGACAGCTATTGAATGGACAGGTCATCAAGGGACTGTCCTTCATTCTTTTAGAAGTGGTTCTCAACGTGAACAGTTCCTTCAACATGGCAATTGTTCATAGCTTCCACGGTAATATAGAGAAGGCCATCGAAGTAACGGATTATCAGTGGCTGATGTTCTACCCGTGTGTGTACATGTTCGCTGTCTGGGATGCTTATTGTAAGGCCGATGGGGAATGTCCCCCGTATACCTTCGTCCCTTTTGCGTTTTGTGCCTACTCCGTTACCATTGGACTGATCTATTCTCCTCTTTTTAAGGTAGGAGGGGTCTTAATCGGGCCGGTTTGGCTGCCGATTTTATTCCTGCTGCCCGGCATCGTCATTGGACTTTTCGTACGATCATTATTATTACGCTCTTCTACAAGCCCCTCATAGGTCGATCCTTAAAGGGGTTTTTGTTATGTTTGTTTGATTTTTCCATAATGGTGGAATGACATCAAACAAACACGATTAGAGGAGGACACACGAATGAATAGAGAACAACGTCAAACAAACGGTCAACAAGGACAGGAACAATCCAAGCAGCCAGGAGTAGAAAAAGAAATGAACCCCCTTCCTCTGCAAGCGGATGAAGATTATAAAAGTGGACATAAATTAGTTGGAAAAGTAGCTTTGATCACAGGTGCTGACAGCGGGATTGGACGTTCGGTCGCCATAAGCTATGCGAAAGAAGGCGCAGACGTTGCGCTTTCTTATTTAGAGGAACATGAAGATGCTGAATATACGAAGAAGAAAATTGAAGAGGAAGGGCGCCGTGCCATCCTGATTCCCGGAGATGTCGGGGATGAGGAAATATGCAAAACAGCGGTCGAACGTACAGTGAATGAGCTTGGGCAATTGGACGTTCTCGTCAATAACGCCGCAGAACAACACCCGACAGATGATCTGTTAAACATTTCGACCGAACAATTGGAGAGCACCTTTCGAACGAACATCTTTTCCATGTTCCATTTGACGAAAGCGACCATTCCTCACTTCAAACAAGGAAGTGCCATTATTAATACAGCCTCTGTCAATCCATATGTCGGAAACCCTGAGCTTGTGGACTACACAGCAACCAAAGGAGCCGTCGTCGCCTTTACCCGCTCCATGGCTAAACAGTTGGTAAACAAAGGCATACGAGTGAACGGCATTGCCCCAGGACCGATATGGACTCCACTTATTCCGGCTACATTCCCGGAAGAAAAAGTGGAAGAATTCGGTACCAACACACCGATGGGACGTCCAGGGCAGCCGGTAGAGCATGTTGGAAGCTACGTCCTGCTTGCCTCTGATGATTCAACCTACATCACAGGTCAGTCCATCCATATCAACGGTGGAATGTTTACTTCCAGCTAGTCGAAAGGAATGGAATAGATGCCAGAAGGACCAGAGATCAGACGAGCAGCCGATTCAGTCGAAAAAGCATTAAAAAACCGAGCCATCATCGATCTCCACTTTGCCTTTGAGCACTTACAAGGATATGAAGAAGTTCTACGCGGATCAACCGTCACAAAGGTCGACACAAAAGGGAAAGCGATGCTCATCCGCTTTGACAATGATCATGTCATTTATTCGCACAACCAATTGTATGGAAAATGGTACACCAGGAACGCTTACAACTATCCAAAAACAAACCGTCAATTACGGCTCGCCCTTCACAATGTAAAGAAGTCCGCCCTTCTTTACAGCGCTTCAGATATTGAAGTGCTAAAAGATGGAGAGGAGGAAGAACACCCCTTCCTTTCAAAGGTCGGGCCGGATCTTTTAAGTGAGAAAGTGACACCGGATGAGTTGTTTATTCGTTTTCAAGACAAAAGGTTTGTAAGAAGAAAATGGACTTCTCTATTACTCGATCAAGCATTCATCGGAGGAATAGGAAATTACTTGCGCAGTGAAATACTATTCGTAGCTGGGATCTCTCCATTCTCTAGACCAATGGATTGTACCAACAAACAGCTTCACCGTGCAGCCCAAGCGTGCATCGATCTCATGTGGCGTTCTTATGAAAACAAAGGGGTTACGAACGACCCAGCCCTTGCGGAAGAATTGAAAAAACAAGGTAAAAAGCGGTACGAATACAGAGCACTGGGTCTTCAACAGGGAAGGTCAATCGTGCCGGATCGATGGAACAGAAATTATCAAATTCCGTGCCGCTTCCAGGCGTTGCTACTACTGCCCGACATGCCAAAAAAATCCCGCTCCCTCATCGTAAAAGGAGCGGGATTTTTTATCTTCCTAAACAAGCTGATCTTGTGCCACCAGTTACACCTGCTTTTTTCCGTTTAAACGAAATAATTTCTCTAACATTTTCATCAGGATTTAAAAAAGATATGTTCAGCATGAATTCCTTCTTGAGCTAAAGAGAGTTTCCCAAATGAGTACATGGGCACGCGCCTTTTATCAGTAAGCGATCCCGGATTGAACAATAGCGTCTTCTTAAAGTAACGGAGAACCGGGATATGAGAGTGCCCGTAAATCAACACATCCAAGTCATCATCCTCGAAAGCTTCCAGCGCACGTTTTTCTGTCGTCTTTTTCTCTCCGTGGCCATGGACAAGTCCAACCCTGTATCCTTCCCATTCCAGCATTTGTTTGGCTGGGAATTTATTTTGAATATCCTCCCCGTCCACATTGCCATATACACCGTAAACAGGAGCATATTTTTTCAATGTTTCATATAGGTTTAAAGACTGCCAATCTCCAGCATGAATAATGGCATCTATGTCCTTCAATTCTTTCAAAAAACGCTCTGGAATCTGTTTCGCTTTTTTTGGCATATGCGTATCTGACAGCACGATGATCTCCATTCTTGCTCCCCTCCTTCCATGTCCTGCAACTCTCAGTTAATGTACTGTTTTTCCTATTCCCTAATAAAATAGCCTCTCTACCAGAGGCAGAGAGGCTAACGCTGTTATTGAATCGGTGTTTTATTCGGTGTTCCCGCTTTTCTCGGGTATTTCTTCGGTGTTTTTCTTCTTTTCTCAATGATAGCAATGTTCCGCTCACTGCCCTCTTCCGGCAATTCAAACGTGTGAACATCAAGCACTTCACCACCGACGGTTTGTATCGCAATCGAAGCGTCTTCCATTTCATCCTTCAAGTTCGGACCTTTCATCGCCATGAACCTGCCGCCTTTCGCAGTCAGCGGCAAACATAATTCACTTAGAACGGACATTCGCGCAACGGCGCGGGCCATCACAAGATCATAACTTTCACGGAAGTTCGCGTTTTTTCCGAAATTTTCGGCACGATCATGATAAAAAGCGACATCATCCAATTCCAACTCGTGGGCTAAGTGATTCAAAAATGTGATTCGTTTTTTCAAAGAATCGACAATCGTTACTTTCAACTGGGGAAAGACGATTTTTAAAGGCAAGCTTGGGAAACCGGCCCCCGCTCCAACATCACAAATGCGAAGCGGTTGATTGAAATCATAGTAGAAGGCGGCCGTTAGTGAATCGTAAAAGTGCTTCAAATAGACGCCTTCCTGATCGGTGATTGCAGTTAGGTTCATTTTTTCATTCCACTCGACGAGAATTTCAAAATACTTTTCGAACTGGCGCTGCTGGTGATTGTCGAGTTCGATGCCATGTCCTTGTAATGCTTTAAGAAAGGTGTTGATATCCATAAGTCCATCCTTTCAATTTATTCCCCGGATACGCGAGCGATTTTCCCTTGTTCGATGTAAACAAGCAGAATGGAAACGTCCGCCGGGTTTACCCCTGATACACGGGAAGCCTGCCCTACAGATAGAGGACGGACGGATTTCAAACGGTCACGCGCTTCTGTGGCAAGACCGTGAATCGCATCGTAATCAATGTCTTCAGGAATCTTTTTCGTCTCCATCTTCTTCATGCGGTCAATTTGTTCCAGGGCTTTTTTAATATAACCACTGTATTTCACCTGGATCTCCACCTGCTCTTTAACATCTTCAGGCAGGGAAACATCGCTTGGAGTCAAACGTTCCAAGTGACTGTAATTCATTTCTGGACGCTTCAGCAAATCAGTGGCACGGATGGCGTCTTTCAGTTTCGAGCCGCCCGCTTCTTCTATGACTGATTGAACCTCGTCCGTCTCTTTCAAAATGACTTTGTCGAGACGCTTTTTCTCTTCTTCAATCAATCGTTTCTTCTCAGTAAAACGCTCGTAGCGGTCTTCAGGAATCAAACCAAGCTGATAGCCGATTTCTGTTAGACGAAGATCCGCATTATCGTGACGAAGCATCAAGCGGAACTCCGCACGGGAAGTAAGCAGACGATACGGTTCACCCGTCCCTTTGGTCACAAGGTCATCAATCATGACGCCAATGTATCCTTGAGAACGGTCTAGAATCAATGGTTCAAGATCAAGCGCCTTCGCAGCTGCGTTGATTCCTGCCATCAACCCTTGCCCGGCTGCTTCTTCGTAACCGGAAGTACCGTTAAGCTGTCCAGCTGTAAACAGCCCTTCGATTTGTTTCGTTTCAAGTGTCGGCCATAACTGTGTAGGCACAACAGAATCATACTCAATCGCATAACCGGCACGCATGATTTCTGCTTTTTCAAGACCTGGAACAGTACGCATCATTTCATTCTGCACGTACTCTGGTAAAGAGGTGGAAAGACCTTGTACATAGACTTCTTCGGTATCTCTTCCCTCAGGTTCCAGGAAAATCTGGTGACGCGGTTTGTCATTGAAACGGACGATCTTATCTTCGATGGATGGACAGTAACGTGGACCTGTTCCTTTAATCGCTCCTGAGTACATCGCAGATAGTCCTAGGTTATCGTTAATGATTTTGTGCGTATCTTCGTTCGTATACGTTAGCCAGCACGGAATTTGATCGGTGATGAACTCTGTCGTTTCATAAGAAAAAGAACGTGGTTCTTCTTCCCCTGGCTGGATTTCCGTTTTGGAATAGTCGATGGTGTGACTATTGACGCGCATTGGTGTTCCAGTCTTGAAACGAACCATTTCAATACCCATCTCTTCCAATTGTTCAGAAAGAGATACGGTGGAACGCTGGTTGTTCGGGCCACTTTCATAAGATAAGTCGCCAATGATCACACGTCCGCGCATGAACGTCCCTGTCGTTACGATCACTGTTGGGGCGTAGTAGGCCGCTTTCGTTTCAGTCACGACCCCTTTCACCTGGTTATCTTCGACTAATACTTTTTCAACCATCGCCTGACGAAGTGTCAAGTTCTCCTGGTTTTCAAGGACTCGCTTCATTTCTTTGATATATAACGGTTTGTCTGCTTGCGCACGCAATGCGCGTACCGCAGGACCTTTTCTCGTATTCAATAGACGCATTTGAATGTGCGTTTTATCAATGACGCGCCCCATCGCTCCACCTAAAGCATCCACTTCACGGACAACGATCCCTTTCGCAGGACCACCAATGGACGGGTTACACGGCATAAAAGCAACAAGGTCGAGGTTCAAGGTCAGCATCAATGTCTTCGCTCCACGACGCGCGGCAGCAAGACCTGCTTCAACTCCGGCATGACCAGCACCAATAACAATTACATCATAATGCCCTGCATCATATGTCATTCGGATGACTCTCCTTTTTTAATATATTGAATATCGTTCACACAGAACGCTTATTTTCCTAAGCAGAATTGAGAGAATAGTTGATCGATTAAACTTTCGTGAACCGTATCCCCGACGATTTCCCCGAGGATCTCCCACGTCCTTGTCACATCGATCTGGACGACATCAAGCGGAACCCCCATTTCCATGCCGTTTTGGGCATCTTCAAGGGCTTGTTTCGCTTGTTTTAATAGCTGAACATGGCGGACATTCGAAACATACGTCATATCACCAGCATCAAGATCTCCTTCAAAGAATGTATCTCCAATCGCTTGTTCCAATTGGTCGATCCCTTCTTCACGGATCAAGGAGGTTGTAATTACTGGATGATCTCCGGCTAAATCTTTTACTTGATTAAGATTCAACTGTTGTTCCAAATCCGTTTTGTTGACGATAACGATGATATTCATATCCCGGATCGCTTCAAAAAGCTTTTCATCCTCTTCGCTCAGCTCATCCCCATAGTTTAACACAAACAGGATCAAGTCAGCTTCTTTTAGTACTTGCCTGGAACGTTCGACACCGATTCGTTCGACGATGTCTTCGGTTTCCCTAATTCCTGCTGTATCAACAAGACGAAGGGGAACACCACGGACGTTGACGTATTCTTCGATCACATCACGTGTCGTCCCGGGAACTTCAGTCACAATCGCCTTATTTTCATGGACAAGGGCATTCATCAAGGAGGATTTTCCGACGTTCGGACGACCAATGATCGCCGTACCCAGTCCTTCCCTTAAAATCTTCCCTTGTTTCGCGGTTTCAAGAATACGGGTGACTTCTCCGTGTACTTCTTTTGTTTTTTCTTCCATCATTTCATGAGACATCTCTTCGACATCATCATATTCCGGATAGTCGATGTTCACCTCGACATGAGCGAGTGTCTCAAGAAGCTTTTGTCGTAATTCCTGGATCAACTTCGATAATCGGCCGTCCATCTGCTTTAAAGCGACATCCATCGCCCGATCTGTCTTCGCGCGGATCAAGTCCATGACCGCTTCTGCCTGAGAAAGATCGATACGACCATTGAGGAAGGCCCGCTTCGTGAATTCTCCGGGTTCCGCTAATCTCGCACCACTTGCCAACACGATCTCTAAGAGACGATTCACAGAAACTAAACCGCCATGACAGTTGATCTCCACAATATCTTCTCTTGTAAAAGTTTTCGGGGCACGCATGACAGATACCATCACTTCTTCCGCCATTTCGCCCGACTCCGGGTCTATAATCTTTCCGTAATGCATGGTGTGGGAGTCGACCCCGTTCAAATCTTTCCCCTTAAAAAGGCTTGCAGCAATCGCCACAGCTTCGGGTCCACTTAAACGGACAATTGCGATCGCTCCTTCTCCCATTGGGGTCGAAATTGCGGTTATCGTATCTGTTTCCACACGCACTCACCTCCTGAAAAATGTTTGATTTATATTTATCCACAACAGGAATATTATTGTTGTCACTAACATACTACCTTACCACACCGCCACGTGTTTTGAAAAGATATCAACACGTATATTCCCTATTTCCGCTCCTTTTAGTTATCCACATGTGCATAACCCCTTCTATCATTTTCTCCACCATCCAAAAGAACAATACGAATACCAGCTATTTATTAAACAATATGGCAGGATTCTGTAAGACTCAATTTCGATACTTTCGTGGGGATTTAGGGGCGGAGGGAAAAGGTTCGCTTTCCGTGGGCGAGTGATGAGCCTCCTCGAGCTAAAGCTCTGTGGGGTCTCATCTACCACGCACTTCCCACAGGAGTCTCACCGTTTCCCTCCGCCCCTTTACTATATGAGGTTCTCGAAATCCCCTTTAAACCGTAATCGAACGACCCCTGTAATGAAGACCTGCTCCCCCACGCCGTTATCGAGTCGTTTTAACCAAAGATCCTGAACAAATAAAGCAAGAAAACAGGGTCTGGGAAACGTCCTCATGAAAACCGTATGGTGACACGAACGTGAATGTCTTTCTACTGACTGATTCAAAACACTCAAATTCGTCGTTTCCCTGACCCCGTATCCATGGCCAGGAATTGTGATTTATTATTTCAATTAAACAAGGCTTCCTTTAAGGATGTGCGGTGTGTGCTCACCGCGCTCCCGCGGAAAGCGATCTATTCCCCGCAGACCCCCTCCACTCAACAAAAGTCTCGAAACTGAGTCTTCAAGAAAAGGGAGCGTTTGTGAATGGGAGTCCATAAAAAATGCTTCTGTTCACGAGAGATGAACAGAAGCATGATAAAAACATTATTGAGGTCGGATGACGACGTGTCTGCGGGGATCATTCCCGTCAGAATCCGTCTCGACTTTTCTATGGTTTTGCAGCGCACTATGAATGATTTTTCTTTCGTACGACGGCATCGGTTCAAGCTTCACTTCCTGATTGGTACGTACTGCTTTTTCTGCCAGTCGGTGCGCGAGGTTTTCTAAAGTTTCTTTTCTTCGACCACGATAGCCTTCTGCGTCTAACATAACGGTGTAGAAGACATCGGATTCACGATTCACGACGAGCTGGGCCAAATATTGAAGGGAATTCAAAGTTTGCCCTCGCTTGCCGATCATCATTGCTATCTTTTCACCTTCAAGCTCCATATAAATGTCGCGTTGACGAAGCTCTGTTTTGACCTGGACAGGAGCGCCCATTTGTTCTGCTACTTCATGGATGAATGTTTCGACGTCCTGCACTGGATTTTTCTTAATAGATACTTTTGCTATCGCTGGTTTCGTACCAAAACCGAGAAATCCTTTTTTACCTTCATCAATGATCTCGACATCGACTTGATCTCTTGATGTGCGTAATTGCTCTAGTGCTGTTTGGATCGCCTCATCAACTGTAGTCCCCGTAGCAGTCCATTGCTTCACTAGTTTGCTCCTCCTGTCTCATCTTTCATCATTGGTTTACGAATGAAAATGGTTTGAAGAATCATAACAATGTTACCGACAATCCAGTACAACGCAAGGGCTGATGGGAAGAAGAATGCGAATGTACCGATCATCAAAGGCATGATGTAAAGCATCATTTGCATTTGTGGATTCTGTGCAGCCGCTCCCCCAGCCATCATCAATTTCTGCTGCAGGAATGTTGTTGCTGCTGTCAAAATCGCTAAGAATGGATCCGCTTGTCCAAGCTCAAGCCATAAGAAGTTATGGGTTTGGACCGCTTCTGTTCTCATAATTGCATGATAAAAACCAATCAAAATCGGCATTTGAACAATAATTGGCAAACAACCCGCGAGTGGATTGACACCATTTTTTTGGAAAAGCTGCATCGTTTCTTGTTGAAGCTTTTGTTGTGTCTGAGCATCTTTAGAAGAATATTTCTCTCTTAGTTCTTTCAATTCCGGTTGAATATCCTGCATGGCTTTTGAACTTTTCAGTTGTTTGACGTTCAAAGGCAAAAGCAAGAGACGAATAATGATGGTAACGATTATAATCGCCAACCCGTAGCTTCCATTCGTGGCATCGGCGAAAAATAACAATGTTTGTGACAATGGATAAACGATATATTCATTCCAAAATCCTGTACTATCCGAGGTGATCTCTTGGTTGACTTCCATACACCCGGATAGGAACGTAAGCACACCTGTCATCGCGACCAGGATGAGTAATTTATTCCGCAACGTTCCTTCCTCCTTACTGAAATCGCTCTTCTATCTTTTTTAAATATAAACCGATGAATGACTATACGACAATCATAAGTTTAGCATTAGTTGACACCATAATTCTATATGATTACGTGCGAATTTTTTTATTTAATAGCTTTGACCTTGATAACACATGGGTCAGGCTTTTCTTTATTTCATGAAATTCCATTTGGTTCGTCGGTTTACGGGCTATGACGACAAGGTCGTAATGCGGGTGGATCTCTTCTTCCAGTTCATGAAAAGCTTGCCGCAAATACCGTTTGATTTGGTTCCTCATAACCGCATGACCGATTTTCTTGCTGACGGATAATCCCATTCGAAAATGAGATTGCTCTTCCTTTTTCATATAATAAAGGACCAACTGGCGGTTGGCGAACGACTGCCCGCGACGAAAAACCTTTTGAAAATCTTCATTTTTTTTAATACGATAAGCTTTTTTCATCGAACACCCTCCAAAACTACAAACAAGAAGGCTTGGGCAGACCGTTTTTGCCTTCCACTATTCTCCCAGTAAGAGATCTTTTACCATTATGTAGGAAAACATCTCTTTTTATCCTTGTCTAAACTTTTAAGACCATCAAAGATCTATAAAGAAACAACGAGAAATTTTATGCTTTTCTTCTCTATAAAAAAACAAAAGAGGGACGTAAAACCGCCCCACTTTTGACCATATACTGAAAAAAAGACCACTGATTGTTTTCAGTGGCCTATGCTGATAGAACTTTTCTTCCTTTACGACGACGGCGGGCAAGAACATGACGACCGTTCTTACTGCTCATACGTGCACGGAAGCCGTGTACTTTTTTGCGCTTACGATTATTTGGTTGAAATGTGCGTTTACTCATTATATATACACCTCCTGAGGAAAATTCCAATAATACATCTAAAAGGCAGTCCCGATTAGTATAATAAATGGCTGTCACTTTTGTCAACTGTTATTTCCAAGTCAAACTTGAGAGATCTCCACCCGTTATATAACAGCCCTGTACTATAACAATTGACGATTCCTGTCATAAATAAGCGAACAAAAACTCCCCCTGGCGAACATTCACAGGATCTGTGTATAATTTAAACCTGCCTTTTTACTGTCCACAACAAATATCGACAAGAAAATCACAAAATATAGTGCTGTGGATGAGTTTTGTCTACAAGCCGTTGAAATTGTGGATAAGTTAGCGTGGACCATTGCAACTGCCGTTTTTATCTGGTATTATATTTGTGTTTAACCGTGAATGACTTCTGAACACCAAAAATCTTTTCCACAGATTGTGGATAACGTGTGGACAGTTATTAACACGACTGTTTATGTAGTTATGCACAGGAGTGTGGATATTGAAAATAACTTTCTAGAACTCTAGTAAAATCAACTTTCGGACATCCACATCCGATCAGAGGTTTTTTAACGATAGCTATTATACAAACCTTATACGAATGCCTTTCGATCCTTTTGCTACGTTCGAAAAAGAGAACGAAAGGTTTTTTTGTTTTCCACTGAAACAGAGAGGGGTGAGACAATTTGGAGAACATCAATGAATTATGGAACAATACGCTCGAGCAAATTAAAGAAAAAATCAGCAAACCGAGTTTCGAAACTTGGCTGAAAGCAACCAAAGCAGATTCTTTAAATGAAAATACGCTTACGATCGTTGCTCCGAATGAATTCGCCAGAGATTGGCTTGAAAATCAATACGAAAGCTTGATTACGGAAACTTTATACGAAGTGACAGGGGCGGAACTTGATACAAAGTTCATTATTCCGGAATCTAAAGACGACTCACTAGAAGATGTGAAACTATCATCTAAGAAAGTGCCGAATGTCAAAAACAACGGGAATGAAGAATCACCACAAAGCATGTTGAATTCTAAATATACGTTCGATACCTTTGTGATTGGATCAGGCAACCGTTTCGCTCATGCGGCGTCCCTGGCTGTCGCAGAAGCACCGGCCAAAGCTTATAATCCATTGTTTATCTATGGTGGCGTAGGGCTTGGTAAAACACACTTGATGCATGCGATCGGACACTATGTGCTCGACCATAACCCGAATGCCAAAGTCGTATATCTATCATCAGAGAAATTTACAAATGAATTTATTAACTCCATTCGAGACAACAAGGCCGTCAACTTCCGTAATAAATACCGGAGTGTCGACGTGCTTTTAATAGATGATATCCAATTCCTTGCTGGAAAAGAACAAACTCAGGAAGAGTTCTTCCATACGTTCAATACACTTCATGAAGAAAGCAAGCAGATTGTCATTTCCAGTGACCGTCCGCCAAAAGAAATTCCTACACTGGAAGATCGTCTCCGTTCAAGATTCGAATGGGGTCTCATTACAGACATCACACCACCTGATTTAGAAACTCGAATTGCCATCCTACGTAAAAAAGCAAAAGCAGAAGGGTTGGATATTCCAAACGAAGTGATGCTCTATATCGCTAATCAAATCGACACGAACATCCGCGAACTTGAAGGTGCGCTCATTCGTGTCGTTGCCTATTCTTCCTTAATCAATAGTGATATCAATGCATCCCTTGCAGCAGAAGCTCTGAAAGATATCATTCCTAGCTCGAAACCTAAGGTCATTACTATAGAAGCGATTCAAGAAATGGTCGGTGAGAAATACAATGTGAGATTGGAAGACTTCCCGGCGAAGAAGCGGACAAAATCCGTCGCCTTCCCTAGACAAATTGCAATGTATCTTTCCAGAGAATTAACGGATTTTTCATTGCCGAAGATAGGAGAAGAATTTGGAGGACGTGATCATACAACCGTCATTCATGCTCATGAAAAAATTTCAAAAATGGTCGCCGATGACCAACAGCTGCAAAAAGAATTGGACGAAATCCGTGAACAATTAAAATCTCACTAGTGGATAATGTGAATAGAGGTTGCACATTCATCAACACCCTATCCACATGTGGATAAACACACAGTGTAAAGGTTTGACCTTGTTATCCACATTTCCACAGCCCATACTAGTACTATTACTGCATTTTATATAAAAATAATTAATATATGCTCAAGTAGGAGGAGTGTATTCAAAATGAAATTCGTTATCCAAAGGGATCAATTAATCAATAGTGTCCAAAACGTCATGAAAGCTATCTCATCCAGAACGACGATCCCAATTCTTACCGGAATGAAACTCGAAGCCAGTGAAGAAGGAATTAAATTAACAGGTAGTGATTCAGATATCTCCATTGAATCTTTTATTCCTAGTGAAGAAGACGGAATCGTTTATGTAGAAAATATTGAACCAGGAAGCATTGTCCTTCAGGCTAAGTATTTTCCTGATATTGTACGTAAACTTCCTCAAAACACGGTGGAAATAGAAAGTGATCATACGCGTAATGTAACGATTCGTTCTGGAAATGCAGAATTCCATTTGAATGGACAGGACCCGGAAGAGTACCCGCAACTCCCACAGCTTCATACAGAAGAAAGCTTTGAACTGCCCATCGATCTACTGAAAAATTTGATTCGACAAACAGTTTTTGCTGTATCCACTTCTGAAACAAGACCAATCTTGACGGGTGTTCACGTGAAACTCGATGATGGACATCTTGAATTTATTGCGACTGACAGCCACCGGTTAGCATCAAGAAAAATTCCATTGGAGCAGCCAGAAGGAAAATCCTTGCCGGCTGTTGTCATTCCTGGTAAAAGCTTGACTGAATTGAATAAGATTCTTGATGATTCTGAAGAAACGATTGAAGTGAGTGTGACCGATAATCAGGTGTTATTCCGGACGAAACATCTGTACTTCCTGTCTCGCTTGCTCGATGGAAATTATCCGGAAACTTCACGCCTGATCCCTGAACAAAGTAAAACCATCGTTAAAATTGATACGAAGGAATTGTTGCAGTCGGTGGATCGTGCGTCTCTACTTGCGAAAGAGAACCGGAACAATGTCGTTCGTTTAATTACTAAAGAAGATAATCATCTTGAGATTACCGGAAATTCCCCTGAAGTCGGAAATGTTGTCGAAGAAGTGATGGCGACTGTTGTCGACGGAGAGGATCTTAAAATTTCCTTCAGTGCCAAGTACATGATGGATGCACTGAAAGCGGTGGATTATGATCAAGTGAAAGTTGAGTTTACAGGAGCGATGCGTCCGTTTTTAATTCGTCCCGTTGATGACGACCAAATCTTACAATTGATTCTCCCGGTAAGAACTTATTAAATTTAGTAAAAAGGTAAAGGTAAGAAGGTGCTTTATGTTTTGCATAGAGCACCTTTTTCATTTGGTTTAGATTTCTATCTCTCAACTTGTAAACCCTAAGGTGGACGAGGTTTTGTTAATAACCGTTCGTTTTCACGACAGTAATTAGTTAGCCCTCTAAGTATTAGGGTGAATGGCAAGGATCGAAGTCGAACGAAATCTGGAATAATTAGGATATAAAGAGGTTGATATGTCAGTGAATGAGAGATGAAAGAGGTACACAGTCCTGTTTCTTTCTCTCACACTTTCTTTACACACCTATCTTTAGTAAAATGAAAGATAGGTGAATTCATGAAATAGGGTGAAATGATATGAACGAAGAGATCGGGATCAGTACAGAATATATTCCATTAGGGAAATTTTTAAAGTTGGCTAATATTGTCGAATCTGGTGGAATGGTGAAAATTTTCTTGTCGGAATTTGAAGTTTATGTAAACGGAGAAATTGACAATCGTCGTGGCCGCAAACTGTATGTGGGCGATACAGTAGAAGTTGAAGAATTCGGCAGCTTCACTGTTGTCAAAGAAGCTTAGGTCAGGAGTTCTTCTATGTATATCCATGAGTTATCATTACGTTCGTACAGGAACTATGATGAACTCTCCTTGACGTTTGACCATAAGATCAATGTCATCATTGGTGAAAATGCCCAGGGAAAGACCAATCTGATGGAAGCGATCTATGTCCTTGCTTTTACAAGATCCCATCGTACGCCGAGAGATAAAGAACTGATACAGTGGGATGCAGAGTATGGTAAAATAAAAGGGAGTATATTTAAACGTAATCGCCGTTTCCCTCTGGAAATTGTTGTTTCTAAAAAAGGGAAAAAAGCGAAATTGAATCATATCGAGCAGAAGCGTCTGAGTGACTACATC
The DNA here is from genome assembly GCF_056158265.1 of Halobacillus sp. AWM4_238. NCBI lineage: Bacteria > Bacillati > Bacillota > Bacilli > Caryophanales > Bacillaceae > Halobacillus > Halobacillus sp. AWM4_238. Next base: position 3,030,244 of record NZ_JBSWSY010000002.1, read on the forward strand.
GGCGCTTTGAACGTGGTCATGTTTGCACCTGAGGATCTCAATCTTGTAAAGGGGAGTCCTCAGGTGCGTCGTCGGTTTATTGACATGGAAATCGGCCAAATACAACCCACATATATTTATCACTTAGGTCAATACCAGAAGATTCTCAGACAGCGAAATCATCTGTTGAAAGACTTGCAACGAAAGCCGGGAGCGGACCGGACGATGCTCGGTGTTTTGACAGAGCAGTTAATTGAACATGCAACGACGATTGTCGAACGCCGGTTTAAATTCCTGCAGCTTCTCCGGTCGTGGGCAACACCGATTCACGAAGGAATCAGTCGGCAACTGGAGAAACTTGAAATTGCTTATGATGCGAGTGTACGAGTATCAGAGGATATGAATTTGGAAACAATAAAAGATACATTCTCCGAAAAGTTTCAAGAAATTGAATCAAAAGAAGTGGAACGCGGGACGACGTTGGCAGGACCACACCGGGATGATCTAGTGTTTTACGTGAACGGAAAAGACGTCCAAACGTATGGATCACAGGGCCAACAAAGGACAACGGCATTGTCTTTGAAACTCGCTGAAATTGAACTGATTCATAGTGAAGTAGGTGAGTACCCGATCTTGCTTCTTGATGACGTACTTAGTGAACTGGATGACTTCAGGCAATCGCACTTGCTTCACACGATCCAAGGGAAAGTGCAGACGTTTGTTTCTACGACGAGTATCGATGGAATAGAACATGAGGCACTGGAACAGGCAGAAATTTTCCGCGTGAGAGAAGGAACGATAGACATAGAGAAATGAGGTGGCGAATTGTTCATTCATATTGGCGATGATCACGTCATCCAATCGAAGGATGTTGTGGCAATCATTGATCATAGTTTGATTTCATCTTCTTCGATCATCGAAGAAATGATTCATAATCAGCGTAAGGAAAAACAGGTCATTGAAACGGAAGACCATCAGGCGAAAGCGATAGTGATTACGAATGATGTCATCTATTTCAGCCCACTATCTGTTTACACCTTGAAAAAACGAGCGAACATGATGACCACACTGAACAAACTGGAAGATTTCTCGGAAGAGTCCGAATTATAATATACCGATAGATGAGAGACGTAAGGGATTAGAGATAAACCACTTGAGAAATGTAGGTGAGTACCATGAAGGAAGATATTATCGAAGAGCAGCAGGCATATGATGAGAGTCAAATACAGGTACTGGAAGGATTAGAAGCGGTAAGAAAACGTCCAGGCATGTATATTGGTTCCACCAACGAGAAAGGCCTTCACCACCTCGTATGGGAAATTGTCGATAACAGTATCGATGAAGCAATGGCCGGTTTTTGCGATCATATTCAAGTCGCGATTGAAAAAGACAACAGCATTACGGTTACCGATAACGGCCGTGGTATTCCAGTCGGGATCCAGGAGAAAACGGGACGTCCAGCTGTTGAAGTCATTTTGACCGTTCTTCACGCCGGAGGTAAGTTCGGCGGGGGCGGTTATAAAGTATCCGGAGGACTCCATGGTGTAGGGGCGTCCGTCGTAAACGCCTTATCTACGAAACTAGAAGTGTTCGTCCATCGTGATGGGAAAATCCATTACCAGGCTTATCACCGTGGTGTTCCTGAAGAAGACTTGAAGGTGATCGGAGAGACTGATCAGACAGGAACACGCATCCAATTCAAACCAGATGTTGAAATCTTCTCAGAGACACAGGAATATAAGTTTGAGATTCTTGCTAATCGTTTGCGGGAGCTTGCTTTCCTAAACAAAGGCCTTACGATCACGATTGAAGATAAACGTACGGATGAAGAGCCTGTGAATTACTATTTCGAAGGCGGAATCCTTTCCTACGTTGAACACATGAACCGCACACGTGAAACGCTGCATGATGCCTTCTTCATTGAGGATGAACAAGATGAGATTTCCATTGAAATCGCCATGCAGTACAACGACGGATTTGCGAGCAATATTTATTCCTATGCCAACAACATTCATACGTATGAAGGCGGGACACACGAATCTGGTTTCAAGACCGGTTTGACACGTGTGATTAACGACTATGCGCGTAAAAATAATATGTTTAAAGAGACGGATCCGAATTTGACAGGAGACGATGTCAGGGAAGGTTTGACAGCAATTATCTCAATCAAACACCCGGACCCGCAGTTCGAAGGTCAGACAAAGACGAAACTCGGTAACAGTGAAGCCCGTACGGTTACAGACTCTTTGTTCTCTGAAAGCTTCACAAAGTTCCTTTTCGAAAATCCGAACATGGCGAAAACGATTGTTGAAAAAGGTTTGATGGCTTCAAGAGCAAGGATGGCTGCCAAGAAAGCCCGTGAATTGACGCGCCGTAAAAATGCGCTAGAGGTTTCCAATTTGCCCGGGAAATTGGCGGACTGTTCTTCCAAAGATGCCAACATCTCTGAACTTTATATCGTTGAGGGTGACTCTGCCGGTGGATCTGCCAAGCAGGGGCGGGATCGTCATTTCCAGGCCATTTTGCCATTGCGTGGTAAAATCATTAACGTTGAAAAAGCACGCCTGGATAAAATCCTTTCCAACAACGAAGTACGTGCCATCATCACAGCCCTTGGAACTGGAATCGGTGAAGAATTCGATATTTCTAAGGCGCGCTATCATAAAATCGTCATCATGACCGATGCCGATGTGGATGGTGCCCACATCCGTACTTTACTATTGACGTTCTTCTATCGTTATATGCGTCCATTGATTGAACATGGCTATATTTATATCGCTCAGCCGCCACTTTACAAGATCCAGCAAGGAAAAGCGATCTACTACACTTACAGTGATAAGCAGCTGGATGTGAAGATGGCAGAACTGTCCAGCTCACCGAAGCCTAGTGTTCAACGTTACAAGGGTCTTGGAGAGATGAATCCAGAACAACTTTGGGAAACGACGATGGACCCCGAAACGAGGACGATGCTTCAGGTCAGCTTAGAAGATGCCATGGGGGCAGATGAGACCTTCGACATTCTTATGGGAGACAAAGTCGAACCTCGCCGTAACTTCATTCAAGAGAACGCCCAATATGTACAAAACCTTGATGTTTAATATAAATCGAATGTCATGAAAGAACGGGAAAGGGAGTCGAATATTTCCTTTCCCCTTTTAGGTAACTAGGAGGTAAAAAGAATGGTGGATCAACCCGAACGTCCGCGCGTACAGGAAGTTAACATCAGTCATGAAATGCGCACCTCATTCCTGGATTATGCGATGAGTGTCATCGTGGCCCGAGCCCTTCCTGATGTCAGAGATGGCCTGAAACCAGTGCACAGAAGGATTTTATATGCGATGCATGACCTTGGTATGCATGCGGACAAAGCTTACAAAAAGTCTGCACGTATCGTTGGGGAGGTTATTGGTAAGTACCACCCTCACGGAGACTCTGCTGTCTATGACACGATGGTCCGTATGGCACAGGATTTCAACTACCGTTACATGCTCGTTGATGGACACGGAAATTTTGGTTCGGTGGACGGGGATGCCGCAGCCGCCATGCGTTATACGGAAGCACGCATGTCCAAGATTTCCATGGAGATCCTGCGCGACATCAACAAAGATACAATTGATTATAACGATAACTATGATGGGACAGAGCGTGAGCCTGAAGTCCTTCCTGCTAAGTTTCCGAACTTGCTTGTCAATGGAGGATCAGGAATCGCGGTCGGAATGGCGACAAACATCCCTCCACACCAGCTGGGTGAGGTTATAGATGCGGTACTTGCACTAAGTAAAGACCCGGAGATTACCATCCAGGAACTGATGGAGAACCATATTTATGGTCCTGACTTCCCGACGGCCGGTAAAATTTTAGGACTGAGTGGAATTCGCAAAGCCTATGAAACAGGAAAAGGTTCCATCACGGTTCGTGCACATGTAGAAATTGAAGAACAAGCAAATGGGAAAGCCCGTTTAATCGTGACAGAGCTTCCTTATCAAGTGAACAAAGCCCGTCTCGTAGAAAAAATCGCAGATCTTGCCCGCGATAAAAAAATCGACGGCATCACAGATCTTCGTGATGAGTCAGACCGAAATGGAATGCGAATCGTCATTGAATTGCGCCGGGACGTCAATCCGAACGTCCTTCTCAACAATCTTTACAAAATGACGGCCTTACAATCGACATTTGGCATTAATATGCTCGCACTCGTCAATGGTCATCCGAAAGTGCTTAACTTAAAACAATGCCTTGAGCATTATTTGGAACACCAGAAAGTCGTCATTCGTCGACGTACGGAATATGAACTTAGAAAAGCAGAAGCACGTGCGCACATCCTCGCAGGTCTTCGTATTGCTCTGGACCACCTGGATGAAGTCATTTCACTCATCCGTGAATCTCAAACGACTGAGATCGCACGTACTGGTTTGATGGAGCGCTTCGGACTGTCTGAAAAACAAGCACAAGCGATCCTTGATATGCGCCTGCAGCGTCTGACAGGCCTAGAGCGTGAAAAAATTGAAGATGAATACCAGGAAGTAATGAAACTGATTCAAGAATTGAAAGCGATTCTTGCTGACGATGAAAAAGTTCTTGAAATCATTCGTGGAGAACTACTGGATGTGAAAGAACGCTACAATGATGAGCGCCGTACAGAAATCATCCTTGGCGGAACAGACTTCATTGAGGATGAGGACTTGATCCCTGAAGAGACGGTCATCGTAACCGTCACTCACCAGGGCTATGTCAAACGTCTTCCAGCCTCCACATACCGTTCCCAGCGCCGAGGAGGACGAGGCGTCCAGGGTATGGGTACGCACGAAGAGGACTTCGTTGAACATCTATTGTCCACGTCGACACACAATACCCTCCTTTTCTTCTCCAACAAGGGGAAAGTTTATAAAGCCAAAGGGTATGAAGTTCCTGAGTTCAGCCGGACCGCCAAAGGAATTCCAATCATCAACATGTTGAATGTTGAACGTGATGAGTGGATCAATGCTGTCATCTCTGTCGAAGACTTTGTAGATGACTGGTACCTCGTCTTTACTACGAAGAATGGAATCACGAAGCGGACGACGCTCTCCCAATTTGCGAATATCCGAAAAGGCGGCTTGATTGCTCTCGGATTACGTGAAGATGACGAGCTGATTTCTGTCCGACTGACGGATGGAACGAAAGACATCATGATCGGTACGCAAAATGGATACTTGATCCGTTTCAATGAAGATCAAATCCGAGCGATGGGACGTACAGCTGCAGGTGTCAAAGGAATTTCCCTTCGTGAAGACGATAAAGTTGTATCGATGGAAATCCTCGACGATTCCTTGCAAGTACTCACCGTGACGAGCAAAGGTTACGGAAAGCGCACGCCAGCTGATGAATACCGGATTACCAACCGTGGTGGTAAAGGAATCATCACGTGTAATCTGACAGATAAAAATGGTCAAGTCGTCGCTACGAAAGCCGTCAATGGCGATGAAGACATCATGATTATTACAGCGAGCGGTGTGTTGATTCGTATGCCAATGGAAAGTATTTCAGAAACGGGGCGAAACACACAGGGCGTCCGCTTAATTCGTCTTGGTGATGGAGAAGAAGTAGCCACTGTCGCACGTGTCGAATCAGAAAAAGAGGAAGAAGAACTGATAGAAGAAGCACTTGAAAAAGGAGCAGAAGCTCAAAATGAGTCTTCTGAAGAAAGTGCTGAACCATCCAGCGACCAGACAGAAGAAGAACCAGATGAATCTTAAGTGAGAAACGTCGCCTGCCGATTAATTTCGGCAGGCGATTTTTTATTATTTGGAGCAAAAGACTGTGAGATGTCGATTAATATTTAATAAATTTTTCTATTTTTTTGAATTGTTCATGGTAATATAGAACTATATTCATTTCTTGTAGAACGCAGCTCAACGTTGGTGTTGATCTATAAAAATACCGAATAGGACAGAACTACGGTAGATTTTTAATGTGAGTGTCTAGGGAGATGGAGCTAGACGAGCTTTTTTCATATACAAAGCTACCGATATGAGGTGTAATCATACGGAATCTCATGTGTAAAAATCATTGGATGTAAAAGTGCGTGACACGAAAAAGAAAACTAGAGAAAGGGGGTTCGTTTATGAGGGTAGCTACCTCAAATTTGGAACCGGGATGTCTCTTGATGAAAGATGTTATGGGACGGACCAGTCGACCGATTATTCCTAAACATACGACCCTTCAGCCCGTCCATATTGATGTACTGAAAAAATTCAAAATTGATGTCGTGGAAGTTTCCAACCGACGTTCAGACGGTTCGCTTTTTTTAGCTGATCATCTCTCAGAACATGAAGAGAATCAACTGTCAGATCGGGGGACGAAGGAGAAGACTCTTCCATTTTTTGAATGCTACTTAGCTGCAGTGCAGGAGTATAAGAAATGGTTCATTTCATGGCAAGGTGGAACTCCTGTGGATATGAGCATCATTCGAAAAGTGATGGTTCCCCTTCTAGAGCGTACCGTTGATTCAAAAAGTCGTGAAGTTTTCTCGCTTCATCAGTATGCATCCAGTAACGATTACATCTTTCATCACAGTGTATCTATGGGGCTGCTATCCAGTTATGTGGCCTCAAAGATGGGATACAACTATGGTGAATGGATCCAAGTCGGATTGGCCGGTCTCTTAGCAGATAGCGGAATGTCTAAAATCAGTCAACGAATTGTGTGGAAAGAAGGCCCATTAACAGAGAGGGAGTATGAGATGGTGAAAAACCATCCCACTTATAGTTATCGTCATGTAGAAAAGATCTCCTCTTTAAGCAAACACGCCAAAGTCGCTATTTTACAACATCATGAGAGGCTGGATGGGACCGGTTACCCTTTAGGAGTCAGCCAGAATAAAATTCATCCGTTCAGTCAGATAATCGCCGTCTGTGATATGTACCATGCCATGACATCTGAAAGGATGTACCGGAGGAAACAATCGCCATATAAAGTGCTTGAAGAAATTTTGCAGGAGCAGTTTGGGCGCTATGATCATAAAGTGATTAGTACATTAGTGAAAGAAATGACCAGTTATTCCACGGGAACGAAAATCCGCTTGTCTGATCATCGTGAAGCAGAAGTTATTTTCGTGGAAAAGACGAACCCGACAAGACCCCTTGTACGTTTGATTGAAGACGGGCAGATCCTCCCGCTGAAAGAACAGCTTGATCTACATATTGTAGAAGTGTTTGAATGAACAAAGACCAATTCACATCATGAAATGGATGTGAATTGGTCTTTTAACCATGTTGCGAACATGTTTGGAATTCGGTCGGCAGCTGAATTTAGAAAATGAATGATGAACACATAATCTTCCCGATCTTTCATCTGCTCCATCTCCCCCCACCACTCCCCTTCATAACGGACGAGCATGCTCAAGTTATAAAGGACAGCGAAATAAGCTAGTAACTCAGGCCAATCCTCTTCAATTGCAATTGGGTTTGGCTTTTTAAGTTGAAACAACGCATCCATTTCAGGAAGCGGCCGAAGCAGTTCATCCATGGATATCTTCGTTTTTTCTGAGGAAAATTGAAACAAATGCTCAGCGGCATGCGGAAATAACCCGTGGGGTTGTATACGGATGTCGTCTTCTAAAAAACGGTAGTGCTGTTTTTTCCTTTTTCGGGTCGACAGCCCATGAGCAAGAACTTTTGCGGTTGCAGGGTACCCTGGGTCAACGGTTAGCAGACAGCTTTTAATGAAATGGTTCATGCCATAATAAAAAAGAAGAGGCTTTACACTCAGTGGTGTATGTAAAGCCGTTGACCAATAATCCTGACCAAGGGTGAGGCCGTGAATGAATCGCTCTGCATTATTGAAGGCATGATGCTCAGCTCTTGAATGGTTTATTTTTTCATAACAGGAAAACAAAAAGGGTCTTGTATGTGCGGTCACTTGAAGGTAAGTGAGAATCGGTTCCGTGGAGTGCAAAGTAAGCTCCTCCTTTCTAACATAAAAGGAATTCCCCTCCATTTTTTTATGGTTGAAAAAGCACGACCATTGTCGTATTGTAAATAACAATAAGAAATGGTGTTTCGCGAATATACCACTTATTTTACCCACTTTCACCCAAACTATTTTAAGAAGAAAAGGAGAGGTCAAGCATGCGTGAAGACAAGTTTAAAAAAGAAGGTTTAACGTTTGACGATGTGTTACTTTTGCCTGCAAAGTCCGATGTATTGCCGCGTGATGTTTCACTGGCGACAGAGTTGTCTCCCACCTTACGTCTGAATATGCCGATTCTCAGTGCTGGAATGGATACGGTCACAGAAGCTGAATTGGCGATCGGTATGGCACGACAGGGAGGGCTTGGTGTCATTCACAAGAACATGTCGATTGAAGAGCAAGCGGAACACGTGGACCGAGTGAAACGATCCGAAAGCGGCGTCATTACGAATCCGTTCTTTTTGACTCCGGAACACCAAGTATTTGATGCGGAACATTTAATGGGGAAATTCCGTATTTCCGGTGTGCCGATTGTTAATAACGTGGAAGAACAAAAACTTGTCGGAATTATCACCAACCGTGACCTCCGCTTTATCGAAGATTATTCCATCCAAATCAGTGACGTCATGACAAGTGAAGACCTTGTGACAGCTCCTGTAGGGACGACGTTGGATGAAGCAGAGAAAATCTTGCAGAAGTATAAGATTGAAAAGCTTCCGATGGTAGATAACAATGGGATCCTTAAAGGTTTGATTACTATAAAAGATATCGAGAAAGTGATCGAATTTCCTTTATCAGCGAAAGATGAACAAGGCCGTCTTCTTTGTGCCGCAGCTGTCGGTGTAACAGCAGACGCTATGACACGGATTGATAAATTAGTGGAAGCCGGGGTAGATGCTCTTGTCGTGGATACCGCTCATGGCCATTCACAGGGTGTAATTGAGCAGGTGAAGCGCATCCGTGACCGTCATCCGGAAGTGAATATTATCGCAGGAAACGTCGCGACAGCAGAAGCAACGAGAGAATTGATTGAAGCGGGCGCAGACGTGATCAAAGTCGGAATTGGACCAGGGTCGATTTGTACGACGCGTGTCGTTGCTGGTGTCGGCGTTCCTCAAATTACGGCTGTTTACGACTGTGCGAAAGAGGCGGAGAAATACAATAAGCCTGTCATTGCCGACGGGGGAATCAAGTATTCTGGTGATATTGTGAAAGCTATTGCTGCAGGCGGACATGCCGTTATGCTCGGAAGCTTGCTTGCAGGCGTATCCGAAAGCCCTGGCGAAACAGAAATCTTCCAGGGCCGCCGGTTCAAAGTATACCGGGGAATGGGATCTGTCGGGGCCATGGAATCCGGGTCCAAGGATCGTTACTTCCAAAACGAGCAGGAAGCGAAGAAACTTGTGCCGGAAGGGATCGAAGGACGTATGCCATACAAAGGACCATTGGCTGACTCCATTCATCAACTTCTCGGTGGCCTACGCTCTGGTATGGGATATTGTGGAACATCAACGATTCATGCCCTACGAACAGAAGCGCAGTTTACTAGAATTACAGGGGCTGGCTTAAGAGAGAGCCACCCGCATGATGTTCAAATTACAAAAGAAGCGCCAAACTACTCCGTTTGACCCGTATAAAAAGTGATAGACAGGGACTTTTCCCTGTCTATTCTTTTATATACGCATGTGATAAAATAACAAAGATGCATATTTTAAGGGTGGAGGTTGAGAAAGTTGACACAAAGATTAAAAACATCTATGGCCTTGATGGTGGCATTGCTTATGGGGTTCTTTGCTGTGTCCATGAATCCTGGACATACATACGCAAGCGTAGATGTTGGCGCAGAATCGGCAATACTCGTGGACGCGGAAACCGGAAAGATTTTATTTGAAAAAGAGGCAGATTTGACCTTACCTCCTGCCAGCATGACGAAGATGATGACCGAATATCTTGTCATGGAAGCGATTGAGGAAGGGCAGATCAGCTGGGATACAACGACACAAATTAGTCAATATGCTTATGATATATCGGCGAATCCTGAATTCTCAGGAGTCGGCCTCAAGTTGGATGAACAATATACTGTTCGTGAACTGTACGAAGCAATGGCCATTAACTCAGATAATGCGACAACCATTGCTCTTACTGAATTAATTGCTGGAAGCGAAGGCGAATTTGTTCAGATGATGAATGAAAAAGCAGAAGAAATGGGTCTGCCTGATTATGACTTCGTGAACTCCACAGGACTGAATAACTCCCACTTGGGAGACAATTATCCTGAAGGAACAGATCCTGAAGCAACGAATATGCTTTCAGCTAAGTCGGCAGCACTGCTCGCTTATCACTTAACGAACGATTATCCGGAAGCACTTGAAATCTCAAGCAAACCGACGCTTGATTTTGCTGGACAAACCGTGACGAACTGGAATTGGATGCTTCCGGGTATGCCAGGGCAAAACTTGCAGCAGTTCGAGTACCAAGGAATGGACGGATTGAAGACAGGCTACACAGAACTTGCGCAAAACACGTTTACAGGAACAGCAGAACGAGATGGGCAACGATTCATTTCAGTCGTCATGAAATCAGATTCCAGAGCTTCCCGTTTCAATCAAACCAAACAGCTTCTAGATTACGGTTTCAACCAATTTGATCGTCAAGAGCTTTTTGCAGCAGGAGCAACTCCTGAAGAGGAGTCCACGCTCACCGTTGCAAAAGGAAAAGAAGATGGAGTGGCAATTGAAACGAGTGCGGCACTGAGCACGCTTGTTAAAAACGGAGAAGAAGATCAATATGAAATCCAGTTCAACATCTCTGAGGACCAGCTGGATGATGAAGGCAACTTAGTCGCCCCAGTAGAAAAAGGGCAAAAAGTAGGGACAGCGAAGCTTGTGTACAACGGCGAAGAGGATTATGGCAATATTCTTTCTGATGGTGGACAAACCGTCGAGATTGTTACTTCTTCCAGTGTAGAAAAAGCAAACTGGTTCATGCTTACCCTTGGTGCCATTGGTGAATTTTTCAGTGATATCTTCACAGGCGCAGTCGACATGGTTAAAGGCTGGTTTTAGGTGAAAAAATCCCTATATAACCAGTAGGATTTAATATAGTAATGCGTTACAATAGAGGATAAGAATCTATGATTCAATATAAATGCTTACATTAATATAGCTGTTAGGGAGGAATCAACATGGCACAAACAGGTACGGATCGCGTAAAACGCGGCATGGCAGAAATGCAAAAAGGTGGCGTCATTATGGACGTCGTAAACGCAGAACAAGCGAAAATCGCTGAAGAAGCGGGAGCAGTAGCCGTAATGGCTCTTGAACGTGTTCCAGCAGATATCCGCGCAGCAGGCGGAGTTGCTCGAATGGCTGATCCTACGATTGTTGAAGAAGTGATGAATGCTGTTTCAATTCCAGTTATGGCCAAAGCTCGTATTGGGCATATTACAGAAGCACGTGTCCTTGAAGCGATGGGCGTTGATTATATCGATGAGAGTGAAGTTCTTACTCCAGCTGATGAAATCTATCACATCAAAAAAGATGAGTACACGGTTCCGTTCGTATGTGGCTGCCGTAATCTCGGTGAAGCGACACGTCGTATCCGTGAAGGTGCATCCATGCTTCGTACAAAAGGTGAACCGGGAACAGGGAACATTGTAGAGGCTGTCAGCCATATGCGCCAAGTTCAGTCTCAGATTCGTCACCTTCGTGGACTTTCAGAAGATGAAGTGATGGTCTATGCCAAAGATAATGGTGCTCCATTCGATCTATTGATGGAGATCCGTGAAGAAGGTCGTCTGCCTGTTGTAAACTTCGCTGCTGGCGGTATCGCAACTCCAGCGGATGCAGCTTTGATGATGCAGCTTGGAGCAGATGGGGTATTTGTTGGATCTGGAATTTTCAAATCCAACAATCCTGAAAAGTTTGCACGTGCAATCGTTGAAGCAACGACACATTATGACGATTACAAGTTGATTGGTGAATTGTCTAAAGGTCTTGGAACAGCCATGAAGGGGATGGAAATGTCCACTCTTACTCCTGAACAGCGTATGCAAGATCGCAGCCAGTAAGCAAAGGAGAATGCAGCATGACTACTATCGGTGTACTAGGCCTGCAAGGAGCTTTCCGTGAGCATGTGCGTTCAGTCGAAGCGGCAGGAGCAAGTGCTGTCGTTGTCAAAAGGACAGAACAGCTGAATGAGATCGATGGCTTAATTATCCCTGGTGGCGAAAGTACGACCATCCGCAGACTGATCGATAAGTATGAATTTCTAGAACCCATCCGACAATTCGGAAAAAGCGGCAAACCGATCTTCGGTACGTGCGCAGGGCTCATCTTACTCGCATCGGAAATCGATGGTTCTTATGATGTCCATTTAGGGGTCATGGATATAAAAGTGCGTCGTAACGCTTTTGGACGTCAGCGCGAAAGCTTTGAAGCCGATCTTGATATAGAAGGCGTGGCAGAAGGATTCAATGCCGTTTTCATCCGTGCTCCTTATATTGAAGGGGTAGGAGAAAATACGAACGTGTTGGCCCGCTACGACGGCCATATTGTAGCCGCTCAGGAAGGCCATTATTTAGCCTGCTCCTTCCATCCGGAATTGACGGATGACCATCGTTTAACCGCTCACTTTGTTCAAATGGTGGAAGAAGCTAAAAAAACACTTGCATTATAATTCTGAATCCGCTAATCTTATGTAACACAAACGATAAATAAACGCGATGACAGGAAATAGTAACATGTCCCTTCTTCTCTAAGAGAGTCAGTGGCTGGTGTGAACTGACGGAGAAGCCATGTGAATCCATCCTCGAGTGTCTGACTGAATGCAGTAAGTCAGACCGGTACTCACCGTTATGAGTGAAGCCGGAAGGTCACATGTACCTTCAACTTGGGTGGTATCGCGGGAAGCATAAACCAAAGCTCTCGTCCCTATTTTAGGGACGGGAGCTTTTTGTTTACAGCGGGTTTCGAGATCATTGTTTGGGTTTATTGGATACGGAAAGTAAACCGTCCACTAAACGATCATTCCTTGAAAAAGGATTATGACGAAGCCGCTTATAAGCGTATGAGTAAAATTAATAAACATAGATCAAATGAAGGAGGAAGTAAACATGTTGGACATGAAATATTTACGTCAGAACTTTGATGAAGTCAAAGGGAAACTGCAAAACCGCGGGGAAGACCTCTCGGACTTAGATGCGTTCGGTGACTTGGACAGCAAGCGCCGTGAGTTGATTCAGGAAACAGAGGAATTGAAAGCGAAGCGTAATGAAGTATCTAAGGAAATTTCCCAGCTGAAAAAAGCGAAGGAAGACGCAGATGATAAAATTAAAGAAATGCGCGAAGTCGGCGACCGAATTAAAACTCTTGATACCGAGCTGAAAGAAGTAGAAGAGAGACTTGAAACACTTCTCTTATCCATTCCGAATATCCCTCACGAAAGTGTACCTGTCGGTGGAGATGAAGAAGACAACATCGAAGCACGAAAAGCAGGGGAGATCCCGACCTTCAATTTTGAAGCGAAGCCTCACTGGGATGTAGCGACAGATTTAGGCATCCTTGATTTTGAAAGGGCGTCCAAGGTGACAGGAAGCCGTTTCGTATTTTATAAAGGACTAGGTGCCAGGCTGGAACGTGCCTTATTGAATTTCATGATGGACCTGCATGCCGATGAACATGGCTATGAGGAAATGCTGACGCCACAAATGGTTAACCGCACAGCGATGACAGGTACAGGTCAATTACCGAAATTCGAAGAAGACGCGTTTAAAATTGAAGGCTGGGATTATTTCCTCGTACCAACAGCCGAGGTACCCGTGACAAATTTCCACAGAGAAGAAATCCTGTCTGCTGAAGACCTTCCACAAAAGTTCGTAGCCTTCAGCACGAATTTCCGTTCTGAAGCTGGATCTGCCGGCCGGGATACAAGAGGATTGATTCGTCAGCACCAATTCAATAAAGTCGAGCTTGTGCAGCTGGCAAAGCCTGAAGATTCTTATGGTGTATTAGAAGAGCTGACGGGCCACGCAGAAAAAGTCCTGGAACTATTAAAGCTTCCTTATCGTGTGATGAGCATGTGCACAGGAGATTTAGGATTCACAGCAGCTAAGAAATATGACATCGAAGTGTGGATCCCGAGCCAGGAAACCTACCGTGAAATCAGCTCTTGCTCAAACTTTGAAGATTTCCAAGCGCGCCGTGCAGGCATCCGTTTCCGCAGAGAAGAAAAAGGCAAGCCTGAATTCGTACACACATTGAATGGTTCTGGTTTAGCCATCGGTCGTACCGTTGCAGCTATCCTTGAAAATTATCAGCAGGAAGATGGAACGGTCATTGTACCAGAAGTTCTTCGTCCTTACATGGGTGGAAAAGAAGTCATCAAGTAAGAGTACCAAGAAAAGACGTCTGGATTCTGTAAAGGATTCCAGGCGTTTTTCTTTTAAAAGGATCTGGGCCATTCGGTTCCCATTCTCATGCTGTGGAACACCTTGACTCTATAGGAATGAATTTGTATAATAACGAGGTGGCAATTTTTCGCGATTGTTCGACAACCACTTCTTTTTAAAAAAGTTAAAGGAATTTGTTGACGGATACGGACAACCATGATATTATATTTATTGTCGGTCACACGGAGGAGTACCCAAGTCCGGCTGAAGGGAGCGGTCTTGAAAACCGCCAGGGGGTTTACGCCCCGCGGGGGTTCGAATCCCTCCTCCTCCGCCATATTATTATCAACAATAGCGCATAAATATTGGAGATTTATAGAACAGAAATCGTTACTTCTTGTAACGATTTTTTTATTTTGTATGCCTACATAGTAAGGCCCTCACCGAACATAGGTGAGGGCTTTTTTTTTATTCATCTTTCTTTAAGAATCCAATAATACTTCTTCTTTATTGGGATAGGTTTTTTCGATATGCTGCTCTCCCCAAGCACACAGCATGTCTAGCGCACTTTTCAATGTCCAGCCGTAATCCGTCAGTTCATATTCCACTTTAGGGGGAACCTGGTTATAGACGATACGCTTAATGACCCCGTCTCTTTCCAATTCTCTCAGTTGCTGGGTCAACATTTTTTGTGTGATTCCTGGCATGATACGTTTCAATTCACTGGTTCGCCGTTTGTTTTCAATCAAGTGACAAAGGATGACTACCTTCCACTTTCCTCCGATCACTTCAAGGGCAGCTTCGACCGGTATATTATATTTTGGCATCCCATCTACCTCCCTTAGAGCGCCTATGTTTCTTTTTAGCCTGTATATCCGATGATTTACTATACACGAAAAAAGCGTAAGTTAAAAAGAATTTGCACTCACATTCCCCTATTTCATACAAATGTTACCCCCAAGTGCCTATAGCACATAGAAGTGCGTACTTCTCAATTGGTAAATCGGCCTTCATAATAAGATTTGTCATTCAGAGGCGCCCTGGAGACAACGGATCAGTTATCATTCTTATCTAATTTCACTAGGAGGAAAATTATGAGTTCACACGCAGAGAATATCCAAGCTGATGCTCTGGATCATAAAACAAAAAGTTTTCCGTTTGCCTTATTAGCTCTTGCCATTAGTGCGTTTGGGATAGGGACGACAGAGTTCGTGCCTGTTGGGTTGTTGTCAACGATGGCTGATGATCTTTCAATATCTATTACACTCGCCGGCGTATTGATCTCAGGTTATGCTGTCGGAGTAGCTGTCGGAGCCCCGGTTTTAACAGCTCTAACAAATAAGATGAGTCGAAAAAGGTTATTACTGGCTCTGATGGTTGTCTTCATTATTGGTAATTTGGTGGCCGCGATTTCGACAAGTTTTGCTTTGCTTTTACTTGCAAGGATCATCACGGCTTTCTCTCACGGAATCTTCTTTTCCATCGGTTCAACAATCGCTGCAAGTCTAGTCCCTGAACATAAGCGGGCAAGTGCGATTGCCTTTATGTTTACTGGATTGACCGTAGCGACCGTGACCGGTGTTCCGCTGGGGACATTCATTGGACAAACCTTTGGATGGAGGGCGACATTTGCCGGAGTAGCTTTGCTCGGATTGATTGGGATCATCGCAAGTGCTTTGCTTGTCCCGAAAAACTTGGAAGAAGCACCTCCAGCGAGTTTTCGTGACCAAATAAAAATCTTAACGGAGAAAAGAATTCTCCTATCTTTCGCCATCACAGGTTTAGGCTATGGCGGAACATTTGTGGCATTCACATACCTTGCTCCTTTACTTGAAGAAGTAACAGGCTTCGATCCGAAATTTGTGAGTGTGATCCTGTTGATCTATGGAGTTGCGGTAGCGATCGGAAATACGATTGGAGGAAAAGTATCCAATAAGAATCCAATCCAGGCGTTGTTTTGGATGTTTGTCTTGCAGTCGATCGTATTACTCCTTTTGGCTTTCGTTATTCCATTTAAAGTGTTGAGTTTGGTTGTATTGTTCTTCATGGGATTGTTTGCTTTCATGAACGTTCCTGCTTTGCAGATTTTAGTTGTTCAGTTAGCTGAAAAGTATGTTCCATCTGCGGTAAATGTAGCTTCAGCGCTGAATATCGCCGCATTCAATGTAGGTATTGCTATTGGCTCCTTTGTTGGTGGCGTCATCGTTGATACCATCGGACTTGTTCATACACCATGGATCGGTGCAGTGATGGTAGTGGGCGCTGTTATCTTAACGAAGCTTCTGAAAACGATGGAACAATAAATGAAGAAAAGGGTTCCTTATTCAAAGGGGTCCTTTTTTTCTTGTTATAATAAGTGAGTGGAGAGAGGAGGTATGGCATGGGCTATGTCGAGGACTTACGTGCAATCATTGGTCATCGTCCGATTATATTAGTTGGATCTGTTGTGATGATCCTTGATGAAAAGAGTCGAATATTACTGCAGGAACGAACGTCTCCTGAAGGTGTATGGGGGCTGCCTGGAGGGTTGATGGAACTTGGTGAAAGCACTGAACAAGTGGCGAAACGCGAAGCTTTGGAAGAAACGGGGCTGGAAGTGGATGATCTGCAATTATTGAATGTCTATTCAGGGGAGGACCAGTTCAGTCGTGCACCCAATGGAGATGAGTTTTACGTTGTAACCACCGCGTATTTTACCAGTCAGTATCGTGGAGACTATGCATTCGATCCAGGGGAAACCGTGCAGGTGAAGTTTTTTAAGCTTCATGATCTGCCTGAGAAGATGATTGGCAGTCATCGGATGATGATTGAAGATTATGTACAAAAAAACTCCTGACGTTGGCTGAACGTACAGGAGTTTTTTCTGTATGATTATGTCAATAAATGACTGGAGCGCCATTTGCGTGACTGTTGGATAAAGTGTCCGATTTTTTCTAGGACGGGTTCAATGCTTTTTTCGTCATTCAATACGTCGTAATCGGCAATATTGAGGCGAAGGACAGGGCAAGAATTGAAATTATCAATCCAGTTGTCATATCGGGTGAACATCTCTTCCCAATATTCGATCGGCGTTTCTTGTTCCATTGGACGTCCACGCTCTTTGATGCGGGATACAACATCATCGAATGACCCTTCTAGATAAATCAAAAGATCGGGGTGAGGGAAGTATGGTGTCATCACCATCGCATCAAACAGGTTGCGATACGTTTCATAATCGGTTGCAGACATTGTCCCTTTTTCGTAGTGCATCCGTGCGAAGATGCCGGTATCTTCGTAGATCGAGCGGTCCTGAATGAACCCGCCTCCATATTCAAAGATTTTCTTTTGTTCTTTGAAGCGTTCTGCTAAGAAATAGATCTGTAAATGGAAGCTCCAGCGTTCAAAATCCTGATAAAATTTGTCGAGATAAGGGTTCGTGTCCACTTTTTCGAAAGAGGTGCGGAAGTTGAGGGCATCAGCGAGAGCATTGGTCATCGTTGACTTGCCGACACCGACCGTACCTGCAATCGTTATGACGCTGTCATGTGGAATTCCATAGCGTTCACGTGCATTCATTTGATAACTTCTCCTTTATTTAAATGCTGCTCAACTTGATCAACAATATAATTTAAATCATCTTGATGTTTTACGAAATCTATATGATCCCCGTTTAAACGAATCACAGGAATATCTGGATGAGTGGCTTCAAAATGTCTCATGAAGTCTTCGTAGTCTTGAGAGAGTTGTTCAAGATAAGAAGGTTGAATATTTGCCTCTACATCACGGTTACGCATGCGGATGCGTTCAAGCAGTGTATCTAAACTCGCATGTAAATAGACGACCATATTCGGTTTAGGCATATCATGTGTCAATATATCAAAAATCTGCGCATACTTTACGAATTGTTCTTCTCTTAACGTACGCTGTGCAAAAATCATATTTTTGGATATATGGTAATCGGCGACCACCGGCTTCCCCATTTGCAAAAATTTGCGATCGATGTCTTCCAGCTGCTTGAAACGGTTGCACAGAAAAAACATCTCTGTTTGGAAGCTCCATTCTTCTATATTGTCGTAAAACTTGCCTAAAAATGGGTTCTCCTCAACGATTTCCTTCAGCAAATGAAAATCAAACTGGGAGGCGAGCTTTTTAGACAGAGACGTTTTCCCAACCCCAATGGGCCCTTCAACGGATATGAAAGGTAAATCTCCCATCTCTTTTCCTCCTTCAAACTCAATTCAAAAAAACGTGAGTGCTTATCACTCACTTACAAAATACGATACTTTTTGACAGACAAATAATATTTTATCACATCGTTACGGTGTAAGTAACATCCAAGCGATATTTTTAAGGTTCATTTGCCTTTTCAATCTTTGGTTTATTTTGTATAATATTACTCGTACGTTTATACGCCCCCGTAGCTCAGGGGATAGAGCATCGGTTTCCTAAACCGTGTGCCGCAGGTTCGAATCCTGCCGGGGGCGCTGGCTGAAGCTTATCGTAGCTTCAGCTTTTTTTTATGCTTTCCTTACAAAATTAATTTTCTGACGGCTCCACGTGTTGAGCCATAAGACCGCACTGAATCCTAGACAGAGAATGACAATGACCCACATAAGAGCTTCTTCCATTCGACCTGATTCGACCGCGAAATAGATGGCGAGAGGAATGGTATCTGTTTCACCAGGAATGTAACCTGCAATCATTAATGTGGCCCCGAACTCACCGAGGGAACGGGCGAAGGTCATGACTAACCCTGCCAGTAGTCCAGGCCAGGCTAATGGAAGGGATATAGTGAAGAATATCTTCATTTTTGAAGCCCCCATCGTCAAAGCTGCATGTTCCAGGTTTTGATCATAATTTTGAAAAGCTGCCGATGCACTCTGGTACATCAAAGGAAAAGAGACAACGGCCGACGCAATGACAGCCCCTGTCCATGAAAAAATAACCTGAAAACCAAACCAATTCATGAGCCATTGCCCCATCCATCCGTTTTTGCCAAATAAATAAAGTAGGGCAAATCCAATGACTGTCGGAGGAAGGACAAGGGGGAGTAAAAGCATCGATTCTACAATACTTTTCCCGGGAAATAATTTTCTGGAAATGATTCTTGCGCTGATGGTTCCGAATACGAATACGATGAAAGTAGCGATCCCTGCTACTTTCAAGGACAATAGAAGAGGTTCGACGTTCATTTTTCTATCTTTCCACCTCTCATAGGATTGAATCCATAGGCTTTGTAAGTTTCTGTTGCTTGATCGCTTGCTAAAAAGGAGAGAAGTTTCTGTCCGTGATGCTTAGTCCGGCTTTCCGAAATAACAATTCCCGGATAGACGATCGAATCGTGGAGAATAGGGTCTACTTGTGCAAGAATGGTTACCTGGTCTGAAATCATGGCATCACTGGCATAGACGAAACCATAATCCACTTGTCCAGATTCGACGTAAGCAAGTACTTGCCGTACATCACTTCCGAAAACCGTCTGATCTTCCAACCTGCTCCATACTTGAATCTTTTCCAACGCTTGTTTCGTATAGGTACCTGCAGGCACACTTTCGGGGTTTCCGATAGCAAGCTTATCGCTTTCCTTGAGATCTAACTCCTGAATGCTTTCCAAATGATTTTTGGAGTCATCTCCGATCAGGACCATTCTGTTGGAAGCAAGCTCTATGTATGAATTCATTTCAACAAGTTCTTTTTCATCGAGAAGCTTGACCCACCGGAGATCTGCAGACAAAAATACGTCTACGGGAGCCCCTTGTTCGATTTGTCTTGCCAGTTTACCTGAACCTCCGTAAATAGTTTCAACTTCTATATTGTAATGGTCCTCAAATCGAGAAGTCAGCTCTTCCATCACATCTTTCAAACTCGAAGCAGCCGCAATTCTGACGCTTGTATCGCTCGTATCCGAAGAAGGTGCGCAGCTGCACAAAACTAGGAATATGATTGAACTCCCTATCCATATGAATTTTCGCATGACCATTCCCCTTTGGTGCCATAGATTCTATTCTTAAGATACGTCATATGTAAGTAGAAAGCGATGAAAAGGTTATTTTAAAAAAGGAGTGCACTATATGAAATTTCAGGTTCTTACCGCTCTTATTCTTGCTTTACTGCTCACGCAACTTCCTGTGGTAGGAAAATACTTTGCTATTCTGAATACCATGATTCATGAAAGTGGTCATTCTTTGATGGCGCTGATTACAGGAGGAGAAGTAAGGAGGGTTTCTCTGTTTCCTAATACATCGGGGTTTGCTTTGACCGGACATACATCTTGGATCGGCCAGGTATTAACGAGCATGGCTGGTTACGTGTTTGCTTCTTTCTTTGCTTTTATTTTCTTTTTCCTAATCAGTCGTGGGCAATATCAATGGATGATCTATATTCTCATGGCATTCCTTACCCTCAATCTACTTTTCTGGGTGAGGAATGTATATGGACTATTCTGGATCCTTACATTTGGAGCGGGGTTTCTATGGTTGTTGAGAACCGGTCATGAACAAGTGGTCCAATATGTCCTGATCTTTCTAGCATCGCTCGTCCTTGTCGAGTCTGTGACCAGTGCCTTTGAGGTGATGTGGATCAGTTTTATATCCCCTGGGCAAGCTGGTGACGCAGCAAATTTAGCACGAGCGACAACATTTATTCCCGCCCCTTTGTGGGGAGTGGCCTTCTTCGTTCAGGCCCTGTACTTTGCCCTCATCTCCATTAAGCGTGTCTTTTCCTTCTGATGGTGTGAAGGATAAGAAGAAAAAAGATTAAATTCCGCTAATGCCCTGCCTTCTTTAGCCCTCTTGAATAAGGTAGTAAAGTAAGTAAGAGAGGGGGGAATGGAATGAGCGGAGGATACGGTGGCGGTTTCGCGCTATTGGTTGTTTTGTTCATCCTTTTGATCATCATCGGTGCATCTTATATGGGTGGCCGAGGTTACGGTTACGGATACTAATAAATAAAGCGGGAATCTTTTCCCGCTGTTACATAAAATCAAACGTTTTTGGTAAGTCGGAAAAGGGTATGAGGAAATTAGAATAATTGGACGGAGGAGTCGTTTATGGATTTAAAAGAACACTTAGTTGCACACGGGTATGATCACATTGATATTCTTCTTATTGATGAAGAGGGTGACCAGTCCACCGTTGCCGACATCTCCCTGCCAAAGGTGACGGATTTGGAGTACAAGCTTTATCTCAAGCCTGAGAGTATTTCCTATCATTTTAAGGAAGAAAACCCTTATTTCGAGGCTGAGCAGCAATCCGAGTCAGGAGACGGCAAGAAAATCAAAGGTTTCATCCTCGAATGGTAAAGTCCTGTCCCCACAGGACTTTTTTTATGCTTAATAATATCGTACAACACCCTATTGTTGCCTAGCGGCTAGTGAGACTTCCCTCGCTTCTGTACGATAAGTCAACATCGAATCACTCCGTTCTTCGTGTTTCCTTTATCTCCGCCACCTCATTCCAGTCCATACGCCGCTGATCGAGGCGCCTGCACACTTAAGGAAGGAGTCTCGTCATTCCCCTCCGCCCCTTGAACATATGAGGATCTCAAAACTACTTCCAGTACTAGATGCGTTCTATACGTATTAGGAGCAATAAAACAAAACCTTCATTGTATGGATAGAGCTCATAACCGCTTGTTATAGACCGCTTTCTTACTATAGGTAGTGATGGTGGAAGATGCTCCTACTTGGTATAGAAGTTCGTCTCTCACATGATCGAATGGGGTGTTGAGAAGCTGCGAGACTCCCGAGGAAATGGGTTGGCTGGAGAGACCCCGCTGGAAAGCGAGTGGCTTCCCAACCACCCTTGACGCTCAACTCAGCAACGAACCCCGAACCATCTCGAAATCCAGTCTTACAGAATCCCCACATATCGTTGAATACTGGTTTGTTTATTTTGAATCACATGGGGAATGAAACTGGTAAATCCCAACAGGAGGTTATTTGCATGCAGCAACACAAACTATACATTAACGGTGAATATACAGAATCAAACGGATCCGAATGGATTGATATTCTAAATCCGGCGACCGAAGAGGTTATTTCTCAAATTCCTAAAGGCACGGAGGACGATGTGAACCGGGCGGTGAAAGCAGCATTTGAAGCTCAAAAAGACTGGGAGCTTACGCCTAATATTGAACGCGGTAAAATTGTAAGGGAGCTTGGCGATCGTATAGAGGAAAACCGAGCGACCTTTATCGATCTATTACAAGAAGAGCAAGGGAAAGATTATGAGCTTGCTAGCGGAGAAGTGGATTTGGCTATCGATTATTTCCGGTATATGTCGGAATGGGCACGGAGAATTGAAGGAGAGATCGTTCCGAGTGATCGTAAAAATGAGAACATCTTTATTTATAAAAAGCCAATCGGCGTCGTGGCAGGAATCGTCCCTTGGAACTTTCCTGTATTCATTTTAGCCCGTAAAGTAGCAACGGCGCTGGTAACAGGAAATACATTAGTATTGAAACCGAGTCAGCAGACACCGAACACCGCTATGGAATTCACAAAAATCGTCGATTCGATGGAGGAAATCCCTAAAGGTGTTTACAACGTGGTTACTGGAACGGGTTCAGAGATTGGAAACACACTTGCCTCTCATCCAAATGTACACATGATATCCATGACGGGTAGTATTCCGGCAGGGACGAAAGTGATGGAAGCAGCAGCGCAAAATATTACAAAAGTGAATTTGGAACTTGGAGGTAAAGCACCTGCCATCGTCACAGCAAATGCAGACCTTGATGTCGCAGCTGATAGTATTACGACTTCTCGTCTAGCTAACAATGGACAAGCGTGTACAAATGCTGAACGAGTTTATGTGCATGAAAGTGTGGCAGATGAGCTTCTCTCTAAATTACGTCATAAATTTGAATCGATGACTATGGGAAACCCTCGTGAAAATAAAGAAGCGAATGTTGGTCCTCTTGTAAGCGAAGATCGCCTTGAAGAAGTAGAGAGCATGGTGAAAGAAGCCGTGAATGCAGGAGCGAAGGTTGAAATTGGTGGAGAACGTGGCGACTTGGATAAAGGTTATTTCTATAAGCCTACGATCCTCACGGGTGTAGAACATGACATGAAGATTATGCAGGAAGAGATTTTCGGTCCTGTGATCCCTGTGGCAACATTCAAGACATTAGATGAAGCGATTGAAAAGGGTAATGATACGGATTATGGCTTATCCTCTTCTGTCTACACCGATGACATGAATGAAGCGATGCGTGTAGTGAATGAACTGAAATTTGGGGAAACCTTTGTTAATCGTGAAAACTTTGAAGCCGTTCAAGGCTATCATGCAGGAATGAGAAAGTCAGGACTTGGTGGAGCAGACGGTAAGCATGGAATGGAAGATTTTCTTGTCACGCAAGTCGTTTATATGCAGTATAAAGATGATAAAAAATAAAACGAAAAGAGCTGCGATTTATGTCGCAGCTCTTTTTTTATCGATTATCAACTTTTTCAGGGTAAAGATCGTGATTCATCAAGCGATGGTCCGCCATCTGTTCAAACTTCGTGCCTGGTTTTCCATAATTACAGAATGGATCAATGGAAATTCCACCACGAGGGGTGAATTTGCCCCAAACTTCAATATAACGGGGATCCATTAACTCGATTAAATCGTTCATGATTGTATTGACGCTATCTTCGTGAAAATCCCCGTGGTTACGGAAACTGAAGAGGTAGAGTTTGAGTGATTTGCTTTCCACCATTTTAACGTCTGGGATGTAGCTGATGTAGATGGTAGCAAAATCTGGTTGGCGGGTCTTCGGACACAGAGTCGTGAATTCCGGACAGTTGAACTTTACAAAGTAGTCACGGTTCGGATGTTGGTTATCAAACGTTTCGAGGACCTCCGGGTCATACTCGAAAGAATAGGAAGTTCCTTGGTTACCAAGGAGAGATAAATCAAGCTCTTGGTCGTTTCGTCCTGGCATGGGTCATGCTCCTTTTTAACAGTATTTCAAAAAAAAAGCCGCAGCGGCTAAGGGCTGCGGCTTATCATAAGACGTCGTCCTTAGTTTTTTATAGAGGGGTTGGCTAAGAAACCTCTACTATGAAGCTTTTTATGCTTGTTTCATTATATAAACAGAGGAGAATGCTGTCAATTTACCTCGTCCCCATGTCCTAATTCTGTAAATCTTTGGAGATATCTCTTTAAATATGAGGAGAAATCCCCTACAATGGAATTAATTCATAAAATTTTCAGAAAAGTATGCAGTTCGTGGCTCTGAAAGGATCAGAGCTTTCTTTTGCCACAAAGGGAAAACGTTTACAAAACATTCTTATGAGGTGATGATGAATATGGACATGAAACCAATTCCAGCTCGAACAGGCAATCACAACATGGAAAACTACAAAGAAGCGTACGAGAATTTCCAGTGGGAAGAAGTAAGAGAACAGTTCACATGGAACGAGACAGGTAAAGTTAATATTGCTTACGAGGCTGTCGATCGCCATGCAGAAAATCCTGATAAGAAAGATCAGGCAGCTCTGATCTACTCTGCACCTGACAGAGAAGAGACCCTTACTTTTGAAGATTTAAAGCTGAAGAGTAACCAATTTGCAAATGTATTGAAAAAACACAATATAGAAAAAGGCGATCGTGTCTTTCTTTTCATGCCGAGAAGTCCTGAGTTTTATGCAACATTCCTTGGGATTCTTAAGGTAGGAGCGATTGCGGGACCGCTTTTTGAAGCATTTATGGAACAAGCGGTCCGAGACCGTTTAGAAGATAGTGAAGCAACGATGCTTATTACAACGCCTGAATTACTTGAGCGTGTACCTGCGGATGAACTTCCAAACTTGAAACAAGTCGTTCTAGTCGGCGGCGATGCACCGGGCAACTACATTTCTTATGATGAAGAAATGGAAAACGCTTCGGATGAATTTGATATCGAGTGGGTGGACCTTGAAGATGGGATGCTTCTTCACTATACGTCTGGTTCAACAGGCAAGCCTAAAGGAGTCTATCACGTCCACAATGCCATGCTTCAGCATTACCAAACAGGTAAATGGGTGCTGGACCTTAAAGAAGATGATGTGTACTGGTGTACAGCAGACCCAGGCTGGGTGACAGGGACAAGTTACGGAATCTTTGCTCCATGGTTGAATGGGGTAACGAACGTCATCCGTGGTGGACGATTCAGTCCTGATGATTGGTATGGAACGATTGCTGAGAAAAATGTTACAGTCTGGTATTCCGCTCCAACGGCTTTCCGTAAACTGTTGAGCGCTGGAGAAGAAGTAGCGAAAAAACATGACTTATCTTCTCTTCGCCATGTGTTGAGTGTAGGAGAGCCACTGAATCCTGAAGTTGTAACATGGGGGCTTTCTGCTTTCGACTTGCGCATCCACGATACGTGGTGGATGACGGAAACCGGTGGAATGTTAATTTGTAACTATCCGGCGATGGATATGCGTCCAGGATCCATGGGTAAACCATTCCCAGGCATCGAAGCGGCTATTGTCGATAACGAAGGGAATGAACTGCCAGCAAATCAAATGGGGAACCTTGCCATCAAACAAGGATGGCCATCGATGATGCGTGCGGTTTGGAACAACCCAGGCAAATATGAAAGTTATTTCTTAAATGGCTGGTACGTTTCCGGTGACAGTGCTTATCAAGACGAAGACGGTTATTTCTGGTTCCAGGGGCGCCTCGATGATGTGATCAACACTTCCGGTGAACGTGTCGGTCCGTTTGAAGTGGAAAGCAAGCTGATCGAACACGAAGCGGTAGCAGAAGCTGGAGTTATCGGAAAGCCGGACCCTGAGCGCGGAGAAATCATAAAAGCTTTCATTACCTTGAGAGAAGGGCATGAACAATCTGATGAACTGCTCGAAGATATCCGTCAGTTTGTTAAGAAAGGGTTAAGCGCTCACGCCGCTCCAAGGGAAATTGAAATCAAAGATACCATTCCAAAAACCCGAAGTGGTAAGATTATGAGACGTCTATTGAAGTCTTGGGAGCTTGGATTACCGACAGGCGATACATCTACTCTTGAAGAGTAATGAACGAAAGCACAGCCCAATTTTGGGTTGTGCTTTTTACATTTTATCGTACTCGTATAAAAGGTTGTTTCACGTGGAACGAGCAGGCGTGAAATCATAATTTCCAAGTATCGTATGGTAAGATGTGGAGAGAAATTACATAGATTGCAGGTGGAACAATGATAAAGGAAGATTCTACACGGGTATTGGACGGCTCATTAGAAACTATTCAATGGTTTGTATTTTTATTGGCGAGTGCAGTGGCCTTGCCCATTGTTATCGGGTCTATCTTTGAATTGAACTTCAATGAAGTGGCAGGTTTGATGCAACGGACATTCTTTGTCGTAGGAATAGCTTCCTTCCTGCAAGGCGTTTTCGGTCACCGTCTTCCGATCATGGAAGGTCCTGCTGGGCTGTGGATCAGTATTTTTGCTGTTATGGCCTATAGCGGGTCACAGTCTGGCGACGGCTATATGGAAACGTTACAAGTCCTGCAGGGAACGATGATATGGACGGGGCTTTTTCTATTGCTGTTTGGCGTATTCGGGTTGTCCCACCGGGTACTGTACGTGTTCACCCCACTAGTCACGGGGGCTTTTTTATTTTTACTTACCGTTCAGTTAAGTGGGACGTTTTTGCAGGGGATGTTGGGTATGCAGCAGGCGTCAGGAGCTGTAGATGGAAAACAGGCGCTTGTAGGATTTGTTACGCTTTCCCTTGTGATCGGATTATCAGTCATAGGGAAGGGCTGGTTGAAAAGTTTCGCAGTTTTGATTGGAATTGGTTTGGGATGGGTATTGTATGCCATGACTTTCAATGAAACAGTCAATGACAAAGGTGGAACTTCGGCTTTTTCTTTACCGGAGATTTTTGCATGGGGACCTCCTCAACTGACATGGGCAACGCTCCCTTTAGGATTTATTACTGCTGTGATCTTATTATCGAATTTGGTGGCGTCCATTATTGCGGTCAGTCATACAATCTATGGAAAACCGCAGTATACATATGATCAGGTTAATAAAGGCAGCAGCTTTCTTGGGATTAACCATGGAATCACCGCCCTCTTTTCAGCGGTGGCCAATGTTTCGCTTGCGTCATCTTCAGGTTTCATGCAATTGACAGGTCAAAAAAGAAAGCGTCCGTTTTTGTATGCTTCATTGTTGTTAGTGATGTTTTCTTTTTTCCCACCTGTTGTCGCTTTTATTTCAGGGATCCCTGCGCCAGTAGCAAACGCAGCTTTGCTCGCAACTTTTGTCCAATTGATGGGACTTGGGATATCAAACATAACGAGTCAACCGCTGGATGAACGAAGGCTGACCATTTTAGGACTTTCCTTCTTACTGGGGATTGGACTGATGTTTCTCCCACCAGAAGCCTTCAGTGGTGTTCCGGCAATCTTACAAAACTTACTGAGTAATGGATTGTTGGTCGGGACTGTGCTCGTCATTGCTTTGGACCGGCTTTGGAAGGAATCAAACACATCATCATAGGGAAAATTGATGGTACAAGGAAGTGATGGAATGGAAAATAAAATATATGATGTCATTGGAATAGGAATCGGTCCTTATAACTTAGGAATGGCCGCATTACTCGATCAAACGGAAGAATTAGATGCCGTCTTTTTTGACAAGACCCCAGAGTTTGTCTGGCATCCAGGCATGCTGATTGAAACCATGGATCTGCAGGTGCCTTTTTTGGCGGACCTTGTATCGTTTGCAGATCCTAAAAGCCCTTATACCTTTATGAATTACTTGCATGAGCACGACCGAATGTTCCCTTTCTTCTTCCATCGGCATTTTGAGATTCCGCGTCAAGAATACAACCACTACATGCAGTGGGTGGCCAAACAGTTGGATCACCTATTTTTTGGACATACCGTTGTTGACGTGAAGGACCATAAAGATGTCGATTTTCCCCATTACGAAGTAGTGGTAAAAGAAACATCTACGGGTGAGGAAAAATATTATCAAGCAAAGCACATTGTCATGGGGACCGGAAGCGAACCGTTGATTTTGGACGGGATGGATCGATTACCCAATGAAGACGTGTTGCATACGAGTCGCTATCTTTTCGAAAAAGACCATTTACTGAAAGCGAAACATGTAACCATCGTCGGATCAGGGCAGAGTGCATTGGAGGTTTTTCTTGATTTATTAGAAGAACAGGATCGACAGTCGGATATGAAATTAAGCCTCTTTACGAGATCCGGTGGGCTATTTCAGTTGGATACCGCGAAGTTTGCCCAGGAAATGTTCACACCGGAATTCGTGGATTACTTTCATTCCTTGAGTCTCCATCAACGGAAAGATGCGCTTGATACACTCGGGCCATTACGGAAAGGCATTGATCCAGATACCCTAACGAGGCTGTACACAAAGCTATACCATCGCACAGCCGGTATGAAGGATAGTCGGGTACTTATTCAACCAATGACTGAAATTACAGGGATTGAGGCAAAAGAGGACGGGTATCATCTTCAATGTAAACAATGGCAGGAAGAAGTCGAATATACCTATCCGACAGAAAAAGTCGTGTTGGCTACAGGTTACAAGCCTCATTTTCCTGACTGGTTCATGACCCGTTTTAAAGAAAAAATCGAGTGGGAAGAAGAAGGGATGTACAAAGTATCACGTGATTATCAGCTCCTTTTCAACGATGAGCGTGACCATCACTTTTTCACATTAACCAATCTCGTCCACTCGCACGGGGCAGGGGCTACGAATTTAGGATTATCCGTACACCGGAATGTTCATATCATCAACACGATTGCAGGGAGAGAAGTATACCGAAACCAATCGGATACAACCTTCCAGCAGTTTTCCATGAAAGACTTAAATAACCACAAAATGGAAAAGTAGTTTAAGACGATCTCATAAGGGAAGATAGATGATGTGTTGAAATCTAACCCATACATTCAAGGAGATGATGTAGATATGAGTAAGATTGCTTGTGTCATGACGTCCATGTTTGAAGATGTAGAATATACACAACCGGCAGAGGCGTTCTCAAACGAAGGTCATGAAGTAACGACCATCGAATGGGATGCAGGCAAAGAAGTGGAAGGAAAACAGGGAGAAGCTTCTGTTAAGATCGATGCATCCATCAATGATGTGAAACCTGAAGACTTTGATGCTTTGTTCATCCCTGGTGGGTTTTCACCGGACATCCTACGTGGGGATGAGAAATTCGTTTCTTTCGCGAAACACTTTATGGATGAAAAGAAACCCGTCTTTGCAATCTGCCATGGTCCACAGCTGCTAATCACAGCAAAGACACTCGAAGGACGTACAGCGACTGGCTTCAAATCCATCTCTGTCGATATGGAGTATGCAGGAGTCGATTATCAAGATAAGGAAGTTGTCGTCTGTCAGGATCAGCTGGTCACAAGTCGTCAACCCGATGACATCCCAGCGTTCAACCGCGAAGCATTAAAACTCATGAAATAGATAAACAAAGGGCCATGGGGAACTTCTCCCCATGGCCTTTTTCTTCCTCTCAATAAATCTACCATCCTTTTTGTATAGCTCCTTTTTCTTGAAGACTCAGTTTCGAGATGTTCCCGGGTTCGTTGCCTAGTAGAGCGTATGGGGTGGCTGGGAAGCAACTCGCTTTCCTGCGGGGATGACGGCAAGCCTCCTCGGACTTCGTCCTGTGGGGTCTCGCCAGTCAATCCATTCCCGCGGGAGTCTCGCAGCTTCCCAACCACCCCATTCATAATAAAGGATAAACGAACCCCTATACCTAGAGAGAGTGTCTCGTATTCCCTTTCCTTATTAGGCATAAAAGAACTCTGTATCAAGCTTATGCATTCTGTATGACTGCTGTGGTGAGGTTATATGATCCCCTTTTCTCAATTATAAAAGCTGATTTTCCCAAATGTGATTTTGAGAGTCTCCCATGGCAAAGGGGCGGAGGGAAACGGTGAGACTCCTGTGGGAAGTGCGTGGTAGATGAGACCCCGCAGAGCGTTAGCTCGAGGAGGCTCATCACTCGCCCACGGAAAGCGAACCTTTTCCCGGAGCCCTTTAACTTCCACAAAAGTCTCGAAATCGAGTCTTCAAGAATCCTGCCCTATTGTTGAATAACGATGATCTGAAAATCGTGTTAATTTTGTAACCTCCTATTGTAGAGAGGAGACGCAAGTTCCTATATAATGTAAGGAAGACCACGGATCGTTCTGTATTACATAGATGCTTACGTATAGAAGAAGGAGGACCAACCGATGATTGTCATTGAAAAAGAAAACCACTTTCACATGATTCCCCAGCACGAGCACGCCAAAATATCAGCTCAAATCGTCGCTCATTGGAAGAACAATTTTTTATTGCGCTCAAAATTGAGAGAAGAAGCGGATTGGGCGATTCAGCATCATGACAGAGCCTGGATTCCACTCGATGATCATCCTGAATGGAATGAGGAAAAACAACGCCCTTATACATTCGTCGATTATCCTTTAGAGAAAAAATTGCAGGCGTATCAACGCGGTATTGAAGAGGTAGCCGGCGGTTCCTTGTATGCCGGTATGCTTTGCAGTATGCACTACGCTTCGTTCTTTTCTCAGGATGAGCAGGATCCGGCAATACAAACGTTTTTAGCGGAGGAAAAAACACGTCAGCAGGAACTGTTTGAAGCGATGGAAATGGATATTCCTTATGATGTCTATGACCTTCATTTCCGCCGGTTGCAATTTTGTGATGATCTTTCTCTTTATGTATGCATGCAGGAACCTGGAATTCCAAAGGAAGAAGAAGTTCCATGGTTCCAAAATGGCTTCAGGCAATCCTTTGATTTCGCTCCGAAGGGCATGATCGCCCATTGGGTGGATGAAGAACATGTTTCCGTCTTTCCTTTTCCGTTTGAAAAGCCGTTCAGCATCGAGGTCCCTTACCGACCGGTTTCAAAAACGGCCATTGAAGAAAAAGGACTGTCACAAGCGTTTCATGACACAGAGGTAAAAAAGAACGTCGTCACTTTTGTGACAAAAGAAGAGTCACTTACATCCCCAAGGGTGTAAGCGACTGTTTTATGTTCTTCCTACTATAGGATCGGTGAGAGGATTTTTTTATTTCTTATCAATACTGAATTGTCCATCGAGCAACACCCAGTTTTGAGGAAAGGAAAGTCCCAGTTTCCAATAGCTGATTCCAAGCAGACCGCGATTTTTGATCAAGTCGAATTTTTGTTGAATCGAACGGGCATCTTCAAACCATACTTCGTGTTTCTTCCCGGCATCATCGGTATATGTGAAGTAAGGGGCTTGCTCTTTCTGATCATAGGAAATCGGGACATTGTTTTCTCTAGCAATTTGAATGGCACGCTGTGGACTGATTGCTTCTGCAAACTCCCCACCAGGCTCATAAGGAAGCGTCCAGTCATAGCCATACAGGTTTTGACCGAGAAGGATTTTTTCAGCCGGCATTTCTGACAATGCGTAATCCACGACTTCCGTCACCGGGCCAATGGGAGCTACTGCTCGTGGAGGACCTCCGCTGTATCCCCACTCATAGGTCATTAAAACGACGAAGTCCACAATTTCACCGTGGGCTTTGTAGTCGTGGGCCTCATACCATGCTCCTTTTTGATCGGCACTCGTTTTAGGGGCAAGAGCTGTGGAAATGAGTAAACCTTCTGCTGCCAATCGTTTTTTTGCTTTTCTCAGAAACTGGTTATAGTTTTCTTTCATTTCAGGGGGGAGGAACTCCATATCAAAATGGACGTCTTTATACCCTACTTGTTTTGTCGTTTGAATGATGTTGTCGAGCAGTTTATCCTGTAAAGCTTCATCGGAAAGAATCTTCCGGCCTAATTCAGCATTGAATCCGTCTTCTGCCAAGTTTGTGACAACCATCATTAGTGCGGTATCGTTTTGTTGAGCGATTTCTTTGAAATTATCAAGTGGTGGAGCCTTCAGGGAAGCGTCTTCTTGTAATTCATAACTGAACGGAGCTAGGTAGGTCAGTGATCCTGCTCTGTTTTCAGCAGAAGAACGGAGCGTATCTGAAACTTCACCTCCGAAAGGTTCAATATAAGCATTCGCTGTAATCGGCCTAGGGGGCTCATCTGGAATGTATAGACGTGTACCAACAGCAAGAGTGACCCCGGCTTGCAGACCGTTTACTTGTGCAAGTTTTTCTGCCGTAGTGTTAAATTGTTGGGCAATAGAATATAAGCTGTCCCCTTGCTGGACAAAATAAAATTGACCGACAATCGGTATAACAAGAGCCTGACCGATGACAAGGTCTCCCGGGGTTTCCAGTTCATTTGCCTCGGTAATGGCGTTTGGCGTACTATCGTAGAGACCAGCAATGGAGAACACCGAATCTCCTTCTTGAACAACGTGGATTTGCATATGACTTCGCTCCTTTCTCATCTTTATTAATGTATGAGAGATGAAAAAGGATTTATTCTTGAAAATCACAGGAGGACCATCATGCTAGACGATGAACATTATATGAAACTTGCTTTAGAAGAAGCTGAAAAAGCAGAGGGCGAAGGGGAAGTTCCGATTGGGGCTGTCATCGTGAAAGATGGAGAAGTGATTGCC
Organism: Halobacillus sp. AWM4_238; assembly: GCF_056158265.1. NCBI lineage: Bacteria > Bacillati > Bacillota > Bacilli > Caryophanales > Bacillaceae > Halobacillus > Halobacillus sp. AWM4_238. The sequence goes on from NZ_JBSWSY010000002.1 coordinate 3,063,067, forward strand.
ACCGGATACAACCAAAGGGAAACGTCCCAGCTGGCTTCGTCTCACGCAGAATTTATCGCCATTGAAAGGGCGAATAAGCAAATAGGGAGCTGGAGGTTGGAAGAATGCACGTTGTATGTCACTCTAGAGCCCTGTCCGATGTGTGCGGGGGCTATTCTGCAATCGAGAATTCCCCGGGTCGTTTACGGTGCGAAGGATCCGAAAGCGGGATCTGCAGGTACGCTTCTTAATCTTTTGGACGACAACCGCTTCAATCATACATCAGAAGTTCTTCCAGGAGTTATGGAAGAAACATGCGGAAAAATATTGACGGATTTCTTCCGGAACCTGCGCGAGCGTAAGAAAAATAAGTCGTCGACTAATAATTAACAGTGTTTTATCATTGCATTTTTCTCGAAAACTCGCTATACTTGTTAATGCCGTGCTAAGCGGGGAGGTAGCGGTGCCCTGTACTCGCAATCCGCTATAGCGAGGCCGAATCCCCATCCGAGGTGGTGCGGCCTTAAGGTCTGCCTTATGTGAGTGGTGTTGACACCCAGGTCCTGCGCAACGGGAACCAGTGAATCCTGTCAGGTCCGGAAGGAAGCAGCAGTAAGCTGTCTCTCCCGTGTGCCGTGGGAGTGCCTGGGTCGAGCCACAACCATAAGTAACGCTTAGGGCCACATCATCGAAGATGGGTGCACGGCATTACATAAAAAAGCGCAAGGAGCTGTTATGATTCGTTCATAGCAGCTCTTTTTTTATACCTATCTTTGAAGGTTCACATCACAACCTTGAATCAGGTATAATGAGGAAGAGACTAAAAAGGGAGAACGGTTTTATGAGCTATCAGGCTTTATATCGCGTATGGCGCCCGCGAAATTTTGAAGGAATCGTCGGACAAACGCATATTACACGAACACTGCAGAATGCGATCGAGCAGGATAAATTTTCGCATGCGTATTTATTCTCTGGACCGAGAGGGACAGGGAAAACGAGTGCTGCCAAAATTTTCGCCAAAGCCGTCAACTGCGAGCGTTCCCCTGTAAAGGAACCGTGTAACGAGTGTGATGCTTGCCTTGGAATTCAAGACGGGTCCATTTCAGATGTTATTGAAATTGATGCCGCTTCAAACAATGGTGTGGAGCAAATCAGGGAGATCCGGGACAAGGTGAAATACGCTCCTAGTGCAGTGCCTTACAAAGTGTACATTATCGATGAGGTTCATATGCTTTCCATGGGGGCTTTCAATGCTTTATTGAAAACATTAGAAGAACCTCCAAAGCACGTCATATTCATCCTTGCTACAACAGAACCTCATAAAATTCCATTGACGATCATATCCAGATGTCAGCGATTTGATTTTAAGCGGATTTCTCAAAAAGCGATGGTAGACCGGATGGAGAAGATTACATCCGTTGAAGAGATCTCTATTGCAAAAGAAGCGCTTGAGATTGTTGCGCTCACCGCTGAAGGTGGAATGCGTGATGCTTTAAGTCTCCTTGACCAGGCGATTTCCTACAGTGATGATGAAGTGACGATTGAAGACGTCCTTGCCGTGACGGGGTCTGTATCTCAAAGCAAATTGACAGCGGTTTTGCAGTCGCTGCATAATCAGGATGCAAGAGCAGCGCTTGAAGCGGTGGATGACTTGATTCAACAAGGAAAAGACCCTGGGCGTTTTGTTTTCGACCTGATCTATTATTTGAGGGATTTGCTTTTGTTCCAAAGTGCACCAGACCTTGAGCATAATTTGGAACGAGCGATTCCTGATGAAGCTTTCAAAAGCTTATCAGGCGAATTATCTCCCGTTTGGATTCAGCAAGCAATCCGCGAACTGAATCGTTGCCAGCAGGAAATGAAATGGACGACGAGCCCGAAAGTATTTATTGAAATTGCCATGCTGAATATGGTTGAAGTACAGGTAGGTCCCTCCCAGGGGCAGCCAGTCCAATCAGAAGCCGTCGATCAGCTGGCAAGGAAGATTGAAAGCCTGGAAAAGGAGCTTTCAACCCTCAAGGAAAAAGGGGTTAGTACAACAGCACAACCTCAGGCACCGGCGAAAAAGCGAGCCCCTGCAAAATCCGGAAAAAAAGGGTATAATGTTCCTTATGAACGTATTCGCCAGGTGTTAAACGAAGCTTCAAAGGAAGACATTAAGAACGTTCAGGGGCGCTGGGCAGACTTTATGGAAGCTTTGAAGCGAACGAACGCTCCGGCTCATGCAACGCTTTTGAACAGTAAGCCAAGAGCGGCCTCATCTAAGGCGCTCGTTCTTGCCTTCCGGTATGACATCCATTGCTCATTGGCATCAGAACACCAGAAGACAATTGAGCCACTGCTGACTGAATTCATTGGGAAACCGATGACGATTATTCCGATCCCTGAACCAAACTGGCAGGAAATCAGGGAAGAATACGTCCGAAAACAGAAACAATCATCTGACGAAGAGCCTGCAGTAGAAGGAGATGAAAGTGAACCTTCTTCACCGCAAACGGGTGAAGAGGATCCCTTAGTTTCAGAAGCCAGGAAACTGGTCGGAGATGATTTGATAGAAGTACAAGATTAACAGCTATTTAAAGGAGGAATGCTCCATGCGTGGTGGAGGAAACATGAACAATATGATGAAACAAATGCAGAAAATGCAGAAGAAAATGATGAAAGCTCAAGAGGAGCTTTATGACATGTCATTCGAATCGTCTGCTGGTGGCGGCATGGTAAAAGTAACAGCGAACGGAAAGAAAGAAATTACCGACGTTGAGATTAATGAAGAAGTTGTCGACCCTGATGACGTAGAAATGCTCCAAGATTTGATCATCACAGCTACGAATGACGTCTTGAAGCAAGTCGATGACAAAACGAATGATACTATGGGACAATTCACGAAAGGTATGCCTGGAGGAATGTTCTAGGAGGAATTTTCATGTATTACCCGGAACCTATATCAAAACTGATCGACAGTTTTACGAAACTGCCAGGAATCGGACCGAAGACGGCTGTTCGCCTGGCTTTTTTCGTTTTAGAAATGGAAGAGGATGATGTCCTCGATTTTGCTAAATCCCTTGTAAATGCAAAAAGGGAGCTCACCCATTGTTCTGTTTGCGGTCACATCACAGACCAGGATCCTTGCTCCATCTGTCAGGATGATTCCAGAGACCAAACATTGATTTGCGTCGTCCAGGATCCAAAGGATGTCATCGCCATGGAAAAAATGAAAGAATTCAGTGGGAAGTATCATGTGCTTCACGGAGCGATTTCCCCAATGGATGGCATTGGTCCGGAAGACATCAACGTAGCAAGCCTGATCAACCGGTTGAAAGATGAGGGAATAGAAGAATTGATTCTCGCAACAAACCCAAATATTGAAGGCGAAGCGACAGCGATGTATATTTCCCGTCTTGTGAAACCATCGGGTATTCGAATGACGCGGATTGCTCATGGGCTTCCAGTCGGGGGAGACCTTGAATATGCTGATGAAGTGACCCTGTCCAAAGCTCTTGAAGGAAGAAGAGAACTTTAAGAGGGGTGAGAAGGTTTGTTTGGTAGAAAAAAGACTGTGAAAAAAGAATTGGATCGAGAGCTCCTCATTCATATTAAAGAGTTGAAGCGGGAGTGGGAAACTTTAAACACAATCATTGAACAAAGCATCGAACCAAGCGAAGAAGGCTTGAATGATTTAGCTGTCATCAAAGCGAAATATTTCTACTTATTAAGAGAAGCGAGATTCAGAGGAATCAACGCCTTGTCTTAAAGGATGTACTACCCTCTTGTCTACGAGCATAGACTGTTGATAGAACAGTTTCTTGGACAAGGGGGTTTTTTATGGATCCGGTACTCGTCATTCTCTTATTGGGACTGGCTATTCCTTTATTACTCATTATAGGTATGCCGAATAAGCCGTTGAAGGTGGTCGGCCAGGTCATGACAAGGTTGATTGTAGCTGTCATTCTATTGTTCTTTGTGAACTTGTTTGGTGCCCAATTCGGGCTCCATGTTCCAATTAACGGTTTCACAGCCATCGTGTCAGCTATATTGGGTGTTCCTGGAGTATTGTCTTTAACAGCGATTCATTTTTGGATCATTTAAAAGGGGAAGCTTAAAGCTTCCTCTTTTAATTTTGTGGAGAATTCCTGTTATTAAGATCTTTCCTTATTATATAATGCGGCATGTAATGGCCATAAAACCTTCCTCTAGTAAGGGATCTCTCTCTTTTCACTAACATTCTTTGAAAATATGTATCTTTTTTTGAAAAGTTATTGACGGAAGAATTCACCCCATGCTATATTAGTAAGCGTCGCATTAAGAGAGCGACTACGAGCCAAACAAAATCATGAAAAAAGTTGTTGACGCAAAACAACAGACATGATATATTATTACTTGTCGCATTAAAAGAGCGGCAAGCCGCAAACGGCTTAACAAAATAAATCATAAAAAAGTTGTTGACGAAAACAACTGCACATGATATATTAATTAAGTCGCTGTTTTGAAGCGGCGAACAAAACATTTGATCTTTGAAAACTGAACGAACCAACCAGTACGTCAAAACATTTCTTCTTTATAGAAGAATTTTGAAACAAGCACATTCGGTGTGCAAATGAGCAAGTCAAACTTAACTTTTATGGAGAGTTTGATCCTGGCTCAGGACGAACGCTGGCGGCGTGCCTAATACATGCAAGTCGAGCGCGGGAAGCGAGTGGATCCCTTCGGGGTGAAGCTCGTGGAACGAGCGGCGGACGGGTGAGTAACACGTGGGCAACCTGCCTGTAAGATCGGAATAACCCCGGGAAACCGGGGCTAATGCCGGGTAATACTTTCTTTCGCATGAAGGAAAGTTGAAAGATGGCTTCTTGCTATCACTTACAGATGGGCCCGCGGCGCATTAGCTAGTTGGTGAGGTAACGGCTCACCAAGGCGACGATGCGTAGCCGACCTGAGAGGGTGATCGGCCACACTGGGACTGAGACACGGCCCAGACTCCTACGGGAGGCAGCAGTAGGGAATCTTCCGCAATGGACGAAAGTCTGACGGAGCAACGCCGCGTGAACGATGAAGGTCTTCGGATCGTAAAGTTCTGTTGTTAGGGAAGAACAAGTACCGTGCGAATAGAACGGTACCTTGACGGTACCTAACGAGGAAGCCCCGGCTAACTACGTGCCAGCAGCCGCGGTAATACGTAGGGGGCAAGCGTTGTCCGGAATTATTGGGCGTAAAGCGCGCGCAGGCGGTTCCTTAAGTCTGATGTGAAAGCCCACGGCTCAACCGTGGAGGGTCATTGGAAACTGGGGAACTTGAGGACAGAAGAGGAGAGTGGAATTCCACGTGTAGCGGTGAAATGCGTAGATATGTGGAGGAACACCAGTGGCGAAGGCGACTCTCTGGTCTGTTTCTGACGCTGAGGTGCGAAAGCGTGGGTAGCAAACAGGATTAGATACCCTGGTAGTCCACGCCGTAAACGATGAGTGCTAGGTGTTAGGGGGCTTCCACCCCTTAGTGCTGAAGTTAACGCATTAAGCACTCCGCCTGGGGAGTACGGCCGCAAGGCTGAAACTCAAAGGAATTGACGGGGGCCCGCACAAGCGGTGGAGCATGTGGTTTAATTCGAAGCAACGCGAAGAACCTTACCAGGTCTTGACATCCTTGGACAACCCTAGAGATAGGGCTTTCCCTTCGGGGACCAAGTGACAGGTGGTGCATGGTTGTCGTCAGCTCGTGTCGTGAGATGTTGGGTTAAGTCCCGCAACGAGCGCAACCCCTAATCTTAGTTGCCAGCATTTAGTTGGGCACTCTAAGGTGACTGCCGGTGACAAACCGGAGGAAGGCGGGGATGACGTCAAATCATCATGCCCCTTATGACCTGGGCTACACACGTGCTACAATGGATGGTACAAAGGGCAGCGAAGCCGCGAGGTGTAGCAAATCCCATAAAACCATTCTCAGTTCGGATTGCAGGCTGCAACTCGCCTGCATGAAGCCGGAATCGCTAGTAATCGCGGATCAGCATGCCGCGGTGAATACGTTCCCGGGCCTTGTACACACCGCCCGTCACACCACGAGAGTTGGCAACACCCGAAGTCGGTGAGGTAACCTTTTTGGAGCCAGCCGCCGAAGGTGGGGCCAATGATTGGGGTGAAGTCGTAACAAGGTAGCCGTATCGGAAGGTGCGGCTGGATCACCTCCTTTCTAAGGAAATAACGGAAACGTACTGTGTTGGTTGTTCAGTTTTGAGAGATCAAACGATCTTTCAACTTGTGAACCTTGAAAACTGGATAAGGAATCATTGTCTTCATCTAACGATGAGACATTTGATGACAAGACATCTAATTGAAATTGTAAACGTCTTTTCACGACGATAGTTAAGTGAATAAGGGCGCACGGTGGATGCCTTGGTACTAGGAGCCGATGAAGGACGGGACTAACACCGATATGCTCCGGCGAGCCGTAAGTAGGCTTTGACCCGGAGATTTCCGAATGGGGAAACCCACTGTTCGTAATGGAACAGTATCCTATACTGAATACATAGGTATAGGCAGGCACACCCGGGGAACTGAAACATCTAAGTACCCGGAGGAAGAGAAAGCAAACGCGATTTCCTGAGTAGCGGCGAGCGAAACGGAATCAGCCCAAACCAGAAAGCTTGCTTTCTGGGGTTGTAGGACACTCCATTGGAGTTACCAAGGAGGAAGATAGACGAATCGATCTGGAAAGGTCAGCCAGAGCAGGTAACAGCCCTGTAGTCGAAATCTTTCTCCCTCCGGAGTGGATCCTGAGTACGGCGGAACACGAGGAATTCCGTCGGAATCCGGGAGGACCATCTCCCAAGGCTAAATACTCCCTAGTGACCGATAGTGAACCAGTACCGTGAGGGAAAGGTGAAAAGCACCCCGGAAGGGGAGTGAAAGAGAACCTGAAACCGTGTGCCTACAAGTAGTCGGAGCCCGTTAATGGGTGACGGCGTGCCTTTTGTAGAATGAACCGGCGAGTTACGACCGTATGCGAGGTTAAGCAGTAGAAGCGGAGCCGCAGCGAAAGCGAGTCTGAATAGGGCGAGTGAGTATGCGGTCGTAGACCCGAAACCGTGTGATCTACCCATGTCCAGGGTGAAGGTCAGGTAACACTGACTGGAGGCCCGAACCCACGTAAGTTGAAAATTACGGGGATGAGGTGTGGGTAGGGGTGAAATGCCAATCGAACACGGAGATAGCTGGTTCTCTCCGAAATAGCTTTAGGGCTAGCCTCAGAATAGAAAGTCATGGAGGTAGAGCACTGATTGGACGAGGGGCCCCTATCGGGTTACCGAATTCAGTCAAACTCCGAATGCCATAGACTTTGTTCTGGGAGTCAGACCGTGGGTGATAAGGTTCATGGTCGAGAGGGAAACAGCCCAGACCGCCAGCTAAGGTCCCAAAGTGTGTGTTAAGTGGAAAAGGATGTGGAGTTGCTTAGACAACCAGGATGTTGGCTTAGAAGCAGCCATCATTCAAAGAGTGCGTAATAGCTCACTGGTCGAGTGACTCTGCGCCGAAAATGTACCGGGGCTAAACACACCACCGAAGCTGCGGATTGATCTTATGATCAGTGGTAGGAGAGCGTTCTAAGGGCCGTGAAGTCAGACCGTAAGGACTGGTGGAGCGCTTAGAAGTGAGAATGCCGGTATGAGTAGCGAAAAAAGAGTGAGAATCTCTTTCACCGAATGCCTAAGGTTTCCTGAGGAAGGCTCGTCCTCTCAGGGTTAGTCGGGACCTAAGCCGAGGCCGAAAGGCGTAGGCGATGGACAACAGGTTGATATTCCTGTACCACCTCCTTTCCGTTTGAACGACGGGGGGACGCAGGAGGATAAGGAGAGCGCGCCACTGGATGTGCGCGTCCAAGCAGTGAGACGGTCGGATAGGCAAATCCGTCCGGCAACGTCAAGCTGTGATGGGGAGGGAAATATAGTACCGAAGCTCCTGAGTTCACACTGCCAAGAAAATCCTCTAGTGAGGAAAGAGGTGCCCGTACCGCAAACCGACACAGGTAGGCGAGGAGAGGATCCTAAGGTGAGCGGGAGAACTCTCGTTAAGGAACTCGGCAAAATGACCCCGTAACTTCGGGAGAAGGGGTGCTCCTCTGCCGAGGAGCCGCAGTGAAAAGGCCCAAGCGACTGTTTACCAAAAACACAGGTCTCTGCGAAGCCGTAAGGCGAAGTATAGGGGCTGACACCTGCCCGGTGCTGGAAGGTTAAGGGGATGCGTTAGCTTATGCGAAGCGTTGAACCGAAGCCCCAGTAAACGGCGGCCGTAACTATAACGGTCCTAAGGTAGCGAAATTCCTTGTCGGGTAAGTTCCGACCCGCACGAAAGGTGCAACGACTTGGGCACTGTCTCAACGAGAGACCCGGTGAAATTATACTATGTGTGAAGATGCACATTACCCGCGACAGGACGGAAAGACCCCGTGGAGCTTTACTGTAGCCTGATATTGAATGTTGGTACAGCTTGTACAGGATAGGTAGGAGCCTTGGAAGCCGGAGCGCTAGCTTCGGTGGAGGCGCTGGTGGGATACTACCCTGGCTGTACGGACATTCTAACCCAGGACCGTGATCCGGTCCGGAGACAGTGTCAGGTGGGCAGTTTGACTGGGGCGGTCGCCTCCCAAAAGGTAACGGAGGCGCCCAAAGGTTCCCTCAGAATGGTTGGAAATCATTCGCAGAGTGTAAAGGCACAAGGGAGCTTGACTGCGAGACCTACAAGTCGAGCAGGGACGAAAGTCGGGCTTAGTGATCCGGCGGTTCCGCATGGAAGGGCCGTCGCTCAACGGATAAAAGCTACCCCGGGGATAACAGGCTTATCTCCCCCAAGAGTCCACATCGACGGGGAGGTTTGGCACCTCGATGTCGGCTCATCGCATCCTGGGGCTGTAGTCGGTCCCAAGGGTTGGGCTGTTCGCCCATTAAAGCGGTACGCGAGCTGGGTTCAGAACGTCGTGAGACAGTTCGGTCCCTATCCGTCGTGGGCGTTGGAAATTTGAAAGGAGCTGTCCTTAGTACGAGAGGACCGGGATGGACACACCGCTGGTGTACCAGTTGTTCCGCCAGGAGCATCGCTGGGTAGCTACGTGTGGTCGGGATAAGTGCTGAAAGCATCTAAGCATGAAGCCCCCCTTGAGATGAGATTTCCCTTACCTATAAGGTAATAAGATCCCTCAGAGACGATGAGGTTGATAGGTCCGAGGTGGAAGCGTGGTGACACGTGGAGCTGACGGATACTAATGGATCGATGACTTATCTATCTGATTTCAATCAGTCGTGAAAAGCATTTCTTTTTCAAAAAAGATGTTTCCTTATCCAGTTTTGAGGGTTTACCTCAAACTTTATATTGATGTGGTGGTGAAGGCGAAGAGGTCACACCTGTTCCCATGCCGAACACAGCAGTTAAGCTCTTCAGCGCCGATGGTAGTCGGGTTTACCCCCGTGAGAGTAGGACGCCGCCACGTCAATTAGAAAACCTTCAGGATTATTCCTGGAGGTTTTTTGTGCTTTCTGTTTTATCTCATTCTTCCTCTTTGATTATATAAATACTATTCTTTTTCATATTGACGTATAAGGTTGATAGATTCGGAGATACTAAAAGTAAAGAAATAGTGATGAAGGAGAGGAGGAGAGCGAGTGAGCCGTAAAGATCAATGCAGTATATGCGAAAAAGAGACAGAAAAGGGAATTTATCTATTAAGGGTTTTTATTTGTGAAGATTGTGAAGAAGAAATGATTGATACCCCTGCCGATGACCCGAAATATGATTATTTTGTAAAACGTATGGCAAAAGCCCATCGTTCGATGATTCCCTCTTAATATAAACGAGCGTAGCAGCTATGAAGAAGAATACACATCCATCCTGATCACAAGGGTGGATGTTTTTATGTTCTCCATCAGGTATAGAAAAAAATCACACTTGTTTTCAGCGCTTAGGCATCCGCGCTATTAACCATGTGTCTTTGTAGAAAGTGGATGCAAGGGTGTCTAGCCGTTAACACCCTTGCATTTCTTCAACACTGAATGGTGTATTGCTTGTCTGAGGCTATTTATGTAAGCTTGAACATGGAAGAAGGTGATTGATATGAATACTACATATATGCCGCTATACGAAGCGCTTAAACGGAATATAGAACGAAATCCTTTATCTTTCCATGTACCTGGCCATAAGTATGGAAAAGTGTTTGATAAGAAGGCCCTTGATAATTTTCAATCGATCTTACAGTTGGATGCGACAGAAGTGGAGGGTATGGACGATTTGCATGCCCCAGAAGGTGTCATTCAAGAAGCTCAGCAGTTAGCGAGTAATTTTTTTCATAGTAATCAAACTTTTTTTCTGATCAATGGTACAACGATTGGAAATATGGCCATGATTTTATCTGTTTGCCGACCAGGGGATGAGATTATTGTACAGAGAAATTGTCATAAGTCCGTACTGAATGCTCTCGAACTCTCCGGTGCATCTCCTATATTTATTTCTCCCAGGTATGAACGGGAAACAGGACGACACAGTCTCGTTGCTGCAGAGGACGTCAAGCAAGCATTGATGGATTATCCTGATAGTAAAGCCGTGTTTTTGACGTATCCAGATTACTTTGGGCGGACGTATGACTTGGAGAAAATCGCAGAAGTCGTCCATCATTCGTGTATCCCCTTACTGGTTGATGAAGCCCACGGGGTCCATTTTCATCTAGGGACTCCCTTCCCAAAGACGGCTCTATCTGCAGGTGCAGATGTTGTGGCTCAGTCTGCGCACAAAATGGCCCCTGCAATGACTATGGCCTCGTTCCTACACGTACAAGGAGACCGGATCGATGGGAATCGCATCCGTCATTACTTGCAAATGCTGCAGTCGAGCAGTCCCTCCTATCCACTGATGGCAAGTTTAGATGTGGCGAGGGCTTATTTAGCTTCTTGGCAGCCTGCTGATCAGAAGGACTTGCTTACTTTCTTAGAACAAGTAAAGGCCTTGTTTAAGGCGTATAGCTATTGGGATGTGAGAACCACGGATGACCCGTTGAAGCTTACCCTGCAGATTAAAATCGGAACAGGGTTTGAAGTAGCGGAAGCTTTGGACGCAGCAGGGATTGTACCGGAACTTGCGACGACAAATCAAGTTTTACTCGTGTTAGGACTCGCCCCGAGTGTAGATCTGCTGGATTTGGAAGACCGGCTGAACACCTTGGATTCCCAATTAAAAAAGGTCCCGAACCGTGCTACAATAATAGAGGATCAGATTCAATTTCCAGCGATTCAAAAGCTGGAGTACAGCTATTCGCTCATGCAAGAAATGGACGTGGTGAGAGTGGACTGGCAAGATGCTCGAGGGTGTGTGGCAGCAGAAGCACTCATCCCTTATCCACCAGGCATCCCTTTAGTCATGAAAGGAGAGCGGTTGAATGATCGAAACATCAATTATGTGCATGCTTTGTTGAGTCAGGGTGCACGTTTTCAAAATACAGGTATGGAACAAGGGGTTCTTGTTTTTAAAGGAGAATAGATGTGAGAGGTTTGTTTGTAACTTTCGAAGGCGGCGATGGAGCCGGTAAATCTTCCATCCTGCGTGAGATCGGAAAAGAATTGACGAAACAAGGCTATCCAGTGCTTGAAACGAGAGAGCCTGGGGGGATTCGTATTGCGGAAAAGGTAAGAGAAGTGATCCTTGATCCTTCTCATACAGAAATGGATGGACGTACAGAAGCTCTGCTTTATGCAGCTGCACGCAGGCAGCATCTCGTGGAAAAAGTCATCCCCGCATTAAACGAAGGCAAAATTGTCCTTTGTGACCGTTTTGTAGATTCTAGTCTTGCTTATCAGGGAGCGGCTCGAGGCCTTGGCTTGGAGGAAGTGCTTAAAATCAATGAATTTGCGATTGATGACCACATGCCGGATTTGACATTATTGTTTGATATCAAGCCAGAGCGTGGTTTGGAGAGGATCGCTGAGAACCAAGGAAGAGAGAAGAATCGTCTTGACCTTGAACATATTGATTTTCATGAAAAGGTTTATGATGCCTATCATCAGTTGGCTGTTGAAAATAAGGACCGGATCAAGGTGATCGATGCCGATCAGGAATTTGAGTCCGTGAAAAAAGATGCCTACCAAGTATTAAGCAGTCACTTGTCATCATAATTTCCAGGCATTTGTTATAATAGGAGAAAACACCCAACAGGAGGGTATGCTGGCATGAAGATGATTATTGCAGTCGTTCAGGATAAAGACAGCAATCGCTTGACGGATGCCTTAGCCGAGAATGATTTCAAAACGACTAAACTATCAACGACAGGTGGATTCCTACGCGAAGGCAACACAACCTTCATGATTGGTTGTGAGGATGACGAAGTGGATGATGCTTTAGATATTATTAAAGATAATTGCAGTCAGCGTGAACAGATGGTTGCTCCCATCTCACCGATGGGTGGGAATGCGGATTCTTATATTCCAAAACCAGTGAAGGTTGAGGTAGGAGGAGCCACTGTATTCATTTTGCCGGTCGATTCCTTTTTTCAGTTTTAACTTAGAAGGGGTACAAGTATGAAGATCAATCAAGAAATACGGACACAGATGGATGCGGCAAAAAAACAATCCTCTCATCAGTTGAACGGGAAGCCTGGTTTTGATGCTATGGTTCAGTCTCAATCACGACAGCTTCAAGAAGCCCAATTGAATCGACTCTTGAATAGTATCACAGCACAGGGGGAACGGGTGGCTAGGGCTCGGTCCTTCCGTGACTTGGCTAAATATAAGCGTCTGATCAAAGACTTCATGAAAGAATCCGTTCAATATGGGATGAACCTGAAGCATTCTCATAGTTGGAATGCACAGGGACAGACCCGCAAGTTGACCATTGTAGAATCTGTCGATGAGAAGCTGTCTGAATTGACAGAGGCGGTTATGGATCAAGAAAAACGAACCGTTGACCTTCTAGGGCTGATCGGTGAAATCAAAGGTTTGCTCATTAATTTATATACGTAAGGACGGAAGTAGTATGCAGACTTGGACACAAATGAAAGACATACAGCCTCTAGCTGCGCAAATGCTGGTCAACAGTTTCAAAAAGGATCGGATTTCACACGCCTATTTGTTCCAAGGCGATCGAGGCACCGGTAAACGGGAGATGAGCATCCTTTTTGCGAAAAGCATTTTTTGTAAAAGCAGAGAAGGGGCTGAACCTTGCCAGAGTTGTCGGGACTGCCACAGAATTGATTCAGGAAACCATCCAGACTTGCACTGGATTGAGCCTGAGGGACAATCCATAAAAAAAGAACAAATCCTTCATTTGCAAAAAGAATTTACCTACACGGGTCTGGAGTCAAACCGAAAAGTCTACATCATCGTCGATGCAGAAAAAATGACGGTCAACGCTTCAAACCGGTTATTGAAATTCTTAGAGGAACCGAGTCAGCAGACGACAGCCATGCTGCTGACAGAGAGCGGATCGACCATTCTGGATACCATCAGGTCCCGCTGTCAACTGCTCGCCTTCCAGCCTCTGAATCCATTTCGTATCCAGGAGAAACTGGTCCAGGAAGGGGTTTCTGAATCAAATGCGAGACTGCTTTCTTCCCTAACGAATAACTTGACAGAAGCCCTTGAGATGAATGAAGATGAGTGGTTTGCGAATGTGCGAAAATTAGTGATACAATTAATTGAAGTGCTTCAAAATAAACCAAATGAAGGACTTTTGTTTATCAATCATCAGTGGATGCCTCATTTCAAGGAGCGAACGCAGATGCAGCGTGGTCTGGATGTATTGATGCTTTGGTTCCAAGATGTGATTAACCAACTTTTGGACCGGGAAGAATCAATTATTTTTACGACAGAGAGAGAAAAATTGAACCAGGCAGCGATGCGATGGTCACGTCAGTCAGCAGCGCGAAGCTTAACAAATATTCTTGAGGCGAAGCGAAAGATAAATCAAAATGTCCATCCTAATTTAGTGATGGAACAACTTACCCTTCAACTACAGAGGTGATGATCGAATGATCGAAGTTGTAGGTGTCCGATTTAAGCAGGCGGGTAAGGTATATTATTTCGATCCGGGGGAATTGCGGATGACGACAGATGATTATGTCATCGTCGAAACCGTACGCGGGATCGAATTCGGAAAAGTTGTCATTGCTAATAAATCCATAGATGAAGAAGACGTTGTTTTACCTCTTAAAAAAGTCATTCGTATGGCAGATGATAAAGATAAAGTAACGGTGGATGAAAACAAAGACAACGCCGCAGAAGCTTACCGGGTTTGCGAAAAGAAAATCCGTGAACATAAATTGGACATGAATCTTGTGGATGTCGAATACACGTTTGATCGTAATAAAGTCATCTTTTACTTTACGGCTGATGGCCGTGTGGACTTCCGTACATTAGTCAAGGATCTTGCGTCTGTATTCAAGACGAGGATCGAACTGCGCCAGATTGGTGTCAGAGATGAAGCGAAAATGCTCGGAGGAATCGGTCCATGTGGACGGATGCTTTGTTGCTCAACGTTTTTAGGTGATTTCGAACCTGTTTCTATAAAAATGGCCAAGGATCAGAACTTATCGCTGAACCCAGCGAAAATTTCTGGACTATGTGGCCGCTTGATGTGTTGTCTCAAGTATGAAAATGATGATTATGAATATGCGAAGAAAGAGCTTCCTGACCTCGGTGAAAGCATTGCGACATCCTTCGGTAAAGGAAAAGTCGTTGGACTTAATATGCTCGAACGTATGGTGCAGATTGAATTCCGCGACAAAGAGCGTGTCCTTGAATACTCTCTGCAAGAGCTGATCGATGAAGGAGTTCTTCAAACCGAAGCCTCAGAATAAAGGGTGGAGTCGAGCGTGAAGAAGAAAGCCATATTTGAACAAGTATCCCATTTTGAAAGTCAAATCGGTGAGCTCTATGAACAGCTCGGCGATTTAAAAAAACAGCTGGCTTATCTTTTAGAAGAAAACCAGCATTTATCGCTTGAAAATCATCACTTGCGACAACGATTAGAGAAAGAAAATGAAAAGGAGGAGTCCTCTTCAGGCTCCAAACAGGACAAGGGCGCAGTTGTCGGTGAAGGTTATGATAACCTCGCGAGACTGTACGAAGAAGGCTTTCATATTTGTAATCTTCATTTTGGCAGCCCGAGAGACGAAGATTGCCTGTTTTGTTTATCTTTCTTGAACAAAAAGAAATAATTCCAGGTCCAAGCCTTTCCTTGCTCGTCCGAGGAAGGGCTCTCTTTATATCATGGCAGGGTTGTTTAAGAGTGGTAATCGAGATACCGTTTCACAGCCACCATAAACTCACACGATAGTCTCGAAACTGAGTGTCAAAGTGATAGATCATAGAAAATAGAGTGAAAAAAGAAAGGAAAGCAGAAATGGTTCAATTATATGGCGATGAACGAATTGATTTTTTATTAGCGAAGGAAAACATGCGCATTATTCAAAGCCCGAGCGTATTCGCATTTTCATTGGATGCTGTGTTACTCGCTGATTTTACTTATGTACCAAAAACGCGCGGAAAAATCCTGGATTTATGTACGGGGAATGGGGTCGTCCCCCTCTTTCTTTCGACACGGTCCAACGTTCCGATTACCGGGGTGGAAATTCAGGAACGGCTTTATGATATGGCCCTCCGTAACATTGAGTTGAATGACCTTGGAGGTCAACTCGACATGATCCATGGAGATTTGAAGGATATGCCCGGTCATTACGGCAATAACAAGTTTGATCTTGTCACATGCAACCCTCCATATTTTCCTACCCCGAAAGCAGATGAACAGAACTTAAATGAGCATCTGGCTATTGCAAGACATGAAATCCATTGCAGTTTAGAAGATGTGGTCGAATCATGCAGTCGACTTGCGAAATCCGGAGGGAAGGTTTCTATGGTTCATCGTCCTGAGCGGATGGTTGAAATCATTCAATTATTCAAGAAGTATAAGTTGGAACCGAAACGGATGCGACTCGTCTATCCGAAAGAAGGAAAAGAGGCGAATATTCTTCTGATTGAGGGAGTGAGAGATGGAAAGCCTGGATTAAAAATTCTTCCTCCGCTTTACGCTCTTACGAATGACGACGAATACACTCAAGAACTAAGGGAAATTCTTTATGGAGAATAGTCATTTCGTCTATATGCTCAAATGTAATGATGGGACCCTTTATACCGGATACACCAACAATATTGAATCCAGGTTAGAAAAGCATCAGAGTGGCAAAGGGGCTAAGTACACGAGAGGTAGAGGGCCGCTTGTACTGGAAGCTTACGAAGTGTATGAAACGAAGTCAGAAGCCTTAAAACAGGAATACCGATTGAAACGGATGACGAAAAAAGAAAAAGAATACTGGATTGAGCAAAGAAAGGGTGAGCATGGATGAACGTACAAAAAAGTTTCATAGATCATGACCATGGGACGCTTTACATTGTTCCCACTCCAATCGGTAATTTAGAAGATATGACCTACCGTGCCGTCCATACTTTGAAAGAAGTGGATATGATTGGTGCAGAGGATACGAGGAATTCTAGAAAATTGCTCAATCACTTCGAAATTTCTACGACACTTGTGAGTTACCATGAACATAACAAACATACCAAAGGGCCGGAGTTGATTGAAAGGCTCCGCGATGGTCAGAATATTGCTATTGTCAGTGATGCCGGCATGCCGGGAATATCAGATCCGGGAACAGACCTTGTCCAAAGGGCGGTGGAAGCCGATGTTCCCGTTGTCGTTTTACCAGGAGCGAATGCAGCACTGCCTGCCCTTGCAGGGTCAGGACTTTCAACAGAAGCGTTTTACTTTTATGGGTTTCTGCCTCGGAAAAAGAAAGATCGCGCCACCGTTTTAGAGCAACTCCAATCGATTCAAGCCACTTTGATCTTTTACGAATCTCCCCACCGATTAAAAGAGATGTTGAGCCACGTTTATGAAGTGCTCGGGGATCGCAAAGCCTCCTTAGTCAGGGAACTCACGAAACGATATGAAGAGTATGTGCGTGGGGAGTTGAGGGAATTAGTGGATTGGTCTCATTCTGAACACGTCCGCGGGGAGTTTTGTGTAGTGATTGAAGGAGCGGACGATGTGGAGACGGAGGCTAGCCAGTGGTGGGTCAACCTATCTGTTGTGGATCACGTTCAGCACTACATCGAAAGTGATGGAATGAAAAATAAAGAGGCAATTAAGCAAACCTCATTAGACCGTAAACTTCCCAAACGGGAGGTCTATCAGGCCTATCATGTGGAAGAAAAATAAAGAAAGCATTAAAAAACCCCCTTACTGCAAGGCCTGTAAGCAGTAAGGGGGTATTTAACATATGTCTTTTTTCTCTCTGTTACCAGTCAATCGTCTCTTTTTTATTTATCTCTAATTCTCATTTATTTTAGGTTGTCTTGTAGTTCTGAAAGGAGCATTTGTGCGCCTTCTTTGCTCAGGACTAGATTGCCATTTGCCAGTTTCATATTTTCATCTGAAACTTCCCCTGTGACGTGACAAGTCATGTTGGGCTTATACTTTTTTAGAACGATGCGGTCATCGTCCACATAAATCTCCAACGCGTCCTTTTCGTTAATTCCTAGTGTACGACGTAGTTCAATCGGAATAACCACCCGACCGAGCTCGTCGACTTTACGTACGATACCTGTAGATTTCATTTTTCTGTCTCCCCTCAATCAAAAGTTTTGCTGTCATGTTTCGACATATGTCTCGACAATATAGTACCAACCATTCCCAGACGTGTCAATTACTTAAAAAGGGATAAGATTTTCCAAATCAACATACTGGTGCAGGTATTGAAAATGGGTGAGTGAAGGGTTTCAATCAGGCCTTTTTTCACATCCACCCATCCCTTTCATCCCATAACTGGTTGGTTTATCCAACCTGTCTATATACATTTTATTTTACCAAAGTATTTACAGATGTGAAATTATAATGTTTGGTTGTTTTGACAGTTTTAAGTAAAATTCGGTATATTTTAATGTTAGGAATGGAAATAAAGAAGATAAATCGATAGAATGATACCATGACCTTTTTTGACTTATGGTAAGAAGATTTTTTAGGAGGGAACAGGATGCCTGAGGAAAACAAGACGTTTTATATAACGACGCCTATTTATTACCCTAGTGGTAATTTGCATATTGGACATGCTTATACGACCGTAGCGGGTGATGCAATGGCACGCTACAAACGTTTACGGGGATACGATGTCATGTATTTGACCGGAACGGATGAACATGGACAGAAGATCCAGCGAAAAGCAGAAGAAAAAGGAGTCTCTCCACAAGCTTACGTTGATGATATTGTGAGCGGAATTAAGCAATTGTGGGATAAACTTGATATTTCCTATGATGATTTCATTCGTACGACGCAGGATCGACACAAAGTTGTGGTCGAGAAGATTTTTGATTACTTAATGAAAAAAGGTGACATTTATTTGGATGAGTACGAAGGTTGGTATTGTACTCCATGTGAATCCTTTTTCACAGAACGTCAGCTTGAAGACGGCCGCTGCCCGGATTGTGGCGGTGAAGTAGAAAAAGTAAAAGAAGAATCCTACTTTTTCAAGATGAGCAACTATGTCGATCAATTGCTTGATTTCTACGAAAAGAACCCGACATTCATCCAGCCGGAGAGCCGTAAGAATGAAATGATCAACAACTTCATCAAACCCGGCCTTGAAGATTTAGCTGTTTCCAGGACGACGTTCGATTGGGGAATTGGCGTGCCTGGCAATAAGAAACACGTCATTTACGTATGGATTGATGCGTTGAGTAACTATATTTCAGCACTTGGCTACGGAAGTGATGATGATTCCAAGTACCAAAAATATTGGCCTGCAGATGTCCAGCTAGTCGGGAAAGAAATTGTCCGTTTCCATACGATCTATTGGCCGATCATGCTGATGGCTCTGGATCTCCCTTTGCCGAAGCAGGTATTCGCCCACGGGTGGATTTTAATGAAAGACGGAAAAATGTCTAAATCCAAAGGCAATGTCGTGGATCCCGTTCAATTGAGCGATCGTTATGGTCTGGATGCTCTTCGCTATTACCTGCTTCGTGAAGTACCGTTCGGTTCTGACGGAGTCTTTACACCAGAAGCATTCGTGGAGCGCACCAATTATGATCTTGCGAATGACCTCGGCAACCTGTTGAACCGTACGGTCGCAATGATCAGCAAATATTTCGAAGGTGACATTCCAGCGGTGAAACTAGGGGAAGATGAATTCGACGAGAGTCTTGAAAAACTTGCCCAGGAAACGAAAGTATCGGTCGAAGATTCTTTGGAGAACATGGAGTTTTCCGTGGCTCTAGCTGATCTTTGGAAATTCGTCAGCCGTACGAATAAATATATCGATGAAACTCAGCCTTGGGTACTGGCTAAAGATGACAGCCAGAAAGAACGTCTGGGTAACGTGATGGCCCACTTGGCTGAATCTCTTCGTCAAATCGCCATTATGCTGCAGCCGTTCTTGACGCAGACGCCAGAGCGCATCTTCCAACAGCTCGGAGTAACAGCAGACGAGCATAAAGCATGGGAGAGCCTAAGTGAATTTGGAGTCCTTCCAGCTGGGACGAAAGTACAAAAAGATCAGCCGATCTTCCCGCGTCTTGATGCAGAGGAAGAGACTCAAATCATCAAAGACATGATGAAGCAATCCGCTCCTCAAAAAGAAGAAAAGAAAGAGGAGAAAAAAGATCAAGCGGAAGAAGTAACGATTGACGATTTCATGAAGCTTGATTTCCGTGTCGCTGAAGTCATGAAAGTTGAACAGGTGAAAAAAGCAGACAAGCTTTTGAAAATCCAATTGGATCTTGGATATGAGCAGCGTCAAGTCGTATCAGGCATTGCTCAACACTACACTCCGGAAGATTTAGTCGGAAGGAAAGTCATTTGTGTAGCCAACTTGAAGCCTGTAAAACTCCGCGGGGAATTGTCTGAAGGGATGATTCTTGCTGGTGAAGATGACAACGGCCTTTCTTTAGCATCTGTAGACCAGACCCTGAAGAATGGAACCAAAGTGAAATAACAGACCAATAAAAAGGGAAAGCTCTCCATAGTGCTTTCCCTTTTTTACATGAAGATTATGAGATGAAGGTGGGAGAATGAATGTTGTTTGATACGCACGTTCACTTGAACGCAGATCAGTTCGAGGAGGACTTGGAAGAAACAATTGAAAGAGCTCAAGAAGCTGGTGTCCAGTATATGACGGTGGTGGGATTTGATAGGATAACCATCCCGAAAGCGATGGAGATCGCAGAGCGGTATGAAAATATTTATGCCGCTGTCGGCTGGCACCCGGTTGATGCCATTGATATGACGGATGAGGACCTTCAATGGATTGAGGAATTATCTCAGCATCCTAAAGTCGTCGCCATTGGTGAAATGGGACTGGATTATCATTGGGATAAATCACCGGAAGACGTACAAAAAGAGGTATTCCGTAAACAAATCCGCCTGGCCAAGAAAGTGAAGATGCCGGTCATCATCCACAATCGTGAAGCGACCGATGATATCGTTGAAATCCTGAAGGAAGAGAATGCGGCAGAAGTCGGAGGCATTATGCATTGCTATAGTGGACCGGTCGAAACAGCGAAAGAATGCATGGACATGAACTTTATGATTTCCTTGGGAGGTCCTGTCACGTTTAAAAATGCAAAATTACCTAAAGAAGTGGCAAAAGCGGTGGACCTTGACCATTTGTTAGTCGAAACGGACTGTCCGTTCCTTGCACCACATCCGAATCGCGGGAAACGCAATGAACCCGCATACGTGAAGCTTGTAGCAGAACAAATCGCTGAATTGAAGGGGATTTCCTATGAAGAGGTCAGCGAAAGGACGACCTCGAATGCCCTCGAATTTTTTGGAATCCAGTCGAAGTCATGAAGATTTTGGAGAATATGTTACAAAAGTGACCGAATTGTATGGGAACTGTAACATGTTTGTTATGTTAATCGTCTAGGTAAAATAGCATAATAGAGGAGTCAGTGATGGTCATGCTGGCTCCTCTTTTTTTACGTAAAGGGGCACCATTTGACATGACATTGTCGCTTGACTACAATAAAACGCGTGCTTTAGAAAGGAGGCCAAAGGATGAAAATAGGAAACCTGTTAAAATCAGCCATTAGTCACATGATGGTATGGGCAACTGTGATTGCCGTCCTATGCATCGCCTTTTTAGTAACCGTTTCATATGAAGCGACGAAAGCTTCTGTTCAAGTGACACAAAATGGGCAAAAAGAACTTATACGCACCCATGCTGATACAATCGACGAATTATTATCAGAGCTCGATGTTACTGTCCAACAACATGATGAATTATCACATAACTTATCCGATCCGGTTGAATATGGAATGGATGTCACGTACATAGCATCTAAGTCTATCAAACTAGCCATCGATCGTACCCATACAGAAGAATACTTTACAACAGCCTCAACGGTGGAGGAATTCTTTGAGCAGGAGGGACTTGAGTTCAAAGAACGGGATGAAGTTTCCCATGATCCTGATGCTCTAATCGAAGAAGGCATGGACATCAATGTCCAACAAGCCTTCCAAGTGACCGTTGATGACGGAGGAGAATCCAGAAACGTTTGGACGACCGCATCCACGGTCGACGAATTGCTTCAAAAAGAGGGAATCATCCTGGAAGAATTGGATGAATTGAACCTCAGTGAAGAAGAAGAACTTTCCTCAAATGAAAAAGTCGCGATTACGAGAGTTGAAAAAGTAACTGACATCGTAGAAGAGGAAGTGGACTTCACAGTGGAAACGAAGAAAGACGGTTCTCTTCCAAAAGGAGAAAAGAAAGTCGTTTCCAGTGGTGAAAAAGGCTTAATCACTAAGGAATATGAAGTGATCTTGAAAAACGGTGAAGAAGCAAGCCGTGAACTAGTCAAAGAAACGGTGGAAAAAGAGAGCCAAACAAAAGTGGTTGCTCTTGGAACGAAAGTAGAGAAAAAAGCGACGGCTGCTGCTTCAGGCTCGTCCAGCTCTTCCCGTTCTTCTTCCAGCCAAACTTCTACAACCGTGTCACGAAACGATACAAGTGGAGCGAAAACGTTATATATGCATGCCACCGCTTATACCGCAAACTGCACAGGTTGTTCTGGTATTACGGCTACAGGCATCAACTTGAAAGCGAATCCTAACAAAAAGGTCGTAGCCGTTGACCCGAACGTCATTCCGCTCGGGAGTCGTGTTTGGGTTGAAGGATATGGCTATGCCATTGCAGGAGACACAGGCGGTGCCATTAATGGAAACCGCATCGATCTCTTTGTTCCATCTAGAAGCGAAGCTCTTAAATTCGGGACTCGTAATGTAAAAGTTAAAATATTGGATTAATGGAGACAGCAGAGGAATTGTTCCTCTGCTTTTTTCCGTGTATAGACTCATGGTATGCTATGGAAAGATGATGAAGGGAATGCAACAGGAGGAAAGTACGTGAAAATTAAAGAAGTGATTGTCGTGGAAGGGAAAGATGATACCGCACGAATTAAATCAGCCGTAGATGCAGATACCATTGAAACGAATGGATCGGCTATTGATGAGATCGTTCTTGAGCAAATTAAACATGCCCAGGATAAAAGAGGGGTCATTATTTTTACAGATCCTGACTACCCAGGTGAACGGATCAGGCATATCGTGAGTGAACATGTACCAGGGTGTAAACATGCCTTTTTACCAAAACATCGGGCTCGTGCCAAACATGACAAGGGGATTGGAATTGAGCATGCTTCGGTTGCCGACATCCAGGAAGCATTATCTGCAGTTTATGAACTCGTGGATATCCAAGAAGGTGAAATCGAAAAAGCTGATCTCGTCAACTTTGGACTCATCGGTGGACCGAAAGCTTCCAAGCGCCGTGAAAAATTGGGAATTGCCCTTAGAATAGGGAAGACGAACGGAAAACAGTTGTTGAAACGATTGAATATGTTCCACATTTCGTCCCACCAACTAAAAGAAGTGATGGATCAGATTATACAGGAGGAAAGAGATGAACAGTAAAGCAGTAGCTACACCGACTAGAACAAAGGAAATTCTGCAAACTTACGGGTTTTCATTCAAGAAAAGTTTGGGGCAGAATTTCTTAATTGATGTTAACATTTTGAAAAATATTATAGCAGAGGCAGGAATCGACCACTCAGCAAGTGCGATAGAGATCGGACCGGGGATCGGGGCATTGACTGAACAATTGGCTCAGCATGCGGACCGGGTGGTTGCCTTTGAAATCGACCAGCGTCTTCTTCCGATTTTGGAGGAAACCCTTGAGGCCTACAACAACGTCGAAGTCATCAACCAGGATATTCTCAAAGCAGATGTCGCCCGTGTGATCGCTGACCATTTTAAGCCTGGTCAACCGGTTCGTGTAGTAGCTAACCTTCCTTATTATATTACGACCCCTATTTTGATGAAACTCCTGATGGATCGGTTGCCCATCGACAGTATAACAGTCATGATCCAGAAAGAAGTAGCCGATCGTATGGCTGCTGAACCGAACACGAAAAGTTATGGTTCTCTTTCCATTGCCGTCCAGTACTATACAGATGCAAGTGTCGTTTTGAATGTACCTAAGACCGTGTTCATGCCCCAGCCGAATGTCGATTCTTCCGTTTTACATCTAGAAATGAGGGAGAAACCACCTGTTGAGGTTGAGGATGAAGCATTCTTCTTCGACGTCGTAAAAGCGACGTTTGGTCAGCGAAGAAAAACGTTAATGAACAATTTAGCCCGTCATTTTAAAGGGAAAATGGATAAAGAAGAGCTTAGAAGCCTTTTGGAAAAGGTCAACATTGATCCTTCAAGAAGAGGAGAATCTTTATCAATGCAGGAATTCGCCGACTTAGCCAACGTTTTATATAAGTAGTATCAAATAGACACAATGCCCATGTTCACACATACACTACAGTAGTGTATAGAGTGAGGTGGGGAAGTGATGATATCAAGTGGAGACCTTGTAACACGGAAATCCTATCAGCACGACATCATTTTTCGAGTGAAGACTGAGAAGGGACCGCTCTTAAAATTGATGGGCGAGCACGTACGACTCGAGGCCGACGCCCCTCTCGATGATCTTGAAAAAGTAACCGGAGCTGAGTATCACCGTAGAAAAAGTGAAGTCGATGAGAAAGAAGCCTACTCCTACCGTTTGTTTCGACAGGACTACAGGCTGCTCAAAGAAAAAAGGGAAGCAGAAGCGGGAAGCGGGTATGCAAATAGTAAAGAAACCAATTACTTTCAAATTCCGCCCCGTATTCTTCATATAGATGGAGATCCATTGTTTTTGAAGAAGTGCATTGCTTTATATGAACAACTTGGTCTGCAAGTTCATGGACAATACCTTCATGAAAAAGAAATGCCGAACCAAGTCCTGTCTCTAATAGAAAAAGTGCATCCGGAAATTGTCGTTTTAACGGGACACGACTCTTACTCCAAAGCGAAAGGAACAGTGAGGGAGTTAGAGTCTTATCGTCATTCCAAGTACTTTGTAGAAGCGGTCAGGAATATAAGAAGAGTATATCCAAACTTCGATCAAATGGTCGTTTTTGCCGGTGCCTGCCAATCCCATTTTGAATCCATCATCAGGGCAGGTGCGAACTTCGCAAGTTCCCCGGCACGAGTGAACATCCACGCCATCGACCCTGTCTACGTCGCAGCACGGGTGGCGTACACTTCGTTTATGGACCACATCAACATATGGGAAGTCATCCGCAATACCGTGAGCGGGGAAGACGGCCTTGGTGGAATTGAAACAAAAGGATTGCTCCGCATCGGCATGCCTTACACGGAAAATCAAACAGAAGAAATAAAAGAACCATAAAACAAAGCCGTCATTTCCCCATGACGGCTTTGTTTATATCCATCTTCAACTAAATGGCAGGATTGTGGAAGACTTGATTTCGAGAATTTTGTTGAGTGGATGGGGGCTGCGGGGAATGACTCGCTTTCCGCGGGAGCGCGGTGAGCCTCCTCGGACTGCGTCCTGTGGGGTCTCACCAAGCACTTTTTTCCCGCAGGAGTCTCCCCATTCCCCTCCGCCCCTTTGCCTAATTAGTCTCTCGAAACCACTTCTAAAAGATCAGCTTTTATCAATAACGATAGTGGATCATATAAACCGCTTCAGAAGACATAAAACCTTCTCTACCAAGCTTTCAGAATCCAAATTCACAAGGGAGGGAGGTATAACGCTCACATTTCCATCAAGCTGGAAAGCTGCTTATTCCAGAAGTAGTTTCGAGACACTTATATATAGTAAAGGGGCGGAGGGAAACGGTGAGACTCCTATGGGACGTGTGGGACAGGTGAGACTCCGGAAGGCGTAGCCTGAGGAGGCTCACCGCCCGCCCATGGAAAGCGAACCTTTTCCCGGAGCCCCTAGAACCACACAAACATCTCGAAACTGGGTCTTCAAGAATAGGGAGCTTTAGTAAAAAAGGGTGTATGTACGTGGATAAGAACAAAATAAAAAAAGGTTACATAGTTTTCCTTGAAATGGATAAGCTAACCAGGACCGATTATTTATATCATTCTGTTGCATTGTGAATGCGCAGTTGGTATAATTAATAATTTTATTTGACTTTGTCCCAGAATCGTGATACACTAATTTACAGTGAGGTGGAGTGCAGTGGCTAAAACGTTAGTAGAAATTAAGCAATCCCTTGAAGGGCAAATTGGTAAACGTCTAACATTGAAAGCAAACGGCGGACGCCGTAAAACTATTGAGCGATCCGGTGTATTGGCAGAAACATATCCTGCTGTTTTCATTGTAGAACTTGATCAAGAAGAAAATGCTTTTGAACGTGTATCTTACAGCTATGCAGATGTACTTACAGAGACAGTCGAATTAAATTTCGATGATCTACAGACTATGGCACTTGAGCAGTGAACCCACCGTTTGCTGCTTTTTTATTTTGTCTGCAAAATGGAATATCATTCACAAAGATAAAGAAGGAATCATTACCAACCTTACATACAACTCCCTTGCTTGTCCGATGCATGTTACGCACATACTAACCTTGTCGTAGCTGAGTGAAAGCGAAAGGAGCTGAAGACGATGGGACGTAAGCGCAGCATGATGTCCGATTCGTTGAAAGAAGAGATCGCGAAAGAACTTGGGTTTTACGACAAGGTAGAGAAAGACGGATGGGGCGGCATTTCTGGGCGGGATGCCGGCAATATGGTAAAACGAGCAATTCAAATGGCAGAAGAACAAATGGTGAACAACCAACAGTAAGTTTTTACCCCTGGCGCTTGATGCTCCGGGGGCTTTTTCCTTTCTCATGCCCCGTCATCCAGCCATCAAATGTGGTACAATGCTTTCAGAATCATATAGAAGATGAGGTGCTTGCATGCAAATACTTGAAAAAGCTCCTGCGAAAATTAATTTGTCTCTTGATGTTTTACATAAACGTGCGGACGGGTTTCATGAAGTAGAAATGGTCATGACAACAGTCGATCTTGCTGATCGCATTGAATTGACTCTCCTCTCTGAAGATGAAATCAAAGTGGAATCGGAAAGCCGTTTTGTCCCTAATGATGAGCGGAATTTAGCCTACAGAGCAGCTAAATTGTTGAAAGATCGTTTCAAAGTCACCCAGGGTGTAAAGATTTTTATCGAAAAGAATATTCCTGTAGCTGCTGGCCTTGCAGGAGGGAGTAGTGATGCAGCAGCTGTCCTCCGCGGGGTAAACCGGATGTGGGGATTAGGGCTGAGTATGGATGAATTGGCTGAACTCGGGTCGGAAATCGGTTCGGATGTGTCTTTCTGTGTGTATGGAGGAACGGCGCTTGCCACCGGCCGAGGTGAAAAAATTCAACACCTGCCTGCCCCTCCTCCGTGTTGGGTAGTCCTTTCCAAACCTACCCTTGGAGTATCGACACAGTCGGTTTATAAAAATCTTGATTTGAATGCTGCTCAGCATCCGGATACAGGTGCTATGGTAGAAGCTCTGAAAGAGGGATCCTACTCGGACATTTGTAAAAACGTTGGCAATACGCTGGAAGGTGTGACG
The DNA here is from genome assembly GCF_056158265.1 of Halobacillus sp. AWM4_238. Classification (NCBI taxonomy): domain Bacteria; kingdom Bacillati; phylum Bacillota; class Bacilli; order Caryophanales; family Bacillaceae; genus Halobacillus; species Halobacillus sp. AWM4_238. The sequence goes on from NZ_JBSWSY010000002.1 coordinate 3,090,032, forward strand.
CTCCAGATGCATGAGGAAGTCGGTCAAATTAAAGAGCAGATGAAACAGGCTGGGGCCGATGCCGTCCTCATGAGTGGCAGTGGACCGACCGTCTTTTCCCTCGTTGAACAGGATGCAAGAGCTCAGAGGATCTATAACAGCCTAAAGGGATTTTGTACGGAAGTTTATATGGTTCGTATGCTCGGCTACAAGGAATCACTTGATAAATAACGTACAAATTTGTTATATTTAATGAAAACATTCGGATTTAGAGGTGTCTTTGTATGAAAAGAAGCGAACGACTTGTCGCCATGACTCATTATATTCTCGATCGACCTCGAGAGCTTATTTCCCTTCCTTTTTTCTCGGAGAAGTACGATGCTGCGAAATCGTCCATCAGTGAAGATTTAGGTATCGTCAATAAAATGTTTCAACATGAAGGGATCGGCTATTTAGAAACGATTTCTGGAGCTGCAGGGGGAGTGAAATATATCCCTGCTTTCTCAAAAGAAGAAAGCCACCGTTTCGTTGAAGCATTATGTGAGAAGCTGGAGGACCCCGAGCGTCTCCTTCCAGGAGGCTATTTATTTATGAGCGACTTGCTGGGGGATCCTGAAACAACGCGCAGCATAGGCAAGCTGTTCGCTTCAGCTTTTCGTTATAAAGACATCGATGTGGTCATGACGGTTGCAACGAAAGGGATTCCTCTTGCCTATGCAGTCGCTTCCTACTTGAACGTTCCTGTAGTCATTGCCAGAAGGGATCCGAAAATTTCTGAAGGATCAACGGTAAGTATCAATTACGTGTCCGGTTCGACAAGGAAGATTCAAACGATGGTTCTAACGAAGAGATCTCTTCCTCAAGGGTCAAGGGTTTGCATCATTGATGATTTCATGAAAGCTGGTGGAACGATTAATGGGATGCGGAACTTATTATTGGAATTTGATGCCGAATTAGCAGGAATCGGTGTTCTTGCAGAAGCGGAAGATGAGGAAGAAGATCGTGTCGTGGATGATTATTTATCGGTTGTGCAGATCATGAATGCAGATGAACGTAAGTCCTCCATTGAAGTACGGCCAGGAAACTTATTAGATAATATAAAAAAATATGATTAAAAAAAGAGCCCTCATCCTTTTGTATGAGGGCTTTCTTCATGGTTTCACCGCTGAATAAACAGAATGATAAAAATTTTTTAGAAAAATTAGAAGGATTTTTTCCCGTTTTGTGGAATTTGTCTTACATAAGTTCTTTTGTATAAAAGGTGGTGAAACTAATGGAAGTAACTGACGTAAGACTGCGACGCGTGAATACCGATGGAAGAATGCGAGCAATTGCTTCTATTACCTTGGACCAGGAGTTTGTTGTCCATGACATACGGGTGATTGATGGCAACAATGGGTTGTTCGTGGCTATGCCGAGCAAACGAACTCCGGATGGAGAGTTTCGTGACATTGCACACCCGATTAATTCAGGTACTCGTGGAAAGATCCAGGACGCTGTACTTGAAGCTTATCACCGTGCTGGTGATGAGGAAGAAGCTGAGGTGGAATTCGAAGAAGCCGGCGCTTCTTAATACTTACGCACAACAAGAGTCTAACCGAACCAGGTTAGACTCTTTTTTTGGTCGTAGATCTTGGTAGGAATTCCGCCTGCGTTCCTCCCCTAAATGTTGAAATACGCGTTGTATTGAGATATGATTCAAAGTGGATATTTAGGATGGAGGTACGTTCATGACTAATCGATATGCTGTCGTTCTAGCCGCTGGCCAAGGTACACGTATGAAGTCAAAACTTTATAAGGTTTTGCACCCAGTATGTGGAAAACCGATGGTTCAGCACGTGGTCGACCAGTTGAATACATTAGATTTGCAAGAATTGATTACCGTTGTAGGTTTTGGTGCTGAAAAAGTGCAGGAACAGCTTGGTAAGGATAGTCATTATGTCGTCCAGGAGGAACAGTTGGGAACAGGTCACGCTGTTTTACAAGCCGATGATATTTTGGCTGATAGAGAAGGTACGACCGTGGTCGTTTGTGGCGATACGCCATTGTTGACAGGAGAGACGCTTCAAAAGCTTCTCGATCATCATGATGCTGAAGGAGCGAAGGCAACGGTTCTAACGGCACATGCAGAAGACCCTCATGGGTACGGACGTGTCATCCGTGGCGGAAATGGCCAGGTTGAACGAATTGTTGAGCAAAAAGATGCATCTGATGAAGAGCAAGCGATCCAAGAAATCAATACAGGTACGTATTGTTTTGATAATGCGATGTTGTTTGATGCTCTTAAAAACGTTTCTAATGATAATGTACAAGGTGAATATTACTTGCCGGATGTCATTGAAATTCTGAAAGATCAAGGCGAAACGATCAGTGCATATCAAACACCGGAGTTCTCAGAATCTCTTGGTGTTAATGACCGTGTTGCCTTGTCAAAAGCAGAAAAGCTAATGAAACAACGCATTAACGAGCAACATATGAGAAATGGGGTTACGCTTGTTGATCCTGAACAAACGTATATTGGTCCGGATGTGACCATAGGAAGAGATGTTGTCATCTATCCTGGAAGCGTTTTGGAAGGTACAACGACCGTTGAAGATGATGCTCTTATCGGTCCACATTCGACGATTACAAATTGTCATGTGGGTAGTGAGACGACCATTAAACAAAGTGTCGCTGCTGATAGTAAAATTGGGTCCCGTGTCCAGATTGGGCCATTTGCTCACATCCGTCCGCAATCCTCTCTAGGTGACGATGTGAAAGTCGGAAACTTTGTGGAAGTGAAGAAGGCCTCTTTCGGTGATGGCAGCAAAGCTTCTCACCTAAGTTATATTGGGGATGCTGAAGTTGGAAATGGTGTGAACATCGGTTGTGGAACCATCACAGTGAACTACGATGGAGAAAACAAGCATTTAACGACCATTGAAGACGATGCGTTCATCGGGTGCAATTCCAACTTGATTGCTCCTGTCACTGTCGGAAAAGGAGCTTATGTCGCTGCGGGATCTACAATTAACAAGGATGTCCCGTCCGAGGCTTTGTCGATTGCCCGTTCCCGTCAGACGAACAAGGAAGGCTATGCAACTAAAATGAAATCGATCAAAAAAGATTAACGGAGGGTTCCATCCATGGCAACTGGATATAAGGATTCAAAACTGAAAGTATTCTCACTGAACTCAAATCCTGAGTTGGCGAAAGAGATTGCTGATAACATTGGAGTCGAGCTAGGTAAATGTACAGTCACGAGCTTTAGTGACGGAGAGATTCAAATTAACATTGAAGAAAGTATCCGTGGGTGTGATGTATATGTAGTCCAATCTACATGTGAGCCTGTTAACCAACACATCATGGAACTCCTAATTATGATCGATGCATTAAAGCGTGCTTCAGCAAAATCAATCAATATTGTCATGCCTTATTACGGCTATGCAAGACAAGACAGAAAAGCGCGTGCTCGTGAGCCAATTACTGCGAAATTGATTGCTGACTTGCTTGAAACGGCAGGAGCATCCCGCGTCTTGATGCTTGATCTGCATGCACCGCAAATCCAAGGATTCTTCAACTTGCCTATCGATCACCTTGTCGGTGTTCCGATTCTTTCTGATTACTTTGAAGAGAAGAAATTTGAGGATGTTGTCATCGTTTCACCTGACCATGGAGGTGTAACACGGGCACGTAAAATGGCAGACCGTCTAAAAGCCCCTATCGCTATCATTGATAAGCGTCGTCCGCGTCCAAACGTTGCTGAAGTTATGAACATCGTTGGTAACATTGAAGGGAAGACGGCCATCCTTATCGATGACATCATTGATACAGCGGGAACCATTACACTGGCAGCAAACGCTCTTGTCGAGAATGGAGCAAAAGAAGTGTTTGCTTGTTGTACTCACCCTGTACTATCAGGACCTGCCATCGAGCGAATTGACAATTCAAAAATTAAAGAGCTTGTGGTTACAAACACGATTCCACTTGGCGAAGAGAAATCAAGCGAGAAAATTACAGAGCTTTCTGTAGCTGGCTTGATCAGTGAAGCCATTGTCCGTGTTCATGAACGTCAATCCATTAGTATTTTATTTGACTAATTTTGAATAAGTAGGTTTAACTCTTGTTTTTAACGGGAAACTGAATTAATGATTGGTAAATTACTGGAGGTTGATTAATTTGGCTATTACATTAAAAGCAAATCAAAGACAAAATCTCAAGCAATCTGTCACCCGTGAAATTCGACAGGAAGGAAATATTCCTAGTGTCGTATACGGGAAGGATAAAGAACCGATCACGGTTGCTGTTAACAGCATAGAACTACTTAAAACCGTTCGTGATGAAGGTAAGAACGCGATTATCTCCCTTGATATTGATGGAAAAGACACAGTCGATGTCATGTTGCATGAATATCAAGTCGATCCATTGAAAGATGAATTGATCCACGCAGATTTCTATATTGTAAATATGTCTGAGGAAATGGATGTCGAAGTTCCTGTACACCTACAAGGGGAAGCGGCAGGAAGTAAAGAAGGCGGCGTTGTTCAACAACCCCTTTACGATTTGGCTGTCCGCGCGAAGCCACGCGATATTCCTGAGGAAATCGTCGTTGACATATCAGAATTGAATATCGGTGACAGCATCATGGTTGGTGACTTAAAAGAGTCCCGTAACTATGAGATTACCGAAGATGAAAATACGACGATCGTATCCGTTACTCCTCCGGAAGAGATGCCGGAAGATGAGCCGGACACAGATTCTGATGCTGAACCTGAAGTCATCAATGAGAAATCAGAGGATGCAGAGGAAGATTCCGAAGAAAAAGAAAAGTAATGCAGAACACACAAAGGGCGTGGCCAATCAGGCGCGCCCTTTTTAATCGTACACTCTTTAATATTCCTGTGGGCATAAGTCAATCAATGGTCTTAAAGAAGGTTTATAACTATTGATGGGCTTATGTTATTGGTGTCCCCATTTTTTGTCGCTGCCCAGTGGTTTAAGAATCCAGGTTAAGGGGATTTTATAAACGGACGACAGATTAGGAGCAAGTTTTTGCATGGAGGAAACGGATTTAGACATCTTTCCGCGTTTCCTTTTGATATAATGAATCAATAGTACAAAGACAGAAAAGGAAGTTATGTATGAAGTGTATTGTAGGACTTGGTAATCCAGGGAAAAAGTATGAAGATACCCGTCACAATATCGGGTTTATGATTATAGATGCATTGGCGTCACGAAATCAGTGGTCCTTGAGTCAGAAAAAATTCAACGGTCTATTCACAATGGAGCGTTTCAATGGGGAGAAAATCATTCTTTTGAAACCCCAAACGTACATGAATTTATCAGGGGAAGCCCTTCGTCCTTTGATGGATTTCTATGATATCGATCTCGAAGATGTATTGGTCGTGTATGATGATTTGGACTTACCACCAGGGAAGATTCGATTGCGGAAAAAGGGTGGCCATGGCGGACATAACGGCATTCGTAATATTATAGATCAACTAGGTACAAAAGAATTCAAGCGGTTGCGTGTCGGCGTGGGCCGTCCGGAGGGATCAAAAACGGTCATCGATCATGTATTAGGTGGCTTCTCTAAAGAAGAACAAGGACCAGTCGAAGAAAGCATTGAAGATGCGGTAAGAGCTTGTGAAGCTTGGATCGAGCAGCCATTCAACGTAGTGATGAATGATTTTAATGTGAAGTGACGGGAGCACTGTGTTCGTATAACAGTCCCCGATGACGGTAAAACTATCTACCATCAACCCTTCAAGGAGGATGGAAATGAAAATACGTTATTTTTGCCGTCATTGTGAGAACCAGGTCGGAGAATTAGATGCGAAACATGTGGATGTGTCCCAGTTGGGTTTTGATATCTTAAATGATCAGGACCAAGAGCAAATGGTTCATATGACAGCGAGTGGCGACATGGACATCAGAACCATTTGTGACTCGTGCAAAGAATCATTAGACGACAATCCACATTACCATGAGCTCGACTTTTTTATACAGTAAATCTTGATTTCTGAATGTATCGGGAATCTGGGTGGTGGAGGAATTCGTTATGCAAGGTATTAAGGATTATTTACTTCCGCAGGATGAGATTCATTCTGTTGTCGAAGGCTTTCAATCGGGGATGAAAGAACAGATGGTGGCAGGGTTATCCGGGGCTTCAAGAAGTGTCATGGTTTCCATGCTTCAAGAGTCCTTGGAACGGCCGGTCATCATCGTGACTCATCAGCTGATTCAAGCTCAACAATTGTATGAGGATATGCAAGAATTGACCGAAGAAGATCAGGTTCACCTTTATCCGGTCAATGAATTGATCGCATCAGAAATAGCCGTAGCGAGCCCTGAATTGAGGAGTCAGCGGATCGACGCATTAAGTCGTTGGCTGTCTCAGGAAAAAGGGATTCTGATTGCGCCTGTGGCTGCACTTAAACGAATGATGCCACCGAAATCTTACTGGGAGCAAAGTCAGCTCCCTTTTCGTGTTGGGGAAGAAATCAACCTCGACGAATACTTAGAACGATTGGTGAACATGGGATATGACCGCACAGAGATGGTAGCCACCCCCGGGGAGTTTTCTCTTCGCGGAGGGATCATGGATGTGTATCCTTTGACCGCTGAGTTTCCGTACCGCATTGAATTGTTCGATACGGAAGTCGATTCAATACGAACGTTCGATTCCGAAACGCAACGCTCACATGACAAACGCGACGAGGTTCAAATCGGGCCGGCTACGGAATTGTTACTGAAGGACGAAGATTTTGCCAGAGCCCATGATCGTCTGGAGAACGCTCTGAGCCATTCCTTGAAGAAACTGACCAGACAAGATGCCAAAGAGACGCTCGCCCAAGTCATTGAGCACGATTTGGATCTTTTGAAAGCTAAAGAGCATTTTCAGGAAATTTATAAGTACATTGGGTATTTCTACGAAGAACCTGTCAGTCTACTAGACTACCTGCCGGAGAAGGGGATTGTCATTCTGGATGAAATGAGCCGGATCCAGGAAACGGCCAATCGTCTGGACCAGGAAGAAGCGGAATGGCACAACAGTATGCTGGAGGCTAACCAGACTGTAAGAGAGCTCCATCTTTCTTTTGACTGGCAGGAAGCCTGGATGAAAATTGAGCATCCGCGCCTTTATTTATCTGTATTTATGAGGCACATCCCTAACACACAACCACAGAATATCGTGAATATCTCAAGTCGCCAGATGCAGCAATTCCATGGCCAGATGAACTTATTGAAAAATGAGATGGATCGCTGGGAAAAGCAGGATTACTCTGTGGTGATTCTGGCTCCAGATGAAAGTAGAAAATCCAAAATCGAAGGTGTTCTTCGTGACTATGATATGGAAGCGGTTATTGCGGAAGGGGACGTTCAGCTTCCGTTAGTGAAACCAACCATTATCACAGGAAACATCAGTCATGGGTTCGAGTGGCCGATGCATAAGCTTGCAGTCATGACGGAAAACGAACTGTTCAAGAAAAGGACAGCTAAACCGAAACGTAAACAAAAAATGTCGAACGCCGAGCGGATCAAAAACTATCAGGAACTAAAGGTGGGCGATTATGTAGTCCACTCAAGCCACGGGATTGGGAAATACCTAGGAATTGAAACGCTGAAAATGGGTGGGAACCATAAGGATTTTCTTATGGTCAATTACTCTGGAAACGATAAGTTATATGTACCCATCGATCAAATCGATCTGATTCAGAAGTATGTGGGCTCGGAAGGGAAAGAGCCGAAAGTTTATAAGCTCGGAGGCAGTGAGTGGAAAAAGGTGAAGAGCCGTGTTCAATCTTCAGTTGAAGACATTGCCGATGATTTGATTCAGCTCTATGCCGAGCGGGAAGCTTCCAAAGGGTATGCCTTCAGTGAAGATGGAGAAATGCAAAAAGATTTTGAAGCGGCTTTCCCTTATGAGGAAACGGAAGACCAGATCCGTTGTATCGAAGAAATCAAATCCGACATGGAACGCGTGCGCCCGATGGACCGCCTGTTGTGCGGTGATGTTGGTTATGGAAAGACAGAGGTCGCGATTCGTGCCGCCTTTAAAGCGATAGTCGACGGGAAACAGGTGGCTTTGCTAGTACCTACCACCATTCTTGCTCAGCAGCACTATGAGACTCTTCAAGAGCGCTTCCAAGGCTTTGGGATTAACATTGGTCTTATGAGTCGTTTCCGTACGAAAAAGCAGCAGAAAGAAACAACGGACCGCCTGAGGAAGGGCCTTGTAGACGTAGTCGTTGGAACTCACCGCATCTTATCGAAAGATATGCAGTTCAAAGACTTAGGATTATTGATCGTCGATGAAGAACAACGTTTCGGAGTAAAACATAAAGAAAAGATCAAGCAATTGAAAAACAATGTGGATGTGCTGACGTTGACAGCGACACCGATTCCGAGAACCTTACACATGTCCATGCTTGGGGTCAGAGACTTGTCTGTCATTGAAACACCGCCAGCCAACCGTTTTCCTATTCAGACCTACGTGCTTGAATACAATCCGATTTTCCTTCGGGAAGCGGTGGAAAGGGAAATGGCCCGGGGCGGACAGGTGTTTTTCCTGTTCAATCGAGTGGAAAACATTGAACGGATGGCCCAGCAAATTGCTGAACTCGTCCCTGAGGCGAGAGTCACGTTTGCCCATGGACAGATGAATGAGACCGAGCTTGAAAATGTTATGTTCTCTTTCCTTGAAGGTGAATTTGATGTGCTTGTCAGTACGACAATTATTGAGACAGGTGTCGATATTCCAAATGTGAATACACTCATCGTCTATGATGCAGATCGTATGGGATTAAGTCAGTTGTATCAACTGCGTGGTCGTGTCGGAAGGTCGAATCGGGTAGCCTATGCTTACTTTACCTATCAAAAGGACAAAGTGTTGACAGAAGTAGCCGAGAAACGATTGCAGGCCATTAAAGAATTCACGGAGCTCGGATCTGGATTCAAAATCGCCATGCGTGATTTGTCCATCCGTGGTGCCGGGAACCTTTTAGGAGCTCAACAACACGGGTATATCGACTCTGTAGGATTCGATATGTATTCACAAATGCTGAAAGATGCCATAGAAGCGAAGAGACAAGGCAAAGAACCGGAGAGTATTCAGCCATTCCAGCCGGAACTTGATATGATGCTGGATGCTTATATTCCAGATGAATACATCGCTGATGAAAAGCAGAAGATTGACATGTACAAAGTATTCCAGGCAATTGAAACGGTTGAAGATATCCATGACTTGCGAGATGAATTGATTGACCGGTTCGGGGATTATCCTAAAGAGGTTGATAATTTGTTCCGTGTTTCTTCTATTCGTTTGCAAGCGAAACGTTCAAGGATTGAGAACGTGACCGAGAAGAAAAAGAAGATCGAAATGCTGATGGAAGCCGAGCAAAGTCAGAAAATCGATGGAACCAAACTGTTCGAATTTGCCAACCAGTACGGTCGTATGGTTCAACTAGGTACGGAGGATTCCCAATTGAAAGTAACCTTTACCTGGGATCGCAAGACAGAATTCAAACGATATGAGCTTGTCGAAGAGTTTATTAGCAAGCTGCCTGAGATGATGAGAGAAGTTTCAACCGCTTAATCCTGCCTCATCCCTGTAGAGGGATGAGGTTTTTCTAATTCCTTTCTATACAGTTCACTTACATATTTATATGCGGTACCAAATTCATGACGCTCGGTACCAGGTGTAAAGAAGAAAGAATTTCGTACCTGGTACCACATTTTTGTTGCGCGGTACCAGGTACAGCTTTTTACCTTCCCGTACCTGGTACCAAAAGACCGCTCCACTACATGTCTTGTCTTATGCTTGTCGTGTCAAATCAGTCGCCTTCACATCCGTTGATGTCCAGTTCCGGTGCCTAGCTTCTCGAGGTCATATGCAAATCATCTTTGTGAGGAAAAAGCACCTCACAAAAGATGCTTCGCATATGCTTGTCGAAGCTTCCCAAGGCACCTCCACATTTCAAGTTTACATTTTTTATGAAAAAATCCATCCAAAGGGTGTATAGGTTTTTATTGCTGAATCATACTATCTTTAATCACCCGCTTGTTCTGCTTGCGCTTCAACAGGTATAGATTGGCAGTCATCACAGAAAAGGAGGCAGCATAAAGAATGAAAGCAACTGGTATTGTACGTCGTATTGATGATTTAGGACGTGTTGTTATCCCGAAAGAGATCCGCCGCACGCTGAGGATCCGTGAAGGTGATCCTTTAGAGATTTTTGTAGACCGTGAAGGTGAAGTCATACTTAAGAAGTATTCACCTATCAGCGAGTTGGGTGATTTTGCTAAAGAATACGCAGAAGCGCTCAGTGAGTCTTTAGAAGCTCCTGTGTTGATATGTGATCGTGATGAGTATATAGCGGTGGCGGGAAGTGCGAAAAAGGATTATATGAACCGATCGATCGGATCTAAGATCGAAGAGGTCATGGATTCTAGAACCATGTCTTTTGAAAAGCATCCAGAGCCGGTTGAATTGACGAGGGGTCAGGAAGAAGATGTGATCTCATATCTTATTTATCCTATCATTGCGCAAGGGGACCCCATCGGCTGCGTCGTCGCCTTCAACAAAGAAGGTTCTCCATTGGAAGACGGTGTGAGTAAAGCTGTACAGACAGCCGCTAGTTTTTTAGCCAAACAAATGGAGTAGCAAGTAAGGTCAGATCCGAGCGGGTACGGGGTCTGACCTTTTCCTATGATATAATGAATGTTCTGAATACATATATTAGAAAGGGTCCAATATGACCAAATTACGTTCACGCTCTGTTTTACAAGGGGCATTCATTTTAACATTAGCCGGGTTGATCAGTAAGGTGATCAGTGCAGGATATCGAGTCCCGCTTCAGAACTTAACCGGAGACCTTGGCTTTTATGTATACCAACAAGTGTATCCAATCCTTGGCATCGCACTGATTCTTGCTTTGTATGGGTTTCCAGCAGCCATTTCGAAAATCGTGTCAGACATCCATGATCAATCATCTCCATTGTCCATTCCCTCCTTCTATCTGCCTGTTTTCTGGTGGTTGATGGCGGCATCTGGTCTTATTTTTGTTGTGGGTTTTGTATCTTCTCCCTGGATCGCTTCTATTATGGGTGATGACAAATTAACACCTTCTCTAAAGACAGCCTTCTCTGTCTTTCTTCTTGTTCCGTTTGTTTCCGTCGTTCGAGGAGCGTTTCAAGGACAGAATGACATGGGCCCGACAGCTGTATCGCAAATCATTGAACAAGTGTTCAGGGTCGGAATCATCATTGGTTCTGCTGTTTTAGTCATGCGGGGAACGGACGTCTATACAATAGGAATAGGGGCCTCTCTAGGATCCATGGTAGGTGCTGTTGCTGCGTTTTCGTTCCTTTTGTATTGGTTGCTGAAAAGGGGAGACATGTGGACTTGGCAGAAATGGGACAAACAGATTTCGTATAAGCGGACCATTTTTCTACACGGCATCCTTATTTGCTTAAACTACATGCTGCTTCTGTCCTTGCAGCTTGTTGATGCCTTGACGTTGGTGCCGTATCTCCAAAAATCAGGGATAGCGCTGGAAGATGCTCGTATGTGGAAAGGGGTATTTGACAGGGGCCAGCCCCTCATTCAATTAGGGACGGTTCTTGCTTCTTCGCTCGCTCTTGCCATCATTCCTTCTGTCACCAGATCAAGGATGAAGCAGAATTCTGAAAAAGTGAAAAAGCAAGTGGTGAGCGCCGTGAAAATGACTGTTTTTCTTTCTGCTGGAGCAACGGCTGGCCTCATTTTCTTGTTCCCTGCCATCAACCAGTCCTTTTTCCAGGATGATCAAGGAACGAGCGCGTTAAGAATCTTAATGCTCGTTATCCTTGGAAGTTCGTTGTCTATAACGCTTTCTTCTATATTGCAAGGGCTTGGATACATGAAACAAACAGCGATGATTATTGCCGGGGGATTGATTATGAAGTGGGTTGCAAATATGCTGTGGATTCCTTTATTCGATTTACACGGAGCAGCCATCGCTTCAGTGATGGCTGTCGCTTTTGTTTTGATTGGAAATATCGTAACCTTAAGACATGAAGTTCCTTTAGGAAACTGGACCAGCCTCCCATGGAAAGGGGTCCTGCTCTCTCTTATTGGAATGACGTTCGGAATATGGCTGGCTAAAATGCTTGCTTTCCTGGTTTTTGATTTAGATTCAAGGTTTCCTGTATTCCTATACACGTTGTCTGTAAGTGGAATCGGGGCTATCATTTATGCCGTCCTTCTCCTCAGAACGGGCAGCTTCACATATGAAGAATTACATGCCATGCCTTTTCGTAAGGTCGTATGGAAACTTTCGCCGAAAGGAATGGACCAATGAACACTATAACAATTATCGGACTTGGAGCTGCCGATTTAGAGCAGCTTCCACTCGGGGTCTATCGTGAATTGACACAGAATCAACCCCATCTCTATGCACGAACGCTCGACCATCCAGTCATCCAAGTGCTGCAAAAAGAAGGAGTCACCTTTGAAAGTTTTGATTCCGTATATGAATCCTACGATCAATTTGGAGAGGTGTACACAGAAATTGTCTCCCAACTTCTTGCCCTTTCTCGTGACCAGGATTTAACCTATGTCGTTCCCGGTCACCCTATGCTTGCTGAACAGACGGTTCAATTGTTGATGGAAGCGAGGGACAAAGGGGAAGTATACCTTAATATCAAAGGCGGGCAGAGTTTTCTTGATGCCACGTTCACCGCGCTTGAAATCGACCCGATTGAAGGGTTTCAGTTTGCAGATGCGACAGATTTTAAGCGCGAAGAACTTCAGTATTTAAATCACCTGATCTTATGTCAGGTTTACGATTCAATGATTGCTTCAGAAGTCAAATTGACATTGCTTGAAGATCTACCGGCAGACCACCCTGTTACTATAGTTACTGCAGCGGGTAGTGAAAGTGAACAGATTACGAAGGTCCCTTTAGAAGAGCTGGATCGTAGTGTGGAAGTGAATAATTTAACGAGTGTTTATATTCCTCCTGTCGAAAAGGAAGCACTCAATCACCAATTCTTCCGCCTGAGAGAAATTATTAAGACTTTAAGAAGTCCAGAAGGCTGCCCCTGGGACCGAAAACAGACGCACGAATCACTAAGGAAATATATGATTGAAGAAGCCTATGAGTTTATTGATGCCGTCAACCGGATGGATGATGACCATATGGTGGAAGAGCTTGGCGATGTGTTGCTGCAAGTCATGCTGCACAGCCAAATTGGGGAAGATGAAGGATATTTTACAATCGACGACGTAATAGTATCCATAACGGAAAAAATGATCCGTAGACATCCGCATGTATTTGGTGAAATTACAGTGGATTCCTCTGATGAAGTCATCACCAACTGGGAGGCCATCAAAGCCGAAGAAAAAGGGGAACAACCAGACTCTATTCTTGATTCCGTACCTGAGAGTTTCCCGGCCCTCCTACAAGCGGAAGAGTTGCAGAAGAAAGCAGCTAAAGTAGGATTTGATTGGGATACCGTCGCTCCTGTCATAGAAAAAGTGGAGGAAGAGTGGCAGGAGTTCAAGGAAGCACGGGACGCTGGGGATCGTGAAGAGATGGAAAAGGAATTCGGGGATTGGCTGTTTGCCATTGCTAATCTTGCTAGACACTACAAGATCAGTAGTGAAAATGCCCTGCAGAGGACGAATCGCAAATTCAGAACCCGTCTTTCATCTATGGAAAGAGATGCTCAGTTACAAGGCCATCAATTAAAAGATTATGATTTAGATGCATTAGAGGAATTGTGGGTAAAAGCGAAAGCAAAACATAAAGGAGCGGAATAACTCATGCGTTTGGATAAATTTTTAAAAATCTCCCGTTTAATCAAAAGACGTACGCTGGCGAAAGAAGTAGCGGATCAAGGGCGTATCAGCATCAATGGCGCCCAGAGCAAAGCTGCAAGTAACGTAGCGGTCGGAGATGAATTGACCATTCAATTCGGACAGAAAGTACTGACGATTGAAGTGAAATCATTAAAAGAGAATGTCACAAAAAATGAAGCGGCGACTCTTTATGAAATCAAAAAAGAAGAGCCCGTCAATCAATCCTAACAAAACCACTGCCGAGTTTGGCAGTGGTTTTTTGAGCATTATCCTTTTTTGTATGCCTGACCCCTGTGTCGCTCTAATTGGTGCCAGCCACCACTCGTGTGGAGAGTCGTGCCTGGCACTGTTCGTAAACAAGTAGTGTCTGGGATGGCGACCAAGGCGCTTCCGCATTCTAATGTTCCAGTTCCGGCTCCCAGACACTCGAGGTCATAAGTCAATCCACTCCGTGGAGGAAGTTCGCTCCACTCTGTGGCTTGTCTTATGCTTGTCGTGTCTCCCGGGTCGCCTCCACATTACGTGAAGTCCAGCTCCAGCGCCTAGCCCCTCGAGGTCATAAGCAAATCCTCTCTGTGAGGAAAATGCATCTCACAGAAGATGCTTTGCTTATGCTAGTCGGGGCTGACCAAGGCGCTTCCGCATTCTAATGTTCTAATCTCCTCTTTTTCTTCATAGCTTGTACTAGAGAAGGGGGCTGTGATGAGATGGAAGGTTATGAAAAGAATCATGGGATACGCAGTCAGCAACCAGCAGAGCATAATGTGAAAGTATGGAATAGAAGAAATATAGAGATCTCAGGTGTGAAAGAGGTGGATAGCTTTGATAGTGAAGAGTTCCTCCTCCAAACATCGATGGGGTATCTTGTAGTCCGCGGGCAGAACCTGCAAATGAAAAACCTGGATCTGGATTCAGGAGTCGTCTCGATTAAAGGAAAAATGTATGAAATGACCTACTTGGACGAGCATCAAGGGGAGAAAGCTAAAGGCCTGTTTAGCAAGCTGTTCAAATGACCCTCACCACTCAATTCATAACGATCCTTACCATGATTGGTGGAGGGATGTTTGTCGGGGCTTCCATGGATACTTTTGAGCGTTTTTTTGGTAAAAGGAAGAGGAACTGGCTTGAAATCGTTTATCAACTGAGCTTTTGGCTCTTTCAAGCCTCTTTCCTCTTTTATTTGTTATACCTCGCCAATTATGGAGAGTTGCGGGTTTATGTTTTTGTTGCAATCGTTTGTGGCTATGCTGCGTATCGTGCATTGTTTCAGAACATTTACTTAAAAACACTTGAAACGTGGATAAGGATCAGCATGGCGATTTTCCGCTTTTTGAAGAAGACCGTGTATTATTTAATTTTCATCCCCGCGAAATCCATCATTTTCCTTATAATTTCTTTACTTCTTGGCGTTTATAAGATACTTTTAAAGGGTATCATTATATTGTTTCTTGTCGTATTTTATCCAATCCGGCTAATTTTTCGAATCATTTGGCGACTCTTGCCGAAAAACATGAAAAATTACTTAAGTGATTTAGCAGGGTTTTTGGATAAAATGAAGAATACATTGAACAATTGGATGAAACGAATTAAGAAGTAAAGGAGGCCTACTTTCATGGCAAAGAGACAAACGGAGTCTGTGGCACGCCTGGATTCTACATACATGAAGCACTACGATGCCTATATGGACAGACACCAACGCAAGAAAAAGCGATTAGTCCGCCGTCTCGTTATGTTTGCCCTGTTAGTGTCGATCGTTGCTGGCTCCATGGTGTTTTATTCTATGAAACAACAGTCCTTGTATGCAAGTAAGCAGGAGAAATACGAACAGTTACAACAAGAGATGACCGCTTTGAAAAAAGAGGAAAAAGGTTTAGAGCAGGAAATTGAGCTTCTCAAGGATGAAGAATATGTGCTGCAGATTGCGCGAACGAATTATTTCTTCTCAAAAGAAGGAGAAATCATATTTAAAATGCCTAATGAGGACCCGTCTTATTGACACTCTTTTCAAAGCTTATATATAATATATAAGAAGGATAATTTTTTTATCGAAAACTTAAGGAGGAGCATTTTTTTTATGTCAATTGAAGTAGGCAGCAAGCTGCAGGGTAAGGTAACGGGAATCACTAACTTCGGAGCGTTCGTCGAGCTTCCAGATGGTAAGACGGGTTTAGTTCACATTAGTGAAGTTGCCGATAACTACGTAAAGGATATTAATGAGCACTTAAGCCAGGGAGACCAGGTGGATGTGAAGGTCATTAATGTCGGAGATGATGGGAAGATTGGTCTTTCCATCAAGAAAGCAAAAGAGAATTACGGTCGTCGCCCACAGAAACCTCGTAAGCCGGCTGAATCATTCGAACAGAAAATGAACCGTTTTATTAAGGATAGTGACGAGCGTCTAGCATCACTGAAGAAGCACACGGAATCCAAACGTGGAGGTCGAGGTGCTAAAAGAGGATAGCTTGCTGTCTAGGACAATGAGTAAAAGGTGCACGTCTTCATAAATAAAAAAAGCAGATCCATCACGGATCTGCTTTTTTGTATGCCTTCATTTCCTCAACTATAGCTCCCGTTTGTGGAAGACTCAGTTTAGAGATAATCGGGGTTCGTTGCCATAATGAGCGCCAGGGGTGGTTGGGAAGCAACTCGCTTTCCTGCGGGGATGGCGGCAAGCCTCCTCGGACTTCGTCCTGTGGGGTCTCGCCAGCCAATCCATTCCCGCGGGAGTCTCGCAGCTTCCCAACCACCCCTTTCATAATAAGGAGAAACGAACCCTATACCTAGAGGAATTGTTCCCTCTTCCTCATATTAAGGCAGGCATAAAGTGCTCTGTATCAAGCTTATAAATTCTCAATGCCTGCTGTGGAGAGGTTATGATCTACTTTCCTAAGTCATTCAAGCTGATTGTGCCAGTATTGATTTCGAGAATCTTCCATGGCAAAGGGGCGGAGGGGAATGGCGAGACTCCTGCGGGAAAAAAGTGCAGGGTGAGACCCCGCAAGGCGTTAGCCTGAGGAGGCTCACCGCGCTCCCGCGGAAAGCGAGTCATTCCCCGCAGCCCCTACCTACAGCACAAAAGTCTCGAAATCAAGTCTTACAGAAACCTGCCATATTGTTTAATAAGTATAATTTGTTTAATAAAGAAAAAAGTCGCGTCTCTTTATTAGAGACGCGACTTTTTTAGGACAAGAATGTTTCTGATGACCCGTACGGGATTCGAACCCGTGTTACCGCCGTGAAAGGGCGGTGTCTTAACCACTTGACCAACGGGCCATTATGTAATTGAAAAGATAATGGTAGCGGCGGAGGGGATCGAACCCCCGACCTCACGGGTATGAACCGTACGCTCTAGCCAGCTGAGCTACACCGCCATTTTGTTGATTTCTCTCTCAGAAGCACAAAAAATATATTACACCATGATAAATAAACTGTCAACAAGAAATAAAAATATCAGATAACTCTGTCTATTTCGCTAGGGAATGAGGAAGATTTTTGGAACGTTCAAGGGTACGGGTAGGGAGATTTTGTAGAAACGACCTTTCTTCTTGTGAAAACCATCGAAGTTTTTGTTTCTGCTCTCCTGTTGTTTTGACAAAATGCTTGTTCTGGGTGTGGTTTAATAGGTTTCACAAAGAAGGAGTGATGAAAATGTTAGGAACTGTATCAAAACGTGAAAGTCGTCAGTCGGCCGTTCGAGGATCTGGGATCGTGAGAGGGTTGCAAAAGGCTTCATTCGGTACTTTTTCCTTTATGGCGAACAAAGGGGTCTTCCACATGGTGCTGGCGTTATTATTAGGACGAGCGATCATTTTGTCTTCGATGGCCCCTTTTGGCGTAGCGTTTTTAGCGGTGATCTGGTGGTTAAAGCGTCCGCTTGTCATACCCGTCACAATTATGATGGCCGCCGGGGCTTCTACATACAGCTACGGTCATGCGGGTTTCATTGTAGGGGTGTCGACGACTTTTTTGCTCTTAAGTCTGGCATTGCGCAAAACAAATCACCCCCAGAAATGGCTGCCGATGATCGCGTTGATGGCAAGCTTGATTCCGAGAACGGTGAGTCTCGCTCTGCTGGATCGTTGGCAGCTCTACGAACTTACTTTGATGGTAGCGGAAGGAGTACTAGCTTCTATCCTTGTACTCATCTTTATGCAAAGCATTCCGCTTTTAACACCACAAAGATATCAACCGTCTCTGAAAAATGAAGAGATTGTTTGTTTAATTATATTACTGGCTTCTGTATTAACAGGGATGATCGGCTGGCAGATCCAGGGCGTTGCTGTCGTCGATATTTTTGCTCGCTATTTAGTTATTTTAATGGCTTATATTGCCGGAGCTGCGATTGGGTCAACGGTCGGTGTAGTGACTGGTATGGTATTAAGCTTATCGAATATGGATCACATCTATCAAATGAGCCTGCTCGCTTTCTCAGGTTTATTAGGGGGGTTATTAAAAGAAGGAAAAAAAGCCGGGGTGAGCGCTGGACTTATCGTCGGTACATTACTGATTGGGTTTTACGTGAGTAGTGGAACGGATCTGCCATCTTCGTTATGGGCTTCGGCCTGGGCGGTGGCTTTGTTCATGTTGACCCCGAACTCGTGGGTCAAGCAATTATCAAGATATGTTCCGGGTACCGATGAACATCATTCGGAACAACAAAAATACTTACAAAAAGTGCGAGACGTCACGGCCGTACGGGTCGGGAAGTTTTCGGACGTTTTTCAGGCTTTATCGAAAAGTTTTACACATTTAGAGTCTCCAAAGGAGGATAGTGGGGAAGCGCAGGAAGTGGACTACTTTTTAAGTCATGTCACGGAGAAGACCTGCCAATCATGCTTTAAGAAAGAAAAATGTTGGGTCAATCAATTTGAAGATACCCATAACTTAATGACGGATCTTATGCATGAATTGGATGAAAACGGGGACCCGAGCCGTGTCGTACGTAAAAACGTCGATCAGCACTGCGTCAAGTCGCAGAAGTTGATCGATACGATGAAACATGAATTGTCGTTTTATCATGCCAATAAGGAATTAAAGCGCCAGGTGCTGGAAAGTCGAAAGTTTGTAGCCGAACAGCTCCAGGGCGTTTCTGATGTTATGAATAATTTTGCAAAAGAAATTGTGAAAGAGCGTGAACACCATGAGCTCAAGGAACAAGTGATCTACCATGCTCTTGAACGAATGGGGATGGTTATTCAAAAATTAGAAATCTATTCTTTGGATGCGGGGAATATGGACCTCGAATTAATTGTGGAGATTGATAATTACAGAGGGGAAGGAGCCAAGATCATCGCGCCTGTGCTTTCGGATATATTAGGAGAAACGATTGTTGTGACGATGGAAGAGATTTCTCCATATCCGCATGGAAGGTGCTATTTATCCTTTGGTTCGGCCAAGCATTATGCAATTGAATCCGGCGTAGCGCACGCCGCTAAGGGGGGAGGGTTCGTATCAGGGGACAGCTTTACGATGATGGAGCTGGGAAGGGGGAAGTATGCATTAGCAATTAGTGATGGAATGGGCAACGGTGAACGTGCTCATGAGGAAAGTATGGAAACACTGAGGCTATTGAAACAGATTTTGCAATCGGGCATCCAAGAGTCCGTAGCCATTCAGTCGATCAATTCCATATTGTCGTTACGGACGAATGATGAAATTTTTTCAACGTTGGACTTAGCAGTCATTGATCTGCATCAAGCGACGTCCAAGTTCATTAAGGTCGGCAGCACGCCGAGCTATATAAAACGAGGAGATAAAATTTTCACCATCGAGGCCGGAAATCTGCCAATGGGTATTATCCCGGATGTCGATGTGGATATGAGGAGTGAACAATTGAAGGCAGGGGACTTCCTGATCATGATGAGTGATGGGATCCTAGAAGGACCGAAGCAAATCGGGAATGTAGACATGTGGCTTAAGCGGAAGATCAGGGAAATATCAGATGAAGATCCGCAAGTGATGGCTGATCTTTTATTAGAAGAGGTGATACGTACACAATCGGGAACAATCGTGGATGATATGACGATTATCGTAGCGCGGATCGATCGTTATATGCCGGAGTGGGCGTCGATTCCTTCAGTGAAAAAAGAGGCCTGAGTATAGTATAGAAATCCTCCTTTTCGGCGATGATGGAAGCAACGAATCAGGAGGGATATACACAATGAAACCAGGCCGATTAAAGCAGATTCTTTTATTGACAGATGGATGCTCGAACCATGGAGAAGACCCTGTCGTCGTCGCAGCGCTTGCGAGGAATCAGGGAATAACGGTCAATGTGATTGGCGTTCTTGACGATCGGCAAAATGGCAAGCCACAAGGGCTTGAAGAAGTAGAATCGATTGCTGAGGCAGGTGGAGGCGTCAGTCAAATTGTATATCAGAAAAGTTTGTCCCAAACCGTGCAAATGGTGACGAGACAAGCCATGACCCAAACGATTCAAGGGGTCGTTAATAAAGAATTACAAGAGATCCTCGGGAAAAAGCAGACCATTGAAGAGCTTCCTCCGGAGCAGCGGGGAGAAGTGGTGGAAGTGGTGGATGAGCTCGGAGAGAGCTGTGATCTTGAGGTACTTGTGTTAGTGGATACAAGTGCAAGTATGCACCACAAGTTGCCGACAGTGAAAGATGCTCTTTTTGACTTGTCCCTTAGCTTGAATGCGAGATCAGGGGAAAACCAATTCAGTGTGTATGCTTTCCCGGATCCTAAAAAAACCATTACGAAAATGGTAGGGTGGACACCGGAATTGGGTGAAATACATGGAATCTTCTCAAAGTTGAACGGTGGAGGATACACGCCGACGGGCCCAGCGTTGAAAGAGGCGCTTTATGCGTTTGCAGGGAAACCGATCGATGAGCGGTTGAGAAATGAGGAAGATCCATATGAAGAAACAGGTTTTTGACTTATCCCCTGGAAGTCGAGTAACCGGGAAATGGAGCGGTCGTACTTATACCATCATCAAAAAAGTGGGTGCTGGAGCCTGCGGAACTGTTTTTTTATGCCGTTCCCATCAAGGGGATACGTATGCCCTGAAGATTGGGGAAGATAGTTCACGAATGATGCTAGAAGTAAATATGCTCAAGAAGTTCAGTAAGGTCCAAGGGGTAAAACTTGGACCTTCTTTTGTTGATGTCGATGATTGGGTCGATCGTTCAGCGAGGACACACCCTTTTTATGTGATGGAATACGTAGAAGGAACCCCAGTGAGAGAATTTTTGACAGGAAAGACGAAGGATTGGATTGGTATTTTAGCTGTCCAATTGCTTTCAGATCTAGAGAACCTTCATAATGCGGGGTTTGTATACGGTGATTTGAAGACAGACAATCTGCTTGTATCGGGATCTAAAGTCCGTTGGATTGATGTGGGTGGAGTAACGGCTGTAGGGCGAGCCATTAAAGAATACACCGAATTTTATGACCGGGGTTATTGGAACATGGGATCACGAAAAGCAGAACCGACCTATGATTTGTTTGCCGTGACCATGATCATGATGGAGATGGGCCATCCAAAGAGGTTTGAAAAAGGAGCACACCCTCTAAAAACATTAGAAAACAAATTGGCTTCTTCCCCGTCCCTGAAACCTTATAGACGGATCATTCAACAATGTTGGAAAGGAAACATTCAAAATGCCGCTCAAATGAAAGGTAGTCTTTCCAATGTACTGATGAAACGCAAGAGTCCTCCGGTAATATCGCGTCAGAGGCGAGTGCATCACAAAAAAGCGGAGAATGGCGAACTGGCTGCTTTAACGATTGCCACGGGATTGTTTTTTGCCGTGTCGATTGCTAGTTTTTACTTCTGATTCGATCTTTTTATGAAGGGGTTTAAAGGTGGGGAGGGGGGAGCGTACCACCTTCTTTACAAAAATAATGAAGATATGGAGGCTTATCTTTTGAAGTGCTTACGAATAGTGATACGATAGGAACAGATATACACACTGATACAGGAGGAAACACCTGATGGATCATGATGTCCATACTTTCATCTCAAAACACCATATGATCCAGCCGAACCAAACCATATTGGTAGCGGTTTCTGGAGGGCCGGATTCGGTCGCTCTCCTGCATTTTTTGTGTACGATTAAAGAAAAACTCTCCCTACGTTTAATTGTCCTTTCTGTTGATCATCAACTGAGAGGAGAAGAGTCTGAAGCAGACCTTTGTTTTGTTGAGAATCTGTGTGAAGAATGGGGAGTCGAATTTGTCGGAACCTCTGTAGATGTCAACACGTACAAGAGAGATACAGGAAAAGGTACGCAGGAATCAGCAAGGGAGTTGAGGTATGCGTTTTTTGAGAAGATGATGTATGCCTATGAAGCGGATGCTCTTGCTATGGGACATCACGGGGACGATCAGGCGGAAACGATTCTAATGCAGCTTATGCGCAGTGCGCGCCCCGAAGCGGTACAGGGAATACCTGCCACACGCCCGTTTGCATGCGGAATGATTATTCGTCCATTCCTTACGATTTCTAAAGACCAAATCACTTCTTTTCTGGATGAAAAAGCATTAAAGGTGAGGATCGACCCTTCCAATGAGGAAACCGCGTACACCCGCAATGCGATCAGACATGACCTCCTTCCTTTCATGAAAAAGAGCAACCCTCAATTTCATAAGCATATGCAAGGATGGAGTGAGAGAGTGAGAGAAGAAAGGTCATACATAAATGAGCAGGCCCAAAAAGTCTTGGAAACGGTACATTTTTCTTCAAATGTTGAGAAATTCGTACAATTATCAAAACAAACTTTCAAAACATTCCCGCTTGCTTTACAAAGGACAGCCTTTCATCTAATATTGAACTATCTGTATGTGAACCAAAACGAAGACATTTCTTACTTGCATGAAGAAATGTTCATGAACCTTTTGAATGATGAAAAACCGAATGCTTCCTTAGACTTTCCGGAAGGGTTGAAAATCACACGTGCCTATGATGACGTTACCTTTTCTTTTGCGAAAGAGCAGAGAATGGAAGGATATTCATACGTGATTGAAGTCGGTGAGGATCTACAACTTCCTGACGGATCGAAAATCAGGGCGGATTGGTTCAGCGGGGACGGTGCAGAGGATACTTATACGTATCTATGTGATTCGTATCACGTAAAACTTCCTCTTGTCGTCCGCACGAGGCAGGAGGGGGACCGAATGCGTCTAAGGGGGATGAATGGGTCGAAAAAGGTAAAAGATATTTTTATCGACCAAAAGATCCCGGCCCGTCTGCGCCCTACATGGCCGATCGTTACAGATCAAGTAGGAAAGGTTCTTTGGGTCGTCGGTTTGAAAAAAGGCGGGGAGCGTATGAGCCTTTCATCAGGTCCATGGCTTCGGTTACATTATAAAAACAAAGCAGACACGTAGGAGGAGCAATCATGCATAACGAAATTGAAAAGGTCTTGATTTCTGAAGAGGAAATTCAGGCGAAGTGTAAAGAGCTGGGAGCGGAACTTTCGAAAGAATATGAAGATCGTTTTCCTTTGGCGATCGGGGTACTGAAAGGCGCCCTTCCGTTTATGACTGACTTGCTGAAACGCATGGAAACCCATTTGGAAATGGACTTCATGGATGTTTCCAGCTATCACGGAGGTATGGAATCTTCAGGAGAAGTCAAAATTGTTAAAGACCTTGATACGAAGGTTGAGGGCAGGGACATTTTGATTATTGAAGATATTATCGATAGTGGTCGAACTCTTGCCTATCTTGTCGACTTGTTCAAATATCGTAAAGCAAGATCGATCAAAATTGTTACATTGCTTGATAAACCGACAGGAAGAAGCGCGGATATCAAAGCAGATACAGTCGGTTTCGAAGTCCCTGACGAATTCGTTGTCGGGTACGGCCTGGACTATGAAGAGAAGTATCGTAATCTTCCTTACGTCGGAGTGTTGAAGCCTGAGGTTTATGGAGGCTGAGAGTCAACCTGCGATGGCACGTTTGAAAATGTTCATGTCAAGGGTAATTAGTTGTGTCGGCCGTTTTTGGTATGGTAGTATTTACTATAGTTTTTCTCGTTTGGGAGGAGGTAGGCAATGAACCGGATCTTTCGTAATACCATATTTTACTTACTTATCTTCCTCGTGGTTATCGGCGTGGTCGGTCTATTCCGAGGTCAAGGTGATCCGCAAACAGAATATAATGTCAATGAATTCTACAATAAATTGAATAATGGTGAAATCCAGGAAATGACGATACAGCCTGTCAATGGGGTGATTCGTGTAACTGGTACGGAACAGGGAGCAGAAGAGGGCGAGACATTCGTCGCGCAACTTCCTGCTAATGATGAAGTGATTGCTCAAATCACACAGACAGCTCAGGAACAAAGTAATCTGACTGTCGAACAAGAAGAGCAGCCGAGCGCATGGGTGACTTTTCTAACGTCGATCATCCCGTTCGTCATTATCTTTATTTTGTTCTTCTTCTTGCTTAACCAGGCTCAAGGCGGCGGAAGTCGTGTTATGAACTTTGGTAAGAGTAAGGCGAAGATGTACTCAGAAGAGAAGAAGAAAGTGCGTTTCAAAGATGTTGCCGGAGCAGATGAAGAAAAGCAGGAGCTTGTTGAGGTCGTAGACTTCCTTAAAGATCCACGTAAATTCTCTGCTGTTGGTGCCCGTATTCCTAAGGGTGTCTTATTAGTTGGACCTCCGGGTACAGGTAAAACATTGCTTGCACGTGCCGTAGCTGGTGAAGCGGGAGTACCATTCTTCTCCATCAGTGGTTCTGACTTCGTTGAAATGTTCGTCGGTGTCGGTGCGTCCCGTGTCCGTGACTTGTTTGAAAATGCGAAAAAGAATGCACCAGGCATTATCTTCATTGATGAAATTGATGCCGTCGGTCGTCAACGTGGAGCTGGTCTTGGCGGCGGTCACGATGAGCGTGAACAAACGTTGAACCAGTTGCTAGTTGAAATGGATGGTTTCGGTGTTAACGAAGGAATCATTATCATCGCAGCAACCAACCGTCCAGACATTCTGGACCCTGCACTTCTACGTCCTGGTCGTTTTGACCGTCAAATCACAGTCGATCGTCCAGATGTCAAAGGTCGTGAAGCGGTACTTGCTGTACACGCGAAGAACAAGCCACTATCTGAAAACGTCGACTTGAAGACAATTGCGCTCCGCACACCAGGATTCTCTGGTGCCGACTTGGAGAACTTATTGAACGAAGCTGCTCTAGTAGCTGCGCGTGGAGATAAGAAGAAAGTCGACATGGATGACGTAGATGAAGCGATTGATCGTGTCATCGCTGGGCCTGCCAAGAAGAGTCGTGTCATTTCTAAGAAAGAGCGCGACATTGTTGCCCACCACGAAAGTGGACACACAGTCATTGGTATGGTACTTGATGATGCAGATATGGTTCACAAAGTTACGATTGTTCCTCGTGGACAGGCGGGTGGATATGCCGTCATGCTTCCTAAAGAAGATCGTTACTTTATGACGAAACCAGAATTGTTCGATAAGATTACAGGATTACTCGGTGGTCGAGTAGCTGAAGAAATTATCTTTGGTGAAGTAAGTACCGGAGCTCACAACGACTTCCAGCGTGCAACCAATATTGCACGTAAAATGGTTACAGAGTACGGGATGAGTGAGAAACTCGGTCCCCTTCAGTTCGGTTCTAATTCTGGCGGTCAAGTCTTCCTTGGACGCGACATTCAGAACGAACAGAACTACAGTGATCAAATCGCTTATGAAATTGATCAAGAAGTTCAAAACTTCATTCAGTACTGTTATGACCGTGCGAAAACGATCCTTACTGAAAATAAAGATAAACTTGAGTTGATTGCGAAGACACTATTGGATGTCGAAACGCTTGATGCCACTCAAATCCGCTCTCTATTTGATAAAGGTCGTCTACCGACTGATGAAGAACTTGAAGAAATCGCACGTAAGCACAATGCGAAAATCAAGAACAACACGTCTTCCGACAATGAGGATGTCCGTGTGACCATCCAGTCTAAAGATGATGAACAAGTAGAAGAGACTGAGACTCATGAAGAAACGAAAGAAGATAATAAAGATGAAGGTCCATCTGATTCAGAGGATCGCCGTTCTTAATGGTTCATGAGTAAAGCCGCATCCACCCGTAAATGGGGGGTGTGGCTTTTTCTGTGTCGTGAAAGAGCGAAACACCAGGTTCTTGTGATATGATGGTAGCCGAAGGAAATGACACGGGAGGCTTCATGTATGAATTTTGTCCTTGATGTGGGAAATACCAATACTGTGTTAGGCGTATTTGAAAAAGACTCTTTGAAGTATCAGTGGAGGATCAAAACCGATCGTCATAAAACGGAAGACGAATTCGGAATGTTGATTAAATCTCTCTTCGATCATGAAGGGTTAAGTTTTGAAGATATGGACGGCGTCATTATTTCTTCCGTCGTACCACCGATTATGTTTGCACTTGATCGTATGTCACGGTATTATTTCAAAAAACAACCGATGATTATAGGAGAGGGAATGGTAGATCACGGATTGCCGATGAAATACCCAAACCCAAATGAGATTGGAGCGGACCGAGTGGTCAACGCTGTAGGGGCTATCGATGAGTATTCACTTCCTTTAGTGATCATCGATTTTGGCACAGCGACAACTTATTGTTATATTAATGCTGAAGGCGAGTACCTTGGAGGAGCTATTGCCCCAGGTGTGAATATTTCGATGGAAGCTTTATACGCGAAAGCAGCTAAACTGCCGAAGATCGAAATCAAAAGTCCGGAACATGTCATTGGACAAAGCACAGTTGAAGCGATGCAGTCCGGTGTATACTATGGATACGTAGGTCAGGTCGATGAAGTCGTGCGTCGTATGAAGGAAACTTCTGATCAGACACCGACAGTCATCGCTACAGGAGGTCTTGCCAATTTGATCGCCGGTCAGTCAAGGACGATCGATCATGTAGACCCTTATTTGACACTAAAAGGTCTTCATAAGATATATCAAAGAAACAAAGAGAAAAAAGCGTTTAAAGGAGAATGAACAGCATGTCAGATTATTTAGTGCGTGCCATAGGTTTCGACGGCCAAGTTAGAGCTTATGCCATTCAGTCAACAGAAACAGTTGAAGAGGCAAGACGCAGACAAGATACGTGGGCAACGACATCTGCAGCACTAGGACGTACACTTACGATCGGCGGTATGATGGGAGCTATGCTTAAAGGTAATGATAAGCTCACGATAAAGGTAGAAGGTGACGGCCCAGCTGGTGCCATCATCGTAGATGCGAATTCTAAAGGAGAAGTTCGTGGATATATCAAACACCCTCATGTTGACTTTGAATCCAACGCTCAAGGGAAGTTGGATGTATCGCGAGCGGTCGGAACTTCAGGATCTTTGAGCATCGTTAAGGACTTAGGGATGAAAGACCACTTTACAGGTCAAGTACCCTTGGTGTCTGGTGAGATCAGTGAAGATTTCACCTATTACTTTGCAAACTCAGAACAGGTGCCATCAGCTGTAGGAGCTGGTGTGCTTGTAGATACGGACTATTCTATTCTTGCTGCAGGCGGATTCATTGTCCAAATGATGCCTGGTGCAGATGAAGAGACAACGAGTGAAATTGAAAAGAGGCTTTCACAAATGCCTGCCATCTCTTCTCTCGTACGTGACGGCAAAACTCCCGAAGAGATTTTGCATACCGTCCTTGGAGAAGAAAATGTGCGTGTTCTTGACACGATGCCGGTGAAGTTCCAATGCCATTGCTCGCGAGAACGGGTGGAAATGGCCATCGCCAGTCTTGGGGAT
Source organism: Halobacillus sp. AWM4_238 (assembly GCF_056158265.1). Classification (NCBI taxonomy): domain Bacteria; kingdom Bacillati; phylum Bacillota; class Bacilli; order Caryophanales; family Bacillaceae; genus Halobacillus; species Halobacillus sp. AWM4_238. Next base: position 3,117,565 of record NZ_JBSWSY010000002.1, read on the forward strand.
GAAGAGATTGAGCGCATGATTAACGAGGATCAGGGAGCAGAAGCGAAGTGCCACTTCTGTAATGAAGATTACCAGTTCAATGTGCAGGATCTGAAGGAGTTGCAATCTCAAGACGCGGATTCCACATCATAATTTAAAATGAAACACGATATAATAAAGGGCGAAACGTTGGTTTCGTCTTTTTATTTAATAAAGACATGATTGAAATGTTTGACAATTTAAATCTTTTTCAGTACATTAGGTTTAAATCCTATTAAAATACTTGGTTTTGGGAGTGAGTGTATTGAGAATCGTTAATAACGTAAGCGAATTAGTCGGGCAAACTCCATTGGTGAAACTGAATGGAAGTGCAGAGGAAGACAGTGCGGACATTTATCTGAAACTGGAATACATGAATCCGGGTAGTTCCGTTAAAGACCGTATCGCTCTTTCGATGATTGAAGAAGCTGAAAAAAACGGAAGTCTCAAAGAAGACGACACGATTGTTGAACCGACGAGCGGAAACACGGGAATTGGTTTAGCCATGATCGCAGCGGCCAAAGGTTATAAAGCGGTTCTCGTTATGCCGGACACGATGAGTCAAGAACGTCGCAACCTGCTGCGTGCTTATGGAGCAGAACTCGTTCTCACTCCAGGCAGTGAAGGAATGAAAGGGGCCATCAAGAAGGCGGCTGAACTTCAAGAACAGAAAGGTTACTTCATGCCTCAGCAATTCAACAATGAAGCCAACCCACTCATTCACGAAAAAACGACCGGTCCGGAAATCATTGAGCAGATGGGTGACCAACTGGATGCATTCGTTGCGGGTATCGGAACAGGTGGAACCATCACTGGTGCGGGTAAAGTATTGAAAGAGAAATACCCGGATATCCAAATTTATGCGATTGAACCGGAAGAATCTCCAGTATTATCCGGCGGCGATCCTGGTCCACATAAGATCCAAGGGATTGGTGCGGGTTTTGTACCGGGCATTCTGAATACGGAAATCTATGATGAAGTAATTAAAGTAACGAAAGAAGATTCATTTGCGGCAGCAAGAGATGCTGCTAAAAAGGATGGGATTCTAGGGGGAATCTCTTCTGGTTCTGCTATTCATGTAGCGAAGCAGGTTGCCAGAAAGCTCGGCAAAGGAAAGAAAGTTGTAGCCATCATCCCGAGTAACGGGGAGCGTTATTTATCCACCCCGCTTTATCAGTTCGATGAAGAATAACGGTAGCCAACTGCACCTCACAGAGGTGCAGTTTTTATTTGGTGTTTCTGCCATGAACGTGTGATAGAAATTTTGAAATGATGTAAGATAGGGAAAGAGAATGATGGAAACGAGGGAAATAGATGAACACCAAATTAAGAACTTTTGAAAAAACGTTCGATCTAACAAAGGAAACTCTTGTCATGGGCATCCTCAATATTACGCCGGACTCTTTTTCCGATGGAGGTCTTTACTTTGATCTCGATCATGCTGTAGAACAAGCAAAAATGATGGAAAAAGAGGGAGCGCATATCATTGATATCGGCGGGGAGTCTACACGCCCTGGTCATAGTCCGGTAACTGCTGAGGAAGAACTGGCCCGAGTAATCCCAGCGATCCAGGCGGTAAAAAAGGCGGTCTCTCTTCCTGTTTCCATTGATACTTATAAAGCAGAAGTAGCTGAAAAGGCAGTGGAGGCAGGGGCGTCCATCATCAATGATGTATGGGGAGCGATAAAAGAACCTGCAATCGCTAAAGTCGCCGCCCAATATGGTGTGCCGATCATCCTTACTCATAACCGTTCGGACAGAAATTATGGATCATTAATGGAGGACATGAAGAAGGATCTACTTAAAAGCGTTCAGATCGCCAAGGACTACGGAGTGAAAGATGAAAGCATTATTCTAGACCCCGGTATCGGTTTTGCTAAGTCGCAATCACAGAACATGGAGGTTATGAACCAGTTGGAAGACTTAAAAGAACTTGGGTACCCCCTCTTGTTAGGGACCTCCAGGAAATCATTTATCGGTACAGCCCTGGACCTACCGAAAGATGAACGAATGGAAGGAACAGGTGCAACCGTCTGTTATGGAGTGGCACAGGGCGTGGATATTGTGAGGGTTCATGATGTGAAGCCCATTGTACGCATGACGAAAATGATGGATGCTATGCTCGGAAAGGGTGAATGAAATGGATAAAATCTATGTAAATCAGATGGAATTTTGGGGTTACCACGGCCTTTTTCCTGAAGAAAATAAACTTGGACAACGGTTCTATGTGGATCTAGAGCTCGAATTGGACTTGAAGCCGGCAGCAGAATCTGATGATATGACAAAATCGATTGATTATGGTGCCATCTACGAGATTGCAAAGAAAACAGTGGAAGGAGAACACCATAAACTAGTCGAAACGGTGGCGGAAAAACTTGCTAATGAACTGTTCGATGAATTTTCGCTATTAGATGGATGCTTGGTGAAAGTATACAAACCTGACCCTCCAATCCCGGGTCATTATAAGTCAGTGGCCATTGAAATCTACCGGAGACGAGAAACATGAATATCGCTTATATTGCCTTAGGTTCGAATATTTCACCACGAGAATCATTTTTGAAAGATGCGATTTCCCTACTGGATGAGCATGAGGATATAACAGTCCAGAAAAAGTCGTCGGTCTATGAAACGGCCCCTGTCGGTTACACCGAACAAAACGACTTTCTGAACATGGCGATTCAAGTGGAAACGAATTTATCCCCCTTCATGTTGCTGGATTACTGCCAGGGAATTGAACAGGAATTGGGAAGGAAACGTGTGATTAAATGGGGACCTCGAACGATTGACCTCGACATTTTGCTTTTTAATCATGAAGAAATGAGAACGGATCAATTAACCATCCCTCATCCTCACATGCATGAACGGGCGTTTGTAATGGTCCCTTTAGCTGATGTTGATGCTCAAGCGTACCTCCCTCATTTACAACAAACAGCAGGAGGGGTTCTCGGGTTGCTTCCTTCCGAAGAAGTGAGAAGCATGAACAAGTGGGGGGTTATTTAATTCTAATAGGTAAGGTTTCATAGCACACATGAATAGGATGGATGTTGAACGAGAGGGAAAATGCGAGAATCCATACCCTCTTAACATTGACACGCTCATAGTACTTTTTTATACTAAACGATAGTTAGATGCTGCCAGTCCTATGCTGGCAGTTTTTGTTATTGTAACGGTATGTACCCAAAAAGATTAGGGAATGGAGTGATAAGCAATGACAGAAGAACTTAATGAACATATGCGGGTGCGTCGCGATAAGATGAATACTCACCGCGAACAGGGCATCGACCCATTCGGTGACAAATTCGATCGCACAGACTACGCCCAAGATCTAATAGAGAAGTACGATTCATATACAAAAGAGGAACTGGAGGAAAAGCAGTTCCCAGCAACCATCGCTGGACGTATCATGACAAAGCGTGGAAAAGGGAAAGCGGGTTTTGCCCACATTCAGGACCTGACTGGCCAAATTCAACTGTACGTTCGTAAAGATGAAATCGGAGAAGAAGCTTACGATAATCTATTTAAATCTGCTGATTTAGGGGATATTGTAGGAGTTTCCGGTGTAATGTTTAAAACCAACGTGGGAGAGTTATCCGTAAAAGCGGAAGGCTATCAATTGCTTACAAAGTCCCTTCGTCCACTTCCAGAAAAGTTTCATGGGTTGCAAGATGTTGAACAACGTTATCGTCAACGTTACTTAGACCTCATTACAAATCCTGATAGCAGAGACACGTTTGTCCTACGCAGTAAGATCATTCAGTCGATGCGCCGTTATTTAGACGGCTTAGGTTTTCTAGAAGTAGAAACTCCTTTGATGCACGGGATTGCAGGAGGAGCTTCTGCCCGTCCTTTCGTGACTCACCATAACGCTTTGGACATGCAGTTATATATGCGTATCGCCATCGAGCTTCACTTGAAGCGTTTGATCGTAGGTGGATTGGAAAAGGTATATGAGATTGGACGTGTATTCCGTAATGAAGGGATCTCAACTCGTCATAATCCGGAATTTACGATGATTGAGCTTTACGAAGCCTATGCCGATTACCATGACATCATGAACCTGACGGAAAATATGGTTGCTCATATTGCTAAAGAAGTTCTAGGTACAACAAAAGTCACTTACAATGAACAAGAAATTGATCTAGAGCCAGAATGGACACGTCTTCATATGGTAGATGCCATTAAAGAACACACAGGCGTAGACTTTTGGGAACAAATGTCTGATGATCGTGCCAAAGAACTTGCAAAAGAACATGGCATTGATATTAAGGATACGATGACATTTGGTCATATTGTGAATGAATTCTTTGAACAGTGTGTAGAAGAAAAATTGATTCAGCCTACTTTTATTTATGGTCATCCGACAGAAATCTCTCCTCTTGCGAAGAAGAATCCAGAGGATGGAAGATTTACGGATCGATTTGAATTGTTCATCGTTGGACGTGAACACGCGAATGCTTTCTCTGAGTTAAATGATCCGATCGATCAAAGAGAACGTTTCGAAGCTCAGCTGAAAGAAAGAGAAGAAGGAAACGATGAAGCTCATATGATGGATGAAGACTTCATTGAAGCCCTTGAATATGGAATGCCTCCAACAGGTGGCCTGGGAATCGGGATTGATCGTCTAGTTATGCTCCTGACAGATTCCCCATCTATTCGTGATGTGTTACTGTTCCCGCAAATGAGAAATCGTGAATCATAAGCTTTCAATCCCGCCAGATTCTTCTGGTGGGATTGTTCTTTTATGGACAGGGAAACTTGCTAACAGCAGGATAATAATCTGAATTATCTTTTTACGGAAAAACTATTGCACGGTTTCAAATCCCGTGATATATTATTACTTGTCGCGTTAACAGAGCGGCAAGCCGCAAACGGCTTAACAAAATAAATCATAAAAAGTTGTTGACGAAAACAACTACACATGATATATTAATTAAGTCGCTGTTTTGAAGCGGCAAACAAAACATTTGATCTTTGAAAACTGAACGAACCAACCAGTACGTCAAAACATTTCTTCTTTATAGAAGAATTTTGAAACAAGCACATTCGGTGTGCAAATGAGCAAGTCAAACTTAACTTTTATGGAGAGTTTGATCCTGGCTCAGGACGAACGCTGGCGGCGTGCCTAATACATGCAAGTCGAGCGCGGGAAGCGAGTGGATCCCTTCGGGGTGAAGCTCGTGGAACGAGCGGCGGACGGGTGAGTAACACGTGGGCAACCTGCCTGTAAGATCGGAATAACCCCGGGAAACCGGGGCTAATGCCGGGTAATACTTTCTTTCGCATGAAGGAAAGTTGAAAGATGGCTTCTTGCTATCACTTACAGATGGGCCCGCGGCGCATTAGCTAGTTGGTGAGGTAACGGCTCACCAAGGCGACGATGCGTAGCCGACCTGAGAGGGTGATCGGCCACACTGGGACTGAGACACGGCCCAGACTCCTACGGGAGGCAGCAGTAGGGAATCTTCCGCAATGGACGAAAGTCTGACGGAGCAACGCCGCGTGAACGATGAAGGTCTTCGGATCGTAAAGTTCTGTTGTTAGGGAAGAACAAGTACCGTGCGAATAGAACGGTACCTTGACGGTACCTAACGAGGAAGCCCCGGCTAACTACGTGCCAGCAGCCGCGGTAATACGTAGGGGGCAAGCGTTGTCCGGAATTATTGGGCGTAAAGCGCGCGCAGGCGGTTCCTTAAGTCTGATGTGAAAGCCCACGGCTCAACCGTGGAGGGTCATTGGAAACTGGGGAACTTGAGGACAGAAGAGGAGAGTGGAATTCCACGTGTAGCGGTGAAATGCGTAGATATGTGGAGGAACACCAGTGGCGAAGGCGACTCTCTGGTCTGTTTCTGACGCTGAGGTGCGAAAGCGTGGGTAGCAAACAGGATTAGATACCCTGGTAGTCCACGCCGTAAACGATGAGTGCTAGGTGTTAGGGGGCTTCCACCCCTTAGTGCTGAAGTTAACGCATTAAGCACTCCGCCTGGGGAGTACGGCCGCAAGGCTGAAACTCAAAGGAATTGACGGGGGCCCGCACAAGCGGTGGAGCATGTGGTTTAATTCGAAGCAACGCGAAGAACCTTACCAGGTCTTGACATCCTTGGACAACTCTAGAGATAGAGCTTTCCCTTCGGGGACCAAGTGACAGGTGGTGCATGGTTGTCGTCAGCTCGTGTCGTGAGATGTTGGGTTAAGTCCCGCAACGAGCGCAACCCCTAATCTTAGTTGCCAGCATTTAGTTGGGCACTCTAAGGTGACTGCCGGTGACAAACCGGAGGAAGGCGGGGATGACGTCAAATCATCATGCCCCTTATGACCTGGGCTACACACGTGCTACAATGGATGGTACAAAGGGCAGCGAAGCCGCGAGGTGTAGCAAATCCCATAAAACCATTCTCAGTTCGGATTGCAGGCTGCAACTCGCCTGCATGAAGCCGGAATCGCTAGTAATCGCGGATCAGCATGCCGCGGTGAATACGTTCCCGGGCCTTGTACACACCGCCCGTCACACCACGAGAGTTGGCAACACCCGAAGTCGGTGAGGTAACCTTTTTGGAGCCAGCCGCCGAAGGTGGGGCCAATGATTGGGGTGAAGTCGTAACAAGGTAGCCGTATCGGAAGGTGCGGCTGGATCACCTCCTTTCTAAGGATATAACGGAAACGTACTGTGTTGGTTGTTCAGTTTTGAGAGATCAAACGATCTTTCAACTTGTGAACCTTGAAAACTGGATAAGGAATCATTGTCTTCATCTAACGATGAGACATTTGATGACAAGACATCTAATTGAAATTGTAAACGTCTTTTCACGACGATAGTTAAGTGAATAAGGGCGCACGGTGGATGCCTTGGTACTAGGAGCCGATGAAGGACGGGACTAACACCGATATGCTCCGGCGAGCCGTAAGTAGGCTTTGACCCGGAGATTTCCGAATGGGGAAACCCACTGTTCGTAATGGAACAGTATCCTATACTGAATACATAGGTATAGGCAGGCACACCCGGGGAACTGAAACATCTAAGTACCCGGAGGAAGAGAAAGCAAACGCGATTTCCTGAGTAGCGGCGAGCGAAACGGAATCAGCCCAAACCAGAAAGCTTGCTTTCTGGGGTTGTAGGACACTCCATTGGAGTTACCAAGGAGGAAGATAGACGAATCGACCTGGAAAGGTCAGCCAGAGCAGGTAACAGCCCTGTAGTCGAAATCTTTCTCCCTCCGGAGTGGATCCTGAGTACGGCGGAACACGAGGAATTCCGTCGGAATCCGGGAGGACCATCTCCCAAGGCTAAATACTCCCTAGTGACCGATAGTGAACCAGTACCGTGAGGGAAAGGTGAAAAGCACCCCGGAAGGGGAGTGAAAGAGAACCTGAAACCGTGTGCCTACAAGTAGTCGGAGCCCGTTAATGGGTGACGGCGTGCCTTTTGTAGAATGAACCGGCGAGTTACGACCGTATGCGAGGTTAAGCAGCAGAAGCGGAGCCGCAGCGAAAGCGAGTCTGAATAGGGCGAGTGAGTATGCGGTCGTAGACCCGAAACCGTGTGATCTACCCATGTCCAGGGTGAAGGTCAGGTAACACTGACTGGAGGCCCGAACCCACGTAAGTTGAAAATTACGGGGATGAGGTGTGGGTAGGGGTGAAATGCCAATCGAACACGGAGATAGCTGGTTCTCTCCGAAATAGCTTTAGGGCTAGCCTCAGAATAGAAAGTCATGGAGGTAGAGCACTGATTGGACGAGGGGCCCCTATCGGGTTACCGAATTCAGTCAAACTCCGAATGCCATCGACTTTGTTCTGGGAGTCAGACCGTGGGTGATAAGGTTCATGGTCGAGAGGGAAACAGCCCAGACCGCCAGCTAAGGTCCCAAAGTGTGTGTTAAGTGGAAAAGGATGTGGAGTTGCTTAGACAACCAGGATGTTGGCTTAGAAGCAGCCATCATTCAAAGAGTGCGTAATAGCTCACTGGTCGAGTGACTCTGCGCCGAAAATGTACCGGGGCTAAACACACCACCGAAGCTGCGGATTGATCTTATGATCAGTGGTAGGAGAGCGTTCTAAGGGCCGTGAAGTCAGACCGTAAGGACTGGTGGAGCGCTTAGAAGTGAGAATGCCGGTATGAGTAGCGAAAAAAGAGTGAGAATCTCTTTCACCGAATGCCTAAGGTTTCCTGAGGAAGGCTCGTCCTCTCAGGGTTAGTCGGGACCTAAGCCGAGGCCGAAAGGCGTAGGCGATGGACAACAGGTTGATATTCCTGTACCACCTCCTTTCCGTTTGAACGACGGGGGGACGCAGGAGGATAAGGAGAGCGCGCCACTGGATGTGCGCGTCCAAGCAGTGAGACGGTCGGATAGGCAAATCCGTCCGGCAACGTCAAGCTGTGATGGGGAGGGAAATAAAGTACCGAAGCTCCTGAGTTCACACTGCCAAGAAAATCCTCTAGTGAGGAAAGAGGTGCCCGTACCGCAAACCGACACAGGTAGGCGAGGAGAGGATCCTAAGGTGAGCGGGAGAACTCTCGTTAAGGAACTCGGCAAAATGACCCCGTAACTTCGGGAGAAGGGGTGCTCCTCTGCCGAGGAGCCGCAGTGAAAAGGCCCAAGCGACTGTTTACCAAAAACACAGGTCTCTGCGAAGCCGTAAGGCGAAGTATAGGGGCTGACACCTGCCCGGTGCTGGAAGGTTAAGGGGATGCGTTAGCTTATGCGAAGCGTTGAACCGAAGCCCCAGTAAACGGCGGCCGTAACTATAACGGTCCTAAGGTAGCGAAATTCCTTGTCGGGTAAGTTCCGACCCGCACGAAAGGTGCAACGACTTGGGCACTGTCTCAACGAGAGACCCGGTGAAATTATACTATGTGTGAAGATGCACATTACCCGCGACAGGACGGAAAGACCCCGTGGAGCTTTACTGTAGCCTGATATTGAATGTTGGTACAGCTTGTACAGGATAGGTAGGAGCCTTGGAAGCCGGAGCGCTAGCTTCGGTGGAGGCGCTGGTGGGATACTACCCTGGCTGTACGGACATTCTAACCCAGGACCGTGATCCGGTCCGGAGACAGTGTCAGGTGGGCAGTTTGACTGGGGCGGTCGCCTCCCAAAAGGTAACGGAGGCGCCCAAAGGTTCCCTCAGAATGGTTGGAAATCATTCGCAGAGTGTAAAGGCACAAGGGAGCTTGACTGCGAGACCTACAAGTCGAGCAGGGACGAAAGTCGGGCTTAGTGATCCGGCGGTTCCGCATGGAAGGGCCGTCGCTCAACGGATAAAAGCTACCCCGGGGATAACAGGCTTATCTCCCCCAAGAGTCCACATCGACGGGGAGGTTTGGCACCTCGATGTCGGCTCATCGCATCCTGGGGCTGTAGTCGGTCCCAAGGGTTGGGCTGTTCGCCCATTAAAGCGGTACGCGAGCTGGGTTCAGAACGTCGTGAGACAGTTCGGTCCCTATCCGTCGTGGGCGTTGGAAATTTGAAAGGAGCTGTCCTTAGTACGAGAGGACCGGGATGGACACACCGCTGGTGTACCAGTTGTTCCGCCAGGAGCATCGCTGGGTAGCTACGTGTGGTCGGGATAAGTGCTGAAAGCATCTAAGCATGAAGCCCCCCTTGAGATGAGATTTCCCTTTGCTTTAAGCAAATAAGATCCCTCAGAGACGATGAGGTTGATAGGTCCGAGGTGGAAGCGTGGTGACACGTGGAGCTGACGGATACTAATGGATCGATGACTTATCTATCTGATTTCAATCAGTCGTGAAAAACGTTTCTTTTTCAAAAAGATGTTTCCTTATCCAGTTTTGAGGGTTTTCAAAAAAACTTGAATTTACCCCTTGAAATTTCATTCAAAGGACAGTACAATATATCTTGTCCTTGAAAAAAGGTTTGGTGGTGAAGGCGAAGAGGTCACACCTGTTCCCATGCCGAACACAGCAGTTAAGCTCTTCAGCGCCGATGGTAGTCGGGTTTACCCCCGTGAGAGTAGGACGCTGCCAAGCCTTTAATATAATTTCATAATAATCCGGAGGATTAGCTCAGCTGGGAGAGCACTTGCCTTACAAGCAAGGGGTCGCAGGTTCGAACCCTGCATCCTCCACCATTTCTTATCAAGTTAGCCGGCCTAGCTCAACTGGCAGAGCAACTGATTTGTAATCAGTAGGTTGGGGGTTCAAGTCCTCTGGCCGGCACCATGAGTTGCTTGTGCTAACATTCACGATAAGAACCATTAGCTCAGCTGGTAGAGAAGCCGTAAACCTCTTTGATTCACTTCATCGTAGGCTTTGCGAGGAGCGCAAGCTTCACCGAATGATCTACTAACGCGACGAGCACATGCACTGAAGAACTAATGAGAGTTTTTCTAATGCGAGCCATTAGCTCAGCTGGTAGAGCATCTGACTTTTAATCAGAGGGTCGAAGGTTCGAATCCTTCATGGCTCACCATTCATTTGCGGGTGTGGTGGAATTGGCAGACACGCTAGATTTAGGATCTAGTGCTTCACGGCGTGGGGGTTCAAGTCCCTCCACCCGCACTTTATGCGGAAGTAGTTCAGTGGTAGAACACCACCTTGCCAAGGTGGGGGTCGCGGGTTCGAATCCCGTCTTCCGCTCCAAAAATTTTACCAAGCTACTTAACGAACGACAACGATGTTAAACATAAAATTGCCAAGCCGGGGTGGCGGAATTGGCAGACGCACAGGACTTAAAATCCTGCGGTGGGTTTCCACCGTGCCGGTTCGAGTCCGGCCCTCGGCACCATAAACAAATATGCGCCCGTAGCTCAATTGGATAGAGCGTCTGACTACGGATCAGAAGGTTAGGGGTTCGACTCCTCTCGGGCGCGCCATTTTTAACGGGAAGTAGCTCAGCTTGGTAGAGCACTTGGTTTGGGACCAAGGGGTCGCAGGTTCGAATCCTGTCTTCCCGACCATTCCTAATATAAAGGGGCCTTAGCTCAGCTGGGAGAGCGCCTGCTTTGCACGCAGGAGGTCAGCGGTTCGATCCCGCTAGGCTCCACCAATTATTTGATCTTTGAAAACTGAACGAACCAACCAGTACGTCAAAACATTTCTTCTTTATAGAAGGAATTTGAAACAAAGCACATTCGGTGTGCAAATGAGCAAGTCAAACTTAACTTTTATGGAGAGTTTGATCCTGGCTCAGGACGAACGCTGGCGGCGTGCCTAATACATGCAAGTCGAGCGCGGGAAGCGAGTGGATCCCTTCGGGGTGAAGCTCGTGGAACGAGCGGCGGACGGGTGAGTAACACGTGGGCAACCTGCCTGTAAGATCGGAATAACCCCGGGAAACCGGGGCTAATGCCGGGTAATACTTTCTTTCGCATGAAAGAAAGTTGAAAGATGGCTTCTTGCTATCACTTACAGATGGGCCCGCGGCGCATTAGCTAGTTGGTGAGGTAACGGCTCACCAAGGCGACGATGCGTAGCCGACCTGAGAGGGTGATCGGCCACACTGGGACTGAGACACGGCCCAGACTCCTACGGGAGGCAGCAGTAGGGAATCTTCCGCAATGGACGAAAGTCTGACGGAGCAACGCCGCGTGAACGATGAAGGTCTTCGGATCGTAAAGTTCTGTTGTTAGGGAAGAACAAGTACCGTGCGAATAGAACGGTACCTTGACGGTACCTAACGAGGAAGCCCCGGCTAACTACGTGCCAGCAGCCGCGGTAATACGTAGGGGGCAAGCGTTGTCCGGAATTATTGGGCGTAAAGCGCGCGCAGGCGGTTCCTTAAGTCTGATGTGAAAGCCCACGGCTCAACCGTGGAGGGTCATTGGAAACTGGGGAACTTGAGGACAGAAGAGGAGAGTGGAATTCCACGTGTAGCGGTGAAATGCGTAGATATGTGGAGGAACACCAGTGGCGAAGGCGACTCTCTGGTCTGTTTCTGACGCTGAGGTGCGAAAGCGTGGGTAGCAAACAGGATTAGATACCCTGGTAGTCCACGCCGTAAACGATGAGTGCTAGGTGTTAGGGGGCTTCCACCCCTTAGTGCTGAAGTTAACGCATTAAGCACTCCGCCTGGGGAGTACGGCCGCAAGGCTGAAACTCAAAGGAATTGACGGGGGCCCGCACAAGCGGTGGAGCATGTGGTTTAATTCGAAGCAACGCGAAGAACCTTACCAGGTCTTGACATCCTTGGCCAACCCTAGAGATAGGGCTTTCCCTTCGGGGACCAAGTGACAGGTGGTGCATGGTTGTCGTCAGCTCGTGTCGTGAGATGTTGGGTTAAGTCCCGCAACGAGCGCAACCCCTAATCTTAGTTGCCAGCATTTAGTTGGGCACTCTAAGGTGACTGCCGGTGACAAACCGGAGGAAGGCGGGGATGACGTCAAATCATCATGCCCCTTATGACCTGGGCTACACACGTGCTACAATGGATGGTACAAAGGGCAGCGAAGCCGCGAGGTGTAGCAAATCCCATAAAACCATTCTCAGTTCGGATTGCAGGCTGCAACTCGCCTGCATGAAGCCGGAATCGCTAGTAATCGCGGATCAGCATGCCGCGGTGAATACGTTCCCGGGCCTTGTACACACCGCCCGTCACACCACGAGAGTTGGCAACACCCGAAGTCGGTGAGGTAACCTTTTTGGAGCCAGCCGCCGAAGGTGGGGCCAATGATTGGGGTGAAGTCGTAACAAGGTAGCCGTATCGGAAGGTGCGGCTGGATCACCTCCTTTCTAAGGATATAACGGAAACGTACTGTGTTGGTTGTTCAGTTTTGAGAGATCAAACGATCTTTCAACTTGTGAACCTTGAAAACTGGATAAGGAATCATTGTCTTCATCTAACGATGAGACATTTGATGACAAGACATCTAATTGAAATTGTAAACGTCTTTTCACGACGATAGTTAAGTGAATAAGGGCGCACGGTGGATGCCTTGGTACTAGGAGCCGATGAAGGACGGGACTAACACCGATATGCTCCGGCGAGCCGTAAGTAGGCTTTGACCCGGAGATTTCCGAATGGGGAAACCCACTGTTCGTAATGGAACAGTATCCTATACTGAATACATAGGTATAGGCAGGCACACCCGGGGAACTGAAACATCTAAGTACCCGGAGGAAGAGAAAGCAAACGCGATTTCCTGAGTAGCGGCGAGCGAAACGGAATCAGCCCAAACCAGAAAGCTTGCTTTCTGGGGTTGTAGGACACTCCATTGGAGTTACCAAGGAGGAAGATAGACGAATCGACCTGGAAAGGTCAGCCAGAGCAGGTAACAGCCCTGTAGTCAAAATCTTTCTCCCTCCGGAGTGGATCCTGAGTACGGCGGAACACGAGGAATTCCGTCGGAATCCGGGAGGACCATCTCCCAAGGCTAAATACTCCCTAGTGACCGATAGTGAACCAGTACCGTGAGGGAAAGGTGAAAAGCACCCCGGAAGGGGAGTGAAAGAGAACCTGAAACCGTGTGCCTACAAGTAGTCGGAGCCCGTTAATGGGTGACGGCGTGCCTTTTGTAGAATGAACCGGCGAGTTACGACCGTATGCGAGGTTAAGCAGTAGAAGCGGAGCCGCAGCGAAAGCGAGTCTGAATAGGGCGAGTGAGTATGCGGTCGTAGACCCGAAACCGTGTGATCTACCCATGTCCAGGGTGAAGGTCAGGTAACACTGACTGGAGGCCCGAACCCACGTAAGTTGAAAATTACGGGGATGAGGTGTGGGTAGGGGTGAAATGCCAATCGAACACGGAGATAGCTGGTTCTCTCCGAAATAGCTTTAGGGCTAGCCTCAGAATAGAAAGTCATGGAGGTAGAGCACTGATTGGACGAGGGGCCCCTATCGGGTTACCGAATTCAGTCAAACTCCGAATGCCATAGACTTTGTTCTGGGAGTCAGACCGTGGGTGATAAGGTTCATGGTCGAGAGGGAAACAGCCCAGACCGCCAGCTAAGGTCCCAAAGTGTGTGTTAAGTGGAAAAGGATGTGGAGTTGCTTAGACAACCAGGATGTTGGCTTAGAAGCAGCCATCATTCAAAGAGTGCGTAATAGCTCACTGGTCGAGTGACTCTGCGCCGAAAATGTACCGGGGCTAAACACACCACCGAAGCTGCGGATTGATCTTATGATCAGTGGTAGGAGAGCGTTCTAAGGGCCGTGAAGTCAGACCGTAAGGACTGGTGGAGCGCTTAGAAGTGAGAATGCCGGTATGAGTAGCGAAAAAAGAGTGAGAATCTCTTTCACCGAATGCCTAAGGTTTCCTGAGGAAGGCTCGTCCTCTCAGGGTTAGTCGGGACCTAAGCCGAGGCCGAAAGGCGTAGGCGATGGACAACAGGTTGATATTCCTGTACCACCTCCTTTCCGTTTGAACGACGGGGGGACGCAGGAGGATAAGGAGAGCGCGCCACTGGATGTGCGCGTCCAAGCAGTGAGACGGTCGGATAGGTAAATCCGTCCGGCAACGTCAAGCTGTGATGGGGAGGGAAATATAGTACCGAAGCTCCTGAGTTCACACTGCCAAGAAAATCCTCTAGTGAGGAAAGAGGTGCCCGTACCGCAAACCGACACAGGTAGGCGAGGAGAGGATCCTAAGGTGAGCGGGAGAACTCTCGTTAAGGAACTCGGCAAAATGACCCCGTAACTTCGGGAGAAGGGGTGCTCCTCTGCCGAGGAGCCGCAGTGAAAAGGCCCAAGCGACTGTTTACCAAAAACACAGGTCTCTGCGAAGCCGTAAGGCGAAGTATAGGGGCTGACACCTGCCCGGTGCTGGAAGGTTAAGGGGATGCGTTAGCTTATGCGAAGCGTTGAACCGAAGCCCCAGTAAACGGCGGCCGTAACTATAACGGTCCTAAGGTAGCGAAATTCCTTGTCGGGTAAGTTCCGACCCGCACGAAAGGTGCAACGACTTGGGCACTGTCTCAACGAGAGACCCGGTGAAATTATACTATGTGTGAAGATGCACATTACCCGCGACAGGACGGAAAGACCCCGTGGAGCTTTACTGTAGCCTGATATTGAATGTTGGTACAGCTTGTACAGGATAGGTAGGAGCCTTGGAAGCCGGAGCGCTAGCTTCGGTGGAGGCGCTGGTGGGATACTACCCTGGCTGTACGGACATTCTAACCCAGGACCGTGATCCGGTCCGGAGACAGTGTCAGGTGGGCAGTTTGACTGGGGCGGTCGCCTCCCAAAAGGTAACGGAGGCGCCCAAAGGTTCCCTCAGAATGGTTGGAAATCATTCGCAGAGTGTAAAGGCACAAGGGAGCTTGACTGCGAGACCTACAAGTCGAGCAGGGACGAAAGTCGGGCTTAGTGATCCGGCGGTTCCGCATGGAAGGGCCGTCGCTCAACGGATAAAAGCTACCCCGGGGATAACAGGCTTATCTCCCCCAAGAGTCCACATCGACGGGGAGGTTTGGCACCTCGATGTCGGCTCATCGCATCCTGGGGCTGTAGTCGGTCCCAAGGGTTGGGCTGTTCGCCCATTAAAGCGGTACGCGAGCTGGGTTCAGAACGTCGTGAGACAGTTCGGTCCCTATCCGTCGTGGGCGTTGGAAATTTGAAAGGAGCTGTCCTTAGTACGAGAGGACCGGGATGGACACACCGCTGGTGTACCAGTTGTTCCGCCAGGAGCATCGCTGGGTAGCTACGTGTGGTCGGGATAAGTGCTGAAAGCATCTAAGCATGAAGCCCCCCTTGAGATGAGATTTCCCTTTGCTTTAAGCAAATAAGATCCCTCAGAGACGATGAGGTTGATAGGTCCGAGGTGGAAGCGTGGTGACACGTGGAGCTGACGGATACTAATGGATCGATGACTTATCTATCTGATTTCAATCAGTCGTGAAAAACGTTTCTTTTTCAAAAAGATGTTTCCTTATCCAGTTTTGAGGGTTCACCTCAAACTTTATATTGATGTGGTGGTGAAGGCGAAGAGGTCACACCTGTTCCCATGCCGAACACAGCAGTTAAGCTCTTCAGCGCCGATGGTAGTCGGGTTTACCCCCGTGAGAGTAGGACGCCGCCACATTATTCTAAAAACCAGAAGGTCATTCTTCTGGTTTTTTTCTATATGAACTACCATCAACATAGATATAAAGAAAGGAGGGATCACTTGAACTGGTCATATTTCTTTCACGATGACATTCTTTTATTTGTATTTCGATTATTTTTTGCACTCATCCTTTCAGGATTGATAGGATTCGAAAGGGAAGTTAAAAATCATTCAGCCGGCTTTCGAACCCATATTCTTGTTGGAGTGGGGGCTTGTATGATGATGCTCCTTTCTTTGTATGGATTTGAAACGTTCATTGATCAATATGAACAAGTCAGGTTCGACCCAGCCCGTATTCCCTCTTATGTGATTAGTGGCATTGGATTTTTAGGAGCAGGAACCATTATCGTTAATGGAATGACGATTAGAGGATTGACTACAGCAGCTTCCATTTGGACAGTGGCTGGGATAGGGCTAGTAGTTGGAGCTGGAATGTATGATGTAGCGACGGTTACTACGATCTTTGTCCTGATGAGCTTAGTATTCTTAAACAAGATCGAGAAAGAGAAGTTTAATGGTAATCGTAAAAATATTTACCAAGTGACCATCAGTAAGGATTCACCAATCAACCATGTCTTAACCATTTTTGATCAGATGAAGCTGGAGATCAGAAAAATCGACATTGTAGCACTGGACCAGACTCAAAAAAAAGTGGTCATTGAGCTAAATAAAGGACAAAAGTATGATCGATCGCTTCTTTTAGAGCGTCTATCTTTGATGGATGGTGTAGAAGAATGCGGCCATCAATAATAAAGGACTGCACAGTTGATTCTGTGCAGTTTTTTTGTTTTATTTCGGTATGAAACGGGGAAACATAGAAGATGTAATTCTTCTAAACAAACAAGTTGCATGACAAGAAAATTTGAGTATAATAAAATTAAAGTCAAAGATAGTCAAAGTCAAAAGAGGGGGAGGGAGCATGCGGAATATCTCTGATGTTATTGAAGAATATCTCAAGGAGATTTTAGATGAGAATCGTCACCACGCGATAGAAATCAAACGGAGTGAACTTGCCGAAAAATTCGATTGTGTACCTTCTCAGATCAATTATGTGATTAAGACACGTTTTACTGTGGAAAAAGGATATATAGTAGAAAGTAAAAGAGGCGGCGGCGGATATATACGAATCAGCCGGATTCAACATCGAAAAGGGTCAGAAATGATTGAAGAGGTGATGGATTTGATCAACCCGCATGTGTCTCAATCCAAAGCCATCGATGTTCTTGAACGGCTGGTAGATTATGAGATCATCACGGACAGGGAAAGCAAACTAATGGCAAGTGTCATCGATCGTGACGTTCTTGCTTTTTCTTTACCTCTTCGCGATGAAGTTCGCGCACGAATCATGACAGCCATGCTATTTACCCTTAAATATAAATGTTGAGTGAGAAGGGAGAGATTCAGATGGAGTGCCAAAAATGTCATCAGCGCCCAGCAACGGTCCATTTAACGCAGGTATTGAATGGTCAAAAGACGGAAGTCCATGTATGTGAAAAGTGTGCAAAAGAAAACGGGTACATGAGTTATGGAGAAGAGAACTTCACTTTGAATGATCTCCTTTCAGGTCTGTTCCATTCCGAGGGACCTTCTCCTTTAAAAGGGCAGAACGCTCACTCTTATACTCAAAAGCCGAAACTGACATGTCCCAATTGTGGACTCAGCTATGAGGAGTTTGCACGGGTAGGGAAGTTTGGGTGTGCAGATTGCTATAAAACCTTCGATGAACGACTAAACCCCATCCTTCGTCGTGTTCACAGTGGCAATACGAAACATAATGGGAAAATTCCTAAACGCGAAGGTGGAAACTTGCACCTGAAAAAAGAGATGGAAGAATATAAAACTAATCTTCGACAATTAATTGAGCAGGAAGAATTCGAAGAGGCAGCGAAAGTTAGAGATATGATAAGATCTTTGGAAAGTCAACTGCATCACAGGGAGGATGGTGATGAGTAATGTCTTTACAGCAATTCATGAATGAAGCGATCAGCCCATGGATGAAGCAAGAGGGGCCAGACAGCGATATAGTGCTTAGCAGCCGTATACGACTTGCTCGTAACTTTTCACAACATCCTTTTCCTATTATCGCTTCTGAAGAGAGTTTGAATAAAGTATTGGAATTCTTTCATCAAGAGTTTCAAGAGCAGTCTTTCAGGGATTATAAAGATTTTGAACTGATTCAGATGAAAGATTTACAACCGATTGAAAAGAGAGTACTGGTAGAGAAACACCTGATCAGTCCACACTTGGCTGAAAAAGCGGATAAGTCCGCCTCTCTCATTTCTCAAAATGAGCAAGTATCCATCATGATTAATGAAGAGGATCATATTCGCATACAGTTATATTTCCCGGGTTTTCAGTTGGATCAAGCATTAGAACAAGCCAGTCAATTGGATGATTGGCTTGAAGAAAAAGTGGACTATGCCTTTGATGAAAAGCGGGGTTATTTAACCTCATGTCCGACAAACGTGGGTACGGGAATGAGAGCATCTGTCATGATGCATTTGCCCGCGCTATCCATGACGAACCAAATCAACCGGATGACACCTGCTATAAACCAACTGGGTCTTGTTGTGAGAGGCATTTACGGGGAAGGCAGCGAAGCCATGGGGAGTATTTATCAAATATCGAATCAGATTACACTTGGTAAATCGGAAGAGGATATTGTGGAGGATCTTCATAGTGTCGTCAAGCAGTTGATTGAACAGGAGAGGAAGGCGAGAGAAGCTTTAATGGCTCGTTCCAGCATTCAGTTGGAAGACCGCATCTTTCGTTCCTATGGTGTTTTGACTAATAGTCGAATCATAGAATCAAAGGAGGCAGCGAAATGCCTTTCTGACCTGAGATTGGGCATTGATATAGGTTTCATCGATCATATTCCGCGCACAATTCTAAATGAATTGATGGTCCTTACACAGCCTGGATTCTTGCAACAATACGCAAAGTCTACTTTATCTCCTGATGAAAGAGACGTAAGAAGAGCATCCTTAATTCGGGAACGACTTCAATTAGAAAACGAAGAATAATGTTAGGAGGGAATGTCCATGATGTTTGGGCGATTTACAGAAAGAGCACAAAAAGTATTGGCGCTGGCGCAAGAAGAAGCCGTACGGTTAGGTCACAATAACATTGGCACAGAGCATATCCTTTTAGGATTAGTCAGTGAAGGGGAAGGCATAGCTGCCAAAGCACTAACCGCATTAGGTCTTGAGTCTTCAAAGATTCAACAGGAAGTTGAAAAATTAATCGGCAAGGGAGAGAAAGTTTCCCAGACGATTCATTATACGCCTCGTGCGAAAAAAGTCATTGAGCTTTCCATGGATGAAGCTCGTAAACTGGGACACTCTTACGTAGGGACAGAACATATTCTTCTCGGATTGATCCGTGAAGGAGAGGGTGTAGCTGCACGTGTATTGAATAACCTCGGTGTCAGCTTGAATAAGGCTCGTCAGCAAGTGTTACAACTGCTTGGAAACAATGAGTCTACAGGTGGCCAGAACCGTCGTGGAGGCGGATCAGGTGCCCAGGCAGCGAATGCGAATACACCGACCCTTGATTCACTTGCACGTGATCTAACGGCGATCGCGAAAGAGGGGAATATTGACCCTGTCATCGGTCGAAGCAAAGAAATCGAGCGTGTCATTCAAGTATTGAGCCGCCGTACGAAAAACAACCCGGTTCTCGTCGGTGAGCCTGGTGTAGGTAAAACAGCTATTGCAGAAGGTTTGGCTCAACAGATTATGAATAATGAAGTGCCTGAAATTCTTCGTGATAAGCGAGTGATGACGCTTGATATGGGTACGGTTGTTGCCGGGACCAAGTATCGCGGTGAGTTTGAAGACCGTTTGAAAAAGGTCATGGAAGAAATTCGTCAGGCGGGGAACATCATCCTGTTCATTGATGAGCTTCACACATTGATTGGTGCTGGTGGTGCAGAAGGTGCGATTGATGCATCCAATATTCTTAAGCCGTCCCTTGCCCGAGGAGAGCTGCAATGTATCGGTGCTACGACACTTGATGAGTACCGTAAATATATTGAAAAAGATGCTGCTCTTGAACGTAGGTTCCAACCGATTCAAGTGGATGAACCGAACCTTGATGAATCGATCCAGATCCTTCAAGGTCTTCGCGACCGTTATGAAGCCCACCACCGTGTGACGATTACGGATGATTCCATCGAGTCTGCTGTTCGTTTCTCCGATCGTTACATTACAGACCGCTTCCTACCGGATAAAGCGATTGACTTGATTGACGAAGCTGCTTCTAAAGTTCGCCTGCGTTCTTATACAGCTCCACCGAACTTGAAGGAGTTGGAGCAGAAACTGGAAGAAGTACGGAAAGAGAAAGATGCAGCTGTACAGAGTCAAGAATTTGAAAAAGCTGCTTCCTTGAGAGACAGTGAACAGCGCTTAAGAGATGAGCTGGAACAAACGAAAGACGAGTGGAAAGAGAAACAAGGACAGGAAGATTCCGAAGTTACGGTTGAAGATATTGCTTCTGTCGTATCCACTTGGACAGGAGTGCCTGTATCCAAGATGACGAAAGATGAGAGCGAACGCCTTCTTCACCTTGAAGACACGCTTCATAACCGTGTGATCGGCCAGGAAGAAGCGGTCAAAGCGATCTCTAAAGCCATCCGCCGTGCCCGTGCCGGACTTAAAGATCCGAAGCGTCCAATTGGTTCATTCATCTTCCTTGGACCAACAGGTGTCGGTAAAACAGAACTTGCCCGTGCGTTAGCAGAAAGCATGTTCGGTGAAGAAGATGCGATGATTCGAATCGATATGTCCGAGTATATGGAAAAACACAGCACATCTCGCCTTGTCGGTTCACCTCCAGGCTATGTCGGCTATGAAGAAGGTGGACAATTAACAGAAAAGGTACGCAATAAGCCTTACTCTGTCGTTCTCCTTGATGAAATTGAAAAAGCGCACCCTGAAGTATTCAACATTTTACTTCAAGTCCTTGAAGATGGTAGACTGACGGATTCTAAAGGCCGCGTCGTCGATTTCCGTAACACCGTATTGATCATGACATCAAACGTCGGTGCGCAGGAATTGAAGCAGAACAAATATGTCGGCTTCTCGATGGGTGACACGGATCAGGACTACAAAGACATGAAGTCTAAAGTTACGGATGCTTTGAAGAAAGCTTTCCGTCCAGAATTCTTGAACCGTATTGATGAAACGATCGTGTTCCATTCTCTAGAGAGAAAACACATGAAAGATATTGTAACCTTGATGGTAGAGGAACTGCGCAAACGTCTGAAAGAACAAGAGATCGACTTCGTCTTGTCTGATGCTGCTATCCAGCACATTGCAGAATCAGGATTCGATCCTGAATACGGAGCGCGTCCATTGCGTCGATCTATTCAGAAGAACGTTGAGGATCTGCTCTCAGAAGAACTCTTGAAAGAGAACATTGCCAAAGGGCAAAGTGTGAAAATCGACCTTGATGACGATAAGAATTTTGTCGTCCACACGCAGCAAGAGTCTACAAATTAATTAGTTGAATAGAAGTCATGAAGGCTTGACTCATAAATGGTTGAAGGAACATGGAGAAAGGGCTGCTCCCCTTCTTCTATTTCCTAGAAATGAATCATATAGTGAACAGAGCCTAAGAAAAATCGGAAGGGTTTGCCTTCCGATTTTTTTCATCTTCCGCTATGCTTTTACTAAAGATTTAATACAAATGATAAGACTGTGAAACTCTTTCACAATCTTTTACGTATAGAATAATAAGAATAAGGAGCGAGATAATCTTGGCAAAGAGGAAAACAAAGTTTGTTTGCCAGGAATGTGGGTATGAGACACCTAAATGGATGGGAAAATGCCCGGGGTGTAATCAATGGAACACACTGGTCGAAGAAATGACGGCTGCACCGGCGAATTCCAGACATGTGTTTCAGACAAGCTCCACTTCCGCAACAACGAAACCAGAAAAAATCACACAAATCAAATCACAAAAAGAACCGCGTATGCCAACGGATATGCCTGAATTTAACCGGGTGTTAGGTGGAGGAATCGTTGCGGGGTCTTTAGTTTTGATCGGCGGAGATCCGGGTATCGGTAAATCCACTCTCTTACTTCAAGTATCTGCGCAGATCGCCAAAAAAGATTTCCCTGTCCTCTACATATCCGGTGAGGAGTCTTCAAGACAAACAAAGCTTCGGGCTGAACGCCTGGATATTACATCTGATGAACTGTATGTCTTATCAGAAACGAACTTACAGGATGTTATTAACCAAATCGAAACCATTGAACCGAAGTTCGTTGTCATAGACTCGATCCAGACCATCTTTAAAGAAGACGTCACTTCTGCTCCAGGAAGCGTTTCGCAAGTACGTGAGTGTACCAGTCACTTGATGAGAATTGCCAAAAGCAAAGGTATTCCTATTTTTATTGTTGGGCATGTTACTAAAGAAGGTTCAATTGCTGGTCCACGTCTGCTGGAACATATGGTAGATGCGGTCCTTTACTTCGAAGGGGAGCGGCATCATACGTTCAGGATTTTAAGAAGTGTAAAAAACCGCTTCGGAAGCACTCATGAAATGGGGATCTTCGAAATGAAGGAGAAAGGTTTGGAAGAGGTGCTGAACCCTTCTGAGATCTTCCTTGAAGAACGTTCGCAAGGGGCCGCAGGTTCCATTGTAGTGGCTTCCATGGAAGGGACAAGGCCGGTCCTTGTAGAAATTCAAGCGCTGATCTCTCCCACGGCTTACGGAAACCCGAGGCGTATGGCTACTGGGCTTGATAACAGTCGAGTCCCGCTTTTAATGGCTGTCCTGGAAAAGAGAGCGGGTCTTCTGCTTCAGAACCAGGATGCTTATGTCAAAGTGGCTGGTGGAGTGAAGTTGGATGAGCCGGCGATCGACTTAGCCGTTGCGATCAGTATTGCCTCAAGTTTTCGTGATCAGTCTTCCAACGGAGATGATGTTGTTGTCGGTGAGGTTGGCTTGACCGGTGAAATACGTCGAGTGGCTAGAATTGAGCAAAGAGTTCAGGAAGCGGCGAAATTAGGATTCAAACGAGTCATCATCCCTAAGAAGAACATGGATGGCTGGACGCCTCCTTCAACAATTGAGGTCATCGGTGTCAGTACCGTTCAGGAGGCGATGAAGGTTACACTGGGGGATTCATAAATGGAATGGCATGAAATCAAAGAACATGGAATTGGAGAAATTCTTCAACTGGTGGCACCCGGCACCCCCTTGAGAGACGGCATTGACAACGTCCTTCGTGCCAAAACAGGCGGGTTGATTGTGCTCGGATATGGCGATCACATGCGTGATCTTGTGGATGGAGGGTTCCATATCCAGTCTGACTTCACACCAGCCCACCTTTACGAACTGGCGAAGATGGATGGGGCGTTAATCTTAAACGATGAAGGGACGCGTATTCTTTATGCGAATGCGCAGTTGATGCCGGATCCAGATATCCTCTCCACAGAAACAGGAATGCGGCACCGGACGGCAGAGCGTGTAGCTAAACAAACGGGTGCTCTCGTCATCGCTATATCTCAGCGCCGAAACGTCATCACGTTGTATAAAGGGTCCCTTCGTTATTCACTGAAAGATATAGGCGTCATATTAACGAAAGCCAATCAGGCGATTCAGACATTGGAAAAGTATAAAAATGTGCTCGACCAAAGTGTGACGAATCTCGGTGCCATGGAGTTTGAGAACATGGTTTCCTTTTCTGAAGTCGTTCAGGTCGTCCACCGAATTGAGATGGTGCTGCGGACGAAAACGGAGATTTTAAACTATGTGAATGAACTCGGCACAGAGGGACGACTGATTCAATTGCAATTAACAGAATTGGTGTCGAATATCGAAGACGAAGCGACATTGCTATTGCGCGATTATAGTAAGCGCCCTGATTATGAACCTTATTATATTTTGAGAAAAATGCAGGAGATCACCAACACGGAGCTTCTCTCAGATGAGCAAGTGTTGAAGCTCATGGGTTATTCACCAAGTACGAAATTGTCAGATCCCATCGTTCCAAGAGGATACCGGATACTAAGCAGGATCCCAAGGCTGCCGGCGCTGATTATTGAGCATTTAGTTGAAAGGTTCAGTACGCTTGAAGAACTGATCCAAGCGTCCTCAAAAGAGCTGGTTAAAGTGGACGGTGTTGGAGAAATCCGCGCAATGAAAATCAGAGATGGCCTCGACCGGATACAGGAACAGTTGTTCGTGGACCGTCATATATAAGAACATTGACTTATTTATTATCTATGTGATATGATAATTTGTTTGAAGATTGACTTATTTTGGAAGTTATGCTAAGTTAAAAATCATCATTCCTTTTTTATATGGTTAATGGTTGTTAGGTTTGGTCATACTGTGTTTGAGGAGGTGAATACAAGTGCTTAAACGTATCGTACAGTTGTTTATTGTTATAACCGGCGGAACCATAGGTTACCTCTATTTCCCAGAGCTGTTTACAACCATGGGTCTGACTTGGCAGAATTGGATACAATCTGTCTTAGGGGCCGTACTAGGAGCACTTATATTATTTTTATTTACTTTTTGGATTGTGGATTATATTGTCGATTTCTTAAGGTGGGTGGAGGATACCCTCGTCCGGGCGCCGGTAGCGGATTTGCTGTTTGGTAGCCTCGGTTTGATCGTCGGGTTGATTATCGCCTATTTGATCAATATCCCTGTACAAGATATCCAGATCCAAGTGGTTAACCAAGTCGTTCCGATCTTTTTAACGTTCTTATTAGGATACTTCGGTTTTCAGGTCGGTTTTAAGCGTAAAGACGAATTTTTGAATTTAGTTTCAAAGAAAGACAAGAAGTTAGACGAAGACCTTCAAGGAGAATCCACGGTCGACCCCGCTTTGGTTCCAAAAAGAAAAATCTTGGATACGAGTGTGATTATTGATGGCCGTATTGCGGATATTTGTGATACACATTTCCTTGAAGGAACCATTGTCATTCCACAATTTGTGCTGGAAGAATTGCAACATATCGCTGATTCTTCTGATGGTCTAAAAAGAAATCGTGGACGTCGTGGTTTGGATGTCTTGAACCGTCTTCAGAAGGATCTCCCTGTAAATGTTGAAATTTACGAAGGGGACTTTGAAGACATTCAGGAAGTAGACAGTAAGCTGGTGAAGCTTGCCAAGGTCATGGATGGAATTGTCGTGACCAATGATTTCAACTTGAATAAAGTTTGTGAGTTTCAAAATGTCCAAGTCTTGAACATTAATGATCTTGCGAATGCTGTGAAACCGGTCGTGCTTCCAGGGGAAGAGATGACAATTCAAGTGATCAAAGACGGGAAAGAGCAGAATCAAGGGGTCGCTTATTTGGACGACGGCACGATGATCGTTGTCGAAGAAGGAAAAGACTTTATCGGAAAGACGATTGAAGTCGTAGTTACAAGCGTGTTGCAGACATCTGCCGGCCGTATGATTTTTGCGAAGCCGAAATCACTTGAAAAAGCCTTGTAAAAACGGTATAAACAAATAGAGAATGACAAAAGTGATAACATGCGTGTTATCGCTTTTGTTGTTTTATGAACGTCTAAACAAACGTGGGATGGATACGCATGACAAAATATACAGCCATTATACTTGCGGCAGGGCAGGGTAAACGGATGCTCGCCGGTCGCAATAAGCAGTTTTTGAAAATCGGTGATCAACCGTTAATCTGTCATACCCTCTCCGTCTTCGATCAAGATGAGTGGTGTGAAGAGTTAATATTAGTAACCAACGAACGCGAACGGTCTCAGATGGAGCAACTATTACGTGAGTATCCGCTCCAACACTCGGTTTCCCTGGTCGATGGGGGAGCAGAACGACAAGATAGTGTATTTGCAGGGGTGAAAGCAGTCAGGCAGCGAGAACTACCTGTGTTTATTCATGACGGAGCGCGTCCGTTTGTATCACAAGAGCTTTTGCATGAATTGTCGGTGACAGCCTATGAAAAAGAAGCCGCTCTTCTCGCTGTACCTGTGACCGATACGATCAAGCAGAAATCAGGTCATCATTTGGATACATTGGATAGAAGTACGTTGTGGGCGGCACAGACACCTCAAGCCTTCTCCTATGATTTGATTTATGAAGCGCATGAACAAGCGAGGAAAAGCAGATACTACGGCACAGACGACGCCTCTCTTGTCGAGCGTTTGGGAAGAGAAGTGGCAATCGTTGAGGGAAGCTATGACAATATCAAGCTTACGACTCCAGAAGACTTACATAAAGCTAAAGCGTACTTGAATAACCAGAGAAAAGGAAAGGTGGAGGATGGTCTTATGTTTCGTGTTGGGCAAGGATTTGATGTACACCAGTTAACGAAAGGGCGGCCTTGTATCATCGGAGGTATTGAAATCCCGTATGAAAAGGGGCTGATCGGCCATTCCGACGCAGATGTCCTCCTGCACACAATTGCAGATGCATGCCTTGGAGCAATCGGAGAAGGGGACATCGGCAAACATTTTCCAGACACCGATCCTACCTTCAAAGATGCAGACTCTGGTCAACTGCTTCAGCATGTGTGGGATATCGTAACGGAACACGGGTACGAACTTGGAAATATCGATTGTACGGTCATTGCCCAGGCACCGAAAATGGCCCCATACATTGAAAAGATCCGTGAAAATATCGCGACCCTCCTAAGGGTGGAACCCGGAAAGATTAATGTAAAAGCAACGACTACGGAAAAGCTCGGTTTTGCAGGCCGGAAAGAAGGCATAGCTGCTCAAGCGGTCGTTCTGTTGCAAAATACTCAGCATTCCTAAACAAAAAATGATAAAATAAGTCAAGGATATAGACCGGAATAGGAAAGGGGAACAATTATGTCTAACGAAGTACGGGTGCGCTATGCACCAAGTCCGACAGGGCACCTTCACATTGGGAACGCAAGAACTGCTCTATTCAACTACCTTTATGCGAAAAATGCAGGTGGGAAGGTAGTCATTCGTATTGAGGATACAGATGAAAAGCGAAACGTCGAGGGCGGTGAAAAGAGCCAGCTCGACTACTTGAAGTGGTTGGGAATCGAATGGGACGAGAGTTCAGAAAAAGGGGGAGAATATGGCCCCTACCGTCAAATGGAACGCCTGGATATTTATAAGAAACATGTCGACGAATTGATGGAGCGAGGTCTTGCATACAAATGCTATATGACAGCAGAAGAACTTGAAGCAGAACGCGAAGCTCAAATGGCACGAGGCGAAGCGCCTAAATACTCGGGTGCTCACCGTGATCTAACAGAGGAACAAATTGCAGCGTTTGAAGCGGAAGGCCGCAAGCCTAGTATTCGTATCCGTGTCCCTGAAGACCATACGTACACGTTTAATGATATCGTCCGTGGCGACATCACTTTTGAATCCAGCGATTTTGGTGACTGGGTCATTGTTAAGCAGAACGGAACACCAACGTATAATTTCGCTGTTGCGATTGATGACTACTTAATGAAAATTACACACGTTCTGCGTGGAGAAGAGCATATTTCAAATACACCGAAACAAATGATGGTGTATGAAGCTTTCGATTGGGAGCCTCCAAAGTTCGGGCATATGACTTTGATCCTTAACGAAGAACGTAAGAAACTGAGTAAACGTGATCAACATATTCTTCAGTTCATTGAACAATATAAAAATCTCGGATATCTTCCAGAAGCTCTCTTCAACTTCATAACGTTACTCGGCTGGTCACCAGTTGGGGAGGAAGAAATTTTCACTCAGGATAAACTTGTTGAGATCTTTGATGCTGATCGCCTTTCCACTTCACCAGCGGTCTTCGATCCGGCCAAGCTGAAATGGATGAACAACCAGTACATCAAAGCATCTGACTTGGACAGCGTAGTTGAACTTGCTCTACCTCATTTAGTTGAGGCTGGACGCTTGTCTCAAGATATGAGCGAGGAAGATCGCAAGTGGGCACGTGAACTGATCAGCCTTTATCAGGAACAATTGAGCTACGGAGCAGAAATCGTTGAACTTACTGAGTTGTTCTTCAAACAGGAGATCCAGTACGATGAGGCCGCTATGGAAGTTCTTGAAGGAGAACAAGTGCCAGAAGTGTTGGAAACGTTCAAGAAGAACCTCCACGAGCTTGAGGAATTCACGCCTGAAAACATCAAGAAACAAATCAAAGCTGTTCAAAAAGAGACAGGGCATAAAGGGAAGAAATTGTTCATGCCTGTCCGTGTAGCGACAACAGGTCAAACTCACGGTCCTGAATTACCGAACGCAATTCACTTGCTCGGACTTGAGACGGTAACGGTCCGTTTGAATGATGTACTAAGCAAGTTACAAGCTTAATTCGTTCACAAGTGGGAAAGAATATCATATAGTAGAGATACCTATACGAAACGTTGATGAGGAGAAGTAAGAGGCCCCTCTCTTCTACAGAGAGAATCACCTTGGCTGGGAGTGATTCGTAGAGAAGCCTTTGAAATGCACCTCGGAGTCTTCGGCTGAACGAAGTATGCCGAAGCGGGTTCCTTCCGTTATCAAGGGTGAAGCGGGGATAGACAAAAGAGTCGATCCCAAACAGAGTGGAACCACGTTTAACGCGTCTCTGTGCCAATGGCACAGAGACGCGTTTTTTGTTTTACACGAGTGCGCTTCTGTTTCAGAACAAGGAGGGGAGCAAGTATGGGGCTGTTCAAAATGTTTAAAGATGATGTTGATGTGGTGTTCGATCAAGATCCTGCTGCTCGTTCATATATTGAGGTGATTCTGACCTATTCAGGGTTGCATGCGATATGGGCACATCGGGTGGCCCATGCTTGTCACAAACGTAAGTTTTTCTTCCTGGCCCGGCTCATATCCCAATGCAGCCGCTTCTTGACAGGCATTGAAATCCATCCCGGAGCGAAGATCGGGCGACGCTTTTTCATTGACCATGGGATGGGCGTCGTGATCGGTGAAACGTGTGAGATTGGAGATAATGTAACGATCTTTCAAGGGGTGACGCTTGGAGGGACTGGGAAAGAAAAAGGCAAAAGACACCCGACTCTCCTTGACAATTCATTAGTAGCGACGGGAGCGAAAGTGCTCGGATCCATTACGATCGGAGAGAACTCTAAAGTGGGGGCAGGGTCTGTTGTGCTCCACGATGTTCCGAACAATTCAACGGTCGTTGGGATCCCGGGTCACGTCGTCATCCAGGATGGAAAAAAGGTTCAAAAGAAGGACCTGGATCACCATAAACTTCCCGATCCTGTGTACGACCGGTTGAATGAAATGGAGAAGGAAATGGCAGAACTGCGCCAACAATTGGAGGAAACCAAAGGAGTGAACCAACATGGCAATTAAACTATACAACACACTGACAAGAAAAAAAGAACCATTCCAGCCATTGGAAGAAGGAAAAGTAAAGATGTATGTCTGTGGCCCAACGGTCTATAACTATATTCACATCGGAAATGCAAGACCGGCCATCGTTTTTGATACGGTGAGAAGATATTTTGAATACCGGGGCTACGATGTGCACTATGTGCTTAACTTTACGGATGTCGATGATAAATTGATTAAAGCTGCCAATGAAATGGACGAAGGAGTCTCAGATATCGCTAATCGTTTCATCGCTGCTTACAAAGAAGATGTAGGAGCACTCGGGGTAAAAGAAGCGGTAGATCATCCACGTGTGACCGAAAACATGGATGAGATCATCAGCTTTATCCAGGGATTGATCGACAAAGGGTTTGCTTATGAATCGGGAGGGGATGTATATTTCCGCACACGATCCTTTGATCAATACGGAAAACTTTCTCACCAGTCCATTGATGAGTTAAGGTCCGGAGCGAGAATCGAAGTGGGGGATAAGAAAGAAGACCCGCTTGATTTCACCCTTTGGAAAGATGCGAAGGAAGGCGAAGTTACTTGGGATAGTCCGTGGGGAAGCGGTCGTCCGGGCTGGCATATCGAGTGCTCTGCCATGGCGAAGAAATACCTTGGGGAAACGATTGATATTCATGCAGGCGGGCAAGACTTAACCTTCCCTCACCACGAAAATGAGATTGCGCAATCAGAAGCGCATAATGGGGAATCTTTTGCGCGGTATTGGATGCATAACGGGTACATTAATATAGACAACGAAAAAATGTCGAAGTCTCTCGGGAACTTCATCCTTGCTCATGATCTTGTGAAGAAGCATGACCCTCAAGTCATCCGCTTTTTCATGCTGAGTGTGCAATACCGTCACCCGATCAACTTCAGTGATGAGTTGTTGAAAGGCGCTAAAAGCAGCTTTGACCGGATCAAGAATGCGTACGAGAACATTCAGCACAGGAAAAAAACGACGATGAGCCTGGAAGATGACCAAGGCGAGTGGCTTGATAAAGTGGCTGGTTTCAAAGAGCAATTCCTTAAAGAAATGGACGATGATTTCAACACCGCCAATGCGATTTCAGTCCTGTTCGATTTAACTAAAGCGGCGAACTTATATTTACAAGAGGATCAGACGCATGAAAAGGTCTTAACGGCATTTGAAGAGTTGTTCGAGGAATTGACAGGAGTTCTTGGCATTCAGCTGCAGGCACAGGAAGAGCTGCTTGATGCGGAAGTGGATGCTTTGATTGAAGAGCGTATACAAGCAAGAAAAAACCGTGACTTTGAACGTGCCGATCAGATTCGCGATGAGTTGAAAGACCGCAACATCATCCTTGAAGATACTTCCCAGGGCACGAGATGGAAGCGGGGCTAAGACGATGGCGATGGCAAATGCAAAACAAATGAAGAGCCTTGCTCTCGCTTATATGGGTGACTCAGTTTATGAACTTTACGTCAGACAACACCTGCTTGAAAAAGGAGAGGTGAAGCCTCAACACCTTCACCAGGCGGCGATTCAGTTTGTATCCGCTCCCTCCCAGGCAGGCGTTGTCAACGTATGGCTGGAGGAAGGAAGACTGACAGAAGAAGAGGAAGGTGTACTCAGGAGAGGGCGGAACGCTAAATCGGGATCTGTCCCTAAAAACACCAACGTACAGACTTATCGTTATTCGACCGCATTTGAAGCGGTGTTGGGCTTTTTGTATTTATCCGGTCAGACAGAGCGGCTGGAAACGTTAATACAACATGCCATTCAAACCGTTGAAGAAAGGAGTGAAGCGTAATGAGTGGAGAGTGGATCATAGGAAAGAACCCGGTCCAGGAAGCAATCCGTTCCGGTAGACCGATCAATAAAGTGATGGTATCGGATCAACTGCAGCACCAGGCATATAAAAAGCTTGAACAGTTAGCTAAAGAACAGGGGCTCCTCGTCCAAAAGGTGCCGAAGAAAAAAATTGACCAGCTGGTTGACGGGAATCATCAGGGGGTAATTGCTTCAGTCGCTGCTTATGAATACAGTGATTTGGAAGATTTATTTGCAAAAGCGGAAGAAAGGGACGAGCCTCCGTTTTTCATTATTTGTGATGAAATTGAAGACCCGCACAATCTCGGTTCCATTTTGCGAACGGCCGATGCGACTGGAGCTCATGGTGTCATCATACCGAAGAGGCGTTCCGTTTCCTTAACGGCAACGGTCGCAAAAACATCGACAGGTGCGATTGAATATATCCCAGTGGCCCGCGTAACGAACCTCGCCCGGACCATTGATGAGTTGAAAGAAAGGTTCGTCTGGGTTGTCGGTACAGACGCGGTAGGCACAGAAGATTATCGTCAGCTGGACGGAAAAATGCCCATTGCCCTCGTCATTGGCAGTGAAGGCCGTGGCATGAGCCGTTTAACGAAAGACAAGTGCGATTGGACGGTAAGTCTTCCGATGGCTGGAGAAGTGACTTCATTGAATGCGTCCGTGGCAGCTTCCCTATTGATGTACGAAGTTTATAGAAAGCGTCATCCGTTAGGGGAATAAGGCATGAACGTCTTAATCGTCGATGGTTATAATATGATTGGCGCTTGGCCGGAATTAAAAAAACTGAAGGAGAAAGATCTCGGGCAGTCCCGGGATCTCCTTGTTGAGATGATGGCAGAGTATCAGTCCTATACTGGGGACCGGATCATGATTGTTTTTGATGCTTACCATGTCCGGGGAGTTGAAAAAAAACAAAAAAATTACAAAGTGGAAGTCATCTTTACAAAAGAAAATGAGACGGCAGATGAGCGGATTGAAAAAATGGTTGGAGAATTGAATGATGTTCGTACTCAAGTTTATGTAGCGACGTCGGATTATGCCGAACAACGGACCATCTTTGGTCAGGGAGCGTTCAGGAAATCAGCAAGAGAGCTGTATATTGAAGTGAAGAATATTGAAAACCAAATAGAGAAAGATGTCGAAAGCCAGAATCAATACCCGTATCAATCGAAGATCCCCATCAAAGAAGAAGTTAGGGAACTGTTTGAGAAATGGCGGCGAGGAGATAAATAATTCTGACAACTTGTTGACGCTTTTTAAGATCGTACTGTATAATATTGCTATATTGAGGTAGCACGGTCGGAGGGATCCTGTGTGAGCATCTTACAAACGGAGAAAAGCACCAACGATTTGGATCTTAGCAAGCTTGATGACGAAGAAGTCGTTGAACGGATTAATCAAGGACAGGTCCAGGCGCTGGATTACTTGATTAATAAGTACAAGAATTTTGTGCGCGCGAAAGCTCGGACATACTTTCTTATTGGCGCAGACCGGGAAGATATCGTCCAAGAAGGGATGATTGGTTTATACAAAGCCATCCGCGATTACAGAGAGGGCAAATTGTCATCTTTCAAAGCATTTGCAGAATTATGTGTCACCCGTCAAATTATCACCGCTATTAAAACCGCCACAAGACAGAAGCATATCCCGTTGAATTCCTACGTTTCTTTGGACAAGCCTATTTATGATGAGGAATCAGACCGGACATTACTAGATGTTATAGCTGGTTCCAAAGCGATCGACCCACAAGAATTGATTGTAAATAAAGAAAAGTTTTCAGACATGGAAGAGAAAATGTCGGAGTTATTAAGTGATTTAGAGAAAAAAGTGCTGACCCTCTACTTGGATGGACGTTCCTATCAAGAGATATCCGTTGAGCTAGATCGACACGTGAAATCTATTGATAACGCTTTACAACGTGTGAAGAGAAAGCTCGAAAAATACTTGGAAATCAATGAAATCACTCTGTGAGAGCTGCATTGACAGTAATCGGTAAGAGTGCTACATTTAGTGAGTATGTGTAAACCTCTCTAGATTGAGGTGACGGATAATGAGAAAAAAAGTTATTTTAGCTTGTACAGAATGTTTAAGTCGGAATTATAGTTCATATATAAATCGATCCAACCAATCCGAACGTCTTGAAGTCCGTAAGTTTTGTAAAAAGTGCGGAACGCATACTTTACATCGCGAGACGAAATAGAGAAGGAAGCCAGTTGGCGCAAGTTTGGGGGTATTACAGCATGTTTAAGTTCTTCAAGAATGTAGCGCGAGAGATGAAGAAGGTGAGCTGGCCAAAAGGTCAGGAACTGTGGAAATACACGATCACTGTTATTTTGACTGTCACTTTTGTGGCTGTATTCTTCGCTATTGTAGATCTTGGGATTTCCCAGGTGCTTGAACTCATAGCTCAAGAATAGTAGAGTGGATTTTATGCTATAATAGGAGATAGACTTACAAAAACCCGTTCTGCGGGTTTTTTCATGTTGGAGTAATATTCATCAACTCTAGTATAAGGGAGGGAAGGGCAAGCACTTGTCCTGCGAATATGGAAAAAAGATGGTATGTAGTGCACACCTATTCAGGTTATGAGAACAAAGTGAAAACAAACCTGGAGAAGCGTGTGGAATCAATGGGAATGGAAGACAAGATCTTCCGTGTTCTTGTTCCCGAAGATGAAGAAGCAGAGATTAAGAATGGCAAGAGGAAAATCGCGAAGAAAAAAGTATTCCCTGGTTATGTATTGGCTGAAATGGTCATGACAGACGATTCTTGGTACGTGGTACGGAACACACCGGGGGTAACTGGTTTCGTTGGCTCCACCGGTTCCGGATCCAAGCCGATCCCTCTACTTCCTGAAGAAGTAGAAACCGTTCTTAAGCGCATGGGCATGAACGAACAACCGAAAGCAGAGGTTGACTTCGAGGTGAAGGAAAGTGTTAAAGTAACAGACGGACCTTTCGCAAACTTCACAGGATCCATTGAATATATTGATACGGACAAACAAAAAGTGAAAGTCCATGTCAATATGTTCGGGCGTGAAACTCCGGTAGAGTTAGACTTCACCCAAATCGAAAAATTATAAAATTTATCTCTCCCCTTGCATATTGGAGATAAAGATGCTAGAATTTTTATGTTCTATATGCGCCCCAAAAGAGGGCGATTGCGTAGATATCGCAATGAGTGGGAGGGGTTGAACCCTATTACCACATCACGGACTTTAAGGAGGTGTGTCTCGTGGCTAAAAAAGTTATTAATGTTGTAAAGCTTCAGATTCCTGCAGGTAAAGCGAACCCAGCACCGCCAGTTGGACCAGCACTAGGTCAAGCAGGTATTAACATCATGGGATTCTGTAAGGAATTTAACGCTCGTACACAGGAACAAGCAGGTACGATCATTCCAGTAGAAATTACGGTTTATGAGGACCGTTCCTTTACATTCGTTACGAAAACTCCACCAGCTGCTGTTCTTCTTAAGAAAGCGGCAGGAGTTGAATCAGGTTCCGGTGAACCGAACCGTAACAAAGTAGCTTCTGTTAAGCGCGACCAAGTACGCGAAATCGCAGAAACGAAAATGCCTGATTTGAACGCTGCTGACGTTGAAGCTGCTATGCGCATGGTTGAAGGTACAGCGCGCAGCATGGGAATCACGATCGAAGATTAATCCCACAGCGTCACATGGAGATAGGAAAAGGTTGCGGAAATGGAGCTTGTGACTCTTTCGCAACCTTTATTCGTGGGAGGAAAATCCGTTAAAACCACAACGAGGAGGAAATAAATAATGGCTAAGAAAACGAAAAAGCAACAAGAGCTAGCGAAGCTTGTTGACCGTACAAAAGCTTATGATGTGCAAGAAGCAATCAAGCTTGTAAAAGAAACTTCAAAAGCGAACTTTGACGAAACTGTCGAAGCAGCATTCCGTCTAGGTGTAGACCCTAAGAAAGCGGACCAGCAGATCCGTGGCGCGATGGTGCTTCCACACGGTACAGGTAAATCTCAGCGTGTGCTTGTTTTCGCTAAAGGTGATAAAGCGAAAGAAGCAGAAGCAGCAGGTGCTGACTACGTAGGTGAACAAGACCTAATCAACAAGATCAACCAAGGTTGGTTCGAGTTTGATGTCGTAGTAGCAACTCCTGACATGATGGCTGAAGTTGGTAAGCTAGGTCGTGTACTAGGACCAAAAGGTCTTATGCCAAACCCTAAAACAGGTACAGTGACATTCGAAGTAGAAAAAGCTGTTAACGAAATCAAAGCAGGTAAAGTAGAATACCGCGTTGATAAAGCAGCAAACATCCATGTTCCAATCGGGAAAGCTTCTTTCGATGAGAACAAGTTGGCTGAAAACTTCGCAGCAATCACTGAAACACTTGTTAAAGCGAAGCCACAAGCATCTAAGGGAACTTATATGCGTAACGCTGCTGTTTCATCTACGATGGGACCTGGAATCAAAGTAGACGTTTCTGGTTACACAAAGTAATAAAAAAGTGTTGACTTTCCGTTACCTACGATATATACTAGGTAGCGTTGTATAAATAAATACGTTATACCGTAGACAGCAGGAGCGGATTTCCGCTTAATGTCCTGCCGAGGTGTGTGATATAAATAGAGCAGCGCGATCTGCCCTGCTCTATGAAACACCTCCATGTCTATGTGGGGGTGTTTTCTTATGAGTAAAACCTTCGAACGGTATGATGAAAAGTCAATAGGAGGTGGAACAATGAGCAGTGTTATCGAACAGAAGAAACAGATTGTATCTGACTTGGCTGACAAGTTCCGCAACAGTAAATCTGCAGTCGTTGTAGACTACCGCGG
This sequence comes from Halobacillus sp. AWM4_238, assembly GCF_056158265.1. Classification (NCBI taxonomy): domain Bacteria; kingdom Bacillati; phylum Bacillota; class Bacilli; order Caryophanales; family Bacillaceae; genus Halobacillus; species Halobacillus sp. AWM4_238. The sequence goes on from NZ_JBSWSY010000002.1 coordinate 3,153,488, forward strand.
ACTTGATGTAGCAGAAGTTACTGAACTTCGTACCCAGCTTCGTGAAGCAGGCGTAGATTTCAAAGTGTATAAAAACACAATGGTCCGTCGTGCTGCTGATGAAGTGGAACTATCTGAACTTAACGAAGTCCTACAAGGACCGACAGCTGTCGCTTTCCATGAGGACGATGCTGTAGCTGCGGCTAAAGTATTGAACAACTTCGCTAAAGATCACGATAGCCTTGAGATTAAAGGTGGAGTAGTTGAAGGACAAGTTGCAACTCTTGAGCAAATCAAAGAACTTGCAAACCTTCCAAACTACGAAGGTCTTGTATCTATGTTCCTAAGCGTACTACAAGCACCTATCCGCAACTTCGCATACGCTACGAAAGCGATCGCGGATCAAAAAGAAGAAGAAAGCGCGTAAGTTAGCGTTCGTTTAAACCATAACAACAAAAACTAAGGAGGAATTTCTCATGTCTAACGAACAAATTATCGAAGCGATTAAGGAAATGTCTGTTCTTGAGCTTAACGACCTAGTTAAAGCAATTGAAGAAGAATTTGGTGTATCTGCTGCAGCTCCAGTTGCTGCTGGCGCGCCTGCTGCAGGTGGCGAAGCTGCTGAAGAGCAAACTGAATTTGATGTAGTACTAGAATCTGCTGGATCTTCTAAGATCAAAGTAGTTAAAGCAGTACGTGAAATCACTGGTGCTGGTCTTAAAGACGCGAAAGAAATGGTTGACGGTGCTCCAGCTAAAATTAAAGAAGCTGTTTCTAAAGAAGAAGCTGAAGAAATCAAGTCTAAGCTTGAAGAAGCAGGCGCTTCTGTCGAAGTTAAGTAAGAGAATGTTTAAAGTAAAGCTCGCTGATTTATCGGCGGGCTTTCTTTTTCTTAACAGACAAATTCAGCAAGAGGGCATTCGTTTTGCTAGACTTGTTGGAATCAGGAATAAAACCTTGCCATTTCAATAGATGAAAAAGAAGGTGTTCGGATTATGTCGGAGCATTATTATTCAAAGAAAACAACGACAAGCAGTGAAGAAAAGACGTGGGACTTTGAGTTGCTCGGTCATGAGTTCACATTCACTACGGATAATGCCGTTTTTTCTAAAAAAGAAGTGGATTTCGGATCTCGTTTAATGATCGAAAGCTTCGAGGGGCCGGGTATTCAGGGAGATATCCTTGACCTTGGCTGTGGATATGGCCCGATCGGTTTGTCTTTAGCTAAAGCATATGAAGATCGCCATGTAATGATGGTCGATGTCAATGAGCGTGCTTTGAGGCTTGCGGAGAAAAATGCAGCGGATAATGAAGTTAGGAACGTCACGATTCAAGAAAGTGATCGTTTGAAGGCAATAGATGATCGGAAGTTTGCGGCTGTTCTAACAAACCCGCCCATCCGAGCTGGGAAACAAGTCGTACACGCGATGTTTGAAGAAGCGAAGGAAGCTCTACTTGATGAAGGAGAGTTGTGGGTCGTGATTCAAAAGAAGCAAGGGGCACCATCTGCTAAAAAGAAACTTGAAGAGTTGTTCGGAAATGCAGAGGTAATGAACAAACAAAAAGGGTATTACATCCTTAAAGCTAAAAAGTTTGACTAGCCCTATTTGTTGTGCTAGTATTGAAAAATGCCAATATATCTGAAGTCTGTCAAGTCTTTTTTTACAAATACGTATAAAAAGTTGATAGATGGTCAGAATGGTAAAATCGAACACCGAAAGTAAATGAGGTTTTTATGTATGAAAAGCCTTTTTCTTTTTTGTCTAACGTTAGAGAGAAATGAAGAATCACCATTCGTTGTAAGGCGAATGTTTAAATAGTGCTTGTGGCAAGATCAACCGCAAGCCTGTTCGGCATGTCTTGCCGAACCCTTTTTTCGTTATTAAAATGCTTGATTTGAGGGGTGAATCAGTTGACAGGTCAACTAGTTCAGTATGGACGACACCGCCAGCGCAGAAGTTATGCACGCATCAGTGAGGTATTAGAATTACCGAACTTGATTGAAATTCAAACCGCTTCTTATGATTGGTTCTTAGAAGAAGGCTTGAAGGAAATGTTCCAGGATATTTCTCCAATCGAAGATTTCACAGGTAATTTGTCACTGGAGTTTGTGGACTACAGTCTTGGCGAACCAAAGTATCCAGTCGATGAGTCAAAGGATCGCGATGTAACATATAACGCACCACTACGTGTGAAAGTACGTCTCTTAAATAATGAGACGGGAGAAGTGAAAGAACAAGAAGTATTCATGGGTGATTTCCCACTGATGACAGACACAGGTACCTTCGTAATTAATGGTGCTGAGCGTGTTATCGTTTCTCAGCTTGTTCGTTCTCCTAGTGTGTACTTCAACAAGAAGATTGATAAGAATGGTAAGAGAGGTTACACAGCTACCGTCATCCCGAACCGCGGAGCGTGGCTTGAGTTTGAAACCGATGCAAAAGACGTCGTACACGTCCGTATCGATCGTACTCGTAAGTTACCAATTACCGTGCTTTTACGTGCTTTAGGATTCGGTACGGACCAGGAGATCATCGATCTTATTGGTGATAACGAATACTTGAAGAACACGTTGGAAAAAGACAATACGGAAAACACAGAGAAAGCATTGCTTGAAATCTACGAGCGTCTGCGCCCTGGCGAGCCGCCAACGGTAGAAAATGCGAAGAGCTTGCTTGTGTCCCGTTTCTTCGACCCGAAACGCTATGACCTAGCACGTGTTGGTCGTTATAAAATGAATAAAAAGCTTCATATCAAAGATCGTTTGTTTAACCAAACGCTGGCAGAAACGCTAGTAGATGAAGAAACAGGCGAAGTGATCGCTGAAAAAGGGGACAAGATTGATCGTCGCCTATTGAACAAGCTGATCCCTCACTTTGATGATGAAGAAGGCACATTGAGTGAAGAAACGTTGGACCCGGTAGACGGAGTCCTTGAAGACCCAATCCAAGTCCAGTCTGTCAAGATCGTTGACCCGACGGACCCAGAAGGTGAACGTTCTATCAATGTCATCGGCAATGCAAACATTGATCGTGACGTGAAGAACATCACCCCTGCGGATATCCTTTCTTCCATCAGTTATTTCTTCAACTTGTTGCACGATGTCGGTGGAACAGATGACATTGACCACCTTGGTAACCGCCGCCTACGTTCGGTTGGTGAATTACTTCAGAACCAGTTCCGTATCGGTCTTTCCCGTATGGAGCGTGTGGTTCGTGAGCGTATGTCTATTCAAGACACATCTTCCATCACACCACAACAATTGATTAACATTCGCCCTGTCATTGCCTCAATTAAAGAGTTCTTTGGCAGCTCGCAGCTATCTCAGTTCATGGACCAAACCAACCCGTTGGCAGAATTGACGCATAAACGTCGTCTTTCAGCATTGGGACCTGGTGGTCTGACTCGTGAGCGTGCAGGATTCGAAGTTCGTGACGTACACTATTCCCACTATGGTCGTATGTGTCCGATCGAAACGCCGGAGGGACCAAACATCGGTTTGATTAACTCCCTTTCTTCCTATGCGAAAGTGAACGAGTTTGGTTTCATCGAAACACCATATCGTCGTGTGGATCCTGATACGAATAAAGTAACGGCTCAAATCGACTATCTGACAGCTGATGAGGAAGACAATTACGTTGTCGCACAGGCGAACGCTAAGCTTGAAGATGACGGTGCTTTCACGGATGAAGAAGTTATCGCTCGTTTCCGTGGTGAGAACACGGTCGTTAGCCGTGATCGTATCGACTACATGGATGTATCTCCGAAGCAGGTTGTATCTGCTGCGACGGCATGTATTCCTTTCCTTGAGAACGATGACTCCAACCGTTCCTTGATGGGTGCGAACATGCAACGTCAAGCAGTACCATTGCTCAAACCTGATGCTCCGCTTGTCGGTACAGGTATGGAATATGTATCCGGTAAAGATTCCGGTGCGGCTGTTATTTGTAGACATGAAGGAATTGTAGAGCGCGTAGAAGCAAAAGAAGTTCGTGTGCGCCGCATTTCTGAAGTAGATGGCAAAGAGGTCGAGGGTGATCTTGATCGTTATCGCCTGCAGAAGTTCATTCGATCTAACCAAGGAAGCTGTTACAACCAGCGACCAATCGTTTCTAAAGGGGATCGCGTGAAGCAAGGAGAAATTCTTGCAGACGGACCTTCCATGGATATGGGTGAATTGGCTCTAGGTCAAAACCCACTTGTCGCTTTCATGACATGGGATGGTTATAACTATGAGGATGCCATCATCATGAGTGAACGTCTCGTGAAAGATGATGTGTACACGTCCATTCATATAGAAGAATACGAATCCGAAGCTCGTGATACGAAACTCGGACCAGAAGAAATCACTCGTGACATTCCAAACGTTGGTGAAGACGCACTTCGTGACTTGGACGACCGTGGAATTATCCGCGTGGGTGCTGAAGTAAGCGATGGTGATCTGCTTGTTGGTAAAGTTACGCCAAAAGGTGTGACTGAACTATCTGCAGAAGAGCGTCTCCTTCATGCAATCTTCGGTGAAAAAGCCCGTGAAGTCCGTGACACATCCTTGCGTGTGCCACACGGTGCAGGCGGAATTGTCCTTGACGTGAAAATCTTCAACCGTGAAGACGGAGACGAACTACCACCAGGTGTGAACCAGTTGATTCGTGTCTATATCGTTCAGAAGCGTAAGATTTCTGAAGGGGATAAGATGGCTGGTCGTCACGGAAACAAAGGTGTTATTTCTAAGATTCTTCCAGAAGAAGATATGCCTTTCCTTCCGGATGGTACCCCGGTAGACATCATGTTGAACCCACTAGGTGTTCCATCACGTATGAACATCGGTCAGGTACTAGAGCTGCACATGGGTATGGCTGCTCGTTTGATGGGTGAAAGAATTGCTACCCCAGTATTTGACGGTGCCCGCGAGGAAGATGTATGGGAAACGTTGCAAGAAGCAGGCATGGCCCGTGATGCCAAAACGATCCTGTATGATGGACGTACTGGAGATCCATTTGATAACCGAGTATCCGTCGGTGTCATGTATATGATCAAACTGGCGCACATGGTTGACGATAAATTGCACGCCCGTTCAACTGGACCGTATTCATTGGTTACGCAACAGCCACTTGGTGGTAAAGCGCAATTCGGTGGACAGCGTTTCGGTGAGATGGAGGTATGGGCACTTGAAGCATACGGTGCTGCTTATACTCTTCAAGAAATCTTGACTGTTAAATCAGATGATGTCGTCGGACGTGTGAAAACGTACGAAGCTATCGTTAAAGGTGACAACGTTCCTGAGCCTGGCGTTCCTGAATCATTCAAGGTTCTAATTAAAGAGCTGCAGAGTTTGGGAATGGATGTAAAAATCCTTTCTGGTGATGAACAAGAGATCGAAATGCGTGATATCGAAGAAGAGCAAACCAAAGAATCCGAGAATTTGAACTTAGACGACTAAGATAGAAATACTGCTGCTGCTCGTGTTCTAAGTTTAGGGTAAAACCTGGATACTGAAAGGGAGGTAGGCCCCTTGCTAGATGTAAATAACTTTGAGTATATGAAAATTGGCCTGGCTTCACCGGATAAGATTCGTTCTTGGTCTTACGGTGAGGTTAAGAAGCCAGAAACCATCAACTATCGTACGTTGAAACCAGAAAAAGACGGTCTTTTCTGCGAGCGAATTTTCGGCCCGCAGAAAGACTGGGAGTGTCACTGTGGGAAATACAAGCGTGTCCGTTATAAGGGTGTCGTTTGTGACCGCTGTGGCGTAGAAGTAACAAAGGCTAAAGTACGCCGTGAGCGTATGGGGCACCTAGAGCTAGCTGCCCCTGTCTCTCACATTTGGTACTTCAAAGGAATTCCGAGCCGTATGGGTCTTGTGTTGGACATGTCTCCAAGAGCATTGGAGGAAGTCATCTATTTCGCAGCCTATATTGTTACGGATCCAGGTGAGACGGCACTTGAGAAGAAGCAACTGCTTTCTGAAAAAGAATACCGCTCTTACCGCGAGAAGTTCGGACAAGGATTCCAGGCGGCTATGGGTGCAGAAGCCATCCGCAAGCTCCTATTTGATATCGACCTTGATGGTGAAGTAGATACGTTGAAAGAAGAGCTGAAAACAGCTCAAGGACAACGTCGTACTCGCGCGATCAAGCGTCTTGAAGTATTGGAATCTTTCCGTAACTCAGGAAACGATCCATCATGGATGATTCTTGACGTACTTCCGGTCATCCCACCGGAACTTCGTCCAATGGTCCAGCTTGATGGTGGACGTTTTGCGACATCCGATTTGAACGACTTGTATCGTCGTGTAATCAACCGTAACAACCGCTTGAAGCGTTTGTTGGACCTTGGAGCACCGACAATCATCGTTCAAAACGAGAAACGTATGCTGCAAGAAGCTGTCGATGCATTGATTGATAATGGTCGTCGTGGCCGCCCTGTAACAGGGCCAGGAAACCGCCCGCTTAAATCCCTTTCTCACATGTTGAAAGGTAAGCAAGGTCGTTTCCGTCAGAACTTGCTAGGTAAGCGTGTTGACTATTCCGGACGTTCCGTTATCGTTGTAGGACCATCCTTGAAGATGTACCAGTGTGGTCTTCCAAAAGAAATGGCTCTGGAATTGTTCAAACCATTTGTTATGAAAGAGCTTGTATCCCGAGGTCTTGCTCATAACATCAAATCAGCGAAGCGCAAAATCGAGCGCGTGCATCATGAAGTATGGGATGTCCTTGAAGATGTCATCAAAGAACACCCGGTTCTACTCAACCGTGCACCAACGTTGCACCGTTTGGGTATCCAGGCCTTTGAACCGACACTTGTCGAGGGTCGTGCCATTCGTCTGCACCCGCTTGTATGTACGGCATACAACGCCGACTTCGACGGAGACCAAATGGCTGTACACGTGCCACTATCTTCTGAAGCTCAGGCGGAAGCACGTATTTTGATGCTTGCTGCTCAAAACATTCTTAACCCTAAGGATGGTAAGCCAGTCGTTACACCTTCCCAGGATATGGTATTAGGTAACTACTACTTGACTCTGGAAAGAGAAGGTGCCATCGGAGAAGGCATGTTCTTCAAAGATTTGAATGAAGCATTGATGGCTTATCAAAACGGCTATGCCCACCTGCACACCCGTGTAGCTGTTCAGGCTAGCTCTTTGAATAACGAAACATTTACTGAAAAACAGAATCAGCAGCTTCTACTAACTTCAGTAGGTAAGTTGATTTTCAACGAAATGCTGCCGAATTCATTCCCTTATATCAATGAACCGACGAAAGAGAACTTGGAAATCAAGACTCCTGATCATTACTTCATTGAAAAAGGTACGGATATCCGCGAGGAGATTTCCAAGCGCGAAGAAGTATCTCCATTCAAGAAAGGAATCCTTGGGGATATCATCGCAGAAGTGTTCAAGCGTTTCTCCATCAGTGAAACGTCTAAGATGCTTGACCGCATGAAGGACCTTGGTTTTGCTTACTCCACGAAGGCCGGTATTACTGTCGGTGTATCCGACGTTGTCGTACTTCCAGAGAAGCAGGAAATCCTTGATGAAGCGCAGGAGAAAGTAGATAAAGTCTTGAAACAGTTCCGTCGTGGTCTTATCACTGAAGAGGAACGATATGATCGCGTCATCGAAATCTGGTCTGCGGCTAAAGATGATATTCAGAACCGTCTGATGAAGTCCTTGAACCCGCGTAACCCGATCTTCATGATGAGTGATTCCGGTGCCCGTGGTAACGCCTCTAACTTTACGCAGCTTGCTGGTATGCGTGGTCTGATGGCCAACCCGGCTGGACGAATCATCGAACTTCCGATCAAGTCCAGTTTCCGTGAAGGTTTGACGGTACTTGAGTACTTCATCTCCACACACGGTGCCCGTAAAGGACTTGCCGATACGGCCCTTAAGACAGCCGACTCCGGTTACTTGACTCGTCGTCTTGTAGACGTAGCTCAAGATGTCATTGTCCGTGAAGATGACTGTGGAACGGACCGAGGACTCCCTGTTGCTGCATTGACAGAGGGAACAGAGGTGATTGAACCATTAATCGACCGTCTGATCGGACGTACAGCATTCCAGACAGTGAAACACCCTGAAACTGATGCTGTTATGGTTGAAAGAAATGAAGTTATATCTGAAGATGTCGCACGTCAAATCGTTGATGCTGGCATTGAAGAGATCGTGATTCGTACAGCATTCACATGTAATACGAAACACGGAGTTTGTAAGAAATGTTATGGCCGTAACCTTGCTACAGGTGATGAAGTTGAAGTCGGCGAAGCAGTTGGAATCATTGCTGCACAATCCATCGGTGAGCCAGGTACACAGCTTACTATGCGTACCTTCCACACAGGTGGTGTAGCCGGAGACGATATCACGCAGGGTCTTCCGCGTATCCAGGAGATTGTGGAAGCCCGTAATCCGAAAGGTCAAGCTGTGATCACAGAGATTGACGGTACGGTTCATGAAATCAATGAAGTAAAAGAGAAGCAGGAAATCGTCGTTCAAGGTGCTGTAGAATCACGTTCTTACACCGCTCCTTATGGTGCGCGTATGAAAGTGTCCGTTGGTGATGAGGTCAAAGCTGGTGGACCTCTAACAGAAGGTTCCATTGATCCTAAAGAATTGCTGACCGTTCAAGGTCTTGATGGCGTTCAAGAATACCTTCTCAAAGAAGTACAGAAAGTTTACCGAATGCAAGGGGTTGAAATCTCCGACAAGCACGTCGAAGTTATGGTGCGCCAGATGCTTCGTAAAGTACGTGTCCTTGACTCTGGTGACACAGATGTACTTCCAGGTTCTCTACTTGAGATTCACCAATTCAAAGATGCGAACCAAAAAGCGCTTATGGAAGGTGGCCAACCGGCAGTCGGTCGTCCGGTCATCCTTGGTATTACCAAAGCGTCTCTTGAAACAGACAGCTTCCTATCCGCTGCATCGTTCCAGGAAACAACACGTGTCCTTACAGACGCAGCGATTAAAGGTAAGCGTGATGAGTTGCTAGGACTGAAAGAGAATGTTATTATCGGTAAGCTTGTTCCTGCAGGTACGGGTATGACTCGATACCGCAAGATCCAAGCGCAATCCGAGCAGCAAAGACAAGAGGTTCCAGAAGTGACGGAAGAAGTCACACATTCTTAAAATAAAGAAGTAGATGTTAACAAGGTGTAAAATTAAAGGAAGCACTAAAAAACTCACCCGGATGCAGTTGACATGCATTTGGGTGAGTGATATTATAATCAAGGTGCTTCCATTTATCCTTGTTACTTTGGAGGATATGAAGATGTCTTATGAAAAAGTAGCACAGGCTAAATCCGATATAATCATTGGAACCAAACAAACACTAAAAGCCATGAAAAATGGCGAAGTGGTTGAAGTCATAACGGCTGACGATGCTGATCAGTCGATGACAGTTAAAGTAGCTAAATTAGCCCAACAACTGAACATTCCTCACACACGAGTAACTTCGATGAAGGAACTCGGGAATGCATGTGGTATTGATGTTGGTGCGGCTACAGTGGCGATAAAGCAATAAAGTTTTGGCGTCTAACGCGAAAGCTTTGTTTTTTGCCTTTTTATGAACCACCTGGATGTGTGGTATTAAAAAAGTACGAAGGGAGGATACAAACATGCCAACTATTAACCAATTGGTACGCAAAGGACGCGTGAGCAAAACGAAGCAGTCTAACTCTCCAGCTTTGAACAAAGGTTACAACAGCTATAAAAAGCGTATGACTGACCTTTCTGCTCCACAAAAACGTGGTGTTTGCACACGTGTTGGAACAATGACACCTAAGAAACCGAACTCTGCCCTACGTAAGTATGCACGTGTTCGTCTAACTAACCAGCTTGAGGTTAACGCTTATATCCCTGGTGAAGGCCACAACCTACAAGAACACAGTGTTGTTCTTATCCGTGGCGGTAAAGTTAAAGACTTGCCGGGTGTACGTTACACCGTTGTCCGTGGTGCCCTTGACACAGCAAGTGTTGATGGCCGTATGCAAGGTCGTTCCAAGTACGGTACGAAAAAGCCAAAAGCTAAAAAATAATCGGTATGAGAATATCGCTTAAATAAAACACCGAAGAAGGGAGGGGAACATATGCCACGTAAAGGTCCAGTAGCTAAACGTGATGTGTTACCAGATCCAATGTATAACTCTAAGCTTGTTACTCGCTTGATCAACCAAATCATGGTTAACGGTCAGCGCGGTAAAGCACAGAAAATCCTTTATAAAGCATTTGAACTTGTTCAAGAACGTAGCGGTAATGACGCTATGGAAGCATTTGATCAAGCAATGAAGAACGTAATGCCTGTATTGGAGGTACGCGCTCGTCGTGTAGGTGGTTCCAACTATCAGGTACCTGTTGAGGTTCGTCCAGAACGTCGCCAGGCACTAGGCTTGCGTTTCATCGTAAACTATGCGCGTCTTCGCGGAGAGAAAACGATGGAAGAGCGCCTAGCTAACGAAATTCTAGATGCAGCTAACAACACAGGTGCATCTGTGAAGCGTCGCGAAGAAATGCACAAAATGGCGGAAGCGAACAAAGCATTCGCTCACTATCGCTGGTAATCACCAAAAAAATAAAGGTTCAAACAGGAAGGAGAAAGATGCATGGCTAGAGAGTTCTCCTTGGAAAAGACTCGGAATATCGGGGTAATGGCTCACATCGACGCTGGTAAAACAACGGCGACAGAGCGTATTCTTTTCTACACAGGACGTATCCACAAAATTGGTGAAACTCACGAAGGAGCTTCCCAAATGGACTGGATGGAGCAGGAACAAGAGCGCGGAATTACAATCACTTCCGCCGCTACAACTGCTCAGTGGAAAGGTCACCGTATCAACATCATTGATACTCCAGGACACGTAGACTTCACTGTAGAAGTTGAACGTTCCCTGCGTGTACTTGATGGTTCCGTAGCTGTCCTTGACGCACAATCTGGTGTTGAGCCTCAAACAGAAACTGTTTGGCGCCAAGCTACGACATACGGTGTTCCACGTATTGTCTTCATTAACAAAATGGACAAAATCGGAGCTGACTTCATCTACTCCCTAGGCACGTTGCAAGACCGCCTAGGAGCGAATGCAGCAGCTGTTCAACTTCCTGTCGGTGCGGAAGATGAGTTCGAAGGAATCATCGACCTAGTAACGATGGAAGCATACTACTACATGGACGACTTGGGAACACGTGCTGAAGCACGCCCGATTCCTGACGAGTACAAAGATCAAGCTGAAGAGTATCGTGGCAAGCTTGTAGAAGCTGTTGCAGAACTTGATGAAGACTTGATGATGCAGTATCTAGAGGGAGAAGAAATCACAAACGAACAGCTTAAGGATGCGATCCGTAAAGCTACTCTAAGTGTTGAATTCTACCCAGTATTCTGTGGTTCTGCCTTCAAAAACAAAGGTGTTCAACTATTGATTGATGGTGTTATTGACTATCTACCATCTCCATTAGATGTACCTCCAATTGAAGGTCACGTACCACAAACAGAAGAAGATGTCGTACGTAAGCCTGACGACAACGAGCCTTTCTCTGCATTGGCATTTAAAGTTGCGACAGACCCTTATGTAGGTAAATTGACTTTCTTCCGCGTGTATTCCGGTACTTTGAATGCTGGTTCATACGTGAAAAACTCCACGAAAGACAAGCGTGAGCGTGTAGGACGTATCCTACAAATGCACGCCAACTCTCGTGAAGAGATCTCCACTGTATATGCAGGGGATATCGCTGGTGCGGTAGGACTTAAAGATACAGGTACGGGTGATACACTATGTGACGAAAAGAGTCTTGTTATTCTTGAGTCCATGGACTTCCCTGATCCGGTAATCTCTGTTGCTATCGAGCCTAAATCTAAAGCTGACCAAGATAAGATGTCTATCGCTCTTGGTAAACTAGCTGAAGAGGATCCAACGTTCCAAACAGAAACGAACGTTGAAACGGGTCAAACGATCATCGCGGGTATGGGTGAACTTCACCTAGATATCATCGTTGACCGTTTGAGACGTGAGTTCAAAGTTGAAGCGAACATTGGTGCTCCACAAGTGGCTTACCGTGAAACATTCCGTGGAAGTGCACAAGTGGAAGGTAAGTTCGTACGTCAATCCGGTGGTCGTGGACAATTCGGTCACGTATGGGTTGAGTTCGAACCAAACGAAGAAGGCGCTGGTTTTGAATTCGTCAACAAGATCGTCGGTGGTGTTGTACCACGTGAATACATTCCTTCCGTAGAACAAGGAATTAAAGAATCTATGGAAAACGGTGTACTAGCTGGTTACCCTATGGTTGACATCAAAGCGACTCTATACGATGGTTCTTACCACGATGTCGACTCCAACGAAATGGCCTTTAAAGTTGCCGCTTCTATGGCACTTAAAGAGGCGAAAAACAAGTGTAAGCCTGTTCTACTTGAACCAATGATGAAAGTAGAAGTTGTTATTCCTGAGGAATACATGGGCGACATCATGGGTGACGTAACTTCCCGTCGTGGACGTGTAGAAGGTATGGAAACTCGTGGTAATGCACAAGTGGTTAAAGCATTTGTTCCACTTTCTGAGATGTTCGGTTATGCAACAGCGTTGCGTTCCAACACTCAAGGCCGTGGTACGTACACAATGCACTTCGACCACTATGAAGAAGTTCCGAAGAGCATCTCTGAGGAAATCATCAAGAAAAATGCTGGTGAATAATTGATTTTTTAGACGAGTTAAAGTATAACTTGTATTGTAAGCTTAGGAGTGACTATTGCTTACTCCTAAGCTGCACTATAAATCTTTAAAAACCAAAATTGTTACTTATCTAAAGGAGGAAATATACAATGGGTAAAGAAAAATTTGACCGGTCCAAGTCCCACGTTAACATTGGTACAATTGGACACGTTGACCACGGTAAAACAACTCTAACTGCAGCGATTACGACTGTACTTCACAAGCGTTCTGGTTCTGGTGAAGCAATGGCATACGACATGATCGACGGTGCTCCTGAAGAGCGTGAGCGTGGAATCACAATCTCCACTGCACACGTTGAGTACGAAACAGAATCTCGTCACTATGCACACGTTGACTGCCCAGGTCACGCAGACTACGTTAAGAACATGATCACTGGTGCTGCTCAAATGGACGGCGCGATCCTAGTTGTATCTGCAGCTGACGGTCCAATGCCACAAACTCGTGAGCACATCCTACTTTCTAAAAACGTAGGTGTACCAGCTATCGTTGTATTCTTGAACAAAGTTGACATGGTAGACGACGAAGAGCTTCTTGAACTAGTAGAAATGGAAGTACGCGACCTACTTTCTGAGTACGACTTCGATGGTGATGACGTACCAGTAATCAGCGGTTCTGCTCTTAAAGCTCTTGAAGGTGAAGAGAAGTACGAGCAAGCAATCTACGACCTAATGGACGCAGTTGACGAGTATGTTCCAACTCCAGATCGTGACACTGACAAGCCATTCATGATGCCAGTTGAGGACGTATTCTCTATCACTGGCCGTGGTACAGTTGCAACTGGCCGTGTTGAGCGTGGACAAGTTAAAGTCGGTGACGAAGTTGAAATCATCGGTATGGCTGAAGAGTCCAGCAAAACTGCCGTAACTGGTGTTGAAATGTTCCGTAAGCTTCTTGATTACGCTGAAGCTGGCGACAACATTGGTGCACTTCTTCGTGGTGTAAAGCGTGAAGACATCAACCGTGGTCAAGTACTAGCTAAGCCTGGTTCAATCACACCACACACAAACTTCAAAGCTGAAGTTTATGTACTAGCTAAAGACGAAGGTGGACGTCACACTCCATTCTTCTCTAACTACCGCCCACAGTTCTACTTCCGTACTACGGACGTAACTGGTGTTATTCAACTTCCTGAAGGCGTAGAAATGGTTATGCCTGGAGACAACGTTGAAATGACTGTAGAACTTATCTCCCCAATCGCGATCGAGGACGGAACTCGTTTCTCTATCCGTGAAGGTGGACGTACAGTAGGTTCTGGCGTAGTTTCTGAAATCACTAAGTAATTTCAGTTACAACCTATATAAAGAGCAACAGCTTCTGGCTGTTGCTCTTTTTTATTGAAGAAGTACATTGCTTGACATGTAATCTCACCTAAGAAAATGGTCGTATTTCCTTTACCATGTTGGCCGATCGCAATAAGAGGTCAATTTGTTTTGTCGTTCATCGCTATTATATAGATCCATCACTGACACGTGGAAATCAATCAAATGATCTGAGTGAATGTTTTAAAAATTTTTGTTTAAACAGAGACGGTTGATATCCTTCTGCATATTTGTTTTAATGGACAATGGATTTCAAAGAAGTGATCGATGAAATCGGAGGAACCGAGTGAATGCTTGTTTCCCCCTTGAAAAACACACGGAACGCTAGTATAATATTTTAAGTGTCCGTGATGAAAAAAATATGGATTTATCCTTGCAATGACCGCATTTCTTCTATATAATAAGTAATGTTGGTCATAAAAGGCGATGAAGCGAAAGGTTGTTGACACACCCGGCCCCTTTGCCATGGCTAGTGGTCAAGTTTTTTCGCGGAGAATGTCTATTTCAAAAATGGGCGAAGAAGGAGGGAAAATAATGGCAAAAGAGAAAATTCGTATTCGTTTAAAGGCGTATGATCACAGAGTACTTGATCAGTCCGCAGAAAAGATCGTAGACACTGCGAAGCGTTCCGGAGCTAATGTATCTGGTCCGATCCCGCTTCCGACAGAGCGTTCTGTTTATACTGTACTTCGTGCGACTCACAAGTATAAAGATTCTCGTGAGCAGTTCGAAATGCGCACACACAAACGTCTAATCGACATTGTTAATCCAACACCACAGACTGTTGATTCACTTATGCGTTTGGATCTACCATCTGGTGTGGATATCGAAATTAAACTATAAATAAATCGTAAAGATAATAGGAGGTGTAACGGATGACGAAAGGAATCTTAGGACGAAAAGTCGGCATGACTCAGATTTTCTCTGATAATGGTGAGTTGATCCCAGTAACAGTCGTTCAGGCTGAGCCAAACGTTGTTCTTCAAAAGAAAACAACAGAAAACGACGGTTACGAAGCGATCCAACTAGGTTTTGCTGATGAAAAGTCAAACCGCTTGAAGAAAGCTGCTCAAGGGCATGCTGATAAAGCAAGCACAACACCTAAGCGCTACGTTCGTGAATTCCGTAATACAAACCTTGACACCTATGAACTAGGTCAAGAGGTTAAAGTTGATATTTTCGAAGCTGGTGACGCTATTGACGTTACAGGAACTTCTAAAGGTAAAGGTTTCCAGGGTGCAATCAAGCGCCATAACCAATCTACTGGACCTAAAACTCACGGTTCCCGTTTCCACCGTCGTTCCGGTTCTATGGGACAAGGTGCTGACCCATCTAAAGTCTTCAAAGGCAAAGGTCTTGCAGGACAAATGGGTGGCGAAACAGTAACTCTACAAAACCTTGAAGTAGTGAAAGTGGACGCTGAGCGTAATCTACTACTTATCAAAGGTAATGTACCAGGCGCGAAAAAATCTTACGTTAAGATTACAAGTGCAATTAAGGCTAGCAAATAATAAACGAAGGGAGGATATGTCATGCCTAAAGTAGCACTATTAAACCAAAGCGGTTCTAACGTTGGTGAAATCGAACTGAACGAATCCGTTTTTGGAATTGAACCTAATACTCACGTATTACACGAAACTGTGTTGATGCAACGCGCGAATCTTCGCCAAGGCACACACAAAGTAAAAGGACGTTCTGAAGTTAGTGGCGGCGGACGTAAGCCATGGCGCCAAAAAGGTACAGGCCGTGCACGTCAAGGATCTATCCGTTCACCACAATGGGTAGGCGGCGGAACTGTATTTGGCCCTACACCACGCAGCTACAGCTACACGATGCCAAGAAAAGTACGTCGTTTGGCACTTCAGTCTGCTTTCTCTTCTAAAGTGAAAGAAGACAACATCATTGTTCTTGAGAGCCTTTCTCTAGAAGCTCCAAAAACAAAAGAAGTTGCAAACATTCTTAAGGCACTAGATGTTAACGAGAAAGCATTGATCGTTACTGCTGAAGCAGACGAAAACGTAACTCTTTCTTCTAATAACATCCCTACAGTGAAGAGTCTTCCTGTAGAACAAGTAAGTGTGTTAGACTTGCTAACGCATGACAAGCTGATCCTTACTAAGGAAGCAGCTGAAAAAGCAGGGGAGGTGCTCTCATAATGAAAGAACCACGCGATATTATCAAGCGCCCTGTCATTACTGAACATTCTGCTGATCTTATGGGAGAAAAGAAATATACGTTTGAAGTTAGCCCGAAAGCTAACAAAACTGAAATTAAAAAAGCAGTTGAAGAGATCTTTGGCGTTCAAGTTGCATCTGTCAACACAATGAACCTTAAAGGTAAATTCAAGCGTATGGGTCGTTACGGCGGTTACCGCTCTGATCGTAAGAAAGCAGTTATCACGTTGACTCAGGACAGCGAAGAACTAGAAATCTTCGAAGCATAAAATAAACGAATTGAAATATGAAGGAGGGAAATAAAGATGGCGATTAAAAAGTTCAGACCAATTACTAACGGTCGTCGACACATGTCAGTATCTGATTTCGCTGAAATCACAACTGATAAGCCTGAACGCTCCCTTGTCACTCCACTTCATAAAAAAGGTGGACGTAACAACCAGGGTAAGCTGACAGTTCGTCATCAGGGCGGAGGCCACAAGCGTCAGTATCGTATTATTGACTTCAAGCGTGACAAAGATGGAATACCTGGACGCGTTGCTACAGTCGAATATGATCCGAACCGCTCCGCTAACATTGCACTAATCAATTACGTTGATGGTGAAAAACGTTACATCCTAGCTCCAAAAGGTGTGAAGGTTGGAACGGAAATTATTTCTGGTGAAGGTGCAGATATCAAACCAGGTAATGCTCTTCAGTTGAAAGACATTCCAGTTGGTACAATCGTACACAACGTAGAACTTAAGCCAGGACGTGGAGGACAGCTTGTCCGTTCTGCAGGTGCTTCTGCACAACTCCTTGGTCGTGAAGATAAATATACGCTTGTACGTCTTACTTCTGGTGAAGTTCGCTTGGTACTAAGCTCTTGCCGTGCAACAATCGGTCAGGTTGGTAACCTTGAGCACGAACTAATCAGTGTAGGTAAAGCAGGACGTTCTCGTTGGAAAGGTAAGCGCCCTACAGTACGTGGTTCCGTAATGAACCCTAGTGATCACCCACACGGTGGTGGTGAAGGACGCGCGCCAATCGGTATGCCATCTCCAGTATCTCCATGGGGTAAACCAACTCTTGGATACAAAACGAGAAAACGCAACAAGCCGTCTGATAAATATATCGTGCGTAGACGCGGTAAAAAATAACGGGATTGTCGGGCGGGCAATAACACCCGTCTCTCAATCGCGAAGGGAGGTTTATTCATGGGCCGCAGCCTGAAAAAAGGACCTTTTGTAGATGATCATTTAATGAAAAAAGTCGAGAAGTTGAACGAAGATAATAAACAGCAGGTCGTAAAGACTTGGTCTCGCCGTTCTACGATCTTCCCTAACTTCGTCGGACACACAATCGCCGTTTATGACGGTCGTAAGCACGTACCAGTTTATGTGACTGAAGACATGGTAGGTCACAAACTTGGTGAATTCGCGCCATCCCGTACGTTCAAAGGACACTCTGGCGACGATAAGAAAACAAAACGCTAATATAGAGAGGAGGCACTCTAATGCAAGCTAAAGCAGTTGCTAAAACCGTTCGTATCGCTCCTCGTAAAGCTCGTTTAGTGATTGATTTAATTCGAGGAAAAAATGTAGGTGAAGCTCTAGCTACACTACGTCTAACACAGCGTGGCGCATCTCCAGTAGTTGAGAAACTTCTTAACTCCGCGATCGCTAACGCAGAACACAACTATGAAATGGACCCGGAAAACCTATACGTTTCCGAAGCGTTTGTAAACGAAGGCGTAACTCTTAAACGTTTCCGCCCTCGCGCAATGGGCCGCGCAAGCCAAATCAACAAACGCACAAGCCACATTACAGTGGTCGTATCAGAAAAAAAGGAGGGATAATCAGTGGGTCAAAAAATTAATCCGGTAGGTCTTCGTATCGGCGTAATCCGCGACTGGGAATCCAAGTGGTACGCTGGCAAAGACTATGCAGACTTGTTACATGAAGACATCAAGATTCGTGAATATGTTGAAAATCGTCTTAAAGATGCTGCTCTTTCTACGGTAGAAATCGAACGTGCAGCAAACCGTGTAAACATTACTGTGCACACAGCTAAGCCAGGAATGGTTATCGGTAAAGGCGGTTCTGAAGTAGAAGCACTTCGTAAAGCTCTAAACCAACTAACTGGTAAACGCGTTCACATCAACATCGTTGAAGTGAAAAAGCCAGATCTAGACGCTACTCTTGTAGCTGACAATATCGCACGTCAATTGGAGAACCGCGTATCCTTCCGTCGTGCTCAAAAACAAACAATCCAACGCGCTATGCGTGCAGGAGCAAAAGGTATTCGTACCCAAGTATCTGGTCGTCTAGGTGGCGCGGATATCGCTCGTGCTGAATATTACAGTGAAGGAACAGTACCACTACACACACTTCGTGCAGACATCGATTACGGAACTGCAGAAGCTGACACTACTTACGGTAAGCTTGGTGTTAAAGTGTGGATCTATCGTGGAGAAGTCCTTCCAACTAAAACTGACAAGTAAGGAAGGGGGAAAAGCATTATGTTAATGCCTAAACGTGTTAAATATCGTCGTCAACACCGTACTAGCTTAAAAGGCCGTGCAAAAGGCGGTACTGAAGTAGCATTCGGTGAATATGGTTTGCAAGCAATCGATCCAGCATGGATCACAGCCCGCCAAATCGAGGCAGCGCGTATTGCGATGACTCGTTACATGAAGCGTGGCGGTAAAGTTTGGATTAAAATCTTCCCTGATAAGCCTTATACTGCTAAGCCCCTAGAAGTACGAATGGGTTCCGGTAAAGGTGCTCCAGAAGGTTTCGTAGCTGTTGTGAAGCCAGGGAAAATCATGTTCGAGATCGCAGGTGTATCTGAAGAGGTTGCACGCGAAGCGTTGCGTCTTGCTTCACACAAACTGCCGATCCGTACGAAATTCGTAAAACGTGAAGAAATTGGTGGTGAAATCAATGAAGGCTAATGAGATCCGTGAATTAACCACTGCCGAAATTGAACAAAAAGTTAAGTCTCTTAAAGAAGAACTTTTCAACCTACGCTTCCAATTGGCAACAGGTCAACTTGAGAACACTGCACGTATCCGTGAAGTTCGCAAGTCCATCGCACGTATGAAGACCGTTGCTCGTGAACGTGAGCTAGGCGTAAATAACTAATAGATGAGAGGAGGTCACCCTCACATGACTGAACGTAATAATCGTAAGGTTTATACTGGCCGTGTCGTTTCTGACAAGATGGATAAAACCATCACCGTACTAGTAGAAACTTATAAGTTCCACAAACTTTACGGAAAGCGCGTAAAGTATTCCAAAAAGTTCAAAGCGCATGACGAAAACAACCAAGCGAAAAACGGCGACATCGTAAGCATCATGGAAACTCGTCCATTGTCTGCTTCTAAGCGTTTCCGTCTTCTAGAAGTTGTTGAAGAGTCTGTCATTATCTAAATAAAGTTCGCTCGGAGTTAATCCGAAGGGAGGTTACATGTTATGATTCAACAGGAATCTCGTCTGAAAGTCGCAGACAACTCTGGTGCTCGTGAAATCCAAACGATCAAAGTATTGGGTGGATCCGGCCGCAAAACAGCTAACATCGGTGATATCATCACTGCTACTGTGAAGCAGGCAACACCAGGAGGCGTTGTTAAAAAAGGTGAAGTTGTAAAAGCTGTTATCGTACGTTCTAAGAGTGGAGTTCGCCGTAAAGATGGTTCTTACATCCGTTTTGATGAAAACGCAGCAGTAATCGTGCGTGATGACAAAGGACCACGCGGTACTCGTATCTTCGGACCGGTTGCTCGTGAACTTCGTGATGCTAAATTCATGAAGATTGTATCTCTAGCTCCAGAAGTATTATAAAAGCCTGAATGAAATGCCTTGTTAAGGAGGTGCGCGAAGAATGCACGTAAAAAAAGGTGACAAAGTAATGGTTATTACTGGTAAGGATAAAGGCAAACAAGGTACAGTCCTTGAAGCATATCCGAAAAAAGATCGTGTTCTTGTTGAAGGTGTGAACGAAGTTAAAAAGCACGCGAAACCTTCTCAGGAGAATCCACAAGGTGGAATCCTTACACAAGAAGCTGCGATCCACGTATCAAACGTAATGCCAATCGACCCTAAGTCTGGTGAACCGACACGTGTTGGTTACAAAGTCGAGGACGGCAAGAAAGTTCGTATCGCGAAAAAATCTGGTGAAGCACTAGATAAATAAGCCATAGAAGAAAGGAGGGCCACACGATGAACGAACTAAAGAAACAATATCAAGAAGAAGTTGTTTCATCATTGATGAACAAATTTGAATATGACTCCATCATGCAAACACCAAAAGTTGAGAAAATCGTTGTCAACATGGGTGTAGGTGACGCTGTTCAAAACGCGAAAGCACTTGATACAGCTGTAGAAGAACTAACATTGATCACTGGACAGAAGCCAGTAATCACAAAAGCGAAGAAATCAATTGCAGGTTTCCGCCTACGTGAAGGTATGCCAATTGGTGCGAAGGTTACACTTCGTGGAGAGCGTATGTACCAATTCCTCCAAAAACTGATTGCTGTATCTCTACCACGTGTGCGTGACTTCCGTGGTATTTCTAAAAAAGCTTTCGACGGTCGTGGAAACTACACACTTGGTGTTAAAGAGCAATTGATTTTCCCAGAGATCGATTACGATAAAGTAAACAAAGTGCGTGGTATGGATATCGTTATTGTCACTACTGCTGACTCTGACGAAGAAGCACGTGAACTTCTAGCTCAGTTCGGTATGCCGTTCCAAAAATAATGAGCTAACTATAAGGAGGGAAAATAGTGGCTAAAAAATCAATGGTCGCGAAGCAACAGCGTAAACAGAAGTACCAAGTGCGCGAATACACGCGTTGTGAACGCTGCGGACGTCCGCACTCCGTACTTCGTAAGTTTAAGCTTTGCCGTATTTGTTTCCGTGAACTTGCATATAAAGGTCAAATCCCTGGTGTCAAAAAAGCCAGCTGGTAAACCCGAAACAGGGAAGGAGGTTAATGAGTTATGACAATGACAGATCCAATTGCAGATATGCTGACGCGTATTCGTAACGCTAACATGGTGCGTCACGAGAAGCTTGAGCTTCCAGCTTCAAACGTTAAAAAAGAAATCGCTGATATCCTTAAGCGTGAAGGTTTTGTACGTGACTACGAATTTGTTGAAGACAACAAGCAAGGTGTTCTTCGCATCTTCCTTAAGTACGGTCAAAACAACGAGCGTGTAATTACTGGTGTGAAGCGTATCAGTAAGCCAGGTCTACGTGTTTACGCTAACGCTGAAGAACTTCCGAAAGTTCTTAACGGTCTAGGTGTAGCCGTCGTATCCACATCAAAAGGTGTATTGACAGATAAAGAAGCTCGTGAACAAGCCATCGGTGGCGAAGTTCTAGCTTACATCTGGTAAAAAAACAGATCAGACAGGAGGTGCAAACATATGTCTCGCGTAGGTTTAAAATCACTTGAAATTCCTGAAGGTGTAGAAATCATCCAGGATAACAACACGATTACAGTAAAAGGTCCTAAAGGGGAATTGACTCGTACATTCCACAAGGACATCACAGTTAAAGTTGAGGACAACATCCTTACTGTAGCTCGTCCGAGCGACCACAAAGAACACCGTGCTCTTCACGGAACTACACGCAGCCTGATCGGTAACATGGTTGAAGGTGTTTCTAAAGGCTATGAAAAGAGTCTTGAAATCATCGGTGTAGGTTACCGTGCGCAGAAACAGGGACAAAACGTTGTAATCAACGCTGGTTACTCCCACCCTGTTGAAGTCGATAACCACGAAGGAATCGAAATCGAGGTTCCATCCAACACGAAAGTAACAGTAAAAGGGATCGACAAAGAACTTGTTGGTGCTGTTGCTGCGAAGATTCGTGCGATCCGTCCTCCAGAGCCTTATAAAGGTAAAGGAATTCGCTACGAAGGCGAATATGTACGCAGAAAAGAAGGTAAAACAGCTAAGTAAGGTTCATAGCTAACGTATAGAAAGGAGTGACCCTGATGATCACGAAGGCAGATAAAAATGTCGTACGTAAAAAGCGTCATGCACGCGTTCGTAAGAATGTCTTTGGCACAGCTGAACGCCCACGCTTGAACGTATATCGCTCTAACAAACACATTTATGCTCAGCTAATCAACGATGAAAGCCAAGTAACGGTAGCAAGTGCGTCTACTGTCGACAATGACTTCAACCTTGATGCTACAGGCAATGTCGAGGCTGCTCAAAAAGTCGGTGAACTAGTTGCTAAGCGTGCGATTGACAACGGTTATAAAGTTGTTGTATTCGACCGTGGAGGTTACTTGTATCATGGACGTGTGAAAGCACTAGCTGAAGCCGCTCGCGAAGCCGGCCTAGAATTTTAATAGTTAAAGGAGGGACATAAATGATTACAAACATCGACCCTAACAAACTTGATCTTGAAGAACGCGTAGTTACCATCAACCGTGTAGCTAAAGTAGTTAAAGGTGGACGTCGTTTCCGTTTTGCTGCTTTGGTTGTAGTAGGAGATAAAAATGGTCATGTCGGATTCGGTACAGGGAAAGCCCAAGAGGTACCGGAAGCGATCAAGAAAGCCATTGATGATGCTAAGAAAAATCTAATCACAGTACCCGTGAAGAACACGACAATTCCACACGAAATCAACGGCCGTTTTGGTGCAGGTAACATTCTTATGAAGCCAGCAGCAGAAGGTACTGGAGTTATCGCTGGTGGACCTGTCCGTGCGGTACTTGAGCTTGCAGGTGTTCAAGACATCCTATCTAAGTCACTTGGTTCTAACACGCCAATCAACATGGTACGTGCTACAATCACTGGACTTAGCGAGCTTAAGCGTGCAGAAGACGTCGCTAAACTTCGTGGTAAATCAGTAGAAGAACTGTAGGATAAGGAGGGAAATAAAATGGCTAAACAGTTAGAAATTACCCTCACGCGCAGTGTTATTGGTAGACCGCAAGATCAGCGCTCTACTGTCAAGGCGCTAGGTCTGAATAAGATCCGTCAAACTGTCGTACTTGAAGATAACCCAGCGATCCGAGGTATGGCTAATAAGGTGTCTCACCTAGTTTCGGTTAAAGAAGTTTAATTCTACAAAGTATATAAGGAGGTGCAACGCATGAAACTGCATGAACTAAAACCTGCTAAAGGTACTCGTAAAGAACGTAACCGCGTAGGTCGTGGTATGGCATCTGGTAACGGGAAAACTTCCGGCCGTGGTCACAAAGGTCAAGGCCAGCGTTCAGGAAGCAAGACGCGCCCAGGTTTCGAAGGTGGTCAAATGCCACTATTCCAACGCCTACCTAAGCGTGGTTTCACTAACGTTCACCGTAAGGAATTTGCGATTATCAACCTTGATGCCCTAAATCGTTTCGAAGAAGGCACAGAGGTTACTCCTGAGCTATTGCTAGAGTCTGGTGTGGTAAGTAACCAAAAAGCCGGAATCAAAGTACTAGCT
The DNA here is from genome assembly GCF_056158265.1 of Halobacillus sp. AWM4_238. Classification (NCBI taxonomy): domain Bacteria; kingdom Bacillati; phylum Bacillota; class Bacilli; order Caryophanales; family Bacillaceae; genus Halobacillus; species Halobacillus sp. AWM4_238. Next base: position 3,177,110 of record NZ_JBSWSY010000002.1, read on the forward strand.
AAAGGTTCAATCGAAAAGAAACTTACAGTGAAAGCTCACAAGTTCTCTGCTTCCGCGAAAGAAGCAATTGAAGCAGCGGGCGGTCAAACTGAGGTGATTTAATGTTCCGGACAATCTCCAATTTTATGCGCGTGGGTGATATTCGACGGAAGATTATCTTCACTTTGTTGATGCTCATCGTTTTTCGCCTGGGAACATTCATCCCGGTTCCTTTTACAAATAGAGAAGCCATCAATTTCATGGATGAACAGAATGCGTTTGGATTTCTAAACACATTCGGAGGCGGGGCATTACAAAACTTCTCCATCTTTGCTATGGGGATCATGCCCTACATTACAGCCTCCATCATCATGCAATTGTTGCAGATGGACGTTGTTCCTAAGTTTGCGGAATGGAAAAAGCAAGGTGAAGTCGGCCGTCGAAAATTAGCTCAGTTTACCCGCTATGGAACGATCGTGCTCGCTTTCATTCAAGCCATTGGTATGTCTATTGGTTTTAACGCTCTGGCTGGTGGTCAATTGATTGCTGATCCAGGGGTTACTAAATTCTTTATCATTGCTCTTGTCTTGACAGGCGGTACAGCGTTTCTTATGTGGCTTGGTGAGCAAATCACTGAACACGGCGTTGGAAATGGTATTTCCATCCTGATTTTTGCAGGAATTGTTGCTGCAATCCCGAACGGAGTAAACCAGTTGTATGATCAATACATTTCCGGTGCTGGAGAAGAATTGTTCATTAATTTGGTCATCATCGCTCTGATTGTACTTGTTATTGTTGCGGTTGTTGTGGGAGTCATCTTCATCCAACAAGCCCTTCGTAAGATTCCTATTCAATATGCAAAACGGTTGGTTAACCGTTCGCCAGTAGGTGGGCATTCGACTCACTTACCACTAAAAGTGAATGCTGCAGGAGTTATTCCGGTAATCTTTGCGATTTCTTTCATCATCGCACCGAGAACCGTCGCTGGCCTTTTTGAGAACAGCGAAGTCGCCTCTGTCATTCAATATATATTTGATTATCAAAACTGGCCTGGAATGATTATCTATGTTGCGTTGATTATCGCCTTCACTTACTTCTACACCTTTGTTCAGGTTAACCCGGAACAAATGGCTGAAAACTTGAAGAAGCAAGGCGGGTATATCCCAGGGATTCGTCCTGGAGCCAATACGGAAACGTACTTGACTCGTGTGATGTACCGATTGACGTTCGTAGGATCCATCTTCCTTGCAGCTGTCTCAATCCTACCGATCATCTTGGGCTCTGCCGCTCAGTTGCCACCAAGTATACAAATTGGAGGAACCGGATTGCTCATCGTTGTAGGGGTTGCCCTGCAGATCATGAAGCAGTTGGAAAGTCAGCTTGTGAAACGCCATTATCAAGGATTCATTAAATAATTAGCATCAAAGCTAATGTATAAATGAGAGCGAGGGGAACACGTTGAATTTAATTCTGATGGGTCTTCCTGGTGCCGGTAAAGGTACTCAGGCTGAGAAGATAGTCGAAAAATATGACATCCCTCATATCTCAACTGGAGATATGTTCCGATTAGCTATCAAAGAAGGAACAGCACTGGGCAAAGAAGCTAAATCCTATATGGACAAAGGTGAATTGGTTCCCGATGAAGTGACCATCGGAATCGTTCGCGAGCGTCTTAGTAAACCCGATTGTCAAAAAGGATTTCTATTAGACGGATTTCCGAGGACGATCGCCCAAGCAGAAGCCCTTGAGAACCTCTTGACTGATATGAAGGAGTCTTTGGACTATGTTCTTCATATCGATGTTCCTAAGGAGCAACTCATCGAGCGTCTTACTGGACGACGCATCTGCCCGACATGCGGTGCTACCTATCACGTGGTCTTCAACCCGCCGAAAGAAGACGGGAAGTGTGATCACGATGGCTCTGAGTTGATTCAGCGCGAAGACGATCAGCCTGATACCGTAAGAAAGCGCCTGGAGGTCAATGTCGAGCAATCGCAGCCTCTGCTTGATTTCTACCAAGAGAAAGGCTACTTGGTATCATTCGAAGGTGACAAAGATATCAACGAAGTATTCCAAGACATCGATCAAAAGCTGGGAGAACTGGCTAAATGATTATAACTAAGACTCCACGGGAATTAGATATCATGCGTGAAGCAGGGCGAATTGTCGCCTTGACGCACCAAAAGTTGGAACAATATATCCAACCAGGTATAACAACTGGAGAATTGGATAAGATTGCAGATGAATTCATACGCAGTATGGATGCAATCCCATCTTTTAAAGGTTATAATGGATTCCGTGGAAGTATCTGTGCATCTGTCAACGAAGAACTCGTTCATGGTATTCCTGGAGACAGGGTATTGAACGAAGGTGATATCATCAGCATCGATATTGGTGCCAAATATAAAGGTTATCACGGAGATTCGGCCTGGACGTACCCGGTCGGAACCGTCGATGATGAAACCATGGAACTGCTGAGAGTAACGGAACAATCATTGTTCAAAGGACTTGATGAAGCAAAACCAGGTGTACGCCTTTCAAATATATCCCATGCAATCCAGAGCTTCGTTGAGCCCGAGGGCTTTTCAATCGTAAGGGAGTACGTGGGACACGGAGTAGGACAGGAGCTTCATGAGGATCCTCAAATTCCTCATTACGGCCCACCTAACAAAGGACCACGGCTTAAGCCTGGAATGGTATTGGCTGTAGAACCGATGGTGAACGCAGGGTCTCGCTACGTGAAGACGCTCGGTGACCATTGGACGGTAGTCACTCAAGATGGCAAAAAGTGCGCTCATTTTGAGCACACCATTGCAATTACGGATGAAGGATACGAAATCCTTACAAAATCCTAAATGAAGGTGATCGTTTTTGAACGAATCTGAGTCGAGTCCGCGAATAGGTCAAATTGTTCGTATTGTGCAGGGGCGTGAGGCAGGACAGTACGCGGTAGTAATCGATGTACTGGATGGCCGCTTTGTGCTGCTTGCCGACGGAGAGAAACGTAAGTATGATCGACCAAAGAAAAAGAATTTGCAACATGTTGAGCTTATGGATTTCATCTCTCCGGAAGTCCAGGACAGCCTTCTGGAAACTGGTCGTGTCACAAATGGCAAGCTTCGATTTGCCGTATCAAAATATGTCAATGAAGCAGTGACTGATTTGAAGAAGGGAGATCAACTCGATGGCGAAAGACGATGTAATTGAAGTAGAAGGGACCGTCGTTGAAACCTTACCGAACGCACAGTTCAAGGTTGAACTCGAGAACGGTCATTCCGTTCTAGCTCACGTTTCCGGTAAAATTCGCATGCACTTCATTCGAATCTTACCAGGAGACAAGGTAACGGTAGAACTTTCCCCTTATGACTTAACTAAAGGACGTATTACGTACCGTTATAAATAAAACTCCGATCTTAAAGGAGGTATGGATGATGAAGGTAAGGCCTTCTGTAAAACCAATTTGCGAAAAATGCAAAGTCATCAAACGTAAAGGTAAAGTCATGGTTATCTGTGAAAACCCTAAGCATAAACAAAAACAAGGCTAAAACTGAAGGAGGTGCACGTAACTTATGGCACGTATTGCAGGTGTAGATATTCCTCGTGACAAGCGAGTAGTCGTATCCCTAACTTACGTTTACGGTATCGGGAAATCCCTTGCCAAAGACGTACTAGCTGAAGCTGGCGTTTCTGAAAGCACTCGCGTTCGCGATCTTACAGAAGACGAACTAGGTAAAATCCGTAAAGCAGTGGAACAACACAACACGGAAGGTGACCTTCGTCGTGAGAACTCTCTAAACATCAAGCGTTTGATTGAGATCGGTTCTTACCGCGGTATCCGTCACCGTCGTGGACTTCCACTTCGCGGACAGAAGACGAAAAACAACTCACGTACTCGTAAAGGTCCACGTCGTACCGTGGCTAACAAACGTAAATAATAAGCAACACAAAGGAGGTAAGCTAACTATATGGCACGTAAAGGAAACACTCGTAGTCGTAAGCGTCGCGTGAAAAAGAATATAGAGACCGGTGTGGCACACATCCGCTCTACTTTCAACAACACAATCGTAACGATCACTGATGTTCAAGGTAACGTTATTGCTTGGAGCAGTGCTGGTTCCCTTGGTTTCAAAGGTTCCCGTAAATCTACTCCATTCGCTGCTCAAATGGCTTCTGAAGCTGCAGCGAAAGACGCTATGGACAACGGTATGAAAACTCTTGAAGTAACAGTTAAAGGCCCTGGTGCTGGTCGTGAAGCAGCGATCCGCTCTCTACAAGCAGCAGGTCTTGAAATTACGGCAATCCGTGACGTAACTCCAGTACCACACAATGGTTGCCGCCCACCAAAACGTCGTCGCGTATAATAGTTCTGAATAGAATTTGTCACCCTGTCTATAATGGGTTATGATAGCTTTTAATCAGCAACACAGTAGACAGAGAAAATATGCAGTTGTCTTTTTATCGGGACTGCCTACCTGAGGAATTTCGGTTAGACCTATTGTCTAACCGGGGTTTCGACGTTTTGAAGGAGGGTTTAGTGTAAATGATCGAAATTGAAAAGCCAAAGATTGAAACGGTCGAGATCAGCGATGAGTCTACTTTTGGTAAGTTCGTCGTAGAACCGCTTGAGCGTGGGTATGGTACAACTCTAGGGAACTCCTTGCGTCGTATCCTATTATCCTCACTTCCCGGCTCTGCTGTCACATCAGTTCAAATTGACGGGGTTCTTCATGAGTTTTCAACGATTGAAGGTGTCGTCGAAGACGTAACCACTGTCATTCTGAATCTAAAGAAACTAGCTTTGAAGGTTTATTCTGACGAAGAAAAGACTTTGGAGATTGATGTACAGGGTGAAGGAAAAGTTACAGCGGCTGACATTACGCACGACAGTGATGTAGAAGTTCTTAATCCAGATCTTCACATCGCAACATTAGATAGCAACTCCAGCTTCCGTGCACGTATTACAGCAGAACGCGGCCGAGGATATCGTCCGGCTGAAGGAAACAACCATGAGGATCAACCGATCGGCGTTATTCCAGTTGACTCTATCTTTACGCCTGTATCCCGTGTGACGTATCAAGTAGAGAACACTAGAATCGGTCAAACATCGAACTTTGATAAATTGACGTTGGATGTTTGGACGGATGGCAGCATTCGTCCGGAAGAAGCGATCTCTCTTGGCGCTAAAATCTATATGGAACACCTCAACATCTTCGTAGGCCTTACAGATGAAGCTCAAAAAGCTGAAATCATGGTTGAAAAAGAAGAGGACCAAAAAGAAAAAGTTCTAGAAATGACAATCGAAGAACTTGACCTTTCTGTCCGTTCATACAATTGCTTGAAACGCGCTGGTATCAACACAGTGCAGGAACTTGCGAATAAGTCTGAAGAAGACATGATGAAGGTACGTAACCTTGGTCGCAAGTCACTTGAAGAAGTGAAGCACAAGTTGGACGAACTGGGCTTAGGTTTAAGAAAAGACGATTAATTAATAGAACACATCTAAGAGATTCAGATAAGGGAGGGATTATCAATGGCTAGAAAACTAGGACGTACAACAGATCAGCGTATGGCGCTACTTCGTAACTTAGCGACAGACTTGATCATTCACGAACGTTTGGAAACAACAGAAGCTAAAGCGAAAGAGCTTAAATCTGTTGTAGAAAAAATGATTACACTAGGGAAACGCGGCGATCTACATGCCCGTCGTCAAGCTGAATCATTCCTTTACAATGCGAAAGCGGACGAAGAAGGAGAGCAAACAGCTTTGCAAAAGCTATTCTCTGACATCGGCCCACGCTATGAAGACCGTCAAGGTGGTTACACTCGCGTGCTTAAGCTAGGCGAGCGTAAAGGTGATGGAGCGAAAATGGCGATCATTGAACTAGTTTAATGAATACCATGAGGGTAAAAGGGCAGGACTGAATCTCATCGCGAGGTTACATCCAGCCCTTTTTTTATATTCAAATAGAAGATAGACACCGTATGGATGGATTCGACACTTTGTTGATCCATCCCTCGGTTGATAGGAAATGATGTCGTATTTCCTGGGAAATAGTCAGTTGAGCAGAGGAGGAACACAGATGGGAGAGAGACAAGTCGAGTTTCGTCATGTGTCTTTTAAATACCAGGATGACATGCCCTGGGTGCTGAAGGATGTGAGCTTCACCATAGGTCCGGATGAGTGGGTGGCCATCATTGGTCATAATGGCTCGGGCAAATCCACGATTGCTAAGTTAATGAATGGACTTTTATTTCCTCAAGAAGGGGAAATTATCGTCAATGGAATGAAAGTGACACCTGGGACGGTATGGGAAGTAAGAAAACAGGTCGGGATGGTTTTTCAAAATCCAGATAACCAGTTTGTAGGGACGACCGTCAGGGATGATGTTGCGTTCGGAATGGAAAACCACGGGATGCCTCGCGAGCTTATGGTTGAGCGTATTAAAGAAAGCCTGAAAGCTGTCCGTATGGAAGCATACGAGAGACATGAACCGCACCGGCTATCGGGAGGCCAGAAGCAGCGCATTGCAATCGCGAGCGTTCTTGCTGTATCCCCTGAATTTATCATTCTTGATGAAGCAACTGCCATGCTTGATCCCAAAGGCAGAAAAGAAATCATGAAAACCGTCAGCGACGTTCAGCAGGAAAGAGACCTGTCTTTAGTGACCATCACCCATGACCTTGAAGAAGTTACATTGGCTTCCAGAGTCATTGTCATGAATGGTGGGGAAGTTTGGATGGAAGGGACTCCTCGGGACGTATTTTCAAGAAAAGAACAGTTGACTGAAATTGGCTTGGATACTCCATTTGTAAGTAAAATGGCTGATTACCTCAAAGACGAAGGTTTGAGCCTATCTCGTGAGCCACTCAATCACCAGGAGTTGTTGGAGGACTTATGCGTATCTCGTTTGAAAACGTAAGCTATACCTATCAACCGAACAGTCCATTCGAACATAAAGCACTGAATGATATGACATTCTCTATTGAATCTGGATCTTTTGTAGCTGTTATCGGTCACACAGGTTCAGGGAAATCGACACTTATTCAACATTTGAACGGACTGTTACAACCAACCGAAGGAAAAATACAACTGGGTGACTATACGATCGAAGCCGGTGTGAAAAACAAGCACTTGAGAGAGCTTCGTGAAAAAGTCGGCGTTGTATTCCAATACCCAGAGCACCAGTTGTTCGAGGAAACCGTTGCGAAAGACATCGCCTTCGGCCCCCAGAACTTTGGTGTTTCTCAGGAAGAAATCGAGCAACGAACGAAAGCGGCCGTTAAGGCGACAAAACTTCCTGAAGACTTGCTCGACCGTTCACCATTCGACTTAAGTGGGGGGCAGATGCGCCGGGTGGCTATATCTGGTGTGCTTGCGATGAACCCTGAAGTTCTTGTTCTGGATGAACCGACGGCAGGCCTTGATCCTAGCGGCCAAAGAGAAGTGATGGACATGTTTTATGACCTTCATCATGATAAGGGTCTGACAACCATCCTTGTTACTCATAGTATGGAGGATGCTCTTGCCTACGCTGACTACATTCTGATTATGAACCATGGGGAACTGTACAAAGAAGGGACGCCTTTGGAGATCTTTCGCCAGAAGGAAGACCTTGAGCAAGTCCAGTTGGATGTACCGGAAGTCATCTCCTTTTTAAGTAAAGCGGAGAAAGAGTATGGCCTTCACATGGAATACCATGGACAGACGATAGCGGAGTTAGCAAAAGAATTAGCCCATAAAGTGAGAGGGGGCAGCGATCATGAGTAGCTCTTTAATTATCGGACAGTATATCCCGACAGATTCCGTGATCCACCGCCTTGACCCTCGTTCGAAAATCGCTATCATATTCTTTTATGTTGTGATCGTATTTTTTGCTAACTCTGTTATGAGCTATGGGGTCCTTGCTCTCTTTGCAGTTGGAAGCGCCTTGCTTTCCCGTGTGCCTTTCCAGTACATCATGAAAGGTTTGAAACCGGTATGGTTCCTCATTGTGTTTACGTTCCTCCTTCACTTGTTTGTTACGAGGGAAGGGGACGTCGCTTTTTCTATTTTTGGCTGGGATGTTTATAGAGAAGGCCTCGTTCAGGGGGAGCTATCTCGTTAAGGTTCTTCCTCCTTATCCTTGTGACCTCTCTGCTCACTTTGACGACAACGCCCATTGAAATTACAGACGCCATCGAGGAGCTGTTGGGTCCATTGAAAAAAGTGAAGTTCCCGGTCCATGAACTGGCGTTGATGATGTCGATCTCCCTCCGTTTCATTCCAACATTGATGCAGGAGACCGAGAAAATCTCCAAAGCACAAGCCTCCAGGGGTGTGGACTTTCGTACAGGAGCGTTAAAAGACCGTGTGAAGGCGATTGTGCCTCTCCTAGTCCCTTTGTTCGTGAGTGCATTCAAACGTGCAGAGGAGCTCGCTATGGCGATGGAAGCGCGTGGTTATCAAGGTGGGGAAGGACGTACGAAGTTGAGGGAACTGAAGATATCAAAGCTTGATATTTCTTTGTATGTCCTGTTTGCTCTATTGGTTATCGCGCTATTCATGACGAGAAGCTGACGGGGAGGAACGTTTTATGAAAAGAATGCGAATGGTCATCCGTTATGATGGGACGAATTACGCCGGCTATCAAGTTCAGCCCAATGGGAATACAATCCAGGCAGAGCTTGAAAAAGCATTAAAAAAAATGCATAAAGGGGAGAACGTGAAAGTGGTCGCTTCTGGACGTACGGATGCACGTGTTCATGCGATCGGTCAGGTGATTCACTTTGATACTCCTCTACACATCCCTAAAGCTAATTGGAAGAGAGCACTGGACTCGCTTCTTCCGGATGACGTTCAGGTCGTCTCTGCTGATCAGGTTCCTGATGATTTTCATGCCAGGTATGATACGAAGGGGAAAGAGTACCGCTATTATGTGCATAATGCTCATGAGCCTGACCTTTTCCGGCGTCATTATACTCACCACGTCCGGGCTGAGCTTGATATCACCCGTATGCAAGAAGCGTGCAGGCACCTTGAGGGAGAGCATGATTTCACCTCTTTTTGCTCACCAAAGACAGATATCAAAGGAACCAAGGTTCGGACGATTTATAAAGCGGAGGTTACAAAAGAGGGAGACGACATTTTATTTGTCTTCCGAGGTTCAGGCTTCCTTTATAATATGGTGCGAATCCTAGTAGGAACGTTGTTAGAGATCGGTAGAAACGAACGTAACCCCGGAGATTTAAAACGGATCATAGAAGCGAGAAACCGTAATGAAGCAGGGAAGACAGCACCACCACAAGGGTTATTTTTATGGAATGTGTTTTACTAGAAGCGTTTGACCTGAAGAAAGTCGCACGTCTTTGTTTAAAAAAACAACGAATCCAGGTGTGCATGCCCTTGACATATAGTTACAAGGTGTTATATTATATTCTATGGCATTTTATTTCTATACCACGATTAGCCCCGGAAAACTAATCGTATTTGAGATAAATGATAAAGTAGTAACGAAGTCTATGAGAAATCAATCATTTCAGGAGGGAAACCGATATGCGCACAACTTTCATGGCAAATGAAAACAACGTTGAACGTAAATGGTATGTTGTGGATGCTGCAGGGCAAACACTCGGCCGTTTAGCGAGCGAAGTTGCTGCGATCCTTCGCGGTAAAAATAAACCAACATACACACCACACGTTGACACAGGTGACCACGTCATCATCATCAACGCTGGTGAGATCCAACTTACAGGAAACAAAATCAACGATAAGATCTATTATCGTCACTCTAACCACGTGGGTGGTTTGAAATCCCGTACGGCTAACGAAATGCGTACGAAATACCCTGAGCAAATGCTAGAGCTTGCTGTTAAAGGGATGCTTCCAAAAGGAAGTCTTGGACGTAAGATGGGCAAGAAACTTCATGTGTACGCTGGCGCTGAACACAAACATGAAGCACAAAAACCAGAAGTTTACGAACTTCGCGGATAATCAAAGGAGGTAATCTTAGTGGCACAAGTACAATACACAGGTACTGGTCGTCGTAAGAGCTCAACAGCTCGTGTACGTCTCGTTCCAGGAACTGGTCGTGTAGTAGTAAACAAACGTGATGCTGAAGACTTTTTCCCATACGAAACCCTTCGTATGATTCTGAAACAGCCTCTAGCTGTTACGGAAACAGAAGGTAACTATGATGTATATGTAAACGTAGATGGTGGTGGATTCACAGGACAAGCAGGTGCGATCCGTCACGGAATCGCTCGTGCTTTGCTAAAAGCGGATCCTGAATACCGTACACCATTGAAACGCGCTGGTCTATTGACTCGTGACGCACGTATGAAAGAGCGTAAGAAATACGGTCTTAAAGGTGCTCGTCGCGCTCCACAATTCTCCAAGCGTTAATCGATGCTTATACAAAAGACTCTCAACCGACTCGGTTGGGAGTCTTTTTTTGTTTTTTAATGATGGATTTTTCATTCGTGGAGGGGCAATCTGTCGTGTCAGGCATACTTCAAAGCATATAAATGTTTGTCCTTTTTTTATTCCGCTATACTGAGGGAAAAGATTTACACATGGAGGGATTCACATGCTTTTTCATGAAAAAGAAAACACCCATGTCACACAGGTCACATTAAAAGTTATGGATCTAAAGCGATCGTTGGAATTTTACAAGGACATCATCGGTTTTCAAATATGGAAGCAATCCAGTGGTGTTACATACTTATCAGGTAGGGATGGAAATCCGCTGCTTGTTCTTGAGGAAGATAAGGATCTTGTACCACCAAATAGAAAAGCAACGGGTCTTTATCACTTTGCTCTGCTATTGCCAGAAAAGGTAGACCTTGCTGATTTGGTCAAACGTTTAATCAACAACAACATTCAGGTGGCTTCGGCTGATCATCTCGTTAGTGAAGCGATCTACTTTTATGACCCTGATGGAAATGGTATGGAAGTTTATATCGATCGGCCGTCCTCATTATGGGAATGGTCAGGAGATGAGGTGAAGATGACCGTTGACCCGTTGGATTTTGAGAAGTTGTTCCGTTTTGAAACCAACACCGGATGGATGGGCTTTCCTGCTCGTACGGTCATGGGGCACATCCATCTTCATGTATCTGATCTGGAAAAAGCGAAGCAGTTTTATTGTGACGGGTTGGGTTTTGATGTAGTCAGCCGCCTTGGTGATCAAGCCTTGTTTATATCATCGGCAAGGTACCATCATCATATTGGACTCAACACATGGAAAGGGTTGGAGGCCCCTGCTCCGGAGCCTCAGGAAGCAGGATTGAAATGGTTTGATATTCATTTTCCTCAAGCCCATGCAAGGAAGGAAGCAGTGAAGAGGTTACAGCAAATGGGAGCTTCCGTCGAGGAAAGGGAAGAGGTCATCTATACGCTGGATCCCTCCAGGAACCGTATTCGATTGTACGTATGAATGGAATGAAACAATCCATTGTATGCTGTTCTCCTTGCTGAAAAAGTCGTGCCTTTACATATTTGTCTATCTTGTCCCATATAGTGAAAGAGGGAGGAGTATAAGGGAGTGTGAGGCATGCGAAAACCTAGGTTGAAGACATTTTTATGGTTAGCAGGGGTGATTGTACTGGTGTGCGCTGTATCCTACCCGATTCAGGAAGCAAAAGATGCATGGACGGTATGGTCGTCCCCTTTATCTGGAAAAGTGATCGTTTTGGATCCAGGACATGGGGGACCTGATGCTGGTGCTTCTGGCAAAGATGGTACGGAAGAAAAAGTCATTACATTGAAAATGGCCGAATACCTCCGTGATTATTTGCAGCAAGCAGGTGCACTCGTGTACCTCACCCGTGATGACGACAATGATCTCGCATCAGATGAGGCGGAAAAGGCGCGGCGCAGGCAGGCGGAAGATGTACGGAACAGGGTTCAGTACATTGAAGAAAAAGAAGCGGATTTATACATCAGTTTACATTTGAATGCCATTCCATCTGAAAAATGGAGCGGGGCCCAGACCTTTTACTATCCGAAAAATGAAGAAAGTAAAACCTTGGCCAAGTTCATTCAAACCGAAATCAAGGAGAATATGGGGAATACGGATCGTGGAGCTTTTGGATTGTCCAACATCTATATTCTTAAGCATTCAAAAGCCCCAGGTGTCTTAGTGGAAGGTGGGTTTTTATCGAACCCCGAGGAACGTGAATTGTTAAAAGATGATAATTACCAACGGAAAATGTCAGCATCCATTTACCAGGGTGTGCTCCGGTATGTCACAGAAAGAGAGCTTCCTTCTGAAGACTGATTGAAGCAAATCACTTAGAAAGCGTTTCATATATGTTATACTAGCCGTAGTGAAACATTTTTCTAAGGATGGTGAACCGGCTTGTTGACAGAAGGAAAAGTACTAGAAATCCTCCATTCAATCGAAGACCCGTTTTTACATAAAACGTTGGAAGAAACCGGTGGGGTTGAAGAGATAAAAATTAAAGAAGATAAGAATCATGTCAGCGTGAAAATCCTGATCGGAAAGACAAATACTGCTGAACAGATGGAATTGCAGCAGAAGATTGTCAATGCACTGAAAAGCGGTGGAGCAGCGACGGTTGGGTTACGTTTCGACCAGCTTCCAGATGAAGTGCTTCAAAGGTTCCAACCTGAAGCGGAGCAGGAGCAAGAAGCCTCTCTTCTAGGTGGAAATACAGGGACGAAGTTCATCTCCATCGCTAGTGGTAAAGGGGGCGTTGGTAAATCTACAGTCACCGTCAACCTTGCTGTAGCTTTAACACGCCTGGGCAAGAAAGTCGGAATTATTGATGCGGATATTTACGGATTCAGCGTGCCTGATATGATGGGTGTAGAAGAACGCCCAGTCGTTCGCGGGGAGAAGATTATTCCTGTCGAACGGTTTGGGGTTAAGCTCGTATCAATGGGCTTCTTTGTGGAAGATAACTCTCCGATCATCTGGCGAGGACCTATGCTTGGCAAAATGCTGACGAGCTTTTTCAAAGAAGTAGAATGGGGAGATCTCGATTACCTTCTTCTCGATCTCCCACCAGGAACCGGTGATGTAGCATTGGACGTACACTCCATGCTTCCGTCTTCTAAAGAAATCATCGTTACGACTCCGCACCCTACCGCTGCTTTCGTAGCTGCACGTGCAGGTCAAATGGCTTTGAAAACAGAACACGAAATTCTTGGTGTCGTTGAAAACATGGCGTATTTTGAAAGTAAAGAGACAGGGAACAAAGAATTCGTCTTCGGAAGAGGAGGCGGCGTGAAGCTTGCAGAAACACTGCAAACCGGAGTTCTCGGACATGTGCCGCTTCAACAGCCTTACGAAGAAGAGGAAGTCTTCGCACCATCTGTGTATCAGGCGGATCATCCGATTGGTGTCATTTACCGTAATATGGCTGCTAAAGTGATTGATAAGTATTAATATAAAACACGCACTTCTCTAAGAAGTGCGTGTTTTTTTGGCCTGTGGTTAGCTTTGCTGGCCTTTTTCACCTTCACCGCTACCACCACTGCCTGATTGTTCTTCACTGCTACTTTCTCCTCCTTCACCGGAGGAATCAGATTTACCACCGCTGCCGCTCTGCATTTTTTCCGCTGCTTTCAATAAGGTTTCACTCATCTTGGCTTGGAAAACCGGACTGTTCAAAGTCTCTTCTATTGTTTTTTGCAGGTGTGCACGGAATTGCTGCCCTTCCATGACGGTAACCATTTCCTTCATCATTTCAGGGTTTTTATAAAGCTCAATCATCAATTTTTGGTACTCAGCATCTTTCATCAATCCTTTCATCAGCTTTTTCTGCTGATCTTCAAGGACTTTGCTGAACTCTTGGACGAACTTCGGATCGGAGAACAACTTACTCCAGAAAGCTTTTCCTTCTTCAGAAATGAGCGTCTTTTGGACAGCTTGCGAAACAACCTCTGACTCAAGAGCCATCTGTTGCTGCATTTTCTCATCTGAAAGAACTTCAGTCATCGCTTTCTTCCCGTCGTCCGATTTCAGAATATCAACGATCATTTTTTTCGTTGTATCATAATCCGTCTGTTCACTCGCACTTGTTGCGCCGTTACAGGCAGCCAGAAGTACAAGAAGTAGGACGGGACATAAGAATCGGAGTTTGGACATTTTGCATGTCCCCTTTCTTAAGTTCTCCTTACGTTTACTATCTGCGATTCGGCAGAATTTATACGAGGAGCGGAGGAAAAAAGCTCGACTTCGTGGTAAAATACGGTGGTATAGTCTTTTGCATAGTAGGGGGAAATTTCGTGAATAGTCGTAAATGGGTAAGGTTGTTTTTAACGACCTTATGGATCGGCGGTTTGACGACGTTGATCATCAGTTTTATTTTTAAATATGATTCTTATGCTGAAGTGCTAAACCCGTTCCAATTTTTTGAGCTCTTCGGCTTGCTGTTATTTTTTGCTGGGCTAGGATTTATATTCAGCATCATTAGTCAAATGGGTTTTTTCGCCTATCTTACAGTCAATCAGTTTGGAAAAGGGATCTTTCGTTCTCTATGGACCCCGGTTCAACTGTTCTTGATCGTCTTTACGCTATTTGATCTTGTGTACTTCAGGTATCAGGCCGCAGAAGGCGCAACCATATGGCCCTTTTTATGGACAGCCTTAGGTCTCCTTGTTCTTTCCATAATCGTTGCTTATATAAAAGCAAAGGAAACAAAGTGGCACGCCTTCATTCCTGCTCTGTTTTTTATGGTCGTTGTCACGAGTGTAGAATGGGTGCCGGCCTTGAGAGCCCAGGGTAGTGATTATGTATGGCTGATGATTATTCCTTTGTTCATCTGTAATGCTTACCAATTAATTTTACTTCACCGTATAACAAACACATCTGAAAAAGCTGCCTAAAAAAAAAACCACCGCAACGAAAGAGCGGTGGTTTTTTTTTGTTGGGCTATTGAATTTGAGTGGTTTCTGATTCTCCACCACTGACAAGTTCAGAAATGTTTACGAGTTTCAATCCTTTTTGTTTCAAACCCGGCAAGATGACTTCCAGGGCTTTCGCCGTTTGCTTCACCGAGTCAGATGCATGCATCAGTATGATATCTCCTTCTGAACCTTCATTAAGGACGGTATCAATGATGGTGTTCGTACCTGGATTTTCCCAGTCTCGAGGATTAATGCTCCATTGAACGGCTTGCATCCCTTCCTTTTCAATCATTTTCAAAACCTCTTTGTTCATATGGCCATGGGGAGGCCGGATCCATTTGATTTCTTCAAAACCTAACTTTTTAAATGCCTCTCTGGCATGATTCATGTCTTGTTTCACTTGTGCAGGCTTTTGTTCAAGGTAACTTTCGTATTTGTATCCCATCATCCCAATTTCATGCTTCCCCTCATGAATGGCTTTGACGATATCAGGGTGACGCTCGGCCCATTCCCCACTAAGAAAAAAAGTCGCCTGGGCCTGGTTGGCTTCCAGCTGCTTCAAAACGTCGTGAACTTTTTCTGTCCCCCAGCTTATATTAAATGTCAGTGCAACGTACGAATTTTTATCGCTTCCTTGTGTCAAAGCGCGAGGTTCTCCTTCATTTGAAAAGACGGGGAGTTGACTCCACTGTCCGATCCACAAGAAGAGGGCGCAAAAAAAGGCTAAAGCTACTACAACTCCATAGCGTTTGATCCGCTCAATTTTCCAAGTGTAGAAACTCATTGCACGATTCACCTTCCTTCCAATATGTTCTATACATATGAAAAAAAGGACAACCTATGCTAAAAACACAAGAATTAGGGTAAAAATAAAGAGAGTTGTTTAAGGGAGGTCCTTTAAGGTGCATGGTTTAATGATTAATGAACAGGAACGTCGTGAAATTGAGTATTTGTTAAAAAGAGAGATGGAAGAGATCACGTTTGACCTAGGAGACCACAGAATCGACCAAGGACTAAAAAGAGCGATGGAAGAAAGGTATGAAGTTCTTTTTCAAATCTTCCGGAGATTTGCAACGAGAGAAGAATGTCTACAATATATGCCGAGGAAGAAGAAACAAAATTAATGCTTTACTCACTTCAGCTTATCCATAATATTAAAGATACACTAGTGAGCCCTGAATGATTATCAGGGCTTTTCTTATGTGCTCTTTCTTTTTAATATAACTTTTTTAAATGAATTTCAAAAAAACCATTGCTTTTCTTTTTTAGTCTATGCTATATTATTAAACGTTGTCGGAAAACAAAACAACGCAGCAGAAACTAACAAAAATTCTTTCGAGAAAGTTATTGACACTGCAAGGCAGACATGATAAATTATTAAATGTCGCCAAAACGACATCAAAAAAACTTCACAAAAAAGTTGTTGACACAAACAACTGAAAGTGATAAACTAGTAAAGTCGCTGATGAAGCGGCTGGATAGAAATTTGATCTTTGAAAACTGAACGAACCAACCAGTACGTCAAAACATTTCTTCTTTATAGAAGAAATTTGAAACAAGCACATTCGGTGTGCAAATGAGCAAGTCAAACTTAACTTTTATGGAGAGTTTGATCCTGGCTCAGGACGAACGCTGGCGGCGTGCCTAATACATGCAAGTCGAGCGCGGGAAGCGAGTGGATCCCTTCGGGGTGAAGCTCGTGGAACGAGCGGCGGACGGGTGAGTAACACGTGGGCAACCTGCCTGTAAGATCGGAATAACCCCGGGAAACCGGGGCTAATGCCGGGTAATACTTTCTTTCGCATGAAGGAAAGTTGAAAGATGGCTTCTTGCTATCACTTACAGATGGGCCCGCGGCGCATTAGCTAGTTGGTGAGGTAACGGCTCACCAAGGCGACGATGCGTAGCCGACCTGAGAGGGTGATCGGCCACACTGGGACTGAGACACGGCCCAGACTCCTACGGGAGGCAGCAGTAGGGAATCTTCCGCAATGGACGAAAGTCTGACGGAGCAACGCCGCGTGAACGATGAAGGTCTTCGGATCGTAAAGTTCTGTTGTTAGGGAAGAACAAGTACCGTGCGAATAGAACGGTACCTTGACGGTACCTAACGAGGAAGCCCCGGCTAACTACGTGCCAGCAGCCGCGGTAATACGTAGGGGGCAAGCGTTGTCCGGAATTATTGGGCGTAAAGCGCGCGCAGGCGGTTCCTTAAGTCTGATGTGAAAGCCCACGGCTCAACCGTGGAGGGTCATTGGAAACTGGGGAACTTGAGGACAGAAGAGGAGAGTGGAATTCCACGTGTAGCGGTGAAATGCGTAGATATGTGGAGGAACACCAGTGGCGAAGGCGACTCTCTGGTCTGTTTCTGACGCTGAGGTGCGAAAGCGTGGGTAGCAAACAGGATTAGATACCCTGGTAGTCCACGCCGTAAACGATGAGTGCTAGGTGTTAGGGGGCTTCCACCCCTTAGTGCTGAAGTTAACGCATTAAGCACTCCGCCTGGGGAGTACGGCCGCAAGGCTGAAACTCAAAGGAATTGACGGGGGCCCGCACAAGCGGTGGAGCATGTGGTTTAATTCGAAGCAACGCGAAGAACCTTACCAGGTCTTGACATCCTTGGACAACCCTAGAGATAGGGCTTTCCCTTCGGGGACCAAGTGACAGGTGGTGCATGGTTGTCGTCAGCTCGTGTCGTGAGATGTTGGGTTAAGTCCCGCAACGAGCGCAACCCCTAATCTTAGTTGCCAGCATTTAGTTGGGCACTCTAAGGTGACTGCCGGTGACAAACCGGAGGAAGGCGGGGATGACGTCAAATCATCATGCCCCTTATGACCTGGGCTACACACGTGCTACAATGGATGGTACAAAGGGCAGCGAAGCCGCGAGGTGTAGCAAATCCCATAAAACCATTCTCAGTTCGGATTGCAGGCTGCAACTCGCCTGCATGAAGCCGGAATCGCTAGTAATCGCGGATCAGCATGCCGCGGTGAATACGTTCCCGGGCCTTGTACACACCGCCCGTCACACCACGAGAGTTGGCAACACCCGAAGTCGGTGAGGTAACCTTTTTGGAGCCAGCCGCCGAAGGTGGGGCCAATGATTGGGGTGAAGTCGTAACAAGGTAGCCGTATCGGAAGGTGCGGCTGGATCACCTCCTTTCTAAGGATATAACGGAAACGTACTGTGTTGGTTGTTCAGTTTTGAGAGATCAAACTATGAAAATATGATCTTCCTTTAATTGGATGGGCCTGTAGCTCAGTTGGTCAGAGCGCACGCCTGATAAGCGTGAGGTCGGTGGTTCAAGTCCACTCAGGCCCACCATTCAAAAAGGGGCCTTAGCTCAGCTGGGAGAGCGCCTGCTTTGCACGCAGGAGGTCAGCGGTTCGATCCCGCTAGGCTCCACCATTTAAATGTTACACCAAAACACAAGAAATCATTTTGTGTTTTATATTCAACCCTGAATAAGGGCGTGAACCTTGAAAACTGGATAAGGAATCATTGTATTCATCTAACGATGAGACATTTGATGACAAGACATCTAATTGAAATTGTAAACGTCTTTTCACGACGATAGTTAAGTGAATAAGGGCGCACGGTGGATGCCTTGGTACTAGGAGCCGATGAAGGACGGGACTAACACCGATATGCTCCGGCGAGCCGTAAGTAGGCTTTGACCCGGAGATTTCCGAATGGGGAAACCCACTGTTCGTAATGGAACAGTATCCTATACTGAATACATAGGTATAGGCAGGCACACCCGGGGAACTGAAACATCTAAGTACCCGGAGGAAGAGAAAGCAAACGCGATTTCCTGAGTAGCGGCGAGCGAAACGGAATCAGCCCAAACCAGAAAGCTTGCTTTCTGGGGTTGTAGGACACTCCATTGGAGTTATCAAGGAGGAAGATAGACGAATCGACCTGGAAAGGTCAGCCAGAGCAGGTAACAGCCCTGTAGTCGAAATCTTTCTCCCTCCGGAGTGGATCCTGAGTACGGCGGAACACGAGGAATTCCGTCGGAATCCGGGAGGACCATCTCCCAAGGCTAAATACTCCCTAGTGACCGATAGTGAACCAGTACCGTGAGGGAAAGGTGAAAAGCACCCCGGAAGGGGAGTGAAAGAGAACCTGAAACCGTGTGCCTACAAGTAGTCGGAGCCCGTTAATGGGTGACGGCGTGCCTTTTGTAGAATGAACCGGCGAGTTACGACCGTATGCGAGGTTAAGCAGTAGAAGCGGAGCCGCAGCGAAAGCGAGTCTGAATAGGGCGAGTGAGTATGCGGTCGTAGACCCGAAACCGTGTGATCTACCCATGTCCAGGGTGAAGGTCAGGTAACACTGACTGGAGGCCCGAACCCACGTAAGTTGAAAATTACGGGGATGAGGTGTGGGTAGGGGTGAAATGCCAATCGAACACGGAGATAGCTGGTTCTCTCCGAAATAGCTTTAGGGCTAGCCTCAGAATAGAAAGTCATGGAGGTAGAGCACTGATTGGACGAGGGGCCCCTATCGGGTTACCGAATTCAGTCAAACTCCGAATGCCATAGACTTTGTTCTGGGAGTCAGACCGTGGGTGATAAGGTTCATGGTCGAGAGGGAAACAGCCCAGACCGCCAGCTAAGGTCCCAAAGTGTGTGTTAAGTGGAAAAGGATGTGGAGTTGCTTAGACAACCAGGATGTTGGCTTAGAAGCAGCCATCATTCAAAGAGTGCGTAATAGCTCACTGGTCGAGTGACTCTGCGCCGAAAATGTACCGGGGCTAAACACACCACCGAAGCTGCGGATTGATCTTATGATCAGTGGTAGGAGAGCGTTCTAAGGGCCGTGAAGTCAGACCGTAAGGACTGGTGGAGCGCTTAGAAGTGAGAATGCCGGTATGAGTAGCGAAAAAAGAGTGAGAATCTCTTTCACCGAATGCCTAAGGTTTCCTGAGGAAGGCTCGTCCTCTCAGGGTTAGTCGGGACCTAAGCCGAGGCCGAAAGGCGTAGGCGATGGACAACAGGTTGATATTCCTGTACCACCTCCTTTCCGTTTGAACGACGGGGGGACGCAGGAGGATAAGGAGAGCGCGCCACTGGATGTGCGCGTCCAAGCAGTGAGACGGTCGGATAGGCAAATCCGTCCGGCAACGTCAAGCTGTGATGGGGAGGGAAATAAAGTACCGAAGCTCCTGAGTTCACACTGCCAAGAAAATCCTCTAGTGAGGAAAGAGGTGCCCGTACCGCAAACCGACACAGGTAGGCGAGGAGAGGATCCTAAGGTGAGCGGGAGAACTCTCGTTAAGGAACTCGGCAAAATGACCCCGTAACTTCGGGAGAAGGGGTGCTCCTCTGCCGAGGAGCCGCAGTGAAAAGGCCCAAGCGACTGTTTACCAAAAACACAGGTCTCTGCGAAGCCGTAAGGCGAAGTATAGGGGCTGACACCTGCCCGGTGCTGGAAGGTTAAGGGGATGCGTTAGCTTATGCGAAGCGTTGAACCGAAGCCCCAGTAAACGGCGGCCGTAACTATAACGGTCCTAAGGTAGCGAAATTCCTTGTCGGGTAAGTTCCGACCCGCACGAAAGGTGCAACGACTTGGGCACTGTCTCAACGAGAGACCCGGTGAAATTATACTATGTGTGAAGATGCACATTACCCGCGACAGGACGGAAAGACCCCGTGGAGCTTTACTGTAGCCTGATATTGAATGTTGGTACAGCTTGTACAGGATAGGTAGGAGCCTTGGAAGCCGGAGCGCTAGCTTCGGTGGAGGCGCTGGTGGGATACTACCCTGGCTGTACGGACATTCTAACCCAGGACCGTGATCCGGTCCGGAGACAGTGTCAGGTGGGCAGTTTGACTGGGGCGGTCGCCTCCCAAAAGGTAACGGAGGCGCCCAAAGGTTCCCTCAGAATGGTTGGAAATCATTCGCAGAGTGTAAAGGCACAAGGGAGCTTGACTGCGAGACCTACAAGTCGAGCAGGGACGAAAGTCGGGCTTAGTGATCCGGCGGTTCCGCATGGAAGGGCCGTCGCTCAACGGATAAAAGCTACCCCGGGGATAACAGGCTTATCTCCCCCAAGAGTCCACATCGACGGGGAGGTTTGGCACCTCGATGTCGGCTCATCGCATCCTGGGGCTGTAGTCGGTCCCAAGGGTTGGGCTGTTCGCCCATTAAAGCGGTACGCGAGCTGGGTTCAGAACGTCGTGAGACAGTTCGGTCCCTATCCGTCGTGGGCGTTGGAAATTTGAAAGGAGCTGTCCTTAGTACGAGAGGACCGGGATGGACACACCGCTGGTGTACCAGTTGTTCCGCCAGGAGCATCGCTGGGTAGCTACGTGTGGTCGGGATAAGTGCTGAAAGCATCTAAGCATGAAGCCCCCCTTGAGATGAGATTTCCCTTACCTATAAGGTAATAAGATCCCTCAGAGACGATGAGGTTGATAGGTCCGAGGTGGAAGCGTGGTGACACGTGGAGCTGACGGATACTAATGGATCGATGACTTATCTATCTGATTTCAATCAGTCGTGAAAAGTGTTTCTTTTTCAAAAAAGATGTTTCCTTATCCAGTTTTGAGGGTTTACCTCAAACTTTATATTGATGTGGTGGTGAAGGCGAAGAGGTCACACCTGTTCCCATGCCGAACACAGCAGTTAAGCTCTTCAGCGCCGATGGTAGTCGGGTTTACCCCCGTGAGAGTAGGACGCCGCCACATTGATTCTCTTTCCTTATTAATGCTTTTGATGAATGACATTATTCCAACGTAGCTCAGTGGTAGAGCAATCGGCTGTTAACCGATCGGTCGTAGGTTCGAATCCTACCGTTGGAGCCACTTGCTTCCATAGCTCAGTGGTAGAGCACTTCCATGGTAAGGAAGGGGTCGCCGGTTCAAATCCGGCTGGAAGCTCTGAGAAACAAACATGCACATGGCCCGTTGGTCAAGTGGTTAAGACACCGCCCTTTCACGGCGGTAACACGGGTTCGAATCCCGTACGGGTCACCACTTATCGGAGGATTAGCTCAGCTGGGAGAGCACTTGCCTTACAAGCAAGGGGTCGCAGGTTCGAACCCTGCATCCTCCACCATTAATTTCATATGCCGGCCTAGCTCAACTGGCAGAGCAACTGATTTGTAATCAGTAGGTTGGGGGTTCAAGTCCTCTGGCCGGCACCACTTATTTAGTCAAAGTGGAGGGATAGCGAAGTTGGCCAAACGCGGCGGACTGTAAATCCGCTCCCATCGGGTTCGTAGGTTCGAGTCCTACTCCCTCCACCATTTTTTTCTTTGACTATAACGGCTGACATCCTTGATCAGCTATTTTTTATGAAAATTAACATTCCTTGTATAATGATCTTTAGATGGTTCATACTATTTTTGTAACTGTTGGGCCATAGCCAAGCGGTAAGGCAACGGTTTTTGGTACCGTCATGCGCTGGTTCGAATCCAGCTGGCCCAGCCATTTTCTAAAAGATGTTATACTGGATATAATAATGTGAGCCATTAGCTCATCTGGTAGAGAAGGCGTAAACCTCATTGAATCTTCTTCCTTGTAGGCTTTGCGAGGAGCGTATGCTTCACCGAGAAATCTATCAACGTAACGAGCACATTGCTTACAAAATAATGAGCATTATGTTTTCATATGAGCCATTAGCTCAGCTGGTAGAGCATCTGACTTTTAATCAGAGGGTCGAAGGTTCGAATCCTTCATGGCTCATCTTTCAATTTTATATGCGGGAGTAGTTCAGTGGTAGAACACCACCTTGCCAAGGTGGGGGTCGCGGGTTCGAATCCCGTCTCCCGCTCCATATGGGGCCTTAGCTCAGCTGGGAGAGCGCCTGCTTTGCACGCAGGAGGTCAGCGGTTCGATCCCGCTAGGCTCCACTCTATGAACCTGACATCAACTTTGATGTCAGGTTTTTTTGTTCATCTGAGCTCTTATCCACCATTCTGTCGGTGGTAAGAATCGATGTAGGATATTGCTTGTTTATCGACCTCCATCCAAGTAAAGATGGAAGTAGAATGCGATTGTTTTTCACGCACAAACGACCGACTAATATATGGAAAAATATACTGAACCTTGTAAACATGCATGATTACATACGTTTTCATACTCTATCTCGTATATATATGCACAAACATGTCCAGTTGAGTCATTCTAGGAAAAACGGATACAATGATAAGTAGAGAAAAAAGGAGGAACTTTGATGAATAAACAGCTTTCAGTTATCGGTGTACCTATGGATCTTGGACAGATGCGTCGAGGCGTAGATATGGGACCGAGTGCTATTCGTTATGCAGGTATGGTTGAACGTCTAGAGCAATTGAAATATAACATTGAAGATCTAGGGGACATTGAGATTCCTCGTCCGAAACACAATACAGATGAGAAGCAGGATAACTTACGTAACTTAAATGAAATCGCTGAAGGAAGCCGCCGACTTGCTAAAGCGGTTGATGAAGTTGTAGAAAATAAGCGTTTCCCACTTGTGCTTGGGGGAGATCATAGTATCGCAATGGGGACTCTTGCGGGAGTTGCGAAACATTATGAGAATCTCGGAGTCATCTGGTACGATGCTCATGGTGATTTAAACACAGCCGACAGCTCTCCATCTGGAAACATTCATGGGATGCCGCTTGCTGTAAGTTTGGGGGTCGGCCATGAGAAACTGACCAGCATTCATGATTATGAGCCGAAGATTAAACCAGAAAATATCGTGATTATTGGAGCTCGTTCTTTAGATGAAGGAGAAAGAGTCCTTATTGAAGAGAAGGGTATCAAAGTTTATACCATGCACGAAGTTGATCGTATGGGAATGACACAAGTGATGGAGGAGACGGTTGATTACTTGAAGGACCGTACGGATGGTGTTCATTTAAGTCTGGACCTTGATGGACTGGACCCTAATGAAGCCCCTGGCGTGGGAACCCCTGTTATGGGTGGTTTAAGCTATCGTGAGAGCCATCTTGCCATGGAGATGCTTCATCAATCAGGAATGATCACATCCGCGGAATTCGTAGAAGTGAATCCGATTCTCGATGAAAAAAATAAAACCGCTAGCGTAGCGGTAGGTTTAATGGGTTCTCTATTTGGTGAGAGCTTAAAATAAAATGGACAACTCTAGCAGTAACCCGCTTTTTGCAAGGTGGGTTGCTGTTTTTTATAGGTTATTTCATCGTATTCATTCAACAAGCGATCCAGTTTTACACTGATTCGTACGACTTCTGGCGAGCTTAATTGATGGAGACCGGCTAAACGAATCATTTCCCCACGACAAGCTTCGATTTCCTTCTTCAAAGCGGTCACTTGCGTCATTTTTTTATCCTCCTAAGAAATTTTTTACATTTACAGCTTTATAACCGATACTAAAAAAAGTTAAACTTATATTAGCTAAAAAATATCAAATTTATGAAACTTTGAGGCGAGGTCATCCGTAAAGGTTATCGACCGCACGTATAGCGGAGGTATAGTAGATGGAAACCATGATTAAGCAAAAAATAAAAGAGGTAAAAAAAGGGAACCAATCCGCATTTGAAGACATTGTATCTTTTTATCAGAACAAAGTTTTTCATATTTGCCTGCGAATGGTTGGGAACTCGTATGAAGCTGAAGATCTGGCTCAGGAAGCTTTTATCAGAGCCTACACAAACCTCCATACCTTTGATGAGAAAAGGAAATTCTCAACTTGGCTGTATCGGATAGCAACGAACTTGTCGATCGACCGGATCCGTAAAAAAAAGCCTGACTATCATCTGGATGCAGAAGTGAAGGGGACGGAAGGGTTAGACATGTATTCGCAACTAGCTGCAGATCAAGCTCTCCCTGAAGAAGAAGTGGAAAGTCTTGAATTGCAGACGTACATTCACAAGGAAATACTAGCGCTGCCGCCCAAATATCGTAGTGTAATCGTGCTTCGATATTTAGATGAGCTTGCTCTTCAAGAGATCGCGGAAGTTCTCGATATTCCTGTGGGAACAGTCAAGACGAGGGTCCATCGAGGTAGAGAGGCTTTAAGAAAAAGGCTTCGACATGTGTGAAGGAGTTGAGAGGGAATGAATTGCAAGAGAGAAGCAATTGAACTCATGCATAAGTATTTAGATGGAGAATTATATAAAGAAGAAGAGAGACGACTGAGAGATCATTTACAAAGCTGCCAATCCTGTCAGAACCACTTTCATGAATTAAAAAGGACGACGACACTGATTAAGAATACGACACCTGTTTCTGCGCCGCCACGTTTTACTGCCAATGTGATGGCGAATCTGCCAAAAGAGAAAAAAAGGAAGAACTATATCCGTAAGCTTCAGAAGCATCCTTTGCTCACAGCTGCTGCCGTCTTTTTCATATTGATGTTTGGTGGCATATTCACCGAATGGAATCAGGACCAACAAGTGACGGTTTCCAAGCAAGAGAATCTGGAAATACGAGATCATACGGTCATTGTCCCTGAAGGGGTTACGGTTGAAGGCGATCTTGTCGTTAGAAATGGAGATTTGAGAATTGATGGGAAGGTCGATGGAGATATCACCCTGATCAATGGAGACATCCTCAATGATTCTTCTGAACAAGTGGAACCGGGTGATGAGCTTGACCGCAACAATCTTCGGGCTTATTCTGGCGAACTGACAGAAGTCAACGAGGTTTACGAATGGATTTGGTATCATACGAAAAAGACCTTCGAAGCAATCTTCTCATTTCAATCGGATTAGTTAAGCAAGGAGGCGTAGGCTTCCTTGCTTTCTTTTTTTGAAAAGGAAGGACCGAAAGTTCGTCTGAAAAAATTAAAAAGTAGGGAACCGTATGGGGGTTTGGGCAGAACGGTATGTTCTCCATATATACAGGAAAGGTTATGTGATATAATGGTAAATGTGAATTTTTAAGGTTTATTTTATCTAAAAGGAAGTGTAGGCATGCTTGATGGGGGATTGGATGTTTTAGATTATTTTTTGATTACCGTGGATATCGCCCTTGTCTGGTTTGTTGTATATAAATTAATCATGCTGATCCAGGGTACGAAAGCCGTTCAGCTTTTAAAAGGTATTTTCGTTATTCTGGGAATATGGTTATTGAGTAATTTATTTGGACTGACCACATTAAGGTGGCTGATGTCACAAGCGATTACGTGGGGTTTCCTCGCGATTATCATCTTGTTCCAGCCTGAACTCAGGAGAGCTTTAGAACAACTGGGACGAGGAAGTTTCTTCAGCAGGAATACTTCAGAAGAAGAAGACACCGAGAAAACGTTACAGGCGATCATAAAGTCTTGTAACTATATGGCTAAACGCCGAATCGGTGCATTGATCACCATAGAACGTGATACTGGTATGGGAGATTACGTGGAGACAGGCATCCGCGTCGGCGGACATTTGTCGAACGAGCTGCTTACCAATATTTTCATACCGAACACACCTCTCCATGATGGAGCGGTCATACTTAAGAACGATGAAATCGTCGCTGCTGCCTGTTATCTTCCGCTTTCGGAGAGTCCTTTCATTTCGAAAGAACTCGGGACGAGACACAGAGCAGCCATGGGAATCAGTGAAGTGACGGATGCTCTAACCATCGTTGTATCAGAGGAGACAGGAGCTATTTCCTGTACCAAGAACGGGGAATTGCATCGAGATCTTGATCAAGTAAAGTTAGAAGAAATATTGCGTACTGAATTGGATTACTCCGCCCCTGCGGTGAAAAGTTGGAACTGGAGGGGGAAGAAAAATGGATAATTGGTTCAAGAGTATTTGGTTTATAAGGATTATATCCCTTATGCTTGCTGGACTTCTATGGGTGACAGTCAATGTAGACAACAATATGGATTCTGATTCTTTATTCTTTAATCAGTCGTCTTCTGACATGGAAGTTATGGAAAACATTCCATTGGAAATCAGGTTCGATAGTGAAGAATATGTAGTAAGTGGAATTCCTCAAGAAGTATCGGTTTCTGTTGAGGGGCCGACCTCTGCTGTCGCTCCCGTTTCCCGGCAGAAGAACTTTACGGTTTTTGTAGATTTGAACGGGCTCGGTCCGGGTACACATGAGGTGTCTTTACAACACTCAGGCATATCCAACCAGCTTGCGGTCACTCTTGATCCTAAAATCATCGAAGTGACGATTGAGGAAAAAATAACAGAGAATTATGAAGTAAACATTGATTATATCAATCAAACGAATTTAGACAGTACGCTCGAACTCGGTGAACCACAGGTAGACCCTTCACAAGTTTCGATTACGGGGGCATCCTCGGTTATTGATCGTGTAGCCTCTGTGAAAGCAATCATTGATGTCGGAGGGGCCACGGAGTCGATTGAAGCACAGGAAGCTCCGGTCAAAGTTTACGATAATCAGGGGAATGAGCTGAATGTCCTCGTAGATCCAACGACTGTGAATGTATCTGTACCGATATCCTCCCGGACGAAAAGCGTCCCGATCAATGTTGCTGCCCGTGGAGGGAATACGGAAGGCGTACTCATTGAATCCGTCAGTACGGAAACAGAAGAAGTCATCATTTCCGGACCGAAAGAAGTGCTGGATGGCATTAATGAGCTTCCAGAAGTCCCTGTTGATGTATCAGAAGTGACAGAAGATCAAACCGTAGAAGTCGATATACCGCTTCCTGAAGGAGTAACTTCTGTTCAACCTGAAACGATTGAAGTGGATATTGAAGTTGTTGAAGGTGAAGCAGAAGAAGAAAGCAGCACAGAGCAACCTTAACGAATCAATGGTTGAAACATAGATCGATGGAAAGCATAGAAAGAGAGGTCAGATGATTATGGGTAAATATTTTGGAACGGATGGCGTACGAGGAGTCGCAAATAAGGAATTGACACCGGAGCTTGCATTCAAACTTGGGCGTTACGGCGGTTATGTCGTAACTAAAGGTGTCGAGCGTCCGAAAGTTTTAATTGGACGTGACACAAGGATTTCAGGTGAGATGCTCGAAGGTGCATTGGCTGCCGGGTTACTGTCGATTGGAGCAGAGGTTATGCGACTTGGTGTCATCTCTACACCAGGCGTAGCTTTTTTGACGAAAGCACTACAAGCAGAAGCAGGAATTATGATATCAGCTTCCCACAACCCTGTTGAGGATAATGGAATCAAGTTCTTCGGTCCAGATGGCTTTAAATTGACCGATGATCAAGAACAGGAAATTGAAGCATTGATTGACGCAGAGCAAGATGACCTTCCGAGACCTTCAGGATCGGACCTTGGTCAAAGCAATGACTACTTTGAGGGCGGACAAAAGTACTTGCAGCACTTGAAGCAAACCGTTGACTATGATTTTGAAGGCATGCATATCGCACTCGATTGTGCCCATGGAGCGACTTCATCACTGGCATCCCATTTATTTGCGGACCTTGAAGCAGATATTTCTTCAATCGGTTCATCGCCGGATGGTTTGAACATTAATGATGGTGTCGGTTCCACACACCCAGAGCCATTACAAAACCTTGTGAAAGAGAAGAAAGCGGATGTTGGACTTGCCTTTGACGGGGACGGAGATCGTCTAATTGCGGTTGATGAAAAAGGCAATGTTGTCGATGGAGACAAAATCATGTACATCTGTGCTAAACATATGAATGAGAATGGTACGTTGAATCATTCGACTGTCGTCTCTACGGTCATGAGTAACCTTGGCTTTTATAAAGCTGTGGAAGCGAATGGGATGAAGAGTGATAAAACAGCTGTAGGGGATCGTTACGTCATGGAAGAAATGCGACGTGGTGGTTATAATCTTGGGGGAGAGCAATCTGGACATATCATCTTCCTTGATCACAACACGACTGGAGATGGCATGCTTTCGGCTCTCCAATTGGTTAATGTCATGAAAGAAACAGGCAAACCACTATCAGAGCTTGCCGGTGAAATGGAGAAATTCCCTCAAGTACTGAAGAATGTTCGCGTCATTGATAAAAATAAAGTTCAAACGCATCCTAGAATCCAGGAAGCTATCCAGGCGGTAGAAGAGGAAATGAATGGGAGTGGACGTGTTCTAGTACGCCCTTCCGGAACAGAACCTCTTGTAAGGATCATGGTAGAAGCGCCAACCGAAGAACAATGCGAAGAATATTGCGATAAGGTTGTCCAAGTCGTTGAAGAAGAACTTGGTTTGAACGAGTAGATACAAGGGCTTGCGCAGGTCACACATGACGTGTGATCTGCGCATATCCTATTACAAGGTCCTTACATTTCTGTAACGGTTACAATTTTTATTGACCCGTCTCAGGGGGCTGTGTACAATTAAACATGTCCTTTTAAAAAATGCCGAATTCGAAGTTTGAGAAACCATTCAAGCGGAAAACAGACAAGAAGGACTTTATTTTGAAACAGTTAAGGAGGATCGAGGTTATACCCATTTATAAAGCGCCAGGACTGTGTGTGACGGCTTAACATGAACACAGTTGACGAGGTGGAGGTTCATCGAGTATTCGGCGGATGCCTCCCGGTTGCCACACTTCAACCGCATGTCCGAATGTAAAACGGGAAGGTGACTTTCCGAACAAAACATTCAGGACGAAGTGATTACAGAAAGAATAACGGGAGAGGGGCAGCGAAGAGCCCCTGAAATACACGGTGCATTCGTTGCCCTTCTCCGATAACAGGAGGACAACAATTATGTGTGGAATAGTAGGATATATCGGACAGAAGGATACAAAAGAGATTTTATTGAATGGATTGGAAAAGCTTGAGTACCGCGGCTATGATTCAGCGGGTATTGCAACGTTGAACGAAAATGGAGTGGACGTAACGAAAGTAAAAGGTCGGATCGCATCCTTGCGTGAAGCAGTCGATTCAAGTGTTAAAGCAACACATGGCATCGGTCATACACGCTGGGCGACGCACGGCGCTCCTAGTGAAGAAAACGCACACCCGCACCAAAGCACTTCCGGACGCTTCACAATCGTTCACAATGGCGTCATTGAGAACTATGTGGACGTTCGTGACGAGTACTTGAGCGGTGTAGAGTTCAAGAGTGAAACAGATACGGAAATCATTGTTCAATTGATCGAAGTGTTGAATGAAGAAATGAACGATGTAGCTGCGGCCTTCCGTAGAGCAGTCGATCTTTTGACGGGTTCTTATGCCATTGCGATGATCGATCGTGAAGATCACGATACGATTTATGTTGCTAAGAATAAGAGTCCGCTCCTAGTTGGAATCGGCGATGATTTCAACGTTGTAGCCAGTGATTCCATGGCAGCTCTTCACGTAACGGATCAATTCCTTGAGCTTATGGATAAAGAAACCGTAACCGTTCGTCGTGATGGTGTTGAAATCCAAAAGCCTGATGGTACGAAAGTTGAGCGTGAACCTTTTACAGCAGAACTGGATACAACAGATATCGAGAAGGGAACATACCCTCACTTCATGCTGAAAGAAATTGATGAACAGCCGTTCGTCATCCGTAAAATCATTCAGGAATATCAAAATGAGAAAGATGAAATCAAGCTGGATCCTGAAATTCGCCAAGCGATGAAAGAGTGCGACCGTATCTATATCATCGCAGCAGGTACGAGTTACCATGCCGGACTTCTAGGTAAACAGTTCATCGAAAAACTAGCGAACATCCCAGTGGAAGTTCATGTAGCTAGTGAATTCTCTTACAACATGCCACTCCTTTCTGAGAAACCATTGTTCGTGTACATTTCTCAAAGTGGTGAAACGGCAGACAGCCGTTCTGTCCTTGTGCAGACAAAAGAACTTGGCCACCCGGCGCTGACGATTACGAACGTGCCAGGGTCCACCCTCTCCCGTGAGGCAGACTATACGATGCACCTGCATGCAGGACCTGAAATTGCTGTAGCTTCTACAAAAGCGTATACAGCACAAATGGCTGTGCTTGCAATTCTAGCCGTCGATACAGCGCGTGCGAAGGGCATTGAACTTGATTTTGATCCAATGCAGGAGCTAGCCATCGTAGCGACGAGTATGGAAGCTTTAACCGATCAAAAAGAAAAATTGGAAGACTTGGCTCGAGAGTATCTATCTACCACTCGTAACTGCTTCTTCATCGGCCGCGGCATTGACTATTACGTAGGACTGGAAGGCTCTCTGAAGTTGAAAGAGATCTCTTACATCCAGGCGGAAGGTTTCGCCGGTGGTGAATTGAAGCACGGAACGATTGCTTTGATTGAAGATGGTACACCTGTCATTGCTCTTGCAACACAAAAGAATGTCAATTACTCCATCCGTGGAAATGTCCAGGAAGTGGAGGCACGTGGTGCGAACAGCATGATCATCAGTATGGAAGGCTTGAACAAAGAGGGCGATGCTTTCGTCATTCCTCAAGTCCATGACCTTATGACACCTCTTGTCTCTGTCATTCCATTTCAGCTGATTTCATATTATGCAGCGCTTCACCGTGACTGTGATGTTGATAAACCACGTAACCTTGCAAAGAGTGTTACGGTAGAATAAAGATTTAGTGAAACTGGCACCCGGTTCGGGTGCCAGTTTTTTTCATACTTGCATCTGGATAGGAGAAAGAAAACATGGGGAAAATACATCTATTGGAATGTAGTTAGGGGTGCTTGAATGAAGAAATATGCCCTCGTTTTATTGTTAATGACAGGCCTGTGGTTTTTCCATACGCCCGTTCAAGCCCAAGTGGATCAGCCCAAGCCTCTTGAAGAGTTCTATGCTGAATATGGATACAAATCGTTGGAAGAAGCAGTGAAAGAATTTGAACAGCAAATGAACAGGAAAGTATTTCTGCCAAAGAAGCTTCCTTCCTTGGCATTTACTCATGTGTTAGCCAGGGTGAATGTGTTAGGCGGCAAAGACAATGTGGAATTAAATGTGGAGTACTTGAATGAGCATGTACCTGAAAACCATTTTAATGTTGATCTTCGTCCTGTAGAGAACAATCTATACATTCATGAAAAGCGAATCATAGAACAGGTAAGGTTGGAGACAGGAGGGAAAGGGGTTTTTGTAAAAGTCCCGGGTTTTCACGTCTTCATTTTTGAAACGGAGCAATGGCAGTACAGGTTAAGTATGGATCAACGCGTTTCTGATCAATTTTTCCCGGATGAGTTAGTGGAAATCGCCAATTCGATCGATAGGAATTGATGGTATACGAGAATTATACGGTTAAAAAAAGGGGCGTCCGAAGACGTCCCCTTTTGTATGGTGTTTCTCTATTCGCCAAACATATAGGTCTTATGGTGATAGGATATCGAAAAAGCAATTCCGAGCGCCATCAAGTTTCCGAGCAGGGCACTCCCTCCATAACTAATGAACGGAAGTGGGATCCCTGTAATCGGAAGCAGCTGTACAGACATTCCGATGTTCTGGAATACGTGGAAGGCGATCATGCTGATGATTCCGACCATTACATATGAGCTGTAATTGCTGTTCGCTTTAAAAGCAATGGTTGTGAAGCGGTAGATCAACAGGAAGAATAAAATGATGACGATACAAGAACCGAGAAAACCATATTCTTCTGCGATGATACTGAAAATGAAATCGGTTTGGGCTTCTGGTAAGTACACTTCCCTTTCGCCGAATCCTTTACCATAAAGCTGTCCGGAACCAATCGCTCTCATCGCTTTGACGAGGTGATAGCCGGAAGAGTCTTCATATTTGGTCGGCTGGAACCAGGAGTAAATACGACCGAGTTGGTACTCCTTCACGCCCAAATAGCGGTCGAGCAGTTCAGGCGCTTTTAGTGCAAGCCAGATCAGTCCCGTCCCCATAGCTGAAATGGCGGCGAACATCGGCAATATGATTTTCCAGGAGATGCCTGAGATCAGAACAAATCCCGCTAAAATAGCGATGAACACAAGGCTTGTCCCCAAGTCGGGCTGCTGCATGATCAACAGAACCGGGAGGCCGGTAGCCGCTCCTAATTTTAACAATAAGAACAAATCCATCTTTATGGAAGAGCGATGCTTATGATTATGTTCAACGGAAATTCGCCCGAGGACAAGAATGGTAAATATCTTTACAAGCTCCGCAGGTTGTAAAGATAACCCTGGAAGGGCGAACCAACTCTTCTGTCCCTTAATGACAGGGGCGATTGATGGGGGAGCAACGATTAGAGCGATTAATAGAATAATACCGAATCCGTATAAGTACCAGCTGATCTTCTTGAAATCTTCAGGATCGACAAGCAGCATAAAACCGATGACGATTCCACCGAGTCCATACCAAACCAACTGTTTAAGTACGAAGTTATCATTATATTGTGTGCTTTGTTGGGCACTGAAAAGAGCGACTGCGCTGACGGCTATGAAACAACACATAATAAAAAAGAGCTGCCAATCGAATCTTTCTTCAAATTTCATCTTTGGTTATACATCCTCTCATGTTGGCGAAGCAAAAAAGCGTGCTGATGACTATTATAAGCACATGTAACACGTTTGAAAAGTGAACTCTTCCTTATTCTTCAATTATAAAGCATTCTTTTTGAACATGGGTGTGAAAATGTAACACTTATGTATCAGATATGTATTGTGGGAGGCTTGGTTTCGAAACATTGGTATGCGTTTAAGGGCTACGGGAAAAAGGGTCTTCTATCTTCCTCGCCCTGACACTCGTTCCTTAATACCCGCTGTGAGAGATTTATATTATACAATTTGATAAATCATAAAAGCCTATTATTCCAGGTGATTTTCGAGAATCTTACATGGGAAAGGGTCGGAGGGGAATGGGGAGACTCCTTCGGGGAGAGAGGGCTTGGTGAGACCTCCAGGACGGCAGTCCGAGGAGGCTCACCGTGCTCCTGTGGAAAGTGAGTCATTCCCCGCAGCCCCCTTCACTCCGAAATTAAGTTTTCCATAATCCAGCTAGATCTTTGAATCACTCACATCCATCATCGTCCATATAAAAAATCACCAAAAGGTTGGTGATTAGGGGTGGAGCGTATTTTTAGAAGCAGGTGAAGAGTCGCTGGACTCTCATGTATTTGTATAAAGTCCTGGCGTGACGACCTTCTGTAGTATATGGATTTTGTAACCTTTCTAGCTGATTGATGAAAGCAAGGTCACAAGCACAATAGTCTCTGCGGTAACGATAGCATTCATCGTGTGCTTTGCACGCGGCATCCACGGCATTCACAGGTTCACCTGGGCCGCTGCATCCTGGCCCGCAGTATTTGTAGCCGGGAAAGACACAGAATCCCGGTCTGCGTATCGGTCCTCTCCTTCTATACATGGTTTTCTCCTCCATCAAAAAGATTGGCTAGAATAGTCTATGATTAAAATATACTTTTTGTTTGGTCTTCTATCCTCTATCGGTTTATAAAAGTCTCTTTTGAGATACATACTAAAGAACACCAAAAAAGGAGGAGATTGGATGTCACATGAAAAGTATCAGGATCTTATTCAGAAGCTTCATGCTTGTATGGAAGCGTGTAACCATTGTTATGACGCTTGTTTGAAAGAGGGAGACGTAAAAATGATGGCGGAATGTATTCGTACGGATCGTGAATGTGCCGATATTTGCGGATACTTAGAACAGGCGATTTCCAGAAATTCTCCGTTTGTTTCTGAATTAGCAGGGGTTTGTGCGAAGATCTGTCAGGCTTGTGGAGATGAATGTAAGAAGCATGATCATCAGCACTGTCAGGAATGTGCAAAAGCTTGTTATGAGTGTGCTGAAGCGTGTAAGCAGGTGGCTTAAATCATAAGAACGGCCTCTTCTCTCGAAGGGCCGTATTTTTATTTTGTAGCATGTTTATTTTCTTTCTTTTCTTCTATCACGACTTTGCAGCAAGCTTTTTCTTTTTTCTTTTCAAAAAGTTTTTTAAATACATTCATATACTCACCTCCTTTAAATCAAGTAGAAAAGAAAACCGGATAGGGTGGACATGGCAATTACTGAACCTACAAAGGTGAAAACCAATTTCTTTTTGAATATGCTGTGAAGCAGGCTTACTTCCGGAAGACTAGCACCTGCTGAACTGATCATCAAAGCCATTACGGGCCCCAATGCCATTCCTTTGGCGATCATCATGTGTGAAATAGGAATCATTGTGGATAAGCGGATGTATAACGGAAGTCCTAAGAGTGCAGCAATGGGTACAAGCCACCAGCTTTCGCCTCCCATGTAACGGGTGATCCACTCTTCAGGTACGAAGCCATGAATAAAGGCACCCACCCCTGCTCCAATCAATAAAAAGGGATAGACACTTTTCATAAGTGACCATGTTTCCGAGATTGCCTGACTGATGTCCACCTTGTTTGTAGAAGTGGGGGGCTGGTAGTTTTCCATGATTACAGGTTTGAGTTGTTTTTCGAATCCTAATTCATGCAATAGGAATCCGATCGCGATAGATAGAACAGCTGTGATAAGGGTGTAGTATAAGGCGACCTTCCAACCAAGGATGGCTGTCATAAGCGTGAGAATGGTAAGGTCTAATACAGGAGAAGCGAACAGAAAAATCATAACGATGGGAAAGCTGATTTGATTCCTTAAGAGATGAACAACGATTGGAATGGTTGAACAGGAACAAAAAGGGGTCACAAACGCGAAAAGCACAGCAATTCCTGCACCTATGAGCGGATGACTTTTATTCATAAGCGATTCCAAGCGTTCGTAAGGAATGAATCCTTGAAAAAGATAGATAAGAAACGATATACCAATAAACAGAATCGTTAATTCCGTTGCCAGGGAGAAAAAGTTGTAGATTGTGTCTTGCATTTCCATCACACCTTTCATCAAAAAAAGTTGATATACCGTTGATACTTGTATAGCGAATCTATAGTTTTCTAATCGATTTCTCTAACGGATGCTTTCGCTTTTCTGTTATAAACATATGGTCACATTCATAAATCAATATTTTTTGATTAATAAACGAAAAAGGAAAGCGCAGCCACTCATGCGCTTTGGATCAATCATGTCGGAACAGACAGCAGAGCTCCTCGGATAATAAATGGTTTACTTCCTCTTCATTTAAAGAATAATAGCTCCAGGTTCCTCTTGTTTCTTTCTTGATCAGAGACGCTTCAAGCAAAATTTTAAGGTGGTAAGAAAGTTTCGATTGAGGTAGCTCCATGGTGTCAGAAAGATCACAGACACACACCTCTTTTTGCTGAGTGATTTGATGCATGATTTGCAGTCGGCGTTCATCAGCTAAGGCTTTAAATTTTTTCTGGTAGGTTTGAAAAGTTTTCGACAGGGATGATTCCTGAACGGGGGTCTCTTTCATTGTACAACCTCCTTAAATCAAAAATAATTGATTAATTTTCATTGTAAGCGCTGGTGATCTTTGAAGCAAGTGTTAAATCAAAAAAATTTGATTTAACACGAATGACACCTCCTCTTCACATGAGGTTTACGTTGAGGGAGTATTGTATAAGTATATTCTTATATGCAACCATGAAGGAGTCGTTTAAGAGAGCCTAAGTTGATGAGTAAGGAGCAAGTGGCTTTTCTCTTGGGGGAGGACGTCAGCTTCGTTGAACGATTGGAATGCGAAAAGATTTATCCCTCTTCCCATCTCATAAAGAAGCTCTCCGAAGTTTTTCAACTGGAACCAGAGGTCGTTTCAGGGCGGATTTGGTGCGAGACCTCATCTGAATGCTCTAAGTGGATATAAATTTTCTCTTGCATATATAAGCATATACTTATATTATGATGGAGGGTGAGGTGATTCTGATGGAAAAGACAATCATTGAGTTAGAACAAGCCGCTCAAACGTTGAAGCTTTTAGGAGATAAGACGCGGCTTACCATTCTTGGTTTAGTAAAAGATAGTGATTGCTGTGTGTGTGAATTTGTGGAAGTGTTGCAGATGAGTCAGCCTTCGATCAGTCAGCACTTGAGAAAGCTGCGGGACGCTGGTCTTGTGAAAGAACAACGAAGAGGGCAGTGGATTTTCTATTCCTTGAACACATCACATGAAACATATCCGATCATACAACAGGTTTTGGAACAAATTCCAGACCAAAAAGAGAAATTGACAGCATTGGAAGAAGCGGGATTGCGGATCCAATGCGATAGCTAGGGGGATTGTTTTTTGAGTTTAGCATGGATTGCTACGATTATTTTTGTACTTACGCTCGTCTTTGTCATTTGGCAGCCTAAAAATCTTGGAATCGGCTGGTCCGCTTGTGCGGGTGCCATTCTTGCTTTGATTTTTGGTGTCGTTGATTTTCAAGACGTGCTTGCCGTTACCGATATTGTCTGGAATGCGACATTAGCTTTTATTGCCATTATCATTATTTCGTTAATTTTAGATGAGATTGGATTCTTCGAATGGGCGGCCCTTCATATGGCCCGTGTGGCTAAAGGTGACGGGAAGCGGATGTTCGTTTATGTGACTTTATTGGGCGCTGTTGTTGCTGCACTGTTCGCAAACGACGGAGCGGCATTGATACTGACACCGATCGTTCTTGCGATGGTAAGGAACTTGAATTTCAAAAAAGCCATGATCCTCCCGTTCATTATGGCGAGTGGTTTCATTGCAGATACGACTTCTCTGCCACTGATTGTCAGTAACCTCGTGAACATTGTATCTGCAGACTTCTTCGATATTGGGTTTATAGAGTATGCTTCACGTATGATTGTTCCGAACTTGTTTTCACTCGTTGCAAGTATTCTTGTTTTGTTCTTATTTTTCCGTAAGAGTATTCCGGACAATTACGACTTATCTCAGTTGAAGAAGCCGAAGGAAGCGATCCAGGACCACAAGATGTTCCGTATGTCGTGGGGCGTCCTTGCTGTTCTGTTGATTGGTTATTTCGCAAGTGAACCACTTGGGATTCCTGTTTCCATCATTGCTGGAATTGTCGCGATCTTCTTCCTGTTGATGGCGAGAAGAAGTGCGGCTGTGCAAACAGGAGATGTCATTAAAGGGGCACCATGGGCGATCGTCTTCTTCTCTGTGGGGATGTATGTGGTCGTTTACGGACTTCGAAATGTCGGTTTGACTGATATCCTTTCCAATGTCATTCAGTACACGGCAGACCAGGGCTTGTTTACTGCCACAGTGTCCATGGGCTTCATTGCAGCCATTCTTTCTTCCATCATGAATAACATGCCGACCGTCATGATTGATGCTCTTGCTATAGCTGATACGAATACGACAGGTACGATGAGGGAAGCCCTCATTTATGCCAATGTGATCGGATCAGACCTTGGGCCGAAGATTACACCGATTGGGTCTCTAGCGACCTTATTGTGGCTCCACGTTCTATCCATGAAAGGGTTCCGTATTTCATGGGGGTACTATTTCAAAGTCGGAATCATCCTTACCGTGCCGACCTTATTCATTACACTCGTCGGTCTATATCTATGGTTATTGATTCTCTAATCTTACAAACAAAAAGGAGAAATGCTACATGTCTAACAAACCAGTCATTTATTTTCTATGCACAGGAAACTCTTGCCGCAGCCAAATGGCGGAAGGTTTTGGTAAGAAATACTTGAGCGACAAGTATGAGGTCAAATCAGCAGGAATTGAAGCACACGGGTTGAACCCGAACGCAGTGAAAGCGATGAACGAAGTGGATGTCGATATTACAGATCAAACCTCTGATATCATCGACGCGGATATTTTGAACAATGCTGAATACGCGATTACTCTTTGCGGAGATGCAAACGATAAGTGCCCGATGACGCCTCCACATGTGAATCGTTTCCACTGGGGATTCGATGATCCTGCGAAAGCAGAAGGAACAGAAGAAGAGAAGTGGGCATTCTTCCAACGTGTGCGTGACGAAATTGAAGCACGTATCCAAACGTTCGCTGAAACGGGTGAGTGAAAAATATTCCAAGCTGAACTGAATATAGTGGAAATAGGCATGACTCGCATCAAATAAGGTTATACCTCTAAGGAGGAAACCTTTTGTTGAAGGAGGAGTTTGGAATGGCTTATAAATCCATTATTTTAGGCACAGGCCCTGCCGGGTTGACGGCAGCCGTTTACTTAGCAAGAGCGGACATGGAACCACTCGTCATTGAGGGGCCGGAGCCAGGCGGTCAGTTGACGCTTACGACAGAAGTTGAAAATTTTCCAGGGTTCCCTGACGGCATCATGGGTCCAGAGCTTATGGATAACATGAAAAAGCAGGCGGAACGTTTCGGCGCCACTTTCAAGCGTGGATGGGTGACCGATGTAGAAGTAGAGGAGCGTCCATTCAAGCTTCATGTCGATGGTTTAGGTGAACTAGAGACGGAAACGTTGATTATTTCTACAGGAGCATCAGCAAAAATGCTCGGCATTCCAGGTGAAAAGGAAAACCTCGGAAAAGGCGTCAGCACATGTGCGACGTGTGATGGGTTCTTTTTCAGAGGAAAGAAAGTCGTCATCATCGGTGGAGGGGACTCCGCAATGGAAGAGGCAACTTTCCTTACGAAATTTGCGAGCGAGGTCCAAGTCATCCACCGTCGCCATGAGCTCCGTGCATCGAAAATCATGCAAACGAGAGCTCAAGAAAATGATAAAGTGACGTGGGCCTTAAACAAAACGCCGGTCGAAATGGTGTCGGATGGCATGAAAATCAGTGGCATCAAAGTTCGAGACAATGAGTCAGGAGAAGAAGATGTCATTGAAACGGATGGGATATTTGTGGCGATTGGTCATAACCCCAATACCGACTTTGTGAAAGGGAAACTGGATATGGATGAAAAAGGCTATATTCTCGTTGATCCAGGTACGACCAATACGAATATCCCAGGGATTTTCGCGTGTGGGGATGTGCAGGATCAAAAGTACCGCCAAGCGATTACAGCTGCAGGCACAGGCTGTATGGCAGCCATGGACACAGAGCGTTTCCTTGAAGGGGAAGCCACGATTGACTGGAGCGAAAACTTATCCTAATCATGACAGTGAGCATCGATCTGTTCGTACAGATCGATGCTTTTTTGTGTCAATAATCATCTGTCAAATAATGTTGTACCAGGTCATGCAAATAATGGAAAAACAACTTCGTGTATTTTTTGAATATTAGTTCAAATTATATTGAATTTATAATTCTACAAGTATAGAATGGCTGTAAGAGGTGATGAGATGGAAGTATTTTCTATGGGTTCGAGAAAGCGAGAGACGTATCGAGTGGAAGTGAAGCATTCCCTTTTGTGGGAAGCCGCCTTAGGCATCGCTGCGATCACGAATGAAAAACTATTGGACACGCTGGAGTACACAGATAAACAATGGCAGGCAATCAAACAATCGTTGTCAGAGGAAATGTTGGGTCATTTAGAAATGGTGCAGAAACAGAATACATGGAAAACGATCTTGCTATTGCTTCATGAAAAGGATGTGGAATCCGTATCGGAATTCAACCATTTCGTCGAAGGACTTGAAGAAGAAGAAATGCGTTACCACGCGATTCCTTATCTAGGAAAAGACCATCAGGAAGATCGAACACTTGCTTCTCAAGGAGATCAGAGGGCAGTGGCCCGGCTCCAGGAAGCATCTAAAGACAATGTGTTTTTCCCGCGTTACATCGCTTATATCAGTCAGGTGGATGGGAGCCATTTAAAGAGTCATATCCAACAGGTGATGACAGGTTGGTTTGAGTCGGTTGTTCAGCCGCAAGAGGAAGAACTTAGAGGGATTCTAGAACGCGATGCCGATTCAAAGAATAAGCGGATAGCGAAGATGGAAGCGGAGGATTTTGTGGAGTGGGCGACCCAGGGCATTCGTTACGTGCCGGAACCTAGTGTGTATAAAGTCCTCATGATTCCACAATACATATACCGTCCCTGGAATGTGGAAGCGGATATTGAAGGAGCGAAGATCTTCTATTACCCTGTATCCAATGAAAACATCCATCCTCATGATCCTTATGTTCCGGATCAGATGCTCGTTCAAAAATTCAAGGCACTCGGAGATGAGAATCGCTTACGCATGTTAAAGATCCTGATGGAGGGCGGGCGTACCTTGAAAGAAATGACCGAGGAAATCGGTATGGGGAAAACGACGGTTTATCATCATTTGAAGTTATTGAAATCCGCCCGGCTCATCGTCGCTTATGGCCCGCGGTACCATGTTAGTCCCCGCGCGTGGGAAATGCTTCCGAAAGAATTGGAGTTGTTTTTAGGAGAGGAAAAATGAATAGAGCAGAGGTATGGGAGGCCGAGGAGAAACCGGCATTCAAGGCCAACCGGCAGGCTTTCCGTTTCATGGGAGGTAATTTAGTATCCTTTTTTGGTGATCAAATCTACTTGATCGCACTCCCTTTGATGGTACTGGCTCTTACCGGCTCACCGCTCAGCATGGGAATAGTCGCGGCTATCGAACGAGTCCCTGTATTCATGCAGCCGCTTGCGGGTGTTTTTGCTGACCGGCTCAACCGGAAGCGGATTCTTTTGTTTTGTGATTTCTCCCGCTTTCTTTTACTCGGCAGCATTGGCGTATTGTTCCTGTATGGAACGATCACCGTCTATGTTCTCTACCCGACGGCGTTCATTATTGGTGTGCTTGGACAACTTTATCAAACTTCACAATTTGCATCTGTTCCAAAACTCGTAAGAAAGCAGGATCTCGACCTTGTAAACTCATGGAACACAGGAATGTTTCATACGGCTGTCTTTCTTGCTCCAGGGCTTGGGGGCTGGATTGTAACGTTTTACAATCCAGGAGTGGGAATCATCATCAACAGCCTTACATTTTTCATTGGTTTTCTAGTGGTTTGGAGTTTGCAGTTGGAAGAGGAGCCTTCCCAAGTTAACAAGTGTGCGTTTTTCGATGAGATGAAAGAAGGGTTCCGCTATGTAAAAGATCAAAAGCCACTTCTATACACAAATATTGCGATGTTCTTCTCTGTCTTTGGAACGACACTTTTTTTAACAATGCTCATCGTTCATTTAAAAGCAACAGTTGGATTCACTGGAGTGTCAATCGGATGGATCCTTTCGATTGGCGGCCTAGGTGCCATTGGAGGGGCTATGCTTGCTCCTATTCTTAGAAAGAGATTAGCCTACCGTACGCTCCTTTTTGGATGTGGAACAATAGGTGGTCTTTCCATCATCCTATTCAGTTTCTATCAATCTTTCTTTATGCTGGCTCTATTGAATGCTGTCGGGACCATTTGCGCTTCCATCAGCAGTCCATGTATTGTAACGTTAAGACAAAAGCTGACGCCGCAGCATTTACTCGGAAGGGTGCAGGCGACGAGCCGGTTCATGACATGGGCATTGATGCCTGTTGCTGCATTGACGGCTGGGTTCATTGGTGAATACATAAGCACATCCATGACTCTCGTTATGGGAGGGATTATCTCCACCTTCGCTTCTTTCATTTATTTGCACCCTTCCTTGAAAAAGGTTGAAGGAGAGGGATTGAAATAGACTACGTTCAAAGAATGAGAAGAATGATTGGAACACAGCCACTTGTTGTTGCAGGTGCTACCATTCTTGTTGAGAATGATCAGCGAGAACTGCTTTTTCAATACCGGAAAGATACAAAAGAATGGGGGCTTCCGGGCGGGGCGATGGAACCAGGAGAGACCCTCGAGCAGACGGCGGTCAGAGAGCTGGAAGAAGAAACAGGCTTGTTGGCCCGGGATGTGCATTTAGTCGGAACGTTTTCAGGGGAAGACTTTTTCTACCGGTACCCGAATGGAGATGAGGTCTACAATGTCATTGCTTGTTTTTCAGCGTCCGGGATTCGTGGAAACTTCAAAGTGGATGATGTAGAAACGCTGGATTTAAAGTATTTCAGCTGTAATGCTCTCCCTGAGGCAATCGACAAGAGAGCGGAAGTTATTTTGGAAAGGGTGAGCGGATGAAGGCATTTGAAGCTGCACAACATATGATCGCTGAGCGTTATCCAACTTGTGAGGCTGCCCTTCTCGCGGGAAGCGTCGTAAGGGGAGAGGCGACAAGCACATCCGATTTGGACGTGGTGATCTTCGATTCGAACGTACCGTCTTCTTTTCGCGAGTCTTTTTATGCGGGTGCATGGCCGGTCGAAGCTTTTGTTCATAGTTGGTCCTCCTACCGTGCTTTTTTCGAAAGTGATTGCGAGCGGGGACAACCTTCGATGCCGCGAATGGTTACGGAGGGGCAGGTACTGAAGTGGGATGATCGATTGGAAGCTGTCAAAAATGAAGCAGCGGATCTGTTGAAGAAGGGACCGGACGCCTGGTCAGATGAGACACTCGACCAAAAGCGCTATTTTCTTACCGATGCCCTGGAAGACTTCGTAGGCTGTTCAGATCTTGGGGAATCCCTTTTTATTGCAGCGAAACTAGCAGAGCAGACGAGTGAGTTTTATTTACGAGCGCATGGACAATGGAGCGGTTCATCAAAATGGCTGCCTCGGTCACTACGAAACTATGATGCTCTTTTTGCGGAGCGATTGATCCAGTGTCTTGACCATTTTTACA
This sequence comes from Halobacillus sp. AWM4_238, assembly GCF_056158265.1. Classification (NCBI taxonomy): domain Bacteria; kingdom Bacillati; phylum Bacillota; class Bacilli; order Caryophanales; family Bacillaceae; genus Halobacillus; species Halobacillus sp. AWM4_238. Next base: position 3,220,197 of record NZ_JBSWSY010000002.1, read on the forward strand.
AAAGTGGGGAGAAAGAGAGGGTCATTGAATTGGTTGATGAGGTGCTGAATCCATACGGAGGTCGGTTGTTTGAGGGGTTTTCTATCGGAAAATTGAAAAGGAGGTAGACGGATGAAGAGAATCATGGTGCTTGGTGTTTCTTCAGGTGTTGGGAAATCGACGTTTGCAAAGAAACTAGGAGAGAAGCTTGAGATCGATGTGTATCATCTGGATCGTTTTTATTGGGAGCCGGGGTGGCAGGAAGCGACTCTTGAAGACTTCTCGGAGAGACAGAGAAACGTGGTAGAAAAAGACCAGTGGATCATTGAAGGAAATTATAGAAATACATACGAGATACGGGCAGAGAGAGCGGACACGATCATCTATTTAGAGCTTCCTTTAGCGACCTGTTTATTTCGGGTCTTAAAGCGGTGGTGGACATACAGGGGAAGCACGCGTCCAGACCTTGGGGAAGGCTGCAGCGAACGAATGGAAGCAGACTTTTTGAAGTTTATTCTGACGACCTATCGGAAACGAAAAAAGAACATGCAGAAGCGACTCCTCTCGTTTCAGGAAATTGGTCGTGAGAAGCGTGTGATCCAACTAAGATCGAAGAAAGATATACAGAAATTCCTTCATCACGTTTCATAGAGAATAAGATGGAACTTACCTCATAAAAAAGCGCTCCAATGGCTGATTTGGAGCGCTTTTCGTATCAATTAAGAAGCCTTATTCTCTTGTTTTCTCTCCTCTGGCATGAGAAGTGGCATAGGTTTACATTTTTTCTTCGTCCATTCAGAGACAACGAAAATCATGATAAATGCTGCTATACAAGCAAGGGTACGGAACGGGAACAGGACGATTCCGTCAGGGTTGATCATAGGATATGGCAGGAATGCCGGCAGCCCTAATGCTGGTTCACCGCCACCTAAACGAAGGAATAAAGCGACAGACAATCCGGCGATGGATCCATAAAGGTTCGCGTTTTTGTAAAAGAGTGCCATGGTAAGCTGCGGGAAAAGGATCGTGTACACGAGGTCAGATGCTAAATACCACAGCGTATAAACACTTTTCACATTTAATGCAATAATCATAGCTCCGACACCTACGATGATGATTGTGCGCTTGATGACTTTTTTCAATTGATCAGAGTCTGCGTTCGGTTTAAGCAAAGGGCGATACACATTCCATGAAGCCATCGAAGATGCAGAAAGAATGGACGAGTCCATGGAGGACATGACCGCTGCTGCGAGAGCTCCGAGTCCAATAGCGGATACGAGTTCAGGTGTTAAATACCTTAGGATGTGCGGCAGAATGACAGCTGGGTTTTCAGGAGTTGGAAGTCCAATGCTTGCCCAGTCCATATTCACGCCGACAATTCCGATCAGAACGGCAGGGATGGCTGCAAGGATACAGATGATTCCTGCTGTGATGGATAGCCACATCGCGGTTTTTTCATTTTTTGCTGAAAGGACACGCTGGAAATAGACTTGCCAAGCAATACCACCAAAGATGAGAAGGAGGGCATAGTCGATCCAGTTCCAGAACCAGTTCCCCCATGCGGGATCCTGCCATCCATTCAAGGGTGGAAATAGATTGGCGTAAGAACCGAATTCGGCTGAATAGTCTCCCCAGGCATTTTCAAGGCCGCCAACGTGACCCAACGTAAATGGAACAACTAAAAGGAGACCGATTAATAGAATGGCCATTTGGAAGACGTCTGTATAGGCGACAGCCCACATGCCTCCGGCCACGGTATAGGCGATGGCGATGATTCCTGAAAGGATGATGGATGTGGTGAAATCTATGTTCAGGATGGTCCCAAATGTTGTACCAAGAGCGGTTAAAATTGCGGCACTCCAGAACATTTCCCCAAGTAAAGCAGGAATGTAAAGGACACCCGCCATTTTTTTACCGAAACGTTGTTCTAGTGGATCAATGATGGTGAGGAATTCATAGCGGCGCATTTTACGGGCATAGAAAATACCCCCAATGATTAGACTTAAAGCGTAACCCCATGGAGCTTGAGCCCATACGAGACCGTCGCTGTAAGTAAATTCAGCCGTACCGTTGACATAACCTCCGCCGACCCATGTGGCAGCCATTGTGAACATAGCGACTCCGAGGGGTAAGCTGCGGTTTGCGACCATCATGTCTGCTAGAGTTCCGGATTTATTTGTGGCGAAGACGGCACCGATGTAATAAACGAGGGCATAAAAAACAATCATGGCGATAAAACCGCCCCATTGAATGTTTTCATTTGTGAAGGCCATGTAGAGGACGAAAACACCTAAGAGCGTTCCGATCATAATTGCGGCTTTGTTTTTAGCGAAAAAAGATGGTTGTTGATTTGATTGCAATGACGTCACTCCTTTAACTTATTTTTATCTGAATATTCTGCAAATTATAAAGTCCATACGTCTCCCTTAAATAACAGATGACCGTTATTCAGAGAGGCGGTATTTTATTTTTCTTGGTCGACAGGAAGAAATTCGAAAATTTCTCCGCTCTCAATAGAATCAACGAGCTTCTGTAACCAATGGTAATAAGGTTTGGATGCTTCGAGTTGCTGATAGACTTGCTCCGCTTCTTCTTTTACCCCTTCGTCGGTTTCAGAATGTTCCAGGAGATCCTTCAATTCCTTTTGGGCAAGTTTGATCGCGTCCAAATTGGTTTTAGCTTCCCTCAACCACTTTTTCGTAAAAAAGTTGGAGAAGAAATTGAAGAAGTCTTTTTCAGCTACAAAAGTCTGACGGCGTGTTCCCTTTCGAAACGTTTGCTTGACAATATTGTAATTTTGGAGCTTCTTCACTCCTGTACTCATGCTAGGCTTACTCATTCCGAGTTTTTCACGCATTTCATCCAACGTCATATCATCTTCAAAGTACATGGTCCCATATAAAGTCCCTGCACTCCGGGTCACTCCATACAAATCCATCGTTTCCGCAATGGAATCGATCACAAGTCCTTTCGCGTGCTCAATGGTCTGTCTGGAGCTTTCTTCATGATGGTTTGTCATTAAAAACCTCCTCACAGGCGTAAAAGCAATTAACTTTATTAAATTTTTTCTTTACAGACTTAATCTTAACGAATAAATATCGCTTGTCAAAATCCATGATTTAATAAAATCGCCTTAAGCCCCATCATCTCATAGGTTATAGCCGATTTAAAAAATTTTTCGCTTTGACAAGCTTGCTGAGGGTTGTTAACGTAAAGAGTATTCAAAAAGTTAAATTTTTTATTAACAAAGTTAACGGTATCTCAGAAGGAAAGAATAACGAATGCCCCTAAGGGTGGTCCCACCTATAATGGAGACGGACGTAATTCCATTCATATCGACCTTCTATAGTTGTTGGGACCGGATATTGATTGAAATAATCAAGTGTTGAGGAGGCCATTTTGTTTGCTAACCCTACTTTATATGGTCTGGCTGGTTCTCACTGGTCAAGCGACCGCAAAAAAGCAGAATTTGTAGATGGGCGTACCTGTGTAGGCGTTGTATCGCATAACGGCTGCTATCTATAGGGTGCACCATTTTTGAATGGTTATTTAGTTAGAGAATCCCAAGGATAAGAGTGGGGCTGAAGGAAAGGTTCTGGTCATCCCCAATCGCTGATAAGGGAATCCCCAGATCCCTGTGTCGACTTCTGGTAAAACTGCGAGTAATGGCCAGATCGGCCGAGTTGTTTCTATTCATTGATCCAACATATTAAAGACGCCGAATAAGCTTGCTTCTGACTTGTGGCATACGACGGTTAAAGATACGGCCGCAACATATAGATACAGGTGGTATCAATCACACAAGCCTACAGGGATATGAACCCTGTAGGTTTTTTTATTTTGTCCATATTCCAAGAAACTTTTACTAGATAAAACCACTCTCTTTCCTTAGGAGAATGGCAGGCTGAAGATCGCTAGAATAGTGGAAGAGGTACATCGAGGGCTTCTTTTTACATAGCAAAAGGTGTCCATAAATAAATAGAGGGAAAAGATGTAGAAAAGGTATCGTCCCCGGTGACTTTAGGGTTACGTATGACAGCTGTTTATTAAGGAGACGATGATATAGAATTGTCATAGAATCATCAGGTTTTATTTTTAGCAATGTTTTGCTTTATCAATTATAATGTAGATAATGTGAATTGTTTCACAAAATGGCTTATAAGGAGTTTTATATAAATGAAGTACCTCAGCAGACTTGCTTTCTCAGATCGAAAAGTGTTCATGCTGTTGGTCCTCACGTCCGTGTTGATTGGTGCCACGATCATTGGTCAATCCTACTTTTTTGTTGCCATTGTCGACCGGATCTTCCTTGGTGAGGAACGTTTTCAGACTATCCTTCCACTTCTGGCAGGATTGCTACTTGTGCTTGCTGGACGTACGTTGTTCACATGGCTGAATGGCCGCGCAGGTATTAAGCTTGCTTCCAAAGCGAAACGTCATTTCCGTCAGTCCATCATTGAGAAATACTCCCGCAATCCTGTCCAAGCGTCTTTACAAGGGCAATCGGGGAGGAAGGTTAGTCTACTGATGGATTCGGTGGACGAGATTGACGGGTACTTCAGCAGCTACATTCCACAGATGATCCAGACGATGATTATTCCATTGATGATCCTTGTTGTTGTTTTTACCCAGCACCTTTATTCAGGGCTGATCATGATCATCACAGCCCCGTTCATCCCGTTATTTATGGCGATTATCGGTGTCATGACAAAGAAAAAATCAGAAGAGCAGATGGAGAAGTTGAACACGTTCTCCGGCAAGTTTCTAGACACGCTTCAAGGCTTGACGACGTTGAAACTTTTTGGACGTTCCAAGCAGCAAAAGGAAGAGATTGAATCAAGCAGCCTCGGTTTTCGTGATGCGACGATGGAAGTGTTGAAAGTCGCCTTTGTCTCTTCATTGATGCTTGAGTTCATTTCCATGCTCAGCATTGGGTTAATTGCATTAGAGATTGCCATCCGGCTCGTTGTTTACGAGAGTGTCTCCTTCTTCTCTGCATTTTTCATACTCATTCTTGCTCCTGAGTTTTATTTGACGCTAAAAGACTTCGGTAGTGCTTTCCATACAGGAAGGGGCGCATCAGGGGCTTCCAACCAACTGGCAGAAGAACTTGAGAAAGACGAGGAAAACATCGAATGGGGGAGTAGTGTGTTAAAGGGAGAATCTTCTCCTGATATCAAGCTTGAACAAGTGAATTTTCACTACGAAGAAGGGTTCGCATTGAAAGATTTGACGGCATCCATCGCGCCTTACACTCAGGTGGCAATCGTCGGTAAAAGCGGAGCGGGTAAATCGACACTCCTGCACCTCTTATCAGGCCTTGCTAAACCGTCAAACGGATCTATTAAAATCAATGATCAGGTTCTTTTTGACTATGAGGAGAAGGAATGGTTTTCACAAGTGAGCTACATTTCTCAACATCCGTATTTATTTTCGGGAACGATTGCTGAAAACATTGCGATTGGAGGAAGCGGGAATCATTCAGAGGAAGAAATCCAGGAAGCCGCGGAAAAAGCGGGAATTGCTCCGTTGATTGCCACTCTGGAAAAAGGCTACGACACCCCAGTCGGTGAAGCGGGACGCGGGCTTTCTGGAGGAGAGAAGCAACGCCTCGCTCTTGCTCGTACATTCTTGAAAAAGCCGTCCGTCATCCTGTTTGATGAACCGACGACAGGTCTGGATCTGAAAACGGAACGTGTGCTTCAAGCCTCCATGGAGGAGCTTGCAAAAACAGCGACTATCATCACTGTTGCCCACCGTTTGCATACGATCAAAAAGGCTGATCAAATTCTGTTGCTTGATCGTGGTCATCTGATAGGGAAAGGGACACATGACGAATTATTGGAAACCGTACAGGAATACAGGGATATGGTGACCGTCCATCAAGGAGGGGATTCCGCATGAAAGAACTGAAGGAAGTCATCCGTTTAGTCGTAATGGAAAAAAGGGATATCGTGCTTTCCATCGTTTTCGGTTTTCTCGCTGGTATGTCAGCGGTGGGATTGTTTGGTGCGAGTGGATATTTAATCTCTCGAGCGGCACTCATTCCTCCTTTGTATGCCTTGACGGTGCTCATCGCCTTTTTGAAGTTGTTCGGATTTGCAAGAGCGCTTGGGCGATACGCTGAAAGGTATTTTTCCCATAGGGCGACCTTTACCATTTTAAGCAATTTGCGAGTAGCTTTTTATAAAAAATTAGAGCCGCATGCCCCGAGGATTTTTCAGAGATTCCGAAGTGGTGATTTGCTTTCACGCATTGTCGGTGATGTCGAGAGCTTGCAAAATTTCTTTTTACGTGTCTATTATCCACCGGTTGTTCTTGTCATCATCTTCTTGGGGACGATTGTTTTCACATCCATCTTCTCGATTTCTGTGGCCATCGTCCTTCTCTTGGGCCTTGTCGTTACGGGGGTGCTGATTCCAGCTTGGTACACGGTTAAACAGCGGAAAATAGCAACCCATGTAAGACAGGCACGTGGAGATTTATCGACCGAAGCAGCAGAATGGCTTTATGGCTTTCGTGATCTAAAAATTTACCAGCAGCTTGAAGAGAAAAAGGGGATGCTTTTGCAAACTTCCGAAGATTATATTGCAGAGGATGAGCGGGACAGTCGTCAGATGCTTGCGAGTCATTCGTGGAACACGTTTGCAACACTCCTGGTCTCATGGATCGTCACAGCTCTCGGTGCTTTCCTAGTTGCTGAAGGCGATTTGAACGGGCTGTTCCTGGCGATGCTCGTCATGATCTCCTTGACGGTTTTTGAAAATGCAGCGCCTATGGCTGTACTGCCAAGTCACCTTGACGACAGCAAACAGGCAGCGGAGCGACTTTTTTCCATTGTAGAGGAAGACGGAACGGCTGTGTCAGAAACGTACAACCTTGAGAAAGATCAGGCCCCTCAATTTCAAGTATCCCATGTCAGTTACCGTTTTCCAGACGAAGAACGGGAGGCACTTACAAATGTGAACCTGTCCATCCCAGCAGGCAGTAAAACTGCCGTTATTGGTGCAAGTGGCTCCGGGAAATCAACCCTGCTTCAACTATTCATGAAGTTTCAAACCCCATCGACGGGTGAGCTAATGATCAATGGCAAGGACATGACGCAACTTTCAGAAGAGAGCATATGGGAAAACAGCAACGTCGTTCTTCAGGAGAACCATTATTTCTACGGGACGATCCGTGAGAATCTCATGCTTGCAGGAGAAGAGCTGACCGATGAAGAGATAAAGCTTGTGCTCGAGGAGGTCGGTTTGGATTTTGATCTGGATCAACCCGTTTTCGAAAAAGGGGAAAACCTTTCAGGTGGAGAGCGTCAGCGCTTGTCCATAGCCAGGGCTTTTCTGAAAGGGAAGCGTCTTTGGCTGCTCGATGAACCGACATCCTCTGTCGATGCTTTGACCGAACGAATGATATTCGATCACCTGTATGAACGGGCCTCTCAAGATACCGTCGTCCTCATCAGTCACCGTTTGAGCGGCCTTGAAAAGATGGATCAAATCATCGTTATGGCTGAAGGGGAAGTCGCTGAAGCAGGTTCGTATGATGAGCTCATGCAAAAACAAGGACACTTCTACGAAATGAAACAAATCGAAAAAAACATCTTCAGCACATAAAAAATGCCGTACCAAACATTCCATAATATGGATGACCTGGTACGGTAATTTTTTCCATGTAATTGAGATAAGTGAACATCGGGGGCTTTTAGAATCGGAAGGCTTAGTAGTAGTAAGGGTACGGATATGGGTAGTAGTAGGGGTAAGGTCGTGCAAAGTAAGGGAATAGAGCCAGAGTAGCAAGGCCGGCTATTGGAAATACTCCGCGACGGAAGCGGCGTGCGCGACGACGCCCATATCCATATTGGCGTTCCTCCATCTCATTGCCATCCTCATCCACCATCACGTCTTCACTGATCAAGATGGTTACCTTATCATTGTTCACGTCGATGATGATTCCATCAAAGCTGTTTCCATCCGTGGTTTGAACCATGACATGGTAATCTTTCATTTTATTGCACTGCTCATAGGTCGGCTTCGTATGACCTTTTTGGTGCATATCTCGTTCTTCTGTCATTTTAACCAACTCCTCAAAATCCATGATATTCACCCAACCCAAAAGTGTGACAATCCATTTTCTTCTGACTTGTAAAAGGATATGGAAGGATCATGACGTCTTTCAATAAGATTTACGGGGTTCTCTCTTATTAAGAGTTAGGGGTGGTTGGGAAGCTACTCGCTCGTATATTATAGTTACCAGATTGCTTCTGGTGGACCTCACTATCTTCATACAAGGTATAATGAGGGGAATCAGATGGAGGTGTCGACACCTCGCTTGAAGCCACGTCTTCGTAGGAAAGTATGACACCTCCCTCTTTACAGGATGATCCGAATAAGCTGGATGACACATCGTTGTCGTATATCTAACGAGCCTGGATACTTGTAAAGATACGGAGGAACTCTCTCATCTGGTAATTATTACAGGGCAGGTGGATTTGCTTGAATTATCTCGGTATTGATATTGGAAAACAGAATCATGAGGCTGGGTTAATTGATGAACATGGTCAAGCCATAGGTAAAACCGTGCGTTTCTCCAATTCTAGATCAGGGAGTGACAAACTTCTAAAGTTCTTAAATCAACATGAGATCACACCAGACAATTGCGCATGTGGACTTGAGGCTACAGGGCATTATTGGTTATCCGTGTTTTCATTCTTACATAAGCTTGGATTCAAAGTGACCTCGTTCAATCCTCTACAATCCGATGCCTTACGCAATTTTTATATTCGAAAGACGAAAACAGATGTACAGGATGCATACCTCATCGCTCAGGTTATCCGAATTGATAACCCGGCAGCTACTCCATTTATTGAAGATGACCTTCTTCAGTTAAAGCACTTGGAGCGACTTCGATACTCCTTAGTAGATCAAAGTTCAGATATCAAACGAAAGATTATTTCTCTACTGGATCAGGTATTTCCGGAGTATGAACGGTTGTTTTCTGATATTTTCGGTGTATCCTCTACCGAAGTTCTCCTTCATTATCCATTACCTGAAGACCTTCTATCCATTGATACAAAAAGGCTCGCTGAGCTCCTAAATCAAGCCAGTAAAGGAAGATATGGCGAGAGAAGAGCTCATGAAAAGGCGGATCAATTGAAAGAAAAAGCACAAGAAAGTTTCGGAATATCCATAGGTGGTGAAGCTTTTCGGATGCAGATTCACCTTCTTCTTGAACAACTATCCCTGTTAGACAGACAAATCAGCGAGATAGAAACATCGCTCACAGAGCTTTCGAATCGTCAGGACCACTACTTAACCACAATTATAGGGATTAGTGATGTTCTGGCGGCAGCTATATTAGGGGAGATTGGTTCCGTTGACCGTTTTGAACGTCCTGAACAACTCGTTGCCTACGCAGGCCTAGATGTTTCAGTACACCAATCAGGCAACTTCCAAGGAAACAGGATGAAGATATCAAAGAGAGGGTCTCCATATCTCCGTCGTGCCATATGGCAAGCTGCATTTGTCGCTAGCTTTCAAGATCCCGCTTTATCTCAGCATTATAAGAAACTAAGAAATCGTGGGAAAGCTCACGGAACAGCTGTGGGAGCTGTAGCCCGTAAGCTGACTCACATTATCTTTGCGATATTAAGGGATAAGAAGCCTTACGAACCTCGCCTAAATTAATGCCATATCAGTAAAGGGCTAGAAGCTTTTAAATTCCTCTTCCACGAGGTTTATTTGGCATGGACAGAATGCTTCATAAAGAATAATGAAATTTTACTTTCCAAACTTGACTTTTTATAGCTGGTCTTTCCTGTGGGGATGACGGCAAGCCTCCTCGGACTTTGTCCTGTGGGGTCTCGCCAGCCAATCCATTCCCGTGGGAGTCTCGCAGCTTCCCAACCACCCCATGAGATGAGAAGAACGAACCCCTTACCCTAAAGGTGCGTCTTCTAATGGTAAAGGGGCAGAGGGAAAGGGGGAGCCTCTTATTTTATTTGTGGAGGCCCGCCCCATGGAAAGCGAACCTTTTCCCGAAGCCCCTAAATGCTTACAACAGTCTCGAAACGGAGCCTTCCAAAATAAAATCAACAAGAAGGAATATCCCCTATAAAAGAAAGCGTTATCATTATGGATTGAATTCTAGTACACTAGAGATAATTCATAAGGTGAGGTGAACGAATTGAAAAAAAGAGCGCCCATGGATTTAGGAAACGATGTGTTTTTGATTGATGGCTATGATATGGGGTTTGAAGGACGTACAGGTACATACGTTTTATTAGGGGATGACATTACCCTCGTAGAAACGGGTCCAAGCCCATCTGTTGCTCGAGTGTTGGCTGGTTTGGAAGAATTGGAGATTTCTAAAGAAAAAGTAGCGTATGTTGTTTTGACTCACATCCACTTGGACCATGCCGGAGGAGCGGGACTGCTTTTGCAAGAATGCCCGAACGCACAAGTTATTGTCCATGAAAAGGGGAAGCGGCATCTCGCAGATCCTTCGCGTTTAATTAAAGGAGCGAAAGCCGTTTATGGGGAAGCGTTTGAGGAATTGTTCGACCCAATTCTGGCGATCCCGGAAGATAGACTGGAAACAAAGGGAGATGGAGACATTCTGAAGCTTTCACAGAACCGTACACTCACATTTTATGATACTCCCGGACACGCGAAGCATCACCTTGGGATTCATGATTCCATGAGCAACGGGATTTTCACGGGGGATACAGCAGGGATCCGCTATCATCACACAGAAGATCATGGGCTTACGTTCTATTTGCCAACGACATCACCGAATCAGTTCGACCCGGAAGCGATGCTTGATTCCATTCGCCGATTTCAGGAAATCAACCCTTCCTGCCTCTATTTTGGGCATTTTGGGAAGACGGAATATCCTGATCAAACGTTTGACCAAGTCAGTGGCTGGATTCCCGTTTTTGTAAGTGAAGCGAAGGATTCTTTAGAACAAGGTCAAGGGTTGGAGGGCGTTCAAGAGCGGCTTCACAACCGTGTATCGTCTTATTTAAGTGAAAAAGGGATACCGCAGGACCATGAGGTCTATGATATTCTGAAACTGGATATAGACGTTTGTTCGATGGGGCTTGTCGACTATCTGAATAAGAAAAGCAGAACGTAAGGTTCTGCTTTTTCTCATGATTGAATATATAATTGAAACGTAACGCTATATTCCAACGTAATGAATATGGAGAAAGAAGGGGGAAGTAGAATGATTGGAATCTTATTAACAACGGTATTATCTTTTCTATTATTTTTGACGTTGTCGATCATCGTCTATGTGAAAAATCGAATGAGAAGAAAGAAGATCATGAGAACGGCACTGGGTGTTCTAGTGTTCGGCCTTATCGTAATGTTCTTCATCGTTTACGCATTCATGCCGACCATTACGGTGCCGAATATGTTGATCCTCAATGTAATTGTGGCTGTTCTTTTTGTTCCGTTAGTGTACGGTGGAGCAAGAGTACCCGTGAAATATCAGACGATGCATCAATCACTTTCCGGGATCGTTGTATTAGTCGTAGCAGTTGCAGTCATTGGTGTTTTCATTTACAGCATTTTAGCTCTGGAGGACAGCTATGAAAGCATTTCGAAATCAGAAGAAGAAGAAGCGCGTCCTTTGAATGAGGAAAATACACCTATTTCTGTCGCACCTGAATCAGCTAGAAACAAAGTACAAAAAGCGATGAGTGTCGTTCCGAATACACAATTCTATGATCTAGGAAAACTACAAGCCCAACAAATTGATGGCGAAATTACTTATGTAGCTCCCGTAGAGTTTTCAAGTTTCTGGCGTTATTTACGAGGAAATGAGACAGAAGGGTACTTTACAATTGCCGCTACGAATATCAATGCACAGCCTGAATTCGTCCAGAGCAAAATGAGGTACACGAACTCTAGTTTCTTCAATCACAATGTGCAGCGTGTCGTTTATGGAAAACATCCGGATTATATTCAGAGTGGTGATGCACAGATCGAAGTGGATGACGAAGGCAAACCTTGGTACGTCCAAACGATTTATAAGCCGCTCCTGTTTTCCAACCGTCCGGACATGAGTGATATCAAAGTGGCTATTGTTGATCCGGTCTCAGGTGACATCGAAACCTATGATTCTTCTGAAGCTCCTGATTTCGTCGAAGGGTCGGTCAGCTCTGAACTTGCAGCTATTGAAAACGAGTATTTCGGTAAATATGTGAATGGATGGCTAAATTCAATCTTTGGGAAAAAAGATGTAAAAATACCGAATGAGTCAGGAACCGAAAGCAGTGTCACTCCTATTTTCAACGAAGCGGGTGAAATGTTCTACTTTACTGATATGGCTTCACCAAAAGAAAATATTGATTCTGCCCTTGGATATACGTTGATCAATGCGCGGACCGGTGCCCTTACCTATTACAATGGTCAGCAAAATCAAGGGATCATGGATAGTAAAGGCGCTGTGCAGATCGTGAACAAACAGTATCCTGAGAAGAACTGGACAGGGACGATGCCGGTTCTCTACAACGTGGACGGTCACCCGACATGGATTGTCAACGTACTTGATCCCAATGGCTTGTTCAAGCAGTACGCGTACATCAAGGCAGCGGATTCAGACTTTGCTGTTTTTGGAGATACAGCCAAGCAGACGTTGAACGCATACCGTCTGCAAATTGCCCAGGACCCTAGTAGTATAGAGGGAAGTCAAGGGGTCGACTTGACGGAGAAGTCAGGAACCATCAACCGCGTGCTTGTCACTTCTACCGACTCCAGGCAGTCTGTCCAATTTTTATTAAAAGGGGAAACGACCATCTATACGGTCAGCACAAGCAAAGCCCCTCTCGCTATTTTCCTAAGAGAAGGAGATCAAGTGAATATCGAGGCACGTATCCGAGAAAATGGCACAGCAACAGTAGAAGGGATGCAAATTCAAGGCATTAATTGATCAAAAGCAGCAGGACACCCACTCCTGCTGTTTTTTTGTTATGATAAGATAAATATAAATTTTAATTTGGAGGGATTTTTTATGGCAGAAAAAACGTTTGCTACAGCAATTAATTGTATGGACGGACGCGTACAGCTCCCCGTCATCCATTGGATGCAGGAACGATACGGCACCGAATACATCGACATGATTACAGAAGCAGGCCCGACCAAGTTTTTATTGGAAGGATCTGAAGATCAACTGGCCGCTGTCAAAACAAAGATTGATATCTCTGTAGATAAGCACGGATCAGGTGTTGTGGCGATTGTCGGCCACTACAACTGTGCCGGAAACCCTGTCGGTCGCGAAGAGAAAGCGGGTCAAATCAAGGAATCAGTAGACCTCGTGAAGTCCTGGGGCTTCAACGTCGAAGTCATTGGTCTCTATGTCAACGATCAGTGGGAAGTTGAAGTCATCACTGCATAAGAGGATTTTTCTTCCTTATGGCGAATAGTTCTTACTAGAACATTCGTGAAGGAGTGGCGGTATGGAACAAGCAAGCTGGTTCGATTTCGTTGAAAAAGAGCGGGATCCGGTTTATGAAGAACTGCAGAATTTAACGGAGGAGAACCCAATCCTACACATTGCTTCCTATACCATTACCTTGAATCCATTTGCTTTGATCGAAATTGAAAAAGAGGGCATTCATGATTGCGTGAGCGACATTGAAGCCTGTTACAACTATTTGTGCAATCAAAGTAAATAAACTCAACCCCCAAACCCTGGAGTCCTTACTCCGGGGTTTACCTTTGCCCTTCTTCTTAAACGAAAGCTCCCTTTTCTTGAAGATTCAGTTTCGAGATGTTCCGGGGTTCGATGCCTGGTTGAGCGTCAGGGGTGTCTGGGAAGCAACTCGCTCGTATATTATAGTTACCAGATTGTTTCTGGTGGACCTCACTATCTTCATACAAGGTATAATGAGGGCAATCAGATGGAGGTGTCGACACCTCGCTTGAAGCCACGTCTTCGTAGGAAAGTATGACACCTCCCTCTTTACAGGATGATCCGAATAAGCTGGATGACACATTGTTGTCGTATATCTAACGAGCCTGGATACTTGTAAAGATACGGAGGAACTCTCTCATCTGGTAATTATTACAGGGCAGGTGGATTTGCTTGAATTATCTCGGTATTGATATTGGAAAACAGAATCATGAGGCTGGGTTAATTGATGAACATGGTCAAGCCATAGGTAAAACCGTGCGTTTCTCCAATTCCAGATCAGGGAGTGACAAACTTCTAAAGTTCTTAAATCAACATGAGATCACACCAGACAATTGCGCATGCGGACTTGAGGCTACAGGGCATTATTGGTTATCCGTGTTTTCATTCTTACATAAGCTTGGATTTAAAGTGACCTCGTTCAATCCTCTACAATCCGATGCCTTACGCAATTTTTATATTCGAAAGACGAAAACAGATGTACAGGATGCATACCTCATCGCTCAGGTTATCCGAATTGATAACCCCGCAGCTACTCCATTTATTGAAGATGACCTTCTTCAGTTAAAGCACTTGGAGCGACTTCGATACTCCTTAGTAGATCAAAGTTCAGATATCAAACGAAAGATTATTTCTCTACTGGATCAGGTATTTCCGGAGTATGAACGGTTGTTTTCTGATATTTTCGGTGTATCCTCTACCGAAGTTCTCCTTCATTATCCATTACCTGAAGACCTTCTATCCATTGATACAAAAAGGCTCGCTGAGCTCCTAAATCAAGCCAGTAAAGGAAGATATGGCGAGAGAAGAGCTCATGAAAAGGCGGATCAATTGAAAGAAAAAGCACAAGAAAGTTTCGGAATATCCATAGGTGGTGAAGCTTTTCGGATGCAGATTCACCTTCTTCTTGAACAACTATCCCTGTTAGACAGACAAATCAGCGAGATAGAAACATCGCTCACAGAGCTTTCGAATCGTCAGGACCACTACTTAACCACAATTATAGGGATTAGTGATGTTCTGGCGGCAGCTATATTAGGGGAGATTGGTTCCGTTGACCGTTTTGAACGTCCTGAACAACTCGTTGCCTACGCAGGCCTAGATGTTTCAGTACACCAATCAGGCAACTTCCAAGGCAACAAAATGAAGATATCAAAGAGAGGGTCTCCATATCTCCGTCGTGCCATATGGCAAGCTGCATTTGTCGCTAGCTTTCAAGATCCCGCTTTATCTCAGCACTATAAGAAACTAAGAAATCGTGGGAAAGCTCACGGAACAGCTGTGGGAGCTGTAGCCCGTAAGCTGACTCACATTATTTTTGCGATATTAAGGGATAAGAAGCCTTACGAACCTCGCCCAAATTAATGCCATATCAGTAAAGGGCTAGAAGCTTTTAAATTCCTCTTCCACGAGGTTTATTTGGCATGGACAGAATGCTTCATAAAGAATAATGAAGTTTCACTTTCCAAACTTGACTTTTTATAGCTGGTCTTTCCTGTGGGGGAGTGGCGAGCTTCCTCGGGCTAACGCCCTGCGGGATCTCGCCGATCTCCTTTCTCCCACGGGAGTCTCGCAGCTTCCCAACCACCCCATTCGATCATGTGAGAATCGAACCCCTATACCTAGAGGGAGTGTCTGCAATTTCCCATACTAAGGTAGGCAAAAAGCACTCTGTATCAAGCTTATAAATTCTGAATGTCTGCTGTGGAGAGGTTATATAATCCACTTTCCTCAGTCATTCAAGCTGATTGTTCAAGAAGTGATTTCGATGATCTTCCATGGCAAAGGGGCCGAGGGAAATGGTGAGACTCCTGCGGGAAGAGAGTGCTTGGTGAGACCCCACAGGACGCAGTCCGAGGAGGCTCAACGCACTCCCGCGGAAAGCGAGCTGTTCCCCGCAGCCCCATCCACTCAACAAAAGTCTCGAAATTGAGCCTTCCACCATCTTGCCATATAGTTGAAGAGGGATTTGAGTAGAGGTTTCTTTTTTTATACAATGGTCATGGAAATGAAAATACGAATGAAAAGGTGTTTACCTATGAAGAAATATATCGTTGTGGGCGGGGGAGTGCTGGGAGCCTCTACCGCTTACCACTTAGCAAAAGAAGGTGCTGATGTCACGATCATCGACAGGAAAGATGAGGGTCAGGCGACAGAAGCGGCAGCTGGAATTGTCTGTCCGTGGCTCGCCCAACGGCGCAACAAGCGGTGGTACCGTCTCGTCAAAGGTGGTGCCCGGTACTATCCTGAATTGATCCGTCAGCTTGAAGTGGAAGGGGAAACCCGGACAGGCTATCGACGGGTAGGAGCGATCAGTCTACAAAGAGATGAAGCTAAATTAGAAAAAACGATTGAGCGTGCTTTGAAACGGAGAGAAGATGGCGCTCCTGAAATTGGTGAAATTACAAGGATTTCTTCGGAAGAAGCAAAAAAAATGTTCCCACCACTCGCGGATGGGTACGATGCGATTCACGTTAGTGGTGCGGCCCGTGTCAATGGACGTGAGTTGAGAGACGCTCTTCTTCGTGTCGCGGAGAAGCATGGGGTACAACGGGTGCATGGAGATGCTAGCCTTATTCATGAAGGAAAGAAGGTTACCGCAGTGGAAGTAGACGGAATCCGTCATGAAGCAGATGAAGTCATTGTGACGGCTGGTGCATGGGCCAAACCGATTCTTCAGCCACTCGGCATTGATTTTCTTGTGCACCCACAAAAAGCACAAATCGTTCATCTGGACCTGCCGGATACGGAAACCGAAAACTGGCCTGTCATTATGCCGCCGAACAATCAGTACATGCTTTCCTTCGGGGGCGGCCGTGTTGTTATTGGTGCTACACATGAAACAGATGCAGGTTTCGATGGTCGTTCTACCGTAGGTGGTCTGCATTATGTGTTTGATAAAGCGCTTGAAGTGGCACCGGGGCTTCATGACAGCACTTTTGCTGAAACACGTGTCGGCTTTCGGCCGTTCACGCCTGGGTCCCTGCCTGTTTTTGGTGGGATTCCTGAGTGGTCCAACTTATATGTCGCTAACGGTTTAGGCGCTTCAGGGCTTACGTCTGGACCTTACCTTGGAGCAGAGCTTGCCCGTCTCGTCCTTGGAAAAGAAACGGAGCTTGATCCTGCTGATTATGATGTGGCGGAAGCTCTTGGATCAAAGTAAATAGCTAAAAAAATCCTTGCCGTACAACGAGACGGCAAGGATTTTTCGTTTTCTTTTTCGATAATGCCGATGAATTAGAAAGAGCTGTCCTTTGGGATGACTTCCTACTCCTGTGTCTTACTTCTGGTCAGGGTAATCGCAGTATTCAATGATCGTTCCTTCTGTATCAGCTGGATTTAAGTAAATGAGGCGACGCCCGTGTTTGTTTGTCCGTAACGACCATTCCAAGGTCCGGATGCCTCGTGCCTCTAATTCTTTCAGTGCTTGATCCAAATCTCCGACATCATACGCGATGTGGTGAACCCCTTTTCCTTTTTGCTTAATGAAGCGAGCGATGGGGGAAGTTGTGTTATTCGTCGGCATCAATAATTCAGTACGATCGCCTTTGATATCGATGATAGCAATTTCACTTTCTACTCCTTTTGCTTCACTACGGTAGCGGTCTATTAATGTTCCGCCAAGGATGTTGGTATAAAAGGTAATGCTGTCTTCAATATTGCGGACAGCAACTCCGATGTGATCCAGTTTCTTTTCCACGTTCATTCTCCTCTGCTGCAAACTCGACCCCATTTTAACATAATCATTTCTATTAAATGTCCGTCACGCATCTGTTTAGGAATAATATACCAAAGAGTACAAGCTAATTTGAATCTATCACATAAAGTAGAGCAGGAGGTGATTTTATATGCCTGCCTGGATCAGCAATAGCTTCAAGATCCTGTCATCCTTTGTGTTGCATGCGACTGTAACCTTATTATTATTTGGAACAGCGACTTATACTATTATTACTGGATTGACGTGGATCAAAGGGTGGATCGTCATCGGCCTGTTGATTCTCTGGCTCGTTTCATTTGTATGTGTATCCCAAAAGCTGTACGCATATTTGTTTGGCCGTTGGAAAGACGACGATGAATGATGAAAAAAGGGTCCTGCAATACAGGACCCTTTACATATTAGTTTAGTTGTTTGACGACTTCTTTGGCGACAGCTTCGGTGGATTGTGGATTTTGACCGGTAATCAGGTGGCCGTCCACTTCAAAATGCTCGGACCAGTTTGGCCCACTCACGAATGTTGCTCCCAGCTCATTCAGCTTGCTTTCAAGCAGGAATGGCATGTGTTGATCGAGCGTCGTTTCCACTTCTTCTGCGTCAGTGAATGCGTTGACGCGTTTTCCTTTGACCAACGGTTCACCGTTAGACAACGTCGCCCCGACAAGGCCTGCAGGACCGTGGCAGACGGCGGCAACAGTTTTATCAGCTTCATAGAAGTTACGCAGCAGTTTTTGCAGTTTTTCATTTTCCGGAAAATCGAACATGGTTCCGTGACCGCCCGGTAGGAAAATGGCATCGTAGTTTTCAGCTTCTACGTCTGCAATGGGTGTTGTATTTTCCAAGTGTGGTTTTGTATCAAGAATCTCTTGTGGTTCATCTTCGCTGACACTACCTGGGTCGACAGGGGCGCGGCCACCTTCCGGGCTTGCTACCGTCACTTCATAGCCGTGCTTTTGAAACTCGTTGTATGCTTCGCCGAATTCAGATAACCAAATTCCTGTCGGTTGCTCGTCTGTAATTTTGTCGTGATTCGTTACGACCATCAGTACTTTTTTAGACATGATTGTACTCCTCCTTTGATAGTAATCGTTATTTTAGTATGTGAAATCAAATAGTGACAAACATTCTGCTTTGTCGCACATAGATTGAATTTCCCGTTTTGACATGGATCAAACATAGGCGTGCGCACATTGACAAAATGGAATGTGGTGCATACGATAATTGTATATATGAATATATGCGCATATAAGGAAGGTGTCGATATCATGAGTGAAGATAAAAATAAACCAGAAGATCAGAAGAAAAGTCGCGTCAATCAATTGGATGAAGAGACATTGTTTGTTGTTTCCCAAACATTCAAGGCGTTGTCGGACCCTACTCGTATCAGAATCTTACATTTACTATGTGAACAAGAAATGTCCGTCAATCAAATTGCCGATACATTAGAACTTCGCCAATCGACCGTTTCTCACCAGCTGCGGTTTTTGAAGAATCTACGCTTGGTGAAGTATCGAAGGGCGGGTACGACTTTATTTTATTCCCACGATGATGAGCACGTCATCGACCTATTGCAACAAACCATCAATCACGCTCTTCACCATTAAAGGGGATAAAGAGAATGAAGGAATACAAACTGCAAGGTTTATCATGCGCGAATTGCGCAGCAGAGATGGAAGAGGAGATCCGGAAGCTCAATCACGGGGAAGATTCTGAGCTTCAGTTTTCATCCAGTAAGTTGAGAGTTCAAGACGGCGTTGATATGGAGAAAGTACGCCGGATTCTGAAGTCTGACGGTGCTTCTCTTGTGGATGAAGAAGCTTCTCACAATCATAGTCACGGCGCGAATATGAAGCAGCTCATCATTATATCTTCACTCATTTTCGGAGCAACCTTTTTACTGGAAGGAAGCGTTGCTCCTTTCGTCATGATTATCCTGTATTTGGCCGCCATCACCATTAGTGGATATCAGACATTCTGGAAGGGCGTGAAAAATTTAACTCGGTTGAAATTCAACATTGATACGCTGATGACTATTGCTCTCGTTGGCGCTGTAGCTATCGGCGAATGGAAAGAAGCAACGCTTGTAGCCATTCTTTTCGGGTTAAATGAATACTTGGAAGGCCTTGGGATGGAAAAGGCACGGCGTTCAATGGGGCAATTATTGAAGGTCGCCCCCAAACAAGCCACACGACTTCTCGATGATGGGATGGAAGAAATTGTTGGCATTGAAGAGTTACAAGAGGGGGATTTAGTCTACGTCAAAGCAGGTGAGAAAATCCCATCCGACGGAGTGGTTGTCGCTGGATACAGTTCTGTGAATGAAGCAGCGATTACAGGGGAATCCTTTCCTGTAGACAAAAAGCCAGGTGAAAATCTTTTCGGAGGAAGTATCAATAATGAAGGGTTACTGAAAGTTGAAATCACGAAAGCTTACAACGACTCTTCTCTCGCTAAAATTCTTCAGTTAGTTGAAGAAGCGCAGGAGAGGAAGACACCGACAGAACTCTTCATCAACCGATTTGCTAAATATTATACACCGTTGATCATGGTGATCTCGGGGTTTGTTATGATCACTCCTCCCTTGTTTTTCTCTGCTTCTTGGGGAGAATCATTGTATCAGGGCTTGGCGGTTCTCATCGTCGGCTGCCCTTGTGCATTGATCTTGTCATCCCCCATTGCCATTCTGTCAGGCATTACAAAAAATGCACGGAATGGCATCCTCGTTAAAGGCGGAGCTTTCCTTGAACAGCTCGGGAAAATTGAGAGCATTGCTTTTGATAAGACTGGGACACTGACAAAGGGAGAACCGAAAGTTCATGCGGTGAATGTTTATGAAGATAAACGCTTTTTCACTGTGGCTCATACTGTTGAGAGGCATTCCTCTCATCCAATTGCTACAGCGATCTTACAGGATGAACGTGTGCAACAAGCGAGTGTTTTGGAACCTTCCTCTGTGGATACGATTCCTGGAAAAGGCGTCCGGTCGGTCATTGAAGGTAAGACCTACTATGTGGGGAGCGAACAAACCCTGAGCCATTTAACGCTCTCAGAGGCTGTTAAAGCAGACATCACACGTTTTAAAGAAGATGGATTTACTCTTGTCATCGTTTCTGATGAAGTAGGAGTACTTGGGATGTTCGGAGTAGCGGATGAAGTACGGAAGGAAAGCCGTACGCTAATCAAACGCCTTCATTCTTTAGGTGTCAAACACACCATCATGCTGACCGGAGACCATGAAAAGACAGCTGGAAAAGTAGCTGAAGAGATCGGTGTTACCGATATCCATACACAGTTGTTGCCGGACCAAAAAGTAGAAAAAGTGGAAGAATTAAAAAGAGGATCTAAACTTGCCATGATTGGAGATGGAATTAACGATGCTCCAGCTCTGGCGATGGCTGACTTAGGGATCGCAATGGGGAAAGGAACGGACAGTGCGATTGAAACGGCTGATATCGTTCTTATGCAGGACCACCTTGGCAAACTGCCAAACGCATTCAGAATCGCTAAACGGGTGAATGCGGTCGTCAAATGGAACATTGGGATTGCTCTTGGTTTGAAGGTATTGGCCCTTCTCCTCACCATTCCAGGATGGCTCACGCTTTGGTTCGCTATTCTAGCCGATATGGGCGCAACTATTCTTGTTACCCTTATCAGCCTGACCATCCTCCTCATGAAAGACGAGTGACCGATATAGAAATAAAACCCACACCAGGTCATCCAAATACTGGATGACCTGGTGTGGGTTTTTATGGAAGAAGCATAGGCTAAGTGGCCCTTTTTTGTTTTGTGTATGGCTTTTGTGTTTGTGAGGAGGTGTCTAAAGGGAAAAGTACCTCATGATCGTACGGTAAAAAGTGGCTTTGTTTCCGTCAAAACCACTTGCCATGCATACATACTTTTACTATGAAAAGACGACGATAAACCATATATAAAGAGTGAGGATAATGGCTATGAAGATACAATTTGATGAAATGAAAAAACTTCATATGAAGCATAGATACGGTCCCCCGCAGCAGGAGGTTCGAACGCTTGCTTTTCATTCGAAAAGGGTCGAACCTCAAGCCGCATTTTTTTGTTTGAAAGGGGAAAACTTTGACGGCCATGAGTATATGGAAGAAGCCATCGGCCTTGGAGCGACGACGATTATCGGAAGTGATCAAGAGGCAATGGAAGACCTCTCAAAAACGTATGATCGTACAACCTTCCTACTCGTAGATCATGTACGTTCGGCGATGGCTGTTTTTTCAAAGGACTTTTTCGGATTGGCTGATGAAGAGCTCAAAACCATCGGAGTAACCGGAACGAACGGCAAGACGACGGTCACGGCTTATATCAGGTCGTTAATGACTTTGCTTGGTCTTCCTACTGGTTCAATCGGTACGACAGGGATCTGGTCTTCAAAGCGTAAGTTACAATATAAAAAAAGCACCCCGACAACGCCGGAATCTTTGGATTTGCACCGGATCTTCCGCGATCTCAGAAACTTGGATGATGAAGGGGCGGTTATGGAAGTTTCCTCGATTGCTCTCGATCAGTGTCGCGTAGAGGGAATTCAGTATGACGTTGCTGTCCATACGAACTTCTCTGAAGAACACTTGGAATACCACCGGACCATCGATCATTACAGAGAGTGTAAAATGCGTCTGTTCAAACAGGCGAACCACCGGGTTGTCAATATTGATGATGAAGGAATGGCTGCTGAACTGTTAGCGCTTGGGAAGGATGGTCTTTTGACTTACAGTATCGAAGGTCATCCAGAGGCTGATTTATCAGCAGAAAACATTGAAGTCATGGAAAACGGGTCACTGTTTGACTTTATTTATAAAGGCGAGACGAAAAAAGTCTTCGTACCCGTCTATGGCACGTACAATGTTGCGAATGTATTGGCTGCGATCGCTACAGCTTTCCATCTGAACTATTCTTTAGGGGAAGTGTTGGACGTGCTTTCAAACCTTGAAGGCCCGGAAGGAAGGTTCCAGGTTATAGACACGCCGTTAAATCAAAAGGTGATTTTGGATTATGCGCATACTCCTGTAGCGTTGAACCGATTGTTGGAAGAGGTTAAGAAGCTGGATCACAGACGTTTAATCGTCATGATTGCAGGTATTGGTATCCGGGATTTCAATAAGATGCCGAAAATGGCGAAAGCGATTGAGGGGAAAGCGGATGAAGTCATTGTCACGGTCGATCATCCTGGCTATCATGACCCGCAAACCATCGTAGATCAAGTGATGACAGGCTTTGTCGATCCTATCGCTCCAAACATCCATCCGACATTGACGAGGGAAGAAGGCGTTCGTAAATCCATGCAGTTAGGAGAGGGAGGAGACATTATTCTTTTGACGAGTGGTTGTATTAACAATTCGCAAATCGTCAAAGGAGAAGAGATTCCTCACTCGGATGAAAAAATCATAGAAACCTTTTTCCCTTCGGTCGCTCAATAAAAAAACATCCAGCCTCTGCTCTCGAGGCTGGATGTTTTTTTAATCAAACGTTTGTTCAACTAATTGTTTGTACTCATCAAAGTACGCGGGCACCTCTTCAGGATTCAGTCCGTTTGTCATCACCTCAACGAGGGATTGGTTGTACCATTTCTGAGCATGGGCCCCTGCGTTAAAGCTTTTCCACACCTCGTCCCCGTAGGTATCGATGTCTTTAGACAATGAGCGTAAGTTGTCCAGCTTGTCGGCGATAATCAACGCTTTCACATCAAACGATCCTTTCCTGACGGTGTCGATGGTGTGTTGTTTTCGTTCTTTCCAAGACTTGCTTTTATCTTCCGTGTGAGCGGCTACAAGACGGCTGACATCTTCACCAAAAGCGTGCTCAATATCGATGGATGTGTAGGGGGTATCTTCGACCACATCGTGAAGGTAGCCAGCACAGATCAGTTCTTTCCGGAATCCTGATTGTCGTAAGAGCTCAGCAACCCGGGTGGGGTGGATGATATAGTCTTCTGAAGAGTTCTTCCGCTTTTGTCCTTGATGGGCTTTGGCTGCGAACGCTTTCGCTTTTTCAATCATCGACTACCCGCTCCTTTTTTTGTTCATCATAACAAATAAAGGGGCAGAATGATTGCAAAAAGTGATAAAGGTTGATTAAATAAGAATGGATGTTATATAATTAATAGGTTTAATCAACAGGTTGAAGGGGATGCTTTGCAAATGGAAATGATTGAAGTACAAGGACAACCGCCTCACAACTCAGAGCCCGTCGTATTAATCATCGGCAAAATGGATGGTGTGCATTTAGGGCATCAGTCTCTCCTGCAAGAGGCAGAAAGACTCGCAACAGAGGAAGATAAAATCGCTGTGTACGGTTTTTCTGATCACCCGAAATGGGTGCTGAGAGGCGATGAGTCATTTAAATATTCACTATCGAAGATTGAAGATCGCCAAACCCGATTGGAACAGTTCGGTGTCGATCGATATTATCACGTCCATTTCACAAAAGAATATGCAAAGACATCTCCTGAAGAATTTGTGCTTCAGCACTTGAACCGTCTGAATGTTCGTCATGTCATTGTGGGTGAAGACTTCCGGTTTGGCAAAGGGAGAGGGTCGGATGCTGAAGGACTGGCAGAACTTTGTCAGCAAATCGGAGCCGATGTTTCCATCGTTCCGGGTGTCCAGCTTCATGACAGAAAAGTGAGCAGTACAGATATCCGCAACCATGTGACAAAAGGGCGCATGGAAGCTGCTCAGGCGATGCTCGGACGACCTTTTGAAATCACAGGGATCGTAGAAAAAGGAGAACAGCTTGGACGGAAATTAGGCTTTCCGACATTGAACGTCGGAGGTATTCAAGAATATGTCAAGGTGAAACCAGGCGTCTACCTTGGCCTTGTGAAAAAAGTTCAGGAAGCACCAGAATACTATTACACGTTGATCAGTGCTGGCTATCGTCCAACGGTCAACGGAGATTCTTACAAAGTGGAAGCTTATCTGCTCGATTTTTCCGGTGACTTGTACGACCAGAAAGTAACCGTCCAATTCCTGCGTCACATGCGCGATGAAGAGAATTTCGACGGGATGGATGCCTTGATACAACAAATGCACCAGGATGAAAAGGATGCACGCACGATTTTAGGTATATAAATAGAATGAACACCTTAGAAAGGAGGAAGCACCATGGGAATTGTCGTTGTTGAAGTTTGTGATGGAAACTTAATCAATGAAATGGATATCGAAAGTATTATCGAATCCGAATACCCGGAAGTGGCGGTACTCATTAGTGAATGCTTATCCTTCTGCGGCATGTGTGCCCTCCGCCCATACGCACTTGTCAATAACCAACGGGTTTTTGGAAAATCACCCGAAGAAGCATTGCAGAAAATCCGTACGAAAATCGAAGAAGAATTAGCTATATACGCTGAATAAGGCAGGAGAAGACCATGGGGTTTTTTGATTCACTTTTCAACAGCTTGCGTTTGCCGAAAAAAGAAGCGATGTTCCATTTGAACCGGAAAGGCATCACCCATACGATCGGTTACTTGTTCGTTTTGTTGCTGCTGCTCTTTTTACCGGACATGATCACATCAATCTTGTATTTAGAAACGAACCTGACAGAGGTGTCACGGGGGATGTATATGGCGCAGTTCCTCGTATTCTACCCTTTGTTAATCGTTTTTCTTATCCTTGTGGGAGTATCGATTCTTGCTGGTGGAAGCCTGCTTATGAGAAAAGCTCTTTCCCGTAAGCTAACGTACCAGCAGTTGTGGAAGTTGACCGCCTATGCATGTACGCTGCCTTTAATTTTAAGCGTACTTTTAAAATATATGACCGTACCGAACGCCATCAGTGCTCTTATCTTTATGGCGATTTTCGTCTCCTACATGTACCGGATGATTACGGTTTATCCAAAAGTACCAGCGAAACCTTAAGTTTGTGCTGGTACTTTTTCTATTTGCTTTTTTATGTGTTAGAATATTCATTATTTAATGAAAAAAAGGTGGGGGTACGATGACAAGAGCATTAGTTTTGCAATCAGATTTCGGAATCAGCGATGGAGCTGTAAGTGCCATGCATGGGGTGGCCCATTCGGTCGATCATGAATTGTCGATCTTCGATTTGACACATGACATCCCCCCTTTCAATATCTGGGAAGGATCCTACCGTCTATGGCAGACGATGGCTTACTGGACAGAAGGGACAGTATTCGTATCTGTCGTTGATCCTGGAGTAGGTTCGACTCGCAAAAGTATCGGGGTAAAGACAGGTTCCGGTCACTATGTGATCACCCCTGACAACGGAACATTGACCCACATTGCACGAACGGAAGGAATTGTGGAAGTGCGGGAGATTGATGAAAAAGTGAACCGCCTGCCTCGTTCCGGAGAATCCTACACGTTTCATGGACGCGATGTTTATGCTTATACAGGGGCGCGTTTAGCTGCCGGGGTTATCACTTTTGAAGAAGTCGGCCCTGCGCTTGATACAAACTCGGTTGAACGGATTTCTGTGAAAGATCCTACTGTTAACGAATCTACCGTCTCAGGCATCATTGATATTCTCGATATCCGTTTCGGTAACCTCTGGACGAACATACCGCGAGACCTTTTCAAGGAAATGGGCATCGATTATGGAGATACGCTGAATGTATCCATTTTGCATAACGGAGATGAAGTCTATTATAATTCTATGACCTTCGGGCGCTCGTTCGCAGATACTCATAAAGGTGAACCGCTCGTTTATGTGAACAGTCTCGATAACTTAGCTGTTGCGATTAACCAGGGATCTTTCGCAAGGGCCTACAACATTCGGACAGGGTCGAATTGGACCATTCACTTTGAAAAGTAACTCCTCGTTGAAGCGGGGAGTTTTTTTCTCGTCCATGAGCAAAATAAAAGCTTGTGGGGACCTGCTATGCTACACTTACCGATGTAAAACTCTCATTGGAAAAGGAGAATGATCAATGAAAACAGTTACGCTACATAGCACCATCGAAATGCCTCAACTAGGCTTTGGTGTTTGGCAAGTCGAGGAAGAAGACGCAGTACCAGCCGTTAAAAAAGCGATTGAAACAGGCTACCGCTCCATTGATACGGCTGCCATTTATGGAAACGAAAAACAGGTCGGCGAAGCGATCCGCCAGAGTGGTGTAGCTCGTGACGAATTGTTCATTACGACAAAGGTCTGGAACACAGACCAAGGATACGAAAATACATTGAAGGCTTTTGAAACGAGTCTTGATAAACTAGGGTTAGACTATGTGGACCTTTATTTGATTCACTGGCCGACACCAGAATTTGATGAATACGTAGAAACATATAAAGCGCTTGAACAGCTGAAAAAAGACGGAAAAGTCAAAGCCATCGGCGTATGTAACTTTGATATCGACCACTTGCAGCGTCTGCTTGATGAGTGTGAAGTGAAGCCGGCTGTCAACCAGGTCGAGTGTCACCCGTTCTTGGCACAAAACGAGCTGAAAGACTTCTGCCGCGACAATGGCATTCTGCTTGAAGCGTGGAGTCCTTTGATGCAAGGTGGAGAAGTATTGAAAAACGATACCATCCAGTCCATTGCTGAAAAACACGGCAAAACACCTGCGCAAGTGATCATCCGCTGGCATTTGCAAAACGACACCGTCGTCATTCCGAAATCTGTCACTCCACACCGCATCGAAGAAAACTTCGACGTGTTTGATTTTGCTCTGACAGCTGAGGACATGGCTGCTATCAACAAACTGGACCGCGGGGAGCGCAAAGGTCCGAAACCATCTGAAATGAACGTACGATAATAGATAGAAAAAGACTGCCTTTAATGGCAGTCTTTTTTTATGGATGAATGACAGAGTCGCCCCAAAGACCATGAGCAATGCCCTGAAGAACACTCAGACAATCACAAACCCACCCCCATGTTATTCCCGTCAGATATGGGGAACATAATGGTATCCATTTTTTTCGGTAAAGGAGCTTTTGTATGATCATTCGGTTCGGTTACGTGTCGCATGCGCTGGATTTATGGGAAGCGACTCCGGCAAAAACGATGACGTTTGCACGATATAAGAAATTAGGGCATGAGGAAGCTCTGGAGCAGCTTCACAAAATTGCAGAAATGAACTTGCAGCGTACACGCCGCATCATCCATTACAACATCGCGAGGGAAATCCATTTGTATCGTTTTTCTTCGTCGTTGATTCCGCTCGCGACTCATGATGAGGTAGAGTGGGATTACATCACCCCATTTCGCCATCTTTTTGAAGAGATTGGTGAATTAGTGCGGGCACACCAAATGAGGACGAGTTTTCATCCAAACCAGTTCACACTTTTTACAAGTGACCGTCCCCATGTAACAGACAATGCAGTTCAAGATATGGAATACCACTATGCGATGCTTGAAGCGATGGGGCTTCATAATGAATCTCATATCAATTTGCATGTGGGAGGAGCGTATGGAGATAAAAAAGCAGCGGTTGCTCGCTTTCATGAAAATATAAAGAAATTGCCGGACCCCATTAAGAAACAGATGACGCTTGAAAATGATGATAAAACCTATACGACAACGGAAACTCTTGATGTGTGTGAAAAAGAGGAGATCCCGATGATGTTCGATTATCATCATTACATGGCCAATCACACGGAAGATGAACCATTGTCTGAAATCCTGCCACGCTTCTATAAAACGTGGGACAGACTAGGCCTGCCACCAAAGATTCATATCTCATCGCCAAAGTCGGAAAAAGCATTCAGAAGTCATGCGGACTTTGTGGATGCGGATTTTATTCGTCCTCTTTTGAAAGAATTGAAAGCTCTCAACACCCCCGTAGACTTCATGATTGAAGCAAAAGAAAAAGATCGTGCCCTTTCAAAGCTTGTCGAAGATTTTTCAAATATTCGTGGTGTGAAAAGAGTAGGAGAGGCGACTCTGGACGTTTAACTTCGCGTCCTCTTTTTTGGATGAAGGACAAGGTTTGTAGGGAGCGAAAAGAAAACAAAATGAGTAGCTGTCACATAAAAAAGAAAAACCCACCTTGGCTTAACGTCTAAGCCGGGGTGGGTTTTAGTTTAATATCCGTTTTGCTTCCATGAACCGTTGGATCCCCGTAAACAATTCGACAGCAAAGAATAACAGCGTGGACCAGAGTAGAAAGGAAGGAAATAAGAGCATGATACTGAAGAGAACGAAGCCTTCTGTTCGCTCCGCAAGTCCAGCCTGATAGTAAAAGGATTTGATTCCTGCCTTCTCAGACACGGCTCCTACAACTAAAAAGATGGTCATGGAAAGGATAATGGAAACGCTAAGAAGGAGAAGCGGCCATAGTACCTCTGGATGTACGAATGCAATGGCGACGATCATCCCGATTTCGACGACTCGATCGAAAGTGATATCCATCACGGTTCCGAAGGGGGAGGTTTTTGTATTTCTTGCCATTGTCCCATCCACGGCATCTAAAAATCCGGAAAGCCACAAAAACACCACTGCTAAGATGGGAAAGCCCAAAACATAGAGTACGCTTGTGGAAAGGCCGACGAACAAAGCGAGCACTGTAATCTCGTTGGCTGTCCGGCCTTTTTTTAAAAAGTATGAAGCTGTCCGTTCAATGGATGGTTGGACGAACCTCCTTGCGTGCGTATCAAGCATAAAAAACACCTACTTTAGCTAATAATAACAACGTTTCATTAACAATTTACCCTAAATGATCTCCCTTTAGACGATAGCACACGTTTGGGGGATATAGAAGAACTCTGCTTTTTATGTAAGACAGATTACAATACGGGGTCAATAAGGTTTGAATGATACGAACAGGGTGAAAAGTGCCTGTATAACGAACAAGGAGGAATCAGACATGTCAGAACATAAAGTATCCATTTCGAGTAAGTCCCAAGGGATGAAATCGGAAATTGAGGCTGGCAAGCATTCATTGACGATTGATGAACCGAAGCAAATGGGCGGGACAGACGAAGGTGCAGACCCACTTGCAGCCATGTTAGGTTCCCTTGCAGGCTGTGAAACGGTAATTGCGAATATGGTGGCAAAAGAAATGAAGTTTGATCTTCAAAGCATCTCCTTTGATATTAACGGAACGCTGGATATGCGCGGGTTGATGGGTACGGCTGATGTGAAGCCTTACTTTGATACGGTAAACATTAGAGCGGATGTAGAAACTTCGGAATCCCAAGAACGTATCGATGAACTCCAGGAAACCGTTGATCAGCGCTGTCCTGTTTTCACAACGTTGAAAGCAGCAGGGATCACCTTGAATGTAGATTGGAAAAAAGCATAAGAAGTGGCTCCTTGGGGCCTTTTCTTATGCTTAAATAATTTCCATGGAAACGATGGAAAGAATTAATAATGAAACCGTTCTACCTCCTGTGTTACCTTATTAGAGAACCTGACGAGGAGGTAGATTCTTAATGTTTAAAAAGTTCTTTTTTACAGGAATTGCAGCCGTTAGTTTACTTGCTTTCTCCTTTCCTGTCGAGAGTTTTGCCAATGCCGATACTCATACCGTCCAGAAGGGCGATTCTATCTATAAAATTGCTATGAAACATGGCGTTTCTACGCAACAAGTACAAGCCATGAACAATAAAAAGGATGCACAAATTTACCCTGGAGAGCAGCTTCAACTTCCTGTTGCTCTTAGCGAATCTGAAAAAGATCTACTAGCTCGACTAGTAGAAGCAGAGGCGAAGGGTGAAAGCTACGCGGGTAAAGTTGCAGTTGCTACAGTTGTTTTGAATCGTGTAGAAAGTGACCTTTTCCCAGACTCCTTATATGGCGTAATTTATGATGGCATTCAGTTTTCTCCCGTTTTGAATGGTACGATCAATCAGCCGGCAAGCGCTGAGTCAAAACGTGCGGTCAATGAGGCCATTGCTTATCAGGGGTATGACCGTGAGTCTCTTTTTTTCTACAACCCAGATAAAGCTCAAAGTGATTATTTGAGCAGCAAAGAAGTAACCACAGTTATCGGTGACCACGTTTTCCTTAGATAAACCTTTTAAACAAGCACCTCTCAGGTGCTTGTTTTTTTGTAACTTTTTTTACACTGGGACGTACGAATGTAGGAGTGTGGCTATATAAGAAAAGGGGAGAGAGCGATGAGCAATCAAATGATTTATGGCATGGAAATGAATATTCATCAACGGGATGAACATACGATTCAACTCTATGTGCTGAATGTGAAAGAAGGAAAAAAGCCCCATCATGTAACGACCATTGAGCATTCTTCTAAGCACCCAGAGCGGACAAAGGCGAATGGAACTCCCTATGCGCGTGTTCATGACAATTTATTCAACGTACTTAAAGAGCAATTGATCAAAGAGGGGAAATGGGAAAAAGATAAAGGAGATTCCTAAACGGGAATCTCCTTTTATAATCGGATTGGCATAACTTAACTCGCATCCTCTTCCTCATGAAACAATTGGACTTGCCTTTTCTTCGTGCGCTTTTTGAACACGCGATTAACATAGTCATCTGTCAACGCAGCGATTTCCTTATGCAGGAACAATAAAGGAATGATGTTTGTCAGAAGAACGAAAGCTAAAATCAAGTCGAGGAACTGCCAGACGAATTGCAGTCCTCCAATGGCTCCTACGAATACAGCGGCAATGTAGACGATCCGCATTATTTTGGCCGCGCGTAAGCTGAACAGATATTCTGCTTGTTTTTCCCCATAAAAGACGAGAACGCCAATCGTCGTAATGACGAAAAAGAGTAAAAAAACCGTGATGAAGCTGCCACCGAACGCATCACCAAATTCAGTACCGATGGCAACGTTGATCATATTCGATGCGTCGCTTCCACCGACTTCCTGCCATGCTCCGGTGACGAGGACCGTTAAACCGGAGACAGTACAAATGACGATCGTATCAACGAAAACGCTGAAGATTCCCCATAATGCTTGGCGGGAAGGGTGATCTGTTTTAGCTGCCGCGTGGGCAATTGAAGCTGTACCAAGACCTGCTTCATTAGAATAGAGGCCACGTGCAATCCCCCATCTTAACGCCTGGGCAACGGCAGCACCGGCAAAACCACCAGTGGCAGAAATCGGTGTAAACGCGTGTGTGAAAATCAATCCAAATACATAAGGGATTTGATCGATGTTGGCAAAAATAACATACAAACAAACACCGAGATAAATAAGCACCATGCCGGGGACCATCTTATCTGTGACCTTGGCAATACGCTTGATTCCACCGAAAACGACGATGGCGATGGCGGCACACATAATGAGACCTGTCATTTCAACCGGCCACCCGAATGCCCCTTCCGTCTGAGTGGCGATGGAGTTTGATTGCACCATTGTACTTGGGATTAATTCAATCATTAAGAAAAAGGCGAAGGCGGTAGAGACCCATTTCCATCCCAGGGCCTTTTTTATGTAGTATTGCGGTCCGCCGACCCAAATGTTTTTCTCATTCTTTTCCCTGTATTTCATGCCTAATAAGATTTCACTGTACTTTGTGGCCATTCCAATCAAAGCAACAACCCACATCCAGAATAGAGCACCCGGACCACCTAAAGAAATAGCGACAGGGACCCCAACGATATTCGTTGCCCCTGCGGTCGAGGCTAATGCTGAAGTGAAAGCTTGGAAGGGGGTTATGGTTCCTTTCTTTTTCGTTTTCTTGAAAATTTGTCCAATGGTTTGGTGTAGAACGTGTCCAAAAAAGCGGAATTGAAAAAACTTGATTCGAATGGTGAGGAAGATCCCACCCACAATTAAAATGATCGACAATGGATACGTCCATAAAAAGTCGGAAACAGTGGTGATCCCTTCTTTAATACTATTCCATAAATCTCCCAATGAAAGTTCCCCTTTCGACAGACTGTGTAAGATACCCATATATTCCCTTTACATAAAATGTTAAACCCATCACGGATGGAATGAGAGGTGTGAGTCTCGAGGGGAGAAGGTGTACACTAGATGAAAGCTAGAGGAGGGATCCGATGAGGATTAGTAAAGAGAATTTTCAAGACCATTCCATGAGCAAGTTAATCAAAGGGGCTGTCGTGCCGCGTCCGATTGCCTGGGTATCAACCTTAAGCCAGGACGGCACACGTAATTTGGCTCCATTCAGTTTTTTTACCGTGGCATCCATGAGTCCGATTACGCTTTGTTTTTCGGTAGGAGGTGCGAAAAAGGAAAAAGACACGTTAAGAAACATTAAAGAAACGGA
Organism: Halobacillus sp. AWM4_238; assembly: GCF_056158265.1. Classification (NCBI taxonomy): domain Bacteria; kingdom Bacillati; phylum Bacillota; class Bacilli; order Caryophanales; family Bacillaceae; genus Halobacillus; species Halobacillus sp. AWM4_238. Next base: position 3,252,929 of record NZ_JBSWSY010000002.1, read on the forward strand.
GCAGTTTATTATCAATGTCGTTTCTGAACCCTTGGCTAATCAGATGCATGAAAGCAGCAAAACATATGGTCCTGATGTCGATGAGTTCGAAGAGGCGGGGACTGAAGTAGAAAGTGGAGATTTCGTTCACGTACCAAGAGTGAAAAATTCCCCGGTTCACATGGAATGCGAGCTCGATCGAATCATCCAAATCGGTGAAGGACACCTGGTGTTAGGAAAGTTGGTTGGATACCACATCAAGGATGACGTTTACGAAGAAACAGACAAAGTAAATCCACACAAACTGAAACCTGTCGGACGAATGGCCGGAGATTACAGCTACATCCGTGAATTCTTCCCGCTGCCAAACAACGACCTTCCCAAATAAAAAAAGCCGCAGGCACCCATTCAGGTCCTGCGGCTTTTTACCATTTACTGGCGTACCAGGTCATACAGTATTTGGTAATTTGGTGATTCACTCCACCCTTGGTTTGGTGGGGCTGCATGTGGGATACTCCCCATTCGTGGTTTCTGCTAATTTGTATAGGTAGTAACATTCTTCTCTAGCCATATGATCAGCCATGAGTGTGGAAAAAGTTCCGAGAACGACTTCGTTCATTTCCATTTCTTCTAATTCTTTTAAAAACGTACGGAAGATCTTCATCTCCAGTTCCACTTCGTTGTTAAACCGTTTCAGGGCTGGGAAGGAGTGCTGGTTTGTTCTTAAATATCCTTTCATCTCGACGGCTTTTATGTAGAACTGATCAAAATGCTCCCGGAACGTTTCGCTTTTTTCTTTCAATCTTTTTTCTACAGCATCCGTTTCCGAATAGATGGCCCCTGCATGCCCCGAGGCATCCATCAGCCACAACATGTGGTGGTGGAGTTCATGAAATAACGGAGGGACCTCCCCTTTACCTAAAAATCCAAGCACAAGCAAATATTCTTCTACTTCATTGACCATATGGTTGAGAAAGGTCGGACTCAAATGAATCTTTACTTTTCCAAAAAGGGAATGTTCGATCAGGTTCAGTTTGAACTTATGAAATTTGCGTGCTTTTTCACCAACGTTCTTTGAAAAAGCGATCATATCCTCAACTTGACCTTCGCGCACTTGTCTTAAAAGGTCATCCCATTGGGTAACGTATGTCCGTGCTTTCTTTACCCATTCTTCTTCGGACGCGTACAAAGAATCCCGGATAAACCGCGCATGATCTCCAAGAATCTGCAACCAGAACAAATGCTCAAAACTCGCTTGTTCTGTATAGGTTTTCATCTCCATCACCCTTTTTTTGTTGGTCATCCTTTCCATAGTATTCATTTCATACTCGCTTCATGAACAGTCAGGTTTCCTGCATCAGGCTTAAGATGGTTTGGAAAAAATGTGAAAAGGGGCTTCTCAAATGGAATATTCTCCTATATACTACTGTATTATAAGTAATAATACAGTTAATACAGATGAAATACACCGATGGAGGTGGCTGGATGTTTGAGTTGGACGTCAGGAGCCGGAAGCCGATTTACGAGCAGCTCGTTGAAAAGCTGAAGCAACTGATCATCAATGACGTTTTAAAACAAGATGAAAAATTACCTTCCGTGAGGGAACTTGCCCAACAGTTGACGATCAACCCGAATACGATTCAAAAAGCATATCGGGAGTTGGAATCGCAAGGGTACATCTACTCGTTGAAGGGGAAGGGAAGCTTCGTGCATCCTTCTGGAAAAGTGGACAATAAAGAGGAGTTGAAAAAAGTGAGAGAAGAGTTGAAAAAACTGTTTGCGGAAGCGATTTATTTAGGAATGACATCAGAAGAGATCGCAGCTCTTCTCGCTGAAGTTGAAGGGGGTCAGCAGGATGATTGAGGTCAAGGAAGTGAACAAATCGTTCGATCGCACGAAAATATTGAACGGTGTTTCTTTCCGCGTAAATAAAGGTTCCATCTATGGTCTGCTCGGATCCAATGGGGCAGGGAAAACGACATTGATGAGAATCCTTTCGGGTATTCTCAAACAAAACAACGGCCAGGTTCATATTTTGGAAGGGGACGTGTTTGAGAATGAAGCCGTTAAACAAAAGTTGGTTTTTATTCCTGACAGTCTTTACTTCCTGCCTCAGTACACGACCAGGCAAATGGCAGATTACCACCGGTCCATGTACGACAATTGGAATGAAGAGCGATATGAGAAGTTAAAGGACGTCTTTCAGCTGGATGAAAAGAAGAAAATCAGTCAGTTCTCCAAAGGAATGCAGAGGCAGGTCGCTTTTTGGTTGTCGATGTCAGCCATGCCGGATGTTTTAATCCTCGATGAACCATTTGATGGTCTAGATGCTGTTATGAGGCAAAAAGTGCGGAATTTAATTATCCAGGATGTGGCCGAACGGGAAATGACGGTCTTGATATCTTCCCACAATCTGAGGGAGGTCGAAGATATCTGTGATCACGTTGGAATCCTACATAAAGGAGAAATTCTCCTAGAACGTGATTTGGACGATTTGAAAGCCGATGTTCATAAAATCCAGGTCGCTTTCAATGAGGATTCATTCCAGCCGTCCTCAACGAATTTGGATATTCTTCACAAAGAAAGACGAGGCAGCGTCTGGTTGCTGATTGTCCGTGGAAGTGAATCTGACATTTCAGATGAGATACACAAGCACCGCCCACTCGTTTACGACAGGCTTCCACTTACTCTGGAAGAGATCTTTATCTATGAAATGGGAGGTGTAGGGTATGCGTTCGAAAACATCCTCGTTTAACAAAGAAATCATCAAGCAGGATTTCCGGAATGTCGGATGGATCAGTATCGTTTACTTTTTAGGGTTGTTCTTCATCGTACCTATGCAATTGTTTATGGAATTGAGTAGAGAAGAACCAACGATGATTACCGATGATGCCGGTTTATTTGGTCACGTGTTCGCTTTTGAGCTTCAACTTCTGTTTCTTCTCGTCATGCCACTCTTGATGGCGGTATTCTTGTTCCGTTATCTACATGTAAAAGGAGCAGCAAATTTTGCTCATAGCTTTCCGATGAGAAGAGAGAAAATGTTCAACCATCATATTCTCTCAGGCATAATACTCTTGTTTTTGCCAATTCTACTAAACTATTTGATTCTTCTTATTGCAAGTGGACTAACAGATGTGACTGAATTCTACACTATCCAAAACGCCAGCTACTGGCTTTGGATATTTTTGACCATGTCGTTTCTAATTTTCATGGCAGGGGTTTTTGTTGGAACACTTACGGGTTTGTCAGCGGTGCAGGGGGTCCTTACTTATATCCTCTTGTTCTTACCTGCAGGTTTGTATGGGTTGGTCGCGTTTCATCTTAGTACTTACATCAAAGGGTATTCAATTGACATGATTCTGGAGAGCTCCTTTCAATATTTCTCACCACTCGCGGACCTTTTACAATACGGAGGTTATGGACCTGAACAAGCGATGGTTCCTGTTGAAATGCTAGCCTTGTTGATTTATGGCTGCTTGGCTGTTGCATTTTATGGGTTGTCCTTGTGGCTATACAGAAAGCGTTCAATTGAATCTGCGGGTCGCGCACTGGCTGTAAGCGTCTTGAACCCTGTTTTCACGTTAGGTGTAACGTTCTGTTTCGCCCTTTTCGGTGGCATGTACTTTATGGGCTCGCAACATTCGTACAGTTGGATGGTTACAGGTTATGTAATCGGGGGAATCTTCGGGTTTGCTGCAGCTACCATGTTGCTGGAAAAGACTTGGAGAGTATTTAATTGGAAGCATTTTAAACGGTGGGTCGGGTATGGTTTAACTGCGGGTATCCTTATCACCGTGATTCCGCTTCTTTGGAAGAATTACGAGTCCTATGTTCCGGAGAAGAGTGAAGTTGAAAAAATCTTCATTAGCAGTGGGTACGGGAATTATCGAGAACTTGTCAATCAAGATTTGGAAATTCCATATATTACGTCGGAAGATGCCATCCAGTCTTCCTTGGAGCTTCATGAAAAACTTATTGAGGTCAGCAATCCGTTAAGTCGTGGGGAAGACGGTTTCTTTTTCGTTTATCAAATGGAGGATGGAAGTGAGGTTTACCGTCAATATCGAGTAGATGAAGAAGCCGTAAAAGCAGAGAAAAAGTCTGTGTATGAAACGGAAGAATACAAAAATATTCAATATCCAGTCTTAGGCCTTGACTCTTCGGACATCGGTCAGTTGATGATTCATCCAAATGCAGGGCGGGGCGGGGGAGAGCTTTATGACCCTGAAACCATCTCAGTCTTTATGGAAGCATTGAAGCAGGATATCAGTCAATTATCCTATGAACAGATGGTCGCACCCCGAGGTCTGTCTTCAGGCGTATCGTTTACTGTGGACGGTATGAGGGAGAATCCTTATCATGTTCAACTCTACCCGACGTTTGAAAAAACGATGGAATGGATGAAGCAGGAAGAGTTGTATGAACAAATAATGATTCAAGCAGAAGACATTGAGCGTACTGAAGTTTACAAGTGGCCCGAGGAACGTGAATTTGCTCACGACTACGTCCATTACGCGTTTGATCAGTTGAAAGAAGAAGATGTGGAACCACTGGAAGTTAGTAATAACGACAAAATTAATCGGTTGCTGCAAGGACGGGAAAATCAAGAATCAGGGGACTATATCGTTGCTTTCTATTTTGATGAACGCAACTCAAACCATTATGATCTCTTAAGTTTCAGCGAAGGAGAAGCACCGGATTTTGTAAAGGAACACTTCGAATAAAGGGAGAGATTGAGGAAGATGGACTTTTGTGAGATGTATCAGCAGTATTACCATCGTGTCTATTATGCAGCCTTAAAAGTGACGAAAAACCCTTGTTCGGCAGAAGATATTCTTCAGGAAACATTTATTAAAGCATACGACAAGCTTGATGAGATCCGTGACGAAGGGAAGGTGGGGGCGTGGCTCTCCACCATCGCCCATCGTAAATCGATTGATCTTTTGCGCAAAGAAAAGAAGACGGTCCTTTTGTCTATGGAGGAGGTGCCGGTGTCTCAAGGGGTTTACGACCACACGGCATCTGATGTTGAACATATTTGTGAATGTCGTCATCTGGAAGAAGATGTCAAAAAACGGATCAGCACGTTGTCTCCTAAACTTCGCGCAGTGTTTCAACTGAGTTATGATCAACAATTGCAGGAAAAGGAAATTGCACAAACGCTACATATTACCCAAGCAGCTGTTAAATCACGCCTTCACCGGGCAAGACAAGCGATGAAGGGGAAATTAGGAGAAGCGGTGCATCATCAATCTTCTACAGCATAATTCAAGCAGAACCTCAAATCGGAGGTTCTGCTTTTTTTGAGGAAGGATGTTATATTTTTTTGTATGAAGAAATAATGAAAAGGAGGTGAAGGGTTATGAAAAAAACGTATGTCGTATTCTGGATTCTTTTATCTTGTATTTTCGCGGGGTGTACCAGTAATCAAGATTCTCTGCCTTTACCTGAGCGAGAAGGAGACATTCACTTTCAGGCGTTTGTTGAGGAGGTTCCTGTAGAAGGGGAGGCGGATCCAGAATATGAACGAATGTATGATCTTGTAGCAAAAATGCAGGTCAATGAAGCGATCGACCTTACACAGGTGGATATTCAAGTGAAGAAAGAAGCGTCCATCCAAGCCCATGGAGAAGAGATTACGCGTTTTCCGACTTACATTATTTTAGATCGAGAAGGAATTGTTTTAAAGACGACGAATTTGGATGATGTTGCAGGTTATATTGATCGTGCAGGTGCACGATAATCTATAGAAAAGGAAAGGGGAGAGTTCGTGACCATTCTATCTTTTCTCGCTATTTTAGCGGTAGGGGTGGGGGCAGGCTTTATTAACGTTATCGCTGGCGGGGGTTCTTTGTTGACGTTGCCGATCCTTATTTTCTTCGGGCTACCTTCAGCAGTAGCGAATGGTACAAACCGGATTGCCTTGATGGCACAGAACCTTGTGGCTATCGTCTCTTACCGCAAGGACGGTTATTTTGATGGCAAGTTCAGTCTCCTATTAGCCATTCCGGCCCTCATCGGTTCCATCGTTGGCGCCGGGATCGCGGTGAATATCCCTGATGACGTATTCAACCGGATATTATCAATCGTGATGATTGTCGTTTTAGTGATTATGATATGGAAACCTCACAAAAATCTGTCTGGTGCAAGCAGTCCGGACTCTCTGGTGAAGAGAATCGATTTGGCTCTGATCTTCTTTTGTATAGGAATCTATGGAGGGTTTATTCAAGCTGGGGTAGGTTTTGTCATCATCGCGGCCCTGACGTTAGTAACAGGAATGTCCTTGGTGAAGATTAACAGCATTAAAGTTTTTGTCGTTGCCGTTTACACGTTATCGGCTTTGGTTGTTTTTATCGTTAATGACCAAATCCACTGGGGATACGGAATTACCCTTGCCATCGGTACAAGTATCGGGGCTTTTCTAGGGAGTAAATTCGCTGTGAAGCATGGGGACAAATGGATCCAAAGATTCCTGATCGTCGCTGTTGTTGCCATGGCAATCAAACTATTTTTTACATAAGAATGGCCCATCTTCATTTAGGAGTTGTTGAAGATTTGAGTTTGAAACCATCTAAGAAGTACTATCTCCATGATCTCTTTTAAAGGGAGAAGGATATTCACTCCAAACAGCGAATAGTTAAGTATCACTATGAGGGAGTGGGATGTGTGATTAGTAAAGTAGGTCAAATTATGTTGTATGTCCATAACCAGGACGAAGCCGTGAAATTTTGGACCGAGCAATTAGGTTTCCTTGTCATTTCTGAAGAAAATAACGGTCAAGGGATGAAATGGATTGAGATTGCTCCTAAGGAGGGGGTTGAAACAACCATAATCCTTCACGATAAAGCGTTCGTTGCTGAAATGTCTCCAGAACTAAACCTTGATCCACCTTCTTTGATGTTTTTCTCTGAACAATTCGATCAACTTCATCGTGACTTGTTAAATAAAAAAATGACGGTGGGCGAAATTGTCCATCTCCCGTCAGGCAGGGTATTTAACTTTGCGGATAATGAAGACAATTATTTTGCTGTCATGGAAACAAGGGAGGAAAAATGATCATCCTAGGATTGCTTGCCGTACAGTCACTGTAAACTAAAAAAAGACCAGAAGCTCTGGTCTTTTTTTAGTTTATATGGATGGTGTTGGAGTCGGTTCTGCGTATCCGTTCTCGTACTTAGAGTCGATCTTTTCACGAATTTCTTTAATAGATTTCCCGTCCTGGTAGTCTAGGATTGACTGGGCAGCAATCTCCATACAAACGCCGCACTTTGTGCCGTGGTCATCCCAGACAATGCTGCCATCTTCTTTAGTTTCGTGGACGAAGCAGTCATAGTTGTCCCGGTGACCGACGCTCTCCCCGCATCCGCAGTAGCAAGGGATGTTCTCTAGCAAATCTTTATTCTGGGCAGCAGCCATGTAGATGTCGTGCACTTCCTCTGGTTTATTGTCCATGAATGATGGAAGTGTCGTCACAGATGCTGTCTCTTCTCTAATGTCCCCGTGAGCGTGTTCGGTATGGGCTTCCTCTTCGGATTCTGACGAGCACCCGGTTAGGAAGGTACTGATCAAAAGCGTAAGGATAAGCACGAATGATTTTTTCATAAAAAGGCACCCTCTTCATGTTGATAGTTTCATCATAAAGAGGGTGGCTTGTAGTTTCAATGTTTTTCTATAAAGTTCGTTCATCCGTCACATTTATTTTCCGAAAGAGGACAAGAACTTTACCCGGTCGCCCATAGGAGGGACGTTATCATCAACGAGAGATACCTCTAAGACAGCAGGACCTTCGCTGTGAAGAACCGTTGATAAGTGTTCGTCATTGAGGTCTTCCATGGATTCAATACGTGCATTAGGAATGCCGAGGGATGCAGCCATTTGGGAGATGTTAACCTCTTCTTGACCGAATCGCTCATGGGCTCGTTTGTATTGAAGTGTATGACCATGATGGACCATGCCGAGTCTTGAGTTGTTCATGACAATAAACAGAACGGGGATGTCGTATTCTTTCGCCGTTAGCAGTTCCATGCCGTGCATGAAGAAACAACCATCCCCCGTAATGCTTACGGTTGGACGTGCTGGGTCTGCCAATTTTGCTCCAATAGCACTTCCGATTCCACTACCCATCGCTCCAAAGTGGACGTTGATATCAAAGGAATCTTCACTTCTCACTCCCATATAATGAACGACGTATGCCATGAACTCCCCGATGTCAATGGTGAAGCGAGTGTCCGCAGGGAGCTTTTCCTGCAATGACCATAAGACGTTTTGTGAGTTGTACTCTTCTGTTACATCCGGAACGGCATTCTCAAAAGCAGGGATAGGTGACCGTTTAACACCCAGTCCGTTCAAGGCTGTAATGAGAGAAGAAACCGTTACATCGATGTCTCCATGAAGAGGGTGATCGACAGGATATTTTCTATTGAACACAGTCGCGTCATAATCCACCTGAATAAGGGTCCGGTTCTTCGCTAGATTTGGATTCCAGTTATTTGTGGCTGTTTCACCAAGGCTTGAGCCGAGCACAAGCACGGTTTCTTCTTTTCCGTTATTGATGAGGTCGGAAGCCTCTTCATGTCCGGCAAAACCGAAGATTCCTTTTTTCAAAGGGTGATGGTCAGGAATGAACCCTTTGGCTTGTGGAGTTGTCACAATCGGCCAGTTCAACGTTTCGGCCAGTTCAAGAACATCATCCACTGCTCCTCGAATCCCTTGTCCTACAAATAGATAGCCGCTTTCGCTTGATGCAAGCTTTTGAGCGGTTTCCATGACAAGCTCATCCGTTGGAAGCAATGGTGTTCGTTGTGGGAATGTCGGAATAGCCGGTTCTAAAATGTCTGTCAACTGCACATCAATAGGCATGGCGATGTGCACGGGACCGGGAACTCCTGTCATCGCGATCTCTACGGCTTTGTGAATTTCAGGAAGCAAATCTTCTGCACGGTCGACTCTCTGGCTGTACTTCGTCACAGAGTGGTAAAGCGGGTCCGCATGAAGTTCTTGAGAAGCGTTCAAACCAACAGTATCGACTGGAACGGCTCCAGTTAAGAATAGAACAGGGAGATGTTCACGCATGGCATTTGCAGCTCCCGTCACTAGATTTGTCCCTCCTGGACCGCTGCTTCCGATACAGACACCGAGGGAGTTCGAGTATTTAGCATAAGAAGCAGCCATATAAGAAGCGGCTCCTTCATGTTTTGTAACAATTGGTGTGATGGAAGGCGTATCGTAAAGTTCATCAAAGAAAGCATTTACCGAACCTGCCGGAATTCCAAAAATATAAGATACCTTACCAGCAACAAAGTAATCCAGTACAGCGCGAACTGATTTCATATCATGATCCCCTTTTTATGAATGATTTTAAGAATTGTTTTTCAAATGTATCTGCTTGTAACGGATGACTGTAATAAAACCCCTGGATCCAGTGACATCCGTGTTCTGCTAGAAAAGCGGCCTGGTCTGCTTTTTCTACCCCTTCAGCAATGACATTGAGCTGAAGGCTGTCAGCAAGAGTGATGATGGTTTTCGTGATTGCCGCATTGTTCTGATTTGTCGTGACGTCATTGATGAAGGACTTGTCAATCTTTAAAGTATCGACAGGGAAATCCTTCAAATAGCCAAGCGAAGAATACCCTGTACCGAAATCGTCAATGGAAATTTGAACACCGAATTCTTTCAATTGTCCGATCGTTCTTAATGTGTGCTCCGTATTATGGATGATTAAATTCTCCGTTAGTTCAAGTTCTAAGTGCTTAGCAGGGAGGCCGGTTTCACTTAATATGTCAGCCACCGTTCGCACAAGGTTCTGTTGATTGAATTGTTGAGGAGATAAATTAGCGGATACAATCAATTCCGTATATCCAGAAGAAACCCATTTTTTCATTTGCTGACAAGCTTCTCGTATTACCCATTCCCCCAGGTTTGTAATGAGACCCGTTTCCTCTGCGAGAGGAATGAATTTGCCGGGAGGGAGGGTGCCCCGTTGTGGGTGATTCCATCGGATCAGTGATTCCATACCAATGAGTTTTTCTGTGCGCACATCAAATTTAGGCTGGTAATACAATTCAAATTCATCATTTTTCTGCAGCGCCTTGAAAAGGTCATTCTCCAGCTGGATCTGTTCAAGCGTGCGGCTTTCAATTTCTGGTGAAAACAGTTGATATTGGTTGCCGGATAGGTCTTTGGCTTTGTACATCGCAACATCCGCATGTTTGATTAACGTCTCGACGGTATCCCCGTTTTCTGGGAATAGACTGATGCCGATGCTCGTTTTAATGGAAATTTCCTGATCCCCAATTACAAATGAATCATTAAAGGCTTCTAGAATTTTTTTCGCACATTTAACAGCGCCTTCTTCCCGGTCGATTGTCGGCAGAAGGATAATGAACTCGTCACCGCCTTGTCTCGAGACGGTCGCTCCGTTCGGCACTGCCTTTTGTAAACGCTCTGCTACATGAAGCAGAACTTTATCTCCGAAACTATGACCAAACGTATCATTGATTTTCTTGAAGCGATCGAGATCAAGGAAGAGAATGGCCACCGGTTTATTTGCGAGCTCCGCATATTGAAGTGCCTGATTGAGGCGGTCCTGGAACAGCACGCGGTTCGGAATATTTGTGACACTGTCATAATAGGCGTGGTATTTAATTTTTTCTTCCATTTGCTTTCTTGAAGTTACATCTTTAAAAGTGACCACATAACCGATGGTACGATCGTTTTCCAGTTTAGGGGTAATGACATACTCTACAGGGAACGTCCCTCCACACTTTTTAAAGAAAAAATGATCTTTGTCTGTATGGCCATCTTTTTGCTCGTAATGTTCTAAGAACGTTTTTTGATTATCAAATACATGGGAATAAGGAGCACCGATCACTTCTTTCTCACTTTCATAACCCAACAATTCGGTCGCGGAAGGGTTAGCGAAGGTAATGTGTCCATCAAGATCGATTCCAAAAATCCCTTCCCCGGCAGAATTCAGAATCAAATCTTTCTCACGACTGATTTGCGTTAGTTCAGAAATCGCCTCTTCCAGCTCATCATTCTTCTGAATCAACTCTGAAGTGCGGTCCTGTATAATCATCTCCTGCTTCTCCATATAGAGGAGGTTGAAAAGGACGGGTGCGGTTGTATCCACAATCGATTCAGCTAATTGGCAGGCTGAGTCAGAGTAGACCTGACCGGTTTGTTTCAGGTTTACGATGGCAACTGCACCGAGCACTTCACCAAGCGACACAAGCGGAATCATATACAAGCCTTTCATGCCAAACTTTTCACAGATTTCTTTGTTCGTGCGGTGATCATTCATAACATCCGGGACAAGAATGGAGGTCTTTGTATCGATGACTTCCTGGAAAACGGGGTCCTCTCTATGGTTGAAATGGACTTTTTGGTGAGTTTCCTTCCAGTCTTCTTCTGTCCACTCGCTTTCTTTACTGAGACTCGCTGGCTTCAGCTTGTGTTCTGCAATGGGGTCTATGAAGTGGGCGCCGATATTCGGATTATCAAGGACTTCACCTAGATAATAGAAGCATTTGTCCAGCGCTTCTTGTAGAGAGGAACATAAGGAAAGGTCACGGGTAACATTGAGCAACAGTTGTTTTTCGCTGATCAATTTCTCTTTACGTGTCAGATTGTTTGCGTTTCTAATAGCCACAGCAGCCATGTTGACGTACGCCTTCACCGACTCAATTTCTGATCCTGTTAAATTCATCGGCGTCCCGTAATCAAACAAAAAGACAAGGCCGTAGAGTTCATCTTCATATGAGATCGGAGCGACGAGCAGAGATTTGATTTTGAATGCTTGAATGGCCCGTTGGTCTGGTCGGTCATCTTTGGATGTGTCAGGTATGTAAATGGTTTTCTTTGTTTCAATGACCTCTTTAGCAAGGAGATCATATTCCGGGTCTACGATGTGCATATCTAGTGTCATCCCATTGATCAAGGCCGGTTTTCCGACATAGCCTTGATAGGTACCATCCTCACGAGGCAAATAAATGCCGACAGAATCGCACCTCATGATTTCTTCAGATATGGCTGTGACCACGTGTTCTAATACATCGCCTAAATCATGCTCTGTGTTAATGAGCTGTGTGATTTGAGCGAGGCGAGAATATCTAGTTTGTTCTTCAGCCATTGAAAAACCTCCATAGTTGTCATGTTTTGATAAAGTTCGACTATTATAATCAACTTCCTGCATCAGGATCGTAATTTTTTACAAAAAACAAAGAAAAAGGCGCAAAAAGGGTGTTTTTGCGCCATTTTTTTACATTATATTCAAAATTGCACCAGCTCCTACGCCAATCAACACGATGGCCCAGGCTGGAACTTTGAAGAAGTGTAAAAGAGCAAAAAGTATGGCAGCAAGAGCGAAGTCTGCTCCTTCCATGATTGAACTTTTCAACACAGGGTCATAAAAAGCGGCAAGAAGAATGCCGACAACACTTGCGTTAACTCCTGTGAGGACGCCCTGGAAGGCTGGACGCTTTCTTAATTCATTCAAAAATGGCAGAGCGGCTATTAAAAACAAGAAGGATGGCAGGAAAATACCTGCAGTGGCTACGAGAGCACCTGCAATGCCTTCAATCATTGTTCCAAGGTAGCTTGAAAACGTGAACAATGGACCTGGAACGGCCTGTGCCATTCCATAGCCAGCAAGGAATTCATTGGCCGTTAACCATCCAGTCGGCACTACTTCCCGCTCAAGCATTGGCAAGACGACATGGCCGCCGCCGAATACGAGAGAACCAACACGGAAAAATGTATCGAACAATTGGATCAGTACGTTTTCAGTGTTTCTTGCAAGGATTGGCAAGATAGCGAGAAGAGCCACCAATACGCTAAGAGAAGCAACGCCGGTTTTTTTCGAAAACGTCACAGGGAATGGTTGGATTTTGGATTCTACCATGCTTGAGAACATTTTCCAACCAAATAATCCAGCGGCAAGTATGATCAATAACTGCATCCAGGCGGATGGATAAAGAAGTAATATAAGTGCTGACACTAACGCGATAGCAATTCGCGGACGATCCGGTGTGAGTTTCTTTCCAAGACCAATTAAGGCATGGAGAACAACGGCTGCTGCTACGACCTTTAAGCTATGGATGAAATTCGCATCCGCGAGGTCAAACGATTGATACAACAGAGCAAAAAGAACAAGAACAATAATGGATGGTGCGGTGAAACCGATCCATGAGATGATGCCGCCGAGCAACCCTCCCCGGAGCATACCGATTGCAATGCCGACCTGACTACTTGCAGGTCCCGGCAAAAATTGACACAGGGCGATGATGTCTGCGTATGTTTTGTCATCCAACCATTTTTTTCTGTCGATGTACTCATCCTTAAAGTAAGCCAGGTGAGCAACTGGACCACCGAAAGATGTTAGTCCCAGTTTTGTGGATGCTTTAAATATTTCTAAAAGAGATCCTTTTGGTTTATTCATCGTCAAAATTCCTCCAATCTTTACCTAAAATTTCTTCTGCCAGTTCACGGACTTGTTCTCTTCCTTCGGCAAGCACTTCTCTGCCTTTGTCCGTAATGACATAATACTTCCTAATCTTTCCTTCTACTTTTTCTTCATATTTCTCAAGCAATCCGTCTTTATGGAGTTGTTTCAGTGTAGGATAGAGGGTTCCCGGACTGATGTCGTAGCCATGGGAAGCAAGTTCTTCCATAAGAAATGCTCCATAGATCGGTTCAATGTTTGCATGATAGAGAATATGGATCTTTATGGATCCTAAGAAAAAGTCCCTGAGCAAGGTAAGCACCTCCTCTATCGAAATCCGATATCAATATACGATATCGAAACAAAGAAGACAAGGAAAAACGCGCAATTTTTACGGAGTTTGCGCGAAGATTTACATCCTATTTACATAACATTTCTTTGTCATGCCATGGGTGTTGACAATTGATCTAGTAACTCCGGTCATTCAATAGGTACCACTGACCGTCTTGCGCAGTCGGGAGTTCTGCCCAATCGAGTTGTTCTGTCTAATGAGATGCGCCACACCTTTTTCTATAGAGACCCTCTACCTCATAGCGGTTCTTGTGACGATCCTTTATTGACATGGGTTTGTTCCTCTATGGAAGTTTATGATAATATAATGAAAATCATTATCAATTAGTGTAACATCATAGATACATAGGTTGAGAGGATCACCAGCCTTGTTGATTGCTTTCATTTTTCTCTGATATAGCTGGGGGAGGAAGCGCCTTCCTTGATCTTTTCGGCAGCAGAACTTTCGGCTTGGTATATCAATGAGAGGCTCCTATCAGCTGCATTGCCCGGGCTATGTTTTTAATAGGAACGGAAAAAAATCATCGCACCTTCAGAGATTCAAATAGGGTTGTCGTGGAGATGGTCAGCCCCGTAATTTATCTAAATGCTTATAGAAACCAATAGAAAAGGAGCTCACATCCATGGAAGAGTTGTACGATGTAACGGTCATTGGCGGAGGAACAACAGGTTTATACGCCGCTTTTTATAGTGGAATGAGAGATTTAAAGACAAAAGTCATTGAGTACCAACATCAGGTCGGGGGGAAGGTTTCCTTTTTCTATCCGGAAAAGAAAATCTATGACGTTGGTGGCTTCCCAGGCATCACAGGCGAAGACCTTGTTACGAACGTGAAAGAACAGGCGGAAATGATACAGCCTGCTTTTGTAACAGGGGTGAAGGTGACATCTATTGAGAGAAAAGAAGATGGAACCTTATTGTTGGAAACAGATGACGGCCAAACGCATCATACAAAGACGGTCATTGTGGCATCAGGTCTTGGCACGTTTGAAATGCAGCCGCTTGAAGTAAAAGGCAGCAAATTTTATGACGGGAAGCAGATCCACTATACCATTCAAAATCTGGAACAGTATCGAGGGCAAAAAGTTGCCGTCGTTTCGCAAAACCGTGTCGGGATCGACTGGTCGCTCGCCCTTGAAGGGGTAGCTGAGGAGGTTCACCTCCTAAATCGCGGCGATGAGTTCAAAGCGGTATATGAACAGGATGTCGCAAAGGTCGAGACTTCTTCTGTTCACATCCATAAAAATCAGGCTATTGAAGAGCTGCGTGGAGATGAAAATATGAAAGAATTGCTTCTCCAGGACGGGGCGGTTCTCGAGATCGATCATATCCTCGTGTACGAGGGTTTGCAGATCGATAAAAGCTTGTATGACGAATGGGGCCTTGAAACCGACAAAGGCAGAATCCCTGTTTCGACAGATATGTGCGCAAGTATGGAAGGCGTGTTTGTCGCCGGCGATGCAACCGTGTATCCAGCGAAAACGATGCTCATCGCTTCCGGGTTCAATGAAGCGATGGCAGCGGTGAACAGTGCCGCCAAGCATTTGGATCCGAAAGCCAAATCACAAGTGTACAGTACCGTCATTTATAAGCATCAATAAAAAAACGCCGAACTGCAGCTGATGCTGTCGTTCGGCGTTTTTTTCAATAGAAAGGCGCACTGCTAATAAATTGGCTCAACTCACTGATAAATGGTCGAAAGCCACCGATAAAAGCATCAACCCTACTGATAAATGTCCAAAACTCACTGATAAAAGTCTCAAAGTTACTGATAAACTCAGGCTAAGAGCTCAACCCTACATCACATTGAAATAACGCGCTTCCGGATGGGCGAATACCATCGCTGTGACGGATGCTTCCGGTTCCATCATGCATTCTTCAGTCAGCTCGATCCCGATTTCCTCAGGTCGGATGAGCTGGAACAATTTCTTCTGATCCTCCAGTTCCGGGCAGGCTGGATAACCGAAGGAGTAGCGCTGACCTTGATACTTAGCGGAGAAACGTTCCTGCATCGTAAAGTCCGTCGGATCAGGGAATCCCCACTTGTCGCGAATTTTCTGATGGACCTGTTCGGCAAGACCTTCCGCCGTCTCAAGGGCGAGCGCCTGCAACGCGTGACTTTCCAAGTAGTGTCCTTGTTCCTTCAGTTCCACTGCACGCTTACGGATCCCTTTTCCTGCTGTAACCGCAAAGAACCCGACATAATCGATTTCGCCACTCTCGACAGAGCGCAAGTAATCTGCAAGGCAGAGGAATGGCTCTTTGTTTTGCCGTGGGAAGGTGAAGCGTTCTATGACCGTCTGATGATCATTGGGATCATAGATGATGACATCGTCTCCGTCGGACTGGACCGGGAAGAAGCGGTACATGGCGGAAGGCTGAATCCATGCTTCTGTTTTCGCACGTGTAAGCAAACCATCGACGACACTTTTTAGATGGACAGCTTTCTCGTTTCCTTCCGCGAGTAGTTTATCGAATTTTCCTTTCAGGCCCAAGTGGTGTCCGATCAGCATCTGCCTATTGATATAGGGTTCAATATGGGCAACTGGGTGGTTCCGAATGATATGTTTCTTAAAGTCATGCGGTTTGAATACAGGTACCGTTGTGGATACCGTTGATTTAGGTTTCGCAGCGACTGCGGTTCCGCCGCCGTCCCGTGAAGCAGTGTTTGCCGCACGGGTAATCGCTGCGGTTTTCTTGTCTTCCTGCTCCTGTAAAAATTGATCCCGTTCTTCTTCATTGCTGAGTTGATTGGAAATGGAAAGACCGTCCATCGCATCTTTTGCATACAGGACAGGTCCATCATACTCGGGTGCGATTTTCGTATGCGTAAACTTCCTGGACAACGCGGCCCCTCCAACGAGTATGGGAAGAGAGATGTTCTGCTGTTTTAAATCCTGGGCCGTCAACACCATCTGCTGCGCGGATTTAACAAGCAATCCGGATAGTCCAACAATTGTTGGCTGTTCCTTTTTGATTTGCTGGATCAGTTCAGCAGGGGTCACTTTGATCCCCAAGTCGACCACTTCAAAACCATTGTTGCTTAAAATGATTTCGACGAGGTTTTTGCCTATATCGTGAACATCGCCTTTGACAGTGGCGAGCAGGACTTTCCCTTTTTTGTTCGATGAATCGTCTGCTTCCATATGAGGTTCCAAAAATGCGACGGATGCCTTCATCACTTCAGCGCTCTGTAAAACTTCCGCTACAATCAGCTGGTTGTCATTGAAAAGACGGCCAACCTCTGCCATCCCGTCCATCAATGGTCCGTTAATGATGGCGAGCGGGGCATCGTACTCAGTCAGCGCCTGCTCCAAGTCAGGAATCAGACCTTCCTTTGTACCTTCCACAACATAATGAGCGAGACGCTCAGCGAGAGTCATCGTCGATGTTGGCACTTTGGTTTCCTTTTTCTTTCCCCTGTAAAAGGCAGTAAATGCCGCGAGAGTTTCGGCATCGGTTTTGAAAAGCAGGGCATCAGCCAAATCAATTTCATCCTGATTGATGGAGGCGTAGCGCTCCAACTTTTCTGTGTTGACGATGGCGTAGTCCAGTCCTGCTTTTGTACAGTGGTACAAGTACACGGCGTTTAATACTTCACGGCCGACGGGAGGAAGGCCGAAAGAGACGTTGCTGACACCAAGGACGGTCTGACATAGGGGAAGGTGTTCTTTTATGAGCTGGATGCCCTTTATGGTTGCCTCGGCTGAACCGATGTATTGCTCATCCCCTGTGCCGACAGGGAAGACGAGTGGGTCGAAGATGATATCCTGCGGGTTGATGCTGTACTCTTCCACAAGAATGTCATGCGACCGTTTGGCAATTTCAAGTTTTCTTTCCGCCGTTACAGCCATCCCTTCTTCATCAATCGTACCGACAACAAGAGCCGCTCCGTATTGTTTGACGAGGGGGAGGACCTCTTTGAAACGTTCTTCTCCGTCCTCCAAGTTGATGGAGTTGATGATGACTTTTCCTTGAGAATACGTGAGCGCTTTTTCAATAACGTCCACATCCGTCGAATCGATGACGAGCGGAACTTTGACTTTGTTCACGACTTGTTTCATGAAAGCTTCCATGTCTTCAATTTCATCCCGGTCAGGGTCAGCGAGGCAGATATCAATAACCTGTGCGCCCTTTTTCACTTGTGCCCGGGCAATTTCGGAGGCCTCCTCAAATTTTCCTTCAGCAATCAGGCGCTTGAACTTCCGTGAGCCAATGACATTCGTACGCTCCCCGACGAGAATCGGCCGATCGCCGGGATCATCGTAAACCAACGGTTCGATTCCTGAAACGGCATGGGCGTGGCTGGAAGGTGCTTCCCTCGGCTTGAACCCTTTGACCGCTGCTGCAATGGCGCGAATGTGATCCGGTGTCGTTCCACAGCATCCGCCGACGACATTCAGCCAGCCTTTTTCAGCAAAACCGCCTACTTTCGCAGCCAGTGATTCTGGAGTTTCGTGATAATGGCCTTCTTCATCTGGAAGTCCGGCATTTGGATAACAACTGACGGCGGACGTCGCGAGGTCTGATAAGGAACGTAGATGATCACGCATAAACTCAGGACCTGTGGCGCAGTTAAGTCCGACAACACTTGGGTTCATATGTTCAAGGGAAAGGTAAAAAGCTTCGATGCTTTGACCAGCGAGGGTCGTCCCCATCGGTTCAATCGTACCGGACACAATCAGGGGCAGGTCTTTGCCTAAGGCTTCTTTCGCACGTGTGATGCCGAGAAAAGCGGCTTTCACATTGAGCATATCCTGGGACGTTTCTAATAAAAGGAGATCGACACCGCCTTTGATGAGCCCTCGGGCTTGTTCTTCATAGCCCCCGGCCAATGCTTCAAAAGTCGTCCCGCCGGTTACAGAAAGTGTTTTCGTTGTTGGACCCATGGCGCCGGCGACGAAGCGGGGGCGGTCCGTTGTATGGAATCGGGCAGCAGCCTTTTTGGCGATTTTCGCTGCTGCCACATTGATGTCCTCTGCCAGGTGACCCAGATCATATTCATCAAGGACGAGGTTGGTTGCCCCGAACGTATTCGTTTCAATGATGTCTGCACCTGCTTCAAGATAGCGGGAGTGAATGGTATCGAGCAAGTCTGGATAAGTCAGGTTTAAGTATTCATTACAACCATCGAACGCTTCTCCACCGAAGTCTTGAGGGGAAAGGTCGGCTTCCTGCAGCATCGTTCCCATCGCACCATCGAGTATGAGGATCCGCTGTTTCAGTTGTTCGTTAAACGATGTGGATGCCATCGGAAATCTTCCTTTCTCGTTTTGCCGTTTGTTGTTTAATATAGTTCGTCAATTCTACGGTCATTTCGTAACGTAAAAATGGTGTGATTAAGTAAATACCGTTGAACAGGTCAAGGGCTGTATCAATGAGTGCCTTTGCGATACGAAGACCTTCTGCCTGTGCTTTCTCTTTGTCTGTGCCGGCGAGTTCCATTTTTTCCAGGACCTCAGGAGCAAGCGTGATACCGGGAACTTCGTTGTGTAAAAATTCAGCGTTCCGTACGCTTGTCAGCGGCATGATTCCAATATAAATCGGGGCATCGATGTGTTTGGTCGCTTCATAGACCTCGATGATCTGCTCTTCATTGAAGACCGGTTGACTGATGAAGTAGTCAGCCCCGTATTTGATTTTCTTCTCCATTCGTCCGACGGCACGGTTCAAGTTGCGCACATTCGGATTAAACGCAGCAGCTACCGAAAAGGACGTATTCTCACCTAGATTTTTTCCGGAAAAAGAGATGCCCTTGTTCATTTGCTTGATGTAATGAATGAGATCAAAAGAGTTCAGGTCATACACCGAAGTGGCCCCCGGGAAATCCCCTATTTTGGTTGGATCTCCTGTAACGGCAAGGAGCTGACGAATGCCGAGAGCATGAAGCCCCATTAAATGAGATTGCAAACCTAGTAAATTGCGATCCCGGCAGGCTATGTGGACGAGTGGGTCCACCTGATACTTCTCTTTAATGATTGATGCCATCGCCGTGTTGCTTATTCTCGGAGAAGCGAGAGAGTTGTCTGCGAGTGTGACAGAATCGACACCCGCTTCCTGTAAAGCTTTCGCTCCTTCAAAAAAGCGATCGGTCTTCAATTTTTTCGGCGGATCAAGTTCAACGATGATAGAACGGCCTTTTTTGGCTTTTTCATGAAGGTGGGGACGTGGATCAATCGGATTGGACACCCGCACCTCCGTCTTCTTTTTGAATGGAACCACCTTATCCTGTATCGGTGCTTTTCCTTTGACTCTAGCAGCAATGGCTTCGATATGTTCCGGTGTCGTTCCGCAGCAGCCGCCGATCAGACGGGCGCCTTGCTCAAAAAGGGATTGGGCACTTTTTTGGAAATATGTCGGGTCCGTTGGATAAACGAGCCTACCATCCTGGTAGGCGGGCAAACTTGCATTCGGATAAGCTGACAACACAGCACGCTCCGGAAGCGGAACCTCTTCTAACGATTGAATCGTGTGATAAGGTCCGAGTCTGCAATTGACGCCGACAACATCAGCGCCTAAGTCTTCCAGCTGTTTGAGTGCATCGGGAAGTGGGGTGCCGTCTTGCAGGACACCCGCCTCATGCATGGATACTTGAGCGATGATCGGCAGGTGTGTTTCTTTTCTAGCAATCTTTAAAACAGTCTTGATCTCTTCTAAATCATAAAAGGTTTCAAGCAGAAGGCCGTCGACTTTTTCAAAAAGAAGACAGTACAGCTGTTCCCTGAAGCTGCGCTTGATTTCTTCTGTCGATATGGCTTGTTTGCGGGCCCCCCGGACGCCACCGATGGTTCCGACTACGTATTGCTCGTCACCGGCCGCTTGTTTGGCAAGTTTGACAGCAGCGGCATTGATCTCTTTGACTTGATCTTGAAGGCCGTAGCGTTCCAGTTTAATATAATTGGCGCCGTAAGTATTCGTTTGGATGACGTCCGCACCAGCGTTCACGTAAGCGCGGTGGACGTTCAATACTTCTTCAGAGTGGGAGAGGTTCAATTCTTCAAAACATCGATCGATGCCATAAGAGTAGAGGAGGGTGCCCATAGCTCCGTCTCCAATCATCGTCTGGTGGTGTAAAGCTTCGCGTAGATCCATTGTTCAACCTCCTGTTTGTAAGAATGCTTGAGATCCTGATTTTTCTAATGCCTGGTAAAAGTCCTTGATCAAATCATCCGGGTTCTCAAGACCGACAGATAAACGAAGCAACCCGTCTGTTATCCCTCGCTTTTCACGTTCTTCTTTCGGCATCGATGCATGAGACATCCGGGCAGGATAGGACAAGATCGATTCGACCGCCCCAAGACTTACGGCATAAACAGGGAGCTCCACGTGCTTTGTAAACTGCCGGACCGCATCTTCATCCCGCAAACGGAATGATAATACCGCTCCGGCCCCTTCTGCCTGATACGTCTGGGTCGAGCTGCCAGGATGAAAACGGAAGCCAGGATAGTAGACCTGTTCCACGTGCGGGTGGGCGCTTAATTTCTCTGCAATCTTAACAGCAGATGCTGACGATTGAGTCATTCGGCAATGGAGAGTTTTCAAGCCGCGAAGCACGAGCCAACAATCGTGTGCGCCTAGAATCGATCCGAATGAATTTTGTAAAAATCCGAGCTGCTCCGCAATCTCTTGATCTCTTGTTACGGCAAGGCCTGCAACCACATCACTATGACCGGCAATGAATTTCGTCGCACTATGGAGGACGAGATCTGCCCCAAGTTCGAGCGGTCGTTGAAGGGCGGGTGTCATGAATGTGTTATCGACGAATGTCCAGCAATCGTTCGCTTTCGCTAACTTTGCGACAGCACGAATATCTGTAATCTCAAGCGTGGGATTGGACGGCGTTTCTATATACAAAAGTTTCGTATTAGGCTGAATCGCCGTCGCCACCTCATGAAGGTCCGTCATATCAACGAATGTGTGATCGATTCCAAATCTGATGAGCACATCGTGGATCATGCGGAAGGTGCCTCCATAAACGTCCTGGGTGATGACGACATGGTCGCCTTTTGATAACAGCATGAAGGCTGTTGAAATGGCAGCCATCCCTGAAGCGAAAGCAAAGCCGTTTGTGCCGCTCTCAAGACCGGCAATGGTCTCCTCCAAAGCTCGTCGGGTCGGGTTTCCGGATCGGCTGTAGTCGTAGTCCCCGGGGTTGTCGAAATCCTGCTGATGAAAGGTGGATGCCTGTTGAATGGGGACACTGACAGCGCCTGTATGCGGGTCGAATTTATAATCACTGTGCAACAATCGCGTTTGCAAAGAATGATCGGTCATCGTACAGATTCCTCCTTCGGTAGTTGGGTGAGGGTATAATCAAGGTCTTGAATCAAATCATCGATATGTTCGACGCCGACAGAGAAACGAAGCAGTCGGTTACAGACGCCGTAGCTGATCCGGGTCTCTTCTGGAATATCTGCATGAGTCTGAGTTGCAGGATAGGTGATGAAACTCTCTACACCTCCAAGGCTTTCGGCAAAACTGATTAACTTCAAGTTCCGTAAGAATGGATCGATCCAAGCTTCGGATTGAAGTTTGAAGGAAACCATCCCACCTTGACCAGGATAGAAAACATCTGTCACGTGCGGATGTTCTTCTAAAAAGGCAACAACGGATTTTGCATTGTTTTCATGCTGACGCATCCGGAGAGGGAGGGTCTTCATTCCGCGCATGACAAGCCATGAATCAAAAGGGGAAAGGACAGCGCCCGATGTATTTTGATGAAAAGCGAGCTTCTCCGTTACGTCTTTTCCTTTGCTAACAAGAATACCGGCAAGGACATCGTTATGACCGGCCAAATATTTCGTAGCACTGTGAATGACCACATCTGCACCTTCTGCAATCGGCTGCTGCAACACCGGAGTGTACAGGGTGTTATCGACAAGGAGCAGAAGGTGATGAGCTTTCGCGACCGTTGAAATTTGCTTGATGTCTGCTGTATGCATCAGCGGATTTGTCGGTGTTTCCACGTAGATGGCTTTCGTCCGCTCATTGATGTAGTCGTGGATCCGTTCAAGGTTGTTGCTGTCACAATAATGGAACCTGAGGTCATAACGTTCTTCCATATGTTCAAACAAACGGAACGTCCCGCCATACAAATCTTCGGAAACGATGATCTCATCGCCTTTCTTAAAAAGAGATAACGCGGTTTGGATCGCAGCCATCCCTGAGCTGAACGCAAAACCTGCATCTCCGCCTTCAATATCTGCGATGGAAGACTCGAGAATTTGGCGGGTGGGATTTCCGGTCCTCGAATAATCAAAGCCCGTCGACTCCCCTAAACCAGGATGGCGGTAAGGGGTGGAAAGGTAAATGGGAGGGTTAATCGCGCCGGTAGGCTCATGCCGCTGGTTTCCAGTCTGAACGAATTTCGTATCCCTGTGTGGACACATAACACCACATCCTTTATAAGTTATTGGTTCAAAATAAACGCTGGTTAAACAGTAACTCCCTCTCGTGTAAGATGTAACTTCGAGACGTTTGTATGTTTGGATGGTGGTTCGGGAAAGCGAGTCACTCCCGCCGCTATGCTCCACCCAAACTAAAGTCTTGAAAGTGGGTCTTCCTAATTTCTGTAAAATAAAAATAAAAAAAGCCTTCTCGAAGAAGAAGACTTTTGTGTGGACGGCTCTTCTTCTTATCTTTCAAGTTGTAAAACAACTTGCTGGAGTTAGCACCTTTCTGGTCGAACCAGTGGTTGCTGAGGCTTCGTCGGGCCAGTCCCTCTGCCTCTCTTGATAAGAGATTCAATTGTAATTTTTTCTAATTGCTGATTACTCTACACTACTCAGAAAGTTTTGACAATATGCTAGAAAGAATTTTCCGAAAACTTTTCCCGAATAAGAATAAAGCCTCCTTTTTCAAAAGCAGGCTTACATGGAAGGGTTTTGTACTCCGGCTTCGATGTAGGAGCGGACAAGCTGCCATTTACCCTCTTGTTTTTCGAATGTATCAAAGAAAAGGTTGGAAGTTTCCAAGAGTTCACCGTTTAAGCGAATGGAAACCCAAAAAGCAGCCAGTTGTTTGTTTTCGTCCAGCTGGGTGATGGAATGATCGGTGTAGATCCATATCATGTCTTGATTTTGGAAGTGTTCAAAAGCTTGAGCCCATCCTTCGATCGACTCTTCATAAGAATAATCCACCCGTTCGCCGTGACGAATCTCTCTTGCTTCGAGGTTTCGCGATGTTACTCTTTTTAAGTGATCCAAATCTTGTTGACTAGCTCTCCGTTTATACTCTTCATAAAAGGTTAGAAAGTCCACATCCATTCCTCCTCTCCCTCCATGGTTCGACAGAGAAGGTGGAAGTCCTGTCTATTAATGACAAATGCCTAAATTGTACAGGACGGTTTTGACTTGTAAAGCAAGCGTACCGACCCATAGCAGGAGTGTGGCCCCATTCAGCCCGTACCATATTCTCTTATTCGACATCTGTTTACGTTTGTTATATAAAAATGCTAGCAGAGGAATCGTCAGGACGGTGAAGATCGTCGTTAAGCCGAGGAGTCCTTTGTAGTCGCGGATCCAGATGAAATCATTGAAGAAGGGGATGATGATCGTTGAAGTGTAAATGACAGATAGGGCATAAACCCCAATCGACCAGGAGATCATCATGAACAGCAGGTTAACAAGAAGTGGGTAAGTTTTCACGGGCACACCCCTAGGTTCATTAATCCGATTTGTTTACTCGGGTTAATGTTATCCTACGTTCAACGATCAAATATGTCAACGTTTCATCCGTATTCTTTTTGATGGGCTTTCTTTTTCTTTAAATAGTCCTCATCCTCCCTGACCTCGATCCACTTTTTCTCGAAAATTTCAGCGGATGCTGCTTTCTCATCGTCGATGTCGCGATCGTTCACTTCACCATTTTTGTCATACTTCTTCCCGCCCTTATAATTCGCGTACCTTCGCGAGCGCGTGTATCCCATCTGCAAAAACTTCCGTGCCATATCCATGCCCACAAAATCATCCTCTTCTTTATAGTCGAGAAACATTTGATAGATTTTTTCTGATGATTCCTTGGCAATCTCTGGTGTTTTGAAGCGCCAGTGGGGCAGGATTTCACCTTTGTATGGTTCGACGAGAAGTACCCCTTGCTCACCTCGGCCCACTCGATATTTTTCTGGATTTTTGCGAAAATCGATTGTATCAAAATCGAGGTCGTAATCAAACGCCATTTTTATTCTTCCTTTCTGTGTTTTCGATTCCGAACATATTTAGTTCAAGATCTTGAGAAAGCTTTCTGATCAAGGCTCCACCAGCGGTGCTGTTTCCTTTTTCATCGATCGCAGGACCCACGACCCCGATTCCCATACGGCCGGGGGATGAGCCGATGATGCTTCCGGATACCCCGCTCTTACAAGGAAACCCAGCTTCTACGGCATAGTGTCCTGAAGAGTTGTACATTCCTGATGTCATCATGATCGCTTTCACCGTGCGTAAATGATGGGAGGGAATGAGTTTTTCTCCTGTTTCAAGATCCAGTCCTCCTTTAGCTAGAAACAGCCCCACACGTGCAAAATCATGGCAGCACATCATGACAGAGTTCATTCGAAAGTAAAGGTCTAGCGCTTCTTCTACGTCCGTGACCAATGTTCCGGTACTCTGCATAAAGTAGGCGAGAGAGCGGTTCCGCGCACCATTCGATTTCTCCGCTTCGTACACTTCTTCACTCATTTCGAGCTCATCATTATTCGTTATCTTTCGTAAAAAATCCATATAGCGGTTGAAACGTTTCTCGACGCTCTGTCCTTTGATTAAAGCAGATACGGCGATGGCTCCGGCATTAATCATGGGATTGAAAGGTTTGCTTGTATCGTAAGACTCCAGCTGACTGATGGAATTGAAGAAATCCCCCATGGGCTCCATGCCCACCGTTTGGAATACACGCTCTTTTCCGAAGTCCTGCAAGGCGAGCATAAGACCGATGATTTTCGAGGTGCTCTGCATCGGGATATACTTGTGATTATCACCGGCGGCAAAGCATTCACCGTCTGTCGTAATGATGGTCACACCGAGGTAATCTTTGATCGTATCGTCGTATCCGGGAATGCTCATATTGACATTCCCACTTGAAGCGAACGGCCGGCTGTCTTCAATAGCTTCCTCGAGATAATCGTTCGTCAATTCCTGCATAACAGTTCTCCTCTCTTCATATACGCTCCCGATTGTGGAAGACTCGGTTTCGAGACTTTTTTTGAGTGGATGGGGGCTACGGGGAATAGCTCGCTTTCCGCGGGAGCGCGGTGAGCCTCCTCGGACTGCGTCCTGTGGGGTCTCACCAAGCACTTTTTTCTTCGTAGATATCCGGTTCCGGCGCCTAGCGGCTAGTGAGACTTCCCTCGCTTCTGTACGATAAGTCAACATCGAATCACTCCGTTCTTCGTGTTTCCTTTATCTCCGCCAGCTCAGTCCAGTCCATACGCCGCTGACCAAGTCGCCTCCACACTTAAGGTAGGAGTCTCGCCATTCCCCTCCGCCCCTTTATCATAAGAGTGTCTCGAAACCACTTCTCGGATAAGTTGCTTAGTACACAAGGAAATAGGAGAGTGTTTACATCCACGCAGCTATTCTACATATGAAAGCTTGATATAGAGCGCTTTATGCCTTCACTACCGAGGTAGTGAAAGACACACCCTCATGGTGAAGGGAGTCGTTTTTCACAATATCTGAATGGGATGGTTGGGAAGCTGCGAGACTCCCGTGGGAGAAAGGAGATCGGCGAGATCCCGAAGGACGGTAGCCCGAGGAAGCTCGCCACTCCCCCACAGGAAAGCGAGTAGCTTCCCAGCCACCCCTGACTTCCCACGGCAAACGAACCCCGAAATGTCTTGAAATCGAGTGTTCCACAATCCTGGCATATTGTTTCATACGTAGAGTCTTGTAGTATTTACCCCTTTCTTTAAAGAGGGTAAACCAGAGGTGTGCTCTCATTGAGAGCATGAAAAACGGCACCCATGGGGAGGGTGCCGTTCTGTGTTATTCCTGTTTCAAGTAGCGGCGATCTTTAAGGAAGAGGCGCCAGAATAGGTAGAAGGCTGGGATGAGAATGCCGAATCCGACGGCATATACGATGAGCATCTGGTAGAACGTATCCGGGTTCGTGAATCCGTCTGCGATGGTCAAATCCGGGTAAATCAAGTAAGGCAAGTGCGCGGATCCATACGCATAAATAGCGATGGCGTATTGAAATCCGATCATGATGACAGCGGGACGTGCCAAGCCTCTCCGGCCATCTTTTTTCCTGATGAAAAGGAGGGCATAACCGATGATGAAGAACAATAGGGAGAAACCGAAGGCCAACCAGTTCTGCTGAATGTTCTCAACAATCCAGGAAGCTTCTTCAGGGAATGTACCGATGGTCAACATAGCGATGGCGATACTGACAGGTCCAAGCCAAAGGGAATGCTTTCGGAACGTGTCGTATGCATTCCAGTCTTCTGCTTCCTTGGCGTAGTCCATTAAGAAAATAGCAGAGATGAACAACTCAGTCGATAATCCGAACAAAATGTGCATATATAAGGTCGGGTGGGTGAGCAGTTCTCCATATTGCAAGCGGGGATAGTCATCTTCAAAACTGACGAACCCTCCTAAAGTAATCGGAAGAATACTGACGAGAAGGGCAGGAATGATCAATCCTGTAAAGCCGGAAGTCAGTCGGAGCAGGTCTTTGTATCGATCAGCATGATGCTGGAAAACCATGAACGTTGTCCGGATCGTCAGCAATAGAATCCCGAGCCCGACCGGCCCGAGCAGTACATTACTGAGCAGAGTCGTCGCAAACGGGAAAAAAGTGACGACAGATACAACGAAAATGACGAGAAAGACGTTGGTCACTTCCCATGTCGGAGAAAGAAACCGGTTCGCAATCTGGGCGGCGCTTTTTTCTTCGTTCTTTCCATAGATCATGCCCCAGAATCCTGCACCGAAGTCGAGAGAACCTAAGATGGAGTAGACAAAAAGCAAGCTCCATAAGATTGTAATCGCTAATGTGGATGCTTCCATAGGTTGTACGTCCTTTCTGGGATGTTGTTTTCTTACGCTTCCCGTGCCTTCAAGTCGTTGCTAACCGGATTTCGTTTGAAGTAATACCGCATCACGAATCCAGTAACAAAAAGCAAAGTAATGTATAGAGTCATGAACAAGTAGAAAAGAAAGCCCACGCTGTTCGACTTGGTCGCGGCATCACCTGTTCGGAGAACGTCTGTGATTGTCCAAGGCTGACGTCCGATACAGCTGAAGCACCAGCCTGATTCGATGGCAACCATCGCGAGAGGTCCGCTGACAACTAGTGTAGCCAGGAGCCAGCTTGGAAACTCTTTTTTCAACACGTGTTTCCAGAACAAAGCGATGAACGCAATCATAATGAGGACCGTACCGATTCCGACCATGACATTGAAGAGGATGTGGACATAGAGCGGCGGCCATAATTCTTCGGGCCATTCATTGAGTCCCATCACTTCTGTATCCAATCGGTCACCAGCAAGAAAGCTGAGTCCATATGGGATTTCAACCGCATATTTCACCCGTTGATCTTCAAGAGAAGTGTAACCACCAACAGATAACGGAGCGTAACGTTGCGTTTCAAACAAACCTTCCGCAGCTGCCAGTTTACGAGGGTTGTACTCATGGAGCATCTGAGCTGTTTCGTGCCCATTGATTGCTGTCGCAAGAGACATGAGGGCGCCAAAATAGAGAGCGATCGTTAGTGCTTTTTTATGGTAGGCACGCTCAGCTTTCGTGATTTTACTTCTCATGAGCCGAAGAGCGGCAATGGATGCGACAAGAAAAGCAACGGTCATGTAAGCTGAGAGAGTGACATGGATGGCGGTGACCCCGAAGCTCGGGTTGAAAAAGGCAGCCCACGTATCGACATTTGTGACTTCACCATCTGGTGTGATTGTGAAGCCTGCAGGGGTGTTCATCCATGCGTGTACGTCCGTGATCAAAATAGCGGATGCTGTGGCTCCAAGGGCGACGGAAATGATACTGACGAGTCTTAGTGTCGGTGGCAGACGGTCGGCCGCGTACAAATAGATCGACATGAAGACGGCTTCAATGAGAAAAGCGAAAATCTCCATTTGGAATGGAAGAGCGATGACCTGTCCGACTATTTCCATGAAGTCAGGGAATAAGAGTGAGATCATGACACCGACAATTGTTCCCGAAGCAATGGAAACAGCCAATAATATAGCGAAACCTTTCGTCCATCGTTTCGCCATCAAGGCATAATCCGGATCTTTTTTAATAAAATGCAGGACTTCCGCGATGATGATCATGACCGGAAGTCCAACGCCGATCGTTGCATAAATAATATGAAACCCAAGGGACGTTCCGAACAGAGCCCGGGCCATTACGACGATATCCATTGATCTCCACCTCACATACGAATTCAATACCTCGTTTATTTTTCCAATGTGATGGTGGATTATTCGTCAGGAGGAAGGTTTTTCTACGATTACCATATACTCATCAATCGCAAACGATTGAACGCGTCCGTTTTTTTCAATAATGGAGAAGTGCCTCCTTGCCTTACCTGGTGCTTGTTTAAAAAGATCTTCGACAGCTTTTTGATCAGCTTTGTTGTCCAATGTACGGCCGACCCAGTCTGGAAAATACATGCCTTTCTTTCGTGTGAGATGTTGCTTGATTTTCAAATGACTGTTTTGGAAAAGGTGTTCCCATTCACTGATTTTGAGGGCTCGGACGTGGCTGTAATCCCGCTCCTTTTCAAATTGGTTATAAAACGCATCCAACTCATCATCTTCTGGTGCCACATTGTCGATCATCAAAAAACGGCCGTCGCTTTTTAAGACACGTGCTACTTCTTCGATGAAATGGTGTGGGGAAGGGAAGTGATGGGGAGCGATCCGGCAGGTGATGAGATCAAAACTTTCATCAAGGAATGGGAGCTGTTCGGCATCTGCGACAACATATTCGATGTTTGGTAAATAGCTTAAATGACGTGCGGTGTTCTGGAGCATGTCTTTCGTAAGATCTGTCGCAAAAACGGTTCCGCAATGGATGCTTAAGGCCTTTGCCACATGTCCGCCTCCTGTAGCGATATCCAATGCTTTGTGGGCAGAGTCCGGCTTCAGCCACTCGACAATGCCATCAAGGTCGGATTGTTTCTTATGTGAAGCGCTGTCTATATACGCCTGTTTGTTTTTCGAAAATACTTCCTGGACCTGACGTTTCACTTCTTCTGACATTTTTTGACCCCTTCTTTCCTTTTATTTATCCTCTGTTAAATGGTGTTGATTCATAGTTCCTAAAGAATATGGCAGGATTGTGGAAGACTCGGTTTCGAGATGTTTCGGGGTTCGTTGCCGAGTTGAGCGTCAGGGGTGGTTGGGAAGCCACTCGCTCGTATATTATAGTTACCAGATTGCTTCTGGTGGACCTCACTATCTTCATACAAGGTATAATGAGGGGAATCAGATGGAGGTGTCGACACCTCGCTTGAAGCCACGTCTTCGTAGGAAAGTATGACACCTCCCTCTTTACAGGATGATCCGAATAAGCTGGATGACACATCGTTGTCGTATATCTAACGAGCCTGGATACTTGTAAAGATACGGAGGAACTCTCTCATCTGGTAATTATTACAGGGCAGGTGGATTTGCTTGAATTATCTCGGTATTGATATTGGAAAACAGAATCATGAGGCTGGGTTAATTGATGAACATGGTCAAGCCATAGGTAAAACCGTGCGTTTCTCCAATTCTAGATCAGGGAGTGACAAACTTCTAAAGTTCTTAAATCAACATGAGATCACACCAGACAATTGCGCATGTGGACTTGAGGCTACAGGGCATTATTGGTTATCCGTGTTTTCATTCTTACATAAGCTTGGATTCAAAGTGACCTCGTTCAATCCTCTACAATCCGATGCCTTACGCAATTTTTATATTCGAAAGACGAAAACAGATGTACAGGATGCATACCTCATCGCTCAGGTTATCCGAATTGATAACCCGGCAGCTACTCCATTTATTGAAGATGACCTTCTTCAGTTAAAGCACTTGGAGCGACTTCGATACTCCTTAGTAGATCAAAGTTCAGATATCAAACGAAAGATTATTTCTCTACTGGATCAGGTATTTCCGGAGTATGAACGGTTGTTTTCTGATATTTTCGGTGTATCCTCTACCGAAGTTCTCCTTCATTATCCATTACCTGAAGACCTTCTATCCATTGATACAAAAAGGCTCGCTGAGCTCCTAAATCAAGCCAGTAAAGGAAGATATGGCGAGAGAAGAGCTCATGAAAAGGCGGATCAATTGAAAGAAAAAGCACAAGAAAGTTTCGGAATATCCATAGGTGGTGAAGCTTTTCGGATGCAGATTCACCTTCTTCTTGAACAACTATCCCTGTTAGACAGACAAATCAGCGAGATAGAAACATCGCTCACAGAGCTTTCGAATCGTCAGGACCACTACTTAACCACAATTATAGGGATTAGTGATGTTCTGGCGGCAGCTATATTAGGGGAGATTGGTTCCGTTGACCGTTTTGAACGTCCTGAACAACTCGTTGCCTACGCAGGCCTAGATGTTTCAGTACACCAATCAGGCAACTTCCAAGGAAACAGGATGAAGATATCAAAGAGAGGGTCTCCATATCTCCGTCGTGCCATATGGCAAGCTGCATTTGTCGCTAGCTTTCAAGATCCCGCTTTATCTCAGCATTATAAGAAACTAAGAAATCGTGGGAAAGCTCACGGAACAGCTGTGGGAGCTGTAGCCCGTAAGCTGACTCACATTATCTTTGCGATATTAAGGGATAAGAAGCCTTACGAACCTCGCCTAAATTAATGCCATATCAGTAAAGGGCTAGAAGCTTTTAAATTCCTCTTCCACGAGGTTTATTTGGCATGGACAGAATGCTTCATAAAGAATAATGAAATTTTACTTTCCAAACTTGACTTTTTATAGCTGGTCTTTCCTTTGGTGATTGAGGCAAGCCTGCTTCGCACTGCGGGGTCTCGCCAGCCAATCCATTCCCGCGGGAGTCTCGCAGCTTCCCAACCACCCCATTCGATTATGTGAAAAATGAACCCCTATACCAGGAAGGAGCATCTTCCACCATCACGACCTATAGCAAGAAAGAGCTCTATAATAAGCGGTTATGAGCACGATCCATACGATGGAAGCTTTGTGATATAGCTCCCATTACGTATAGATAGTACCTATTTCTGGAAGTAGTTTCGAGATACATATATGGCAAAGGGGCGGAGGGGAATGGCGAGACTCCTGCGGGAAAAAAGTGCAGGGTGAGACCCCACAGGACGCAGTCCGAGGAGGCTCACCGCGCTCCCGCGGAAAGCGAGCTATTCCCCGCAGCCCCCATCCATTCAACAAACGTCTCGAAACTGAGTCTTAAACAAACGGGAGCTTTTCATTAACGTTTAACAGAGCTTATTTTTATTGTAAGCAAAACAGGTGATTAGCGATAATATCGATTCTTTATAGAAAGTGATAAGCTTTTGTGAATACGTATAAGCTAATGGAAAATGGGCGAGGATGAGGGTAAGAAAGCTTTGACATACAAAAGATTACATTGTAGGATATGGAGAAGATACGTATAGTTTCGTTGACGAGAAGAGTAGGCTTTTATTTATGCCTCAAGAGAGTCGCTGGTAGGTGTGAAGCGATGGCAGGTATGAGCTGAAGATCATCTCTGAGAAGTTCCGCTGAAATGCTGCAGAGTAAGTGGAACCGGTAGGCGGCCGTTATCCGTTTAGTGAACCGAGAGCCGTGCACGGGGTGTGCGGAATATGGGTGGTACCGCGGAATCAAATCCGTCCCTGTTATTACAGCAGGGGCGGATTTTTATTTTTTCAAAAGACGCTGAACCTGCTGCGTTTGGAAGTTCGTAATGATTTTTCTATACAAAATTAAAGGGTAAGAGGTGGAAGAAATGCGCAGTGTCAATACGAAAGAAGCGGCATTAGACCGCGAGAATCGTGTCAAAGATTACTGGAATAAAGAAAATGTCTTCCGTCGCTCTATGAACGAGCGCGAAGGTGCAGAAACATTTGTTTTTTATGAAGGACCGCCGACAGCAAACGGTCTTCCTCACGCAGGTCACGTGCTTGGCCGCGTCATCAAGGATTTTGTCGGACGTTACAAAACGATGCAAGGCTATCAAGTTCTCCGTAAGGGCGGCTGGGATACACACGGATTGCCGGTTGAACTGGAAGTCGAAAAGCAGCTTGGCATCTCTGGTAAGCAGCAGATCGAAGAATACGGCGTAGAGAAGTTCATTGAGAAATGTAAGGAAAGTGTCTTCAACTATGAAAAAGAATGGCGTGAATTCACAGAATCCATCGGCTACTGGCTTGATATGGATGACCCTTATGTGACTCTTCAGGATCGTTATATCGAAAGTGTCTGGTATATCCTGAGTGATCTTCACAAGCGCAACCTGCTTTCCAAAGGTCACCGTGTGACGCCATACTGCCCGAGTTGTCAGACAACATTGAGTTCCCACGAAGTAGCGCAGGGTTATGAAGATGTCAAAGACCTTTCCGCAACGGCGAAGTTCAAAGTGAAGGGTTCTGAAAATGAATTCTTCCTAGGGTGGACGACGACGCCTTGGACATTGCCTGCCAACGTAACACTGGCTGTGCACTCGGACCTTGACTACATCAAGGCTAAGAAAGATGGCGAAGTGTACATCGTTGCTGAAGCTCTTGCTGAGAAGAACCTCGGAGAAGAGTACGAAGTCGTTTCCAAGCATAAAGGGAGCGAATTCAAAGATGTTGAATATGAGCCGCCATTCCCGTTCGTGAAGCCTGAGCGTGGTCACTTCGTAGTCGAAGCAGACTTCGTCAATGCTGAAAGCGGTACAGGTGTCGTTCACATCGCACCTGCCTATGGTGAAGATGACTACAACTTGGTGAAAGAAAACAACTTGTCCTTCTTCAACGTCGTTGATGGTCAGGGACGATATACAGAGGATATCCCTCCGTTTGAAGGACGTTTCGTTAAAGATTGTGACGTAGACATCGTGAAATACCTGGCGAATGAAGGCCTGCTTTTCCATAAAGAAAAATACGAGCACAGCTACCCGCATTGCTGGCGTTGTGATTCTCCATTGCTTTACTACGCAATCGAGAGCTGGTTCATCAAGACGACCGAACTGAAAGATCAGTTCATCAAAAACAACCAGGAAGTGACTTGGCACCCGAACCACATCAAAGACGGCCGTTTCGGTAATTTCCTTGAAAACATGGTCGACTGGAACATCGGTCGTAACCGTTTCTGGGGAACACCACTTCCAATCTGGATGTGTGATTCTTGTGACCATCAGTACGCACCGCACAGCAAAGCGGATCTACAAGAAAAAGCCATCGGCGATATCGGTGATGTCGAGCTTCACAAGCCTTATGTTGACCGTGTGCAGGTGACGTGTGAGAAGTGTAATGGCACGATGAACCGTGTACCCGAAGTCATCGACGTATGGTTCGACTCTGGTTCTATGCCATTTGCCCAGCAGCACTATCCGTTTGAAAACAAAGATCAGTTCGAGAAGCAGTTCCCTGCGGACGTCATCTGTGAAGGAATCGACCAGACACGTGGATGGTTCTACAGCCTGCTCGCTGTTTCTACATTGTTTACAGGAAAAGCACCATACAAGCGTGTCCTTTCTACCGGTCATATCCTTGATGAAGAAGGACGCAAAATGTCCAAGAGTAAAGGAAATGCCTTGAATCCGACAGATCTTGTAACGAAATTCGGTGCCGATGCCTTCCGTTGGGCTCTGCTTGCTGACAGTGCGCCATGGAACAACAAACGTTTCTCCGAACGTGTCGTGATCGAAGCGAAATCGAAAGTCATCGACACTCTTGTGAACACGCATGGTTTTTACACACTGTATGCCAATATCGATGGGTACACATTTGATAAAAATGAAGAAGGCGAAAAGACCTTGCTTGATCGATGGGTTCTTTCCCGCCTGAACAGTGTGACAGGTGTTGTCGAAGAAGCATTAAACGACTACGACTTCACAAAAGCCGCGAAAGCTCTAGAGAAGTATGTCGATGAAGTGAGTAACTGGTACATCCGCCGTTCTCGTGATCGTTTCTGGGAAGCAGGCATGACAGAGTCCAAGAAAGCCGCTTACCATACACTTCACGAAGTGTTGGCACAACTGAGTCAACTGATGGCACCTTACACGCCATTCCTTGCTGATGACATCTATCAAAACTTGACGGGGGAAAGTGTGCACCTGGCGTACTTCCCGAAAGTGGACGATACAGTTGTAAATACACAACTTGAAAAAGATATGGATGCCGTCCTTCAAGTAGTTGAGCTTGCTCGAGGTGTCCGTAATACAGAGTCCGTAAAAACGAAGCAGCCACTATCTGAGCTGGTCGTCATCCCGGTCAACCCGGATCAAGGGAAAGCACTCGAAGAATACAGCAGCATTATCCGTGATGAGATCAACGTCAAAGAAGTAGTCGTAAAGCAATCTTCTGATGACCTTGTCCGTTATGAAGTGAAGCTGAATTTCCGTGCCGCAGGACCTGTCCTAGGGAAGAACGTCGGCGTTGTGAAGGGGTATCTCGAGAAACTATCCGATGAAGAAGCAGCGAAAATCGTCCAGGACGAAAAAGTAATTGTACCGACGGGAGACGGAGAAGTCGAAGTGACGATGGATCTGTTGAACGTGGAACGCGTTGCGGATGCTGGACTTTCCATGGGATCCAACCAGGACTTCCACGTCGTTCTTGATACAACAATTACAGAAGAGCTACGCCTTGAAGGCCTTGCGCGTGAAGTCATCCGTGTCATACAGGATGAGCGGAAGCAGCAGGACCTACCAATCGATCTTCGTGTCGATATCGCTCTGGATGGGGATGCAGACGTAAAAGAAGCAATCCAACAAAATGAGCAGCTGATCCGTGATAAT
Organism: Halobacillus sp. AWM4_238; assembly: GCF_056158265.1. Lineage (NCBI taxonomy): Bacteria > Bacillati > Bacillota > Bacilli > Caryophanales > Bacillaceae > Halobacillus > Halobacillus sp. AWM4_238. Next base: position 3,288,620 of record NZ_JBSWSY010000002.1, read on the forward strand.
GTTCTTGTGAACGATTTGACGGTCGGTGAAAAAGAATTCATGAAAGAATACACAGTCGGTGATCACCAGCTGAAACTAGCGCTTCAAAAGTAATGAACAAAGGTCTGGGCATAAAATGCTCAGGCCTTTTTCGTTTTTAAAGAAATTATGTAGAAGGAGGATTTGAAGTTGTTGTATCGAAAATAACTAACGAGTACGATCAATGGGAGGTATAAACATGTTCAAGAAAATGGCGAGTGATGCACTAGGATTGAGTGACATCGGAAAAATTATCAGAAAAGAAGATTTTGATAAAGCCCAGTCCGATGATTTTGTACTGACGGAGGATGGAGAGAACATTCATTTTCTAATCAAATCAAAAAGTGATGAATACTGCTTTACGAATCGGGCGCTCATCCATCTCGATGGTGAAAAAGCGACAAGCAGTAAACGGAACATTCACCGCTATGACTATTATCAGCACCCCATCCGGAATGTCTCGGTGGAAACGGCGGGAACGATTGATTTGGATTTGGAAATCAAGTTTAATATCGGTGATCAGTATTTGAGCATTGATATCGCTAAGGATGAAGGAGAAGCCATTGCGGACTTGTACAAGTCCCTCGTTGCGATTTCTCACATTCAGGAGGAAAATCAGCGTCAGTCAGCTTTCGCAAAGGACAGCATCGGAATGGCTCAGGATCTCATCCATGACAACCGGTTCCATGAAAATGATATTTCGAAAGAATTCAGTGAAGCGGCTGCCTTTGCCTATGAGTGGTTTACCCAAAAATACAAAGAGAACACCAGAAAAGATTTTGATGATGTGTTTAAAAAGTATATTCAGAATTAAAAGAAACCCGGATCATGGTCGTGACATGATCCGGGTTTTGCTTCACATACATTCAGAAGAAATGCCGCCTCAGTTTTGAGTGCGGCTTATGGCTTATTGCTGCTCCTTCAATTCATATAAAGGAACTTTTTGAACGATGTTCGGCTGATCCGTCGGATGAATACGCGCCATTTCGTTACGTTCAATTACCTCTTCAATGTAAATTTCGCGGTCTTCGTGCATGACCGGAATCATGTCTTCAGATTTGAAGATTTCTTTTGCACGTTCTTTGTTCATCTCAGCACCCCCTCCTTTTAAACGTAATATTCTCAAGAAAGGGCTGCGGTATTCTCCATATCAAACGTTAAGTCACTTTCCCTAAGGGTTCGGGTACTTTTCCTCCGTGTTACGTCGCTATCCCTGTCCATTAGGTCACTTTCCTCCTATTTATGCACGAGCCAGCATCCGGTCCAATGCTTTTCGTGCATCAGAAGCAACGGAATCCTCGACCCGTATCAAGTTCTGTGGCTGGCCTTCCACTAACGACTCCAGCGACCAGGCGAGGTGGGGGAGGTCGATCCGGTTCATTGTCAGACATGGACACATTCTCGGGTTCAAGGAGATGATCTGCTGCTCCGGATGTTCCTGGATGATTCGGTTGACGAGGTTCATCTCCGTCCCAATCGCCCACTCACTGCCGGGTGGTGCATTTTCGATCGCCTGGATGATGGCGTTGGTCGATCCTGAAAAGTCAGAAAGCTCCACGACTTCACGGCTGCACTCCGGATGGACGATGATTTTCATGTTCGGGTAATCCGCTCGCACTTGTTCCACGTTTGCGACCCTAAAGTTCTCATGAACAGAGCAGTGCCCTTTCCACAAAATCACTTTGACGGCTTCTAATGGTCCATCATAGAGGAGTTCTTCTCTGATCGGATCCCAGACAGCCATTTGACCGAGTGGGATGCCGAGGTCGTAGGCGGTATTTCGTCCCAAATGCTGATCCGGCAGGAAGAGGATTCGTTCTTTCTGAGAAAACGCCCATTTCAACATATCTGCAGCATTCGAAGAAGTGACGGTGGCACCCCCGTGTCGACCGACAAAAGATTTAATGGCTGCTGTTGAATTCACATAGGTGAGGGGCAGGATGGTGTCATCAAACATTTCCATTAGACGGTCCCATGACTTCTCCGTTTGTTGGATGTTCGCCATATCTGCCATGGAACACCCTGCGCGCATATCTGGAAGGTATACATGCTGGTCTGCCCGGGTCAAAATGTCTGCTGTCTCTGCCATGAAATGAACGCCGCAAAAAACGATGGCTTCGGCTTCATTTTGTGAAGCGGATAGTTGGGCGAGTTTTAAAGAATCTCCGCGTACATCGGCAAATTGGATGACTTCATCTTTTTGGTAATGGTGACCAGGTAAGAATAGTTTCTCTCCCATTGCTCTCTTTACTTGGAGAACTCTCTGCTCAAGTTCCGCTGTTTCCATCGTTTTATACCGATCTGGCAGGGTGTTTTTTTCAATCGTTTCAAAAAGGTTCATCGTACTTCCTCCTTTGTTGTGGCTACACGGGCGCTGATATCAAGAGCTTTGGCGGAATGGGTCAATAATCCGAGTGAAAGGTAGTCAATGTCGAGTCCGCGGTAATAAGGTAAGGTTTCGAGAGTGATTCCTCCGGATGCCTCTGTCGTAATCGAAGAGGGCACCAATGTAGCGAGATGTTTGATTTCTGCTGGCGTCCGGTTATCAAACATAATGATGTCGGCACCAGCTTCTACAGCCTCCAGAACCTGGTCTTCCGTTTCGGTTTCCACTTCAATTTTGACGGTATGACCAACCGCCTCTTTCGCTTTGGCGAGTGCTTCACGAACCGAACCGAAGAATGCAATATGGTTATCCTTCAGCATGACGGCATCATAAAGTCCGTAACGATGATTGTAGCCGCCGCCCGTTCTTACCGCATACTTTTCAAAAGAGCGTAATCCCGGGGTAGTTTTCCGTGTGTCACATATCCGTATGTTTTCATCATTCAACGCTTCGACGGCTTCCTTTGTCAATGTGGCAATACCGCTCATCCGTTGTATGAGGTTGAGGATGACGCGTTCCCCTTTTAATAGTTCACTCACAGGGCCATCGATCGTGGCGATCGTTTCTCCTGTACGCATCCAATCTCCGTCATCAATAAAGAGATCGACTTTTATGCTGGAATCCAGCAGTTGATAACCATCCGTGATGATGTCGGCGCCGCAAAAAATTCCTTCTGCTTTAGATGTGAAGGTGAGTCTGCCTTGGTGATTTTTCGGAAATAAAAAGTCGGTGCTATAATCATGTTCGCCGATGTCCTCCGTGAAAAAGGCCTCTAACTGTTGTCTACGTCTCCAATGGTTCATGAGCTTCCCTCATTTCTAATGTTCTTTGTCTGATGATTTGTTTGTTTTGCCAATCCCATTGTTCTTCAGGAAAGTCGCTGCGATAGTGGCCGCCGCGGCTCTCTTCGCGCTCCAAGGCCGATTTTGTAATGAACCAGCTCGTTTGCAGCATGAATAGTCTCGTCATTTGTTCGAATGTGAGCATACTTAAGTCATAGTCGGCCCATTCAGGCGGATACACGAAAGATTCCAACCACTGCAGGTGACTGCTTAACTTCAGGCCATTTCTCACGATCCCGACGTATTCCATCATCCGCTCCTGGATCTCTGTTTCAGAAGGAAGGGGAAGATCAGGGGGATTTCTTTTCTCGATTCCCTCCTTTGGATAAAAGGAAGGTCCCGCACAATCTTGCAAATGTTTGGCCAGTCTCTTTCCATAAACAAGCCCTTCAAGGAGGGAGTTGCTTGCGAGACGATTGGCTCCGTGCACACCCGTACAAGCGATTTCTCCAATCGCATACAAACCATTGATCGTTGACCTGCCGACGATATCCGTCTTTACTCCACCCATAGAAAAATGGCAGCCCGGCGCTACAGGAATCCGCCCCTTTTTCATATCCACACCGAACTTCAGACAGAGGCTTGTGATGTGAGGAAACCTTTGCTGAAATTCATCAACCTCTCGAATGTCCAGGTAGATGCTCTTTCCGTTTTTCCTTTTTTGATAAATCGTTTGAGAGACGATGTGCCTGGGGGCAAGATCTCTAAGAGGGTGGACGTTTTCCATGATCGGTGTTCCGTATTCATCAACAAGTACCGCTCCTTCTCCTCTTACAGCTTCGGAAATCAACCCGACTGGTTTTTCTTGTATGTACAAAAGAGTGGGATGGAACTGGATGAATTCCATATCTGAGAGTTCTGCGCCTGCTTGATACGCGAGTGCCATGCCATCACCAGTGACGGTTGAATCGTTGGATGTAGAGGCATACAATTGTCCGCATCCGCCTGTTGCAAGGACGGTATGGGGGGCGCGAAATTCGTGAATTCCATCAGTATCTTTGCTTTTTACGCCGTAACAGCGTCCGTTCTTATCAGTTATCAATTCAAAGACAGAATGGTTTTCAAACACTTCGACATGACTGGGGAGGGAAGATTGCAAATAGTCCATAATCACTTTTCCTGTCTGATCTCCACCGCCGTGTATGATGCGGTTTTGAGTGTGTGCGCCTTCTTTTCCGAGAGCGAGGACGCCCTTTTCTTCATAATCAAAAGCACAACCCTCTGTTTCAAGTTCTTTGATGATTTGAGGGGCTTCTTGAGTCATCATGAGTGTGGCTTGATGGTTATTCAACGATCGTCCGGCGGTGACCGAATCGATGAAGTGATAAAAGGGGTGATCCTTGTCGCCAATGGCTGCAGCGATTCCACCTTGAGCTAAACGAGAATTCCCATGACCGAGTGAGGACTTTGTGAGAAGAATCACATTTTTATCCGCAGCAAGATGTCGGGCGAGTTGTAAGGCCGCTACGCCACTGCCGATGATGATGATATCTGCGGTCCGCATCATGAATTTAACCTCCATAACTATACATGTGTATTTACACCTATATTCACACACTGTTAAACTATTGACAAGAGATTTAGTTGAAAAAGGAGAGAGAAATGTGGAGGGTTACTTTGATTATGCGGCTACATGCCCGGTGGATGAAGGTGCGCTAGAGGCATACGTTCAAGCTTCAAGCAACTATTTTGCGAATACGAAAAGTTTACATGACCCCGGAACAAAAGCTGATGCGTTATTGGAGCATTGCCGGAAGACTTTAGCTGAACTCCTTGGTATCGATCAAAATGGGGTCTACTTTACAAGTGGCGGTTCGGAAAGTAACGAACTTGCAATCGATGCTCTTTTAAAAGCCGGAAAAGGGAAGCACATCATCACAACGGAAGCTGAGCACTCTTCTGTACGAAACCTTATTCATAAATACGAAAAAGAAGGATATTCAGTGACAAGGGTGCCTTTGAATGAGGAAGGAATCGTTTCTACGGCAGCCATTGCGAGAGCTATTCAAGGGGATACCGTTCTTCTCGCCATTCAGCATGTGAACTCAGATATCGGAACGATCCAGCCGATTCGGCAACTCTCTGATCTTTGCCAGGCGTACAACATTCTTTTTCACAGTGATTGTGTTCAATCGTTCGGAAAAGTACCAATGGAAGAAGTAGCTCCTTATGTGGACAGTCTGTCAATCAGTGCACATAAAGTATACGGGCCGAAGGGAGTCGGAGCGGTTTACATACGGCCGTCGCTTTCTTTTTCTCCTAAACTACCCGGAGGCACGCATGAAGGAGGAATCAGATCGGGGACCGTCAACATCCCGGGCATTGCGGCATTTACGGTTGCCGCTGAAAAAATGGTCAAAGAAACAAGGTCGATCCAGGCAAAGGTATTGGACTTGAAACGAACATTTCTGGAAGCTGGGGAGTGGAAACTGGTCGGAGAAACGTCACTTAGTGCTGTACCGATCATTGGAATGCTTTTACCTGAAATGGAAGGACAATGGGCAATGCTTGAGGGGAACCGGCAAGGTTTTCATTTTTCCGTCGGTAGTGCGTGCCGCGCAGGAAGCCAGGAGCCACCGGGTACATTGCTCGCCATGGGGGTTGATCCTGAAGAAGCCAAGTCTTTCATCCGTCTCTCTTTCAGTCATCATCAGACGAGACAAGAGGTGGAGAAACTTGCCCTGTTTTTAAGTGAGTTACGTAAGCCAACCGTGAAGAGGTAAATCGAATTTGGAATTCCTGTACCTGGCACCGCTCTGCTCTATTGGCGTACCAGGTACAGAACGATTCCTATACGTACCGGGTACCATCAGGAAGAAACGCATATCTGGTACCAAAGTCAGTGAGGAAGGTGGCCAGGTCTATAAATTCTTCCTCCCGCATCATAGTTTGTCCTTTTGTTTCATAGGATGATGGGTGAGAGGAGGGCCTGAATTGGGATTGTTTCATGAATTCAAACAGTTCACCGTCCGTGGAAGTGCAGTCGATATGGGAGTGGGGATGGTCCTGGGTGCTGCTTTCAGTGGGTTCATTGATTCACTTGTGACCGATATTCTACTTCCGCCCGTCGGTGTTTTGTACACAAGGATGAATTTCGAGAATATGTTCCTCAGTCTCGATGGTTCGGTCTATCCTTCGCTTTCAGCTGCTAAAGAAGCGGGAGCGGCTACCATCAATTATGGTCTTTTCGTTACAGCTTCCGTCCGTTTTATGATTATCTTATTTGCTGTTTTTCTAGTCGTTCGCCAAATCAATCGATGGAAAAAGCCTCATCAGCACCCTTTACATGGAATGACAAAAAAGGAATGCCCTTACTGCTGCATGCCGATTCCGACACAGGCCATCATCTGCCCGAATTGTTCATCTTCCCTTGAAATCAACCCTTCTCCTCGCAAACAAGTGAAGACGAAGTGGCGAATCAAATAAAAAAGGCGAATCCTTAAAGGGATCCGCCTTTTGATCTTTAATTGTATTATTCTTCGCTGTCTTCGCTCTCGGTGTCACTTTGTTCCTGCTCTTCCGTTTGTTCTTCGTCCATCTCTCCGTCTTCTTCTCCACCACAAGCAGCAAGGGTTAAAACAGATACTAAACCTAATGCCAACATCCATTTCTTCAACATGTAAATATCCCCTTTCCAAAGTGAGTTACGTATAAAAGATACCCGTCCTTTGTTAAGGGAAAGTGAAGAGAGTGTAATTATATGGTAATGAAATCAGTTGTTGTTCTACGTCAATACTAGCGTCGTCATTTTATAAAGGATAAATAGACCGTATTCATTTTTACTCTCATCATAAGCGATCGATCCTATTTGTTTAGCCACGGTTAAGGGTTCTACGAAAAATATGAATGGGAACAGGCGGGACAAGCTTTTGGTTTATCCAGTGAGCCTATAAAAGTGAACATAAAAGCGACGTAAAGATATCCAGATTTTTCTCATCGTTAATCCATTAGAATAGGGCATCCTACGTTTATGAAAACGTGGGAGGAATTGCATTGGAAAACAAAGTAAGCCGTTGGTGCCTAGTCAGTATGGCTTCGATCCCCCTTGTAATGACGCTCGGAAATTCAATGCTTATTCCAGTATTGCCGATTTTCGAGAAAAAAGTGGGCATCACATCTTTTCAATCCAGCACAATCATTACCAGTTATTCAGTAGCGGCCATTATCCTTATTCCTGTTGCCGGTTACTTATCCGACCGTTTCGGAAGGAAATTAATCATCCTTCCGAGTTTAGTCCTGGCTTTCATTGGAGGGATTATCGCCGGTTTTTCGTCTTGGAAATTAGATGAGCCCTTTCTATGGATTACGATCGGTCGAATTCTACAAGGAATCGGTGCAGCTGGGGCGACTCCGATCATCCTGCCTCTTGTCGGAGATTTATATAAAGACAATGATGAAAAAGCGAGCTCTTGCCTAGGTATCATTGAAACATCAAATACATTTGGAAAAGTACTCAGTCCCATACTTGGGTCTCTCTTTGCTGTGTTTTTATGGTTTTTACCGTTCTTTTCTATTTCCTTTTTCAGTTTAATATCCATCGTTCTCGTTTTCTTTTTTATCAAGGTTCCTAAAGAGAAAAAGGAAAAGCCTCAACCGTTCAAGCAGTTCCTAAAGAAAACGAAGGAAATCTTTAAACAGGAAGGGAAATGGCTGTATCCTGTATTTCTAATAGGGGCTTACGCCATGCTCATTTTGTTTGCTGTGTTGTTCTTCATGTCGGATATTCTTGAAAAGACCCACAACATCGAAGGGGTGAAAAAGGGCTTTGTTCTCGCGATTCCACTATTCACATTATGTGTGTCGGCCTTTGTGACCGGAAAGAAAATCAAAGGCGACACAACGGTCATGAAATGGGTGCTTGTCATTGCTCTCATGATGGTATCGGCAAGCGTCATTTTTGTCGGATACGTAAACGAGAAGTTGTTCCTGCTTTTAGTCGTGACAAGTATATTAGGGACAGCGATTGGCGGGATGCTTCCAACCCTGGATGCTCTTATTACAGAAGGAATTGAAAAAGAAGAGCGTGGCACCATTACCTCGTTTTACAGCTCATCAAGATTCATAGGCGTAGCTGCAGGTCCGCCACTTATGTCGCTACTGATGAAGGAGTATTTAAATATTAGCTATATCGCCAGTGGTGCCTTAGGTGGGCTTCTTTTATTGATTGTTCTCATTTTGATTAAGCCGGAAAAAAGCGGTGACCAGCCAAAAACCGCATGAAAAAGCGCCTTCCGTTGTGACGGAAGGCGCTTTTTGTTAACAGTATTGGTTATAAGCGTTCGTGAGATTGGCTACAATTTCTTCTACTTCATAATCCTCGATTTCTTCACGAGGGATAAAGTGGAGAACCTGTCCATCTTTCAGAAGAGCCATAGATGGGGAAGAAGGCTCGTATCCTTCCAAATAGTCACGCATGCGAGAGGTGGCTTCACGATCCTGGCCAGCGAAGACTGTTACAATGTTATCCGGACGCTTTTCATTGTTGAGGGATTCGCGTGCGGATGGGCGCGCCAACCCTGCTGCACAACCACAAACAGAGTTGATTACCACAAGAGACGTTCCTTTCGTTTCGTTGATGAACGTGTCCACTTCTTCAGGGGTTGTCAGTTCAGTAAAGCCGGCGTTCGTCAATTCATCACGCATCGGCTGGGAAATTTCTTTCATATAAGCTTCATACGGGTTCATATTTGTAACCTCCTATTGTTGTTTTTTCTTTGTCGCCTGAGTCATTTGATGCCATACAGATCCTTTCGCTTCCTTGCCGCCTTCAATTCTTTCAATCGCCATATTGATCTGTAGACGGACTTCAAACTCAGGGTCATCAGCTGCTTCCTTCAGGGCAGGAAGAGCCGTTTCATCGCCAAGCTCATACAGGTACATCGCTGCACGCCAACGGACGAGTTTGTTGGAATCAGAAAGTGAATCCATCATTTTCGGCATCGCTTCTACGAAACCGAGGTCCGATATGCAATCACCAGCTGTGCGTCGGACAGTGACCGATTTGTCATGGAGAGCCTTGTAGAGATAAGGCAGTGTTTCCATTTCTTCGATCATTCCAAGGTAAGCTGTTGCCAGACGTCGGATCGAAGCCTTTTCATCATCCAGGGCTTTATCAAGCAGGCGATAATCTTCTGCTGTCGGATCCAATCGGTCTAAAGCCGCATAACGAACTTTCCAATCGTCATGATCCAGCGTTTCCAGGCTGATTTTCGTCTTTTCTTTCTTCGGTTCAACATCAACCGACTCTTGATCAAACGCTTGTTTAACAAGCGTTTCCAGTCGTTCTTCGTCATAACTTGCAGAAAGTTCCTCTTTTACCTGTTCACCAACTTCAGTTACATCACCATAGCGCGGGTTCTGTTCCACCCATTTACGCTCCATGATCATATTCGGAGAAGCTGGTGCTGCTTTCATAGCTGCTTCCATGAAACGTTCAGGAAGACCTACACGCGTTTCTTCTTCGCCTTCTTCAAGCTTTACCTGCATCGGAAGACCGCGGAACATTTGGACGAACACACGAACTTCTCCGAAATGCTCATCTGGTTCTTCCTGTTTTTGTGAAGGGGTTTCTTCATCTGTTTCCGATCCGAATACTTTCCTTACTTCAGGAAGAATCGCTTCCCATGAAACACGTGCATTCCTTTCTAAAGCGATGAAATCAGTGACATGATAGAGGCCTTTGACACCTTCAACTTCGAAGAGATGCTGGACAAAGTCTGGAGCACCTTGGAGATCGTCATCTTTTTTATAATTATGAGTCTCGCCGTCCGGCAAAGTCTCGTTCAAGTTGATCTTCATTGAATTTGGACTAGGTGTCGGTTCAATGGATACGATTTTCATTGAGTATAACCCCCTATACGGTTTGGTGATCTTTCCATCCGGTTCCGAGGGATCTGCCCTCATTCCATGCTCCTATTTTATCAAAGATTCCCCAGCTCATCCACGCATCAGGTCCAACCCTCATCCCATGTTCCAATAAAGCTCCCGATTGTGGAAGACTCAGTTTCGAGACTTTTGTTGAGTGGATGGGGGCTGCGGGGAATGACTCGCTTTCCGCGGGAGCGCGGTGAGCCTCCTCGGACTGCGTCCTGTGGGGTCTCACCCTGCACTTTTTTCCCGCAGGAGTCTCGCCATTCCCCTCCGCCCCTTTGCCATATAAGTATCTCGAAACCACTTCCAGAATTAGCAGCTTTCCAGCATAATGAAAGTTCGTTAATCCAACTAAATACAAGCAGTCATTTGTACTATAAGGCCTGCTATGAAAAGACTTTTTAACTGAAAAGCAGTGTTAATGGAAGACGCTCCATTCGTGTAAGTGGGTTCGTTAATCTCTCTCAAATGGGGTGGTTGGGAAGCTGCGAGACTCCCGTGGGAGAAAGGAGATCGGCGAGATCCCTTAGTGCGGCAGACCGCCCGAGGAAGCTCGCCACTCCTCCACAGGAAAGTGTTCAAATGCGGAATCGCCCTGGTAGACACGACTGGCATAAGCAGAACAGCAAAGGAATGTGCCCTCCATTCCTTTGCTGTTCTGCTTATGACGCGAGTGTCTGGGCGATGGAGCTAGACGAGTTGCTTCCCAACCACCCCTTACTCTCAATTCAGCAACGAACCCCGAAAAGCCTCGAAACTGAGTCTTACAGAAGCCTGCCATATACCTGAACATTGTATGAAATTTCTAAAACATGAAACCTGATTCATTTTGTGTCGTACAATAGGTGTGTTGAATAAAAGGAGGGGGAAGAATGGCGGAGCCTGTGATGCAGTTGAAGAATGTCACAAAGACAATTGGAAATAAAACGATTATTAAGGGTCTGAATTTTAATATCTATGGCGGGGAAGTGTTTGGCTTTCTTGGTCCTAATGGAGCCGGGAAGACTACGACCATACGAATGATGGTCGGGTTGATGAAGATGACGGATGGGGATGTGATTATCCAGGGAGAGAGTGTGCAGAACAATTTCAAAGGTGCGATTCGTCATGTGGGTGGGATCGTAGAGAACCCTGAAATGTATCCTTTCATGAGCGGTTGGAAAAACCTTGTTCACTATGCGAGGATGATGCCTGGGGTTACAGAAGAGCGGATTAAAGAAGTCGTCAAGCTTGTTGGACTTGAAAAACGGATGAAAGAAAAGGTAGGCAAATATTCACTTGGAATGCGTCAGCGCCTCGGTATCGCTCAAGCACTCTTACATAACCCATCCGTCCTCATCCTGGATGAACCAACAAATGGGTTGGATCCATCCGGGATCAGGGAGATTCGTGCGTATATCCGGAGATTGGCTGAAGAAGAAGGGGTAGCGGTTATTGTATCCAGTCATATTCTTTCAGAAATGGAGATGATGTGTGACCGGATTGGCATCATCAAAAATGGAGAATTGATTTCGATTCAAACGGTTCAAGATGCGCTTCAGCAAACAGATGAAAAAGAAGTATCCATCGAAGCGACACCTCTCGACCAAACAATGGTCGCTCTCAAAGAAATGACCGGCAAGGATGTGAATCAAAACGAGAATCTCCTGACCTTTACAGTGGAGAAGGAGCAGATTCCATCTGTCGTCGCAGACCTCGTGCAAAAAGGAATCCAAATCTATAGTGTGAACGTCAACCGATCGACATTGGAAGACAAATTCTTAGACTTGATTGGAGAGGGAGCCATTGAGTAATTTTATTCAACTGATTAAAAATGAACAAATGAAGCTCTATAATCAAAAAGCGACCTGGATCATGGCTATTTTGTTAGTTGTTTTAATTGTTGGGATAGGGACGCTGTTTAAAATTGATGATGCCATTACCGGTGGGGAATCACCAACTGGTGATCAATGGAAACAGGAACTTCAACAGCAGAACGAACAATTAATGTCAGCGGGGGAGCAACCTCCTGAGATTAAGTATCCGGGCTATACGAATGTGGAGATGAATCAATACCGGATTAGAAATGATCTGAAGCCGACAGCCTATAATGCATGGGATTTCATTCGTGACAACCGGGGGTTGGTGGCGTTGGTGAGTCTATTTACCATCATCGTAGCCGCTGGGATCACGGCCAATGAATTCCGCTGGGGGACAATCAAGCTCCTATTAATTCGTCCGATTTCAAGAACGAAGATTTTATTAGCTAAATACGTATCGGTGGTTATATATGCGTTGATGATGCTTTTCCTCTTATACATTTTGTCCTTTTTGGTGGGATCTCTATTGTTTGGCATGGGCAGCTTTTCACAGACGTATGTATATACTCAAGCGGGTGAGATCAAAGATGCCGGCATTTTTTCATTTACTGTTTCACAATACTTATGGAGTTTTGTAGAATTGATTATGATGGCTACGTTCGCCTTTATGATTGCCTCTGTATTTAGAAATACTTCCCTTGCCATCGGCTTAGCGATTTTCCTGATGATGGCTGGAAGCTCGATTGTCCTGTTCTTCATGGAAAAAGAGTGGGCGAAATATATCCTGTTTGCGAACACAGACTTGAGTCAATATATGTCAGGGACCCCGCTCGTGTCTGGAACTTCTCTTGGGTTTTCCGTCACAGTTTTAGCGGTATATTATATAGTATTCATGGCATTATCATGGGGATTCTTTACGAAGCGTGACGTAGCAGGAGCATAATAAAGGAGGAGAAAGAATTGAAACGTACGGTAGAAATCGTAATTACGATCATTGGGATCGTCCTATTTGGACTTCCTGTACTGTTGAGTGGTCTATTGTTAAACTCTGCAGACAACCCGCAAATACAACAAGAGATTGAAAACTTCATGAACTCCCCGGAAGTTCAAATGGAAGGGGAGATGAGTGCCGCAGATATGACACAGATGTTTGAGATGATGGGGTCCTTCGCGATGTTTGTCTTAATCGCGTCCTTGATTGCTATGGGCTTAGGTATTCTCTCAGCTGTATTTCTTAAAGGGAATAAGAAACCTAAAGCAGCGGGAATTATTTTAATCATTTCCGCCATTATCTTTACGTTTGCTACGGTATTCATGGGACTGTTCGGCGGTGTGGCATACTTGATTGCCGGAATTGTTGCGCTTGTTCGTAAACCGAAAAAAACGGCAACCGATGAAGCAATCAGTTATTAGGTCGAAAGAGGCGTGGCTTTTCTGCCACGCTTTTTTTTGCCTCCATTCGTACATTCAATGCGTTCATTAAATGAATGTTTAGTAGGGTACACACGGGTGCTGGAACGAAGTTTTCATTAAAAGGGACACGCTTTTGTAGGAATTCGACGAAATTTGTTGAATAACAAAAAGAAAGAAGAAATGAATGATTTGAAGGAGTTTACCGGATGGAGCCATTCACTTTTTTTCAAAGACGTATGTTGATGAATTACATATGGGGTTCAGCTGTCGCTGTTGGTGGTGTGGGAAGTTTGTTTATTTTTCACACCCTTCAGCTTAATTCTCAGGAAATCATATACTTACTTTTAATTATGTTGGGGTCCATTGGGGTCATGTTGACGGGTGAGATTATCATGTACAAGCGCCATGTCCGTCCTATTCAACAACTGTTTCGTGGGCACTCCAACTCTCGAAGGGCAGTCAAAGATGCCTTGCTGAGAGCCCATAAATTCCCACAGCTAACGGTAAGGCGAATTCTTGGACCGCATTTATTCGGACTTTCCATTCCTGCATCTCTCCTCGCATGGGTGTCGATTGAACGCGGACTTGTAGACCTTCCGCTTTATTACATAGGCTTTGCATGGATGGGCGCTGTCTTAATCGCCGTTATGCATGCGTTGATTGAATTCTTTTTGACAGACCGGGCCGTTCAATTGCTGCTGCCCTCGATTTATGAGAAAGGCGGCTTTATGGATTACAAGAGAGAAACTTCCATTAGTATTAAGACGAAGTTATTCTTGAGTTCGATGTTTACAGCGGTTTTCCCGGTTGTTCTATTCTTGTTGGCCTCTCAAGTCCGCTTGTCTGAAGGAGAAGGGATCAATGGATATTGGAACTGGGCGTCGATCATTGCTCTTGTTGTTATGGGGATCGGAGCGCTCGCTGCTCTTTTGCTTTATAGGAGCATTCAGAAACCGATGGAGCATTTGAGCGAACGTTTCCTTGATGTGCGTCAGGGAGAAATGAAGTCGATGGAAAACTTGTACGTCGATGAATTTGCAGAATTGGTCACAGGGTTCAATCATATGGTCACAGGTATTAAAGACAGAGACGAAGAGAATGAGCGCCTGCTTGAAAGTTTTTTTACCGTTTTTGCTGCGACCCTGGATGCACGGGACCCTTATACCGCTGGACATTCTAAACGGGTAGCTGAATACTCGGATCTCATTGCGCGCAAGGCGGGTTTTGATGAGAAACAATTGGACCTATTAAAAAAATCCGCTTTGCTTCATGACATTGGCAAGATTGGAATTCGTGATGATGTATTGTTAAAGGAAGGACGTTTGAGCGAGGAAGAATTCGCGAAGATCAAGGAACACCCAGTGATTGGATCTAACATTCTTCTGCAAGTTCAATTGCCTGAATCCCTTTCCCCTGTTTTGACAGGAGTGCGTCATCACCATGAGCGGTTCGACGGAAAAGGATATCCTGATGGACTGGCAGGAGACGATATTCCTTTATTCGGACGACTGATGGCAGTGGCAGACGCGTTTGATGCGATGACATCTGACCGTCCTTACCGACAGGGAATGCCGGTTACAAAAGCATTAGCTATTATTGAAGAAGGAAAAGGGACGCAATGGGATCCGTATTTTGCAGATTTGTTTTTAGATGAAATGAGGCGGGACTTATAATGAAAAAGCGCTTGGCTGAGCCTGAGCGCTTTTTTATCATTCAAAGAACGTGGGGTTAATCCAAGTACCTGTTCATTGCATCCACATCTGCACTCTGACGGTCATAAACCCTTCCTTCCTGCGGGCGGAAACCACTCCCGCCACAAACCTTGCAAGTATAGCGCCATTCTTCGTCATCCATCAGCAGACCTTCTCCATCGCAAGCGAGGCAGTATTCATCCCTGGGCATCTTCATACCTCTTTTCCTTGTTTTTCTTACCATTTCTCAAACGCCTCATGTTATACAGGTAAGATTACATTATTTAAGAATCGGGAATGTGAAAATCATTGGAGGGATGACCGTGGCAAATGAGGAAAATGAACAGAATACGCATGTAAATGAAAGCAATGATTCCAACCAGAAAATAGATCGGCCTGGGCGTCAATTTTACCTCCCATCGCAGATTGTAGATGAATTTGGTGAAAAGGGAAGAGATCACTTAAACAAACCCTTCCGTGCTCAATTTTTACTGGCTCTGAAGGCAGGTGCTTTCATGACTTTCGGAGCTGTATTTTCAGTTCTTCTCGCGGTCGGAGTTGAGACAAAGGGAATCTATCACCTTTTATCAGGTCTTGGATTCGCTGCGGGATACTCGATGGTGTTCATATCAGGGGCCGTCCTCTTTACAGAAATCAATGTTCTTTTACCATCCTATTTGTTTAACAAATCAGGCTTAATGAAAAGGAACATTTATAAATTTTGGATGTCTTCCTATATTGGGAACATCATTGGAGCATTCCTTGTAGCTGTACTCATTCAATGGTCGGGATCATTCGCCAATACCTTTTACCCTGAACTTGAAATGTACTTAGGTCACAAAATGAAATTTATGGACCATGGAATAAAAGGGTGGTTTCAAGTCCTTGTTTCCGGTGTGCTCGCAAACTGGCTCATCGGAATGGCAGCCTTCTTGACCACTTCCGCCAGGGATTTAACAGGTAAAATCCTTGGAACTACCCTGCCAGTCGTTCTTTTTGTAGCAGGTAACTTCCAGCACAGTGCTGCGAATATGGGGTATTTCAGCATGGGAATATTAGCTTCTGATAAATACACGTGGTATGAATATATCTTTTTCAATCTTGTACCTGCAAGTATCGGAAATCTAATCGGTGGAGCCATTCTGGTATCCTTGCTATTCTCCTATGCTTACAAAGAAGACATCCAGACTTCCCTGGGAAGTAAGAAAAATAAGAAGGGGGAAAAACAATGAAACAAATCATAGCCATGGGTGGGGGAGGCTTCTCCATGGAGCCCGAAAACCCGCTTTTGGATGATTACGTGTTGAAACAAGTGGAAAAAGAAAGACCTAAAATCTGCTTTGTCCCTACGGCCAGTGGAGATTCCGATAGTTATATTGAACGCTTTTATGAGGCATTCAAAGAAAAAGCAGAAGCGACCCATTTGTCCTTGTTTAAGCCACCTACAAGGGATATAAGGAATTTCCTGCTCCATCAGGACATCATTTACGTAGGTGGAGGATCGACCAAAAACCTGCTCGTCCTTTGGCGGGAATGGGGTCTGGATGAGATCATGAAAGAAGCATGGGAACAAGGAATCGTTCTGGCCGGCATTAGTGCCGGGGCCATTTGCTGGTTTGATGAAGGGGTGACGGATTCCTACGGCGACCAGCTAGAACCATTGGAATGCCTTGGTTTTCTCCCTGGAAGTTGCTGTCCTCATTATGATGGGGAGGAACAACGGAAGCCCAAGTACACTTCTTTTATAAAAGATGGAACAATTCGTCCAGGGTACGCGCTCGATGACGGAGCGGCCGTTCATTTCGTGAATACGGAACCTGTGAAAAGTGTAAGCTCACGCAAAGAGGCGAAGGGCTACTATGTAAGAGTGGAAGACGGAGAAGTTGAAGAAAATGTACAAACGATGGATTACTTAGGATAAAGAAACCCTCTCGTGCAGAAAATTCAGCACGAGAGGGTTTCTTTTGTAGGAAAAAGGTGGGCCGGATCATCCGAGATAGGGATGGATCGGCACGGTAGTTTTCAAGAGCTACTCAAACAATAGGATCTCAGGATCTTTCTTATAGGTGTGTACTAACATGGCGTGCAATTGACCACGGTGGTGGTACATGTGGGCGACCGTTTGGATGAGCCATTCAAAGCGGGTATTGGTCACTCCCCACCAAGACGTCGTCATTGTGTAAAGATGCTCTTCGGTGTAGTTTTCAAATTGTGCTTTTAATTGGGCGAAGTTCTCAAATAAGCGTTCTAAAATTTCTTCTTTTGTTTTCATGGATACCGTTTCATAGAAGTGCTCCATCTCTTCTTTTGAAGCCCCTTCTGTGATGTGCCCATCCGCCGCAGGAATCGCTGCAATATGTTCGAGCAATTCCCCGATGGAGTACTTTCCCTCCGTCGGTCTTAGTGTTAAATCTTCTTCTGATAACTGACCGACCATTTCGGAAATGGATGCAATAACGATTTCTAATTGATGAAAAGCGCTCTGACAGTACATATTCATAGGAACACAACCTTATTAAAATTGTTATTCCTCCTTTTATTCTCCGACGTTCGACTAAATCCCTTTTCAAAGCGAAAAACTACAGGAAACGACGAAAATCGCCCTAAGTTTATGTTTCTTCCCTCCGTAAAAAGTCCTACATCCATCCTCCGTAAATATTTCGAACAGCGAGTTGACTCTAACGTTACGTCATAGCTTATTGTTAAAGATGAGGTGATCACCTATGTACAAAGTGAAAGAAATGGCGGAAATGACGGGTGTCAGTGTGCGCACACTTCACCACTATGATCATATCGATTTGTTGTCACCAAGTTATACGAACGAAAAAGGCTATCGTTTGTATAGTGAAGAGGAGGTGGCCCGCCTTCAGCAAATTCTATTCTTTAAAGAAATGGATTTTTCGTTGCAAAAGATTAAGGATATTCTGGATGGTCCGGATTTTAATGAAGCAGAAGCCTTGAAGCATCACAGAAAAATTTTGAAGGAAAAGAAAAAACGTTTGGAACGGATCATTGAGTCGGTAGATCACACACTCCAAACGATGGAAGGAGAAGGAAGGATGAAGAATGAAGACCGTTTCCGTCCGTTTGATAACAGTGAAATAGAAGCTCACCAGAAGAAGTATGAAAAAGAAGTGGAGGAGCGTTGGGGAAGTACGGACGCCTATAAACAATCCAAAAAGAAAACATCAACATATACAGAAGCGGATTGGAGCAAGATTCAAACAGAAGGAGAAGAAATAGATCGGGAGCTTGTGAAATTAATGGATCGTGCCCCTTCTGATTTAGACGTGCAGCAGCTGATTGATAAAAAACGCCAGCATATCACGGATCATTTTTACGAGTGCAACCTTGAGATTTTCAGAGGGTTGGCAGATATGTACGTCAACGATCCTCGCTTCACGAAAAACATTGACAAATGGAGAGAAGGCTATGCCGAATTTCTAAGAAAAGCCATGCACACCTACTGCGACCAACAAGAAAAACAATAGAACCCCTATGTAGAATGAATGAATGATGTGACCACGTCATACATTTAATCCCAATAAAAAACCGTTCCTCACAGGCACAAAACCTGTGAGGAACGGTTTTTTGATGGGTTTACTCATGCTTTCTTCCTTTATCTACCGTACCAGGTCTTGCAAATATTCCCATTAATTGACGCACAATATTTGGTGTTCCTTAAATATAATCACCTTTTCACTACATTTTGTAGGTACATTTATCCACTACGACCGAATTATTACAATGGAGTAATGATGATGTAATGATTGAAAAGTTATTGTTGTGTTCCTGTTATTGGCATATGAGCTGAGCGTGTTAAAGTAGAAATTGTGATTTTGAGACAGCGCTTAGCCGAGGGCTGAGCGAAAGCTGTTTTCCAAGGAGGAAATTAAACATGATGAAAAAAACAATTGTTTCTTTGGCGGCGGTCGCATCGGTTTCGGCAGTAACAGCAACAGCAGTAAGTGCAGATGAGATTAAAGTAGAAAAAGGAGATACTCTTTGGAGCATTGCTCAGAACAATGGAGTGTCTGTGAATGATATAAAAGATGAGAACGGTTTGAACTCTAATTTGATCTTCCCTAATCAAGTACTTTCTATTAATGAGGGAGAGAACGCAGAAGCTAAAACTTCCAGCAATGTTCACACGGTTCAATCCGGTGACACGCTATACAGCATTGGACAAGCAAACAAAGTAAGTGTGCAAGAGTTGAAAGCTTGGAACAATCTTAACTCCAGCCTAATCTTTCCTGGAGAGAGATTAACCCTTGATGGAGCAGAAGTTGTTGAGCAGTCAACATCTGAAAAGAGCTCAAGCAACGAAGAAGCAGAAGCTGAGCAAACATCCAGCCAACCAGCTGAAGATGGTGTAGTCAAAACATTAAATATGGAAGCGACAGCTTATACAGCTTTCTGTGAAGGTTGCTCCGGAACAACTTATACTGGTATTGATTTGAGAGCAAATCCAGATCAAAAAGTTATTGCCGTAGACCCGAACGTGATCCCGCTCGGTTCTGAAGTTTATGTAGAAGGCTATGGTAAAGCGATCGCCGGCGATATCGGTGGTGCTATTCAAGGTAACCGCATTGATGTATTCATGGCAGATCGTTCCGATGCTCTAGACTTCGGACGTAAAAATGTACAAGTAAAAGTATACGAATAATATAGATGGAGACGATCCCGGTGCGGGTCGTCTCTTTTTGTTTTTCCGCTCAAAAGCACGATAAAACTTATCTTGGAAAAGAACATTGGAATCACTCATAAAATTATAAAAAACGACATTTTTCAACATAAATACGTTTTAAAATCAACCCGTGTGGATATTGATTAGAGATGATGATTCCTTAAATAGACTCTATAAATAGAAAAAAACGTATAAATTGTATTTTTTTCTTGCGTATACGAAGTTTTACTAATATTATCAAGGGGAATCGTTTTATATACTAACAAAGAAGGGAGGACACCACGATGACTCTGCTATACTCAAAAGCCCGTGAGCTGTTCGATCAGGATTACAAAAACAGTCCGGAAGCCCAAGTCCAATCAAAGGCTAAAGGCGTAAAGCGTACACGGAGTGGAAAGGTTCTATTCTCTTTCCGTAAGCAGACTAACAAACGGAAATAGCATTAGAAGTCGTGGAGGCAGCTATGAGAAGGAACAAAAAAAGAATTAACATGGTCGACTTTTTAAAGCAAGTTGTCCCGTGGATCAGCGTTTCATTGACAAGATCAGTCATGAAGCGCTGATTTTTTATTTAGGGAAGGTTTACATATAGAAGGGTTCGGTTATCGTATCCGCTAAGGAGGCGAAAACATGAACATTTTTTCAAGCGAAGCATTTAGTGGAGAACACATCCTTATTACTGGTGCGACAGGTGGGATCGGATATGACACAGCCAAGGAAGTTGTCCGAGCTGGGGGTCATGTGACCATCACAGGAAGGAGGGAGGAGAAACTGGCCTCGTTAAAAGAAGAATGTGCTACGATAAATGGAGAGGCGAAAGTCTTCATAAGCCCCGGTGATTTGAACAATGAAGCAGACAGGATAAAAGTTGTAAGAGAAGCCAGGGAGGCTGTTGGACCAGTAACTGGGCTTGTTAATTCTGCTGGCATCATCGGTGGTGGACCGCTTGAAGGTTTAAAAGAAGAAGACTTGCGTAAAGTGATGGAGCTTAACTATTTTTCTACCGTCCTTTTCACTCAGGAAGTTTATAAAGATATGAAAGCGAACGGACGCGGAAGTATCGTGAATTTGTCCTCCCTTTCTGGATTGAGAGGGACGCATTCCGGAACAGCCTACAGCGCTTCGAAGTTTGCAATTACAGGTTTCACCCAGTCTTTCGCACATGAAGCGATCGAGTACGGCGTTCGCGTTAATGCCGTATGTCCCGGATACGTAGATACAGCTATGGGGCAGGAAGCCATTCGTTCAAAAGGGGAACGGGAAGGCAGAAGTTATGAAGAACAAAGAAAAGTGGCTGAACAAGGCATTCCTTCAGGGAAATTGAGTGAACCCGACGAAGTGGCCAGGTCTATTGTCTATCTTTTATCAGAGGCTTCTACTAACATTGTCGGGGAATCTTTGAAGATATCTGGAGGAAGCGTCATGCGATAAGGAATAAAGGAGGTTGCCCCTTTGCTAGAAGACAGATACTCAAGACAACAGCTTTTCAAACCAATAGGAGAAAAAGGGCAGCGCCGTTTAAAAGAATCGCACGTGCTTCTGATTGGGATTGGTGCACTCGGTACAAGCAGTGCTGAACAGCTTGTAAGGGCAGGGGTCGGTAGAATAACCATCATTGACCGGGATTATGTGGAATTCAGCAACTTACAGAGGCAGCAATTATTCACGGAAAAAGATGCTGAAAACCGCATGCCTAAAGCGATGGCTGCAAAAGATCGTTTGGAAAAAGTGAATAGTAACGTTCAAATTTATGCAGTTGTAGATGATGTACAAGCAGAAGAGCTGGAACAGTACTCACAAGGCATTGATATGATCATAGATGGAACAGATAACTTCGAGACACGTATGCTCATCAACGATTTCACACAAAAAAAACAAATTCCATGGATTTATGGAGGGTGTGTAGGGAGTCATGGCATGAGTTATACGATTATTCCTGGAAGCACCCCTTGTTTATCATGTTTGATGAGAAGCATTCCCTTGGGTGGAGCCACTTGTGATACGGTGGGGGTGATCAGTCCGGTTGTACAAATGGTTGCAGCCCATCAAGTGACGGAAGCTTTGAAGATCCTTGTAGGAGATATTCATTCAATACGAAAAGGCCTTGTCACTTTCGATCTTTGGACGAACGACTATACTTCTATTAAAACTGGACGTATTCAAAGGAAAGACTGTCCATCTTGCGGGGAAGAACCGTCATTTCCTTTTCTTCATGGAGACGAGATGACAAAAGTGGCTGTTTTATGCGGGAGGGATACGGTGCAGATACGTCCGGGCAACAAAGGACGGAGAGACTTTACAGAGTTAAGGAACAGGCTTCCAGATGGTAAGATTCAGGAGAACCCTTTCCTGTTATCTTTTAATAACTCTCAGCACCGCATGGTCTTTTTTCGGGACGGCCGCGTTTTGATCCATGGCACAAAAGATATAACGGAAGCAAAGACGTTGTATCATAAAATCGTTGGTGGTTAATTCTGTTTGTGTAGGACGAGAAAAGGGAATAGGTAGACCAACAACTAATAAGGAGAGTGCAACATGGGACGAATTTTAAAACGTGTGTTCAAGTATGGACCGGTGGTTTATCCGATCATAAAGAAATTCATGAGAAAAAGAAAAGGGCGGTACTGAAAGCGAGCAAAAATCTGCTCGCTTTTTATTTTCTCACTATATAATAAGGAAGAAACACATCAATGATATTCTAGTACTCTAGAAAACTAAAAAAGTATTGAAAAACCTATTGCGTCATTCAGAATGCCATGATATATTATTACTTGTCGCGTTAACAGAGCGGCAAGCCGCAAAGAGCTTAACAAAATAAATCATAAAAAAGTTGTTGACGAAAACAACCACGCATGATATATTAATTAAGTCGCTGTTTTGAAGCGGCAAACAAAACATTTGATCTTTGAAAACTGAACGAACCAACCAGTACGTCAAAACATTTCTTCTTTATAGAAGAAATTTGAAACAAGCACATTCGGTGTGCAAATGAGCAAGTCAAACTTAACTTTTATGGAGAGTTTGATCCTGGCTCAGGACGAACGCTGGCGGCGTGCCTAATACATGCAAGTCGAGCGCGGGAAGCGAGTGGATCCCTTCGGGGTGAAGCTCGTGGAACGAGCGGCGGACGGGTGAGTAACACGTGGGCAACCTGCCTGTAAGATCGGAATAACCCCGGGAAACCGGGGCTAATGCCGGGTAATACTTTCTTTCGCATGAAGGAAAGTTGAAAGATGGCTTCTTGCTATCACTTACAGATGGGCCCGCGGCGCATTAGCTAGTTGGTGAGGTAACGGCTCACCAAGGCGACGATGCGTAGCCGACCTGAGAGGGTGATCGGCCACACTGGGACTGAGACACGGCCCAGACTCCTACGGGAGGCAGCAGTAGGGAATCTTCCGCAATGGACGAAAGTCTGACGGAGCAACGCCGCGTGAACGATGAAGGTCTTCGGATCGTAAAGTTCTGTTGTTAGGGAAGAACAAGTACCGTGCGAATAGAACGGTACCTTGACGGTACCTAACGAGGAAGCCCCGGCTAACTACGTGCCAGCAGCCGCGGTAATACGTAGGGGGCAAGCGTTGTCCGGAATTATTGGGCGTAAAGCGCGCGCAGGCGGTTCCTTAAGTCTGATGTGAAAGCCCACGGCTCAACCGTGGAGGGTCATTGGAAACTGGGGAACTTGAGGACAGAAGAGGAGAGTGGAATTCCACGTGTAGCGGTGAAATGCGTAGATATGTGGAGGAACACCAGTGGCGAAGGCGACTCTCTGGTCTGTTTCTGACGCTGAGGTGCGAAAGCGTGGGTAGCAAACAGGATTAGATACCCTGGTAGTCCACGCCGTAAACGATGAGTGCTAGGTGTTAGGGGGCTTCCACCCCTTAGTGCTGAAGTTAACGCATTAAGCACTCCGCCTGGGGAGTACGGCCGCAAGGCTGAAACTCAAAGGAATTGACGGGGGCCCGCACAAGCGGTGGAGCATGTGGTTTAATTCGAAGCAACGCGAAGAACCTTACCAGGTCTTGACATCCTTGGCCAACCCTAGAGATAGGGCTTTCCCTTCGGGGACCAAGTGACAGGTGGTGCATGGTTGTCGTCAGCTCGTGTCGTGAGATGTTGGGTTAAGTCCCGCAACGAGCGCAACCCCTAATCTTAGTTGCCAGCATTTAGTTGGGCACTCTAAGGTGACTGCCGGTGACAAACCGGAGGAAGGCGGGGATGACGTCAAATCATCATGCCCCTTATGACCTGGGCTACACACGTGCTACAATGGATGGTACAAAGGGCAGCGAAGCCGCGAGGTGTAGCAAATCCCATAAAACCATTCTCAGTTCGGATTGCAGGCTGCAACTCGCCTGCATGAAGCCGGAATCGCTAGTAATCGCGGATCAGCATGCCGCGGTGAATACGTTCCCGGGCCTTGTACACACCGCCCGTCACACCACGAGAGTTGGCAACACCCGAAGTCGGTGAGGTAACCTTTTTGGAGCCAGCCGCCGAAGGTGGGGCCAATGATTGGGGTGAAGTCGTAACAAGGTAGCCGTATCGGAAGGTGCGGCTGGATCACCTCCTTTCTAAGGATATAACGGAAACGTACTGTGTTGGTTGTTCAGTTTTGAGAGATCAAACGATCTTTCAACTTGTGAACCTTGAAAACTGGATAAGGAATCATTGTCTTCATCTAACGATGAGACATTTGATGACAAGACATCTAATTGAAATTGTAAACGTCTTTTCACGACGATAGTTAAGTGAATAAGGGCGCACGGTGGATGCCTTGGTACTAGGAGCCGATGAAGGACGGGACTAACACCGATATGCTCCGGCGAGCCGTAAGTAGGCTTTGACCCGGAGATTTCCGAATGGGGAAACCCACTGTTCGTAATGGAACAGTATCCTATACTGAATACATAGGTATAGGCAGGCACACCCGGGGAACTGAAACATCTAAGTACCCGGAGGAAGAGAAAGCAAACGCGATTTCCTGAGTAGCGGCGAGCGAAACGGAATCAGCCCAAACCAGAAAGCTTGCTTTCTGGGGTTGTAGGACACTCCATTGGAGTTACCAAGGAGGAAGATAGACGAATTGACCTGGAAAGGTCAGCCAGAGCAGGTAACAGCCCTGTAGTCGAAATCTTTCTCCCTCCGGAGTGGATCCTGAGTACGGCGGAACACGAGAAATTCCGTCGGAATCCGGGAGGACCATCTCCCAAGGCTAAATACTCCCTAGTGACCGATAGTGAACCAGTACCGTGAGGGAAAGGTGAAAAGCACCCCGGAAGGGGAGTGAAAGAGAACCTGAAACCGTGTGCCTACAAGTAGTCGGAGCCCGTTAATGGGTGACGGCGTGCCTTTTGTAGAATGAACCGGCGAGTTACGACCGTATGCGAGGTTAAGCAGTAGAAGCGGAGCCGCAGCGAAAGCGAGTCTGAATAGGGCGAGTGAGTATGCGGTCGTAGACCCGAAACCGTGTGATCTACCCATGTCCAGGGTGAAGGTCAGGTAACACTGACTGGAGGCCCGAACCCACGTAAGTTGAAAATTACGGGGATGAGGTGTGGGTAGGGGTGAAATGCCAATCGAACACGGAGATAGCTGGTTCTCTCCGAAATAGCTTTAGGGCTAGCCTCAGAATAGAAAGTCATGGAGGTAGAGCACTGATTGGACGAGGGGCCCCTATCGGGTTACCGAATTCAGTCAAACTCCGAATGCCATAGACTTTGTTCTGGGAGTCAGACCGTGGGTGATAAGGTTCATGGTCGAGAGGGAAACAGCCCAGACCGCCAGCTAAGGTCCCAAAGTGTGTGTTAAGTGGAAAAGGATGTGGAGTTGCTTAGACAACCAGGATGTTGGCTTAGAAGCAGCCATCATTCAAAGAGTGCGTAATAGCTCACTGGTCGAGTGACTCTGCGCCGAAAATGTACCGGGGCTAAACACACCACCGAAGCTGCGGATTGATCTTATGATCAGTGGTAGGAGAGCGTTCTAAGGGCCGTGAAGTCAGACCGTAAGGACTGGTGGAGCGCTTAGAAGTGAGAATGCCGGTATGAGTAGCGAAAAAAGAGTGAGAATCTCTTTCACCGAATGCCTAAGGTTTCCTGAGGAAGGCTCGTCCTCTCAGGGTTAGTCGGGACCTAAGCCGAGGCCGAAAGGCGTAGGCGATGGACAACAGGTTGATATTCCTGTACCACCTCCTTTCCGTTTGAACGACGGGGGGACGCAGGAGGATAAGGAGAGCGCGCCACTGGATGTGCGCGTCCAAGCAGTGAGACGGTCGGATAGGCAAATCCGTCCGGCAACGTCAAGCTGTGATGGGGAGGGAAATATAGTACCGAAGCTCCTGAGTTCACACTGCCAAGAAAATCCTCTAGTGAGGAAAGAGGTGCCCGTACCGCAAACCGACACAGGTAGGCGAGGAGAGGATCCTAAGGTGAGCGGGAGAACTCTCGTTAAGGAACTCGGCAAAATGACCCCGTAACTTCGGGAGAAGGGGTGCTCCTCTGCCGAGGAGCCGCAGTGAAAAGGCCCAAGCGACTGTTTACCAAAAACACAGGTCTCTGCGAAGCCGTAAGGCGAAGTATAGGGGCTGACACCTGCCCGGTGCTGGAAGGTTAAGGGGATGCGTTAGCTTATGCGAAGCGTTGAACCGAAGCCCCAGTAAACGGCGGCCGTAACTATAACGGTCCTAAGGTAGCGAAATTCCTTGTCGGGTAAGTTCCGACCCGCACGAAAGGTGCAACGACTTGGGCACTGTCTCAACGAGAGACCCGGTGAAATTATACTATGTGTGAAGATGCACATTACCCGCGACAGGACGGAAAGACCCCGTGGAGCTTTACTGTAGCCTGATATTGAATGTTGGTACAGCTTGTACAGGATAGGTAGGAGCCTTGGAAGCCGGAGCGCTAGCTTCGGTGGAGGCGCTGGTGGGATACTACCCTGGCTGTACGGACATTCTAACCCAGGACCGTGATCCGGTCCGGAGACAGTGTCAGGTGGGCAGTTTGACTGGGGCGGTCGCCTCCCAAAAGGTAACGGAGGCGCCCAAAGGTTCCCTCAGAATGGTTGGAAATCATTCGCAGAGTGTAAAGGCACAAGGGAGCTTGACTGCGAGACCTACAAGTCGAGCAGGGACGAAAGTCGGGCTTAGTGATCCGGCGGTTCCGCATGGAAGGGCCGTCGCTCAACGGATAAAAGCTACCCCGGGGATAACAGGCTTATCTCCCCCAAGAGTCCACATCGACGGGGAGGTTTGGCACCTCGATGTCGGCTCATCGCATCCTGGGGCTGTAGTCGGTCCCAAGGGTTGGGCTGTTCGCCCATTAAAGCGGTACGCGAGCTGGGTTCAGAACGTCGTGAGACAGTTCGGTCCCTATCCGTCGTGGGCGTTGGAAATTTGAAAGGAGCTGTCCTTAGTACGAGAGGACCGGGATGGACACACCGCTGGTGTACCAGTTGTTCCGCCAGGAGCATCGCTGGGTAGCTACGTGTGGTCGGGATAAGTGCTGAAAGCATCTAAGCATGAAGCCCCCCTTGAGATGAGATTTCCCTTACCTATAAGGTAATAAGATCCCTCAGAGACGATGAGGTTGATAGGTCCGAGGTGGAAGCGTGGTGACACGTGGAGCTGACGGATACTAATGGATCGATGACTTATCTATCTGATTTCAATCAGTCGTGAAAAGCGTTTCTTTTTCAAAAAGATGTTTCCTTATCCAGTTTTGAGGGTTTACCTCAAACTTTATATTGATGTGGTGGTGAAGGCGAAGAGGTCACACCTGTTCCCATGCCGAACACAGCAGTTAAGCTCTTCAGCGCCGATGGTAGTCGGGTTTACCCCCGTGAGAGTAGGACGCCGCCACGTCATTTCACACCCCTTCAGGAATATTTCCTGAAGGGGTGTTTTTGTATTGTGAGTTCCCTTTGGATTTGGTAAAGTATAGGAATATTGGCAAGAGCGGAAAGGGAAGTAAACGATGAGACTATACGGTGCTCTACTCTCCTTAAGTTTGATATGGGGATTATCTTTTGTTTTTATAGAAACGTTGATCGGTACAGCAGGGGTATGGGGGACAGTCTTTTTCAGATGTCTTGCAGGAGCCGCGATCCTTCTTCCTTTGGTTTTTTATAAGTGGAAGAAACATCAGCTTCCTTCATCGATCCCTTGGGGTGTATTGATGGTTGTAGGTGTGTTTAATGCGGGTCTTCCCTGGGGACTGATTGCCTTAAGTCAGACCGTGGTGACAAGTAATACAGCAGCGGTTCTCAATGCAACCACCCCGATCATGACCGGTTTGATTGGTTTTCTTATCTTTTCGGTATTCTTAAATAGATGGCAGTGGGGTGGAATCTTCCTCGGTTTTCTCGGAATTTTGATACTGACCGGCTTTGAGTTTACGAACATACAATCCAATAACTTCATCGGTATTGGAACAATGATTCTCGCAACATCGTGCTATGGATTTGTCTCACACTTTACGAGAAAATACTTACGAGGGTTCGATGTGATCCTTTTGACTAGCATTGCTCTCCTCGTTGGGGCAATGGTTGGTTTGACTGGTATTCTTTTGACACAACCTACACTTTTCACTTCTATCGGGCAAGATATGGATGTTCCTTTTACCATCAGCGTCATCGGTCTAGGCTGTGTTGGCTCTGGAATTGCTCATTTACTTTTCTATTATATGATCGATCGAGGAAGTGCTGAGTTTGCGAGTATGGTCACATACCTTGTCCCTGTAACGGCTCTCTTCTGGGGGAACTTGCTGCTTGGTGAACCGGTTACAAGTCAGTTGCTTCTTGGACTAGGTGTAATTTTTGCTGGGGTATATCTGTCTACGAGGAAAAAACGTGTGAACGGTCCTTTTGTAGGGAAAAAAGCCAGTTAGGGCTCTGTTGTTTAAGAGTGTGATAGAATGTGATAAATGATGTAGTTGAGGTGAATGGTATATGAACCGCTGGGATTCTACGCCGGTCATCCGCTTTTTCGGAGGTCGGAAACTTTTATTTATATTAGGTGTCATCCTGCTGATCGGACTGAATATCCTCGTTTTTTCAAACGTAGGATTCATCTTTGATCCATTTTTAATTTTTGTTAAAACGGTAGCTTTGCCGTTAATCCTTTCTATTGTTGTCTATTATTTATTGCGGCCGATCATCAATCTACTTGAATCTTGGAAAATCAAAAGAATCTGGGGGATTTTGCTCACCCTGATGGCATTGGTCGGGATCATCACCATGCTTGTAGTTCTCATTATTCCATTTCTTGAAAAGCAGTTAATCAGTCTGGCTGAAGAGCTGCCTCGTTACGTACAAGATTTGTTGAATACGATCGATGAGTGGTTAAGAAATTCGATTTTTTCTGTCTACTATACGAATCTATTTGAAGACGTGGATGGCATGTTGAATCAGATCCCTGATTATATTTCTTCTTATGCGTCCGAGACCGTAGAAGGGATCACGAATATCATATCCACCGTGACGAATGTAGTCGTTGCGCTAGTGACCTTGCCGTTCATTCTCTTTTATTTGTTAAAAGATGGGCACCGTCTTCCATCGTTCATCATTAGGATGTTCCCACCGAAGATACGTCCAGAGATCTCCAGTGTATTCAAAGGCATTGATCATCAACTGTCGGCTTACATTCAAGGACAGATCATTGTCAGCTTTTGCATCGGGATCATGATGTACATTGGCTTTCTCATTATCGGACTGGATTACGCTTTGTTACTCGCGGCTATCGCTAGTGTGACAAGTGTGGTTCCATACTTAGGACCTGTTATAGCCATTACACCTGCATTGATTATATCTATTGTGACTTCACCTTTTATGGTTGTGAAGCTAGTCTTCGTTTGGACGATCGTGCAGTTGTTGGAAGGGAAGTTCATATCCCCACAAATTATGGGGAAAAGTTTGCACGTTCATCCCGTTACCATCATCTTTGTTTTGTTAACAGCAGGTCATTTATTTGGAATCGTCGGGATTATTTTGGCCATCCCTGGCTACGCGATCTTAAAAGTCCTCGTATCTCATATTTATTACTGGTTTCAAAAGCGATATAACCGATTTGTGGATGAAGAGAATCAATATAAGGTTCAATAAAGAAGGAAGTGGTTGAGTTCAACCACTTCCTTTTTTTATTTCTGTAATTTGATTTCTTTCAAACGCTGCCGTTGTTCTTCCGGCCACCATGCTCCGCAGTCGCTGGATACGACGCAGGCGGCACAGGTTTCAAGGTCATAAACCCGCATACCGCGAATAGGTGGTGAATACAAATGCAGGGTCACAAGAGGTGTTGAACCTTCTTTGCCCATTTTGTGGATTCCTTTTTCGGGGGCGAAAAAAAGACTCCCATTCTCCTTGAACTCTGTGAAAATTGGAGAAGGTAGGGCTTCGCCATGGGCCTGGTAAACGGTTTGCTTTGTCGTTCCATTCATAACCTGGATCCAACCGGTGGACTGTCCGTGATCGTGGGGCGCACACTCAATATCCGCCCAATTCATGACGATCATTTCTACGTGGTCATCTTCGTATATCATTTGGCGGTAATAGGGCTTTCCTTCGGGGTCCTGTAAGTACGGGGCTAACTCATCTAAAGTGATTCCAAGCTCAATCAATGTTTTTTTCAAGGTTTCTGGTGAGTGGTCATCAAGACTTTCGAATACACCCACGACACGTTTGATCATCGTCATAGAAATCCTCCTTATTCAATAGGTTTTCTTAATGGGAATTTCCCTTGGACAAGCATCACTCCTGCAATGATTAAAAGACCTCCGAACAGGGAGGATGCGATGAATTTTTCATTTAGAAGGATGATGGCAGCAACCAGAGTAGCCAGTGGTTCAAAATAAAGAAACACAGAAACCTGCGTCGCCTGCATGACCTCTAGAGCTTTCGCCCAATACCAGTAAGCGATGGCCGAGACAAAAATGCCGAGAAAAAGCAGGTGTGCCCAGTGTTCCGGTGAGAGCGTGCGTAATTGGTACAATCCATGGTTTCTAATAAAGAAAGGCAATGTCAAAAGGAATCCTGTCGTACTCATATAAAAAGTAAGAACGAGGGGAGGGACAGGAACAGCTAGCTTTTTTAAAAGCACGGAGTAAACAGCCCAGTTCAACGTACTTAGAATCATAAGCAAATAGCCAAGACTTAAAGAAAAACTGATGGCCTGACCGCTCCCAATGGTTGTAATCATCAAAACTCCTGTGATGGCAATAGTAATGCCAACAATTTTTTTCATACTGAGCTTTTCCTGCAAGAATATAAAGGACAGAAAGACGGTGAACACAGGAGAAAATGAAATGAGCCAGCCGGCATCGGATGCGTGTATGGTCAGTAAGGCTGTCGCCTGGACCACCTGATGAACAAATACGCCGAGGACCCCTAAGATGAGTACATGTGGGAGGTACTTTATATGTATTTTCAACGGGTATTGAAATAGAAGTACCAGCATCAATAAAAAGACCGATCCAATTCCGAATCTGACGACAAGCAGGGAAAAGGGATCCAAATGTCCTAAAACGGCTTTAGTAGAAACAAAAGACACACCCCAGAAGGTAATAGAAAGAAATGCATAGAGCGAAGCGCTGATTTGTGAAGGAGAGCTCATAGACCTTGTCCTTTCCTTATCTAGTCTCCCTACACTATATGCAGGGAAAGGACAAGCATGAGGCTCCGTGTCTCTCTTCTATCGTAACAGAACGGCTGTGCCGCGCTACTTTTTCGACGAATATTCTGATTGTTAGACAAGAAACGTTGGACCATACAAAAAAAGCCCAGGATATCCCTGAACTTTTTAAATGATCCAATAGGTGAGTACCGATAGTAGGATGGATGTCACAATCAATAAGAGCATCGGCTTCAGTGCTCGATGTCTGACGTCGTGTAAACTCACGCTGAGACCGAGACCAACCATAGCCATCGTTAAAATGAAAGAAGTTACTGTCGATACGGCATTCATGAGTGCATCTGGTATCGTGAAAATTGAGCCATTCACAAAACTTCCGAATAGGCTCATGAGGATAAAACCAACAAGGAACCAGGGATAAGCAATAGACGAACGACTTTCTTCTGTTCCTTTATTGTTCATATACCAGATCAATAGCAGACTGAACGGTACAAGGAGGAAGACACGACTGAGCTTGGCAACAAGTGCCATACCCAGACCTTCATCTCCAGCGGGTTCTCCGGCAAGGGCCACGTTCGCTACCTCGTGCAAGCTAATTCCAGCCCACATCCCGTAAGCTTCTGCATCTACTGGTAAAACAGGGCGAATGAGGGTGTATCCAATAGCGAATAACGTACCGACGACAGATATCACACCTGCGCTGATGGCGGTGTCTTCTTCTTTGGCTTTCAAAATGGGTGTAACGGCTGCGATGGCCGATGCTCCACATATGCCTGTTCCGATCCCGAGCAGGGCCATCATCGACCGATCCGCATCAAATAGTTTGGCTAAGAAGAGCATGAGACCAATGGCAAACACGATGACAATCGTTCCTTTTATTAAAAGAGGAAAGCCCTCTTGAAGAATGACATTAATATTTAATTTCAATCCGAACAAAATAATTGCAAGTCGCAATAATTTTTTAGCTGAAAAATGAATTCCCGATCGGATGCCTTCTGGATAACCAAAAAAATGCCGGTACAAAACGGCAAGGAGTATAGCTGTGGCGAGAGGACCGACCTGGTTCAACAGCGGCAGCATCGCGAGTAGAAATCCTACAGCAGCAAGGATAGCTGTAAATCCGATTCCTTTAAGGAGAGGTGAATAAGATGTGTGGTTCATAGATGGACCTCCTTTGTTTCCTTCATTTATCATACGTGCTGCCTAGTCATTCGTAAAATAAAACTTTATAATGGTAATCATAGAAAAAACTGATGATTGGAGCAGGTGAAATGGATTTTGAAGCATTGAAAACCTACATCACAGCCATTGACGAAAAGAGTTTTACAAAAGCTTCTGCTCTTTTAAATCTGTCGCAGCCGACCGTCAGTGCACACATCAAGAATCTGGAACATTTTTTTCAAACATCCCTGATTGATCGCTCACCGAAACATTTCAAAGTGACAGCTACAGGGGAGATGGTGTACCGAAGGGCGAGGCAGGTCCTTGGAGTTCTGGATAAAGCCAAGAATGAAGTAAAACAGTTTCACGAGCAGGTAGGGGGACATATCCATATTGGTGCAAGTTACACCGTTGGGGAATATATCATTCCTTCTATATTGAAAGCCTTTGACGACCTGTATCCAGCGGTAGAATTACAAGTGCGTATTGCTAATTCTGAACAAATCAACCGGGAAGTGCAGCAGCATGAACTTGATTTGGGACTTGTGGAAGGGAAAGTGACGG
Organism: Halobacillus sp. AWM4_238; assembly: GCF_056158265.1. Taxonomy (NCBI): domain Bacteria; kingdom Bacillati; phylum Bacillota; class Bacilli; order Caryophanales; family Bacillaceae; genus Halobacillus; species Halobacillus sp. AWM4_238. The sequence goes on from NZ_JBSWSY010000002.1 coordinate 3,321,676, forward strand.
AGCAGGGATTGAGTTCTCTTCCATTCATGGAAGACGAGATGGTCGTTATTGTTCCCCGGACGCATCCTTTGAGAAAGAAAGAGGAGGTAACCTTTCAAGATTTACAGGATCATACGTGGATCACTCGTGAAGGGGGTTCAGGGACGAGAGCGATGCTTAATTATATGTTGGAATCATCAAACATCCGACCGAAAAAGACGATTACGATTGGGAGCAACCACGGAGTCGTCCAAGGGGTAAAGGAAGGGCTTGGTCTTTCTTTTATCTCAAAAACGGTAGTTGAACACACAGATGCTGCAGAATTAATTATGGATCTTCCTTATATCCACTCGACAACGCGCTATTTCTCGATTGTCACTCCATCAAATGAAGAAGAAATTACGGAAGGTGCTCAAGTTTTCATTCAGCACGTCATGAAATTGTATGAATTGTCATAAAACCATTACACGCATTTGTTTGCAGCTTTGTTATGATAGAGGGGAGAGAGTAGTTTGGTTTGGGCCATCGAGCGTCTACAGAAAGAAGATATTCACCAAGTGATTGGGATGGTCAGAACATCGATTCTGGGCATATCCCCCAGGTTTTACAATCAAGAGCAACGGACAGCCTGGGCGGAAGGGATCAAAGATCAACCTCATTTTCATCAACGTTTTCTTGAGGCCTACGCACTCGTCGCCAAGGACGATCACAACAACATCATCGGTTTCGCTAGTCTTGTGGATGCTCACATTGATTTTTTGTATGTAGCTTCAGGCAAGCAAAGGAAAGGTCTTGCCACTCAGATGCTCGACCTTTTAGAGGAACGTGCGAAGGAGAAAGGTGTGAAGGTGCTCACGACTGAAGCGAGTGCCGTCGCGAGACCTTTTTTTCAGAAGCGGGGGTTCGTCATCAAGGAAGAGCAGGTAATAGGGTTGGGAGAAATAGAGATGAAAAATGTGCAAATGTTTAAAAAGGTGCTTAAGTAGTAGAAACTACGGGTATCGTCTTTATAGAAAAAGTTGAAACGTTTGTACATTCCCGTTCGTAAGGAAAATGGATGTGTTTCTGTGACAAATCTTATTTCAAATACTGAGGTGAAAAAATGAAGAGACTAGACCAGATTGTCGACTATTTGAAGACGCTGGGAGTAGAGGTCGAAAAGGTTTATCGCACACCGAAGGAAGAGACGAGATAAGCAGAGCTGAATGACACCACTCAAGGTATGCTCCTACATAAAGAAGCATACCTTTTTGCTTGGCGCTTTTAAGCCGATTTTGTTAGTTGTTTGAATGCTGGCTGTTTAGAATAGATATGGGCCCAAATGACACCACCGATCATAGGGAAAAAGAGGGCTAGGAAAACAGCAGATGCTCCTTGGGAAGAGGCAAGCATACCGAATAGAGGGCCGGTCACCACGACTGACGTTTGATTGCATAGCATTCGCAAGCTGGAAATGCGGCCATGAAAACGGGGATCTGTTGCCATTTGCTGCACAGACTGCAAAAGGGCGCGAACAAACGATGTCCCCATACCGATCATAAGAAAGCCGATAAAAGCTGTAGGAATAAGGGTGGTGAAACTAACGATCCCGAGCCCTGCAGCGGTCAAGAGAAGCGACCATACTCCGATCCGGTTTTGCGATTTCGCCCACCACCATGTCCCAATGAGTCCAGCCAGAATGCCGCCGATAGAGAATGTGCTGTCGAGCAAGCCATAGATGAGCGCCGACTGCTTTAGGTAAGAACTTGTGTAGACGCTTAAAAATCCGAGAGTCGTGTGGAAGGTGAGCTGTCCGAGCATGAGCATGACAAACAATCCATAAAGCATCCGGTTTTGATGTACATAAAGGAACCCTTCTTTCATCTCATCCAAAAAAGAGGAAGCGTCGCTGCGAGATCCCCTCTCTACTGGCGTGTAACGAATCGTCTGAATGGTGGCTGTAGCACATCCGAATAAGAGGATAACGATAGACAACGAAGCTTCGACAGCCACAAGACCTGCCAACAAACCTCCAATCCCCGCTCCCGCTAAACTGCCAGCAACAGTCGAAGACCCTGACCAGGAGAAGATCTTTGGAAGATAATCTTTCGGAAATACTTCAGCCACTAGAGCTTGTAACGAAGGACGAAATAATGAACCTGCCGTTTGCATAACCATATGCGCAGTAATCATCAGCCAAGGTTGTTCCAATCCCCCTAAGAATGCTCCCGTTAGCAATACTAAACAGATGATGCTAGTCACACCTGCGAGGATCGCAAGCTTCTTCCTGTTGCTGCGATCGACCAGAACGCCGAAAATCACGTTGGAGAAAAGACCGGGGATGAAACCAAAGCTTACGAATAACCCGGTATAAAAAGCATTTTCCGTCCATTGATATAAAAACCATGTGATGAGGACGAAATACATCGCACGACCACTTTCATACAAAAAATAACCGCTCATCAGTCTTTTCGTGTTCGCCTTGTTCATGTTTTCCCCTCCTTCATCTACATGTATCGTACGTTCTTTTTACTGATTTGGATAATATTGCATTATGATAGAAAGTGATAACGATCCGTTATGGGGGGGATTTAGATGAAAATCGAAGATTACCAACTTCTACTTGATTTGAATCAATGTGGAACCATCCGTAAAACAGCCAAATCTATTTTGATTTCACAACCAGCTATTACCCAGCGTTTGAAATTCATCGAAGCACACCTGGGCGGGCAGATTTTTCTCCGTACACCGAAGCGCTTGCTTCCAACACCTTTCGGGGAAGTTGTCCTTACACATGCGGAACATGTACTGTACCAGGAAGATCTATTAAAAGAAAAATTGGCCCAAGTGGAGGGGAAGGTAGCCGGGACACTTTCACTCGGCGCTTCTTCTTTGTACAGCCAACACTTTCTTCCGGATGTGCTGCAATCTTTCACAAAAGCATTCCCTGACGTAATGATTGACTTATTTACGGGAGTGAGTGAAGAAATACGACAGGCTGCATCTTCCTTCCATATTGCCATCGTTCGAGGGGAACCCATTGAAGACTACGAAATCGTTCATCTGTTGAGTGATCCTCTTTTTCTCCTGGATTCTGTCGCTATGGAAAAAGAAGAGCGTCCGTTCATTGAATTTAAGAGTGATCCAGGTTTTCAGAAGCTTATAGAAACGTGGATGTCGCGGGAACCTGGAATGTTGGTCAAACGTTCAATCAAAGTCGATCATTTTGAAACGGCCAAAGAAATGATGAAGCGGGGACTGGGAATGACAGTCCTCCCAGAGAGCATTATCAAAGAAGATAAGCAGGCCTATAGTTGGCTGCCACTAGAGGCTGAAGGGGAAGCCATGGTTAGGGAAACATGGGCATGCGTAAAACCGGGAAGTCGAGCATTGCCACAGGTTGAAGCATTTCTTGAACACATTAGAAATGAGGTGAGGGAATGAATATGAGAGAAAAGCAACTAGTCAAGGTCATTGAGGCGTGGACCCCTTATATCCGTCCGCTCTTTGATATTTCTGACATGTATGACCACGAGTTTTGGATCGGTGCTGGTGTCATCACCCAAAGCGTATGGAATCACCAATTCGGATATCCTGCAGACTACGGAATAGGGGATGCAGACCTCCTTTATTTTGATGCTTCAGGGACTCTGGAAGAAGAAAAAAACCTCGAAAAACAGTGGAGTGCTGCCTGTAGTGATCTGCCTTTTTCTATCGATGTAACAAACGAGGCGCTTGTACACCTTTGGTATGAAGAAAAATTCAACCAGAAAATCCGCCCATACACATCTGTCCAAGATGCCATTGATACGTGGCCGACGACCGCTTCATCGGTGGGAGTCAAGCGAAGTCGGAAGGGTGAATATGAAGTGTATGCGCCTTTCGGTTTAGAGGATCTTTTTCAAGGAATTATCCGTCCGAATAAACGCTTGATCCCAGAAAAAGTTTATTGGAATAAGGCTGAGAAATGGAAGAAACGATGGCCGGAGCTTACGGTTCTACCCTGGTAAAAGGAAGACACTTGCATAATCAGTGCCATTCATTTTATTATTAAAGTAATTCATTCCAACCTCGGAGGGGATGTTCTAACGTGTCGGAAGAGCTTATGTTTTCTAGATTAGAAGAGATTCAACAAAATCAATTTATAAAAGCAGCCATCGACCATGTCGGTGCTGGAGTCGTCATTAGTGATCCGGAGCAAGAGGATAACCCGATGATCTATTGCAATCAGGGGTTTCTCGACCTGACGGGTTATGACCGAGAGGAGATTCTCGGGCGTAACTGTCGCTTTCTGCAAGGGAGCGATACGAACCCTGAACATGTGGATCAGCTTCGTGAAGGCCTTTCTAAGCAAGTACCTGTAGAGGTAGAAATAAAGAACTATCGTAAAGACGGTACGATGTTCTGGAACGAACTACATATCTTTCCGGTGTATATCGAACAGATGGATCAAGTGTATTTCGTTGGCGTCCAAAAGGATGTGACAAAACGTCGCGAACAAGAAGAACTAATCACGCATTATTTGTCTGAGGTAAAAAGATTATCGACGCCTATTGTCCCCGTACAGGACAATATCTCTGTGCTCCCGCTTGTGGGAACCATTGATGATGATCGACTTCAACAAATGCTGGAAGCGGTCAGTCACCATGTGAAAGAAACGAAAGAGGATTACTTGATCCTGGACATGTCTGCCGTGCATTCCTATAATGAAGCCGTTCATATGGGGATCTATCAGATGAATCAGCTGTTGGATCTGATGGGAACCAAGCTCGTGATTACAGGAATCAAACCGTCGTTTGCCATCCAAAGTACTCCTTACGCAGACTTTAGTGAACTGTCGCTTCAGACATACGCTACAGTGAAACAAGCCCTGAAAGTATTAAGAGGGCAATCATAATAGAGAGAAGCAGTGCCGAACCAATACCAATGGATTCGGCGCTGCTTTTTCTTTGTAGGATATTTCCAAAATATGTATGACCTGGTCAGTTACTAAGCGCTCTTTTCGTGTAATTGGTGAACTTCTTTAGTTGTGCGTTTCGGTAGCATATGGAATACGATGTTGAGTGCGATGGCTGTCACGCTGCCTGCCACAATGCCGTTGCTTGTAAGAATTTGTACACTATCAGGGAGTTTGGCAAATAATTCAGGGACAACAGTGACTCCTAGCCCCATGCCAACGGAACAGGCGACAATCATGGAGTTTTCATGAGATTCAGAGATGATTCGACTGAGTATTTTAATGCCCTGAGCAATGACCATTCCGAACATGGCGATCATTGCACCACCTAACACAGCGGTGGGGATAATCGTCGTAAAGGCAGCAATTTTAGGTATGAACCCTAAAGCAATCAACATTCCACCCATAACGAAGATCACAAGTCGAGATTTGACACCAGTCATATGCATGAGACCGACATTTTGAGAAAAAGCGGTATAAGGAAAGGCGTTAAATATTCCTCCGAAGAGAATGGCTATTCCTTCTGCACGATAACCATTTGCTAAATCTTTTTCATTCAATTTCTTCTCGGTCATCTCACTTAAAGCGAAGTATACACCAGTGGATTCAACAAGAGACACCATAGCAACTAAAATCATTGTTAAAATGGCTGACCATTGAAAGCTCGGTGCCCCAAAGTAGAAAGGTTCGACCATATGGAAGACAGCCGATTCATGGACAGCTGAAAAATCTATTCTTCCAAAAAGAGCAGCAGCAAGGGTGCCACCTAAAATACCGATCAGAATGGCGATTGAGCGCATGAATCCTTTTGTAAAACGATACAAAAGTACGATGAAGATCAGCGTCCCAAAAGATAGGGCTAGGTTTGCTGGTGAACCAAAATCATCAGCTCCTTGGCCACCCCCCATATTGTTGATGGCAACAGGAATCAAAGTAATTCCGATAATGGTTACAACGGTTCCTGTCACGACAGGGGGAAAGAAACGGACAAGTTTTCCAAAGAAGCGGCTGATAAGGATGACGAATAGCCCGGAAACGAGAATGGATCCATAAATGGCCGAAATGCCGTACTGACCTCCGATGGCGATCATTGGACCGACAGCAGTAAACGTACAGCCAAGGACGACAGGAAGGCCGATTCCAAAATAACGGTTGCGGACAACTTGCAGGAGGGTAGCCACCCCGCACATTAAAATATCAATGGCGACAAGGTAAGTGAGTTGTTTAGAATCCAGTCCAAGCGCTCCACCGACAATCAATGGAACAAGAATCGCCCCGGCATACATCGCTAATAAATGTTGAATAGCTAAAGCGGTCGTTTTCATGTGGATACCTCCTGTGTTTCAAATCGAATCGTTTGGTCTTCAAGCGATGAAAGGATGGCAAGGGATTCCACTTTTATCCCTTGGCGTCTTAATAGGCGTCCACCGTCTTGAAACCCTTTCTCAATGACAATAGCCACGCCGGAAAGGGAAGCTCCTGCTTGTTCAGCAATGTTGATCAGCCCTTTTGCTGCTTGTCCATTGGCTAGAAAATCATCAAGAATCAAGACGTGGTCATCCTCAGTTAAGAAGTCTTTGGAAATGGAAATTTCATTGGTTTCCTGCTTTGTAAAAGAATGTACCTTTGATGTGTAAAGGTGGTCCTTCATGGTTAAGGATTTTTTCTTCCTTCCAAAAACCATGGGAACACCAAGACTGAGTGCTGTCATTTGAGCGGGTGCGATCCCTGAGGATTCTAAGGTCAGCACTTTTGTAACCCCCGTATCTTTGAAACGTCTCGCAAACTCTTCGCCGATTTCTTTCATGAGCACGGGGTCTATTTGATGATTCAGAAACGCATCCACTTTAATGATAGAAGGAGATAAAACTTTTCCCTCATCCATGATTTTCTTTTTCAACTGTTCCATATCCAACACACCTTTCTTTTTTGTGTACCGCTTTTCCATGGAAGCTCTTGCAGTGATGATTTTATTTCAATCCTTATGTGAGTGGTTTTATTGGATCTTTTCAAAACTCTGTCCAATGAGCGAAACATAAGGAAACTTGAAAATAAAAAAGCACGAAAAGCTTGTTTCCACTATGGAAAGCAAGTCTTTTCGTGCATGACGAAGACAACAACAATAAAACCGTGGACGTAAATGCCCCGGTGTCTTGTACTGCTTTTCATAGTCGGTTCATTTACGGTAAACCGGTAGAAACTTGCAGGCCCTATCCCCGCGATTATATGAAAACTTATATTCGAATGATATGAACAGTATAACAGTTTATTGTTCGTAATCAACCCTTATTATGGAATTTATTAGCCGATCGTTAGGTTTTTGTTCGTGTTGACAAGGGAGGAGCTTTGGGAGATAGTGGTTGAGAGAAAGATTTTTTTGAAAAATTGATCGCCTTATGGTGGCTTCGTCATTGAAGCTGAAAAGGGAAGTTTGGTGAAAAGCCAACGCGGTCCCGCCACTGTAATGGGGAGGTGCATAGATGATCCACTGTCTCACAAATGGGAAGGACTATGCGCTGATGAACCTGAGCCAGGAGACCTGCCATGAGGAAGAACATGAATTCCTACGGGAGATAGGAGGATGTTACGTGTATTGGATTCATCAAGAGCTTTTTGCGGTTCCATGAATCGAAGGAGATCGGTTATCTTCGTATCTCTCTTTGAGGGCTAGTCACTTTTTAAAAGGAGGAACCCATTCATGGAATCTTTACCTGTCCATTATTCTCGCATGACTCAAACAAGATTAGTACTACCACCGGACACAAATCATCTGGATACCATTTTCGGAGGCAAAGTTCTCTCGTATATTGACGAGATTGCGGCACTAACCGCAATGAAGCATTCAAACTGTGTGGTTGTCACCGCTTCGATTGACTCTGTGGATTTTTTATCTTCTGCAAAGGTAGGGGACGCTTTGACCTTGGAAGCTTCTGTGACGAGTACAGGACGAACATCAATGGAAGTGTATGTGAAAGTCTTTGCTGATGATTTGCTGAAAGGACGCCAAGTGATGACGACAGAATCATTTTTAACGATGGTCGCCGTCGATGTTGAAGGAAAACCAAAACCGGTGCCTCCCATCTTACCTGAGACAGAAGAAGAAATACGTTTATATGATACGGCTCCATTCAGGAGAGCACACCGAAAAAACAGGCCTGCGCTTAGATGACTGGTCCATGATCAAAATAAATGAATCACCAAGAAACCCTACTTTTTTAAAGTGGGGTTTCTTTTTCCTTTCTTTTTATCGGCAATGTACAGCAGCGGAAGGATCCACCGGATTTAATGATTTCTGAGAGATTGACGGGAATGACATGAAATCCTTTTTCTATTAACTGTGTGTTTAGCTGCTCGTTGTGAGGCAAACTGATCACGTTACGGCTTCCTATGGAAAGAACGTTCGGTCCCATTGTGAACTGCTCTTTTTCAGTAACTTCAATTATATTGTAACGCGTAGCGATAGCTTCCAGGCTTTTTCTTTTTAAAGCAGGAGGATACAGAATCACAGTTGATTCATCTATTATGTTAAATACGCAGTCCAGATGGAGAATGTCTTTCCTCAGAGGGACAGGTATGACCTGATGATCGGGAAGGCGTGATTGAAGTTCATGAATCGCTTTTTTTGACGTCCTTTCTGTTTCTCCGACCCAAACCGTGGCCCCATCTACAAGAATATCTCCCCCTTCGATGGATGAAGAGAATGGCTTTTCAAGGTGTACGTCATTCTCTCCTGCCCAATTTCGAAGGACTTCTGTTTCTTCTTTCCGTACCTTCTCGCTCATGGAGCTGATAAACAGGCGATCATGAATGGTGAATCCAATATCTCGCGTGAACACTTGTTCATGGAATTCGGGGTGATTTGAAAGGTTTATAACTTCAACCTTGTGTTCTTCCAGCATTTTTATGAAATGTTCGTGTTGCTGAAGAGCTAAATGGACATCTATGTTCTCCTTTTTGTAATGTTTTTGAGTTTCGTTAATAACATCCGTGATTTTCATGTAAGAAGGTTTGGCGACCACCACTTTATATAGCTTTGTATATTCAGTGTCACATTGAACAGTGTTTTCGGAAACTATTCCGACCATGTTTCTTATCCTCCTTTTGTTCATATCCCTTTTCTTCCCCAGCTATTCGATAATCAAACAAGAATTTCCATGTAAGAAGAGCGATCCCATTGTATCGTTTACCATACATGAAACCTGAATGAATAGGTGAGGTATAGAGAGCAGGCATTTTTCAAGTCTCTCATGGGAACCATCGTTATGTTTCGACATTTCCCGGGAAATGTCGTGAGAAAATTTGGGGAAATGGGCGTTATGGACAAAATTCGGATGTGGAGAGACTTTTGCTGATACAGAATGATTTTTTGTACATAGGGTATGTTGTAAGGGAATGATTGAGACAAGCATGGCATTGGCTTCATCCCGAGTTGTCAGGTATGATTTAATTATAATTAGGAATCGGGAGTGGTGAATTTGGCAGGTGTATGGGAACGTTTGATAAAAAACGATCGACAGCAGGAATTGTTTGAAAAAGCAGATCGCATTGCTGCAGAGGCTCGCAGCCATAGGGAAGAAACGGATCGTGACGCATCTTTCTCTTATGAAACACTAAAAGTGATCAAAGAAGTGAAATACCCATCGATGTCTTTACCGAAATCTGAGGGTGGGGACGGATTATCTTTATATGAATTCTTACTCATGCAGGAAAAAATTGCGGAAGGTGATGGAGCGGTCGCATTATCAATCGGATGGCACATGGGGATCATGATGGAACTTGCTCAGGAACAATTATGGGACAAAGAGTCGTATGATCGCCTTGTGAATGAAGTGGTTTCCGAGCAAAAAGTGGTAAATAGAGCAGCTACTGAGCCTGCAACCGGGAGTCCGACGCGTGGAGGGATACCGGAAACCAAAGCGACTCGTCGTGGAGATCAATACATTTTAAATGGAAGAAAGTCATTTACTTCTATGGCTGAGCATTTGGATTATTATATTGTTTCTGCCTATGTAGAAGACCAGGATACCGTCGGTTGGTTTTTAATTGACCGTCATCAGCCAGGGGTATCTGTTGATAAAACATGGGACACACTCGGGATGAGAGGGACGGCAAGTGATGACCTTGTGATGGAAGACGTAGAGCTTCAAGAATCCGATCTTGTTGAATTGAAGAAGGGAAGTAAACCTTCGGCCAAAGGATGGCTGTTGCATATTCCTGCCTGTTATTTAGGAATTGCTGTGGCCGCTCGCAATGATGCCATTGCTTTTGCAAAGGACTTTCAACCGAATAGTCTGGATACGCCTATATCTGAGGTCGCTCACATTCAAGATAAGATAGGGGAAATGGAGTGGAAGCTGCTCCAAGCCCACTCTTTCTTATATTCCATTGCTGGAAAATGGGATGAAGAACCGGAGCAACGGGAGTATATGGGGGCAGAGCTTGCTGCCGTCAAGCTCGCTGTCACGAATACAGCAAATGAAGTCGTCGATCTAGCGATGCGTATTGCGGGTGGTCGGGGTCTATCGAAAACCTATGCTTTTGAAAAATATTACCGTGATGTACGGGCAGGTTTGCATAACCCTCCAATGGATGATGCGGTTGTTTCGATGCTTGCTAAGCAAGCGATTGCGGAAGAAGAATAAAAAAACCAGAGCGTTTAACGCTCTGGTTTTCGTTTATTATTGATCTGCGAGTAAGTCTGCGAATGCTTTAGCGTATGGAGGCAAGTCAGGTGGACGACGGGCAGAAACGATATGTTCGTCCAGGACGACCGCTTCATCGACCCATTCCGCACCCGCATTCATCATGTCATCTTTAATTCCTGGTGTGCTGGTCACTTTGCGACCTTTCAGGATATCGGCTGAAATCAGCACCCAGCCCGCATGACAAATTTGACCGATTGGTTTGCGTTCATTGTTCATGTGTTGAACCATTTGAATGACTTTATCATAACGGCGGAGTTTATCTGGAGACCATCCCCCTGGAACGAGAATCCCGTCATAGTCGGACGGATCGATGTCCTCAAATGCAAAATCAGCTGTCGCAGGAACGCCATACTTTCCAGGATGTTCTTCATCCGCTTTTTCACCCACGAGATGAACGGTTGCCCCTTCCTCTTGAAGGCGGAGAACCGGGTACCAAAGTTCAAGATCTTCGAAATCTTTACTGACCAATTGGATGACTTTCTTTCCTTCTAATCGCATATACAACCTCCTTGTCCTTTTCACTATCCCCATTTTATCAGATGGTTACACCTCTTTCGAATTTTTAGAAACGATGAGCACCCACCAAATAAGCAAAGGTTGGAAGAGGATACGGATCCATAAAGCCGTCTGGTTTGTTTCATCACTCCATGGAGCTGGGATGCCATAAATGGCTGCATAAAAATTTGCAGGCCAAACGATGAATAAAAAAGCCGCCGTAGCGAACCCGGCCGCTCTTCGAGTCTGAGGGAAGACGAGGAGGAGAGCCAGAAGCCATTCCGTAATTCCAGTTACATATACAATAATTAATTTAAGCGGCACCCAGGAGGGGAGCATCCGTGCAAAACCGTGGTCATACATGAAGTGGGTGATTCCTGCGTAAAACAGAGCCACAGCAAATACATAAAGTCCGATTTGACGTGCAATCTTCATAACATCGTCCATCCTTTCTTTCAATTATCTATCCTATAAAACAGTTCCATAAAAGCTCCCTTTTCTTGGAGACTTAGTTTCGAGACGTTTGATGAGCGAGTTGGGCTGGAGCGCGGTGAGCCTCCTCAGGCTAACGTCTTGCGGGGTCTCACCAAACACATGAGTTACTCGAAACTACTTCCAGAATAAGCAGCTTCCCAACCACCCCTAACGCTCTACTTAGCAACGAACCACTCAAAGTCTAAAAATCGAGCCTTCTGCAATCTAGCTATATTATTTAGATAACTTTTATGATGTTCATATAAAGCCTATCGTAAAGAAATGTTTTGTTTAGTTTGAAACTTTTTCTCTCCCTCGTACGTCTATTATGACAACCCGTGCATCTATGCATCGGGTATAATAGATGGGAGGTTCCGCATAACGTAAGGGGAATCTACCATTTTCACAAGGGGTCGAGAACATGAAAACACGTGTCAGTCTATGGATGTTGATCGTCGTTTTGTTTACAGCTTTCGCTTTGCCTTCAAGCATCTCAGCATCGACAGGGGATCAGGGCATCAACGAAAAGTTAGGTCTGCCGATTGTTGTTTATGGAGAAGCTTTGTCTGAAGCACAAAAAGATGACGTAACCGAGCTGCTCGAAGTGAATCAGCATGACCAGGTCGATGAATTTGTTGTAAATGGCCAGGATCTAGCCAACTATATCGGGGGAAACCCGAATTCGAATATGTATTCTTCTGTCAAAATCATTCATCAGGATAATGGAGAAGGCTTGAACATTGAAATCGTAACACCAGATAACATAACACAGGTGACGAAAGAAATGTACACAAATGCATTGTTGACGGCTGGTGTGGAGAATGCGGATGTGCTGGTCGCTTCCTCAGTAAAGGTCAGTGGTCACTCTGCGCTTACGGGCATCTATAAAGCTTACGATGCAAAAGGCGTGAAGCTGGATGAAGAACGGATGAAGGTAGCAAGTGATGAGCTTGATATCGCAACAGATATCGCCGAGGAGGAAGGGATCGACCGGGATAAGATCAGTGAATTGCTGACCGAAATCAAGAAGCAAATTGCTGAGCAGGACCCAGTGACAAGGGAAGAAGTGGAGCAGATCGTACAAGATCAACTTCAATCCTTGAACATTGAATTGAGTGAAGAAGACCGCCAGCGTTTGGTCGACTTATTTGAACAGATGCGCAACTTGAACATCAACTTTGATCAAGTTCAAAAACAATTGGAAGACCTGACGGGCAATATCCAGGACTTAATCAATGACGATGGGTTTTGGAACAGTTTGCGGAATGCCGTTCAAGATTTCTTTAAATCCTTAAGTAATTTTATCAACTCACTATTCAACTAGATAGCTTCTGCCTTAGTTTTGCCGCCCCAGTCATCTTTATTTGGATGGACTGGGGTGTTTTTTCTTCTAAAAGAACCTCCCGCTCCTTATATGGAGGGGAGGTTCTCTTTAATTGGCGATGGTTTTGGTGTCTTCAATTATTTGTTCAAAAGGGACTTCTGTGTCACCTTTATATTTTTTTACGACCATGCCTTCTTCATTGATTAGGTAAAATGCTGTTCCATGAATAACCTGATCATTGCCTTCCGTTTTTACTGCAGAAGTCTTAAAGCTTTCTTGAGCGAAATTAGATATCTCTTCCTGTGTATATTCGGTGATGAATGACCAGTTGCTGTGATCAACTCCATATTTTTCACCAAACTCTTTTAAAACTTCGGGAGAATCCACAGTCGGGTCTACGCTGAAGGATACAATTTCAACATCGATACCTTCTTCTTTCAACTGCTCTTGAACTTTGACCATGTTCCTTGTCATTGGCGGGCAAACTGTGTTGCAGTTAGTAAAGATAAAGTTTGCGAGCCAAACTTCTCCGTCCATCTCATCCGTAGAAAAGCTTTCCTCCGCTTGTGTGGTTCCTTCAAAGGATTGAACTTCCCAATCCAGCGTATTCTCTAATTCATTCGATCCGCAAGCAGTCAGGAAAATGACTGTACATGCGAATAAGCTAAGTAATAGAAAGCGTTTCATTTTGTTTCCCCTTCCGGACATTATGATACAGGTCTAGTTTACGCCTGCATGAAAGTAAGGTCAATCGAACCTTAATATATTCGTTAAATGGACATAATTTCAGTCCTTCTGGGAATGCTAAGGTTCCATGAATATCGGTTAGGGGATGAAGAGCGAATGCCTTATTTTACAGAAAAATCAGGGGCACAATTGTTTTATGACGATCGAGGAAATGGGGAAGCCTTTGTTTTTATTCATCCTCCTGGGATGGGGAGGAAAGTATTCAAAATGCAGCATTCCCTTGCAAGAGAGTTTCGTGTTATTTTTCCAGACCTCAGTGGAAACGGAGATTCTGAAGTAATTTCTCATGCGCCTGATGTATCGATGTACGCAAGGGAAGTCGTTCAGCTTATCGATCATTTGAACCTCGATCAAATCGTGGTTGTCGGCTATTCTTGCGGAGGGATGATTGCTCAGGAATTTGCACTTACCTTCCCTGAACGGACGAAGGCGGTCATTCTTGCGGGCGGTTTCCCTAAGGTTGCTACAGGAGGACTCCGGTTTGAATTTCAAGGTGGGATGTACTGGGTGGATAAAAGCCCGGAGACGCTCGCCAAGTTACTCAGCCATTCCCATTTTAAAGATGACGAAATTAAACGTGAATTGAATGAACACATGGCGAAGTCCGACCCGGAATGTTGGTACACCTATTACAACCGTGCTCTTTCTTTTGATTGCAGTGGGCGATTGAGTAGGCTGACTCAACCGCTTTTGCTCGTGTACGGCAATAAAGAATTCTGGATCAATGAGCATTCCCAATACTATCGTGTATGTCCCCATGTAAAAATGGAAGTGATTGAACATGCTTACCACCAAACGCCCGCTACTCATTATGACCGTTTCAATGAAGCCTTGATTCGTTTTGTTCACGAAGAAATATAAAAAAGCAGAGGAGCAATCATCCTCTGCTTTTCCCTATTTGTTCAAGTCAAAGGTATGACTCAATTGATGAGCGTATACCATTTTCTTTACAGTAACGGTGATTTCCTCAGCGTCTTGTAATGCTGGAAACTGGAAGTGGATGTCCCCTCTCTTCCCGTGCCCCCAAATAGTAGCTTCTGTCGTCTTCCCTTCATTCGTTTCAACTTTTACATGGTTCTCCCGATTTTCAGGGAGTCGATTCAAGGGTGCCAATTGAGCCCCAACCAATTTTTCTTCTTGATCGGCTTCATGAGGTTCATACGTCAGCTGAAGATTCATATTGGTCCTTGAAAATGACTCGACCTGCTCAAGAATGATATCGGTGTTGTAGGCTTCTCCCACTTTTTTATCTAAAACTACTGATTCATTTAGATGGTTCTTAAATGTGGACATATCAACGGTGAACGAATAGGGCGTATCGTCTTGGATATGAAGAGACTGAAGTTCAAGGCTGATGTCTCCTGCAACTTGGTCTGATGGTGGTTGAAACCAAGCTTCATACACATCTTTTTCTTCTGTCTCATTTAGATAAAAGACCACAGGGTGATCAGGTCCTTCCTCAGTTTTCACAATCGCATGTACGGACTGGCCAATTTCTTTTCCTTCTGCCTTCACCTTCATTTTTACATAGCTTGAGGCAACACCGATGTTGACGGACTTCGGTTCCACTGTCACTAGATCGTCAGCATACACTTCATCTGTTGTATAACTTTCAAGCACATGTTCGTCTAGGTCGTGGACATAACGGATAGGCATTCCCTCGGTTTCAATCGTACGATGGTCAATTCGCAGGTTGAAAGAGGTTAAATATTCTTCGTCATAGTCCTTAATATCGTTTGGGTGAAAACTGTATCCCCATTCATCCGTAATAGGAGGAAGCTGAATGACACTGTACACTCGATTTTCATAAACCACGGTATCGCGTCGGTGAAGAGGCTGCGAATGGTGCTGGAACGATTGTTTGTTTTTCTCATCCAAGGATTCAATGTTTATGCTCTCTACAGATGGAGATTGAATGAGGTATTTGTTGTCATCACCTTCCTCCTTTTTTCTCGTTAACGCAGAAAGGTCGATGCTGTACAAAACATGGATGGTTGTACCGCTGTGCCAAACCTCATTGATTTGCATTCGTCCATCTTTATCAGGGATCGGAGTCGATTCCTGCGGACGAACGGTTAAGTTCTTTTCCCTGGCAAGTGATAAACCATGGATTTGTTTTTCATAAAACTCATTCACCTGATCGAATGTATCGACTTCACGCCACTGGATAGGGAATTCTTCAAGGTCTACTGATTTTGCTTTTCTCATCGGTTTTGTATCTGGATTAAGAGCTAGCTTTTCTTCACTGCTACCCGTGAAAAAGTAAGCCCCTATGGCAAAAACAATCATTGAAACCACAATTAATATCGACTTTTTCTTATTGGTGCCTTTCTTCATATGTCAATAACCCTTTCTTTTTGTTGAAAATCTCGAATACGTTTTACGCATAAGCTCCCTTTTCTTGAAGACTCAGTTTCAAGACTTTTGTTGAGTGGATGGGGGCTGCGGGGAATAGCTCGCTTTCCGCGGGAACAC
Source organism: Halobacillus sp. AWM4_238 (assembly GCF_056158265.1). Classification (NCBI taxonomy): domain Bacteria; kingdom Bacillati; phylum Bacillota; class Bacilli; order Caryophanales; family Bacillaceae; genus Halobacillus; species Halobacillus sp. AWM4_238. Next base: position 3,337,811 of record NZ_JBSWSY010000002.1, read on the forward strand.
GGTGAGCCTCCTCGGACTGCGTCCTGTGGGGTCTCACACTGCACTTTTTTCCCTCTTCGATATCCGGTTTCGGCGCCTAGCGGCTAGTGAGACTTCCCTCGCTTCTGTACGATAAGTCAACATCGAATCACTACGTTCTTCGTGTTTCCTTTATCTCCGCCAGCTCAGTCCAGTCCATACGCCGCTAACCAAGGCGCCTGCACACTTAAGATAGGAGTCTCGCCATTCCCCTCAGCCCCTCAGCCATATAAGTATCTCGAAACTACTTCCAGAATAAGCAGCTTTCCAGCGAAATGGAAGTTGGCGAATCCAATTACAAACAAGCAGTCATCTGTATTATAAAGCTTGCTATGAAGCGTTTTTTAATTGGATAGCAGTGTTAATGGAAAACGCTCTATTCGTATAGGTGGGTTCGTTTTTCTCATCTCTCATATGGGGTGGTTGGGAAGCTGCGAGACTCCCGCGGGAATGGATTGGCTAGCGAGACCCCGCAGAGCTTTAGCTCGAGGAGGCTTGCCGTCATCCCCGCAGGAAAGCGAGTTGCTTCCCAGCCACCCCTGACGCCTCCCTCGGCAAACGAACCCCGAAAGCATCTCGAATCTGAGTCTTCAAAATTCCTGCCATATTCTTCAATTGACTCTATATATAATCACAACGTTTTAAATTCTTGTAAAAATTTGTAGGTGTTCCATTCATAGGATAACAGAATTTTCGGTCATTTAGGGAGGAGGAACAAAAAAAGTGATCTCGATATCGAGATCACTTTCTTAATCTTCATCGTCTGAATAGTGGTGATAGAGGGCTTCGCTTTCAGAGTGAACTTCTGAATCATCCGCCTGGTGAGAAAAGGATTGGTTATAGCTTAACTTTCGGTTAAATACTTGTGCCATTTCATTGGTGGGCTCAACCTTCCCTCGTCTTTGCTTTTTCTGTTTCATAAGTACTTCCTCCTTTTTGGGTAGTTTTCCTCGTGAAAAAAGGATTAAACTTTAGTTGTAATTTTCCGATATCTAGGTAGAGGGAAATTAAAAAATTTGGAGTAGGTGAACGGAATGGCTCGAATCATTGAACATCCCTGGGACACACTCAAGCAGCTTTCCATCCCTATGTGGTTCTTTGATATTGAAGAAGAGAACATCTATGTGACTGAACGTTTAAAGAATCAATGGAAGCTGAATTCAACCGTTTTAAAATGTCAGGATGTCATGCGGTTCATACATAAGGATGACTGGGGATATGTGCACCATCATGAGATGACGAACGAGAATCGTCATTTTTTTTATTTAAATTACCGTCTTTTGGTCAATGGGGAATATGAATGGAAAAAGGATCTCGTCACGCCATTTTTTAATGAGAATGGGGAGAGGATTGGATATACAGGGATGGGTGATCCTGCTTACATTGATGAATTGGATCGGATAAAAAAAGCGATTGTGGAAATCGGGGATGCTTTCCTTTCTTATAAAGGACAGGAGTTCTTTGATTTTCTTGTTGGGTATTTATCTTCGGTTCTTGGTGTAGACACCGTGCTGGTTGGAGAATTGACTGGAGTAGCTAAAGATGAATTGACAGCTATATCCCTCTCTCACAAAGGAAAAATTAGTTCGGGGCTGCACTATCCGTTAAAAGGAACGCCTTGTGAGAGAGTAACGATGAATCGTGAATGTTTTTATCCGAAAGGTGTAGGGGAACTTTTCCCTGAAGACCTCACAATCAAGGACTATGAGGTGGAGAGTTATTTAGGGAAGGCTTTGCATAACTCAGATGGTGAAGTGATAGGGATCCTTGCGATTATGGATAACCGGGCACAGACGAGTGGCCCTCTGAGCAAGGCTCTTTTTCAGATATTTGTCGATCGGACAGCGAATGAGCTTTCTCGCATGCAAGCGGAGAAGAAACTGGAGATGCTCTCACAGTACGACCCTTTGACAGGGCTCGTTACCCGCAGCTATCTGGCAGGAATCCTTGAAGATGAAAATCAGTCTGTCAATGAAAAAGAAAACAATAGGGCTCTCTTGCTTATTGATATTGATAATTTCAAGATGATCAATGATTCTTGGGGGCATACCAAAGGCGATGAGCTGCTTCGTCAGTTTTCCCGTTACTTGAGGCAGACATTCGCTCAGCGTGATGCGGTAATTTCCAGAATCAGCAGTGATGAATTTATTGTCCTTCTCAAGGATGTCCAAAGCATGGAAGAATTAATTGCAGTCAGTGACCATGTTATTCATTCGATGCGACGCCCTTTCCTAATTGGAGAAAAAGAGTTCTATAATACCGTGAGTATCGGTGTCACGTTCACACCCGCTTACCTGCGGGATTATTATGATGGGGAAACGCTTCTTAGAAATGCAGATGCTGCGATGCATCAAGCGAAAAGAAGCGGAAAGAACCGCTATGCGGTTTATGAAGAAAAGATGAGTCAACAAATGAGAGAAGAGCTCCACTTGAAACAATCTCTTCACCATGCTCTTGATAAACATCAGTTTGAGCTCTATTATCAACCTCAAGTGTGCGGGAGAACATCTCGGGTAATCGGATATGAATCCCTCATCCGCTGGAACCATCCGGATTACGGTTTGTTATCTCCGCATTATTTCATCCGCCTTGCTGAAGAAACGGGGATGATCATAGACATCGGGGAATGGGTATTAAATGAAGCTTGTCAGCAAACCAAAAGATGGCAGGTGGAAAGTGAAAGAACCGATATGAAGGTATCGGTGAACTTGTCTGCCCATCAGTTCAAAGATGTGAATCTTACAAAAAAAGTACTCAAAGCACTCGATTATTCAGGGCTCACTCCTGAAAGTTTAATTATTGAAATTACGGAAACGATGGTTCTTCAAGATTTCGGTCGCACCACAGACACGTTGAACCGTTTACGGGCAAAAGGAGTAAAAGTTCATCTGGATGATTTTGGGGTCGGTTTTTCTTCCCTTAGTTATTTGAATCGATTGCCGGTTGATGCGATAAAAATTGATCGGTCGTTCATCAATCAAATTAATGATCGTGAGGAAGAAGTACCGATCGTTAATGCCATCATCAGTATGGCGAAGAGTCTTCATCTTCAAGTAATTGCTGAAGGTGTGGAAACAAGTGATCATATTGCCTACTTAAAACGAAAAGGCTGTTATGAATATCAAGGGTACTACTTCAGTAAACCTGTGCCGGCTGATTGTGTAATCGACTTTATTCAAGGATTTTCAGATACCACTCAAGGCCTTTAACTTCTTTAAGGGGGCAACATGCTCAGAATAACATGCTCTGAGCTCTTTTCGTTTTGTGTGAAGAGCGTTTATTCTAGAGCAGAAGAGGGTTAAATTAGGAAAGAGAAAGGGGAGCCTTATGGAAGAGTGGTTAACAATTTTTGATGAAAAGGAGCAGCCAATCGGAATAAAAGAAAGAAACAAAGTCCACCTGGATGGGGATTGGCATGAAACGTTTCATTGTTGGATGTTCGCAAATAAAGGTGACACTACCCATGTACTGCTTCAGCAAAGAGCTGATCACAAGGAGGATTTCCCGAGTTTGTTTGATATTACCGCTGCTGGACATATGGAAGCAGGGGAAGATGTGCTTCTGGCTGGTGTCCGTGAAATCAGGGAAGAAGTCGGTTTGACGGTTCTGCCTGAAGAGTTCATCCATCAGGGTAATTTTAAAGAACAATTACAGGATGGGGCTACTATAGACCGAGAGATTTGTCGTATTTACTTCCTTCCGTGGACAGATGACATGACTTTTACGATTGGTGAAGAGGTGGAGGACATCGTTTCTGTGTCACTGAATGATTTGGTAAGTGTGATGAATCAAAGATGCGGGGCGATAGGGGTTTCAATTCTTAACGGTAAAGAAAAAGAAGTGACATGTAAAAACCTTGTCCCACATGAAAATGGTTATTTTCGTTACATCCTGCAAGCGATCCGTGAATATGTCGCAAAACTTTGACAATATTCCTCGTTGTTCTATATAATTTTGCATTAAGTGAACAGAGAGGAGACGAACGATGACGAATGCATCTTTTGATACAAAAATAGTCCATCATAAGACGGATCAAAGTCTTGTCCCAAATAGCAAGAGTACACCGATTTATCAGACATCCGCTTTTACATTCAAAGATTTGGACCATTTAGAAAGTTATTATGAGGGAGACAGCCCTTATTTATATACGCGAGAGCGGAACCCTAATACAGATGAACTTGCAGGAACGGTTGCAGAACTGGAAGAAGCGCCAGCCGGAGTAGCGTCTTCATCTGGTATGTCCGCCATCCTTGCCGGTATTCTCGCTGTTGCAAAACCAGGAGATCATATTGTTGCAGCAGAAGATGTATATGGAGGTTCACACAAGCTGATCACAAAAGAGCTCCCCACCTTTGGCATTGAAGTTACGATGGTTTCTTTTCAAAATCTGGACGATGTTTCGAATGCGATCACGGACCAAACAAAGCTCCTTTATACTGAATCGATTTCGAATCCCTTCCTGCGGGTTGAGGATTTAGAGGGGTTAGTCGCTCTTGCTCGTGAGAACAATGTGAAAACAATGGTTGATAATACATTCGCCACTCCATACTTATTGCAGCCGTACAAACATGGCGTCGATCTCGTTGTACACAGTGGCACGAAGTACATCGGAGGACACAGTGACGTGACGTGCGGGGTGCTAGTCGGAAATGAGGATTTGATTCAAGCAGCGACCCAAAAGGTTGTCACGTTTGGTGCGAATCTCAGTCCGTTTGAAGCCTGGCTTACTCAACGAGGAGCCAAAACTTTAGGTCTTAGGATGAAGAAACAATCCTACAATGCAAAGCAGGTAGCTAAAGCTCTTGGTGATCATGATACGGTTCGTGCCGTCTATTATCCTGAGCGGGTATCGGAAAGAGGAAACGGGGCCATTGTTACCATTGAGCTTGAAGATTCCGTTGATATAGAGGCTTTTTTCCGGTCTCTTGGATGGATAAAAATTGCTCCTACGTTAGCGGGGGTAGAGACAACGGTTTCGTACCCTGTCCGTACCTCTCACCGCGCGTTATCAGACACTGAACGTGAGAAAATCGGCATCAATAACTATGTCATCCGCTTGTCGATTGGAATCGAAGATCATGAAGATATCATTAAACAGCTGGCAAGAGCAATCGCAGGTTCCGAATATTAAATTTTCTAAAATAATTGACTTTTCTGATTGTTATTCGTTATAATTCTCAACATAATCATTCAACTGCATACATCTCTTATCAAGAGAGGCTGAGGGAATAGGCCCTGTGAAGCCCGGCAACCTTCAAACATCGGTTTGAAAAGGTGCCAAGTCCTACAGATCACATGGATCTGGCAGATAAGAGGAGGAACCGAAATGACAAACCCTCTTCTTATTTGGAAGAGGGTTTTTTGCTGTTCGAAAAAAGGTTCAGTGACGTTTCATACGTATAATGCCTACTATGCCAATAAGGTTGGAGTACTTTTTAAGGAGGAAATAATCATGACGAATTCTTTTGAAAGCTATGATGTCGATACAATTTCTTTGCACGGAGGACAGTCGCCCGATCCGACGACAGGATCACGAGCTGTCCCCATTTACCAAACGACTTCTTACGTTTTTCACGACACCGAACACGCCCAGAGCCTTTTTGCTCTTGATGAGCCTGGGAATATCTATTCCCGTATCGGTAATCCGACCGTCGATGTTTTTGAAAAAAGAATGGCCCTCCTGGAAGGCGGAGTGGCTTCTGTTGCAACGGCTTCCGGGATGTCAGCCATCGCTCTGTCCATTCTGAACATCGCAGGTTCTGGAGATGAAATCGTTGCTGCAGCGAACCTTTATGGAGGGACTTATAATTTGTTCGCTAACACTTTACCGCAATATGGCATTAAAGTTCGCTTTGTTGACCCTGAGGACCCGGAAAATTTCCGCAAAGCCATCACGGATCAAACCAAAGCGGTTTTCGCAGAAACGATTGGAAACCCAAGCCTTCATGTACTGGATATTGAAAAGGTAGCGGCTGTGGCTCATGAACACGGGATACCCCTTCTCATCGACAATACATTCGCAACTCCATATACATGCCGTCCCATAGAGCATGGGGCTGATATCGTTATCCATTCCGCTACAAAATGGATCGGAGGCCATGGGACAGCAATCGGAGGAGTCGTTGTAGACGGGGGACAATTCAATTGGGGAAACGGCAAGTACCCGGTTTTCACAGAGCCTGATGACAGTTATAACGGGATTGTTTATACCGCTGACTTTGGAACGCTCGCTTATATTACGAAACTGCGTGTTCAGTTGCTTCGTGACTTTGGTTCCTGCTTGAGTCCTCAAAATGCATTCTTGTTATTACAAGGGCTGGAGACGTTGCATTTGCGTGTTGCTCGTCATGGAGACAATGCTCAGGAAATTGCGGAGTACTTACAAGGTCATCCTGATGTGGAATGGGTGGCATATCCAGGGTTGTCCTCACATCCAGCTCACAAGCTGGCAAATCAATACCTTGAAGGAGGCTACGGATCCATCGTTAACTTTGGCATCAAGGGCGGAAGGGAAGCGGGTAGAAAAGTGATCAATCATATCTCCCTTTGGTCCCATGTAGCTAACGTAGGAGATGCGAAATCATTGATCATTCACCCCGCTTCCACCACGCACCAGCAATTGTCTATTGAAGAACTTGCTGCAAGTGGAGTGACGGAAGAATTAATTCGTCTATCTATAGGACTTGAATCGAGCAAAGATTTGATCAATGATCTTGATCGTGCCATTGCGAAAGCAACTGGAAGAGAGACGGAGAAAACAGCCATCACTGAAAATGATGAGGGTGTGATCAAGTGGGCTTTGAGTTCTTCTAAAACAAAAGAAGATGGAGAGACGCGCCCTAAACGTTTAGCCGTTGTCGGATTGAGCGGAAAGCCATCACGTCCGAGCCACCGTCTTGCTCGAAAAATGCAAAGGCTCGGGTACCAAATCATCCCCGTCAATCCGAGAGAAACAGAAGTACTTGGAGAGAAGGCGTACCCAGACCTGAGATCGATTCCATTCAAAGTTGATGTCGTTCAAGTGTTCCGCAGTCCAGAAGCAGCCATTGAAATTGCGAAAGAAGCGGCAGATATCCGCCCGGATGTGTTCTGGCTGCAAGAAGGTGTCATCGCACCGAAGGCGGCCCAAATTGCAAGTGAAGCAGGACTTGAAGTCGTTCATAACCGCTGTACGTATAAAGAGGCCCAACGTTTGCGGGGGGCGATTGACACATACGCCTGTGAAATCTAATAACCCAAAAAGAGGAGGGTGGGAGTTATAGAAGGCATTCATCACTTTGAGGTTATAGTGAGGTGTTTCTGGCTGGGGATTTAGCTCACATGGATGAGGAGGGATACGTAATCTTCCAGAGCAGGAATGATGACAGGTTATCTATTTTACTGGAGAGCGGGTCGGTCCTTTTGAAGTGGAGGGCAAATTGCTTGAGCACCCGGCTATACGGGAGTTAGGGTGGTTGGAAAGCCCCACCTGGTAAGCGAAGAAATCGTGAAAGCTGTTGTTGTGGTGAATGATGGGTTTGACAAAGGAGAAGATCTTTAAGCGTTTTGGAAAAAAAGAGCTTGTCCCCCACTGCGCTCCCAAAGAAATTGAAATTATTGAAGAGCTTCCGATAACGCAGATTAGCGGAAAAGTACTGCGTTGGGAATTAAAGAAGCGGGCAAAAGTGTATTCTTAATAAAGAACGGCTGTCGCAGACGCAGCCGTTTTTTTATGCAGCAGGATAAAATTATATGCATAGACAACGGGGGTTTTAGAATATATAATATATTCTAAACATTCTAGCAATATAGAAATAACTATAATCCTCGCGGTTTCAATGGCCATTGAAAGTTGTACAACACCATCGGGGAAATACTTGTAAAAGAAACTAACAGCAAATTCTATTCAATTTTCAAACATTCTATGATATAATTTATAAAGCACATTTCCACACGCGTTGGTTGCAACCATCAATCACGAGTCTTATACTCATTCAAGATGAGGCTCAAAGGTACTCAATTTCATATTGTAAGCAAGTCTTTTTTTAATGCTCTTGGACATGACTGGGGTCATGTCGCTTTAAAGAATTTTCACTTTTTAAACAAAATAATAAGTAAGCGCATTCATAATGTTTAGGAGGTTCCTTCATGAAACTAACAACCAAGATTTTTATAGGTTTAATTCTTGGTGCTGTTGTAGGCTTAGGTCTTCATTTAGCTGCACCAGATCTGTTCAGTACGTTAGATGCTTTTGTTTTTGGTCCTTTAGGTACAGTTTTCTTAAATCTTATTAAAATGCTAGTTGTCCCGATCGTGTTTTTCTCGATCACACTAGGTACTGCTTCTCTAGGTGATCCAAAGAAATTAGGTAGAATCGGTGGAAAGACCATTGCGTTCTTCCTTGTCACAACAACAATTGCGATTAGTATCGCGATTTCACTTGCTTATCTTTTCCAACCGGGCAATATCGACATTAACCCAGCAGGTGCAGAGTATGAGGCTAAAGAAGCGCCTGGCGTCGTCGAAACATTTACAAGCATTATCCCGACGAACCCGATCCAGGCAATGACCGAAGGGAACATGCTTCAAATTATCGCCTTCGCCATCTTCATCGGTTTCGCATTAGCGATGCTTGGTAAGAAAACAGAGGGTATTTACAAACTTGTCGAACAAGGAAATGAAATCATGATGTTCCTTGTGAACTTGATTATGCGTTTTGCTCCTTATGGTGCATTCGGTCTCCTTGCTTCTGCAATTGGAACAATGGGAATCGATGGAATGAAAGGGATGGCTATGTACATGATTGTCGTCATCCTCGGTTTGATCATCCACGGAATCGTCACATACGGCTCTGCTGTTGCTTTCCTTGGAAAAATGAATCCGATTAAGTTCGTTAAAGGGTTCTTCCCTGCCATGACGGTCGGTTTCAGTACGTCCAGCAGTAGTTCAACACTGCCGATTTCCATGAAAACAGCTCAAGAGAACTTGAATGTACCGAAGCCAGTCAGTAGTTTCGTCCAGCCGTTGGGTGCTACCATCAACATGGATGGTACAGCCATCATGCAAGGTGTGGCCACGATCTTCATCGCTCAAGTGTACGGTTCTGACCTATCCTTTGCTCAACTGGTCATGGTCGTTCTTACAGCAGTCCTTGCGAGTATCGGTACCGCTGGGGTTCCTGGTGTCGGACTGATTATGCTTGCAATGGTTCTTAACCAAGTTTCCCTACCAGTTGAAGGGATCGCGTTAATTATTGGTATCGACCGACTGCTTGATATGCTGCGTACATCCTTGAACATCACAGGAGATGCTGCATGTGCGGTTGTAGTCGCTGAATCTGAAAGAAAACACGGCATTGATGAAGATGCCAAACGTATGGAAGCATAAAGCATTCTACACAAAAGTGCAACCTTTTTTGGTTGCACTTTTTATTTTTATATAAAGTGGCAGGATTCTGTAAGACTTGATTTCGAGACTTTTGTTGGAGCTAAGGGGATCCGGGAAAAGGTTCGCTTTCCGTGGGCGAGTGATGAGCCTCCTCGAGCTAAAGCTCTGCGGGGTCTCATCTACCACGCACTTCCCACAGGAGTCTCACCGTTTCCCTCCGCCCCTTTGCTATATGAGGTTCTCGAAATCGCCTCTAACCGTAACCGGACGAGTTATGTAATGAAGACCTGCACACCGACGCCGTTTTAGAATCGTTTTAACCAAAGGTCCTGCATGAATAAAGCGAGGAAACAGGGGCTGGGAAACGTCCGCATGAAAACCGAATGGAAACACGAACGTGTATGTCTTTCTCCTGACTGATCCAAAACACTGCAAATCGTTGTTTCCCTGACCCCGTATCCATGGCCAGGAATTGTCTGTTCATTCTTTCAACAGGACAAGGCTTCCTCTAAGGATGCGAGGTGTGTGCTCACCGCGCTCCTGCGGAAAGCGAGTCATTCCCCGAAGCCCCCATCCACTCAACAAACGTCTCGAAACTGAGTCTTCCACAAACAGGAGAGTTTATGGAAGAGAGGGGAACTTTATGATGAGTCCGGCTGTTTTATGCAAACAGCTGGACTTTTTTATGGGAAGCTATTGGATTTGTTGATTGGATACAAAGGGTTTTGGTTGAGAAAGAAGAATATAAGTAACGAAGAATAGGAGAGGGGTGACGTGTACCTAAAGCCTCACATGGGTATAGTAAAAGATAGATAACTTGGAAGAGGTGATGCAATGTTTTATTCAGTGACGTTACAAAAAATAATCTTTCTTACAGGAATCGGTATTATTATCGGCGCCATCATCGGGTTTTCTTCCGTCCTTGGATTTGGTCTTGATGGCTCTGTTTTCGTGCTATCTATGTTCTTGAGTATCATCAGTGTCTATGCGACAGCCATGTACGCGGAACTCTACCATATCCGTGAAGCCATTAATAAACAGAACAAAAACCTCTAAGGAAAATCATAGAAAAAACTGAATACTAGAATGGCTATGTACAAGGTGCCTACAATGGCCATCGTCCAATACGTGGACTTCGTTAGCTTTTTAAAGATCACGAAGTAAGTGGCAATCACAGCCAATAGAATAAAAACACTATAAAAAATGTCCAAGGTCTTTCCCTTCTTTCGTTCGTATTGTTGCTATTGTAATGGAAATTGATCTTATATGCGAGGGAAGGGAAGGGAAGGATCTGGATGTATGGAAAATGGAAGGTATAGGTGTGGTTTATCTACAGGTTGGAAAGGGAACAATGGAAGATAGTATCCAGAGAGGCGGGTGCTCCATGACCCTGTTTGATGGATTGTTTTTAATGATTACAGCCCTATGGCTGGCAGAGTTTTTTATTTTCAGAAATGATCGGTCGGGAGGTGGCGGCTCCTATGAACGCCGTTCTTTTCTACTTATTCTCGCTGCCGTTGTCTTAACACTCATATTTTCTCTTTTTATGCAGGAATGGCAAATCGGCATTATCCATCATCAAGCCATCTGGTGGAGTGGACTTGCGGTATATGCTCTCGGGGTGGGGTTGAGATATTGGGGCATTCTTCATTTGAAAGACCAATTTACGAGAAACGTCTCTGTTCAAGAAGGCGACCGCCTCGTTAGCAGTGGTCCTTATCGTTTGCTCAGGCACCCTCTCTACACAGGGCTTTTATTCATCATTATCGGGTTTTGTTCAGGGCTTGGCAACCTGTATGCCGCGCTTATTTGTGGGATTTTCATGACAATCGCGTTACTACATAGAATCAAGCTTGAGGAAGCGATGCTCGTGGAGCAGCATGGAGACCGATACAGGAAATGGTGCCGTTCGAGGTACCGGCTGATTCCTTTTGTCTATTAATTTTGGAGGTGGATGGATTTGAAAAAGAAAACAGCGGTTGTAGTTGGAGCAGGTCTAGGTGGCATGTCAGCAGCTATTCGACTGTCAGCAGATGGCTATGATGTGAAGATTATCGAAAAGAACAGCAACATCGGTGGGAAGTTGAACCGCCGGGAGGGGAAAGGGTTCACATTTGATACTGGTCCATCCATATTAACGATGCCATGGGTGCTCGAACAGCTTTTTGAAAGTGTGCACCGTCGTTTAGAAGACTATATAACGGTGGAACGTGTTGAACCTCAGTGGCGCACACTTTTTGAAGATGGAACACAACTGGATGTGACGAGTGATCTTCCTAATATGCTGGAGGAAATGGCGAAGGTTACAGATCGACCTAATCGAAAGCTGACCGATTTCCTATCCTACAGCCAGGATATGTATGAACTTTGTATGAAGAGTTTTTATAAATACAGTATTGAAGACTTGAAAGACTTGAAGAAGCATCATAAATTGAGTGAATTGTTCCAGATGGATCCGATGAACACGGTGGCGAAAGCGACACACAAACACTTTGATAATAAATACTTGGAACAGCTTTTCAATTATTTTGTCATGTATGTCGGCTCCAACCCTTACGCGACGCCGGCGATTTTGAATCAACTTGTTTATGTTCAGCTTGGCCTCGGCATCCATTATGTCAAAGGTGGCATGTACAAGATTGCTGAAGGTATGGGGCGTCTTATGGAAGAGCTTCGTATCGATGTGGATTTAAATACTCCAGTCCAACGTTTCGTCGTTGACGGTGATCGTGTCATCGGTGTAGAAACGGAGGAGGGCACGATTCACGAAGCGGATATCGTCGTCTCTAACCTTGAGGTCATTCCAGCTTATCGGAAGCTGGCGCCACAAACGTCGAAGGTGAAGAAAGAAACAAAATCCCTCGAGAAGAAGTTCGACCCGACGGTATCAGGACTGGTGTTATTGCTGGGTACGGATCGCAAGTTTGAGAACTTGAAGCATCATAACTTCCTTTTCTCTGAAGATCCGGAAAAAGAATTCAAGCAGATCTTCGAAGAAGGCAAGCCTGCGGATGACCCGACGATCTATATCGGGATTTCGGCAAGATCTGATGAAACTCAAGCACCTGAAGGAAAGGACAACCTTTTTGTACTGACACACGTCCCACCGCTTGAAAATAAAAAGCGTAAACCGATTGACTGGGATGCTTACCGTGAAACGGTGTTGGATAAGCTAGAACGCATGGGTATGGAAGGGTTGCGCGATTCTATTGAGTTTGAGTACCGTTTCACTCCTGAAGATCTAGAAACCTTGTATGGTCCAAATGGCGGATCCATTTATGGGATAGCGGCTGACCGCAAGTCCAATGGTGGGTTTAAAATTCCTTCCAAGAGTCAAATTTATGACGGGCTTTATTTTGTTGGTGGCTCTACTCACCCAGGTGGAGGCGTCCCTATGGTCACATTGTCTGGACAGTTGACTGCGGACTTGATTAAAGAGAGAGAGTCTGAACCGGTTCACCAATAATTCAAAAGCTCAGTGCCTTCGTGGTACTGAGCTTTTTGCATGAGAAGCAAGAAAATCCTGTGTTCCATTCATTTACTGTTTATGTCTGCGGAAGGTAGGGAATGGTTGTAAAATGCCATATTGAAGTTGAGTTGAAGGAGTTTTTTTATGAGCGACTGGATGATCTTTGCTCTGTTTTTCATATCGGGTATTTTAACCTTTTTCATAGCCTCAAGACTTGCAATCTTCGGGGATGCCGTGAAGGAAAAAACGAGTGCATCTTCTGCTTTCATGGGGGCGATGATTGGGATAGCGATCTCGCTGCCTGAATTGACCTCAAGTGTTACGGCGATTGTCATTGACAGTCCTGATTTGGCTGTTGGAAATTTAATCGGAAGCAACCTTTTCAATATCATGGGGCTTGCGATTTTTGATATTGTCTATCGTCGCTATCAAATATTGACGCATGCCACAGCGGAAAGTAAGTTATACGGCTGGCTTGTGATTTTAATGACACTCATTGTCATCGCCGGTTTGAGTTTGACTTTGCCCACCCATATTTTTCACATCAGTTATACGTCAATTGTTATTGTAGCTCTCTACTTTATTGGTTCGAAGTTCATCAATGACCGTACAGAATACCAAGGAAGAAAAGTGAAACGACAAAATGAACGTTACAAGGACTACTCATACAAACAGGTGCTTTGGCGCTTCATTCTATATGCTTTTCTTATCATGGTTATTGGTAGTGTCCTAACGATTACAGCTGAACGGATATCCGTCATAACAGGGATTGGTGCATCCTTTATCGGTGCCTTCTTAGTAGCCATCAGTACTTCTTTACCTGATGCCGTCAGTGTAGGGACAGCTCTTAAACTAAGGAATTTTAATCTGGGAATCAGCTCGTTACTAGGTAGTAACGCATTTAATTTAATGATTCTTGCAATTACGGATTTCATTTATTTTAAAGGGAACTTGTTGCAAGAATCGTCACCTGCAAACATGGTCACTGGGGTGACATCGATCGTGTTTATTCTATTAATCATTTACAGCATTACAAGGAAGCACGCGCGTGCATGGAATTACTTAATTCCTTCCTTGCTCATCATTGTGACTTATTTTGTTACTACGTACCTGGCATTTCAGATGAAATAATGGGAAATGACTGCTTTTAAAAGGATGGTGGAAGTCGATGGATTGGCCTGAATGCCTAGTGGATGAAGCAAAACAAAGGATAGAACCCTATGCTGTTGAAGGTTTCGTTCTTGGCAAGGGGGATGATCGTGGCAGGGTCATGATTGTCGGTGAAGCCCCTGGGGAAAATGAGGCGGTTAAAGGAGAGCCCTTTATTGGACGGGCAGGGGATGAACTGGACAAACAGCTGGACTACCTCGGTTTGTCCAGAGAAGAGGTTTACATTACCAGTGTTGTAAGGAGCCGGCCTTATAAATGGGTGAAAACGAACAAGAAGGGTAGTGGAGGCAAGCGGAAAGCCAATCGTAAACCAAACCAAAAAGAAATTTATGCCCACGCCAAGTTGCTTGACTATCAAATTGAAAGAATGAATCCTGAGATCATCATCGCTCTTGGGGGAGTGGCCTACGAACGTCTGACCGGTGATAAAGGGAAAATCAGCAATGTCGTCGGTGAAGTCATCCGTACCCCTGTACAGAAAGAAGCGGGAGGGGGATATGAGGTAACAGAGAATGACTATACCATTGTTCCCCTCTATCATCCGGCAGCCATTTTTTATAATCCGAAGATTAAGGAAGCTATCTATCAATCCCTTGATCGCTTGAAAGCTTACATGAGACAGGAAAAGAAATGAACGATAGATTTTTCGTCCGTGAGCGACCATGAGCTTCTCCATATAGAAAAAGAGTCACCTTGATCGGTGGCTCTTTTTCTATATGGAGAAGGGGGATTAACTATCTCCTTTGTGATTCATGCTATTTTTTTCGAAAACAAAGTAGCCTTCTGTGCTAGCCGTTGCAGAACCTATTCCTGTACTTCTCCAGCTGCGGATGGCGATTTTGTCCTTTCCTTCTTCTCCTTTGATTCTGTAAATCTTTGTTTCAGGAAGAAAAGCGGTGACGCTCTCTAATGCAACAGACTCCTCGTCGTGGTTTTGATGGTTGATTGTACCGATGACTTCTCCAAGTTCTTTTGGAGTGACCCTCTTTGCTGTTTGGAAAAACTGCTCATCCTCATGGATCACGTACGTTTCCCTAACCATCTTTGACGTCTGTTGTTTTTGTGAGTTGTCCGCTTTCACAAATGTAGAAGGTGGCTCTACAACAGCTGTTTTCAACTCGGGGGGCGTGTCTTTGCTTGTCAGTAACCCAGCTGTTCCTGGAGTTTCTTGGTTTTGTGAAAGTTGCCATCCTGTAAATAAAAGAATGGTTGCTGTTGGGATGAGTAGTGTTTTCATACTTAGTGAGAATTGTTTTTTTTGCTTTTTATATGAAGATTTAAGCACCATTTTTTTCATGTGTCTTTCATCAAATGGGACCTGGTCATACTTCACATTCCGGTCCATTTTTTTTAATTTGCGATCAATTAAATCACTCACTCTGGGAACTCCCTTCCGATGTTAACCGTTCCTGCAATAGTTGACGGGCGCGTCTTAAACGAGTCTTTACGGTGTTCGGACTTGTATTCAACACGTTCGCCAACTCATTGATGTCGAACTCTTCAAAGTAATATAAGATGATGATTTCTCTGTATTTATCTTCAAGCTGCAGCACATGAGCCAGAAGGGTTTCGTCCTCATCCTGTTGCAGCACGGATTCTTCTGGCGTTTCCCTGGTAGATGGGATGGAGCGGAATAGGTCCGTCCCTTTTTTGACGACTCTCTTCATGTACGAACTCTTTAAATGATCCTTGCATAAGTTGATTGTGATTTTGTACAACCATGTTTTTATGGTCGATTCTTTTTTGAAACTGGCATATTTCTGGTATGCTTTAATAAACGTTTCTTGAGTAATATCTTCGGCAATCGCATAATCTTTTACATACGAATAAGCGAGCCATTTCAAATCATGGCCGTATTCCTGAATCCATGCTTCTAGCTGTTCCTCATCCAGTTCTTCGGGTTCATATGTAGATTGTGAGCGCTGGTTGCGTATCAATTTTTCCCACCTCATCTGTTTAGACGACACTCCCCGAGAATAAGTTTTCGTTTTGTTCCATTTCTAATTCGCTTATCTATGTATTCGATAGACAAAACCGTTTTCCTTTATAAAAAATGAGGGAGGATCGCAGGTGTTTGAAAGAACGCCTGCACAATTCTCTACGATTACCGGAGGGGTATGGAATGCAAAGACCTGGACGTTGGCTTGCTGTTGGAGGGTTTTTCTTATGGATCCTATGGAAAATCTCTTTTCCAATTGATTGGATCGAATTCTCTATAGGTTTCAGTTTATTTGTCCTTGTTCCACTTTTGCTTGAAGAAGCCATCAAAGAATCAAGAGGGGATCGAGCAGGTCAGTGGACGTGGCACTGTCTCTTATGTTTGTTTCCATTTTCTATATCGGGGGTTCTATCTTTAACTATGCAGGCAGGTTGGGAAGCGGCAGCTTGGGGAATGATTTGGTTTCTTTATACAGTATCAGTGGCCGCTGGGGGCGTGTGGCGCATCCGATTACGTCAAGGGGCGAAGGTAGAAGAAGTCTGTATTGATGTCGGTTTTCTTTATTTTGCTTTCGCGGGCCTTTTTCTCTTCTTATCCCGTCTCCCTATACAAAACATCGGTTCATTTTCTACCCGCGAATGGATGGTACTGGCTTTGTTTTTTCATGGAGTCGTTTTCTTACTGGCGGTGATCACCGGGGTGTTTGGGAGGTATCGAAAAGAGGTAGAAGTTAAGCCGCGTGCGAAAGTCGATGCTGCTTACCGCTCTTTAGTTGTGTTGGTCCTACTCAGTCCTGTGATCGGTTTCTTCAGTTTTTTATATGGAACGGTAGCAATTATTCTCTCGATCGTCATCTTTTCCGTTTTATTTATTTGGATGTGCCTTTGGTGGTTCTGGTTATCGGTTGAGTTTAAGCCTTGGGTACAGACGGCGCTGATTCTGACGAGCATTTTGGGGTTCAGTATTGTCGGCAGTGCACTGTGGAAGGGGCTGAGTATTGGTCGTTTGAGTAGTGTGGGGTTGCTTGCGACTATTCCCCCATATGGTTTCTTTTCGGCCTTGCTCTTTTTATGGCTGATTGTTTTCGCGTGGCGGGGAGTGAAAAAGCCGCAACGGATCATCTCTGACAGTGAATGACTGGGTGGTGTATGTTTCACGTGGAACTCAGGAGGCCCTGTCCATATGTGTCAAAACCTGGTGAGGATTATAGCAAAAGCTTCCTCTTCAGTTATTTAGGTTTTATGCTATAATAAAAAGTGAAATGGCGACAGCTGCAACTGTCGCCAGGATACCGTTCGCATATAATGGATTTTAGGCCTTCACTTCGTGTGGGGCCTATTTTTTATTGTTCATTTTTATAATGAGCGCAAGGAGCGTAATGATGAACGTTCCGAACGCGAACATGATCATAAGAGATTCATATGTGCTCATCGATGGCCTCACACCCTTTCTATCACAGTCTTTTTCTTTTAATAGAGAACGGTATCTATCTACAAGGATATCATATTTACCGAAAAATAAGAACGTATGTTCGTAAAATAGACAGAAGGAACTAAAAAACTCCGGCTCATCCTTAATGAAAGCCGGAGTTTTTTTATATGATTGACCTTGGGTTTGTAGGGGGACCAAGGTGAATCCACTTTTAAATGTTATTGTGCTGTCTTTGTTTCTGTAGGTGTTTGCGGTTTTTGTTCAGAGTTCAAGCCATCAAGTCTGTGAAGCAATCCGACACCGAAGTCACCATCGGCGCTAGGGTTGATGTTCTCATTGAAAATTCCTCGGCTCGTTTCGTAGGCCTGGGACCCG
Organism: Halobacillus sp. AWM4_238; assembly: GCF_056158265.1. NCBI lineage: Bacteria > Bacillati > Bacillota > Bacilli > Caryophanales > Bacillaceae > Halobacillus > Halobacillus sp. AWM4_238. Next base: position 3,355,579 of record NZ_JBSWSY010000002.1, read on the forward strand.
TGTTCGGAGAAGTCAAGGCCTGAGATTTCCTCTTGTCGTGAAACGCGGATACCGACCGTACTTTTTACGATGAAGACAACGACGGCTGTAGTAAGCATCGTCCATGCAATGACAGATAGGACACCGATTGCCTGGATGCCTAGAAGACCGGCTCCGCCGCCGTAGAAGAGACCACCTTCAACAGCGAAAAGGCCGACAGCGATTGTACCCCAAATGCCGCAGATTCCGTGCACAGCGATGGCACCGACAGGGTCGTCAATGCGAACGATTCGATCAAGAAACTGAACGGCTTCTACTAGCACGATACCGGCGATTAAACCGATGGCAAGAGCGCCAGCTAAGGAAACGTTGGCTGTCCCTGCTGTAATTCCTACTAAGCCTGCAAGGGCACCATTCAAAGTGAGGGATGCATCTATGCGTTTGAACTTTGCGTAAGAATAGAAGGCGGAGCTGATAATTCCTGCAGATGCCGATAACAAAGTAGTTGCAATAACGGAAGGAACGAGAGATGGATCTGCAGCTAGCGTGCTTCCTCCATTAAACCCGAACCAGCCGAACCATAGGATGAAGACACCGAGTGCGCCTAGAGGGATGTTGTGACCAGGGATGACGTTCACTTTCTTGCCGTTATACTTACCAAGACGTGGTCCTAAAAACATAACGGTGACGATCGCACCAAGTGCTCCTGTTAAGTGGACGACTGTTGAACCGGCGAAATCAACAAAACCGAGCTCGGAAAGCCATCCTCCACCCCAAACCCAGTGACCGACGACAGGGTAGATAAATCCGGTCATTACAACAGTAAGTAGAAGATAAGAGCCTAGTTTCATACGTTCAGCAACGGCACCAGAGATGATCGTTGCACACGTGGCGGCAAACACAGCCTGGAACACGAAAAATCCGATTTGATCTTCTTGACCGTTTAGTAGGAAACCATCGATCCCAATGATTCCGCCGCCAGAAGTACCAAACATGATCCCGTATCCGACCACAAAATAAAGAACGGCAGCGATGGACATCGTCATGAAGTTCTTCATTAAGATGTTCAGTGCATTTTTTGAACGAGTGAATCCAGACTCAACCATAGCAAAGCCTGCATGCATGAAGAAGACTAAGAAAGCGGCAATCATGACCCATACCATGTCGACGGACTGCAGGACAGATTCTGCGGATACGGCTGTTTCAGCGCTTGCCACAACCGGGAATCCAAGAAGTGCAAATAGGAACAGAGGGACGATTTTTCTCATAAATAAAATCTTCCTTTCGATATAAAGTATTAGATTAGTGCTTGCTTGCCTGTTTCTCCTGTTCGGATGCGGAACACTTCATCAATAGTAGATACGAAAATTTTCCCATCACCGACTTCATCTGTAGCGCAGGTATTGATAATGACATCAATGACAGATCCTAATTCACTGTTCTCTACGACCATTTCTACTTTGACCTTGGGGTATAGCTTGATTTCAAATCGGCTGCCTCTGAAGATCCCTTCCTGCCCTTTTTGTTGACCGCATCCAGCAACTTCGGATACTGTCAGTCCTTTTACGCCTAATTCATCAAGGCTCTGCCTCAATTCCTGGAACGCTTCAGGACGGATGATTGCTTCCACCTTCTTCATGACTATAGTCCTCCTTTTTCATTCCGTGTAAGGTTTCCTGACACGGTGGGTAAGTAATTAAAACTAACTATAAAGTAAATATTCTGAAAAATCAATACACTTTTTGATAATATGTAAGAAAAGATGACATAAAAGCGCTTACTTGATTAAAAGGAAGACCAGGTCATCCAAATTATGGATGACCTGGTCAGGTAATTTCTGGTATGTGACTGCGTTATAGATCGTCGAAGCCGTTGGATTCGGATACTTTGGTGTACTGGCGTGATTTTTGTTCAAAGAAATCGGATTTTCCTTCATCGACTTCCTGGTAAGCTCGGATCCATTTTAATGGATTTTCCGTATAGGAAGGAAACGGTTTTTCTGCACCGAGGAGCCGGCAGCGTTTGTTGGCGATGTAACGGATGTAATCTTCTAAGTCCTGGATGGGTATGCCTGGGAATTGGTTTCCGATCAGGTGCCGTGCCCATTTGATTTCCAAATCAGCTGCTTGTTTAAACGTATCACTTACGAATGTAAGATAGAAATCTCGGTCCAATTCAGGATTTTCACGTAAGGTTTCGTTAAAGATATGCCCGAACAAGCTGACATGGATTTGTTCATCACGGTTAATATAGTTGATCATTGTACTTGTGGAAACCATCTTCTGATTCCGAGCGAGATTATAGAAGAAAGCGAATCCGGCATAGAAGAAGAGTCCTTCAAGAACGACATCATACACGATGGATTTTAGAAAACTGTCTACAGAAGGGTCATCAGCAAACGTTTGGTAGCCATCGGTAATAAAGGTATTGCGTTCTTTGAGCACTTCATCATGCTTCCAATAATCAAAAATCTGTTCCTGTTCTCTTTGATCGACGAGCGTGGACAGTACGTAAGAGTAGGATTGATTATGCACGACTTCCTGAAAGGCAAGCACTTGCATTAAGGCAGATAAACTGGAGTCGGTTAAATACTCAGCGATTTTACCTGAATAATCGGTCTGTACCGAATCTAAGAAAGCGAGCAGTCCGATAATTTTCTTGAATGCGGTTTGTTCCTGCTCTGAGAGCTCTGGCCATTGCTTCAAGTCGTTGCTCATGTTGATTTCATTGGGGATCCAAAAATTTGCAAGCATTGTCTTGTACATCGGATAGGCCCATGGATAGCGGGTGTCATCCCAATTCAATATGTTTGAACTTCTTCCGTTGATCACTCCTGTTGAGGCATTCGGTGCTTCATAATCCACCAGTTTTCTTTTTTGTATCGATGCTGTCATGGTAGACTTCCTCCTTTTTATGATGAACAGACTTCACAATCATCGAATTCTCCCTGACTGGATGTTGAGCGGGTATAATAGGTCGTCTTCAAACCGTGTTTCCATGCGGACAAGTGCAAATCCAACAGTTCTTTCGCCTGGATGTTATTTCTTACATAAAGATTAAACGAGACAGATTGATCCACATACTTCTGCCTGATGCTGTTCTGCCTGATGCTTGCATGTTGGTCGACATCGTAGGCGGATGGATAGTACCCATAGGTTTCATGAGTTAAATCAGGCGCCGTGACAGGAATCTTGTAATCTTTTTTCTCTTCTGAATAAAACTTTTTGAAAATCGGATCGATACTGGCTGTACTTCCTGCAATGAGAGAGGTGCTTGAGTTTGGTGCCACCGCCATCAAGTATCCATTTCTCATTCCGTCCTTGGATACCTTGTCCTGTAAGGCTTTCCAGTTCCATGTGCCATCTTGGTCAAGCGTTCGTTTAATGAAAAATTCTCCCGTCTGCCAATCTGATCCTTCGAATTGAGGGTAGCTTCCTTTTTCTCGAGCCAACTCCGAACTTGCCTCTATGGCATGATAAGCGACGGCTTCATATACTTCCTTTGTATAGTCGAGCGCTTCCTGTGATTCCCAATCTATTTTCTTCTTAGCAAGAAGGTGGGCCCATCCGAACGTTCCGAGTCCAACACCACGATAGGATTGGTTGGTGAGTTGGGCCTGTAAAACAGGTAGGGTATTCCGGTCGATGACGTTATCGAGCATACGAACTTGAATGGAAATCAAGCGCTTCAAAACTCCGTTCGTAACGGCACGTCCGAGATTGATGCTCGACAGGTTGCAGACAACGAAATCTCCTGGTGTCTTGACGGTGACGATTTTGCCATCTTCGACGTATTGTTCATCCTGAATGGTCGGTTTCTGATTTTGAGTAATTTCAGTACACAGATTGCTGCAATAAACCATACCCGTGTGGTTGTTCGGGTTCATGCGGTTGACTTCATCCCTGTAGAACATATATGGCGTACCTGTTTCAAGTTGACCGATCATGATGCGCTTCATAATTTCGATCGCGGGCACTTTTTCTTTAGAAAGGTCTGGATGGGCGACACATGCCGCATATTTTTCTCGGAAGGACCCGGACCCCTTTTTTTCATCATAATGGTCTTCCAGCGAGTAACCCATGATGCTGCGGACTTCATGAGGATCGAACAAGTACCAGTCCTCGCGGTTTTCGACCGCCTCCATAAAAAGGTCGGGGATAGATACTCCTGTAAATAGGTCATGGGTTCGCTGGCGTTCGTCCCCGTTATTTAAGCGGCTATCGAGAAAAGGAAAGATATCTTTGTGCCATACGTCTAAATAGACAGCGACTGCCCCTTGGCGCTGACCAAGTTGATCCACACTGACCGCCGTGTTGTTGAGCTGTTTCATCCATGGGAGGATCCCTGAAGAAACCCCTTTAAATCCGCGGATGTCACTTCCACGGCTTCTGATTTTACCTAAGTAAACCCCGATGCCCCCTCCGTGCTTGCTCAGGTTGGCGATATCGGTGTTGCTGTCATAGATGGACTGTAAGGAATCATCGACTGTGTCAATGAAGCAGGAACTCAGCTGCCCATATCGTTTACCAGCATTGGCGAGGGTAGGAGTAGCGACAGTCATGTACAAATGACTCAGCGCCCAATATGCTTCTTTGACTAGAGGAAGGCGTTTGGATGCTTTTTCTTCCGCCATTAATACCATGGCGATGATCATGAAACGCTCTTGAGGAAGTTCATAAACTTCTTTCGTTTTGCTTTTCGCAAGATAGCGGTCACTTAACGTTTTCAAGCCAATGTATGTGAAGAGATGGTCGCGTTCAGGTACGATGGAAGCTTCCAATTCGTCTATTTCTTGTTTCGTGTAGTATGTAAGAAGATTCTTGGAGTAAATGTTTTTTTCAATTAATGTTTGTATCAGCTCATGAAAGTTCTCATAAGGGCCAGTTGTAGATCGATGGTGTGCAGACGTTTCGTACAGGTCTTCGAGGTGGATGCGGCTTGCTATATACGTCCAGTCTGGACTGGTTTCATCGATTTCTGACAGACATTCCAGAATGAATGCGTGTTTATCATTCTTAAGGGTCGGTGATTTATCGATCAGTTGCTGCACATGTAAATGGGGGAACTCTGCTTTCAATTGTTGTATGCTCTCCTGCCATGAGCTGTTTTTTGTTATGGTTTCCATTCTCTTTTCACTCCTTAAAAGTGAGGGTTTAGAAAAATAAAAAATCCGCTCAACAGAAATTGAGCGGATGAAACCATGAAACGAAGAGAAGACATGAGAGTCTTCGTTCCATCGCTTCATCTTCTCAATCCCCGAAGAAGTTGAAACTGCGACGAACGAAGACAGGTCTCCTGGCTGGCACTCGATCTTACTCTGGTCCTTCCCGTGCTGAGCACAGTGGAATGTCCATTTCGCGAGTGGCGACAGTTGCGGGGGCAGCTCCGGATTTTAACCGGATTCCCTATTAAGCCTAGTGGCATCTTCTGTTCGTAGATACTATATATAGTGTGTTTTTTAATTTTGTTTAGCTTATATTGTGTTTACATCATAACGCTGAAGAAGAAATCATGCAACTCTTTTTTTATTGATCATCGACAAGAATAGAGCTATCTTCTCTTTCATGATCCGCTATAATGGGGGATAGGAAATATTTTCGAAAGGGATGATGGTGTGGCTCAAACATTTAATTGGCATAAGGAAGCGGAAAAACAATGGAACGATCGTGCAGAAATGTGGAATTCCAAAAGTCGGGAGATGTGGGACGACGGGAGCAGGAGCAGCATTGTTCCTTTTTTGACCAAACACATAACGAGAGGGAAGGTTGCTGATCTTGGATGCGGTGATGGATATGGGTCGTACTTGCTTTACAAGGAGGGCTTTGACGTTACAGGACTCGATTTGTCAGAGGACATGGTGACGCGTGCGAACAAGCGAGTGAACGATGAAAGAATCTCATTTGTTCAAGGAGATCTGACAAACCTGCCGTTTGAGGGAGACTCTTTTGATGCAGCGATGGCAATTAATTCACTAGAGTGGACAGAGGTTCCGTACAAAGGCCTGGAAGAAATGAAGCGGATCTTAAAGCCGGGAGGCCGGTTATGTATCGGATTACTCGGACCTACAGCGATGCCACGCATCAATAGTTACCGCAGGGTATACGGAGAAGAAGTCATTTGCAACACGATGATGCCATGGGAACTTCAAAAAATGGCAGAGGAAACCAGCTGGACCTATGTAGAAGGTCAAGGAGTGTACAAGCGTGGAGTGGAAGACCACCACATCGCTGAACTGGATGAAGAATTAAAGCAAGCTTTAACCTTTATGTGGATCTTCATCTTTGAAAAGCAATAGACATCAAAAAAAGCACCCGAAAAGCGGGTGCTTTTTTGTTTGGGAATATTTGTATGACCTGGTCCGCCAGTTCCGTACATGAATGTAAAAAAATGTATGACCTGGTCTGCACCTTGTTAATCTCCATCCTTCCACAGGAATTCTCTCAGTAGTTGGTCGACTTCTTCAAGTTCGTGGAGGCCTGAATGTGTGGCTAATGGGTTGTAGAGGCGTTTTTCTTCATACTGCCCAAAGGGGACGATTTCTTTTAATCCACTCACACTGGATGCGTGGACAAGGCCGTCCCAATGCTCGTCTTCAAGATCATCGACGTTAATGACCCCAGCAATGGCGAATACATCCACATCATTTGGAAACTGATCTTTGTTCTTTACCATCTGCTTTAAAGCTTCAGAGTCCGGTCGCAAGTCAGTCGTTGCTGCTCCGTAGTTGGATGCGAAGTAGCCTTCTTTCTCGATGCCTTCAAAAGGGCTTGCGATTACGGACAAATTCTCTACTCGAGGCACAGAGTACTGGTGGTCACTCAGCAAGTAATTGACCGATGCTAGACCTCCCATTGAATGGCCGACGAGGTTTACTTGTTGGATATTGTAATCGGCCTTTAAACGCCGCATGATTTCAGAAAGCCAGTGCGTTTGGTTATAGACACTTGCGCGGTTGTTCTCAAACAGCACTTGAATAAAGGGGTTGTGCGTGTCTGCAAAATCGCCACGAATGGTGACATGTCCTCGACTGGAAACATAAACCGTCATATGTTTCTGTCCCCATTGGAGATTCTGCATCCGGTCCATCATCGTTTCAAAGCTGCGTGGTCCACCTTTAAAGCCATGGACGAACAAAGTGGGGACAAGGTCTTCACGATCCACGGGTTCTGAACTTCCCGGTCTCGAGTTGATCATGAAAAAGAGCAGACCGATCAGCAGGGAACCCAACAAGATCGGTGCCCATTTTTTCCATAGCATAACGTTTTCCTCCTGAAAAACAGATCTATGAATAGTGTAACGGGTAACGCGTGTCGCGTCTTGGTATATTTATGAAAAAACAATGACAATGTGTCGAAGATATCCTTAGCATACCCTGACCCACCCGTGTACATCGAAGGGTTTATCTCCCATTTTTCGGGGAAAACTGAAATTGTAAAAAGATTGGATTACGGAAAGGAGCTTTCCATTGAATCAAGAAGAATTAAGGAAGAAGATCCACGAAGTCATGGAGCAACATAAAGTTGGAACACTTGCCACTGTAAAGGACAATAAACCCCATTCGCGTTATATGACATTTTGGAATGATGACGAATTCACGTTCTACACACCGACGAACAGAGAAACACATAAAGCGGATGAAATCGAAGCGAACCCACATGTCCATATTCTCCTCGGATACGAAGGGGAAGGTTACGGAGATTCGTATTTAGAAGTCGAAGGACAGGCAAAGATTCGTGAAGACCAGGAAATCAAAGATAAGTTATGGAACGATCACATGGATCGCTGGTTTGATGGCAAAGATGATCCAGAATATGTGGTCCTTGAAATCTTCCCTGAAAATATACGCTATATGAACCGTGGCGAAGATACACCTGAACGTCTAGATCTATAAAAAAGTAAAAAGTGGCCAGCTGCTTGCAGCTGGCCACTTTTTTATTCAAGGGAACAAGATTCGTCTTCGTATTCAATTTCCAGAGTAATGTGCTCGAGTGAAATAGGGTGTAAAATCTTTTTCACTTCCTCCTTCACCTTACAAATCTCCTCTTTTGTCGCTTCCGCACGTACAACGATGTGAGTGGAAAACGCATGATTCTCTCCATCCATCGACCAAAGGTGGGTGTGGTGACTGGATCTCACATCATCCAAATTATTTATTTCTTGAATCAAATCCTCAAGGTTAATTCCGGACGGTACCCCTTCCAGAAAGAGTCGCATCGTCTGGGTAAGATTTTTTACCACGTTATATAAAATGAATAATGTAATGCCAATCGAAGCAATCGGATCCAGAATTGGTACATCAAAAAACAGCATAACGATACTGACACCAAGGACGGCTACCCAGCCAAGGACGTCCTCAAGCAGGTGCCAGGTCATGACCTTCTGGTTCATGGAGTCTCCGCCTTTAAGCCGGAAAACAGCTGCCCCGTTGACGAGGATACCCAGGATGGAAATAGCAATCATACCTCCGACGTTCGGCTGCTCAGGATTCAATAGACGAGGGACGGCTTCTGTCAAAATGAAGACAGATCCGACGATAAGGACCACACTGTTGATTAATGCCGCCAAAAGCGAGAATCGCCGGTAACCAAATGAAAAATGATCCGAATGTCCTTTTCGGGAGAATTTTTGTAAGTACCAGGCGAGACCGAGAGAAAGGGAGTCTCCAAGGTCGTGTAATGCATCGGAGAGAATCGCCATACTATTTGTCAATAGACCGCCGATCAATTCGATAATCGTAAAAAAGAAATTAAGGAAGAAAGCGGTTTTGATTTTGCCAGTTGTTGAATCGATGTGATGGTGGTGATGATGTCCCATGATGCTCACCTCTCATATATGATTATATGTTCATATATATAAGATAGGAAAAATGGAGGCCAATGTCAATTCGTATAGGTTATATCGACATCCAACTGACTATAGACCTCTACCATTCCACAATCATGAAAAAGTTCAGGTAGACGATTCCTGAACTTTTCCCAATGCCATGATTTTAATCCACGGGGTAGAACCGGCGTTGAATCGAATAATAATCGAGCTTATTGCCTGTTACTCTTGCTAATCTCTCCAATGCTTCCAATAGAAAAGTTTTGTCCAGCTCATAAATGACTTTAGTTTCAATATGGTCGATGGTATTGCACGCGAATCCCCATAACATTTGGTGCTTCGATCTGTCGATGGATTCTGCGACCATAGCAATGGCATCCACGAGCTCCGTAATGATCAGATGATTGTCACGAGCATAGTGACGAATATAGCCAAAGCCACGATAGATGTAGGACTCAAACGATTCAGAAAGCAGAATGACTCGTACTTGTTTCTCTTTATCCATCAAGTAAGGGGTGAATGTAATATAATCCTCAACCGTAAGCATCAGCTCAGCCATCTGATGGATGGTGTTGGTTGCGGTTTTCGGGTCATCATTACCAAGAGATTTAATGGCAATTTCGGCTAGTTTGTGCATCCCCATTTGGATATCTTGCAGTTCTGTTTCTTTGTAATCAATAATGACCATTTTGCAATACTTATCTTCATCAATGGATTCAGCCCCTGGCCCCCAGTAGCTGAACAAGAGGTTGTTTTTTAAGATGTAATCTCCCACTTGAGCATGGAATTGTATCAGGACGTCATCTTTTCTTGCTTCTTCAATCATCCTTCTATAATCCACAAGCTGAATGTATCCAGACTTAATGGCTCTGATCGGTTTCGCATTCGAGCGTTCCGCTTCCATTAAGTCTCCTGGTTCTTTTGTTCGGTAAGGTTCGAGGTCCTTCCTCAAGGTTTGGTTGATCATTTGCTCGGAAGAATGTTTCATCGTATCAGTGATGTTATGCACTTGCATCCAAGTAGTTGCGTGGTTAATGAAATAGATGAATGTAACGGCGGACGTAAAGGCTAGGAATATCGTGACGATGGGAACCGCTACAAAAAATTCGTGTCTCGTGTTCCCGATAAATAGGAAGACCAGAAGCACATAGACAAAATTCCCGTTAAAAATCCCAAGCGCGTGCTGCGTCCTGCGGTCTGATACGAAGTTGAGGAGCATTCGTGGAGAGAACTGACCACTAAATGTCGTCAACACGACGAGCAGGGAGTTCAATGTAAAAGCACTGAGTGTCAAAATTCCCCCGATGAGTGTACTGACAAGCATGCGTGTGATTTCTGCATTGATTCGAAAAAATTCAAAAGTATACTGCTCGATTTGGAAAACGAGATCCAACAGCAAAGTCACCACAACAAATAAAATAGACAATAAAATATAGTAAAAAGGCATGTACCATAAGGTCATCTGTATTTCATGTTTTCGCTGCCGTTTAGACATTTTCATATATTTCCGTAATGATACGGGTAATAACTTTAGAAACATAAGCATCGTTTCCCTCCTTTCCTGCTAGGAATTGTAATCGTAGTTTCCCCTTCACCCGGATCAATAAAACGAGAATAGGATATTTTTCTACAAAAACTTTCAAACCCAATCATCGAGAAGACGGAATGGATAGTCGTGAATTCTTACATTTGCATAGATGAAGCTTTGTCAGGTCAAAAACGGTAAGGTATATTGAATAGATAATCATGAAAGAGGGGGATATAGAATGGAATGGGTACATAAAACGTTTGCTCAACTTTCAAAAAAGGAAATGTATGAGATTTTGCAGACACGGGTTGAGGTTTTTGTCGTTGAACAGGAGTGTCCTTACCCAGAAATCGATGGAAGGGACGAGGATAGTCTCCACATTTGGATGGAAAAAGAAAAGGAAATGGTGGCGTACTTGCGCATCGTTCCGCCAATGGAAGGTGAGAAGTACCACAGCATTGGACGCGTACTCGTCAAAGAGGGGCATCGAGGGTTTGGATATGCCCGAAAAATAATGGACCGGGCCATTGAAGTATTGAAAGAAGATTACAAGGTCACTCATATTTCGCTTCATGGGCAGGAGCATTTGCGTCAGTTTTATGGATCTTTCGGTTTCAAAGAAGTTTCAGACGTTTATCTTGAAGACGGGATTCCACACGTCGATATGCTGATGGAAGTCTAAATCGTTTCACTTCCTCTATGACCGGGAATGATAGCTTTGTGAAAAGTTTCCGAATGGAGGTCTTGAAATGAGTCCAAAAACGTTTACTAAACAATACATCAATGGTCAGTGGAAGAACGGTTCCAGTGAAAAATATGTAGAGAATATTAACCCTTATACACAGCAAACGATTGCTTCGATTCCCTCTGCAAACGAAGATGACCTTAACGAAGCCTATGAGGGAGCCACAAAGGCTCAAGAATCCTGGATGATGACACCCCCTGCCAAAAAACAGGCGTATTTTGATCAACTTCTAAAAATCGTCCACGAGAGGAAAGACGAAATCGTGGACTGGCTTGTGAAAGAAGCAGGTAGTACGCTTGTTAAAGCAGAAGTGGAATTTCAAGCGGCTGTCAGCATTATCCGGGAATCTTCCAGTTTTCCGACACGGATGAGCGGACAGATTCTCCCGTCCAATACACCAGGAAAGGAAAACCGGGTGTATCGTTCTCCAAAAGGGGTGATCGGTGTCATCGGCCCATGGAATTTCCCTTTTCATCTAGCAATGAGGTCCATAGCCCCAGCTGTGGCGACCGGAAACACCGTTGTTGTCAAACCGGCTTCTGATGCACCAGTTACATCTGGATTACTCATTGCTGACCTTTTCGAGGAAGCAGGGTTTCCTGAAGGAGTGATCCATGTCGTCGTTGGTCGAGGTTCAGAAATTGGAGATGCTTTCGTGAAACATCCGGCAGCGAAGTTGATTTCATTTACAGGATCAACCGAAGTCGGCAGCCATATTGGTGAACTCGCTGGGAAATATATAAAGGAGACAGCCTTAGAGCTCGGTGGAAACAATGCCATGATCGTTCTTGAAGATGCGGACATCGATCAAGCGGTGGAAGCAGCGGCTTTCGGGAAGTTCCTTCATCAGGGACAGATTTGTATGTCGTTAAACAGAATCATTGTTCATGAACATGTGCACGATGCATTCATCGAGAAATTTAAAGAAAAGGTAGAGCGTCTGAAAGCTGGCGATCCATCAGAAGCAGATACCGTGATTGGTCCACTCATCAACCATGATGCCATAGAGCGGATTCAAGAGGATTTAAAAGAGAGTGTAGGCCGGGGCGCTGAAATTCTCACTGGAGGCGATTTGGATGGCAGTATCATGCAACCGACAGTCTTGACGGGCGTTACGAGCGACATGCCTATTGCTGCGAATGAAATCTTCGGGCCAGTGGCATCCGTTATCCAAGTGTCAACGGAACAGGAAGCGATCGAAGCGGCGAACCAATCTCCGTATGGGTTGAGCGGTTCTGTATTCACCCGTGACGTGCATCGTGGTGTGGAAGTAGCCAAACGCGTAGAGACGGGGATGATCCATGTGAATGATCAGTCCGTCAATGACGAGGCACATGTCGCCTTTGGTGGTGAAAAAGAGTCAGGTCTTGGCCGTTTCGGAGGCGAGTGGGCGTTAGATAAGTTTACGACCGTCAAGTGGATTGGTGTAATGAACGGCTATCGCGAATTTCCATTTTAGGTGATTGCATTGGATTAAAGAAGCAGAAGCTCTCAGGATAGAGCTTCTGCTTCTTATTGTTTGAGTTTATATTTCTCAACTTCCCATTTTGGCCCGGACTGTATATATAGGTTCAACTTCTTAGCATATTTCAATGCTTCTTCTTCTTTGGTGAAGACCCTCTCTCTACGGTCGATCGGGTCTTTCAGAATTTCTAATACACGGTCATCTTTTCTTACAAGCGCATACACTTGAACCCCTCCTGTAAAGTTCATGTAGAATGTTTGTATAACTAATTAAAATACATTTTGAACAAGTATTCAATATTTACTTTTAAAAAAATTCTATAATGCTTAGACTTTATTCGACAGGAGGAGAAGGTCAACGGTGGTTTTTGAAGCTTATGAATATAAGGGGTCGCCGATTTGTTTAGAAGTAAAAAAAGACAGGACTTCCTCTTAGGGAAGTCCTGTCTTTGTCCTTGTTTTATTTCTTTTTAAACGCCTTAAAGCGTTCAACCGCATCACGCAAAGTTTCTTCAGAATTGTTTAATCCAATTCGCACATAGCCTTCTCCATATTTACCGAATCCGATTCCCGGGGCAACAAATAATCCTGTCTCTTCCAACAAATCGTCCGCAAACCCTTGAGAAGTATACCCTTCAGGCACTTGCAGCCAAGTAAAGAAGGAACCTTGGCAAGGGGCTACATGATATCCCGCTTCTTCCAGACCATGGACAAGAAGGTCTCGTCTTTTTTCATAGGTTTCGGCAAGGTCTGTGACACATTGTTGTGAACTCAATAAAGCAGTGGCGGAAGCTTTCTGCAAACCACCGAAGATACTGCAAAAATAGTGGTCCTGAATGACCTCTATGGCTTGAATTACGCTTGGGTTACCGACAGCAAAAGCGACCCGCCAACCGGCCATATTGTACGTTTTTGACATGGTATAAACTTCAACGCCGACGTTTTTTGCACCTTCGAATTGCATGAAACTGAGCGGTTTATTCCCATCAAATCCAATGGCTCCATAGGCAAAGTCATGGACGACACAGACATCGTTCTTTTCTGCTTCTTCGATGGTTTCTGCAAAAAAGTCTGCATCGGCCATCGCTCCGGTTGGATTATTCGGGTAGTTTAAAAACATGAGCTTGGCTTTGTTCCAGCTTTCTTCATCGATTTCTCCGTAGTCAGGCAAAAAACCATTCTCTTCACGAAGGGGCATGGATTTCATTTCTGCGCCTACCATTTCAATACCAGACCAGTAATCAGGATAACCAGGGTCAGGAACAAGCGCGACATCGCCTGGATCGAGAAAGCATTGGCTAAGCTCAACGAGACCCGTTTTGCTGCCGGGCATAATGGCCACTTCCGTTTCTGGATCGATGTCCACATCATATTCACGTTTATAAAATTCTGCTACAGCTTCCTTTAAAAATTCATACCCGTGGAAGGGAGGATATTTGTGGAAATCAGGGTTTTCGGCCCCTTCCTTTAGGGACTGCACAATGTGGGAGGGAGTGGGTTGGTCAGGGTTTCCCTGCCCTAAGTTCAAGGTGTCATATCCACGATTCTTGTATAGATTTAATTTATCAATCATGGTTGCGAAAAATTGATCGGGAAGACGTTGGATGGCTTTGGATGTTTGAAATTGTTTCATGTTTTTCACCTCGGGTATTTTTTTGAAAAGTCGTACAAAAAGATAATATGGTTAGTTTAACATGAGAGAAGTTTGAGAGGGAACCATATAGGCAAAGAATAAGAGAATAGAAGGTACGTAAAAAGGAGTGATTGGGTTGGATTTTGTTATTATCGGAGGAGATGCTGCCGGGATGAGTGCAGCTATGCAAATTGTTAGAAATAGCGAGGGGCACACGATTACCGTATTAGAACAAGGAGGAATCACCTCTTATGGACAATGCGGACTGCCGTATGTATTGAGTGGTGAGGTAGAGTCAACGGATGACCTCATCGCCCGTGACCCTGAAACGTTTCGAGGGAAATATGGCATCGACGTTCGAACGTATCACAAAGTCACCGAAGTGGATTGTGACCATAAAGTTGTTTACGGAAAAGATGACCAGGGACGTGAATTTGAGTTGTCTTATGATCGTCTCTTAGTCGCTTCTGGAGCGTCACCAGTCATGCCTCCATGGGAAGGCCGGGAACTTGAAGGCATTTACACACTAAAGACCATTCCCGATATAAAGGAGATCATGGCGGCAACCACAAAGGAAAAGAAACAAGTGACCATCATCGGCGGAGGATACATTGGTCTTGAAATGGCCGAAAGCTTCGTGTCCGTAGGAAAGAAAGTACGGCTGATTGACCGTGGGCCCCAACTGGCGAAAATTTTCGATGAGGATATGGGGGAGAAAATCCACGAAGAAGCAGAGCGAAACGGTGTGGAACTGCACCTTGGAGAATCGGTCGAAGGATTCAAAGGAGATGATCATGTTCATTCGGTCATCACCGATCAAGGAGAATATGAATCGGATCTTGTTCTTGTTGCCGTAGGGGTCGCACCGAATTTATCCTTTATGAGAAATACAGGAGTGTACAAAGGGAGAAACGACGCGATCTCCGTCAATGCCTTTATGGAAACAAGCATTTTGGACATTTATTCTGCCGGGGATTGTGCCACCCAGTATCACCGGATCAAACGGAAAGAGGACTATATCCCATTAGGTACGCATGCCAACAAGCAAGGACAAATTGCAGGACTCAACATGATCGATAAGAGAAGATCGTTCCGAGGGATTGTGGGTACTTCGATATTAAAGTTCTTTGATTTAACGCTTGCCCGAACCGGTCTTTCGGAACGGGAGGCTAAAAATGAAAAGATTCCATTTAAAACGATGACCATCAAATCGACACATGCCGCCGGCTATTATTCGAAAGAGGACCCGATGACATTAAAGGTTGTGTATCATGAGCAAACGAGGCAGTTGCTTGGAGCTCAAATTATCGGAGGACAGGGGTCTGATAAACGAATCGACGTCCTCGCCACTGCTCTTTTCCATGAAATGACGATAGACGAGTTGGAAGACCTGGACCTCGCCTACGCTCCTCCTTATAACAGCGTGTGGGACCCTGTACAACAGCCCGCCCGTAAAGCAGACTGAATCGTGTAGGTCTGTCTTCATGTATGGTAGGATAGGAATGAAGCACCATACAGGAGGATTCATGCTGTGAATACAGATTTATATAAAAAGGCGGAAGCGTTTCTTCGCCAATATCATCAGGAAAAACAGCTTACTGGTACAGATGAGAGGCTCAAGGAAATTGAGCAGGAAATCAGTGAGACAGGGAGCTATACCCATACCTATCATGAACTTGAATACGGCGCCAAGGTCGCCTGGCGGAACAGCAACCGCTGCATTGGGCGTCTTTTCTGGAATACATTGAATGTTTTTGATGCCCGACATATTGATACAGAGGAAGGCATGCGTGATGCTCTCCTTGACCATTTGGATTATGCGACGAATGGCGGGCGCATCCGTTCAACAATCACCATCTTTAAACCCAAGACCTCAGAGGAAGATGTACGCGTTTGGAATCACCAACTGGTCCGTTACGCTGGCTATGAAGAACACGGAAACGTTACAGGTGACCCTGCTTCTATAGCATTTACGAAAGAATGTCAGCAGCTAGGATGGGAAGGGGATGGCACAGCATTTGATGTGCTGCCTCTGGTGGTACAAATGAATGGACGGAGGCCCGTGTGGTTCGATATTCCTTCTTACAAGGTGAAGGAAGTTCCGCTGCGTCACCCTGAATTTACATGGTTTGAAGATTTAGACCTGCGTTGGTATGCTGTCCCGGTTATTTCCGATATGCGACTTGAAATCGGCGGGCTGGATTATACAGCGGCTCCGTTCAACGGTTTTTATATGGAAACGGAAATTGGTGCCCGTAACCTAGCCGATGACTTTCGATATGACCTTTTGCCCGTTGTAGCAGAAGCCATGGGACTTGATACGAAACGACATTCATCCTTATGGAAGGATCGAGCCTTGGTTGAGCTTAACCAGGCTGTGCTGTTTTCCTATCAATCCGATGGTGTAACCCTTGTTGACCACCACACAGCCGCTCAACAGTTCCATCAGTTCGAGAAAAAAGAACATGCATGTGGACGTGAGGTCACCGGTGACTGGACATGGCTCATCCCACCGGTTTCACCAGCAACGACACATATTTTCCATTCGGCATACGAAAACCGGATGGATACTCCGAACTATTTCTATCAAACACCGGCTTATGAAAAAAATCCTTCCGATTGATTCGGAAGGATTTTTTTATTTTCTTATTTAAAGATGGTATTGATCAACAGTGATAAAAGAAGAAATCATTCATACAGGTCCGGACGTCGGTCCTGAAAAATAGGGATTTGCTCACGGATAGCTTCGACAGCAGTGAAGTCGACCTCCGCATATACGATTTCCTCATCAAAACCACCTTCAGCGATCACATTGCCCCACGGGTCCACAACGATGGAATGGCCTCCAAATTCATTGTTTTGATCCGCACCTACACGGTTGCATGCGATGACGAAGCATTGATTTTCAATGGCCCGGCTAATCAATAGATTGCGCCAATGCTCAACCCTCGGTTTTGGCCACTCGGCAACGACAAACAACCCACGTGAACCATTCAACATGTGTGTTCTCATCCATTCAGGGAAGCGGATATCATAACAGATTACACCGGCTACCGGCACATCTTCAAGATCGAAGTTTCCTTTTTGATTCCCTGATTCTAAATGCTTTTCTTCATTCATCAAACGGAATAAATGCGCTTTCCGGTAAGTTACGAGACGCTCCCCAACCGCGTTATAGGCAACGAATGTGTTGTAAAACTTCCCATTCTCTTCTTCTGCCACAGAACCAGCAATGGTGACCTCAAGTTCCTTTGCTAATGAGATCAAGAGCTGATGTGTTGGTCCTTCGAGTGTTTCAGCTATCTCTTCAAAACGGGAAAGGTCATAGCCTGTCGTCCATAATTCAGGCAACAAGATGACCTCGCTTCCTTGTGCAGCGGCTTCTTTAATTTTCTCCTGTGCGTGTTTCCGGTTCTCTTCTGGATTTCCAAAGACGATGTCCATTTGTATGATTGCTATTTTTGTTGTCATCCTATCACCTCATTTTCTTTTTAGTGTATCAAAAAATTCTGACGTTTCCCTAATGTTTTCTAACCGTCATTCTTCTGAAAGGTCTTACTTTTATTCTGTGTATCGAAACAAACCGTCCATGCTACAATAAACATAACCTACTATTCGACTATATGGCAGGATTGTGGAATACTCAGGATCGAGATGTTTCGGGGTTCGTTGCTGAGTTGACCGTCAGGGGTGGGGAGCCACTCGCTTTCCTTTGGTGATTGAGGCAAGCCAGCTAAAGCTCTGCGGGGTCTCGCCAGCCATTCCATTCCCGCGGGAGTCTCGCAGCTTCCCAACCACCCCATTCCATGCATTAGAGAAACGAACCTACGCACACGCTTGGAGGGTCTTCTAAAATCACTGCTTACTAACTGAAAAGCGCTATATAGCAAGCTTTAGAATACAATTGGATCTTTCTTTCAGTTATATAGACCAAATCCTATGACCCAGAAAAACTGCTATTCTGGAAGTAGTTTCGAGATACTTATATGGGAAAGGGGCGGAGGGGAATGGCGAGACTCCTGCGGGAAAAAAGTGCAGGGTGAGACCCCACAGGACGCAGTCCGAGGAGGCTCACCGCGCTCCCGCGGAAAGCGAGCTATTCCCCGCAGCCCTCATCCACTCAACAAAAGCCTCGAAACTGAGTCTTAAACTAAAAGGGAGCATATATGAAAGAAAGGGAAGGAAGAAGGAGGTGGGATTATGTTTGAGTTGTTCCTCCCAATGCTTGAGAGGCTTGGAATTATTGTAACGGTCGCTTTCATTATTACTCGCTTTCGTTTTTTCCGAGAGTTGATCGACCAAAAAACTTTGGATCAACGTCAGCGATACATGGCGATCGCTTTCTTCGGGTTGTTTGGAATTATTGGTACATATACAGGCATCACGTATGACACAAGTTCACTTGATTATGGACGGTGGGCTTATAATCTTATCGAATCGGAAGCACTGGCGAATTCAAGGGTGATCGGCATTGTGGCTGCCGGCCTTTTCGGAGGTTACCGGATTGGCATAGGGGCCGGGATCATAGCTGGCTTGCATCGCTTTTTTCTTGGAGGTTTCACGGGAGTCGCTTGCGGAATTTCAGCCGTAGTAGCAGGGATCATCGCTGGTTACTTCCATAAAAAAGAGGAACCTTTGAAACTGAAGACGGCGCTGTTTGTAGGGGCCCTTGCAGAGACAGTGCAGATGGGGATCATTCTCCTCATCGCTGATCCATATCCACGTGCATGGTCCCTTGTCCAGGAAATTGGAGTTCCTATGATTGTGGCGAATGGACTTGGATCTGCGTTGTTTTTATTGATCATTCGCAATGTTCTTCATGAAGAAGAGAAAGTTGGAGCATTACAGGCCCAAAAAGCACTCAAATTAGCTGAATCGACGGTGTCCCATCTTCGAAAAGGGTTGACGATGGACTCTGCAGAAAAGGCGTGTCGGATCATTTATGGGGAAGTCCAAGTGAGTGCAATTTCTATGACGGATAAACAAAAAATCCTCGCTCATGTGGGACAGGCGGATGATCATCATAAGGCGGGAGAGCCGATCCAAACAGACGCTACCCGTGATGTCATTGAGACTGGGGAGCGTGTCGTAGTCAGACATGAAGAGATTCAATGTCAACATCCAGGTTGTCCGCTTGGGGCAGCCGTGATCGTTCCATTGAAGAAGCGGCAAGAAGTCGTCGGAACATTGAAGTTTTACGTTTCATCACAAAAAGACATCTCTAATGTTCTTTTGGAGTTGATTCAAGGGTTGAGCGCTCTTCTTAGTCAGCAGCTTGAGCTTGCTGATGCTGAAAAAGCACAAGAACTGGCACGCGAAGCTGAAGTGAAGGCCTTGCAGGCACAAGTCAATCCACACTTTTTGTTCAATTCGTTAAACGTCATCGTGTCATTGACTCGTACGGAACCTGACCGCGCAAGAGCACTTCTTATCGCTCTCTCCCGGTTCTTTAGGCAAAACTTAGGGGCAACCACAAAAACATGGATGACTTTAAAAGAAGAGTTGAAACATGTGAAGTCTTATCTGCTCATTGAAGAAACACGCTTCGTCGATCGCCTGCATGTTCATTATGATATTGATGAATCAGCCTTAGAAGCACGAATCGCTCCCTTGACCTTGCAGCCGCTGGTCGAGAACAGCATCAAGCATGGAATCAGAAACCAGGACGGGGGAGCTGAAATCACGATCTCCATCCGTAGGGATGGAGAACATGTCAATATCAGTGTGGCGGATAACGGACAAGGAATTGAGCCGACCAGGTTACGAACGTTGGGAGAAAAATCGGTATCGTCTGAAAGTGGGACGGGATTTGGGTTGTATAATGTCAACAAACGCTTAGAATACATGCATGGAAAGAATGCGAAGCTACGAATAGAAAGCGAACAGGGACAAGGGACAACCATTGCATTTACGGTCCCTCTTCACAAAAAGGAGTCAGAGTCATGAACGGAAAAATAACCGTGCTTATCGTCGATGATGAGCGGTTCAGTCGAGACGAATTGAATTTTTTACTTGAACGTTATGAGAGCATAGAAGTTGTAGGAGAAGCTGGGTCAGGCGATGAAGCAGTCATGCAGACGTTGAAGCTTCAGCCGGATGTCCTATTTCTTGATGTAGAGATGCCGAAGATGGATGGAATGGCGGTAGCGAAGGCGGTTCAAGAGCTGAAGAAAGTTCCGGAAATCGTTTTTGCCACCGCTTACCCAGATTTTGCGGTGGAAGCATTCCGTCAAAAGGCGATCGATTACTTACTCAAACCCTTCGATGAAGAACAGTTAAGTGAAACTGTAGAAAGGATAGAAAATAAATGTAAGCCTGTGGAAGTGAAGCCCGTCCAACCTCCTTCCAAATTGGCTGTTGAAGTAGAAGACACGATTGAGTACCTGGACCCAGCTGAAATCATGTACGTACACAGAGAAGATCGGGTAACGAAAATTGTCGGCAAACAAAGGGTCTACGAGACAAAAGATGCACTTAAAGATGTAGAGAAGCGGCTTCATGGCTTTTCTTTTTTCAGAATCCATAAAAGTTATCTTGTGAACCTGGATTACGTGCATCGGCTAACTCCGTGGTTCAATGGAGCCTATCAGCTGGAACTTCTGGATACAGAGGAAAAGCTTTCCGTAAGTCGGAACTATGTGAAGGAATTACGAAAGAAGCTGGAATTGTAATGGGGTTGTATTTCGATCATGATTTTCGACATCTTGAACATCAATCTTGACATGTTAATCTTAAATCCCCTTTTGTAAGCGTTCTCTTGATATATTGTTTGTAAGCGATTACAGACGAGCGCGAAAAGGAGGATGCTAAATGATTACTTTTCTAGTGAGTATTGCACTTTTAATTGTCGGTTATCTTACGTACGGTAAATATGTTGAAAAAATGTTCGGTGTCAACGCAGGTCGTGAAACACCTGCTTATTCCCACGGTGATGGTGTCGATTACCTGCCTATGGGAGAGAAGAAGAATGCTTTAATCCAGCTCTTGAACATCGCGGGAGTGGGGCCGATTTTCGGTCCAATTCTCGGAGCCCTATACGGCCCGGTCGCTTTTCTATGGATTGTGTTTGGAGCCATTTTTGCGGGAGCTGTCCACGATTATTTAACAGGGATGATTTCCATCCGTAACCGTGGTGCCCACCTTCCTGAACTCGCAGGGAAGTTTTTAGGGAAAGTCATGAAACACGTCGTCAACGCGTTTGCGATCCTTTTACTTGTTCTTGTAGGAACTGTATTCGTTACAGCACCTGCGGATCTTTTACACAACATGACAAGCAGCTGGCTCGCTCTACCTGTTATTTTACTTGTGATTTTTGCTTACTATCTATTAGCAACGATGCTTCCAATTGATAAGATTATCGGCCGCTTTTATCCGATCTTCGGGGCTCTTCTGCTCATTAGTGCCATTGGAGTTGGAGTATCCCTTGTTGTAACTGGAGCACCTATTCCAGAATTGAGCTTTACTAATATGCACCCAGACAACGCACCGATTTTTCCATTGTTGTTCTTAACTATTTCTTGTGGTGCCTTGTCAGGGTTTCATGCGACCCAGACACCTATCATTTCAAGAACGACGCAAAAAGAAAAACAAGGACGTCGTATTTTCTACGGAATGATGATTGCAGAAGGAATTATTGCAATGATCTGGGCAGCGGCAGCAATGAGTTTGTTCAACGGTTCTGCAGGACTCAATGAGATTCTTGCAAGCGGTGGACCAGCAGCTGTTGTCAGTGAAGTCTCAATCGCTATGTTGGGTGCTGTGGGTGGTACTCTGGCTGTCCTTGGTGTCATCATTCTGCCAATCACATCCGGAGATACAGCATTCCGAAGCGCTCGTATGATTATAGCGGACTATATTAAGGTTCCACAAAAGAAAATTATGAGCCGTGTATGGATTGCTCTTCCACTGTTCGTCATCTCATTCGCTTTGACACGCATTGATTTCACATTGCTATGGAGATACTTCTCCTGGGCAAACCAATCAACAGCCGTCATCGCGCTTTGGGTAGGAGCCATGTACCTGTTCCTTTCCCGTAAAAATTACTTCGTCGCCGCCGTGCCTGCGACCTTCATGACTATGGCCACATTCACCTATATCCTGAATGCTCCGATCGGATTCGGATTGTCTCTGAATGTTTCTTACGTCGTTGCAGCACTCGGTACGGTTGCGGTCGTTACAGCGTTCATCATCGCCGCCCGCCGCGGATTAGAGAAGGACATCCCATTAGAGGAAGACTTAAAACAAACAGCATAACTTTGTAGAGCACTTACTATATATAGTAGGTGCTCTTTTTTTATATTTAATGAGGGAAGAGGAATGTTAAGCAACACTCTTTTGGTGTCGAATACTCAAATAAGGGTGTCGAATTCTAAAAAAGCGTTGTCGAATACTCAAATAACGCTGTCGGATACTAAAATTGTGTTGTCGAATACTCAAATAAAGGTGTCGAATTCTAAAATAGCATCACCGAATATCTCATCTTCAAAGCTCCTCGTTGAGCAGTTATGTTTTTCTTGAAGATGAAAGGGTATCCTTTATAGGGAAAGGAGAGATTGTCATGGAACAAGAAATCCAACAGAAAAATGGAACGTTTTATATAGGAGAGGAACAAGACCCAAAAGCTCAGCTTCTATTTGAAGAGAATGATAATACAATGGTCATTACAAGTACTTTCGTTGCGCCGTCTGAACGTGAACAAGGACTAGGCGGTGAATTGATTGATTATGCCGTGAATTACGCACGTAAACATAAGTTGAAAATCGACCCGGTCTGCTCCTTCGCCCGGGACGTTATAGAAAATACACCTGAATATCAAGTGGTGTTAAAAGCGTAGAGGAGGGGTTTTTGATGGTCGATATAAGGGAACCTGAGGAAAAGGATTTGATGCATTTTACAAGGTACAGCATTGATTTTCTTCATGTGACCAGCTCCGAAAGGCTGACCAATGATGAAGTGAAGAACCGCAAGTACTGGGCGGCCG
Organism: Halobacillus sp. AWM4_238; assembly: GCF_056158265.1. Classification (NCBI taxonomy): domain Bacteria; kingdom Bacillati; phylum Bacillota; class Bacilli; order Caryophanales; family Bacillaceae; genus Halobacillus; species Halobacillus sp. AWM4_238. Next base: position 3,378,731 of record NZ_JBSWSY010000002.1, read on the forward strand.
ATCAATTTTTAGCAAAAAACCCGAAACAGAAACTTCTGGTTGCTGATATGAATGGAAGAATGATCGGATATGTCCTGGGCATTATCGAAACACATGGGGAAGAGGCTGTGTACGGTTATGTGCGGGAAGTATTTGTGGATGAATTTTATAGACGGGAAGGCATAGGGACAAGCCTGTGTGACCAATTAGTCAACTGGATGAAAGAACAGGATGCAAAAGCTATCCAGACAAGTCTCCGGCCGCATCAGAATGGAGTGAGCGAATTCATCCGCAAAATCGGCTTCTCTTCTGTCAGCACCCTTTATGAATACCAATCAGAAGAATGATGGATGTTTGTGAGAGGAGAAAGAGAATGAAACAGGCTATGCTGATCGTAAACCCTTCTTCAGGAAAAGAAGAAGCCATCGATCATGTTGAAGAAATAGAAGAAATATTGACGGAAAAAGGATACGATGTGGAGGTTGCTCAAACAGAAAAAGAGCTGGATGCCACAAAATACTGCCAGAACGCCTGCAGAGATGAGTTTGACCTTGTCGTTTCTATGGGGGGAGATGGCACCCTGCATGAGACAATCAATGGGATGGTGGATGAAAGTCACCGACCTCTTTTGGGAATCATTCCACTTGGGACGGTTAATGATTTTGCAAGAGCCCTTAATATTCCATTGAAGGTGGAAGAAGCGATTGACGTTCTCCGCTCCGACCAGACAAAATCCGTAGATATCGGGAGAATTAATGACCAATATTTTGTTAATATCGTCGCAGCGGGAGCCCTTGCTGAAGCAACATATGAAGTGACTCCTGAACAAAAGACGAAATTTGGGCCGTTTGCTTATATGATGGAAGGAATGAAAACCTTGACCCAGCATAGCAGTTATCCCATGCGGATTGAATATGATGATAAAGCATGGGAAGGAGAGTCCTTTCTTTTCCTGGCGGCTTTAACAAACTCTGCCGGCGGTTTTGAAAAACTATCCCCGGAAGCGAATGTGAATGACGGAAAAATTCATGGGTATATCGTGCCTAAAGTGAACTTGATTCGTCTCGCATCCATTGTTTCGGCCATTCTTAGAGGTGGACTTAAGGATGAGCAGGATGTGGAATACTTCCAAGCGGATCATATCCGTATTACATCACAGGACAGGATGGTAACCAACGTCGACGGAGAAGAAGGCGATTCCCTGCCCGTGGAGTTGTCCGTTCTTCCATCTCACATATCCGTAGTTGTAAAATAGGGGAAGGCTGTCATGTGTACAGCCTTTTTTCTGTACCATACTAGGAGTGAATGAGGTGCAACTATGAAGAAACCAGATATGGAAGATTACTTACAGGAAGGAATGTATGGGAGCCGGCAGACAAAACCAGGAGAAAGAAAACAATACCTTGGTACACTGAGAGAACGAGTCCTTGTTGCCTTGACAAAAGGGCAAGTAATGCAGAAGCAGGGGCAGGAAGAGTTAGCAGACGAAATGAAAAGCTATCCAAATGCCGAGTTGCTGTTAAACGGTGATGTGAGCTACCGGTTCTTATCTCCCTACATGGATTTAGCCGAGCAGCATAACATTCACCACTCGATCGTTTCGAATCAGGGTACTCATTCAGAATTTGGGGCTGTCCTCACATTGGATTACGCGATTGAAAAAGAGGATATAAAGGTTGAAGAACACAAAGAACTGGAAGAGTCATCTGATGAGAATGGCTGGACAAACTTCTTCAAGTCGTTTTTCAAGTCACCCAAATAAAAGAAAGGCTGCGGAGGATCCGCAGCCTTTTTTCACACGTCCCTCCCACAGGGAGAGGCCATTTTTCTATTTGTACTGATTTAAGAACCTTGCCAGCCCGACGATAATAATAGCAAAAGAAAAAAGTATCATTGCGATATAGCCGGCGTAGAACAAGAATTGATCGAAGAAGTTTCCACCACTATCACCGAGACTGTAAAGCGCATACCCAGAAAGCAGAGCAGCTAGGAACAAAAAGACACGGTTGTTGAAATCCATCTTTATTCCACCTCCTTTGTACTTCAAATATATGATGTACAAACGTGGAATATTTAGCTTTTTAAAAATAATTTGCCAGCTTGTCCACACAAAGCACAAATCTTGTCTAATCCTAAGTCTTTATTCAACAATTTGGCAGTTTTGTGGAAGACTCAGTTTTCGAGATGGTTCGGGGTTCGTTGCTAAGTTGAGCGTCAGGGGTGGTTGGAAAGCGAGCTATTCCCCGTAGCCCCCATCCACTCAACAAAAGTCTCGAAACGGAGTCTTCAAGTAAAGGGAGCATTAGTAGGAATAAATGAGGATAAAAAAAGCCCCCTTTTGAATGGGCAAAAGGGGGAGATGGTATGTGTCTTCTCATTGAAGGGAGACAGACCATGAAATTTACAGGTATTTTTCCTGGCGGGGAAAAATAATAGGGTGATTCGACGTAAGAGACAAAAGAGAGTACTCAAGAAAGAAATGAATACATTTGAAAAAAGTTAGGTGCAATGTCGTGGACAACCAGCACGACAGGGCACGAGCACGATTCGGTATCTCTTTTGCTATTTTATATTGTATCACCTTTTTAGTGGGTGTTGCTTTGGGAAAAAAACGCTCAAAAATGATAACTGAATAGCGGTTTTAAGAAAAGATTTTCTCAAGTTTTGACTAGTATTGGTAAATTGTAAAATATACTCATAAGAGTGATTGTTGAAAAAGCATGAATCTTGTACACTTGATTTATTAACGATATGGAGATGAGTACATGGATGTCAGTAAGATCCAGCTAATGATTCAAATGCAGGCCATGTCTATGTTAGGGAATCGGAATTCGAACACTTTTTCAAGCGGTATGGAGGATATTACGTTTCAAAGCCTGTTCAACGCGGCGATGGAGCAATCGTATCGTTCAGCTGTACCTTCTTCGTCAAGCCAACGGTCACAACCAGTGCACAGCGTCAGTTTTAATCAAGGGGCAGTTCCTGCTCAACATATTAAGGAGTCGGATGATATTCCAAAGGTCACCGGTGGGAACGTAGATGTGGATCAGCTCATAAGAAAGGCTTCGGAGCGATATGGAGTTGATGAGAATTTGGTCCGTTCTGTCGTGAAGGCTGAATCAAACTTTGATGCTGGAGTCGTCAGTCACGCCGGGGCCCAAGGGTTGATGCAGCTTATGCCTGCGACGGCAGAGGGTCTTGGTGTAAAGGATCCATTTGATCCCGAGCAAAACTTGATGGGTGGGACAAAATACCTGAGGCAGATGCTCGATCGCTATGATGGCAATATCGAATTAGCGCTCGCTGCTTATAATGCTGGTCCTGGGAACGTAGATAAACATGATGGGGTACCACCATTCCGGGAAACGCAGAATTACATAACCAAAATACTCGGAAGAGCATAAAGAAGTGCGGGAGTCTTACATAGATCCCGCACTTCTTTCTATTGAAATGAAGATCCGCTCCATTTCCTATTTATCTGGTTCAAGTTCACGACTCATCTGCATGTATTGATTAAAGACGATCGTCATTTCTTTCAAGCGGTTGCGGACGTCTTCATCAATGAGCTCTCCTTGTGTGGAGAAGTGATTGGTATGAGTGTAGACGTAGTTCGGTGTCACCATGCACCGGAAATAATTCAGGATGGGTTTCAATTGATTTTCTACGACAAGGTGATGTTGCAAAGTTCCTCCATTGGCGACAATAGACACGGGTTTATAGCGCATTGCAAGTGGAGATACAGCATCGAATACGTTTTTCAAGGTGCCTGGAATTGAACCTTGAAAAACGGGAGTGGCAATGACATAAGCATCTGCTTCTTCAATTTCGCTGATCAATTTTTTCATATCTTCATTGTACTCTTCAGCAGGGCGGCCATCTACGAATTGAAGCTCGTAGTTCTCGAGGTCCACAATCTTCGTCGTATGATCCGTTGGCAGCTGTTGTATATATTTTTCGATTTCATCAAGGAGCGTCCGGGTCTTTTTCCCGACGATCGTTCCGTTCAATAGTAGGATCTTCATGACAACTTTCTCCCCTTCAATTTTCTTTGAGCTATTGTATCGTATGCAGAACTATATAAAGTGGGCTATGTAACTAATGGTAGTATGTGTTGGGATGGCCCGATTATCTTATGAAATTCTGCTTAGTGGGTGCGGTTCGAAATTCAACTGTCTTTTTTCATTCTGGGTAAGCATGAAAAAAGACGATTGGGACAGGTGTGGAATAGTCTCTTTTCTTTTTATGGTAAAGTATACGTCTTATTTAAGCAATTGTGAGGATTCCTCTTGCTTTATGTCGAAATAAGAAGTGTATAATAGGGGGAGGAGGGAAGACGATGATCCGTTTATGGCGAAGAATTAAGTTCCTTTTTAATGTTAGAAAATCGGTGCCTTTTCTTGTGCAGTTTTTTAAATCAAAAGATGTGAGTGCAGGGAAGAAGTGGTTTTCTGTTGGACTCTTAGTGGCTTATCTTCTGTTTCCATGGGACGTCATCCCGGATTTCCTCGTATTTCTCGGTCTTGTCGATGATTTGGCGGTGTTCACATACATCATGCAATGGATGGTGAAGATGGCTCCGGTGGACATGCAGAAGGAGTATCGCGTGTATGATGAATAGAAATGTTTAATCAACGGCAAGATGAGGTATGTAATTGTTGTGGATTCAATAATAAGTCAAGGAGTGATGGATAATGAGTAATGTAATGTTTACCGCACACGCAACAGCACAAGGTGGAAGAAACGGCCATGTAAAATCAGATGATGGTTTAATCGATTTGAACCTTTCTATGCCTGGTGAAGGTAATGAAAAAGGGTCAAATCCAGAGCAGTTGTTTGCAGCTGGCTATTCCGCTTGCTATGATGGGGCGTTGAACTTGGTTGCAAGTAAACAGAAGAAAGAGATCGAATCTGAAATCACTGCTGACGTCAGCCTATTGAAAGATGAATCGGACAATGGATTTAAAGTGGGAGTTGTCCTCAATGTGAAAGTGAAAGGCGTTTCTCAGGAAGAAGCGGAGTCACTTGCTGAGGAAGCACACAAAGTATGTCCATATTCTAAAGCGACAAGTGGAAACATCGACGTTGAAATCAATGCGAGCGCCGTATAAAAAAATAATCCTTCATCCCTGGTGGAACCTCCACCAGGGATTTTTATTTATGGGAAGGGAAGAATAGTGGAAACGTATGAGAAGCGATTCATATTACTACCAGGATCCTTGGTAATTATGGTATTTTATAGTCGAAGGGGTGAAGACGATGAAAATCACCGACCAAGCCAGGGATTTGCTGAGTCAAATCCTGGAAGATGAAGATGCAGCATGCCTGCGTTTGTTTTTTGCCGGTTACGGATGCGGGGAACCAGATATTGGGATGACGATTGGTGAACCGGAAGGCGATGATGAACTTCAGCATATCAATGCTATTCCAGTAGCCATAGATCGTAGAATTGCCCATATGACTGAATCCTTGACCATTGAAGGAAAGCAGACAATGGAAGGGCCGAAGTTTCAGATGCTGGGGCTGCCTGAGAAAGACTGTTGATTGATACCCACAGGTTCGTGGGTGTATTTTTATAAAAGGACCGTCCCGGAAATGGGCGGTCCACTTTTAGTGAATCGTACATACTTGTTAGAGAGGATCGCTGCACATCATGATGGCATCAGGACACCAGGTTGTGGGCTTCACTTTCGGGGTTGGGGCAATGACCTTACTCCCTACGTTCGAGTGGATGCCTGAACAACCTCTTCAAACGGTTTTATTTTTTGTGTTCGTTCTATTCGGCTCGCTTTTGCCGGATATCGACACTCCAACATCTACTCTTGGTCATAAGTTTTGGCGGGGACTCATGACGATCTTTACGGTCGCCTTTCTTTGTTACTTGTTTGTGCCGGAGTATTTGGATACATATCGAGACCAATTAAAAATATTTGTTATGCTGCTGTTACCTATCCTCATTATGATTCGTGGGCATAGAAAAATGACCCACTCTGTCTTATTTGTGGGGGTACTCATCGGATACGGCATCATCCTTGAGCAAGCATTCGCCATTCCTCGTATGTATATTGGGGGCTTGATCATCGGAGTGGTTTCCCATTTGTTCGGTGATTACATAACAAAAAAGGGAATCCCGTTGGCCTATCCCTTCTCAAAGAAACATTTACAATTTATCTTTACTTTTCGCACGGGATCCAACAGTGAGCGTCTCATTGTGTACAGCTTGCTTTTATGGAACGTGTGGTACCTTACCTCAAGCATTTTCTGACACTACAAAGGAGTAGTGTCTTTTTTTGTTTCCGCATTTGAGAATTTGGTAAGGTAATATATTCCATTAATATTTCAAGAGCTTTAAGATTTTGTATAGACATATTTTCGAAAATTCAATAAAATAAAGGTAAAGAAAGATAAGGAGGGCGTGTGTGATGACGGATGACCAATTAATTGAACCAAGCCCATTGCGGAAGCTTCAAATGAGCCGCACTTCCTCTTTATATGATGTTTACCTGGGCTATTTAAAAAAATTCTCTAGAAAAGACGCTGTCTTACATACCAAAGATTACATCCTTTCCCACTTCCCTACACATATCGATGAACAAATTGTCTGTATGGAATTTTTTTATATGAATGATTTTTTGAAAGAGTTGTCTGTCATTATTGCTTCCCCGTACATCGATAAAGGGGCAGGGCATCTGTATCGCGTCCTCCTGTCTCAGACAGGCAGAGATCAAAAGAAATATGTTTTAGATGATTTAAAAGGTCTCCATTTTACTCATCCATCATTGAGATGCCTGCATTTGTTCACTCTCGTTTATTCGTATCAGGATTTGAAAGTGTTTACAGCTTTAGACAAATATTTAGATGAATGTGATCAGGCGCTTCAGCATGTAGACGAGCCTTTGATGTATTATTACTTAAATCAACGTTATCAAGAGCTGCTTTTTTATCATTATTGGAAGACCAATAACTCCATTCTTGCAAGTCGTTATGCCTATAAAATGATTAATACAGAAGTTTCGCCAAGGAGAAAAAGTCGCATGCATCATGATTTGGCATTGTGTCAGCTCTTTAACGGCTATGAATCTTCTATGGAATCGTTATTAAAGTCTATGGAAATTGCGGAAAATCATCAGCTCTTGAAATTTTTAGAAACTGTGAAAAATCGCTCTCTGCCCTTCATATCTGCTTTTCACCAAAAAACAGAAGGGGTATCAACTACAGATCCTGTAGAGGGGGCGCACCTTGCTCTGGCGCGGGGAGATTATGAAAAAACTCAGCAGGTCTTGCTTACGTTGCCTTCCCTGACGCCCTTTCAGGAAAGTTATTTAGGGCTGGCTACAGGAAACAGGGAAATGCTGATGCATTCCTATCGACGTTTCATCCATGAACAAGGGGATTACTTCTTTGCCCAACTTCCGCTTGCTTATTTAGAAAGAATAGAAAAATAACAGGAGGTTTTTCTTTGATGAGAAGAATAGCTGGACTCGTTGTTGTTCTTTTTCTTACCATCGCAGCCGCTTGGGGAATAGGAGAGACCAAGACCACTCACGTGGATCCAGGAGATGGAGGATATTGGAGTATAGAGAATCCAGAAGTTTAAAGTTAACACAGATCAGGTGCCCTTCCTGTATTGGAGAAGGGCACCTTTTTGGTAATCCAGGAAATGATCCAATGGCTGGTTTTCTGATGTTCTTATCTAATCTTTCTTATTTTTGCGTCGTTCAGGCAGGGGTTCTTGACGGATCATCTTCGTAAACGCATACACGAATAGAATAATAATCACCGTAAACGGAAGTGCGGAAACGAGAGAAGCTGTCTGCAAGGCATCCAACCCACCCGCGACAAGCAACACGCCGGCAATCGCTGCCATTAGAATACCCCAAATGATTTTTATAGCAAGAGCGGGGGTCAGGCTGCCATTCGTTGTCATACTAGCCAAAATGTAAGTGGCAGAGTCAGCCGATGTGATCAAGAACGTCGCAATTAACAAAATCGATAAAAAGGATAGAATACCTGTGAGAGGCAGATATTCATAGGCTTCAAAGAGAGCGACTGTTATATCATTGTTGACCGCTTCAGCAATCTTCGTTCCGTTGTTCAGGTCACTATTTAAGGCTGTACCCCCGAAAACGGCAATCCATAAACAAGCGATCAACGGTGGGACGACAAGGACCCCAAAAATGAATTCCCTGATGGTTCGACCTCGGGAAACGCGGGCAACGAAAGCTCCAACGAACGGAGACCATGCAATGACCCACGCCCAATAGAAAATCGTCCATTCCCTGAGCCAGGTACCTCCTTCATAAGGGGTCAATCTTAGACTATACCCCACAAAATTTGAAATGTAATCTCCTATCCCCAAAGTGAAACTATTCAAAATAAAAACAGTGGGGCCGGCAAAGAAAACGAACAAGAGGAGGACTAAGCAAAGGGCCAAGTTTAAATTACTGAGCCATTTGATTCCTTTCTCCAATCCAGTACTGGATGAAGTTAAGTATAAGACGAGCAGCACCCCTGTAATGAGAAGTTGAATGGTTGTACTATTCGGAATGCCGAAAACCGCGTTCAATCCACCGTTCATTTGAAGGATTCCCAGTCCAAGAGACGTGGCGATCCCCATCACTGTAGCGATAACGGCTAAAGAGTCGATGGTGTATTTGACAGGCTTTGATTTTCCCAGTACGGGTTCAAGAGCGGTAGATACGAGACCATTCTTATCCTTTCTGAATTGTAAGAAGCCAATAAGCAGACCGACAATAGCAAATACAGACCATTGGTTGATGCCCCAGTGGAAAAAGGAATAGCCCATAGCGACACGCGCAGCCTCATTGGTTTGGGCATCCATTTCTGAAAATGGTGTTTCGAAAAAGTGGCTCATCGGTTCTGCTACTCCCCAAAATACGAGTCCTACACCGAATCCGGCGGAGAAGAGCATGCCGATCCACGTAAAGAATGGAAATTCAGGTTTTGAATCTTGAGGACCGATCTTGATTTTTCCATATTTACTCAGTCCAAGACCCGCCAGGAAAATGACAAATCCGAATACAGAGATGAGGTAAAACCAACCGAAATTAATGGTAGTAAATTCAAATAAGGCCCCAGCTACTGTACCGAAACCTTCAGGGTTGATTGCGCCAACGATGACGAGGACAGTGATGACGGTTGCAGAAATGAGGAAAACAGGGTTCTTGAGTTGATCTTTCATCGTGGACTCCTTTCATGAATCAAAATCGATAAACATGAATCAGATGGTCGATATAACCATTCCCTACATTTTCCTATTAAAAACATTACACATCGAATTCGGAACGGAGCATCCCCATAAGGATGGTGTCATAATAAGCACCGTTCACATATTCATTTTTTCTTAGTCTTCCTTCTGTCTGGAATCCTGCTTTTTCATAGAGTCTTAGTGCCTGTCTATTGCCGCTCCACGTATCCAGTTGAATACGTTCAAGATTCAGAGTGTAAAAGAGGTGTTTCAGCAACGTTTGGATGATATCTTCCCCATACCCATGCCCCCAGTATTCTCTTTCCCCGATGCTTAAACCAATCTCTGCTGAGCGTGTCACAGGATTGAGTTGCCTGTAGCTGCATTTTCCAATCGGCACCCCTGTACTGATGGTATAAACAATGAAAACACGCCCGTTTTCCCATAGAGGTTGAGCGGTAAGGTTTTTTTCATAGAAAGCTTCTAGGTCCTCTTTAGGATTATTGTTCTGATAGGCAGAAGCGCTTCCGTGACCAAGGTTTGCTATTTCTTCGTCATTCGCCCATTTGAATAAGTGTTTTAAGTCATCCTTTGATACAGGACGCAGTTCAACTAGATTACCTTTTAGCATATGAGTCCCTCCATGTTTTCTACTATATTCCATCGTATAAGAAAGCTTTTCCAAATGAAAGAGTAGGCGGAGGGGGGAGGTTAAGAGTTTTTCTACAAGGACAAGATGAAAGAGAGGAGGTGGCACATGTTTGAGAAATGTCATGACGTCTGCCAGTGGATCCATGCATTTGATCGGGATTGGATGTTTGCAGGTGGATGGGCGATTGATCTTCATATTGGGGAAGAAACCAGGCATCATGAGGATGTAGAAATTGCAATCTTTCGTGAAGATCAGCACGAACTATACCGAGCATTACAATCGTGGGATTTGTATGTTGTCGAACAGAAGGAACGGAAGCGTTGGGAGGGGGAGACCCTCCTCCTTCCTGTCCACGAAATCCATGCCTTTTCTCAAGAGGGTCATACATTAGAAATCCTTCTTAATGAAAAGAAAAAGCATCGATGGGAGTTTAGAAGAGACCCTTCCATTACATTTGAAATCAGTCGCATGCATTTACAGTCAGAGCATGGGTATCCATATTTGAACCCGGAGCTTGTCCTTCTCTATAAATCCACCTATACAAACGAAAAGGATAGGGAGGACTTCCAGCACGTATTCTCATACTTGAATGAACATCAAAAGGAGTGGTTAAAGCAGGCACTTATGCATCATCAACCAGAACACCAGTGGCTGGAAGCTTTGCTTTACTGAACACACCGACCGATAAAATTTATAAAGAGATAAAAGCCCGGAAGGCATCCGTCTTTTGGGCTATATTTATGTAGAAAAAACTCGACAAATTGTTTAGTTTTTCTTCGTTTGGGTATTCGTTTAACTATACATCAAAAGCTTCCCCCTCGAATGTACATCCTCTCGTAACGAAAATACGCACAAGTTTCGGAAAGGAGTTAACAATGAAAAAAGTCACATCCGTTTTTTGGGTTACATTAGCCATTGCACTATTTTCAGTCGTTTGGGGTGCAGTTGCCCCGAAAAATCTTGAAAGCATCACTGGAAATATTCAGTCTTACATCTCTGTCCACTTTGGATGGTATTACTTACTGATTGTTACTGGTTTTGTGATTTTCTGTCTTTATATGATTTTCAGCCCTTATGGAAAAATGAAACTCGGAAAGCCTGAGGACAAACCAGATTACAATTACGCTACATGGTTCGCCATGCTATTCAGTGCTGGGATGGGGATCGGTCTTGTATTCTGGGGAGCGGCAGAACCGATATACTTTTATGCCAATAATGCTCCGACAGCAGAGACTGGAACAGCAGCCGCTTTGAACGAATCCATGCGTTTCGTGTACTTTCACTGGGGAGTTCATGCATGGGGAATCTACGCTATTGTAGCTCTGGTGCTCGCCTACTTCAAATTCCGACGAGGGGCACCAGCCTTAATCAGTTCGACACTCAAGCCCCTGTTCGGAGATAAAATGGATGGACCATGGGGTAAAGTGGTCGATGTTATCGCTGTCTTTGCAACCATTGTCGGTGTAGCCACGACCCTTGGGTTTGGTGCAGCTCAAATCAATGGTGGTTTGACATTCTTGACCCCGCTCGAAGATTCATTTGGGGTTCAGCTGTTAATTATCGGGGTCGTTACCGTCTTATTCATGATTTCCGCCTATACCGGGTTAAGTAAAGGGATTCGTTATTTGAGTAATACGAATATGGTTTTGGCAATCGCTTTACTAGCAATCATGTTGATTGTTGGTCCGACTCTCTTCATTATGAATATGTTTACTGACACGATCGGCGCATACTTGCAAAACTTGCCGTCCATGAGTTTCCGTTTGGCACCGAACAGTGAAGAAAATCGTACATGGATCAACAGTTGGACTGTTTTCTACTGGGCATGGTGGATTGCATGGTCTCCATTTGTCGGAATTTTCATCGCACGTGTATCTAAGGGCCGAACAGTTCGAGAATTTTTATCAGGTGTCCTGCTCGTTCCGTCTGCGATAGGATTTCTTTGGTTCTCAACTTTTGGATCTTCCGCGATTAAAGTCCAACAAGACCAAGGAGGACTTTCCGATCTCCCTACAGAGCAGGTCATGTTCGGAACGTTTGATAATTATCCAATTGGGCTAATTTTGTCGATCATCGCCATGGTATTAATTGGGACATTTTTTATTACATCCGCGGACTCTGCGACCTTTGTCTTGGGGATGCAGACGACAAACGGATCACTTACCCCACCAACAATGGTTAAATTCGTATGGGGGATTATCCAATCATCAATGGCCGCTGTGCTCTTGTATTCAGGTGGACTGCAGGCGCTGCAGAATGCGCTCATATCAGCTGCTTTTCCATTCTCATTCATCATGATATTAATGGTCGTATCCTTGTATAAAGCGATCCGTGCTGACAAAATCGCGCTCGATCGAGGGAAGGACAAAGAAGAAAAAACATCAGCCTGATTTTTCGAAGGAACTTCCGGGGACGAATGCGGAAGTTCCTTTTCAGTAAGGCTTGCTTTAGGTTTTTTGGATGGAGAGTCAGTGGGTCTTTTTACAGTGGGCCTAAATCATTACAACACCAGCTTCATTTCAATCTCACCCTATTTTTTATGAAAATGTATCTTAAAACCCAAAAAAAATCTGATAGAATAAAAAGGAAAAGGGTTAGATATAAAAGGAGACAAAGATATGTGGGAATGGAGAAATATTTACCGTGGCATGCTAATGGGAGCGAGTGACGTCGTTCCAGGTGTGAGCGGAGGGACAATAGCTGTTGTCCTCGGCATATATGACCGTCTGATTGAAGCTATTAACGGATTCTTCAGTAAAGAATGGAAAACACATTTAAAATTCTTATTGCCACTCGGAATTGGAGTGGTTATCGCCATCGGATTGATGGCTAACTTGATTGAGTGGTTATTTGAACACTATCCAGGTCCGACTCAGTTTTTTTTCCTTGGGCTGATCATTGGAGTGTTGCCGTACTTAACACATAAAGCAGACGTGAAGCATAACTTTAAAACGAAACACTTTTTGTTACTGTTGATCGGAGCTGTCTTAGTCGCCTCGATGGCATTTTTCCAGACAGCAGAGTCGGATCCGATGCAAAACTTAACGTTTGCTGGATACGTGCTGCTATTCTTCTCTGGATGGATTGCCAGTAGTGCTATGATATTACCGGGAATTAGTGGTTCATTCATCTTATTGATCATCGGGGTGTACACGACTGTAACTTCAGGCATTTCTGACTTCCGGATCGATATTATCGCTGTTGTGGGAGCAGGAATTGTTTGTGGAATTGTTGTGATGAGTAAGATTGTGAAGTTCTTTCTTGAGAACTATACGTCTGGAACCTTTGCGGTTATCATCGGTCTAGTCATCGGTTCTGTATTTGTCATTTTTCCTGGAGTCCCTGCAACAGGAGCGATGATGATCGTCAGCATCGTTGCATTCCTTGGTGGTCTTCTTGCTGCGTGGCTTTTAGGAAGAGTAGAATACAAGTAAGCCTGATAAAAGACAAATCCATACATTTTGGTTATGATAGGAAGTAGCTATTTACAAAGGAGATTGAGTTTGATGGAAGCTATTCATACAACAGATAAGTTTAACGAAACCATTGCAAGTGACCGTCCTGTCATTGTGAAATTCGAAGCGGATTGGTGCCCGGACTGCCGACGCATGGATATGTTTATCGGAGACATTCTCGAGGAGTATAACGGATACGATTGGTATAACGTCAATCGCGATGAACTTCCAGAGATCGCACAAAAGTATGAGGTCATGGGGATTCCTAGTATCCTGATTTTTAAAGATGGCAACAAAAAAGCCCACCTTCATAGTGCGAATGCTAAAACTCCTGAAGAAGTAGAGGAGTTTCTACAAGCAAGTCTTTAAAAAACGCGTCCACATGGTTCTGCCATGTGGGCGTTTTCTGTAAGGAGGTGCTCTCTTGTCAAAAAGGTTATTGCTGGTTGGAGCTGGTCACGCCCACCTTGAAATCTTAAGACAATTGCAGAACGACAGTTGGAGACAGGTCGATGTCTGTATGATTACCCCTTCGACCTTTCAGTATTATTCTGGAATGTTTTCAGGGTACACAGAAGGAATTTATTCTGAAAAGGATATTCGGGTCGATATTCGTCAGTTAGCACATTCAGCCAACGTCCATTGGATTCCTAAGAAAGCCGCCTTTATAAAACCGATACAAAAAAAGGTCGTGTGCGAAGATGGGTCTGTTTATCCTTTTGATGTCGTCAGTTTTGATATTGGATCGAAAAGTTTGCCGCTATCGTTTGAGGATACTGCTGCCCGGACGATTAAGCCGAATTACAAATTTACAGATCAAATGAACACATTGAGAGAGTCTACAAAGCCCCTGATCGTAGGGGGTGGTGCGGCCGGAACAGAACTTGCAATGTCGATCCAGGCCTATAAAGATAAACACAAAATCCCCGGGCAAGTTCGTTTGATCACCTCTGATCGAATCCTTGCTGATGGACCAAAGTGGGTATCAGAAAGACTGAGAAGGTTGCTTGAGAAGAAAGGTGTGCGTATCTGGCAGAACGAACGTGTGGAAGAAGTGTTTGAAGAGTTTGTTAAAACGGATAAAGGCAATCGAGTCCGCCATACGGGTGTGCTGTGGCTCGGGGGAGCCCTCGGAGATCCCATTTTTGATAAGTCTTCGCTAGCTATAGACGAACGATATTTCGCTCTTGTACGATCAACACTGCAGTTCCGTGACTATGATTTCATTTTCGGTGCGGGTGATTGTGTCACGATGATGGACTATCCGAACCTTCCGAAAAGTGGTGTTTATGCAGTGAGGCAAGGTCCCGTCCTTTGGCAGAACTTAAAGAACTACCTTTCTAACTTACCTCTGGACTCTTTCGTTCCGCAGAAAAATGCACTATACATTTTATCTACAGGCGGGAAAAAAGGCTTCCTTGTGTACGGTCCTCTCAGTTCGCATAATAAGAAAGCATGGGAGTTAAAAAACAAAATTGATCGTGATTTCATGGCCAAATATAAGTAAAAAGAGTCTTTGAAATGTCCCCTCCGGACACTTTCAAAGACTCTTTCTTTTACACTAAAGCTTCCGTTTGGGAGGAATTAGTTTCGAGACTTTTGTTGAGTAAATGGGGCTGCGGGGAATGGCTCGCTTTCCGCGGGAGCGCGGTGAGCCTCCTCGGACTGCGTCCTGCGGGGTCTCACCATGCACTTTTTTCCCGCAGGAGTCTCCCCATTCCCCTCCGCCCCTTGAACATAAGAGTATCTCGAAACTACTTCCAGAATTAGGCGTTTACTATACGTATTGGGGGAGCTATAATACAAACCCTCCATCGTATGGGTAGAACTTATAACCTTTGTTACAGATAATTGATTGATGGTGGAAGGTGCTCCTGCTTGGTGTAGGGGTTCTTTTTTCACATGATCAAATGTGGTGGTTGGGAAGCTGCGAGACTCCCGTGGGCGATGGAGCTAGACGAGTTGCTTCCCAGCCACCCCTGACGCTCAACTCAGTAACGAACCCCGAAAACACCTCGAAATCCAGTCTTCCACAATCTTTCCATTTAGTTGAATTGAGTTTAGAGCTTCAGCCATGTTCTTACTTTGTTGCGGAAGAGGTAGGTGGTGACGAGTAGGAGGATGAAGACACTGAAAGCGATGAGAATCAGTGTACGATCCCCGCTCGCGAGACTCGTTCCGACGAGGCTGTAAGCGAACGTTCCAGGAAGCATGCCGATCACCGTAGCCAGGACGAAAGAGAGAAACTTCACTCTTGTCATTCCAGCCAGATAGCTCAATATATCAAATCCGACCAGAGGAATAAGGCGTAGGATGAACACGTAGAGGAACCCTTGTCCCTGCATTCGCTCATAAATATTCCCTGCCCATTTGGACTGATGAAATTTGAGTACAGAGTCTCCGAAAAATCTCCCCATGATATACCCAGTCACACCGGCGCCTGTAGCCCCGATCACGATATACAACATGCCTGGCCAGATTCCATAGGCAAAAGCTGCGGCAAGCGAAAGAACGGAAGTAGGAAACACGACGATGGGGCCGATGGCATACAGTCCCATGAAAATGATTGGTCCGATAGCTCCAAATGAAAGGATATAGGAGCGGATGTTATCCGCGCTTACGTCAAAGCGGGAGCGGACAAACCATGCAACACCAATAAATAGGGCAAGGAACAGAACTGTCCGTACGATGTTTTTTTTGTTCATAGGATCTCACCACTGAAAGTTTGAATCGAATCATCCGCAATCGTTACTTGGACTTCCCCTTTCAGAGAAGAATCCCCGATGGGAAGAGATATTTTTTTCTCCAGTTCGTTCACATATAAATGGGCAACCGGCTGGCCGTGCTGGTAAGTGATATGCTCGACAGTTGCGTGGAAGCTCACTCCGCTTTCGGGTGCTTCTCTAGTGCCTATTCGAACAGCATGTAATGGTGCAAACTCTTGTTCATTCAAAATGAGATGGCCGCCTAAAAAGGAAGCGACCCTCAAGTTTGCTGGTGATTTGTGTAATGTTTCAGCTGTGCCGATTTGTTGGAATTTTCCTTCTTGGAAGACGGCAATTTGATCTCCCATTATCATTGCCTCTTCCATATCGTGTGTGACAAACACCGCTGTTGTTTCTCTTGAGTCGAGAAAGTCACGGACCCAGTATCTTAGCTCTTGTCTTAAAGAGGGATCCAAACTGCTGAAAGGTTCATCAAACAGAATCACTTCAGGTTCTGTCGCCATCGCACGGGCGAGGGCCGTACGCTGTTGCTGTCCGCCCGATATTTCGGAAGGATAATGGCTGCGGAAACGGGCCATCCCGATAGCTTCAAGTAAAGACTCTACTTTGTCTTCTTTGTACTTCTTTGAGACTTTTGCTCCGTAAGCGATATTCTCTTTAACGGTCATGTGCGGGAAAAGCAATGGCTGTTGAAACACAAGGCTGATATCACGGCGGTTCGCTTTTTGTTTAGTAATATCTTTTCCATTCATCATGATCACGCCATCGCTTGGCTTCTCCAGTCCTGCAAGAATACGGAGCAATGTCGTTTTTCCACTTCCTGAAGGTCCGACGATGCTCATGATTTCGCCTTTCTTCAGATGGAAGCTCAAATTATTCAAGACCGTATCCTGTTGGAAAGTTTTGGTTATCTTTTTCATTTCTAATTTTGTCTGTGTCATCGATGATTCCTCCATGGCAGTTGAGAGTATGGGAGAAACATCATCAGAGCCTCAATGATGATGTACATGAAAACCGGGATCAGTGCGAACCAAATCGAAAATGCCGCCATGATTGATGTGTTGGCATTTTCTAGAAAAGGAAAAAAGACTAATGGCAATGTTAGTACACGGCCGCCGCCAATAATAGCGGTGATGGCATATTGGCTCAAGCTGATCACAATCGTTAAGAAGGTTAGGCTACGGATTGCGGGCCTCAATAAAGGGAGTTCTACCGTAAAGACCTGCGTCCAAAATCCCGCTCCGAGAATGTGAGGCTGCTCCATCATTTTTTTTCCGATTTGTTGATAACTGTTATGAAAGATCTTGATACTGTATGGAACGGTCGGCACCAAGTGTATGAGGATGACGCCCCAAATGGTGTCTGCCAGACCGATTCGAATCATGAATAAATGCAACCCCATTGCAATAGCCAAGGACGGAATAAGAATGGGGGATAACACGAGAGCTTCCAGCCAGGCTTTGCCACGGGAAGCATAGGAGGCTAGAGCTTTGCCTGTAAACAATCCGATGGTGATATTGATCAACAGCACTGCAAATCCAATCCCGATAGAAATGAATGTTGCCTCCCACAATTGTGGGTTTTGAAAGAGGGTGGAGTACCCTTGTCCCCCGAATGCTATGCCTTGTCCTGTATGGAAGCGCCAGGGAGCGCTGATGCTTTGCAAAAGCAAAGCGGTGAGCGGGGTAACGACAAAGAGGGTGGAGAGAATAAGAAACATGGCTTTTTTTCGAATCATTGTCGATCCCCCCTCATCGCTCTCCATCTAGGCCGGCTTAAGCCATAATAGCTCATTAAGGTCAGGAACAATAGGAATAAGCTAGTCATGACCATAGCGGCAAAGGCTAATGGTCGGTCGTCCCATGAGCTTCCATAAAACCATTCATACCCGAGAACGGATATCATCTCCGGATAAGTAGTGCCTATTAGAGCTGGAACCTCGTAGGCGGCCAAAGTAAAGGAGAAAATGATTAAAAATGACTCCACTAAAACGGGGAGGAGGTGAGGCAGATCCACTGTAGTAAATCGGTGCCATGCGTTTCCTCCCAAACTGTCTACGAGAGCGTAATATTCCGGGCGTATGGCTGCATACACAGGAAAAAGAAGCAGAATAACAAGAGGAACTTCTTTCCATACATAGGTGATGACTATTCCTATGCCTTGCTGATCCCGCGTCCATACGGGAAATCCCGACGTATTCTCCAACCAACCGACCGCTGTTAAGGCCTGCGCGATCCACCCTGTTTCCGATAGCATGAGAATGACCATATATCCCCACACGAAATGAGGAAAAAGCATCGGAATCCAAACCATCAACCTAGGGGAGACGTTGTGCAGCAATGGGTAGAACAACTTGGTGAACCCAAGACCAAGGATGATGGAAATGAGGGTAGCTATTCCTGCAGTTCGGATACTGAACCAGACAGAAGAAAGAAACCGTTCTGAATTTAAAATCTCTTTGTAATGCGCTAAACCTTCTGTACCAAAGCTTTGGATGACAGCGTGGATGAACCCATAGAAAGGGATAACCAAAAAGAAGGCTGCAGGGAGAAAGAGCAGGAATGTTCTATTTTTGAACAACTTCATTAAACCACTGTTCCTTCATCCAATCGACATAATCGGCTTCTGATTCTGGAAGGAAGCTTTCTTCCAGTTCTTCTGTTGATAGAACGCTCTCCCCGCGTTCGACCGCTTCGAACTTTTCTTTCATGTCTTTCGGCAATTGATCGATGCTGATCGGTGTATTCTCTCCCCAGTCATCCGGCTTATATTTTTCCAGTTGGGCTTCTGGAGAAAGCATGAAGTTGATGGCCGTCAACGCACCGGGTTGATTCGGGCTGTTGAAAGGAATGGAAAGGAAATGTGTATTTCCAATGGATCCAGGTTCCATGACGAACGAACGTGTTGATTCAGGAAACACGCCTTCTTCGATCAGTGATTCGGCGCGAGATTCGTTGTATCCCATCGTCATCCATACTTCTCCCTGGCTGTACAACTGATCCAACTCTGTCAGGCTGTTCGGGTAATGATCTCCTGATCGCCATAAATGGGGCTCCATTTCATTAAGGTAAGACCAGGTGCGCTCGGCAGTTGCAGTGATGTCACTCTCCTCTAAAGGTTGCTCATAAATATCCGAAGGCATTTCTGCTTGGGCGTATAAGACGTGCCTTAAGAACGCATTCCCTGAGAATTCTTCTGCTCGCGGATAGGTGAACCGACCAGGGTTTTCAGCCACCCACGTTTGTAATTCTTCGAATGTGGAAGGAGGATTGGTTATTTTTTCTGAATCATAATGAAACACAAACTGGACTTTCCCCCACGGGGCTTCCATTCCTTCTACTTTTGTCCCAAAATCCGTTTGGAAAGCAGGGTCTTCTGCATTGTAGTATTCGTTGAAGTTAGGGAGGACTTCTGTAAAGGATCCCATGAGCAATTCGTTTTCTTTCGCATTTTTGAAGTTTTCTCCATTGATCCAAATCACATCAATCGAGCCTTCTTGTTTGTTTGCTTGTTTTTCAGTTTGTAGCTTTTGTAAAATCTCTGGTGTGTTGAGGGGGATGCGTTCCAGCGATACATCATATCGCTCATCGAGTTGTGGTGCGACATAGTCGTCAATGTAAGCGTTGATTCCTTCATCGCCCCCCCACATGTAAAGCCGGACTTCTGTACTTTCTGCTGCTGATTCAATTTCTTTCCACGAAGCTTCTGTCCAATCTTTATTATTTGTAGATGTTTCGCTGCAGGCTGTCATAACAAGGACCGCCAGCAGGAAAAGTGGTATAAACTTTTTCAACCGAATCTCCCCCTATACTTCACATTATACTAAAATTTCATAAACACCTCTGTCATTTATCATACAAACAAAGCGATGAGAAAAAAACCAAAACTACTTTTTAATGCGTGATGCTGAATAGATAGGGGTAAAAGGAAGGAAGAGGAGGAAAGAGAAATGATTTACAACCAATTTGCTAAACCAGAAGGAGTAGCAGGCAAGCTTGCAGGAATGTTTATGGAAAGTGAAAACAGGGAGTTGAATGACTGGACTATTTCTTTCCTGGACGTTGTAAAGGAAGATCGGGTTTTAGAGGTGGGGTTTGGTTCGGGGGCAGCTTTAAATAAAGTTGCTTCACTAGGCACGGAGGCTTTGTATGGCATTGACCCTTCAGAAACGATGGTTGAGACGGTATTAAGAAAGTTAAACAAGCAAAAGAGGACAAAGCAAATCGGTATTTTTCATGGTGAAGCCTATCAACTGCTTCATTTTCAAAAGCCTTTGGACAAAATCTATGCCGTTAACAACGTCACCTTTTGGCATCAACCCATAGAAATTCTCAATCATCTACGTACATTGCTCCGTGAAAATGGAAAAATTGCACTGACAGTTGTCCCGCATGAAGAAGAAGCGACGGATGAGACGACAGAAGTACTGGGGGGGCAATTGCAGAATCTTCTTGTGAAAGCTGGATTTAGCCATGTATGCATCCACTACAAACCGGAGAAGCCGAATGATGCTGTCAGTGTTACAGGTATGAAAAGGGGTATGGTACGATAAGGGAAAAGGGGGAAGGGATATGAAATTGAAAAAGGAAGAAAGAGAATATATGGTGGAGCAGGTCAAAGAATACTTTGAATTGGAGAGAGGCGAGGTGATCGGTGACCTCGCAGCTGAACAATGGGTACATAAATTAGCTGAAGAGATGGGACCTTTTTTTTATAACAAAGGAGTAGACGACGCAAGGCAAATGGTCGAACAAAAAATTATGAATGTCGATGAGGATCTCCGTTCCCTTGAACGTCCAGCAGGTAAGCCGAAACGCAGGTGAAAAAACACCGCTTCATTAAGCTGAAGCGGTGTGGATTTCTTCATCATCATCTTTGAAATCTTCTTCATGATTTTTTTCTATTTGTTCTTCTACTTGGTTCTTCCACTCAAAATGTTCCAGCTGCTCGTTCAAGTCGGCCACCATATTCTCCAGGTGATCGGTTTCTTTGATCATCTGTCGGAAGGCTGCTTGCTGCTCGACAGTAGACGCAGAAATTTCTTCTGTGCCTGCGGCTGTCTCTTCAACAATACTGCTCACATTCTCTATAGAAACATAAACATTCGCACTCTTATCTTTGGATTCGTCCAAGCCGCTGACGAGTGCTTCCAATTGTTTGTCGATGGCCCCTACTTGAGCGCTTATTCTCTCAAAAGCTGACTTAGACGTATCTACGGAATGGTTCTGCTTCTCAGAAATTTGGATGGTCTCCTGCATTTCCCGTTCGATGACTTGAACCCCATCTCTAATTTGTACCACCATTTCTGTGATATGTCCCGTAGCTGAGGTGGACTGATCAGCAAGTTTACGGACCTCTTCCGCCACCACTGCGAAACCTTTTCCATGTTCCCCCGCACGTGCTGCTTCAATGGCAGCATTCAAGGCAAGAAGATTCGTTTGTTCTGCAATGTCATTGACGAGTTTGACGGTTGATTCAATTTGATCCGTATATTGAATGAAATGATTGACAGATTTCTCTACGTTTCCAATGGACGCAGCACTTCGATCCATGAGTGCGCGTTGGTCTGTAATGCTCGCTTGTCCCTCATCCACATAAGTGAGGGCTTGTTGACTGGCCTTCCTGGATTCCTGCCCCTGTTCCCGGTTCATTTCAAACCCTTGATGAAGGTCATCCATGAGATTGGCCACATCCTGGACGTCTTCCGATATGGATTGGCTCCCTTGCGCAAGTTCATCCGTTGAATTTGCTACTTGGCTCGAGATTTCAGAAAGACCACCCATCTCATTGTGAAGACGTGAGCTGAAATCTTGTACATTTTGTCCGATATGATGAACGGATTGGACAGTTCCTTCCAAGTTATCAATCATCGTACGGAACGATCGCTTCAATTGACCGATTTCGTCTTTCTCTTTATCACTCACTTCAATGGAAGTTTTTAAATTTCCATTCGCCACTTCAGATGCTTGCTCCGCAAGATAACGAATGGGACGCGCAATGTGTTTCGTCAATCTTGTCGTTGATAGAATCGTAGAAACAACCAGTACGGCTGCTGCGATGATGGTGAACAGGATCAAATTTTGAATCGTCTGTTTTTGGTCCGTCATTTGAGCGTCGTACCAGGATTGGGCTTCTTTTTGAAGCATAAAGATATCGTTTATGATTCCTCCTGTGCGTGCAGCCTGGCGTTGCACTTCATTGGTATCGTTGCTAGCCAGCGCTCCTGAAGCAATCTCTGTCCAATTTTCAAATTTCGATTGTGCCTGATTGTACCATTGTTCCTGATTTTCAGTTACAATCAACGGCTCGATATCCCCGAAGATAGCGGCGGTTTGTTCGATCAGTCCTTCTGCTTCGCTACGGGAAGCTTCTGACGGGTTGTATCCGTAAGTCGTTAAAGCCTGTTCCACACTGACGAGTTGACCATGCAGTTCTTTGCCTTCAAGTAAAATTTGAACATCTTGATTGGAAGAGCGTTGCAAATCCATCATTTGAAAAACGATGAAACTGATGAGGGCCAGGCATAAAAGTAGTGGAATGAGCGTCATTGTATAGAGTCTTTTTCCGATGGTCATTATGTTTCCCCCTTACTTTCCTGTCGCTTCATTTAATCGTTTTTGTTCATCCGGCGACAACTCGATTAAGCGAATCGGAGCAAGACCTACGCCATTTTCCTGAATGCCAAGTGTTTGTGTGCCCCCATCGAGCTCTTGACCATCACTTAAGAGTTTCATTACATCATAAAGAGCGACATTGACATTTTTAAGCATGGAAGAGACGACAGCATCCTCGGCTACGAAAAATTGATCGCTATCCACACCAAAGGCGTAAATGCCTTGTTTTTGAGCTTCTTTTAAAACTCCGATCCCTGTAAAACCTGCGGCTGGAAAGACGAAGTCAGCGCCTTCTTTCACCATGTCGTTCGTGATGGAAGCTCCTTGTTCATCATCATCAAACGTTCCTGCATATTGTTTAAGGATTTTCGCATCTGGATTCGCTTCTTTCACCCCTGCGTGGAATCCTTCTTCAAAGCGTTCCACGACCGGGATTTTTTCACCCCCAATAAAACCGACGGTGCCTGTTTTTGTTTTCATTCCAGCAATAAGGCCGATCAAAAAACTTCCTTCATCTTCCTTAAAGGTAATGGACGTTACATTCTCAAGTTCAGAAACAGCATCAATCAT
Organism: Halobacillus sp. AWM4_238; assembly: GCF_056158265.1. Classification (NCBI taxonomy): domain Bacteria; kingdom Bacillati; phylum Bacillota; class Bacilli; order Caryophanales; family Bacillaceae; genus Halobacillus; species Halobacillus sp. AWM4_238. The sequence goes on from NZ_JBSWSY010000002.1 coordinate 3,401,932, forward strand.
GACGAATGATTGGTCAGGGTTTTCTTTCGCTAATTCTTCAATAGCTGCTTGTGAATTGTATCCAAGTCCAATGATGACATCATGGTCTTGTTCCAACAGCTCACGAGCATTCTTTTCGTAATCCTGATCGAACGGTTCGCGATAATCGAAAGTAATGCCTAACTCATCACGGGCTTGTTCGAGTCCTTGAAAAGCAGAATCACTGAAAGAATCATCGCCGAGCCCGCTGTCTGTAACGATCAGACCAGCGCTAATCGTTTCTTCTGTATTCTCTTTCGTTTCATTGTTCGCACATCCGACCAATCCTGCGAGTAAGGAAAGGAGGACGAAGGGTATGTAGAGACGTTGCAAAATCACCACTCCTTGTTATGATGTCTGACATCTATAAATATCGGAAACAACCAGGACGATTTAAATAGGAAGGAAGACTTAATCTCTCCCTTCCACAATTGCTCCCTTTAGTGGAAGACTCAGTTTCGAGATGTTTGTTGAGTGGATGGGGCTGCGGAGAATAGCTCGCTTTCCGCGGGAGCGCGGTGAGCCTCCTCGGACTGCGTCCTGTGGGGTCTAACCAAGCACTTTTTTCCTCGTAGATATCCGGTTCCGGTGCCTAGCGGCTAGTGAGACTTCCCTCGCTTCTGTACGATAAGTCAACATCGAATCACTTCGTTCTTCGTGTTTCCTTTATCTCCGCCAGCTCAGTCCAGTCCATACGCCGCTGATCAAGGCGCCTGCACACTTAAGATAGGAGTCTCGCCATTCCCCTCCGCCCCTTTGCCATTTTAGTGTCTCGAAACCACTTCCAGAATTAGGCGTTTCCTATACGAATTGTGAGCAATAACAAAAAAACTCCATCGTATGGATAGAGCTTATAACCGCTTGTTATAGAGCGCTTTCTTACAGTAGGTAGTGATGGTGGAAGATGCTCCTTCCTGGTAGAGGGGTTCGTTTCTCCTTACTATCAAAGGGGTGGTTGGGAAGCTGCGAGACTCCCGTGGAAGAAAGGAGATCGGCGAGATCCTTTAGTGGGGCAGACCGCCCGATGAAGCTGGCCACTCCCCCACAGGAAAGTGTTCAAATGCGGAATCGCCCTGGTAGACACGACTGGCATAAGCAGTGCAAAGGAACGTGCCCTTTCATTCCTTTGCTGTTCTGCTTATGACGTGAGTGTCTGGGCTATGGAGCTAGATGAGTGGCTTCCCAACCACCCCATTCGTAATAAAAACGAACCCGTATACCTTGAGAGATTGTCTCGCATTCCCCTTCCTTAGCAGGCATAAAAGAGCTCTGTATCAAGCTTATGCATTCTGTATGACCGCTGTGGAGAGGTTATATGATCTACTTTTCTCAATCATAAAAGCTGATTTTCCCAGAAGTGATTTCGAGAGTCTCCCATGGTAAAGGGGCGGAGGGAAAAGGTGAGACTCCTGTGGGAAGTGCGTGGTAGATGAGACCCCGCAGAGCGTTAGCTCGAGGAGGCTCATCACTCGCCCACGGAAAGCGAACCTTTTCCCGGAGCCCCTTAACTCCCGCAAAAGTCTCGAAATCAAGTCTTCAACAATCCTGCCAAATAGTTGAATAATGGGAATGAAAAACCACGATGACGTTACGTCATCGTGGTTTTTGTGTGGCTTAATTGAAAAGCATCGGCGAGCAGCTCGTAGGATCGCAAACGATCTTCGAATGGAGTGACGATCGTGTTAACGATGACTTCATCTACGTTGTAGCTCTCCGCTAATTGTTCAATTTCTTCCTTTACCTTTTCAACAGACCCGACAATCATCCGGTTTCTGTTGTCCTGAATTCTTTCTTCTTCAAAGATGGTGTACGAATGGCTCAGCGCTTCGTCCGGAGTAGGGAAGTGTGTCCGTTTCCCACCTTGTTCAATTTGTAGAAGGGCAAGGTCCAGACTGGAAGCCAGGTATTCCGCATATTCATCGGTTTCAGCACAAACAACAAACACTGAAACATTACCGACCGGTTTGTTTTGCTGCATCGAGGAAACGAAATAATCTTGATAACGATCCATGGCTCGAATTCCACCGCGTCCATTAATGAAATGGGCGAAGGAGTAGGAGACACCTAAGTCTGCAGCTAAGCGAGCACTTGTCCCGCTTGAACCGAGCATCCACACGGGTGGTGCTGTTTCTCCTTTTGGTGTAGCATATACGTCCATCCCGTGCGGGTCCTGTCCATGTAAATAAGCCATCAACTCTTCCACTTGTGATGGATAATCTTCGATGCTAGGTACCTTCCCGCGGTTTAATGCTAAGTTGACGTTTGGCATTCCACCAGGAGCCCGGCCTACTCCAAGGTCGATGCGATCAGGATGGAGGGTTTCGAGAATTCGAAAAGATTCCGCTACTTTATAAGAGCTGTAGTGGGGAAGCAAAACGCCTCCTGTACCAATTCGAATATTTTTTGTGCGGGCAGCCAGGTGGGCAGCAAGGATTTCAGGTGCCGACCCTGCGAGACTGCTCGTACTATGATGTTCAGACACCCAGAAGCGATGAAATCCAAGTTTGTCTGTCCATTTTGCAAGCTCTGTCGTTTGTTTCAAGGCTTCTTTTGGGTCTGTCCCAGTTAAGATTGGGGATTGATCCAATACACTTAATTTCATTTTCATACCCCATTTATTTCTTTCGTTATGATTCTATCTAACTACTATGGTCCCATTTGCTACGTACAGATGCAAATGTTAAACCATTCTTTTCATTCTTTTCTCTAAATGAATCTAACTAAAAACTCTCAAAATCAAGTCTTCAACAATCCTGCTATATTCCATAATAAGGATTAAGGATATATGGTGGGTGAATATAGAAAAAACAGGCTGTCTGGGTGACAGCCTGTTTTTCTAAAGTTATCTGGCAAGGATGCCTAGTAAACCGTAAGTCAACATAGAACGACGTTCCATCTTGAACATTTGGCGCACTCTGAGGTCATCGGTGTGTAGTGGGGTGAAAAAGACTGCTTCATTCCTGAATTCATCTTTCGGCGCTACTGCGAGCCACTCCCCATCTTCGAGCCCTGATAATATTTCTACGAGTCCTTGTTCTTCAATACCTGTTTCGATCTCGCGTCGCTCTAATGTTCCTTCTCCAGTCATCACCCATGCATAAAGGTTCTCTTCCGTTTCTAACGCCTTTTCAACAGCGGTGACTACACCTAATGCTTCATCTGTAATGATTTTTAAATCCGCATGATAGCCAGCAAGCAATTCCTCTGAAGGGTTTTCCAGGGAAACGTTGAAAGGATAGCGGCTGGATCTGTGGACCTCGACTTCTTCTGGATAATCGTCCACAGATGTTAATGTCCCTGTCGTTTCATATTCTAGTTCGGGTACATGGATTTCGACGACCATCTCTTCTTCAACGTTCTTTCGTTCCTGTTCAGGAAGAGTTCCTTCTAATACTAGGTTCGTAGACTCTAATGTTAGAAGGGGGGCTTGAAGGTCTTCAGAAATCTTGGATACCGTACCTGAAAACGCGCTTGTCACGGTTATGCGATCCCCATCGCTTTGAAGCTGGTCCAGTTGGTCTTCCACCATCTTGAGCATGGCTTCTTGTTTCGCAAGTTCTGCTTCTTGTTCGGCCATCTTCTCTTCTTTCATGTACTCGGTTTCTATGTAGGAAGGGGGAAGAGCGTCACTCGTATCGGAATTAGTACCGAAAGGATTTGTTTTGTTGTTTGTGTCCGGTGGATCTGGCACCCGGTAGCTCTCCACTTCGTTTATCAAGTCATTGATGGCGTCAATCTCCGACTCTAACCTGTTGACTTCAGCTTGTAGACGGTCTTCTTCTTGATAATAGTTCAATACGTCGTACGTGTAGAGGTCATCCCCTTCGCTGACGGTGTCCCCTTCTTCAACAAGAAATTCATTAAACGATCCAACATCTTCATTGAAATAAACAGGCTCTGTTTCTTCTGACGTAAATACAGCTTTCGTATCCCTTTTTTTAAATAAATCATAGGTGATTGTCTTGGACCATTCATGGATATATGATTTCCGGTCCACATGTTCTCCTTCATCAAGGAAGATGAGGAAAGCATTGGTCGTAACGAAGGCGACAATCAAAATTCCCAGGATTCTGCCTTTAACATTGATTTTTTTCATAGATCTTTACACCTGCTGCTTTCTTATCTGAGTAGATAAAGGAGATACAAATCGAATTTAGAGAGGGCGGCCGTACCTGCCCACAACAACATGTTCCAAAAAACAACCCCGAGCCAGATCCAGCCAATTTTCGTATTGGAAAGCCAGGAAATGCACTTGACCTGGTACCAGATGATGAAAAGCTGGAAGATGGAAATGGCTCCGCATAGGTAAATGACCCAATCAATGGTAGTGAAATAAGAGGCGATCACACCGAAAGAAAAGGGGGAGACGTACCAATCAATACCTGCATAGACCATTAGTGGAATCCAGGTAATCCTTTCAATCAGCATGATCAGCAATACATTCATCTGCAGTATAAAGAGTTTTTTATAAGACACGTTGTTGAATAACCAGAAAAAGAAAGACGAAATGAAAAGCGTGAATAGAAATAAAAGAATGGCGAAACCGATGCGTCCGATTAAGAACCAAGCTTTCCTTATCTCATATTCAACTCTGTTCAAGTCTGACATATTGGCAGAAATCGCATCCGTACCGAGACCAAGCCACGCCGTCCAGCCATATGTAAGAATCGTTAAACCTAGTAAGAAGAATAATAGATTCCAAACGTTTTTGAGCCGTTCCGCTTCGTTTAATTTGAACAAATGATCTTCACGGCTTGTAAATAGCTTTATTAAATGAATCGAGTATGTCATGCGTTCCATCCTTTAATTTATAAAATAAAACTCTCTGTCTTATTCTAACGGAAATTGTCAGTTGTTGCTATAATTACCGTACAAACTATTTGGTAAAAGTTAGGTGAACAAACCCCATTAGGTTTCTTCATAAAAGCTCCCTTCTCTTGAAGACTCAGTTTCGAGATGTTTTTTGAGTGGATAGGGCTACGGGGAATAGCTCGCTTTCCGCGGGAGCGCGGTGAGCCTCCTCGGACTGCGTCCTGTGGGGTCTCACCCTGCACTTTTTTCCCGCAGGAGTCTCGCCATTCCCCTCCGCCACTTTCTCTTATAAGTATCTCGAAACCACTTCCAGAATAAGCAGTTTTCCTGCGTCATAGGATTTGGTCGATTTAACTTAATGAGAAGAGACAATTGTATTCTAAAGCTTGCTATATAGCGCTTTTCAGTTAAGAAGCAGTGATTTTGGAAGACCCTCCATGCGTGTGCGTGGGTTCGTTTCTCTAATACATGGAATGGGGTGGATGGGAAGCTGCGAGACTCCCGCGGGAATGGATTGGCTGGCGAGACCCCACAGGACGAAGTCCGAGGAGGCTTGCCGTCATCCCCGCAGGAAAGCGAGTTGCTTCCCAACCACCCCTGACGCTCAACTCAGCAACGAACCCCGAACCATCTCGAATTCTAGTATTAAAGATTAACATTACCGTTTATAGAGACAGAAAAAGCACGGTGCTGGATGCACCGTGCTTTTCATTTAGCCTTGAGTAGGCGCTGTCTGGTAGGGTGGATCTTGATTTTTCGCTTTGAAAAATAGTGTGCGATCTTTATAGAGGAAGATCATGGATAGAGCAAAAGCGAACAAATCGGAAATAGGGAAGGCGAGCCATACACCTGTCACTCCGAAGAAGTTAGGTAAGATCAAGACAAGTGGAATCAAGAACAGGACTTGGCGGGCCATTGACAAAATAAGAGCCGGCCTTGCCATTCCCAATGCTTGATAAAGACCACCACTGACGACCTGGGCCCCGATCAGAACGGCAAGAGCGAACATGATGCGGATGGCGTAGGCTCCTGTTTCAATGGTCTCTGCATCACCTGTGAAGATGTTCATCAATCCTTCGGGGAACGCCATCATTAAAATGAAAATGCCTGCAGAAATGACGGTGACGACCTTCATACCGAGCATGACCGTTTCTTTTAGGCGCTCGTAATTCTTAGCTCCGTAATTATATCCAATAATCGGCTGCATTCCTTGAAGGACGCCAATCATCGGCATGATGGTAAACATCGCAAGTTTGTGGACGATCCCGAAGACTCCGACTTCGAATTCGCCTCCGAATTTGATGAGCATCAGGTTGATGGCAATCATCATTCCACTTCCGGATACTTGACGGATAAAAGCTGGCATACCAATAGTCAGCACTTCCCGGATCACCGTCCATTGCGGCTTCAAGTAGGAAGCTTTGACCACCAGAGAAGATTTCCCTTTTAAAAAGTAATTCAAAACGACGATACTGACGGTCGCCTGGGATATGACGGTGGCGACGGAAGCCCCTTGAACACCCATATCCAATCCGAAAATAAAGATCGGATCAAGAATCATATTTAGTACAGCTGGGATGATCATCGTTATCATGGCAAATTTGGAGTTTCCTTCTGAACGGATGATACTGTTCGTCGTGAAAGAGAAAGAGAAGAACAAAGATCCAAGCATAATCGGGAACAAATAGTCCGTAGCATATGGCATAATGTTGTCTGTCGCTCCAAACAGCTTCAGTAACGGCTCAAGAAAAGTAAAGGCACCGATGAATCCGAAGCTTGAAACGAGAACGATCGTAAAAAGGATGTTCCCGAAAACTTGGTTGGCTTCTTCCTGTTTGTTCTCACCTAAACGTCTGGAGATGACGGACGCACCACCAATACCGACCGCTGCGGCAATGGCCATGATGATCATCATGACAGGAAAGGCAATACTCACACCGGATACTCCTAATATCCCTACACCGCGTGCGATGAAAAGCGTGTCAACGACGTTGTATAGAGCCATGACGAACATACCGATCATAGCGGGCACAGATAAGTTCGTTAATAATTTCGGAATCGGTTGGGTCCCTAACCGTTGACTTTGTTGTTTCATTTGTCTTCGCTCCTTGATGTTTTAGGTTTCAAGTTGTTCTGCATCTTCTTTAACCAGGACACCATCACCTGCTGTTCTTCTGGTGATAGCCCCTGATTGGCTTCTTCTTCAATATCAGCGATGATCTTTAGAATGGTGGCATGCAACTCTTGTCCTTTATCTGTGAGGTTTACGAGCTTTGTCCGTTTGTCTTTTGGACAGGACCTTTTTATAATCCGCTCGTGCTTTGATAGGGTTTCAATTAACCCGTTCATCGATGATGCTTTGATGTGTAGCTGTTTTTGCAGAGCCGTTTGGGACTGCTCTCCCTCTTTAGCCAGGAAGTAGATGACTTTCGCCTGTGAGTGGGTCAAGCCGTACTCTCCTAACCTCTGGTTATATATATTTTGTAAAAAATGAGCGACCATATTGATGTGGTACCCTAAGTTTTGATCCAAATTCTGTTTCATATTTACTTAGCCCCCTAAACAAATAATAGTATAATGGGACTTCACTTAGAAGTAAACAAAAGTGCTTAGCTTTGGGGCAGATATGGCAGACCGGTGAACATTTTTTAATGAGACAGAATTTTCACCACCAAATCTAAATCATGTCTGCTGCGCTATAGTAAAATAAAGGAAAAAGAATAAGGTGGGGGAGATATCGTTATGGTCGAAACAATAAAAAAGCATCCGAAATCGTTCTACGGAGGCATGCTTTTCATTGGCGCCTTACTTATTTCAAACTTCTTCATTCAAAAATTAGAAGGTACAGGTCCAGTGCCGCCGCTTCTTGTGTGGGCGACTGTCTTTGATGTCATGATTGTGCTCCCGGTCGTCCTTTTCTTATTTGTCCTTCGGAGAAAACCGACCCTGTCATTGCTTGCTCCTCTCTGGCTTCTAGGGGCAGGTTTCGTCCACTGGATTGTACCAACCTATGCGAAAGAACACCTGCAATTCATGAATGTTTCCATTATCCTCGTTGAAGCAGGTTTCATCCTCTTAGAACTTTTCCTCTTCATGCTGTTTGTAAAAAAACTAAAAGTGTGGAGAAATAACTTCAAGCAATCGTTCCATACCTTGCCTCACTTACTTTCTAGAATTTCCTCAGCGAATCAAAAAACCTTTATGGGATATCCCAAATTGGAGCGTCTCATCGGACTGATCTCCACAGATGCTTCCGTCATTCGTTACACTTTTTTCCCGCACCTCGATAAGGTCCCTGGGGGTGGTCAAACCTTCAGCTACCATAGAAATAGTGAGTACTTCGGTGTTTTTCTCATGCTCGTCCACGCCATGCTCATCGAAATCATTGCTGTTCATGTGATGCTCATGCAGTACAGTCACACAATTGCCTGGGTTGCGACCATCCTTGATTTTTATGCCCTCGCTTTTTTAATAGCCGACTACCAGGCGATTCGTAAGAGTCCTGTCGTGATTCAAAATGACTCCCTTCATTTTCAAAAAGGACTTCGTTTTCACATGACGGTCCCATTAGAAAAAGTGATGGAAATTCGCAGGTATGATAGAGAGACCCTACCAGAAGATAATCATTCTTTCCATATGATGCTTTCAGGACTTGAAAAAGTGGCCCCGCAGTTTGAGCTTCGGTTGAGCGATTCGGTGGAGGGAACCCGTGTATTCGGTCTAAAACGTGAAGTGAAGAAAATATTCGTGACCGTCGATGAGCCGGAGAGGTTTTTACAAGCATTAAATGAAGCACGTATGGTTTCAAAGGAAGACATTTAGTCAATTATGATAAGAGGAAGGAAGGGATTCTATGCCTCGTTATCAAAGTGGAATCTTTATATATAACGGAAAAAAGAACGAAGCGGAGATAGAGACGGCTCTTTCACAAGTATTGCCCGTGTTGAGTAAAGAGGTGAAGGAGTTAAGGGTCATCCAAACCGTATCCTTAGAAGATTTGTATGAAAACTGCAGGCATTACGGCCCCAAGGTTGAAGTCTTTTTCATCTTTGGGGGGGATGGGACGGTGCATGAAGTCATTAACTGTCTTGCGCCGATGGAAAAGCGTCCGGTGATTGGTGTGCTGCCTGGAGGAACATGCAACGACTTCAGTCGTGTGATGGATACACCTCAGCGTCTCAATCAAGCGGCTGCCTCCATCATTGAAGGGGAAGAGGTTTCTGTTGATGCAGGAAAGACAGAAGACGACTACTTCATTAACTTCTGGGGCATCGGACTTGTGACGCAAACGTCTTCGAACATTGACGAAAACCAAAAGAACCGGTTCGGTGTACTCAGTTATTTCATGAGTGCATTGAAAACGATGAATCAAGCCACACCTTTTCGTTTCAAACTGACCGTCGACGGCGAGGAGGTTGATGGAGAGGCGGTGATGATCCTTGTCATGAATGGCCAATTCTTAGGGACAAGACGACTCCCCGTCCCTTCTATTGACTTACAAGATGGGAAGTTTGACGTCCTGATTGTGAAAAATTCCAACCTGACCTTATTCAGAGAACTTATGACAATGGGGCGGCCGCAGACCGATAAGGACGAATTTCAAGAGCTCTTCCATTATCAAGGGGAGAGGATAAACATCGATGTTGAATTAAAACAAAATGTAGATATGGATGGGGAAATTAAAGGGAAGACACCGGAGAAATTGGAAGTGCTTCCGGGTCATTTCACCTTCTTAAGTGGAGGACCGAACGCCCTGCGAAACATGGTCAACCCTTAAGGGTACCGTGAATTTGCGGAAAAGGGGTGGTTTGACAGTTAGAATTTGTTAAACTTATACTATCTTTATCTTTTGTAAAGGATGGGCGAACGTGATGAACGAACAAGAACTGTACCGCAAGAAGAAACAAGATCCTTCGTTGAAGCTGTTTGTCGTATTGACAAAAGCTCAGCGCACCATCGCAGATTTAGTCAAGGACGATATCCAACGATATGAGTTGAACCCGACTGAATTCGGAGTGCTTGAGCTTCTGTATCATCAAGGAGATCAGCCACTTCAGAAGATCGGGGAGAAAATTCTGCTCGCGAGCGGAAGTATCACCTATGTGGTGGACAAGCTTGAGAAAAAGGAATATTTGAAACGCGTCCCATGTCCAAACGACCGACGTATTACTTATGCATCCATTACGGATAAAGGACGGGATCTGTTGAATGGCATATTCCCTGATCATTGGAAAGAAATTGAGTCCATCATGGATGGTCTGACAGATGAAGAGAAGAACGATGCCATCGAATTATTGAAGAAACTTGGGAAATCTGCAGATTCTAAAAACGAGTAGCCAATTTTCTGACGATCGGATATAATGGGAGTAATTCTAAAGACAAAGGAGGGTATGAAGATGTTACAGATGCACGTGCTTGACTACCAAATCAACTATGTACGCCGTGCGATTATTCACGATTCAGCTGCCAACGGGACACGTATGTCCAAAATGGGTTCTGAATAGTGAAGAAATGTAGCGTCTCATACCTGATTATGCACAGATAAAGTCAGAGGTAACGGGACCTCTGGCTTTTTTTGTGTTTTCAAAAAGTCTTTAGGAGGAATTGGCAATGATCATGACATTAAAGAATGTATATAAAATTATTGGTGGAGAAGTATTGTTCGAATCTTTAGATATGGAAATTAAGCCGTATCAACGTGTTGGATTAGTCGGGCGAAATGGCAGCGGGAAATCCACCCTTTTCAGAATCATGACAAAAGAGGAACCGTTGGATGGTGGCGATCTCTTTATTCAAAAGGGAGCGACGATCGGTTATTTGAAACAGATTCCAACGGTTTGGACAGACACGGGGAGAGAGTACTTGCAGCTTGCCTTTACGGAACTCGTTTCTTTAGCTGAACGGATGAAAGAACTGGAAAAGGATATGACAGACCCTGAAAAAATGGAGAGAGCCATTGCTGCTTATGGGGAAATCCAGGAGCGGTTCACTCAGCGAGGTGGCTACGAAATGGATGCCTCCATCAAACAAGTGGCGAACGGGTTGAAGATCAATCACCTGCTTGATCAGCCATTTTCCAGTTTGAGCGGGGGAGAAAAAACGAAACTAGGCCTTGCTAAGTTATTGTTAGAAGACCCTGACGTCCTATTGCTTGATGAACCGACTAACCATTTAGACCTACAGGCGATCGAATGGCTGGAAGCGTACTTGCAGGACTACGAGGGAACCATTTGTATCATCTCTCATGACCGCGCATTTCTTGATCATATCGTTACAGACATTATGGATTTGGAATCCGGAGAAATTGATTCGTACAAAGGCAACTACACCGCTTTTGAAAAACAAAAAGAAGAAAAACTACTGGCTGAATTTCATCAATATGAAGAACAGCAGAAGAAAATTAAAAAGATGAAAGAAGCAATCCGGCGGTTGAGGCAGTGGGCGAATGAAGCCAATCCTCCGAACCCTAAACTGTTCAAAAAAGCAAAAAGCATGGAAAAAGCGTTAGATCGAATGGAGAAAATCGATCGGCCCTTGATCGATCCGAAGAAAATGGACCTTTCCCTTGAAGTGGATGGACGGACGGGGAAAGACGTTTTCACTGTTGAAGCGCTGAAGAAGCAGTATGGCAGCGAAACGATTTTGAACGATGTCGACCTTCACGTTCGCTATCAGGACCGGATTGCCATTGTTGGAGCTAACGGTAGTGGTAAATCAACACTTTTGAAGTTGTTATTAGAGAAAGAGACACCAAGTTCGGGGACAATCAAGCGGGCGCCTTCGATCAAAGTGGGCTATCTTCCTCAAAATCCACTACAGGAAGCCGATCGAGACCAGCGGATGATTGACCACTTCAGGGACCACATCCGGGTGACGGAAGGGGATGCGCGTCACAAGCTTGCGGGATTTATGTTTTATGGATATGACGTCTTTCGTAAGATCCGCCACCTGAGCGGTGGGGAACAGATGCGTTTGAAGCTCGCGATCTTCATGCACCAGGATATTCAAGTGCTCATTCTCGATGAACCGACCAATCACCTCGATGTCGAGTCGCAGGAAGTTCTTGAAGAAGCGCTCAATCAATTTAAAGGAACTGTTATCGGAGTTTCCCACGACCGCCATTTCCTTGATCAATGTTTCACCCACACCGCTTTTCTAGTGGATGGAAAACTTCATCGGTATATCGGTACGTATGAAGAGACGAAGAAACATTGGCATTCCCTTTTAGAGGCGCGGGAAGAAGAGCGGGCGGTCAAACGGGAGAAAAAAGAAAGGCCGCCTGTGAAGGAAGAACCGAAAGTCGATTGGGAAAATGAAATTGCTCGTCTGGAGCAAGAGATCACAACCATTGATCAGCAGATGCTAAGCAGAGACGATGTTCATGAGTTAATGAAACTTCAACATCACAAAGACGAGTTGGAAAAAGACTTGGAAACTCTTTATGAAAATTGGATGGAAGCGCAGTGATCAGCGGTATCATGATAGAAAACGGGCAGGAAACTTAGAGGTTTCCTGCCCGTTTTCGGTTTTGTAAATATATGAAACAACAATCTTATAGAATGGAAACATGTTTAGTTGGGTCGTCTTTTTTCTCACGGTAATAGTCGACGAGAGCGTCGGTATAGGAGAAAAAGTCCGCACAAAAGAGGTCTGATCCAGCCAAGTCCATTTCTGTCTGTCGATTGTCATAGTCTGCACTACAGAGAAAGTAATCAAGAGCTTCTCTTTGAATGCCTAACACTTTCCGTAAAGGACGGATCTTCAATGATTGGTTGGCAAGACCGAGCGGTAAAGATAAACGAGGGTACTTGTCCGTATAGACATAACTAAGCTGCTCGTAGATTTCTTTAGCTGTGTAAGGATTGGGGTCTGTAAGGTGATAGGTCTTTCCGCTGCTTTCTGGGTGATGAGCCAGGTAGTTTGTCGCTTCAATGACATAATCCTGGGGGACAAGGTTGACGCGCGCTTTCCCCTTTCCAAAATAGGGAAGTACGGGTAAACTCCTTAAAGCCTCTACTAAATTCAAGATGAAATAGGGTCCATCGAATTTGGCTGTCGCACCTGATCGGGTATGGCCGACCACGATTCCGGGACGAATGATGGTTGTCGGAATATCTTTACACATCCGGTGAACGAGTTTTTCGGCTTCGTGCTTCGTGTATTCATAATGATTCTTAAAGCCATGTCCATGAGAAAGTTCCGTTTCGTACACGACCCCTTCCCGTTTTCCTGAAACATAGGCCGTGCTGAAATAAATGTAACGTTCCAAATGCAGACATCTGGAAAGCCAACGATTCACCTCTCTCGTCCCTTGTACATTTACTTTCCATGCAGGTAGGAGAGGGACGGCCAAATCATAAAGGGCGGCAAGATGGAAAACATGGGTCACTTCTTGTAGGAGTTGGGTGGACGTTGAAGACTCTAGCCCTAATCCGGCTTGTGTAATGTCTCCTTGTACGAGTTCGATTTTTTCTGTATTCACATCCTTTTCCTTTTGCCATCCCTCGATTTGCTTTTTCGCTTGTTTTTCCATAGAAGGAAGGTGAAGAAGGTAGATTTTCTCTAAGGACTTCCTGCTTTGAAAAAGATTTTTGATCAACGCTGAAGCTAGATATCCCGGGAAACCAGTAAACAAATACGTGTTGGACATGTCCATTTCGCCTCCCTGATTGGTATCCTTCTTTTTTCGTGAAGAACAGACGGACTTCCTTCTTTTTCCTATTCATTTATTCGTCGGCGTACAGGGATAAGAATGCGGGGAAGGTTCGTCCTGGATCATCGCCCTGACACTCTATTCAAAAGAGTTAAATGTAAAAGGTGCAACAAGAAAACAACAAAACCATGACAAAAAATGAGCGGATTTTAATGAGGAAATAGGTTTAGCTGCCTTGGAAACGGGTATAAAAATTCTAGATAGAATTGGAATAGTTACAAGGAGGGGGAGCTTTGGGTAACCCGGAAGTGATCGTGTACACCAGTCGGAACTGTCACTATTGTGAGAAAGTACTCGGAACATTGGAAGATTGGGAAATTGAATATGAAGAGCGGAATGTATCCAGGAACCGTGACCATTTCAGAGAACTGCAAAGCAACAACATTTATGGTACACCCGCTGTATTTATAGATGGAGAAAAAATACTCGGTTATCAGGAACGTAAAATGAAACAGAAGCTGAGAATAAAAGAAAATCCTCCGTATGTGAGGTCTGACTCCATGAACTTTTCCTAATGGTTTCGACAAGTGATGATCATCACTTGTTTTTTTTGTCCAAAAGCTTCAAAACGCAAGAAGTCATTCGCTTTCGTTTCACTTTTTCGTGTGCTTTTTCATAGGCTGAAGTATCATACGTTAAAGGTGGAACATTCATGTACCCATATAATCCTTACTATTATTACAATAACAACTGGTATCGGTATCCGACCAGTCTTCCTTACAATCAGCAGATGAACTATCAGCAATTGCCGAATAACCAGGGGAACTCCTGGGGTTACGCCCCGTATAATCAAGCCATGTATGGTTATCAAAATCCATATGTGAATATGAATAGTTACGATTATACAGGTTATACTGAGAGCGGGAATCCGAACTCTTCAGTCAACGTTGGTCAGATGTCCAAAGGTGTGATGAGTTATTTTCAAAAAGAAGACGGCCAGCTCGATTTTGATAAGATGATGTCAACCACCGGTCAGGTCGTAAAGACCGTGAAGGATGTCAGTCCAATTGTAAAAGGGATCGGTACATTCGTTAAAGGCATCAAGTAAGCCGCGCGCTATTTATTTAGCGCGCATTTTCTTTAGTAACCATCATTTACATCCTTGGAATGGAGGTGTCGATGCTTCACCTCAACTAAGATGAGAACCCAGTCTATTTGACATGCAATTTCAGGCGGTAAGAGGGTAAAAGATGGAAAATGGTTGTGCTATAATGTTTCGCATAACGAAATATAAGGATCGGTTGGAGGCTTAGGAACATGAGTATTGGGTGTTTATGTATTCACGGGTACACAGGAAGCCCGGATGAAGTCCAACCCCTCGTCGACTTTTTGGAAAATCGGACGGATTGGGAAATCGCCAACCCAACGCTTCCGGGGCACGGGGAGGACTTGGACCTTGAAGGGCACTATTATCAAGAATGGATTGCAGCGGCAGAGCTCGCTTTGCTGGATCTAATGAAGAAACACGATACGATTTATATCATCGGTTTTTCGATGGGCGGAATGATTGCTGCTTATTTGACCGCCAAGTATCATCTGGATCGTTTGGTTCTTTTATCAGCAGCAGGCAAGTATGTCAGTCTACCGCAAATGTATAAGGATATTCTTGGCATGGTTGCGGATGCGTGGAATGGAGTCCTTGCGGATAATGAACTTTTTCTCAGGTACCAGAAAAAGATGCAGGATACCTATCTTTTTTCTACGTTCGAATTTATGAAATGTGTACAATTCACTAGGCCTTATTTGCAACAGGTCCGCTGTCCGGTGCTCATCATCCAGGGAGAGCTGGATGGGATGGTGCCTAGGAAAGCGGCTTTGTATTTGGAAGAAGAAATTCCTTCTGAAGAAAAAGAGGTCCTGTTCTTGAAGAAGTCGAAGCACTTGATTTGTCATGGGGATGACAGTGAGGAATTGTTTGACAAAGTGATGGACTTTGTAAGTCAACCTTAGGGGGAAGGGAAATAATGAAAAATAATCGTGGACAACCCATCCAGACGCCTTTTTATTATGGATG
Organism: Halobacillus sp. AWM4_238; assembly: GCF_056158265.1. Taxonomy (NCBI): domain Bacteria; kingdom Bacillati; phylum Bacillota; class Bacilli; order Caryophanales; family Bacillaceae; genus Halobacillus; species Halobacillus sp. AWM4_238. The sequence continues at coordinate 3,417,489 of NZ_JBSWSY010000002.1, forward strand.
GGTTGTTGTGATGATTGCAGGTTTAGGTGTGTTCTTTTCAGGACCAGGCCAAACCTATTCAATCTCTATTTTTATTGATTACTACATAGAAGATTTTGGGTATTCTCGTTCGGTGGTTTCTGGTATTTATTCAGCCGCGACATTGGGAGCGGGCATCACCTTGTTTATGATGGGCCGCCTGATCGACCGTTTTGGGCAGAGGGCCATGATGGTAGCCGTAGGTTCATGTTTAGCTTTAGCTTTGTTTTGGAATGCTTTTTTACTCGGGCCGATCATGATGTTTTTAGGCTTTTTTATGATTCGTTTGTTCGGGCAGGGGTCCATGACATTGATCCCGAATACGCTTGTGCCGCAGTGGTTTATTAGAAGGAGAGGGAGAGCTCTCAGCATCATGGCGATTGGTGGATTCGCCAGTTCCGCGTTGCTGCCGCCGCTGAATACATGGCTGATCGAATCTTTCGGCTGGAGGATGACATGGGGGATTTGGGGAGGCGCCCTGCTGATTCTCTTTGTCCCTTTGGCGTTTTTCTTTGTGCGTAACAAACCGGAGCAGATCGGGGAAGTGCCTGATGGTACACCAAAACCGGTTAAAGGAGAAGAGCTGAATAACCCGAATGTTGACGTCAATGAAAAGAGTTGGACGTTGAAAGAGGCGATGGCAACGAGAGCTTTTTGGTTCATATTGTTTTGTGTCATCGTCCCTGCGCTCGTAAACACGGCGGTCACCTTTCACATTGTATCGATTATGGATTTGAGAGGGCTTGATACAGGGGTAGCTGCGATGGTCCTCACATTGATGGCCGTGATCGGATTTCCGGTTACTTTCGTGAGTGGTTACCTGGTCGATCGCTTCAAAGTGCACTATATTTTGGCTATTACGTTCTTTGGCCATATCTTCACATTGCTCATCCTTTTGTTTACGAATTCATGGTGGATGGCGGTTGCCTTCGGCGTATTCTGGGGCTTTGTGAATGGCTTTGAAAGGATCGTATTGAATATTGTCTGGCCGAATTATTTCGGGCGGGAGCATCTCGGCAGCATCAAGGGACTTGCGCAAACGGTCATGGTCGTCGGTTCAGCACTTGGTCCATTACCGTTCGGTTTATTTTTCGACTGGCTGGGAGGGTATCAGGAAGTCCTATTGCTGACGATTCTGTTCCCGGTGACAGCAGGTATCCTTGCCTTATTGTCACCCCAACCGAAATATGAGGATTACCATGCATGAAAAAACGTCAGAGGGAAGCATCCTCTGACGTCTTTTAATCTTTAAAGAAAGCGATGACGAGCCCGCCTTCTCCTGCATAGGTGGAGATGAGTGGGCCGGTCTCCATGAAAAGAGAATCTTTAAAATTATAACGTTCTTTGATTTGATCCAATACTTTGATCCCTCTGTCCTCATCGTTGCAATGGGACATGGCGATCACGCGGTCTTCCAGATTCGAAGCATACTCTCCGATTTGTTCAACGAAGCGGCGTAAAGATTTTTTGTTTCCCCGTACTTTCTCCGTCACTTCCACTGCGCCTTCCTCATCGCTTGCTTTCATAAGGAGCTTGATATTCAGCGTCTTAGCAAGGGCTCCTTTGACCTTATCCAGTCGTCCGCCTTTAATGACATTTTCCAACGTCTTCAAAATGAAAAGCGTCGTTGTCTTCTCAATTCGTTCTTCCATATGGGAAACGAGCTGCTCGAAATTGTAGCCTTCATCCATGCGAGCCGTCGCTTCATTCACGAGCAATGCAATGCCGCAAGAGGCTGTCTTCGTATTAAGAACAGCAATTTTACGATCGGGTTCTTCCTCAAGGAGCATGTCTTTGCCCATGACAGCACTCTCATATGTGCTGCTCAAACCTTGGGTAAGGGCAAGCACAAGAATTTCATCGCCTGCGTCGATTTGTTTGTATTTTTCGTAAAAATCGTTCGGGCTTGGAGAAGAAGAACGAGGGAGTTCCTCGGACTGTCTTAATTTTTCGTAAAACGTAGGCAGATCAATCGTTTCACCTGTTTTAAAATGTTCGTCTCCGAAGTGTAAGTTTAGCGGTACATAATGGATCTTATGTTCCTCCATCATTCCATGAGGCAGATCGCCGCCTCCATCTATAATCAGTTGTATCGTCATTTCTTCACCTGCTCTCTTAAATTCATCGTACTTTTGGGAAGCCCCATACTTATTCCGTATTATATCAAACTTATCGGTCTATCGAGGGTCTGTTTCATGAGTGAATTTCGGTTTCACCTTTTTCATCGTGCTCAATATAAACATCATCAGACCGAAAATCACAATCGATCCTCCGAGCCACTGTGTCCATGTGATCCATTCATCTAAAATCCAATAGGCTAAAATCGAAGCCCCAATCGGTTCGACGAGTACAGCCATGGAGATTGTTGAGGTGCTTATCCATTTCAATGTCCAGTTGAACAGGGTATGGCCGAAGAACGTCGGGATGATCGCGAGACCTAAGAAAATAAGCCACTGATTTCCACTGTAACCGGTAAACGAATAGCCGAGTGCCAGGTTATAAAGGAGTAGTGTGACCGCTGCCATTCCGTACGCAATGAACGTATAAGTCATGATGGACTGCCGTTTACGTAGGTTCTGACCAAGCAGGAAGTAACCAGTAACGGTGATAGCACCAAACATGGCCAGCACGTCACCAAATAAAGCCATACCGCTGATCTGCAAGTCACCCCATCCGATGATGACACTTCCTGTCAATGTAATGACAAGGCTCAGAATGGCTCCGATTGTGAAGCGCTCTTTAAAAAAGAGGTAAGTTCCCATAAAGGCAAAGACCGGCTGGAGGGAAACCAGGACAACGGAACTTGCGACAGTCGTATAATCCAAGGACTCAAACCACAATATAAAGTGGAAGGCGAGGAAAACACCTGAGAATATCGCGAGTATCCAATCTTTCTTATTTGTTTGTTTTATTTCATCGAAATGTTTCCATAATACATAAGGAGCCATAATTCCGACCGCAATGACAAGACGGTAAAAAGCGATGATCGCAGCCGGTGCATCTCCTGCGAGTTTGACGAAAATCGCGGAAGTGGAAATGGAAAGGACGCCAATAAACAAAATAATATATGGTTGAACTGGAGGCTTTTCCAAGTGAGCCCTCCTCTGGTATCGTCAGTTTTTCCTCATTTTATCATTATTACGATTGAAAAGCATAGCCGAAATGTGTAGAATTAACTATGTTATATGTGTTATGATGAATGAATCTATCAGGCAGATACCAGAGAAGCCTCTCCCGTTTCCTGTGGCAGAAGGCTTTTTTTACATGTATATAGGTAGAAGATTTAACAATAAAGGAGTATGAAATTACTGTGACAACATTTCAATCACTAGGATTATCAAAACCTATCCTAAAATCATTAGACGTAATGGGTTTTGAGGAAACAACACCAATACAAGAACAAACGATCCCTCTAGGACTAGAAGGGAAAGATGTCATTGGTCAAGCTCAGACAGGTACGGGAAAAACGGCTGCATTCGGTATTCCAATGCTCGAAAAAATCAACAAGCAAGTGAAAGCCGTTCAAGGACTTGTCATCGCCCCGACAAGGGAACTGGCTATTCAAGTAGCAGAGGAGCTTAACCGTCTAGGTAAAGGAAAAGGCATTCGTGTCCTGCCGATCTATGGTGGATCCAACATGGAGCGCCAAATCCGTGCCCTGAAAAACAACCACATCGTCGTAGCAACACCAGGACGTTTGCTGGATCACATCCGTCGTAAAACGATCAAGTTGGAAGAAGTTCACACTGCCGTACTTGATGAAGCGGATGAAATGCTAAACATGGGCTTCATCGATGATATCCGCGATATCTTGAAAGCATTGCCGGAAGAGCGCCAAACGCTTCTTTTCTCTGCAACGATGCCGAAAGAAATCCGCGACATTGCAACGACATTGATGAACAACCCGGAAGAAGTAAAAGTGAAAGCGAAAGAAATGACGGTGGAAAACATCGAGCAGTTCTTCGTAGAAATTCCTGAGAAGCACAAATTCGATACACTGACACGTCTTCTTGATATCCACGACCCTGCACTAGCGATCGTTTTCGGTCGTACGAAGCGTCGTGTTGATGAAGTAGCTGACGGGCTTCAAGCACGCGGTTTCAGTGCGGAAGGTATCCATGGTGACTTGACGCAAGGGAAGCGTATGTCCACGTTGAACAAGTTCAAACGCGGGCGCATCGAGATCCTTGTTGCAACAGACGTTGCGGCACGTGGATTGGACATTTCCGATGTATCTCACGTGTACAACTTTGATATTCCGCAGGATCCAGAAAGCTATGTTCACCGTATCGGTCGTACAGGACGTGCCGGCCGTAAAGGGAAGTCCATTTCCTTTGTGACGCCACGTGAAAAAGATCAGCTTCATTTGATTGAGAAGATCACGAAGAAGAAAGTGGAGCGCTTGAAAGTTCCATCTTCTGAAGAAGCAGCACGCGGTCAGCAAAAAGTAGCGGTTGAGAAGCTGGCAGAAACGGTCGCAAACAACGACTTGAATAACTACAAGCAGGCAGCTAACGAACTGCTTGAACAGTATGAGTCTACAGACCTTGTTGCAGCTGCACTGAAAATGATGACAAAAGAACGCAGTGAAGTACCTGTTCGTTTGTCTTCAGTTCAACCAATTAGCGTGAAAAACGCCCAGCGTGACAAGAGTAAGAAAAAAGGCGGCTACCGCAAAGGCGGAGGCGGCAAGCGCAACTTCAACAACAAAAACAAATCCCGCAACCGCAACTTCAGCGGCAAAGGCGGAAGCAAGCGCGGCAGTTACCAAAGCAAAGGCCGTAGCTAAATAAGGCTATTGAAAAAGTCAGTCCTCGGTATGAGGGCTGACTTTTTTTGCTTCCAAAGGAGATTATTCTTTTATGTGGTCGTTCGGAATTTTATCGGTGAGTTTTCAGCAGTTATCGGTTGGTTTTGACTATTTATCAGTGACTTCACCACTTTTATCGGTGACTTCGGGAACAGCCAGCAGATCATGAGGCTTCAGGAGGCGAGCTATAAAAAAGACTCCACCCCAAGGGGTGAAGCCGTTACATGCGGTTTACAAGTGCAAACAAGGCAAGGAAGATGATGATGCCCCAGAAAATATACTTCCCTGTGTTCTTCCTCCCGTATTTTCTTTTCTGCCATCGATTCGGGTCAAAAGCGATCTCATCACTATCCGAACGTGAATGACGCGTGCGGACTTGCCATAAAGAAAAGCGTTGGGCGTTTTTCAATATGGCAGGTGCAATGGCGAATCCGCCGATCAGCCCGAATAGGTGGCCGTAAATGTTGATGTTTGGCCTTGCAAACGTCATGAATAAGCCGATGGCAAAGATGGCGAGGATGATTTGCGAGTTAGCTGTATCAATCAAGTGCTTCCGATTCATGACCATAAATAGATAAACGCCAAAAATACCGAAGATGGCTCCGGAGGCTCCGAGGTGCCAATAGTAGGCATCAGGATTGACGATAAACGTGCCGAGGTTGCCGGCAATGCCAGCAAATAAATACATAATGATAAACTTTCCTTTTCCTAGCATCTGCTCAAGGGCCGGACCGAAGAGGACGAGGGAAAAAGAGTTGAACAGGGCGTGGGTGAAGTCGCCGTGTAAAAAAATAGGAGTGACGAGGCGCCAGTACTCTCCGTTCAAAATCAGGGCGTTCATCCCGATGCCCCATTCTTTCAAGTCCACCGCAAAACCAAGCTGAAGAAAATCCATCAACAGCCATAAGGCGAAATGAAGCCCGACGAGAAATGAAACAATCGGATAAAACCGTATAAATTCTTTAAAACTCTCCGTTCGTACAAACATGACTAATCTCCTTTTTACGTACAAGATTAAGGGAGGGGCGAGCCTTATCCAGGCCCTCATCCCATTCCACTACATCCACGATGCTGCACCCCGGGTTGAGGGGGGAGTGTCTAAGGGGGATGGCACTCCTATTATAATGTAATCTGTGCTGCTTCCTCGTATTCTTTTTTACCGTGAAAAGATTCGGGTATACTGTTCATAGATTGTTAATGAAAAGGAAGATGAATCGTGATCAAAGGCATCGGTGTCGATATTATTGAATTGGATCGTATTAAACAAAGTATAAAGCGAAGAGAACGCTTTGTTCAACGAATACTGACTGAAGCGGAACAACTTCGGTACGATACGTTGAATGAAAAAAGAAAGGTGGAATATTTGGCTGGGCGGTTTGCAGCAAAAGAAGCTTTTGCCAAAGCCACAGGTACGGGAATCGGAACACTTGGTTTCCATGACGTCGAAATTCTATCAGATGAAACGACAGGCGCCCCGATGATGAGGGCGGACGGTTATGACCACTACCATGTGTGGGTATCCATCAGTCATAGTTCAGAACATGCAATTGCTCAAGTAGTTTTGGAAGAGTGCTAGTGAGGGAATAGGAGGGCAGACATAATTACATAGGTTGTCTCATAACATTGTAATGCGGGTAGGAGGGAACGAATTGGATATTGTTACCGCACAAGAAATGTACGAACGGGATCGAGTGGCCATGGAAGCTGCTGGACTAGATGGGAAGATGCTCATGGAGAATGCTGGGAGAGCGGTTACGTATGACTTGCTCCGCCACATTCAAAAAGAGCATGCGATTGTCGTCCTGATAGGGGCTGGCAATAATGGCGGTGATGGATTCGTCATTGCCAGGACGTTGTTGAACCTTGGATACGATGTGGAGGCTTGGCAAGTCGTTCCGGACGCAAAGATCACTGGAGATGCAGAAGCACACAAGAGGATATTCCAAGCTTCTGGTCACCCGTACAAACTATTGAAGAGTTCGGAAGACTTGAATACTTCTCTATGTCGAGCAGACGTATGCATCGACGCCATGTTAGGGATCGGTGTGAAAGGGCGGCTGAAAGAGCCCTACTCGGATATTGTCCGTCTCTGCAATGAGGAGTCAATCTTAAGGCTTGCGGTCGATCTCCCTTCTGGTGTGCCGGCCGATGAAGGAGAAGACGTATTTGAAGCGTTTCAAGCTCATTACACTTCGATCATCGAAGCGCCGAAGCAGAGTGCCTTTTTGCAACACACACAGCCATACTATGGTGAATGGTCGGTCGTTGAGATCGGACTCCCTCTCAAACAATTTCCGGAGCACAAAAGAAAGGTTTGGGATGCGTCTGATGTCAAAAGGACCTTGCCTGATCGGGATGCTCATTCGCATAAAGGATCGCACGGAAAAGGGTTGGTCATCGGTGGATCCCGCTTGATGCCCGGTTCTGTCGCTATGACAGCAAGAGCAGCTCTGCGGAGCGGTGCGGGACTGATTGCGATATCCACGGACCCTGCAGCGATTCCGTCGATTTCTCCGTTTGTGCAGGAAGCGACTTTTGTGGAAGAGGAAGAAGAAGGACAAGTTCCTGATCTAGAAGGATATGATGGCATTGCTGTCGGTATGGGAATGGGCCACGCCTCTATGAAGGAAACGGTCCTGGAGCGGTTGGTTCAGGAAAAAGAAACCCCATTACTGGTGGATGCCGACGGTCTGTACCTTATCAAAGGTGTTCTCCAGGAGTTGGAAAAGAGGAAAGCTCCAACCGTTTTAACGCCCCACCCTGGTGAGTTCGCCCACTTGACGGGTCTTTCTATCCATGAGATTTTGAATTCTCCTTTTTTCTATTCCAAAGAGTTTGCTGAAAAGCACGGCGTGTACCTCGTTCTCAAAGGACCTTCCACGATTATTACGGGTCCTGATGGTGAACAGCGGGTAGACACCTCTGGCAATGCAGGCCTCGCTAAAGGTGGAAGCGGTGATGTTCTTTCAGGTATTCTGCTCAGCATGATGATGCAGACAGAATCGGTGATGGATGCCTTAAGCAATGGCTGCATCCTCCATGGATCGACGGCTGATCTACTCGTGCAGGACGGACATTCGAAGGTTGACCTACTCGCCTCTGACGTTATTGAAGGTTTATCCCGGACGTTCCGTACATTTTCTTCTTGATCCATATCATACGTTCCCTTTGTCCTTAAGTAGAGACAAAGGAGTTGAGTCTTATGCAAAGACGTTTTCTGATCCTGTTGTTCAGCTTGTTCGTCTTAGGTGCTTTGACAGCTTGTGGCTCACAGTCGAAAGAAGATGTCGTCAAAAAGCTCGAAAAACAGTCGGAAGAGATGGCTGGTTATAAGACCGAAGCGAATATGAAGATGCGTACAGGAAAGGAAGAGCAGAAATACAACATTCAAGTCTGGCATAAAAAAGATGATTTTTACCGCGTGAAGCTCCAAAATGATCAGGATGAAAAAGGAAGCCAGATCATATTAAAGAATGACAGCGGTGTGTATGTCTTGACGCCTGCCTTGAACAAGAGCTTCAAGTTCCAAAGTGAGTGGCCTCAAAACACCAGTCAGCCTTACCTTTATGCTTCGCTGTTGAATGACATTAAAGCCGATCCGGATGCAGAGTTCAATGCTTCCGAAAACTACTTTGTGTTCAAGACGAAGACAAACTATCAAAATAACAAAACCCTGCCGTTCCAGGAGATTTATTTTGATAAGAAAACGTACCACCCTGTAATGGTGAAAGTGTTCGATCAGGACATGAATGCTCTCGTGGAAGTCCAATTCGCAAACTTCTCGAAGGATGATTCCATGAAGAAGGAAGACTTTGATGTTGATAAGAATATGGCCATGGCTCCGACAGAAGCCCCTGTTGCCAACATGGAAGGGGAAGAGCTCGAGGAGGTCCTTTATCCACAAGAGACGTTCGGTGCTGAACTTGCAGACGAGCGTGAAGTGAAAACAGAAGAAGGAAAACGATTCATTATGACCTATGCGGGGGATAAAGACTTCACATTGGTCCAGGAAAAAGCGGAAGTTCAAGCAGCCAGTGCTCAATACTCGGTTCAGGTGAACGGTGATCCTGTCCAGCTTTGGGATGGCGTTTTTGCAGCCTTCGAACACAACCGCCTGGAATGGAACCATAATGGAACGACCTACCAGCTGGCGAGCAATGAACTGACGCAAGATGAAATGATTGCTGTCGCAAGCTCAATCAACACAGCTGCGATGGTCAAATAACAATGGAAGGAGCAGGCTTAACGGTCTGCTTTATTTTTTGCTCTTCCATCAATCTGATGAGGAAGATGTACCTCAAGCTCCAATCCTCAGGCTCCCAGGAGTCCTTGCTTTCTTAAGAGTCCACAAATAAAAACAAAGCAATATCCCTGCTTTTTCAACGATATTTGACACCGACTTCTTCTCATTCAATAATAAATAGATACAGAGAGAGGAGCGGTTATAGTGGCAAGGGATACGTATTATCGAGATTCAATCGCAGAGATTGATTTGACTGCAATTGAGTATAATATACAGCAATTGAAACAACGGTTGGGAAAAGAGACAGACATTTGTGCGGTGGTCAAAGCGGATGCCTATGGACATGGGGATGTGCAAGTTGCGAAAGCTGCCTTGAAAGCGGGGGCGAAGAGTCTTGCTGTCGCACTCCTGGATGAAGCATTGAAACTGAGAAGGGCAGGAATTGACGCCCCGGTCCTCGTCATGGGCTGGACGCGCCCGGAGGATGCTCCAGTCGCTGCGGAGAACAACATTGCTTTAACGGCTTTTCAAACAGAGTGGCTGCAGAAAGCTTCGGGTCTCTTGAGTTCGAATCCTTTGAAACTGCATGTGAAGATCGATACGGGAATGGGGCGCATCGGTGTAAGAACCGTGTCGGAATTAGAAGATGTCCTAACTATTCTTGCTGAGACCCCTGAGATTCATTTGAAAGCTTTGTTCACACATTTTGCCACAGCGGATGAGGATGAATTTGATTACTTTAATAAACAACAAGAGCGCTGGGACGAAATGTTTTCTCATTTTAAGAGGAATTGGGCAGAAGATGTCGAAATTCATACGAGTAACAGTGCGACAAGTATGAGGGTCCCGGAGCGGATGGATCATTTTGTCCGTTTCGGCATCAGTATGTATGGACTTTACCCTTCCCCTCACGTCAAGAAAGAACGGCCGATTGATTTAAAGCCTGCCTTTTCTTTGTCGAGCCGGTTGGTTCATGTGAAAAAAATTGAGCCCGGAGAATCCGTCAGTTACGGGGCTACGTACACATCGGAAAAAGAAGAATGGATCGGCACGATTCCGCTTGGTTATGCGGATGGATGGATCCGAAAGCTTCAAGGAGCAGAAGTGCTCGTCGACGGCAAGCGTCAGCCTATTGTCGGAAGAATTTGCATGGATCAATTCATGATTCGGCTGGATCAGGAATATCCTATAGGGACAAAGGTTACCTTAATTGGTAAACAAGGGGATCAAGAGATTTCAGCCGATGAAACAGCAGAGCATCTCGAAACAATCAATTATGAGATTCCCTGTATGATCAGCCAAAGGGTGCCGAGAGTTTTTCAAGTAGATGGGAGAACGGTAGAAGTGAGAAACTCCTTGTTGTGAGGAAACTTCCTCCTGTTTCCGGACAATTCTCCCGATGCAAGGATAAAAGCTTTCATAATTCACGAAAAAATCCCAACACTCCTTTGCAATGGACACTCCCGTTTGATAAGATTAGAGTGGACTAATTGACTGGTTTCTTTTGAGAGAAGATGGTGGAGGTGTATGGTTTTGTCCGATAGCATGCAGGAGATTGTCATCCGGATTCCGGATAACCTACTCAATGAAGTGGATGGCTTCATTCAACTCGATAACAGTGATCGGAGCGATTTCATGTGTCAAGCAACGAAAATGTATTTGCGTGAGAAGAAACAGCGACATATTAGAGAATCCATGCGTAGAGGCTACATGGAAATGGCGAAAATCAATTTAAATATCGCTTCAGAAGCGTTTCAAGCTGAAGAGGAGGCCGAACACACCCTGGAGCAACTAGTGAGCGGGGTGTGAAGCCAGTGATAGTCAAACGAGGTGACGTTTATTTCGCTGATTTGTCCCCAGTTGTGGGATCTGAACAAGGCGGGGTTCGTCCTGTACTCGTCCTTCAAAATGATATTGGTAATCGTTTTAGCCCTACCGTGATCGTAGCCGCGATTACAGCGCAAATACAAAAAGCCAAACTTCCAACACATGTCGAAATTAATGCAGAAAAATACGGGTTCGAACGAAATTCTGTGATCCTACTGGAACAAATCAGAACGATTGACAAGCAGCGTTTGACCGATAAGATTACTCAACTTGACGAACCGATGATGCAGCAGGTGAATAAAGCCTTGCAGATCAGCCTCGGTTTGATCGACTTTTAATCGGAAATCACGTCGTGGATGAAAAATAAAGTTTCCCTTTCAAGGGTAACTTTATTTTTTTTTGGTTTTGTAGTTTATAATGGAAGTAGAGAGGGAATCGTTGTTGGCGTGTTTTTTTATTTGCGGATTTTTATAGGATAGACTTGTAATTTTGCGAAGGGTTTGGGAAGGATACTCATGTGTAAGCGACGTGGATACTGCCCTGAAGATCGCAAGGGGGTAAAAGGTGTGAAAGAAAGTCTTTTTCTGATAACATTATATTCAAATAGCATAAGGACGAACAATAGAGGGTTATGAGGCGGAGGTTTAGATAATGGATGAACGTTTGAAAAATGTAGTAGTAGAGCACAGTGATGACATTGTTAAAATGTGGTTAGAGGAAGTCAACACCCATAAGAAGAATGATTATACATCGACGATTTCTGATGAGATGTTCGAAAGTACAAACCGTGAATTTGTCAACGTGATCTTTTCCAGTATTGAGAAGCAGGGGTTATCTTCTGATTTGGATGATTTCTCTGAACGCTTGATTAATCTCGGGTGGCCGTTGAGTTATTTGACGGATGGGATGCAAGTCTTTCGCCGGGTCGTAACAGATTTCATCCTGAAACAATCGGAAAAAATCGACTCGGACTACTTTTCGGAAGTCCTTCGAAGGGTAGATGGATGGGTCGACCCGATTATCAACCGTCTTGTCAACGAATATTCAGGAAGCTGGGAGCACATCGTTTCCTTGCAAAGAGTGGCTCTTCAAGAGCTTTCTGCACCTTTGATTCCTGTGATGGAAAATATCACGATCATGCCTCTGATCGGAACCATCGACACGGAGAGGGCAAAATTAATCATGGAAAACCTGTTGGACGGAGTGATCAAACATAACGCTGAAGTTGTTTTGATTGATATTACAGGTGTTCCGGTCGTTGATACGATGGTTGCCCACCACATTATCCAGGCGGCTGAGGCTGTGCGACTGATCGGTTCTCGGTGCATTTTAGTAGGAATCCGTCCGGAAATTGCTCAGACGATTGTGAACCTCGGAATCGATTTAGGGAAGTTCCCTACGAAGAGTTCATTGCGGAAAGGGTTCCAAACAGCATTAGAATTAACAAATCGTCGTATTGAAGAGACCCAGAACAATGACGCAGACATCGAAAAACTAATTGATTCACTAGATAGGGAGTGAAAACATGAGGATACCTATTTTAAAGCTTCATAACTATTTACTCATTTCCATACAAATCGACTTGGATGACCAAACGGCCATTCAGTTCCAGGAAGATCTTCTGAGCAAAATTCATGAGAGCGGAGCGACAGGTGTCGTCATTGATTTGACATCCGTTGATATTATCGATTCTTTCATTGCTAAAGTACTGGGAGACGTTGTCACGATGTCGGATTTGATGGGGGCCAAAGTTGTTTTGACGGGAATCCAGCCGGCAGTCGCTATGACTCTTATTGACCTAGGTATACACATGCAAGATGTCCCGACAGCGTTAGATCTAGAACAAGGATTGATCAAACTTCGCCAGGAATTGGAGGAGTGATTATGGACTTTCAATCCTGTGTCAATATTAAGAAGGAGTGGGACATCGTCGGAGCCAGGCAACTTGGGCGAGATATATCCAGAAAGATCGGCTTCGGGACTGTCGATCAAGCAAGGATTGCCACGGCCATTTCCGAACTGGCACGGAACATTTATTTATATGCAGGAACAGGACGAGTCTGTTTCGAAGCCTTGGAAGATATGAACAAAAAGGGGATTCGGATTGTGGCTTCAGATGAAGGACCTGGAATCAAAGATATCAGCCAAGTTATGGAAGACGGTTTCACGACATCAGGAGGGCTCGGAGCAGGGCTGCCGGGTGTTAAACGGTTAATGGATGACTTTGATATCGTATCTCAAGAAGGAGAAGGTACGGAAATCACTGTCGTCAAATGGCTCCGTTAGAGGAGGTAATAAGTGATGGACACATTGAAGCTCGATTTAGAAAATTATAAAGAACTATTGCAAGAGTATATAAAAACCCAGGATGAGCAAGCTCTATATCAAGCGGAACAGTTTAGTAAGCACTCCATGCAGCAGAACATATCCCCTGAAGAGATCATTAATGTTCATATCCAATCGCTACAAGAGATATACCCGGATATGCCGGAGTATATTCAGTCATCGATGAACTTTCTTCTCGAGACGATGATCTCTTATGGATTGGCCTATCAGGAGTATCAGACGCTGAGGGAAAAGCAGCTTGAGCTTAAATCGGAAATTTCTGTCGCTGCCAATATGCAAAAGACGTTACTGTCGACAGTGAAACCGGATTTAGCTGATATTGATGTCGGGGCTTTGAGCGTACCTGCGAAGCAAATGAATGGAGACTATCACCACTTCGTCCATGACGGGAAAGGCAGCCTTGGGATCGCTGTAGCCGATGTCATAGGTAAAGGTGTCCCTGCTGCTCTCTGTATGTCCATGATCAAATATTCGATGGACAGTTTTTCAGGTATGCGGACAGACCCTAGTGTCATTCTGGGCAGTTTAAACCGGGTAGTCGAGCGAAACGTGGATGCCAGCATGTTCATTACAATGTTCTATGGCTTGTATAATTCGAACGAGCATACGTTCACTTTTTCGTCAGCCGGTCATGAACCAGGTTATTATTATCATAAAGATCGTGATGAGTTTGAAGAAATCGATGTGCCAGGACTCGTCCTGGGTGTATCCCCTGAGGTTACGTATAAGCAGTATGAAAAGAAAGTAGAAAAGGGAGATATGATTATCCTTCTGACTGACGGTGTAACCGAATGCAGGCAAGGAGACCGTTTCATCGATCAGGAAGAGATCCTACATGTCATCAAACAGTATTCCCATCTTCCGGCACAGGGAATTGTGGATCAAGTGTATAAACATTTTGAGCGTCTGCAGGACTTCCAGCTGAGAGATGATTTCACACTGATTATTTTACGAAGAAACGTTTAATGAATGATCATGAAGGGTACAGATCATGTAACGCGTTTTTTTAGGAAACATTGGGAGGGATTATGATGAATTTATCTATAGATGTTACGAACAATGAAGGGGTTTCAAATGTCGTTCTTACCGGAGAGGTGGACGCATTCACAGCACCCAAATTAAAGGATACATTGCTGCCGTTGACGAAAGAAAAAGGCCAGGTGGTAGAAGTGGATTTTCAAGATGTGAATTACATGGATTCCACAGGTCTTGGTGTATTCATTAGTGCATTGAAATCGACGAAGGAGCATGAATCGAAGATGCGCCTTGTCCATATGCAGGACCGTGTTTACCGTCTCTTCAAGATTACGGGATTGACTGAAATCATGAACATCGAGTCTACAGTGCAAGGTGGAATGTAAACATGGAACCATTTGATTTTGTTGAAGTGAAGATACCTGCCAAAGCGGAATACATTGGTGTTGTGCGCCTGAGCATATCAGGGATTGCCAACCGGATGGGATTCACTTATGAAGATATTGAAGATTTGAAAGTAGCCATTTCAGAGGCCATTACCAATGGTGTAAAACATGCCTACAAAGAAACAGGGGAGGGTGAAATCACCATCGGTTTCGGTGTTTATCAGGACAGACTTGAAGTCATGGTTGCTGACCACGGTGGAAGCTTTAACCTTGGTGAGATCAAGGAGGATATCGGTCCTTACAAGCAGGATGATGATATTGAAGAACTGCGTGAAGGAGGCTTTGGCCTGTTTCTCATTGACGCTCTGATGGACAAAGTTGAAATCAATAGCAAATATGGAGTCATTGTCCTTATGACAAAATATCTCCATGAAACCGGGGTGGGTCAAGATGGCGACCAAATCACAACACCACAATGAAGAAGTATATGAATGGATCGCCCATCTACAAGAAAATCCAAGAGATGAAGAGATTCAGGAGAAGGTCGTTCTCGTATATAAGGATCTTGTAGAATCCATTGCTCGTAAATACTCAAAAAACAGCACCATCCATGAAGACTTGGTTCAAGTCGGCATGCTTGGATTGTTAGCGGCTATCAGAAGGTATGATGCCGAATTCGGAAAGTCTTTTGAGTCGTTTGCCATTCCTACGATCATTGGGGAAATCAAACGCTTCATTCGTGACAAAACATGGAGCGTCCACGTCCCTCGTAGAATTAAAGAGCTTGGGCCTAAAATCAAGAAAGTATCGGAAGAGCTGACGAATACACTGCAGCGCTCTCCATCCGTTAAAGAAATCGCGGATGAGTTAGAAGTATCGGAAGAAGATGTTCTGGAGACGATGGAAATGGGCAAAAGTTACAAAGCTCTTTCTGTTGACCGTAAAATTGAAGCAGATTCTGATGGAAGTACCGTCACTATTCTTGATTTAATTGGAAACCAGGAAGACGGCTATTCCAACATTGATCAGAGAATGCTTCTAGAGAAGATTCTGCCGATTCTCAGCGAACGTGAACAGGAAATCCTGCAATGCACGTACTTTGAAAATATGAGTCAAAAAGATACAGGTGAACGATTGGGAATTTCCCAAATGCACGTATCCCGTTTGCAGAGGAGAGCATTGAGGAAGCTGAGAGAAGCCTTGCAGTCTGAGTCTGTCGAGGTATTCTAGTGGAAAAGGAGAATAAACGGGTGGACTTATCAATTTTCCAAAAAGCCAAAAAAGGGAATTATTATTGCGGAGATAGCTATTTCTATAAGGAAACAGAGGATTCATTCCTTTGTGCGCTTGCCGACGGTCTCGGAAGTGGCGAAATGGCCCGCGAATCATCCAAGGCGGTTATGGAAGTGATAGAGGAACATCCTGATCTAACATTAGAAGCCCTTGTAAAAAAATGCAATGAAGTGTTGGTAGGGAAACGAGGAGTTGTTCTCGGGATTTTAAAGATAGATTTTAAAGCTCTTACCTACTCTTATTCATCGATTGGTAACATCGGAGTCATCACCGTGGATCCTGATGGAAAACGCAATCGAAACATTCCACTTGCTGGTTACCTATCAGGATATCCACGAAGGCTCAGAATCTCTCGTGGGACTGTGCAGAAAGGGATGGTGTTTCTTATGTTTTCAGACGGAGTCAATGACCGTCGTCTGTCTTCAAAGTTTACTCATTCCAAAGACGTTGAGCAAATTACTCAACACTATAAAGAATTATACGGTCAATCACGTGATGACGATATTACACTGATTGCTATAGCTTATAATTAAAACCCTTCATTCAAACCAACAGGTAGAATGAAGGGTTTTATTGTTTTTGTCTGAACGATCGTCTTATTTTATTAAAGTAAATGGCAGGATTGTGGAAGACTTGATTTCGAGACTTTTGTTGAGTGGATGGGGGCTTCGGGGAATGACTCGCTTTCCGCGGGAGCGCGGTGAGCCTCCTCGGATTGCGTCCTGTGGGGTCTCACCATGCACTTTTTCCCGCAGGAGTCTCCCCATTCCCCTCCGCCCCTTTGCCATGGAAGTCTCTCGAAATCACTTCTGGAAAATTATATTAATGAATAAAGAGGAGAATAACAACCTCTTTATGTCGGGTATTCAGGGCATAAAAGCTCGATACATAGCGTTTAATGCCCGCGTAGGAGGGAAGAGTTTCCTTTACTACATTGGTGTTGTAGGCATAATGAGCTCTATACCACGCTTCATATCCAGAATAGTCCATGGAAGTTAACATCCTCCACTCTTTGTAGGTAAAGCAGCTTAACCAGGAAATAGTTTCGAGATCCTCTTATGGTCAAGGGGCGGAGGGAAACGGTGAGACTCCTATGGGACGTGTGGGACAGGTGAGACCCCGGAAGGCGTAGCCTGAGGAGGTTCACCGCCCGCCCCATGGAAAGCGAACGGTTTCCCGGAGCCCCTAAATTCTTACAAACGCCTCGAAACTGAGTCTTCAAGAAAAGGGAGCTTTAATTAAATACATAGATGCAACGCGCGGAGTCTTTAAGTATTCTATTTTTAAATTTGATACAATGGATGAGACGTCATTGAAGGAGGTCATTTTGTTGAGTGAAGCAAATAAAAATACCGAGCTTATGAAGCTCGTAGCTAAACAGACGAAATTGAAAGATCAGACAATCAAGCAAGTGATTGAACTGCTTGAAGAAGGAAATACCGTTCCGTTTATCGCCCGTTACAGAAAAGAACTGACAGGTGGATTGGATGAAGTACAAATCAAAGAAATTGAAGATCAATGGAACTACGTATCGAATCTTGTTCAACGGAAGGAAGAAGTCATTCGCCTCATTGATGAACAGGGCAAACTGACGGAAGACTTACGCCATCAAATTGAATCCGCTGAAAAATTGCAAAAGGTGGAAGACTTGTACCGACCTTATAAGCAAAAGCGTCGTACAAGAGCAACAGTTGCCAAGGAAAAAGGGCTGGAGCCTCTCGCGATTCAAGTTTGGGAACAACAGAACATTGACTTTGAGACAGAAGCCAAAGACTTCTTTTCTGATGAACACGAATTGAATACAGTTGAAGATGTCCAGGCAGGTGTGAACGATATTATTGCCGAATGGATTTCAGATGACCCTACATATCGAGAGAAGATTAGAAAGCAAACACACGACAAAGGTGTCATCTCTTCCTCTGAAAAGAAAGCAGATAAAGACGAAAAGGGCATTTTTGAAATGTATTATGATTACCAAGAACCTGTTCGGTCTATCGTTTCCCACCGTGTGCTTGCTCTTAACCGTGGGGAGAAAGAAGAGGTCATTAAAGTGTCTGTTCAGCCTCCAGAGGAAGCTATTGTTCAATTCCTGGAGAGGAATGTCATTAAACGCCACACCGTTGGAAGAATCCGTTCTATTTTGGAAGAAGCGATCCAAGACAGTTATAAACGATTAATTCAGCCATCTGTTGAAAGAGAGATCCGGGGGGCATTATCCGAACAGGCAGAGGAGCAGGCAATTGAAGTTTTCTCAAGTAACTTGCGAAACCTTTTACTCCAGCCTCCTTTGAAAGGGAAAGTGGTTCTCGGTGTAGACCCTGCCTACCGTACTGGTTGTAAACTTGCCGTCGTGGACGAAACCGGCAAGGTGTTGGATATTGGAGTCATCTATCCAACAGCACCTAAGAACGATACGGCAGGAGCGGAGAAAAAGATCCTTTCCTTTATGGATCAGTATGACATTGAGCTAATGGCTATCGGTAATGGTACAGCTTCCAGAGAAACGGAACAGTTTATTGCAGATATGATCCAAAAGCATCAACTGAAAGCCTCTTATATGATCGTGAATGAAGCTGGGGCCAGCGTGTACTCAGCGTCGAAACTTGCACGTGAAGAATTTCCTGATTTCCAAGTAGAAGAACGAAGTGCAGTATCTATAGCACGTCGTGTCCAAGACCCACTGGCAGAGCTCGTGAAAATCGATCCAAAATCAATCGGTGTTGGTCAATACCAGCATGATGTAACTCAGAAAAAACTGAATGAATCGTTGACGTTCGTTGTTGAGACGGCGGTAAACCAGGTAGGAGTGAATGTGAATACAGCATCCTCATCTTTATTGCAATATGTATCTGGGCTAAGTAAAACGGTTGCGAACAATGTAGTGAAAAAGAGAGAGGAGCTTGGAAAGTTTACAAAGCGATCCGAACTCAAAGATATTCCGCGCTTAGGTGCAAAGACATTTGAGCAAAGTATTGGTTTCTTGCGAATACTAGATGGGAAAGAACCTCTTGATCGCACTCCGATCCACCCGGAGAGTTACAAAGCGACAAGGGAACTTTTGAAGAAATTCGGATTTACCACGGGAGATATCGGAACGGATCAATTAGCAGAAGAATTGAAAAATGTGGACATATCTTCGGTAGCTGAACAGCTGGACATTGGTGAACTGACACTGCAGGATATTGTGAAATCACTCGTTCAACCTGGCCGGGACCCAAGGGATGACCTGCCTAAGCCATTGTTGAAAACAAATGTTCTTTCAATGGAAGATTTAGAGCAGGGGATGGAGATGGAAGGAACTGTAAGAAATGTTGTGGACTTCGGTGCTTTCGTAGATATTGGTGTGAAACAAGATGGGCTTGTCCATATCTCAAAGCTTGCCAACAAGTTTGTAAAACACCCCATGGACGTAGTAGCGGTAGGGGACGTTGTTACCGTTTGGGTGGATCAAGTGGATGTACAAAAACAGAGGATTGCTTTGACCATGATCAATCAAGGGTGATTCTATATGAAACTGCCTGGAGAGAGATTCTTTCCGGGTAGTTTTTTATTTGTGTAGATGCTGATAGTAATACCAGCATTGATTCAGCATTTTTATCTGATATTTGTCTTTGTTCAAGAATGCTTTTGTCATTTGGTTCTTCAACCAGGAGGGCATAAGAAGTCATCTCCTTCATATTCAACTTTTTTCATTCTTATGATACAGTATGCAAAAGACAAGGGAGGTGTTCCTATGACAGATCAGGAATTGCAGCAATGGACAGACGAATTATCAAAAAAACATTTTGACAAGCCTTTTGCTCATGATGTATACTTCAATTCTCGTCTTCGGACGACAGGAGGAAGATACATTCCTTCTAAAAAAGTGATTGAAATCAATCCGAAGTATATAGTAGAATTAGATGGTGTCGAATTAGAAGGCATCATTAAACATGAACTTTGTCATTATCACCTTCATATTGAAGGGAAAGGTTTTGGGCATCGTGATCCTGAGTTCAAGGCATTATTAAAAGAAACAGGTTCCCCAAGACATTGTTCACCTTTACCTTCTGAAAAAAGAGGGAACTTCCACCACTATGTTTGTACAAAATGCGGACAAACATACAAGCGGAAAAGAAGGGTGGACACGAAACGCTTCGGTTGTGGGAAATGTAAAGGCAATATAAAAAAGAAGTAAATTTTCCATTGACGAAAGATTCACCACATGTTAAATTAGGTAAGTCCTAACAAAACAAGCCAAAAACACATGAAAAACGACTTAAATATTCATGAAAAAAAGGTTTGACACCGCGGACAAAATGTTATAAGATATAAAACGTCGCTGATAAACAGCAACGGACATTACGAACTATTCCAACGTAGCTCA
This sequence comes from Halobacillus sp. AWM4_238, assembly GCF_056158265.1. Lineage (NCBI taxonomy): Bacteria > Bacillati > Bacillota > Bacilli > Caryophanales > Bacillaceae > Halobacillus > Halobacillus sp. AWM4_238. Next base: position 3,437,753 of record NZ_JBSWSY010000002.1, read on the forward strand.
GTGGTAGAGCAATCGGCTGTTAACCGATCGGTCGTAGGTTCGAATCCTACCGTTGGAGCCATCACGGAGAAGTACTCAAGTGGCTGAAGAGGCGCCCCTGCTAAGGGTGTAGGTCGCGTAAGCGGCGCGAGGGTTCAAATCCCTCCTTCTCCGCCATTTATTTTTGGCCCGTTGGTCAAGTGGTTAAGACACCGCCCTTTCACGGCGGTAACACGGGTTCGAATCCCGTACGGGTCACTTAACCTTATAGAGGTCCGGTAGTTCAGTTGGTTAGAATGCCTGCCTGTCACGCAGGAGGTCGCGGGTTCGAGTCCCGTCCGGACCGCCACTCTTTTTGGGCCATAGCCAAGCGGTAAGGCAACGGTTTTTGGTACCGTCATGCGCTGGTTCGAATCCAGCTGGCCCAGCCATTTTCTTTTCAAAAAAGAGTTGACAAAAAGCTGAATAAGTTATATGATGTTTCTTGTGCTTCAAAAAACAACAACGTCATTGAGTGTTACAGATTCCTTTAAAAGGAGCCATTAGCTCAGCTGGTAGAGCATCTGACTTTTAATCAGAGGGTCGAAGGTTCGAATCCTTCATGGCTCACCATTTATTATGCGGGTGTGGTGGAATTGGCAGACACGCTAGATTTAGGATCTAGTGCTTCACGGCGTGGGGGTTCAAGTCCCTCCACCCGCATTATCCAATTATCATGATCAGCATCCCATTGTTTACTACAGCAATTTTGCGGTCGTGGCGGAATCGGCAGACGCGCTAGGTTGAGGGCCTAGTGGGAGGTAATCCCGTGGAGGTTCAAGTCCTCTCGGCCGCACCAACTTTTTTAAAAAAAGTACTTGCGTCAACACACAAAAGATGTTAAGATAATAAATGTCGCTTTTTTAATGCGCCCGTAGCTCAATTGGATAGAGCGTCTGACTACGGATCAGAAGGTTAGGGGTTCGACTCCTCTCGGGCGCGCCATTAACGGGAAGTAGCTCAGCTTGGTAGAGCACTTGGTTTGGGACCAAGGGGTCGCAGGTTCGAATCCTGTCTTCCCGACCATCGAAATCCTAAATAACAATTTGATACACTTGCGGGTGTAGTTTAGTGGTAAAACCTCAGCCTTCCAAGCTGATGATGAGGGTTCGATTCCCTTCACCCGCTCCATTTTATTGAATGTCATCGGGGCCTGTAGCTCAGTTGGTTAGAGCGCACGCCTGATAAGCGTGAGGTCGGTGGTTCAAGTCCACTCAGGCCCACCATGATTCATTTGATCTTTGAAAACTGAACGAACCAACCAGTACGTCAAAACATTTCTTCTTTATAGAAGGAATTTGAAACAAAGCACATTCGGTGTGCAAATGAGCAAGTCAAACTTAACTTTTATGGAGAGTTTGATCCTGGCTCAGGACGAACGCTGGCGGCGTGCCTAATACATGCAAGTCGAGCGCGGGAAGCGAGTGGATCCCTTCGGGGTGAAGCTCGTGGAACGAGCGGCGGACGGGTGAGTAACACGTGGGCAACCTGCCTGTAAGATCGGAATAACCCCGGGAAACCGGGGCTAATGCCGGGTAATACTTTCTTTCGCATGAAGGAAAGTTGAAAGATGGCTTCTTGCTATCACTTACAGATGGGCCCGCGGCGCATTAGCTAGTTGGTGAGGTAACGGCTCACCAAGGCGACGATGCGTAGCCGACCTGAGAGGGTGATCGGCCACACTGGGACTGAGACACGGCCCAGACTCCTACGGGAGGCAGCAGTAGGGAATCTTCCGCAATGGACGAAAGTCTGACGGAGCAACGCCGCGTGAACGATGAAGGTCTTCGGATCGTAAAGTTCTGTTGTTAGGGAAGAACAAGTACCGTGCCAATAGAGCGGTACCTTGACGGTACCTAACGAGGAAGCCCCGGCTAACTACGTGCCAGCAGCCGCGGTAATACGTAGGGGGCAAGCGTTGTCCGGAATTATTGGGCGTAAAGCGCGCGCAGGCGGTTCCTTAAGTCTGATGTGAAAGCCCACGGCTCAACCGTGGAGGGTCATTGGAAACTGGGGAACTTGAGGACAGAAGAGGAGAGTGGAATTCCACGTGTAGCGGTGAAATGCGTAGATATGTGGAGGAACACCAGTGGCGAAGGCGACTCTCTGGTCTGTTTCTGACGCTGAGGTGCGAAAGCGTGGGTAGCAAACAGGATTAGATACCCTGGTAGTCCACGCCGTAAACGATGAGTGCTAGGTGTTAGGGGGCTTCCACCCCTTAGTGCTGAAGTTAACGCATTAAGCACTCCGCCTGGGGAGTACGGCCGCAAGGCTGAAACTCAAAGGAATTGACGGGGGCCCGCACAAGCGGTGGAGCATGTGGTTTAATTCGAAGCAACGCGAAGAACCTTACCAGGTCTTGACATCCTTGGCCAACCCTAGAGATAGGGCTTTCCCTTCGGGGACCAAGTGACAGGTGGTGCATGGTTGTCGTCAGCTCGTGTCGTGAGATGTTGGGTTAAGTCCCGCAACGAGCGCAACCCCTAATCTTAGTTGCCAGCATTTAGTTGGGCACTCTAAGGTGACTGCCGGTGACAAACCGGAGGAAGGCGGGGATGACGTCAAATCATCATGCCCCTTATGACCTGGGCTACACACGTGCTACAATGGATGGTACAAAGGGCAGCGAAGCCGCGAGGTGTAGCAAATCCCATAAAACCATTCTCAGTTCGGATTGCAGGCTGCAACTCGCCTGCATGAAGCCGGAATCGCTAGTAATCGCGGATCAGCATGCCGCGGTGAATACGTTCCCGGGCCTTGTACACACCGCCCGTCACACCACGAGAGTTGGCAACACCCGAAGTCGGTGAGGTAACCTTTTTGGAGCCAGCCGCCGAAGGTGGGGCCAATGATTGGGGTGAAGTCGTAACAAGGTAGCCGTATCGGAAGGTGCGGCTGGATCACCTCCTTTCTAAGGATATAACGGAAACGTACTGTGTTGGTTGTTCAGTTTTGAGAGATCAAACGATCTTTCAACTTGTGAACCTTGAAAACTGGATAAGGAATCATTGTCTTCATCTAACGATGAGACATTTGATGACAAGACATCTAATTGAAATTGTAAACGTCTTTTCACGACGATAGTTAAGTGAATAAGGGCGCACGGTGGATGCCTTGGTACTAGGAGCCGATGAAGGACGGGACTAACACCGATATGCTCCGGCGAGCCGTAAGTAGGCTTTGACCCGGAGATTTCCGAATGGGGAAACCCACTGTTCGTAATGGAACAGTATCCTATACTGAATACATAGGTATAGGCAGGCACACCCGGGGAACTGAAACATCTAAGTACCCGGAGGAAGAGAAAGCAAACGCGATTTCCTGAGTAGCGGCGAGCGAAACGGAATCAGCCCAAACCAGAAAGCTTGCTTTCTGGGGTTGTAGGACACTCCATTGGAGTTACCAAGGAGGAAGATAGACGAATCGATCTGGAAAGGTCAGCCAGAGCAGGTAACAGCCCTGTAGTCGAAATCTTTCTCCCTCCGGAGTGGATCCTGAGTACGGCGGAACACGAGGAATTCCGTCGGAATCCGGGAGGACCATCTCCCAAGGCTAAATACTCCCTAGTGACCGATAGTGAACCAGTACCGTGAGGGAAAGGTGAAAAGCACCCCGGAAGGGGAGTGAAAGAGAACCTGAAACCGTGTGCCTACAAGTAGTCGGAGCCCGTTAATGGGTGACGGCGTGCCTTTTGTAGAATGAACCGGCGAGTTACGACCGTATGCGAGGTTAAGCAGTAGAAGCGGAGCCGCAGCGAAAGCGAGTCTGAATAGGGCGAGTGAGTATGCGGTCGTAGACCCGAAACCGTGTGATCTACCCATGTCCAGGGTGAAGGTCAGGTAACACTGACTGGAGGCCCGAACCCACGTAAGTTGAAAATTACGGGGATGAGGTGTGGGTAGGGGTGAAATGCCAATCGAACACGGAGATAGCTGGTTCTCTCCGAAATAGCTTTAGGGCTAGCCTCAGAATAGAAAGTCATGGAGGTAGAGCACTGATTGGACGAGGGGCCCCTATCGGGTTACCGAATTCAGTCAAACTCCGAATGCCATAGACTTTGTTCTGGGAGTCAGACCGTGGGTGATAAGGTTCATGGTCGAGAGGGAAACAGCCCAGACCGCCAGCTAAGGTCCCAAAGTGTGTGTTAAGTGGAAAAGGATGTGGAGTTGCTTAGACAACCAGGATGTTGGCTTAGAAGCAGCCATCATTCAAAGAGTGCGTAATAGCTCACTGGTCGAGTGACTCTGCGCCGAAAATGTACCGGGGCTAAACACACCACCGAAGCTGCGGATTGATCTTATGATCAGTGGTAGGAGAGCGTTCTAAGGGCTGTGAAGTCAGACCGTAAGGACTGGTGGAGCGCTTAGAAGTGAGAATGCCGGTATGAGTAGCGAAAAAAGAGTGAGAATCTCTTTCACCGAATGCCTAAGGTTTCCTGAGGAAGGCTCGTCCTCTCAGGGTTAGTCGGGACCTAAGCCGAGGCCGAAAGGCGTAGGCGATGGACAACAGGTTGATATTCCTGTACCACCTCCTTTCCGTTTGAACGACGGGGGGACGCAGGAGGATAAGGAGAGCGCGCCACTGGATGTGCGCGTCCAAGCAGTGAGACGGTCGGATAGGCAAATCCGTCCGGCAACGTCAAGCTGTGATGGGGAGGGAAATAAAGTACCGAAGCTCCTGAGTTCACACTGCCAAGAAAATCCTCTAGTGAGGAAAGAGGTGCCCGTACC